>OZ242200.1:0-2390000 GCA_965205995.1 Alphaproteobacteria bacterium | reverse complement strand
GAGCGTGCCGACAACATAGCCGCCTGGCGCCGGGCCGCGGCAGGCGAGACGCGGCTACTCTACATGGCCCCCGAACGTCTGATGACCGAGCCGATGCTGGCCTCACTGGCACGATTGCCGGTGAAGCTGTTCGCCATCGACGAGGCGCATTGCATCTCGCAATGGGGACCGGCCTTCCGGCCGGAATATGAAGACCTGTGCGGATTGCGGGATCTGTTCCCCGGGGTTCCAATCGCCGCGCTGACGGCGACCGCCGATGAAGTGACCCGCGAGGACATCGCAAAGCGGTTGTTCGGGGGCTCGGTGGAGTCCTTCGTCCTCGGCTTCGACCGCCCGAACATCAAGCTGTCGGTGGAGATGAAACGCGACTGGAAGCGGCAGCTGCGGGACTTTGTTGCACGCCATGAAGGCGAGAGCGGCATCGTCTATTGCCTGTCGCGCAAGAAGACGGAGGAAACCGCCGCCCTGCTGCGGACGGTATACGGGCGACGGGGCGGACGGTATACGGGCGCTTCCCTATCACGCGGGCATGGAGAAGGAGGTACGGAAGGCGCACCAGAATATCTTCATGACCAATCCGGGGGTGGTCATCGTCGCCACCATCGCCTTCGGCATGGGGATCGACAAGGCGGATGTGCGTTACGTCTTCCACACCGACTTGCCCGGCAGCATCGAGGCCTATTATCAGGAGATCGGCCGGGCGGGACGCGACGGTGCACCCGCGGAAGCCCATATGGTCTATGGCCTGGCCGACATTCGCATGCGCCGGGTGTTCATAGAGGACGAGGATGCGGGCACCGAGCGTAAGCGCCGCGAGCATAAACGGCTTGATGCCTTGCTCGGCTATTGCGAGGCGCCGGCCTGCCGGCGCGTTGCCCTGCTGGATTACTTCGGAGAGGAAATCGAGCCCTGCGGCATGCAAAATCTTGCGACACTTGACCGCGAATCTTGTGACATTTGACCGTGAATCTTGTCGGACTTGACCGCGAATCTTGTGATATTTGACCGTCCGGGTTGTGGCTTGCGGCCTGGCCCGCCCTCCATCGGGCGATAAGGGCGCTCGGCCCGGGCGCGTGCTGATTCTCTTCCGGCTCTGCCTCATCGATCGATCGATCGAAGCGAGGAGGCAGGGGCTCGATGAAGAGGACCGGCATGATCAACATCAAGGATATTCTTCGCCACCGTCACAACCTCGGCCTGCCGCGGGCGCAGATCGCGGCCGCGACCGGGGTGAGCGCGGGCACGGTCTCGCATGTTCTCGACCGGGCGGAGGCGGCGGGGCTGTCCTGGCCGTTGCCGGCCGATCTCGACGATGACGCTCTGCGGGCGCGGCTCTATCCGCCGCCGGTGCGGGACAGCGGGCATGTGCAACCCGACTGGGATGCGGTCATCGGAGCCCTCAAGGCGCCCCGCAAGCGCCGCCGCGTCCGGCTGACCCGGCGCCAGCTCTGGGTCGAGTACCGCGACGAGGCTCTGGCGCGGGGCGGGGCGGTCTACAGCTACAGCCAGTTCTGCGTGCGGCTCAGGGCACGGATGAAGGACCGCGCCGGGCCGGCGCAGATGCGCTTCGACTATGCGCCGGGGCTCTACGGCCTGTCGGACTTCTCGGGCAAGACGCTGGCGCTGCGCACCGGCCGCGGCGAGAAGGATGTGGAGATCTTCGTCGCGATCCTGGCCCACTCCTGCCTGATCTACGCCGAGGCGGTGCCGGACCAGCGCGTGCGTCACTGGACGATGGCGCATCGCCGCGCGCTCGAGTACTTCGGCGGCGTCCCCGAGCGCTGGATCATCGACAACCTCAAGGCAGGGGTGAACAAGCCGGACCGCGAGGAGCCCCAGCTCAATCCGAGCTTCCGCGAGTTCGCCCAGCACTACAACGTCGCCGTGCTGCCCGCGCGCTCGGGGCGGGCGACCGACAAGGGGATGGTCGAAGCGGCGGTCGGTGCGGTCCAGACGCGCATCCTGCTGGCGCTGCGCCACGAGACCTTCTTCTCGCTGGACACGATGAACGCCGCGATCCGCCGCGAGCTCGACCGGCTCAACCTCGCCCCGATGGCCTGCGGCGAGAGCCGCCGCGCCCTAGTCGAGGCGAACGAGCGGGCGTCTCTCCAGCCCCTGCCCCGGAGCCCCTGGGAGTGGGGCGAGTGGGTCCCCCGCAAGGTCGGGCCGAACGGCCATGTGCGTGTCGAGCGCAACTACTACTCGGTACGCGACGGCAATGTCGGCCGCGGTGTCGCGGCGCGCATAGGCGAGCGCATGGTGGAAGTGTTCCTCGAAGAGGGCGGCGAGCGCATCGCCGTGCATCCCCGCAAGAACGGGCGCAACCAATACGCCACCCTGGACGAGCACATGCCCGACCGCCTGAAGGCGGTGCGCGACATCCGCAAACCCGACTACGGCGACATCCTGCTCGACAGGGCGCGCCGCGTCGGGCCCAGCGCCCTGGCCTGGGCCGAGCGGTGCTTCGCTTCCCGGGACTTCCCCGAACAGGCCTTCGCCACCGTGCAGGGCATGATCCGCCTCGCCGAAGACCATGGCGAGCCGCGCCTCGACGCGCTCTGTGCCGAGGCCCTCGACCTCAACCGCCTCGCGTCGGGCTTCCTCAGGGAGCGCATCAAGAACGGCGCCCGGCCCGACCGGCCCCGACCCGAAGCCCAGGAGACCATCCCCGGCCACGCCAACATCCGCGGCGGCGCCTACTACGGCAACAATGAAGGAGCGACACCATGACCCTGCGGCAACCCAATATCGAACGCATGCTCCAACTCGGCCTCTCCGGCATGGCCGAGGTCCTCGAGGAGCAGCGCGACATCGCCGATGTCGAGCAGCTCGGCTTCGACGACCGCCTCGCCATGATGCTCGAGCGCGAGGCCCAGCACCGCGATCACAAGAGCTATCTCGGCCATCTGCGCCAGGCTCAGCTGCGCATCCGCGCCGATGTCCAGGACGTCGACTGCCGCGCCGGCCGCGGCATCGCCCGCACCACGCTGACCCAGCTCGCCGCCGGCGACTGGATCCGCCAGGCGCTCAATCTGATCGTCGAAGGGCCGACCGGATCGGGAAAGACATTCGTCGCCTGCGCGCTCGCCCACCAGGCCTGCCACCAGAAGCAGTCCGTCCTGTATCGCCGCGTCCCCGAGCTGGTCGCGGCGCTCACCCGCGCCCGCGACAAAGGCACGCACGACCGTCTGATGCGCCGCCTTGCCAAGGTCAGCCTCCTGGTCCTCGACGACTGGGGGCTTCAGGGCTTCTCCGCCGAGGGCCGGCGCGACTTGCTGGAGATCGTCGAGCAGCGCCATGGGCGCAAGTCCATCCTGATCGCCAGTCAAATCCCCGTGGAGCGCTGGCCAGAAGTGATCGGCGAACCCACGATCGCGGACGCCGTACTCGATCGCATCGTTCACAACGCCTACCGCGTCGATCTCAAGGGCGAGTCACAGCGCAAGCGCAACAAGCCGCCGCCGCTCGACGGCGGCAACGACAAATGAGGGTGCCCCGGCCTGGCGGCCGGGGTCCAGGGGCGCCTCCGGCGCCATCCCCGGCCGCAATACCGGGGCGCGCGGCGGCATGCTGAATGAGAGAGCTTGCCGCCGCGCCCGCCAACACATTGCAGCACGACCAGGGCTCGCTTACGCTCGCATCGGGCTGGCCTCCGGCCAGCCCCCTGAAACCAACAACGGAGGACCCCACAAAGAGCCGTGAGAGACGGCACGCCGCCCAATCCCGGGTGGTCAAGTCCCACCGGAACAACGGTCAAATGTGGCCAGAACTTCGGTCAAGTGTCGCCAGAATCGCGGTCAAGTGCATCGGAATCCGCAGCGGCAATTGCGATGCCTGTCTTGACCCGGCCGAGCGTGCCGACGGGACCGAGGATGCGCAAAAGATCCTGTCGGCGGTCTACCGCTCGGGCGAACGGTTCGGCGCGGCGCATGTGATCGATATCCTATGCGGGACGCAGACTGACAAGATTACGCGAACGGGGCATCACCGGCTGCCGACCTTCGGGATCGGCGCGGCACGCGGCAAGAACGAGTGGCGCTCGCTGATCCGCCAGATGGTGGCGACCGGGTTCCTGCGGCTCGACATCGCAGGCTATGGCGGGCTTGCGATCACCGGCAAGGGCCGCGCACTGCTGCGGGGCGAAGGTGTATTCCTCTATCGCGAGGAGACGATAGTTGCACGGCCGTCCGCTGCACCGCGCGAGACCCGAAAGAAAGTATCGGAACATCCCCTGAACGATAGTCAGGCGGCGCTGCTGGATGTGCTGAAGGCGCTGCGGCTGGAACTCGCCAGGGATCGCGGCGTGCCGGCCTACATCGTGTTTCCGGACCGCTCGCTGATCGACATGGCGCGGCGCCGCCCGCGCACCGAAGAGGAATTCGCTGAGGTCAACGGCGTCGGCGCGGCCAAGCTGAAGGCGTTCGCGACGCCTTTTCTTGCCGCCATCGGCGGCGTCTTGGCCGATGCTGGCTGAACGAGGAACCTTCGGAACCGGTTCGGCATTGCCGGCGATGATCGGCTTGCCGTGCCTGGATGTTCACTTTATGTTCGATCAGCTTCGCCGGCGCGGAATACTCCCGGACGGTTTGCCATGACCGATCAGATCGTCATCACCGAAAAATCCAGCCAGGCGAAAGATGTCCGCGCCGCCGTCGGGTCCCGCTATGGCGCCGTCCTTCCGGCCGAGGGCCATCTGCTCGATCTGTGCGAGCCGGAGGACGTGAACCCGGCCTGGAAACGCTGGTCGTCGGCATTGCTGAGGCCCGACGAGCTATACGGCACCAAACCGGCCTCGGGCGGCAACAAAGCCGCGAAGCTGAAGGCCATTCGCGCGGCGTTGCGCACCGCCACACGCGTCTGGCTGGCCACCGATTGCGACCGGGAGGGACAGCTCATCGGCCAGGAGATCCTCGAGCATTGCGGCTATCGTGGCGAAGTTCTGCGGGTGCTGTTCACCGCGCAGGACGCGCAGACCATTCGCGAGGCGTTCGGCCGCGCGCGGCCCAACAGCGACCATGCCCGCCTCTACGCCGCCGCCGTGGCGCGCCGGCAGGCCGATCAGATCTACAACCTGTCGCTGACCCGCACCGCGACCGTCACGCTTGGCCGGGGGGCGCGCGGCGTGATCGGTGTGGGCCGGGTCAAGACACCGACCCTGGCGATCGCGTGCAAGCGCGAACTGGAAATCCGCGAGTTCGTGCCGGTCCCCTACTTCGAGGTCGTGGCCGCGGCCCATGTCGAAGGCGGCACCTTCCGAATGCGGCATGCGCCGAAGGACCGCATCCTCAAGCGCGAGAACGCGGAAACGGTCGTAACCGCGGCGCGGGACTTCGAGGGTCCGCTCGGCGTGCGGGTCGAGGACAAGCGGCAACGCCCGCCCAGGCTTCACGATTTGCCTTCGCTGCAGAAGCTTTGCAGTGCCCGGTTCGGCTGGCCGGCCTCCAAGACCCTGGAGGTCGCGCAGGAGCTCTATGACGGCGCGGGCAAGAAGATCCTGACCTATCCACGCGCCGAGGTGCGATACCTGCCGGAGAGTGCGATCGGGGACGTACCGAAGATAGTAGCCGGGCTGCAAGCGGGGAGATCCTACGGCACCGTCTCCGTACCGTCGCCACCGGTGATCCGCAAGGGACGGAACGGCAGCTTCCACGACAAGGGGCTCGAGGGCGCGAGCCATCACGCGGTCATCCCCAACGTCAACACGATCGGCGATCTGGGCGAGATCTGGCCGCGCCTGTCGGGCGACGAGAAGAAGCTGTTCGACGCCGTGGCGCGGTCGTACCTCGCATCGGTCATGCCCGATTACCGCTACCGGCAGACGACCGTGACGCTGGATGCTCGCGGCTTCGGGTTCCGCGCAGCCGGGCGTCAGCCCATTGAAGCTGGATGGCGCGACGCCTTTCCCGACTGGCGGCCCGCCGAGGAAAAGGGCGAGGCAGCGCAGGTGCTGCCCGCCTTCCGCGACAAGGAGGCCGCACGGTTGCGCGATCCGGAGATCGAGGACAAGGAGACCCGTCCGCCGCCGCGCTACAAGGAAGGCACGCTGATCGAGGCGATGCAGAATGCCTGGCGCTTCGTCGAGGACGAGACCCTGCGGGGCCGCCTCAAGGAGGCCAAGGGGATCGGCACGCCGGCAACGCGGGCGGAAATCATCGCCGGGCTGAAGAAGCAGGGATTCCTGACGGCCCAGGGACAGAACATCGTACCGACCGACCGCGGACTGGCGCTGTTCGGGGTTCTCGAACGCGCCGATCCGGCCTTGGTCGATCCGGGGGTGACGGCGGAACTCGAATGCCTGCTCGACGATGTGGTGACCGGCAAACAGGAGATGATGGGCGCGATCGACGCGGTGTGCGATGCCGCCCGGCGCATCATCGGCAGCCTCGGGGACGGCGCCGTTGCCGGGGAGGCAATTGAACTGGGAATGGCTCTCAGTAGGGAAAACGGCGGCGAGCAACCACCGACGGCTGCGATGAAGAAATTTGCCGCTTCGATCGCCCGGCGCAAGGGTATCAAGCCGCCGGCGGGATATACGAAATCGGGCGCGATCTGCCGGGCGTTCCTGGATTTGCATGCGCCGGAGCGAACAGCCCAGGATGCAGATAGGAAACCCACGGGAGAAACGGGCCCCAGACCGCCGAGTCCAGCGCAGGTGTCGTTTGCCGAGGCGATCGCGCGGGAAAAGGACGTCGCTATTCCAGACGAGGCCAAGGTCTGCACTGCTGAAATGTCGGCATGGATCGATGCGAACCGGCAACCGAAGCCTGCAAAAGGCCGCAAGGTGTCAGCGGCCGGTAAGCGCACCTCCACGGCGAAGGGGAAGAAAGCGGGAACAAAAACACCGCGGACGGGAATATCTGCAAGCGCCGCAGAAACGGTGGCACAACCCGGCGATGCCCGGACGGGTCCGCAGACGGGCACGCCATTGCGAATTCCTTACGGAAACAAGGAGGTTGCACTCCAGCTCGGCGCCCGATACGCGGCAGGCGGCTGGTATGCGCCGCCCGGCATCGATCTTGTGGCATTCCGCGAGCGTGAGTGGCTGTGACCTTGGGTCACACTCGACGTTTATCCTCTGGATGGCTTAGCCGGACGCCTCGTCGCTTACGGCCTGGGCGCACTCTTCAATGAGGCGGGGGAGCTCTTCCTGCCCATGCCACTCATTCAGGTAGGTTTCAACGTCTCCCAAACCGGTGCAGGCATGTTGCGGCCGCCGCGGACCGAGGCCGTGGCCGAGAGCATTGAGGGTGCCCGGCCCGGCGCCGCAGGCGTCGCCGCCGCCGCGACCGTACCCCGATCAGTCGATGGTGCCGGTGCCAGTGGCCGCCAGTGGAACACCGAAATCCCGGCGCTGGAAAAAACCCCGACAGCGCTGCAAGCTGTGCAAAACGGGGAGACGTTGAAATGAATTTATCGTCATGCGCGCAGTTTTCATGCGTGCCGTCCTACGGGCGCCGGACGCCCACACTGTTCTGGATTGCCGCCGCCGTGGCGATTGCTGCGGTGATGTTTCTGGCCCCTGCGCAGGGCGCCGCCGCCGAGAGGGAGGCATCGGTGGCCAGCCACATCCCCCAGCTGGCGGTGGACTCGGTACGCCCCTTGGCCGTGATCGACCGCGAGGATATCGCGTTGTCGGGCATGCGTACGGTCTCGGACCTGCTGATGAGCCGGCAACGCTTCAACAGCTTCGGCCTTCACCGGGTGCTGTTCCTGGGCAGCCGGGTCGCTTATCTCATCAATGGCCGCCGCATCTCCGATTCCACCCTCGATCTGTCCACCCTGCCGATATCGGCGGTGGAGCGCATCGAGATCCTGAGCGGCAGCGCCGCCGCCCGGCCGACGGACGCAGGCGGCGATATGGAGCAGGGCAGCGCCTTGTGGGGAGGCGAGGTCGGCCAGGGCCATATGACCGTCGCTGTGGATGTCTTCCGACGCCAGGAAATTCCCGACGCGGCGCGGGAGCACAGCCGCGCCCAATGGACGCCAGGCGGCACGTTCGCCGACGCGTCCGGCGTTTCGGTGGGCGGCAACACCGTCTTCATCGCGACCAAGAGCTATGACGAGAACGGTGATGTCACCGCCATCCACGTTCCCGGCGTTGCCAATCGTTCGATCGCGCGCCCCCTCGGCAATTGCCCCGGCAGCATGTACACCGGCGCGCTCGCCGACCCTCTCGGCAGTCCGGGCACAGGTTGCGGCTTCGCCTATGCCGACATCTCGTGGGGTATGGCGCGCTATGGGCGGGAAAGCCTGTTCCTCGCCCTCGATCATCCGCTCGGCGAAGGCGCGGACGCTTATCTCGATATCCGGGCTGCAAAGGACGAAACGCTGGAGCGCTATGCTCCTTCGGTCGGAACTTTCTCCGTTACGTCGGAGACGCTCAGGGACCAGCTGCTGTCCGATCCCGAGATCGACTCGCTACCCGAGAGCGTTCGCGTATCCCATCGCTTTGTCGGCCATGGCAACCGCGAGTGGCTTACGACGTTGGAGGAATATGACGTCGGCCTTGGAGGGGCGCTCGGCCTGGAGGGGCAGTTCGCAGACGCGCCGTCGGCGAGCATCGGCTATGACGCGCACCTACGCTACTACCGCCACGATTCGCTCGTCGACGGCAATACCTTCGTGAGCGGAAGCGCCATCCAGCGGGTCATCGACGAAGGGCGTTATGACCTCGTGAACCCGCTCTCTCCCGCCAATCGTGATGCGATCCGAGAGACGGCGCTGCGGCTGACCCGCGATCGGGTGACGGACTACAGGACGGTCCGCGCATCCCTGGACGGACCGATGTTGGTGCTTCCCGGCGGCGAGGCGCGGTGGGCGGCGGGCGCGGAGTTTGCCGCCGAGGGCTGGCGCGATGTCCACGCCTATCGGGACCGTTCCGGCCGTTCCTACGACGCGAGGGATGTGCTCGGGGCCGGTGGGATACAGGCGTCGGGCGACCGGCAGCGCTGGTCGGGTTTCGGGGAGGTGTCGCTGCCGGTGCGTGACGATTGGGATGTCACGTTGGCAGGGCGGGGCGACGATCATGACGATGTCGGCGCTGCCTGGTCCCACCAGCTTGCGAGCCGGTTCCGCCTGAACGATGCCCTGACGCTGCAGGGCTCCTGGGACAAAGGCTCCAGGCCGCCCAGCCTGTACGAACTGCATCTGCGCAGCTCGAACGATTTTCCGTGGGTCTGTGACAGGAGGAGCCATGGGGGCGCGCTGGAGACCTGCCCCGTAGAGCAGGTGGTGCGGGTGAGTAGCGGCAATTCGAACCTGAAGCCGGACGAGGCCGAGAGCGTCAGTCTCGGCGCCGTGATCGGCCTGGGATCGCTATCCCTGAGTGCGGACTGGTTCCGGATCGCGCTTTCCGATGTGCCGGCTCGATTGTCCCCGCAGTCGATCATGGATCTCGAGGCCAGGGGACCGTTGCCTCCCGGTGTGGCGGTGACACGCACACAGGAGGGCAAGGTCGAGCGGATCGATAGCCCCATCGTCAACAGCGGGGAGACCGATGCGTCGGGTGTCGATGTGAGGGCGCGGCTCGACTGGGACATCGCCTGGGCGGACTTGGTGATTGATGCCCGTTGGCTGCGCATGAGCCGGCAAGAGACCCGGGTGGCCGGCGAACTTCAACCGGGCGACTATCCGCGGGACCGCATTCATGGGTCGCTTCGGGCGAGCCGAGGCGGCCTCACCGCGAGCTGGAGTGTATACGCGGTTTCGGGCTACTGGAACGCGCGCCGGACCGGCCGCTTCGACGGCTGGGTGGGCCACGACATCACCGTCCGCTGGCGCGACCCCATCGGTCTGAGCGGGATGGACCTCACCGGCGGCGTGCTCAATATCGCGGACCGCGGCCCGTCCATCGATCCCGCGGACCCCGATGCCGCGGACGTGAGTCTGGACTCGGGTCGGGGGCGCACGATCTTCCTGACCGCCACGATGTCGTGGTGAGGGAAGGTCGGGCCGATCGCAGCGTCATCGGATGGAGCGAAGCAGGCTCAGGCAACCTGCTCCTCGAACGGAATGCGTTCGATGTCGCCTTCCCGCTTGCGGGTCTGAGCAATGTCGTAGCTGGTCTGCATCCGCAACAGCGTATCCATCGACACGCCGAACACCTTCTCGATCCTGAGCGCCATTTCAGGCGAGAGTTTCGCCCGCTCGTTGAGAAGCGCGGACAGCGCCGGGCGCGTGACCCCCAGCACCCCCGCGGCCCTGGTCACCGACAATCCCATCGCCTCGACGATCTCGCTCTTCACGAACCCGCCCGGGTGGGCCGGGTACTTCATCCGCATGCCTTGTGACGTGCTCATCGCCGTGGGATGAAGGCGCGGCGGTGACCGGCTTGTCAGCTCTTCGGCGTGTCGTCAGGCATAGAGCCCAGGATAAGAACCTCCACGAGTGGCCCGCTCCCGCCCAAAAACCCTCGCACCGCATCTCCGAATCCCAGTCTCACGCCAAGCTCAGCTCACCAGTCCAGGGGGCAGTCTTTTGGGCCGCCCTTTCGCTGAATTTCAACCGGCGTTGACAGGCTTTGTGTGAAAATTGCCCCGCCCGCCGCCTTCACATCCGCCTCAAGGTCCAGAGGACCTTTCCGACGATGTGGGCGTCCTGGGCGAGGCATGTGTAGGGTTCGTACGCGGGGTTGGCGGAGATCAGCCTGAGCCGGGGCGGCTCGGCGTTGGGCAAGACCTCGACCCGCTTGACCACGAGGCCTGTGCCGTCCCACAGCACCGCCGTCTCGCCGGTGCCGGGGGCGCGACGGGTCACGTCGACCAGCAGCCGGTCGCCGTCGGAAACCAGAGGCTCCATGGAGTCGCCCCGCGCGCGCAGGACCCGGAGATTGCCGGGTTCGGCGTCGCCCTCGTGACGGATCATGCCCTCGGGCAGGTACCAGTGCGCTTTTTCGGTGGCGAATTCCTCGCCTGCCGCCCCCGCCCCGGCGGCGGCCTCGACCGCCATCTCGGGGATGGCGGCAAGCGGCGCGCCGGGAAGAGCGCCCGGCGGGGTGCGCCGCCTGCGCTTCTGCGGCTTTCGTCTTGGCGCCTCGGCAGGGCGCAGTTCGCCCGCATCGCAGCCTAGCAGCCCGGCAAGCTTTTCGCTGTCGCCATAGTTCAGCGCTGCCGGGGTGCCGCGCTCCAGAAACTGATGCATGTAGCTCGGACTGCGGCCGATGGCATCGGAGGCCTCCTTCATGGTGAGGCCGCGCTTCCAAAGCAGATCCTTGATTTTTTGTCGTAGCGGGTCGCGTTCCATCGTAGCCCTTCGCGCGTTTGACGTTGATAGATAGTGTATTCAATATAAAAACATATTGTCAGGGCCGAATGTTCCTCATACGTTCATGGCCATGACAGGTTTCCAGACATCGCTGCGGCAGGCCATCGAGGCCTTCATCCAACAGCGCGGCATGAGCCGCACCCGGTTCGGCGAGGCGGCGCTGGGCGATCCGTCCTTCGTCACCGTCTTCCGCCAAGGCCGCTCGCCGCGCCTTGATTCCGCCGACCGGCTGCTGGCCTTCATGGGGCTCGAGCCCATCGGGCCCGGTTTACATCTCTGTCCTGCTGCTCTCAGGCGGTGCGGGCTGGTCTGCGTTTCTGGTAAAGCTGAACCGCCCCGGCTTTCCCGGCGGCTCCATCTTGTGAGAAGGGGGAGCTGTTATGGGAAGACATTCGACACGTTATCCGGCGGAGGTTCGCGAACGGGCAGTCCGGCTGGTTTTCGAGCATCAGGGCGAGCATGGCTCGCAATGGGCGGCGATGTGTTCGATCGCGGCGAAGTTCGGCTGCACGACCGAGACGCTGCGGCGGTGGGTCCGTCAGGCTGAACGAGACAGCGCTGCCAGGCCGGGCATGACCAGCGACGATCGTGAGCGCCTCAGGGCGCTGGAACGCGAGGTTCGCGAGCTGCGCCAGGCGAACGAGATTCTGCGCAAGGCCAGCGCATATTTTGCCCAGGCGGAGCTCGACCGCCCACTCAAGCGATGATCGCCTTCATCAACGAGCATCGCGATATCTATGGGGTCGAGCCGATCTGCAAGGTTCTGCCGATCGCCCCATCCACATACCGCCTTCATGCCGCCAGACAGCGCGATCCGTCATTGCTGCCGGATCGCGCCCGGCGTGATCTGGTACTGATGGAGGAGATCGAGCGCGTCTTCGAGGCGAACTACTCGGTCTATGGTGCCCGCAAGGTCTGGCGCCAGTTACGGCGCGAAGGCCGGGACGTGGCCCGCTGCACCGTCGAGCGGCCGATGCGCGATCTCGGCCTTGCCGGGGCGATCGGGGGCAAGCCGGTGAAGACCACGGTCAGCGACAAGGGAGCGGCGTGCCCGCTCGACAGGGTGAACCGGCAGTTCCAGGCGCCCGAGCCCAATCGTCTGTGGGTGGCGGACTTCACCTATGTCGCGACCTGGGCCGGGTTCGTCTATGTGGCCTTCGTGATCGATGCCTTCGCACGCCGCATCGTCGGATGGCGGGTGAGCCGCACGGCCCATGCAAGCTTCGTTCTGGATGCCCTGGAACAGGCGATACATGCCAGGAAGCCCGCCAAGGGATCGGGCCTCGTGCATCACAGCGATCGCGGTGTCCAATACCTCTCGATCAAATACTCCGGGCGCCTGGCCGAAGCCGGGATCGATCCTTCGGTCGGCAGCGTCGGCGACAGCTACGACAACGCGTTGGCCGAAACGATCAACGGCCTCTACAAGGCCGAGGCGATCCACCGGCGCGGCCCGTGGAGATCGTTCGAGGCCGTCGAATACGCCACCCTCGAATGGGTGGACTGGTTCAATAATCAACGCCTGCTCGGCCCCATCGGCAACATCCCGCCCGCAGAGGCCGAAGCAAATCACTATGCCGCCAGCAAGAACCTCGATATGGCTGCATGACCCAAACGTAACTGCCGCCGGGAAAGCCGGGGCGGTTCAGCGGGCGTGTCGCGCAGCTTGTGGTGCAGCGCCGTCACGTCCTCGGGCGCGACATCCTTCAGGGCCTTCTCTCCCAAGGCGGGGAGAACATGGTGCTGGATGGCCATGCGGTAGTTCCTGGCCGTGTTCGGCCTCGACCGCACCGCGCATGATTCTTGAGAAAGCGCTCCGCGAGGTCGGCGACGGTGGGCTCGGGCGCCGGCTTCGGCGGCCTGGGATCCCCGCCCCGGCGCATCTCGACCGTCAATGGTCGCTGAACGTCGAGCCGGGTTGCGGTGTGGCGAAGACAGCTTGTGTCCCCGAAACAGTCCGGGGTGACAGCGGAGCGCGCGCGTCCCTCGATACGGCGCTGGCGCGCCTACTCGGGATGAGGGGGGTTTTTAGCCGCCCAAAACCCATCCCTCACCCTTTTATGAGGCTTTCTGTGTCAAGGGGGGGATTAGGGTTTCAGGTCATGTCGGTTTTTCCTGTTTCGGTTTGCGTTTGCGGGTTTGACTTGCATTGCCGGGCCGGAACGTTTTGGTCTTCGGTCACGCGTGTTACGCGGTTCCACCTTTTATGCGGTCGGTTCGGGCAGTGCCGTCCCCGTACCCCGATCCCGCTTGCTGCGGGCGCAACGTTCCGGGTGGTGGGAGCTCTCTGAGTATCGGCGTCTTTCAGCCCAGGGTGAGGTCGCTCACGCACCGCCCGGCCCAGTTCCGGCCGGGGTCCGGCCGGGTGTGGGCTCAGGCGAGCCTGGCGCCTGACGGCACCAGCCCGGTCTCGGCGAAGCGCCACAGCGCGATCAGCAGCTTTCGGGCGAGCGCGGCGATCATCACCCGGCGGCTGCGTTGGTCGCCGCCGGCGGTGCGTTCGCGATACCACCGGGTGAGCGCGCTGTCGGGCTGGAAGCGCAGCCAGCGCCATGCCATCTGGACGAGTTGGGCGCGGATCCAGCCCGGCCCGTCGCGGCCGATCCCCTTGAGCCGGACCAGCGTCGCCATCTTGGCCGCCGCCCGCGCCGCGCCGTCGGCGCAGTCCGGCGCCGCCGCCAAGGCCTCGCCGCGGCGCACCTCCGCGTCGCGCTCGGCCTCGACCTCGGCGATCCGACGCGCAACCAGGGCGAGCCGCTCGGCAAGCCGTTCGACCTCGCGCCGGGCGCGCGGCGGCAGCGCCGCGCCACAGGCGGTCTTCGCCTCGGCAAGCCTGGTCGCGAACCCCCGCACGCGCGGCGCCAGGTCGAAGATGCCGTGCAGCTTCAACAGACCGCCGATCCGGTTGCTCAGCGCCGTGCGCTCCTTCACCAGACAACGCCGCTCGCGAAGCGGACGACGGCGGTCCTCCTCGGCAACGCTCGGCACCCGGACCCGGCTCAACACCGCCGCATCGCCCCGGTCATAGGCCAGAAGCGCGCGCACCATCTTCCTGGCGTCGATCCGGTCGGTCTTGCGCTGCTTCGCCTTGCGGTTCACCAACAGGCTCGCAGGGTCCAGGACAACCGTCTCCAGCGACATCTCATGATCCAGCCAGCGCGCCAGCCAGAACCCTTCGTAACCCGCCTCGTAACAGCACAGAACGCCGACCGCGCGGCCCACAGCCCGTTCCGCCTTGGCCCGATGGCGCTCGATCGGATCCCGCAGCCCGCCGGTATCCGAGGCCCCCAGCGTGTGCAAGCCGATCCGCCCACCCGACGGGCTCTCGATCCCGATAACCCAGCTCTTGCGGCTGACCTCGATCGCAACATACAGCGTGCTATGCTCGCTACCGGCCGGCGCCGCGGTCTCGTTCCTCGGGGGCATCCCAGATCTCCTCATGAGGGTTGACGACAACGACACCCTAGCGCCGGTCGCCGATTCGCCTCATAGGATCTGAGTAGCCGCGAAGCCGCGTATCGAAGGGCGCTTATACCGAATACTTGACGAGCGGGAGGCCGACAGTCGGTCCGGGAAGCGCCGAGGCGTATCCGATGGGTGGGGGACCGTTCCTCCCGCGTCATGGTCGGCGTAGGCCGACCATGACGGAGGGAGGCGGGACGGATCCTGCGCCCGCCGCGACGGGGCGACGTTCGCGTCGTCGATTGGCGCCAGCCGACCGCCCGTCAAGTTAGGTAGATAAGCCCCTATCGAAGGGCCGGTTCCCGCGCTCCCCGGCGGACCTAGCATCCATTGCCAAGAAATCCGCCCTAGGCGAGCCAGGACGGGACGGGGAGGTCCTTCGAGCGCAGGAACTCCGGGTTGAAGAGCTTCGACTGGTAGCGCTGCCCGCCGTCGCACAGCACGGTGACGATGGTCTTGCCGGGGCCGAGCTCGCGGGCGAGGCGGACCGCCCCGGCGACGTTGATGCCGCTCGACCCGCCGAGGCACAGCCCCTCCTCCGACAGCAGGTCGAAGATCACCGGCACTGCCTCCGAGTCGGGGATCCGGAAGGGGATGTCGACATGCGCCGCGGCGACATTGACGGTGATCCGGCCCTGGCCGATCCCCTCGGTGATCGAGCTTCCTTCGGAGGCGAGCTCGCCGGTCTTGAAATAGCTGTACATCGCCGCGCCCTCGGGATCGGCAAGGCCGATCACGACGTCCTTGTTGTAGGCGCGCAGCGACTGGCTCACCCCGGCCAGCGTCCCGCCGGTGCCGATGGCGCAGATGAAGCCATCGACCCGGCCGCCGGTCTGGCGCCAGATCTCCGGCCCGGTGGATTCGACATGGCCGAGATAGTTGGCCGGGTTGTCCCACTGGTTGGCCCAGACCGCGCCGTTGGGCTCGGTCCTGGCCAGCTCCTCGGCCACCCGTTCGGAGACCCGGACATAGTTGCCGGGGTCGCGATAGGGCTTGGCCGGGACCAGCCGCACCTCGGCGCCGCAGAGCCTGAGCATGTCGATCTTTTCCTGGCTCTGGGTCTCGGGCATCACGATCACCGTCCGGTAGCCGCGCGCGTTGGCGACCAGAGCGAGGCCGATGCCGGTATTGCCCGCGGTGCCCTCGACGATCGTCCCGCCGGGCCCGAGGATGCCGCGCTCCTCGGCGTCGCGGATCATGAAATAGGCCGCCCGGTCCTTCACCGACCCGCCGGGGTTGAGGAACTCCGCCTTGCCGAGGATCTCGCAGCCGGTGATCTCGGAGGCCTTTTCCAGGCGGATCAGGGGGGTGTTGCCGACCGTGCCGGCGAAGCCCGCCCGGCGGTCGTCGTCGATGACGCGGAAGTCGAAATTCGTCATGTACTCTTTCCTGTCAGCGGGGGCGGCTGTCGGCCGACGGCGCCTCGGCCCGGGTTTCGGCCGGGGGCGCTTGGGCCTCGTCGTCGCCGTTCTCGATCGCCTCCAGCCGGGCGCGCAGCGCCGCGATCTCGGCCGACAGCGCATCGAGCGCCTTGGCGGCGGGATCGGGGATGTCCGCCCGGGTCGTGCCGTAGGCGTGGAAGGCGGTCGCCGGTTCGCCGACCTGGCGCGGCAGGACCTGCTTCGCCGGGATGCCGACCATGGTGACGCCCGGCGGCACGTCCTTGAGCACCACCGCGTTGGCGCCGATGCGCGCGTTCTCGCCCACCGTGACCGGGCCCAGCACCTGGGCGCCCGAGCCCACGATGACGCCGTTCTCGAGCGTCGGGTGGCGCTTCTCCCGGGCCAGCGAGACGCCGCCCAGCGTCACCCCGTGATAGAGGGTCACGTCGTCGCCGACCTCGGCGGTCTCGCCGATCACGCAGCCCATCCCGTGGTCGATGAAGACCCGGCGCCCGAGCTTCGCCCCGGGGTGGATCTCGATCCCGGTCAGGACGCGCCCAATATGGGAGATCAGCCGGCCGATGAGCAGCAGCCGCGCGCGCCACGCCGCATGGGCGAGGCGGTGGAACAGGACCGCATGCAGCCCCGGATAGCAGAGCACGATCTCCAGCCGCGAGCGCCAGGCCGGATCGCGCTGGGCGATCGCGTCGATGTCTTCCCTGAGCCGCTCCAGTCCCAGCATCCCGGCCTCCCTTCCGGTTGGGGTGCCAGCAAAATTGGTAAGCGTCCCGCGCCCGGTCAAGGCATCCGGGCGAGCGGCATACCCGCCGGCGGCTCGAAGAAGAAAGCGGCCGCCCGGGGGGCGGCCGCCAGTTGGGGAGGAAACGTCCAAGAGCAGGGAGGCAATCGCGGCTTCCTTGGACAGCGAAACCGCATGCAGGGAGGACCATACCAGCGCCGGCGAAAGGATCGATTGGACAAATTGTCGCAGGGGCGGGTGGGCGCGCGAGCGCCGTATCGAGGGACCGCCCGCTCTCGACAGCGGTTCGCTCGGGTCCGCATACTGCGCTCCGGATGGCGACTTCCCACCCCGAGCCCGATCGCCTGGACGCCCTGCTCGAGGAAATTCGGGGCTGCCGGGTCTGCGCGGCGGCCCTCCCGCTCGGGCCCCGTCCGGTGCTGCGCGCGTCGGCGTCGGCGCGGCTGCTGCTGATCGGTCAGGCCCCCGGCACCAAAGTGCATGCGAGCGGCATGCCGTGGACCGATGCGAGCGGCGACCGGCTGCGCGAATGGCTCGACCTCGACGCGGACCGGTTCTACGACGAGACGCGGATCGCCATCGTGCCGATGGGGTTCTGCTATCCGGGCGCACTCCCGCGCGGCGGCGACCGGCCGCCGAGGCCGGAATGCGCGCCGCTCTGGCATCCCCGGGCGATTGCGGCGCTGCCCGAAATCGCGCTGACCGTGCTGATCGGGCAATACGCGCAAGTCCGCTATCTCGGCGCGCGCCGGCGGCGCAATCTGACCGAGACCGTCGCCGCCTGGCGCGACTATTTGCCGCGCTTCTTCGCGATCCCGCATCCGAGCTGGCGCACGATCGGATGGCAGCGCCGCAACCCCTGGTTCGATGCCGAGCTGCTGCCCGAGCTGCGCCGCCGGGTCCACGCGCTGCTCGGCGCCGGGTAGGGCCGGATGGCGCCGCCATCGCAGTTTTCCGGCCTCATCGCCGGCACGCTGTGGATGACCGGCGCGTCGGTGTGCTTCGCGCTGACCTATGTCGTGGTGCGCGAACTCACCCACACGATGTCGGTGTTCACCCTGGTCTTCATCCGTTGCGTTTTCGGCGTCCTGTTCCTGACCCCGTGGCTGTTGCGCAACGGGCGCGGCGCGCTCAAGACGCGGCGCTGGACGATCTACGCGATCCGCGCGGTGACGACCTATACCGGGATGGTGACCTTCTTCTACGCGCTGCGCGCGGTCGATCTCGCCGACGCCAACGCGATCCAGTTCACCGGGCCGTTCTTCACCGTGATCCTGCTGCAGGTCTTCATCGGCGAACGGGTCGGTCTGGATCGCTGGATCGCGATCTGCGCCGGTTTCGCCGGCGCCCTGCTGATCGTCCGGCCGGGCTTCGGCGTGTTCGTGCCGGCGATGCTCGGCATCGTCTACACCGCCTTCGCCTATGGCGCGTCCAACGCGGCGACCCGCTCGCTGTCGACCACCGAGGACAACAACGCGGTGGTGTTCTACATGTTCGCGATGATGCTGCCGCTCTCGATCGGCCCGGCCATCCTCGACTGGACCACGCCGGGGGTGTCGGATTTGCCGCTGCTCGGCGTCTTCCTGGTCATCGCCTATTACTCGATCCACTGCGTGACGCGGGCCTACGCCCATGCCCCGGCGGCGGCGCTGACGCCGGCCTATTACTTGCAGCTGCCGATGGTCTCGGCGATGGCCTATGCGCTCTACGGCGAGGTGCCGGATGCGCTGACCTGGATCGGCGCGGCGGTGATCTGCGCCAGCGGCTACTGGATCGCCCGCGGCGCCAGGGCGGAGCGGTGAGGGGCGGGGGATCGGGGCGCGCCCTTCGATACGCCGCCGGATCAAGTCCGGGGCTACTCAGGGTGAGGAGAACTAAAAACCCTCATCCCGAGTAGGCCCGGAGGGCCGTATCGAGGGACGCCCTAGGGCCCGGCCTCGATGCGTTCCATGTCCTCGTCGGACAGGCCGAAATGGTGGCCGATCTCGTGGATCAGCACGTGGCGGATGACGTGGGCGAGGTCCTCGCCGGTCTCGCACCAGTAGTCGAGCATCGGCCGGCGGTAGAGGAAGATCATGTCGACCTCCTGGCGCGACCCGGCCGCGCCGCGCTCGCCGATCGGGACGCCGCTATAGAGCCCCATCAGCTCGAACGGCGATTCGAGCTCCATGTCCCGCTCGGTCTCGGCGTCGGGGAACTCGGCGAGTTGAATCACCAATTCCCCGGCGAGGCGGCGGAACGTGTCGGGCAGCGATTCGAACGCCTCGCGGGCGATCGCCGCCATGTCGTCCAGCGTCGGTGCGCGGAATTCGGGTGCCATGATCCGGTCATAGCGCGGCTTGCCCCCGCCGCCAAGCCGATGCACCCTGACCGCCTCAGACAGGAGGGCGGCATGATCGAGAAACTGGACGGGTCGGAACGCGAGGCGGCGCTCGCCGCGCTCGATGGCTGGGAGGAGGTCGAGGGGCGCGATGCGATGCGCAAATCCTTCGCCTTCGGCGATTTCAACCAGGCGTTCGGCTTCATGGGCCGGATCGCGCTGGCCGCCGAGAAGGCGGACCACCACCCCGAATGGTTCAACGTCTACAACCGGGTCGAGATCACCCTTTCGACCCACGACGCCGGCGGGCTGAGCCAGCGCGACATCGACCTCGCCAGGTTCATCGATTCCGTCGCCGGGTAGCGCGTTCCCGGCACCGTACAAGTATTTCCCCGGGGGGTTGGCATGCCACAAACGGTTTCATAAATCTGTGGTATGCGCGGCTATTTCGGTATCGGCGTCGAAGGCGCCAGCAAGGCGATGAATGTGGGCAATCTGCTGCGTTCCGCACACGCCTTTTCGGCGAGCTTCGCGTTCACCGTCGCCGCCGCCTATTCGACCTCCGAGGGCGGCCGGGCCGACACCTCGAACGCGCCCAGCGAAGTCCCTTTCTACAACTTCGATTCGGTCCGAACCCTTATGCTGCCCAAGGGCTGCGCGATGGTGGGCGTCGAGTTCGACGACCGCGCGGTCGATCTGCCGAGCTTCCGCCACCCCCGCCGCGCCGCCTATGTGCTGGGGATGGAGCGGGGCAGCCTGTCGGAGGAGATGATGTCGTGTTGCGATTTCGTGGTGCGCATCCCGACCCGGTTCTCCCTCAACCTCGCCGCGGCGGGGGCGATCGTGATGTATGACCGGTTGATCTCCGTGCAGCGATTCGGCGCCCGGCCGGTGGTGCCGGGCGGCCCGGTCGAGGCCCTGCCGCCGCATGCGTTCGGCGAACCGGTGTGGAAGAAGAAACAACGTCGGAAGGGCGTATCGGCATGACGGTGGAACGCAGCGCGTATCGCCGCCTTTCGTTGCCGGCCATCGGATTGGCCGTCTGCGGCGCGGCCGCCCTCGCGCTGGCGGCAAGCGCGGCCGCCGCCGGGCCCAAGCGTATCGGCGGGTCGGACATCTGGGGCGCCTACCAGTCCGGGGCCGGCAAGAAGCGCATCTGCTTCGTCCACGGCGCGCCCAAGCAGAGCCGCGGCAAGTACAAGCGGCGCGGCAAGACCTATCTCCAGGTGACCCATCGCCCCGGCGAGAAGGAGCGCGATGTGGCGAGCGTCACCGCCGGCTACATCTACAAGAAGGGCAGCAAGGTCGACGTCAGGATCGACGGGCGCAAGTTCAGCTTCTTCACCCACGGCGACACCGCCTGGGGAGAGAACGAGAAGACCGACCGGGCGATCGTCGGGGCGCTGAAGAAGGGGAGCAAGATGACCGTCCGCGGGCGGTCGACCCGCAACACGCTGACCACCGACAGCTATTCGCTGGCCGGGTTCACCAGGGCCTACAGGGCGGCCAGCAAGGCCTGCAAGGTCAAGCCGCGCTGAGAGCCGCTTGCCGGGCGCGATTACCGGGCCCAAGATGGGCCGCATTCATCGCGGTGCGACCGCATCGCGAATCACATATTTGTCGAGAGGAGGAAACGTCGATGAGATCGCACAGCATTACCGTCCTGTTGGCCGGCATCGCGTTCGCCGCGGCAAGTTTCCAGACCGCGGGCGCGGCGGACCGGGCGATGGCGAAGCTGACGGACCCGGCGGGGAAGAGCCTCGGCGAGGTCGCGCTGAGCCAGACCCCGCACGGCACGCTGCTGCACGCCAGGCTCTCCGGCCTGCCGGCGGGCCCCCATGCCTTCCACGTCCACGCCGTCGGCAAGTGCGAACCGCCCTTCAAATCCGCCGGCGGCCACTTCAACCCGGGCGGCAAGAAGCACGGCATCCTGGCCGGCGCCGGGCTGCATGTCGGCGACATGCCGAATATCCACGTCCCGGCCTCGGGCAGCCTGGAGATCCAGGTGCTCAATACCCGGCTCAAGCTCGATTCCAGCCTGTTCGACGCCGACGGCGCGGCGATCGTCCTGCACGCCGGGGCCGACGACTACAAGTCGGATCCGGCGGGCGCCGCCGGTGGGCGCATCGCCTGCGGCGTCATCGCCAAATAGCGCCGGGAGTTTCGATTGCGGGCGTCTTGCCGACCGGTCCGATAATTCAGTAACAGAGTCGAGTATGCCTGCAATCGAGTCCGTCACGGTTTTCTGCGGCTCCTCGCCCGGCGCCTCGCCGCGCTACGCCGACGCGGTGCGCGAGCTCGGGGAGCGTTTGGCCCGCGCCGGCATCCGCGCCGTCTATGGCGGCGGCAGGGCGGGGCTGATGGGTATCTTCGCCGATGCGATGCTGGGTGCCGGCGGCGAGGTCGTCGGCGTGATCCCGTCCTTCCTGCACGATCGCGAGGTCGCGCACGGGGCGCTCACCGAGCTCCGGGTGGTGTCCAGCATGCATGAGCGCAAGCAGCTCATGTTCGACCTCTCGGACGCGGCCTGCGCCCTGCCCGGCGGGCTCGGGACGCTCGACGAGCTGATCGAGTTAGTCACCTGGCGCCAGCTCGGCCTGCATTGCCGCACCATGGTGATTCTCAACACCGACGGGTACTGGGACGGTCTCGGGGCGCTGACCGGGGGGATCGTCGGCGAGGCCTTCGCCAAGCCCGCCGTGCACGGGTTTTTCGACTACGCGGCAACCCCGGAAGAGGCGGTCGAGGCGCTGTACCGGGGCGCCTAGGCCGTGTCCGTTTTAGATAGAACCGCGGCGGCGTGGCGTCCCTCGATACGGCCCTTCGGGCCTACTCGGGATGAGGGGGTTTTTCAGCCGCCCAAAACCCATCCCTCACCCTGAGTAGCGGCGAAGCCGCGTATCGAAGGGCGCGCCTCGGCATCGTTGGCGGTTCCACCCAGACCGGACACGCCCTAGTCGCCGGGGTCCGCTGCCTTGCGCCGGCGACGCCGGGTGCTATGGTGCGCGCCGCGTGATCGGAGGACCCCAATTCATGAGCAAGATCAAGGTCGCCAACCCCATCGTCGAGATGGACGGCGACGAAATGACCCGCATCATTTGGGAATTTATCAAACAGAAGCTGATCCTTCCGTATCTGGATTTGGAGCTGGTCTATTTCGACCTCGGGATCGAGGCGCGCGACGCGACCGACGACCGGATCACCGTCGATTCGGCGAACGCGACCAAGCAGTACGGGGTCGCGGTCAAATGCGCGACCATTACCCCCGACGAGCAGCGGGTGGAGGAGTTCGGCCTCAAGCGGATGTACCGCTCGCCCAACGGCACGATCCGCAACATCGTCGGCGGCACGATCTTCCGCGAGCCCATCGTGATCGGCAACATCCCGCGGCTGGTCCCGGGCTGGACCCAGCCCTTCGTGATCGGCCGCCACGCCTATGGCGACCAGTACCGCGCCACCGACTTCCTGGTGCCGGGGCCTGGCCGGCTCACCATGACCTTCACGCCGGCCGATGGCGGCGAAGAGGTGACCCGCGAGGTGATGGATTTCGAGGACTCGGGCGTCGCGCTCGGCATGTTCAATCTGGACGAGAGCATCAGGGGGTTCGCGCGGTCGAGCTTCAATTACGGGCTGGACCGCGGCTGGCCGGTCTATCTCTCGACCAAGAACACCATCCTCAAGGCCTATGACGGGCGCTTCAAGGATCTGTTCCAGGAGGTCTTCGACGATGAGTTCGCCGACCGGTTCGCGGCGAAGGAGATCACCTACGAGCACCGGCTGATCGACGACATGGTGGCCCAGGCGCTCAAATGGTCGGGCGGCTTCGTCTGGGCCTGCAAGAACTACGACGGCGACGTCCAGTCGGACACCGCCGCCCAGGGTTTCGGCTCGCTCGGGCTGATGACCTCGGTGCTGATGACGCCCGACGGCAGGACCGTCGAAGCCGAGGCGGCGCATGGCACCGTCACCCGGCATTTTCGCCAGCACCAGAAGGGGCAGGAGACCTCGACCAACCCGATCGCCTCGATCTTCGCCTGGACGCGCGGGCTCTATTACCGCGGCACCTTCGACGACACGCCCGAAGTGGTGCGCTTCGCCCAGCGCCTCGAGAAAGTCTGCCGCAAGGCGGTGGAGGACGGCTTCATGACCAAGGATCTCGCGATCCTCATCGGCCCCGACCAGCCCTTCCAGACCACCAACCAGTTCCTCGACACGCTCGACGAGCGGCTGAAAGCGGAAATGGCCTGACGCTTCGCCCCGCGCCATGAAGGTCGCCGTCATCGGCGGCGGCGCGGCCGGGCTCTATTTCGCGCTGCTGGCGAAGAAGGCGTGGCCGGGCTGGCGGATCGCGGTCTTCGAGCGCAACCGGAGCGACGACAGTTTCGGCTTCGGCGTCGTCTTCTCCGACGAAACCCTCGACAATTTCCGCGACCACGACGCGGCGAGCTATGACGCGATCCGCGACGTGTTCGTCTTCTGGGACGAGATCGATTTCGTCTTCCACGGCGAGACGATCCGCAGCGCCGGGCACGGGTTCTGCGGTTGCAGCCGCCGCGAGCTTCTCGCCGTGCTGCAGCGGCGCTGCGCCGAATTGGGCGTCGACCTCCGTTTCGAGACCGAGATCGGCGATCCCGCCGCGCTCGGCGAATTCGACCTGGTGGTCGGTGCCGACGGCATCAACTCCACCGTGCGGGAGCGTTACCGCGACCGGTTCCGGCCCAGCATCGAGCATCGCCGCAACCGCTTCCTCTGGCTCGGCACGACCCGGCCCCATGACGCCTTCACCTTCGACTTCGCCGAGAACGAGCACGGGATCTGGGTGCTCGGCGCCTACCGGCACGGGGTCGGCGAGAGCACCTGGATCGTCGAGGCGCCCGAGGCCACCTGGGAGAGCGCCAAGGGCGAGGTCGCCGACCTCGCCGAGCCCGAGCTGCTCGCCTATATGGAGCGCCTCTGGGCCGACCGGCTAGACGGCCACCGGCTGATCGCCAACCGCAGCGTCTGGCGCATCTTCCCGATGATCCGCAACCAGCGCTGGTGGCACGACAACATCGTGCTGCTCGGCGATGCGCTCCACACCGCGCATTATTCCATCGGCTCGGGCACCAAGCTGGCGATGGAGGACGCGATCGCGCTCTACGAGGCGTTTCGCGGCGGCGGCGCCCTGGCCGAAATGCTGGCGCGGTTCGAGGAGGCCCGCCGGCCGGAGGTCGAGCGCGCCCAGCACGCGTCCGACACCAGCGTCGTCTGGACCGAGAACCCGGCGCGCTACCGGGGCATGGAGCCGGTCCAGGCGGCGTTCTCCATGCTGTCGCGCTCGAAGCAGGTGACCTACGACAATCTGAGGCTCCGGGATGCGGGATTCGTCGACCGGGTCGATGCCTGGTTCTGCGCCCGCGTCCGCGACTCCGGCCTGCCGGTCGAGACCGACCGGCCGCCGATGTTCACCCCGTTCCGGCTGCGCGATCTCGTGCTGCCCAACCGGGTCGTGGTCTCGCCGATGGACATGTATTCGGCGACAGACGGCCAGGTGGGCGAGTTTCATCTCGTCCATCTCGGCGGGCTCGCGCTCGGCGGCGCCGGGCTGGTCTTCTCGGAAATGCTCTGCGTCAGCGCCGGGGGCCGGATCACCCCGGGCTGTGCCGGGCTCTACGACGATTCCCACGCCGCGGCGTGGAAGCGGATCGTCGATTTCATCCATGCCGAGTCCGATGCAAGGGTCGCGGTCCAGCTCGGCCATTGCGGGCGCAAGGGATCGACCCGCATCGGCTGGGAGGGGATGGACCGCCCCCTGGAGTCCGGCAACTGGCCGCTGATCGCGCCGTCTGCGATCCCCTACCAGAAGTTCAACCAGATACCGCGCGCGATGACGCCGGACGACATGGCCAGAGTCACGGCGGATTTCGTCGGCGCGGCGGAACGCGCGCGGGAGACCGGCGCCGACATGCTCGAGCTCCACATGGCGCATGGCTATCTGCTGTCGAGCTTCATCACCCCGGTGAGCAACCGGCGCACCGACGACTATGGCGGCCCGCTCGCCAACCGGATGCGCTTTCCCCTGGAGGTGTTCGACGCGGTCAGGGCGGCATGGCCGGAGGAGAAGCCGATCTCGGTCAGGATCTCGGCCACCGACTGGGTCGGGTCCGGCGGGATCGAGGGCGCCGATGCGGTGGCGATCGCCGCTATGCTGAGGGATCGCGGCTGCGACCTGATCGACGTTTCGGCGGGCCAGACCACGCCGGATGCGAGGCCGGTCTACGGCCGGATGTTCCAGGCCTGGCTCTCCGAACAGGTCCGCAACGAGGCCGGCGTGCCGACGATCGCGGTCGGCAACGTCACCAGCGCCGACCAGGTCAACACGATCCTCGCCGCCGGGCGCGCCGATCTGGTCGCGCTGGCGCGGCCGCATCTGGCGAACCCGCATTTCACCCTCGACGCCTCGGCGCAGTACGGCGTCGAGCCCCAGCGCTGGCCCAATCCGTATCTGACCGCGAAGGAACAGGCCTTCCGCCTCGCCGCGCGCGAACGCGCCGAGATGGAGGCATTGCGCACGGCCCGCAGGCCG
The DNA here is from genome assembly GCA_965205995.1 of Alphaproteobacteria bacterium. Taxonomy (GTDB): domain Bacteria; phylum Pseudomonadota; class Alphaproteobacteria; order MPNO01; family MPNO01; genus MPNO01. The sequence continues at coordinate 2,364,249 of OZ242200.1, read as the reverse complement.
TCTTCGCATGGCCGCGGCTAGGGCGTATCCGGTTCGGCTGGAACCGTTCCCGCCCTTGTCTCCCCTTCGTCACGGTCGGCGAACGGATGAACGGGCATATCCTTGGGGCGGAGCAAATACCGGCCGAGGATGTCGGCATAGCCATGGAATGCGAACCCGTTCGCCGGACCGGATCGTTCGCCGCGCTCGTCCCGGTACGCTTCGAGCAGACGGAACCACGGCATGTCCGGCCGGCGGTGGTGCAGCGCGTGGAAGTTGTTGCCGAGATACAACAGGCGCCAGAACAGCGAGGCTTCGACCGTCGCCGAGCGCGCATCCCGTCCCCGCGCCGGCCGATGTTCGGCGAAGGAGCGGTGCAGGGTGAGGGACAGGCCGATATAGGCGGCGAGGAGATAGAGCCATAACGGCATGCCGCACACCGCCGTTACCCACCACAAGAGCAGCGCCACGAGCGCGAAATGGGGCCACCATTCGCTCGTCACGCGCCGTCCGTCCCCCGCCGCCGACGCGCGGATCTCCTTGCACCAGAACCACGCGACCGCGATCGCCGGCCCCGCGGCGAGGCGGCCGAGCAGCGTGTTGTTGAAGATCATGAGCCGGCGCAGGACAGGCGGCATGCGCCTCCACTGCTCGGCGGTGAAGTAGAACGATTCCGGGTCCGTTTCCGGGTCCGTCAACTCGGACACAAGGTGGTGGAGAAGATGCAGCCGCCGGTATGCGTGGAACGGCATCCACAGGCCGAGCGGCGGCATTGCGAGCGCGTGGTCGATCGCGCGGCATCGGGTTGGATGGCCGTGGATGATCTCGTGCTGGAGCGAATTGTGCCAGGCGATGGCGATCCCGAGGGCGGGCGCGACGATCCACCACGGCAGGATTTCGGCGTGGAGGGTCAGCAGCACCCAGCCGCCATAGATCGCCGCCGCGACCAGCCACGTGGGGAGCTCGCCGCGGAGCGTCGATGCGCCCGACATGCCGGCTTCGCCGATCGTGCCCGCGGCACCGGTTGAACCAAGTTGAGACAAGCAACACCCCGATCGCCTGGCCGAGACGCGGATGTCGCCCGCGCCGCGTGCTGTGAAGTTCCGTCACGAGAGAGGTGGCGCATCATGATTGTTGATACAATATGTTTATTATCAATAACAAATATATTAGTTGATTAATGCAAATAATGATGATAAAAGCTTCGCAAGGAGTGGCGGAATGGCAATGACGGTCAATTTGGATCGGCGGGATTTCGCGCGCGCCTTCCGCGACCGGCTGGTGGAGGCGCTGGATCGCGCGGGAATGAGCCGTGCCGCGCTCGCACGCTCGGTCGGTATCGACCGCTCGACCCTGTCGTTGCTGTTGTCGGACGAAACCGACCGGCTGCCGAGGGCCGACACCGCGGCGGCGATCGCCAATGCGCTCCAGGTCAGCCTCGACTGGCTGCTCGGACTCAGCAACGAAGCCGATTTGGGCGCCGATATTCACCCGGAAACGCTGGAAATCGCGCCGAGCTCGCAAACGCCCCTCGACGAGCGGCTGAACCGCTGGTTGGAGGAAGCGGTCGGCTACAAGATCCGCTACGTCCCCACCACCATCCCCGATCTCGCCAAGACCGACAGCGTGCTGCAGCACGAATACCGCCATTTCGCGGTCAAGTCGGCGGACCAGGCCATCGCCCTGAGCCAGCGGAAGCTGGCCTTCGCCCGGCTGCCGGAAACCGATATGGAGATCTGCACGCCGGTGCAGGCGATCACCGGGTTCGCCCACGGCCAGGGCATGTGGTCGGAATTGCCGCGCGCCGCCCGGCTCGCCCAGCTGGATCGCCTGATCGGCCTGGTCGAGGAACTCTACCCCACTCTCAGGCTATACCTGTTCGATGGGCTCACCCACTACTCGGTGCCGTACACCATCTTCGGTCCAAAGCGGGTCGCCCTTTACGCCGGGCAGATGTACCTGGTTTTTAACACCCAAGAGCATATCCGCGTCCTGACCCGTCATTTCGACGATCTGGTCCGCGCCGCCGTGGTCAATTCCGCCGTGGCTGGCGGCTATCTGAGCCGGCTGCGCGGCGAAGTCGCCGTCGGCGCGTCGGCGTAGCGATGGCCGGGAGCACCGCATCGATGCGAATCGCAAGCCTGCCGATGTACGACCTGCCCGAGATTCGGTCCGCCACGCGGGCCTGGTGGGCAGGGCTGGCCCGCGCATTTTCCGCCGCGGGTATCGACGACGTTCCGGAAACCCTGACCGCGCCGGTCGATCCGACCGCCCATTGGCAGGATCGGCGATTGCTGTTCAGCCAGGCCTGCGGCCGCAATTATGTGCGGGAACTCGCCCGGCATGTGCGGCTGATCGCCACGCCGTGCTACGCGGCGCCGGGTTGCGACGGCCCGCGCTATCGAAGCCTGGTGCTCGCCGGCGCAGACACGGATTGGCACCGCGTGGCGGAGTTGAGCACGGCCAGGGCGGCGATCAACGGCTTCGACTCGCATTCGGGTTGGGTCGCGCTCTGCGCCGCTTTGAGCGAGGCGGGCGCCGCGCCCGATTTCAGCGACATACGCGTCACCGGAAGCCATGTGGCAAGCATCGAAGCGGTCAGGCGGGGCGAGGCGGATCTGTGCGCGGTCGATTGCGTGACTTTCGCGCTGCTCGAGTCGCATGCCCCGGACCGGGTGGCCGGGGTGAAGCTCCTGTGCCGGTCGCCGGCGGCTGCCGGCCTGCCCTACCTCACCGGCGCCGGGACCGGCGCGGAAGATCTCGCACGCCTGCGCGACGGGTTGCGCCGCGCCCTCGATGCACCCGATCTCGCGAGCGCGCGCGGCAGCCTGCTCATCGAGAGTTGCGAGAGCCTTTCCGACTCCGATTACGACGACGTTCGCGACATGGCGCGGGGGGTCGCCTAGATGGGCGGACCCGACGCCCGGAGTCGAACCCCCGCGCCGACCGATGTCATGGGCTTCGTCCGCCAGGGCGCCGGATCGTGACGGTAATCGTGGAAACCCGCGCCGATCTCACGCTCGAAACCGCCAGGCGGGTGGCCTGGGACGGCGAGGGCGTCGAACTCGGCGCCACGGCGCTCGCGGCGATGCGACAGGGCCGCGACCGGATCGAACGCATTCTCGACCATGACCCCGGGGTAACGATCTATGGCGTGACGTCGGGTTTCGGCCAGTTCGCCCGCAAGAGGCTCACGCCGGAGGAACGCGAACAATGGGCCAGCGCGTCGCCGGCCCGCATCGCCGCATCCTGGGGCGATCCCCTGCCCGAACGCGTCGTACGCGCCATCGTGCTCGCGCGGCTCGCCAACTTCGTGGAGGGACATGCCGCGATTTCGCCGGAGATCGCCCTGGCTGTCGCCGCCATGCTGGACGAGGACAGCATGCCGGCCGTCCCGGCGCAGGGTCAGGGCGGGGCGGGCGAGATCCTGTCGCTGAGCCACCTGTTCACCGATTTGGCGGAAAGAATGAAACCGGCGGCCAAGGACGTGCTGTGCCTGATCAACGGATCGCCGTCGGCCACCGGCCTGGTCACCGATGCCGCGCTGGTCGCCGACAGCCGCTTCGATCTGGCGGCGCAGATCTTCGCGCTGTCCTTCGAGGCCTTCAACGCCCCGCTCGGCCATCTCGACCCCGCGCTCGACGATTACTGGAACAACCCCCACGACTCCTGGGCGCTCGGCCGGCTTCGCGAACTGGTGGGCGGCGGCCATGGCGGGAAACGGCGCCCCTTTCAGGCGCCGGTCAGCTACCGCATCGTGCCGCGGATGCTGGGCCAGGCGCGGCGCGCCGCGACCATGGCCGCCGAGATCGCGGCTGAGTCGCTTCAGGCCGTGACCGACAACCCGGTATGGATCGACGATTTCGACGAGGACCACCCCTTCGGTCGTTTCGTGTCGACCGGCGGCTATCACAACCCGCACGCGGTGCTCGCCATGGACGCCCTGACCGCCGCCTGCGCCAATCTCTGCGTTCTCGCCGGACGTCATGGCGCGAAACTCCTGGACGGCGCGGTCTCGCTGCTTCCCGACCAGCTCAACTGTCCCGAACCCGGCGGCGACGGCCGCCGCCCCTATATGGGTTATTTGCCGATGGCCCAGACCGGGTACGAGGAGGAAGCCCGCCTCTACGCCCAGGCCACATTGCTCCCCGGCAGCGAATCGGGAGGTTTCGGCCAGAACGACGTGGCGAGCCCGGTGTTCCTGGCATGGACCAAGCAGGACCGCGCCGGCCAGTGTCTCGACATGGCGCTTGCCAGTCTCGTGCCGATCGCGCTCCGCGCTCTCGACGTCACCGGCCGCCCCGTCCCGCCGGGACTGGCCGGGATCGAGGAGGCGGTCCGGGAGATCGTGCCCGACCTGGCGCGGCACAAGGCGTTCGGCCCCATGGTGGCGGCGATCGCCGGGGCCTTGCGCCGCGATATCCATCCTCGCGCGACGGATGGAGAGACCGGGGCCGGCGGCACCGGAAAGTGTAAACTCGAACCGGCCCGGCAATCCGCCGCAACCAGGGAAGAGGACGCATGACCATCGGCAGCTACCGGACCGTCAAGGTCGAGAAGGACGACGGAATCGGCTGGCTCTACATGAACCGGCCCGAGAAGCGCAACGCGATGAACCCGCAGATGCATTTCGACATGGACGCAGTGCTGCCGGAGATCGAGTCGGATGCGGAGATCGAGGTGGTGATCCTCACCGGCGCCGGCGAGGCGTTCTGCGCCGGCCAGGATCTGCGCGAGTATTTCCGTGGGCTCGACGGCGATCCCGCGGGGCGCAAGCGCGCCGGCGAGGCGAGCGAGCGCTGGCGCAACCGCCGCCTGATGGGCTTCAACAAGCCGACGATCGCGATGGTCAACGGCTACTGCATCGGCGGCGGCTTCACCCAGATGCTGTGCTGCGACTTCGCGATCGCCGCCGACGAGGCGCTGTTCGGCCTCTCAGAGGTCAATTGGGGCATCCTGCCGGGCGGGCTGGTGTCGAAGAAGCTCACCGACACGATCCTGTTTCGCCACGCGATGTACTACGCCTGCACCGGGCGCACGCTCGACGGCAGGCGCGCGGCGGAAATCGGGCTGGTCAACGAATCGTATCCGCGCGCCCGGCTGCGGGACGAGACCGCGGCGCTTGCCCGCGAGCTGATGGAGAAGAACGCCGAAGTGCTGCGCGCGACCAAGCACGCGATCCGCGCGGTGCGCAGGATGGACGACGACCAGGCGTTCGACTACCTCGCCGCCAAGGGCGCCGAGATCAAGCAGCGCGACCGCGAGAACGCCTACGCCAACGGCATCAAGCAGTTCCTCGACGACAAGAGCTACAAGCCGACCTACGGCGCCTATGACCGCGAGCAGGCGATCAGGGACAACCAGGCGGCGGAGTAGGGGGGCCGGAAGAAGAAGCGGCCGCCCGGGGGCGGCCGCTAGGGGGGAGGAAACGTCCAAGAGCAGGGAGGCCATCGCGGCTTCCTTGGACAACGAAACCGCATGCGGGACCATACAGGCGCCGGCGAAAGGGTCGATTGGACAAAGTGTCGCAGGGGCGCGCCCGTCCGTTCCCGACGCACAGCTGTCATCCCGGGCTTGACCCGGGGCCCGCCCGGCGTCCCTGGACCCCGGATCTCCGCTGCGCTCCGTCCGGGGCGACATGCGGGGCGGTTGCGGATGCGCAGCCTCCCATCCGTTCCTCGTGATCGGCGCTGTCCATACTCCGTCACACTCGTGGTCCGGGTGCGGTGAACGTCATCACATTGCGCAGCGCGTTGTCGCGGTCCGGTTCGGGGACGAGTTGCTCCTCGAAGGCACCGCGCGAGTAGGCGCCGATGATTCGGCGCCAAAAGAGCACGGCAGCCTCATTCTCCGGGATCTGCATGACCTGCCAGCGGCCCGGGAACCGATCGAAGGCTGCCTTCGCTGCTCGCCGCCCCACCCCGTGTCCGGCCCAAGGACCCATGACGAAGAACTGGCTCATGTTCCAGTCGATGCCGGGTACCAGGGCGTATCGGTCAATCAGGCAGAAGCCCGCGACGAGGCCATCGGCCTTGATCAGAAACGAGTGGTTGCCCTCGTCCCACGCGTACGAGAAGTCCTTGGTTACACGCATCCATTCGAAGCTGGATACCCACTCGTCGAGCGGGCCGATCTGGCGCGCGATGTCGTAGAGATAGAAACGCGTCATGTCGTGGACGAGCGCAATGTCGTCGCGTGCCGCCTCGACGAGATGCACCTCGCCGATGTCCCTCATACCCCGCAATCTCCCCGTGGAGCGGACGCGCTACTCCGCTGTCCGTTTCCCTGACGGCTCCGTCCGTGGCAGAGTCTATTCGGTGCATGAGGTCGATCTCAAGCAAGCATCCGCCGGAGACCGCGGGGTATTTCGGGCTGAGTTTGGCGGCGGGGTAGGGGGGCCGAAAGAGGAAGCGGCCGCCCGGGGGGGCGGCCGCTAGGGGGGAGGAAACGTCCAAGAGCAGGGAGGCTATCGCGGCTTCCCTGGACAACGAAACCGCATGGAGGACCATACAGGCGCCGGCGAAAGGGTCGATTGGACAAAGTGTCGCAGGGGTGCCGCCCTCGCCACACCCTCACCCTGAGTAGCCCCGCAGGGGCGTATCGAAGGGCCGCGTCAGTTCACGTTCGCCGTTTCGCCCAGGGTTGGGCCGATTTCGCGGTTGATGACGAAATCGGCGATGGAGTCGAGGTCGGTCGCCTCCCGGTTGAGGATCACCAGCGTCGCGCCCGATTCCTTGGCGAGCACCGGGAAGCCCGCCGCCGGGTAGACCACCAGCGACGAGCCGATGGCGAGGAACAGGTCGCAGGCCAGCGTCTCGCGCCGCGCCCGCTTCATCTCCTTCTCGGGCATCGCCTGGCAACTTAGATGCTGCGCCCCACAGGCAACGAATCTTCCAAAGAAGCACGTCTTTTCGAAAAGACGCCCCGATTTTTCGCCACAATGGCGTGCTAATATGGATTTCTTGGAGCGCTTGACGTAAACATTTCTCGCCGACCCGCCAGCGACCGCCACATGGGAGTACGGCCATGCGATTCAAGTTCCTGTCCATGGAGGATTTTCGGGGCACTCCGGAACTTCGCATCGACTTCGAGCCAGACCTGACCGTCATCGTCGGTCGAAACGGCGCCGGAAAGACATCTATCCTGGATGCATTGGGAGAGTTCGCACGATTGATTCGAAGCCATCTGAAGTTAGGAAGACGTCGGAGCATGAATCGAGAGCTTTCCGCTCGGGATGTTCGCTTTGGAACCTCGGCTTTCGCTCTCGGTTTGACATTCGATTTTGAGGAGGAATTGTCGGCTTCGGAAGGTTCTGATTCATTGAACATAACTTTTAGTACCGAAACGGACAGAGCTCATTATAAGCATTCGGATCGGCTTACAAAATGGTCGGACGCAATCCAATGTCAACCACGCTTTATTTACTATCGGCAGAGCAGAGGGTTCGAGACAAGAAACCGCCGAGCAGTTGGTAAATCCGACCGCACGTTTGATCCGGAAGCTATTCAGGATTTGTCGCTTGACGAGGATCTGAGGGCGATCGGCGATCTGGAAACATGGTGGGACGACCGGGACGCAGAAGAAGCTCGTATCGTTCGGGACCAGAATCCCAATTATCGCGATCCACAGCTTCAAGCAATTCGAAGTCTAGTGACCAAGATTGACGGATTCAGCGGAATATCCTTTTCGTCCACGGCTCAAGCGGCGATACATGTCAGTCTCTCGCCGATCTTGCGCGCCGCTTGCAAGTGTTCGCACCCGAAGCGCGCTGGAACAAATTCCGGCGATTGTGTTGATCGATGAAATCGAACTCAACCTGCATCCCGCCTGGCAAAGCCAGATTGCACCGGCCCTCGCGACGGTATTCAAGGGTTGCCAAATCATCATAACCACCCATTCACCCCAAGTGATTTCCAGTCTTCATAGCAAGAACGTGCGTGTAATAAATCAGGACCCGTCGGGGCATACCGAAGTTGGCGTACCGAAGAATACAAAGGGCCGCACGAGCAACTACTTATTGGAAGGCGTTTTCCATGCCCGGGAGCGATATCCGCCCATTGATCGCTTGGTCGACGAGTTCAACTTGGCCATGGATCGAAGAGACCTCGCCACTGCCGAGGCACGGCTCACCAGCATTGAAAGCGAAATCGAAGGTGACCCGCCGACCCTCTTGGTACTAAGGAAAAGACTAAGAAAGTTGCGGGACGATAAATGAGAGGGAGTCACGCGAAGACCAAGCCTCAAGCCCTGTTGGATTGGTTGCGCTGGAAACTGCGGACTGGAAACCATCCTATCCCTTCCCTGGAGACGTACGGCAGCCCGTCGTGGACGCCTTGGCGGCGGCGCAGCGCCGTCTTTGCGTCTATTGCGGACGCAAGCTCGATTTTTCGAGTCCGGGCGTATCGTTCCACGTCGAGCATTTTCGCCCGCAAAGTGTATGTCCGGAGCTCGGCACCTGTCTCGCAAATCTGTTTCTCAGTTGCGGACAAGAAGACGCAAAGGGAAACCGGTCGCAGACATGCGGGACCGCGAAGGACGACTGGTTCCATAAGCGCCTTTTCGTCGAACCGGAATACCCGACTTGTACCAACAGGTTTAGCTTCTCCCTGACCGGTGAAATCATGCCTGGGAAAACGGGAGGCGCCGCAGCCAAAGAGATGATCGGGACCTTGAATCTCAACCATCCCGAACTGAGAAGGGATAGAAAAGAGATTCAGTACCATTTGGATGGGCTTGAGGGCGAGGAGCTCGGCTTTGCGGACTTCGTCGACGTGGCGACGGGAACCGTGGAAAGCTACGCCCATATGGTATGCCAGCGTCTGGGCGTGCTCATCCCTTAGGAAATCGTTCTCCGGTCAAGCACTCGACCCAGGTCCATTCCTGCCCATGAACGGAGGGCTCTTGGGCCACGGGAGGCGTTTAGGCACGATCATGACGAGTGCGACGGCAGGACCGGCCCATGGCAGTCGCTTCGACCGCCGCATCGTCGCCCCCCTCAGTTCACGTTCGCCGCCTCGCCCAAAGTTGGGCCGATTTCGCGGTTGACGACGAAATCGGCGATGGAGTCGAGGTCGGTCGCCTCCCGGTTGAGGATCACCAGCGTCGCGCCGGATTCCTTGGCCAGCACCGGGAAGCCGGCCGCCGGGTAGACCACCAGCGACGAGCCGATGGCGAGGAACAAATCGCAGGCCAGCGTCTCGCGCCGCGCCCGCTTCATCTCCTTCTCGGGCATCGCCTGGCCGAAGGAGATCGTCGCCGTCTTCACCGGGGCGGCGCACAGCTCGCAGGCCGGCGGCGCGCCGTCGCGCTCGAACGCCTGCCTGATCGGGGCGAGCTCGTAGCGGGTCTCGCAGGTCACGCATTTGGCGTAGCTGCCATTGCCGTGGAGCTCGATCACCTGCGCCGCCGGCACGCCGGACTCCTGGTGCAGATTGTCGATGTTCTGGGTGATCACGCTGGCGACCTTGCCCAGCCGGACCAGCTTGGCCACCGCCCGGTGGCCGCGATTGGGCGAGGCGTCCGTGATGTCGCGGTCGATCAGGAACTTGCGGCGCCAGGCCTCGATGCGCGCCTCCTCCGAGGCGATGAACTCGTCGTAATAGATCGGCGTGGTCTGCGACCAGATGCCGGTCGGGCTGCGGAAATCGGGGATGCCCGATTCGGTCGAGATACCGGCGCCGGTGAACACCACCGCCCGGCGCGCCTCTGCGATCAGCCCGGCGAGGCGGTCGATGTCGGCGCGCGCGTCTTCCATCTCACCCGGCCTGGAACTGGTCGAAGGCGGCCAGCGCCTCGGCGCCGTAGACCGCCGCCGGGCCGCCGCCCATCTCGATCGCCACGCCGATCGTGTCGGCCACCTCCTCGCGCGCCGCCCCGTGCTTGAGCGCCGCGCGCACGTGGAACACGATGCAGCCCTCGCAATGGGTGACGATGGCGATGGCGAGCGCCATCAGCTCCTTGGTCTTCGCATCCAGCGCGCCGTCCTTCGACGCCGCCCCCATCAGCCCGCGGAACGCGCGCATCTGCTCCGGCGCCGCGCGGAACAGAGTGCCCGCCCGCGCATCGACCTCGCCGGCGAGCGCCTTGTAGTCCTTGCCCATACTGTCCTCCCGTCAACTCGCGAGCTCGTCCCGGTCGCGAAAATGGTCCAGCGCCTCCGGGTTGGCGAGCGCCTCGATGTTCCTCACCGCCTCGCCGTGGACGATCGAGCGCACGGCGAGCTCGACGATCTTGCCGCTCTTGGTGCGCGGGATGTCGGGCACCGCGACGACCCGCGCCGGCACGTGGCGCGGCGACGCGCCGGCGCGGACGCGGTCCCGGATCCGGTTCGTCAGCGCGCCGTCCAGCGCGCGGCCGGGGGCGAGCTTGACGAACAGAACCACCCGCACGTCGCCCTGCCATTGCTGGCCGATGGCGAGCCCTTCCTCGATTTCGTCGAGCTGCTCGACCTGGCGGTAGATCTCGGCCGTGCCGATCCTCACCCCGCCCGGGTTGAGCACCGCATCCGACCTTCCGTAGATGACCATCCCCTGGTGCTCGGTGATTTCGGCGTAGTCGCCGTGGCACCAGATTCCCGGGAACCGCTCGAAATAGGCCGCCCGGTAGCGCGCGCCGCCCGCGTCGTTCCAGAACATCACCGGCATCGCCGGGAACGGGCTCGCGCAGACCAGCTCGCCCTTCTCGCCGGTCACCGCGCGGCCCGTGTCGTCGAACACGCGGATGTCCATGCCGAGGCCGAAGGCCTGGATCTCGCCCCTTCTCACCGGCGCCGTCGGGTTGCCGAGGACGAAGCAGGAGACGATGTCGGTGCCGCCCGAGATCGACGACAGGCAGAGATCCGCCTTGATCGACCGGTAGACGAAATCGAAGCTCTCGGGCACCAGCGGCGAGCCGGTCGACATCATCGCGCGCAGCGTCCCGAGGTCGTGGCTCGCCGCCGGGGCGAGGCCCGATTTCTTCACCGCGTCGATATATTTCGCCGAGGTCCCGAAATGGGTCATCCCGCTCTCGTCGGCGAAGTCGAACAGCGCCCCCATCCCGGGATGCGAGACCGAGCCGTCATAGAGCAGGGCGGTCGCCCCGGCGGCGAGGGTGGAGGCGAGCCAGTTCCACATCATCCAGCCGAGCGTCGTCGCATAGAACACCCGGTCGTCCGGTTTGACGTCGGTATGCAGCACATGCTCCTTCAGATGCTGCAACAGCGTGCCGCCGGCGCCGTGGACGATGCATTTGGGGATGCCGGTCGTCCCCGACGAGTAGAGGATGTAGAGCGGGTGGTTGAACGGGAGCTGGCGGAAGGCGATCTCGCCGGCGGGGTAGGGGGCTATGGTGTCTTCGAGCGTCCTGGCCAGCGGGAGTGCGTCGAGATCGGGGTCTTCGTCCAGATAGGGGATCACGACGACGCGTTCCACCGAGGGCAGGCGGTCGAGCGCCTCGCGGACCCGGCCCAGCGAATCGATCGGCTTGCCGTTATAGGTGTAGCCGTCGGCGGTTATCAGCAGCCTGGGCTCGATCTGGCCGAACCGGTCGAGCATGCCGCCCACGCCGAAATCGGGCGAGCATGACGACCAGACGGCGCCGATGGCGGACGCGGCCAGCATCGCCGCGATCGCCTCGGGAATATTGGGCAAATATCCCGCCACCCGGTCGCCCGGGCCGAGTCCCGCCGCCTCGAACGCCCGGGCGAGCCGGGATACCAGGTCGTGAAGCTCGGCGCGGCCGACCGTCCGCCGAACCCGGTCCTCGCCCCGGAAGATCAACGCCGGGCCCGAATCCCGCCGGCGCAGCAGGTTTTCCGCAAAATTGAGCCTGGCGTCGGGGAACCAGCGCGCGCCCGGCATGCGGTCTGCGTCGGCCAGCACGGTCTCGCCGCGGGTCTCCGCGATGACGCCCGCGAAATCCCAGGTTTCGGTCCAGAACGCCTCGCGGTTCTCGACCGACCAGCGATGCAGCGCGGGGTAGTCCGCGAACGCCAGCCCGCGCCGCTCCTCCAGCACCGCCCGAAAGCGGGTGAGGTTGGCGTCCCGGACGCGTTCCTCGGACGGGGTCCAGAGCGGCTCGGTCAACTCGTGTCGCCTCCCTTGCGCGGCGCGGCTTTCTCGCGCGGATGGCCCCGCCGCGTCAAGCCCGGGCCCCCGCTCGGTGGGGCGGGCCGCGTCCTTCGATACGCCCCGGATCAAGTCCGGGGCTACTCAGGATGAGGGAGATGCCAAATTGGGCCCTCATCCCGAGCAGGCCCCCCAGCGACGTATCGAGGGACGCTGCCCCCTCACAACGCCTCGATCCGACGGTAAAAGACCCGGTGTATCTCGTTGATCCGCCTGACGAGCCATTCGTGCTGCCGGGGCCAGTCGGATTCGTCCTCCGGGTCGGCGCCGTAGAGATATCGCGAAATCTGGCAGTCGCGCGCCCGTGGCAACGCTTCCCATTCGAGCGGATAGCCGAGCTCCCGCTCGATGTCCTCCTTTTGCCGTTCGAGAAGGCCGAGGCGCTTCTTTGCCTCCTCGCCCGAAATGTAGAGATGCACGCGAACATGACGCCTCACCGCAGTGGTCGACGCGGTGATATCGAACCCGCGGCGACCGATGCGGAAGACCATTCGGCGTGTGCCGGACGGTCTGCGGTTTCCGGTGACCGGCCCGCCCGCGGAGTCCAGCTTTTCCAGGACCTCGCTCCAATATTCCCTTTGCCCGAAGATGCGCTTCCGGGCTCGGCCCGTTGCCGTCGCCCGGGGGCTCGGCAACACCCCGCCGCAAGTCGGACTGGCGACGATGTTGAACCTGGGCGCGGCGCGCGAATCGTCGATCCTCCACAGCTCGATTTCCAGGCCGAAGAAGCGGACTTTCCCGCCCGCGATCCGGTTCAGCCAGTCCAGCGCCGCGCGGTGTTCTTCGGTGAAGCGCCTGGCGAGCCAGACGACGGCGGCGGCATCGAGACCGGCGGCGTAGGTGAAGGTCTGGCCCAGATGACCGTGGTCGCTCCGGCCGAGCTGGTTCTCGATCAGCACCCGCGCGCCGCTGCGGGTCTCCCGGCAGACGATGTCCGCGCGAAACGGCCCGACCGCCATTTCCCGCGCTTCGAGCTCCAGCTGGAGCCCGAGGGCGTTGCCCAGGCTGGCGAGGTTGTCCGGCTCGGTGAGCCACGGGGTGAACCCCGCCGGCTCGCTGTCCCAGACGGTTTCGATGTCGACGGGCGCGAGGCGCCCCAGCCCCGGATCGTTCATGGCGTTCTCCGCTTCGAACGAAAAAGGGCGCCGAAACCTTCGGCGCCCTTTGTTGGAAGTGTGCGAAATTTACTATAAATCATGTCCCATGTCAAGAAATTTTATTATTTAACGTAATTTCTGGGCTGGAGCGCATGCGATTCCGGTGGAACCCTTCGCTCCGAAGCACTCCCCACCCGTCATTTCGACCGGAGCGCCGAAGGCGCGGAGCGGAGAAATCTGCCAGCCCTGATCCAGCGGCGTGCCGGCAGGATATCTCCGCTCCGCCGTGCTGCGCACGGCTCCGGTCGATATGACGATGCAGGCGTATCGAGGGACGCGCCGCCGTCTCCCGTCATGCGGCGTGGGGCTCGATCTGTCGTTCGATCTCGCGACGCAGCGTGGGTTCGGCGACGTCGAGGTCGTAGCGGGTCTGAAGATTCATCCAGAACTCCGGCGCCGTGCCGAAATAGCGTCCGAGGCGCAGCGCGGTGTCGACCGTCACGCGCCGCCGGCCGAGCACGATGTCGTTCAGCCGCGGCCGCGAAACCCCGATCGCCCGGGCAAGCCGATACACGCTGAGCGCCATGGGCGTCAGGAACTCGTCGCGCAGGACCGTGCCGGGGTGAACCGGCGCCAGCCGCCGCCCCGACACGACATCCGAGAAATCGATCCGCCCCCTGTCCAGCTCCTCTCGTTCGATAGACATGGCGATGCCGCCTTTCAATGGTAGTCGACCACCTCGACATTCCAGGCCGACCCGTCGCGCCAGACGAAACAGATCCGCCATCGGTCGTTGACGCGAATGCTGTGCTGCCCCCGGCGACCGCCTCGCAGAGCCTCCAGGCGATTACCGGGCGGCGCGCGCAGATCGTCGAGCCGGCCCGCCGCGTCGATCATCAGGAGTTTGGTCCGAGCACGTTGTTGGATCGACGCCGGCAGGTCCCGAACCGCAAGGCCGGCGAAGACCGCGGCGGCGCGCTTGTCGGCAAAGCTCCTGATCACGGATCAACGTAACGACCGACGGTACGTTGTGTCAAGCGGCGGAACGCGCCGACTACTCCTGCCCGGCCTCGATGGCGGCGCGGGTATCCGCGCCGAAGCCGACCAGGGATCGTTCGCCGAGATCGAATACCGGGCGCTTGACCAGCTTGGGATGGGCCGCGGCCAGCGCTGCCGCCGCATCCGGGTCGGAGATGTCGCGCTCCGCCTCGGGCAGCTCGCGCCAGGTCCGGCTGCGCCGGTTGATCAGCGTCTCCGCGCCGTGCTCGGCGAGCCAGCCTGCGACCGTCGCCGCGTCGATGCCCTCGGCCGCGAAGTCGTGGAAGCGGTGGGCAATGCCCTTCCCGCCGAGCCATTTGCGCGCCGCGCGGCAGGTGTCGCAATTGCCGAGCCCGTAGACCGTCACCGCGTCAGCCATGGCCGCGCAGGGTCTCTTCCAGCAGGTCGAGCGCCGCCTTGGCGAAGGCCCACATATTGGCCTCCCGGTCGGAATCGGCGGTCTCGATGGTGAGGGTCCGCTCGACCGGGCCGGAGACCGCGAAACAGCAATGGCCCGGCGCGTCGCCATAGCTGTTGCCGGTGGGGCCGGAGGCGCCGCTTTCGGCGAGCGACCAACTGGTGCCCAGTAGCTCGCGGATCGACCGCGCGGCGGCCAGCGCGTAGGCCTCGGTCGAGCCGGGCTGGAGCGCGTCTGTCTCCGAGAAGCGGAGGATCGCGCGCCTCGCATCCCGTGTGTAGACCACCCCGCCGCCCATGAAATAGGCCGACGCGCCGGGGATCGAGAGCAGCGAGGCGGAAATCAGCCCGCCGGCGGCCGATTCCGAGACCGCCACCGTCTCCCCCCGTTCGACCAGCAGCGCCGCGAGCGACCGCGACAGCGATGAAAGCTCAGCCATGTCCTTGCTCCTCAAGCGCTCCCCACGCCGAACAGCCGCGCGGCGGTTCCGCCCAGAATAGCCTTGGTCGCCGCCTCGTCCAGATTGGAGTCGCGGACCACGCGCGACGGGGTGAGGTCGCCGATCGAGAACGGGTAGTCCGATCCCAGCACCACCCGGTCGGCGCCCACCAGGTCGATCAAATAGCGCAGCGCCGGCGGGTCGTAGACGATCGAGTCGAAATACATCCGCTTGAGCCCCTCGCGCGGGTCGTATCGGAGGGAATCGTCCTCCTCGTAGTTCTTGCAGATCCGCCCGAGCACGAAGGGCAGGGCCGCGCCGCCGAGCGAAAGGACGAGGTTCATGCCGGGGAAGCGGAACATGTGCCCGGCATAGAGCAGCCGCGCCACCGCGATGGTCTCGTCGGTGACGCGGCCGACCGCGTTCATCATGCCGAAATCGTGCAGCCGGTCGTCGTCGCTGCCGAACATCGGGTGGAGGTAGAGGGTCGCGCCGAGATCGGAGGCCGCCTGCCAGAACGCATCCAGCCCGGGATCGTCGAGCTTGCCCGAGCCGCCCTTGGGCTGGGTGCCGATCATGGCGCCGGAAAACCCTTGCCCCATCGCCTCCTCCAGCGCCCGGGCGGCGGTCTCGCCGTCCTGCAAGGGCACCGTTGCGAGCGGCAGCAAGCCGTCATTGTCGTCCGCCGCGCGCTTCAGATGCGCGTTCACGAAGCGGCTCCAGGCGAGCCCCTCCTCGGCCGGGATGGAGTAGCCGAAGGAATCGAGCCAGCCGGCGCAGACCTGGAAGTCGACCGATTGCTCTTCCATCCAGGCGAGCCTCGGCTCGACCCTGCGCAGCCCTTGCATCACCGGCCGGGTCGGCGTGCCGCCGGCGAAGGCGAGGCGGTGCTTGCCGTCCTCGGCGAGGAGCTCGACCGAGGGGAAGGACGCCTTGCCGCTCACCAGATCGTCCAGCATCGCTTCCGGGACGTGGTGCGAGTGGGTGTCGATGATCATCCGGTCTGCTCCTGTTTGCGGTGGATCGCGGCCTCGATGTCCGAGAGCCGCATCGGCAGCTCGGTGAGCGAGATGCCGAGCGGCGCCAGCGCGTCGTTGACCGCGCTGGCTACCGCCGCCGGCGCGCCGAGATAGCCGCCCTCGCCGGAGCCCTTCTGGCCGAGCGAGGTCTTCGGCGACGGCGTGCAGTGCTCGACGTCGCGGACCATGGGGATCTCGTGCGCCGACGGCAGCAAATAGTCGACGAAGGAGCCGGCGAGGAACTGCCCGGTCTCGTCATAGGCGAATTTCTCGTAGAGCGCCGCGCCGATGCCGTGCGCGAGCCCGCCGATGATCATGCCGCGCACGATGTCGGGGTTGATCACGGTGCCGCAATCGTGGCCGATCGCGTAGTCGAGGATTTCCACCTTGCCGGTGCCGGGGTCGATCTCGACATAGGGGATATGCGCCTGGAAGGAGAAGCAGGGGTAGAGCTGGATCTCCTTCTTCTCGTTGGGGAGCTGGCCCGTGGCGCCCGGCACCTGGAGCACCGAGAATTCCTGGAGGCAGGGCTCGGTGCCGGGCGGCAGGCGGTGGAACTGGCGGTGCGCGATGCCCGCGATCTCCTCCCAGGAGAGCTTGCGCGCGGGGTCGCCGCGGACGAAGAAAATCCCCGCCTGGTACTCCACAAGATCCTCGGCCACCGCGAGATTGTGCGCGGCGATCTTCACCATTTTGGCCCTGATCTTGCGCGCCGCCTCCGAGGTCGCGCTGCCGAGCACGATCGCCATCCGGCTCGCCACCGGGCTCCGCGTCGGCAGCGCCTCCAGCGAATCGGCATGGGTGACGCGGATGCTGTCGGGGTCGCGCTCCAGCTCCTCGCCGGCGATGGTGGCGATCAGGGTCTCGTGCCCCTGGCCCGAGGTGGTGGTCGACATCACCGCGGTGACGTGGCCGTGCGGGTCTACCCGCATCAGGCAGGATTCGACGAAGGTGGTGACCTCCAGCTTCTCGTTCAGGAGCTGCTCGAAGATGTTGTTGCCGCCGCCGGGCTCGAGGCAGGTGGCGATTCCGATCCCCGCCAGCCTCCCGGCCTTGCGCGCGGCGTCGCGCCGCGCCACCAGCGAATCGTAGTCGGCGAGGCCGAGCGCCTTCTCCAGCACCGCGTGGTAGTCGCCCGAGTCGTATTCGGTGCCGGTCGGGATGCGCCAGGGGAACTCCTCGCTCGCGATCAGGTTGCGCCGGCGGAGCTCGATCCGGTCGATGCCGAGACGGCGCGCGACGAGGTCGATCCCGGTCTCGATCATGAAGTTGGTGGGCGACTGGCCGAAGCCGCGCACCGGCACCTGGCCGGTCTTGTTGGAGGTCACCGAGATCGCCTCGTATTCGACGCTCGACAGCCGGTAGGGGCCGACCAGGGCGGTGATCGGCTTGCCGAGCTGGAGCGGCCCGCGCCCGGGATAGGCGCCGACATCGTCGATCGCGCGCAGTTTCATCGAGCGGATCGTGCCGTCGCCGTCGAAGGCCAGCGTCACGTCGAACAGCCGGTCCGGCCCGTGCGCGTCGCCGCCCGACATGTTGTCGAGCCGGTCCTCGATCAGCCGCACCGGCATGCCGAGCCTGCGGGCGAGATAGCCCACGATCACGGTATGCTTGATGCCGCGCTTGACGCCGTAGCTGCCGCCCACGTCGACGTCGTTGTGGACGCGGATCGAATTGGTCGGGATCCGGAGCGCGCTGGCGATCTGCTCCTGGTAGTTGGGCATCTGGATCGACGCCCAGACGTCGAGGATCTCGCGCACCGGATCCCATGCGGAGACCACGCCGAAGGTCTCGATCGGCACCGTCGACGAGCGCCCCCAGCGCGCGCGGTAGGTGAGCGTCTGCTCGGCCCTGGCGAAATCCTCCGCCACCGGCCCCCACTCGAAAGTCTTGCGCAGCAGCACGTTGCTGCCGTGGCCGGGATGGACCAGCGGCGAATCGGGCTGCAGCAGGGATTCGATGTCGACCGCGGCCGGCAGCGGCTCGTAGTCGATTTCGACCAGCTCGGCCGCGTCTTCCGCCAGATAGCGCGAATCGGCGACCACGGCGGCGACCCATTCGCCGGCATAGCGGGTCATCCCGACGGCGAGCGGGAACCATTTCACCTCGGGGATGTCGAGCCCGTTGAACAAAGGCGCGGTTTCGGCGGCGAGCTCGTCCCCGGTCAGCACCGCATGCACGCCCGGGCTCTCCAGCGCGCGGCTCGCATCGATGGCGCGGATATGGGCGCGCGGATGCGGGCTCGCCACCAGGGCGACATGCTTCATCCCGGGCACCGCGATATCGGCGGCGAAGCGCCCGGAGCCGGTGATGAAGCGCCTGTCCTCCTTGGTGCGGCGCTTGCGCGAAACATAGCGGTAGTTGGAGCCGTGCCGGTTCACCGCCCGTCCTCCCCGCTTCGCTTCGCGGCGCAGAGCGCGATCGCCTCGACGATCTGGGTGTAGCCGGTGCAGCGGCAGAGATTGCCGGAGATCGCCTCGCGGATCTCGCCGGTGTCCGGCGCCGGGTTCTCCGCCAGCAGCGCGTGGCCCGCGATCAGCATGCCCGGCGTGCAGTAGCCGCACTGCATCGCGTGGCACTCCCAGAACGCGTCCTGCAAGTCGCCGATCTCGCCGGCACCCCCGGCCAGCCCCTCGACCGTGGTCACCGCGTGGCCGTCGGCCTGGACGGCGAAGATCAGGCAGGACCGGACCGGCACGCCGTCGAGCAGGATCGAACACGCGCCGCAGACCCCGTGCTCGCAGCCGATATGGGTGCCGGTCAGCCCCAGCACGTCGCGCAGCAGATCGACCAGCGTCATCCGCGGCATCGCGCTCGCGCGCCGGACCTGGCCGTTGACCGTGACCGCGATGTCCATGGTCATGCCAGGGCCTCCGCGCGCGCTTCGCGGATCGCGCGGCCGAGCAGCACCCGGGCGACGCGGCCGCGATAGGCGGCACTCGCGTGCAGATCGTCATCGGGCTCGATCGCCGCGTCGACGGATGCAAGCGCCGCCTCGATATCGCCGTCCTCCAGCGCGCTGCCGACGAGCGCGCTCTCCAGCGCGGCGATCCTGACCGGCCGCGGCGCGACGCCGCCGAGCGCGGCCGCGATCCGCGCACACCGCCCGTCGCCGTCGAGCGCAAGCTGCGCCGCCGCCGCGACGATGGCGAAATCCCCCCGGCGCGAGGCGATTTCCTGGAACCCGGTGCCGAGCCTTGCCCCGGTCCACACCGGGAACCGGGCGCCGGTCAGGCATTCGTCGGCGCCGATGGCGGTGACCATCGGCGCCTCGAAGAAGCCGTCGGCGGGATAAGTGCGCCGGCCCTTGGTGCCTTCCGCCTCCAATTCGGCGTCCAGGGCGACCGCGACCAGCGGTATCTCGGCGGCGGGGTCGCCGTGAACCAGGCTGCCGCCGACGGTTCCCCGGTTGCGGGTCTGCAGATGGCCGACGAAGCGCAGCGCCTTGGCGAGCAAGGGAAGCTCGTCGCGGATCGGCGGGGAGAGTTCGGCGGCGCGCTGGCGGGTCATCGCGCCGATGGCGATTTCGCCGTCGCCGCGCGCGATGCCGTCGAGCCCGGCGATGCCGTCGATGTCGACCAGCAAGGTCGGGCGCGCCAGGCGCATCGCCATCAGCGGCACCAGCGTCTGCCCGCCGGCGATGATCTTGTGCTCCTCGCCCGGCCCGGCGGCGGCCAGCGCCGCGCACGCACCCGCCACGCTGTCGGCCCGGACATAGTCGAATTCGGCCGCTTTCATTCCCACCCCGTTCGCCGGCGGCGCAACTTCGCCATCGGGGCGAGGCGGGTCAAGGTCCGGTGGGGTGCGGTCCCTCGATACGGCCCCTTCGACAGGCTCAGGGCAGGCCCTTCGGGCCTACTCGGGATGAGGGGGGTTTTTAGCCGCCCAAAACCCATCCCTCACCCTTTTATGAGGCTTTCTGTGTCAAGGGGGGGATTAGGGTTTCAGGTCATGTCGGTTTTTCCTGTTTCGGTTTGCGTTTGCGGGTTTGACTTGCATTGCCGGGCCGGAACGTTTTGGTCTTCGGTCACGCGTGTTACGCGGTTCCACCTTTTATGCGGTCGGTTCGGGCAGTGCCGTCCCCGTACCCCGATCCCGCTTGCTGCGGGCGCAACGTTCCGGGTGGTGGGAGCTCTCTGAGTATCGGCGTCTTTCAGCCCAGGGTGAGGTCGCTCACGCACCGCCCGGCCCAGTTCCGGCCGGGGTCCGGCCGGGTGTGGGCTCAGGCGAGCCTGGCGCCTGACGGCACCAGCCCGGTCTCGGCGAAGCGCCACAGCGCGATCAGCAGCTTTCGGGCGAGCGCGGCGATCATCACCCGGCGGCTGCGTTGGTCGCCGCCGGCGGTGCGTTCGCGATACCACCGGGTGAGCGCGCTGTCGGGCTGGAAGCGCAGCCAGCGCCATGCCATCTGGACGAGTTGGGCGCGGATCCAGCCCGGCCCGTCGCGGCCGATCCCCTTGAGCCGGACCAGCGTCGCCATCTTGGCCGCCGCCCGCGCCGCGCCGTCGGCGCAGTCCGGCGCCGCCGCCAAGGCCTCGCCGCGGCGCACCTCCGCGTCGCGCTCGGCCTCGACCTCGGCGATCCGACGCGCAACCAGGGCGAGCCGCTCGGCAAGCCGTTCGACCTCGCGCCGGGCGCGCGGCGGCAGCGCCGCGCCACAGGCGGTCTTCGCCTCGGCAAGCCTGGTCGCGAACCCCCGCACGCGCGGCGCCAGGTCGAAGATGCCGTGCAGCTTCAACAGACCGCCGATCCGGTTGCTCAGCGCCGTGCGCTCCTTCACCAGACAACGCCGCTCGCGAAGCGGACGACGGCGGTCCTCCTCGGCAACGCTCGGCACCCGGACCCGGCTCAACACCGCCGCATCGCCCCGGTCATAGGCCAGAAGCGCGCGCACCATCTTCCTGGCGTCGATCCGGTCGGTCTTGCGCTGCTTCGCCTTGCGGTTCACCAACAGGCTCGCAGGGTCCAGGACAACCGTCTCCAGCGACATCTCATGATCCAGCCAGCGCGCCAGCCAGAACCCTTCGTAACCCGCCTCGTAACAGCACAGAACGCCGACCGCGCGGCCCACAGCCCGTTCCGCCTTGGCCCGATGGCGCTCGATCGGATCCCGCAGCCCGCCGGTATCCGAGGCCCCCAGCGTGTGCAAGCCGATCCGCCCACCCGACGGGCTCTCGATCCCGATAACCCAGCTCTTGCGGCTGACCTCGATCGCAACATACAGCGTGCTATGCTCGCTACCGGCCGGCGCCGCGGTCTCGTTCCTCGGGGGCATCCCAGATCTCCTCATGAGGGTTGACGACAACGACACCCTAGCGCCGGTCGCCGATTCGCCTCATAGGATCTGAGTAGCCCGCCGCAGGCGGGCGTATCGAAGGGCGGGCCGCCTCTTCGCTACGGCATTTCCACCCTCAATCCGGCTCGCGGAGGATCTCCCGCTGGGTGCGGCCCTGGTATTCCCGGCGCAGCAGGCCGCGGCGTTGCAGCTCCGGCACCACCAGCTCGACGAACTCCTCGATCGCGCCCGGGGTATGGGTGGGCGACAGCATGAAGCCGTCGCCGCCGACCTCGTCGAGGAACGCCTCCATCCGGTCGGCGACGCCGACAGGGGTGCCGACGAATTGCGGCAGGCCGACGCTCTGCCCGTGCCGCGCCGCCACCTCGGCCACGGTCATCGGCGTGCCGTCCGGCTTGCGGAAACGGGTGCGGAAGCGGTCGAGCTCGGGCTCGGGGCGGTCGGCCATGATCGCATCGGGGGGCAGCCTGGACAGGTCGAAGTCGAGATGCGCCGACAGGATCGCCATCCCCCCCTCGAACGGCACCAGGGCGTTGTGCTCCTCCTGGCGCTCGCGCGCTTCCGATTCTGTCCCGCCGATGATCGGCTGCATGCCGTAGAGGATCTTGCACGCGTCGGGGTCGCGGCCGAGATCCGACATCTGCCCCTTGATCGAGGCGTAATAGGCCGCCGCGTCCGCCGCGCGGGGCTGGATCGCGAAGATCGCATCGGCGTATCTGGCCGCGAAATCCCGCCCCTTGGCCGAGGTGCCGGCCTGCAGGATCGCCGGGCCGTGTTGCGGTGAGCGCGTGACGTTGAGCGGGCCGCGCGATTTGAAGAACCGGCCCTCGTATTCGATGCGCCGCACCTTGGCGGGGTCGGCGAACACCGCCCGCTCGCGGTCCATCGCCACGGCGTCCGCGTCCCACGAGTCCCAGAGCCTGCGGCACACCTCCATGAACTCATGCGCCCGGTCGTAGCGGAGGTCGGCGGGCTGGCGCTCCTCGCCGTAATTCGCGGCCTGGTTGCTGTTGAGCGAGGTCACCACGTTCCAGCCCGCGCGGCCCCGCGTCAGATGGTCGAGCGTCGCCCACAGCCTCGCGGCATAGAACGGGTGGGCGTGGCTCACCGAGAAGGTCGCGGCGACGCCGATATGCTCGGTGACGGCGGCGATGTAGGAGAGCAGCGGGATCGGGTCGTGCTCCGGCGCCTGGGCGGCGCTGCGCAGCGCCGGGCCGAGGCTGCCGGTATAGGTGTCGGCGATGTAGTTGAGATCGGCGAAGAACACGGTGTCGAAACGGCCGCGCTCGCAGACCCGGGCGATGTGCTGGTAGAGCTCCGGACGGTCCCACGCATAGCCCGCCTCGGCGGTCTTCGGATGCCGCCACATCGCCAGGCTGTGATAGGTCGGCCCGTGCACCAGGAACTGGGCCAGGTGCATCTTCTTCTTTTTCGCTTTGACACTCGCCATCGCGGCGAAGTTTGCGGTCTCCGGGCCGGCGCGGCAAGCGATCCGGTTAGCGGACGATTCCGCGCTTCACGGTGACGAACGTCGCCAGTGCGGCCAGGGCCAGGATGCCGCCGATCAGGAAAACCAGCTCCGGCCGCCCGGCGTCGATGATCCAGCCGAAGACCAGCGGCATGACCGCGGTGCCGAGATGCCCGCCGGTGGAGACGAAGCCGAACACCTTGCCGTGCGCGCCCGCCGGGGTCGCGGCGTAGACCATCAGGTCGCGCGTGCCCTGCACGATCCCGCGCAGGAAGCCGGCCAGCGTCAGCACGCCGACGATCGCGGCCACCGGCATCGACACCTCGCCAACGACGATCAGCAGCGCGCCCGCGCCGACCAGCCCGATCACCGCCGTCAGGCTGCGCGCTCCGAGCCGGTCGGCGATCACGCCGCCGGCCAGAATGCCGATCGCGCCGCCGACGATGAACCCGGTAAGCGCCCCGTTCGCGGTGGCGAGGGGGGCGGCGTACATCTCGACCAGCGCCGAGGGCGCGAAGACCCGGACGCCGGTGAATGCGGTGTTGAGGATGACGAAGAACAGGAAGCAAAGCAGGATGGGCACGCTCAGAAGGAGGGACGCGCCCGCCCGCAAACCCGTCCCCGGGTTGCCGCCGCGCGGGTTCGGCGCGCTGCCCGGCGAGCTGCCTTCCGCCGCGTCCTCGCCGCGCAGCGTGCGGCCGAACGGGACCAGTATCAGCGCGATCGCTACTCCGAGCAGGCCGATGAGGAGGCAGGCCGCGCGCCAGTCCCAGAACGCGGCGAGGCCGACCATCGCCAAAGGCGCGATGGCGGTCCCGACATTGCCGCTGAACGAATGGAGCGTGTAGGCCCGCCCCAGCCGTCCTTCCGGCACCGCCCGGGACAGGATCGCGTAGTCGGCCGGGTGATAGACCGAATGGGCGAGCCCGGCGATGCCGACGACCAGAAGAAGCTGCCAGTAGGAGGTCGTCGCCGCGACCGCGGCGATCGCCGCACCCTGGACGACGAGGCCCGCGACAAGGACCTTGCCGCCGCCGATGCGGTCGACCACGAACCCCATCGGCACCTGACCGATGACGGCCGCGATGCTGAACACGCTGACCAGAAAGCCGAGCGCGGTGTAGCTCACGTCGAGGTCGACGGCCAGCAGCGGGAACAGCGGCGGCAAGGCGTATTGGTAGATGTGGCTCATCAGATGGGCCGCGCCGATCAGCGAGATCACGCGGGCGGAGTGACCCGGGCTTGCGGCTGGCGCGCTCATCCGGCGTAGCGCCCCTTGACCGTGGAGAACGTCAGCAGCGCCATGACGACGAAGGCCGCGGTGATCCAGAAAATCCATCGCGAGTCGAAATTGTCCAGCAGCCAGCCGAAGAGGATGGGGACCAGACCGCCCGCGAAATTGGCGCCGCTGGAGGCGAATCCCATCACCCGGCCCATCGCGCCGTCCGGCGTGACCGATTGCAGCAGAAGGTCGCGGGACGGCATCAGGAAGCCCACCCCGAACCCGACCGCGGCGAGCGCCGCGGTGAGCAGGATGAAGGGCATCGGCACCGCCCCCACCAGGACGATCAGCAGCGCCGCCGGGCCGAGGGTCATGACGGCGGTGCCGATCCGGGGTCCCACCCGGTCGGCGTATTGCGCGCCGACCAGCGTGCCGATCGCGCTCCCCACCAGCAGCCCGAAGAGCGCGGTATTGACCACCGCGAGCGGGGTCTCGAACAGCCGGTCGAGCGCCGCCACGGTGAAGGTGCGGAGCCCGCCCGACCCCGCCATCTGGAACACGAAGAAGGCGAAGCACATCAGGATCGGGGCGCTCATCAGGAAGCGCAGCCCCGCCTTCGTCCCGACCGGCGCCTGCGCTCCGTCCGCGTCGCCGCGGCGCCGGTCCTGGCGCAGCAGGTCGCCGTAGAGCAGCAGCACCACGGCGACGAGCAGGCCGATCGCGCCGATCGCCACGAACGCCGCGCGCCAGTGCCACAGCTCGGACACCGTCACCATGAAGACCGGCGCGATGGCGAAGCCGAGATTGCCGGTGAAGGCGTGCACGCCATAGGCCCGCCCGAGCCGGCCCCGGTCCACGGTCGCGGTCAGGATGGCGTAGTCGGCGGGGTGGTAGACGGTATGGGCGAGCCCGGCGACGGCCATCAAAGCGAGGATCTGCCAATAGGCGTCGACCAGGCCGATCAGCGCGATGGCGGTTCCCTGAACCGCCATGCCGACGATGAGAAGCCGCCTTCCGCCGAGCCAGTCGACTACGAAACCGACCGGTATCTGGCCGAGCCCGGCGGCGAGCCCGAACGCGGTGAGCGCGAGCCCGAGATCGGTATAGCTGAGGCCGAGCGCGTCCTTGAGCAGCGGGAACAGCGTCGGCAGGCACAGGAAATAGGCGTGGCTCAGCATATGGGGGACGCAGACCAGCGCGATCACCTTGGCATCGCGGCTCACTGGGGGATCCAACGTCGCCATGAAGCTCCTGTCGCGTCTTGCGGGCTGCAGCGGCGGCCTCACAATACGTCGCGAACCTGCCGCGGGAAAAGCGTTGCGCCGGTCAGGCCCAATGGCGAGGATGGCCGCGATCCCGACCAGGCGAGGCCGCGCCCGATGAAGTTCTCGTTTTTCATGATGCCCGTCCACCATCCTCGGGAGAACCCGACGCTTGCCTTCGAGCGCGACATCGAGCTGATCCATCTCGCCGACGCGCTGGACTACGACGAGTTTTTCATCGGCGAGCATCATTCCGGCGGCTGGGAGACCATGCCCGCGCCGGAGATGGCGCTGGCGATGGCGGCGGCCAAGGCGCATCGCATCCGCCTCGGCACCTCGGTGATCAGCCTGCCCTTCCACCACCCGTTCCACGTCGCCGAGCGGATGGCGTTCCTCGACCACCTGACCCGGGGACGCGCGATCCTCGGCGTCGGGCCGTGCAACCTGGCGACCGACAAGAAGCTGTTTTCGATCACCGACGACCGGCTCTACCCGATGATGCGCGAGGCGATCGAGGTGATCGTGCGGCTGCTCGAGTCGACCGAGCCGATCGACCATCGCGGCGAGTTCTGGTCCTTCGACGATCTGCGCCTGCAAATCCCGTCCTACCAGCAGCCCCGCATGCCGCTCGCCATCGCGTCGTCCGGCACGCCGTCCAATCTGGAACTCGTCGGCCGGCACGACATGCTGCTGCTCCAGCCGGTCGGCAAGAACCTCGCCGCGCATTACGGCGATGCGAAATCGCAATGGGCACAGGTCGAGGACGCCGCCGCCGCCGCCGGCAGGACCGCCGATCGCGGCAACTGGCGGCTCGCCACCGCGATCCATCTCGCCGAGACAAGCGACCGGGCCTGGGACGAGGCCGCCCGGGGGATCATGCAGGAGGCCGAGTATTTTTCCGCCATCGGCCTCAAGCCCGCCTATGAGGAATTCCCGGGCCAGCCCTTCGCCGAGTTCACCCCGGAATCCTGCGTCGAGCGGCGCGACTGGATCGTCGGCACGCCGGACGACGCGATCGCCTGGATCGACGCGAAGCTTGAGGAGACCGGCGGCTTCGGCGGGGTGATGCTGACCACCCATGAATGGACCGACCACGAAAAATACCGCCGCACGCTCGACATGTTCGCGCGCTATGTGATGCCGCATTTCCGCGGCAGCAACCGGATCCTGCACGACGAGTGGGACCAGATCCAAAAACAGATCCGCGACGACGGCAAGATCGTTCTCGACCCCGCCCGGCCCAACAACCTCGCCACCGTCGCGCGCTGAGCGCCCGGGACCGGAGGCACCGCCAATGACGATCGATATCTACACCCACATCTTCCCCGGCGATTTCTACCGCCACATGTCGAACGCCGCGCCCAGGCTCGACAACATCGGCAAGCGGATGAGCCAGGTGAAGATGATCCACGACCTCGACATCCGGTTCCGCCTGATGGACGAGTTCGGCGAATACGGGCAGGTGATCTCGCTCCCCAACCCGCCGCTCGAGGACATCACCGACCCGGCGACCGGGACCGAGCTCGCCCGCATCGCCAACGACTCGATGGCCGAGCTGGTGCGCCGGCACCCCGACCGGTTCGTCGCCTTCATCGGCGCGCTCGCCATGCACGACATGGACTCGGCGATGGACGAGCTGCACCGCTCGATCCGCGACCTCGGCGCGCGCGGCATCCAGATCTTCACCAATGTCGCCGGCCGGCCGCTCGACGAGCCCGAATTCCAGCCTTTGTTCGACGCCATGGCGGAATACGATCTGCCGATCTGGATGCACCCGGCGCGCAGCGCGGAGATGCCCGACTACAAGGCCGAGTCCCGCTCGCGCTTCGAGATGTGGTGGTGCTTCGGCTGGCCCTACGAGACTTCCGTGGCGATGGCGCGGCTGGTGTTTTCCGGCCTGTTCGACCGCCATCCGGGGATCAAGATCGTCACCCACCACATGGGCGGGATGATCCCGTTCTTCGACGGCCGCGTCGGGCCGGGCATGGCGGTGCTCGGCCAGCGCACCACCGACGAGGACCATTCGGAGGTCCTGTCTTCGCTGGAGAAGCCGCATCTCGACTATTTCAAGATGTTCTACGGCGACACCGCGATGTTCGGCTCCAATCTCGGCATCAAATGCGGGCTCGAATTCTTCGGCATCGACCATGCGGTGTTCTCGACCGACTGCCCCTTCGCGCCGGTGCGCGAAACCTTCCAATCGGTCGACGAGCTGGGCCTGTCGGAAGAGGACCGGGCGAAGCTCTATGGCGGCAACGCAAGGCGGCTGATGCGCCTCGACGATGGCTGACCCCGTCGTCATCCGCGGCGGCACCGTGGTCGACGGCACGGGCGCGCCCGGGCGGGTGGCCGATGTCGCCATCGAGGACGGCCGCATCCGGGCGATCGGCGACTTTACCGCCGGCGGCGCGGCGGTAATCGACGCCGCCGGCAAGATCGTCGCCCCCGGCTTCATCGACATCAAGACCCATTCGGACTGGACGCTCCCTTTGATGCCGCTGTCGGAGAGCAAGATCCGCCAGGGGGTGACCACCGAGGTCATCGGCCATTGCGGCTATTCCTGCGCGCCGGCGCTGCCCGGCAAGGCCGACGCGCTGAAACAGTATCTGAGCCCGAGCGCGCCCTGGCTCGACTTCGCCGAGACCAGCTTCGCCGATTACGTGCGGAGCTATCCCGCGACCTCGGTCAACCGGGCGATGCTGGTCGGGCACAACACGCTCCGCCTGATGACCATGGGGATGGAGGACCGCCCGCCCGAGCCGCACGAGCTCGCCGGGATGGCGGCCCTGCTCGAAGAGGCGCTCGCCGCCGGCGCGCTCGGCATGTCGTCCGGGCTGTTCACCGCGCCCGGCTCCTATGCCGAGGGGGAGGAGCTCGTCGCCCTCGGCCGTGTGCTCAAGCGCCGGGGCGCCCGCTACTTCACCCATCTGCGCGACGAATCCAACGCCGTCTTCGATTCGGTCGAGGAGGCGATCGAGTTCGCGGGCCGGACCGGGGTGCACGTCCAGATCGTCCATATCAAGCTTTCCGGCATGGACAATTGGGGCGGGGCCGGGCGCCTCTTGCAGCGGCTGGAGGAGGCGCGAAGCGACGGCGCCGCCATCGACTGCGACCAGTACCCCTATGAGGCCGCGAGCAACCCGCTGCGCAATTTGTTCCCGAGCTGGCTGCAACAGGGCGGGATCGACGCCATGCTCGAACGGCTGGGAAGCCCCGACATCCGCGCCCGGCTCCGCGCCGGGATCGATGCCGACGGGCTCAACAATTTCGGCCGCATCCCGTCATGGGATGGAGTGCGCGTCTCGATATCGCCGGACCTCCCGCACCATGCCGGCCGGACCATCGCGGAGATCGCGGCCGAGCAGGAGGTCGAGCCGTTCGAGGCGGCGCTCGACTATCTCGTCGCCGACCGCGGCCAGACCCGGGTCCTGGTCTCCTCGATTTCGGAGGACGACATCCGCACCCTGATCGCCTCGCCCAAGGTGATGGTGGGCTCCGACGGCAACGCCGTCGCGCCCTACGGCACCACCGGTCAGGGCAAGCCGCACCCCCGTTTCTACGGCACCTTCGCGCGCATCCTCGGGCGCTATGTGCGCGAGCTCGGGCTGATTTCCATCGAGACCGCGATCCACAAGATGACCGGCGCGTCGGCCCGGGCGCTCGGGATTTCGGGGCGCGGGCTGCTGCGCGAGGGCTTCGCCGCCGACGTCACCGTGTTCGATCCCGCGACCGTCGCCGAGACCGCGACCTACCGGGACCCGCACAGCTATGCCGTCGGCATCGACCGGGTCCTGGTCAACGGCGAGACGGTGTACGCGGACGGCGAGCACACCGGCGCCACGCCCGGCACGGTTCTCGGACGCGCCCAGGCAGAGGGTCGCTTGACCGCCTGACAGGCGGGCCGTCGCGGTCCTATACTGGTGCCGATTTCCGCCGGCACGAACGGGACCGGACCCATGGCCGATTACCATGTCGAGAAGATGAGCCCCGCCCTCGGCGCGCGCGTCACCGGGCTCGATCTGCGCGAGGAGGTGGACGAGGAGACCATCGCCGGCCTGCGCAGGCTGTTCGTCGACAACGCGGTTCTCTGCTTCGCGGACCAGAGGGTCTCGGCGCAGGACCAGGCCCGCTTCGCCGGCTTCTTCGGCCGGGTCGATGCCGGTTTCCGCCCGCCCTCCTACCAGCTCGACAACACCAACAAGAAGCGCGGCGTGATGCTGGTGACCAACATCCGCAAAGACGGCAAGCAGATCGGCTCGCTGCCCGACGGCGAGATGCATTTCCACTCCGACGGCGCGCACCGCGACGTGCCGTACCGGGCGACCACGCTGTTCGCGATCAAGATCCCGTCGCGCGGCGGCGAGACCCTGTTCGCCAACCTCGCCAGCGCCTATGACGCGCTGCCCGGGGAAGAACGCGACAGGCTGGAGGGGCTGAAGGCGAACCACGCCTATCGCTACGACCTGGTGACCCGGGACCTCAACGACGACAGCCGCGAGGACCTCAACCGCGCCGTCCACCCGCTGGTGAAGACCCACCCCGATACCGGACGCAAGGCGCTCTACCTCAGCCGGCTGATGACCCAGACCGTGGTCGGCATGGAGAAGAAGGACTCGGATGCGATCCTGCTGCCGCTGTTCGATCACATCGAACGGCCCGAGTTCGTCTACGCCCATAGCTGGACCCCCGGCGATCTGGTGATCTGGGACAACCGGACGGTCAACCACGCGCGCAACGACTTCCCGGCCGAGGAGGACAGGCTGCTCAGGCGCTACACGGTCTCCGAGCCCGGCCAGGCAGCCCCCGGCGATGTTCGTCCGCAATAGCTGGTACGCCGCCGCCTGGTCGGAGGAGGTCGGCCAGCGCCAGCCGCTCGCGCGAACGGTGATCGGCGAGAGCCTGGTCCTGTTCCGCGAACCGGACGGCGCGGTCGCCGCGCTGGAGGACCGCTGCGCGCATCGCTCGATGCCGCTGTCGCTCGGGCGGATCGCCGATGGCGGGCGCCTGGTCTGCCCCTATCACGGGCTCGCCTATGACGGCAGCGGCGCCTGCGTCCACGTCCCCGGCCAGGAGGAGCCCGGCAGGATCCGCATCCGCTCCTATCCGGTGGAGGAGCGCGCCGGCCTCGCCTTCGTCTGGATGGGGCCGCCCGGGCGCGCCGAAAAGGGGCTGCTCCCCGATTGCGGCTGGCTCGACCGGCCGGGCTGGCACCGCAGCGACCTCTACCGCCGCGCCGAGGCCAACTATTTGCTGCTCAACGACAATCTCGCCGACCTGCTGCATGTCGCCTTCCTGCACATTCCCTCGGGCGGCGGCAACGAGGACATGGGGGCCGCCGAGACGGCGCTGGAGGTCAACGGCTTCGGCTACGATTTCCAGCGCCACAGCCGCGACATCCCGGCGCCCGCGGGATACCGCAGGCTGTCCAGCGCGGCGGGCAATATCGACCGCTGGCACGTCGTCGAGTTCCGCGGCCCGTCCTTCTGGCGTATCCACACCGGGGTTGCCGAGACCGGCAGCGGCGGGCCCGACAGCGATTTGCCGGCGGGGGCGGGGCGCTGGGCCATCCGGCCGCATCATTTCGTGACCCCGGAGACCGGGACCAGCACGCATTATTTCCAGTCGGTCGCCCACGAGACCCCGCCGGCCTCCGATTCGTGGCGCTTCCTCAACGACGTGATCGACGAGGACGTCTGGGCCATCGAGCACCAGCAGGCGGCGCTGCAGCGCCATCCCGATTTGCCGATGCACACCATCCCGAGCGACGAGCCGACGCTCGCCATGCGCGCCATCGTCGAAAAGATGACGGCGGCGGAGGCGGAAGGGGCGGGGTGAAGCCCGCGAGAGGGCGAACCGCACCCACCGCCAATTGACGACGGCCGGACCATGGCATGTGTTTGGCATATGCACGAGGGAGTTAGCCGGCCGTGACAGCGAGATCGCGCCATGCACGGCTTTTTCGCAATGGCAGGAACCAAGCGGTCCGCATTCCCCGCGAATTCGAACTCGCCGCCGATGAAGTCGTCATCTACCGGGAAGATCGCCGCCTGGTGATAGAGCCGGTCGAGCGCCCGCTTACGCTGGCGCAGGTCTTGTCGGGTCTGGTTCCTCTGGACGAGGATTTTCCCGAGATCGACGATCCGCCGACGAAGCCCGAAGACCCTCTATAGGCATGGCCGCCTTCCGCTATATGCTGGATACGAATGCTGTGTCGCAAATGGTCCGCCGGCCCGACGGCGCCCTTGCACGGAGGGTGGCGGCGCTGGAACCGGGTAGCTTCGCAATCAGCGTGATCGTCGCGGCGGAGCTTCGATACGGCGCCGAGCGTCGCGCCTCGGCGAGGCTGACAAGGCAGCTGGAAGCCGTGCTGTCGGCGGTCGATGTGCTTCCCCTGAAGGAACCGGCGGACCGGCACTATGGCGCGATTCGCAGCGGCCTCGAACGCATCGGCCGACCCATCGGGCACCATGACCTTCTGATTGCGGCGCACGCGAGAGCAGTCGGGGCGATCCTGGTGACCGACAACCGGGACGAATTCCGCCGCGTGCCATCTCTTGCTGTCGAAGACTGGCAATAGCGGCAAGGGGCTGGACGATCGACATGCCGGACCGAGAGAATGCGGCGTCGGGAGTCCGGGTGCCGGACATCCGGGAAGAAGCGTTCAGGCAGTCGCTGGCGGTGGCGCGCAGCGCGCACGCGGAAACCGATCGGGCCTTCATCGAAGCGATCGGCGAACCCGACATCGGTTGGGGCACAGCCGTCCCATCTGTGGCAAGCTAACCTCCAAACGAAAACGGAGCGAACACATGGCGCAATTCGTGGTCTCGCCGCATATGCGGCTGCATGAATGGGTGGCGGAGGAGAAGGGGTTCTTTTCCGATGCCGGGCTCGACTACACGTTCCGCGAGCAGCTGACCTCGCGCGACGGCTCTTACCACGACCTCGGCGACAAGGTCGGCGCCTACCAGACCTTCGAGCGCGGGCGGAGCTGCGACGTAAGCGCCGCCTGCCACTGGACGGTCAACGCCGCCGCCGCGTCCGGCCACGGCAAGCTCTATGCCGGCTGCTACTCGGTCTCGCCCTGCGGCATCTTCGTCCCGGCCGGGTCCGACATCCGCCGGCCCGAAGACCTCGCCGGGGTGCCGGTCTCGGTCGGCTACCAGTCGGGCAGCCACTATTCCACCATCCAGACCCTCGAAGAGTTCCTGGCGCCCGGCGACATCGCGCTCTCCTTCGCCGACGGGCTCCTGTTCCACCGGCTCGAGCTGCTGGTCGACGGCAAGGCGCCGGCGGTCAGCCTGTTCAGCGGGCCGTTCTACTTCGCCGAACAGCTCGGCTTCCGCAAGGTGGTCGACACCAGCTTCATGATGGCCTCGATGATCACCGGCGATCCCGGCCCCGGCGACGTGGAGAAGTATTTCGCCGCGCTGCGCCGCGCCCAGGTCGAGATCGATCTGCGGCTGGAGCTCTACCGCCACCACTACCGGCGGGAATTCCCGGACCGCTTCCAGGACCTGATGGATGTGCGCCGTTTCGGCCCCGGCGAGCGGCTGGTGTTCGAGCCCTATACCGAGGACATGTTCGAACGCTCGCAGCACTGGGTCGCCGAGCGCGGGATCTTTCCCGATAGCGGCCCCGGCGACGCCTCCTACCGGGACTCGATCTACGCCGCCGCCTGAGCGCCGCCTGCCGAATGAGCGGTTGGAGGTCGGGTCCGGCTGGGGCTAAGCTGCGGGGAGATCGTCGGCGCCCGGGACGCCGATTCCAGGGAGGATGATGCGATGGCGAAAGCCAACGGCGGGCCGTCGCCGGATGGGCTGACGGTTGCCGGCGACGGCGACGATGCCGCCGGTTCGGGCCAGGATCGAGATACCGTCCGGCGGACTTTCGAGACCGGCGAGTACCCCTACGACGAGAAGCTCACACGCAGGGGCTATGAGGAGCAGAAGGCCGGGCTCCAGGTCGAGCTCCTGAAGGTCCAGGACTGGGTGAAGGAGACGGGGCGGAAAATCGTCGTCCTGTTCGAGGGCCGGGACGGCGCCGGCAAGGGCGGCACCATCAAGCGGTTCACCGAACATCTCAACCCGCGCGGCGCCCGCGTGGTGGCGCTCGACAAGCCGTCCGAGAGCGAGCGGACCGAATGGTTCTTCCAGCGCTATATCCGCCACCTGCCGCACGGCGGCGAAATCGTCCTGTTCGACCGCTCCTGGTACAACCGCGCCGGCGTCGAGCGGGTGATGGGGTTCTGCAACGCCAAGGAATATCTCGAGTTCATGCGCCAGGTGCCGGAGCTGGAGCGCATGTTCGTGCGCAGCGGCATCGTCCTGTTCAAGTACTGGTTCTCGGTCAGCCAGGAAGAGCAGAGGCGCCGTTTCGAGGCGCGCGAGAACGACGCCCTCAAGCAATGGAAACTGTCGCCGGTCGACCGCCAGTCGCTCGACAAGTGGGAGGCCTATACCGAGGCCAAGGAGGCGATGTTCTTCTACACCGACACCGCCGACGCGCCCTGGACGATCATCAAGTCGGACGACAAGAAGCGCGCCCGGCTGAACTGCATGCAGCATTTTTTGTCGAGCCTGCCCTATGCGGACAAGGATGAAGGCGTGGTGGGTCACCCCGATCCCCTGATCGTCGGCACCAGCGCCGACGCCATCGGCACCGGCGATCACCTCATTCGCTAGGCCGGATTTCCCGAAGGGCGCCCACGCCCGACTTCAGCCGCCCAGCCCCAGCAGCATGCGCGGCCCGAGCTCGTAGATCTGGCGCCGGTCGTCGTCGCTGCAATCGAGGGATTCGATCACCTCGATGGTGCCCCGGAGGTTGATCATCCCGGCTTCCTTGTCGAACGGGTAGTCGGTCGCGAACACCGAGTGCTCGGCGCCGAAAAAGGCGAGCCCGCACTGGCTCGCCGCGGCGCCGCCGAACATCGCGGTGTCGCCGTAGAACAGCTTGAAGCTGTCGCGCAGCGAGCGCTCGCCCTTCCACAGCGGGGTGTCGCCGCCGCCGATCATGACGCCGTCGCTCCAGCTCGGCTCCATCCGCCCGTCGGCATGCGGGATATAGGCGCCCCAGTGATGGGCGACGATCCTGAGCGCGGGATGGCGCTCGAAGACGCCCGAGAACACGATCCGCGCCATCGCGGCCGAGGTCTCGTAGGCCCAGCCCAAAGCCCACCAGATGTCGAAATGCGAGGTCTCCTCGGTGGCGTAGTCGGGATGCGTCATCGGCCGGATCGGGTGCAGCCAGATCGGCTTGTCGAGCTCGGCCATGCGCGCGAAGACCGGCTGGAATTCGGGCAGGTCGAGCGGCTTGCCGCGGACATTCGAATAGATCTGGATGCCGCACGCGCCGCCGTCGCGCACCGCGCGGTCGATCTCCGCGACCGCTTCGTCCGGGTTGTTCATCGGCAGCGTCGCGATCCAGCCCGGGAACCGGTCGGGATGGGCGGCGCAGATGCCGGCCATGCCGTCGTTGATCGCGCGAGCGAGGGCCGGCGTGTCGTCCGGACCCGCCCAGTCGTCGATCACCGGGTTGGAGCCGGACAGCACCTGTGAGTAGTCGTCGAAGGGCTCGATATGGCGGAGCCGGGCATCGACGTCGAGCATGGTCGGGATACCGCTCAGGATCCTGACGAAATGCGACGGCACGAACGCGGCCATCCTGTCCAGGGCGTCCGCGGCCATGATGTGGTTGAAGACGTCGATCTTCATCTGCTCTCTCTCCTTCGCCGCAGCGGCGGCTTGCCCGGTCAGCCCTCTGGGGATACTAACCGGACGGCGCGGCGGTGTATTCGTGGGCTGGGGCGGGATGAAGAAGCGTCGGGAAAAGGTCGCACTGCCGGGGGCGGAAATCGAGGTCGAGCGGGTCGGCGGCGGGCCGCCCTTGATCCTGCTGCATAGCGCCGAGGCCTACGAGGCCGGGCTCGGCCTCGTCGACCGGCTCGCCGAGACCCGCGAGGTGTTCCTGCCCTGGGCGCCCGGCTATGGCGGCTCCCCGCTGCCCGAGACCGTGCGCACGATCGACGATATCGCCTATATCTATCTCGATTTGATCGAGCATTACGATCTCCGCGGCGCGGTCCTGGTCGGCTGTTCGCTCGGCGGCTGGATCGCCGCCGAGATGGCGACCAAGACCTGCGAGCGCCTGTCGCGCCTGGTCCTGGTCGATCCCCTCGGCGCCAAGTTCGGCGGCGCCTACGATCGCGACATCGAGGACATCTATTTCCTCCCCTTCGACCGGGTGAAGGCGATCAAGTTCGCCGACCCGCGCCGCGACCCGCTGGACGACATGACCGGGCTCAGCGAGGACGAGGCGGTAGAGGTCGCCCGGCACCGCGAGACCACGGCCAGGCTCTGCTGGGAGCCCTATTTCCACAACCCGGCGCTGAAGAGCCGCCTGCACCGCATCGCCGCCCCGACGCTCGTCCTGTGGGGCGAGGAGGACCGTTTCGTCAGCCCCGAATACGGCCGCGCCTATGCCGGGCGGATACCGGATTCGCGGTTTGTCAGCATCGCCGGGGCCGGCCATTATCCGCATATCGAGCAGCCGGACGCCTTCATGGACGCGGTCACCGCGTTCCTCGACGGCGCCGGGCGGTAGGAGCGGTACGGAGAGAGATGGAACTTTACCACTTCACCGAATTTCCCTGGCCGCATCTGCCGCCCGACGAGTCCTTCGCCTCGATGCGGCTCAGCCTGCCGAGCAGGCATTACGATCCGAAGATCGGCGCCGATCTCTTCAACATGTATCTCGACCAGTATCTGCTGGCCGACGAGCTCGGTCTCCACTGCATGATCAACGAGCACCACCAGACCGCCACCTGCCTCAACGCGGCCGGGCCGATCTCGCTCGCCATCCTCGCCCGGCAGACCCGGAATGCCAGGCTCTGCATCCTCGGCAACCCGGCGGCCAACCTCGCCGATCCGATCCGCTGCGCCGAGGAGATGGCGATGATCGACAACATCTCCTACGGCAGGCTCGATTGCGGGTTCGTGCGCGGCGTGCCCTACGAGCTGTTCGCCTCCAACGCCAACCCGACCGAGACCCAGGAGCGGCTGTGGGAGACCATCGACCTCGTCATCCGCGCCTGGACCAGCCATGACGGCCCGTTCAACTACGAGGGCAAGTGGCTCCACAAGCGCCAGGTCAATGTCTGGCCGCGCCCCTACCAGCAGCCGCACCCGCCAATCTGGACCACCGGCGGCAGCGACCTTTCGCACGCCTGCAAGACGGTCGAGCGCGGCCACAATTTCGCGATGTTCCTGACCCCGGTCGACGGGCTCGCGAAGATGTTCAAGGGCGTCAGGCAATATTGCCGCGACGAGGGGCTGCCGGAGCCCGCCGACGACCAGTTCGCCTTCATGCCGCTGGTGGCGGTCGGCGAGACCGAGGCGGAGGCCGAGAAAATCGTCGAGGGGGTGTTCTGGTACGTCACCCACAACAAGTCGGAGCCGCAATTCCGCGCGCCGCCCGGCTACAACAGCCGCGCGCTCTACGCCGACTTCCTGAGCGGCCGGTATTCGGGCGGGCGCACCGACGCGATCCGCACGAAGGGCGTCTCCTATTTCCGCGAGAACCACGTCGCGATCTACGGCACGCCCGATTCGGTCGTCCGGCAGATCCGGGCGCTCTACGACAAGGTGGGCGGGTTCGGCCACCTGATCGCGATGCTCCATTCGGGCGACATGGACTACAAGACGACCGCCAGGAGCATGACCCTCCTGGCCAAAGAGGTGCTGCCGCAGATCGCCGATCTCGGGACCAGGAGCACCGGCTTCGGCCCGCTCGCCGGGCGCGGCGCGTTGGCCGCCGAATAGCCCCGCTTCAGTGGGTCTTGAAGACCTCCTGGTAGTCGGCGACCTTCGCCGCGACGGCGTCGCGCTCGCTTGCCGTCGGCGCATCCGGGTCGGCCGCCGCCGGCATCGCGCCGAATTTGAGCATGCAGGCCATCAGCAGCAGCCGCGCCTTGGTGGCCGTCAAATTGCCGCCGCCGATGAAGATGTCGGTGCCGGCGGTGAAGCCGTCATTGTTGCCTCGTCCCACACGGGCGACCGGCAGGCCGCTGAACGCCGCGCGCTGCATCAGAAACTGGCGGTCGGGGGCGGTCATGCTGCCATAGGGCGACTGGCCTTCGACGACGAACCCGGCGAGCGGCGCGTTGGCGAGGTTGTCGGCGATCGATGCGTTGAGATCGGCCTCGCGCCCGGGGTCCCGGTCCGCGCTCGCCGCGTGGTAGTTGCCGTCCTTGACGATCGAGACCTTGGGGATCGCCGCGCCGCGCAGCGCGCCCGAGCGATCCTTGACGGCGACGGCGACGGCTTGGCGTCGCCCGTCTTTCACCCGCGAGCCTTCGACCTCATCGGGCAGGCGCGCGAGGTTCACCGCCGAATCGTATGAGTGCCTGACGCTCGGCAGGTAGGTCAGCAGCGGCGGCGCATCGTGCGGGATGCCGCCGACGATGCCGCCATGCCCGCCGGTGGTCACATAGCCGCCCGGGCGCGCGTCGCCCTTCTGCACGTCGCGCGCCGAGAAGATCCGCTGTTCCTGGATCAGCACCATGCCGGCCCGGTTGCGCCCGGCCGAATCGGCCCAGACCCGCGAGGTCAGATACTGCACCGAATCGTGCAGGTTCTTCGGCCCGTCATTGGAGATCTCGCCCATCGTCCGCTGCGCCGCGTTGCCGCAGAGCGGCAGCGTCGTGTCGAGCAATAGCTGCAGCCAGTACATGGTCTCCTCGATGCGCGGGCTGCCCTGGCTCCAGATCGCGCCGATATACTCGCCGCCCGCGAGGATGCGCTGCGCCGCGTTGGCGATCTCGGCCAGCGCCGGGCGCGGCGGGGCGGAGGCGAGATGGGGCGGCCGGTAGGGGAAGAAGTCGCGCCCCAGCATTTCGGGCGGGATGTCGCCATCGCCGGTATCCGTGCGCTCGCCCGCCGCCAGCCCCTTCGAGTAGCCGCCGGACGGCACGATGCGGTGGAAATCGACATCGGCGAGCGAGGAAATCATGCCGGCATGGCCGGACATCGAGACGCCCAGCCGGTCGACCTCCTCGAACAGCCGGGAGCCGTCGGGGAAATAGGCCTGGCGGCTCTGTTCGGCCGGCGCCCCGGGATGGGTGGTGTCGTCCTCCCAGGCGCTGCCGTCGGCCTGGCGCGCCATATAGGGGAGGGGATAGAGCCCGTCCTCGGGCGACAGCTCGATCCGGTAGACCGGCCTGTCGTCGGGGCTCAGGCGGGCTTCGCGGAATTCGCCGGCGGCATCGAGATAGCCGTCCGGCGGGCCGTAGAGCTCGGCCGCGTCGCGCTCCAGCGGATGGGCGGAGAACTGCTCGACATAGACAATCGCCGGCGCCGCGAGGCGCTGGGTCCTGAGCGCATCGAAGCGGAGCGGCGCGCCGTCCCCGTCGGTCAGCAAGGGCAGGCCGTGACGGGCCCGCGCCTTGTTCGAGGTCACCAGCGGCGGGGTGTTCTGGATCGTCGCGTTGGGACCGGCGAGATGGGCGATTCGCGGCTTGGCCATCGGGGTATCTCCCTGTCATGCTGGCCGCATATTGGATCATCACGACCACCGGAGGAACGCCATGACGTCCGCACCGGACGATTTCGCGGTCGCCTCGCGCATATCGCATGTGACGCCGCTCAGCGGGCTGGCGAACAAGGTCGCGCCCGGCCACACCGCGTTGATCGTGATCGACGTGCAGAACGATTTCTGCGCGCCGGGCGGGATGATGGACCAGGAGGGTTTCGACCTCGGCGACGCGCAGGCGATGGCCGACCGCCTGCCGCCCTTGATCTCGGCCGCCCGCGCGGCCGGGGTGCTGGTGGTGTTCGTGCGCAACGTCTATTCGTCCGAGCACAATTTCTACCTCTCCGACACCTGGCTGGAGCAGGCCTCGCGGGCGCGCGAGGGGAGCTATACGCGGCGCAGCGTGTGCATGGCCGATTCCTGGGAGGGCGATTTCTACGGCGCGGTGCGCCCGGAACCGCGCGACCCGGTCGTCTCCAAGCACCGCTTCAACGCGTTCCGCAACACCGACCTCGACACCATCCTCCGCGCCAACGGCATAAGGACGACCGTCTTCACCGGGGTCGCCACCAATGTCTGCGTCGAGACCTCGGCGCGCGATGCCTTCATGCACGACTACTACGTCGTCTTCACCACCGACGGGACGGCGACCTACGCGCGCGAGGACCACGAGGCGACGCTGAGAAACATCGAGCGCTATTTCGGCGAGCTTGCGAGCGTCGCCGAGCTGGAGGCGGTCTGGATGGCGAATGAGCGCTGAGCGCGGCAATGCGCTCACCGGCGCCGAGGCGGTCGTCCGCATGCTGCAGCATTACGGCGTCGAGATCGTGTTCGGCCTCTGCGGCGATACCAGCCTGCCGCTCTACGACGCGCTCGCCCGGCTCGATCACGGGATCACCCATGTGCTCACAAGGGACGAGCGCTCGGCCGCCTATATGGCGGACGCCTATGCAAGGCTGAGCGGCCGCGTCGGGGTCTGCGAGGGGCCGTCGGGCGGCGGCGCGACCTACATCCTGCCCGGCGTCGTCGAGGCCAACGAATCCTCGGTCCCCCTGCTCGCCATCACCTCCGACATCTCGGTGTCCTCGCGCGGCCGGTTCACCCTGACCGAGATCGACCAGGCGGCGCTGTTCCGCCCGGCGACCAAGTGGAACGCGGTGATCGACCGCTCCGTCGACATTCCGCGGATTCTGCGCGCCGCCTTCAGGGCGATGACCACCGGACGGCCCGGCGCGGCCCATATCGGGCTTCCCTTCGATGTCCAGAACGGCGCGGTGGAGGAGGACGATGTCCGGGCCGGTCCGCAATCGGGGCGCCGGGCGGTCCCCGACCCTGAGTCCATACGCGCCGCGGCGGATGCCATCGCGAGCGCCTCGGCGCCGCTCTTCATCTGCGGCGGCGGGGCGATGACCGCGGGCGGAGAGGTGGCGCTGCTCGGCCTCGCCGAGGCGATCGGCGCCCCGGTCGCGACCACGATCAGCGGCAAGGGCAGCATCGCCGAGACCCACGACCTCGCCGTCGGGGTGGTCGGCAGCAATGGCGGCACGCCGGAAACCCGGGCGGTGGTCGAGGCGGCGGATCTCGTGGTCTTCGTCGGCTGCCGGGCGGGCTCGGTCACCACCGAGCGCTGGCGCTTTCCCCGCCCGGGCGCGGCGCGCATCGTCCATATCGATGTCGATCCGCGCGTGCTCGGCGCCAACTACCCGACCGAAGTCGCGGTCGCGGGCGACGCCAAGCTCGCCCTCGAAGCCCTCGCCGAGGCGCTGGACGGAGCTTCGCCCGGACGAATCGATCCCGCCTTCCTGCGCGCGCAAAAGGCGAAGAAGTTCGAAGCCTTCGATGCGCTGGCGAAATCCGATGAAACGCCGATCCGCCCCGAACGCCTGGTGGCGGCGTTGCAGGACGCGCTTCCCGCGGATTCGGTCGTCGTCGCCGACCCCGGCACGCCCTGCCCCTATCTCTCGGCCTATCTGGTGCTGGAAAAGCCGGGGCGAGGGTTCCTCTCCAACCGCGCGCATGGCGCGCTCGGCTATGCGATGCCCGCCGCAATCGGCGCCCAGTTCGCGCGGCCCGACGCCAAATGCGTCGCCGTCATGGGCGATGGCAGCTTCGCCTTCACCAGCGGGGAGATGGAGACGGTGGTCCGTCTCGGCCTCCCCATCGCCTTCGTGGTGGTCTCCAATTCCTCCTTCGGCTGGATCAAGGCGGGCCAGAAGACCGGCTATGGCGGGCGCTACCACGCGGTCGATTTCTCACAGACCGACCACGCGCGGATCGCCGAGGCCTATGGATTGCGCGCGTGGTCGGTGAGCGAGCCCGCGGCGCTCGCCCCCGCGCTCGCCGCGGCGATCGCCCATGACGGGCCGAGCCTGGTCGACGTCGTCTGCCAGCCGCTGCACGAGGCCCGCGCCCCGGTCAGCGAATGGGTCGCCTGAGCGGTGGGCCGTCCCTCGATACGGCGCTCGCGCGCCTACTCGGGATGAGGACATATGGAAACCCCTCATCCTGAGTAGCCGCGAAGCGGCGTATCGAAGGACCCCCTAACCCAGCCCGAAGGCCTCGGCGAGGAGGGCATAGCTGCGCCGCCGGACCTGCTCGTCGTGGGTCCAGGTGACGACGGCGATTTCCTGCACGTCGAGCTCGCTTGCCAGCGCCCGGATCCGTTCGGCCACCTGGCCCGGCGTGCCGACGAAGGCCTGCTTGCGGAATCGGTCGAGCACCGCCTTCTCGGTCTCCGAATAGGGGTGGCCGGCGGCGTCCTCCGGCGTTTCCAGCGACGAATAGACGCCGTGGCGGCGCAGGAGCTGCCAGCGCGCCCTCGGCGTGTAATGGTGCTGCGCCTCTTCCTCGCTGTCGGCGGCGAGCGCCCAGACGCAAAGCCCGCTCAGGGCTTCGGGGTGACGCTCGCTCGGCCGGTAGCCCTCGCGGTACATCGAGAGCGCTTGCGCCGCCCCCTGCCCGTCGGTGAAGAACCAGGCGAAGCAATAGGGCAGGCCGAAATGGGCGGCGACCTGGGCGCCGTAGTCGGAGCTCCCGAGCATCCACACCTCGGGCACGGTGTCGCCCGCCGGGTAGGCGCGGATCTGGGCGAAGGCATGGCCCTCGGCCAGCTCCTGGCCGGAGAGCCAGGCGAGGATGTCGCGCACATCGGCCGGGAACTGGTGCGGCCGCTCATTGGCCATCGGGTGCAGCGCGTAGGCGGTAAGCCCGTCCGAGCCGGGCGCGCGCCCGAGCCCGAGATCGATGCGGCCGGGCGCCAGCGCGTCGAGCACGCGGAACTGCTCGGACACCTTGAGCGCCGAATAATGCGGCAGCATGACGCCCGCGCTGCCGATGCGGATGCGCTCGGTGGTCACCGCCAGCGCGGCGATCAGGATTTCCGGCGCCGTGCCCAGGATGCTCGGATGGTTGTGGTGCTCCGACACCCAGAACCGGTGATAGCCCAGCGCCTCGCAATGCGCGGCCAGCGCGACGGTATCGCGGATCGCCTGGCCGTGCGGCCGGCCGGCGGCGGCGATCGACTGGTCCAGAACCGACAGGCGAAGCAATCCGACCCTCCGACGAACGTCAACCGGGGGACAGAAGCGTGCGCGACGGCTCGGCGCGAGGTCCCCGTATTTCTGCGGCGCGAGCGGCGCACTATAGTCCGAACCCGCGATGCGGGAAGCCGGGAGGGGACCGCCGATTCTTCGACTCTACGACAACCGCCTGTCCGGCAACGGCTACAAGCCGCGCCTGCAAATCCCGCTGTTGTTTCCCTACGGGCTCGCCTTGCACATGTTGCCGCTCCGCGAGGCGGCCGGTCGCGACGGGCCGCGATGAGCGGACGGCCCGCGCGCCGGCTGGCGCATCCGCTCTGCGGCGCGGATATCGCGACGCTGATCCGGGTGCTCTGCGCCAATGGCGGCGTGGCGCCGTGGGCGCTGCCGCAGGCCGCGCTGGCGCTCGCCGCCGCCGTCGCCCGCCTGCCGGCGAGCCTCGCCGAGCGCGCCTGGGTCGCGCGAAAGCTGCGTCGGGCCGGCGAGATGCCGCCGCCGGTCTTCATCGTCGGGCACTGGCGGAGCGGCACCACCCATCTGTTCAACATCCTCGCGCAGCACGATTTCGCCTATGTCTCGCCGCTCGCCGCCGGCATGCCCTGGGACTCGATGGGGCTGGTGGCGGCGCTCAGGCCGCTGCTCGAGCGCATGGTCCCGCGCGACCGCATGATCGACGACATTCCCGTCACCCCCCGCTCGCCGCAGGAGGACGAGATCCCGCTCGCCAATATGAGCCCGGTCTCGTTCTATCACGCGATCTATTTCCCCAAGCGTTTCGCCGCGAATTTCGAGCGCGGCGTTTTCTTCGAGTCCTGCACCCGGGCGGAAATCCGGGGCTGGGCGGAGATTTTCGCCTATTTCTCGCGCAAGACCTGGCTCGCCGGCGGGGGTCGCCCGCTATTGGTCAAGAACCCCGTCCATACCGCCCGCATCCCGGCGATCCGGGAGATCTGGCCCGATGCGAAGTTCATCCACTGCGTGCGCAATCCCTACGAGGTGTTCGCCTCGATGCGGAACTACTACGACAAGCTCCTGCCCGCCTTGGCGCTGCAACCCCATGACGCGCTCCCGGTCGACCGCGTCGTGCTCGACGGCTATTGCCGGCTGATGGACCGCTTCATCGCCGACCGGCCCTCCATCCCCGACGGCAATTTCCACGAAATCCGCTACGAGCGGCTGTCGGCCCGGCCGATGGAGGAGGTCGCGGCGCTCTACGACACCCTCGGGCTGGACGGCTTCGCAGAAGCGGAGCCCGCCTTTCGCCGCTATCTCGACGGTGTCAGGGACTATCGGCGCAACCGCTACGACGACCCGGCGGAGGACCGGGC
The DNA here is from genome assembly GCA_965205995.1 of Alphaproteobacteria bacterium. Lineage (GTDB taxonomy): Bacteria > Pseudomonadota > Alphaproteobacteria > MPNO01 > MPNO01 > MPNO01. Next base: position 2,320,513 of record OZ242200.1, on the reverse strand, counting down.
GAGGGTGGAGGAGGCCTGGCGGCGCTTTATCGAACACTGGGGCTACGCCCCGCCCGCATCCGGGGTTTCTACGTGACGATCATATCAGTCATGAAAGGATAAATTTTGAAATATAGTCGAATGAACTGTACCATTATCGTTCTATAGGATAAATTATCTTGACTCGGGACGCGTTTTCGGGTAGATTGGACAGGCTGCAAAGATGAGGGCGCCGGAACCGTCGGCGCCCTTTTTCACGACCGGCAAACGGCGAATTGTGAGACCTTTTCGGCATGCACGCCGCCATTCGTTCCGTCCCTCGATACGGCGCTGCGCGCCTACTCGGGATGAGGACACAAAAACCCCTCACCCTGAGTAGCGGCGAAGCCGCGTATCGAAGGGCCGGCAACCGCACAATCTGTCACCCCGGACCTGTTCCGGGGCCCAGGGCCGCAGGCACCGCCTTCGCCCGGCTTCCCCCGGATCGGTGTCCGGGGCAGGCCTGGGCCCCGGGACAAGCCCGGGGTGACAGGGGGTGGGGCGTCCCTCGATACGGCGCGCAGCCTGTCCCGAGCGGAGCCGAGGGGCGCCTGCTCGGGATGAGGACACAAGAAAAACCCCTCACCCTGAATAGCCCCGCAGGGGCGTATCGAAGGGCCACCCGCCGATGATCGACCTGGTCACCGGCGGGGCGGGGTTCATCGGCGGCAGGCTGGTCGAACGCCTGCTGCGCGACGGCGCCCGGGTTCGGGTGCTCGACCTCGACGGGGATGCGGATCTTCCCCGGGGCGTCGAGCGCATCGTCGGGTCGGCCGCCGATGCCGGAACCCTGCGCGCCGCGATGGCGGGGGTGGGCCGCGTCTTCCACGTCGCCGGCAATCCCGAACTCTGGGCGCGGCGGGCGGGCGACTTCATCGCCGCCAATGTGGACACCACCAGGGCGGTGCTCGACGCGGCGGCGCAAGCGGGCGTCGCGCGCATCGTCGTGACCTCGACGGCCGCCATCCACTTCGCGCCGCCGCGCCGGGCGGAGGCGCTCACTTTCGGCGACATGCCGGGCGCCTATGCGCGGTCCAAATTCCTCGCCGAGCAAGCGGCGCTCGACGCCGCCGCAAGCGGGGTTCCGGCGGTCATCCTCAACCCCTGCCTGCCGATGGGGGCGGGGGACCGCAACCTCACCCCGCCGACCCGGATGCTGCTCGATTTCGTCAACGGCGCGACCCCCGCCTTTCTCGATTTCGAGCTTCGCATCGTCGATGTCGGCGACCTCGCCGATGCCTATGTCCGGGCGGCGGAAACGGGGGTGCCGGGCGGGCGGTATTTCCTCGGCGGCCCGGCTCTGCGGCTTTCCGAACTGCTCGCCATGGCGGGGCGGATCGCCGGGCTCGAAATGCCCCGGCGGTCCGTTCCCTACGCGCTCGCCTTCGCCGCCGCTTCGGTCTCGGAGCTTGCCTCGCGGGTCACCCACCGCCCGCCCAAGGCGCCGCTCGCCGGGGTGCGGATGGCGAGGCGCCCGGCGGCGCCCGGCGCGCTCCGGACCGCCGCCGATCTCGGCCTCGCGCTCAAGCCGGTGGAACAGACCCTTGCGGAAGCGCTCGCCTGGCTCGACGAACGGGGTCTCGCCACCCGGCGTTTCACGACCGATTTATCGGCCAGGCCAGCATCAGCCCGGGGAGAACCGTAAGGCTGCAGGCGAGCAGGCTGACCAGCGCGATGGTCAGCAGCACGCCCATGCTCGCCGTCCCCGGATGGCTGGAGATTCCGAGGCTCGCGAAGGACGCCAGCGTGGTCAGGGCGCTGAACAGGACCGCGCGCGGCGTGCTCGAACGGATCGCCGGCGCGGCCGCTCCCTCGCGCCGCTCCCGCGCGAGAAGGTGGATGCCGTTGGCGACGCCGAGCCCGAACAACAGCGGCAGCACGATCACATTGGCGTGGTTGAAGGAAAGCCCCAACCCGACCATCGCGGCGATCGTGACCAGCGCCGCCAGCGCCAAAGGCAGGAAGCCGATGACGACCGACCTCAGGGAGCGGAGCGTGACGGCGAGCAGGAGGGCGATGGCGACGACGGCGATCGCGGTCGCCCGGAAGAACGCGGCGACCACCGCGTCCCCGGCCTCCAATACGGTGACCGGCGGGCCGGTCGCGCGCGGCGCCGCATTGCGCACCGACTCGACGAAGCGGCGCAGCGCCTCCCGGTCGCGGTGGATCGGCGCGACGGCGTGGATCTCGACCTTGGCCCGCCCGTCTTCGGCGATCCAGCGGTCGCGCAAGGCGGCCGGCACCGAGGCGTCGTCGACCGGCTCGGCGGAAAGCGCGTCTTGCAGCCGATCCACCGCCGCCGGCAGGTTGCGCAACAGCCGGTCGGTCAGATCGGCGAGCCGCGCCGGCCCGGGCTCGGCCGCGATCAGCCCGGCGAGCGCCCCGGCGAGCCGGCGCGCGGCCAAAGCTTCGGAATCCCCGCCCGCCTTGGCGAGCGCATCCAGCTTTTCCCCGAGGCCGCCGAGGGCGGCGATGGTCTCGGCCCGGCTCGGCGGCGGCGCGCGGTCGGCGATGAAGGCGGGCCCGACGAGTGCGCCGACCTCCTCGACGATGGCGAGCTTGTCGTCCTGGTCCTTCGGGACGAAGTCCGAAAACGTCCTTGCGCTGTCGACCTCGGCCAGTCGTTCGATGCGCGCGGCGGCCGCGTCGGCGGCCTCGATCGAGGCGGCGAGGTGGACCAGCGCGTAGGCGTCGCCGTCGCCGCTCTCGACCAGCTCGATCACCGTGCGGACGGATTCGCTCTCCGGGTCCTTGAGGCGGAGCGGGTCGAAGTCGAAGCGCACCCAGGGGGAGAGCGCCGCCGTCGCGACGAACACGATCGCCGCCGCCGCGACGACGCCGCGCGCGCGGCCTTCGAGCAGGCGGGCGAGGGTTTCGGCGAACCGGCCGCCGCCGCCCGCGCCGTCCGCCCGGGCCCGGAGGACCGCCATGAAGGCGGGCAGCAAGGTGAGCGTCGCGAAGAAGCCGATCGCCATCCCGGCGCTGGCGATGAAGCCTAGCTCGGCGAGGCCGAGATAGTCGGTCGGCAGGAAGGACAGGAAGCCGATCCCGGCGGCGAGCGCCGCCAGGCCGAGCCCCGGCCCGACGCTGGCCGCGGCGAGCGCGCTCGCCGTCTCGCGCTCCAGCCCGCGCCTCGCCGCCTCGCAATAGCGCAGCCCGTAATGGATCCCGAAATCGACGCAGAGACCGATGAACAGCACCGCGAAGGCGACCGATATCAGGTTGAGCACCCGGACCGTCGCCGCCGCGAACGCCGCCGTCCACACCAGCCCGATTATGAGGGTCGCCAGCACCGCGAGCGGCAGCCGGATCGAGCGGAAGCAGATGAGAAGCAGCAGGACCACGAAGGTCAGCGACAGCGCGCCGGCGAGCCCCATGCCGGTCCGTACCGCCCGCAGCTCCTCATGCTTGAGCGCCGGGCTGCCGGTCAGGCGGATGGTGACGCCTTCGCCGATATCGGCCGGTATTTCGGCGGCGATGGCGCGGATCGCCCCGATCGCCTGCCGCGCCGGCCTGAGCTCGTCGAAGTCGAGCGCGATCTCCACCAGGATCAGCTGCCGCGCCCCCGACCGCCTTCCGTCGCCGGGACCGAACATCAGCCCGATCCAGGAGAGCGCGCCCGGCGCCCGCCGGGATTCGGCCTCGATCGTCCCGGCGATCCGCTGCATCGCGTCGGCGAGGCCGGCGAGCCCGCTGCCCTCGCCGTCCTCGATCCGCTTTTCGACCGCGAGCGAGAGCATGTCGGCGAGGCCGCGGATGCTGCGGTCCTGCCAGACGGTGCCGATGAAGGGCTGCGCCGCGACGATCCGGTCCGCCGTCTCCTCCATCTCGTCCACCGGCAGCAGCAACAGCCCGTTGCGCCGGAAGAAGGGGTCGCCCTGGGGGTGGAACACCGATCGGAACAGATCGCGCCGGAGGGCGATGCGCTCGCCGAGCCAGAGCGCGGCGCGTTCGGCCTGTTCCGGCGTCGCGCCGTCGATCACCGCCACCAGGTCGCGCGCCTGGCGCGGGAAGGCCTGGCGCAGCTCGGCGTTGAGGCGCTTGAATTCGAGCTCCGAGGAGAGCATGGCGGTGGTGTCGGAGTTGATGCCGATCGTGCGCGCGGCGTAGACCGCCGAGGCGACGGCGCTGACCACGGCGAGGATCGCGATCGGCCAGGCGAAGCGGTGGGCGGTCCGCCCCCAAAGGGCGAAGAACCGTCCCGCCCGGCTGGTTTCCTGATGGGGCGGTGCGTTCAAGGGAGCCTTGGCGTTCACGGGGTAAGCGGCGCCGGGCGAGGATATGGCCACCCCCGATGCCGCCGGTCAAGCGCCTGCGGCACTTGAGCGCGCCCTGCGCCCGCCTATGCTGCGGGCGCGCCGAAACCCCGGAAGGAGCGAGCGATGACGCGATACGAGCCCGTCAGGCCGGAAACCATGTCCGACGCCCAGAAGGCGGTCTACGACTCGATCGCATCGGGGCCGCGCGGCGACGTGTTCGGCCCCTTCCCGGTGCTGCTGCACAGCCCCCATCTGGCGGACCAGGTCCAGAAGCTCGGCGCCTTCCTCCGCTTCGGCTCCGGCCTCGCGGGCAATCTGCGCGAGATCGCGGTGCTGGTCACCGCGAAATTCTGGGGCGCCGAGTTCGAATGGTACGCCCATGTGCCGATCGCCCGCGCGGAAGGGGTTTCGGAGGCGGTCATCGAGGCGATCCGGGACGGGGCCGAGCCCGACTTCTCCGACGAGGCCGAGGCGGCGGTCTACCGGTTCTGCGTCGCCCTGCACGAGACCCACGACGTCGACGACGCGCTCTATGGCCGGGTCCAGGCGGCTCTCGGCCAGGAGGCGCTCACCGACTTGATCGCGGTCGCGGGCTACTACACCCTGCTGGCGATGACGCTCAACCTGTACCGGGTGCCGACGCCGGACGGTTCCTCCGCCTTCGGCGGCTGAGCGGAGGCCGGGAGGAGGGCTGGATGGAGAACGGCGCGGTCATACTCATCACCGGCGGATCGTCGGGGATCGGCGCGGCTTCGGCCAGGCAGCTGGCCGGGAAGGGCTGCCGGGTCGCGGTCAATTACCGGGTCAACGCCGACGGCGCGGCGGACACCGTCGCCGCCTGCGAGAAAGCGGGCGGCGAGGCGTTCGCGATTGCGGGCGATGTCGCCGAGGATTCGCAATGCCGGCGCATGGCGGACGCGATCGAGGCGCGCTGGGGCCGGCTCGACGGGCTGGTCAACAACGCCGGCACCACGCGTTTCGTCGACCCCTTCGACCTCGAAGCGCTGACGGCGGAGGATTTCGCCACGGCCTGCGCGGTCAACGTGACCGGCGCGTTCCAGATGGCGCGCGCCGCGGCGCCGGCGATGAAGCGGGCGGGCGGCGGCGCGATCGTCAACATCTCCTCCTTCGCAGCCGCCATCGGCGCCGGCAGCTCGATCGCCTATACCGCATCGAAAGGCGCGGTCAACACGCTGACGCTTTGCCTCGCCCGGGTGCTGGCGCCCGAGATCCGGGTCAACTGCGTCGCGCCGACGCTCACCGACACGCGCTGGAACCGCGCAGGCCTCGGCGACGAGCGCTACGAGAAGGTGCTCGCGGGCTTCGTCGCCTCGGCGCCGCTGAAGCGGAAAATCGTCGCGGACGACGTGGCCGAGGTCATCGTCTGGCTGGTCACCGGCGCCCGGCTGGTCACCGGCGAGATCGTCCCGATCAGCGCCGGCACCCATCTCGGTTAGTTAAGCCTGGCCGAAATCGAGCCCGCGCTGGACCCCGGGCCGGGCCTCGATCTCCGCGTACCAGCGCCCGATATTGGCGAAGCCCTCCATCAGATGGGGCGTCGCCAGCTTGCAGCGGAACAGCGTGCCGAACATCGCGAAATCGGCGATGCTGACGTCGGCGCCGCCGCAATTGGCGCGCCCCGCCAGCGCCCCGTCCCAGGCCCCGAGGAAGCCGCGGAAGCGGTCCTCGAACATTTTCTGGGTCGGCGCGTGCGGGTTTTCCGAACGAACGATGGCGAAGATCGTCGACAGCGTCGGCCCCATGTCCGAGATGACATTGGTGTAGCGCTCGGCGAACAGCGGCTCGTTCTCGGCGAGGAAGCGTCCCGCCTTGTCGGCGAGGTACCAGAGGATGGCGCCCGACTGCGCCATGGTGAGGGGGCCGTCATGGTCGACGATCACCGGCGTCAGCCCCTGCGGGTTGAGGGCGAGGAAATCGGGCTCCCGGTGCGCGCCGGCGAAGATGTCGACGAATTGGAGCGAATAGGCGAGGCCGCATTCCTCCAGCATGATTTTTACGCGGATGCCGTTGGAGGTGGCCGCGGCGTATAGGTCGATCAAGTCTTCCTCCCTGGGTGGGTTCAGCGGGTCACGCAGCTGTCGGTAAAGGCGCGGACCGCGGCGTTGAAGGCGTCGGGGTGCTCGCGATAGCAGAAATGCCCGGATTCGTTGAAGATGTGCAGATAGGTCCGGCGTTGCCTGGCGGTCAGGAACTCCATCAGCGCGATGCCCTGGCTGAGCGGCGCCGTCGGGTCGTTATAGCCCCACAGCATCAGCGTCGGGCGTTCGATCCCGCGCTCCAGCAGCCAGCGGTGGGTCTCCTCCAGATCGCGCTGGAGATCGGGCAGGAAGCGCGTCGCGAGCAGCCCCTCGTCCGACATCTTGCGCACCGCTTCGGCGTATTTCGGCGTCTGCGCCGCCTCGACCGCGACGTCGAGCCAGCCCTCGGTGACGCAGGCCGCATTGTATGAGTAGCGCTCGAACACCCAGCGATGGCATTCGCGCGAGAGCAGCGGCAGCGGCGGGTTGGCGTGGACGATCTCGTTGCGCCCGGCGCCGGGCGAGAGCGTGCCCGAATCGATGATGATGCAGGACCGCGCCTGTTCGGGGTGCTGCAGCGTCAGCCGGGCGACCAGATAGCCGCCCCGCGAATGCCCGCAGAGATGCGCCGGGCCGATGCCGAGCGTCTCCAGGAAGCGCGACACGTGGTCGGTCTGGGCCTGGATGGTGTAGTCCGCGTCGGTCTTCGGGTTGTCGGTGAACCCCATGCCGAGCTTGTCGAGCGCATAGACCCGGTAATGCTCCGAAAGCGCGTCGAAATTGAGGTCCCAGTCGTCGGCGAGGTCGGCGGCGAAGGTGCCCATGTGCCCGCCATGGACGAGCACCAGCGGCTCGCCCTCGCCCTTCTCGAAATAGCGCGTCCCGATGCCGTCGACATCGACGTATTTGGGATCCGTGAGCGGCATTGTTTCCCCCCGGGGATGCTGTGGTTCGCTATGATCCGGGCGATCATACAGCGGCCGGGCGGGGCGCCGCCACGAGGGGAGGATCGATGCTCGAACTCTACCATTTCAACAACTCGGTCTGCTCGCAGAAGGTGCGCATCGCGCTCGCCGAGAAGCGGCTCGACTGGACCGGCCACGCGGTCGATCTGTTCAAGCTCGAGCAGTACGACCCCAAATACCTCGCCTTCAACCCGAAGGGGGTGGTGCCGACGCTGGTCCATGACGGGGTGCCGCTGATCGAGTCCACGCTGATCTGCGAATATCTCGACGACGCGTTCCCCGACCCGCCGCTACGCCCGCAGGCCCCCGCCGATCTGTCGGCGATGCGGCTCTGGTCCAAGACGGTCGACGAGGGGCTGCACGCGGGGATCACGGCGATCAGCTTTTCCGCCATGTTCCGCGAGCGCATGCGCGGGATGAGCGACGCCCAGCGCGCCCGGCGCTGGCGCAATATCGGCGATCCGGCGCGCAGCGACCGCGACCGCTCGGTGTTCGAGCTCGGCGTGGATTCGGCTTACGTCTACAACGCCATCGCCGCCTATGAGACGGCGTTCGCAAAGCTGGAGGCCGCGTTCGCCGACGCCAGAAGCTGGATCATGGGCGATGCGTTCACCCTGGCCGAGATCGCGCTCGCGCCCTATCTGGCGCGGCTCGACTATCTCACCCTGCTCGATGTGTGGATCGCCGAGAGGCCCGGCATCGCCGCCTGGTGGGGCAGGGTGCGGCAGCGCCCGTCCTACCGGCAGGAGCTCAGCGGCCAGCTCACCCCGGACATGGTCGAGCCGATGAGGCGCTTCGGCGGCGCCATCCGCGACCGCGTCGCCGAGCGCCGGGGCGAATACCTCGCCGGGCTCGCCGCCGCCCGGGCGGCCTGAGTGAGAGCCTGGCGGTCGGGCGAAACGCCGGGCATCGACGGCCTCGTCCTCGCCGAGATCGAGGCGCCGCGCCCCGGCCCGGGCGAGCTGCTGGTGCGCATCGAGGCGGCCGCCCTCAACTTCTCCGACCTGTTGATGATCGACGGGCGCTACCAGGTGAAGCCCGACCGCCCCTTCACCCCGGGCCAGGAGATCGCCGGCATCGTCGAGGCGGCCGGGCCGGGTGCGGCGATTGCGCCGGGCGCCAGGATCGCCGCCAAGCTGCTCTGGGGCGGGTTCGCGGAACAGGCCCTCGTCCGCGCCGACATGGCGATGCGCCTGCCGGACGGCATCGCATCGCCGGTCGGCGCGGCGCTGCCGGTGGTCTACACCACCGCCGTGATCGCCCTGACCGAGACCGTTTCGCTCGGCGAAGGCGACTGGGTGCTGGTCTTCGCCGCCACCGGCGGGGTCGGCATCGCGGCGATGCAGGTGGCCAGGGCGCTCGGCGCGCGGGTCATCGCGCTCGCCACCGGGGCGGCGAAGCAGGCGGTCGCGCGCGCCGAGGGGGCCGATATCGTCATCCCCTCGGACGCCCCGGATCTCGCCCGTCGGGTCGGCGAGGCGACCGGCGGGGCGGGGGTCGGGACGGTCGTCGATCCGGTCGGCGGCGAGGCCACCGCGCGCGGCCTCGACTGCCTCGCCTGGCGCGGCGCGATCCTGATCGTCGGCTTCCTGAGCGGCGAGGTTGCGAAGATCCCCGCCCATCGCCTGTTGCTCAAGGGGGCATCGGCAAGGGGCGTCTACTGGGACCACGACCGCGACCGCGCGCTGGTCGAGCGCGCCACCGCGCGGGTGCTGGAGATGGCCGCGACCGGCGCCATCCGGCCGCGCATCGACAGAAGCTACACGCTTGTCGACCTGCCGCGCGCGCTCGCGGCGCTGGCGCAGCGCAAAACGATCGGCAAGCTGGTGCTTGCGACCTGATTCCGGGCGAGCGGACCGATACAGCCGCCCACCGCTCGGCGCGCACCAATAGCGCACCGGTCGCCGCCGGGCCGGATCGATCGAGGGTCAGTCCGAGAGAGAATTGTCTCCGCTACGCCAGCGCGTCTGCGACTTGCACTTCTTGCAAATCCTTTCGCCCGCCCAGGCACTCTGGAACATCTCACTGCACATCAGGCAAGAACGATCCCTTGCACTATATCTGTGCTCCAACCCCTGCTCTTCTACTTCATAGTCGAGTTCATCCACGAATTCATTCTATCCACAGGCGCCCCGAAATGCAATGCCAAAATTGATTTGGCAGGGCCACTTTGAGCATTTTTTGTTATATCGACGGGCATCCGGGAGGCGTCGCGGCATCGGGGTCGCGATGCCGGCCAGTTTGAGCGTATGATACCCGATCCGACAACCGACAGGAGGATGTTTCGGAGGTCATGTCTTGAAGGAAGATCTGCTGGAGACGAGCGGTACGGTAACCGAGAAGCTCCCCAACGCCATGTTCCGGGTCAAGCTCGAGAACGATCACGAGATCATCGCCCAGCCCAAGGGGAAGATGCGCAAGTTCCGCATCCGCGTGATGGTCGGCGACCGGGTCGACGTGGAGATGTCGCCCTACGACCTCAGCCGCGGGCGGATCACCTTCCGCCACAAATAGGCCCGGCGCGCCGGGCGCGCACTGCCAACGCCCACCCGGCGCCGCGCGCGCTGCCAACGCCCAGGCGGGAGAAACCGGCCGGTGACCGAACCCACGCGCGGAACCCCGATGCGCGGAACCCCCACGCGCGGAACCCCCACGCGCGGAACCCCCACGCGCGGAACCCCCACGCGCGGAACCAATGTCGCGGGCATCAGGAGCCCGCGCGGGTCCGCCTTGACCGCCAGGAGCTGGGCGACCGAGGCGCCGCTCCGCATGCTGATGAACAATCTGGACGCCGAGGTCGCCGAGCACCCGGAAGACCTGGTGGTCTATGGCGGCATCGGCCGGGCCGCGCGCAACTGGGACTGCTACCGGGCGATCGTCGAGTCGCTGACCGCGCTCGAAGCCGACGAGACGCTGCTGGTGCAGAGCGGCAAGCCGGTCGGCATCTTCCGCACCCATACCGACGCGCCGCGCGTCCTGATCGCCAACTCCAACCTGGTCGGCGGCTGGGCGAACTGGGAGCATTTCAACGCGCTCGACCGCGCCGGGCTGATGATGTACGGCCAGATGACGGCGGGCTCGTGGATCTATATCGGCAGCCAGGGCATCGTCCAGGGCACCTACGAGACCTTTTCCGAGGTCGGGCGCCGGCATTTCGGCGGCGACCTCGCGGGCAGATGGATCCTGACCGGCGGGCTCGGCGGCATGGGCGGCGCGCAGCCGCTCGCCGCCACCATGGCCGGCGCCAGCCTGGTCGCCGTCGAATGCCAGCCGAGCCGCATCGAGTTCCGCCTCGAGACCGGTTATCTCGACACGAGCGCGGCGACGATCGACGAGGCGCTCGCCATACTCGACCGCGCGCGGAAGGACGGGAAGCCGGTCTCGGTCGGGCTCTTGGGCAACGCGGCCGAGATCTACCCCGAAATCCTCCAACGCGGCATCCGCCCCGACGTGGTCACCGACCAGACTTCGGCGCACGACCCGTCGAACGGCTATTTGCCCGCCGGCTGGACGCTGGAGCAATGGACCGAGAAGCGCGAGCGCGACCCGGCCGGCGTCGCCGAGGCCGCCAGGCGGTCGATGGCGCGCCAGGTCGAGGCGATGCTCGCCTTCCACCGGATGGGAATCCCGGTGCTCGATTACGGCAACAACATCCGCCAGATGGCGGCCGAGGCCGGGCTCGATGACGCCTTCGCCTTCCCCGGTTTCGTCCAGGCCTATGTCCGGCCGCTGTTCTGCCGCGGCAAGGGGCCGTTCCGCTGGGCCGCGCTGTCGGGCGACCCGGAGGACATCTACCGCACCGACGAGGCGGTGAAGGCGCTGCTGCCCGACGACCGGGCGCTGCACAATTGGCTCGACATGGCGCGGGCGCGCATCCAATTCCAGGGCCTGCCGGCGCGGATCTGCTGGCTCGGGCTCGGCGACCGCGACCGGGTGGGGCTCGCCTTCAACGAGCTCGTGCGGACCGGCGAGGTCAGCGCGCCGATCGTCATCGGCCGCGACCACATGGATTCGGGCTCGGTCGCGAGCCCCAACCGCGAGACCGAGGGGATGCTCGACGGCTCCGACGCGGTCGCCGACTGGGCGCTGCTGAACGCGCTGCTCTCGACCGCCTCGGGCGCCACCTGGGTCAGCATCCACCACGGCGGCGGGGTCGGCATGGGCTATTCGCAGCACGCCGGCATGGTGGCCCTCGCCGACGGCACCGAAGACGCCGCCCGCCGCCTCGCCCGGGTGCTGTGGAACGACCCCGCCTCCGGCGTGATGCGCCACGCCGACGCCGGCTACGACATCGCCATCGACACCGCGCGGCAGCACGGCCTCAATTTGCCGATGCTGGGCGGGTAGGGTCCTTCGATACGCCCCTGCGGGGCTACTCAGGATGAGGGATTTTTTGATGCCCTCACCCTGGGTAGCCGCGCAGCCGCGTATCGAAGGGCGGCCGCCCCATCCCTCACCCTGGGTAGCCGCGAAGCGGCTCCGCTCGGGACAGGCTGCGCGGCGTATCCGCCTCGGTTGTGTCGCAGACCGTGCCCCTGGACCGGTCTTTCCCTTCGACATTCCAGAGGGCAAAGTGACCGGCCACGGCAATGTCATTCAGACCGGACGCTCGATCGGCGCCGATCGCCGAGGAGATCTCGGATGCTTACCAAGCTCACCATCCGCAACTTCAAACGCTTCGGCGAGGTCGAGGTGGAGCTGGGGAACCCGGTCGTGTTCATCGGTCCGAACAATTCGGGGAAGACCTCGGCCATGCAGGCCCTCGCTTTGTGGGACATCGGCGTGAAACGGTGGAATGAGAGGCGGGCCGGCAAGAGCGCGCCGGAGAAGCGTCCCGGCGTGACGGTCAACCGCAGGGACCTGTTCGCCATCTCCCATCCGAGCGCCGTGCATCTGTGGCGCGATCTGCATGTCCGCGATGTTCAGCGCGTCGAGGGACGCCAGCGCACGAACAATGTGCGTATCGACCTGATCGTCGAAGGGGTCGACGAGGACAGGGCCTGGAGCTGCGGCCTCGAATTCGACTACGCCAACGAAGAATCGTTTTATTGCCGTCCCCTGCGGCTGGATGAAGGCAGGCCGCCGAAGCGAATGCCCATCCCGAGCGAGGCGGGATCGCTGCGGATCGCCTTTCTTCCCCCGATGTCGGGCCTGGCTGCCAATGAGACGCGGCTCGACCAGGGAGCCGTGAACGTAAGGGTGGGCGAAGGCCGCACGGCGGAAGTCCTGCGCAATTTGTGCTTCCGTATCCTGGAGGACGATCGCGATCGGTGGGCTACCCTCGTCGAGCGCATCGCGGCGCTCTTCGGGGTAGAGCTGGACCGGCCCCGCTATGTCGAGGAGCGGGGAGAGGTCACGATGGGGTATCGAGAGCGCAACTCGACACTCGATCTCTCGTCGAGCGGGCGGGGATTGCAGCAAACCCTTTTGATTCTCGCTTACATGTACGCCAATCCGGGCGCGGTCATCCTGTTGGACGAACCGGATGCGCATCTCGAAATCCTCCGCCAGCGCCAGATCTACGGTCTCATTGCCGAAATCGCCTCCGAGAGCGGCAGTCAGATCATCGCGGCAAGCCATTCGGAGGTGCTTCTGAATGAAGCCGCCGGCAAGGATCTTGTCATCGCCTTCGTGGGGAAGCCGCACCGGATCGGCGACGGGCAGAGCCAGCTGCGCAAGGCGCTGGCGGATATCGGGTTCGATCAATACTACCAGGCCGAGCAGACGGGATGGGTGCTGTATCTCGAAGGCTCGACGGATCTGGCGATATTGCAGGCCTTCGCCAAAAGGCTTGGCAACGCCTCCGCCGTCAGGGCGCTGGAACGACCCTTCGTTCGCTATGTGGGGAACAACCCGCCAACGGCCCAGCACCATTTTCACGGTCTCAAGGAGGCCATCCCGAACCTCAAGGGGGTGGCTCTCTTCGACCGTTTGGAACGCGGGGCGCCGGACGATCCGCTATTGCGGCATCTTGTCTGGAACAGGCGGGAAATCGAGAACTATCTGTGTACCGAAACGACTCTCCAGGCCTATGCGCGGGCGACCGCAATGGCGGACGAACCGATGCCGCTTTTTACCGGGCCAAAAGTCGATGACCGATTAAGCGCCATGAACGAAGCGATCGAGGAGGTCGGCAAGGCCTTGGAGACCCTCGGCAAGGGATCGCCCTGGGGGCACGACTTGAAGGCGAGCGACGATTTCCTGACGCCGCTCTTCAGGGCCTATTTCGAGAAGATCGGAATACCCAACCTCATGAGCAAGAAGAACTTTTACGAACTCGCCCATTGCGTTCCCGAGGCCGAGATCGATCCCGAGATCGGCGAGAAGCTGGACGCGATCGCCGCCGTGGCGGAGACCGCGAGGCCGGCGGGTGGGGGGTGACGGGCGATTTGGAGGGACCCCTCGAACTGTTGACCCTGTCCCGCGTCCGGAAACTTGCGCAGCGCCTTGCCGCTCCCGTAGCGAGAGCACCCGCCTCGTCCTTCGCTCAGCAATTCCGCCAACGCGCGGGTCCCGAGCCCGGTGTCGATAAACCGGTTGAGCGCCCGGATCTCTCCCAGCGTGTAGTTCTTGACGACGGCATCCACCATCGACGTCTCGATTTGCGGGCTAAGGCGCGCCAGCTCCTCGCGGACGATCGACGATCCGGGTCAGGGTTTCGATCCGGTCGTCGCTCAGGGTCCTGCCACGCGCCCGCATCTGCGCGACCAGGGCCGAGCGCATCGTGTCGGGCGACCACATGCCGTCGATCATCTGCTGAACCACGGGATGGCGGACATAGGCCCCGGCGGCGGCCTTCAACGCCGCGTCGTCCCTGGCGAGGGCGGGAGCGCGGAGGCGGCCAGCAGCATTGCGGTCGTGGTGACGGCGGCGACGGCGGCGATGGTGCGGGTCATGGCTGGGCTCCCCGTTGGCGGACGAAGGGTCCGGAAGCCGCGGCGCGCGAGCCTGCGGGGAAACTAGGGCGGGGGCGATGCGGCGGACAATCGGATGGCGGTCACGATGCTGTGAGGTGAAGGATGAGGATGGCGAGCGGTTGAGTGGGACGATGCGGTTGGAAGCAAGTAGGACAATGAACGGAAAGACCTCAACCTTATGATCATTGAGAATGAGGGGTGCCTTAAGCGAGAGAGAGTACACGCTATGCGTGTTTAATCTATCCCTTTCAACATCTGATAGAAATAAAGGTTCACGTTGCTCGGAGGTTGCACTGCCTGGAAGTACCTGACGTCAGCCGAACGCCCTCTTTGCCAATGTTTCTAAAGCGTGGGCGGTTGACTCGACTTTCACCCCGCCACTAGTCTTCCGGATAAGTTTGAAGAGGTGTCCCAGTATCACAATACATTGGAATCGGGCTCCATTTTTTGATTTGGATGAGGAAAGAAACATGACTGAAGCGCCCGGCACCGTGATATCGTCCATAGACCAGCCAGATTTGAGTCAGTGGGCGCAAGAAGACGCCCAGAATGACAACGCCAAGGGTGCCGAACTTCATTTCCCATCTTTCGACGGGCGCATTCAATTTATCATTCAGCACTACACGGCGACCATTACCAAGGGTTTCGTCATCGATTTCCAATCGCGGACCAAGCATTTGCGAGAGGAATTTACGGATATCGCGGGTCGCCTGGTGGGTGATCCAAAAACCTATGTTGATGATACTATAAATCACGTTAACACAGCAATTGCTAGCGCAGAAAAACAATGCGCTCCCAAAATTACGGACTTGCAACGAGAGCTGGCTGAATGGGAAGGCCGGTTCAAGTCTGGATTCTACAACGGCATCGTAAATCCCAAAAAGCAGAATGGTGTTTGGCACTGGGGTTTGATTCTATTTTTGCTCGCAGTCGAGGTTATACTGAATTCGAGGTTTTTTGCGGAGACCAGCGAATTTGGATTGCTGGGAGGAACCATGGCGGCTGTTACTGTGTCCGTCGTGAATGTAGGATTAGCTATTCTAGTAGGTTTCTTTGCACACAAACTATATTACAGCAAAGGCGCCTTCTACAGGATAGTTGGTCTATTTTTGATGATCTTGCTTATTGTGTTTGCAGCTATACAGCAAAGGCGCCTTCTACAGGATAGTTGGTCTATTTTTGATGATCTTGCTTATTGTGTTTGCAGCTATATTCAATTTTGAAGTCGCCGAACATCGAGATCGCCTATTAGTTGATGGCGGTAAGGCTCCTTCCGCATGGCCCGAGTACCTTGCTCTATTAGCGATCGGAGGAGCCGTTGCTGTCATATCCTTTTGGAAAATGTTCAGTTTCATGGATCCCTATCTCAGGCCAAGGCGTTGCCATGAGAATAGAGAAGGGGCGATAGAGGACTATGAAGACATCGCGCTAAAATCAATAAGGGATGGGCAGCAAACGGTAACCGACATACTGCAAGATATTGCAATTCGGGTCGATAAAACACAGAGTATTATCCAGAGCGAGCAAGCGGATTTTGAATTTCGATGTTCTGAAGCAATCAGGGAAGCTAACGAAAAGATCGGTTACTATCACCTTAAATATTGCCCTGTAAAAGTTGATCCCGATCCGGCAACGCCTGAAATGGGAGAAAAACATTTCGATTTTTCTTCCGCTCAGGGCTTGGTATCCAATACGATCGGACATTTGGATGAAAACTGTCAGAGGGCGAAGGATCAATGGCAACCGCTTCTGGAGCAAACGAGGCAAAGTCTGGTGTCTACCCATCAAAAATATCAAGCGGTCGTGGTCGCCAATATTCAAGCTGCCTTGGCAAAAGCACGTTAAAACAGTTCGACAGATGGTGAATAACACATCGTGGTGCTATATCTCAATTCATATGAACAATGGGCTCTGGTATGAAGGAGACGATCAAGACGGCGGCGGGAATTGTTCTCGGTACTATCGGCGTCTGCGTAGTACTTGGCTTTTTCTTCTTTTCGGAAAAGGTCAAGATCGAGCGTTCTCTTGTCGACGGCGATTCTCACTGCCCTGTTGCCGGGTCAAAAAAAGTATGGGGGTTCTATGATGTTCACCCACCTAGCATTACCAGGCATACTGCCGTAGTGATTGATGCCACCGACAGAATCCCCGATTCACACAGAAAAAGAATTGGTAACTGGTTCGAGGTGGACTTCACGAAATCGCTTCTCCGATTCGAACGAGTGGCGATCTACGAGGTGCGTCCTCATAAAAACTCCGCCAGCCCGGCGCTGGGTGAACCGTATTTTGATCAATGTGCGCCTCCTACCGTGGCGAACAAATGGATAGAAAATCCACGCTTGGTTCGGAGACAGTTCGATCAGGACTTTATGACGAAAAAGCTTACGGTTATCAAATCACTTGCGTCTCAGGAAGAAGCACGTTGGTCTCCGATTATGGAGGTTACAGAACCCTTGTTCAAAGACTTCGATCGGATATTGCTCGTCTCCGATTTGATGCAAAATACACCGAATTGTTCACTTTACCAAAGAAAAGATAAAACGCGCAGACAGCCAGGCTGTCTAGTGTCTTCTGACACGCCTCTTTCTAAAAAGAGTCTGAGCGTAGTTTTTCTAAGACGGAAAAAGATTACGTCATTGCAAGATAGTTCCTTGTTTGACTTTTGGCGACAATATATTGAAAGGCGAAGAGGCACATTCCTAGTGGATACAAAGTTGCCCACTATTGATTGAGCTCACAAGTAAGGTTTTCGCAGAGAAGCCCCGTAAAAGGCCTCTTTGAATAAAACGGCTTTGCTTTTGCACCACATCTATTGCAGTAGGTTGCTGAAGCGTTTTGGAACGTAGTAGGTACAAACGGTCCCTTCACGGAGCAATTCCGAGAAACACGGCCAGCACTCGGTTGACGCGGATCACGTCCGCAGTGCCGAGGCGTCCGAACGCTGGGCCGGGCTTTTCAGCGCGGATGGACATGGCCTTGTCGACCATCACGAAGGACGCCTCCCGCAGTCCGTTATCCGGGGAAGGATCGACCGGCAGGCGGATGAGGGGTGCCTCCGTCGCAATGGAGGTTACCGCCGGGACGGTGACCGTGGCATGGTCCGCGAAGAGATAAGACTGGACGACAAGGGCCGGGCGGGGTTTACCGAAATCGCCCGGCAGAGCGACGGTGACCTGGCCGGCCGCGCTTCACTCCCAGCTTCCGAGATCTTCGAGCGCGGCGTCGAGGAAGCGCATGAGGCCGGCATCGGCGCGGTCGGCGGCGGCAGCCAGCGCGGTCTGGCGGCGGCACGCCTCGGCGAAGCCCGGGGCGCGCGTATCCGGCACCCGGATGCGGCCCCGGCGGGGGAGGGATCGATCGGGCATGGCCGGCCTCCGGCGACCTGTCCGGTTGCATGTAACGGATTTCCCGGGCAATGCCGACCCCGACGGCCGGGCCGCTTTCCGCAATTCAGGCGGTGGGCGCTGCGGCTTTACCACCCGCCCGCCGGCGCTTCAGCACGAACAGGTGGACGATGTTGAGCCCGGCCAGTCCGATCATGACGGGGAGGGCGATCCGCAGCTCCGCAGGGAGCACCGGCCAGAACGATGCGGCGACCGCCGCGGCGAACAGGGGCGGCAGGATCGCAGCCTGAAAATACAGGATCCGCCAGCTGAGCGCCGCCGCATGGATTTCCCGCGCCGCGATGTAACCCAGCCTGTCCGGGGTTCTCTCGCAGTTTCGAAGGATCGGCCGGAAGAACAGGAACTTGCAGGTCTCGCGCCAGATCCACGCAATGCCCAGGCCTACCGCCAGGAATGGAAGAAAGTTCTCCGCCGCGTCGAACAGCTGGTTCCCGATAAAGACGCCGATGACGATGACCCAAAACAGCGCCCGTCCCTCGATACGGCCCTTCGGGCCTACTCGGGATGAGGGAGGAATGCGGGATCGCCAACCACCTCCTCACCCTGAGTAGCCGCGCTAGCGGCGTATCGAAGGGCCGGCGGTGGGTTTGCGTCCCCCGGGGACACGGCCCGTCCGGGTCCGCCGGCTCGCGTCCCCAGGGGACGCGAAATAGTACCATATCGGGACAATGTTTCACGTGAAACATAGGTCAGCAATGCTGTCTTATGTTTCACGTGAAACATTAGGGGCGGTTCGCCTAGTACATGTGCTGGCCGCCGTTGATGCTGAGCGTCGAGCCGGTGATGAAGCCGGCGTCGTCGGAGGTCAGGAACGCCACGCCGCGGGCGATGTCGCGGGCGGTGCCGAGGCGCCCGACCGGGATGCGCTCGACGATGCGCTCCAGCACGCGTTCGGGCACCGCGCGGACCATGTCGGTGTCGACATAGCCGGGCGCGATGGCGTTGACGGTGATGCCCTGGGCCGCGCCCTCCTGGGCGAGCGCCTTGGTGAAGCCGTGGATGCCCGACTTGGCGGCGGCGTAGTTGACCTGGCCGTATTGCCCGCCCTGGCCGTTGATCGAGCCGATATTGACGATGCGCCCGAACTTGCGCTCGCGCATGCCGGCGATCACCGCGCGCGAGCAGTTGAAGCAGGACGACAGGTTGGTGCGGATCACGTCGGTCCAGCTCTCGTGGTCCATCCGGTGCAGGGTGCCGTCGCGGGTGATGCCGGCGTTGTTGACCAGGATGTCGATCGGGCCGAGCTCGGCCTCGATCCGGGCGACGCCCTCTTTCACCGCCTCGAAGTCGCCGACGTCGAACTTGTAGTTGGCGATGCCGCTGCGCTCGGAGAATTCGCGCGCCCGTTCGTCGTTGCCGCCGTAATTCGCCGCCACCTTGCAGCCGCCCTCGGCGAGGACCATCGAAATCGCCTCGCCGATGCCGCGGGTGCCGCCGGTGACCAGTGCTACGCGTGTCATATTCAACTCCTGTTATGCGGTGTCTCTCTGTCCTTGCCTCAGCCGCGGGCCACGCACATGGCGATGCCCATGCCGCCGCCGATGCAGAGCGTGGCGAGACCCCTCGCCGCGCCGCGCCGCTTCATCTCGTAGAGCAGGGTGGTCAGCACCCGGGCGCCCGAGGCGCCGATCGGGTGGCCGAGCGCGATCGCCCCGCCGTTCACGTTGACCCGCTCCATGTCGAAGCCGAGATCGCGGGCCACCGCGCAGGACTGGGCGGCGAAGGCCTCGTTCGATTCGACCAGGTCGATATCGGCGATGCCCCACCCCGCCTTCTCCAGCGCCTTCCGGCTCGCCGGGATCGGGCCCGAGCCCATCAGCGCCGGATCGACCCCGGCGGTGGCCCAGGAGACGATGCGCCCCAGCGGCTCGATGCCGCGGCGCGCCGCCTCGTCCGCGCTCATCACCACCAGCGCCGCCGCGCCGTCATTGATGCCGGACGCGTTGCCCGCCGTCACCGTGCCGTCCTTGGCGAAGGCCGGGCGCAGCTTGGCCAGCGTCTCGGCCGTGGTGCCGTGGCGCGGGTACTCGTCGGCCTCGACCGCGATGTCGCCCTTGCGGTGGGGCACCGTGACCGGGGCGATCTCGTCCGTGAAGCGGCCTTCCTTCTGCGCCGCCTCCGCCCTGGCCTGGCTGGCGGCGGCGAATGCGTCCTGCTCGGCCCGGGCGATCTGCCATTTCTCGGCGACGTTCTCGGCCGTGTTGCCCATGTGGTAGCCGTTGAAGGCATCCCACAGCCCGTCCTTGATCATGGTGTCGGTGAAGGCGATTTCGCCCATCTTGCGGCCCGCGCGCAGATGGGCGGCGTGCGGCGAGAGGCTCATGTTCTCCTGCCCGCCGGCGACGACGATCGCCGCGTCGCCGGCGCGGATCGCCTGGCCCGCCATGGCGACCGCGCGCAGCCCGGAGCCGCAGACCTGGTTGATGGTCAGCGCCGTCTTGTCGTCCGGGATGCCGGCCGCCATCGCCGCCTGGCGGGCCGGGTTCATGCCGGCATCGGCGGTCAGCACCTGGCCCATCACCGCCTCGTCCACGTCTGCGCCGGCGATCCCTGCGCGCGCCATCGCGGCGGCGATGGCGACCTTGCCGAGCTCGACGGCGGGCAGGGTGGCGAAGGCGCCGTTGAACGCGCCGATCGGCGTCCGGGCGGCGCCGGCGATGACGATGTCGGTCATGATGTACTCCTCGGGATGCGGCGCCGAGCGGCGCCCGCGACCGATCTAGGGTGCCGAGGCCCCCGAGGCAACCGGCGGCGCCCGATGTTTCACGTGAAACATCGGGCGCTCTGCCGGCTTACATCGCGTCGAGCGCGGCCGGCTCGTGGAACACGAAGTCGAGCGCATCGAATTCGGAGGCGTCGGTGTTCTCCAGCCGGATCGTGCCGCCGCCCGTGCAGGTCAGGTCGATCGTCGTGGCGGTCGCGTAGGTCGCGATCCGCAGATCGTCGAAGCCGGCGACCCCTGTCATATGCGACAGGTCGATCCGGTCCTCGCCGTCGGCGAAATCGACGATCCTCTGGTCGCCGCCATCCGGGCCGATCACGAACACATCGTCGCCGTCCCCGCCGGTGAAGACATTCTCGCCCTCGCCGCCGAACAGCCGGTCGTCGCCCGCCCCGCCGTCGAGCGCATCGTCGCCCTCGCCGCCGAACAGCCAGTCGCCGCCGGCCCCGCCGTCGAGGCTGTCGTCGCCCTCCTCGCCGAACAGGGCGTCGCCGCCGCCGCCGCCCTCGACCCGGTCGTCGCCCTCGCCGGCGAGGACGTGGTCGCCGCCGGCGCCGCCGACGATCCGGTTGCCGCCCGCGCCGTCGATCAGGAACGGGCCCTCGGCGACATCGCCGTCGGCGCCGATGGTGGTGCCGTCGATGACGATCGAGGTCGTCGCCCCGTCCGGCAGGGCGAAGTTCGCCGCCGTCAGCTCGGATGCGCCGATGCCCCTGATCTCGATCGAGCCGTCGAGGGCGGCATGGACGATCCTCGCTCCGCTGCCGTCCGCCATGTCGACGATGGAGAGGTCGGAGAAGGCGACCGCCTCGGGCAGCAAACGGAGGTCGATCATGTCCTTCTGCAGCTGGAAATGGTAGATCACGTCGTCGCCGACATCGCCGAAATAGACGAAGCGGTCGGCGTCCGAGCCGCCGATCAGCATGTCGTCGCCCCGCCCGCCGACCAGCACGTCGTTCCCTCTTTCGGCGCGCAGCGTGTCATCGCCCGCGCCGCCGAACAGCCGGTCGTCGCCGTCATAGCCGAGGAGGTGATCGTCGCCGCTGCCGCCGTGCAGGACGTCGCGGTCGCCGCCGCCATTGACGAAATCGTCGCCGCTGCCGCCGCGCGTGAAATCGCGCCCCGCCCCGCCGCGCACCATGTCGTCGCCCGACCCGCCGAGCACGACGTCGCGGCCCGGGTTCCCCTGGAGGATGTCGCTGTGGCTGCCGCCGTCGACGACGTCGTCGCCCCGCCGGCCGTCGATGGTGTCATGCTCCGCGCCGCCGATCAGCACATCGGGCCCGCCCGTCGCCTGGTTATGGTGCGTCATCTCTTCCTCCCGCCGCGTGGTTCACGTTGGTGAACCCGATATCGGGGCGGCAGCGGGCTTGTCCCAATACGGTTTTCTTGCCCGCGCCCTCAGATCTTCCTATAGCGCCAAATGTTTCACGTGAAACATCGGGCCGATCCGACAGGAATTCGTGTCCCCTGGGGACGGGATGGCGGGATCACCCCGCCCAGCCGGCCGACGGCTCCGCCTGTTCGAGCACCGTCCGCGCCGCTTTCTCCTGTTTGTCAGGCGGGTAGCCGTGCTTTCTGAGAATCCGCCTGACCAGGCGGCGCAAAACCGCCCCGCCAGCGCCTCGCGCCGCGCCTTCGCATCGAAAGCCCGCCGGCCGAACTTTCCTGATGTTCGTGCCCCGATGTGGACGCCAACGTCGTCTCCGAGCTGCGCAAGCTGGGCGACGGCAGGGCGGATGCCCGTGTCACCGCATGGATTGCAGGCCACGACGCGGCGAGCTTCTACATCTCCGCCCTGACCCTGATGGAGCTGGAGATCGGCGTCCTGCGCATCGAGCGGCGCGATGCGGGGCAGGGGAGGCGCCTGCGGCACTGGATCGACCGCCATGTCCTGCCCGAGTTCCGGGAACGCACGCTGCCGGTCGATTTCGCGGTCGCGCTGAAATGCGCCAAATTGCATGTGCCAGATCCGCGGGCCGAGCGGGACGCGCTGATCGCCGCGACGGCGATGGTGCACGGCATGACCGTCGTCACCGGCAACCGGGCCGACTTCGAAGCGACGGGCGTGGCGCTGGTCGATCCCTGGTCCGAAAGCTGACCGTCTCAAGCGCTAATGACCCAGGTGCCTGTCGAGAAAGGCCTTGACCAGCTTTCGGGCGGCCCTTGTCGCTGTTTCGCTATACAGCATCTCCGCGCCGGCGTGGCCGCGGCGCATGGTGGTGAACCATTCGATGTCGAAGGCATGGTACGTGTTGGGCAGAATATGAAGGTCGACCGACGGATGCCTCGGGAGGTGTTTCTTGCAGGCGCGCAGAATTCTTTCGTCTTTTTCGCCGATGATCTCCAGCAGCGGGATGGGCGACCGGTTCAGTCTCGGCATCGGAATTGCTTCTTTGCGCACCTCACAGTTTCCATAGAGCGATATCGCCGCCTTGAAGCCGTTCGCCGGTCGAGCCCTTGCGTAGGACGGCAGAATTCCGAAATGAATGGCGATGCCGCCCAGCGAAAAGCCAACCACCGCTGTCAGGTCTTTCTTTACGAAGGGCCGGGATTGCAGATAGGTGAGGGCGCCATGGGCATCGGAGGCGATGGCGACATATGGCGCCGTACCGGATGTCGAGCGCCGGCGCGTAAAGTCGTTCGGGCAGTTTCCAACGCCCCGTGAACCGAAGCTGTCGACGGTGAGCGAGACATAGCCTTGTTCGACAAGAAGGGCCGGCCAGACATGGCTGAGATTTTGTCGGACGCCGCCACAGGTGTGCAGGATGACGATGGCCGGGAAGGGACCATTGCCCTCCGGTCTTGAAAGCAGGCCCTGAATCTTCGCTATGCCGCCGGCGGCAAGGGCGGTCCCGGATGCGTCGAAGACAACCGGTTGAGGTTGGGTAAACCCGCAAAGCAGCAGCGCCGCCAACGGTGCGAAAAACACCCGCATGATCCGGGACAATGCCTTCTCCATCCCACCGGCGGTTCAGACCGCCACCATGATTTTCTTTTCCACTTGTCGGTCAGCGCCTTGCGGTTGAGCTTGCCGCTTTCCGTTCCCTGTTCGGCACCGCCGCGCCCGCCAACCCGACCGCCTACAACATGTTGGTCTGTCGGGAAGCAGGTCCATGCGGTCCGTCCGGATAGTCCCGAGGCACACTATCGCACCGAGGCGTTCCATACCCTTTTTCCAGGGCGCTTATAAGAAAAGGCCACCTTGACAGCGTTTCCTCGAATCCCTATATTAAAGGGGTAGCAAGGGGATCGGTTATGGCGCACTCAGCACCCGGAAAATCTGACCGCGAGGGCATTACCATGGTGCAACTCGCCGACATGTTCCCTACCGAGGAAAGTGCGCGCGAGTGGTTTGAGTCCCGTGTATGGCCGGACGGCCGACATTGCCCACGATGCGGAAGCACGGAGACCAGTGAAGCATCGCATGCCAAGATGCCATATTGGTGTCCCGCTTGCCGGTCCTATTTCTCGGTCAAGGTTGGGACAGTTCTCGAAAGCTCCAAAATATCCTTGCGCAAGTGGGTTTATGCGATCTACCTGCACCTGACCAGCCTCAAAGGCGTGTCGAGTATGAAGTTGCATCGGGACATCGGGGTTTCCCAACCCGCCGCTTGGTTCATGCTCCAGCGCATTCGCAAGGCGTGGGAAAGCGATGATTCGCCGTTTGCTAGGCCAATTGGGATAGACGAAACCTGTATGGGCGACCGGGAGCGCAACAAGCACTCCAAGGACAAGATCAGGGCTGGCCGGGGTACGGTCAGCAAGACCGCCGTTGTCGGCGCCAAGGATCGGAAGACGAACAATGTCCGGGCCAAGGTTGTGAAAAAGACAGACGCCAAGGCACTACAGGGCTTCGTTTAAGTCCCCGCCGAACTGGGTCAAGGGGCGCGCCAATTGCAGCCTTGACCTCACCTCTGAGGCTCGTGCGCAAATCGTCGAACGCGATGTCAACGAAGCAAATGAACTGCCATCGAATCTCCACGCTGGCCGTTCGTTCCGATTCGAAAAATGCGACGTGGGGACTCGAACAATACTTCGGGTAGAACAAACATCCCCGATCACGGGAGACAACAGACCACAAGTAGTGTTCGAAATGTACCATTCATCCTTCACGGTGAACGGTGGCGGGGTGCAGTCCTCTGTACAGCCGCGGTGGGATGAAGGCGCGCAGCGTTGTTGCCTCTTTATCGGGGGTGATGACCGCGCCTACGCGGTTTGAGAAATAAGCCAACGAGCGTTGATCAAGCTGTTCTTCGAATACTAGACGTAGAAACGCCCCGCAGGTTTGACGGCCAGCGCGGGGCGCAGATCCAAGGGCAGGGACCCCTCGGCTAGGAGCAATCTAGCCGAAAGGGCCTTGCCATGTCCACCACCCTTCCCCCTGACGATAAGATACCTCCTATTCCTCCGGGGGCCACACAAGATGCGGCTTGGGGAACCGAGCTAAATCTGTCTCATGAGATTCGATCAGGGAACGCACCATTACGATCAGTAATCGACCGTGCCTTCCGGCAGTGGGTCGGTCCTCTGGATCCAGAGTCTTAATCCCTTCTTCGAATTGCCCTTCGACTTGGACTAGGAAGGTCTGGCGGTCGAGGCCCTCGAAGTTACCATCGTCCAGTTTCCGCACCGCTAAAGCGATGGCGTAGCAAAACAGGACCATCCCTTTTTTCTCGGGGTCTGTCATTGCTTGGCCAGCCTCTCCTCTGTCTGGATTGCGCCGTGATCTACCTCGGCTCGATGCTGTACTTGATGGCGACAGCGCTTGCGCTCTTCACATCTGTCGCTATCGCTTCAAAGGTGTGTCCCCTTATCCTGCCACTGGCCACGCCTAGGAATTTCCCGTTTTCACCCTCATAGAGGCGGAGCCTTATTCGGCCGGTGTCGCAGGTGGAAACGCCCTCGATAGACAAGTAGCCGCCGGTCGGGCCACTCCAGCGCCAGTCTTCGACCTCGCACTTGCCTATGTGATCGTCACAGGCTAGTGCTATGCTGGACGCTAGAAAGAATGCCGTGATAGCAGATAAGGCAATGCGCATTTTGATCCTCCCTCACAGGATCGGGAGTTTGGGTGAGGAAGCAGGCTGCGTCAACCTTTTCTTATAAGCCCCTTTTCCAGGCCCGTCTGTCCGTCACCTCGATCGTCTTCGGAACCGCGCTGACGCCGATTTTCAACTGGCGGTTCTTCGCCAGGCATTTCGAGGGCAGCGGATCAAGATCCCGATCATGATTGCCGCGGCCGTCGCGCTGCTGTCAAGGGCGGCGGAAATATGTACCGCCGCGACGGCAATGGCGCATGGCATGACGGTCGTCACGGGCAACCTGGAGCGCGTCCGGTTTTCCTGGAACCGCCAACGAAGCCGAGGCGCGCCCTTCAATACGCCCCGGATCAAGTCGGAATCGTTACACTTTACATACCCAATTCAATCCTTATATTAGGGCTAGGAGGTATTCTCTCATGGCCCGCTCAGTTCTCTCCGCGGCGCACTTCCACAACGAGGATGCGGCTTTCGCATACTTCGAAAAGACCCTGTGGCCGGACGGCCCCTATTGCCCGCATTGCGGGGCGACTGACGATCACGTCCGCAAGCTGAAGGGCAAGACCACCCGGAAGGGCTTGCACAAGTGCTACGCCTGCCGGAAGCCCTTCACCGTCAGGATCGGGACCATCTTCGAGTCCTCGCACCTGCCCCTGCATCTGTGGTTGCAGGTGATCCACTTGATGTGCGCCAGCAAGAAGGGTATCTCGACCCGGCAGATCCAGCGGATGCTCCAATGCAGCATGAAGACCGCGTGGTTCCTGACCCATCGCATTCGTGAGGCCATGAAGGACGGGTCGCTTGGTCCCCTGGGCGGCGAAGGAAAGGCCGTAGAGGCCGACGAAACCTTCATCGGTGGCAAGGAAAAGCACCGCCATCGCAGCAAGCGCGCCAAGAGCCGTCTCGGCGGGAGCTGGGGCAATGAAACTGTTTTCTCTTTGGTGGAGCGGGATGGCCGTGTCCGCTCTATGCACGTTGCCAGCGTCACCGCTGCGAACCTGCGGCCGATCATGGTGGGACAGATCGACGAGCGATCGAAGGTGTACACCGACGATGCCGGCCAGTATCGCCATATGGGCCGTGACTTCGACCATGAGCATGTGAACCACAAGTCCAACGAATACGTCCGGGGTGACGCGCACACCAACACCGTCGAAAATTACTTCAACATCCTGAAGCGGGGCATCACCGGCTGCTACTTTCATGTCAGCGAAGCCCACCTGCATCGGTATCTGGCCGAATTCGACTTCCGATACAGCAACCGTGAGGGGCTGGGGGTGGACGATGTAGCGCGTGCCGAGGCCGCGCTGAAAGGATTCCGTGGCAAGCGCCTCACCTATGAAACAGCTCACTCGTAGGCGATCCCCAAACGAGAAAACCCGATACTGGCGGGCCTGGGCGCGGTTGCCGCTTCCCGACCCGCAACTAGTATTCGCCTTCCTCATTGAGGACTGATAGGGATTACCCATGAGCAAGAAGCCCAAACTGAAGCCAGACGATCCCGAAGAATACCGGCGGTTCCTTCAAACCGCCGAGGACGTTGATGCCAGCAAAGACCCGAAAGACCTAGATCGGGCGCTAAAGAACGTGGCCTCGCCGGAGCGCAAATAAAGCCCCGCCGCTGCAACCTGCTCCACACCGGGGCACTAAGAGAAAAATTTGATAGCGGTACAGGGTGCGCGGTAGTCTCCGAGCGTGAACGGTGGTCAAGCCGCTCACGCTCGGAGCTAGGGACCTATCTTGTCCAGGTCATGGACCACATGACCTTTCTCCTAACAGGAGCGGGCAAGCTCCCGGTTCTGGGTTCTGCGGGGAGACCAATCTCCGCACTCGACACGAGGTCAGCTAGGTTTGGTGTTCTCGCGGATGGCTGCCTAGCTGGCCTCATCTTCTTGGTCGCCCTGACCCTGAGCGGCCAAGACCTGAGCAATCCCGGCAAAGAACGCCGAGATGCGATCCGCTGACCATCCCCTCATCTGTGCCATATCGACGTCGGCGCTGATCTGGAAATGGACCGTGCCGCTATTGGGAGGCAGGCCCTCTCGCGGCTTCAGGGCCGGCGATTCTGGTGCAGGGGAGGCCGGTGGTTTGATGCTGGGCTGTGAATCCGGTTGTGCGGGCTCGGGCTCCGGTCGCTTCGGGGCCGTAGAATCGGTGGGGAATATCTGACTTCCATCGCGCTTGACCAGTCCGGCTACTTCACAGAAGTCAATCAGCATGCGAAGTTGTCCGCGCACTTCTGGCCCAGCGCGGCATTTGTCGGCAAACATCTGGATCGCGGTGTCTTCGTCCATCGAACCAAATTGAAGCCGCTGCGTCAGCTCTTGCCCGAACCACGTGTTGCGAATCACCGGTGCCAGCTTATGGCCAGCGGTTTCCTTGTCCCAGGAATAGGCCCGGTTGTATTCGAGAACGGCTGAGGACGGCATGTATTTGCCTTGCTGCTTCTCAATGAGAC
The DNA here is from genome assembly GCA_965205995.1 of Alphaproteobacteria bacterium. Lineage (GTDB taxonomy): Bacteria > Pseudomonadota > Alphaproteobacteria > MPNO01 > MPNO01 > MPNO01. The sequence continues at coordinate 2,292,689 of OZ242200.1, read as the reverse complement.
CGCTCTCCATGAAGAACGGGTTCATCGACGATACGTTGGCATCGTGCAGTTTGATGATGGAGCCGATGTTCACGTAATGAACCGGCTTGCTGCCCTCTTCGCTAAGGACTGCATACGCCCGGAGGCAGTCCAGGTGCTTGGCAAAACCGGCGCGGAAAGTCGGGACCTTCTTCGTTAGACGGCGCTTAGTTTCGGTGGCCTTGGGCGCGGGTGGCCCCGCATTCTTCTCATCAGTATCTGCCATGATATGATTGGCCTCTGATCAGTGTTCTCGCTGGCGCCAATATATGTCGAAAATGGCGAAAAGCGCAACCGCTGCTTATCATGGCATTTTATATTGTTATATCAATGGGTTAAGTTTTGTGGTTATTGTTTGTGATACGGCAAGTGTAACGTTGCCGATCGAGTCCGGGGCTACTCAGGGTGAGGGATGGGTTTTGGGTGGCCAGGAATCCCCCTCATCCCGAGTTGCCCCGGACTTGATCCGGGGCGTATCGAGGCCTCATCCCGAGTAGGCCCGCAGGGCCGTATCGAGGGACGCACCGCCGCCGCGGGACGCCGTCCCGCCGCAAGCGCGAGCCGCCCCTCCCTGGCTCTCCGATGGACTCGCCCCCGCTTGCGGCTTACGATTTTTCCGGTGCTGTCCGCATCGGCCGCCAAGGGAGGGAGCCATGAAGATCGTGGCGTTCGCGCAGAACCAGTACCGGACATTCCCGGCGGATTTCGAGGACCGGCACGAGGGCACGGTGACCACGCCGTACTCGCTCGCCGAGCCGGCGGAAATTCGGGCCGCGTTCCGCGACTATCTCGACTACATCATGCAGGCGGCCCGGCTCGGCTTCGACGGCGTCGCCTTCACCGAGCACGCCCAGACCACCTACGACATGACCGCCAATCCGAGCCTGATCGGGGCTGCCATCGGCTACGCCACCGAGACCGAGGGGCTCGACGTCGCGGTCTTCCCGGTCGGCCGGTCGCTCGGCAAGGCGCGCGAGCCGGTCCGCGTCGCCGAGGAATACGCGATGATCGACTGCATCTCGGGCGGCAGGCTGATGGCCGGCTTCCCGGTCGGGCTGATGTTCGACGCGGCGCTCAATAACGGCGTGCCGCCGATCGAGATGCGCCACCGCTACGAGGAGAATCTGCGGCTCATCCTGCGCGCCTGGCGGGAGGTCGAGCCGTTCGCCTGGAACGGGAAATTCTCGCAGCTCCCCTCGGTCAATATCTGGCCGCGGCCGCTGCAGCAACCGCTGCCGGTCTGGGTCACCGGCGTCGGCAACCCGGCGACCATGCGGATGGCGCTCGAAAACAATTTCGGCTTCAACTATTTCGGCTGGTTCGGCAGCAAGCTCACCGCGGGCCGCGTGTTCGCCCGCTTCCGGGACGTCGCCGAGTCGCTGGAGATGCCCGCCAACCCCAACCGCATGGCGTTCATGGCCTCGGTCTGCGTCGGCGAGACCGACGAGGCGGCCGAGCGCGTCTACGGCCCGCATCTCGAATACTTCTTCAACAAGGGGCCGGGCGCGACCAGTATCGGCAAGCTCGCCATACCGGGCGGCATCTCGCTGCCCGGCATCCGCTTCCTGCTGGAGGACCAGGCCGGCGATTTCGGCTTCGCGCACGAGATGCGCCACGCCAGCGCCGCCAGGATCCTGGAGGTCGGCGCGGCCATCGTCGGCTCGCCGGAGACGGTGGCCGCCCAGCTGATCGAGATCGCCCGCTCCTACGGCGTCGGCAATCTGGTGACGATGCTGAAGATGGGATCGATGCCGCGCGACCTCGTCGCCGACAACGTCGCCCGCTTTGCGGAAAGCGTGCTGCCGAGGCTGCGCGCGGCGGAAATCGGCAATGACTGGCCGCATCACTGGTGGCCCGAACGCCTCGGCGGCAGCCCCCAATCGGCGGGGGCGAAGCTGGGCGAGATGCGCGGGGCCGCGTGATGGCCGGGGTTGCGCTGGACCAGCGCGACGTCGCGGTGTGGGGCGGCAGGCTCGCGATCCGCTTCAAGATCGCCGGCGCGGGCCCGCCGCTGGTCTATCTCCACCCCGCCGCGGGGCTCCATTTCGATCCCTTCCTGGAGGCGCTGAGCGCGGACTACACAATCTTCGCGCCCGAGCATCCGGGGACCGGCGAGGGCGATTCCGAGGCGATCCACCTGGTGGACGATCTGTGGGACCTGGTGCTGATCTACGACGAGGCGATCCGCGCGCTTGAGCTGGAGGGCCCGGTGGTGGCGATCGGCCAGTCCTTCGGCGGCATGATGGCCGCCGAGCTCGCCGCGCACGATCCGGATTTGTTCGCGAGGCTCGCGCTGCTCGCGCCGATCGGCCTGTGGCGCGAGGAATGGCCGATCGCCAACTGGATCATGACGCCGCCCGAGGCGCTGCCGGCGCTGCTGTTCAAGGACCCCGGCTGCGCGGCGGCGCAGGCGATGTTCACCCCTCCGGACGACCCCGGCGAGGCGCTGGCCGCCACCGCCGGGCTGATCTGGGCGCTCGGCTGCACCGGCAAGTTCGTCTGGCCGATCCCCGACCGCGGGCTCGCCAAGCGGCTGCACCGGGTCCGTGCGCCGACGCTGATCGTCTGGGGCGAGGACGACGCGCTGATCCCGTCCGCCTACGCCGCGGAGTTCGCCGACCGCATCGCCGGCAGCCGGGTCGAGATCGTGGCCGAGTGCGGCCACATCCCGCAGCTCGAACAAGGCGCGGCGACGCTGGAGATTGTGCGCGGGTTCCTGGCGGGGTGAGGGCGGCGCCCTAACCCGCCTGCAGCGACTCCAGAATCCCGCGCGACGACGGGGCGAGTTCGCAGTCGATCGCGTCGAACGCGGCGAGCGGCGGGAACACCAGCCCGGTGCCCTCCATGTGGCCGCGCATCTCGGTCAGATAGCGGTTGACGATCGCCTCGGTGGTGTTGCGCTTGAGCCCGTGCTCCAGGCAGAAATCGTTGTCCGCCCCGGTCAGCCGGCCGAAGGCGCGCTTTATGCAGTTGGGCAGGACGCCGTCGAAGATCGCCTGGAACTCGGCGAGCTGCGCCGGGTTCCTGGCGACTTGCTTGAGGTTCTCGACGCCGTTGTCGTAATGGTCCTCCTCGTCGGCCAGCACCTCCTCCTGGCTGTCCGCCCAGGGGGTGTAGGACGACTGGCGGTATTCCATGATCTGGTGGCTGCCGGCGCGGTCGACGGTGAAGTTGAACACCGCGATATGGAGCCAGTTGTCGAGGTCGAGCTGCCAGAAATCGGCGGCGTCGGGGCGCCCGGCGATGATCGTCTCGGGGTCCTCGCCGAGGTCGAGCAGCAAATCGTAGAGCCCCTGGCTGTGGCGCGCCTCCTCGGCGGCGAACTCGGCCGCGAGCGCCTTTTCCTTCCAGTTGGGGGCGACCGAGATCGCCTTCCCGAACACCTCGGCGGTCGCCGTCTCGGCATAGATCTGGCGGGTCATCAGGCGGATCAGAAGGTCCTTGTACGCGCCGGTCGCCTGTTCGGGGCGCGCGATCTCGAGTGCCATCGTGCTGGGTCCTCTTTCGGGGTGTGCGGGTACGGGGGAATTTAGGCGGGGAGGCGGCGCTGTCAATGCGGGGGAGGGGGTGCGGCGGAGCTCTCAGGCGGCTTCGAGACGCGCCATCTCCGCTTCGAATTCCGAGTCCAGCCGCGCCGCCTCGTCCTCCGGCAGCCAGCATGTCAGCTTCGGGAACACCATCCGGAAAAACGAAGCGCGCCCGTATTCCCAAGATCCGGCCGACACCTCCGCCCGGAGTTCCGCCAGGATACGGTCTATGCGGCGGCGTACCCGCTCCGGATCGGGCCGGTAGGCCGGCCCGGGTATCGCGCCGAACAGATCCCCCTGTTCGCGGATGACTGACGTGTCGCTTCGCTCCATTGCCACTCAGAACCCCACATCTGGTAGCAGAACCCGAAGCCCACCATACATATTGATGCCGACTCACACCAGAGGTTAGTCGGATCTATCCCCAGTTTCGAACGCCGCTTTGTAGGCAATGTCGATGGCGGCCATCTGGTCGATGGTGAACGCAAGGCTGTCGGCCACCCTGGCGACATGACCGATCTCGTCCACATGACCGATCTCGTCCAGCGTGAGCGTCCGGCCCTTGCGGGATTTCAGATACTTGTCGAGTACCTGGTAGCCGCCAATGTGGAACTCCCAGACGGCTTTGGGCACAGGTTTGAAGTGCTGCGTCTTGTTGATGTGGATCGCGTTCTCATCCGCCGAGTAGCGGACACCTTCAATCTTATGGTCGCCGCGTCCGTGGTAATCCGCCAGACCACGGCGCAAAACGCCTTCAAGCAAATGCGCTTTGACCAGCGCCCAACCAAGACTCGAGAGATTCTCGAAGTCTCCGGCATTCTCAGGCAATGGGATACGCGGGAAGTCAATGCGCAGATACTCTGCGTACCGTGTTCGGTATGTAGGTGAAAACAGCACAGAATATATGTAGCCCAATACTTCTTCCGAAGAATAATATCTGTCGTATAAATCTTCTAAAGATTGAAGAAATTTCGAAGATAGATTGTCGTGCCTAAGGCCATCGACCCCATAGCGCCAAATTGGAAATACATAACAGGCTTCCCTAGTTTGATCCGAAACTAGGCAGTCATTGGCCGGCCCCTCTGCAACAAAAACATGGCGCCAGTGTGCCGAACCAATTTGTCGAGGAACGACTAGAGCGACGTTTTCCTGATTGGCAACATTGTCCAAGAGATCACGTCGAGGATAGTCCATAAATTCATATCCAAAATAGCAGTAGGGGTTATCAAATGGCCTGTACGCACATCGAATAATCTTGTCGATCCACCTCTTATTCTCACGAATCGAATTACGGGCTTCGAAAATATTCCAATCTCTATTATTTTTTACCCTGTATTTCGCTAGGAATTCTTCATCGGACAGGTGGAAATCAAGCATCTCTCGTGCTCGACTTTCCATGACTGTAGGTTCAAATGATATAGCGAAATGGTCACGATGCGATTGAAACCCTAAGACATAAATGTCAAACAATTGAGTCTTTTTATTAGAAGGGTTGAGACTGTCGGCGATTGGCCACCCTGACTCGTATTCATCCCAAACAGACCAGTCAATCGGACGAAAAAAGAAATACGGTGGAACACATTCGACCTCCTGCCAAGCTATATCGTGAAAATCGTAATTTGCGACAAATTGATATTTTGCAAGCCTGGAACCCCAAACTTCCGAATACCAAATGCCTTTAGATAGATTGGAATTCTTGACGAACAGTGAAATACATACGCCTTTTGTAATGTCGAATACGTTTTCGTTCTTCATGTGATCCGGCGCAATTTCTCGAGGTTTTGTACTACCGTGTAGATCAAGGATATATATCTGATCGAAGGTCCGAGTAATAGATTGTCGCATCCCCCGGAATGTGGGGTTGTCCAGCCAAGAGTGATTGGTAATGATTCCAACGATTCCTTCTTCAACCTTGTCCATCTTCAATTGAGCAAATCTAATGAACTTTACATAGTCGTCGTTGAGCCATTTTGGGTTACGTTCACCAAGCGGTTTTTCCGTTTCGGCGCCCGAATCATCTTCCTCTATAGTGATTTTGTACCCATCGATCTGCTGCTTGATCCATTTCCCTTTATTCTTCGAGTGTCCGGAGTAGGGTGGATTTCCCGTGATCACGAGGATCGGCTGATCCTTGACGAGTTGCGCCGCCTTGACCTCGCCGCTGACCGCTGGTAGCAACAGATTCCGTTGCGGCTCGATCGGCTCAAGGGTGTTGGTCAAGAAGATTTTCAATCGGTCGTCGCCTGAAAGTACGTGCCCTTTGTCCTTGAGGTACTGGGAGAGTTTCAGGTGTGCGATTGTGTAGGGCGCGATGAGGTACTCGAAGCCGTAAATATTCCTCAGTAGATGCTCGCGCACGATCAGATCGGCATGACCAGAGTCAGCTCCACCGAACTGTTCGAAAACGCGCTCAAAGACTTCGAGCAGAAAAGTGCCAGTGCCACAGGCGAAATCCAGCACCGTTACCTTCCTATGGTTGCCGAGTCCGTCCTTGATGCCGAAACTGTCCTTAAGGATCTTGTCGATTGCGCGAACGATGAAATTTACGACTGGTGGCGGAGTGTAATAGACGCCGCGACTCTTGCGCGTAGCCTTGTCGTACTCCTTGAGATAGTCTTCGTAGAAATAGATGAAAGGGTCGCGCTCAAACAACCTGTGCTCTTCCTCGTCAGCGGCGCGTACCTTGCGGCTGATTGCTCTCCGCCCGCGGAACGACAGGTCTTCTTGAATCGACGCCATGTCGAGGCCGTTGACGATGGACAGGACTTCCTCGACCAGCCAATGCACATGACGATATTCAGTCTTGTCGAGCTCGGCCAAGAAGTCTACGAGCTCTCGGATTAGGCGGAAGGAACTCGGTACAAATTCCCGCGCGTTTTGCAACGTGACCGATTGATCGCGGGAGTTGATTTTCGCCAGGAAAAGCCCGTAGGCCAGCATCTGTGCAAAGGCATCCGCGAATTCCTTGAGCGTCAATTCGTGAAAGACCTGATCGCGGAAAACCTGGTAGAGCCCATAAAGGCGTCCTTGCTTCTTACTTTTATTCTGTCGGACCAACTCCTCCCCGAGATAGTCCCGCAACATCCTGCTGCGTGTTGCGAGTGCGATGGCGAGTTGCTGCGAACGTCCGATCCCCTCCGGTGCCGACGAGAAGAAACCCTCAAGCAAGTGGGCCACCGCCGCCGTTCGATCCTCCCGTAGCCTGAACCGTCCACCTTCCAAGTCGGTCGAGTGGCAAAGCGACTCGCGCTGCACACCATCCTTGCGGATCCAGATGAAATGGAGGTAGTCGGTCAGGAGGATGTTGTCCGAAAGGCTCCTGTATCTCTTGAGCTGGTCGGACTTGAGGACTTGATCCAGATTTTCGCCGACCGGTTTCGTCTCGACGTAGCCTAGGATCATGCCCGGTTGAGAAACCTTGAAATCGGGAGCTCCTTTGTCGGCAACTCTCTTGGGTTCCTGTTGAACCGTGATGTTTCCGTCCGCGCCTTCAGCGACGGCGTGCAGCAGGTTCTCCAAGGCCGTGCGGCCGGTATGTTCCGTATGCTCGCTCAGCGGCGTGTCGCAAAGGGATTTGAGGTACGAATCGAAATCTGGCTGGATCATGGAATTTGCGTCCCCTTCAGTTCGATGAACTGATACAGGCCGCACGTGGGAAGCGAAAGCCGGTCCGGCCGCTCAAACCGGAACGATATCGTCCGCCGCGACCCCGAGCGCGTCCGCCAGCTTGCGCAGCGTGCGGACCGATCCCGAATTGCGCCCGGCCTCGATCTCCACGATCTGCACCCGGTTGACGCCGGAGGCGCGGGCGAGCGCCGATTGCGACAGGCCGCGGTGTTCGCGCCAGACCCGCAGCGGCGCTTCCCCGTCGATGAGGCGGTGGGCGACATGCGCGGGGACGAGTTCTTCCGCGCCGCTCGCGAGCCTCGCCTCGACGGCCAGCGCTTCCCGGAAATCCGCAAAATCCTGTTCCATGGGATGTGCCTTGGCAATTCAGAAAGAGGACGTTGAGCGCGGCCTCGTGTCGCTTGGGACGCCGTTTCAGCATTTTGGGCGAGGCAATGCAGCCAACAGTTGATCAACGAGAATGCCTGAGGTGTATTCCTCCAGTCGGGAGGCAGGTATCGAGCGCCGCCCGCCACCTGGGCAGGGGCGCCCGCGGGTGCCCCATTTCGTCGTGGTCGGCGAAGGCCGACCATCCACGTTTCGTTGTTGTCCCGGTGCCGCAGAAAAACTCGTGGATGGTCGGGCCGAGCCCGACCATGACGGCTGGGAAGAACGACGCCCCCCCTGTACCCCCGACCCGGCCGCCATGCTAAATTCGCCGCCCTTCGAGCATCCCGGCGGTCCCCCATGCATCCGGTCGCGGAAGACATTCTGACATTCTGGTTCGAGACCACCGACCTGACGGCCGAGTTCGAGCGGCGCCAGGTCTGGTTCCGCTCGACGCCCGGGTTCGACCGGGAAATCGCCGGGCGCTACACCGGCATCCACGAGCGGGCGGCCGGCGGGGCGTTCGACCGCTTCGTCGAGTCGCGGGCCGAGTGCCTCGCCCTCGTGATCGGCCTCGACCAGTTCCCGCGCAACATATTCCGCGGCACGCCGCGCGCCTTCGGCTCCGACGCCAAGGCGCGCGAGATCGCCCGCATCGCGCTGGAGCGGGGCTATGACCAGGGGATCTGTTCGGCGTTCAAGGTGTTCTTCTACCTCCCCTTCGAGCACAGCGAGAGCCTCGCCGACCAGGAGCGCGCGCTGCTGCTCTACAAGGGGCTCAACGAGGAGCGCTCGCTCGCCGCCGCGATCGGCCACCACGACGCGATCCGCCGCTTCGGCCGTTTCCCGCACCGCAACGCAGTGCTCGGGCGCGACGACACGCCGGAGGAGGCGGAATACCTCAAGGCGCCGCCGAGCTGGGGGCTGACGGCCGAGGAATTCGCCGAGTGGGAGCGCGAGAAGGAAGCGCGCGAACGAACCGCCGCGGGCTAGGCAGGGAGGGGCGATGCAGGAGAGATACACCAAGGGGTTCCCGGTCTCCTGGGACCAGCTTCACCGCGACGCAAGGGCGCTCGCCTGGCGGCTCGCCTCGATGGGGCCGTGGAACGGGGTGATCGCGGTGACGCGGGGCGGGCTGGTGCCGACCGCGATCGTCGCCCGCGAGCTCGAAATCCGCATGATCGACACCGTCTGCGTCACCTCATACGACTGGAAGGACCAGGGCGGGGTCGAGATCCTCAAGGGGGTCGAGGGGGACGGCGCGGGGCTGCTGATCGTCGACGATCTGGTCGATACCGGGCGGACCGCCTCGCTGGTCCGCGACATGCTGCCCAAGGCCCATTTCGCCACCGTCTACGCCAAGCCCGCCGGGCGGCCGATGGTCGACACCTACATCACCGAGGTCAGCCAGGACACCTGGATCTATTTCCCCTGGGACATGGAGCTCCAGTTCGTCCAGCCCATCGTCCAGGCCGCCCCGCCGGGGTAAGCCCACCCGTCATTTCGACCGAGCGGAGCGAGCGGAGAAATCTTCCCGCCCCGGTGGCGCGCCCTCGGCCTCGGGTTGTGGCCGTTTCGCTGGTGCGCTAGCATTCTTCTTCGTCGATCGAATCTTCATAGTGCCCGATCGGAATATTGATTCTCAAAGCGTAGTGAGAGGCCTGAACAAACGAGAGGCCTGAGACACACGCGTACAACCAAGGATTGGGAGGATAATGATGGCCAAGACCGTATTTCGGGCGGAAATGGACAAGTGGCCCGAGGACCAGGCGGTCAAGACTCACAACCGCTGGCACCCCGACATCCCCTTCACGGAGACTTTCAAATGCGGGGATGAGTTTCGCGTCGAGTGCTACGACTGGACCGGAGGACAGATCAACAACGACGAGTCCGCCAACGACATCCGGGATGTCGACCTTTCGAAAGTCCACTATCTGAGCGGACCCTTCGCCGTCGAAGGCGCCGAGCCGGGCGACCTTCTGGTGGTGGACATCAACGACATCGGCTGGCTCGAAGACTCGCAGTGGGGCTTCACCGGGATCTTCGCGCTGGAAAACGGCGGCGGCTTCCTCGACAAGCACTTCCCCGAGGCGCGCAAGGCCTGCTGGGATTTCCACGGCATCTACACCTCGTCCCGGCATATTCCGGGCGTCCGCTTCCCCGGGCTGATCCATCCCGGGCTGATCGGCACGCTGCCTTCCGCCGATCTGCTGAAGACGTGGAACGACCGGGAATCGGCCCTGTTCAGGACCGATCCGGACCGGGTGCCGCCCTTGGCCACTCTGCCCGACGGCCTCGCCGGCACGACCACGGCGCTGATGGGGCAGATGACCGGCGCAGCGGGGCAAGCCGCGGGTCAGGAGGGCGCGCGGACGGTTCCCGGGCGCGAGCACGGGGGCAATTGCGACATCAAGAACCTGTCGCGCGGCTCCACCTGCTACTTCCCGGTCTTCATGCCGGGCGCCGGGCTGTCGATGGGCGATATCCACTGGTCGCAGGGAGACGGCGAGATCACCTTCTGCGGCGCCATCGAGATGGCCGGCTGGATCGATATCGGTGTCGACATCATCAAGGGCGGTGTCGAGAAGTACGGGATCACCAACCCGATCTTCAAGCCGAGCCCGGTAGAGCCGCATTATTCCGAGTATCTGATCTTCGAGGGGGTCTGCGTCGATGAGCATGACGGCTCCCAGAAGTACCTGGATGCGACGGTGGCGTACCGGCGGGCCTGCCTGAACGCGGTCGAATACCTCAAGAAGTTCGGCTATACGGGCGAGCAGGCCTACATGATCCTCGGCACGGCTCCGGTCGAAGGCCGGGTCAGCGGCATCGTGGACATTCCGAATGCGTGCTGCACGGTTGCCATTCCGACCGAGATCTTCGATTTCGATATCCGGCCGAAGGCTTCCGGACCGACCATCGAGGTGGGCGGTGCGGACGCGGCATCCTGCACTTGATCGGTGCGTGGCGGAGGCGGGGCGGCGTTCGCCCCGCCTTCGCTTTACCGACCATTCCGCGGATGTCAGCCAGCGAGCGTCGGTCCGGCGCATCAACCCGTCGGGCGTTCGGTCCTGAACCTGCCATTCCGCGGATCACCTGACACGCGGAGGGCTTGAACATGCTAGGACTTGCACTGCTCTATGTCGGAGCCGTTCTGTTCCTGAACGGTCTCTGGCTGATGGGCCGGATCGCCGATCGCGAGATCGCGATAATCAACATCTTTTCCGGCCTGCTAACGGCGGCCGTGGCGGCATATCTGGCCTTCGGTCCCGGTTCCAACGAGGACGCGATCAGAGCTGGGGCGCTGACGCTGCTCTTCAGCTTCACCTATCTGTGGGTGGCCTATAACCGGTTCCACGACGTCGACGGCCGCGGGCTCGGCTGGTACAGCCTGTTCGTCGCCATCACCGTCGTACCGGTGGCATGGGTCACCTTCGCCGGCGCGACCACTCTGTGGGGATACTGGTTCGGCGCATGCTGGGCGGCATGGGCCGTGTTGTGGTTCATGTACTTCCTGTTGCTGGCGATGCAGAAACCGATCGCCAAGGTGACGGGGTGGATGACCTCGATACAGGGTGTCCTGACCGGCTGGCTGCCGGGTTACCTGCTGCTGGAGGGCTGGATTACCTAGCCGGGTGTCCCGTCCGGCCCCGCTTGGGGTCGGACGGCGCCGGGCCGGGCCGGGGAGGAGAGCACGATGCCGATCTACGGATACGATTGCGAGGCGTGCGGTCCGTTCACCGAGATGCAGGCCATGAGCCGTTCGTCGGAGCCGTTGCCGTGCCCGGATTGCGGGGCGCCCGCCCGGCGCACCGTCAGCGCGCCGTTCGTCGCCAATATGGACTCGAATAACCGGGTCGCGCATCAGCGAAACGAGAAGAGCGCGGACGAACCCAGAGTGGCGTCCGGAAAGCCGCCCGGCCACAGCCACAATCACCCCCACCATCACGGGCACAAGCACGCGCGCCCGTGGTCGCTCGGGCACTGACCCGCGATCCGGCGCGGCTGCTGAGCCCGCCTCAGCTCCCGCGATAGGTGGTGTAGCCGAAGGGCGAGACCAGCAGGGGGACGTGGTAGTGCTCGCCGGCGTCGGCGATGCCGAAGCGGATCGTCACCACGTCGAGGAAGGCGGGCGACGGGCCTCCGTGCCCGGAATCGCGGAAATAATCGCCGACATGGAAGATCAGCTCGTAGACGCCGGCCTTGAACGCCTCTCCTTCGAGGATCGGTTCGTCGCAGCGCCCGTCGGCGTTGGTGGTCGCCGCGGCGAGCACGAGGTTCTGGTCCTCCGCGCGGTAGAGCGCGATCCTGACCCCCGCGGCGGGCCGCCCGTTGGCGGTATCGAGCACATGGGTGGTCAGCCTACCCATCGCCGGCTTCCCCGCGGGCGAAGGCCTGGGCCAGGAAACCGCCGACATCGCGGTTCGACATCGCCCTGATCCGGTCGTCGCGGCCGATCTTGTAGCCGTCGGCGTCGGCGCAGAGCCCGAGGATGATCCGCCGCAGCCACGAATCGGTCATCGGCAGATAGGTCCGGCGGTCGCGCGCGATCCCGTCGCGGCTGACCCGGAAGCGGCAGGCGGCGAGGCTGCGGCCGATCTCGAACGGGCCCTCCCAGGCGCCGTCCCACTGGTGGTAGGCGCCGTCATAGGCGACGGTCCTGACCGCCGCGCCGCCCTTTTTCAGATCGGCGGCGATCTCGGCGCAGCGTTCGGGGTCGATCAGCGCATCGTCGCTGCCCCAGACCATGAGAACCGGCGCGCCGGTCGCCCTGCGGTCCTCGAGACGGGCGATGCAGGGGCCGTAGAACGCGACATGGGCGGCGAAGCGGAGCCCCTCCGGCGCCGCCGTCTCGGCGATTTGGGCGTAAGCCGCCAGCACCGACGCCATGCCGCCATAGGAGAACCCCATCAGCGCCACCCGCGCGGGGTCGACCGCCGCGTGGCGGGCGAGAAAGCGGAGCCCGGAATAGGCGTCCGCGATCATCATCGTCTCGGTGATCTCGAGCAGCCGCTCGATGAACCCGGTGGCGCGGTCGCGCCTGCCGCCGAAGACGTCGATCACCAGCGCGCCGACGCCCATCGCCTGGAACTGGCGGGCATAGGTCATCTCGCGCTGGTAGAGCACGCCGGCGGCGCCGTGCAGCAGCACCACCGCCGGAATCTTGCCCTTGGGCGGGCCGGCCGGCAGGAACAGCGTCGCCGGCACAAGCGCCGGCGGCCCCGCCGCGGTGCCGAAATCGGCGAGCCCGAACGGGCTGGAGCTCTCCAGCGTGACCGGAACGCCGAGCCCGTCGGCATAGCTGTCGATCGCGGGCCAGCTTCCGGCGGCGAAGGCGGCGCTCTGGGCGTGGGCGAAGGCGGGCGCCGCGGCGATGAGCAGCGCCGCCGCGAGCAGGCGCCCGCTATTCAATCTCCGCCCCCTCGGCGATCCAGCGCCCAAGGACGCGGCGCTCATCGTCGGTCATCCTGGTCTCGTTGCCGACCGGCATGGTTCGGGTCAGCACCGCGACCGCCCGGATCTTCGGTGCCTGGTTGCGGATCTGCTCGGCGGTGTCGAAGGCGACGTTCTTCGGCGGCTTGTCGAAATTCTCGTCGGCCGGTTTCGCCGCGTGGCAGGAAACGCAGCGCTTGGCGACGATGTCATAGGCCTCGGCGAAGGTGACCGGGTCGGCGTCCTCGTCGGTCATCGTGCCGCCCGGCAGGGTCGCGTAGACCAGGACCAGCATGATGGCCACGGCGGCCGGGATCGGCCAGATGCGTCCCTGCCCCGCATTGCGCAAATTGAACCAGTGGCGCACCAGCGCGCCGGCGATGAAGACGACGATCAGCACCGCCCAGCCGAAATCGTGGCCGAACGTGCTCGGGTAATGGCTGCTGATCATGATGAAGATGACCGGCAGCGTCATGTAGTTGTTGTGGACCGAGCGCTGCTTGGCGTTGAAGGCGAGGCGGGCGTCGAGCGCGGTGCCGGCCTTGGTCGCATCGACCAGCTTCTGCTGCGACGGGATGATGATCATCCACACATTGGCGACCATGATGGTGCCGAGCATGGCGCCGACATGCACATAGGCGCCGCGCGCCGAGAACACATGGGTGAGCCCGTAGGCGACGAGGATCAGGAGCGCGAAGCCGATGCACTCGACCGTCGCGCCGCGGTGGCGGAGCCGCGACTTGTAGAGCGTGTCGTAGACGAACCAGGACACCGCCAGCAGGGCGATGCCGATGGCGATCGCCTCGGGCTTCGAGAGATCCGCGACCGCGCGGTCGATCAGGTAGATCTCCGCGCCGTAGTAATACATCAGGCAGAGCAGCAGGAAGCCCGAGATCCAGGTCCACGCCGCCTCCCATTTGAACCAGTGCAGCGTCCGCGGCACCTCATCGGGCGCCAGATCCATCTTCTCGACGACGTAGAACCCGCCGCTATGGGTCATCCAGAGCTCGCCCTCGACCCCCTTGCGCGGCGGGTCGGGCTTCTCCAGATGGCTGTCGAGCCACATGAACAGGAAGGACGAGCCGATCCAGGCGATCCCGGTGACGATGTGGGTCCAGCGGAGGACCAGGTTGATCCATTCGCTCAGGATCGATTCCATCTTCCCGCCTCAGTCCTGCAACAGGTCGAACAGCCGGAACCGGCCGATCGACCCGATATTGCGCAGCGCCTCATCGATCTCCGCCGCTTCGTCGTTGCCGAGGCGGCGTTCGAAGGCCTCCAGAATACTGTCTTTCGCAAGTCCGCGGACCGCAACGATAAAGGGAAAGCCGAAGCGGTCGCGATAGGCCGAATTCAGCCGGTGGAAACGCGCGAACTCCTCGTCGCCCAGCCGGTCGAGCCCGGCCCCCTGCTGCTCGCGCGTCGAATGGTCGGTGAGCGCGCCGGCCCGCGCCGCCTTGCCGGCGAGGTCGGGATGGGCGCGGATCAAAGCGAGCTTGGCGTCGTCGTCGGCCGCCGCGATCGCCGCCGCCATCGCCTCGAACAGATCCTCGGCCGAGGCGAAGGGCCGCGCCTCCCAGGCGTCCCGGGCGATCCACGGCGAGTGCTCGAATACCGGGCCGAGCGCGGCGGTGAACACCTCCCGCGTCGCCGCGTTGAGCTCGGCGAGCCTCACGGCGCCATGACCTCCTCGACCGCGGCGAGCACGCGTTCCGGCGTCGCCGGCGGGTCGAGGCGGACGACGCGGCGGTGCCCGGCGAGCGATGCGACCGCGTCGCGGATCGCCAGCCAGACCGAGAGCGCCAGCATCAGCGGCGGCTCGCCGACCGCCTTGGAGCGGAAGATGGTGGGGTGCGGGTTGGGCGAGTCCTCGAGGATGTGGACGTTGAACACCGGCGGCACGTCGCGGCTGCCGGGGATCTTGTAGGTCGAGGGGCCATGCGTGCGGAGCCTGCCGCCGGCGTCCCACCACAGCTCCTCCATCGTCACCCAGCCCATCCCCTGGACGAACCCGCCCTCGATCTGGCCGAGGTCGATCGCCGGGTTCAGCGAGGAGCCGCAATCCTCCAGGATGTCGGCGCGGAGCACCCGGTTCTCCCCGGTCAGCGTGTCGATCGCCACCTCGGCGATGCAGGCGCCATAGGCGTGGTAGAAGAACGGCCGGCCCTGCATCCTCTCGGCGTCCCAGTGGATATCGGGGGTGCGGTAGAACCCGGTGGCCGACAGCGAGACCCGCTCCGCCCAGCTCATCCTGGCGAGCTCGCCGAAGGTGAGGCTCCGGTTGCCGGCATAGATCCGGTTATCGGCGAAGCGGATTTCGCCCGCATCCACGCCGAAATGTTCCGCCGCCACCCCGGTCATCCGCTCCTTGATCCGCATCGCCGCGTCGAGCGCCGCCATGCCGTTGAGGTCGGAGCCCGACGACGCGGCGGTGGCCGAGGTGTTGGGCACCTTGTCGGTCGAGGCGGGCGACAGGCGGATGCGGTCGAGGTCGATCTGGAACGTCTCGGACACCACCTGGGCGATCTTGACGTAGAGCCCCTGGCCCATCTCGGTGCCGCCGTGGTTCAGATGGACGCTGCCGTCGGTATAGACATGGACCAGCGCGCCGGCCTGGTTGAGGCTCTTCACGTTGAACGAGATGCCGAACTTGATCGGCATCAGGGCGATGCCCTTCTTGATCACCGGGCTGGTCTCGTTGAATGCCGCGACCTCCTGCCTGCGCTCTTCGTAGCCCGCCTGTCTCGGACAGAAGCTCGACGATCTCCTCGATGATGTTGTCGTCGACGATTTGGCCGTAGGGCGCGACGTTCCTCGGCGCCTCGCCGTAATAATTGGCCCGGCGGACCGCCTCGACATCGATGCCGAGGGTGCGGGCGATATGCTCGATCACGATCTCGATCGCCACCATCCCCTGCGGCCCGCCGAAGCCGCGGAAGGCGGTGTTGGAGACCGTGTTGGTCTTGCAGCAATAGCCGCGGAACAGCGCGTTCGGGATGTCGTAGCAATTATCGGCGTGGCACAGCGCGCGGCCCATCACCGAGGTCGAGAGGTCGGCGACATTGCCCGCCCGCGCGGCGAACATGAAGTCGAGCCCCGAAATTCTGCCCGTGTCGTCGAACCCGGCTTCGTAGCGGAACAGGAAGTCGTGCCGCTTGCCGGTGACGATCATGTCGTCGTCGCGCGCGAGGCGGAGCTTGACCGGCAGGCCCGAGGCGCGCGCCAGCACCGCGGCGATGGCGGCGACGATGGTCGCCTGGCTCTCCTTGCCGCCGAAGGCGCCGCCCATCCGCCTGACCTCGACGGTGACCGCGTTGGCCGGCACGCCGAGCGTGTGGGCGACGCCGTGCTGGACCTCGGTCGGGTGCTGGGTCGAGGAATAGACCAGCATGTCGGAATCTTCCTGCGGCACCGCGAGCGCGATCTGGCCTTCGAGATAGAAATGGTCCTGCCCGCCGCAGCCCGCCTCGCCCTCGATGCGGTGCGGCGCGGCGGCGATGGCGGCGCCGGCCTCGCCCCGCGCCATGACCTGCGGCCTGGCGACATAGCTCTCGCGGTCGAGCGCGTCCTCGATGGTGAGCACGGGGTCCAGCAACTCGTACTCGACGGCGACCAGCGCCGCCGCCCGCCTTGCGGTGTCGCGGTCGGCGGCGGCGATCGCGGCGATGGGGTGGCCGACATATTCCACGACGCCATCGGCCAGGATCGGCTCGCCCGAGAAGATCGGCGCGACGTCGTTGACGCCCGGGATGTCGGCGCCGGTGATCGCCGCGCTCACCCCCGGAACCGCCCGCGCCTTCGCGCAGTCGACGGAGAGGATGCGCGCATGCGGGTGCGGGCTGGTCGCGAGCCAGACCTCCTGGGTGCCGGGGAGGGCGGGCATGTCGTCGATATAGACGGCGCGGCCGGTGACGTGCTTCGCCGCGCTGTCGTGGCGCCACGCGCGATGGACCCCGCCCTTGAGCACGGACGAGGTCACAGCGCGAACACCCCGGTCGGCGCCGCTTCCCCCGCGGTCTGGAGATGGAGGCGGCGCAGCAGATTGGCCGCCACCGTCAGGCGGTACCGGGCGCTGGCGCGGAAGTCGTCGATGGGCTCGAAATCCTCGGCGATCGCCCGCCCGGCGGCCTCGACCGCCGCTTCCCCCCAGACCTCGCCGATCAGCGCCCGTTCGGCGGCGCGCGCGCGCTTCGGCGTCGCCGCCATGCCGCCATAGGCGATCCGGGCGTCGCTGACGCGGCCGTCGACTAGCGTCAGGCAATAGGCCCCGATCACCGCCGAGATGTCCTGATCGTAGCGCTTGGAAACCTTGTAGATGCGGAACACCTGCCCAGCGGAGAGGCGGGGGACCCGCACCGAGGCGATGATTTCGCCCGGTCCGAGATCGGTCTCGCGGTAGCCGAGGAAGAAGCTCTCGACGGGCATCTCGCGCGCGCCCCCCGGCCCGCGCAGCACCAGCGTCGCGTCGAGCGCGATCAGCCAGGGCAGGGTGTCGCCGATCGGCGAGGCGTTGCCGATATTGCCGCCGATGGTGCCGAGATTGCGGATCTGGCGCGACCCGATACGGCGGATCAGCTCCCCCATCCCCGGGTATTCGGCGTCGAGCACGGGGAGCGCCCCGGTATAGGTCACCGCGGCGCCGATCTCGATCTCGTCCTCGCGCGTCTCCAGCCGGCGCAGCTCGTCCACCCCGGCGACCGAGAGGATGGCGGGAAAGGCTTTCCGCTCCTTCGAGAACAGGAGGCCGAGATCGGTGCCGCCGGCAAGCAGCGGGGCGGCGGGATGCGCCGCGCGCAGCGCGATCAGCTCGTCCAGCGTCCGGGGCGCGAAAAACACCTGGCGCCCGGCGCGGTAGTCCGGCGCGGCCTCGGGAACCGGGGCGGACGGGATAGCGCGGGGCGCGGACGGCGCGTTGCGCGCGGCATCGACGATCGGCCGGTAGCCGGTGCAGCGGCAGAGATTGCCGGCCAGCGCGTCGTGGATGGTCTCGTCCTCGGGCTCCTCGCCGCCCTGCTGGAACGCATACAGCGCCATCACGATCCCCGGCGTGCAGAACCCGCATTGGCTCGCATCCGCCTCGACCATCGCTTCCTGCAGCGGGTGGAGCCCGCCATTCTCCGCCAGCCCCTCGATTGTGATCAGCGCCTTGCCGGCGAGCTGCGGCACCGCCATCAGGCAGCTATTGACCGCCTCGTAGCGCATGCCCGCGCCGTCCGGGATGCCGAGCACCACCGTGCAGGCGCCGCAATCGCCCTCGGCGCAGCCCTCCTTGGTGCCGGTGAGAGCCCGTTCGGTCCGCAGCCAGTCGAGCACGGTCGCCGCCGGCGGCACGCGGCGGATCTCGCAGGGCTCTCCGTTGAGCAAAATTCGGATCGATCGGCCGGCCACGCCAGTCCCCCGTTCGTCGAGCAAGCCGCGGATTATAGGAGCGGTGGGGAATGGGCGGAAGGTATGAGGCGGGGCGGGGCGAGCTGCGGTGATACCCGCTGCCCCGACGACGCGGTCCCCGAACCGAGCGAAGCAGGGAGCCGGGGTCCATGGCCGCCGGTACCACGCCCGCGCGCCGCCCCGTCGGCAGGTCCTCCACCCGTCATTTCGACCGGAGCGCCAGAGGCGTGGAGCGGAGAAATCTTCCAGCGCAGGCGTTGCACCCTGCCGCGAAGATATCTCCGCTTCACCGCCCCGAGGGGCGGCTCCGATCGATAGGACGAGGGGGGCGCCCGGCCCCGCCCCAAGGTGCTGACAAAACCGCCACTCTACCGGGGGCGGCAACTGTCAGGCAATTATCCTATCTGTACAGCCCAAGGCTTTTGCCTTGCAGGACATGCAGGTCAACCTATTCGAGCGGGCGGGAGACCGCCGGCCCTTCAACCATGGCGCCGCGCGCGGACGCAAGCGCATGGAGTGCCGCATCTTCCGGTTGCGGGTTCGCCGCCCCTCGCAGATACCGTTCTCCTTCCGACCGGTGCGGTCGCTCCTCTGCCCGCCAACGGCGCCGCATCGGCGTCCAGGCCGTCATCGAAAAAGCCAAACATTGACGCCCGTTGCGAATCCAACTACCTTCATCCTGCCGTCCTTCCTTGTCAGCAAGAAAATCTCCACCCGGCGGCCCCTTCCCGTGGCCGCGGGCGTTATCCGCCAAAATCGTTTCAGAGCGACCGCACGGTCCTCGTCGAGAATGCGGTTGTACATGCTGATTGGATATGTTTTCTGCTTTTTCGCTTCGTTGAGGTCGGCAGGCGGACGCCGACGATAGCTCGCGCCCGTAGTCCGACTCCCTTCGCCAAATCCAGAATCCCGCAGGATTTTCACCGCCTTGTCAAAATCAGCAGGAAGGTATCGCTCCAAGAGGTAGGTAATATCAAAGGTGGCAACTGTTCTACTGTGCTCTGCAATTTTGCGATCCAGCTCGGTACCCGGATATCCGGCCTCGGTCCCCGGATATCCCGGATACGGGCTCAACAATACCCACACGCCCCCGATCGCGGCCATGGCCACAACAATGTCGACTACGGCGCTCCTAAAGTCCCTGAAACGGTATCGCCGCGCCGGCATCATGTGATTTCGCTCACTCCTGTTTCGCCTTGTGCATGACGCGCTGTCAGGAGCGCGGTATCGGACAATCGAAAAAAGCGCGCACCACCGTGCTGCCGTCTTCCTTCATGTACAAATGCACGCATAGCGCCGGGCCGCAAAAATTGGCCCATAAAACAGCTATGTAAAAGGGCGTCACCAAGATCGCGTCATGTTCGTCGAGCATTCGATTGAAGTATTGGAATGCCCTTCTTTCCGCTTCGTTCACCGGAGAGGGTTTCGGAATCGACCGCCGCCGGTAGCTGTTCCCAACCACATAGTCGCCTTCACGAAACCCCCAGCTTCGCAGCGCCTGTGCCGCAGCGGAGAAATCTTTCGGAAGACGCTCCGCCACAGTTTCGCTTACCTCTCCTGTAGATGCAGGCTCGGTCCAACGAGCAGCGCAATGGAAGCTGCCGCCTCCCGGAGGCCAGCCCAGCCACCAGGCCGCGGCGGCCACGACGATCCCCGCGAGCAGGAACTTCCGTCTGCGCGTCATCCCCGACCCTACATGTATGCAGAATACGCATGTCAATATCTTATTATGTCATGTTTGGATCCTGCGGTTCCTCCCGCCCCGCGACCGGCCGCGGGGCGGCACCGCCACTTCCACCGCGTTGTAGGGCTGGTCGGTGACCTGGTCGATCAGGCACGAGGGGACGTTCGCGGAGTGGGATGCGTGCGTCGCGGCCGGCGGCTGCGACGGCCATCGTCCGTTCGACTGGTACTGGGGCCGCGGCCGCCGGCCGGTGACCAATGTGAGCTGGGAGGACGCCAAGGCCTATCTGAGCTGGCTGTCGCAGAGGAGGGGCAAGCCCTACCGCCTGTTGTCGGAGGCGGGATGGGAGTACGCGGCGCGGGCGGGAACCGCTGGGCCGTATCACTTCGGGTCGACGATCTCCCCCGACCGTGCCCACTACAACGAAACGCCCGCCTACGGCTCGCGCGGGACAACCCGGCGCAAGACGGTTCCGGCGAGGCGTTGACCGGCGTCTATACCTTCGACGTGGCCATGCAGCGGTATCCGCACACCGCATCGCTCTGAAGCCAATTCGACGAAGGCCGGCATCCGCCGATGCGTCGTCGCCCTGCTCCTCGGGGCCCTACCCCCCGACCCGCTGCGTCACCGATTGCGCGGTCTGGCCGAACAGGATCCTGCGTTCCTCGTCGCTGTGGCCGCCCGACGGGCGGCGGTCCTTGCCGAGGTCGACGCCGCGCTGCACCGCCGGGCGCGATTTGACCGAATTGCGCCAGCGCGCGAGATGGGGGAAGGGCTCCAGCGAGGCGCCGAGCGGGCGGGCGATCAGCACCCAGGGCCAGCAGATCATGTCGGCGATCGAATAGTCGTCGCCGAGCACGAATTCGCGGTCCGCGAGCCGCCGGTCGAGCACGCCGAGGCAGCGGTCGTATTCATTGCCGTAGCGCGTCTTCGAATAGGCCTCGCCGGCCGGCGCGTAGTTGACGAAATGGCTGAGCTGGCCCGCCATCGGCCCCTGGTTGCCGGTCTGCCAGAACAGCCATTCGAGCGCTTCCTTGCGCCCCTCCGCCGTCGCCGGGATGAACCGGCCGGTCTTGACCGCGAGATAATGGAGGATCGCGCCCGATTCGAAGACCGGCACCGGCTTCCCGTCGACATCGCGGTCGACGATCGCCGGCATCCGGTTGTTGGGGCTGATCTCCATGAACTCGGGCTTGAACTGTTCGCCTTTGGAGATGTTGACGAAGCGGGTGCGGTAGTCGATCCCGAGCTCCTCGAGCATGATCGCCACCTTCCACCCGTTGGGCGTCGGCCAGTAATAGAAGTCGATCACGCCGCATCTCCCTTCCGTTCCGCGCCGAACGCGCCGGCGGCGCGAAGCGCCGCGATCCCGGCCGCGTCGAACCCGGCCTCGCCGAGCACCGCATCCGTGTCGGCGCCGAGCCTGGGCGCCGGGCGCGGCGGCGCCGTCGGGGTTTCCGAGAATACCGCCGCCGGGCGGGACTGGCGGAGACGGCCTGCATCCGGGTGCTCGGTCTCGATGACCGTCCCGTTGGCCGCGATCTGCTCGTGCTCGATCATCTGGCTGCGCGTCAATACCGGCACGCAGGGGATGTCGGCGGCTTCCAGCCGGGCCAGCCAATGGGCCGAGCCGTTGGTCTTCAGCACCTCCTGGGTCAGGCCCAGCCGGTCGTCGATATTGTCCTGGCGCAGCGCCTGGTTCCGAAAACGCGGATCGTCCAGCCATTCCGGCCGTTCCAGCGCCTCGGTCAGCCCGCGCCACTGCTTGTCGGTCTGCACGGCGACGCTGATATAGCCGTCCGAGGTCTCGTAGATCAGGTCGATGAAGCTCTGCGCCGCCTGCTGCGGCAGCTCGTCGCCGACGAAGGTCTGGCTTCCCATGTCGGACGACCAGAGGAAGGCGATCACGCTGTCGAGCATCGAGACCCGGACATGCTGGCCGTTCCCCGTGCGTTCGCGCGCGAGCAGGGCGGCGGTGACCGCCTGCGAGGCCGTCACCCCCGTCAGCTTGTCCGGCAGGATGGTGCGCACCAGCCGCGGCCGGACCTCGTCCGAGCCCGCCTGCACCGTGGTCAGCCCGGAGATCGCCTGGATCAGCGGATCGTAGACCGGGCGTGCGGCGAGCGGGCCGCGATGGCCGAAGCCCGAGATCGAGACATAGACGATATCGGGCCGCGCGGCGCGCACCGCCTCTTCGCCGACGCCGATGCGCTCGGCGACGCCGGGGCGGAAATTCTGGATGAACACGTCGGCGCCGGCGACGATCGCCATCAGCGCGTCGAGCCCCTTCGGGTTCTTGAGGTCGAGCGCGACCGAGCGCTTGTTGCGGTTGTTGTTGACGAAGGAGGCCGAGAACCCGCCGCGCCGGTTGGCCGAGCCACGGGTGAAATCGCCGCCATGCGGCGTCTCGATCTTGATCGTCTCGGCGCCCTGGTCGGCGAGGATCATGGTCGCCAGAGGACCCGAGATCACCGAGGTGAGGTCGACGATGCGGAAGCCTTCGAGGGGTCCTGCCATCTCTGTCTCAACTCCCGGCGGGCGGGTGGCGGGCGTGCCAGTGCCGCGCGATGTCGATGCGCCGGCACACCCAGACGCGGTCGTGTTCGAGGACGTAATCCATGAACCGCGCCAGCGCGGCGGTGCGTCCCGGCCTGCCGGCGATCCGGCAGTGCAGGCCGATGCTCATCATCCTGGGCGCGGTCTCGCCCTCTTCATAGAGCACGTCGAAGGCGTCCTTGAGATAGCCGGAAAACCCCTCGCCCGAGGTGAAGCCGGGCGGGACGGCGAACTTCATGTCGTTCTGGTCGAGGGTATAGGGAACGATCAGCTGGTGCTTGCCGTCGATCGTCACCCAGTAGGGCAAATCGTCGTTATAGGCGTCCGAATCGTAGAGGAACCCGCCATCCTCGACCACCAGCCGCCGCGTGATCGGGCTCACCCTGCCGCCGTACCAGCCGAGCGGGCGCTCGCCCAGGATCTTCTCATGCGCGGCGATGGCGAGCCGCATGTGCTCGCGCTCGGTCGCCTCGTCGACATGCTGGTAGTCGATCCAGCGCCAGCCATGCGTCGCCAGCTCGTGCCCCGCCTCGTGCATGGCGATGGCGGCGTCCGGGTGCTTCTCGATGGCGAGCCCCACCGCGTAGCAGGTGAAGCGGATGCCGCGCGATTCGAACAGCCGCATCAGCCGCCAGAACCCGGCCCGGCTGCCATATTCGTACATCGTCTCTGAGTTGATGTTGCGCGCGCCGATGACCGGAGAACCGCCCGGCGTCTCGCTCAGGAAGGTCTCGGAATGGGCGTCGCCGTTGAGCACGGTGTTCTCGCCGCCCTCCTCGTAGTTGACGACGAACTGCACCGCGAGCCTGGCGCCGCCCGGCCATTCGGGGTCGGGGGGCGTGCGCCCGTAGCCGACGAGGTCGCGGGGGTAGGGATCGTCCATCTCGCGTTCTCAATCGTTGGCGAGCGCGCACAGGGTCTCGGCGAGCACCCGCGCGCCGGCCGTGCAGTCCTGCGGCGAGGCGTATTCGCTCTCGTGATGGCTGACGCCGCGGAGGCAGGGGATGAAGATCATCGCCGTCGGGCTCACCCCGGCGACGAAGGCGGCATCGTGGTTCGCGCCCGAGGAGATGCGGAGCGCGGGCAGGTCGATGGTCGCCGCCTTGCTCTCGATCAGCTCGACGATCCCCCGCTCGAACGCGACGGGCTGCTGGTCGAAGGTTCTCCGGACCCTGACCGAGCAGGGCAGGGCGGCGTTTTCGCAGACCCGGGCGATGCGGCGCGCCCGGCGGTCGAGCTCCCCGGCGTCCGGGTGGCGGAGGTCGATCGAAAACACCACCTCGGACGGCACCGTGTTGGGCGAGTTGGGGGTAACCTCGAAGCGGCCGACGGTGAAGCGGAGCACGTCCTCCGGGTCGGCCATGGTCTCGTTGAGCCGTGCCACCGCGCGCAGCGCCGCCTGGAGCGCGTCGCGCCGTCCCCTGACCGGGGTGGTGCCGGCATGCGCGGTCGCGCCGCCGATCTCGATCACGAAACGCTGCGACCCCTGGACGCCGGTCACCGCGCCGATCGGCACGGAGGTGGCCTCCAGCACCGGCCCCTGCTCGATATGGGCCTCGACATAGGCCGCCGGCGGACCGCCATTCTCGCGCCGCGGCAGATCCGGCGCGGCGCCAAGCGTCCTGGCGAGCGCCCGGCCGAACGAAATTCCCTGCGCGTCGACCGCGTCCTCGAAGCGTTCCAGCGGCGCCGCGCCCGAGAACACCATCGAGCCCATGCAGCCCGGGTCGAAACGGCTGCCCTCCTCGTTGGTCCAGGCGACCAGCTCGATGGGGCGCCTGGTCGCGGCGCGCCCGTCGTCGATCGCGTCGAGCGCCTCCAGCCCGGCGATCACGCCATAGATGCCGTCGAAGCGGCCGCCGCGCGGCTGGCTGTCCATGTGGCTGCCGGTCAGCACCGGGGCCAGGCCGGGCTCGGTGCCGGGGCGGCGGACGAACAGGTTCGCGGCCTCGTCGACCGCCACCGCGTAGCCGCGCCGGCGCGCCCAGTCGATCAGCAGCTCGCGCGCCGCGATGTCCTCGTCGGACAGCGCCTGGCGGTTGACGCCGTTGCCGGGGATGGCGCCGATCTCGGCCATCTCCATCAGCCGGCGCCACAGCCGGCCGCCATCGACCCGCGCCGCGATCCCGTTGAGCTCGCGCACCGTGCCTTACACCCCAGTCTTCATGCTAGGGTCAAACTGCCACGCGCGAACGATACAGGGAAGACCGACATGAGCCGCCTGCCACCGCTCGAACTGGATGAGATGACGCCGGAACAGCGCCGGGTTCACGACGACATCGCGAACGGCCCGAGGGGCAGCGTGCGCGGGCCGTTCCCGGTGCTGGTGCGCAGCCCCGGCCTCGCCGGCCATGTGCAGAAGGCGGGCGGCTATCTGCGCTACGAGAGCGGCTTGCCCGGCAAGCTCCGCGAGCTCGCGATCCTCACCGTCGCGCGGTTCTGGCAGGCCGCGTACGAATGGGCCGCGCATGCGCCGATCGCCGAATCGGAGGGGCTCGCGGCCGCCACCATCGAGGCGATCAGGGTGGGCGCCGCGCCCGACTTCGCCGACCCGGCGGAGGCCGCGGTGCACGCCTTCTGCATGGAGGTGCTGACCACACGCGAGGCGGCGGACGAGACCTACGACGCCGCGCTCGACCTGCTGGGCGATGAGGGGCTGGTCGATCTGGTCGGGCTGATGGGATATTATTGCCTGGTCTCTTTCACGCTCAACGTCTTCCGGATCGAGCCGCCGGGCGGTCCCCCGTCATTCGCTTGATCGCAGGGTTCACGCTTCAGGCACAGGGTCGAATATGGCGATCAACCGGGCGGGCTACACCCGTTCCCAGACCTTAACCGTGCTGACCTCGGCCAGCATCATGCTGACGCTGTCCATGGGGATGCGCCAGAGCTTCGGCCTGTTCGTCAACCCGGTGACGGAAAGCATCGGCATCTCGGTCGCCGACTTCACGCTGGCGCTCGCCATCCAGAACCTGGTCTGGGGGCTGAGCCAGCCATTGATCGGCGCGCTCGCCGACCGCTTCGGCTGCCGCGTCGTCACCGTGCTCGGCACCTTCCTGTTCGCCGGCGGGCTCGCGCTGACGCTCGCGGCGACCGGGCCGGTGCTGCTGATCGTTGGGCTCGGGCTGATGGTGGGCGTCGGGCTCGCCTGCACCGCGCTCAATATGGGCCTCGCGGCGACGGCCAAGGTCATCTCGCCGGTCAGGCGCTCGATGATCCTCGGCACGGTGGCGGCGGCGGGTTCGATCGGCACCTTCATCGCTGCGCCGATCGCCCAGGGGCTGATCGGGATGGGCGGGTGGGAGCTCGCGATGATCGGCTTCATCGCTCTCTGCGGGGTGATGCTGCCGGCCGCGGCGTTCGTCGGCGCCGGCGACCGTCCGAAGGATACCGAGGTACCGGTAGAGCCGGACCGCAGCGCCGGGCTCACCTTCACCCAGGCGCTGGGCGAGGCGGGCCGCCACCGCGGCTATGTCGTCATGGCGGTCGCCTTCTTCGTGTGCGGTCTGCAGCTCATGTTCGTCGCGACCCATCTCCCTGCCTATCTCGCGTTTTGCGGCCAGCCGCCGGAACTCGGCGCTATCTCGCTCGCGGTGATTGGCGCTTTCAACGCGATGGGCTGCTATTTGCTCGGCTGGCTCGGCGACAAGTTCCCCAAACACATCCTGCTCGGCACCGTCTATATCCTGCGCTCGCTCCTGATCGTGGTCTATTTCAGCCTGCCCGCCTCGGCCATGTCGACGTTGATCTTCGCCGCGCTGATCGGGGTGCTCTGGCTCGGCGTGGCGCCGCTGGTGAACGGGCTGGTGGTGCAGATGTTCGGCCTCGGCTTCGTCGCCACGCTGTCGGGGATCGCCTTCGTCAGCCACCAGGCGGGCTCGTTCTTCGGCGCCTGGGGCGGCGGCCTCCTGTTCGATGCGCTCGGCAATTACGACCTCGCCTGGCAGATCGGCGTGGCGATCGGGATCACCGCCGGCATCGCCCAGATGTTCATGGACGACACGCCGTCCAGACGGATGGCGGGCGCCCCCGCCTGAGCCGCGGCGGGTTCAACCCGTCGGGTCGCCTCGCACCTCGCGCTGCGCCGGTATCCAGCGCACCGCCACCACCGCACCGATCACCAGCGCCGCGCCGACCAGCTGTACCGCGTCGAGATGCTGGCCGAGCAGCAGGAAGCCGAAGGCGATCGCCGCCACCGGCTCGAGATTCATGATCAGCGACATCCGCACCGGGCCGATCGTGCCGATGGCGTAGAACACGCCGACCACCGCGAAGCAGTAGAAGAACGGGACGAAGGCCAGCATGATCCAGGCCTCCTGCGTGTTCGGCATGGAGTAGTCGCCGAGGGTGAGCGAAGCGGCGAGGAACGCGATCACCGGCACCGCGTGAAGCTGGAGCGTGATCGCCCGGCTGTCGGGCGAGCGCCGGACGATCGGCTGCGAGACCAGGGCGACCACGGAGAAGGATGCCGCCGCGGTCACCGCGAGCACGATGCCGAGCACGCTGAAATCGAAATCGCCGCCCACATCGAGCGCCAGGACGAGACCGGCGAAGGCCGCCGCCAGGGCGGCGACGACCGCCGGTGTGATCCGCTCCTGGCCGGACAAATGCGACCCGGCCGCGATGAAGAAGGGGTAGGTGTAGAGCAGCAGAGTCGCGTGGGCGAGCGGCAGCAGCAGGACCGCGACGTAATGGGTGATCGACTGGACCGCCAGCACGGAGCCCAGCGCCAGTATGATCCGGCGGTCGCGCGGCAGCAGCGCGAACGAGCCGGCGGTGAAGCGGATCAGCAGGACCAGGAAGATCGCCGAGAGCACCGTCCGGAAGGTGGTTACCGAAAGCGGCGTCGTCCCGTGGCTGTATGTGTAGACCGCAAGCCCGGTGCCGAAGGCGAAGCTGAGCGACGCGCCGACCGCCATCGCGTAGCCGAGCCACCTGCGCGGCAGGATCATGCGAATGCGGCCGGACGGGTCGGAGATGTAAGGGGGGCTATGCGCTCGCTCCCCAGGCGACGCCGAGATCCTTGAGCCATTTGCGATAGGCGACGCAGTACTTGTCCGAGCGCACATGGAGCTCTTCGCGGAGGTCGAGCGGGATCTCGTAGGGTCGCTGGGTTTCGACGATGCGCTTGTCCTGGGCGAACACCCGGTCCTGGCGCGAAAGGATCTGCGCCTCGGTCAGCTCCTCGCCGAAATTGATCGCGACCTGGAGCCAGACGATGCAGTCGTCCGGCGCCAGCGGGGTCACGGTGAGGAAGGTGCAGAACCGGTTTCCCTCGCCCGTGTCCTTGGAGAAATAGGCGGTCAGCGGGCGCGGGCAGTGGAAGGTGTACCCGGCATTGACCGGGATCCCCCGGTGGTCGCCATAGGGCTGGAAGACCATGATCTCGCTGGTGCGGATTCCGTCCTCGCCGACGAAGACGTCGAAATCCGCGATCGGGTCGGGGTTCGCCGGGTCGCCGTTGAGATTGGCGTGGACATAGGGGAAATGCGAGACGTCGAGGAAGTTCTCGACCGTGCGGAACGGGTTGGCGTGGAAGAAATAGGGCCCCGCCAGCACCTTGCGGAACCCGTCGTCGTGCCATTCCGGGAACGGCGGCAAATCCAGCTCCGGCTCGCCCAGCGAGGCCCAGATCAGGCCATAGGCCTCGCGCGCCCGGTAGGCGATGGCGCGCGCCTTGGGCGGCGGGCGGAGGTCGGGATGCGCCGGCATCATCGTGCAGGCGCCGGTCCGGTCGTAATGCCAGCCGTGATAGGGGCAGACGATCTGCCCGTCCTGCACCCAGCCGAACGACAGCTTGGATCCGCGATGGATGCAGAGATCCTTCCACGCCGCCACCTCGCCGCCGGTGCGCCACAGCACCAGCGTCTCGCCGAGCAGGCGGGCTTCCATCACCCCGCCCTCCGCGAGGTCGCTCGACCGCGCCACCGCGAACCAGTCGTTGCGGATCACCGGGTCGTCGATGGCGGCGGCTTCCGTCATGCCGGCTCCTTCGCGGCCATCGCCTGCCACACCTCGTCCGGCAGATTGGCGCGCTTC
Organism: Alphaproteobacteria bacterium; assembly: GCA_965205995.1. Lineage (GTDB taxonomy): Bacteria > Pseudomonadota > Alphaproteobacteria > MPNO01 > MPNO01 > MPNO01. The sequence continues at coordinate 2,264,051 of OZ242200.1, read as the reverse complement.
ATCTCCGGCGGGTCGGCCTTGTAGATCTTGCACAACAGCCCCTTGAGCGGGCTCGATCCGAGTGCCACGTCGCAATTCTCCGGGTCGTCGTCGGTCAGCACGTTGGAGCACACCTCGAACACGCCGTATTCGGGCGACGGGGCTTCCGGCAGCCACCAGCCATGCGGCACCGAGACCACCTTGGGATGGGTCCGCTTGTGCGGGTTGGCCTTCATCCTGAGCCGGCCGCGCACGGTTTCGATCCAGCAATAATCGCCGCGCGCGATGCCGAGCTCCGCCGCGGTCTCGTCGTTGATCTCGACCAGCGGCTCCGGGCTCAGCCGGCGCAGCGAGCGCAGCTGGCGACCCTGGCTGTGCCAGTACATCGGCTGCTTGGCGCCGGTATTGAGGATCAGCGGAAATTCCGCGTAGCGCTCGGGGGTGGAGACCGGGCTTTCCGGCGGCTCGACATGGTCGGGCAGGGGGTCGTAGCCCCACTCCTCCATGATCGTGGAGTAGATCTCGAACTTGCCGGTCGGCGTGCCGAAGCCCATGCGCTCGTATTTGCGGAACTCGATCGGGACCTTGATGTAGTCCTGCGACTTGAGCTGGTCCCAGGTGACGCCCATCGGCTTGAGCGCGTTGTCTGCGAACACTTCGAGGCTCGGGAAATACTCCTCGTAGCCGAGCTTGCGGCCGAGCTCGATGACGAACTCCCAGTCCGACTTGCGCTCGCCGATCCCTACCACCTTCTGCGACACCGTGTCCATGAAGGTGCCGCCCGGGCCCTTGATGTGCAAATGGAGCCTGGGCTCGTCGCGCTCCAGATTGCCCGCCGCCGGCAGGACCACGTCTGCGAGCGCCGCCGTCGGCGTCATGAACAAATCCTGGACGACGAAGAAATCGAGCTTCTTCAGCGCCTCGATGATCTGCGCCGAGTTGGGGAAGCAGGTGACCGTGTTGTTGCCGACGACGATGAACGTCTTCACCGGGTAGGGCTCGTCCGACAGCATGGTGCGGAACAGGCTCGGCGGGTGGGCGTAGGCGTAGGGCGTCAGGTTGAGCGCCTTGAAGCGGTCGCCGCCGATGCGCTTGGCATCCTGTTCGGGCGGCAGCTTGTCCCACAGCTCCGGGTAGTCGAGCTTGGGCGCCGGCCAGAACACATTGCCGCCCGGCACGTCGAGATTGCCGCTCAACGCCATCAGGATCAGCAGCGACCGCGTCGCCTGAAAAGTGTTGTTGCCGAGCTGGTCGGTGCCGTTGCCCCAGACGATGCAGCCGGGCTTGGTGGTGGCGTAGATCCGCGCCGCTTTGGCGATCTCGTCCGCGTCGCACCAGGTGATCTCGGCCACCCGGTCGAGCGGATACTCCTTGAGCCGCTCGCAGAGCGCGTCGAAGCCGTGGCAGTACGTGTCGACGAACTCCTTGTCGTAGAGTCCCTCGTCGACCATCACCCGCATCCAGCCGAGCGCCATCGCCGCGTCGGTGCCGGGCCGGAGCGGCAGCCAGATATCGCCGCGCCCCGCCGATGCCGGCATGCGCGGATCGACCACGATATTGACGTGCTCCTTCTTGAGCGCGTTGGTCATCGGCTTGTGGCCGATCAGCCCGTGGTCGTTGCTGGTGCGCTTCTGCGAGCCCCATTCGACGATGCATTGCGGGTCGGAGTAGAAATCCGGCACCGCGACGGTGTCCCAGGACTTGCCGGTGTACTTGCCGGCGGCGGTCACCTTGCACACCGCGACCCTCGGGCCGTAGCAGAAATAGCCGATCGAGATCACGTTGGGCGTGCCGAACAGATTGGCCAGGCGCGAGACGATATGGGTGTTGTTGACGCCGGTGCCGCGGCCGAAGGCGACGGCCTCGGCGCCATGGCGCTTCTCGGTCTCCCGCATCTTCCCGGCGATCAGGGTGAGCGCCTCGTCCCAGCTCGCCCGGCGCCATTGCCCGGCGCCGCGCTCGCCGGTGCGGATCAGCGGGTGGTCCAGCCGGTCGGGGTGGTAGAGCTGCTCGACCGAGGGGATCCCCGCCTTCGAGCACAACAGCCCCTCATTGACCGGGTTGGCGGGATCGCCGAGGACGCGGCGGACGGTGCCGTTGACCTTCTCGACGATGGTGCCGCAGCCGCCATGGCACATCCGGCAGATCGCCTTGAAGCGTTCGACGAAATCGCTGCCGACGCGTTCCGCCTCGTAGGTGCCCAAAGCCATACCCGTCCTCCGCCGGCAGGTTCGCCGCTGGATGATCCATCAACAGCAGCGGACGATCAAGGCGACCGCATCGGCCCGCCGTCCGGTTTCCCGGGCCGCCGGGATGCTGTATGGAGCGGTCTCGACTCAGTATAGCAAAGGGAGACGACACTTGGTCACGGTCAAACCGAAAACCACGGTCCAGCAACGCATCGTCGCCACCTGCCCGACCCATTCGCGCACCGATCTGCGGGTGCGCGACCTCGAATCGGTGATCGACGAGCCGGAGGAGCGCGACGGCACCAATCTCGGCTTCACCCCGACCGAGACGCTGATCGCCTCGCTGATCGGCTGCACCAACGTGATCAGCCACAAGATCGCCCACAAGCACGGCATCGCGTTCGACGACATGACGATCCAGGCCGATGCGACGTTCGACCGGCGCGGCGCCTCGCTGATGGAAGAGATCGGCGTGCCGTTCCCGAAGATCGTGCTGACCATCGATGTCCGCACCGACGCCTCCGACGCGGACATGGAGAAGGTCAGGACCGAGCTGCCGAAGTTCTGCCCGGTCTCCAAGGTGATCCGCGAAGCCGGAACCGTGATCGAGGAAGTCTGGAACGTCACGAAAGGCTGATCGGGGCGTCCCGGGAAGGGAGGGGCGCAGGGCCCCTCGCTTTCTCCGGGCTGGGTCAATCCAGCTTCAACAGCCGCTTCGCGTTGCCCGCCAGCACCTTTTCCTTGTCCCCTTGTTCCAGTCCGAGCTCGTCGATGATCGCCAGGCCGCGCTGCTTCAGCGGGAAGAGGGGCGGCGCGTCCGTGCCGAACAGGATCCGGTCCGCGCCCACCGTCTCGACCGCGCAGCGCGCCGCCGGGGCGTGGTAGCAGGTACTGTCGAGATACATCATCTTCAAATAATGCATCGGCGAGTGCTCGATGAGCATCGGCTCGTACGGGCCCAGGAAATACGCTTCCTCCTGCAGCTCGTACGCATACTCCATCCGGCCGATCACCTCGCAGATACCGCCGCCGAGATGGGAGCCGACCAGCTTGAGGGTCGGAAACCGCTCGAATATCCCGCGCACCAGAAGCCGGGCGATGGCGAGGCAGTTATCCGCCGGGCGGCCGATGCTCGATGCGAGCCGGTAATCCCTGAGCCGTTCCTCGCCGAAGGCCACGGCGGGAGGATGGATCATGACCGGCACATCGAGCTCAGAGAGAAGCGCGAAGAACGGCATGGCCTCGTCGTCGTCGGGATAGGCCCCCTTGATCGACGACATCGCGATGACGCCTCTGAGATCGAGTTCGCGGATGGCGCGCTCGGTCTCCTTGAGAAACGCGTCGCCGCCGCACGGCACCCCGGTCGCGAACCCGACGAGCTTGTCGGGGTGCCGGTCGCGTTCGCCCGCCAGGAATTCATTGACGCGCTTCACCTTCGCCAGCTGTTCGGCCGGTTCCATATAGGCGAGCTCGTGATAGGGGTTGCTCACCACGGTCAGGTCGATGCCGGCTCCCGCGCCCGCTTCGAGTATGTTGGCGATGGTCAGGGGGCAACGGCCTTGCCAGAACGGGTTCTCCTGTTCTTCGGGCGGATAGGCGTGGGTGTGCCAGTCGATGATCATCGGCGGTCCTCTCCCGACGGTCGCGGCGCCGATCCGGCGGCGCCGTCATTCCGTGTGTCTCCGATCGAGCACGCGTGGCTCGCGAGCCTAGCCGATCGCGCCGGGATGGCGGAGTCCGGGACGGATGTGCAGAGTCGGCCGCACTTCGGCTGAAAGAGGCGGATCGACATGCCCGAGCTCCTCGCTTATCCACGAGTCCTGTTCGATTTCGGCGCCGTCGGGTCGATCGGCGCGGAGCTCGCCGCGCTCGGTGTCCGGCGTCCCCTGCTGCTGACCGACCGGGGCCTGGTCGAGCACGGGGTGGCGAGACGGGTGCTCGATGCCCTGCCCGCCGACATCGATGTATCGGTCTTCGACCGCATCCCGCCCAACCCGACCGTCGCCGGGGTCGAGGCGGCGGCGGAAGCGTATCGCGAGCATGGCTGCGACGGCGTGCTCGCCGTCGGCGGCGGATCGGTGCTCGACTCTGGCAAGGCGGTGCGCGTGGCCGTCACCCATGACGGGTCGTTGCTGGATTACCTGCGCGATCCGGGCCGGATTACCGCCTCCGTCGCGCCGCTGGTCACGGTGCCGACGACCGCCGGAACCGGGGCCGAACTGACCATGGGCGGCGGCATCCATCCGGATTCGACGAGCCGGGCTCTCGGCCTGCGCTCGGTCCATATCAAGCCGGATGTCGCGATCTGCGATCCGGAATTGACCCTCACTTTGCCGCCCGCGCTCACCGCGGCGACCGGGATGGACGCCTTCGGCCATTGCCTCGAAGCCTATCTCGCCAGGAAGGACGACCCGCCGGGCGCGGCGATCGCGCTCGACGGCATAAGACGGGTGGTAGGCCATATCGAAGCCGCCCATGCCGACGGTTCCGACCGCGAGGCCAGGTGGCACATGCAGATGGCGGCGCTGCAAGGGGGGATCGCCATCTACCGCGGGCTCGGCCCGGTGCACGCGCTGGCCAACACCTTCGGCGACGCCGACCTCCACCACGGCATGCTGGTCACGGTGAGCGCCCCCGCCGTCATCCGCTTCTACGAGGGCCGGCTCGATCCCGAGCTCGCCGACATCGCCGCCGCCATGGGGCAGAGCGGCAAGCCCGATGTCGCCCGCGGCATCGAGGAGCTCAACGCCCGGCTCGACCTCCCCGCCTCGCTCCGCGAGATGGGCTACGACAAATCGGACCTGGAAGACATGAGCGCCGACGCCGCCGCCAGCCACTTCAACCAAACCGCAAGGGTGGCGCCGACCCGGGAGGAGTACCGGCAGATCATCGTGGATGTGCTGGGGCCGGACGGCTGAGCGGCGGCGGCTTCTATATCGCCTTGGTCTCCGCCGCGATGGCCTCGGCCGGGCCGCCCGGGATGTAGTAGCGCCCGATATCGTCGCGCTTGAGCACGTCCTTCTCGCGCATTTCGCCCCAGGCGGTGAGGAAGTCGCGCCAGGCGACCGAGCGGTGGCGGTCGGCGAGTTCGGCGAATTGCAGCGGCTCTTCCGTCAGCGTCGCCTCGATGATTTCCGCGAGCCCGCTCACAGGAAATCCTCCAGCCTGAGCCGGTCCTTGCCGTAGGTCTCGATCCGCTTGTAGAGCCATTTCGGAATGCCTTCCGGGATGGTCGCGTCGATGCCGAGCTTGGCGGTCAGCGGCAGCCCGCCCTGGCCCATCTCCCAGGCGCGGATGCTGGGATCGACATGCTTGCCGCGCGCGCCGGAAACGGTGATCAGGTCCTGGTCCGCCTGCACCCGGAAGGTCAGCGCCCAGTCGATATCGTCCGGGTTGTTGATGTCGATATCGTCGTCGGTGACGATCGCGAGCTTGACCTCGGCGACCGAGAGGAGCGCGAGCAGCGCGTTCTTGCCCTCGCCCGGGCGCTTGCGGATCGAGGCGATCAGGGTCCAGTAGCCGCAGCTCCCGACCGGCGCGCGGATCGCCACCGGCTCGACGCTCGCCACGCGGAGCGCCTGCAGCCCCGCCGCCTCGGTCACCGGCGCCGACAGCCAGTCGTTCTCCCACGGCATCTGCAAGAGATAGAAGATCGGATCGCGGCGGTGGGTGATGCAGTTGACCCGGAAGACCGGGTTCCACTTCACGTCGCCGGAGATCTGCGAGAACTCGCCGAACGGCCCCTCGTCGGCGGTCCAGCCGATCGGCAGGATCTCGCCTTCCAGCACGATCTCCGAATCCGCCGGCACTTCCAGATCGACCGTCCGGCACTTGACCATCGGCACCGGCGCGCCGTGCAGCCCGCCGGCGATTTCGAGCTCGTCCGAGGCGATCGGCGCCTTGTAGGAGGCGGCCAGCATCTCGAAGGGATGCACGCCGACCGCGACCGCGATCGGCAGGCTCTCGCCCCTGTCCAGCATGCGCTGGTAGTAGAACCGCATGTCCGACGGCGAGACCAGGTCGATCCCGGTCTCGCGCTTGTTGCGGTACATCATCCGGTAGGAGCCGGCGTTGCGGCCGTACTCGGCGTCGCGCGAGACCACGAACGTGCCCGAGATATAGGGCCCGCCGTCATGGACATGCATCAACGGGAATGGGAGGGCGGTGAGGTCGACGTCGTCGCCCTCCATCACCACCTCCTGGCACGGCGCGTTGGCGACCATCTCGGGTGGGATGGCGCGCGCCGAGCGGGTCTCGAAGGTCTGGGCGATGCGGTCCTCCTCGCAATCGAGGGTGATCGCGAGCCGGCGCCTCGACGACAGCAGCGCCGTCGCCACCCGCCATCCGGGATAGCCCTCGATCTCCTCGAACAGCACCGCCTTGTCGGACTGCGCGGCCAGCCCCGACAGGTCGCGCGGGTCGACCGGCTTGCCGACGCGCTGAACCTCGCCGGCCGCCTCAAGGTCCTGAAGGAAGTCGCGGAACGCCTTCTTCGCCATCTCTTTCCGTCCCCGTGGGCGCCCATAATGGGCCGCCCCGCCCGCGGGTGACAAGCGGTCCCCGGTTCGACGCGTGCCGGACCCGCGACTATCATCGCCCCCGGCGCAGGAAACCGGAGGGGCGCGTGGGCATTCGAACGGGCGCGGAGCTGATCGCCGGGCTCGATGACGGGCGCGAGCTCTATATCGACGGCGGACGGGTCGGCGACCTCGCGGGCGATCCCCGCTTCGCCGGCGGGCTCGGGACGCTCGCCGAGCTCTACGACATGCAGCACGCGGACGGGCTTGTGGACGAGATGACCTATGTCTCGCCGAGCTCGGGCGAGCGCGTCGGGCTCTCCTTCATCCAGCCCCGGACGGCTGAGGACCTCGCCCGGCGCCGGGTGATGGTCAAGCACTGGCACGACCGCACATTCGGCATGTACGGCCGCGCGCCCGACTTCATGAACGCGATGCTCGCCGGGTTCGGCGCCTGCCCCGAGGCGTTCGGGGAATACGGCGAAAACATGCGGCGCTATTACGAGCTGGTGCGGGAAGGCGACCTCGTCACCACCCATTCGCTGACCAACCCGCAGGTCGACCGCTCGAAGGACGTGTCCGAGCAGCAGGGTGCGATGGACCTCGCCGCCAAGGCGGTGCGCGAGACCGATTCCGGCATCGTGATCCGCGGCGCCCGGATGCTGGCCACCCTCGGCGCGTTTTCCGACGAACTCGTCGTCATGCCGGCGCCGTCCTACCCGCTTCCCGACACCGAGCAGGCGAAGCCCTTCGCGATCGGCTTCGCGGTGCCGGTGGCGACGCCGGGGATGCGGCTGATCTGCCGTCCCGCGGTGGTCCATCGCGAGGCCGGCTCGGCGCTCGATTTCCCGCTGTCGAGCCGGCTCGACGAGACCGACTGCATGGTCGTGTTCGACGATGTCGAGGTGCCCTGGGAGCGGGTCTTCCTCTACCGCGACGTGGACGCGTTCAATTCGGTCTATCCCAGGACCGGCGCGGGCGCCGGCATGGCGCACCAGTTCTCCACCAAGAACCTCGCCAAGGCCGAGTTCATGATGGCGCTCGGCTTCACCCTGGTGCGCACCACGCGGATCGACGTGCACCAGCACATCCAGGGCATGCTGGCCGAGCTGATCAACTACACCGAGGTGGTGCGGTCCTGCCTGATGGCGAGCGAGGCCGAGCCCAGGCCCGGACCCGATGGGACGCTGCTTCCGGCGATGGGGCCGCTCGACGCGATCCGCTTCCTCTACCCGCAGATGTTCCGCCGGAGCTGCGAGATCATCCAGGTCATGGGCGCCGGCGGGCTGGTGATGGTGCCCTCCTTCGCCGAGCTCGACGGGCCGGTCGCGGCCGACGTCGAGACCTACTTCCAGGCGGCGGGCGCCGATTCGCGGGCGCGGATCAAGCTGTTCCGGCTCGCCTACGACGCCGCCATGTCAAGCTTTTCCGGCCGCCAGCAGCTCTACGAGCGCTATTTCGCGGGCGACCTGGTCCGCGCCGCCGGCTTCCTCTACGACCGCACCGAGAAGGAACCCCATATCGAGCGGATCTGGCGCATCCTCGACGAGCTGGAGGCGGGCGGTAAATCCGCGTGACGGGCTACACCGCCGTGTAGCCCCCGTCGACGATCAAATCGTGGCCGGTGACGAAGGCCGATTCGTCGCTCGCGAGGAACAGCGCCGCATCGGCCAGGTCCTCCGGCTGGCCCAGCCGCCCGATCGGGTGGAGCGGCACCAGCGCGCGGCGCACCGCCTCCATCGTGCCGTAATGCGCGAGCAGGCGCCCGGTCTCGGTCGCCCCGGGCGAGAGCGAATTGACCCGCACGTTGTCCGTGGCGAAGTCGAGCGCCATCGATTTCGAGAGCTGGATCACCGCCGCCTTGCTGGTCACATAGGCGGGCCGGTTGGGGACGACGACGCTGCCGAGCTGCGAGGCGACGTTGATCACGCTGCCGCCGCCGGCGGCGGCGATCTTCGGGATCGCGCATTTGCACATCAGGAAGATGCCGGTCAGGTTGACCCGCATCGCGCGTTCCCAGTCGGCGAGCGCGAGATCGACGACGTTGCCGACCGGCTCGCGGATCGCCGCCCCGTTCATCAGGATGTGGATCGCACCGAACGCCTCGATGGCGGCGGCGACCGCGTCGGCGGCGGAGTCCGGATCGGCGACGTCGCAATATTGCGTCCGCGCCGTGCCGCCCGAAGCGGCGATGTCGGCGGCGGTCTTCTCCGCGCCTTCGCGGTCGACGTCGCAGACCAGCACCGAGGCGCCCTCGGCGGCGAAACGCCGCGCCGAGGCGCCGGCGATGCCGCCCGCGGCCGCCGTGACCACCGCTACTTTTCCGTCCAGCCTGCCCATCGTCCCGCCCCCTCTCTATGCTGCGAGGAGTGTGCAGAAGCGGGGCGGCGATGAACAGGTTTTCCGTCAACCACTATATCTGCCCGCCCGAGATGACGGTGCCCGCGTTCCTCGACGCGGCGGTCGCGGTCGGCGCGGGCGCGATCGGCGTCACCGCGCGCGCCATCGCCGAGGCGGGGGCGGAAACGCTCAGGGCGATGCTCGACGTCCACGCGCGGCCTCGCCGTCTCCTCGGTCAACAGCGCGGGGTATTTCGCCAACAAGGACGGCGCCCTCGTGACGACGATCGGAGTCACGACCGCCGGACGGTCGAGGCGGCGGCCATCCTCGATGCCGGCGTCGTCTGCGTGATTTCCGGGGGGCGCGGCGCGGCGCGCTCCGTCGAGGCGGCGCAGGCGCGGGTCCGCGACGGTCTCGAGGCGCTCGCCGGGATCGCCCGTCCGGCCGGCGTCAGGCTCGGCGTCGAGCCGATCCACCCGGTCGATTTGATGACCAAGGGCTGCGTCAACTCCATCGCCGATACGCTCGCCCTGATCGAGGGGATCGAGGGCGTCGGCATGATCCTCGACGTCAACCATTCGTGGTGGGACCCGGCGCTCCCCCGCATCTGCCGCGACCGCGCCGACCGGGTGGCCCTCCTGCAGGTCTGCAACGTGATCGAGCCCGCCCCCTCGCGCCCCGGGCGGGAATTCCTGTCGCGCGGGCTGGTCGACCTCGCCGCCCTGATCGCCCGCTTCGAGGCCGACGGCTATGCGGGGTTCTACGAGTTCGAGATCTTCCCGCCCGATTTGCGCGGGAGAACCGTCGAAGATGCGCTCGAAGACGCCGCGCGGTTCATGCGGGAGCGGGCGGCGGTTTCCTGATCGAGGCGAGCACGCCGAGCGCGGTCAGCACGGAAAAGGCGATGAAGACCAGCGTCATCACCGAGAGAAAGCGCTCCGGCACGGACGAGATCGCCGCCGTGCCCAGCCGGACCGAGATCAGCACGGTGACGATCGCCATCGACACCATCATGCCGAGCGAGCGCATCTCCGCCGAGAGCGCCGATGCCATGCCGCGATCGGCGGCGGGCACGCTGGTCATGATGTTGGAGATATTGGGGGCCGAGAAGAAGGCGAAGCCGAGCCCCTGGAACACCATCACCGCGAGGATGAGGACCAGGCTCGACCCGGCATCGAGAAACGCCGCCAGCACCGTCTGGCACAGGATGAATGTCCCGCCCAGGAAAGTGATGAAATGGGGTGGGAAGCGGTCCGCGAGCCGCCCGCCCAGCGGCGCGAATACGGCCATCACGATCGGGCCGACGATCAGGATCTCGCCCGCCCCCTCGGGCGTGTGGCCCCGGATGACCTGGAGATAGATCGAGAGCAGGAAGCTCGTCCCCACGGTCCCGCAATAGACCAGGAACTGCACCAGAAGCGCCTGCGACAGGCGGCGGTTGGCGACGATTGCGCCGAACCGGAGGAGCGGGTTGGCCGAACGCCGCTCCGCCGCGACGTAGACGGCGACGAAAACGGCGGCGACCGCGAACAGGATATAGCCCACAGCCCCGCGCCCGATCGTCGCCGAGGCCGCGATCAGGGTGGCGATCGCCGCGGCCAGCAGCGCGCTGTTGACGACGTTGACCGGCGCGGTCGGCGGTCGCCAGCGGCTGGGCAGCGTGAACCGGGAGAGCGCGTAGGAGGCGAGCGGCGGGATGGCGGCGAGGAAGAACACCCAGCGCCAGCCGAGATGGGTGGTCACCAGCCCGGCGAAATAGGGGCCGGTGGCAAGCCCCATATAGGTCGCGCCGATGGCGAGCCCGACCATGCGCCCGATCTGGTCCCTGGGCGCGATGTCGGCGACGATGGCCATCGAGGTGGCGATCACGAAAGAGGCCGCCACCGCCTGCAGAAAGCGGCAGGCGATGATCAGCCCCATGGTGGGTTGCAGCCCGATCGCGAAGGTGGCGATGGCGAGCCCGGCCAGCCCCCATTTGAACAGCGAGTTCTTGTCGGTCACGTCGGCGAACCGGCCGATCGGCAACAGCAGCGCCGCGGCGGCGCCGAGAAACACCGTGTCCAGCAGGCTGAGCTCGAGCCCGCTCGCGCCGAGCTCCCGCGCCATGGTGGGCAGCGGCACGCCGACGATCGCATGCATGAACGCGCTCGCGAACTGCGACAGCGCGATCAGCGCGATCAGGAGCCAGCGCCTGCCGTCCGCCGCCATCGAAGTCCCCCGTCCACCCCGGACCGCGCGACCCTAGGGGACGGCCCGAACCCGGTCCAGCCGCCCCGCCTGGCTGACCGCAAGCCTGTCCAAGCCGCGCGTTTGCTGGTTAACTGCGGGCCGAAAGGCCGCCGTCTCGGCGCCGGAGACCATTGATGAGCGACAGCCAGAGCCGTTCGTCGGCCATCAAGACCCTGATCCCGAAGCTCGGCCTGCGGGAATACTGGTACCCGGGAATTCTCGCCCGCGAGGTGAGGGGACGCCCGGTCGGCGCGCGGATGCTGGGCGAGGACCTCGTGTTCTTCCGCGCCAGGGACGGCCGCGTCGTCGCCGCGGCCAACACCTGCCCGCATCGCGGCGGCTCGCTGATGCACGGCGAGTGCCACTACAAGGGAACCGTCGCCTGCCCCTATCACGGCTGGGTGTTCGACGAGGACGGCGAATGCGTCGCCGTGCTGTCCGAAGGCCCCGAGAGCGCCATGCCCGGCAAGGCGAGGCTCCGGATCTATCCGACAGCGGAATACAAGGGGCTGGTCTTCGTCTGGATGGGCAAAAGCGAGCCGGTGCCCATCAAGAGCGAGATCCCGCCCGAGTTCTTCGAGGGGAGGCAGACCGCGCTTTTCATCTCGGCCCGGCAGTGGGACGTCAACTGGCGGGTCGCGCTCGAGAATTCGCTCGATTCGCACGTCATGTACGTTCACCGCAACGCGCTGTTGCAGCTCATGGAGCCCTATCAGCAATTCGGCCGCACCGGCTATTCGCCCCGCATCGTCAATGAGAGGGCGGCGATCGGCTATCTCAGGGACAAGCCGCGCACCGGGCGGGAATTTTATCCCCGCCTCGGCGACCGCTGGCCCCGGACCGAATGGCGCAAAATGTGGCTCTGGATCTTCGCGTGGCGCAACGCGCGCATCCGCGACAGCCGCCCCTTCCTCGAGGACAACGAGGAATGGGGCATGCACAGCAAGGTGGACGGCGCCTATGTGCGCTCGGCCGGGCATCATCTGCCGAGCATGTTCCGCTTCGATTTCGGCGGGCAGATGTTCACCCGGTTCTGCGTCCCGATCGACGGGGACACGACGCGGGTCTTCTATATCCACGCGGCGCGCCGGAAGACCCGGATCGGCCGCGCCCTGCGCGCCGCCTATTACCATTCGTTCCGCAACTGGGCGCTCAACATCAACTTCTCGACGCAGGACTACCGGGTGATGGCGACGCAGGACTACGACGCGCCCGAGATGCTGTCGACCAGCGACGGCCAGCTCGTCCGCTGGCGGCGATTGCTGTTGACCGCGCGCGGCATGCCCGACCCGCGCGAGCCGCCGATGGGCGGCTAGCCGGGCCGGAAGGGAGAGGCGAGATGGCTGAAATCCTGGGCCTCGGCATGACCCACTATACCGGGCTCCGCTTCGTCGACGCGGAGATGAGCATCTTCCTGCAGCGGACGCTCAAGGGGAGCAAGGTCCCGGCCGGGATGAAGGACCCCGCCAACTGGCCGGAGCCGATGCGCGCCGAATGGGCCGACGACCGGGGCGCGGCGGCGGCCGTCATCCACCGCAAGCGCCACTGGGATGCCTTCACCCGGATGAAGCAGGAGCTCGCGGCCTTCGCTCCCGATTTCGTCGTCATGTGGGGCGACGACCAGTACGAGAATTTCGTCGAGGATCTGGTGCCGCCGTTTTGCGCTTATATCGGCGGCGAATTCGTCTCGACCCCGTTTCTTTCCGACCCCGACCGGCCCGACCCGCCCAACGCCTGGGGCGAGCCGGACGATCGGGAATTCGTGCACCGGGGCCACCCCGAGGGCGCCGCCTGGCTGGTGGAGAAGCTGAGCGAGCGCGGCATCGACATACCCTATGCCTACCGCCTCCGGCACAGCCGAAGGGCCTCGCCCACGCGTTCATCAACACGCTCCTGTTCCTCGACCACGACCGGACCGGCTTTCCGCACCGGCTGGTCCCGTTCCACGTGAACTGCTACGGCGGCGAGGTGATCCGCACGCAAGGCGGACGCCGCGCGCCCGGCGAGGAGGACGACCGCCGCGACCCGCCCGCGCCCTCGGCGCGCGCCTGTTTCGATCTCGGGCGCGGGATCGCGCGCGTGCTCGCGGACTCGCCATGGCGGGTCGCGCTGATCGCCTCGTCGAGCTGGTCGCATGCGTTTCTCACCGCCAAGAACCACTGGATCTATCCCGATCACGAAGGCGACCGGAAGCGGCTCGAAGAGCTGCGCGGCGGAAATTTCGGCAGATGGCGCGACCTCACCCATGAGGAAATCGAAGACGCAGGCCAGCACGAATTCCGCAACTGGATCTGCCTCGCCGGCGCCATGACCGAGCTCGGCGCGGAGGTCGAGGTCGTCGATTACATGGAGAGCTACGTCCTCAACTCCAACAAGTGCTTCGCGGTCATGCGGCCATGAGCGGCGAGGGCGAGAGGCCCGGCCCGCTTGCGCCTCTCTCCTCCGAACAGGAGGGCTGGATCGCCGAGGCGTGCGCCGCGATCGACCCCGATTTCCTGCTGACGACCCTCGGCGGCGCGGTGGAGATCCCGAGCCGGACCGGCGAGGAGCGCGCGCTCGCCGAGTTCTTCACCGAGACCATGGACGGGCGCGGGATCGACGCGCGCTACCAGCCGATCGACACGCACCGGGGCAACAGCATCGGGCGGCTCGCCGCCGCCGGCGGCGGCGCGGAGCTCCTGTTCTACGGCCATCTCGACACCACCTTCAGCGCCGATGCGCGCGAGGACGCCCAGATGACCGGCGGGCGGAAGCGGCCCGATCTGGAGCCCCGGATGCAGCGCGACGGCGATCTGCTCTACGGCCTCGGCGTGCAGAACCCCAAGGGCAGCGTCGTCTGCGCGATCGCCGCGATCGACGCGGTGCTGCGGGCCGGCATTCCGCTCAAGGGCGGGGCGAGCATCGGCATCGCCGCCGGCGGGATTCACAAGCGGCCGGTCGAGGGGCTGATGCGCGGCTATCGCGGCCGCCGCTACCGGGGTTTCGGAATCGGCTGCGAATACATGCTCAAGCACGGGCTGACCGCCGATTACTGCATCAGCACCAAGCCGGGCTACGGCATCGTCTGGGAGGAGCCGGGCGAGTGCTGGTTCCGGATCGCGATCATGGGCGAGCTCTGCTATTCGGGGCTGCGCCACATCCAGCCCAACCGCAACCCGATCGTCGATGCCGCCCGGATCGTCCCGAAGATCGAGGACTGGATCGCCGACTACACGAAACGCCACACCAGGGGCCAGATCGCGCCGCAGGGAACCGTCGGCGGGATCGAGGCGGGCTGGCCCTTCAAGCCCGAATTCATCCCCGGACTCTGCGTCCTCTATGTCAACATCCACACCAATTCCGTCACCCCGCCGATCCAGATCCGGCGCGAGTTCGAGGCGCTGATCGACGCCATCCGGGACGAGGGGATCGACATTTCCGTCGAAATGCTGCTGTCGGCCCCGGGCTCCAGGACCGAGCCCGACAACTGGATCGTCCGCTCGGCCTCGGCTGCGGTCGAGGCGGTGGAGGGGAGGCCGATCGTGGTCAGCGGGCTCAGCGGCACCACCGACGGGGCGATCCTCAGGAACGCCGGCATACCGACGGTGCGGATCGGGCTGCCCGGCATGGCCGAGCCCGAACCCGGATGGCCGCCGATGTTCGATGCCTGCCGGACCGGCGACCTCGAACGCCTGACCCGGGTCTATGCGCGCGCGCTGGTCGATACCTGCACCCGCGACCGCGAGGCGCTCGGGTGAGAAATCCGGGCTAATCGCCGCCCGCCGCCAGCCCGCCGATATCGCTGCGCGCCACCGCGGTCGAGTTGATGATGGCGTAGCAGGGCTTGCCCGGGGCGAGGCCGAGCGCGCGCACCGAGCTTCTTGTGATGCGCGCGAGCAGCCGGTCCTCGCCCGACAGCAGCCCGACCGCCGCGCCCGGACCCTCGCCCTCGTGGATCGCGGTGACAATCGCCGGCAGGACGTTGAGCGCGCTCAGCCCCACGGGTTCCTCGGTCGCGATGATCACGTCCCCGGCGCGGATGCGAAGGCGGAGCGCGGTCCCGACCGGCGCCTCTATGTGGGGCAGATGGAGACGCCCGTTGCTCACCGCGAGCACGCTGAGACCGTCCGCCCGGTCGTGGCCGAGGATCGTCGCCGACAGCACCGCCCCCGCCTCGGCGATGCCGATAGAGGGCACCGCCGCGGGATCGGACAGCACCTCCGCCGCCGGCCCTGCCCGCGCGACCCGCCCCCGGCTCATCGCCACCACCGTGGTCGCGAGATGCACGATCTCCGTGACCGAATGGCTGACATAGAGGATCGGGATGCGGGTCTCGGTCCGCAGGCGCTGGAAATAGGGCAGGATTTCGGCCTTGCGCGGCCCATCGAGCGAGGCGAGCGGCTCGTCCATCAACAGGATCCGGGGGCCGCTCAACAGCGCCCGCCCGATGGCGACACGCTGCTTCTCGCCGCCCGACAGCCGGCCCGGCCGGCGGTCGAGGAGATGGCCGATCCCGAGCATCTCGACGATATGCCCCACATCCTCGACCCCGGCGCCGCGCGGCGCGAACCAGCGCCCGAAGGCGAGGTTCTGGCGCACGGTCAAATGGGGGAACAGCCGCCCTTCCTGGAACACGTAGCCGACCCGGCGGCGATGCGGCGGCAGCGAAATTCCCAACCCCGTGTCGAGGAGCACCGTGTCGGCCGCCGATACCTTGCCCTCGTCGGGCCGCAGCAGGCCGGCGATCGCCTCGACCACGGTCGTCTTGCCGGCGCCCGAGCGACCGAACAGCGCCGTGATGCCGTCCGGCGCGGAGAACGCGGCGTCCAGCGCGAAGCCTTCGAAGCGGTGGCGGAGAGAGACGTCGAGGCTCATCTCGCGGCGATCCAGCGGGCGATCCGGCGGGAGACGAATTCGGACGCGAACAAGGCGGCCATCGCAACCACGATCGAGACGATGACCAGCCGCAGAGCGGACGATTCCCCGCCCGGCACCTGGAGAAAGCCATAGATCGCCGAGGGCAGGGTCTGGGTCTCGCCCGGGATGTTGGAAACGAAGGTGATGGTGGCGCCGAACTCGCCCATCGCCTTGGCGAAGGCGAGAATGGCGCCGGCGACGATCCCCGGCAGGATCAGCGGCAATGTCACCACGGCGAAGGTCCAGACCCGGTTGGCGCCGAGCGTGGCGGCGGCTTCTTCGAGCCTCGAATCGACGGCCTCCATCGCGAGCCAGATCGCCCGAACCATCAGCGGGAACGCCATGATCGCGGCGGCGAGCGCCGCCCCGGTCCAGCGGAAGGCGAACACGATCCCGAAATTCTCCGCGAGAAACGCGCCGAGGGCCCCCTGCCGGCCGAACAGGATCAACAGGAGATAGCCGGTCGCGACCGGCGGTATGACCAGCGGCAGATGGACCAGGAGGTTGAGGATCTGGCGCCCCCAGAACTGCCCGCGGGCAAGCAGGAACGCCGTCGCCACGCCGAAGGGAAGGCTCGCCACGGTGGCCCAGAACGCGACCCGGATCGACAGCCGCACCGCAATCCATTCCTCCGCTGATAACCAGTCGATCATCGCCATTTTATTCGACGACCGTGAAGCCCTGGCGTTCGAAGAGCGGCCTCGCCGCCGCCGAGAACAGATGCGCGTAGAAGGCCGCAGCCCTTCCGCCGGCGCTCCCGGCGGTCAGCGCGGCCGGGTAGACGATGGCCCGATGGCTCGAAGCCGGGAAAATTGCGACGACGCTCACCGCCTGCGAGGCGGCGGCGTCGGTCGCATAGACGATCCCGAACGGCGCCTCGCCGCGCGCCACCAGCGTAAGCGCGCCGCGCACGTTGTCGGCCTGCACGACGCGCCGCGCGACGTCCTCCCAAAGGCCGAGCGCGCGCAGCGCCTGCCGGCCGTAGATCCCCGCCGGCACGGCGTCGAGCAGAGCCATCGCCAGCCGCCCGCCGCCGAGGCGGGCGGGAAGATCGCCGATCTCGATCGGCGGGAGCAAGCTGCCGTGGCCGATCAGCGCGAGCCGGTTTCCGAGCAGGTCGCGGCGGGTCTCGCGCCGGATCAGCCCCTTCCTTTGCAGCGCATCCATCCAGTCCCGGTTGGCGGAGACGAATATATCGGCCGGCGCGCCCAGGAGGATCTGCCGCGCGAGCGTCGAGGTGCCGGCGTAGGAGACCGTCGGTTTCGCGCCGGTCTCCGCCTGCCATTGCCGGGCCACGTCGTCGAGCGCCGTCTTCAGGCTCGCCGCCGCGAAGACCAGCACGTCCGGCGCCGCCCGGGCATCGACCGGCGGCATCGCGCAGACCGCGACCGCGCCGACGACCGCCCACAGAAACCGCCTCCGCATAAAGTCCCTTTCGCCCGCATGGCCGGTCGGGACTATCGTTCCGGCTTGCCGGCTTTGGCAAATGGTATTCCCACGCGTTCGAGGATCGCCTTGACGGTCGCCCCGGGCGGGGCCGAAAGTACGGGGACGCTCGACAAGGACAACCAACGCTCGCTCGCGGGAGGGAAAGATGGCGATCACCGGCGTAATGCGCGCAGGCAGGGTGCAGATCCGGGTCAAGGAAATGGGCCCGTCGCTGCACCACTACAAGGACGTTCTGGGTCTGTTGCAGACCGCCGAGGGCAGCGACGGCCGGGTCTATCTGAAGGCGTGGGACGAGCACGACCATCACAGCGTCGTCCTCCGCGAGGCCGACAACGCAGGCATGGACCATCTGGGGTTCAAGGTGTCGGGCAACGACGCGCTCGACGACTTCGAGCGGCGGCTCGAGGATTCCGGCGTCACCGTGACCCGCATTCCCGAGGGCCAGGACGAGGCGACCGGCGAACGCCTGCAATTCGTCGTGCCGACCGGCCACACGATCGAGCTCTACGCCGAGATGGAGCAGGTCGGCAACGGCATGTCGCTCGACAACCCGGAGGTCTGGCCCGACGATTTGAAGGGGATGAAGCCCACCCGGTTCGACCATTGCCTGCTCTATGGCGACGATCTCGACGGCACGGTGAGGCTGTTTACCGAGGTGCTGGGCCTGAAGATCGCCGAACAGCTGGTGACACCGGATCGTCAGACGATGATCGGCGCGTTCCTGACCGCGGCGACCAAGCCGCACGATGTCGCCTTCATCCGCTCGCCGGAGAAGGACCGGTTCCATCACGCCTCGTTCTTCGTCGAATCCTGGCACGACATCCAGGTCTGCGCCGATATCCTCACCAGGCACCGGGTGCCGCTCGATATCGGCCCGACCCGGCACGGCATCACCCGCGGCGGGACGATCTATTTCTTCGACCCGTCGGGCAACCGCAACGAGACCTTCTGCGGCGGCTACATCTTCTATCCCGACCGGCCGACGCTGACCTGGACCGAGGACGATGTCGGGCGCGCGATCTTCTACTACGACCGCAAGCTCAACGAGAATTTCCTGTCCGTGACGACCTGACCGGTTTGGCCGCCGGGCGCCGTTTGGGTATAGAGAGGCCCCCGCGGCCAGGTTGAACACGGCAGGGAGTATCGTCCGCTGAGCATTCCCGAGGTCCCGGCGCCGGTCGACACCGTCGATCTGACGATGGCCGACGGAGCGCAAATCGTGGTGCGCCGTCACGGCAACCCGGACTCCCGAATCCGCGTCTTCGCGAGCCACGGCAACGGGTTCGCCATCGACGGCTATCTGCCGTTCTGGCAGCTGCTTTGCCCGCGCTACGACGTCGTCGTGTTCGACATGCGGAACCACGGCCGCAACCCGGCCGCCGCATTGCTCAACCACGACTACGACCGCATGGCGCGCGACATGGGCGAGATCCATGGCAAGGTGTCGGAACGATTCGGCGCCAAGCCCTCGGTCGGCGCCTTCCACTCCATGGCCGGGCGCGCCGCGATGAAGGATGCGGTCGACACCGCCTGGCGCTGGGACGCGCTGGTGCTGTTCGATCCGCCCGACATCCCGCCCGAAGGCCATGCGCTGTTCGACATGATGGTGAAGTTCGAATACCGGCTCGCCGATTGGGCGAAATCCCGGCCGTCGCGTTTCGCCGATCCGTCCGGACAGGAGGCGGAATACGCCAACGGCCGCGCCGCCCGGAAATGGGTGGCGGGCACGCACGGGCTGATGGCGCGGTCGATCCTGCGCCCCGCTGGGGACGGCTGGGAGCTCTGCTACCCCGGCGAAATCGAGGCCGAGACCTATGTCGCCAACATCCCGATGAATCTCTGGCCCAGGGCGTCGGAATTCGGCGGCCCGGTGCTGCTGGTCGGCGCCGATCCCGATGTCGAGCGGCCGTCGCCCACCGCGACCGCCAACAAGGCGATGGCGGAAGAGGGCGGCTACGACTATGTCGCGATCCCGGGCACCGGCCACATGCTGCAGCTCGAAGAGCCGGAAGCCTGTGTCGAGGCGATGGAGAGTTTCCTCGCCCGGCACGGGCTCGCCGCCTGATGGCCGGGGCGCCGACAGCGGACTGGATGGAACGCTACCGCGAGCGGGTCAACGCCGACCGCGAGATGCGGGTCATCGGCGACTGGTTCTCGCTCGACTTCAAGCTCTCCTTCGGGGGCGACATCTGGCTGCTCTCGGTGCGCGAGGGCCGGATCGCCGATATCGTCCACCGCCCGCGTTTCGACCGGCCGTCGCGCTTCACCATCGCCGCGCCGATGCGGGTCTGGAGCAAGTTCATCCGGCCCGACCCGGAACCGCTTTATCACGACTTCTTCGCCATGCTGATGCGGGTGCCGGAGTTCGAGATCGACGGCGATTCCCTCGCCGCGATGCAGAACGCCCGCGCCCTGCACCGCATGATGAACATCCTCAAGACGATGGAGAGGCTGGATGGCCGATCTTGAGCCCGTCGTCGGCCGCTATCTGGGCCTCGACAGCGGCGGGCGCCGCTACCGGATCTTTTACGAGGAGGCGGGGCAGGGAAGGCCGCTGATCTGCCTGCATACGGCGGGCGCCGACAGCCGGCAGTTCCGCCACGTCCTCAACGATTCCGAGATCACCGACCGGTTTCGCGTGCTCGCCTTCGACCTTCCCTTCCATGGGCGCTCGAACCCGCCGGACGAATGGTGGCTGGAGAAATACCGCCTCACCACGGATGTCTATCTCGGCCTGATCCGCGATTTCTGGCGTGCGCTCGGGCTCGAACGCCCGGTGGTGATGGGCTGTTCGATGGGCGGCGCGATCGTGCTCAAGGTCGCCGCCGACCACCAGGACGAGATCGCCGGCATCGTCGGGCTGGAAAGCACAGCCTTCGCCGAGGGGCGGGACAACGACTTCCTGCATCACCCGGCGATCCACGGCGGCGAGCTCGCGGCCTGCTACACCTACGGGCTCAACGGCCCCGACTCGCCGGAGGCGGGCTGCCGCGAGAACTGGTGGTACTACAGCCAGTCGGGCCCGGGGGTCTACAAGGGCGACGTCTACTATTACTGCGAGGACTGGGACGCGCGCGAGGACATCAAGCGGATCGACACCAACCGCTGCAAGGTCTCGCTGCTGACCGGCGAATACGACTATTCGGCGACGCCGGAGATGACGCGCCAGGCGGCCGAGTCGATCCCCGGCTGCCGCTTCACCGTGATGAAGGGGATCGGGCATTTCCCGATGGTCGAGAATTACAAGCTGTTCCGCTTCTACCTGCTCGAAGAGCTGGCGTCGATGGCCTGACGCGACAGCGCTGGCCGGCTGTAACGACGTCGCCCCGGGGCGCAGGGAAAACGGCAGGCGAAGGTGACGACATCCTATCTGGCCTTCGGTCTCGACAGCCGCAAAGCGCTCTTTGCCGGGGTCAGGATCCTTGCGCACGCGGTGCGGGTGACGCTCGGACCGGCGGGCCGCGCGGTGCTGATCGAGGAGGACGGCAAGCCGCCCTGCGTCACCCGGGACGGCGCGCGGGTGGCCCAGTCGATCGAGCTTGCCGGCCGGTTCGCCGATATGGGGGCGCGGCTGGTCCGCAACGCGGCCGCGCGCACCGCCGAGGAGGCGGGCGACGGGCGGAGCACGGCGACGGTGATCGCGGCGGCGCTGATCGAAGAGGGGATCAAGGCGGTTGCCGCGGGCGCCGAGCCGGTCGCGTTGAAGCGCGGTATCGACGAGGGGGTGGCGGTTATTCTCCATGCCCTGCGCCAGGTTGCCCGGCCGGTCGAGCCGGGAGAGGCGCTGGCGCGCATCGCCGCGGTGGCGGCCAACGGCGATGTCGAGATCGGCGGGATCGCCGCCGAGGCGGTCGCGGCGACCGGCGAGGATGGCGTAATCGACGTCCAGGCGGGGCACGGGCTCGGAATCGAATACCAGATCGTCACCGGCGTGCGGTTCGACCGGGGCTATGTGTCGCCCTATTTCATGACCGACCCGGAAACCCTGCTCTGCAGCTATGACGATCCGCTGATCCTGCTCTATGACGGCAAGCTCGACCGTCACGAGCCGTTGCTCGGGCTGCTCGAGGCCGCCGTACGTGCGCGCCGCCCGCTGGTGATCGTCGCCGAGGCGGTGGAAGGCGAGGCGCTCCAGACCCTGACCGTGAACAAGATCCGCGGCGGGCTCCGGCTGGCCGCTTCCAGCGCGCCCCATTTCGGCGACCGCCGGCGCGCCGCCCTGGAGGACGCCGCGGTGCTGACCGGCGCCACCGTGATCGCCGGGGACAAGGGGCTCGCGCTGCAAAACGCCGGCCCCGGTTTCCTCGGAAGCGCCCGGCGCACGGTGATCTCCGGCAGCGAAACCCTGTTCATCGAGGGCGCCGGGGACCGGGCCGCGATCGACAACCGGCGGCACGAGATACGGGGCGCGATCGGCTCGGCCAGGACCGGGCACGACCGCGGATTGCTGACCGAACGGCTCGCGCGGCTCTCCGGCGGGGTCGCGGTCATCCGGATCGGCGGCGCTTCGGAGGCGGAGATCGCCGCCCGGTCGGAACGCGCCCGGTCGGCGGCCCGCGCGGCCCGCGCGGCGCTCGCCAACGGCGTCGTGGCCGGTGGCGGCGCGGCGCTGCTGCACGCCGCGCGCGCTCTCGACCGCGCGGCCGGCAACCGCCATGCGCGCCGGGTGCTGACCGCGGGGCTCGCCGCGCCGCTGCGCCAGATCGCCGACAACGCGGGCCATGACGGGAAGGCGATCGCCGCCCGGCTGGTCGAGAGCGGCGATCCCGATCTCGGTTTCGACGCGGTCGCGGGCGGGATCCGCGACATGACCGAAGCGGGCATCGGCGATCCGCTGGATGTGACCGCGGCGGCGCTGCGCCATGCGGCGTCGGTAGCGGGGATGATCCTGACCGCCGAGGCGGCGCTCGCCAGACCGCCGCCCCCGGCGTCGAACGAGCCGGAAGGCTTCGGCCCGACCACGCCCGATTTCGGGGCCGACGAGCTCGAGGGTCTGGGACTTGCCTGAGCCGGCGCGACGCGCAACATGTCCGCCGAAACCCACACGGAGGAGCCTGCCATGACCAGCGATGCCGCCACCAAACTCACGATCGGCTGGATCGGCGCCGGGCGCATGGGCTTTCCCATGGCCGAGCTGCTCCTCAGGGCGGGCGCGGATTTATCGGTCTACAACCGGACGGCGGCCAAGGCGGAACCCCTCGCGGCCTTCGGGGCAAGGATCGTCGGGAAACCTTCCGGCCTTGCCGACCGCGACGTGGTGTTCGCCATGGTCGCCGGGCCGGACGATCTGCGCGCGGTCGTGATGGGCCCCGACGGGTTGCTCGCCAACGCTGCCGCGACACCCCGTATCGTGGTCGATTGCTCCTCGGTGGACGAAGAGGCGTCGCAGGACGTGCGCCGGGCGCTCGCCGAACGGGGCGCCGAATTCCTGGTCGCGCCGGTCAGCGGCAACGGCAAGGTGGTCAAGGCGCGAAAGCTCACCATCGTGTCGTCCGGGCCGAAGCCGGTGTTCGACGAGGTTCGCCCCTTCCTCGAGGCGATGGCGCCGTCGGGCGTCATCTGGGTCGGCGAGGGCGACCTCGCCCGGACCTGCAAGATCTGCCACAACGTGATGCTCGGCGTGGTCATCCAGTGCCTCGCGGAGATCACCGTTCTCGCCGAGCGGGCGGGGGTGCCGCGCTCGGCCTTCCTCGAATTCATGAACGCGTCGGTGATGGGCTCGACGTTCACGCGCTACAAATCGCCGGCCTTCGTCAATCTCGACTACACCACCACCTTCACGCCGCCGCTCTTGCGCAAGGATCTCGATCTCGGGCTCGCGCTCGGCCGCGCGCTGGACGTGCCCATGCCGGTCGCCGCGCTGACTCGCGAGATCGTCTCGTCGGTGGTAGGAAAGGGCCACACCGACATCGATTTCTCGATCCTGCTGCAGAACGAGGCCGAGGGCGCCGGGCACGGGCTGGTGGCGGAGAATGTCGGGGTCGATGACGGGCTGGGCCGGGCTTGAACGGACATCCTCGAAAGGAGAAGGCAATGGCGAAGGGTTACTGGGTGAGTTGTTACCGGGAGATCAAGAACCCCGATGCGCTGGCGGCATACGCGAAGCTCGCGGGGCCGGCGGTCGAGGCCGGCGGCGGCAAGTTCCTCGCGCGCGGCGGGCGGATCGAGGCTTTCGAGGCCGGGATCAAGGACCGCACCGTCGTCGTCGAGTTCGAGAGCTTCGAAAAAGCGCTCGCGACCCATGACGGTCCGGACTACCAGGCCGCGGTGGTCAAGCTCGAAGGCGCCGTAGAGCGCGACTTCCGGGTGATCGAGGGCGTCGACTGAGGGCGGGCTACGCCGCCATGAGGGCTTCCGCCTTGTCGTAATCGAAGGCGAGCGGGTCGATCTCGCCGGCGTGGATTTCAGCGACCCTCTGCGGCGAAAGCGGGTTGGAGAACTGGCCGTTCCGCATCGCCACGCGGGCCTTGAGCAGGTCCTTGACCAGCGTCTCCATACGGGACCACTCGGCCGCGGCCATCCCTTCCGAGTCGAGGCCGACGATGCCGCCCAGCATGTGCTCGAACTCGTCGTCATAGACCTTGGCGCAGGCATCGGCGATCAGCGCGTCGTTGCCGCCGCGGCCGGCGATGCGCATGCCCTCGCGGAACAGCGTGCAATACCCGCCCTCCGAGAACTTCGACGCGCGGGCGCCGATCTCGCCATGCTCCGCGATCGTCCTGTAGCGCAGCTGGGTGAGGACGGTGTCCTCCTCCCAGCCCTGGCAGCGATGCGGGTCGAGCTTGGGCACGCCGTCCGGGCGGATCGCATCGTAGACATCGGCGAAGGCGACCAGATGGGTGAACTCCTCGTACAGCCCTTCCAGCAGGTCGCGGATGCGGTGGCGCGGCACCTCGATGTCCATCCTGGGCAGGACTTCGAGCACCTCGGTCAGCGGACCCATGATGACGCCCCGGTTGTCGAAATCGCCGACGCCGGAGCCCTTGAACTCCTTGAACACCTGCAATTCGAGCCAGCGCAGATCGGTTTCGATCGTGCGGACCGGCGAATCCCAGTAGCTGCGGATCACCTCCGCCTCGCCCGCGAATAGCGGGGCGGCGGCTTCGATCAGGCGGCGAAGTGGCGGGCTCAACGCCATCGGGCGATACTCCGGATCAAGGGGTGGACAGGTCGCGACGCGGCATTGCTAATGAATGCCCTGGCCGCGCGCAACCATGCTACGGCGCCTAGGGGACATATGGCAAAGGATGGAAATCGACCTCGCATTGGCGGCGACCGCGGCGGTCGCGTTCACCGCCGCCGGCATCGTCAAGGGCGTGGTCGGGCTCGGCCTGCCGCTGACGGCGATTGCCGTGCTGACGATTCCGATGGGGCTGAGGGAGGCGGTGCCGCTGATCATCGTGCCGGTGCTGATCACCAATGCCTGGCAGATGACCCGGGGCGGCTTGCTGGTGCCGCTGTTCAAGCGGTTCTGGACGATGATCCTGCCGCTCGGCATCGGCGCCTGGATGGGCACCGTCCTGCTCTTCGTCATCGACGAGACGCTGGTCGGCGCCCTCCTCGGCGTGGTGATCATCGTCTATTCGCTGGTCAACCTGTTCGCCCTCAGGTTCCGCATCCCGGCCGGGCACGAGGCCTGGTACTCGCCCGGTGTCGGGCTTCTGTCGGGGCTGTTGACGGGGTTGACCGGCTCGGTCGGCGGCCCGGTCGCGATCTATTTCCAGGCCCTCGGCCTCGACCGCGAGACCTTCCTGCGGGCGGTGAGCCTTTCCTTCTTCCTGACCGCCCTGCCCTGGGGCGGAACCCTGATCGCCGAGGGCGCCCTCACCGTGGCGGCGGCGGCGATCGGGGTCGCCGCGCTGCTGCCGTCCTTCGCCGGCATGTGGATCGGACAGCATGTCGGCGCCAGGCTCTCGCAAGAGGTATTTTCCAAGGGCGTGTTCGGCTTCCTGATCCTGGTCGGCGCCAATCTGATCAGGCGGGCGATCCTGTGAGAACGCGGAGCGAATAAAAATGCGGAAGATTCCCGTCTATGAGACCCCCGAGGAGCAGCGCGCGCTGTTCCCCGATATCTCCGGCAATACCGTCAACGGCCGCGGCGAGCGCGCGCCCCGCCGGCCGAGCCCGCTGTTCTGGCATTACGGCGTCGACATCCCGCACAAGGCGCTCCAGGACTACTACATGGAGCGCTTCGAGGCGTTTCCCGAGCTGCAGGATTTCCACCTGAAATACGGCGGGCGCGGCCAGAGGAAGCCGCCCGAAAAGCCGGAAACGCCGGAGACCGACACGCCGCAGGGCTGGTCGCGCCGGGTCAAGGAATGCGCGCTCGCCAATGAAGGCGACCTCGTCGGCATCGCCGGGGTGAAGCCCGAATGGGTGTTCGAGGGCTACGAGGCGCCGGAGCCCTGGATCGTCATGATCGGGGTGGCGATGAACCATGACGAGCTCGCCAAGGCGCCGGCGACCCCGGCCGCGGTCGAGACCATGGCGCAGTACAACCGGGGCACCCGGGCGGCGCGGGCGGTGGCCAACTTCATCCAAAGCGCGGGCTATCACGCCCGGCCGCATGGCGGGCCGACGGCGGGGCCGGTGACGCTGATCCCCGCCGCCATCGAGGCCGGGCTCGGCGAGCTCGGCAAGCACGGCTCGATGATCAACCGGAGCTACGGCTCGTCCTTCCGCCTCGCCGGGGTGCTGACCGACCTGCCGCTGGCCGCCGACGGGCGGGACGTGTTCGGCGCCGACGATTTGCTGCACCACTCCCGCCGGATGCCTCGCGCGAGGTCTGCACCGACGCCTGCCCGCCGGATGCGATCTCGCGCGAAAAGGACTGGATGCGCGGGGTCGAGCGCTGGTATGTCGATTTCGCAAATGCATCCCCTTTTTCAACGACACCCAGGGCTGCGGGATCTGCATCGCCGTCTGCCCGTGGAGCCGGACGGGGACCGCGCCGAAACTCGCCGAGAAGATGACCCGGCGCCGCCGCCGGCTCGACGGCGAGGGCTGACATTCGGGGTCGCTAGCCCGCATTTCCCGCCAGGGTCATGGCCTGCGCGGCGCTGTCCGGCCGACAGGGCAGGAGAGGCGCGCGGCGCGATGCGGGGACATCGGGCAAGCGCCTCGACGCACCCTGTCGGCCGGACAGCGCCGCCCTTCGGGTCGCGCCCAGGCGCCCGCCCGCTTCGTCGCGGGCCTCGACCGTAGTCCCCGCTACGCTTTTCGGCCCGCTCCTGGCGGATCGGGCGCCTGGGCGCGACGCAGGCCGTGACCCTGGTGAGAAATGCGGGCTAGGGCTTGCCGCAGTAGCTCCAGCTCGGGCGCCCGGCGCAGCCATCCTTCGGCCCCGCTTTCAGGCCCATATGCTGCATCACCGCGTCTCGCTGATCCGCGGGAAGCGCCATGCAAAGCTGCTGCCAGCCCGCACCGTAAATATCGGCGCAAGAGCGCCGCGTTGCCGCCCCGCCTTGCTGACCGCTTGTCTGGCTTCGCCCTGCGGTCCCCGAGCCGGTCCCGCATTTCGGCAGTTCGCGGCGGAAATGTGCGGCGCATGCCTTGGCCTGTTGCGCGAAGATGGGCAAGCATTCGGGATATTTCTCGTTATCCCCCGGGGACAGGAATCTGGTGTGCTGGTGGCAATTCGCGATCCTGGACTTCACCGCCATGATGCAGGCGTCCTCGTTGCCGGCGATTTCGGAATAGAACATGCCGTCCATGTCGCCGAACTGCGGCTTGAGCCTCTGGCCCGCCGGCGTCACGCATCCGAACTTGAAGTCGTCGATGCGAACAGGGCCCGCCTGGACATCGCTTCCAAGCGCCGCCGGCAAGAGGATCGCGAGCAGCAACACCGAACGGATCATGGGTTTCTTCCCTTTCTGGAACAGGCGTCGGAACGGACGACTCACCACTGCCGCCGGCTCGACGATCAGGGCTGACGCAGCGCCGCCTCGACCAGCCGGTCGACATCGTCCGGCGTCGTGGCGTAGCTCGGCACCAGCCGGACGGAGGCGCCGCCGCGCGCGGCGTGGATCGCGAAGCCGCCGGCGCGGAGCCCCTCGAACACGGTCTCCGGCATGTCGAGGAACACCAGATTGGCCTCGACCGGGGCCAGCAGCGAAATCTCCCTCTGTCCGGCAAGGCCGTCGGCGAGCCGGCGCGCCATCGCGTTGGCGTGGGCGGCGAGTTCCAGCCACAGCCCGCCGGCCAGATAGGCGTCGAGCTGGGCGCTCAGATAGCGCATCTTGGAATAGGCGTGGCCGGAGCGCTTGCGGGCCGGGAACAGATCGTCGGCGAAGGACGGATCGAAGAAGATCATGGCCTCGGCGTTGAGGGTGCCGTTCTTCGAGGTCCCGAAGACCACCGCGTCCACCCCGGCGCGCTGGCCGATATCCGCCGGATGGCAGCCGAGCGAGGCGACGGCGTTGGCGAAACGCGCGCCGTCGAGCTGGACGCGGAGCCCCGCCTCCCGCGCGATCCCCGCAAGCTCGGCGATCGAGGCCGCGGAATAGACGGTGCCGCGTTCCGTCGCCTGGGTGAGGCTGAGAATGCCGCCGTTCGCCTGCGACAGCGCCGCCTTGAGCGCGGCGGGATCGATCCGGCCCTGCTCGCCTCCGATCCCGACGCACTCGCCGCCGGCGACGTAGAAGCCGGGGGCGCCCTCCTCGGCGACCGCGATATGGGCTTGCTCGTGGCAGTAGAAGCGCGCTCCCGGTTCGGCCATCGCGGCGAGGGTGAGCGCGTTCGCCGCCGTCCCCGTCGCCACCGGGAGCACCCGCACCTCGGCCTCGAACAGGCGGCCGAAAATCTCGTCGAGCCGGGCCGAGATCGCGTCCTCGCCATAAGACGACGCCGGGCCGGAATTGGCCGCGGCGACCGCCGCCATGACGGCGGGATGGACCGGCGCCACGTTGTCGCTGACGAAATTGCGCCCGGTCACGGCCGCGTTCCCGAACTCTGCAAGGCGTCTTCCTCCCGAGGCATCGCCCGGGGTTAACCCTCCCGCTCGCCCGTTGCAAGGCGTATAGTGACCAGGGTCAATTGCGAGGGGCCGATGCGCTTCGCCGCCTTCGGGACAGTTCTTAGCTGCGCTCTGTTCGCGCTCGTGCTCATCCACGGGCCGCCGGCGCGCGCGGCGGATGCCGTCGACCAACGCTCGGACGGGCCGGCGGTGGGCACCAGCGTGGGCGCGCTGGTTTCCGCCAGGGACCAGACCGGCGCGGCGCGGGACTTCCGCTCGCTGCGCGGCAAGAAGGGGCTGATCCTCCTGTTCTCGCGCTCCTTCGACTGGTGACCCTTCTGCAAGAACCAGGCGGTCGCCTGGAACCGGCAGCTGGAGGAAGTCAGGGCGCTCGGCTACAACCTCGCCGCCGTGACCTATGACGGCGTGGCGGTGCTGGAACGCTTCGCCGGGCGGGCGGGGATCGGCTATAAGCTGCTCTCCGACCGGGGGTCGAAGATCATCGAGGCGTTCGACCTGCTCGACCCGGGCCCGTCCAAATCGACCCCGTGGTACGGCATCGCCAGTCCGATGATCCTCGCGATCGACGCCGACGGCATCGTCCGCCAGCGCTTCTCGACGCAGGGCTACCGCGACCGTCCCGATGTCGGTGCCGTGCTGGAGGCAATCCGGAGTCGCGCCGGGTCATAAGCCGATTCCCCTGTTCTCAAGGCCCCGGCCGGGTTAGCCTTCGGCCACCACCCGACC
Source organism: Alphaproteobacteria bacterium (assembly GCA_965205995.1). Lineage (GTDB taxonomy): Bacteria > Pseudomonadota > Alphaproteobacteria > MPNO01 > MPNO01 > MPNO01. Next base: position 2,234,751 of record OZ242200.1, on the reverse strand, counting down.
CGGAGGGAAAAATGGCGCAGCAACTCGATCGCTCGACGGAAGACCTCGGCAATATCGTCGCGCTCGAACATGTCAACGTCCAGATACCGGACCAGCGCCTGTCGACGCTGTTCTACGTCACCGGGCTCGGGCTCACCCGCGACCCCTATCTGATGACCAGCACCAACAACATGTGGATCAATGTGGGGCGCAGCCAGTTCCACCTGCCGACCGGCGAGCCGCAGCGCCTGCGCGGCACGGTCGGGCTGGTGATCCCCGATCTCGAAGGGCTGGCCGGGCGGCTGAAGAGGGTGAGCGATCAGCTCGAGGACACCGAGTTCGACTTCGCCCCGGCGAACGACCATGTCGACGCGACCAGCCCGTGGGGCAACCGCCTGCGGCTGCACGAGCCGGGCGAACGCTTCGGGCGGATGCGGCTCGGCATGGCCTATGTCCGGCCCGACGTCCCGGTCGGCAGCGCCGCCGGCATCGCGCGCTTCTACGACGAGATCGTCGGCGCGCAGGCGACGATCGGGGAGGAGGACGGCGCGCCCGCGGCCTTCGTGTCGGTGGGTCAGAACCAGACGCTGGTGTTCCGCGAGACCGAGGCGCCGGTCCCCGACTACGACAACCACCACATCCAGGTCTATGTCGCCAATTTCTCCGGCCCCTATGAGCGGCTCCGCGAGCGCGGGCTGGTGAGCCAGGAGGACGGGCAGCACCAGTACCGCTTCAAGGACATCGTCGATCCCGAAAGCGGCGACGTGCTGTTCACGCTGGAGCACGAAATCCGCTCGATGACCCACCCGCTCTACGCGCGCCCGCTGGTCAACCGCAACCCGGACCACACCAACTGGAACTACGTGCTGGGCTACGAGAACGAGGCCGCGGCGCTGCCGATGTGATCTTTCGCGAGACCGATCACTCCCCGTCAGGCTCGGGTTCGACACAGATTTTCGAGACCCGCGACGCCACTTCCCCGGTCACCCGGATCAGCGCTTCGACCAGGCTTTCATCGACATCGACAGCGCCCTCGTATTCAGCGAGATTCCTTCTGCGATGCGCCTGGTCGAGCACGCGCCATTTCTCGCTCGGTAGGCCAAGCGTATTCTCAAGGCATTGGAAAACCAGATAGCGATTATTCGCGCGATAGCCGGCGATCCGTAGCGCTGCCAGGGACAGCGCGTGCGCGGCGTTGTAGGCCAGATCGAACCGGGATTCGAGGCTGAGATCCTCGTTCTTCGCATCCGCGAGCCGGGCGTTTCCCGAGCGCACCAGCCCCGATACCTCGCCGGTTGCCGGCGGCTCCGCCTTCAACAGGCCACTCGTCACCAGATTGTCGAGGTGTTCATTCGCCATCGAGGCGCCCCGCCACGACGACATGCGGCCCTTGCAGGATCCGAGTCAGAAACCCGGCCTCGGCTCTGCGCCGCTTGTCGAATTCGGCCGACGTGAAGACCGTCGGGTTCACCCGTCGACCGAGCGATCGTTCCAGCGGCGCCAAGGCGGTGTAGACCGCTTCGAGCGTCAGATCGTCGGAGACGAGCAAGAGGTCGATGTCGCTCGCTGCCGTATCCGTCCCCCGGACAACCGATCCGAACAGCAGGCCCAGGATGAGCCTGTCCGTCAACGGTTCGAGCGCGCTGCGAACCGACTCCTCCAGGCCGATGGTCTTGCGGACAATGCTGCATATCTCGTCGAACAGAGGCGACTCCGGGTTCGCCCGGTAGTGCTTGCGGTTGCCCACCCGGGACACCGCCGCGAGGCCGCTTCCCGCGAGCCGGGCCAGCTCCCGCTGCACCGCGCCCCGACCTGAGCCTGCCAGCGCAATGATCTCGGTGACGAAGAATTCCCGGTCCGGCTGCCCAAAGAGCAGGGCGAGCACACGCTGCTGCGTGGAGGTGAACAGCGCGCTGGCAAGTGTCGAGGATGTACTACCCATAATGGGTAGTATAGTACCCGAAGTGGGTACATCAAGGTCTTCGGTTCGGGCTGCCGGCGCGCATGATGCGTGACGACCGCGAACCCCCGTAGCGTCAGACCGGGCCCGCGGTCGTGGTCAGGCGCAACCCGACGGCGCCGATCACGATCAATCCGATGAATGCCAGCTGGACGGCCTCGAGACGCTCGTCGAACACCGACCATCCGATCACCGTCACGGCGAGAATGCCGATTCCTGCCCAGAGAGCATACGCGACGCCTACCGGAATCACCTTGAGCGCAGGAGCCAAGACCCAGAAGCAGCACGCGTAGCAGAGGATGGAAAGACCCCCCCAGTGCCACTTTTCGAAACCGCTCGACAATTTCAGCAGCACGGTGCCAACCACCTCCAGGGCAATGGCCAGTGCCAGCAACACCCATGCACTCATCTGTCGGTCCCTCGACGCTTGCGTTCCCTCGACAGCTCGTATTCGTCTCATCCGTTACGGGCATGACCGAAGGCCGCCCGACCGGGCGCCCCGCCGGGAGCGGCGACTGTCGGGCGATTGCCCTCTCGGATCAGCGGATTCTCAGGACCAGCTTGCCCCTCAGGTGACGTGCGGCGCTGGTCGCGAGCGCTGAGGCGGCATCGGCGAGCGGATACGTCGTGACCTCTGGCACGGTGACCGCGCCGGCCTCGAACAGTTCGAGGATACGCTCGAGATGCGGGCGGTCGCGCCCGACCCTCGGGCGTAGCGAGGTCACGTCGTCGCGCGGCGCTTCCGGCGGGGTCGAGCCCGAGGCGATGAAGGCGGCCCGCCCGCCCGGCTTGAGCACGGCGAAGGATTTCTGCGTCACCTCGCCGCCGACGGTGTCGAACACGGCGTCGCAGTCGGAAACCGCTGCCGTGAAATCCCGGGCGTTGTAGTCGATCGCCTCGTCGGCGCCGAGACCGCGCGCATAGTCGATGTTGCGGGCGCTGCAGGTCGTCACCACATGGGCGCCGATATGCTTGGCGAGCTGGATGCCGAAACCGGCGACCCCGCCGGCGCCGCCCTGGATCAGGATTTTCTCGCCCGCGCGAAGCCCGAGCGTGTCCTCGATCGAGACCACCGCGGTCAGCCCGATCAGCGCGAGCGCCGCGGCGTCGACATGGGAGAGGTTGTCCGGCTTCCGCGCGCAGAGCGCCGCCTTCATCGCGATCTTCTCGGCGTAGGTCCCCTCCTGGCCCGGCGCGCAGACGCCGAACACCGGATCGCCCGGCGCGAACTCGTCCACCCCGTCGCCGAGGGAGGCGACGACGCCGGAAAAATCGCGCCCGAGCACATAGGGGAAGTCCGCAAGCTGGCTGTAGCTTCCCGCCAGCACCTTCCAGTCGGCGCCGTTGACGCTCGCGGCATGGATGTCGACGACGATCTCGCCCGGCCCGGCCTGCGGGTCCGGCAGGTCGCCGTACTGGATGACCTCGGGTCCCCCGTGCCGTTCGAAATAGGCTGCCTTCATCGCTGTCTTCCCCGTGTTCCGGTGTGCGCCGCGCGCGAGTTTATCCGGAACGCCCGGTGAGTCACGCCGGCCCTTCCCCCACCGCCTTGCGCTCGGCCTCCGGCCTGAGATCCGGGTCGAAATAGCCGTCGAGGAAGGTGTTGAGATAGTCCAGCATCGCCGGGTCCATCACCCGTTCCGGCACCGGGTCGCGCTCGAAATTCCCGTACCCGTCCTCGCCGCGCACCAGCATCGCCGGGAAGCGGCCGAGGCTCGGGCGCACATGCGGCGGGCAGTAGACGAACAGCACCCCGATCCGCCGGTCGCCGGTGGTGTTGGGCTTCGACGAATGCGCGGTGCGGAAATGGTGGATCGTCGCCTCGCCCGCCCGGACCTCGGCATCGACCACGCCGGTCTCGTCGAAACCGGCGATCATCTGGCCGCGCGCCAGCAGATTGTCCTCCGCCCAGGTCTCGGTGTGGTCCATCTCGTCCCTGAGATGCGAGCCCGGCTTGTAGCGCAGGCATCCGTGCCTGACCAGCGAGTCGGTGAGGCCGATCCAGGCGCCCCAGACCTCCAGCGGCTCGTATCCGAAATAGGCCGAATCCTGGTGCCAGGTGGTGAACGAGGGATCGTTGCCGTTCTTCACCCAGACCGCCGAGCTGGTCAGCAGGATGTCGGGGCCGATGAACTGCTCGATCGTGTCGAGCAAAGCGGGGGTGGTGCCGAGCTCCACCATCCACGGGAACAGGACATGCGGCTTGACCATCAGCTTGCGCGGGCCCCGGTGGGCGTGGTCGCGCTCGTATTCCTCCAGCCGGTCGAGATAGTAGCGCGCCTTGTCCGGGCTCAGCACCGGCACCGGGAACGCGAAGCCGTCGCGCCGCGCGCGCGCCAGCCGGTCGTCGCTCAGGATTTTCGCCATGGCTTTTCCCCGGATATGGGCTGTGACAGGATCATATCGCGGGGAACGGGGGCGGGCCATGGTGCTGACCCGGCAGCAGATCGAGCAGTATCGCCGGGACGGCTATGTCTTCCCGCTGCCGGTGCTCGACGCCGGCGAGATCCCGCCGCTCCGCGCCCGGCTCGAGTCCTTGGAGGCCGGGAACGGCGGCCGGCTGAGGAGCAGCCAGCGCAGCAAGGCGCATCTCCTGTTCAAATGGCTCGACGATCTGATCCGCGACCCCCGCATCCTCGATCCGGTCGAGCAGCTCATCGGCCCCGATATCCTGTGCTGGAACACGATCTTCTGGATCAAGGATTTGGGCTCGCGGAGTTTCGTATCCTGGCACCAGGACTCGCGCTATTGGGGGCTTTCGAGCGACAGGGTGGTCAGCGCCTGGCTCGCGCTTTCGCCGGCCAGCATCGAGGCGGGCTGCATGCGGGTGATGCCGGGCACCCATATCGGCGACACCCTGGCCCATCGCGACCTCTATCGCGATGACAACATGCTGACGCGCGGTCAGGAGATCGTCGAGGGCGTCGACGAGGCGTCGGCGGTCCCCATGCCGCTGGAGGCCGGCCAGATGTCGCTCCACTCCTACCGGCTCGCCCACGCCTCGGGGCCCAATCTGTCGGACGACCGGCGGATCGGCGTCTCGATGCATTTCATGCCGACCGACACCGCGCAGGTCGTGGGCGACTGGGACTCGGCGGCCCTGGTGCGCGGCACCGACCGGTTCGGCCATTTCGAGCGCACCCCGGTGCCGGCGCGCGATTTCGACGAGCGCGCGGTCGCCTTCCACGCCCGGGCGGCGCGGGCGGTGGCCGACGTGCTCTACGCCGGCGCCGAACGCAACACGCGGAAGGTGTGAGGGTTTCGGGCAGCGAACGCCCTAGCCGCGGCGCTTCTCCAGCACCGCGAGGATGGCGCGGACGATCCCCACATAACCGGTGCAGCGGCAGAGATTGCCCGCGAGCTCCAGCCGCACCCGCTTCTCGTCGGCGTCCGGCAGCCGCCTGACGATGTCGCGCGAGGTCACCAGCATCCCCGGCGTGCAATAGCCGCATTGCAGGCCGTGGTTCTCGGTGAAGGCCTGGCGCAGATCCTCCATCGCCTCGTCGTCGTCGAACCCCTCGATGGTGGTGATCGACGCGCCGTCGCAGCTCACCGCGTAGGTGATGCAGGAGCGCATCGGCTCGCCGTCGATCTCCACCGTGCAGGCGCCGCAGACGCCGTGCTCGCAGCCCAGATGGGTGCCGGTCAGGCGCTGGCTGTCGCGCACGAAATCGGCGAGGCTGGTTCTGGGCTCGACGCTCGCCGTCACCGGCTCGCCGTTGATGGTGAGGCTGATTTCGGTCATGACGCGAACGCTCCCTTGATCGCGCGGCTGAGCGCGACGGCGTGGATCTGGGTGCCGTAATCGTCGAACGCCGCCCCCTGGCCGGCGAGCGCCGCCTTGGCGTCGTCGATTTCGACATCCCGGCCGGACCTGACGGCATCGGCGAGCGCCGGCACGTCGAGCGGCGCGCCGTCGGTGGCGCCGAGGACGACGCGGGTATGGCCCCGCTCCGCGTCGTGGACCACGGCGCCGATCGAGTCCGCGAATTCGCCGGGCTTGCGGCAGATCTTGTAATAGCCCCATTTCGCTCCCGGCGAGAGCTTCGGGATGCGGAGCGCGGTGACGATGTCGGCGGGCTCCAGCGCGACGGTGAAGGCGGCGAGCTGGAACTCCGAAAGCGGCACGGTCCTGGCGCCGTCCGGCCCGTCGATCGCGACCTCGGCACCGAGCGCGCGGAGCGCCGTCGGCCAGTCCGCCGCCGGGTCGGCATGGGCGATGCTGCCGCCGATGGTGCCGCGGTTGCGCACCGCGCGATAGGCGATCTGGCCGGCGACGAAGCGCATCATGCCGTTGGTGGTGTCCGGGATCTTGCCGTCCTCGATCGTCGAATGGGTGATGCCGGCCCCGACCGCGAGATAGTCGCCCGAATCCTCGACCGTCATCAGCGCATCCAGCCTGCGCAGCTCGACCACGAGGTCGGGCTGGGCGAGGCGCAGATTCATCATCGGGCCGAGCGACATCCCGCCGCCCAGCGGCTTGTTGAACCCGTCGGTCGAGCCGAGCAGGCGGATCGCCTCGGCGACGTCGCTCGCCCGCGCGTAGTCGAACTTGGCCGGTTTCATGCCGCCTCTCCTTGGGCCGCCGCGATCGCCGCCAGGATGCGGCGCGGCGAGATCGGGGTTTCGTTGACCTCGGCGCCGTAGCGGCGCAGTGCGTCGTTGACCGCGTTTCCGATCACCGCCGGGGTGGGGATGGTGCTGCCTTCCCCCATGCCCTTGATGCCGTGCTCGGTATGGGGCGAGGGGGTGACCATGTGGGCGAGGCGGAACGACGGAATTTCGGCCGCGCCCGGCAGGTGGTAATCGGCGAAGGTCGAAGCCAGCGGCTGGCCCGCATCGTCGAACGGCGATTCCTCGTAGAGCGCGGTTCCGATGCCCTGCGCCGCGCCGCCATAGACCTGGCCCGAGACCACCATCGGGTTGACCATGGTGCCGCAATCCTCGACCACGACGTAGTCGAGCACCTCCACCGCGCCGGTATCCGGGTCGAGCGCGATCACCGCGGCATGGGTCGAGTAGGAAAACGTGCCGTGATCCGGTTCCGGGCGGTAGCCGACCACGGCCTCGACGCCGTCGGTATCGACACCGGCCGGCAGCTCTTCCGGGTTCATGTACCAGACCCGGCCGATCTCGGAGAACGGGAGGTCGCCGGCGGGCCCCATCACCCGCCCGTCGGCGATCCGGATCTCATCGGGCCCGCATTGCAGCAGGTGGCCGCCGATCGTCTTCATCCGCTCCACCAGGACCTTGCAGCCGCGCGACACCGCGCCGCCCGCCATGACGATGCTGCGCGAGGCGTAGGTGCCGGTCGAATAGGGCGTGAGGCCGGTATCGCCGTGGATCACCGCGACCCGCTCGGGATCGATCCCCAGGACCTCGCTGGCGATCTGGGCGAGGGTGGTCTCCATCCCCTGGCCGTGCGACTGCACGCCGACCCTGAGCTCGAGCCCGCCATCCGGCGTCAGCTTGACGCCGGCCTGCTCGTAGCCCGGCACCATCTGCAAGCCCCAGCCCGCGAACACCGAGGTCCCGTGCGCGGCCTGCTCGACATAGCTGCCGAAGCCGAGTCCGATCAGCCTGCCATCCGGCTCGCCCCGGGCCTGGCGCCCGCGCACCGCGGCGACGTCGATCATCTGCGCGGCCTTGGCGACGGCCCCGGGATGATCGCCCGAATCGAAAGTCTTCTTGGCGATATTGGTGTAGGGCATTGCCGAGGCGGGGACCATGTTGATCATCCGGACCTCGTGCGGCTCGCGCCCGACCGCGCGCGCCACCGCATCGACCAGCATCTCCATCGCGAAGGCGACGCCGGGACGCGCCACGCCGCGATAGGGAACCAGCGGCGGCTTGTTGGTGACCACCGTCCAGGTCTCGACGCCATAGGCCTCGATCGCATAGGGGCCGGGCAGGTTGCCGCCGGCCATCGCCGCTTCGAGGCAGTTGGTGAAGGGGTAGATCGAATAGGCCCCGGCATCGACCGTCACCGCGCCCTCGAGGCCGAGGATCCTGCCGTCGGAATCGGCATGCGCGGTGACGATGTAATGATGCTCGCGGCAATTGGCGTCGGCGATCAGATGCTCGCGCCGGTCCGAGATCCAGCGCGCCGGGCGGTTGTACTTCATCGCGTACCAGCAGGCGACGAGCTCCTCCGGCTGGACATAGGTCTTGAGCCCGAACCCGCCGCCGACATCGGGGGCGATGACCCGGACCTGGCGCTGCTCCAGCCCGAGGAAGATGGCGAGACCGGCGCGGATCAGATGCGGCACCTGGGTCGCGGTGTGGACGATCAGCTGGTCCATCCGCGAATCCCACTCGGCCAGCACCGCGCGCCCCTCCATCGGGACCATCGCCTGGCGGCTCATGCGGAACTCGCGGGTCACCGAATGCGCCGCGCGCGCCTTGACCGCCTCCATGTCGCCGTCGACGCGGGTCGCCAGGGCGATGTTGTCGCCCCACGCCTCATGCACCAGCGGCGCCCCCGGCTTGCGCGCCTCCAGCATGTCGACCGCGGGGCGGAGCTCCTCGTAATCGACCTCCACCGTCTGCGCGAGATCCTCGGCCTCGGCCCGCGTCCGGCCGACACAGGCCGCGACCGGCTCACCGACGAAACGCACCTTGGCCGTCGCCAGCGCCGGGTAGTCGGACGGCTTGTATCCGGGGAGCTTCGACGGCGCGCGCATCGGCTCGACGCCGTCGAGGTCGGCGACCGTGAACACCCGGTTTTCGGCGCCGTCGGGCTTGACGATGGAACGGATGCGGCCATGCGCCACCGGGCTTCTGACGAAGGCCAGCGCCATTTCGTTGGCCGCGGCGATGTCGGCGACATAGTTGCCCCGCCCGGCGAGGAAGCGCCGGTCTTCCTTGCGCAGCACGCTGGCCCCGATTCCGGTGTCGCTCATTGCTGGCTCCCCGTGGCGATGCGGCATGATTCACGGCGCGCGCGGGTCCGTCAACGCCGCGCGGCCGGGTTAGTCACCTGCCAGGCCGAGGCGAGCGTCTTATTTCGGAAGTTCGGGTCCAACCACGTCATGACCCCCCCGCGTCATGGCCGGACTTGTTCCACTGCTGTCCGGTTTGGATGGGCTGGACCGGGTGCAAGGCGTTGGTACAGGCGGATTACCGGCGCATCCGCCGGATCGGGACACGGATTGCGGCACGCTCTCACCTGCCTTCCTTGTTCCCCCCTTGTCACCCCGGACTTGTTCCGGGGTCCAGAGCAACCGTTCGGCGCCCGAGCACGTGGCCCTGGACCCCGGAACAAGTCCGGGGTGACAAGAAGGGCGGTTGACCGGGCGGGGCTCTAGGCGGTGATGTCGTCGTACAGGTCGCGCCAGCCGGGATTGTCGCGTTCGATGATCCTGAGCTTCCAGGCGCGCGGCCATTTCTTCAACCGCTTCTCCTGCCCGATGGCGTACGAGATATCCTCGAACGGTTGCACGTGCACCAGCCGCGTCACCCCGTACTTGCGGGTGAAGGACGCGCCCGTGCCGGCCCTGTGCTGCGCGACCCGCCGGGCGATGTCGTTGGTGACGCCGACATAAAGCGTACCATTGCGCTTGCTGGCGAGGATGTAGACCCAGTAGGTCATCGCACCGCTTTCCGCACCGCCTCCATTGTCACCCCGGACTTGTTCCGGGGTCCAGAGGGTTGCGGTCAGGCGTCGGAGCGCTCGCACTGGACCCCGGAACAAGTCCGGGGTGACAACGGGGAGCCAGGGGCGACAGCGGGGGACGAGGACGGGAGCCGGGCGCGCCGCAATCCGCGTCCCGGCTCGGCCGATGCGCCGGTAACCCGCCTGTGCCAACGCCTTGCACCCGATCCAGCCAACCAAACCGGGAACACTGTTACCCATCTATCCGGTCTGTAGTGTCACCCATCTATCCGGTTGCTCAGGCGACATGCGGCCGTCGGATCGGACCGCAAGCGGTGCAAGCCGTCCGGCCCGTTTCGTCCGCTGCCCGGTATTTCCCGGATGGGCGCGCTTCGTTGCGGCTCTCCCGATTTGCATATACCAATCGACCGGTACCAGCCCGGCCCGGGAGCGAGGCGTTATGGAATTCGGCTATTTCACCCTGTCCGACAATCACTATCCCGACAACCCGCGCAGCGCGGGCGACTTCGTGCTGGAGATCCGCGAGCAGGCGATCCTCGCCGACCGGCTGGGCTTTCACTCGGCCTGGATCGGCGAGCATCACTTCGACCGGCTGGGGGTCAACTCGCGCCCCGACCTGGTGCTGGCGAGCATCGTCCCGGAAACCGAGCGGATCCGTCTGGCGCCCGCGGTCAACGTGCTGCCGCTGCATCACCCGATCCACGTCGCCGAGTGCTGGGCGACGCTCGACCTGATCAGCGGCGGGCGGGTCGATTACGCCACCGGGCGCGGCTACGACCGGGCCGAGTACGAGCCCTTCGGCGCCGATTTCATGCAATCGAAGGAGATCTTCGAGGAGGGGATCGAAATCGTCCTCAAGGCGTGGACCGAACCCGGGATGTGGTCGCACAAGGGCGCCTGTTACGACATCCGGGACATGGCGATCACGCCGAAGCCGGTGCAGCAGCCGATCCCGGTCTATATCGCCTGCTTCTCCGGCACCAGCATGGCGATGGCGGCGAAGCGCGGGCTCAACATCGTCTACGCGCCGTTCGCGGCCTCGATGATCTTCGGCGGGCTCGGCCCGGCGGTGGCGCAGTACCGCGAGGCCTGCCTGAACGAGGGCAATCAGCCGGGCCGCGCCAAGTGCAGCTATTTCATCCACCTCGCCGATACCCCGGAGGAGGAGGATTTCGGCCGCCAGGCGATGATGGATTATTTCCGCCACTGCGTGCTCAGGGCCTTCCCCGACGATCCGTCCAAGATGCCGCCGACCATGCACTACTTCATGAAGATCAACGAGATCCTGCGCGGCATGACCAAGGAGACGCTGTCCGACAAGTCGATCCTGATCGGCAACGCGGATGCCGTCACGGAAACGCTGAAGCGGGTCGAGTCCGACGGCATCGACGAGGTCATCCTCTACTTCAATGTCGGGCGCAAGCCGCACGCGATGGTCAAGGAACAGATGCAAAAGTTCATCGAGGAGGTCGCGCCGGCCTTCGAGGGGAGCCACCGCCGCGCCGCGGCCGAATGACGATCCGGCCCCGTTCCCCCAACTCCGGCCATGACGAATGGAGAGGGTCCCGCTTGCCGGGTCTCGCCCGGCCTCACTATGATCTCCGCCGGGAGTGAGGCATGCGCGATCACAGCGTCGTCGTCGACGAATCCAGCACGCCGCGAAGCGTCGAATTCGCCGGGACCTTCAACGTCACGGTCGCGTTTCTCGACCGCCACCTGGAGGAGGGTAGGGGCGACAAGCCGCTTTTGGTCACGCGCGGCGCCTCGTGGACGATCGCCGCGATCGCCGATCGGGTGAACCGCACCGCCAACGCCTTCAAGGCGCTCGGCATCGGGCGCGGCGACCGGGTGATGCTGTTCTGCAAGGACGGGCCGGGCTTCCATGACGGCTTCCTCGGCGCGGCGCGCATCGGCGCGGTGGCGATCCCGGTCAACTACTTCCTGCGGGCGGCGGACTACGCCTACATGCTGAAGGATTCGGGCGCCTCCGCGGTGCTCGCCCATGCCGACATGTTCGGCGAGGTCGAGCCGGCGCTGGCCGAGGCGGGGGCGGCGGTGCGCCACCGCATCTGCGTCGATGAAGAGGCGCCGGGCTGGCTCTCGCACCAAGCGCTGCTCGCCGCTGCCGATCCCTGGTGCGCGCCCGAGCCGACGACGCCCGGCACCGACTGCTTCTGGCTCTATTCCTCCGGCTCGACCGGGGATCCCAAGGCGTCGGTCCATCAGCACAAGGACCAGGTCTACACCTCCGTCCTCTATGCCGAGGCGGTGGCCGGGATTACGGCGGACGACATCCTGTTCTCGCCGCCCAAGATGTTCTTCGCCTACGGGCTCGGCAACTCGGTCTCCTTCCCGTTCTGGACCGGGGCGACGGCGGTCTATCTCGCAGGCCGGCCGACGGCGGAGAACACGCTCGAGGCGATCGCCGAGTTCCGCCCGAGCGTCTATTTCGGGGTGCCGACGCTCTATGCGATGCAGCTCGCGGCGATGGAGGCGGGGCATGCGGCCGATCTGTCGAGCCTGCGCTGGGCGGCATCGGGCGGCGAGGCGCTGCCCGCCTCGGTGTTCGAGGACTGGAAAGCCCGCTCCGGGGTCGAGATCGTCGAATCGATCGGCTCCAGCGAGGCGCTCCATTTCTACACCGCCAACCGGCCGGCGGCGGCCAGGGCGGGCTCGCTCGGAACCATCGTCCCGGGCTATGAGGGGCGGATCGTCGGCGAGACCGGCGAGGACCTGCCCGACGGCGAACCCGGCGAGCTCGTCATCAGGGGCGAAAGCGTCGCCGCCTATTACTGGAACAAGCCCGAGCGGACTGCGCGCGGCATGCGCGACGGAGGATGGTTCCACACCGGCGATACCTGCTACCGCGACGGCGACGGCTACTACTATTTCTGCGGGCGCGACGACGACATGCTGAAGGTCGGCGGCATCTGGGTGGCGCCGTTCGAGGTCGAATCCGCGCTCGCCGCGCATCCCGGCGTGCTGGAGGCCGCCGTCGTCGGCGCCGCGGACGAGAACGGGCTGACCAAGCCCAAGGCGTTCGTCGCGCTCAAGGAGCCCGGCGGCGCCGGCCCGGGGCTGGAGGCCGAGCTCGTCGCCTTCGTCCGCGACCGGCTCGCGCCGTTCAAATATCCGCGCTGGATCGAGTTCGTCGACGAGCTGCCGAAGACCGCGTCCGGCAAGATCCAGCGCTTCCGGCTGCGCGGCGCCTAGAGGAGAAACGACATGGTCGATGCCTGGGGCTGGCGGATGAAGTTCGGTGTGGTCACCCCCTCGACCAACACCATCGTGCAGCCGCATTACGACGCGATGGCGCCCAAGGGGGTGACCAACCATGTCTCGCGCATGCATATCCCCGACGACCCGGTCAGATCGAACGAGGATTTCGACGAGCTGATCCGGCGCATCGACGTCGCGCTCGAGGAATCGATCGACCGGATAATGACCTGCCGCCCCGACCATCTGATCCTCGGCATTTCGGCCGAAAGCATCTGGGGCGGCGGGCTGGAGCCCGCGCGCAAGATCGAGCAACGCATCAAGACCCGCGCCGGCTGCGATATCGGCGTCACCCAGGCGGCGGACGCGTTGCCGGCGGCGCTGCGCGCCTTCGGCGACGGCATCGAGCGGATCGCCATCGTCTGCCCCTATTATCCGGTCGCCATCGGCCATCTCGAGGCCTTCGCCGAGGAGACCGGGTTCGAGCTCGTGCGCACCGAGTGCCTCGCCTGCGACTCACCGGTCAACATCGCCCACATCGCGGAAGACGAGCTGCGCGAGGCGGTGCGCAAGGTGGACGGGCCGGATATCGACGCCATCGTCCAGTTCGGCGCCAACCTGCCGATGGCCCATGTCGCCGCCGAGGCCGAACGCTGGCTCAGGAAGCCGGTCATCGCGGTAATGACGGCGACCTACTGGTATGCTTTGCGCCAGAACGGCATCGAGGACCGGAAACCGGGCTTCGGCCGGCTGATGACCGAGCACTGACGAAGGGGTGCGCCGCATGTTTCTGAAAAACTGCTGGTATGTCGCGGCCCAGCCCGAGGAGGTCGGCCGGAGGCCGTTCGCGCGGACGGTCTGCGACGAGCCCATCGTCTTCTGGCGCACCGAGGCGGGCGAGCCGGTCGCCTTCGAGGACCGCTGCTGCCACCGCAGGATGCCGCTCAGGAAGGGCGTGACGGTGGGCGACCGGCTGCGCTGCCACTATCACGGGCTCGAATTCGACCGGACCGGCGCCTGCCGCCGCGTGCCCGGGCAGACCACGGTGCCGCCCGATGCGCGGGTCCGCGCCTACCCGGCGGTCGAGCGCTACAACTGGATCTGGGTCTGGCTCGGCGACCCGGCCATGGCTGACGAGGATCTGATCGTCCCCTTCCCGTGGCGGGTCAGCGAGGACTGGGGCGACAAGGGCGCCTGTTTCCACATCGCCGCCGATTACCGCCTCGTGGTCGACAACCTCCTGGACCAGTCGCATCTCGCCTTCGTGCACGCGACCACGATCGGCAACGCGGCGATCGCCGAGCAGGCCAATATCCGCACCGTCCGGACCGACGACGCGGTGACCGTCGCGCGCTGGATGGTCGGCCACCCGGCGCCGCCGACCTACCGGATGATGATGGGCTGGGAAGAGGATTTCGCCGTCGACCGCTGGGCGATCAACGAGTTCCGCCCGCCTTGCGCCGTGCGCCTGCTGGTCGGCGCGGCGCCGGGCGCGGCCGGGGGCGGGGATTTCGGCTTCGCCAGCATCGACCATCCCGAGCCCGAAGGCGGTTTCGCCTTCCGCAACCTCAACTTCATCACGCCGGAGACCGAAACGAGCTGCCATTATTTCTGGTCGAACGCATGCAACCTCAAGCCGATCACCGAGGAACGCACCGAGCTCCAATTCCGCCAGGTGATGAAGGCGTTCCAGCAGGACTGGGAAGTGCTGGAGCTGCAACAGGCGAACTGGGACGACCGGCCGATCGTCAACACCAACGCCGATGCGGGGCCGATCGCGGCGAGGGCGCTGATCGACAAATTCATCGCCGCCGAAGCCGCCGGCACCGGGGCGGCGCGCGCCGCCGAATAGACCGAAACAACAGGAGGCAGACATGCCGAAGCGGGAAGAGATCAATCCGGACTGGCCGTGGGCCGCGAAATTCCCGTTCCACTCCGCGATCAAGGTCGGAGACACGGTCTGGGTCTCGGGCAATGTCGCGTGGGATCCGGACGGCAATATCGTCGGCGAGGACGACATGCTGGTCCAGTCGCGCCAGACCTTCGCCAACATCCGGCAGGTCCTCGAAGAGGCCGGCGCGACGATGGACGACGTGGTCAAGATCAACGCCTTCCTGACCGATATCGGCCGCTACGCCGAATACTCCCAGGCGCGGTCGGAGGCGTTCACCGGCAACATGCCGGCATCGACCGCCGTCACCTCGTACAAGCTCCTGCAAGACGGGCTGCTGGTCGAGATCGAGGCCGTCGCGGTGATCGGCAGCGGGTAGGCAGATCTTTCATGTGAAACATGACCCGGCATCGTTGGCCGATGTTTCACGTGAAACATTGCCCTGAAACGGTATGATTTTCCTGTCCCCGCGGGACGGGATGGGGCTCTCGCACGCCCCCTTGGCGGCCGCCCGGGAGCAACCGCGCCCGCCGGACGCCGCGACCGAAGGCAGCCGCGCGAACGACCTGGCGGCGAGTCCTGACCGGCGGCCTCAAGGAAACCGCGCAAGCCCCGACCTGCGGACGGCGGGGCGGGACTTGCCGATGCCCGTGCGATATGATAGCAAATTGAAATCAAACTCCGGCGGACGGGGCGATGGCGACGATCAACGTTCGGCAGCTCGACGAGGCCGTGGTGCGGCGTCTCAAGCGGCGCGCGGCGTTCAACAACCGCTCTTTGGAAGGCGAGGTGCGCGATATCCTGGAATGCGCCGCGGAAGACGACATGCCGGAGAAGCGCGCGTCCTTCCTGGCCCTCGCGGCGCGGCTCCGGCGCGGGACGGAAGGGCGCGAACACACGCCCGCGGAGGTGCTGATCCGGGAACAGCGCGACCGCGGGCATGGCGCCGGCTGATGCGTCTCGTGGTCGATGCCGGCGTGGCGGTCAAGTGGCTGGTCGAGGAGCCGGATTCCGGCGCGGCGCTCGACCTGCTGGCCGGCGGCGCCGAGCTGCACGCGCCGCGCCTGATGGCGTCCGAGGTCGTCGATGCGCTCTGGTGGAAGGCGCGGACGGGCGAAATCGGGCGCGGCCGGACCGGCGCGGCGATAGCCGCGGTCGCCGAAATGCCCGTGCACTGGGCCGGGGACGAAACGGTCTCCGCCGATGCGGGCCGCCTCGCGCTCGCGCTCGACCTCTCGGTCTTCGATTGCGTCTACCTGGCGCTGGCCCATCGCATCGGCGCGACCCTGGTCACGGCGGACCGGGACTTCGCCCGCGCGTTGACGCCGACCGAGCACGGCGCCGCGGTTCTCGCCTTGGCGGAGTACGCGAAGACCCAGGGCTGACCGGCCCTCAGAGGATGTCCAGCACCGCCTCGGGCGGGCGGCCGAGCGCGGCCTTGCCGCCGGCGACCACGATGGGGCGTTCGATCAGGATCGGGTTGGCGACCATCGCGGCGATCAGCGCGTCGCGGCCGAGGCCCTCATCGTCGAGCCGGTTCTCCCTGTAGGGCGCTTCCTGCCGGCGCATGAGTTCGCGCGGTTCCAGCCCGAGCCCGGTCAGCAGACCGTCGAGCGTCGCCGCATCCGGCGGGGTCTTGAGGTACTCGACGATCTCGAAGGCGACGCCGCGCTCCTCGAGCAGCTTGAGCGTCGCCCGCGATTTGCTGCAGCGCGGGTTGTGATAGATCGTCACTTCCATGTCGGTCTCCCGCTTGCCGGTTGGAGTCAGGCGGCGATGCGGTCGGGGCTGTCGACCAGCCGCAGCGACTGGCGGAGGAGCGCGGCCGTGGCGCCGGGGCGGCGCGCGCCTTCGCTGAGCGTCCGCCGCCAGGCGCGGGCGCCGGGCACGCTTTGGTAGAGCCCGAGCACGTGGCGCGTCATCCGCCAGAGCGGCACACCCTCGCCCAGCCGGGCATCGACATAGCCGGCATAGGCTGCGATCGCCTGGGCGCGGTCGGGCAATGCGGCGCCGTGCAGCGCGGCCTCGATTTCGGCCAGCAGGAACGGGTTGTCATAGGCCGCGCGGCCGAGCATCACCCCGTCGAGGCGGCCGATTTGTTCGAGCGCGGCATCGGCGGTCGTGAAGCCGCCATTGATCACCACGCTGAGATCGGGGCGCTCGCGCTTCAGCCGGTGGACGAAGCCGTAGCGGAGCGGCGGGATCTCGCGGTTCTCCTTCGGGCTGAGGCCGGATAGCAGCGCCTTCCGCGCATGGACCACGAACACGCCGATCCCGGCCCCGGCGAGCCGGTCGACGAAGCCCGCGAAGTGGTCGTAGCCGTCGTACTCGTCGACGCCGATCCGGGTCTTGACCGTGACCGGCAAAGCGGTCGCCTCCCGCATCGCCGCGACGCAATCGGCGACCAGCGCGGGCTCGGTCATCAGCCTTGCGCCGAACCCGCCCTGGCTCACCCGATCGCTCGGGCAGCCGAGATTGAGGTTGATCTCGTCGTAACCCCACTCCTCGCCGATCGCCGCGCAGCAGGCGAGCGCGTCCGGATCGCTGCCGCCGAGCTGGAGCGCCAGCGGGCGTTCGGCGGGGTCGAATCCGAGATAGCGCTGGCGGTCGCCGTGGACGATCGTCCCGGTCGGGATCATCTCGGTATAGAGCAGGGTCCGGGGCGCCAGCAGGCGCAGGAAATAGCGGCAATGCCGGTCCGTCCGGTCCATCATCGGCGCCACCGAGAGCCGCCGGTCCAGGGTGTTTCGAGGGTTCGTCATCGGCGGTAATCTAGAGGGCATCCGTTTCGATTGGAACCACTCCCGCCTTCCCAACTCCATCGTCATATCGACCGGAGCCGTGCGCAGCACGGCGGAGCGGAGACATCTTCCCGCCTCGATGCTGCAAGACCTGCGCCGGCAGATTTCTCCGCTCCGCGCTTCGCGCTCTGGTCGAAATGACGGATGGTGGGGCATCTCGCCGACCATGACGGAAACACGACAATGGCGGAAACGGTTCCACCTGAAACGGACGTGCTCTAGGGAGTATCGGGCCGGGTGGGAACCGTGGCGGGCCTCTCCACGCGTCGTGGTCGGGCCGGCGCGCGGTCTCTCCCGCCGCGCCTTTCCCCCACGTCGTCATGCCCGGACTTGTTCCACTGCTGTCCGGTTTGGATGGGCTGGACCGGGTGCAAGGCGTTGGTACAGGCGGATTACCGGCGCGTTCGCCGGATCGGGACACGGATTGCGGCACGCTCTCACCTGCCTTCCTTGTTCTCCCCTTGTCACCCCGGACTTGTTCCGGGGCCCAGGGCCACAGGCACCGCCCCCGCCCGGCTTCCCTGGGCCCCGGAACAAGTCCGGGGTGACAACAGGGGGGCGGCGGCGGTCTCGCCCATTGCGGCAGAGCCCGCCCCGAAGGTTAAACCGGACAGCAATGGACTTGTTCCGGGCATCCCGAGCGGTTGCCTTGCGGGCGGCGGGCGGCGTGGATGGCCGGAACAAGTCCGGCCATGACGGGGTTGGGAAGGGCGTGCGCTGTCAGCCGTCCCACTCCCCCCGGACGGCTTCGTCCCCCTCACGGCCGCGATGGCGCGCGCGCAGCCGGGCGAACGCCTCCGGGGGCAGGAGCCGGCAGAGCGCCCAGACCGCCATCGCGCGGACCAGCGGCGACCGGTCGGCAAGCGCCGCCTCCGCGGTACCGGCAAGGGGGGGCTCGCCGCTATTGCCGATCGCCACCAGGACGTTGCGGACGAAGCGGTCGCGCCCGAGACGCTTGATCGGCGAACCCGAGAACAGGGCGCGAAACGATGCGTCGTCGAGCGCCGCGAGCTCGGCGAGTCTCGGCGCGGCGAGCTCCATCCGCGGGAACAAGGCGGGGTCGGCCGCCAGGCTCGCGAACTTGTTCCACGGGCACACCGCCAGGCAGTCGTCGCAACCGTAGATCCGGTTGCCGATGGCGGCGCGGAATTCCGGCGCGATATGCCCCTTGTGCTCGATGGTGAGATAGGAGATGCACCGCGTCGCGTCGAGCCGGTAGGGCGCGGGAAACGCATCGGTCGGGCAGATGTCGAGACAGCGCCGGCAGGAACCGCAACGGTCGCCCTCCGGCGCATCCGGGGCGAGCTCCAGCGTGGTCAGGATCTCGCCGAGAAAGAGCCAGGAGCCGAATTGCCGCGAGACCAGGTTGGTGTGCTTGCCCTGCCAGCCGATCCCGCTGCGCTGGGCCAGCGGCTTTTCCATCACCGGCGCGGTGTCGACGAACAGCTTGACCTCCGAGCCCAGCGTCTCGTGCATCCAGCGCGCGACGACGCGGAGCTTTTTCTTCATCACGTCGTGATAGTCGCGCCCCTGCGCGTAGACCGAGACCGTCCCGCGGTCGCGGCGGGCGAGCCCGGCGAGCGGGTCGCCGGCGGGGCCGTAATTCTGGGCGACGACGATGGCGGATCGCGCCTCCGGCCAGAGCGTGGCGATGTCGCCCCGGCGGTCGCTGCTGGCGGCGAGCCAGCCCATGTCGCCGTGATGCCCGGCGGCGATGAAACCGGCGAGGCCCCGCTTCGCCTCCGCCCCCAGCGCGGCGTCGCAGAACCCCACCGCGTCGAACCCCGCGGCGAGCGCGAATTCGCGGATCCGTTCGCGGGTTTGCGCCGCGCTCACGTTGCGGCCTCTTCGCGTGCGATGCGCGCGGCGAACGCCGCCAGCGTCCCGCCCCCGATGGCTTCGCGCAGCCCGGCCATCAGGATCTGGTAATGGTGGATGTTGTGGGTGGTGAGCAGGATCGGGCCGAGCATTTCCTTCGCCCGGAACAGATGGTGGAGATAGGCGCGGCTGTAGCCGGCGCAGGCCGGGCAGGGGCAATCGGGATCGATCGGCGCCGGGTCCC
This sequence comes from Alphaproteobacteria bacterium, assembly GCA_965205995.1. Classification (GTDB taxonomy): domain Bacteria; phylum Pseudomonadota; class Alphaproteobacteria; order MPNO01; family MPNO01; genus MPNO01. Next base: position 2,215,227 of record OZ242200.1, on the reverse strand, counting down.
CGGCGTGGCGCGCGTTGCGGATATTGATCGTCCCCGCGCCGGTGTAGCCGCGCCCGGTGCGGCCCGAACGGGTCGGGATCACGCAGTCGAACATGTCGACGCCGCGCCCGACCGCGCCCGCGATGTCGGACGGCGTGCCGGCCCCCATCAGATAGCGCGGCGCGTCGGTGGGGAGCGCCGGCAGGGTCTCGTCGAGCACGCCGAAGGTGGTCTCCTGGCCCTCGCCGATGGCGAGCCCGCCGACGGCATAGCCGTCGAAGCCGATATCGACCAGCGTCTCCGCCGACTCGCGCCGGAGCCCGCCATGGACGCCGCCCTGGACGATGCCGAACAGGCCGTGCCCGGGACGGTCGCGAAACGCCGCCTTGGACCGCGCGGCCCAGCGCATCGATAGCCGCATCGAATCCGCCGCCTCGTCGATTGTCGCCGGGAAGGCGGTGCATTCGTCGAGCGCCATCGTGACGTCGCTGCCGAGGCGGTGCTGGATCTCCATCGCGCGCTCGGGCGAGAGCTCGTGGCGGGCGCCGTCGATATGGGAGCGGAAGACGACGCCGTCCTCCCCGATGGTCCGGCGCCCGGCGAGCGACATCACCTGGTAGCCGCCGGAATCGGTGAGGATCGGCCCCGGCCAGTTCATGAAGCGGTGCAGCCCGCCCAGCGTCTCCACCGTTTCCTCGCCCGGGCGCAGCATCAGGTGATAGGTGTTGGCGAGGATCATCTCGGCGCCGGCCTCCGCCACCGCCCCCGGCGTCATGCCCTTGACCGTGCCCGCGGTTCCCACCGGCATGAAGGCGGGGGTACGCACAATCCCGTGGGCGGTCTCCAGCAGGCCCGCCCTCGCCGCGCCGTCCTCCGCGAGCACCGAGAACCCGACCCCCATCACCCCGCCTCCGCGCGGTGCGGGCCCGTCTCCGCGCGGTGCAGGAAGCTCGCGTCGCCATAGGAATAGAACCGGTAGCCGGATGCGGCGGCATGGGCATAGGCCGCTTTCATCCGCGCCAGCCCGGAAAACGCCGCGACCAGCATGAACAGCGTCGAGCGCGGCAAATGGAAGTTGGTGAGCAGCGCATCGACGATCCTGAAACGGTAGCCCGGCACGATGAACAGCTCCGTGTCGCCGCGGAACGCCTCGATTCGCCCGGTCTCGTCAGCCGCCGATTCGAGCAGCCGGAGCGAGGTCGTCCCGGCCGCGATCACGCGCCCTCCCGCCGCCCGCCCGCGCCGGATGGACTGAGCGGCGGCGGGCGATATCTCGCCCCATTCCGCATGCATCCGGTGGTGCTCGATGCGCTCGGACTTCACCGGCAGGAAGGTGCCGGCGCCGACATGGAGGGTGACGGCGACGATCCCGACCCCGCGCGCGGCGATCCGCGCCAGCAAATCGCGCGTCAGATGAAGCCCCGCCGTCGGCGCCGCGACCGCGCCGGGCGCCCTCGCATAGACCGTCTGGTAGTCGGCGCGGTCCCGCGCGTCCGCCCCGCCGGGCCGCTTGATATAGGGGGGCAGGGGCGGCTCGCCGTGGTCTTCGAGGGCGGCCAGCACATCGGTTCCCGGTGCAAAGCGGAGCCTGATTTCGCCGTCCCCGGCGCGGCCCTCGACATGCGCCCGGAACGAGTCCGAGACCTCGATCACGTCGCCCGCGCGCAGCCGCCGCGCCGGGCGGGCGAGCGCGCTCCAGGTCTCGCCCTCGGCGGTGCGGTCGAGCGGGCGCAGCAGCGTCGCTTCGATGCGCGCCTGGCCGCGCCTGCCGACGATGCGGGCGGGGATGACCTTGGTGTCGTTGATCGCCAGCACGTCGCCGGCGCGGAACAGCCCGGGCAGCTCGGCGACCGTCCGGTCGCCGAGCGCCGCACCCACCTCGAGAAGCCTCGCCGCCTCGCGCGGCACGGCCGGACGGTCGGCTATGGCTCCTTCGGGCAGGTCGAAGTCGAAATCCCCGGTCTTCAGCCCGCCGGTCATTCGTCCCCGGTTCCGGCCTCCCAGAGCTCTGCGATCTCGTCCGCGACACGCTCGTAGGTCTCGTCGCGCGGCAGGATGAGACGCCCGGACTCCTCCTCCTCGCGGGTGCGGTTGAGGCTCCATTCGAGGATCGCCTCGCGCAGCTCCTCGTCGGTCAGGATGGAGCCGAGCAGCGTGTTCTGCACTTCGTGCGGCGGGTCCGTATCGCCCGTCTCATCGAATATCACGGCGCGGAAATAGACCACCGTATCGAGGATGAGCTGCGCCTCTTCCTTGCTCCACTCGCGCATGGGCTCGAATTCGAGCGCCCTGAGCTCGGCCATCTGGCCCCTTGTGATGGTCCCGGGAGCGCCGAAGCGGGGCATCGAATTCTGCCCGCCGGGCGGTGCGGCCTCCGCCCCGGCCGGGTGCTGCCGCGCCGCCATCTGGCGGCGCGCCCGCGCATAGGCCGCCCGGCGCATCAGCAGCCATATGACGATTCCCACCGCGACGGCGATCAATAGGCTGTCCACGGACCTGTTCTCCTTTTCGCGACGGTTCAGTCTTCGCCGGCGCCGATCACGCCGATAGCCTCGATCTCGATCACCGCCTCCGGCTTGAACAGATGCGACACGCACACCAGCGTCGAGCACGGGAAATCGCCGGTGAAGAACTCGCGCCGCGCCCGCCAGATATCCGGCTGGTAGCGCATGTCGGTGGTGAACATGGTGATCTTGGCGATGTCGTTCATCTTGCCGCCGGCCGCCTCCATCAGCGACTTCATCTGGGCGAAGACGGTCTTCGACTGGAGATAGGCGTCACCGGCCCCGATCACGTTCTGGTTTTCGTCCCAGGAGAGCAGCCCGGAGATGAATACCAGATCGCCCGCCTTCTTGCAGTTGGAAAGCGATTCCGGGCCGAGCTCCGGGGAGATCGGGCTTCGGACGCGTTCGAATTTCATGATCCCGTCCCCCTGTCGAGCGGCGTGCCGTCCGGCCGCAGGTAATCCTGCCAGTGGTGCTCGGTCGCGAAGCCGAGCTCGTCCCGGGCGCGGGCGACGTCGAGCCCGCCCCAGCATCCCGCCATCCCATCGCGGATGCGCGTGCGCGGAAAGTATTTGCGCACCAGCTCCTCGGTCGGCGTCGGATCGCGGCTGGTCGCGGCGGCGACGTTGTAGACCCGGTGGCCGTCGATCTCCGCTTCCGCCGCGCGGCGGCAGGCCTCGGCCGCGTCGCGCGCGTCGACATAGCTCCAGAGCCCCCCGAGAAGCCGCGCCGGATCGGCCCAGCGGTCCGGGAACGAGGCGTAGGACAGGTCGAAATTGACGCCCGCGATGCGGAGGCTCGCCACCGACATCCCGCTCGTCGCCCCGCTCGTTGCGACAAAGGAATCGGCAAGCTGCTCGCCGAACGCCTTGGAGAGCGAATACGAATCCAGCGGCCGGCACGGGTAGTCCTCGTCGAGCGGCAGGGTCTCCGGGTCCCAAATTTGCGGCGCGTAGATGAAGCCGTAGGCGGCGACGCTGGAGGCCATCACCACGCGGCGGATTCCGGTCTGCGCCGCCGCCCTCAGCACGTTGTAGGAGGCGGTGACGTTGTTGCCGAAGATGACGCTGTCGGCGGCCTCGGTCGGCGCCTGGTAGGCGGCGAGGTGGATCACCGAATCGGCGCCGTCGAACGCCTCGAACAGATCGCCGCTCCGGGTGAGGTCGGCGGTCCAGGATTCGCAGAGCTTCTCGCGCGGCCGCATTGCGTCGAGGTTGAGCACCTCGTAACCGGCCGCGAGCATCGCCTCGACGGTCCTCGAGCCGAGCCGGCCGCTGCCGCCGGTGACTACGGTCTTGCGCGCCATGCCGCCGCTCCCCGGCTCACCCGCCGTCCTCCAGCGCGATCAGCCCCATGCCGGTGGTCATCGGCGCGTAGTAGTTGCGATGCGCGCGGCGGACCTCCGGCGACAGCGCGCCGCGCATGGTGAGCCACATGATCAACTCGACCGCCTCCGCCCCGGCTTCCTCCATGATGTCCTGGTGGGTGAGCGCCGCCAGCGAGCCGGGATCGGCCTCGATCCGGTCCAGCCAGTCATTGTCCCAGCCCGGGTTGAGATGGCCGAACCGGGCGCCGTTCAGCTGATGCGACATGCCGCCGGTGCCGAGGACGACCACGCGCGCCTCGCCCGGGAAGCTCCCGACCGCGCGGCGGATCGCCTGGCCCAGCTTCCAGCAGCGCGCGGCGGTCGGCAGCGGATGCTGGATGACATTGATCGCGAGCGGCACCGTCTTCACCGGCCAGCCCCCGTCATGGTCGAAGCAGAGATGCATCGGCACCATGAAGCCGTGCTCGACCGCGAGCTCCTGGCACAGCGTCATGTCGAACTCGCCATAGACCAGCTGCTCGGCGAGATGCCAGGAGAACGCGGCATCGCCAGGGAAGTCGGGCAGCGGCCGGCGGCCCCAGCCCTCGTCGCCCACCGGGTAGAGGTCGGACGCGCCGAGGGCGAAGGTCGGGTATTTGTCGAAGAAGAAGGAGCTGCCGTGGTCGTTGTAGACGACGATCGCGATATCGGGCTTCACCTCGTCGCGGAGCCACGCCTTGACCGGTTCGTAGGCGTCGAATAGCGGCTTCCAGGCGGCGTCCTGCGTGCGCCCCTGGTCGTAGGCGACGCCGATCGAGGGGACGTGGGAGGTGCCGATGCCGGCGACGATCCTTGCCATCGGCCTAGCGCGCGCCCGAGGCGTTGCGCGTGGCGAGGAACTCCTCATAGGTCTCGCCGCGCTGGTGGGCGCCGATCTGGTAAAGCCCGTGGCCGGTCACCGCGCCGATCTTGATGATCATGTAGATATTGCCGCCGAGGTCTTCCAGGATGCTGCGCCAGTCCCGCTCGCGAACCGCCTCCCGCTCCGCCGCGCTCAGGCCGCATTGCGCCATGTAGCCCTCTTCGTCGGCCGCGAAGGCTGCGCGGTTCTCCGCCCGCGCGAGCGACATCGCGAACTTGTTGATCCGGTAGCCCCGGCGGGATTCCCCACCGTCGAATATCGTCGTATTTTCGATCGGACGATCCCTGTCGACCTGGACCGGCATCGTTTCCCCCTCAAGGCGGCGCGTTCCGGTCAATCTACCACATCACCCCCCGGGAAGCCCGAGCACGCGCTTGGCGAGCACGTTGCGCTGGATCTCGCTGGATCCCCCATAGATCGTCGCCCGGCGGGACTGGAGGAAGATGCCGGTCGCATCGACCGCGCCCGCGCCGGTCTCGATCCGCCCGGAATCGGCGCCCCAGGGGCCCGCGGCCTCGACCAGGAGGTCGGTCGCGCGCTGCAAATTCTCGGTCGCGACCAGCTTCATCGTCGAGCCTTCGGGGCCGAGCTCCCTGCCATGCGCGATCAGGTCGACCGCCTGCCAGAACATCGCCGCCTGCACCGTGATGTCGATCGACAGGCCCGCCAGCCGGTCGCGGAACGCAAGGTCGCGGTCGATGCCGGTGCGCTCGGCGACCGCCTTGATGCGCTCCACGGCCTCCAGCGCGTATTGCGGGTTCGAGGTGAACATGCGTTCGGTGGCGAGCAGCGCGGTCGCCACCTTCCAGCCGCCGTGGAGCTCGCCGACCAGATTCTCTTCCGGCACCTCGACCCCGTCGAGGAACACCTGCGAGAACTCCTCCTCGCCGGCGATGGTGACGATCGGACGGATTTCGATTCCCGGCGTCCTCAAGTCGATCAGGACGAAGCTGATCCCGGCCTGCCTGGCCTTCGCCCCGGGGTCGGTGCGCACCAGGGTGAACATCCAGTCGGCGTGATGCGCCCAGGTCTGCCAGATCTTGCCGCCGGTGACGACGAAGCCTCCGTCGCGCAGCTCGGCGCGGGTCGACAGGCTGGCGAGATCGGAACCCGCGCCCGGCTCCGAATAGCCCTGCGCCCATATCGCGTCGCCGGTGAGGATCGGCGGCAGATGCCGCGCCTTCTGCGCGTCGGTGCCGAAGCGCATCAGGATCGGGCCGATATGGTTGATTCCCTGGATCGGAAGCTGCGGCGCGGACAGCCTGGCGAGCTCCTGGGTCAGCACGATCTGCTGCGCCAGGCTCGCCCCCATGCCGCCATGTTGCTTCGGCCAGTGCGGCGCGACCCAGCCGCGCGCGGCGAGCGCCCGGTACCACGGCATGATCTCGTCCGGCGGCGGCCGGTCGGTCCGTCCCCTCAGAGGGGAGGGCAGGTTTGTCTCCAGCCAGCCGCGCACCTCGGCGCGGAATTCCGCCTCGTCTGCGCTATCGTCGCGAAACATCCCGTTTTCCCTCGCCGCCCGGCGCCCGTTATGGACGCCACCCCGCGGATCGTCCATGATATTGCCACTAGACAAACGTGTGGTCGAACGGGCCGGGAAGGGGAGAATCGACATGGACAGGACGGTTTCGCGCAGACGGTTTCTCGAAAGCGCCGGCGGCGGCGGCCTCGCGCTCGGCGCGGGGCTGATCGCCGCGCCCAACCTCGCCTTCGGCGCCCAGCCGACGACGCTGAAGACGGCGACGCTGGCCGGCGGCTGGTCCAACCTGCAGAACCAGGTCCTGTTCAGGAACAAGTTCGACGAGAAGCACGGCCTTAAATTCGATTCCTTCCGGGTCTACAACCGGCTCGGCACCTATTACGCCGACATGCTCAAGGGCAATTTCCAGATCGGCGTCGGCACCTGGGATTCCTTCGCCAAGATGCACATGAAGGGCGCGCCGATGCAGATCATCGGCATCGTCTCGACCGGCACCCTGGCCGGCATGTTCGCGCGCCAGGACGGACCCAACTCGCTCGAGGAGCTGAAGGGCAAGACCGTCGCCGCGATGCAGGTCTCGGGCACCTACAAGATGGCCAAGACCTGGGCCAAGGTGTTCGCGAATATCGACTTCGATAAGGACGTCCGGCTCCAGAACGCGCCCAACCCGCCGGCGACGATCAGCATCGTCGCCGCCAACCGCGCCGACGCCGCGATCGTCTGGGAGCACTCGCTCTCGGTCGGGCTGCACAAGATCCCGGGCTCGAAGGTGTTCCTCAACATCAACGATTTCTATCGCCGCCATACCGGCCGCGATCAGCCCTATTTCTGCATCGCCATCAACCGCGCGGCGCTCGGCGACGTACCGCCCGACACCATCGCGCGGGCGGTCAGGGTCTATGACGACTGCTTCAAGTGGATCATGGGCAACCCGGTGGATTTCCAGGCCCTCGGCCCGTCGGTCAAGATCAAGCCCGAGGTGCTCAAGACGGCGATGGATTCGGGGCGCATGCAGTTCGAGATGCGCCCGATGTCGGTCGAGAAGAACCGCGAGGACATCCTGTTCGCCGGCGACATCATGCACAAGGCGGGCTCGCTGCCCCAGCCTGTGCCGGAGTCCTATTTCGCGTCCTGAACGCAGCCGCGCCGTGGCACGCATTCTCCGGTTTTCGCCGCGGCGGGCGGGCGCCTAGGCGATGAACACACGGATCGATCCGGAGACCGCCGGCGGGCTCGAACCCCCGGCGCCGGCGGGCGCCGGGGAGCGCAATTACTTCAAGCGCGACCTGTTCGCCAGCATCGTCATCATCGCGCTGCTCGCCTTCGGCATGGAGGCGTGGAGCTGGGCCGCGCCGGTCTACATCATGCCGTCGATCGTGCTGACCGGGGCCGAGATCCTGACGATCCTCGGCGAGGACTATATCCACATCGCGATCACGATCCTGCGGCTGCTCTTCGCGGTCGCCTTCTCGCTGGTCGCCGGCTCGCTGATCGGCGTGGTGATGGGCATCGTCCGCCCCGCCGAGCCCTTCATCAAGGCGCTGGTGGTGATCTTCACCGGCGTGCCGGCGCTGTCCTGGATGCTGTTCGCGATCTTCTGGTTCCGCGGCACCGAGGAACGGGTGTTCTTCATCCTGGCGGTGATCCTGATCCCGTTCTACGCGCTCAACGTCTATGACGGGATCAAGGCGCTCTCGACCGATCTGGTGGAGGTGGTGGAGACCTTCCGGCCGAGCCGCTGGCAGATCTTCCGGCTCCTGATCCTGCCGCATATCGTCCCCTATATCCTGATGACGACGAAGTCGATCATCGGCTACGCGGCGCGGATGACGGCGTTTGCCGAGCTGGTCAGCGTCAATACCGGCATGGGCGCGCGGATGGGGCTCGCCCAGGACGAGCTCAACATGCAGGGCGTGATCGGCTGGACGATCCTGCTGGTGGTCGTCAATCTCGGCGTCCAGGCGATCGTCGCATGGGCCGAGAAGCGGCTGCTCAAATGGCGGCCCGAGGTCTCGGTCCGATGACCGCGGACGGCGCCCGCGCGGTGATCGGGCTCGATCGCGTCGACCGCTATTTCGGCGCCCATCCGGCGGTTCTCGACCTCTCCTTCGAGGTCATGGAAGGCGAGATCGTCGCCCTGCTGGGGCGCACCGGGGCCGGCAAGTCGACCGCGCTCCACATGATCATGGGCGTGCTTGAGCCGACCGGGGGCACGGTCCGGGTCGAGGGGCTCGATCCCTACGCGCAGTTCAAGGCGCTGCGCGGCAAGCTCGCGGTGAGCTTCCAGAACGACCGCCTGCTGCCCTGGCGCTCGGCCTGGGAGAACGTCTCGCTCGGCCTCGAAATCCTCGGCTTCGACAGGGAAACCCAGCGCGGCCGCGCGATCGAGTGGCTGGAGAACGTCAAGATCGTCGGCGAGGAGAATATCCGCAAATACCCGCACGAGCTTTCCGGCGGCATGCGCCAGCGCGTCTCGCTCGCCCGCGCGCTCTGCGTCGACCCCGCGCTGGTGCTGCTCGACGAGAGTTTCAGCCAGCTCGACCACGTCACCTCGAAGGCGCTGCGCGCCGACTTCACCGAGCTCGTCCGCCGCCTCGGCAAGACCTGCGTGCTGATCACCCACCGGATCGACGACGCGCTTGAAATGGCCGACCGCATCCTGGTCCTCGCCGCCCCGGCGAAGCTCGCGCTCGAGGTCCGGGTGACCCGGGCCGGGCGGGAGGAACCGGGCTGGCTCGAAACCCAGCATGCCGCCATCGCCGCCGCGATGGGCGGCGAGGACGATGTCGAAGCCGGATAGAGAAGCCCCGAAGTCAAGGAGGGAAACCGCCGAATGGCCATGAATTTTCTTGCAGCGCAGGATGTCTGCATCGTCGCCTATGGCGAGACCGGGATAGACCGGAGAACCGGCAAGACGGCCTATGAGCTCGCCGCCGAGCTCGCCGAGGAGCTGTTCGCCAAGACCGGCCTCAAGCCCGGCGATATCGACGGCGTCAGCTTCACGGTGCCGCTCAGCGAATGCGCCAACCCCTTCTGGTCGAATTACTGCACCGACTATCTCGGCATCACGCCGCGCTGGCTGCAGACCACCGATCTCGGCGGCGCATCGGCGATCGGCAATGTCGCGAGGGCGGCGATGGCGCTGCAGAACGAGCTCTGCGAGACGGTGATGCTGATCGGCGCCGACGCGCCGTCGTCGAAATGGTCGGCGGTCTACGGCTCCTACCGCAACGAGTTCTGGGAACCGACCGGCATCCAGGGCCCGCCGGGCGCTTTCGGCCTGCTGATGAACCGCTATATGGCGCAGTACGAGCTCGATTTTGCCGGGCTCGGCGCGCTCGCTGTGGCGCAGCGGAACGGCGCCGTGGTCAACGAAAACGCCTATGAGCGGTTCCGCAAGAAGATCACCGTCGACGACTATCTCGACTCGCGCCAGGTTTCGTCCCCGCTCCGCCTGCTCGATTCGGTGATGTTCTGCGACGGCGCCAACGGGGTGGTGATGATGAAGACCGACCGCGCCCGCGAGCTCGGCTTCGAGAACCGGGTCTATCCCTTCGCCTATTCGGAGATCACCAACTTCGCCTGCGCCGACCAGACCCCCGACATCACCGAGACCGGGTTCTCGGTGTCCGGCCCCGACGCGCTCGCCAAGGCGGGGCTGACGCCGGGGCAAATCGCGATGTTCCACCCCTATGACGATTTCCTCATCGCGGTGATGCTGAAGCTGGAGCAGATCGGGTTCTGCGAGCGCGGGCGGGGTTCGCAGTTCCTGCGCGATACCGACATCTCGCCCGCCGGCACGCTTCCGATCAACACCGGCGGCGGGCAGATCGGCTGCGGCCAGCCGGGGCTCGCCGGCGGCGGGGTCAACCTGGTCGAGGGTGTGCGCCAGCTGATGGGCGAGGCCGGCGAGCGCCAGGTTCCCGACCCCGGCAATGCGCTGGTCACCGGGATCGGCGTCATTCCATACGGCCGGAGCTGGGGGACCAGCAACGCCATGGTCCTGGTCAAGTAGCGCCCGCAGGAAGGAACCAAGAGATGAACACGCCAGCAGCCAAGCCCCGCCCGGTGCCGCGCCCGACCGTCAACACGCAGTTCTTCTGGGACGCCGCCAAGCGCGGCAAGCTCGCTCTGCAATACGACCCCGACGCCGGCCGCTACCAGTTCTGGCCGCGGGCGATCTCGACCGCGACCGGCAAGCGCAACCTCGAATGGCGCGAGACCTCGGGCAAGGGCGAAGTCTATTCCTACACCGTGACCCATGTGCCGACCGCGGGGTTCGAGGACCGCGCGCCCTATATCGTCGGGCTGATCGAGCTCGACGAGAAAATCCGCATCATCGGCAACATCGTCGGCGTCGCGCCCGAGGAGGTGGAGATCGGCATGCGGGTCAGGGTGATTTTCGAGACCATGACCGACGACATCGACTATTTCGCCTTCGAGCCCGACGAGGGATGAAGCTCGCCGCCCTGCTCGCGCAGAATGCGCAGCGCTACGCGGACAAGGTCGCGCTGGTCTGCGGCGACCGGAGCCTCACCTTCGCCGAGTTGAACGCGCGCGGCGACCGGCTCGCCAACGCGCTCGCCGTGCGCGGTGTGGGCTGCGGCGACCGGGTCGTCGTCACCATGCCGAACGAGATCGAACTGGCCGAGGCGATGGCGGCGATTCTCAAGCTCGGCGCGCTGATCGTTCCCCTGTCCACGCGGCTCACCGCCCAGGAGATCGCCTATATCCTCGGCAATTGCGAGCCCCGGGCGATTGTCTACAGCCAGGGCATGCGCCCCGCCGTCGCCGCCGGGCTGGAGGACTTGCCCGGCGCGATCCGCATCGTCGTCGGCGACCCGGAAACGGGGGAGGAGGGGTATCCGACGTTCCTCGCCGCCGGCGCGGCGACGCCGCCAGCCGGCCCGCCCGCCGCCGAGGACGACTGCATGATCGCCTACACCTCGGGCACGACGGGGCGGCCCAAGGGCGCGGTGGGGACCAACGCGAACATCGTCCTCGCCAGCCTCGCCAACGTGGTCGAATGGGGGCTGTCGGAGAGCGACGTGGTGCTGGCGACGACGGCGATGGCGCACCGCACCGGGCTCGGCCGCCTCGCCAACATGTTCGTCTCGGGCTGCCGGCTGGCGATGCAGCCCCGCTTCGACGCCGCCGATGCGGTCTCGCTGATCGCGCGCGAGAAGGTGACCATCGCCGGCGGCGTGCCGACCGTCTTCCGCATGATGATGCCGGAGCTGGAGAAGCGGCCCGAGGCGGCGTCTTCGCTCCGCCTGATCGTCGCGACGGGCGAGGTCTTCCCGGTCCCGCTCAAGGAGCGGCTGAGGGCGGCGCTGCCGCATGTCGGGCTCTACACCTTCCTCGCCCAGACCGAGGCGGGGAACGTCGCCGGGCTGCGCCCCGAGGAGCAGGAGGAGAGGCCCCACTCGACCGGCCGGCCGATCCTCGGCGTCGAGATCCGCGTCGTCGACGCGGACGGCGAGGACGTGCCCGTGGGCGAGCCCGGCGAGCTTCTGGTGCGCTCCGGCGCGCCCGGTCGCGCATCTGTGATGCGCGAATATTTCCGCAACCCCGGGGCGACCGAGGCCGCGTTCCACGGCGACTGGTTCCGCACCGGCGACGTGGGCTATTTCGACGCCGACGGGTTCCTCTATTTCGTCGACCGCGCCAAGGACATGATCGTGACCGGCGGGCTCAACGTCTATTCCAAGGAGGTCGAGATCGCGCTGATTGAGCATGCGGCGGTGGCCGACGCGGCGGTGATCGGCGTGCCCGACAGCGCCTTCGGCGAGGCGGTCGCCGCTTGCGTGGTGCTGGAACCCGGCGCCGCCGCCGCCGCCGAAGAGCTGATCGAGCATTGCCGCGCGCGGATCGCGAGCTACAAGAAGCCGAGCCAAATCCACTTCGTCGACGACCTGCCGCGCACCGGCACCGGCAAGGTGATCAAGCAGGAGCTCAAGCGGCACATCGGCGCGCTGCAACCGGAATGACGGGTCGGGGTCGCGCCTGTCCGCCCGGGACCGACCTCTCCGATGAGGGGGCGTTCGATTGAAACCTGTTGCGGCCTGGATCCTGGGTGCGGCGGCGGCGCTGGCGATGACCGCCGGGGCCGCCCTCGCCGCGAGCTCGACGCTGGACGCGGTGAAGCAGCGCGGCCGGTTGATCTGCGGCATCAATGTCGGCCTGGCCGGGTTCGCCGTGCCCGACGACAAGGGCGTGTGGCGCGGCTTCGAGGTCGATTTCTGCCGCGCCGTCGGCGCCGCCGTCTTCGGCGACCCCGACCGGGTGGCCTACAAGCCGCTCACCGGCAAGACGCGGTTCCCGGCCCTGCAATCGGGCGAGGTCGATTTGCTGGCGCGCATCACGACATGGACCTTCAAGCGCGACGTCAATCTCGGCTTCGACTTCGTCGGCGTCACCTTCTACGACGGCCAGGGATTCCTGATACACAAGGATCTCGGCGTGACGAGCGCGCGGGAGCTCGACGGCGCCTCGGTGTGCATCCAGACCGGCACGACGACCGAGCTCAACCTCGCCGATTTCTTCCGCGCCAACGGCATGAAGTTCAGATCGGTGGTCGTCGAGGACGCGGCGGAAGCGCGCCAGAACTACGCCGCCAACCGCTGCGACGTCTATACGACCGACCGGTCCGGCCTCGCGGCGCAGCGCTCGGTGCTCAAGAACCCGGGCGATCACGTCATCCTGCCCGAGACCATTTCCAAGGAGCCGTTCGGCCTGGTCGTACGCCACGGCGACAATGCGTGGGGCGACATCGTGCGCTGGGTCCGCAACGCGCTCGTCGTCGCCGAGGAGCTTGGCGTCACCCGGGAGAATGTCGGCCGCATGAGGACCTCCGGGACCCCCGAGATCAGGCGGCTGCTCGGCGAGGACGGCGATTTCGGCGCCGCGCTCGGCCTGTCCCGGGACTGGGCCTTCAAGGCGATCGAGGGGGTCGGCAATTACGGCGAGATCTACGACCGCCATATCGGCCCGAGGACGGCGATCGGCCTCGACCGGGGCGTCAACAACCTTTGGACCAAGGGCGGCATCCTCTACGCTCCGCCGTTCCGTTGAGAAGCGGGCCAGAAGCGAGGACGCGCGATGTACGCAGACCACACACCGCTCCAAATCGTCGGCCAGCTCCTGATCACGGTCCTGTTTCTCGGGACGGCGCTGATCAACTCGACGATGAAGGTCAAGCAGCACGCCGACCGCATCGCGGTGCAGGGGATCCCCGCCCCCCATGCGGTGCTGTGGACCGGCTTCGCGATGCAGTATGCCGGGGCGATCATGATCGGGCTCGACATCTGGACCGATACGGGCGCGGTCATCCTGATCGTCTTCACCGTGCTGGCGACCGCCATATTCCACCGCTTCTGGGAGGTCGGGGACCCGCTCAGGCGGCATTTGCACCAGGCGTTCCTGTTCTCCAACTGCGCGATCGTCGGCGGGCTCCTGCTGCTGATCTGAGCTTACGGGCGCGGGATTTCCTGCACCTTGTTGGGCACGTCGTAGCCGCGCTGGACCGCCGGGCGGCCGGCGATCCCGACATACCAGCGCTGGAGGTCGGGATAGTCCTGCCAGTCGATGCGGTGCCAGTCATAGCGCGAGATCCACGGCCAGGTGGCGATGTCGGCGATGGTGTAGTCGTCGCCGGCGAGGTATTGCGTCTCGCCGAGCCGCTTGTTCAGCACGCCGTAGATCCGCCTGGTCTCCTTGAGAAAGCGGTCTTCGGCATAGGGCGCCTTGCCGCTGTTGAACTGGGCGAAGTGATGGGTCTGGCCGAGCATCGGGCCGACCGAGCCCATCTGCATCATCAGCCACTCCATCACCTTCCAGCGGCCCTTCTCGTCGCCCGGCATCAGCATGCCGGTCTTGTCGGCGAGGTAGAGCAGGATCGCGCCCGACTCCATCATCGCGGTGCCGTTCTCCCGGTCGACGATCGCGGGGATCTTGTTGTTCGGGCTGATCTTCAGGAAATCGGGGGCGAACTGCTCGTCCTTGCCGATGTCGATCGCATGCGCCTGGTATTCGAGCCCGAACTCCTCGAGCCCGATCGAGGCCTTGCGGCCGTTCGGCGTCTGCCATGTGTAGAGGTCGATCATCGACTGTCCCCCTTATGTGTCGGCGCGGCGCGCCATGCTATGAATGGATTGGAGCGCAACATAGAGGGCGGAGCGCGCTAGATCGACTCCGCCAGCCACGCAAGGAGACCGGAATGCCCGCCTACTGGATCGCCCACGGCAAGATCAACACCCCCGACCAATACAAGAAATATGCCGAACGGGTGCCCGAAATCCTCGCCAAATACGACGGCAAGGTGCTGGCCCGCGGCGGGGCGTACAAGAACCTCGAAGGGCCGGACTATTTCGCCCGCCATGTGGTGATCGAGTTCCCGTCGCTGGAGGCGGCCGAGGCCTGCTTCGACTCAGACGATTACCAGAGCGCCGCCGCCCACCGACGCGCCGACGGCGCCGGCGAGGTGCAGATCGTCATCGTCTCGTCATAGGCGGGGAAACCGGGAAACAGGAGGGCGGGGAATGGCCGATCGCGTGCTCGAAGGGAAAGCGGTGCTGATGACCGGCGCGGGGCGCGGCATGGGGCGCGAGATGTCGCTGGCGCTCGCCGAGGCCGGCGCCAAGGTGGCGATGATCGACATCGACGAGGATGTGCTGAGGGCCGCCGCCAGGGACGTCGAGGCGGCCGGCGGGCAGGGATGCGCGCATCCCATCGTCTGCGACGTGACCAGCGCGGACGCGGCGGCGGAAACCGTCGGCACCGTGCTCTCGCGCTTCGGCCGGCTCGACATGCTGGTCAACGATGCCGTCGTCGGGCCGGAGCGGATCGGCGATCACTTCTTCCACGAGCCGCCCAAATTCTGGGAGCTCGAAGACGCGCTGTGGCGCCAGATGCTCGAGGTCAACATCTTCGGCCCGCAGCTCATGGCGCGGAATGCGGCGCCGGCGATGCTGGAGGCGGGGAGGGGGCGCATCGTCAACGTCACCACCAGCCTCAACACCATGTACCGCCACGGCGCCGGCGCCTACGGCCCGTCCAAGGCGGCGCTGGAAGCGCATACCAGGATCATGGCGCACGACCTCGAAGAGACCGGGGTGACCGCCAATGTCCTGATCCCGGGCGGGCCGGTGAACACGCGGATGATCCCGCAAGCCTCGGGCGTCGACCGCAATGAGCTGATCCAGCCCACCGTGATGCGCGCCCCCATCGTCTGGCTCTGCTCCGACGATTCGGACGGGGTCAACGGCATGCGCTTCATCGCGCTCCGCTGGGACCCGGCCCTGCCGCGCGAGCAGCGGATCGAGGCCGCCGGCGCCCCCGTCGCCTGGCCGCAGCTCGGCGCGCAGTCGGTGCAGCCGGACTAGCCCTGGGCCGTCCCTCGATACGGCGCTTCGGGCCTACTCGGGATGAGGGCAAAACAAATCCCTCGCCCTGAGTACCCTGGCGGCGGAGCCGCGTATCGAAGGGCCGGCCCGAGCCGCCGCCCCGCCTCAATCGACCAGGTGCCTGGCCAGGAAGTCGGCCATCGGCATGCGGGTCGTGTGGTAGAGGTTGTGGCAGCAATGGATGCCGCCGGGCTCGTAATGGGTGACGATCTCGGAGGCGTTCACCGCCTCGGCCTCCAGCCGCCTAGCCTGGCCGAAGGGGATCAAATCGTCCTTCATCCCGTGCTGCAAATAGAGCGCGCACTCGATGCGGTCGACGCAATCCGCGAGATCGATGAATTTCAGCCGTTCCCTGCCCTTCGCCGGGTCGGTCTCGCCGGCGCAGTAGGTGAACCCGTTGCGGGTGATCTCGTGCATGTCCCACCAATAGGTCTGGAGCTCGTACATCGCGCCCCAGCAGACGCAGGCGGCGATCCGCTTGTCGTGGGCGGCGCTCCTCGGCGCGTAGTAGCCGCCGAAGCTGCGCCCCAATACGCCGAATCTGGACGGATCGATGTCGTCGCGGGTCTCGAGTTCGTCCAGCACGGCCGAGGTGAAGCGCTCGAAATCGGGCCTGATCCTGGTCTGGAAATACATCTCGCCCTGGCCCGGTCCGTCGAAGGCGAAGGTCGCCATGCCGCGGTCGTGGCACATGCGCTCGAACAGATAGCTTTCTTCCTTGGTGCTCTCCAGCCCGCCGATCAGAATTGCGCAGCGCGGCCGTTCGATGCCGGGCGGCTTGCGCAGGAAACCCGGGATGGCGAACCCCTCGAAGGGGACGTCGATGCGCTCGGCCGGCGGGAAGAACAGCGGCGCGGCGCGGTTGTAGAGCGCGACCTTCCGCTGCTGCCCGGCCTCGCGCAGATCGGGCCGCTCGAACATGTAGAACTGGGCGTAGTGGTAATACATGCAGGCCCGCCACAGGCAGACGCCCGCGGTGACGGCGCTGCCTGCGGCCAGGCTCTCTTCGGCCAGCGCCTCGTAGCGGTCGCCGATACCGGTGACCACCTCGTACCAATCCCCCCAGCCGGTGCAGCGTTCGAGGATCTCGTCGATGTCGGCGGCTTCCAGACCGTCGCCGATCATCCGCCCCTTGCTGCTTTCCATCACCCCGGCGATGACGTCGCTGTGCTCGCTCATCGACTGTTCCCCCCGCTTTGCGTCGGGAAACCATATCCCGGCCCCGCCCCTGCGGAAACATGCCGCGATCCCGCGCCCCTACCAGCGTGCCCGGCCGTGCACGACGAGCCTGATATCCGGGGCGTCGTCGCCCCTGTCTTCGCGCGTGCCCGTGACCGCAAGCATGGTGTCCGGCGAGATCTCCCAGCGGGTTCCCACCAGCCAGATGCGGCTCTCGCCATCGCCGGACGAAAGCCCGGCATAAGGGGTCACCAGGCCGGGAGCGCCCGGCACGCCGAACCCGTAGCCGAGCTCCGCCTCGACCCGGTGACCGGGGTCGAACGCAGCGTTCTGGGCGAGGGTCCGGGTTCCGGCGAGCGACCGCAGGCGGTCGATCCCGGTCCGCGTCTTGCCCGCTCTCCGGCCCGGCCGCCTTGCCCGACAAATTGACCGCCTGGCCGGCCAGCACCACATGCGAGCCGCCGTCTTCCATCCGGCGTTCGATCGCGTCCACCGCCTGCGACGCGACGGTGCGGCCGAAGCGCGCGAGCCATGCCCGCGGCAACGGGTCCGAGTTGTCGGCGGTGCCTGTCGCCGTCGCGTCGGAGAGCCGGGCGTCGCCCTGCGCGTATCCCGGCGCGGCAAGCCCGAGCCATAGCGCGCGCGACCCCGCCCGGCCCGGTTGCGGCGAGGCTGTCCGGTGCGGCATGATGGCCGCAGCGACCAATTTTCCCGGGGAGAAAACGCATGGCCATCCGCATGAGAGGTGTCGTTTTTGGCTGCCTTCTGGGGCTGCTGGTGCTATCCGCACCGGCGGCGCTGCGCGCGGCGACATTCGATATTTCGGTCTGGCATTCGGAACGCTTCGCATGGACCCATGCGATGAAATTCTGGATGGACGAGTCGAAGAAGAAGACCGAGGGACGGGTCGAGTTCCGCCCGTTCTATTCCGGCGCGCTGGGCAGGATCACCGAGACCTTCAAGGCGGTGCGCAGCGGCGCGGTGCATTTCGGCACCACCGCGGCCGGCGTGGAATCGAGCCGGATCCCGGCGCTCGCCTATGTCGAGGGCGAGGCGGGGATGCCCAACGAGTCCGCCGCATGGCTCAAGGTCGCAGGCCAGCTCAGGCCGATCCTCGACCGGCTGTTCGATGCCCAGGGGGTCAAGTTCCTCTGGCTGCAGCCCTCCTTCGGCGGCACCGTCAACTGCCGCGAGCGCCTGCTCAAGAAGCCGGCCGACTGGAAGAACCTCCGGGTGCGCACCGCCGGGCGCTGGCAGGTGGAGCAGATCAAGGCGCTCGGCGCCAACCCGGTGGCGACCGACCCGGCCGAGCAATACGTGGCCCTGCAGAACGGCACGCTCGACTGCGTGCTCAGCAACCACGAGATCTCCTACGCCTTCAAGCTCTATGAGGTGGCGCCCAAGATCGTCAATCTCGGCGTGCCGGTGAACGTGCTGATCTACATCGCCAACAAGCGGGTCTGGGGCAAGATCTCGGCCGCCGACCGGGCGACGGTCGAGAAGCTGGCGGCCGAGGCCGAGGGCGTGGCGGCGCGCTATCTAGAGCCGCTGCAACCGGATCTGCGGGCCAAGATCAAGCAGGCCAGCGGCAACGCCGTCTATTCGCTCAACGATGCGGAACGGGCCGCCTTCGTGAACGCCATCAGGCCGGTGTTCGACAAGATGGACGGGGTGTCCGGCGCCGACGGCAAGCTGGTCCGCAAGATCCTCGAGCCCCACTGGTAGGGCGGGCATGACCCCACCCGGCCGGCCGGGCGCCGAACCCGCCTGGCTGGCCGGGGCCTCGAGGGTCACGCGCGGCATCAATGCCGTGTTCCTGGCGGTCAGCGGCGGGCTCGCCGCCGCGATCATGCTGGTGATCCTGCAGGACGTGGTCAGGCGCTACGCGTTCAACGACCCGAGCGCCTGGGTCCTCGACATCTGCTCCTTCATGCTGGTCTATCTGTTCTTCCTCGCTTTGGCGCCGGCGCTGGAGGCCGGCAGCCACGTCTCGGTCGATCTGTTCCGCCAGCTGGTCCCGCCCCGGCTGCGCCGCGGCGTCGTGGTGCTGGGCTGCACGCTGACCGTTGCCTTCGGCGCGATCCTCTGGATCATGCTGCTCAACGACACCATCGAGGCGTTCGCCGACAACAACCCGTTCCCGGCATCGACCATCCCGATGAAGATGAAATACATCTGGGTGGTCGGCCCCATCGGCGTCGCGCAGTTCGTGCTCACCGCGCTGGTGCTGCTGGCGGCGGGCATTCGCGAGCCGGGCGACTGACCGATGGAGGCCTTCGCCAGCTTCCTGGTCTTCGCGCTGGCGCTGCTCGCCTTCCTCGCGACCGGCATCCCGGTCGCCGTCGCCACCGGGCTGCTCGGGCTGATCGGCACCTGGCTGTTCGTGTCCTCCTTCGCGATCGGGCATATCGCGACCGTCGCGTTTTCGACCTCGAGCTATTTCATCCTCACCGTGGTGCCGCTGTTCATCATGATGGGCGAGGCGCTGGCGGTGACCGGCATCGGCAAGGATCTGTTCCGCGCCGCCCAGCTCTGGCTCTACCGCATCCCCGGCTCGCTCGCCGTCGGCACGATATTCGCCTGCACCGGGTTCTCGTCGGTCTGCGGGTCGAGCCCGGTAACCTCCGCCACCATCGGCGCGATGGCGGTGCCGGAGATGGTGCGCCACGGCTATGACCGGCGCCTCGCCTTCGGGGTGACCGCGGCCGGCGGGACGCTCGGCATCCTGATCCCGCCCTCGATCGCGATGATCCTCTACGGGGTGATCACCGAGACCTCGATCGGCGACCTGTTCATCGCCGGATTGCTGCCGGGCATCCTGATCGCGGCGCTGCTCTCGCTGACGGTCGTGTGCCTGGTCCTCGCCCGGCCGCATCTCGCGCCGCGCCACTCGGCGAAGGCGCCGCTGGTCGAACGGCTGCAGTCGCTCAAGGTGGTGTTCCCGGTGCTCGCGCTCTCCTTCATGGTCCTGGGCTCGATCTATTTCGGCGTCGCCACCCCGACCGAGGCCGGCGCGGTCGGCGCGGCCGGGGCGCTCGGCATCGCGGCGTGCTGGGGCAAGCTCGACCGCTTCGTCGTCGGCCGCATCCTCGGCAACACGGTGCGGACCACGGCGATGTTCATCCTGCTGCTGATCGGCGGGCTGTTCAGCGCCTTCATGCTGACCCGGCTCGGCGTGCCCCAGGGCATGGCGACGGCGCTGATCGCGCTCGACCTGCCGCCCTGGCTGATCGTCATCCTGATCAATTTGCTGCTGATGGCGCTCGGCATGTTCATGGACCCGATGAGCGTGCTGGTGATCATCGTGCCGGTGTTCTTCCCGGCGATCCTGGCGATGGGCTACGACCCGGTGTGGTTCGGCATCCTGGTCACCATCAATATCGAGATCGCGGCGATTTCGCCGCCGATCGGCTTCAACCTGTTCGTCCTCAAATCGGTGGTTCCCGACGCCGAGCTCTCCGAGGTCATCAACGGCTCGCTGATCTTCATCCTGCCGCTGGCGGCCGGCATCCTCCTCCTGATCCTGTTCCCCGAGATCGCCACCTGGCTGCCGGCGCTGGCCAAGTGAGGGGGTTGCCCTAGCGGAGCAACGCCTCAACCCCCCACCCCGCGGCCGCGCCGAGGATCACCACCAGCCAGGGCGGCGCTTTCCAGGACGCGAGCAGGGCGAAGGCGGCGACCGCGAGGATGAAATCGCCGGCCGAGCGGATGCCGCCGGTCCAGACCGGGTCGTAGAGCGCGGCGAGCAGCAGGCCGACCACCGCGGCGTTGACGCCGAGCATGGCGCGCCGGGTCGGCTCCAGCCGGCGCAGCGCGTTCCACCAGGGCAGCGTGCCGGCGACCAGCAGGAAGGACGGCGCGAAGATCGCCGCGAGGCAGATCAGCCCGCCTCGCCACCCCGCCGGCGGGATTTCCATCACCGTGCCGAGATAGGCGGAAAAGGTGAACAGCGGACCCGGCACCGCCTGGGCGGCGCCGTAGCCGGCGAGAAACGCGTCCTTCGACACCCAGCCCGGCGGCAGCACCTCGGCCTCCAGCAGCGGCAGCACCACATGGGCGCCGCCGAACACCAGCGAGCCCGCGCGGTAGAAGCTGTCGGCGAGCGCGAGAACCTGCGACGGCCAGGTAGACGCCAGCACCGGCAGCAGGACCAGCAGCAGGAAGAACAGCGCGAGCGCCAGCACCGCGACCGCCCCCGCCGGCGCGGCGCGCCCGGACCCGGATGGCGAACCCGCGCAGCGGGTTCGCGCAGGAACAGGAAGCCCGCCAGCGCCCCGCCGGCGATCGCCGCGAGCTGCGCCGCCGCGCCGCCGAAGCCGAGCACCGCGGTTGCGGCGAGCACGGCGATCGTCACCCGGGGCGGGTCGGGCGAGAGCGTCCGCGCCATGCCCCAGACCGCCTGCGCCACCACCGCCACCACCACCGCCTTGAGCCCGTGCAGGACCCCGGCCGGGATCGCGTCCTGATACGCGACGACGCCGTAGCCGAAGCCGATCAGCAATATCGCCGACGGCGCGGTGAAGCCGAGCCAGGCCGCCAACGCGCCCGCGAGCCCGGCCTTGGTGAGCCCGATGCCGATGCCGACCTGGCTCGATGTCGGGCCGGGCAGCATCTGGCAGAGCGCCACCAGGTCCGCATAGCCGCGCTCGTCGAGCCAGCCGCGGCGGACCACGAACGCCTCGCGGAAATAGCCGATATGCGCCATCGGCCCGCCGAACGAGGTCAGCCCGAGGGCGAGAAAGGCGAGGAACACCCGGCCCATTTTCTGGCGGGCGCGCGGATCGGCAGGAGGGGAGCGCTGTGGCACCCGGAATTCCCTCGGCGGCTGTGGCGGTCGGGGAGAAGCTTAGCCCGGAACGCCCGCGCTCACATGTCACCCCGGCACAAGGCCGGGGTGACAGCATTGGCTGTTTCGCCGGGGGGGCGGCCGGTGGCGGATCGATGCCGGGGGTGCCATGCTCGGCCGCGCGAGGCGGCGGGCGATGCCATGAAGCGGCGGGGCGGGGTGTTGGACGAGCGCGCGATGCAAGGCGGCGCGAAGCTGTGGGGCGCGTGGCGCGACGGCAGGCAGATCCGGGCGCTGCCCGCCGACTGCCGGCCGCGGACCATCGAGGAGGGCTACGCGGCGCAGGACGGGCTCGCGGCGAGCGCCGGGCTCGCCGTCGCCGGCTACAAGATCGGCGCCACCAACCCCCTTGTGCAAGCCCGCTTCGGCGTGGACGCCCCGTTCTCGGGCCGCCTGTTCGCCGATTTCGTCGGCGAAAGCCCGCTCTTCGTGCCGGCGGGACGGGTCAATTTCCACACCGTCGAGCCCGAGTTCGACTTCGTCATAGGCGCGAGCCTCGCCCCCCGCGCCGCGCCCTATACCCGCGAGGAATTGCGGGCGGCCGTCGCCAGCGTCCATCCGGCGATCGAAATGCCGGACTCGCGCTACGCCGACTGGCTCTCGATGACGGCGGCGGATTTGATCGCCGACAACGCGATCGGCGGCCCGCTCTGCCTCGGCCCGGCGGCCGAAGGCGGGCTCGCCCATGACCTCGCCGCCCAGCAAGTCACCGTGCGGCGCAACGGCGAGCCGGTGGCCGAAGGGTGCGGAAGCAACGTCCAGGGCGACCCGTGGAACGCCCTGGTCTGGCTCGCCAACCAATTGAGCGCGCGGGGCGCGACCCTGGAGGCGGGCCACATCGTCACCACCGGCAGCGCCACCGACATCGTCCAATGCCGCCCCGGCGACACCGTAACCGCCGATTTCGGCCCGCTCGGCCGGGTGGAGGTGCGGTTTGGGGAGGGTTGACGGTGGGGCGGTGTAGAGCTGCCGTGGTTGTCCCGTCGCACGGGTTTGGATTGGAGTAGATACTGTACAAATATTATTATGGCATTTAGACCGTCCCTGCCCACTTGTCGTTTAGTTCCTCTTCACTCTTTGGACTTAAAGTATCGAGTCGGATCGTTCAGTTCCCCTTTGAGTCTGTCCCATTCTCTCTTTAGAATTCTCTGGCAGATCGTTACGTACTCCGAGTTATGTCTGTACTTGTCAATTGTGTTTCCTTCAGAGGCTTCTAAAAATTTGTAAAGCGACTCTTGCAGCGCGGTATAGTCAGGATCGTTAGGGTTCATTAGCAGTTCTATTTTCGTTCCTGATTTATAGAATTCTCTTTCATTTCCTGGAGTATGGCCGGGAGTGATACCGTGACTTTGAAATTCAGCCATACAGTCTCGTAGCGAATTGATCCATGCCTGCCGAAATTCAGATATTTTTATCAAACGATCAAATTTTATTCTCTCCCTTATTGAACGGAGCGACCGACGTGTCGCATAAAAGGCTGTCACCCATGCCACCAGCCCTGAAAGCAGTGGAACGATCAAGACCAAAATATTGGGATTTCTGACAAACCATTCATTGAGGGTGTTAAGCACGTTCTTTGCTCCTGCCTAGACCGTTAACCAGTCAATTTGGATCATAGCCTGCGACGGAGAAGATGGTCAGCTCCGATCAATCGCTACGAACCGCAAGTCCTATTAACTTGCCTCGACTTTTTGAAAAGCATGGATGCGACGCTGGCGCGTCGGGTAGATATGATCAAGGATAATCCAATCGCGTATTTCGATTCTACCGACTTCCTCTCGTGCGGTCATTTACCAGCCAAGCCAGCAAACTTCCTCGCCCGACATATGGCGCTCGCGACCTGTGAGATCAGCATCTTGGCCAAGAGCCGCTTAGCGATCATGAAGGCCCAGCCTGTAGAAAGTGCCAGTCTTCTTGGCGAATGAGCAAGGACTCAACTCCGGCCGCCTGAACAGCCGACCCCCTCCCCCCCCCCCCGTCGCAGCCATGGCCACCGGGAATCCTCAAATGCGGGACCCGTCGTCGGTGCTGGGTGTCCCTACGGTAGCGAATCCAGAGACTTATGGCGCTTCATTTCGAGGGCACCGACCCACCGCCAGAGCCGGACGAAATAGGTGACCGGTTTTGCATCCGAAGAGATTCCGTCAAATTCTCGAAGGCCGATGAAAGTCGATCAAAGCTTTTCATTACCGCACCATTGCCTTTGTTCAACTCCGCTTCAATTCGCGCCATGTTTTCACGCTGCATTTCTCTATTGGACTCAATCTGGCTGGAAATGGCGTTGATCGTCGTTGCGGCATTAACATTATTGCGCTGAGCGCGCCACTCCGCATGCCCGATCAGGACCAACGTGGATATAACAACCACGACGATTGCTGCGACCGCGATCCCAATGGCGCGGCGCGAGGACCGATCCGCCTGCTCAGTAGCCGCGCCGAAGGCGACAAGAAACTGAGACGCTGCATCGCTCACACTCTTAACCGTTCCTGCCATTTGAAGGGCTAAACCCTCCATAGAGTCCAGCCTATCTACAACATCCGACAGCCTCTCGTTTGTGTCATGAATAGGGTTACGAATGGCAGATAAGTCCGAAACACGCAGCTCCGGCCGAAAAATATCGTGAGTCTCTACGCGATCCAGTTCAGCCGTTGTTGCCGCATTACCATACACATCCGGCCTCTTGATGCGCATACGATCGATCATGTTGCCCAATTGTGCCGTCGCTGACTGGTTCCTTGTGAACGCCTCTAGGAAAGATGGGGAGAACAGCCTTTTGTTAGCTTTCAACATGTCCTCGAAGGGCGCCAATATGCGACGTGTCTGCTCGTCAAATACGGCTTTCTGTATCTTAAAGAGACGAAACAAATATTCCGAATCCGACTCATCCTCCTCTTTTTGATGTTTGACATCGCCATCTCTGGAGGAACTGACGACGCGTTCCTCATCGTCCCTACGATTTTCGGGCACTCTTTTTCTGAAGAGATACTGATTGAATCCCAACACCTTCTTGGCGAACTCATTCCTGTCGGCTTCGGAGAGCTTTGCCACATCATCGTCTGTCAATTCCACGCCATCGCTCTTTCTACCAACAGTAGCGATAAGGCTGTTCATGAAAGATGTAGAAGTTTCCGCTTTGGTTTTCTCAATCTCAATCAACATTCCGATCGTGAGTGGGAGCCCGTCAATTCGATCCAGTGCGATGGTCTCGATAGAGAATTCAGCTTCATTCGATTTTGGCGCGGGAATGGGCATGGTTCACGGTTCCATAGGGTAAACTCTAGCTTGTATTGGTTTGGTTCTCTCTCGTCGCTCCGTTGTCTCACGACATAACTGCAAAGGAGGCCCGCGTGCGCTGCATCGTATCCAGTATGCACTCGGACGCATTTGATCACCCAGGCCGTCTCAATGGGACCAGTTATCGGGGGGCGCATTGTCAACTGCACTTCGTGAATAGATACTCTTAGAAAGTTTTCTATTCTTGGTCGGCAAAATCCAGAAGTTTCTGGTCCGTTGAAATAGTCCGATGAATGGAGGCTAATTAAAAACGATCACCGGTCCCGCCGCATCTCGTCGAGCGAGCCTTCCCAGCGGAGCTTGCCGCGCAGCTTACGGATGCGTCCCTGATTCCGGGTGTCCACCAGCAGGCGCAGCCCCTCTTCTACGGCGGCCTTCTTGGTCCTGCATCCGCTCGCCTTCAGGGCTTCCGCCATCAGCTCCTCGTCGATGTCGATATTGGTGCGCATGGCCGCCTCATGTGTACGATTCCGGAGTTCATACACCCGGATTGCCGCGTCCTTCAACCGGCTCTGCGCGGCGCTCGGCGAAACTCCCAGGATGTCGCCCCCGACTTGATCCGGGGAAAGGCGCTCCGACGCTCGAGCCCGTGGCCCTGGGCCCCGGAACAGGTCCGGGGTGACAATGGGGAGCCGCCCCTTCGGTGGGCCCCGGGTTCCCCCCACCACCCGCCAACCAGCCCATAGCTCGTGCTCCGCCCGCCGGCCTCGCCGCGCGCGAGGATCCCCCGCTCGACCAGGTCCCGGATGTCGCGGTTGGCCGTGTCCTGGGAGCACAGGTTCATCGCCGCCCATCCGGACGAGGTGAGGCTGCCCTCCGTCCCGTCGAGCAGCCGGTCGAGGGTCCTCGCCTGGCGTGGGTTGAGCGCATGGGTCTCGCCCAAGCGGGCCCTGGCGAGGACGCCTGGGTGCCGGGCGTTGGCGCATGCGCGGGCGAGGCAGTCGAGGAACCAGCCCTGCCAGCCCGTGACGTCGAGCCCGCCCGTCTGGGTCGCCTCCAGGATGTCGTAATACGCCTCGCTGTCGCGGCCGATCCGGGCGGTGAGGCTGTAGAAACGCTCCCCGTCCGAGCGGGCGAGCGCCATCTCGCCCGCCACGCGCCCGGCCGGCGGGGCGATGTAGTGGACGCGCCCGAGCCCGGGCGGGCCGGAGACGATCTCCATCGGCCGTCCGCGTCCCCCGGGGACGCGAAACCGTCCCGGTTCGGCTGGAGCCCGCCCTGCTATCCGAGGATCCGGCCGGGGCGCAGGCCGGTCGTGGCGGCGAGGGCTTGGAGCTGGCGCGCCACCGAATCGTCGTAGGGCGCGTCGTCGGGCAGGCGCAGCGACAGGCGGTCCTCGTCGACCACCAGCGCCGAGCGTTCGAGCACGCTCGGCGCGCCGCCCGAGATCTGGAAGGCGAGCCGCATCGCCTCGCCCAAGACCTCGGCGCGGTGGCGTTGGCGCGGCGACATCAGCCGGCGCGCGGTCTGCGCCTCGGGCGAAGCGGGATCGCCGCCGTAGCGGACGAAGGCGGTGTAGCCGAGAAACGCGCGCTCGTCGTGTTTCAGCCCCATGAACGGGAAGCGCTGGATCCGGTTCAGCGTCTGCACCGCCCGGTAGTCGGGATGCTCGCGCCAGCCGATATCGGCCAGCTGGCAGGCGACCAGGCGGAGACGCCGCCGCCCCTTGCGGCGTCCCTGGAACAGCGGATCGATCCACGCCGACAGCGGGTCGCCGATCGGACCGAACCGGTCTTCCCGCGCGGCGAGCGCCCTGGCGGCGGCGATCACCGGATCCTCGCGCCGCTGTTTCGCGCCGAGGCCGGAATAGAGATAGCCCTCGCGCAGGCCTTGCGCGGAAAAGGCGATGGTCTTCGCGCCGGTCTCGCGCAGCACCGCGTTCATCAGGTCGAAGGCGATCGGCAGGCTGTCGCGCCGCCGCCGCGACACGCCCGAAATCTGTTCCAGCGAAGGCGGGCTCAACACCCCCATCAGGTCGGCGAGATCCCGCAGATCCTGGACCGGAATCCGGTAGCCGTCGATGATGTGGAGCGGATGGTTGGCGCGTGCCATGTGGAGCCGGGCGACCGCGCGCCAGGCCCCGCCGACGGGGTAGAAATTGCGGCCGCCGCCGCGGAGCCAGCGGATGGTGGCGAGCTCGGAACGGATTTCCGCGAGCACCGCCTTGCGTTCCGACCGGCCGCGCCCCGCATAGCGCAGTATCCCGAGCGGCAGCGTCGCCTGGCGGACGATCTTGCCGCGCCTGATATCGACCAGCTCCAGGCTGCCGCCGCCGAGGTCGCCCATGATGCCGTCGGCCCTCGGCATCCCGGAAACCACCCCGAGCGCCGACAGCCGGGCCTCCTCGTCGCCGCTCAGCACCGTCACAAGCTCGCCGCAGCGGCGCCCGACCTCGCGCACGAAGGCCGCGCCGTTGGTCGCCTCGCGCACCGCCGCGGTGGCGATGAAGGCGGGCCGTTCCACCCCCATCCCGCGGGCCAGCCGTCCGAACCGGGCGATCGCGCCGAGGGCGCGTTCGGCGGCCTCGTCGCCGATCTCGCCGGTGTTCGCGAGCTCGCCGCCGAGCCCGCATACGGCGCTCTCGTTGAACATCGGCACCGGCGCCCGGCGATAGCCGTCATAGACCACCAGCCGCACCGTGTTGGAACCGATATCGACCACCGCGACCGGGGGGTCCGGCGCGGCGGGCGCGGGTTTTTCCACCTCAATCGGTCTGGCTTCGGGCATCTGCGCTTCCGGTCGGGGTCCGGCCAATTGCCTCAGGCGGGGGCTCGGGAGTCCCCATCCCTGAGTGCGCTTCCCCGGCCCGAAAGGCTCGGGTTGGTCATGAAATACTTATGCGCGCTGAAGCCGCCTTCCGCGGCCTGGAGGCGGCGATAGGTCCCGTCCGGCTCGAGCACCCAGCTCTGCGCCTCGTCCAGCAGATTCGCGCCCATGATCCGGTCGAGCACCTGCAGGTGGACGGTCTGGTTGAGGATCGGGATCAGGGTTTCCACCCGCCGGTCGAGATTGCGCGGCATCCAGTCGGCCGACGAGATATAGACCTTCGCCTGCGGCGATCCCGGCGGCTGCCCGGCGCCGAAGCAGACGATCCGGCTGTGCTCCAGGAAACGCCCGACGATGCTCTTGACCCGGATGTTGTCGGACAGCCCGGGCACGCCCGGCCTCAGGCAGCAGATGCCGCGCACGATCAGGTCGATGGCGACCCCGGCCTGCGAGGCGCGATAGAGGCAGTCGATGATCTCGGGATCGACCAGCGAATTCATCTTGGCGAGGATCCAGGCCGGGCGCTTGGCCTTCGCATTGGCGATCTCGGTGTCGATCAGCCGCACCAGGGTCTTGCGCATGTCGATCGGCGAGGCCGAGATCCGCTCCATCGCATGCGGCACCCCGGTGCCGGTCATGTAGTTGAACAGCTTCGCCGCGTCGCGGCAGAACGTGGCGTCGCAGGTGAAATGCGACAGATCGGTATAGATCCGCGCGTTGACCGGGTGGTAGTTGCCGGTGCCGAAATGGGCGTAGGTCTGGAGCCCGTTCTGTTCGCGGCGCACCACCAGCGAGATCTTGGCGTGGGTCTTGAGCTGGACGAAGCCGAACACCACCTGGGCGCCGGCGCGTTCGAGATCGCGCGCCCAGCGGATGTTGCGCTCCTCGTCGAACCGCGCCTTGAGCTCGATCAGCGCGGTCACCGACTTGCCCCGCTCGGCGGCCTCGCGCAAAGCCGCCACGGTCGGCGAATCCTCGCCGGTGCGGTAGAGCGTCTGCTTGATCGCCACCACGTTCGGGTCCTTCGCCGCCTGGCGCAGGAAGCTCACCACCACGTCGAAGCTCTCATAGGGGTGGTGGACGATGATGTCCTTCTGCCGGATCGCCGCGAAGCAGTCGCCGTCATGGTCGGAGATGCGCTCGGGGAAGCGCGGCGTGTAGGGCTCGAACTCGAGGTCCGGCCGGTCGCGCAGGATCAGCCGCGCGGTCTCGGCTAGGCCGAGCAGCCCGTCGACGTCGAACACGTCCTCCTCGCCGACGCCGAGGCGCTCGACGACGAAGCTGCGCAGCGCCGCCGGCACGTCGGCGTTGATCTTGAGGCGGATGACCGAACCGCGGCGCCGCCGGCGCAGCAGCTCCTCGGACTCGCGCACCAGGTCTTCGGCCTCTTCCTCGATCTCGACGTCGCTGTCGCGCAGTACCCGGAAGACGCCGACATCCAAGAGGTCGAAGCCCGGGAACAGCAAATCGAGGTGAACCCGCACCACCTGTTCGAGCGTCACGAAGGCCGATTTGCGACTCTCCAGCCGGACGAAACGGTCGATCGTGGTGGGCAGCGCCACCAGCCCGGCCGAGGTCTCCTCGTCCTTGGGCCGCTTCATCGAAAGCACCAGCGAGAAGCCGAGATTGGGGATGAAGGGGAACGGGTGCGCCGGATCGATCGCCACCGGGGTGAGGGCGGGGAAGATCTCCTTGACGAAATAGGAGGTGAGCCAGGCGCGTTCGTCCTGGTCCAGCGCTTCGGGATCGAGAAGCTCGATCCCTTCCGCCCGCATCGCCTCGCGCAGCTCGTGCCAGCAGCGCTGCTGTTCGCGCATCAGCGTGCGGGCGCGTTCGTTGACCGCGTGGAGCTGCTCCTGCGGGGTCAGCCCGTCGGCGCTGCGGGCGCCGATGCCGGCCTGGATCTGGCTCTTCAGCCCGGCGACGCGCACCATGTAGAACTCGTCCAGATTGGCCGCCGAGATCGACACGAAACGCAGCCGCTCGAGCAGGGGATGCGCCGGGTTGGAGGCCTCTTCGAGCACGCGTTCGTTGAAGGCGAGCCAGGACAGCTCCCGGTTGATGAAGCGATCGGGGCTGCCCGCGAGCGGCGAGGCCTCGCCTTCGCTCTCCACGGTGGTTTGCGGTCGTGCGTCGTCCATCTGTCCCGCCGGTGCAGGGCCCAGCCCATCCTCTGACCCAATCTGTCGCGAGAGCGTTGTCGCTTTTGCGTCGACCGTCAAGCGAAACGGGGACGCATCTTGCGACCTGACATTTCCTCTCGTTCCGGAATATTCTGGCATGCCATGCGCACCCTCTACCTCCTCAGGCACGCGAAGTCGGATTGGGGCGAGCCCGGGCTCGACGATTTCGACCGGCCGCTGGCGGCGCGCGGCCGGCGCGCCGCGCCGGCGGTCGCCGAATGGATGAACGCCAACGAGTGCGCGCCCGGTTTCGTGCTCTGCTCGACCGCGCGCCGGGCGGCGGAGACCTGGTCGCTGGTTTCCGAAGTGCTCGACACCGCCCCGGAGGTCGCGATGAGCGAGGAGCTCTATTTAGCCTCGCCGCAGCGCCTGCTCGACCTCGCCCGCGAGATCCCGGACCGGCACGCCTCGGCGATGATGATCGGCCACAACCCCGGCTGCCACCTGCTCGCCGCCGCGCTGGCGGGCGAGGGTCCCGCGGATCTCCTCGACCGCCTCGCCGCCGCCTACCCGACCGGCGCGCTGGCGGGAATCGATTTCGATGCCGCGAGCTGGACGGATGTGCGGCCCGGCGCCGGGCGCCTCGACTGCTTCGTCCGCCCGCGTGCGCTCGGCTAGCCCTTCCCCCGCCCGGTTGCGGCGGGCGGGGCGATGACCGAAAATTGCGCAGCCCGACCGAAAGGGAGTCCGCCGATGCACCCGGTGCAGCTTTTCCACTGGCACTTCATGGCCTACCCCTATCTGCCGCCGGATTTCGACGAGCGGTTCGACACCGGCTGGGTGACGGTTCCCAACAGCCTGTGGGACCGCGAGAAGACCGACGGGCTGTACCAGGAATATATCGACCAGCTCGCCGAGGCGGCCGGGCTCGGCTTCGACGGGCTGGTGCTCAACGAGCATCACCAGAACATCTACGGGCTGATGCCGTCGCCCAACATCATCGCCTCGGCGCTGACCCAGCGCACCGACCGCGCCAAGCTGGTGGTGCTCGGCAATCTGCTGCCGCTCCACCTCAACCCGCTCCGGGTCGCCGAGGAATACGCGATGATCGATTCGATCTCGGGCGGCAGGCTGATCGCCGGCTTCGCCGTTGGCGGCGGCCCCGAGGCCTACAACTACAACATCCCCTCGCCGCAATCGCGCCAGCGCTTCTGGGAGGCGGTCGATTTGATCGTCCGCACCTGGACCGAAGACGGGCCGTTCGAGCACGAGGGGCCGTCCTACCCGCTGCGCTACGTCAATATCTGGCCCAAGCCGCGCCAGACGCCGCATCCCAGGATCTGGATCCCGGGCGCGCTGAGCGCCGAGACGATGGACAACGTGGCGAAGCGCGGGTTCGACTATTTCCTGTCGTCGCGCACCCACGGCGCGGCGACCCGCCAGGCGCGCGAGCGTTTCGCCGATATCGTCAAGCGCCACGGCGACACCTATCACCCGTTCCGCATGGGCGTATTGCTGTCGGTCTATGTCGCCGAGACCGACGAGCAGGCCAAGATCGAGTCGGAGGAGGGGATCTGGTATTTCCTCAAATACTGCCTCAAGGGCCATCTCAGGCGGACCGGCCGGACGCTCACCTTCGGCCCCGGCGTGCCGTCGCAATCGGTGCGCTCGTGGCAGGCCTTTCTGGAAAACTCGACCGCGGGCGCGCCGATGCTGGGCGATGCGGATAACTGGGAAGAGCTCGAATCCAAGGCCTCGATCGTCGTCGGCAGCCCGGCGACGGTGCGCGAGAAGCTGTGGGACGTGATCGAGCAGGCCGAGGTCGGCAACCTGCTGATCCAGTTCCATTTCGGCAATATGGAAGGCGCGCTGGCGCGCAAGAGCGCGAAGCTGTTCGCCGAGGAGGTGGCGCCGGCGCTGCGCGAGCGCTCGGCCGAGCTGTTCGCCCGCAAATACCCGATGCTCGCCGACCGCCCGGCCGCGAGTGCGGCGGAATGACGGCGCGCGAGGTTGCGCTCCCGCGCGGGCGCATTGTCGAGGTCGCCGAGGCCGGGAGCGGCGCCCCTCTGGTCTATCTGCACGGCATCGCCGACATCCACGGCGCCTCGTTCGGCTGGCTGCCGTTCCACGAGACGCTGGCCGAACGCGTCGCGCTGATCGCGCCGGCCCATCCCGGCTGCGCCGGCAGCAGCGAGGACGAAACGATCGAAAGCGTCGACGACCTCGTCTTCCATTATCTCGAACTGTTCGACGCGCTCGGCATCGGCAATCTGCGCCTCGCCGGCGCCTGTATCGGCGGCTGGATCGCGGCCGAGATCGCGGTCCGCCACCCCGAACGGGTCGAACGCCTCGCCCTGATCGGCCCGACCGGGCTGTTCGTCCCCGGCGCGCCGATCGGCGACGTGTTCTGGGAGACCCATGCCGCCGACGGGGTCTCGCTCGCCGCGCTCCGCGCGCTCCTGTTCGGCGATGGCGAGTGCGGCATCGCCCGTAAAATGTTTCCCGACGGGCGCGGCGCGATCGACCAGGAAGTGCTGCGCTACAAGCTGTTCCGCTTCGCCTCCAGGATCGGCTTCAGCCCGCCATATCTGCACAACCGGCGGCTCGCCGAGCGCCTGGGTCGCTTGCGCGCGCCGGCGCTGGTGATCCAGGGCGAGGACGACCGGCTGGTGCCCCGCCGCCACGGCGAAATCTATGCCGAGGGGTTCGGCGACGCCCGGCTGGAGCGCGTCGCGGGCGCCGGGCACAGCGCCTTCGCCGAGCGCCCGGACGCGGTCGCCGGGATGGTCGCGGACTTCCTCGCCGCGCCGTGATCCGCGCGCTCACCGACGCCGATTTGGCGGAGGCGCTGGCCATCGTCAACGCGGCGGCCGAGGCCTATCGCGGAATCATCCCCGCCGACCGCTGGAAAGAGCCCTATATGCCGGAGGACGAGCTCGCCGCCGAGATCGCGGCGGGCATCGCCTTCAGCGGCTGGGACGACGGCACGCTCCAGGGCGTGATGGGGGTGCAGCCGGTGGACGACGTGATCCTGATCCGCCACGCCTATGTCCGCCCGGAGCGCCAGGGGAACGGCATCGGCACGGCGCTGCTGGCCGCGCTCTGCCGCGACGCGGACCGGCCGATCCTGATCGGCACCTGGGCCGCCGCGACATGGGCGATCGGGTTCTACGAAGCCCGCGGCTTCGCCCTGGTCGGCGCGGACGAGAAGGCGCGCCTGCTGCGCCGCTACTGGACCATCCCCGAGCGGCAGATCGAGACCTCGGTGGTGCTGGCGGATAAGCGGTGGTTCGGGGGGCAGGGGTGAGGGCGGGGTCCGAGGAGAGAACCGATCAAAATGGTTGCGTTATAGGCTCAGAAATATACCAATTTGACTATGGCGTTCAAATGTATGAACCGTCAGGAAATTACCCTATCTGTACGCACTACGTAAGCCCCTGCAACCCATCCCGAAATACTTGTAAGCTCTTGGATTGGTTCCGATGTATGTCCATATGTCGGCCGATCTCAGCAGCCCATCTACACTTCGCCTTACCTATTTCGGGATATCCTAATGTCTCAAGCCCCCCGGACCCACTTTGGTGAATAGCATCGGCAAGTATTTCCCAGGTACCGCATATGCTATCCTGTACATATCCGTCCAAGACCGCGTCCTTTGCGTGGGGGTAGGCAGTCTTAACCGCACCTCGATCCCCCAACAGCCACGCCTCGCCTTCTTCAATAGCAATTCGGAATAGTACTCTAGGACGTGGATTGCATGTGGCATGAAGATCGAGCAGTTCCTGTTTAAATGCCGTACAATCCTTATTGTCAAGATCGACAACAACAATTACACAAGAGTTGTCCTGCAGGGCCTTTCCATATCCACGCAATAGGCGCGGCAATTGATTCAAGAGTAAACGTTTGCGTGGATCGACCGCCGCTGTTAGGTTTTTCGGAATCTGACCAATGCCACTATACGAATATATTTTCCACGAATTTTCCGTAAAATTCGGGCCAAGAATTTGTTCCAATATATTTTCAAGCAAGATTTTTCCAGATTGATCTTCAATCAATATTTCAAAATGCACCAGTCACCTCCGATCCAAATAATCACTGTACCACAGGCCGCCTAGAGGTAGTCCTTCGTCCACCATCGCCTTGACAATTTGGTCGTCGCTAGCTCTGCGAATATTAGAGAAGCCGTTCGGTTCCTTTTCCAATACCCACGTTTCGTCCGGAGAAAGAGCGTTGACGAAATACGGTTGGTGAGTTGTGACAAAGACCTGCGATGCATTGCGTCTCCGTGATGCATGACTGCGAAACTCGTCCGCTAAGACCTCCAAAAGTTTGTGATAGAGACCATTCTCGGGTTCTTCGACACATATGAATGGTGGTGGCTGCGGATCCTCTAGCATAAGGAGGTAGGCGAAAACTTTCAATGTGCCATCAGACATCTGTTGTGCATAGAGGGGGTCCTTGAAACCCTTTTCATTGAATCGAAGAAGCAATCGACCATCGGCTGTTCGCTCGGTGTCAATACGGTCGATACCCGGGACTTTCTCTGCAATTCCGCTCAAAATGCGGTCAAACCTATCCGGATATTCCCGCCTCATGAATTGAACGACGTTACCCACGTTGTCGCCATGAACATTCAGGTGCCGTTGCGGGCCAGCCATCGGTAAACTACGAGCGGCGTCTGGTGTGAAATAGCTTAGATACCATCCTTCAATAAATTGTCGAAATGATGATATTCTGGGGTGTTGCTTCAAGGCCCCCAGAGTTGCAATACCGAGTTTTCGTTTGTCTTGGAGTTCTATAACCTCCCGTTCAGCGCTCTCTTCGTCTTCAGAAGATGAGAGCGATTCGATTAGTGCGATAATGTCTGATTCTTCTTCTCCGCTCTCAGCGATTTGCTGCCCCTGTGCTTCGCCTTTCCAAACTAAACCATTTCCATCTTCCATAATTAAGAATGAAAAGGGCCAGCCACGCCTCTGACCCAGACGCCGTTGACGGAGACGTTCGCTAGCAACATATGGGCGGCCTGAGCCGTCTTTATCGATAGCTAGTTCGTACGTTATAGGACGAGCGCTGCCTTCTTCCCTGTAGTAAACCTCGAATTCGATAGGGCCTTGGTTCCCTTGTGAGCGGATGTGATCAAATCCTCCGCGGCCTCGGGCATCGCAAGCCTCTTCAACACCAAGCTTTAGACAGTCAGCAAGAAAGCCAATCGCATCGAATAGAGAGCTCTTGCCAACCCCATTTTTACCGATCACTGCTGTCATTGGTGTCAGCGGTTGATTGTGAGGTGTATTCCACAGCTTGCCCAGCGTCACGTCTCTCAGAACTCTGTAGTTCGTGAACCGGATTCCTTCGATCTTCGCCATAGGTCAGCCTCTCCTCTGCGATCGCCTCGTCCTCTTCATGGAACGCAAAACCGCTTCTCTGAGTCAGCAGTTCCACGAGGTATAGGGCCGTTCGTTTGTTGCCGTCCGAAAACCCATGATTCGAAACGATCCCGTGAACCAACGCTGCCGTCTTCTCATGGACAAGTCGTAGCCATGGTAGGGGCGAGCGAGGGCCGACCGAATCGCGTGCTCGTTAACGATTCCCGGGGCTCCGCCGTCTAGAAGTGCTTCCTCATGGCCCCGAACCGCGTCCGCCCAGGTTACGCGGTAGTGCCGTCTACCGATTTGCCAGAACCTCCATGGCTTTCCGGCGCTTCACCGAGGTCTCCTTGATGATGCGCTCGGAAGTCGGCGTCACGGGCCGCACCGGGCTGGCCGCAAACGCCGCCCCGACGACCTGTTTCGAGTGTTTGCTCGCCGACCGAGACGCTTTCTGCTTCTTCATCATCGCGTGACCCTTCGGGACCGAGTGGGTGCGCATCGATACATATCATATCGAGCCAAGCTTACGCATCCGCAGTTCTCCAACCCATCGCACGGGGGGCACGAGTTGCAACGCCCATCTCGCGTATCTTTCGGTCGCCGGTTCCGCCACCTTGCCGACAACGAGACTCTCGATCTCTCCTGTGGCACCGCCCAGACGACTATCGGTCCCCATCCTCCGAAGCCCGATCGCGGCGCGGCCGCCCGCCCTTGCGGCCGTTTTTCCTCGCGGCGGCGGTCTTGGCGGCCGAGCGGGCCTTGCCGCCCGCCGCACCCATATGGGCGGCCATCCAGCTTCTGGAGCCGAGGACACCCTGCAACAGGGTCGGAACGTAAAGATCGGCATCGAGGCGTGGCCAATGGAGGTCCAGCCCGCTCGGGCTGATTTCGATCTCCGCCAAGTCTCCGTGCGAGGCGCGGTCGAGCCCTTCCGCCAGTGCCACGGGAAACGTCACCTCGACGCCGGTATTCAGCCGCACCGCCACCCGACGCCTGCGCCGGTCGTACCGGGCGGTGAGCACATGGCCGGCCTCGCGCTCACCCTGCGCTAGCGCCTCGGCCCGTTCGAACTGCGATTCGGTAACGGCCATGGATCGTTCTCCATGCCTCGTACACCGTCGGCAACGCTCGGGCCAGCGCAACGGAGCACGGTTGGCACATCTCAATATAGATGAACCCAAGCGCTTTGGAAATAAGTGGCTTGCGCTCCTTGGGGCGGTGTGAAACGGCTTAGTCGGGATGCTTGGCAGCGGCGCTGGAGCACGACCCCGCCCGTCATTTCGACCGGAGCGCCGTAGGCGCAGAGCGGAGAAATCTCGTGCGTGCGGAAGATATCTCCGCTCCGCCGTCCCTTCGGGCCGGCTCCGGTCGATATGACGAGGGGATGGGCGCGCGGCCCCGCTTGTCGCCGCGGCCGGAGCGTGGCGGAGGGCCGGGGTGACAGCCTCCGTTTCCCCGTATCGCGCCCCGCCCCGCCTAAAGCTCCGTCCTCACCGCCCACAATTCCGGGAACAGGCGGATCGTCGTTGCCCTGGTCAGGTAGCCGACGCCGCTGGTGCCGCCGGTGCCGATCTTGTGGCCGATCACCCGCTCGACGGCGTTGCGGTGGCGGAACCGCCAGGTCTGGAACAAATCGTCGATGTCGATCAGGTCTTCCGCCAGCTCGTAGAGCCCCCAGTGCTGCTTGCTGGTGTAGTAGACGTCGCGCCAGGCGGCGATGACGGTCTCGTTGGGCTCGCGCTTTTGCGACCAGTCGCGGTCCAGCATCGCCCGGTCGATCGGGTAGCCGCGCCGGGCGAGCAGCATGACCGCCTCGTCGTAGAGGCTCGGCCGCTCCAGCAGCTCGGTCAGGCGCTCCGCGATCTCGGGCCGGTGTTCGAACGGGGCGATCGTCGCGCGCTGCTTGTTGCCGAAGACGAACTCGATCGAGCGGTACTGGAAGGACTGGAACCCCGACGACTGGCCGAGCCCGTCGCGAAACGCCAGGTAATCGGCCGGCGTCATGGTCGTGAGGATGTGCCAGGCCTGGATCAGGTTTTCCTGGATGCGCTTGACCCGGGCGAAGATCTTGAAGGCCGGGCGGAGGTCGTCATTGCGGATATGCGGGTACACGGCCTCCAGCTCGTGCAGCATCAGCTTCATCCACAACTCCTTGACCTGGTGCAGGATGAAGAACAAAGGCTCGTCATGCGCGCCGGTGACACTCGGCTGCGCGTCGAGGATCTTGTCGAGCTCGAGGAAATCGTGGTAGCTGCGCTGCCCCCTCAAATCGGCGTGGAAGGTCTCGCCGGCGAACTCCTCGCCCAGCCGGGTCTCGCCCAGCGTCTGCGCCCTTCCCGGCCGCGCGATGCCGTCCTCGTCCTCCGCCATGATGCCTCCGCCACCGGAACGGGTTGCCGTCCGCGGATGGACTTTACCGTCCGGCGCCGCAGTCGTCACAATATCCGACCGGTGGGTGCGGGGAGACCGAGGCGATGACGAGCGAAGGGCGGATGGCGGAGCGGCTGGCGCTGAAGCGGCTTTATCCGACCGCGCAGGATTTGCGCCGGCGGGCGCGCCGCGTGCTGCCCGGATTCGCGTTCGAGTACATGGACGGCGGCGCGGGCTCCGATACCGGGATCGCCAGGAACTGGGCGGCGCTCGACGACGTCCAGCTGGTGCCGCGCTACGGCCGCGTGATCTCGCCGCCGGCCGCCGACACAAGGCTGTTCGGACGCGCTTACGCAGCGCCGGTCGGCATCGCGCCGATCGGCGGGCCGGGCACGGTGTTTCCCGGCGCGGAAACCTATATGGCAAGCGCCGCCCAGGCGGCGCGGGTGCCGTACACGCTGGGCGCGCTCTCCGGCATCGATGTCGAGCGGGCGGCGGAGCTGGCGCCCGACGTGCTCTGGTTCCAGCTCTACCGGTTCGCCCGCAACGACCACGAGATCGGCTTCGACCTGGTGCGCCGCGCCGCCGACGCCGGCGCGCATGTGCTGGTGCTGACCATAGATACGCCGATCCGCACCACCAGGCCGCGCGAGGTGAAGAGCGGCATAACCAACCCGTTTCGCATGACCAACCGGCTGCGCTTGCAGGCGCTGTCGTCGCCGCGCTGGTTTCGCGCGCTGCTGCGCAACGGGATCCCCCGCTTCGTGTCGCTGGCGCCCTATATCGGCGCCAACCCGAGCTTCGCCGGGACGACGGCGTTCGTGCAGCGGGAATTCGGCGGCGCGTTCACCTGGGAGGAGGTCGCGCGCTATCGCGACAAGTGGCATAAGCCGCTGGTCC
This sequence comes from Alphaproteobacteria bacterium, assembly GCA_965205995.1. Lineage (GTDB taxonomy): Bacteria > Pseudomonadota > Alphaproteobacteria > MPNO01 > MPNO01 > MPNO01. Next base: position 2,176,785 of record OZ242200.1, on the reverse strand, counting down.
TGAAGGGCGTTCTCCACCCCGACGATGCCGAGCGCGCAATCTCGCTCGGGCTCGACGGGATGTTCGTGTCCAATCACGGCGGGCGGCAGATCGACGCGCTGCCGCCGCCGATCGACCTGCTGCCGGAGATTGCGTCGCTTGTGGCGGGCCGGGCGACGATCGTCCTCGACAGCGGCGTGCGGTCCGGCGTCGACGTCGCGCGCGCTCTTGCGCTCGGCGCGGACGCCGCGTTCGCGGGCAAGGCGTTCCTCTGGAGCCTGGGGGCGCTCGGCGCGCGCGGGCCCGGGCATTTGATCGACCTGTTGGTCGAGGATCTCCGCTCCACCCTCGGTCAGCTCGGCTGTGCGAATCTGGACGAGCTACGCACCGTCGCCGTCCGCCATGAAGGCGCCTTCCGTATCGGCGATTCGTGATCCGGGCGCTGGCAGGCGGCGCTCGAGAACCAGGCGGGCGGGCTTCTATCGGCGTGTCTGACCGGGCAGCGACCGATTCAGTGGCGGCGCTATCACAGACGGCGCACCCGCAGCGGTTCGAACCGGTCGAAGTCGCGGTCGTTCGTCAGGACAGTGTCGACGCCGTGCTCCCTGCACAGGGCGGCAATCTGAGCATCGAACATCAGGTTGCCGCGCGCATCGGCTCGACAGGCGACGTCAGCGAGATGTTCCAGGAAGTCGGGTCCAGGCCGGATGAGCTCGCAACTCGGAGCGGAGGCGATTCGCTCAACGAACGAAGTCGCCTGCACAACGGTGGAGGGAGGGTTGAAAACGCGCGGGTGCGTCACGACTCGCAGGAACTCGGTGATGCAGAATACCGGTAGAGCCCATCTCTCCGGCCCCTCTGCCAGCGCGATGAGCGTCGACGCGGCCCTATCGTGCAGTTCGGTCTCTCCACGATGCGCGTAGATCAGGATGTTCGTATCGACCGCAATCACGCGCGGTCGATCACTTCATAGAGCGCGTCTCGGTCGCCGATGTCGACATTGGGCGGTGCATTCCCGATCACGGTCTCCAGCCGCAGCCGGAAACCGCGCTTGCCACCGTGCTCGTCGGCCAGCTGGGCGCGCAGCGCGTCCTCGACGAACCTGGTGAGCGTCATGCCGTTCCGCGCGGCGCGCCGTTTCGCCAGATGCAGGACCCGGTCGTTCAGATTGAGCGTTGTCTTCATCGCGGGTTCACCGGCCCCGATGCGTATGGCCGAACCATATCACCGGCAGGGAAACATGGACAGGGGATCGGGGCGGGTCAGCCGCCGCCGAAATACGCGATTACCTCGGCGGGGATCTCCTCCGCCTTCAGGCGGCCCGAACCGTCGGGGTGCCGGATACCCCAGAACCGTATATCGGTCGCCTCGACGGCGATCTTGCCGGCGTTGGTCAGGGTGTGGGTCATCTCCAGGGTCTTGCGCTGGAAACCCGCGATCCGCGTCTCGATCTCGAGCGCATCGTGCAGCCGGCACGGGCCCTTGAAGCTGGCGCGGGTGTCGATCAACGGCAGCCCGACGATTCCGTGCGCTTCCTCGAGTTCGCGCAATGGCCATTCGGCGGTGTCGAAGAACTTCCACATCGCGGTGTCGAACCAGCGGAAATAGTTGGGGTAATAGACCGCGCCGGACGGCGCGCAGTCGCCCCAACCCACGGCGATCGACAGGGTGCCGGTATATTTCACGCGGGATCCTTCGCTCCGGTTCGACGATCCGCCCGCGTGCCCGCGTGGCGCCGCGCCTTCTCTTGACAGGACCCTGGGCGGACCCAATTATTCGAGCCTCAAATTCAGTATTGGACCCGTCTCCGGCGCTGTCAACGGAGCCGGATGCGGGGCAGCAGCGCGGGGACGAGGCATGATCAAGATCACCGGTTTCGAGCACATATCCATCGGCGCGGCGGACACCGAGCCCTCGGCGAGCGTTCTCGCGCTGTTCGGCATCAAGCCGCTATACGGCGAAGACATCCATCCGCACGGGGTCACCACGACCTATTACGAGCACGAAGACTACGACGAAACCCGCGTCCGCTTCGAGATCATCCGACCGGCCGACGAAAAGGCTCCGCTCAACCATTTCCTCGAGAAAAGAGGGCCCGGAATCCATCATATCTGCCTGCAGGTGGAGGATCTGGAAGACGCCATGCAACAGATCAAGGATGCGGGCGGGCAGCTGGTCGAGCCGGTGTTCGACGATTCGCGCGGCCGCCATGTGTTCGTTCATCCCAAGTCCACCGGCGGGTATTTGCTTGGCCTGATCGAGTTGCACCCGGGCCAGAAGCGCTAGGCGTTCGATGTCCGGGAACATCTCCCTGACCGTTCTCGAATGCGGGGTCACCGCGCTCGACTTCGAACTGGTCGCCACCGGCCATCCCGACAAGCAGGCTTCGAAGCATCTGGCTTGCGGCCACCCACGCCTCGGCGAAGGACAGATCGCCCATCCCTGCTACGCCTATGTCATCGAGCACCCGGGCGGGCGGATCCTGGTCGATACCGGCTTCAGCGACTCGGCCAGGAAGGACTGGAAGAACGAACACTACAAGGGCGCGATGGACTACGAGCCCGGCGAGGACGGGCTGTTCTCCCAGCGCCTGCAGCAGCACGGTCTGACCCCCGAGGACTTCGACGACGTCATCATCACCCATTTGCACACCGACCATGCCGGCAATCTGCCGAAATTCGCGGCCACCGACGCGCGCATCCTGCTTCATGAGGAGGAGTTGCGCGGCATCGTCGACGTCAAGGGCGGCATGCTGCGGGACGATCTGTTGACCATGTGGGGCGTCACCAGCCCGCAGGGCTTCACGCGCAAGGACTGGGCCTGCCTGATGCCCAACCGCGCCACCACCGTGTTCGGCGACATGGAGATCTATCGCGGCATCTGGACGGTGAGCCTGCCGGGCCACACCTGGGGCTCGATCGGCGTCGCCGTGAACCTGCCCCAAACCGGCTGGGTGCTGCTCGCGTCCGATCACATCTATCTGGCCGCGACCTGGGGCGACCCGTTCGTCGGCAATATCCTCAACCAGAACCCGACGGCGTGGGCGCAATCGGCCGTCAAATGCCGCCGGCTGCAGGAAAAATACGGCATGAGGATTTTCCCCGGCCACGACAACAAGATCATCGTCCCCGACCCGCACGAATCGTTCGTGCTGGAGGACGTGAGGCCGTCCTACGACTGAGCGTGGGCGGCGGGGCCATCATGGCGCGGACGATCCGGTCGCTGCCCAGCCTTGAACGGCGCCCCCGGGCGGCGTGGGAGGCGCAAGGCTGGTGGGCGCGCGAGCCCCTGTGGCGGCGGGTGCGCAACCGCGCCGCCGCCGAGCCGGACAAGCAAGCGGTCATCGACGAGACCGGCACGCTGAGCTACGGCGCGCTGTGGCAGGCGGCGCTCGCCGGCGCGGCGGCGATGCGGGCGGCCGGGCTCCGCCCCGGCGAGATCGTGCTGACCCAGCTTCCCAATTGGCGCGAATTCGCGACCGTCATGCTGGCCTGCGAGGTCGGCGGGGCGGTGTTTTCGTTCTGCCCCGTCACATGGGGGCCGCGCGAATCCGCGCGCGCCCTCGACCTGCTGCGCCCGAGGCTCTGGGTGACATCCGCCGGGTATCTCGGGGAAGACCGCATGGACACCGTAAGGGCCGCGATCGCGGCCGCGGCGGAACCGCCCGAGCCGGTGCTGGTGCGGGGCGGCGCGGCAGGCTGTCGCGCCTGGTCCGAGATGCTCGACGCCGCCCCCGCCGCCACCGAAGAGGAGGCCGCCGCGAACGCCGGCAGCGGGCTGTATCCGCTCGAGATCGCCGTCACCTCGGGGACGACGGGTTTTCCCAAGGGCGTCGTCCACGCCCATGACACGGCGCTCTTTACGGTGCAATCGACGATCGACAGGCAGGGCATCACCGAGCGCGATGTGGTCCATCTGGCGCTGCCCGTCGGCCACACCTTCGGCTATTTCTACGGCGTGCGCTGCGCCTTGCAGGCGGGCGGCACGGTGCTGTTGCAGGAGCGCTGGGAGCCGCGGCGCATGGCCGAATTGACGCGGGCCCACGGGGCCACGGTCTCGCTCGGCACCGCCGCATTCGTGATCGACCTCCTGGGCGCCGGCGAGGAGGTTCGCCGGGCCCTGGACGGCGTGTGGATGTTCACCCAGTCCGGCGACGCCATGCCCGCCCCGGTCGCCGAGCGGGCCCACAGGGAGTTGCCGTTCCGCATCTCGCGCGCGCTCGGCATGACCGAGTTCGGCCACGTCACATCGACCGACGCCGCCTCTCCTCTCGCCCGGGTCTTCGACAGCGCCGGCTCCGCCCAGGCGGGGATCGAGATAGACATCGCCGACGCCGATGGCACGCGCCTGCCGCCCGGCGGGGAAGGCCGCATTCTGGTCCGCGGCCCGGCGGTCTGCGCCGGCTACCTTCACCCCGACGGCAGCATCGCGGATGTGGTGGATGCGGACGGGTTTTTCGACACCGGCGACCTCGGCCGGCTCGACGAGGAAGGCTATCTGCGGATCACCGGACGGCTCAAGAACGTGCTCCGTCGCGGCGCCGAGACCGTGCCGGTGGCCGATCTCGAGGACGTGCTGTCCTCCCATCCCGCGGTGGTGTACGCCCTGGTTGTCGGGCTGCCGGACCAGCGGCTCGGAGATCTGCCGATCGCCTGCGTCGAGCTCCACCCCGGCGCCAGCCTGACCATGGACGATTTGCGCAGCTATTTTGCCGGCCGGGGCATTACCCGAAAATTCTGGCCGACCGGTATCCATCTGGTCGAGGAATGGCCGATCGGACCGACCGGCAAGACCGACCGCGGGATGCTCCTTGCCGCATACCGGGAAGCCGTCGGAAGGGCGTGACATGGCGGCACCCGGACAGGAACTTCTCCGGCTTCACCGGCATCGAGCGGGAGGACGCGGCGATCGCGGTTTCGACGGGCCCCATCGTCGTCCTTTTTCGCGGCCGGGGCCGGGCGCTATGATGGCCTCGGGACACAGGCGGGAGGGTTGCGCGTGGCGAACAAGGATCTGAGGGACTGGGTCGACGAGCTCGACGCGGCCGGCCAGCTCGAGACCGTCACCGGCGCCGACCGCGAGGAAGAGATCGGCGGCATCGTCGACATCGCGATGCGCAAGATGACCAACCCGGCGGTCCTGTTCGACGAGGTGCCGGGCTACCCCAAGGGCCACCGGGTGCTCGCCAACATCCTGACCTCGGTGCCGCGCATCAACATCGCGCTCGGGCTGCCCATCGACACGCCCGAGGTGGCGCTGGTCAATTACTGGCGCGACTATATGCGCGACCAGCCGGTCCACACCCCCGTCGAGGTCAATGGCGGCCCGCTCAACGAAAACGTGTTCGAGGGGGACGACATCGACATCACCGCCATCCCGTCGCCGCGCTGGCACGAGCGCGACGGCGGCTACTATATCGGCACCGCCTGCATGGTGGTGATGCAGGACCCGGATTCTGGCTGGATCAATTACGGCGCCTACCGGGTCCAGGCGCATGACGCGAGGACCGCCTCGGTCATGGTGTCCAGGGGCAAGCACGGCAACATGATCATGAACAAGTATTTCGAGCGCGGCGAGCGCTGCCCGGTCGCCGTGGTCGCCGGCATGCACCCGGCGCTGTTCATGGTCGCCGGGCTCGAGATGCCGCACGGCGCGAACGAGTACGACTGCGCCGGCGGGCTGCTGGGCGAGGCGGTGCAGATCATCAACATGCCGAGGACCGGGCTCCCGGTGCCGGCCAATGCCGAGATCGCCTTCGAGGGGTTCGTCAGCCGCGACGATCTGGTCGACGAGGGGCCGTTCGGCGAGTGGGCGGGGTACTACGCCGGCGACATGCACGCCGAGCCCGCCATCCGCATCGAGACCTTCATGCATCGCGACGACCCGATCCTCATGGGCGCCATCCCCGGCGTGCCGCCCAACGACGACACCTTCTACCGCGGCACCTATCGCTGCGGCGCGGTGTGGAACCAGCTCGAGGCCGCCGGCGTCCCCGAGGTCAGGGGGGTGTGGGCGCATGAGGCGGGCGGCAGCCGGATGTGGCTCACCGTCTCGATCAAGCAGATGTACGGGGGACACTCCAAGCAGGCCGGGATGATCGCCTCGCAATGCCATGCCGGCGCCTACGCCAATCGCTGGGTGGTGGTGGTCGACGAGGACATCGACCCGTCCAACATGAACGACGTGCTGTGGGCGATGTGCACCCGCTGCGACCCGCGCGAGGGGCTGGAGGTGATCCGCGGCGGCTGGAGCACCCATCTCGACCCGATGTGCTACAGCCATGACGACCGGCGCAACGCCCGTGTGGTGGTCGATGCCTGCAAGCCCTTCGCGCGCGGCGACGATTTCCCGGCGGTGGTGCGCAACAGCGCTGAGCTCGAAGCCCGGGTGACCGCCAAGTTCGGCAATCTGTTCGCCGACTGACGACGGCGCCCTTCGATACGCGGCAGCGCCGCTACTCAGGGTGAGGGGTGGGTTGGAGCCTCAGGAAAGCCGGCCTTCCTCCACCGCGTGGCACGCGACCTGCGCGCCGTCGACGCTCTTAAGCTCCGGCCGTTCGCTGCGGCAGCGCGCATCGGCGTGCGGGCAGCGCGGGTGGAAGGCGCAGCCGGCGGGCGGGTCGATCGGGCTCGGCACCTCGCCCGCGACCGGCCCCCGCTCCCGGCCGCTCATCGCGAGGTCGGGGATGGTGTCGAGCAGCAGCCGCGTATAGGGATGGCGCGGGCGGGCGAACAGCGTGCCCGTATCGGCGAGCTCGCAGATCCGCCCGAGATACATCACCGCCACCCGGTCGGAGACGTGGTAGACCACCGCGAGGTCGTGCGAGATGAACAGATAGGTCAGCCCGAGCGAGCGCTGCAGCGCCTTCATCAGGTTGAGGATCTGCGCCTGGACCGAGACGTCGAGCGCCGAGGTCGGCTCGTCGCAGACGATGAATTCGGGCTCTCCCGCGAGCGCCCGGGCGATGGAAATCCGCTGGCGCTGCCCGCCCGAGAATTCGTGCGGGTATTTCTCCCCGTCGCGCGGCGACAGCCCGACCCGGGCGAGCAGTTGGCCCGCCCGCTCGCCGATGGCGGCGCGGTCGGCGAGCAGCCGGTTGTGGCGGATCGGCTCGCCGACGATGTCGCGCACCCGCCAGCGCGGGTTGAGCGAGGCGTAGGGGTCCTGAAAAATCATCTGCATGCGCCGCCGCGTCGCGGCGAGATTGGCGTCGCGCCCGGAAAGCTCGGTGCCCGCGAAGCGGATCGAGCCGGCGGTGGGCGCATGCAGCCCGACGATGAGCCGCGCCACCGTCGATTTGCCGCAGCCCGATTCGCCGACCAGCGCGAAGGTCTCGCCGCGCGCGATGGCAAAGCCGACGCCGTCGACCGCCTTCACGATCCGCCGTCCGCTGCCCTCGATGGCGCGGTTGAGGAGCGGCGGCGACACGTCGAAATAGCGCACCAGCCCGGCGATTTCGACGAGGGGGGAGGGCGCATCAGCCATCGGCCGCGGCACCCCCGCTCGGGCGGTCGCGATAGAGCCAGCAGGCGACCTCGGATCCCCGGTTGGGCGCGAGCCCGGGGCGGTCGCGGTCGCAGCCGGCGACGACGCTCGGGCAGCGCGGATGGAACGCGCAGCCGGCCGGGATCTCGTGCAGCCTCGGCATCGCCCCGTCGATCTGGGCGAGGCTCGCGACATCGCGCCCGACCGCCGGGATCGCCTCCATCAGGCCCTTCGTATAGGGGTGGAGCGGGGCTTTGAGCACCTCGCGCACCGGCCCGATCTCGGCGATCCGCCCGGCATACATCACCGCGACCCGGTCCGCGGTCTCGGCGATCACCCCCATGTCGTGGGTGATCAGCAGCACCGATGTCCCACGCTCCGCGCTGAGGCTTTTCAGGAGGCGGATGATCTGCGCCTGGATCGACACGTCGAGCGCCGTCGTCGGCTCGTCGGCGATGATCAGCTCCGGCTCGGCGCAGAGCGCCAGCGCGATCACCACGCGCTGTCGCATGCCGCCGGAAAACTGGTGCGGGTAGTGGTCGATGCGCTCGCCGGCGGCCGGAATGCCGACCTCGCCCAGGAGCTCCAGCGCCCGCCGGCGCGCCGCGCGCGAGCCGATGTCGAGATGGGTGAGGATGGTCTCGACGATCTGCTCGCCGACGGTGTAGAGCGGGTTCAGGCTGGTCAGGGGGTCCTGGAAGATGGCGCCGATCTGGCGGCCGCGGATGCGGCGGATCTCCTCATGGGCGAGCCCGTCGATGCGCCGTCCGGCGAAGCGGATTGTGCCGGCGGCGATGCGCCCCGGCGGCTCCAGGAGGCCGATGATGGCGTTGCCGGTGAGCGACTTGCCGGCGCCCGATTCGCCGACCATGCCGAGCACCTCGCCTTTGGCGATGGCGAACGACACCCCGTCGACGGCGACCAGCGTGCCCCGGCGGGTCGGGAACTCGACCCGCAAATCCTCGACTTCGAGCAGCGGGGTCACCGCGCGACCCCCCTGCGGAGCTTTGGGTTGAACGCATCGCGCAGCCAGTCGCCGAGCAGGTTCACGGCCAGGATCAGCGCCGCCAGCAGCACGCCCGGGAACACCACGATCCACCACTCGCCGGAGAACAGGAAGTCCTGGCCGATATCGATCAGCGTGCCGAGCGAGGGCCGGGTCGGCGGCACGCCGACGCCGAGAAAGGAGAGCGTGGCTTCGGTCAGGATCGCCACCGCGAGGCCGATGGTGGCGATCACCAGCACCGGCCCCATCGCGTTGGGCAGGATATGGCGCAGCATGATGGCGGCGGGGCGGACCCCGATCACCCGCGCCGCCTGGACGTATTCCTTGTTCTTCTCCACCAGGGTGGAGCCGCGCACGGTGCGCGCGAACTGCACCCAGCCCGAGGCGCCGATGGCGACGACGAGGACATAGAGGGCAAGCTCGTCATGGCGCTCGCGGGGCAGGATGCCGCGCAGCACGCCGTCGATCAGCAGCGCGACGAGGATCGCCGGGAAGCTGATCTGCACGTCGGCGACGCGCATGATCGCCGCGTCGACCGCGCCCCCGGCATAGCCGGCGACGAGCCCGAGCGTCACGCCGATCGAGGCTGCCAGCAGCACCGAGGCGAAGCCCACCAGCAGCGATACGCGGGCGCCGTAGAGCATCGCCGAATAGAGGTCGCGCCCCTGGTCGTCGGTGCCGAGTAAGAAGCGCCAGTCGCCGCCCTCCTGCCAGACCGGCGGGGTGAAGGCGTCGAGCAATTCGAGCTCGGCCGGGTCGAACGGGTTCTGCGGCGTGATCCAGGGCGCGAACAGGGCGGCCAGCACGATCGCCGCGGTGACCAACGCCGCCGCCACCGCGATCCGCGAGCCGGTGAAGTCGTACCAGAGATCGTGGTCGCGAAGCCGCGCCACCGCCCGCCGGAACTGTGCCAGGGAGGCCAAGGCCTATTCCGCCCCGCGGTCGATGCGCAGCCGGGGGTCGACCACGAAATAGAGGATGTCGACCGCGAGGTTGATGACCACGAAGAACAGCGCGATCAGCACCAGATAGCTCGCCATCACCGGGATGTCGGCGAACTGGATCGCCTGCAGGAACAAGAGCCCCATGCCGGGCCACTGGAAGACGGTCTCGGTGATGATCGCAAACGCGATGATCGAGCCGAGCTGGAGCCCGGTGATGGTGATGACCGGGACCAGCGTGTTCTTCAGCGCGTGGCCGAAATTGACCGCCCGGTCGGTGAGGCCCCGGGCGCGCGCGAACTTGATGTAGTCGGTGCGCAGCACCTCCAGCATTTCCGAGCGCACCAGCCGCATGATCAGCGTGAGCTGGAACATGCCCAGCGTGAAGGCCGGCATCAGGATCGACTTCCAGCCGCTCGCCGTCAGCAGCCCGGTGGTCCACCAGCCGAGATCGACCACCTCGCCCCGGCCGAAGGTCGGCAGCAGGCCGAGCCAGACGCCGAAGACCAGGATCAGGAGGATGCCGATGAAGAAGGTGGGGAGCGAGATGCCGATCAGCGAGATCGCGAGAAACGCCTTGGTGAGAAACCGGGTCGGGTGGAGCGCGGTATAGACCCCCATCGGGATGCCGACCAGCAGCGCGTAGAGGGCGGCGATGAGGCTCAGCTCCAGCGTCGCCGGCAGGCGTTCGGCGATCAGCTCGGCGACCGGGCGGTCGATGGCATACGAGATCCCGAACCGGCCGTTTGCGATGTCGCCGACATAGCGGGCGAACTGGACGACCACCGGATCGTTGAGCCCGAGCTGCTCGCGAAGCGCCGCGCGCTCTTCCAGCGAGGTCTCCTGCCCGACCATCTGGACCACCGGGTCGCCGACATAGCGGAACAGGGTGAAGCCGACCAGCGCGACCGCCAGCATGACGACCACCGATTGCAGCAGCCGGCGCAGGACAAGCGCGATCACGGCCGGGCGCTCGGCATCGGGGCCGGGCCGGCGGCCGGGCTACTCGACCCGCACGTGGCGCCAGGCGAACTGGTTGTCGGGGCGCTGCGCCAGGGTGACGCTGTCGCGCACGCCCCAGGCGAGCGCCTGCTGATGCAGCGGGACATAAGCGAGATCGGAGATCGTCATCGACCAGGCCTCGGCGATCAGCCGGTCGCGCTTGCCCTTGTCGGTCTCCGCCAGGACCCGCGCCGCCAGCGCGTCGACCTTGGGGTTGCAATAGCCGCCGAGGTTGAACTTGCCGTTGGAGATCCGGTTGCGCGCGCCCTCCGGCCAGATCGCGCCGTCCCCGCCGATGCGCGGGCAGCCGTGCAAATTGTAGAGCGGGTTCCAGGAATCGAAGCTGCCCGGCGTCCAGCCCAGCAAATAGAAGCTGGTATCGACCCTGGGCGCCAGGATCTTGGGGAAATACTTGGCCTTGGGCTGGGCGTTGAGCTTCACCCTGATGCCGATCTTGGCGAGCATCGAGACCGCCGCCTGGCAGATCGCCTCGTCATTGACGTAGCGGTCGTTGGGGCAGTCCATGCCGATTTCGAACCCGTCGCCGTACCCCGCTTCCCGCAGCAGCTCCCTGGCCCGCTTGGGGTCGTAAGAGAGGCGCTTGAACTCCGTGCTGAAGCCGTTGATGCCGGGTCCGATCATCATCGCCGAGGGGTTGGCGAGGTCGCGCATGACCTTGCGGCGGATCGCCTGGATGTCGATCGCCCGGTAGACCGCCTCGCGCACCCGCCTGTCCTTGAACGGGTTCCTGCGCTTGACGTCGGAATAGAGGAGCTCGTCGCGGAACTGGTCCATGCCGAGGAAGATGGTGCGGAGCTCGGGCCCCACCAGCATCCGCGTGCCGGAGTTCCTGTCGATGCGCTTTATGTCCTGGACCGGGATGGGGTAGGCCATGTCGACCTGGCCTGACAGCAGCGCCGCCACCCTTGTGGCGTCCGAGGCGATGGGGGTGAAGGTCACCTTGGTGAGGTTGTGCTCGCGCCTCGCGCTGTCCCACCAGCCGGGGTTGGGCTCGGCCACCGTTCTCACCCCGGCTTCCCGGCTCACCAGGCGGAACGGGCCGGTGCCATTGGCGTGGCGGGTGGTGAATTTCTCCTGGTCGCCCGACAGCGCCTCGGGCGTGGCGGCGTTGTGCTTCTCCGACCAGGACTTCGACATGATGCTCCAGCTCCCCCATTCGACATGGAGGATGGGGTTGGGCGTCTCGGTCAGGAAGTCGACGGTGTGGGCGTCGACCTTCACGACCTCCTTGACGCCGGCGAGGCGGGTGGTGAGGTCCGAGCCCTTGGCCCGCACCCGGTCGGCGGAGAACAGCACGTCGTCGGCGGAAAAATCCTCGCCCTCGTGGAACTTCACGCCGCGGCGCAGATGGAAGCGCCAGCGGTCGGGCGCCACGATCTCCCAGCGCTCGGCGAGCGCCGGCTCGATCGCAAGGTCGGGCCCGCGCCGGATCAGCCCCTCATAGATGTTGCCGAGGAAGCCCAGGGTGAAGGTCTCGTTCAGCGTATAGGGGTCCATCGAATCCGCGTCGCCCTGGAATGCGAAGCGGAGCTCCTTCGCCCCGGCCGGTGCGGCCGCGAGCGCCAGCGCCAGCGCCAGCGCGGCCAGGCCAATTTTTGTTCTCATGGCGATGTCCTCCCGTCGAGTGCCCGGAGTGTCATGACGCCCCTGCGGGAAGTCAACGCGCGTCCCTCGATACGGCGCTGACGCGCCTACTCGGGATGAGGACAAGAATCCCTCACCCTGAGTAGCCCCCGAAAGGGGGCGTATCGAAGGGCGGGCGCGCTCCACCGGCCTTGCCGGCGGCGCGCCGGCCGACCTAGGTTGGCGCTCGGTTGCAGGGGGCACGGCTGCCTCGCGAACCCGTTTCCCGGAAGAACCCGGAGTGACCCATGCACAAACCCCATAGCCTGAAGCGATTTTTCGTTGCCGCCGCAGTCGCCCTCGTCCTGGGCACGGCACCGCTCCCGGGCACCGCCGAGCCCCTCTCCCTCACCATCGTGCACGTCAACGACTGGGACCGGATGGCCGGCAGCGAGGGGGCGGGCGGGGCGGCGCGGATCGCCGCGGTGGTCGCCGACGAGCGCGCCCGGGCGGCGGCGGCGGGCGGTCATGCCATCGTCACCTTCGGCGGCGACATGATCTCGCCGTCGCTGATGTCCGGCATCGACAAGGGCGCGCACATGATCGCGCTCGCCGACGCCGTCGGGTTCGATATCGGGGTGCTCGGCAACCACGAATTCGATTTCGGCCCCGAGGTGCTGCGCCAACGCCTGTCGGAATCGCGCATGACCTGGCTCGCCGGCAATGTCCGCTACAAGGGAAAGGCCGGGTTTCCCGGAACCCGCGCCACGACGGTGGTGGAGAAGGGCGGCTACAGGATCGGCTTCCTCGGGCTGGTGACGCCCGAGACCGCCGAGATTTCGAGCCCCGGCCCGGACGTCTCCTTCGCGCCGATGGCGGATGTCGGCGCCGCGCTGGCGCGGGAACTATGGAGCGCCGGGGCGGACCTGGTCATCGCGCTCACCCATAACGGGATCGGCGGCGATCTCGCGCTGCTCGGCGCCGTCAAGCGGATCGATATCGTGCTCGGCGGGCACGACCACCTGTTGCTCGCCCGCCACGATGGGCGCCAGGCGGTGATGAAGGCGGGCTCGCAAGGGCGCCATGTCGGCATCCTCGATCTCACCATCGACCGCAAGGAGGGCCGCGACGCCCCGGTTGTCGTCTGGAGCCCGGGCTTCCGCCTGCGCTCCACCGCCGGCATCGCCGGCGATGCCGCAGTGGCCGCCCGGGTCGCGGCGTACCGGGAACGGCTCGACCGGGATCTCGGTTCGGTCATCGGCGAGACCGCGACGGCGCTCGACACCAGGCGCGCCTCGGTGCGGACGGGGGAGACCGCGTTCGGCAATCTGGCCGCCGATGCGATGCGCGCGGCGACACGGAGCGATGTCGCGCTGATCAATGGCGGCGGCATCCGCGGCGACACGACCTACCCCGCCGGCGCGAAGCTCACCCGCAAGCTGGTGCTGACCGAACTCCCCTTCGGCAACAGGACGGTGAAGCTCCGCCTGACGGCCGCGCAGCTCAGGCAGGCGCTGGAGCACGGCGTCAGCCGGCTGGGGCGCGGCGCCGGCCGGTTCCCGCAGGTCTCCGGCCTCGCCTTCGCCTTCGACCCCCGGAAGCCCGCCGGCGCGCGGGTGACCCGGGTCACGGTGGGCGGCAAGCCGCTCGACCCCGGCGCGACCTATACGCTCGCCACCGTCGATTTTCTCGCGCGCGGAGGCGACGGCTACACGGCGTTGCGGTCAGGCGAAATGCTGATCGATTCCCGGTCGGGCGGGCTGACGGCGGGGCAGGTGATCGACAGCATCGCCGCCGCCGGCACGGTCTCCCCCGCGATCGAGGGGCGCATCGTCCGCGAGGAGTAGCGACCGGTTGCCGGCGATGGCGAGCATCACGATCCGCAACCTCGACGACGGGCCGAAGCGCCGGCTGCGCGTGCGCGCCGCCGGGAACGGCCGCTCGATGGAGGAGGAAGCCCGCGCAACCCTGCGCCGCGCCGGCCTCGGACATGTCACCCGTCGGTCCGCACTAGGCCCACCGTCAGCCGGGTGCCGGTCGCTTCGGCATAGCGGCGCAGCGTGGTGAACGAGGGCGACACCCGGCCTCCCTCCAGCCGCGCAATCGCCGACTGCGTCGTGCCGAGCCGCTTGGCGACCTCCGCCTGCGTGAGCTTCGCCGCCGTCCGGGCGCGGACCAGCGCTTCGACCAGGGCGTACTCCTCGTCGGCCCGCGCGTATTCCTCCCGGAACTCCGGATCCCCCATGAAGCGCTTCTTCAGTTCCGTCAACTTCGTCATCGCGTCACCTGCTTCATCCGTTCCCTGGCCGTCTCGAGCGCACGGCGCGGTGTCTTGCGAGACTTCTTCGCGAAGACGTGCAAAACCACCATCCGCCGGCCAGTCGCCGTCACATAGATCCCCCGGGCGATACCGCCTTCCGCCCTGACCCGCAGCTCCCACAGCTTGCCCTCGAGATGCCTGACGTGCGGTGCCCGTAGCGCCTCCAGGCCGACATTCTCCACCGTCTCCAGAAGACGAACCAGCCGGGCGCGTAGCGCCACCGGCAGGGCCTCGATTTCGGCGTCGACGGCCGCAACGGTTTCGACCGTCCATTCCATGCCGATTATATAGCGTATCCGCTATAATTCTTCAACCGACGCGCAGCGCGGATTCGTTTTTCGACCGATTGCGCGGCCACCGGCCCGGAAAATCCTCAGCCCCTCACCGCCCCACGGTCTCCGGCACCACGCCGCGCGGGCTGAAGCGCATCACCAGGAGCAGGATCGACCCCATCAGGATCGGTCTCACATGGGCCGCCGCCTCGACCAGATGGAGGCGCAGCGGATCGTCCTGCGCCATCGCCGCGGTCAGGGCGTCGACGGCCCAGAGCGCCAGCGGCTCGGCCTCGATCCAGCTCAGCCAGACGATGAAGCCGCCGAGGACCGCGCCCAGATTGTTGCCCGACCCGCCGACGATCACCATCACCCAGATCAGGAAGGTGAAGCGCATCGGATGGTAGCTGTTGGGGGTGAACTGCCCGTCGAGCGTGACCAGCATCGCCCCCGCCACGCCCACCACCGCCGAGCCGATCACGAAGACCTGCATGTGGCGGCGGTAGACGTCCTTGCCGAGCGCCTCGGCCGCCGTCTCGTTGTCGCGGATCGCCCGCATCATCCGCCCCCAGGGCGAGCGCAGCGCGCGCTCGCTGAGCAGCAGGATTATCACCAGGACGGCGGTGAACAGCCCGGCATAGCAGAGCTTGACGAAGATGCCGGACGCCTCGATCGTCAGCTGGCGCAGCAGCGCTTCCTGACCGGGCTCGGGCAGGGCGGAGAGCGCGCCCGCGTTGAGCGACCGCACCAGCTCATGGAACCAGCCGGCCTGCTGGAGGTCGATCTCGTAGGGCACCGGCCGGTCGAGCCCGGTCACGTTCTTCACCCCGCGGGCGAGCCAGTCCTCGTTCTTCAGGACGGCGATGACGATCTCGGAAATGCCGAGCGTGGCGATGGCGAAGTAGTCCGCGCGCAGCCCGAGCGCGATGCGGCCGATCACATAGGCGCCGGCGGCGGCGAACAGCCCGCCGACCGCCCAGGACAGGATGATCGGCAGGCCCAACCCGCCGAGATAGCCGCTGGTCGACGGGTCGACCGCCTCGATCGCCACCACCGCGGGATCGAAGAAGGCGGCGATTGCGAAATACCCGCCCGCCACCGCGGCCACCACGCCGGCGCTGCGCAGCCTGCCGCGTGGCAAATTGCGGTAGACCAGCCAGACGATGCCGGCCGTCGCAGCGGCCGCGAGCGCCGCGAGCAGCAGATCCGCGCCGCCGGCCGCCAGGGCCGCCGGCACCGGCGACTCTGAAACCAGCACCGCCGCGAGGCCGCCGAGCGCGGCGAAGGCCATCGTCCCGACATTGAACAGCCCGGCATAGCCCCACTGGATATTGACGCCGAGCGCCATGACGGCCGAGATCAGGCAGAGATTGAGGATCGCCAGGCTGACCGCCCAGGACTGGCCGAAGCCGACCGCCAGCAGCGCCGCGGCGATCGTGGCGAAACCGGCGGCGGCGCGCGCGCCCGCGCTCACAGGAGGCGCCCCCGGAACAGCCCGGTCGGCCGCCAGAGCAGGACCACCACCAGGATGACGAAGGAGACGGAGAGCTTGTAATCGGTCGACAGGAGCTGCACCAGCCCGTCGGGCTGCAGATCCTCGGGCAGGAGGTAGCGCAGGAACTTGCGGTAGGGGTAGGTGATCGCGATCTCGGAAAAGGCGACCAGGAACCCGCCCGCGATGGCGCCGTGGGGCTGGCCGATGCCGCCGACGATCGCAGCGGCGAACATCGGCAGCAGAAGCTGCATATAGGTGAAGGGCTGGAAGCTCTTGTCGAGCCCGAAAAGCGTGCCGGCGATGGCGGCGAGCGAGGCCGCGATCACCCAGGTGGTGAGCACCACCCGGTCGGGCTCGACGCCCGAGAGCAGCGCCAGATCCTCATTGTCCGAATAGGCGCGCATCGCCTTGCCCGCGCGGGTGCGTTGCAGGAACCAGAACAGCAACGCCACCGCGACCACGGCGATGGCGAGGGTCAGGACCTGGGAGCTGCGCACCGACACGCCCTCGGGGAAGCCGGTCAGGGTCTTGAACTCGCGCGCGTTCAGGAGGTAGCGCGCGCCGTCCGTGAACGACCGGTCGTCGGGGCCGATGACCACCCGGACCAGCCCGTTCAGCACGAACATCACCCCGACCGAGGCGATCGACAGCACCATCGGCGAGCTGCGCCTGATTCGGTAGAACCGGAACACCGCCCGGTCGGCGGCCAGCGCGGCGATGACGGTCGCCGCGATGGCGACCGGCAAAGCGAGCAACGCCGTCGGCAGCAGGCCGAGCCCGATCCCCCAGCCCTGCAACTGCCAGGTCGCCAGGACCGCGAACATGGTGCCGAACGCCATCAAATCGCCATGAGAGAAATTGGCGAAGCGCAGAATGCCGTAGACCAAAGTGATTCCGAGCGCTCCCAGAGCGAGCTGGGAGCCGTAGGCGATGGCCGGAACGACGACGAAATTTGCGAGCAGGATCAGCGCGTTGGCGAGGTCGGCCAGCATCTTACCCGCCCAGGAACGAGCGCCGGACTTCGGGGTTGGCAAGAAGCGCCTGCCCTGAGTCGGTGAAGCGGTTCTTCCCGGTCACCAGCACGAAGCCGCGATCCGCGATGGCGAGCGCCTGGCGGGCGTTCTGCTCCACCATCAGGATGGCGATGCCGGCGCGGCGGATTTCGAGGATCCGGTCGAACAGCTCGTCCATGACGATCGGCGACACCCCGGCGGTGGGCTCGTCGAGCATCAGCACGTCGGGCTCGGTCATCAGCGCGCGCCCGATCGCGACCTGCTGGCGCTGGCCGCCGGACAACTCGCCGGCGAGCTGGCGGCGCTTCTCCTCCAGCACGGGAAACAGGGCGAAGACGCGCTCCATGCTGCCCGAGATGTCGTCGCGGCGCAGGAAGGCGCCCATTTCGAGGTTTTCCTGGACCGTCAGGGTCGCGAAGATGTTGCCGGTCTGCGGCACGAAGGCCATGCCCCGCTTGACGCGGTCCTGCGGCGTCAGGCGGTCGATGGCCTGGCCGCCGAGGCGCACCTCTCCCTCGCGCAGCCGCACCATGCCGAACAACGCCTTCATGGCGGTCGACTTGCCGGCCCCGTTGGGGCCGACGATCACGACGATCTCGCCCTTTTCGACCGAGACGCTGCAGCCGCGCAAGATGTCGGCGCCGCCATACCCGCCATGCATGTCCGCGCCGGCGAGGTAGCTCATCCGGAGCCCGCCGGCGCGTCCCGGCGGTCCCGCGACCGGGTGCCGAGATAGGCCTCGATGACCCGCTCGTCGGCCCGGACATCCAGGGCGGGACCCTGGGTGAGCACTTTCCCTTCGGTCATCACGATGACCGGATCGCAGAGCAGCGAAACCAGATCCATGTCGTGCTCGATCAGGCAGAACGTGTACCCGTGCTCGATATTGAGCCTGAGGATGGCGCCGGAAATCGACCGCAGGAGCGTGCGGTTGACTCCGGCGCCGATCTCGTCGAGCAGGACCACCTTGGCGCCGGTCATCATCACCCGGGCGAGCTCGACCAGCTTCTTCTGGCCGCCCGACAGATCGCCGGCCGCCTGCAAGGCGACCTCGCCGAGGTTGAGGAATTCGATCACCTCCTCGGCCCGGCGCCGGATCTCCGCTTCCTCCGCGCGCACCCGGTCGCGCCGCAGCCAGGCGCCGATCAGGCTCTCGCCGGTCTGGCCGCCGACCGACGCCATCAAATTCTCGATCACGGTCAGCGTGGCGAATTCCTGCGCGATCTGGAAGGTCCGCACCATGCCCCTGCGGTAGAGCTGGTGGGGCCGGAACCCGGTGATCTCCTCGCCGCCGAGATAGACCTGTCCGGAGGTCGGCGGATAGACCCCGGCGATGACGTTGAACAGGGTGGTCTTGCCGGCGCCGTTGGGCCCGATCAGCCCGGTGATCGCGCCCTCCTCGATTTCGAGGCTGGCGCCGTCGACGGCCCGCACGCCGCCGAAATGCTTGTGCAGGTCGACCACGCGGATCATGCGGGCCCCTTTGCCGCGCTATACACGATGGCGGGGAGCGGCCCGGCGGAACCTGCCGGGCCGCTCCCCGTTCCGCTGCCGGGTCAGTGGATCCTGACGGTGGTGAACTTGCCGTCCTTGACCTCGTATTCCTTGTAGCTGCCGGAGGCGTCGCCGGCGTTCGTCAGCTCGACATCCGTCGCCCCCTGGTAGTCGATCGCCTTGCCATCGGCGAGCAGCTTCAGACCTTTGGCCAGCTCGGTCGGGCCGATTTTCTCGCCGGGCGCGTTGCCGACTTCGAGGATCTTCGACCGGATCGCCGCCCGATCCGTCGAGCCCGCGGCCTGCGCGGCGAGTATGATCAGCGCCGCCGCGTCATAACCCTCCGCGGCGAACGGTTCCTCGCCCTTGACTCCGGCCTTCTTCGCGGCCTCCTGGAACTTCCTGGCGTTGGGCGAATCCGAGCCCGGCGCGGTGGCGACGGAACCGTTCAGCGCCTTGCCGATGGCCTTGATCAGGGATTCGCCCACCATCCCGTCGGCCAGGATGAACTTGTCGAACGCGCCGGCGTCGAGCGACGCCTGGATGATCCCCTTGCCGCCCTTGTCGACATAGCCGAACACCGCCAGATGCTCCGCTCCGGACGCGGCCAGCGCGCCGACCTCGGCCGCGTAATCGGCCTTGCCGTCCTCATGCGCCGCCGCCAGCGCGACCTTGCCGCCTTCCGCCTTGAAGGCGTTGGAGAACGAGTTCGACAGCCCCTTGCCGTAGTCGTTGTTGGTGTAGGTGACGGCGATCTCCTTGATGCCGCGCGCCTTGGCCACCTGGGCCAGCACCTGTCCCTGGCGCGCGTCGGAAGGCGCGGTGCGGAAGAAATAGCCCTTGTCCTTGAGCGTGGTGATCGCCGGCGAGGTGGCCGATGGCGAAACCATGACCACGCCGTTGGGCACGGCCACGTTGTTGGCCACCGCGATGCTGACGCCCGAGCAGTCGGCGCCCATGATGGCCGCGACCTTGTCCGAGGTGATCAGACGTTCGGCCGCCGCCTGCGCCGCCCCGGCATCCACGCAGGTGGAATCGCCGCGCACCGGGATCACCTTCTTGCCGCCGAGGAACTGGCCGGACTCTGTCGCCTCCTTCATCGCCAGCTCCGCCGCGGCCGCGATGTTAGGGGTCAGCGATTCGATCGGTCCGGTGAAGCCCAGCAGCACGCCCACCTTCATGTCCGCCTGCGCGGCCGAAACCACCATCGCCGCCGCCGCGGAAGCCAAGAGAAAACGTCTCATCTCCGGTCTCCTTCGAAATAGGTTTGCCGATACCGCAAAACGCCCAAACGAATTTACCGCCGGCCCCCAATACCGGGCCGGGGGTCAGGCGGCTCACGCCGCCTGACCCGATGCCACGGCAATAATGCCATGTATTGGTTTTTTTTGAAGCCGCGCCTTGCGATCGGCGCGATGCGGCCCGCCGGCCCGGGTCAGGCGGTTTCGAACATCCCGTGCAGCGCGAGCGGCAGCGGGTAGGGGAGGATGCCCTGCCACAGCGGGCCGTCGGCGATGCGGGCGGCCTCGAACACGTTGAGCCCGGCGGCCTGCCGCCTCGCATCGATATAGGGGCCGATCAGCCAGCCCTCGCCCTCGCCTGGGCCTCGCGCCGCGAAGACGTGCTCCTCGGGGATCTGGTGCCGCGGGTAGGCCCAGGCGTCCGTCGCGCCCCGTTCCGAATCGAGGCGGGCGACCGAACGGAGCGGCCAGCCGTCCTCCGCGCCGCTGCCGGTGAGCGCGAAAACCTTACGGTGGCGCCGCCCGGTGAGGCGCGGGTCGATGCGCGGGAACTCGGCGACGCCGGGCGCCGCGTCCTCGATCCCGGCACCGCCCCCGGGGCGCAGGACGACGCTGCGGTAGCGGGGCTGCGGCGACGGGAATCCCAGAGCGCCGCGCATGACGGCGCGCAGATCCCCGGTCACGAAGCCCGGGTCGGGCGCCTGGCACAGATCGAGGCGGATCGTCCCGTCCGGCTCTTCCCAGCCATTTCCGTGGTGGAAGTGGAAGCCGGGCGGCAATCGATGGCGCCGCACGGGTTCGAGCGTGTTCTTGTCGACGACCACGACGCGGGTGCCGAGCCCGGGCCGCCATGCATGGGACTCGAGAAAGCTGGTATGGCCCGATGACAGCCGATCCGGCTCGACCACGAACGGGGTCAGCAGAACGACGAGGTGTCTGGCCGTCACCACGAAATCGTGCGCCATGCCCATCGGTCCGGCATCGAGGAGGCTCGCCGCGACCTTCCGCCCGCTCCGGTCGATCCGGTAGAGCAGCAGGGCCGGGCGCGGCCGGGTGACGAAGCCGATATTCCACAGCGTCCCGTCCGGCTCGACCTTGGGATGGGCGGAGAACGGCAGCCCGGCGAGATCCGGACGCCACGCCACGAACTCTCCGGCGGCGAGGGTTGCGGGATCGACCGCCAGCGCCGATCCCCCCTCCCACAACGCCATCAGCCGCCCGGCATGGGCGAGCATGGCGGTGTTCGCGACGTTCATGTCGTCGGGACCGAGCAGCATTTCCGGGCCCGGGGTTCCAAAGGCCGGCAGGATGCGCTTGCCGGCGCGGGTTTCGCGGCGCCGCTTCGGGGTGTCCAGGATGCGCGCGCGATGGGTCGCGCTTCCATCGGCGAAGCGGTATGCCTGGACCATCCCGTCGCCGTCGAACCAGTGGCGGTAGCGCCGGCCGAAGCGCTCATGCTCGGCCGGGCCGTTGCGCCATAAGACGCCCGCGAGGCCGGCGGGAAGCCGGCCGCTCACCGTCTCCAGCGGGGCGGCGAGGGTCTCCGCCCGCGCGGTCGCGAAGGCGATCAGCCGGGGGTCCCGGGCGATCGCTTGCGCGAAATCCTCCCTTGTCCCGGCGGCGGCGCCCGCCGCCATCAGGGCAGGCAGCCCGGCGAGCGCGCGGAGCGCCGCGCGGCGCGAGAGTTCGATCTTCATTTCGTCAGCCCCCCGGATAGGCGATCGGCACGGCGACCGAGACCCGGCCGTCCCTGGCGCCGACGGTCACGGCCGCCTTGTCGAAGCCCGGCGGGCCCATGAACCCCATTGCGCCGTTGGAAAATCCGAAGCCCTCGGTCGGCATGCCCACCATGTTCTGGGCCAGCTTTCCGTCGCCGTCGGCGTCGTGGAACGCCGCAACGGCATAGTCCCCCGGCGGCAGGCCGGCGAAGACGAAGCGGATTTTTCCGGTGCCGGCCGGGCGCCAGGTTGCCGCGACGACGCCGCCCCCCGGAAACGCGACGCCGGAAACGCGCTTGTGAACGGCGACGCGGGCATGGCCCTCTGTCGACCGCATGCCGCTGACCGTGACTTCCAGATCGGCGGCGGCCGCGCTGGCCGCGATCAGGAGAGCGGCGGCCCCGCCCAGCGCGATGGTTCTCGAGATGTGGGTCATCGTTTTCGGTCCCCTGGCTGTTCAACGCCAGCAGTGTTGATCGCGCCCGGGTGGCAAGTCATTGTCGGTTACGCGGATGCACCGGATCGTTTCGTCAGTTGCTGGATTTGTCGTTCACGCATCGTGAATTGCTCGGCGCCCGGTCGTTCATCGTCCAGGCGGCGGTACTCGCCTGTCTTGTCGGGTTGTTCACGCTGATCGGCCCCTTCGGCACCTACGATTCGATCGGCGCCGGCAGTCGCCTGGGCTACTGGACGCTGGCGCTCGGCGCCAACTGGCTGGTCTGCGGCAGTGTCGTGATCCTGACGCTCCGCCTCGCATCGTCCGGGCCGCGATGGGCGGGCGCTCTGGCGATCGCCGGGGCCGCCCTCGCGGCGGCGGTCCCCGGCACCGGCGTCGTCCACACCGCGGAAATCCTGTTCAGGCCGGGCTACGAGGGCGACAACGCCCTGGCGACGATCTATCTCGGCGTCGCCGTGCTGATGATGGCGATCAGCTTCCTCGTGGTCATCGTGCTGGCCCGGCTGCAACCGGAGGCCGGGGACGGCACGCTATCGACCGGGATAGATGCCGCCGCCCCCGCAACGACCGCCTATCTCAGGATGGCCCGCGACGAGCGCACGCTTCCTCGACCGGCTGCCGCCGCATCTCGGCCGCGATCTGGTCTATCTCAGGATGGCGGATCACTATGTCGAGGCGTTCACCGCCGCCGGCTCGACGCTGGTGCTGATGCGCTTCGCCGACGCGGTGGCGGAGCTGGAGGGCGCCGGCGGGTTGCGCGTCCACCGTCCTACTGGGTCGCGCGGGACCATGTGACCGGGGCGAATCGCTTGAACGGCCGCATTGTGCTGAACCTTACCGGCGGCCATGAGGCGCCGGTCAGCCGCGGCTACCTCGCCGCCGTCCGCGCCGCCGGCCTGGCGTGACCGTGGCCGGCAGGCGCGCGCCGTCTCCAGCCTGTCCGGCATCTGCATTACGGCGAAGCTGGGACAGGACGCTTACCGAGGGCCGAAATCTATCTTTTATCTCAGGCTAGAGCGGTATATTCGGGTTCTACACTTGGCGTAGCGTATCGTGGTCTTCGCGGGCCGTAGCGGGAAACGCACGACTGGATCCGACGCTGGAGCGCGGCAGCCCAACGGCGCTCAGCGATCGGATGGAGCGACCCATATGGAAAACATACCGACCGCATATGTCGACGGCTACGCCAAGGCGCGCACCGTCGACCGGGAAGGCGCCGACAACTAGGTCAGGCACACCACCATCGGGGACCCCGTGCTCGATCCGATCATGGAGGAACTCTCTTCCATGCGCCCGCCGATCTACACCGCTTCATCGCGGCCGGAATAGAGCAGCAGGAAGAGGCTCTGCGCGAGGCGCCGAGAATCCTCAGCGATTTCATCGAGTCTCTCGACGAACCTCCCCCCTGGTTCGACTACGACGCCCTCCGTCCGGGGATTCGCGCCTTCCACGCAAACGTGGATCTCATGCTCATCGCGTTCGTCACGGGGGTGCTCGTGGAGGGCTTTTCGACGCTGATCGCCAAGTCTTTCAGCATCACCGGGCGCGTGTCATCGACCACCAGACGCCTGCAGCAGAACAACCGCCACATGATGGACATTTTCTTTCCCGGCGGTTTGTACAGGGAAAACGACGGCTGGAAGCTCTCCACGCGCATTCGCTTCATACATGCTCGAATCAGGGCCCTGCTGAACGATTCGGAGGACTGGAATCACGAAGCCTGGGGCACGCCGGTAAGCGCGGCGCATCTGGGTTTTGCGATCTCCGTCTTTTCCAAGCGTCTGTTGGAGTATTCGCTGCAGGTGGGTGCGCGCTTCAGCCATGAAGAAAGAGAGAGTGTCATGGCTGTCTGGCGCTACTCCGGTTATCTCATGGGGATACCCGAGACCATCCTCTATACCACCGCCGCGGAGGCGGAAGAAATTTACAAGATCAGCTATTTGTGCGAGCCGCCGCCCGACTCCGCTTCGATAATCGTGGCGAACGGTTTGATCCAGGCCATTCCTTCGGTTGCCGGCGTGACGGACCCGGCCCAGGAGAAGGAGTTGACGAGTTTGGCCTACCGCCTTTCGCGAGCGCTCATCGGAAACCGGCTCGCCAGTCGTTTCGAGTTTCCAAGCGACTCCAGCTTTGCAACTCTGTTTGCCTTCCGGATGAAGCAACGCATTCAAAGAATGCTGAAGGGCGCACAATTGGTCAGGTCGGACAATTTTACCCAACTTCTCCAAATCTCGGTCGTTTCGACGCATTCAAAGAATGCTGAAGGGCGCACAATTGGTCAGGTCGGACAATTTTACCCAACTTCTCCAAATCTCGGTGTACGATGAGCATGGGTTGAGCTACAAGATGCCCGATCATGTAAAGCACTCGATGTCGAGCCCGTGGTATGCGGTGCTTGCGACGTCGTGCGACCGGCTTCCTCCGGTTGACGGTCAAGCCGATGACCCCTCTATCATCCGAACGCTACGCCGCCCTCGTTCTGCGCTATCGATGGCCGATCCTCGTGTTGGCCACGCTGCTCATGCTGGCGATGACGGGGGGCGCCCGATTCATCGGGGTCACGAACGACTATCGCAGCCTGTTCGAGGCAGACAACCCCCAGCTCAAGGCGCTCGACGCGTTGGAGGCGACATTCGCCACATCCAACGCCGCGCTGATCGCCATAGCGCCGCAACAAGGCTCGGTGTTCACCCGCGAGGCGCTCGGCGCGGTCGAGGAGCTGACCAAAGCGGGGTGGGAAACGCCCTATTCCAGCCGGGTCGACTCGCTCACCAACTACACCCATAGCGAAGCGGACGGCGACGACCTGGTCGTCCGCCCGCTTGTCGAAAACGCGCGGGATCTGGACGACGCAGGGCTGGCGGGTGTCAAGTCGATCGCGTTGTCCGCGAGCGAGCTTGCCGGCCGCCTGGTGTCCCGCGACGGGCGGGTCGGCGGGTTGGTCATCACTTTCGTTTTGCCGGAAAACCCCGATTCGGCGGTCATCGAGATCACCGATTATCTCCGTGCAACGCTCGACAAAGCGCGAACCGACCATCCTCAAATTCGCTACTACCTGACCGGCGATGTCGTGATGAACCGGGCCTTCGCCGACACCACGCAGGAGGATTTGCGTAAGCTGGCGCCGATCGTGTTCCTGATCATTGCCGTCGTCGCGGCCACCCTGTTGCGCTCGGTATGGGGCACCGTCGCGAGCCTCGTCGTCCTCGTATTCATTCTGAACAGTACGGTCGGCTTCGCCGGGTGGATCGGCACCGTGTTCGGCCCCGCCAATTCTGGCTTGCCGATAATCGTCATGACGGTCGCCATAGCGCACTCGATCCATATCGTTGCCAGCGCGCTCGCGGGCATGCGTCGCGGTCTCAACCGAAAAGCCGCGATCGTCGAGTCGTTGCAGGTCAATATGCGGCCGGTGTTTCTCACCTCGCTAACCACCGCGATCGGGTTCCTGAGCCTGAACTTTTCGGATTCGCCGCCGTTCCGCCAGCTCGGCAACCTGGTTGCATTCGGTGTGTTGTGCGCTTTCGTTTATTCGACGGTGCCGCTGCCGGCGCTATTGTCCGTTTTGCCGCTGCGGGCGCGCTTGACGGCAGAAGGCAAACCCGGTTTCTTCGATCGCTTCGGCGATTTCGTCGTCCGCAGGCGCACCGTGCTGCTGTGGTCCAGCATTCTGGTGGCGCTGGGTCTGGTTGCCGGAATACCGCGTATCGAGCTGGCCGACAACTGGACCCAATATTTCGACGAGCGCTATGAATTCCGGCGCGATACCGACTTCATTGTTCAGAATCTCACCGGTATGGAGACGCTGGAATATTCGCTGGACTCGGGCAGCGAAGGCGGTATCACCAATCCCGCCTACCTGCGCAAGGTCGAGGCGTTCGCGAAGTGGTATCGGGGCCAACCCGAAGTGACGCATGTTCAGGCGTTTTCCGAGATCATGAAGCGCCTGAACAAGAACACCCATGGCGACGATCCGGCGTTTTACCAGTTGCCGGACGATGGGGATCTGGCATCGCAATACCTGCTGCTCTACGAGTTGTCGCTTCCCTTCGGCAGCGATCTCAACAACCGGATCGACGTTGCCAAATCCAGGACGCGCATGACCGTCGTGCTCCGGAACACGACCTCCAGGGACCAGCGCGCGTTGGACGCGCACGCGAGGGCGTGGCTTTCCGCCAACGCGGCTGGACTGGCGACCGAGGCGTCGGGGGTCAGCATCGTCTTCGCCCATCTCTCCCAGCGGAATGTGGAGAGCATGCTGCGCGGCACGATTGCCGCCATGGCGCTTGTCTCGGTGATCCTGATCCTGGTCTTCCGCAGCCTGCGTCTCGGCCTCATAAGCCTCGTCCCCAACTTCATCCCCGCGGCCGCGGCCTTCGGCCTGTGGGGCTTTCTGGTCGGACAGGTGGGGCTGGCCGCCTCGGTGGTTACCGCAATGGTCTTCGGGATCATCGTCGACGACACCATCCATTTCATGAGCAAATATTCCGATGCCCGACGCCAGGGCCTGGCGCCGCCCGAGGCGGTGCGCGCGGCCTTCCGCACCGTCGGCCATGCGCTCTGGACCACATCGGCGATCCTGGCGCTGGGGTTCCTGGTATTCGCGTCCTCGGGCTTCGAGTTGAGCTGGGCGCTCGGCCTGCTGACCGCGATCACCATCGGTTTCGCGCTGATTGCCGATTTCCTGCTGCTGCCGCCGTTGCTGATGGCTCTGGATCGGAGGAAGCCATGAAGTTGGCCCGTTACGCCCTGCCGGCTTTTCTTGCCTGCGGCCTGATCCTGCCGCCGTCTCTCACCGCGCCGCCCGGCGCGAGCGCCGCCACTCCCGAGGAGACCGGCCTGAAGATCGCGACCGAGGCCCGCGACCGGAACAAGGGGTTCGGCAACACGACCGCCCGGCAGCGCATGGTGCTGCGCAACAAGCAAGGTCAGGAAAGCCGGCGGCAGCTCAGGATCAAGGTCCTCGAAGGAGCCGACGACGGCAACAAGAGCCTCTTCGTGTTCGACGAGCCGCGCGGCGTCAAGGGGACGGCGCTGCTGATCCACTCGCACCGCAAGGGGCCGGACGACCAGTGGCTCTATCTGCCGGCGCTGAAACGTGTCAAGCGGATCAGCTCGTCCAACCGGTCGGGCTCCTTCATGGGCAGCGAATTCTCTTACGAGGATCTGGGTGCCCAGCAGGTCGAGAAGTTCACCTACAAATATCTGCGCGACGAGGCGTGCGGAAAGCTGAAATGCACGGTCGTCGAGCGCAAGCCGGCGGGAAAGGGGTCCGGCTATACCCGCCAGATCGTCTGGCGCGACAAGGACGAGCTTCGGGTCTGGAAGATCCGGTACTTCGACCGCAAGAACGCGCATCTGAAGACGCTGACGCTCGGCAAGTACGAGCGCCATCTGGACCGCTACTGGCGGGCGACCGAGATGACGATGGAAAACCACCTCACCGGAAAGAGCACGGTCATGCGCTGGTCGGACTTCAAGTTTCGCACCGGGCTGAAGGACGGCGACTTCAGCAAGACCGGCCTGAAGCGCGTCCGCTGACAAGCGGCGGCGGCGTGCGGACCGGCCCTGTGCGTGGCCCGCGCCGAGATGCTATCCTGTCGTCCGGTCTCCAACACGCCACCCGGTCATGAGTGGAATCGAGCACGCAAACGGGCACAAGCCGCTATCGCTGGCGCATCTGGTCGATCCCAATATCGGTCGCACGACGCGACCCGATCCCTCTGACTACAACTTCGCGTTGCCGGATGTGCTGCGCGCAGTGGTGCAGCTCCGCTCCCGGGCGCCGGAGGACGCGTTCAGCTCGTCCTATCTCGGCACCGAGCGCGAGGGCAACGCGATCCTGGTGGGCGAGGACCACCTCTTCCTCACCATCGGCTACCTGATCGCCGAGGCGGAGCACATCGTCCTCGGTTCGGAGGGAGGCGGAGTGACCCGCGCCCAGGCGATCGCCTATGACTACGAAACCGGGTTCGGCCTGCTGCGCGGCGGTTCCTCGCTCGGCGCGCGGCCTCTCGCGCTCGGCGACACGGCCGCGCTGAAGGAAAAGGACTGGCTGGTGGCCGCCGGCCGGGGCGGGCTCGAAAACGCGATCAAGGCGCAGGTCGTTTCAAAGCGCGAATTCGCCGGCTATTGGGAATATTTGCTCGACGAGGCGATTTTCACCGCCCCGCCGCACCCTCACTGGAGCGGCGCCGCGCTGATCGACGATCTCGGGCAGCTGGTCGGGCTGGGCTCGCTTTTCGTCCAGGACGCGGTTTCCGGCAGCGGGCCGACCGCGGGCAACATGTTCATCCCGATCGATCTCTACAAGGCAACCGTGGACGATCTGCTGCGCTTCGGACGGCGCCCCGGCCCGACCCGGCCCTGGCTCGGCATCTACAGTATCGAGGCGATGGGCCGGGTGCTGATCACCTCGATCTCCGATCGCGGCCCCTCCGCCGCCTCCGGTGTCGAGGCCGGCGATGTCGTTCTCGCGGTCAACGACACCAGCGTCGGGTCGATGGCGGAGATGTATCGCCGGGTCTGGAATACCGGCCCCGCGGGATCCACCGTCACGCTCAAGCTGCTGCGCGACGGCGATGTGCTTACCGTCGAGGTGGTAACCGCCGACCGCGAAACGGTGATGAAGAACCCGCGCGCGCATTAGGCCCGCGCCGCTTCACGGGCGTCACGCCATGAACCGCACGCTCCAAAGCCTGATCGTCGATCTGGAGCGCTACGGCGACGTCCCGGCAGTCATCGCCTTCACCGAAGCGGGGATGAAAACCCGGAGCTACCGCGCCCTGCACCGCGACGTGCTTGCGCTCGCCGGCGGGCTGGTCGCGCGCGGCCTCGGCCATGGCGTTCCGGTCGGCGTCATCGGCGTCAACCGCGACGCGCAGGTGGTGCTCCGCCTCGCGCTCGCGGCGGTCGGCGCGGTCGCGGTCCCGCTCGACGACATGGGATCGCCGGAAGATTTTCGCCAGGCGCTGGGAAACAGCGGCGCCCGGGCGCTGTTCGCCGACGAAGAGATTCTCGCCGTCCTGCCGGAGGCGGCCACCGGGGGCCTGTCCGGCGTCTGGCGCCTCGACGGGGACGGTGCTTGCGAACCCGAACACTGGTCGACCCTGCTCGGCGACGCGCCGGAGGCGCTTCCCGAAATCGTCCCCGAGGACCTCGCCGCGATCATCTACACCTCCGGCACCACGGGGACGGCCAAGGGCGTGCCGCTGACCCACGGCAATTTCATGTTCAATATCGAGGCGCTGGCGGAAGGCGGGTTTGTCGATACCGGCGATCGGGCGGCGCTGCCCTTGCCGCTCCATCACGCCTACCCCTTCATGGCCGGGCTGATGGTGCCGTTGGCCTGCGGCTCGACCGTGATCCTGCCGAGCGCGCCCACCGGGCCCGAAGTGGCGACCGCGCTGCGCGAGGCCGGGGCGACGGTCATGGTGGGCGTGCCGCGGCTCTACGAAGCCCTGGTCGAGGGGATCGGGGGCAGGCTCGCGGGCGGCATTCCGGGCAAGCTGTTCGCTGCGCTCTGGCGCGTATCCACGATGATTTCCCGCAATGGCGGCCCGCGCGTGGGCAGGTGGCTCATGTGGCCGGTGCGCCGCCGCTTCGCGCCCAGGCTGCGGATGGCGGTCTCCGGCGGCGCCAGGCTCGACGAAGGGGTTGCCTGGCGGCTCGAAGGCCTCGGCTTCCAGGTACTGACCGGGTACGGGCTGGTCGAGACCTCGTCGGTCACCACCTACAACCGGTTCGGCGCAGGCCGGATCGGCACCGAGGGCAAGCCGGTGGAAGGCAGCGAACTGCGCATCGCGGATGCCGACGGCGAGGGGATCGGCGAGGTGCAGATCCGCGGCCCGCACGTCTTCGCCGGCTATTTCGGGGACAGCCAGGCCACGCGGGCGGCGTTCGCCGGGGACGGATGGTTCCGGTCCGGCGATCTCGGCCGCATCGATGCCGACGGCTCGCTGGCGATCACCGGGCGCAGCAAGGACGTCATCGTGCTCTCGGGCGGCAAGAATGTCGGCCCCGAGGAGGTCGAGGCCGCGCTCGCCGCGAGCCCGCTGATCGCCGAGGCCGCCGTGTTCGAGCGCGACGGCAGGCTCGCGGCCCTCATCGTGCCGGACGAGGATGCACTGCGCCAGGCCGAGACCCAGCGGCTCGACGACGCGATCCGCATCGCCGTCTCCGAGGCCGGCGCGGAGCTCGCGCCCTACAAGCGGGTCACCTCGTACCGCATCCATCGCGAGGCGCTGCCCCGAACCCGGTTGAGCAAGCTTCGGCGGTTCCGCCTGCCGGAACTGTTCGATGCCGCCGGAGGGCGCGGGGCCGGCGCGGCGCCCGACGCGGCCGATCCGGCGCTCGCAGCCGACCCGCGGGCCCAGCGCATCCTCGAACTCATGCGCGCCCGCTTCGGCGACGCGGCGATCGGCTTCGCGACCAGCCCGCAGCTTGATCTCGGCGTCGATTCGCTGGCCTGGCTCGAAATCGCTCAGACCATCGAGACCGAGCTCGGCGTGGCGCTGGCGCCGGATGCCCTGGCGGATGTGGTGACGCTCGCGGATCTCGCCCGCGCCGCGCTCGCCGCGCCCCAATCGTCGCCCGGAGGTCCGGCGGAAATCGTCCTGCCGTCTCCCCCGCGCGGTCTTCGCCGGTTCGCCGGCTGGGCCGCCTGGTGGGTCAACCGGCTGGTCATGAAGGCGGCGTTCGGCGTGCGCCGCCACGGCCAGGTTCCCGATACCGGACGCCCGACGATCCTGATCGCCAACCACGCGAGCGATCTCGACCCGCTTGTCCTCGCGGCGGCGCTGCCCTGGCGCACGTTCAGCCGCATCTGGTGGAGCGCCGACAAGGCCCGCGTTTTCGAGTCGTCTGCGCTCGGCTGGCTCGCCCGGGTCGGGCGGCTCTTCCCGATCGACGACCGCAACCCGGCCGAGGGGCTCGCCATCGCCGGCGGGCTGCTCGAGCGCGGCGAATGCGTGGCCTGGTTCCCCGAATCCTGGCGTTCCCCGGACGGGCGGCTGCAGGGTTTCATGCGCGGGATCGGTTTCCTGCTGAGCGAACATTCGGCGACGCTGGCGCCCGCATACATCGCCGGAAGCTTCGAGGCGCTGCCGCGAAACCGGCGCTGGCCGAAGCTGTGCCGGATGAGCGTCCATTTCGGAGAGCCCGCAGATCTCCCGCAAAGCACGGTCGACGAGGCGGTCGCCGCCGCCCGCGCCCTCGTCGCCGATCTCGAACTGCGCTATGGTGCGGCCGGGAACTAGGCGGGGAAACGGGATGCCGCGCGAAGAAAAAATCACCTTCCGGTCGGACGGGCTCACGCTGCACGGCATTCTGCATGTCCCAGACGATTTGGAACCGGGAGAACGCCGCCCGGCCTTCCTGGTGCTGCACGGGTTCGGCGGCAACAAGACGTCCGACAACTGCCTCCTGCCCTGCCGGATGCTGACCGGTCTCGGCTATGTCACGATGCGCTTCGACATGCGCGGCTGCGGCGAGAGCGACGGCGAGTTCGGCCGGATCATCTGCCTGGAGCAGGTCGAGGACACCAAGGCGGCGCATGCCTGGCTGGCGGGCCGTCCGGAAGTCGATCCCGAGCGCATCGGCGCGCTGGGCTCGAGCTTCGGGGCGGCGGTCGCGGTCTACACCGCCGGCGTCCATGACGGGATCGCGGCGGTGATCTCGTCCGGCGGCTGGGGCGACGGCGCGCGCAAGTTCCGCGGTCAGCACCCGACGCCGGAGGCGTGGAAGAAGTTCACCGACATGCTCGAAGCCGGCAAGCGGCATTGCGAGGAGACCGGCGAGTCGCTGATGGTGCCGCGCTACGACATCGTGCCGATACCCGAGCATCTGCGGACCAATCTGGCGGCGAATTCGGTGCGCGAGTTTCCCGCCGAGACGGCGCAGTCGATGTACGATTTCGTCGCCGACGAGGTGGTCGGGAATATCGCGCCGCGGCCGCTGCTGCTGCTGCACAGCTCCGAGGATTCGGTCACCCCGACCGAGCAGTCGATCGAAATGTTCAAACGGGCCGGCCAGCCCACCGATTTGCACCTGACCGCGGATACCGATCACTTCATGTTTGCCGAGAGCAATGTCCGGGTGCATCGTGTGATCGTCGACTGGCTGGAGACCTATTTCCCGGTCACCACGTCGGTCGACGCCTGAACCGGGAAGGGCGCCGACGACCATCGAGGAGAGACGCCATGATGCCTTCGATCAAGAGCCTTCATCACTGGGCCTATCGCTGCCGCGACGCCGAGGAGACCCGGCATTTCTACGAGGACGTGCTCGGATTGCGGCTGGCGCATGTGATCTCGGCCGACATCGTGCCGAGCACCGGCGAGTATTCGCCCTATGTCCACATCTTCTTCGAGATGGCGGACGGCTCCTATGTCGCGTTCTTCGATCTCGGCGACGGCGAGATCACCCAGCGCGACCCCGGGACGCCGCGCTGGGTCAACCATCTCGCGCTCGAGGTCGAGAACGAGGCGGCGCTCGCGACCGCCAAGGCGCGGCTCGAGGCGGAAGGCGTCGACGTGCTCGGCGTGACCGATCACGGCTTCGTCAAGTCGATCTACTTCTTCGACCCCAACGACATCCGGCTCGAGCTCACCTGCCGGATCTCCGGCAAGAAGGAGCTTGAGAAGAAGGCGGCCGAAGCGCACGAGTTTCTCGCCCAGTGGAACAATCGCCCGGGCCGAATCGCCGCCGAGTAGGGCCTGCCTCATGGCCGAACGCGAGCTCGTCGTCCTCGACGTCAAGCCGGGCGGGGCGATGGAGAGCCAGTCCGGGCTGATGCAGAAATGGCCGCGCATCTACTGCGCGCTCGCCCGCGCCCCGGACCGCAAGGCGGCGGCGATCGTCGTCCACCCCACCAGCAACTTCATGGGGCATTATCTGATGCCCCATCTGCCGGCCGCGGGGGTGAGCCTGCTCGCGCTCAACACGCGCTATATCGGCAACGATTCGATGCTCCTGTTCGAACGCGTGATCCAGGATCTCGGCGCCGGGGTGAAGTATCTCAGGGACCAGGGCTATGAGCGCATCGTGCTGCTCGGGAATTCGGGCGGCGCGTCGACGGTCTCCCTCTACCAGGCCGAGGCCGAGAACCCGACCATCTCCGACACCCCGGCGGGCGATCCCATCGAGATCGAACCGGGCGACCTGCCGGCCGCGGACGGTATCGCGCTGTTCGGCGCCCATCCCGGCCGCGCCCATATCATGGCGGCGTGGATCGACGCCTCGGTGATTTCCGAGGACGATCCGCTCGGCGTCGATCCCGCGCTCGATATCTACAATCCCGGGCACGGCCCTCCTTACGCGCCGGATTTCGTGACCACCGTGCGGGCGGCACAGCGCGCGCGCGTCGAGCGCATCACCGCCCGCGCCCATGCCCGGCTCCGGTTCTTGCGCGGGCGAGAGGGCGGGCCGAGGGACGAGGCGTTCCTGGTCTACAGGACCATGGCCGATCCGCGGGTGACCGACCTCACGCTGGACCCCAACGACCGGCCGCCCGAATCGATCTGGGGCGAGCCCAGATCGATCAACTACGGCGCCAACAATGTCGGGCGGTTCGCCACGCTGACCTCATGGCTCAGCCAATGGTCGCCCGAGTCCCGCGCCGACGGGCCGGCGTGTATGGCCAGGACCTCGGTGCCGGTGCTCAATCTGGAGTTCTCTGCCGACTCGGCGGTTTTGCCGGGCGATATCAAGCTGTGGTCCGACGCCGCCGGAAGCCGCGAGGACTACCACAGGATCGACGGCGCGACCCACTACATGGACGGCCAGCCGGAGCTTCTGGCCGAGGTCGTCGAACTGATCTCGGGCTGGGCGCGCGGGCTCTGACGGTGTGGCGGAGGCGGGCAGATATCTCCGCTCCGCCGCGCTGAGCACGGCTCCGGTCGATATGACGATCGAGGTAGGAAGGCGGGAGCGGTTCCGATCGAACCGGATACGCTAACGCGCCGCCGGCAGCACCTCGGTCATCGTCTCGATCCAGGCCGCATCGACGCCCAGCGTCTCGAGTTCCTCGGCGGCTTCGGCCTTGGTCTGGGTGACCTTCGGGATCACCCCCGGGCCCTCGCCCTCATCGGGGTGGCAGCAGGCTTCCAGCCGGATGTCGTTGGGGTCCCTGAAATAGATCGAGACCATGCCCGGCAGGATGTCGATCGGCCCGTCGAAGGGGACGCCGTGGCGGGTCAGCCGCTGCTGGATCTCCTCGAACCGCTCGGCTGTCACCACGAAGGCGCAGTGCTGCATGCCGCCGATGGCGTCGCGGTCGGATTGCGGCTTTTCACCCTTGGGGATCTCGAAGAAGGCGAGCAGGCTGTCGTTCCCCATGTCGAAGAAATAGTGCCGGATGCATTCCCAGGGCGGGTTGCCGCGATTGCCCGGCCCGGTCCCGACACCCTCCGGGACCTTCATCGCATGCACCAGCGGCATGCCGACGACGTTCACGAAGAACTCGGTGGTCGCCTTCATGTCCTCGGTGGTCAGCGCGAGATGGTGCACACCTCGGGTGACGACGTGATAGCCCGCCGCCTGGGCCGGCGCGGCCACTCCGGAATCGGCCATGATCGATACCTCGTCGGATTCAGATGTCAGCGTGGACTGTAGAACATTTCGGCGCCAAGGCGAACTACCCCCGCAGCGTCCGCAATACGCGTTCCGGCGTCATCGGCAGGCGCCTGAGCCGGATGCCGGTGGCGTTGGCCACCGCGTTCGAAATCGCCGGTGCGATGCCGACGATCGGCGGCTCGCCGATGCCCTTGGCGCCGAACGGTCCGTCCTCGTCCGGGTCCTCGACCAGGATGGTTTCGATCTCGGGCGGGACGTCCATGATGCCGGGGATCTTGTAATCCATGAGCGACGGGTTCGCGAGCCGCCCGGAATCCCACACCATCTCCTCGCATAGCGCGTAGCCGAGACCCTGGACGATGCCGCCCTGGATCTGGCCCTCCACCGCTGTCGGGTTGATCGCCTTGCCGATGTCGTGCGCCGACCAGATGCGGAGCGGCACGATCCGCCCGGTGGCTTCGTCGATTTCGATTTCGACCGCCTGGGCGGCGAAGATCCAGGCGCCGATCTTGCCGAACGGGAAGCCCTTGAGAAAACCGCGCTTGGGATCGAAATCGGGTCCGTCAAAGGCGAGCGAATTGGTGCCGATGACCGGCCCGCCGGCGACCCAGTGCGAAAAGCCGGAGATGTCGCGGAAGCCGATTTCCGCCTCCGGCACGCCCTTGATGCCGATCCGCCCGCCATCGCGGAGCTCCAGATCTTCCTCGGCGCATTCCATCATGATCGCCGCGCGCTGCTTGAGCTGGGCGACCGCGTCCTCGGCGGCGGCGACCACCGCGCGCCCCGCCATATAGGTGACCCGGCTGGCCGTGGTTCCCCAGTTATAGGGCGAGCCGTCGGTGTCGGGCGTGGCCACGCCCACCTGTTCGACTTCGAGGCCGAGCGCGGCGGCGCAAATCTGCACCAGCACCGTGTCGGAGCCCTGGCCGTTATCCACCGCGCCGGTGTTCAGCACCGCGCTGCCGTCTTCGAGAATCCGGACGATGGCGCCGGAGGTCAGCACGCCCGAGATATGCGGGATGCAGGCGAGCCCGATCCCGCGCTTGCGGCCGGCTCCGTTCGACCGCGCTTTGCGCTTCCCGTCCCATCCGGACGCCGCCCGGACCCGCTCGATGCACTCGGAAAGCCCGGATTTGTTGAGCGCCACGCCGATCATCCACTCCTCGCCGGGCTGGACGACGTTCTTGAGCCTGAGGTCGATCGGGTCCATGCCGAGCGCGTCGGCAATCTCGTCGATCTGGGTCTCGCCCGCGATGGCCACCTGCGGGCCGCCGAAGCCGCGGAACGCGCCCGAGCGCAGCTTGTTGGTGTAGACCGGACGCGACTCGATCGAGACGTTCTCGATCCGATAGGGGCCGCGGCAGAACAGCGCCGCGATCCCGGCGACCCCCGGGCTGTCGTCGGCATAGGCGCCGGCGTCGAGGACGATCCGGACCTCGCGCGCGAGCAGCGTGCCGTCGGCCGCCGCGCCGGTCTTCATCCATACCTTGCCGGGGTGGCGGGCGCGGATCATCTCGAAATCCTGCTCGCGGCTGAGCGTCACCTTCACCGGCCGGCCGGTGGCGCGGGCGAGCGCCGCGGCGGCGGGCTGCACGGTCTGCTCCATCTTGCCGCCGAAGGCGCCGCCCACCTGCGGCGTGACGCAACGCACCTTGGACATCGGCATGCCGAGCGAATCGGCGACGAAGGACTGGACGTGGAACACCGACTGGTTGGACGACCAGATGGTGATCTTGCCGTTGGAATCGATCTCGGCCAGCGCCGAGCACGGCTCCATATAGGTATGGCACTGGGCCTGGGTCTCGAAGCTCCCTTCGACGATCGCGGCGCAGTTTTCCCAGGCCGCTGCCACATCGCCCTCGACGATCTCGATGATCGCCATCGCGTTGCCGTCGCTTTCGGCCTCGAAGACCCGGATGTAGTCCGCCGAACTCTCGTGCAGGAGCGGCGCGCCCGCGGCGGTCGCGGCGTCGGTGTCGAACACCGCCGGCAGCTCCTCGTAGGAGATGTCGATCAGCCTCGCCGCCTGCTTCGCGGTCTCCAGATCGACCGCCGCCACCGCGGCCACCGGCTCGCCCATATAGCGCACCTTGCCGATCGCGAGCGCGGTCTCGTCCTTGATGAAGGGGCCGATCTTGTGGTCGCCGATATCCTCGCCGGTGAGCACGGCCGAGACGCCGTCGAGCGCGAGCGCGGCGGAAATGTCGTAGCCCGCGATCCGCGCATGCGCGTAGGGGCTCGGCACGATCGCCCCGATCAGCATGTCGGGGCGCGACATGTCGTCCGCGTAGACCGCCTTGCCGGTGATCTTGTCGCGCGTCTCCAGCCGCGGGATGCCCTGTCCGACCGGGCTCACATAGTCGTTCATGACGCACCTCCCGCGCTCGCCGTCCTCACCGCCTCGACCACCTTCACATAGCCCGAGCAGCGGCAGAGATTGCCCGAGAGCCCGTCGCGGATCTCGTCGTCCGTCGGGTTCGGGTTGCCGTCGAGCAGCGCCGTCGCGGCCACCGCCATGCCCGGCATGCAGAACCCGCACTGCACCGCGCCGCGGTCGAGCAATGCCTGCTGCACCGGGGACAGCGTCTTCCCGTCGGCCAGACCCTCGACGGTGACGATCTCCCGCCCGGCCGCGTTGGCGGCCAAAGTGAGGCAGCCGCGCACCACGGCGCCGTCGATCGTCACCGAACAGGCGCCGCAGACGCCCTGGTTGCAGCCCCGCTTGGTTCCGGTGAGCGCGATCTGCTCGCGCAGCACCTGGAGCAGGGTGTGCCAGGGCCGGACGAAAATCCGGTGCGACCGGCCGTTGACCTTCAGCGCGATAGGGATCGCCTCGCTCATTGCGCCACTCCCTTCGCCGCCGCCGCGCGCAGCGCGCGCCCGAGCAGCGGTTCGACCAGCATCAGCCGGTATTCGCCCGAACCCCTGACGTCGTCCACCGGATCGCATTCCTCCCGCAAGATCGCCGCGGCCTCGGCGATATCGGCGTCCGCGAGCGCGCTCCCGGCAAGCCGCGCCTCCGCCGCCCCGGCCCGCACCGGTTTCGGGCCGCAGCTCCCCAGCGCGACCCGCACATGGCCGCATTTTCCGTCCGACATCGCGACCACGGCGGCGACCGAGACCGTCGCGTAATCGCCCTCGACGCGGGCGAATTTCTCATAGGCGCCGAACGCCCCCGCGGGCGAAGGCGGAAGCGTGACGGCGGCGATCAGCTCGCCCGGAAGGAGCGCGGTCTCCAGATAGTCGACGAAGAACTCGTCCGCCGCGACGGTCCGGGTCCCGTCCGGGCCCTGTATCTCGATCGCAGCGTCGAGCGCCACCAGCGCGCCCGGATAGTCGGCCTGCGGATCGCCGTGGCCGATCGACCCGCCGATGGTCCCCATGTTGCGGATCGCCGGATGCCCGATCGCCCGGGCGGTCTCGGCAAGCAGCGCATGCGCACCGTCGAGCCCCGCCGCGGTCGCGACGTCATGGTGGGTGGTCATGGCGCCCACGCGGAGCCCGCCGTCTGAGTCCGCGGAGATGCCCCTGAGGGCCTCGATATGGCGCAGGCTGACCAGCGCGGACGGCGCCAGGAGATCCGCGTTCATCATCGCGACCAGCGTCGCGCCGCCCGCGAGGCACCGCGCGTCCTCGTCGGCGGCGAGCAGCGAAACCGCCTCCTCGACCGTGGCCGGGCCGTGAAACTCCATCCCCTGCATCTCCCCAATTTCTGGTTGGAAGCGAGTATGTCCGATGGCACTAACCCCGGCAAACACTGGAGCCCACGGACTCCGGCGCGTATTCTCGCCGCCGGGCAACAGGTTGCGGAGAGTCGAAAATGCCGATGGCGGCGGTGATCCACGAGAAGGGAACGCCCGACGTCTTCCGTTGGGAAGAGGTCGAAATCGGCTCTCCCGGCAAGGGCGAAATCCGCATCCGCAACGAGGCGGTGGGCGTCAACTATGTCGACACCTATCACCGCCGCGGCATGCCGCACCCCTGGCCGGTGCCCGCTTTGCCGCTGGTCCTCGGATTCGAAGGCGCCGGCATCGTCACCGAGATCGGCGAGGGCGTCGACGGGCTCTCGCCCGGCGATCTCGTGGGCTATGCCATGCCGCCGCACGGCGCCTACAGCCAGGAGCGCATCTACCCGGCGGAGAAGGCGGTCCGCGTGCCCGACGGGATCGACGCGCGCGCCGTCGCCGCGCTGATGCTCAAGGGGCTCACGGCTCAATATCTGCTCAGGCGCACCTGGCGGGTCGCGCCGGGCGAGGTGATCTTGGTGCATGCGGCGGCGGGCGGCATGGGGCAGATATTGTGCCAATGGGGCAAGCATCTCGGCGCCACCGTCATCGGCACCGTGAGCACGGAGGAGAAGGCGGAACAGGCGCGCGCGGCCGGCTGCGACCACGCGGTGGTCCATGGCGCGGGAGATTTCGTCGCGACCGTGAAGGAGGTCACCGGCGGCGAGGGCTGCGCGGTGGTCTACGAATCGATCGGCAAGGACACGTTCCGCCGCTCGATGGACTGCCTGCGCCCGCTCGGCATGATGGCGAGCTACGGCCACGCCTCCGGCGCGCCGGACCCGGTCGACGTGATCGAGCTCGGCGCGCGCGGCTCGCTGTTCCTCACCCGCCCGGCGATCATGCACTACATGGCCAGGCGCGAGGATCTGGTCGCCGGGTCGCGGGAGCTGTTCGAGGTCGTCCAGAACGGCGCGGTCAAGCCCGCCGTCAACCACCTGTACCCGCTCAGCGAGGCGGCCGAGGCGCACCGCATGATCGAGGCGCGGCAGACGACGGGAGCGACCGTCCTCTTGCCGTTCGAATAGCCGCGCTCAGACCGCGTTCGGGACCGGCTCGGCGTCGATCAGGATGAAGGCGATGCGGCAGGGCTCGGTGCCGCGGTTGACCCAGGCGTGGTTGGTGCCTTTCTGGATGATCACGTCGCCCGCCCTGACGTGGACTTCCGTGTCGTCGAGCAGCATGTCGATTTCGCCCGACAGCACGATCGCGTAATCGACCGTGTCGGTGCGGTGCATGAACGGGTGCTTGTTGGCGATGTCGCCGGCCGGGATCGCGCCGAGCGCCGCGGCGACCGCGCTGTGCTCCAGCGCCTCCACCTCCGGCGTCACCGGCGGGAACTCGGTGACGCGGAACACCGAGCCGCCGGGCGGCGGCGGCGTCCTGATCTCGCCCAGCGAGGGATCGGCGTCGCCTGAGTTGTCGGCCGGGGTCTCGAAGGTCCGCCAGAGCTGGGTCGAGACCAGATCGCCCACGGGCCGGGTCCGGACGTTGGGCGCGGCGCCGTCCATGACGACGACCGCCTTGCCGTTTTCGTCGTGGCCGGTGACCACGCGCCGGATGTCGTGCATCGTTTCCCCCCAATGCCGGTGCCGATGGAGGACTATTGCCGCTCACCGCTCCACTGGCAAATCTCCGCGATCCGTCCGGCGTCGTTGACCGATTCGAGGTCGGAGACGATATCGATCAGGGCCTCCGAAGCCGCACGCGGGAAGCCCGCGAAGGACGTGCATTGGCGGAATTTCCCGCACGCGTCCGCGAAGCTCATCGGCGATTGCGTCGAGCCCTGCGCCCAGTCGCAGCGCCGGTGGAGATGGGTTCCGTCGGCGAGCACGACGTCGAGCATCGTGGTCATGTTGGTGAAGCCCGCCTCCGGCCGGTCATAGGCGGAGAATCCGACCCGTTCCATCGCCGCGCGGATATCGCGGCGTCCAAGCGTCGCCTCGGTGAATTCGGCGAGGCCGGCGCTTCCCTCCACGGCGATCAGGGCGAGCGCGAACTCCATCGAGAACCGCGCCTCCGTCACCGTCTTCGGGTCGTGATGGATGAGGGTTTCGAGAACCCGCCGGTTGGTCATCACCGATATCGCGGCGATGTCGGCGCCGTCGATCCCGTGCTCGCCGATCAGCGCGAGCAGACCGGTCATCGCCGGGTGGGTCAGCGCGCCGTTGGGAAACGGCTTGATCCACATCCCCGGGTCGACAATCGCCCAGGGATCGCCGAGCCGCCCGAGCGTGTCGGCATCGAAGCCGCCCCCCGCCGCCTCGAAATACCCCACGTCACCGCCGAGCGCATCGGCGGCGCCGGTCAGGCCGCCCGCGGCCAGGTCGGCGGCGACCACGCCCGCCTCCGCCGCAAGGCCGGGATGGAGGATTTCCACCATCGAGCCGAAATTCTGCCGCACGCCGCCCGCCGCGCTCGCGGCGAAGGCAAGCGCGTGCCCGATCGTCTCGCTCTCCAGACCGTGGAGCTTCGCCGCCGCCGCGGCGGCGCCGAAGGTCGACAGCGTTGCGGTTGCGTGAAACCCGCCGCGGTAATGCCGCGCATCGATCGCGTGGTTGATCCGGCAGGCGATCTCGATCCCGGCGTGAAGCGCGGTGGCGAGGGCGCGGCCGCTTGCCGAGCGTTCCTCGGCAATGGCCAGCGCCGCGGCGAGCACCGGCGCGGTCGCGTGGATGCCGCCGTTTCGTTCGGCCAGTGCCTGCGGGTTGGTGTCGTCGAAATTGTCGGCATGCATCGCCGCCGCGTTGAGGAGGGCGGCGAAGCGCGGCGCGGTTCGCCGCGGCGTCCCCAGCACGGTGGCGGCGCCGCCCGCGAGCCCGAGCCCTTCGACATGGCCGCGCGCGATCCGGGAGACGTCCGCGCGGGCGCCGGCGATGGCGAGGCCGAGGCAGTCGAGGATGTGGACCCGCCCTCGTTCCAGGACCGGTTCCGGCAGATCCTCGAACGCGAGTCCGCCGGCGAATTCCGCGATCCGCCGGGTTGCGCCGGGGCTCAGCCGATTGCCTCCGCGAAGTTGAGCACCGCTTCCTCGACGTCCCGCGCCCCGTTCCAGCGGGCCGCGACCGCGGTGTGCGGCGTGATGACGACATTGGGAAAGCGGGTGAGGGGATCGTTCGGCGCGGCCGGTTCCTCCCAGAACACGTCGAGCCCGGCGCCGCCGAGATGGCCGCTCTTGAGCGCCTCGATCAGGGCGGCCCGGTCGATGATCTCCGCCCGCGACACGTTGACGAGCACCGCGCCCGGTTTCATCCGCCGGAACGCTTCCGCGTCGATCATCTTTTCGGTGTCCCGGTTCGAGGGGAGCTGGACCGAGATGTAGTCCGAACGCTCCAGCAGCTCCTCGAAGCCGCAATAGCGCGCGCCATGCACCCGTTCCACCTCTTCGGGAAGCTGCCGCCGCTGGAAATAGAGAACCTCCATGCCGAAGGCGGAGGCGCGCCTTGCGAGCTCGCGCCCGATCTCGCCCAGCCCGACGGCCCCGAGCGTCGCGCCTTCAAGCGTCCCGAGACCGCCGATCCGGCCCCAGTTCGACCGGCCGCAATGGCGGCTGTCATAGAGCCTGGGCGCGTAGTCGATGGCCTCCAGGCTCGCCGTGTCGATCCGCCCGCCGATCTCGCAGATCTTCTTCGCGAGCGCCAGCATCAGGGCGAAGATGTGCTCCGCGACGGCCCCGTTGACGCGCCGTCTCAAGGGTTTGACCGGCACCCCGCACGCCGCGCAGGCCTCGACGTCGATATTGCGGAGATCGGCCCCGAACTTCTGCACGATCCTGAGATTTGGCGCGCAATCGAGCTCGGCGGCGCCGAACGCCATGCCCTCGACGATGGCCCCGGCGGCATCGGGGAGCGCCGCCCGGAAGGCGTCCAAATCGTCCGCCATGCGGAACTCGGCCGGGAACACCGACGGCACGCGAGCCCGCAGCTCCTCGCGCCAGGCGTGGAAATCCGGCAAATCGACCGAGAAGTAGTCGGCGATCGCATCCTGCCTGTCCGACGGCGTGTCGGGATCGAGGATGACCTGGATGTTGCGGATGATGGGGTCGTTTTCGGCGACGATGACCGGCAAGATTTTTCTCCCCGCGCCGGGCTAGGCGGTCGCGGCCGAGGTGCCGGCGATCCGGCCGAACACCGAGCCGGAGGTCAGCCCGCTGCCGCCCGGGTAGTTGAAATAGAAGATGCCGCCGACCAGCTCGCCCGCCGCGTAGAGGCCGGGGATCGGCTCGGATTCGGTGTCCAGCACCTGCCCGTCGGTGCCGATGCGCAAGCCCCCGAAGGTAAACGTGATGCCGCAGGTCACCGCATAGGCCTCGAAGGGCGGCTCATCGATCGTGTTGGCCCAGTTCGACTTGGGAACCGCGAGCCCTTCGGTGCAGCGCCCGTCCTTGACGTTGGGGTTGAACGGGATGCCGGCCCTGACGGCGGCGTTATAGGTCCTGACCTCGTCGAGGAAGGCATCGGCGTCGACCCCGTCGAGCTGCGGGGCGAGGTCTTCCAGCGTGTTCGCGGTCGCCTTGGTGATCTGGCGGATGTTGTATTCGTCGCGCTTCAGATGGGCGACCTTGGCATCGAAGATCTGCCAGGCGAACTGCCCCGGCTGCTCCAGGATCACCCTGCCGTATTTGGCGTAGGTGTAGTTGCGGAAATCCGCGCCCTCGTCGACGAAGCGCCGCCCGGTCGCGTTCACCATGATGGCGAAGGGGTAGCTGTGCTTCTGGAACTGATCGCCGACCGCAAGGTCGCCGAACTCTGGCGCGTTCCGTTCCCAGCCCACCGCGTGGCAGCCCGACCAGTTGCCATAGGACATCGCGCCGATATCGAGCGCCATGCGGATCCCGTCGCCGGTATTGAACCTTGTCCCGCGCACCTTGGCGAGCTCCCAGCCGGGGCCGAGATAGCGCGTGCGCCATTCGTAATTACCCTGGAATCCGCCGGCGGCGAGCACCACCGATTTCGCCCGGATCTCCTGGATGCGGCCCTTGCTCTTCACCTTCACCCCGCTCACCGTCACCCCGTCGAAGATGAGGTCGGTCGCGCGGTGGCCGTAACGGATCTCGATGCCCCGCGCGGCGGCGATCTCGTGCAGCGAATCGACCAGCCCGGGACCGCCGCCCCAGGCCTCGACCGTGAGCCCGCCCCAGAACTTGAACTTTCCGTCGACCTTGAAGGCCTGTCGGCCCCAGATCGGCGCGAAGCGCACGCCCTTTCCGCGCATCCAGAGCAGGGTGTCGCGCGACCTCGTGACCAGCAGCTCGACCATGTCCGGATCGGCGCGGTACTGGGTGACCCGGGCCATGTCGTCGTAGAACTGGTCCTGGGTGTAGGTGCCGAAATCGGTGTTGGCGATCTCCTCGTTGGTGAGGTCCGGCATCAGCCCCTTGAGGTCGTCGACCCCGTCATAGACCACCCGCATGGCGCCCGCGGTGAAGCGCGAATTGCCCCCCGATTCGTCCTCGTTCGCGCGTTCGAGCACCAGCACCCTGGCGCCGTTCTCCTCCGCCGCCAGCGCCGCGCACAGCGCCGCGTTGCCGGCGCCCACGACGACGACATCGAACTCGGGATCGCTCATTCAACCGTCTCCAAACCGCACCCGCCGGCGGATTCCACCTTGTCGATAGTGGCGCGGGGAAGGGACCGGCGCCGCGTCCGCAACGCGCGGCGCCGGATTCGGAAAGCTATTCGGCCGCCTGGGCGACCGTCGTCTGTTCCTGTTCGATCATCCTGTCGATCGCGATGCGGGCGAGCGCCAGCGCGCTGTCGGCGTGGATCGGCACCAGGCTGCGGTCGGGGTCGAGGTCGAGGCGCTCCTGCTGCGCCTCCATGATCGTCTTGTCCTCGATGAAGGTCGGGTAGATCTCGTCATACATGTCCTGGGTGGCCTGCGGCTCGTCCTGGCGGTAGCCGTTCGAGGTCGACCAGAAATAGTGGAACGTGGTCTCGGTCTCGGGCGTCGCCCCGTGCAGCAGGCGCAGATGGAATCCCTTCTGGTGGCGGTTCTCCATCGCCCCTCGTCCCACTTCCAGCGCGCCCGACCACTGGAGCACGATGCCCGGCGCGACATATTCGAACTCCTGCCAGCGGTCGACGCGGCCGGTGAACTGCCCGCCCTTCACATAGGTCGGCGGCGGCACGCAGTCCGGCATCCAGCGGATGAAATAGGCGCCGGTATCGGTCGGCCTGGTCCGCATGTCGGCGTCCACATGGGTGTTGGGATCGCCGCCGATCGTCCGGTTGTGGACGTAGCCCAGATGCGTCAGATCCATCAAATTGTCGATCATCAGCATGTAGTTGGCCTTGATCTGGAACATCGCCTTGCGATGCGGCCATTCGTCGGGCTGGTCGTGATAGGGGTAGTCGACGATGTCGCTCGCGTCGGCCCGGGCGGGATCGCCCATCCAGATCCAGACGATCTTGTGGCGCTCGACCACCGGATAGCTCACGACGCGGGCGTCGGGCGGGATCTTGTCCTGGCCCGGGATGGTCACGCAGGCGCCGGTCGCGTCGTAGACCAGGCCGTGA
The DNA here is from genome assembly GCA_965205995.1 of Alphaproteobacteria bacterium. Lineage (GTDB taxonomy): Bacteria > Pseudomonadota > Alphaproteobacteria > MPNO01 > MPNO01 > MPNO01. Next base: position 2,131,902 of record OZ242200.1, on the reverse strand, counting down.
TAGCCGCACCGGATCCCGGTCTCGATCACCGTGCCGTGGGTCAGCGGCGCGCCGCGATGGCAGCAGCGGTCCTCGAGCGCGCCGATTTTGCCGTCCGCACCGCGGAAAAACACCAGAGGCTGGTTCATGATGGTGCGTCCGAGGATCCCGTCGTCGAGCTCCTCCGACCACGCGCCGATATACCAGGCGTTTCGCACGAAAGGCAGGTTGGTGGTGTCCGCAGCCATGACGTCCGCTCCAATAGGTTGTTCTTGCCAGCCGGGCCGGTCCCGACACTTGCGACGGAGACTAGTCCCAGTCCATTTTGATGGCAACCGCGGGCGGGCCGGATGAACGGGTGGGGAGTATGAACAGGACCGATGCGAACGAGCTGGCCTTCGCGCGCCTCGGCGAGGCCGAACCGGTGCTCGTCGACATCCGCCCGGCGGTCGACGCGCTCCCGGGAATGCGCCCGCATACGGTGCTCACCTCGGGTCCGCCGATGCCATGGGAACGCTATGTCGGCGGCCAGCGGGATGCCGTGATCGGCGGCGCCCTGTTCGAAGGGCTGGCCACCGACCGGGAAGATGCGGTCCGCAAGCTCGAACGCGGCGAGATCGTCGTGGCCGGTTGCCACGACCACGGCGCGGTGGGCTCGCTCGCCGGCATCTACACCGCCTCGATGCCGGTCTTCGCGGTGGAGAACCGGGCGCGGGGGAATACCGGCTTCTGCAACATGTATGAGGGCACCGACCCCCGGCGGCTGAACTACGGCGTCTATGACGAGGGGGTCCGGGCGCGGCTGCTGTTCGTCCAGGACACCATAGCTCCGGTCCTCGCCGAGGCGGTCCGCGCGTCGGGCGGCATCCCGCTCAAGCCGATCATGCGGCGCGCGCTGCACATGGGCGATGAGCTGCACAGCCGCAACACGGCGGCGTCGCTCCTGTTCACCCGCGAATTGTTTCCCCATCTTCTCCGCCTCGACACCGCGATGAGGGACGCGGTGGAGCGGACCGTCGCGGCGCTGACCGAGGACCATTATTTCTTCCTCAGGCTCTCAATGGCGGCCGCCAAATGCACCGCCGATGCCGCCGCCGGGATCGAGGCCTCCAGCGTCGTCACCGCGATGGCGTTCAACTGCAACAACTTCGCCATCCGGGTCTCGGGGCTGGGCGAGACCTGGTTCGCCGGCCCGCACGCCTCGATCGACGCAAGGCTGTTCGAGGGGCACGGCGAGGACGAGATAACCTGGATGGGCGGCGAGAGCATCATCGCCGAGACCGTCGGGCTCGGCGGTTTCGCCCAGGCCGCCGCGTTCCCCTTGCAGAATTACCAGGGCGGTTCCGCCCCCGCGATGGTGGAGCGCAACCTCGCCCTTTATGCGATCACGGTCGGCGAGAACCCGGACTACCGGATCCCCTATCTCGGCTATCGCGGCACGCCGACCGGGATCGACATCCACCGCGTGGTGGACACCGGGATCCTGCCGGTGATGGATATCGGCATCGCCGGGCGCGACGGCGGCCAGATCGGCGCCGGCATCGTGCGGGCCCCCATCGAATGCTTCGAGGCGGCGCTCGCGGCCTACAGGGCGCGCTACGGAACGGCGTGAGGGGTGGCGGAAAAGAGTGGGAGTCGAACCCACCAGGGACGTCTCACGCCCCTCACTGGTTTTGAAGACCAGGCGCGCCACCGGGCCGCGATTCTTTTCCGTGAGCGAGAGATTGAGGCCGTCACGGAGATCCCGTCAACCGTGAATTGCCTGCGGGTTCAGGTCTCCCGCCCGCCGCTTCCGCCGAACACCTCGCCCGCCGGGCGCAGGATCTTGCGCTCGTTGCCGGAGCGCCGGGTGAAGCGGATCTTGTCGAAATGTTCCAGCACTTCGATGGCGAGGTTGCGCCCGATCCCGGCCTTGTCGCGGAACGACGCCGCGGTGACAGTGCCTGCGGCCGAGTCTTCCGCCGCCGCCTCCAGGCTTTCGGCGAGGCTGCGCAGCGCGGCGGGCGTGAAATAGCGGTTCTTCGCCGCGCCCACCACGAGGCCGAGTTTCGCGGCGCGGCCGAGGAAGGTGGCGATCCGCCTTGTGTCCATGCCGGTCCTCTCCGCAATCTCGCCGATCAGCGGCGGGCGGGTCCCGCCCTCCTCCAGCAGGGTCTCGAGACCGCGCCACAGCGCCTCGTCGGCGGCCGACATCCGCGGCCGGTGACCCGGCAGCTGGACGCGCGCCCCTTCGCGGACCAGCACCCCGTCGCGCTCGAGATACGGGATCGCCAGCTTCAAGAGACCGACCGCGATGCGGGGCTCCATCGCCGAGCGCAGATTGGCTTCGGTCGGCCCGACCGCGTCTGCGTTGCTCTCGTGCCAGCGGCCGAGCGCCGCCTCGACGGCGGATTTCAGGCGCGCCCAGCGCGGTTTCGAGAGCGCGATGTCGCGCTCGCCGTCGCGCAGCCGCACCATGCTTGCCGCCGCGAAGATTTTTTTGCGCGCGTCGTCGGTGAGGTTTCGGGCGCGGGCGAAGTTCGCCAGATCGACCTCATCCTCCGCGCCGTCGATGGCGGCCTGCAGCGCGGCGGACGGGTCGGGCTGCATGACGGCCTTCAGATAGGCGAGCCGCGCCGGCCGCGCGCGCCCTCTCGCCGGCGGCAGGATGTCGACCACACTCCCACCGCCGATGGTGCGCGTCGCCGAGGTGTCGCGCAGCACGAACCGGTCGCCATGCATCGCGCCGATCGGCCGGTCGAGCACGAGCTGGGCAAGGCCGGATTGCCCGGGGGCGAGGGACTTCGCTTCCAGCAGCGCGAGCCTGCCGGTCACGTCAGAGGCGGCGAGATGCAGATGGACCGGCGTCCAATGCGCCACCGGCCGGGTCTCGTCGTCGAGGATTCGCACAATCGCGTCGATCCGCCGGGCCGGCAGATGGGCGTCCGCGGCGACCACCCAGTCGCCGCGCGCGACATCGTCCTTGCCGAACGACTGGCCGACGATGTTGAGCGCGAGCCGTTCGCCCGACCGGCCGCTTTCCGCCTTGCGGTCCTGGGCGTGGAGCCCGCGGACTCGAACCGGGATGCGCCGCGGCGACAGCACGAGCTGATCGCCGACCGCGACGCCGCCCGAGAACGCGGTTCCCGTCACCACCAGCCCGGCGCCGACCACGGTGAAGGCGCGGTCGACGGCGAGGCGGAAATGCCCGTCCGCCGGGCGGCGCTCGATTTCGCCCGCTTTGGCCTCGAGATGCGCCTTCAGCCGGTCCACGCCGCTTCCGTCGACCGAGGAGAGCGGGAAGCAGGGCGCGCCGGCGAGCCGGGTCTCGTCGAGATAGAGCTCGATCTCCTCCGCCACCTCGGCGACCCGGTCGGAATCGACCCGGTCGGTCTTGGTGATCGCCACCGCGCCTTCGGCGACGCCCATCAGTTCGAGGATCGCGAGATGCTCCCGCGTCTGGGGCATCACCCCGTCATCGGCGGCGACAACCAGGAGCGCAAAGTCGATCGCCGCCACGCCGCACAGCATGTTGCGGATGAAGCGCTCGTGACCCGGCACGTCGACGAACCCCAGCACCCCGCCGTCCGCCAGCGGCATATAGGCGAAGCCGAGATCGATCGTCAGGTTGCGCCGCTTCTCCTCCGGCAGGCGATCGGTGTCGATCCCGGTCAGCGCGCGGACCAGCGACGTCTTGCCGTGGTCGACATGGCCCGCCGTCGCCACAATCATTTTCCGGGCGCATCCCCGATGGAGAGATGAGCGAGCTGGGCGCGGAAGGCCCCGGCGTCTTCGAGACAGCGGAGGTCGAACATGAGCGCGCCGTCGGCGATCCGCCCGACGACCGGCACCGGAAGTCCGGCGAAGCAGGCGGCCAGCCGCTTGAGCGCCCCGCCGCCGCCCGCCTTCGGTCTGATCGCGATCGCCCGGCTCGGGATGCTGGCGACCGGAAGCGCGCCGCTGCCGATCTGGCTGAGGCATGGCACGGTCTCGACCTCGAAGCCATCGCCTACGCTTTCGCGCAGCGCCGGGGCGATCTCCGCACAGAGGGCGGCGATTGCCTCCTCGGGCCGGGTCAGGTTGCGCAGCGTGGGCAGGCGTTCGGCGATGCGGTCGGGGTCGAGATAGAGCGCCAGCGTGGCCGACAGCGCGGCGAGGGTCATCTTGTCCAGCCTGAGCGCGCGCTTGAGCGGGTTGCGCTTGAGCGCCGCGATCGGCTCGCGCCGGCCGACGATCAGCCCGGCCTGCGGCCCGCCGAGCAGCTTGTCGCCGCTGAAGGTGACGAGGTCGGCGCCGGCGGCAAGCGTTTCCGCCACCGTGGTTTCGTGCGCGAGCCCGTAGCGCTCCAGCCGCAGCAGCGCGCCGCTGCCGAGGTCGACCGCGAAGGGAATGCCGTGCTCCGCGCAGAGCGCCGCGAGCTCGGCCTCGGGCACCTCGGCGGTGAATCCCTGGATCGCGTAGTTGCTGGCATGCACCTTCATCACCAGCGCGGTTTCATCGTTTATCGCCGCCGCGAAGTCCCGAAGATGGGTTCGGTTGGTGGTGCCGACCTCGCGCAGGATGCAGCCGGCCTCCGCCATCACGTCGGGCATCCGGAACGAGCCGCCGATCTCGACAAGCTCGCCGCGCGAGACCGGCACTTCCCGACCCTTCGCCAGCGTCGAGAGCACGAGCAGCACCGCGGCGGCGTTGTTGTTCACCACCGTCGCCGCCTCGGCGCCGGTCAGGCGGCGCAGCAGCCCGTCGACATGGACATCGCGATCACCGCGCCTGGCCCCGCCGATATCGTATTCCAGCGTCGACGGCCGGGCGGCCGCCTCCACGGCGGCTTCGATCGCCTCCGCGGCGAGGCTCGCACGGCCGAGATTGGTGTGCAGCACCGTGCCGGTCAGGTTGAACACCGGCCTGAGCGACGGCGCGGCCTCCGCCTCCGCGCGCGCCACGATCCTGGCCGCCAGAGCCGACGGCTCGACCGCGCCGGGATCGGTCTCGGCGCCTGCCCCGATGGCGCCTCGGATTTCGTCCAGAACCCCGCGCGCCGCTTCGACGACAGCGACCCGACCGTGCCGTTCGACCGCCTCCCGCAGGGGCGCCGCGTCGAGCAGCCGGTCGACCGACGGGATCGATGAAAGTAGCGGTGACGGGTCTTTCAGCATGGCCTCAGAGGTTAACACGCTGAGTTGTCCCGGCACTTCCCCGTTTCCGAAGCACTATCGGGCAGGCAACAGATATTTCGGGATTGCCCAACGGTAGCAAAGTGGGCGTAAGAGATACCGAGGCTACGAGGCCGAGACACACGAAGAGCTCAGTTTGAGATCACCAGATAAAACTTAGAATAAGAGAATTTTGTTCTTGACTAATACTTCTATATGTGTTAATATACAACAATAAAACCAATAAGAAAGGAAAAAAATTATGAAAATAACAATTGAAAAAGAAATAATTATTTTAGTTATACTGCTTTTGGTTCTGTAGTTGTGCACGGTCTCGCAGTCGCCCTTTAGACACTTGTATGGGCAAACGGGCAGGCATTGACCTGCCACATCTCTTGCTAGTGCTCTCCCGAACCGAAGGCACAGCCGCCTTCACCGCAGGCGGATCAGCCGTTCGATGCCGATGTCGCGCGCATGGGCATCGAGCAGCATGCCGCGGAACGGGGCGTGGTGTCGGGCGATGAACGCCTCGCGACCGCCGAGGCGTTCGGCGAAGCGGGCGGCGATCCGGCCGGCCTCGGCGAGAATCGCGTCCTCGTCGATCGTCAGCACCGCGCCGTCGCGGACGACGCGGCGGCCGTCGATCCAGACATGCTCGGTGCCGGCGCCCTGCTCGTAGAACAGGACATGCCGCCAGGGATCGCCCATCGGCATGTGCCAGTGGTTGCGCGTGTCGATGACCAGGATGTCGGCCCGCGCGCCGGGGGCGAGGGTGCCGATCCGCCCCGCCTCGCCCATCGCCCGCGCGCCGCCCTGCATGGCAAGCGCGAGCATGCCGGGGGCGTCGATCCACTTGTCGGGGTCGGGCTCGGTCAGCCGCGAGAGGTAAGCCGCCACCCGGATCGTCTCCAGCAGCCCGGCCGGGGTGCAGTTCGAGCCGTCCGAGCCGAAGGCGACCGGGATGCCGGTCTCGACCAGGCGCAGCATCGGGCAGACGCCGGAGCCCAGCATCATGTTGGACGGCGCCGGGTGGATCACCGTCAGCCCGGCCTCGCGCGCGGCGGCGATGTCGTCCTCCGCCGACCAGACGAAATGGGCGAAGGAGCTCTTCTCGTCGACGATGCCGAGCCGCGCCAGCCTGGCGACGAAGCCTTCCCCCGCGCCGCGCATCGCCGCCTGGGTCTTCGCCTCCAGCATGTGGGTGTGGAGGCCGAGCCCGGTGCGCTTCTTGGCATCGGCGGTCATTTCGATCAGCGCGTCGCTGCAGCGCTGCGGCCCGTCGACCCCGAGCAAGAGGCCGATACGCCCGGACCCGGTATCGAGCGTCTCCAGCGCGCCGTCCAGGGTCGCGAAATAGGCGTCCGCGTCGGGAGTGCCCATCCCCTCGTAGAAGTCCCGCAATTCGCCCGGCAGGCGGGCGGCGTCGATCGGCAGCGTGTCGAGATAGGGCAAATCCGCGAACATCGGCGCGATGCGGGCGCGCAGCCCGGCCTCGCGGTACCCCGCCGCCACCGCCTCCAGCCCTTCCGCGGTGGTTTGCGGGCGCTCGGAATAGTGGTCGATCACCGAGGTGACGCCCGATTTCAGCAGCGTGATGCAATCGACCTGGGCGGAGACGAAGATCTCGCGCGGTGTCCGGTCGCTGCCCCCGGCGATCGCGCGGATCATGTAGAGGTCGAGCGGCACCGCATCCACCGTGCCCTTGAGCAGCGCCGTGTAGGAATGCGAATGGGCGTTGATCAGACCCGGCATGACGATCCGCCCGGCGGCCTCGATTGCGGTCGCCTTGGCGCCCGGCGGCGCATCGAACCCGCCGGCTTCGCAGACCGCGCGGATCTCGCCGCCTTCGAACCAGATTTCGCCGTTCTCGATGACCCGGCTGGAGCCGTCGCAGGGCAGAACCGTTCCGCCGCGGATGACGGTGAGGCCGTCGTTGTTGCCGTTCGGTGCCGCTTGAGGCATGTAGGGACCCTTCCTCCAGTTTCTCTCCCATTGCAATCGGTCATGCCATGGAACGCAAACAGACAACCGATGCCGTGACGGCGATCCTCAGAGATCTGATCGCCATCCCCTCTACCGACCCGCCGGGCGACACCACGGCGATCTGCGCCTATGCGGCGGAGCGGCTGGCGGCCGCCGGCTACGCGGTGGAAACTCTGTCGCGCGCCGACGGCGTCGCCAACGCGGTCGGGCGAATGGGCGAGGGCGCACCGTCGCTGGTCTTCAACGCCCATGCCGACACCGTCAATATCGGCGACCGCGCGAACTGGCTCACCGACCCGTTCGTCGCCACCGAGATCGACGGCAATGTGCACGGGCTCGGCGCCGGCAACTGCAAGGCCTCGATGGCGGTCCAGCTCTGGCTCGCCGAGCGCATCGCCGCGGCCGGCGGGCCGCGCACCGGCGAAATCGTGTTCACCTTCGTCGGCGACGAGGAACGGCTGGGCCCCAACGGGCTCGCCTTCCTCCGCGAAGCGGGGACGGTCCGGCCCGACTATTTGATCCTCGGCGCGCAGACCCAACTCCAGGCGATCGCCGAGGAGCGAGGCGTGTTCTGGACCCGGCTCACCGCGCGCGGCCGCGCTGCCCATGCCGGCGACCCGGGGGCCGGCGACAACGCGATTATTCGCATGATGCGGCTGATCGAGGTCCTGCGGCGCGAGCTCGCCCCGAGGCTCGCGGTGCGCCGGCGCCGCAGGCTCAAATCGACCATGAACATCGGCATCATCCGCGGCGGCTACAACACCAACACGGTGCCGTGCGAATGCGTCATCGAGATCGACCGGCGCACGCTGCCGGAAGAGAAAGTGGACGCGGCCTTCGCCGAGATGGAGGCGGCGCTCGCCGCGTCCGGTGAGCCGGATGTGAGCTACGGGTTCGAATTCCTGACCGGCACCGACGGCTTCGCCTCGCCCGGCGATGCACCCTGCATCGACGCGTTCCACCGCGCGATCGAGCGGGTGGCCGGTAAACCGGTGCGCGAACTCATCGCCGTAGGGGCGAGCGACGGGCGCTTTTTCGCCAAAGACGGAATCGAGATCCTGACCTTCGGCCCCGGCGCGGCGGATCAGGGGCACACGGCGAACGAATGGGTGCCGATCGCCGATCTCGCCCCGGCGGCGGAGATCCTTCTCGCCGTGGTCGAGGCCCTGCTCGGGCTCGGTCAGTCGGGCCGGTAGGCGGCGATCGCGGCCGTGGTCTTGTCGGCGTTGCGCGGCGCCGGTTCGGGCATTTCCTGGATCACCGGGCGCCCCCAGCCCGGCGTTCCCGCCAGATGCCCGTCGCGGACCACGATCTTGCCGCGGACCAGCGTGTGGACCACGCGCCCCTTGGTCTCGAAGCCGTGCCAGGGCGTCATCCGGCTCCGGGAGTGGAGGCGGTCGCGCGCGATCCTCCCCTCCGCCCCGAGGTCGACGATGGCGATGTCGGCGTCCGAGCCGGGCGCGATCGCCCCCTTGCGGGGATAGCAGCCCCACGCCCTCGCCGGCGCCGCGGCGGACCATTCGACATACTGGTTGAGTGTAAGCCGCCTCTCCGCCACCTGGGTCAGCATGATCGGCATCTGGGTCTCGACGCCGGGGAAGCCGCATTCGCACTCCCAGATGCTGTTGGACGCCTTCTCCTCCGGCAGATGCGGCGCGTGGTCGGTGGCGATCATGTCGATCGTCCCGTCATGGAGCGCCGCCCACAGCGCCTCGGCATGGCCCTTTTCGCGGATCGGCGGGTTGACCCGGAGCTGGCCGCCGAGCGCGTCCATGTCGTCGACCGAGAAGATCAGGTATTGCGGGCAGGTCTCGACCGTCACGTCGACGCCGCGGGCCTTGGCGCGGCGCACCAGGTCGAGCCCGTCGGCCGAGCTCTTGTGCGCGATATGGAGCCGCGCCCCGGTCCACTCGGCGAAGGCGGTCGCCCGGCCGACCGCCTCGATGGCGCAGATCTCCGGCCGGGCGGCGAGATGGGCGCGCGCGTCGTTGCGCCCCGCCTCCTTCATCTTCGCCTCGCGGCGGGCCATGATCGACGCGTTCTCGGCATGGACGGTGCAGCGCATGCCGAGCCTGGCCAGGATCTCGAACCCCTCCAGCATCGCGCCGTCGGACGGTGCCGGCAGGTCGCCGAAGGTGTTTCCCATGAAGCACTTGAAGCCGCTCACCCCGGCCCGGGTGAGGTCTTCGAGGCGGTCGATATTGTTCTCGTCGAGCAATCCGTAGATGCCGTAATCGACATGGGCCTGCCGCTTGGCGCGCGCCTGCTTGTCGCGCAGCGCCTCCAGCGTCCCGGTCGGCGGGTGGGTGTTGGGCATCTCGAAGACGCTGGTGGTGCCGCCGCAGGCCGCCGCCGCGGTGCCGGTCTCCCAGTTCTCCTTGTGGTCGTAGCCGGGCTCGCGGAAATGGACGTGGCTGTCCACCGCGCCGGGGAGGACGTGGAGGCCGCTGGCATCGACGGTCTCGCGCGCCGGCGGCGACATCTCGCCCGCCGCGATGCCGACGATCCGCTCGCCGTCGATCGCGATATCGGCTTCGATGGTCGCCGTGGGCGAGACCACCGAACCGCCCTTGATCAACAGATCGACCGTTTTCATCCCACAGCCTCCTAGATTACCCAGCCGCCGTCGACCGCGAGATCCTGGCCGGTGATGTTACGCGCGCGCTCGCTGGCGAAAAAGAGCACCGCCTCGGCGACGTCCGAATCGGTGGAAATCCGCTTGAGAGCGTATTCGTCCTCGTGCTGCCGGCGCGCTTCGGCGACAGATATGCCGAGGCGTTCCGCGCGCTCGGCGCAGACCTTGCGGAAGCGCGGCCCGTCGACCATGCCGGGGCAGACGCAGTTGACGTTGATGTTGTGCGGGCCGACCTCCAGCGCGGTCGACTTGGTGATTCCGCGCAGCCCCCATTTGGACGCGGAATAGGCCATCCTGCCCTGGCGGCCGCGCAGCCCGAAGGTGCCGCCGACATTGACGATCTTGCCGTAGCGCCGTTCGATCATGTGGGGGATCACCGCCCGCATGGTGAGCCACGCCCCCTTCATGTTGAGCTCCACGATCCGGTCGAACGCGTCGGGCTCGATCTCCCAGGAGGAGCGCCCGAGCGGGCCGGTGCCGCCGGCGACGTTGACCAGCACGTCGATCTTGCCATAGGCCGCCATCCCGGCCGCGACCGCCGCCTCGACCGCTCCTGAGTCGGTCACGTCGCAGGGCGCGACGATGGCGCCGCGGCCCATCGCCTTCGCCTCTTCGGCGACCGGCTCGATCGCCGCGATGTCGCGCCCGGCGAGCACGAGGTCCGCCCCCTCCTCGGCAAACCTTCGCGTGATCCGCGCCCCCATGCCCTTGGCCGGGCCGGTGATCAGCACCGCGTGGTCGTCGAAATCCGCCACTGTCTAGTTCTCCCCGCCGGTCCGCGCCCGGTCGATTCCAATTCGCGTGAAAATGCTCTAGTCAATTGATGGGCGAGCCGCAATGATCGGGCCGCCGACGGGAGAGAAAAAATGACTTGGTCAGACAGTGACATCGCCGCCCTGGTCGAGCCCGACCGGGTGCATCGCAAAGCCTATGTGGATCCCGGGATCTTCGATCTTGAAATGGAGCGGATCTTCGAAAAGCTGTGGATCTATATCGGCCACGAGAGCCAGGTGAAGAACCCGGGCGACTACTATCTCGCCCGCGTCGGCCGCCAGCCGATGTTGATGACGCGCGACTGGAACGGCGAGATCAACGTGCTGTACAACCGCTGCCCGCATCGCGGCGCGCAGATCTGCACCGCGCGCAAGGGCAATGCGGGCAAGCTGTTCCGCTGCTCCTACCACGCCTGGATGTTCGAGCTCGACGGCCGTCTCGAAAGCGTCCCCGCCGTCAAGGGCTATGAAGGCACGCGGTTCGACATGGCGAGCCCCGACTTCCATGTCAGGAAGGCGCCGCGGGCCGACAACTATCGCGGCTTCTGGTTCGCCTCGCTGGCCAAGGACGGCCCCGATCTGGAGACCCATCTGGGGCGGGCCAAGCTCGCGCTCGACCAGCTCATCGACCGCTCGCCCGAGGGCGAGATCGAGGTGGTCGGCGACTGCTTCCACATGATCCAGCAATCCAACTGGAAAATTTTCCTGGAGAACCAGATCGACGTCTCGCATCCCGGCGCGACCCATGAATCGACGGGGGCGGCGGCGCGCAGCGTCGAGAACGAGATGAAGCGCGAGGGCGAAGATCCGCCGATGTCCTACGGCTTCCTGTCCGATTTCGTGCGCCACGGCATCGACGGCTGGGACAAGTTCGGCACCACCGGCCACCCGCAGGGCCATTGCACGCTGGAAGGCTATATGGGGCTGCGTCCCGAGGACCCCGACACCACGGAATATGTCCGGCGCATGTACGCCTCCTATGGCGAGGAACGCGCCGAGGAGATTTTGGGCGTCGACCTCCACCACGTGCTCTTGTATCCGTGCAACTCGGTCCAGCCGCCGCTGCAGCAGCTCCGCACCATCCGCCCGCTCAGCCCCAACCGCACGCTGAGCGAGATCTGGCATTTCCGCCTGAAGGGGGCGCCGGAGGCGATCTACCAGCGCTCGCTGGCCTATTACTATCTGGTGAATTCGCCCTCGACGATGGTCAACGCCGACGATCTGTTCAACTGGTGGAAATGCCAGCACGGGCTGGAGAGCAACGGCATCGAGTGGGTGAGCTTCCACCGCAATGCGGGCCAGGACAGCATGGACGACGGGATCATGTACTCGGCCCCGTCCTCGATGAGCGAGCTTCCGATGCGCTCGATGATGCATGTCTGGCGGGACTACATGACCGCCAACGGCGCGGGGAGCTAGGGCGATGGGGGCAGCGGCGGAAAAGCTGGCGGCGGGCGACAGGTTCTCGTCCGCCGAGGTGAGCATCGAAACCCAGCTCGCGGTGGAAAGATTCCTCTATTGCCAGGCGGAAATCCTCGACGAGAAGCGGTGGGACGAATGGCTCGCGCTGTTCACCGAGGACGGCCATTACTGGATGCCGGTCACCGAGGACCAGCCCGACGGCGAGGGGGTTCCCAACATCTTCTGGGAAAACCTCAACATGATGAAGATGCGCATCCGCCGGAACACCCATCCGCAGGCGCACAGCCAGGCCCCGCCCAACCGGCTTTGCCATGTCGTCTCCAACGTCATCGTCGAATCCGAGGACCCCAACGGCGACATCGTCGTGCGCGCGCGCTTCCACTGCGCGGAATATCTGCGCTACGGCATCCGCAACTTCACCGGCCGCTACCGCCACTATTTGAAGAAGACGACGGGCGGCTACCGGATCGCCCTCCAGCGGGTCGATCTGGTCAACCGCGAGGGGCCCTACGAATACGTCATCCAGTGGTGGCTGTAGCGGTCCGGAGCGCCGGATGACCCTTGCCGAGGCGGAGCACGACGCGCCGAGCGATTTCGTCCGCGCCATCGTCAGGGAGGATATCGCCGCCGGGCGCACCGGAACGGTGGTCACCCGGTTTCCGCCCGAGCCCAACGGCTATCTCCATATCGGCCACGCCAAGTCGATCGTGCTCAATTTCGGCGTAGCCGGGGAATTCGGCGGGCGCTGCCATCTCCGCTTCGACGACACCAACCCGGCCCGGGAAGAGGCCGAGTTCATCGAGTCCATCGAGGAGGATGTGCGCTGGCTCGGCTACGAGTGGGGCGAGCATCTGCATTTCGCCTCGGACCATTTCGAGCGGCTCTATGAATGGGCCGAGCATCTGGTGCGCGAAGGCAGGGCCTATGTCGACGATTCGGGCGCCGGGGAAATCCGCGCCATGCGGGGCACGCTGATCGAACCCGGCACCGACAGCCCCTTTCGTAATCGTCCGGCCGCGGAAAACCTCGACCTCCTGAGGCGGATGCGGGCGGGCGAATTCGACGAGGGCGCCCGCGTCCTGCGCGCCAGGATCGACATGGCGTCCGGCAACATCAATTTGCGCGACCCGGTGCTTTACCGGATTCTGCGCGCGCATCATCCCCGCACCGGCGAGGACTGGTGCATCTACCCCACCTACGATTTCGCGCACGGCCAGTCCGACGCTATCGAAGGGGTGACGCATTCGCTCTGCACGCTCGAATTCGCCGACCATCGCCCGCTCTACGACTGGCTGATCGACAACCTGCCGGTGCCGGCGCGCCCCCGGCAATACGAGTTCGCGCGTCTCAACCTCGCTTATACCGTGCTCTCGAAGCGGCGCCTGATCCGCCTCGTCGAGGAGGGGCATGTCGCGGGCTGGGACGACCCCCGGATGCCGACGCTGGCGGGGCTCAGGCGGCGCGGCGTGCCGTCGGCGGCGATCCGCGATTTCGCGCAGCGGATCGGCGTGGCGCGGGCCGACAATCTGGTCGACCCGGCGCTGCTCGACCATTGCATCCGCGACGAACTCAACCGCACCGCCGAGCGCCGGCTCGCCGTGCTGCGTCCGCTCAAGCTGGTGATCGAGAACTGGCCCGAGGGCGAGACCGAGATGCTGCCGGCGCCCAACAACCCGAACGACCCGGGCGCCGGAAGCCGCGAAATCCCGTTCTCGCGCGAGATCTGGGTCGAGCGGGACGACTTCATGGAGGACCCGCCGCGGAAGTTTCACCGGCTGGGCCCCGGCCGCGAGGTGCGGCTGCGCTACGCCTATTTCGTGACCTGCACCGGTGTCGAGAAGGGCGAGGACGGCGAGCCCGCCCTGCTGCGCTGCACCTACGACCCGGCGACCCGCGGCGGCGACGCGCCGGACGGCCGCAAGGTGCGCGGCACCATCCACTGGGTCTCCGCCGCCCACGCGATGCCGGCCGAGATCCGGCTCTACGACCATCTGTTTTCCGTGGCCGAGCCGGGCGCCGACGGCGATTTCCTCGACGACCTCAACCCCTTCTCGCTGGTCGTTCTCAAGGACTGCCGGCTCGAACCCGCGCTCGCCCGGCCCGGCGATGCGCCGGTCCAGTTCGAGCGCCAGGGCTATTTCCGCCCGGACGACGAGTCGCGCCCCGGCCGACCGGTCTTCAACCGGGTGGTGGCGCTGCGCGATTCATGGGCGAAGATCCAGGCGAAGGGGGGGTGATGGCGAAGACGCCCGATTATTTCCACGGCAGGACCGTGCTGATCACCGGCGCGGCGAGCGGCATCGGCCGGGCGACGGCGGAGATCTTCGCGCGCGAAGGCGCCAATATCGTCGCCGCGGATATCGACGCCGCCGGCGCGGAAGAGACGGCGGCGGGGAAGAACGCGATCGCGGTCGCCGCCGACGTCACCGAACGCGCCGCCGTCGATACGGCGGTCGCCGCCGGGATCGCGGCCTTCGGCGGCATCGATTTCCTGTTCAACAGCGCCGGGGCGGCGGGCCGCCGCGCGCCCTTCCTCGACATCGACGCGGCGCTCTGGCGCGACACCTACGCGCTCAATGTCGACGGCACCTTTCATGCCATGCAGGCCGTCCTGCCCCATATGCTGGAACGCGGCGCGGGCGTGATCGTCAACATGGCGAGCATGGCGCATCGCCGCGGCGGGCCGGGGCATTCGGTCCACTACGCATCGGCGAAGGGCGCGGTGGTGACGATGACGATGGGGGTCGCGCGCGAGTTCGCGGACCGCGGCATACGCGCGCTCTCGATCTCGCCCGGGCCGATCGACACCCCGTTCCAGGCCGCCGCCGCGACCTCGCCCGAGCTCGCCGGAGCATGCGCGACGACGTGCCGATGAAGCGCTTCGGCACGCCCGACGAGATCGGCGAGCTCGTCCTGTTCCTCTGTTCCGACGCCTGTTCCTTCATGACCGCGGACACGGTCTACGCCAATGGCGGCGGCGGCTGGCGCTGAGGCGACCGCGCCGACTGGAGCCGGCGCCGGCGATCATCTAACATTTCGGGCGGAGCACCCGAACGGGCGTTCGCCAGCCCACGAAAACCGACAATGTGGAGGAAACGGTGACAGAGAAAACAAGGAGCGCGCTTTCGCGGCGAAGGTTCGTCAAGACGACGGCCGCCGCTGCCATCGGCGCGAGCGGCGCCATCGCCGGATTCCCGGCGATCGCCAAGCCGAAACACAAGCTGCGCTATATCGCGATCATCAACCGCAAGTCGGTCTGGGGAAAGGCTACGACTTCCTCGCCGCCGAGGTCGACCGGATGTCGGGCGGCGAACTCAAGATCGAATACGCCGGCGGCTCCGAGGTCGTCAGCGGCTTCGATGCGCCCGAGGCAGTCGCCAAGGGCGTGTTCGACATGAGCCATTCGGCCAACTCCTATTTCGCCGGCGCCATGCCGTCGTCGATTTCGCTGGCGAGCGGCACCGCCTCGATCGAGCGGCTTGCGCGAGGTCGGCGTGCTCGACGCCTATGCCGACGTCCTGATGAAGAAGCGGGGCGTCATGCTGCTCGGTATTCCCATGAGCGGCGTGGGCTATCTGTTTCAGGTCCGGTTCAAACCGACCGATCTGTCGACCTTCAAGGGTAGGAAGATCCGCTCCGTTCCGCTCTACGATCCGATCCTGGAGGCTCTCGGGGCGGTGCCGGTCACGACTTCGCCGGCCGAGGCCTATACCTCGATGGAACGCGGCGTGGTCGACGGGCTCGGCTGGCCCGATATCGGCTTGCTCGACTTCAAGTTCTACGAGCACGCCAGGTACATCGTCTCGCCCACCTTCTACCGGCTGCGGACCTGTACGCTGCTGAACCCGAACAGCTTCAAGAAGCTTCCCACCGAGCTTCAGGACGTCCTGCTCAAGGCGTCGCGTTCCGCCGACAAGATCGGCGAGAAATGGTGCATCGAGACCCGCGACGCCGAACACGCGCAGATGAAGAAGCACGGGCTCGAAATCGTCGAACTGCCACCGGCCGACGCCAAGCGGTTCGTCGACCTGTCCGAAGAGAAGCTGTGGGCCAAGATCCTCAAGCAGTCGCCGGAGAACGGCGCGCGGCTGAAAGCCCTGTTCGACAAGGCGGCGGCCTAGGGACGGCGCCCTTCGATACGCCCCGGATCAAGTCCGGGGCTACTCAGGGTGAGGGAGCCCGTAAATTGTTTCCTCATCCCGAGTAGGCGCGTAAGCGCCGCATCGAGGGACGGGTCGAGAGTGTAGACGGTGAGACGCTTCGCCAGGCTGGTCGAGCGGCCCATGCGGTGGCTCGCCTGGCTATCCGCCTTTCTCATCCTCGCGATGAGCTTCTGGATCACCTATGACGTGATCACCCGGAACCTGTTCGGCTGGGCCTCGCCTTGGGCATTCGATCTGTCCGAATACTCCCTGGTCTGGATGACCTTCCTCGCCGCGCCCTGGATATTGCTTCGCGACGGCCATGTGCGGGTCGAGATCCTGGTCGAGGCCATGGGCCCCCGGTCGCAGCGGGCGATCGGGGTCGCGGTTTCCGTCGTCGGGCTGGTGGTCTGCGCCATTCTCGCCTGGCGGACCGGGATCGCGGCGGTCGAGTACGCCCAGAACGACGTGCGCACGGCGCGGATCTGGAACATCCCGCGCATCTACCCCTATGTCGCGGTGCCGTTCGGCAGCGCGTTGCTGACGCTCGCCTTCGCGGCGCGGCTGCTGACCTATATCGGCGAGCCGGATCCCGAGGCCGCGCTGAGGGCGAGGGGCCGGAGCGGCGGCTCGCTCGGCGGAACCTGAGGGGCGGCGCAATGGAGCTCGACTGGTCGTTCTTGCTGCTGATCTTCTTCGTCCTGCTGGCCGTGGTGCTGGCGAGCGGCATGCCGGTCGCGTTCGGCTTTCTTACGCTCAACATCCTCGGGCTCTACTTCTTCATGGGCGGCGAGGTCGCGCTCTCTTTGCTGGCGACCAGCGCGTTCTCCTCGGTCGGCCAGTTCGCGCTGATCCCGATCCCGCTGTTCATCCTGATGGGCGAGCTGTTGATGCGCACCGGGCTCGCCAACATGACCGTCGACGCCGCCGATCACTGGATCGGGCGCCTGCCCGGCCGTCTCGCGGTTTCGGCGGTCGGCGGCGGCACCCTGTTCGGCGCGCTGAGCGGCGCCAGCATGGCCTCGGTCGCCATGCTGGGCTCGACGCTGGTGCCGGAGATGGGCAAGCGCGAGTACCGTTCGGAGTTCTCGGTCGGCGCGATCCTTGCCGGCGGCGGGCTCGCCGTCCTGATCCCGCCCAGCGCGCTTGGCGTGCTGCTCGGCGCCCTCGCCAAGGTGTCGATCGCCAAGCTGTTGCTCGCCGGCCTGCTGCCGGGGCTGGTGCTGGCGGCGCTCTACTTCGCCTATTTCACCTTGCGGGCCAGGCTGCAGCCGCACCTCGCGCCGCCCTATCTCGCGCCGCCGATGACGCTGGCGCGGAAATTGGCAAGCCTGTTCCGGGTCACGCCGCTGTTCAGCCTGATCATCGTCGTCACCGGCTTCATTTTCATGGGGATCGCGACGCCGTCGGAGGCCGCCGCCATGGGGGTGGTCGCGACCATGGCCATCGCCGCCTGCTATCGCCGCCTCACTTGGGAGGCGGTGAAGGCCGCCATGATTTCGACCGCCACGACGACGTCGATGATGCTGCTGGTGATCGTCGGATCGGCGGGGTTCTCGCAAATCCTCGCCGCGACCGGAACGACGTCGTCGCTGGTCGACGCGGTGGCCGAGCTCGACCTGTCGCCTTTGGCGATGGTGATCATCATGCAGCTCATGGTGCTGGTGCTGGGCTGCTTCATCGACACGATCTCGATCATGATGGTCTCGATCCCGGTGTTCATGCCGCTGGTGCTGGCGCTCGGGCTCGATCCGATCTGGTTCTCGATCCTGATCCTGGTGCAGCTCGAACTCGCCGGGATCACGCCCCCCTTCGGTGTCCTGCTATTCGTGATGAAGGGCGTTCAGCCTACTTTGAGCATGGCCGAGATCTATCGCGCGGCGGTCCCCATCGTCGGTATCCAGCTTGTCCTGATTGCTCTCTTGATGATCTTCCCCGGGATCGTCACCATCCTCCCGGCGATCATGCGCTGAGCCAGGGCGCCTGGCGCCGGGAAATCGCCAGCGGAGGAATTCCATGACACAAATTCGAATCATCGACGCCGACGGCCATGTCTTCGAAGACGCCGAGGCGATGGGCAAGCGGATGCCCAAGATCTACCGCGACTGGAAATACGCGCACGGGATTTTCGCCGGCCAGCCCTGGTTCCCGCCGCTCGGCCATCTCCACACCCCGACCGGCACCAACCCGCCGGGGGCCTTCGGCGACGGCAAGCATGTCGGCGTCGAGGAATGGATGCGCTTCATGGACGCCACCGGGATCGAAAGCGCGGTGCTGTTCCCCACCAACGGGTTGACGATGGGCCATGTCGCCAATTCCGACTACGCGATCGCGGTCGCCAGGGCCTATAACGACTGGCTCGCCGAGACCTATGTCGCGCGCTCCGACGCCTTCAGGGGGATGGGGCTGCTCCCGATGCAGGAGCCCGATGCCGCGGTCGAGGAGCTCGGGCGCTGCGTGAGCGAGCTCAGGATGACCGGCGCCATGCTGTCCGGGACCGGCGTCAAGGGCAATCTGGGCTCCAAGGAATACTGGCCCATCTATGCCGAGGCGGAACGGCTCGGCTGTCCGCTCGCGGTGCATGCCGGAAACCACATCAATTTCGGCATGGACCAGATGAACGTCTTCGCCCCGGCGCATGCGATCGGACACCCGCTGGCGATGATGATCGGCCTCGGCGGGCTGGTCTTCAACGGCGTGTTCGACCGCTTCCCCGGCATCAGGGTCGGCTTCCTCGAAGGCGGGGTTGCCTGGCTGCTGTTCTGTATCGAGCGCTTCGAGTCCTCGCACGACAATTTCGTGCCGCTCGACTGGCGGGGCGAGCTGCTCAAGCTCCCGCAGGGGCAGTCGGTGGGCGAATATGTGCTCGAACTGGTGCAGGGCGGCCGGATCTTCGTCGGTGCCGAGGGCGACGAGTACATGCTGGCGGCGGCGATCAAGAAGGTGGGCAATGCCCCCTTCATGTTTTCTTCGGACTTTCCGCACGAGGTGAACACGGAGAAGTGCCTGCACCACCTGGAGGAAATCTTCGAGCACGCGGAGTTGAGCGCCGAGGACCGCGATGCGATCCTGTTCCGCAACGCCGAACGGTTCTACGCCGTTCGTACGGATGAGGCCGGGCGCGAAGCCGCGGAGTAGCGGGCGCCCGCGACCGGGATCGGAGGAACCATGACCGACAATCGTTTCGACGTGGACGGCAAGGTCGTCATCGTCACCGGCGCCGGCCAGGGGATCGGCCGCGAATATGCCCTGGCCTTCGCCGAGGCGGGCGCGATTCCGATCCTCGCCGAGATAAACCGGGACAATCTCGCCAATGTCGAGGCGGAGCTGCGCGACCGGGGCGCGAAGCCGCTCGCTGTCGAGACCGATGTCGGTTCGCCCGAGTCGGTCGCGGCGATGGTCGCCAAAACGCTCGACGCCCATGGCCGGATCGACGTGCTGGTGAACAACGCCGCGATCTTCGCGACCATCTCCCGCCGCAAGTTCTACGAAATCCCCTATGAGGAATGGAACCGGGTGATCCATGTCAACGTCACCGGCTCCTATCTCTGTGCCGCCGCGGTCACCCCGGCGATGCAGGCGGCGGGGCAGGGGCGGATCGTCAACATTTCCTCCGGCACCGTTCCCCAGGGCGTTCCCGGGTTCATGCACTATGTCTCCTCGAAGGCCGCGATCGTCGGCATGACAAGGGCGATGGCGCGCGAGCTCGGCGACGACAACATCAACGTGAACGCCATCATGCCGGGCTATACCGAGACCGAGATCGAGCACGCCAATATGGACGAGGGCCTGCACGGCCACATCCAGCAGATCCGCATCCTTAAGCGCCGGCAGACGCCCGACGATCTGATCGGGCTGGTGCTGTTCCTGGCCTCGCCCGGCAGCGCGTTCATCACCGGCCAGTGCATCGCCTGCTGCGGCGGAGAGGTGATGCTCTAGGCCCGGGCTTCTCCGGGGAGGCGCAATGGTCAAGCTCGACCGAATCTATACCGGCGGCGGCGACCGCGGTCAGACATCGCTCTCCGACGGCACCCGGATCGGCAAGCACGGCGCGCGCACCGCCGCCATCGGCGACATCGACGAGGCCAATGCGGCGATCGGGCTCGCGCGGCTGCACGCCGGCGACGGCGAGGCGGATGCGATCCTCGCCCGCATCCAGAACGACATGTTCGATCTGGGCGCCGACATCTCGACGCCGGGCGACGGTTCCGGGGACGAAGGCAAGGCGCTCCGCATTGACGCCGCGCAGGTCGCGCGGCTGGAGCGCGAAATCGATGCGATCTCGGCCGACCTCGATCCGCTGAAATCCTTCGTGCTGCGCGGCGGCACGAGCGCGGCGGCCCATCTCCACCATGCCTGCACGGTGGCGCGGCGGGCCGAACGCTCGGCCTGGGCGGTGGCCGCCGGGGAGCCGGTGAACCCGAACGCGCTCACCTACCTCAACCGGCTCTCCGACCTCCTCTTCGTGCTGGCGCGCGAGGCCAATGCGGGGGGGACGGCGGATGTGCTGTGGCGGCCCGGGCTCAACCAGGGCTGAGTCAGACCGCGAGCCAACCGCCGTCGATCGCCAGCGTGTGGCCGGTGACCATCGAGGAGGCCGGGCTGGCGAGATAGAGGATGCCGCCCGCAAGCTCCTCGGGCTCGCCGAACCGGCCGAGCGGCGTCCTGGCCTCGATCTCGGCCACCACCTCGGGGCGGCTCTGGCGCATGTCGGCGCCGAGATTGGTGTAGAAGAAGGTCGGCGCGATCGCGTTGACGCGGATGCCGCGGCCGGCCCATTCGACGGCCAGCGAGCGGGTCATGTTGACGATCGCCCCCTTGGTCGCCTGGTAGGGGATGTGGGGGAAGAAGGCGTTGCCCCGGAACCCCATGATCGAGGCGATCGATACGATCCGCCCCTCGCCCTGGGCCAGCATGTATTTCGCCGCCCGCCGCGCGCAGACGAAGGGGGCGGTCATGTTGACCTCGACCACCGCGTCCCAGTCCTCGTCGGGCAACGACTCGGTCGAGCCGCGCCGCGCGATCCCGGCATTGTTGATCAGGATCCGAAGCCCGCCGAACTGATCCGCCGCCGCGTCGATGACGTCGTCGATGCGCTTGCGGTCGGCCACGTCGAGCTGCCAGGACTGCGCGATGCCGCCGGCCTCGCGGATCTCTTCGGCGACGCGCTCCGCCGCCGCCCCGTCTATGTCGGTCACCGCGACATGCGCGCCGGCGCCCGCCAGCGCAAGCGCGGCGATCCGCCCCAGCCCGCCGCCGGCGCCGGTGACCAGCGCGCTATCCCCGTCGATGCGAAAGAGCGTCTCGATCGAAACCTTGTCGAAGCCCGCCATCCCTGCCTCCCTGAAATCCCAAGGGTATCTTCTGCGAGACAAGGCGGAATGTCGAAGCCCCGTTCGCCGCCCCGGCGTCTACGCCGTTCAGAATCGCATTGGCCGGCCGTTGCGCGGTCGCTACGATGCGCCGAGGCGAATATCTGCGCCCCACCCCACAACACAAGTTGAGACCATTACCCAACGGAAAGGGAATTTGTAACGAGGAAATCCGCTTGCCTGTGTGCGATCGCCGCTCTCGGCGCGGCCATGCTCATGTCCTCGCCGATTTCGGCGAAAGTGTAGAAGCTCACGGCCGGATCGAGCCATCCGCCCATCGTGCCATGGGTCGCAACCATCAAGAATCTGGTGGTTCCGGAGGCGGCGAAACGGGTCGCCGCGGCGGGAAAGGGCGATACCATCCAATGGACCGAGGCCTATGCCGGGGCGCTCTACAACTTCAAGAACACGCTCGAAGGGGTAGAGAAGGGTCTCGCCGATATCGGCTGGGTCGGCACCCTCTGGGAGCCGGTCAAGATGCCGCTGATGAACGTGACCTTCTATACGCCGTTTGCGACCGGGGACGTGAAGGCGCTGATCGAGATCGGCGAGGAATTGCACGAGAAGGTTCCGGCCCTGAACGCGTCCTGGGACAAGTACAACCAGGTCATGCTCGGCATTCAGGTGGCCGATACCTACAATATTTTCACCAAGTTTCCGGTGAAATCGCTCGCTGACCTCAAGGGCAGGAAAATCTACGCCCCGGGCGCTTCAGCCGGCTGGCTGAAAGGAACCGGAGCCGTCGGGATCAATGGCGGTCTCACGGTCTACTACAACGGGGTGAAGACGGGTATCGCCGATGGCGGCATCACGATCACCACCGGCATGTTCCCGTTCAAGCTGCACGAGGTCGGTAAATTCATCACGGTGGTCGACATGGGCGGGCCGATTTCCGGCGGGCTCACGATGAACAAGGACACGTGGAACTCCCTGCCGGCCTATATCCGCGACATTTTCACCGATCTTGGCAAGGAATACGCGCGGGTCCAGGGCGGGATCGTTGCCAAGAACGCCGAGAAGTTCCTCGGCCTGATGACCAAGCAGGGGGCGATCGTCAGCACGCTGCCGGAAGCCGAACGGAAGAACTGGGCCCAGTCCATGGGTCGGGTGCCCAACGTCGCCGGCGACCGGCCATATCACGGTCTCGATCCTGTTCCTGATCCTCGCCGCCAATGTCTATGCCCGAATGCTGGCATTGTCGGGGCTGCCGCAGCAGACGGGGGAGTTCATCGGCTCCACCGGATTGGGTTTCGCGGGGTTTATCGCGCTCTACCTGGTTCTCCTGATTCTGCTTGGCATGATTCTCGATTCCATATCCATCATGCTCATCGTCCTGCCGCTCGCTTTGCCGGTGCTGTTCCAGTTCGGCGGCGATCCGGTCTGGTTCGGAATCGTGACGGTCATCGCGGTCGAGATTGGCTTGTTGACGCCGCCGCTCGGCATAACCTGCTATGTCGTCAAATCCACGCTGGACGACGAGCGGATCACGCTGAACCAGATTTTTCTCGGCGCGGCGCCATTCGCCGTGGTCATGCTGGCGGTCACCGTGCTGCTGATCCTGATCCCCGAAATCAGCCTGGTTTTCGCCTGAGCCGGGCCGCCCGGCGGCCTCAACCGTCGAGCGGCGGTCTCCGGTCGAGGAGGCCGGCGGCGCGCTCGAACGCGTGCGCCGCCCGCAGCACCGTCGCCTCGTCCCAGTGCCGCCCGGCAATCTGCGCGCCGATCGGCATCCCGTCCGCGAAGAAGCCCGCCCGAATTGCATGGCAGGGATGGGCGGTCAGGTTGAACGGAATGCCGATGGTCGGCACGTCGATGAAGGGGAAGGGTTCGGTGTCGTCGAGCGGCGGCGTCGGGGTCAGCGTGCCGGTGGTGACCACGATATCGCAGCGCGCGAGCACCGCTTCGAGCTCGGCCAGCAGCTCGGTCCGCCGACGCTGCGCCTGGATGTAATCGACGGCGCGGAACAGGCTCCCGAGCATCAGCCGGTTGCGCGCGAGCCGCCCATAGTCGTCCCAGCGGGTTTGCAGCCGTTCCTCGTGGATCGCGAAGGCCTCGGCCGGCACCAGGACGCGCCCCACCGCATGCCAGTCGACCAGCGGCGAGACCGATACTTCCTCCATTTCGGCGCCCAGCCCGGCGAGGGTCTCCGCCACCCCGTCAATTGCGGCGACGATCTCCGGAGGCGATGCGAAATCGGCGGTGTAGAAATGCCGGATCAGCCCGACCCTCAGCCCCTTCACGCCGTCTTCCAGCCCGGCGACGTAGTCGGGCACCGCGACATCCGCGCTCATCGTGTCGCGCGGGTCGTGGCCGGCCAGCGCCTGGAGCATGATCGCGGCGTCCTCGCTGGTCCACGCCATCGGCCCCACGCAGTCGAAGGAATAGGTGAGCGGCATATCGCCATAGGCGCTGACCCGGCCGATGGTGGGTTTCAGCCCGGCGATGCCGCAGAACGCCGCCGGCAGCCGGATCGAGCCCCCGGCATCGGTGCCGAGCGCGCCGAGGCAGAGCCCGGCGGCGACCGCCGCTCCCGACCCGCTCGACGACCCGCCGGTGATCCGCCCGGTATTCCACGGGTTCAGCGCCGGCGGGAAGGGCGGCTCGGTCGACGGCCTGCCGCCGAAGGTGAACTCGTAGGTGTTGAGCTGGCCGAGGAGAACCGCGCCGGCCGCCTTGAGCCGGGTAATGACGCCCGCGTCCTCGCCGGCCTCGAAGTCGAGCATGACGCGCGAGTTCGAGCTGGTCTTCTTGCCCCGCCAGTAGAAGACGTCCTTGAGCGCGATCGGGATGCCGTGCAGCGGGCCGAGATCGTCGCCCCGGCCGAGCGCGTCCTCGGCCGCCCGCGCCGCCGCCATCGCCTCGTCGGCAAACACCGCGTGGTAGGCGTGGAGGTGGCGGTCGTAGCGTCCGATGCGCTCCAGGCAGAGCGCGGTGAGATCGACCGGCGACAGCGTGCCGTCGCGGAAGCCGCGCGCGGCCGCCGCGATTGTCGGCAGCTCAGCGGTCATCGGCCGGGACCGGCGGCGTGTAATGGGGCAGCGTCCGGACCTCCCAGCTGCGCCCCTTCCGGCGGGTGCGCGCGGCGAGCGTCATCAGCGTGGTGTAGGTCGCCCGCAGATCCGCCTTCTCGTCTTCCGAGACCGGCACGCCCGACGCGTCGATCAGCGCCTCGAACATCGCATCCTGGTCGGCCATCGCGTTCTCCTCAGCCTCTGGGGTCGATCGGCGTATCGATGGGGGAGCGCGCCTCGATCGTCTCGCCGGCTGCCAGCAGGCGTTCCTCGCCGAACCTGGCGGAGACGATCTGCACCCCGACCGGAACCCCGCCGGCGAGGCTCACCGGCACCGAGAGCCCCGGCAGGCCGAGCAGCGAGATCGCCAGCATCGGCCGGTGCGCGTCGAGCATTTCCCGCACCGCGTCATCGCCTTTCTGGTCGTGGTCGATGGGGTAGGGGCGCTGCCACGAAACCGGCATGACGAGGATCGGGTAGCGTTCGAAGAAGGCGTACCATTCGCGCAGCATGGTCGTTCGGGAGGCGAGCGAACGGACATAGGTGTCGTAGTCGAGGTCGCCCGCATAGGCGCGGACCGACGCGCGGGCGCGTTTCACCGCCGCGTCGCCGAAGCGTTCGATCCCGCTCGACGAGGCGGAGCGTTCGGCGGGGGTCGCCGCGCGCTCCTCGGCCATCAGGATCGGCCAGAACAGCCCCGAGGCCTCGTCGAGCCGGGGCGGCGCCGCCTCCTCGACGTCGTAGCCGGCGTCCTCGAGCCAGGCGCCCGACTGGCGCACCGCCTCGGTCACCGCCGGATCGGCGTTCACCCCCGGCGAAGACGACAGGATGGCGGCGCGGCCGCGCGCCGCCGGGGGGTGGGCGGCGAGCGGCACCGGGACCAACCACGGATCGCGGGGGTCGGGCGCGGCCAGCGCCTCCAGGCCGAGGCGGATATCCCCGACGGTGCGGGCGAGCGGGCCCTGGACATTCGCCATCTGCGAGGAGATGCCGCGCTCCTCGGTGGCCGACGGGTTGAAGTCGGGCACCCTTCCGAGGCTGGGGCGGAGACCCGCGACGCCGCAGGCAAAAGCCGGGTAGCGGACCGATCCGGCGCGGTCGTTGCCGTGGCCGATCGGGCCGATGCCGGTGGCGACCGCGGCCGCCGCCCCGCCGCTCGATCCTCCCGGCGTGCGTCCCGCATCCCACGGGTTGAGCGTCCGACCGTGCAAATCGTTGTCGGTGAAGTATCGGGTGGAGAAGCCGGGTACGTTGGTCCGCCCGAGGATCACCGCCCCCGCCTTGCGCAGATTGGCGACCGAGACGCTGTCCTCTTCGGCGGCCATGTTGGCGAAGGCGGTCACCCCGTTGGTGGTCGCGCGGCCGGCATAGTCGACATTGATCTTGACCGTCACCGGCACCCCGTGGAGCACGCCCGGCGCCTCGCCGCGGCGGATCGCCTCGTCCGCCCGGTCGGCGGCGGCCAGCGCCTCGTCGGCCAGCGGGTCGACCACGGCGTTGATGCGCGGGTTGACCGCATCGAGCCTGGCGAGGCAGCTCTCGGTCGCCTCGCGGCTCGAGATCGCGCGCGTCCGGATTCCGCGGACCAGCGCCTCCGCCGTCCAGCGCCAGAGTTCGTCGCCCATGCCAGCCCCCTTGGTTCCGCGCCCCGGTTTTGCGCGCCTCGTCGAATGTCTAGTTTAGGGAGATGGACGCCTTGCCGGAAGAATACCCGCTTTGGGTGCAGCGCCTGTTCGAGGAGACGCCGGTCACGGCTCTCCTCGGCGCGCAAGTCATCGCCTGCGATGCCGCCAGCGGCGTGTTCAAGATCGATTTCGAGGGGAGAGACGAGTTCTGCAACATGCTCGGCGTGCTCCAGGGCGGCATGGTGTCGGCCATGCTCGACATGGCGATGTCGTTCGCCGCGCTCGCCAGGATCGGCCCCGACTACCGCGTGCCGACGCTCGAAATGAAGACCACCTTTCTTGCCCCCGCCAGGCCCGGCCGGCTGATCGGCGAAGGCTGGCCGGTGCGCGCCGGCAAGACGATCTGCTTCATGGAAGGCCGATTGCTGGATCCCGAGGGTGCGGTGCTCGCCACGGCCAGCGGCACCGCGCGGGTCTGGCGGGCGAGGGGTTGAGGCGCCCCTTCGATGCGGTGACCGCCCCCACCGCCTTGCGACGCCCGTCGACCCTGATCGCCGTGGTGTGCCTGGCCGAAGTGCTGACGATGGCCGGTTTCGCGGCGTATTGGTCGCTGCTGCCGGTGCTGCAGCCCGCCTGGCATATGAGCAACGCCATGGCCGGCTGGCTGTCCGGTGCGTTTTTCGGCGGCTATGTCCTCGCGGTCCCGTTTCTTTCCGCGATGACCGACCGGGTCGATGCCCGCCATATCGTCATTCTGGGTGCGATGCTCTCCGCCTTCGGCCTGGCGGGGTTGGCGCTCTTCGCGAACGGGTTCTGGTCCGCCTTGCCGTGGCGCGTGATCGCCGGCGCCGGTCTCGCGGGCAGCTACATGCCGGGCCTCAAGATGCTCACCGACCGGCTGCCGCAGGCCCGACACGCGCGGGCGGTCGCATTTTATACCGCGAGCTTCAGCGTCGGCACCGCGCTCTCCTATTCGCTCGCGGGCGTTGCCCTGGAGTGGTTTGGATGGCGCGGCGCGTTTCTGTTCACGGCCGCGGGGCCGGCGCTGTCCGCTCTTCTCCTGGCGGCGGCAATCGTGCCGCGGTCGCCCGAAGCGGCCGCCGAAGAACGCAGCCATATGCTGGACTTCCGTCCGGTTCTGCGCTCGCGCGAGACGATGGGCTACATCGTCGCCTATGCCGGCCACGGGGCCGAGCTGTTCGCCATGCGCTCCTGGATCGTCCCGTTCCTGGTGTTCTGCCTCGGCAGCGGCGCCTCGTTCGAGCTCGACGCCACGCTCTTTGCCACCCTGTTCGCCCTCGTCTCGGTGGTTTCCAGCATCGCCGGCGCGGAAATCGCAATGCGCGTCGGGCGTGCGCGCCTGATCGCCTGGGTCATGCTGGGGACCTTCGGGATAGGCGTCGCAACCGGGTTTTCCTCCACGCTCCCCTTCGCCATCGCGGCTTTCCTGTGTCTGCTCTATTCCGCCGCGATCCAGGCAGATTCGGCGGCGCTGACCGCCGGCGCGGTCGCGACGTCTCCGGTGGGCCATCGCGGCGCGACGCTCGCGGTGCACTCGATATTCGGGTTCAGCGGATCCCTGTTCGCGCCGGCGCTGGTGGGGCTGGTCCTCGATCTGGCCGCGCCGCTGGGCGGCTCGAACGCCTGGGGGTTCGCCTTCCTGACGATGGGTTCGATGGCATTGCTGAGCTTTTTCTGCGCGCTCCCCTTCATGGCGCCGCGGCGGGGTTCCTCCGGCGGGTGACCCCCGACCTACGCTATTCTTCGCAGCATCTCGGCGATCGCCGGGCCGTGGGTCAGGGTCATCATGTGGCCGGCGCCCGGCAGGTCGGTGAGCGCGGCGCCCGGGATCGCCCCGGCGACCAGTTCGGACAGCCTCGCGTGCAGCGGATCGGTCGCGCCGCCCCGGATCACGGTGACCGGGACCGAGATCGCGGCGAGGTCGGCGCGGCGCATTTTCAGCCGCCGCACCGCGTCGAGCCCGACGGCCAGGCGCTCCGCCAAGGCCAGCATCCGGGTCCGCGTCTCCTCGTCCAGGCTCCGCCAGTATCCCGGTCGGTCATTGAAATAATCGAGATAGTCTTCCATCGCCGCGTCGTTGAGCCCGCCGGCGCGCACGGTCTCGATGAAATCCCGGTTGCGCGCGCCGATCTCCTCGGCAAAAGCGGTCTCGCCGGCCTCGCGCAGCAGCTTGTAGGGCGCGGGCTCGAGCAGGGTCAGCCGGTCCACCAACCCCGGCCAATCGAGGGCCAGCACCAGCGCGATCGTGCCGCCATAGGAATGGCCGACGATATGGGCGCGCGCCCTGCCGCCTTCCGGCAACTCGGCGCGGATCGCGGCGGCGGTCGCCGCCGCCTCGTCCCGGATCGTCATCGGCGCCGGGCCGGCAAAGGCCTCGGTATCGCCATAGGCCGAGGGGTTGACCGCGGCAATGCGGAACCGGTCCTGCAACGCCGCCGCGATGGGCCGCCAGATCGCCGCGCCGCTGGCGCCGGGCGGCTGGAGCACAAGAAGCGGCGCGGCGCCGTCCGCCGGTCCGCCGGCCTCGTAGCTCACCCTGCGGCCGTCGCAGTCGACGAGAGGCATGGCGCGGGCCGCGGCGAGGGGCCTAGAGCCTATCCGTGTTGGATGGAAACGTGGCGGCGGGCCGTCCCTCGATACGGCCCTTCGGGCCTACTCGGGATGAGGAAAAAATCCCTCACCCTGAGTAGGCGCGAAGCGCCGTATCGAAGGGGCGTGCTTCAGCCGCCGCAGCGGTTCCATCCAAAACGGACACGCCCTAATCCTTCGCATAGGGGCTCGCGACCAGCTCCTTCTCCGCATCGGCGGCGCCGGCGGGCGGGGTCGGGATGTAGTGCCCGGGCGTGTGGGCGCCGTTGGCGAGCCGCGCCCGCGCCTCGGCCGGGGTCTCGATCGCGTCCTTCGCCGCCAGGGCCTGCTTGCGGTCGACCGCGAAGGGTTCCGACGAGTCCGGCGGCGGCATCATGTTGGCGTGGTAATAGGCCATCTTCTGTTTCGCCGGGTCGATACTGCGCGACGGGTCGATGTCCCGTTGGTTGGTGGCCTTCGGCACGGTGGTTACGCCGTCGACCACCTCGTGGTCGAACCACCATTTCTTGAGCGGGTTGCGCGTGCCGTTGCCGAGCGCGTCGTCGAGCCATGCCGCGACCGGCACCATCAGCGGTTTGAGGAACATCGCGTTGATGCCGAGCCAGCTCGCCATCCGGGTCATCAGCGGGCCGTCCGCGTCCACCACCTTGTTGAGCGGGCAGGTCTTCATGCAGCGCCCGCAGGCCGAGCCCTTGACGTTGGTGAGCCTGTAGCGGGTGCAGCGTTCGACATCCGGCTTCCAGATCTCGTAGCCGTTGAACATCACCTTGTCGCCCAGAGGGATCGCGTCGCAGGGGCATTCGCGGGCGCATTTGAAACAATTGCTGCAGAAATACTGGAGGCCGAAATCGATCGGCTTGTCCGGCACCAGCGGCATGTCGGTGGTCATGACCACGGTCTTGAGCCGGGGCCCGAGAAACGGGTTGAGGATGAGCTCGCCGATCCGCGACAGCTCGCCCAGCCCGGCCCAGAGGACCAGCGGGATGTGCAGCACGTCGCTGTCGGCGTTGGTCTGCGACCGCGACGGAAACCCGTTGACGCGCAGAAGCTCGGCCATCACCGAGGCGATCTCCGCCCCCCGGAGATAGGCGCGCATCGACTGGGCGCCGGAAATCCAGTCGTCGCCGCTCGCCCCTTCCATCGTGTCGAAGCCCTGGTCGATCAGCATCACCACGGCGTATTTGTGATAGGGCTCGATCGGCTCGCCGTTCTCCTTGTGCGAATACCAGGCATAGCGCGGCACCTCGCACACGCCGGCGATGTCGGTGCCGAGGAAATAGGCGAGCGATTTGAGCGCCCTGGTATTGGCCTCGGCGTCGCCGAAGCGCCCGCTGTCGATTTCGGCGACCGGACCGTCCTGGTAAGGCACCATCTTGCGGATGACCTTGAGCTGGCTGAGCGAGAGCGGGTGCTTGAAGGAGAAGATCCGCCGCGCCATCTGCGCCTTGACCCCGAGATCGCCCTGCAACGCGCGTTCGAAGAAGGCGGCGCGCTTGGGCACGCGCGGCACCTCTTCGTCGAGGATCAGCGTGGTCGGCCGGTCGACGCGCTTGACGGTCTCCATCGCGAACGGGCCGAGATCGGTGCGCCGCCTGGCGCGCCGGTTGCGCTCGCGCCCGGAGCGGGCGCCGTTGCGCCCGAGCCAGTAGCCGAATCCCCGGGACGCGCCGACCGCCCCCGCCGCCAGCGGCTTGTCGACGGCGAGTGGGTAGTCGGTCGAGACCACGCAGAGCGAAAACGCCTCGCCGACGAACGGGTTGACGATACGCTCCCCCTGGCGGATAGCGAGCCCGGCGAGCACCGCGAGGCGCCCGGCATCGAGGCGTTCCTTGTCCATGCCGTGCATGTATGCGCCATGGCCCATGACCCGGATGTGGCCGGCGATCAGGGCGGCGATCTCGGCCGCGCGCATTTCCGCGTTGGCGGCGACCGCCGGAAGCATCCAGTCGCGGGCGAGATTGCCTTCCTCGGCGACGCGCGAATGCTCGACGAGGATGACGATCGCATGATCGTGGTCGCAGCGCTCGGCGCCGGCGAGCCAGGCATTGTCCGGGATCCGGCAGATGCCGACCTGGCTCGCGTCCATGAAATAGCCGACCCCCTTGATGTCGACCGAGCGACGTTCGAGGTCGTCCGAGACCGGCGCCTTCTCCTTCGCCGCATCGGCGTCGGCGAACTCGGCGTAGAGCCGGGTGAACTTGTCGAGCGCATCGACGAACTGGCCCTCGCTCCGCTCGCGCACCGGGGCGCCGGCCGGAGGGCGCTCCGCCTCCGCGTCGATCAGCGACTCGTCGCGCGGCAGCGTCTCCAGCGGAAAGAGGCCGAAATGGAACGGTCGATCGGCCGACCGGGATCGGAACAGCACGGTTTTGTCCCCCTGGCTTCGACGATGGGTTGGACCGTTACACGCGCGGCCGCCCGATTCCAACCCATTTAACCGCCCCGCGCGGCGCGGATCGCGCTCCACACCCGGAACGGCGTCGCCGGCATGGTGAGGTCGGCGACGCCGAACGGCTTGAGCGCGTCGAGGATCGCGTTGACGATCACCGCGAGCGCGGGGGTGGTGCCGCCCTCGCCGCCGGCCTTGATTCCGAGCGGGTTGGTGGGCGAGGGGACTTCGTTGAGCGCGGTCGCGAAGAACGGGAGCCGGTCGGCGCGCGGCAGGGCGTAGTCCATGAACGAGCCGGCGAGCGGCTGCTGGCTTTCGGGGTCGTTGACGCAGACCTCCCACATGGCCTGGCCGACCCCCTGGACAATGCCGCCATGCGTCTGCCCGTCGACGATCAGCGGGTTGATCGCCCGGCCGACATCGTCCACGGCCGCGTAGCGGACGATGTCGATCGTGCCGGTGTCGGGATCGAGCTCCAGCTCGCAGACATGGCATCCGTTGGGAAAGACCGGGGTGTGCATCTCGTTATCGGCGACGATGCGGAGCTCGCCTCCCTCGGCCGCCCCGGCGACCTCGTAGAGCGTCGCTTCGCGGTCGGTGCCGGCGACCGAGAACCGGCCGTCGGCGAAGTCGATGTCGATTTCCGCCGCTTCCAGGAGCCCGGCGGCAATTGGCTTCGCGTCTTCGATCAACGCATCGACGGCCATGACGATCACGGTTCCCGCCATCCGCATCGAGCGGCCCGAATGCGACCCGCCGCCGATTTTCACGATGTCGGTATCGCCCATGACGATCCGGATATCCTCGACCGGAAGGCCGAGGCGTTCGGCGGCGACCTGGGCGAAGCTGGTCTCGTGGCCCTGGCCGCTCGGCTGGGTGCCGATCACCACATCGACCCGGCGGTCCTGGCCGAAGACGCGCATGCGCGCCTGCTCCACCGGCGTGCCGACCGAGGATTCGACATAATGGGCGACGCCCCGGCCCAGCAGCCGCCCGCGGGCCTCGGCCTCCTCCCTCCGCGCGCCGAAACCGTCCGGGTCGGAGAGGCCGAGCGCCATGTCCAGGCTCTTTTCGTACTCGCCGCTGTCATAGGTCACGCCGACCGCGTTGCAATAGGGCATCTCTTCCGGTGCGACCAGGTTCCTGCGCCGCAGCTCGACCGCGTCGATCCCGAGCTCTTCCGCGGCGGTCTCGATCAGCCGCTCGATGGCGAAGATGCACTCCGGGCGGCCCGAGCTGCGATAGGCGTTGGTCGGCGGGGTGTTGGAAAACGTCGCGCGCGACCGCAGCCAGGCGACCGGCACGCGGTAGGAGCCGGTGACGATCCCCGAGCCCTTCGACAGCGGCGACAGCGAGACGCAGCGCGCGCCGGCATTGCTCAGATTCTCCGCCCGCAGGCCGAGGATCGCGCCGTCCGCGTCGAACGCCAGCGTCACCTCGGTGACCAGGTCGCGGCCCTGGTAGTCGCTGACCAAAGCTTCGCCGCGCTCGACCGTGCACTTGACCGGCCGCCCCAGCCTGCGCGATGACCAGGCGGCCAGCGGGAACTCGACATAGCAGCGGTTGCGGGTGCCGAAATTGCCGCCGACATCGTAGGCGTGGATGCGCACCCGGTCCGGTTCCACCCCCAGCACGGCGGCGATCTCGCGCTTCTGGCGGACCGCGCTGCCGCTGCCGGCATGGATGGTGTAGCGCCCGGTCTCCGGATCGTATTGGGCCAGCGCCGAGCGCGGCTCCAGCGGGCAGCCGGTCACCCGCGGGATGACGAAACGGCGGCCGACGACATGCGTCGCCGCGGCGAAGGCGGCGTCGGTGCCGGCCTCGTCGCCGAAGAAGGTTTCGACCAGGATATTGTCCGGCCGGTCGTCCCAGATCAGCGGTGCGCCTGGGCGGGCGGCGGCCGCGGTCTCGGTGACCGCCGGCAGCTCCTCGTAGTCGACGACTACCGCCTCAGCCGCATCCTGCGCGGCGCCCCTGGTCTCGGCGACCGCCATGGCGACGGCTTCGCCGACATGGCGCACCCTGTCGAGCGGCAGCAGCGCATGGTCGCCGACGAAGACCTCGCCGCCGCCGGGGCCGTGCAGCTTGAGGTCGAACCGGGTTTTCGGCAGCGGGCTGTGGTCGAGCGGGCGGAGCCCGTCGGCCGCGCAGTCGGCGCCCGTGAAGACGGCGAGAACGCCGGGCAGGGCCAGGGCCGCCGTCTTGTCCACCGAGAGGATCCGGGCGTGGGGATGGGGCGAACGAACCATCGCCGCGTGGGTCTGGCCGGGCAGGGCGAAGTCGTCGCTGAAGCGGCCCCTTCCGGTGAGCAGGCGCGAATCTTCCTTGCGCCGGACCGGCCGGCCGATTGTCCTGAACGGTTCGATGTTACGCCCGCGAATCAGTTGAGATCGGCGACACGCTCCCGCGTGTAGATGTCGTTCCACTGCCGATACGAGTATTCCCACTGATAGCCGGCCGCGCGCGGCTCCGGCGTGAGGTCGACCGGCTCGCCGCCGCGATAGACCGCCCGGATGGCCTCGCGGTTCTGCAGCACCGCGATGTCCTTGAGCGGATCGCCCGCCACCACCGTGATATCGGCATAGGCGCCCTGGCCCAGGCGGCCGACCTCGTCCCTCTCGCGCAGCAGCGCCGAATTGCCGCTGGTCGTCGCCTTGAGGGCCTCGCCCGGGGTGAAGCCGAGTTCGTCGACCATGAGCTCCAGCTCCTTGGCGTGCCACTCCCCGTAGGGCGTGATCGCGAAGCCCGAATCGGTCCCCACCATGAAGGGCACGCCCCGCTCGCGCGCCTTGATCAGCATCTCGCAGGCATCGTCGATGACGCGCCGGTTCTGGGTCGGCCGCCACTTGAAGCAGGGGTCGGACGGCCGGGTGAACTCGACCGTGTTGGCGACGAAGGTGAGCGCGGGCGACAGGATCGCGCCGCTCTCCAGCACCGCATCCAGCCCTTCGTCGTCCATCTCGAAGGCGTGGAAGATCACGTCGACCCCGGCCCGGGCCGAGGTCAGCACCGCCTCCCGCCCGCGCGCATGGACGATCACCTTGCGCCCGAGGCGGTGGCTCTCCTCGACCATCGCGTCCATCTCGCGCTGGTTGAAGCAGGCCATCAGCTCGCCGTCCGAATCCTTCCGGTGCAGCCCGTCGAGCGCGATCTTGACGAAATCGACCCGGTCCTTGACCTGCATGCGGATCTCTTCGATCGCCTCGTCGGTATTGCGCACCAGCACCCCGACCGAGCTTTCCGGGACGCCGACCCAGGTCGGATACCAGTCGGCGAGCCCCTGGCGCGCGGTGATCTGGCGTCCCGAGGTGGTGATGCGCGGCCCCTCGAACATGCCCGAGTTGATCGCGTCGCGGACGCCCACCGTGGTGCGCCCGGTCGAGGCCGGGTCGGCGATCGAGGTGTAGCCCGCCTTCAGCACCGTCTGCGCCGCCCGCAGCGCGCGCAGCGCCCGGTATTCGGGCGGCGAATAGATGTCGATGTCCTCGTTCGCCTGGGCGTCGCCGTAGCTCAGATGGACGTGGATGTCGATCAGCCCCGGCATCGCAAACTCGGCGCTGTGGTCGATCACCGGCTCGCCCGGCTTCTGGTCCGGCGCCCCGGCGGACGGCCCCGCATAGGCGATCCGGTCGTCGTCGATGACGATCGTCTGGTCGGTTTTCGCGGTCTCGTCGAGACCGTCGAACAGCGTCCCGCAGATCAAATGCTTGCGCATGTCTTCCTCCGTACCCGGCGGTCCACGCTCAAATCGGGATCGCGATCAGGTTGTTGATCATTCCGTGGTCGCAGACGACGACGCGTTCCCGGAACAAAGCGCCTTCTTCGGCCACCACGATAACGTCCCGATACGCGCCGGTCGAGAACACAGCCATCGTTCCGTCGCGCATCGTCCGGGTCACCAGATAGTTCGACTGCACCCGGTATTCCGCGCCGTCGGATGCGAGGACCCGGATCGCGCTCACCATGTGGCGGTAGCGGTGCGGCTCGAACACATTGGCATGGCGCACCGAAACCACCCGGTCGAGCAGCATCGCCCGGGTGTCGCAAAATACGAGCGAGGCGGGCAGGCCGCGTTCCTCGTTGTCGCGCGTGGCGATCCGGTAGAGGCAGGGATCGGTGAAGAAACCCGGCCAGTCCTCCAGCCGGTCGTCGTCGATCGCGTGGACATATTCGGTCATCAGCGCGGCGATAGCCGCCGGTACATGCGCCGAATCCGCGACCAGGGTCGCCATCAGACCCCCATCAGCGCGCGATAGGCGGTCCAGAAGCCGCGCACGCCGCATTCGGAGGCGCGGCTGTTGACGATCGTCTCGACCGACCGGCCGGCCATCTCCATCACCGAGGACTTGTCCTTGTCGCCTTCGATCCCCTTCTGCACCAGCCCGCCGACCATCCCGTCCTCGAGCGAGATATAGCCCGCCGGCCCGATCAGATTGCCCTGCTTGAGCCGGATCCGGGTCTGCCGGTCATCGTCGTCCGCGTAGCCGAGCACGGTCCAGACGAGTTCCGAGCCCGCCGGTCCGCGCGGCACCAGATAGCGGGTGGCGATGGTGTTGTGGATCTGCTGCAGGACGAAATTGGGGAAGGCGGTCTGGATCGCCGTCGTGATGCCGTCGCCGAACTCGTCCCATTGCTCGATCACCGAGGGGTCGTTGAGCCCGAACGAATCGAATTCCCCGCCGCCGCTGCGGAACGCCTCGGTCTCGTATACTTCTCCGTTCCGGTCGGTCGCCATCTTCGACCAGCTCAGATGATGCCAGCCCTGCTCGCTCATCTCGATCGCGCCTTCCATGGTGAAGCGGTTGAGCTTCAACCGCGTCGCCCAGGCATGCAGGATCGTCGCGTGGTAGGGATCGCTCGAGTTCTCGAAATAGAGCTTCCAGTTGGAATCGAGGTACTGGCTGTAATAGCCGAGCACCTTGAAGGGGCGGGCGGTCATGCGGCGATAGTTCGCCATCAGCCGGTCGCCGATATAGGCGGCGAGCGGCGGCGTGGCGTCCGAGAACGTGCCGAAGATTATGCCGCCCAGGCTTTCGACGCGCAGCCGGTCCAGCCCGTTCGCTTCCATCCTGAACGAGCCCGGCATGCCGCCCTTGCCGTTGATGCCCTTGGCGAAGGGCACGCTCTTGAGGCAGCCGTCGAGGTCGTAGCGCCAGTTGTGATAGATGCACATCAGCCGCTCGACCCGGCCGAAGGGCTCGAACAGCAGCATCGTCCCCTTATGGGCGCAGCGGTTGACCAGCGCGTTGATCCCGCCATCCGGGTTCCTGAGCACGATCACCGGCGTGTCGCCGACATCGATCAGCCGGTAGCAGCCGGGCTCCGGCAGCTCCGCTTCGAGGCCGAGATAGTGCCAGACCGGCCCACGGAAGATGCGCCGCATCTCGGCCGCGTAGATCGCCGGATCGGAGAACACCGCATAGGGCGCCCGCGCCACGCCCTCCTCCGGCCAGTCGACGAGAGTTTTGGTTTCGGCCATGCCAGGTTCGTCCCGATTGGGGACCCTATATTTTCACAGCTTCGGACGCGGCGTCGACAGCGGCGTGATGAGGGACCGGTCGCCACCGATCCCAACCGTCATTTCGACCGGAGCGAAGCGAAGCGGAGAAATCTGCCAGCCCAGGTGTTGCGCCATTGTGCCGGGCAAATATCTCCGCTCCGCCGCGCTCCGCGCGGCTCCGGTCGATATGACGAAGGGAGGCGGAGGGAGAGAACGGTTCCGCCCGAACCGGTTATCCTCTAGGCTTCGGCGGTCGAACACTGGATATCTCGATCCCATGCCCGACGGTTCAGACAGGTCGCAGGATTTCTTCGCCGCGCTCGATGCGCGGCGTGACGGCATTCTCGATGCCTGCACCAAATGCGGCGCATGCGTGAAAGTCTGCCCGATGCCGGGGCCTGCGGGGCTCGACGTTTCGGA
Organism: Alphaproteobacteria bacterium; assembly: GCA_965205995.1. Classification (GTDB taxonomy): domain Bacteria; phylum Pseudomonadota; class Alphaproteobacteria; order MPNO01; family MPNO01; genus MPNO01. The sequence goes on along the minus strand of OZ242200.1, from coordinate 2,094,909 downwards.
CGCCGAATCGGTGGCGGCCGGGGTGATCGAGATGATCCGGACCGGCGAGGGGCCGGACACGGCCCGCCGCTGGGCCGAGATCTGCACCGGCAGCGGGCACTGCATCCCGGCCTGCGAGTACGGCGTCAACCCGCGCTTCATGCTGGCGCTTGCCCGCATCGCGGATCTTCAAAGCTCCAGCCCGCCCGGGGATTTGCGCACCGGCGGCGGCCGGCAGTTCGGCGCCATGAGCAAGGGCGTACAAACGCTCACCCGTCTCCAGCTCGCCCCCGACCTGCTGGCGCGGCTGGGCCAGATCGATGCGCTCGCGCCCGAGCCGGAGAACCCGGAGACCGTCTTCTATACCGGCTGCAACGTCCTCAAGACGCCGCATATCGCGCTCCTCTGCCTCGACGTGATGGACGCGCTCGGGGTTCGATACGTGGTCCGCGGCGGGCCGAGCTATTGCTGCGGCGTCTACCAGTTCCGCGCCGGCGATCTGGAAAAATTCGCCGATCTGTCGGGGCGCACCATCGACCGCTTCGCCGAGAGCGGCGTCGACGAGGTGCTGTCCTGGTGCCCGAGCTGCCAGGTCCATCTCGGCGAAGCCGCGCTTGAGACCCATGCGGAGGCCGGGGATTCGCCCTTCGATCTCACCCCCTTCGTGCTCTGGCTCGAATCCAGGCTCGACGATCTGCGCCCGCTGATGACGCGGCGGGTCGAGAAGCGGGTCGGGCTGCACGAGCATCCCGGCGTCGCCGGCATCGCGGAAGCCGCCGAGACCGTCTTGCGGGCGATCCCGGGGCTCGAATTCGTGGACCTCGCGCAGCCGCGCGTCGGATATATGTGCAACACCCTCTCGGTGCTGCCCGACTACAAGCGGGACGTGCATGCCGAACAGCTCGCGGCGGCGGAGGCGGCCGGAATCGACGCGCTGGCCGGGATCTACCACGCCTGCCACCGCGAGCTCTGCACCCATGAGCGCGACTGGCCCTTCGAGGTGGTCAATTTCATGGAGCTGGTGGGAGAGAGCATGGGGCTCGCCCGCCCCGATCTGTTCAAGCGGCTGAAGATCATGCAGGACGCGGACACCATCCTCGCCGACAGCGCCGACATGATCGCAGAATACGGGCTCGACGCCGGGCGCGTGCGCGAAGTCGTCGTCAGCGCGATGCTCGGCGAGCAGCCTTTGCCGCTGGGGCGGCCCTAGCTGCCCGAACCGAGCGCCGGTTCGAGGTCGGCGTTCAGGAATTCCATCGAATCGTCGCTCAGCCCGCGCAGGCATTGCCTGAACGAGGCGACGATGCGGTTCGCGGTCTTGAACTTGCAGAGGTCGTAGCTGAACCGCGCGAAGCCGATGGCGGCGGCGGAGACCCCGTCCTCCTTCGCTTCGGAAACCATCGACGCCCACGCGGCGTCGTTGTTCCCGGGACCAGGCGCGTTGGAGATCCGGGTCATCAGCCGCACCGCCGGCATCCGGTCGGGATCGCGGTCGACGATCGCGGTCGCCAGGCGCCGGCTTTCGCCCGCCGCCCGGGCGATCTCGCCGGCGGTCTGCGGGCGCGCATCCTCCGCTGAGGCCAGCGGGATGGCGGAGACGTTATCGCCGACGGCGATGGCCGCATCTTCCAGCCCGTGGCGGTCGAGGAGCGCGCGCGGGATCGACACCTCCATTGCGACATGGGTGCGGGCGGCGGCGACGGCCGTCTCCCCGCCGAGCGCGATCGACACGGTCTCCCGGCCGGTAGTGCGCCCGACGAGGGTGAGCGACTGCCCTTCGGCCAGGCGGTAGGACCGGCCGGGCTGCGGCGCGCGCCGTCCCGGCTGGAGGCAGAGCGTCGGCAACTCGGCGCGGCAGGTCCCGCCCGCGCAGGCGAGCGCGACCGGCCGGTCGGTCGAGAACAGCGCCAGCACCTGCGGGGCGGCCCCGGCGACCGGCGCGGCGAAAGCGACCGGCGCGGCGACGAGGACGGTCGAAAGTATCCGGCGTAGTGTCCGCTGTTCCATGGAGTCCCTCCCAAGGGAACGCAATGTTACGGGTATCCTAGAGCGGGTTCTTTTCCCAGGTCCATCGCGGATCGCTCAGCCCGGCGGATTTTCCTCCTGCTGGCGCAAAACGCTGCATCTTGCCGGTTTCCGTCTTCGGCAGGTCGGGGACGAACTCGATCTCGCGCGGGTATTTGTAGGGCGCGATTTCCGCCTTGACGAAATCCTGCAGGCGCCGGACGGCCTCCTCGTCCGCCTCCGTCCCTTGGCGCAGCACCACGAACGCCTTGACGATATTGGTGCGCGCCGCATCCGGCTTGCCGATCACCGCGCATTCGGCGACCGCGGGATGGTCCAGCAGCGCCGCCTCGACCTCCGGCCCCGAGATGTTGTAGCCCGACGAGATGATCATGTCGTCGGCCCGCGCGACGTAGCGGAAATACCCGTCCTCGTTCATCGCGTAGACATCGCCGGGATAGTTCCAGCCGTCCCGGACATAGACCTGCTGGCGGTCGATATCGTCGAGATAGCGGCAGCCGGTGGGGCCCTGTACCGCCATCAGCCCGGCCTCGCCGGGGGGCAGGGTCCGGCCCGCCTCGTCGACCACGCGGGCCCGGTAGCCCGGGATCGCGCGCCCGGTATAGCCCGCGCGCATCTCCTCGCGGGCGGCCGCGACGAAGATGTGCAGCATCTCGGTCGAGCCGAGCCCGTCGACGATCGGAATGCCGGTCGCGGCGTGGAACGCCTCCCAGGTCGCCTTCGGCAGGGTCTCTCCGGCCGACACGCATTTGACCAGCCGCGACAGATCGTAGCCGCCGGCGATGTCGGCCATCACCCGATAGGCGGTCGGCGCGGTGTAGAGGCTGGTGATGCGGTGGCGCTCGATCGCCGCGATCGTCTCTTCCGGCGCGAGCGGGCCGCGGAAGAAGCGGGTCGAGGCGCCGAACCGCATCGGGAAGGCGGTCAGCCCGCCGAGCCCGAAGGTGAAGGCGAGCGGCGGCGTGCCGGCGAACACGTCGTCCGGCGCCGACATGTCGCAATAGCGCGGGAAGCAGTCGCACATCGCGATCACGTCGCGGTGGAAATGCATCGTCGCCTTCGGGTTTCCCGTGGTCCCGGAGGTGAAGGCGATCAACGCAACATCGTCGGCGGCGGTGTCGCAGTTCCCGAAGCCCGCGGGCTTGTCCCCGGCCGCCCGGTCGAGCGAGGCATCGCCCGGACGATCGCCGAGCGGGGTGAAGGTGAGCAAATGCCGGAGCAGGCCGGCGGTGCGGTCGCGCGCCTCTTCCATCTCCTCCATCAGGGCGAGGTCGCAGAGCGCGTGCGAGATCTCCGCCTTCTCGACGATGTGGACCAGCTCGCGCGCCCGCAATAGCTGCATCGTGGTCACGCAGATGCCGCCCGCCTTGAGCACCGCGAACCAGCACGCGACCAGCATCGGCGTGTTGGCCGAGCGCAGCAGCACGCGGTTGCCCGGCGCCAGCCCGCAATCCTCGACCAGCACCCGGGCGATCCGTTCCGACAGATCCTGGAGCGCGCCATAGCTCCAGCTCGTGTCGTCGAGATGCAGCACCGGGCGGCCGCGGTGGCCGGCGGCGGCGGTGCCGTCGAGCAGGATCGCGCCGCAATTCATCCGCGCGGGATAGGCGCGGAGCTCGGGCAGGCTGTCGTAGTCGAAGACCGGCCACAGATCCCTCGGCGGCAGGTTCTCCGCCGCGAACCGGTCGCGATGGGCGCTCGGACCGCCCCCCGGTTCAGGCACGGATCGCCTCCCTCTTGTCCATCGCGCGGTTCATGCGGCCAGAATAGCAAAATCCCCGCACCGGCGAGTTCGGATAGTCTGTAACCCTGTGACCCCAAGGTTGAAGCGGAATCGAGGCCATGAACGAAACCCCCACGGTGCCCGCGGACTATCTCGCCATCGACGCGGACGGGCACGTCCACGAAGAGGACGCGATGTTCAGCGACTATCTGGAGCCCGCCTTTCGCGGGCGCACCCAGGGCTGGGCGCTGAATGCCGACCGGAACCGCAGGTTCGTGGTCGACGGCGAGGAGCACCCGCCGTTTCCGAAGGAAATCTCGGTGCGCAAGCCGATGCCGCCGGAAAGCCGGATCAAGGTGCTCGACAAGGAACGTATCCGGCTCGCGGTGCTGTTTCCCTCCGCCGCGCTGGTCGCCGGCTATTTGGAGCCGGGCATCAGCCACGCCGCGATGCGCGCCTACAATTCCTGGATGGCGAACTGGTGCGGCGCCTTCCCCGAGCGGCTCAAATTCGCCGCCCCGGCGGCGCTGCACGATATCGACGAGGCGGTTCGCGAGGCGCGGCGCGCGGTTGCCGATCTCGGCGCGGTGGCGGTGACCGTCCGCCCCAACCCGGTGGCGGGAATGCGCCTCGACGACCCCAGCCGGGACCCGCTCTACGCCGCAATTGAGGAGCTCGGCGTGCCGCTGATCGTCCACGAATCGACCGGCGATCCGGCGACCGCGGGCGCCGACCGCTATGGCGGGATGATGCGGCCGGAAAGCTATGCCTTCCACCACATGATTTCGCACCCCTTCGAGCAGATGATGGCGATGATGGCGCTGATCTGCGGCGGCGTCCTGGAGCGTTACCCGGCGCTGAAAATCGGTTTTTCGAGGCCGGGTGCTCCTGGGCGCCCTATTGGATCGCCCGGCTCGACGACCATTTCGAGCATCCCAGGCTCGGCGGATACATGCGCGGCCTGACGATGCGCCCGAGCGAGTATTTCGCGCGCCAATGCGTCGTCAGCTGCGACCCCGGAGACCCGACGATCCCGCTCGCGGTCGACGGGCTCGGCGCCGATAAAATCCTGTTCGCGACCGACTACCCGCATTTCGATTCTGGCGCCGGCCCGGTCCGCGAGTTCCGCGAAGCCGCGCAACTCGGCGAAGACGCCGAGCGCCGGATCCTCTGGGACAACGCGCTCGATTTCTACGATCTCGCCGGATGATCGTCGAGCGCCGGGAAAGCTGGGAGGCGGTTCGGGCGGCGTTCCGCTGGCGGCTGCCGTCCCGCTACAACATCGCCGAACATGTCTGCGAGCGCCATGTCGACAGCACCCGCCCGGCGCTGATCTGCCCCGACCCGGCGGGCGGCCTCCGCGAATGGTCGTTCCGCGAACTCTCCCAACTCTCCAACCGCCTCGCCAACGCGCTCGCCGCTTCCGGCATCGGGCGCGGCGACCGGGTGGCGGTGATGGCGGGGCAGAGCGTCGAGACCGGGCTCACCCATCTTGCTTCGTACAAGCTGGGCGCGGTCGTCCTGCCGCTGTTCGCGCTGTTCGGCGCCGATGCGCTCGAACACCGGCTGCGCGATTCCGGCGCGAAGGTCCTGATCGCGGACGCCGCGGGGCGCGAGAAGGCGTCCGCGCTCGACCTGCCGGAGCTCTCGACGGTGGTCGCGGAGGATTTCTGGGCGCTGGTGGAGCGCGGCTCCGACCGCTTCGAGATCGCCGCGACCGGTCCCGACGATCCGGCTTTGCTGATGTACACCTCCGGCACCACCGGCCCGCCCAAGGGCGCGCTGCACGGCCACCGGGTGCTGCCCGGTCATCTGCCGGGGGTGGCCCTGCCGCACGAATTCTTCCCGCAGAAGGGCGATCTGTTCTGGACGCCGGCGGACTGGGCCTGGGCGGGCGGCCTGCTGGACGTGCTGCTGCCGGCCTGGGCGGCGGGGGTGCCGGTGCTGGCGAGCCCACCCGGCAGGTTCGACCCGGAAGAGGCGTTCGCGATGCTCGCGCGGCACGGCGTGCGCAACGCCTTCCTGCCGCCGACGGCGCTGAAAATGATGCGCCAGGCGCCGGCCGCCGCCCAACGCCCGCTTGGGCTCGCGCTGCGCAGTATCGGCAGCGGCGGCGAGAGCCTGGGCGAGGAGCTTCTCGATTGGGGGCGGGAGGTGTTCGGGCTGACCATCAACGAGTTCTACGGCCAGACGGAATGCAACCTGGTGCTCGGCAATTGCGCCGGGCTGCTGCCGGTCAGGCCGGGCTGGCTGGGCCGCGCGATCCCGGGACACGAGGTCGCGGTGCTGGACGCAGGCGGCGGGGAAGAGATGCCGCCCGGCGAGACCGGCGAAATCGCGATCCGCCGCCCGGACCCGGTGATGTTCCTCGGCTACTGGCGCAACGAGGAGGCCACGAAGGCGAAATTCAACGGCGACTGGCTGCTCACCGGCGATCTCGGGCTCAGGGACGAGGACGGCAATTTCCGCTTCGTCGGGCGCGAGGACGACGTGATTTCGTCGGCCGGCTACCGCATCGGACCGGGCGAGATCGAGGAATGCCTGGCGAGCCACAAGGCGGTCGCGATGGCGGCGGCGGTGGGGGTGCCGGATCCGCTGCGCGGCGAGATCGTCAAGGCGTTCGTGGTGCTGCGCCCAGGCGAGGCGCCGACGCCGGCGCTGCAAGCGGCGCTCGGCGCCCATGTCCGCGAGCGGCTGTCGGCGCATGAATATCCCCGCGCCGTCGAGTTCGTGGCCGAGCTGCCGATGACCGCAACCGGCAAGATCCGCCGCCGCGACCTGCGCCAGCGCGAGCGCGAGAAGGCGGGCCTGGCCTAGGCCGCCCTTCGATACGCCCCCTTCGGGGGCTACTTGGGGTGAGGGGTTGGGGTGAGGGGCCAAAAACAACACCTCATCCCGAGTAGGCGCGAAGCGCCGTATCGAAGGACGCGCCCCCCATCCGCCTACCCCGTCGGGAGCCGCGGGCCGGTCTCGAACTCGATCGCGGCCAGGTCGTTGCCGGCGATGGCGCGCTCGAAGGCGGCGAGGCGCTTGTAGATCGACATCAGCTCGACGATCGTGGTCCAGGAGTTGACCAGGAACTGGAACGAGTTCTCCACCCGGCCGAAGGCGCGGATGATCTGCTGCATCGCCCCGAGCGTGAACCCCGCCGAGACGATGGTCGGGCCGAGCGCGATATAGGGCAGGATGACGCCGGCCTGGAGATAGCCGTAGCGGACGACGTTGAAATAGAGGTAGTTAAGGTAGAGGCGGAAATAGTTGCGCCGGACATTGGCGAACAGCTCGCCCAGCGTCGGCGGCTGCGCCCGGTCCTCGCGGTCTTCGCCGATGACGAGCTCCTTGCGGAAGGCGGCCTCGACCCGCTGGTTGCGGAACTCGAGCCCGGGCAGGCGGTAGCCGGCCAGCGCCAGGATGCCGGTGCCGAACACCGACCAGAGTATGGCGACCCACACCAGCGCATAGGCGACCTCGCCGACCACCGGGATCTCCTTGATGTGGACCGACAGCCCCCAGAGGATCGGCAGGAAGGCGATCAGCGTCATCACCGCGTCGATGAACCGGACGCCGAGCGATTCCATGATGCTGGCGAAGCGCATCGTGTCTTCCTGCACGCGCTGCGAGGCGCCCTCGATATGGCGCACGTTCTGCCACATATCGACATAGCGGTCGTTCATCGCGGTCCGCCAGCGGAACACGAAATGGCTGGTGAAGAAGGCGCTGAGGACGGCGGTCACGATGAACACCATCGCGATCATCAGGAAGGTGGCGAGCTGCCCGTAATAGTCCTCGATGGTCACCGCGCCGGGCTTCGCCAGCGCCTTCTGGATGGTGTCGTAGAACCGCCCGAACCACTGGTTGATCATCACGTCGAGCTGGACCTGGAACCAGGTGACGAAGACGATCAGCGCTGCGCCCGCGACCGACCAGAGCGACCATCTGTGCGGCCGGTACCACATCCAGAAGGCCGCGAAGGCGGCATAGGCGAGGAAGACGTAGAGATAGACCCAGACGGTCTTCTCCTTCACCCCGACCAGCCCGGCGAGGCCGGTCGGGTCGCCCCAGTCGGCGGCGACGAAATACCAGAACAGCAGCGCGGCCAGCGCCCACGCCACCGCCGAGATGGCAAGCGCGCGCGGGTTGGGGAAGAAGCATCCGAACATGCGGAATCCCTTTCGCTAGGGCGGTCGATCGTGGCGGGAGCGAAGGCGCCGCCTGGCCGACGGCGGGTGCGGCGCCTAGAGCAGGTTCGGCAGCCAGGTCACCACGCCGGGGAAGGCGGCGAAGATCGCCATGCCGATCAGGAAGATGAACACGAAGGGCCATGACGCGTTGTAGATGTCCGTCATCGGAACGGTTGGCTGGACCCCCTTGAAGGCGAACATGGTGTAGCCGAAAGGCGGCGTTATTCCTCCCAGCGTGATGTTGATGAGGAACAGGAGCCAGAACCATATCGGGTCGAAGCCGAGCGGCTGCAACAGCGGCATGTAGATCGGGATGACGACCAGCATCAGCGCCACCTGGTCGATGAACAGGCACAGCAAGAACGGCACCGCCATCAGGATGAACAGCAGGAACCAGCGGTTGACCTCGATGTCGCCGATGAAGCCGACCAGGGCGGTGGTGGAGCCGGAGAAGGCGAGGAGCTGGCCGAACATCTTCGAGCTCATCATGATCGCCAGGATCATGGCGGTGATCCGCGCCGTCGAATCGCAGGCCTCCCTGATCAGCCCGAAGTTCAGCCTCCCGTAGATCCGGGCGACGATCAGCGTGCCGAGCACCCCGGTGCCGGCGGATTCCTCGGGCGTCGCGATGCCGGCCATGATGGTCCCGAGCACGCCGAGGATGATGATGCTGAAGGGGATCATCCTGAGCACCGCGATGCCGCGATCCCCCCAGGTGATGTCGCCGATATCGTCGGCGACCGCCGGCGCCCGGCTGGGGTCGAGCTTCACCCGGACGATGATGTAGACGAGGAACAGGCTGGCCAGGATCAGCCCCGGGATGATCCCGGCGATCAGCAGCCTGGCGATCGAGACCTGGGCCAGGCTGCCGATGATGATCACCAGGATGCTCGGCGGGATGATCGGGGCGAGGCTGGCGCCGGCGAGGATCGTGCCGGTCGAGATCCCGCGGTCGTATCCGCGCGCGATCAGCCCCGGGTACAGCGACCGCCCGAGCATCGCGACGACGCCCATCGCGGCGCCCGAGAGCGCGCCGAACATCGTCGAGAGCGCGATCGAGAGGTAGTAGAGCCGGAGCCGGGAGCGCCCGACCAGCTTGTCGAGCGAGTTGTAGAGCACGTCCATCGCGCCCGAGCGGAACAGGAACTCGCCCATCAGGATGAACAGCGGCACCGCGATCAGCGTCGGGAAGGTGGTCGTGTCGTAGAGGCTGTTGGCGAACATGCCGAACCCCGCCGGGCCGAAATAGACCAGCGTGCCGATCACGTTGATGATCATGAAGGCGATGAAGATCGGCGCCCCTGAGAGGAACAGCCCCAGCAGCAGGGTCAGGCCGACGATCAGGACGACATACCACTCCATGGCCGGGCTAGATCCCGGCCGTGGGTATGCGGTTCAGCGTGCGCACGAAATAGATCGCGGCGTTGGCGAGGCCGTAGGGGATGAACGATGTCACCCACCATTTCGGGATCGCCGTGGTGGTGTTGGTCAGGATGTCGTTGACGATCTGCCGCGACGTCTCCTCGAACGCCATATAGGCGGCGATCGCGCAGACGATGGCGCCCGCGACCGCCGTGATCCGGGCGACCCAGAGCGCGACCGGCGGCGTCGCGTACTGGAAGACGATCGTCACCGCGACATGCCCGCCGTCCTTCACCAGCTGCGGGATGCAGAGGAAGGTTGCGACCGACAGCATGAAGCTCGACGTGTCGTTGCCCCAGTCGGTCGGCGCGTTGAAGAAATAGCGCGACGCGACCTCGTAGACGTAGAGCACGCCGATCAGCGCCACCAGGGTCACGCCGATGGTGAACAGCGCATAGGTGATGCGGTCGTGGATGCGGAGGACGGCGGTCATGCCTGCTCACACCATGCGAAGCGTCGGTGGGGCGAAGCGTCGGCGGGCAGCCGGAGCCGGCTGCCCGCGCCGGATTCGCTCGGCTACTCGGCGACCATGTTCGCCGCCCGCGCCATCTCCACGAACTTCACCCCGTCCGCCTTGGAGTATTTCTCGACCAGTTGGAGAACCCCCTCGTTGAACCACTTGCGGACATGCGGGCGGAACTTCTCGGGATAGTCGTGGTAGGTGACGCCCAAGCCCTTGAGTTCCACCTCTTCCTTGGCGATGAAGTCGTCGAAGAACTCGATCGACCAGTATTCGACCTTCTTGCCTTCCTCGACCAGGATGGTCTGGAGCTTCTTCGGCAGCTTGTCGAAGGCCTTTGCGTTCATCAGCGTGAAGCTGCGCGACACGCCGAGCGTCGGCCGCATGACGAACTTCGCGCCGGCCTCGTAGAACTTGGTCGCCAACAGCCCGTAGACCGGCCAGCAATAGCCGTCGACCACGCCCTTCTCGAGCGCGGTAAAGATTTGACCGAAGGTGAGCACCACCGGCGAGCCGCCGAGCTTCTTGATCAGCGGGTGGTAGGTCGCGGTGCCGCGGATCTTGCGCCCCTTCAGCCCGGTCTCCGGGTCGGGCAGCGACTTCAGCACCATGTGGTAGCCGTTCCGCCCGGTGGGCGTCAGCGCCAGCAGCTTGAGCCCGTGCCGCTTTTCGTAGTTGTTGCTGATGTAGTCGAACAGCCCCGATTCACGCAGTTTCCCGGGATCGAGCTTGAGCGCGTCCACCCCCATCAGCAGCCCGTTGCTGCCGGCGTGGTAGGCGCCGTGGCTGAACAGGAGGTCGAACACGCCGGCCGAAACCGGGTTGAGCTGCTCCAGCGGCGGCACCACTTCGGGGCCCGCCTGGGAGAGCTTGAGCTCGCCGGCGGCGGCCTTCTCCACCTGCTTGTGATACTGCTCGATGCTGCGCACGGCTTCGATGATCGGCGGCCAGCTCCTCAGGATCTTGAGGCTCGACCCGGCGATCGCCTCGGGCGCGGTCATCGTGAATATTGCGACGGCCGCGACAGTAGCGGCGGCGAACGAAATCAGCATTCGTCTGGCGGACATGGGCGTTTCTCCCTATGTGGCTCTTTACACGGCACGCACGCCTGTTCCTCCCCAGGCAAGACAAGGATGGTACGGCAGGAGCCGCAGAAATCAACCGGATCTGGATTGCGGGCGCCGGCGTCAGTTCGCGGCGAGGGTTTGCCCGGCGATGATCAGCTTCTGGATCTCGCTGGTGCCCTCGTAGATGCGGAGCGCGCGGATCTCGCGGTAGAGCCGCTCCACCGGGTTGCCGACGATCACCCCCTGGCCGCCGAACACCTGCACCGCCTGGTCGACGACCTCCTGCGCGGCCTCGGTGGCGTAGAGCTTGGCGATCGCCGCCTCGCGCGTCACCCTTCCCTGGAAGCGGTCCTTGGTCCAGGCCGAGCGGTACACCAGCAGCGCCGCCGCGTCGATCCTGACCGCCATGTCGGCGATCTTCTCCTGGATCAGCTGGGTCTCGGCGATCGGCTTGCCGAAGGCGATCCGGGTGCGGCTGCGCGCCAGCGTCTCGTCGAGCGCGCGGCGGGCGAAGCCGAGCGCGGCGGCGGCGACGGTGGAGCGGAACATGTCGAGCGTGGCCATCGCCACCTTGAAACCCTCGCCCGGCCGGGCCAGCAATCGCGCCGCCGGCACCCGGCAGGCGGCGAAGCGGACGCGGCCCAGCGGGTGCGGCGCGATCACCGGGAATCGTTCCGGCACGCTGAGCCCCGGCGTCTCGGCATCGACCACGAAGGCCGACAGCCCCTTGGCGCCCTCGCTTTCGCCGGTGCGCGCGAAGACCACGTATTGCGTGGCGATGCCGGCGTTCGAGATCAGGGTCTTTTCGCCGTCGAGCACATACTCGGCGCCGTCGGCGGTCGCCGTCGTGGTCATCGCCGCGACGTCCGAGCCGCTGGACGGTTCGCTCAGCGCGAACGCCGCGATCCGCTCGCCCGTCGCGGTCTCGGGCAAGTATCGTGACTTGAGCGCCTCGGTGCCGAACAGCGAGATCGCGCCGGTACCGAGTCCCTGCATCACGAAGCAGAAATCGGCGAGGCCGGAATGGCGCGCGAGGATCTCGCGGATCACGCAGAGGCTGCGCACGTCGAGCCCCCCGGTCGCCCCGCCATGCGATCCCGGCACGCAATAGCGCAGCCAGCCTCCCGCGGCCAGCAGCCCGACCAGGCGGCGGCAGAGCGCGTCGAGCGCCGCGTCGTCGCGCGGCTCCTCATGCTCGAGCGGGGCTATGACATCGTCGGCCCAGGTTTCGACCTCCGCTGCCAGCGCGCGGTGCGAATCGTCGAAGAACGGCCAGTCGAGGAAGCTGCGGTCGGCCATCAATCGCCCTCGAAGACCGGGCGTTCCTTGCGCGCGAAGGCGTCGAAGGCGCGCCTGAAATCTTTCGTCTGCATGCAGATCGCCTGGGCGTCGGCCTCGGCGTCGATCGCATCGTCGAGCGCCATCGGCCATTCCCGGTGCAGCATCTGCTTGGTCATCGCATGCGCGAAGCTCGGCCCCTCGGCGAGCTTCCTCGCCTCGGACTGCGCGGTCGCCAGCACGTCTTCCGGCGCGCAGATCCGGTTGAAGAAACCCCACTCCAGCGCTTCCGTTCCGCTCATGCCGCGCCCCGAATAGAGCAGTTCCGCGGCGCGGCCCTGGCCGATGATGCGGGGCAGCACGCTGCACGCCCCCATGTCGCAGCCGGCGAGCCCGACGCGGACGAACAGGAACGCGACCCTGGCGGCCTCGGTGCCGAAGCGCATGTCCGAATGCATCGCGATCGCCGCGCCCGCCCCGGCGCAGATGCCGTCGATCGCGGCTATGATCGGCTGCGGACACGCCCGCATCGCCTTCACCAGATCGCCGGTCATCCGGGTGAAGTCGAGGAGCTCCGGCATCTCCATCCGGACCAGCGGGCCGATGATGTCGTGGACGTCGCCGCCCGAGCAGAAATTCCCGCCGGCGCCCGTCACCACCACCGCCTTCACGTCGTCGGCGTATTTCAGCGCCCGGAAAATGTCGCGGATCTCGGCATAGGACTGGAAGGTGAGCGGGTTCTTGCGCTCCGGACGGTCGATGGTGAGCGTCCCCACCTTGCCGTCGACCGCCCAGTCGAAATGCTCGGGCGCGAGGTCAGCGCCGCTGATCTTCTTCATCCGCGTCCTCCATCGTCTGCCCGGCGTCGAGCACGGCCGATTTGAGCCGGCCGAGAAGGGCGAACAGCGCCTCCTTCTCCTCGCGGCCGAGCCCGGCCATCATCCCCGTCACCCAATGCCGGTTGTCCGCCGCCATGCGCTCGAACCACGCCGCGCCGGCAGCCGTCAGCGTGACCATCTGGACCCGCCGGTCCCCGTCCGGGCGCTGCCGCTCCACCAGCCCGTCGCGCGCCAGGCGGTCGACCAGCCCGGTGATATTGCCGTTGGTGACCATCAGCCGGCGCGACAGATCGCCCATCGACAGGCTCTTGCCCGCGCGCTGGAGCTGGGCGAGCACGTCGAAGCGCGGCAGCGTGGTCTCGAAATTCCGGTGCAGCCCGTGCCGCACCCCGTGTTCGATCAGCGTCGAGCAGGTGAGCAGCCTGAGCCAGACGCGAAGCTCGAGCCCGTCGTCCGCGCCGAGATCGGTCTCGAAGTCGTCGAACCGGGGGGCTGCTTCCGGTCCCGCGTCCTCCATCACATCACCTCGCCGCCGGCCACCGCGATGGCCTGGCCGGTGATCGCCGACGACGACGGCAGGCAGAGCCAGGCGACGGTATCGGCCACCTCCTCGGGCTGCACCAGCTTTGCCTGCGGGTTGATCCGCGCGAGCTCGCGCCGCGCCTGGTCCTCGCCGCGCCCGGTCTTGGCGACGATGTTGGCGATCGCCCTTGTCGCCATGTCGGTCTCGGTGAACCCCGGGCAGACCGCGTTCGCCGTCACCCCGGTCCGCGCCGCCTCCATCGCCAGCGCGCGGGTCAGCCCGACCACGCCGTGCTTCGATGCGCAATAGGCCACGGTATAGGCGTATCCCTTGATCCCCGCGGTCGAGGCGATGTTGACGATCCGCCCCCACCCCGCCTCGACCATCGCCGGGTAGGCGATGCGCATGCAGCGGAACGTGCCGGTCAGATTGGTGGCGATCGTCCGGTCCCACTGGGCATCGTCGATGCGCGCGAACGGCGCGCTGTCGGCGATCCCGGCATTGTTGACCAGGATCGACACCGGGCCCGCCCGGTCGAACGCCGCGGCGATCGAGTGCTCGTCGTTCACATCCCCGGCAACTGCAAGGACCGCGACGGATGCGGTCTCGCGTATCGCCGCCGCCGTCTCCTCCAGCCGCGCCGCGTCGCGGCCGACCAAAGTGAGGTCGGCGCCGAGCCGGGCGAGGGCGGACGCCACCGCCGCGCCGATCCCCCGTCCGCCGCCGGTGATCAGCGCGTGGCGGCCGGCCAGCGGCGTGGCGCTCGATTTTGTCTCCGGCTCTGTTTCCGGCATCGCGGGCTCGACCCTTCGCCTCCAGTTATTTTATGCTTAAAACAACGATCCGATGCTGACAAGCGCCGAGGGGGAATCGATGCAGATCCTGCAACCGCCGGGCTGGAACCGGCCCAAGGGCTATTCGAACGGTGTCGCGGCGTCCGGCCGCATGGTTTTCGTCGCCGGGCAGATCGGCTGGAACGCCGAGGAGATTTTCGAGAGCGACGGCTTCGCCGACCAGTTCCGCCAGGCGCTGGTCAACATCGTCGCGGTGCTGGGCGAGGCCGGCGCCGGGCCCGAGCACATCGTCCGGATGACGATGTATTTCACCTCCAAGCGGGACTATCTCGACCGGCTCGAGGAGGTCGGCGCGGCCTATCGCGAGGTGATCGGGCGCAACTATCCGGCGATGGCGGCGGTCGAGGTCTCGGCGCTGATGGAGGACCGCGCGAAGGTCGAGATCGAGGCGACCGCGGTGGTTCCCGAGGGCTGAGGCGTCGTGTACCGTCCCCCGCGCATCGCCTGACGGGGGAGGTTCATGGAAATCCGCAAGCACGGCCGCTACGACTACTCGGCGATCGTCGAGCGCCCGCAATACGACTGGCCGGACGGCAAGCGGCTCGCCTTCTATATCGGGCTCAATATCGAGCATTTCAGCTACGGCGAGGGGATGGGGCACACCCCGACCGCGCCCGGCCCGCAGCCCGATATCCGCAACTATGCGTGGCGCGATTACGGCCTGCGCGTCGGCATCTGGCGCCTGTTCGATCTGTTCGACGAGCTCGGCCTGCCGGCCTGCCATCTGGTCAACACGGCGGTCTACGACTACGCGCCGCAGATCATGGACCGGGTGCGCGCCCGCGGCGACGAAGTCGTCGGCCACGGCCGCACCAACTCGGAGCGCCAGGGGGA
Source organism: Alphaproteobacteria bacterium (assembly GCA_965205995.1). Taxonomy (GTDB): domain Bacteria; phylum Pseudomonadota; class Alphaproteobacteria; order MPNO01; family MPNO01; genus MPNO01. The sequence continues at coordinate 2,079,724 of OZ242200.1, read as the reverse complement.
CCTCACGGAGGACGAGGAGCGGGTGCTGATCCGGGAGGCGACGCAGATCCTCGCCGAGAAGGAGGGGGTCCGGCCCGGCGGCTGGCTCGGCCCGTGGATCTCCGAGACCGGGGCGACGCTCGACCATCTCAGGGAAGCCGGCTACCGCTACGTGCTCGACTGGCCGATCGACGACCAGCCGGTCTGGATGAGCACGAAGTTCGGGCCCATCCTCTCGGTGCCCTACCCGGTGGAGCTCAACGATTCGCCGGCGCTGCTCAACCGCCACCACACGCCGCGCCAGCTCACCGAGATGGTGACCGACCAGGTCGACGAGATGCTCAGGTTGTGCGAGGACCAGCCGCTGGTCTACGCGCTGTCGCTGCACACCTTCGTCTTCGGCCAGCCGTTCCGCCTCGCCGAACTGCGCCGGATCCTCAAATACATCGTCGAGCACCCGCGCGCCGACCGCATCTGGTTCACCCGGCCGGGCGCCATCGTCGACCACATCGAATCGCTGCCCGCGGGCACGCTGCCGACCCCGGGCGGGTAGCGGCCCCGACCCTCGCAGCATGCCCCGGATCGTAGTCCGGGGCATGCTGCGAGGCGGCGTCGCGACCGACGATGAATTTCGTGGCGGTCAAGACGGCGGAGCAGCAGGGTCGGGGGATGCTGTTCCGGACACGCGATCTGATGGTGCGTCAGCGCACCCAGACGATCAACGCGCTGCGCGGCCATCTCGCGGAGTTCGGCGTCGTTGCGGCCCAGGGGCCCGCTCATGTCGACCGCCTGGCGCCGGCGCTTGAGGATCCGGACTCGAACCTGCCGGACGCGGTTCGCGAGCTGGGCAGCCTTCTGCTCGAACAGATCGCGGACCTGGAGAAGAAAATCCATGCGAGCGCGCGGCAGGATGCAGATGCCAGGCGCCTGATGAGCGTGCCGGGGATCGGCCCGATCACCGCGATGGCGATCCAGGCTTTCGCACCGCCGATGGAGGGCTTCCGGCGCGGCCGGGACTTCGCCGCCTGGCTGGGCCTGGTGCCGCGCCAGCACTCGACGGGCGGCAAGCCGCGACTGGGCAAGATATCGAAGATGGGCCAGCGCGACTTGAGGCGGCTGCCGATCACGGGCGGCATGGCGGTGGTCCGCTGGGCGGTCCGGCGCGGCAGGACGAACGATCCGTGGCTCGCCAGGATGCTGGCGCGCAAGCCGCGCATGCTGGTCGCCGTGGCGCTGGCCAACCGGATGGCGCGCATCGTCTGGGCGCTGATATGGACCCGGTCCGCGCATCTCCATGAGGGTCCGCGGCGTGTGACGTGCCGCAATGAGAGGCCGGACACACGACAGCACCTGACCGCATGCAACCAACCGACCGAAAAAATGCTTGCGTCAAACGGGGCGTCCACACACGTCCGCAGAGAAGCTTCTTCTCGGTTACTCCCTTGGCCGGTCACCGCGAGCGTCACGAGCCGGGCGATTGCCTTGCCGATGGGGCCGCGGGCATCCGTCGCCGACCGCGGCGCCTCTATTGTTCCAGGAAGGTACGCAGCGCGCGTGCCCGGGACGGGTGCTTCAGCTTCTGAAGCGCCTTGGCCTCGATCTGCCGGATGCGCTCGCGCGTGACCGAGAACACCTTGCCGACTTCCTGGAGCGTGTGGTCGGTATTCGTGCCGATGCCGAAGCGCATCCGCAGGATGCGTTCCTCCCGCGGCGTCAGGCTACCCAGAACGCGGCTCACGGCATCGCGCAGGTCGGACTGGATCGCAGCGTCCAGAGGCTGGACGGCGTCCTCGTCCTCGATCAGGTCGCCGAGATGGCCGTCCTCCTCCTCGTCGATCGGTGTCTCCAGACTGATCGGCTCCCGCGCAACCTTCATCGTCTGGCGCACCTTGTCGAGCGGCATGCGGAGGCGTTCCGAAAGCTCCTCCGGGCTCGGCTCACGCCCGAGCTCCTGCCCCATCTGCCAGGACAACCGCTTCAGTCTGGTGGTCGCCTCGACCATGTGTATCGGAACGCGGATCGTCGGCGCCGTGTCGGCAATTCCGCGGGTGATTGACTGACGGATCCACCAGGTCGCGTAGGTCGATAACTTGAAGCCCCTGCGGTAGTCGAACTTGTCCACGCCCTTCATCAGCCCGACATTGCCCTCCTGGATCAGGTCCAGGAACTTGAGGCCCCGGTTCCGGTACCTCTTGGCGATCGAGACCACGAGCCGCAGGTTGGCCTCGACCATCTTCTCCTTGGCCCGGCTCGCCTCGCGCTGCCCCCTCAGGACTGCACCGGCGATCCGCTTGAGCTCGACCGGCTCCAGACCGGTGTCCCGGGCCAAAGCGAGGATGTCCCCGCGTAACGCGACAACCTCGGGACGCTTTTCCCTGGCGAGGGTCTTCCAGCCTTCGCCGCGCAGTCGTCCGACCCGCGACAGCCAGGCCGATTCAAGCTCGCGGCCCTCATGGTGCGTGAGAAACGCGTCCCGTGCGACGCCGCAATCGGCAGCCAGACGCAAAAGCGCGCCTTCGATACGCCCAAGGCGGCGGTTCAGGTCGCGGAGCTCGTCCACGAGCGTCTCGATGCAGGCATCGGTGAAATGAAGGCGCTGCATCGACGCCGCAAGATCGCGGTTCAGCTCCCGGCAGCGTCTGGTCTGCCACGCCGTCAGCGTTCGGTTCTTGCGGGCCGGCTCGATGCGCAGCTCCTGGAGCCGGCGGAGCTTCCCATAGGTCACTGCGATCGCGTCGAAGGTCTCCATGACACGGGGAAGGACCGCCCCCTCCATGGCCGAGAGCAACGGCTTGTCCTCGTCGGCTTCATCGCCGCTTTCGTCGGCGCCCTTCGCCGCTCGCGTATCTGCACGACCATTCCGAGGTCCAGGGCCGTTACTCTCGCCGCCCGCCGCCGGGGCGCTGCCATAGGTGGCCTCGATGTCGATCACTTCGCGTACCGCCATCGAGCCCGCGCGGACCTCGTCGCGCCATGCGAGCACGGCGCTCATGGTCAGCGGGCTCTCGCGGAGACCGTCGAGCATGGTCTGCCGCCCCGCCTCGATGCGCTTGGCGAGCGCAACCTCGTCTTCCCGGGTGAGAAGCGCCGTGCGTCCCATCTCCCGCAGGTACATTCCCACCGGATCGTCGGGAAGCCCGATATCGTCAGCGCCAGGCCTGGGTGCAGCGGAAGCCGAAGCCGCTTCCGGACGTCCTTCCTCGACGCCGGTCTCCGCTTCGTCGCCCTCGGTGATTGCGATGCCCAGCTCGGACAGCAGCGTCATCGTGTCTTCGATCCGATCGGCGCTGGTCTCGCCGGGCGGCAGGGCTCCGTTCAGCTCGTCTTGGGTGACGTAGCCGCGCTCCCGGCCGCGGGCGATCATCTTGGCAACCGGTGAGGCCGAAAGATCCAGGATCGGCCCGTCGGCCGTCTCCTCGTCTCCCTCGGTTGTCGTGCTCCGCTCTATCGGCTTCGCCAGCATTCGACCTACCTTATGGCTGCGCCCGCGCCTTATGGCTGCGCCCGCGCGATGATGACCCGGCCGCGCCCACGCCCGGGCAGACAGCCACCCCGCAAGATTGCCAGCCTGCCTTGCTCGACGAGGCACCGGACAGTTCCGGCGATCAAGGCTGCGGTCCCCTCCGTCCTGTCCAATGCCGGCCTTGACGGGAGCCGCTCGGCGAACGGTCGTTCGCCGATGCCGTCGCATATGGACGTGCGCAGAGCGGCGAGCTTGCGCCGCCGCTCCCCGGTCGAAGTGTTCCTGGACATCGGGGTGATAGTTCTCCTCCGCGGTCACAACCGTGCCGCCCCCGATCGGCGTTGGCATGCTTATACTCTTCCCGGCACGGCCAATATAGGTCACGAAGCACGCCTCAAACCCACCGACCGCGCTCCGCCGGTGTCATTGGCCCCGAGCCCGGTCTGGGTCTCGCGGCCCATCAGCGCGTCCGGGCCGCCCGTCGACGCCGCCCCCGGCGTCTGGCGCAGCGACAGCGCCAGACCCCGGTCGCTCGACGGACGCGGGTCGAAGGTGCCCGAGGCCAAGGGCCATCCGATCGATCCCACCGCGCGTCCGGCCGCGGGCGGGACGCGCAATGTCGTGACCGGCAAATGGGGCACCGATGCGACCCGGCCGCCGCTGAGCCGGCCCGAGGCCCGTCGGGTGTTCGATCGCACGCTGGCACCGCACAGGAACGAGGTCCGCCTGGAGGATTTCCTCGACTAACGCCTCGGCCGGACAGCGCCTGGCAGGCGGTGACCGCGGCGGCTAGGCTGGCCGGGCCATGAACGACCGCGGAGCGCTGCCATGCCGAAGCTGCTGATCAAGGGGGGGAGCGTCGTCACGATGGATGCCGGGATCGGCGATCTGGAACGCGGCGACGTGCTGATCGAGGGGACCGAGATCGCCGCAATCGGCGTCGACCTCGCGGTTGGAGGTGAATTCGAGGCGATCGACGCCGCCGACATGATCGTCATGCCGGGCCTCGTCAACGGCCATATCCATACCTGGCAGACCGGGCTGCGCAGCCTCGCCGGGGACTGGACGGGGACCAACTATTTCCGCGCCATTCATGCCGGGCTGGCGACCTTCTTCCGGCCCGAGGATATCCGCATCGCCAACCTGGTCGGGGCGCTCAACCAGATCGATTGCGGCGTCACGACGATCGCCGACTGGCACCACAACAATCCGACGCCCGAGCATTCCGACGCGGCGATCGACGGCCTCGCCGAGGCCGGCATCCGGGCGCTGTTCCTGCACGGATCGCCGAAGCCCGACCCCGGTCCCGGCGACAAGCCGTATGGCGAGATACCGATGCCGCGCGGCGAGGTCGAACGGCTGCGCAAGGGCCGCTTCGCCGCCGATGACGGGCTGCTTTCGCTGGGGCTCGCGGTGCTCGGCCCGCAAATGTCGGTGCACGACGTCGTGATCGAGGATTTCCGCCTCGCCCGGGAGTTCGACATCGTCGCCAGCCTGCACCATTCCGGCGCGGCGATGCCGGCGCCGCAGGGCTACGCGGCGGCGGCCGCGGCGGGGCTGATCGGCGACAAGATCAGCATCGTCCACGGCAACGAGCTGACCGACGCCGATTTCGAACTGCTGGTCGAGCACGGCGCGACGTTCGTGGTCACCGCCGAGGTCGAAATGCAGATGGCCTACGGCCCGCCGCTGACCGGCCGGTTGCGCGCGCGCGGCGTGCCGGTGGCGATCGGCACCGATGTCGAATGCGCCTACGCCGCCGACATGTTCGCGGTCATGCGCATGACGCTGCAGCTGGAGCGCCACGCCCATTCGATGCGGAGCTTCGCCGCCACCGGCGAAAAGCCGCACCCGATCCCGGTGACCGCCGCCGAGGCGCTGCGCTGGGCGACCCGCGACAGCGCGCGGATGGCGCATCTCGACGCCCGCGTCGGGTCGCTGACGCCGGGCAAGCAGGCCGACATCGCCTGCCTGCGCAAGACCGACCTCAACATGATCGGCGCCGGCAATGCGACCAACGCCATCGTGCTGCACGCCAATCCGGGCAACGTCGACACGGTGCTGGTGGCCGGCACGGTCCGCAAGCGCGGCGGCCGGATCGTCTGCCCCGGCCTCGACGCCAAGAAGGCGGCTCTGGTCGCCTCGACCGGCCGGATTCTGGCCGATTTCAAGGCGACCGGCGCGACGGCGGATTATCTGTAGGCGCGGGACGAGTGCGGCGGAGAGGGGAGACGGTCATTACAAGCATTGCCGCCGAGCTCGATCGTTGCTTCGCCGGGCACTTCAAAATTCTGATCCTCGACAACGAGGTCACCGTCGACGCCTTCGTGGCGGACCCGCCGCTCCCCTGGGCGCGCCTCACCTCGCGCGACGGGGTCTACCGGATCGGCGAGGGATATCCGGGGTTCCTCACCGCCGCCGAGGCCGACCGGGAGAAGCTCAACTGGGACCGGGTCTCGGAGGCGGCGATCCGCGAGGCGCTGGGCGGGCTCGACGAAACCATCGACCTCGTCGCGGTGGGCAACAATGCGGGGCAGGGGTTGAGGCTCGCGGACGCCGTGCCGGCGGCGCTACGCGCGGCGCGCGGCATCGTCACCTACGGCGAGTCGCTGCCCGAGCGCGGGTCATACGAGGCAATGGGCTATGGCCGTTTCTGCCCGCGCCGCGATCTGGCGGCCGAACTCGCCTCGGCCGCCGAAGCCGCGAAGCGCAAGCTGGCGCTCGGCTTCGTCAACACGATCGAGCACAACGAGCGGAACTACCACACGCCATGGCGCGGCCGGGAGACCGGATAGCCGGAGTCGTCGCGCAGGCCGGTTGCCCGGATGGCGTTGAGCCTTTCGGCGACGACGTCGAACGCCTCGTCCCACGGGATCGGCACGAAACCCGGGTCTTCGCCGCGGCCCTTCCGGGGATTGGTGCGCTTCATCGGCTGGGCGATTCGGTGCGGGTTGTAGGTCTTCTGAATCAGCCCGTAGGCCTTGACGCAGACCCGCCCGCCTGCCGGATGTTCGGCGATGTCGAAATTCGGCTCGACGCGCAACGCCACGCCGTCGCGCATCTCGACCTTCATCAGGTCCGGGCCCGCGGCACACCGGTTGCAGTAGACCGGAACCTTCCTTGTGTCGCCGCCGTTCATGGCGCGGTTCCTCCCAGCTGCGGGAAAGGCCAGGGCATGGCCTTCTGCAATTATGTCAACTTCGCTACGGTCCGCCTATGATGGCACGGCATGCGGGCCGGGCGGTCGGCATGTTCCGGTGTCGCCGGCGGAGATACAACGTATTGGTAAGGACGGTGTTCGTCTCATCGTGTTGCAGGGCTGCGGCACTTTGGACCGCTACGCGAGGACAAAGCCCGGTAGAAACAAGTCGGCGACTCTGTCATCGGGCCCGGTGGTCCAACATCGGGGGCGAGTCCAAACCAGCAATGCACCAGCATTCGAACTGGACCGGTCAGTGGGGCAGGTCACCATCTCGAACGCCGGCCACCGGACGATCGGCCAGCGGGAGTGGCCGGCGCTGGTTCGCAAGCTCGACCGTGACAACCCCGACCATGCCGACCAGGCCGCCGCGATTCGAATGAGGAGGAGCGAGTCATGTCGATCAACAGAATAAAGCCGGGCGCGTGGAACGCCCGCGCGGTTGTGCACGGCGGCCTAGCCTATCTTTCGGGTATCGTCGCCCAGGACAAGACCCTCGACGTCAAGGGCCAGACCGAGCAAGTGCTGGCGCAGATCGACGGCTTTCTTGCCGAAGCGGGCACCGACAAGTCGCGCATTCTGTCCGCGACGGTCTATATGGCCGACCTGTCGCAGAAGGATGCGATGAACGAGGTCTGGATGGCCTGGCTCGACCCCGCCTGCCTGCCCGCACGCGCCGCGGTCGGCGTCGAGCTGACGCCCGGCACGCGGGTCGAAATCATGCTCGTGGCCGCGGTTTGATTCCTTCGCGCCACGCCCGAATCACGATAAGCTTGCGCATCGTCCAGACGAAACGGAGGGTCCGATGTCGGATTTCAAGCAAAAGCTGGTGATCAGCCACGCCGATGGCGCGGTCTACGGAAAAGCCGGTATCCGCGATCAGTTCGTCTACCGGCATTTCGGCATCGAAGAAGCGACCGACGGCAAGTACGGCGCGCACCTGATCCGGGGCGGCGACGGCCCGCCGCCGATCGAAGCCCACCTTCACACCGACATCGATTTCCTGATCGTCTACGTCGTCAGCGGCTGGGTGACGTTCTGGTACGAAGGACACGGCGAGGAAACGCTCAGGGCGGGTTCGGTCCACATGCTGCCGCCCGAGATCAGGCACTCGGTCGTCGACTGGTCCGACGACCTCGAGATGCTCGAGATCACCTCGCCTGCCGAATACGGCACCCGCGAGCTGACGGCCGCGGAGATGGAAGTGACCGCTTGAGCGAGGCCCGGTAGGCCTGGGCGGCGTATTGCGAGGCCTGGTCCGAGTGATGGGTGCAGTTCGGCTGTCGGCACGCCGGATCGGGCGTAGCTGCGCGGCTCTTCGACGTCTCAAGCCTGGGCGAGGTAGCCGTCGGGATGGGGCATCTCGTGGTAGATGCCGAGCGACTTCATGGCCGGGAAATCGTGGATCGAGAACAGGATTGCGGGCTCGCCGTTCGAATTACCATGCTCATGCCAGAACCAGGTCGGGACCACGAACAAATCGCCCTCGGCCCAGTCGAAGCGCCGATCCCCGACCACGCTATGGCCCTTTCCCTGGAACACGTAATACACCGCGCAGCTGGTGTGCCGATGAGCCTTGGTCCGGACACCGGGCCTGATCATCTGAACGCAGCAGGTGAAGGTTGGATAAAGCGACTTGCCGGTCGCCGGATTGACGTATTCGAGGATCACATCGTCGAACGGGCTGACCTCGGTCTCGGCGAGGCGGCAGAGCGCCGCATAGGTCGACGCCCACCGGTAGTGGATGAGCCCCACCCGGTTCGAGCTGCCATCGCTGTCCCACATCGGCTTCAGCCCGGCCGTGCTGTAGCGCTTCTCCGAAAGCCCAGCCGCCGATCCCGATAGCTGGGTCTCGTCCGACACTTGATAGCCGACATATTCACCCAGGGTTTCGAGATAGCCCATCGCGTCGAGATACTGGACCAGCGGCAGGTCGAGCGCATCGAGCCACACGCCGGCCTCGTTGCCTTCGCCGCCATAGTCGTGCCACTCGCCGCCCGGCGTCACGATCAGGTCGCCGGGCTCCATAATGCACTTGTCGTTTTCGACCGTCGTGTAAGCGCCGCTTCCCTTGAGGAAAAAACGGATCGCGTTCGCCGTATGCCGATGCGGCACCGCGATTTCGTTGGGCAGGATCTGCTGGACCGAGACCGAGAGCGACTGGGTCGCGTATTTCCATCCCGGCGTCCCGGGGTTGGCGAGCCGCAGCATGCGCCGTTCGCCCAACGCCATGCCCGCCGCCTTTTCGGTCAACCGCTCGATTTCAGCCGCTTTCCAGTGATGCGCTTGAATGAGGTGTTTCTTCGGACGGACGATCGGCTGCCCGGCCGAGCCCGGAAAATCGAGCGCCGCGCCATACACCTCGGCGAGGAAATCGTCCTCTATCGTCGTTTGCCGCTGCGCCATGTCCCGCTCCTCATGTTGCCCGATGGACGGGCCGGTCCCACACCGTCGCTGACCGGTTCCCACTGACCGGTCCCGGTTGAATGGTAGTGCATGGACGGTTTCTCCGCCAAGCCGGATGGCCGGCGGAGCGTAGCGCGGCCGGGCGGCCAACTTGGCGTGACGATCGTCTCCGGGGCCGGCGGCCGGTACGGCGCGGGCTCAATCGCCGTCGAAGATCGTCTCCGGGAGCAGCGCCGAGACGACATAGTTCGGCACGTCCACCACGTTGGAGACCCTGAGGTCGACGGCGACGCTGCAGATCACATAGGCCTGCTCGCGGCTGAAGCCCCGCTCCTGGAGAAGCTCCATCATGTTGAGCACCGCGTTGCGGCAGGCGAGCGTCAGGTTCTCGCCGTCGTTCTCGCCGTCCTCCGTGATCGGCATGCCCATCACGCCGAGAAAGCGCCGCGGCACCGCGATTTCGGGATCGGCGAAATACCGGTCGTGACTGAACACCGGCGCGGTGAATCTGCGCGATGCCGCGAGCCCCTTGTACAGCTTAAAGCGGACCGCCACCGTCGCGCCCATCTCGACGGCGGTCACCGAAACCTCGCCGTCGCCCTGGGCGAAATGCCCGTCGCCGGTCGAGAACAATGCCCCCGGGACGAACACCGGCAGAACCAGCTTCGAGCCCCTGGTCAACTGCTTGACGTCGAAATTGCCGCCGTTCTCCCGCGGCGGCTGGGTGCGCAGGCCCTGAAGCCCGCAGGCGCCCCCCGGAACCGCGCCCTGCAGGCGCGGCGGCGCGACGGCACCGCCCCGGTCGGCCAGTCGCTGCTCGCGTTCGGTCCATTCCCTCAGCTTGTCGGCCGACGGCGCGACGCCCGAGATTCCCATGAAGGGCGCGCCCGGAATCCGAACGCCGGGAATTTGCGGCGAGGTCGCCCAGCCGTCGCCGAGCGTCCAGTGGACGAGAAACGGTTCGGTCATGATGTCGCGCAGGAAACCGAGCCCCGGCAGGATCGCGCTGAACGCAGTCGCCTGAGGCACGATGTCGAGGAATTCGATCTCGAGCGCATCGCCCGGTTCCGCGCCCTTGACCGCGATCGGACCGGTCAGCGGGTGAACGGCGCCGACCTCGAACCCGGCGAAATCCTCTTCGGTGGTTTCCGGCGTGATCTGGCCGTCGACCGCGTCGCGGGTCTCGATGACCACCTCTTCGCCCTCGCCGACCTCCAGCACCGGCTCGATGTCGGGGTGGTAGCGGTTGTGCCCGACATGCGGCTCCGCCGAAAGCGGCTTGCTCCGGTCGATACGAATTTCATGCATGGCGACGCCTCTCCCACCATTGTCCCTTGCGCAAGGTCGCCGGCAACCTCCGGGATCACTCGGTCTGGGCGATCAGGCTGACCACGTCGGCATCGCCGACCACCCGCGTTTGATGGCCCTTGCCGGTGGTGTCTTCCATCAGCCGCACCGCGCCCGCGCCGAATACCCGGCTCTCGCCGTCGCTCATCGTGATCTCGAGCTCGCCTTCGATCGTCGTGTTGAACTGCCGCTTGGGCGTGGCGTGCCAGTCCCCGAACCAGCCGCGCGGTATCCGGACGAACAGGATGCGCGCCGCGGGCGCCGGGTCGGAAACCTGGACCGGCTCGGTCGGCGGCGCGAAGGCCTGTGGTGCGGTGGCCACCTCGACATCCTCGAAATGCGTTTCGCCGGCGTCGTCGGTATACATCCGGACATATTTCATGCGGCCCTCCCTTGTCGGCGTCCCGCATGTTCCTACTTGGCCGCCCGGCTCCCGTCCACCGGCGAGCGCGACCGGATCCCACGCAACCGGCTTCCGATTGCGACCTGTCGCCGGCAATCTCCTCGCGAGGGGCTGGTTTCTTTCCTTTTCGGGTCGCTTCAATTCACGGCACGGCGGAGAAGGTGTCCGGGCATGGGATCGTCCGCGCCGAGCAGGGTCTCGTTATCGCGGCGCACGACGGTTCCGTTGACCACCACAGCGCGGACGCCGGTCGGAGTCGAGATCAGCCGGTCGGCGCCGGCCGGAAGGTCGTAGACCCGCTCGAGCGGCCCCGGCCCGACGCTCGCCGGATCGAACACCACGACGTCGCCGGCGCAGCCAGGGGCCATCCGTCCCCGTCCGGCGAGACCGAAGATCGCGGCCGGACGCGTGCACAGATGGTCTATCGCCTGTTCGAGCGTGAGAGCGCCCTTGTCCCGCACCCACCGCCCGAGGAGGTGGGTCGCGAAGCAGGCGTCGCAAAGCTGGCTAGCGTGCGCGCCTGCGTCCGAGAGTCCGAGTACGGTGAACGGCTCGGTCAGCAGCGCGGCGATCGCACTCTCGTTGGTGTTCGCCAGGGGGATGCGAAACCGGGTCTCCAGGCCGGAGGAGACCGCGAGGTCCAAAGTCAGGTCGAGCGGGTCGACGCCCTGCTCGGCGGCGATTTCGGGCACCAGCCGTCCCTCGAGCTCCGGCCGTTCGGCACAGGCCGAGACCTCGAGAGCCTCGAGCGCCATGACCAACGCCCAGGTCTGCGGCTCGATCGCTGCGCCCTCGGTGAGTTCGCGCTTGACCGCCGCACGGAAGGCCGGGTCGGCGAGAATTTGCCGCTTGCCTTCTGCGTCCGCCGCACTTGCCCGCTTGAACGAGTCAAGCCGATCGAACGGGAACGGCGCCGCAAACTGGAACTCCATCATCAACGGCCGACACGAGACCTGCGGATAGATGGGTAGCCGGTCCGCGTATTGCCGCATCGCCTGCTCACGATGCCGCTCGTGCAGCGAGTCGTCGCCAATACGGGTCAGAAGGGCGGTCCAGGTGACCGTGCCGGCCGCCCGGGCAAGCTTCTCGAACGCCGCGAAGTCGGGCTCGATTCCGTTGGTGATCTGCACGACACCGCCGCCGTTCCGACCGACGGCCTCGGCCAGTGGAATCGTCTCCGACGCCATGTCCGCGAGACGGCTCGGCACCGGCTTGCCGGCGAAGCCGACATGCAGGCGTGAGGTCGAGCTCGAGAAGCCCAGCGCCCCCGCGGCGATGGCCTCGCCGACGATCCGGGCCATGGCCTCGACCTCGTCGGGACGAGCGGAACGCTCGGTCGAGTCGAGCCCCATCACGTCAAGTCGCACAGCCGAATGGCCCACCATCGCACCGACATTGACCGCGGTGCCACGCGTCTCTATGGCGTCGAGATACTCTGCGAAGCTCTCGAACCGCGACCCATCGAGCCCTTCCTCGAGCGCCTCGAGGCTCATGCCTTCGACGTTCTCAAGCATCTGCATCAGCAGAAGGCGGTTGTCGGGCTTTGCCGGCGCTACGCCGAAGCCGCAATTGCCCATGACCACGCTCGTCACACCGTGCCACGGTGAGATGGTAAGCATGGGATCCCACATCACCTGAGCGTCGTAGTGGGAATGAATGTCGATGAAGCCGGGCGCGACCACGCATCCCTCCGCGTCGATAGTCCGCGCGGCGGACCCCGATACCTCGCCGACAGCCGCGATACAGCCGTCGCGGAGCGCCACGTCGCCGCGGAAGCGCTCGGCGCCGCTACCGTCGATGACCGTCCCGCCGACGATCTTGAGATCGTAGTCCATGGCGTTCCCTCTTTCTGTAGGCCGCCTCCGACCCGTCCGACCGAACCCATTGTCGTCGGTTCCGCCGCTCCGTGCCCTTCGAGAATACCTCAACCAGAGCCGAACCGCGGGCCAGAGCGAAAGCGGCGGATAAGCCACCGGACCCTATAGCCGACCGGTCGCGATCACGCACGCACCGCACGCGAACGATCAATCGCCGAATCTCCCCAATACTGGGGAAGAAAGAAACTCGCGAAAAATCCGCTCGAAGACAGGTCGACCCCCGGACCGCGGGCAATGGTCAAAAGGCGTCGAGGCCATGCCGGCTCGAACCGTCTAAGGGGGCATCGGAATATACCGGCGGCAGGGCGGGGTGACCGGCGGAGCTCAGCGGAGCCGGGCCGCCAGCTTGGCGAAACGATCGTCTCGGGGGCCGCGGGCGGTATCCCGGGCTGCTGTGCAAGCGCACGGCGTTGTGGATCTTCTGACGATGGTCAGGTCCGACGGGGTCGGCGCGGTGGGCGCGCATTCGCCCGGCAAAGCCAATTATTGGCGGTCCAGGAACTGTTTCTCCGGGCAAGCAAGATTCCGGTCTCTATCACGGTGTAGGCGACATCGGCGACCGTGCCGCTGTCGACAGAAGGGTCGCCGATGTCGGTCAGCCGCACGACTCGGGCGGGGCGCTAACCTCCGACGGCCGCTCGGTCGCGGTAGAAATTGCCGGCGCCGATGCGGTAGGACGGCGCATCCGGATCGAAGTGGACGCCGGTCGGATCGCCGCCGTCCCGCACCAGCCGGATCTGCTCGCGGAGTCGCCGGCGCAGCATTGCGACCCCGGTGTCGGATGCGGCCAGACGTTCCTCGCTGTGCAGGGTGATTGAGCCTTGGCCCTTCTGGATCTCCCAATCTCCCGGGGTGAGCCAATGCTCCTCCTCGGTCATCTCGGACCATTTCTTCTCCCAGACCGGCGCGGTGACCAAAGGCACACCCTCGAAGTCGAGCGGCGTACGCGTGATGTGGAAAGTCCGGTGGCGGGTGTCGTCGACAGGAACCAGCCAACCCATGCTTTCGGCCGTGCCGTGGCTCAACTGGACGTTGGGGACGCTGCGCAGGCTCGGGAACATGACGTGAGTGATCCGATCCATCTCCTGTCCGTCGGCGAACCGCCGATAGGCCGAGTACTGCATCCCGAGCGGCGTGTACGTCCATTCGACATTAGGCATCACCGCCATATCGGAATTGAACTGCGGGCCGGAGAACGCGGTGTGCAGGATCACGACATGGAACGGGTCCATCGTGTTCTCCCAATCCTGCAGCCAGTTCCAGGGGATCAGCTCCTCGGTCTCGTCGCCGCCGACGCTGAAGCTTGCCGCATCGGGCACGATCTTCTGGTCCGGGGGCAGGTCCTCGAACGGCGCCCAGCGGGGCAGGACCGGTTTCTTCTCCGGCGGCCCCAGATAGGCGAATACCAGCCCGTAGCGCTCCTCCACGGGGTACCAGGGCTGGCGGCAGCGCGCCCGGAAAGCCGGCCTGTCGGCTTCGCAGGGCTGGTCGATGCAGCGGCCCTCGGTGTCGAACAGCCAACCGTGATAGGGACAACGGATACCCGCGTCCTCGACCTTGGCGAAGGACATCGGCGCCCCGCGATGGATGCAGCGGGGCGTGATCAGTCCCGGGCGGCCGCGGAGGTCACGAAACAGGATCAGGTCTTCGCCGAGGACGCGGATTTCGCGCGGCCGCCTGCACAGACGGTCCGACAGCTCGACCGGGTGCCAGTAGCGGCGCATCAGCTCGCCGCAGGGGGTACCGGGACCGACTTCGGTTATTTCGGGATCGTGCGTCTGTGGCTCGCGGCCATAGGCGGTCCCGGTGTCCTGCGTCGCCGTCGAGCCGCTCATGGGTCGTGCCTATCTCCGGACCTTGCAGCTTGGCAGTGTCGGTACTCGGGCGCGCCGGTTCAACCCGGTTCCGGGTCAGCCCCTCGCCGCCCCGACCTAGCGATTGAATTTCGTGCAATGGAGCCGGCTTCGCGGCCCGCCAAACGTCTGGTCGGATACCTAGAAATGCCACAGAGGTTAGACATGGCCTCCGAGGTCCGGTCCGACCCTTGGGCTCCGTTTAGGGAAAGACGACTGAGAACCAGGGCACCGGGTCGGGCTCCTGACATCGGCCCAAGAGCTTGGACAGGCCAGCGAAGCAGGTGCTCAGGCGTGCGGTCGCCGATCTGGCGGCCCGCTCACTTTCCGTCAAATTCGGGGTCCGGTGCAAGCCCGCGACGGTCAAGTTGCAAGAGATGGCGCTGGACCGTCACATACTTCCTCATATCTTGATCGGCTTCGTGCGCCTTGCCGGCTGAGCTTTCCGGCTGCAACCGGGAGACCAGAGACGAAAGGGAACATGGCGTCGGATCGAATCACCGCGCTGTTCTTCGAACTGTTCAGTGGGCTGCCCCGACAGGGACCGGGAACTGCTGCGAGCACGCGTCGGGCCCTCGGGCTCGATCCGGGAATCGGGCCAGTGACGCGCATGCTCGACATCGGCTGCGGGACCGGCGCCCAGACCCTGGTGCTCGCGCAGAGTTCGTCGTCGCGCATCGTCGCCGTCGACAACCATCCACCGAATGCGCAGCGTTCTGGAACCGCGAGTACCAAGCGATCCGCGACGCTTCTGCGCTCCTGGAAGCGGTCGAGGCGTGTGGCTACGAGACCGTGGGGCACTTTCCGCTCCCCGTGTCTGCGTGGTGGGACGACTACTATCGGCCGCTGCAGGACAACTTGACCGCATTCCGCAACCGTCATCGCGACGCTCCGGATGCACAAGAACTGGCGGACCAGCTCCAGCACGAAATAGACATCTGGCATGCGTATTCGGAGTTTTACGGCTACGAGTTCCTTGTGCTGCGTTTCTGTTGAAGCCCGCTGCGGCCGGAGCGTTGTGGGGAGAGCCTACCGTGCGGTCGGCGCCGTCGCGCTAGGGGATGCCGCGCAAGTCCACGGGGTCGAGGAGGAGCGCCCGGACGTCGGCCGAGAGCAGCGCGGGGGAGACAGGTCGGTTCAGGAGGAAACGGTTTTCGACCCGGGCGCGGCCTCGAACCGTCCGTCCCGGGCGACGTCGTAATCGAAGAATTCCGCGGCCTGACCGGCGGAGCTGTCGGCACCCACCTTGCTCCGCCAGGCCATTTTCATGTCCCGGTAAAATCGGGCGAAGGGAGAGGCCAGGTGGTTCTGCCTCGCCCGGAGCCGCGAACCGAGCTGCGCCCGGGTGGTTCGCGGCATGCGAACCCGTTCGTATTCGGCAAGCGCCGCATCCGGATCGCCGGACGCCCAGGAGATCGCTTGCGCGAGAATGCAGCCGTCCTCGACGGCCATGCAGGCGCCCTGACCCAGATAAGGCAACATCGGGTGGGCGGAGTCGCCAAGCAGCGTGACGCGCCCCCGTGTCCATCGGTTGAGCGGGTCCCGGTCGTACAGCGCCCACTTGTAGTACTTGTCGCTGGCTTCGATCAGCCCCAGCAGCGCCGGGTTCCACCTGGCATAGGTCTCCATCAACTCGGACCGGTCGCATTCGTGGGTCCACGATTCTCCGGTCCAGCCGTCGCTGTCGTAATGGGCGACGAAATTGACCAGACCCCCGGCGCGGCGAACCGGATAATGCACGATATGGCCGTGCGGTCCCCACCACGCGACCATCTGGCGGGCGAAGCCCGGGTCGGGGAGCGCCTCGCCGGGCACCAGACCGCGCCAGCAAATGCAACCCGTGAACCGCGGTTCGATATGGCCGAAAATACTGTCGCGGACCGCCGAATGAATCCCATCCGCGCCGATCACGATATCCGCTTCGACGGATGTGCCATCGGCGAAATGCGCCACCGCATCGCGGGCGCGGGTTTCGGCGCCCGTACACTCGGCACCCAGATGAAACACGCTGTCGGGCAGAGGCGCAATCAGCAGGGACAGCAGATCGGCGCGGTGCATCGTCAGAAACGGCGCACCGTAGCGCGCGGCGATATCGCCGGACCGCTTCGGTCTGGCGATCACGCGGCCGCTGCGGAAGCTGCGGATGATCTGTTCTTCGGTCTGACAACCGGTTTTCAACGCGGCGTCTTCGATACCGAGATATCTGAATACTTTCAGCGCGTTGGGGCTGAGATTGAGGCCCGCGCCGATCTCCCCGAGTTCGGCGGACTTCTCGTAGACCGCGACCTCGAAACCGCATCGATGCAGTGCCAGCGCCGCCGCCGCGCCGCCAAGCCCGCCGCCGATGACGGCTATTCTGGCCGCCCGCGTCAAGGCAGCGGAGCCAGGCTGCTTTCACGAAGCGCACGCTCATAGACCGGCAGGTCGATCGCCGCCGGCCTATGACCGGCCTGGCCGAACATGTCGGCGATCCAGCCCCGATGATAGCTTCCATGGGTGACCAGATGCGCGAAGCACATCGCCCGCGACATGGCGCCCCTATTGCCGCCCAGCAATTCGTACTCGACCGTCTCGTCGAGCTCCTCTTCGCTCAACCCGTCGAGATAGCTCAGCAAGGTCCGGTCCGTCTCCTGGCGCGCCTGCCACAGATCGTCCAGATCCTCATGCTGGATCGCGCGGAGTTCGTTAATCCCGTGCGGGCGTTTTTCCATATGCGCGTGCCACATCAGGTCGACGGTCAGAAGATGGTTGAGGCTGCGGTGGATCGATTCCAGAACCGTTTCACGCTTTTTCATCACCTCTTCGAGCGGCAGTTCGCGCACCTTCTCCATGAGTTCGGCGTTGGCCCACGCGTTGTATTCCAGCAGGCAGCGCAGATGTGCACGTCCGTCCATGATCGCATTCCTCTCCGCGCGGTCACCGGGATGGTGATGGGAAGACCGACGATGCGGTATTCCGGACCGGCATTCCCCGGATGAACCCATGTTTGTCAGGAGACTGTCATACGGATTGCCTGCCCGGCCGTCACTCGCCGCCATCGGCGACGCGACGCCGCCTTTCGCTATAGGCGACCCAAAGCACGCCCGAGAACACGACCAGGCCGCCGACCCAGGCCCAGGGATCGGGGATCTCCGCGAAAACCGCGTATCCGAGCAGGCTGGCCCAGATCAGCTTGGTGAAATCCATCGGCAGGACGACCGTCGAATCGGCCTCGCGAAACGCCTGCGACAAAGAGATCTGCGCCAGCGTCCCGATCACCGAGACAACCAACAGCAAGCCGAGCTGCCCCGAGCTGGGCCACTGCCAGACGAACAGCGCGGCAACGAGTGCCATCGGCAGCTGCAGGAAAGCCGCGTAGAAGGTGATGGCGACGCTCGTTTCGGTGCGGGACAGCGCCTTGATGCACGTCATCGCGACCGCCCAGGACGCCGCGGAGCCGAGGACGTAGAGCGAGCCCACGCTCACGGTCTCGAAGCCCGGGCGCAGGATGATCAAGGCGCCTGCGAGGCCGAGCAAGAGGCCGATCACGCGCGGTGTCCGTACCGCCTCGCCGAGAATGAGCACCGCGAGCAGGCTCGCGAATACCGGCGAGGTGAAGCCAAGCGCCGTGATCTGCGCCAGCGGTACCAACCCGAGGCTGGTGAAATAGCCGAGGATGGCGACGAAGTTGAACAACGCGCGGAGCCCATGCATGCCGATGCGATGGGTTCGGAGCGGGTTCACCCCCGGCCTGAACAATACCGGCGCGAGCAAGAGCGTCCCGAACAGCTGACGGAAGAAGACGACCTCGAAAACCGGGAGTTCCTGCACCAGTTCCTTCGCGATCGTCGCCATGGTCATGCTCATCATGGCGGCGAACATCATCAAACCCATGCCGCGCAGCGGTGGCGGCACGCGGCGCTTCATTGTCGAAAAGCGGCCGGCAAGGGCGGTCATGGTTTCACCTGCGCCCCGCTTCCTTCAGAAGAAGCAGGCTGGAGGCCACGATCACGCCTGCCCCGGCGATACCCCGGATACCCGGCATCTCGGCGAACCAGACTATTCCGATGACGAATGCGTATACGATCCGCAGATAATCGATCGGCAGAACGAAGCCGGTCTCGCCAAGCGCGATGCCGTGCGTGAACGCCGACTGCCCGACTATACCCAGAAACCCGGTGACGAAGAGAAGACCGAACTCGATCGCGGTGGGCGTTTGCCAGGTCAGGATGGCGGGGACAAGCGAAAGCAGGGTCGTCGTCAGCGCGAAGTAGAACATGATGACCGCGGTCGACTCGGTCCGGGTCAGCTGCTTTACCGTCGCCGCCCCGATCTTTCGCGCCTGTCCCCGGCCCCGCGCATCGAGATTGCGCTGGGTGGTGCAATCGTCGAGCCTGAACGATGCGGGGTCTCCGGTCCCCGGCGCGGAGGCGTGGCGCAGGATGGCGACGATGCCGGTCCTAAGCCGTGCCGGGTAAGTGGAAGACCGACGGAACGGGGCGGTGAGCGAGCGGATCGCGCGGCTGCGCATCGAGCTGCAGGAGTTGGAGCCGAAGATCTGGCGGCGCATCGACATGCCCTTGTCGACGACACTGGAGGCTCTGCACGAGGCGATCCAGATGACCATGGGCTGGACCTTCTCGCACCTCTGGGAATTCGACATCGACGGCCGCTGCTACGGCGATCCATCGTTCCGGGAACTCGATGACGAGCCGCCGATCTACAAGGCGAAGGGCCTGCGGCTGGGCGTGGTGATATCACGCGGCGTGGATCGGTTCGTCTACACCTACGACTACGGCGACGACTGGCGCCACGATGTGATCGTCGAGGAGGTTCGCGACGGCGACCCGGACATGGAATATCCGGCCTTCGTCGACGGGGCCAGGCGCTGTCCGCCGGAGGACGTCGGCGGCCCGCACGGTTTCTTGGACTTCATGGAGGCGGTCCTCGATCCGGCGCACGAGCAACACCGGGACATGGTTATCTGGTACGGCGGGCCGTTCGACCCGATCGGCTTCGACGAGGAGCGTGCGCGCTTCTGCATGGAGAACATGGTGCGCCGGCGGCGCGGCCCGCTGGCCAGTCACAGGAGCGGGTCGCGGCGACCGAAACGATGACCGCGGCGCCTGGGATGGCAGGGCGGATCGACGCGGCGTTTTCGGCCCAAAATTGCCAAGCGGCGCCGAAGGCACTCAGGAACGGTCCTGAATTTGAAAAAATCTGCATTCGCTTTGATGACGGATTTTGAGAAAGCCGGGATTCTGACGGAAATTACAGGTAAAGACTCTTATATTGCAACGCGATACAGACTTTCCTCGGAAATGCGCTCTGTCAACGGCGGAGGAATAATGTACCACGCGAGGCGTCCGGACGGTCCGGTCGCGGCGGCGCAAAAATGCTCCAGCTATCCGAGGGAGACGACGGAAGCCTTCCTCGACGGCCATGTCAGCGCCTTCGCCTTTCTCGGCGGTGTGCCGCGATCGATCCTCTATGACAACACGACCCTGGCGGTGGCGAGGATCCTGGGCGACGGGGAACGCCGGCGCACGCAGGCCTTCACCCGCTTGCAATCGCATTATCTGTTCCGCGACCGCTTCGGCCGTCCTCGGCAAAGGGCAACGACAAGGGCAAGGTCGAGGCCCTGGTGAAGACGGCACGGCGCCGGTTCATGGTGCCGATCCCGAAGGTGCTGTCCCATTCGGGAGCGGACCGGGGTGCCGGATCGATTTCGACCCTCTCGGCAATATCGTCGGGGGGACGGCAAGCTTCCTGAAGGAGCGCAAGGTCGATGTCCATGTCCAGCAGGCATCGCCATGACTCCTGCTTGTGAGCCATGTTCCAGGAGATGAGTTTCAAGGCACTGTCGGGCATCATGACCTCGAAAACGGTAACACCGGAAGGCACTTTGAATGCTTGTGCCTCCGCGACCGGACCGCCCGGCCGCCTCGCGTGGGGTATTGTTCCGCCGCCGTCAAAACCGTGCGCCGGTCCTGCGGCTCAGCCGGCGCTCCCGATCCGCGCGGTAACCTCGATCTCGACCTTCATCCCGGGCAGCGCCAGCGCCGAGATCACCGTGGTGTTGGCCGGGCGGATGTCGGCAAAGGCCTCGCCGATCGCCTCGCACAGCCGTCGGCTCTTCGGCGAGCCTGGAGCCGCTTTGCATGCGCTGCGTGCCGAGCCTTTCGACGACCAGCGACAGCGCGCCGCGGGCGATCCCCATCGCGGGCGCCACGATCCCCTTGCCGAACAGGGAGAACAGCGGCATCCGGTATCCCGAGGTGCTTATGTGGCTCTGAGTGATGTGACAGCTGACGGCGTGGAGCGCGCGATGGCCGAATTCGACCGGCTGGGCAGAGACGTCTTCCTCGCCGAGTACGGCTTTGGAAATCAACTGGGGCATCATCCCGGGCGGCATCGTCTCCAAGGTGATCGTCGATGCGATGGCGCGTCGCGACGCCCTGTTCCACACCATGACCGGGCGCATTTTCGACGGCATCAAGGCGGTCGAAATTAAGCTCGCCAACATCGCCGTGCCGCGCGACAGGCTGCGCGAGGAAACCATCGCGCTGGCGCGAGAGTTGATGGAGAAGAACCCGACCGTCCTGGCCTACACCAAGCAGGCCGTTCGCGCGGTCAGGACGATGGACATGGAGAACGCCTACGAATGCCTCCGCGCGAAGACCTAGGCGCTGCAGTTCGCAGATCGCGAACGCACGCGCGAGCGCGGCATGGAGGAGTTCCTCGACAAGAAGACGTACCGGCCGGGTCTCGGTCCGGTCAGCAAACCAGGGGATTGATCGGGGCTTATAGACTAGAGCATTATCCTATCTAGTTGAATCGATTGTGAATTCCCAAAGTTTTGCGATTCGTGATCCACCCTGTCTGCCGGGGAGGAGGCCGGCGGACATGTCCAGAGCACTTTCCCTTGATCTTCGCGTACGTGTCGTGGCGGCGGTTGCCGCGGGGTTGAGCCACCGCGCGGCCGCGGCCCGTTTCGGTGTGAGCGCGGCGAGTATCAGCCGGTGGCGCCGACGGGCGCGGCTGGAGGGCGATCCCGGCCCGCGGGCGGCGGGCGGCGACCGTCGTTCGGGCCGCATCGAGGCGCATCGTGCGCTGGTGCTTGGGCTGCTCGCCGAGACCCCGGACATCACCATCGATGAGTTGCGCGGCCTGCTTGCCGGGGGCGGGCTGAGCTTCGGCTACGGCACCATCCAGCGCTTCCTGATCCGCCACAACATGACGCGCAAGAAGAAGACCGGCCATGCCAGCGAGCAGGATCGCCCCGACGTGCTGGCCCGGCGCCAGTCCTGGCGCGACGGCCAGGCCGGGCTCGATCCGGCGCAGCTGGTGTTCATCGACGAGACCTGGGCCAAGACCAACATGGCGCGTGCCTACGGCCGCGCGCCGCGCGGCGAGCGCCTGCGCATGGGCCGGCCGCACGGCCACTGGAAGACCTCGACCTTCGTCGCCGGGCTCACCTTGCGCGGCATGATCGCCCCCTTCGTGCTCGACCGGCCGATCAACCGTGTCGCCTTCGAGACCTATGTCGAGAAGGTGCTGGTCCCCGAGCTGCGTCCCGGCGACATCGTCGTCATGGACAACCTGTCCAGCCACAAGGGGCCGGGGGTGCGCCACAGGATCGAGGCCGCCGGCGCCGAGATCCTCTTTTTGCCGCCCTACTCACCCGACCTCAACCCGATCGAGATGGCCTTCGCCAAGCTCAAGGCGCTGCTCCGCAAGGCGGCAGAGCGCACCGTCGACGGCCTCTGGGACGCCATCGCCCGCATCCTCAAAACCTTCCAACCCCAGGAATGCGAAAACTACTTCGCCGCCGCAGGATATGATCCAACCTGATCGGATACCGCTCTAGAGTAACCACGACTCCGATCAGGTATTTTCGTCGTATTCGATCCTCACGTCGCACACGACGGCACGCAGGAGATCCTCGGGCGTGGTGTCGATGCCGATGTCTTCCTCCATCTCCGCCTTGCTCGGCTGGTAGGAGGAGGGCTTGAGCCGGACCGCCGGCTTGTCCTTGATCGTCTCCATCCGGGTTCTCGCTTCCCCGTGCTGCTACGACGCGGTCAGGTCGGCATAGCTGATCCGCCGCCCGATCATGCCCCGTACGATATTCCCCATCTGGTCGAGCGTGTCGGCCTGCCGGTCGTTGTGCCGGCCCGCGAACTCCGTCACATAGCGATCCATGTGCTTCGGGCTGATCTTGTGGAATGTCCCCGTATGGGCTCGCTTGAGCATCGCCCAGAACGACTCGATGCCCTGCGTTCCCGCGTCGCCCCGCACATACTCGCCCTTCGAGTGGTTGACGCTCTCGTGATCGTGGAAGATCAACCCGAGCCAGGACGCGTGCTCGTCGGTGTAGACCTTGGCGTCGGCGACGACCCGGTCCTCGACGAAGCTCTGGAGCGTCCAGCCGTCCATGCCCTCGACCACGGCCGCGCTCACCTTGTTGGTCCGTCGATCCCTGGCGCCGGCGACGATGGTCTTGCCCGCGAGGGAACCGGCGCCCTTCATCGCCTCGCGCCTGGACTTCGGCATGTTCTTGCGCTTGCCGCCGATATAGGCCTCGTCGGCCTCGACCGGACCGGCGAACCGATCGCCGACCTCCTTCCACGCCTCGCGAATGCGGTGCGCGAGATACCACGCGGACTTCTGGCCGATGCCCAGGTCGCGGTGGAGCTTCATCGACGAAACCCCCTTGAGGTTCGTCGCCACCAGGTAGATCGCGGCGAGCCATGTTCGATAGCCGAGCGGCGAGCCCTGCATCACCGTCCCGGTCTTGAGCGAGAACATGCGCCGCTTCGGGCAGTCGCGGCACCGATGCGTCATGGTCGGATGCGCGATGCCGCACTGGATATTGCGAGAGCCGCAGTGCGGGCAGTACGGCCCATCCGGCCAGCGCTCCGCCGTGAACCATGCCTCGGCCGCCTCGTCGGTCGGAAACATCCGGAAGAGCCGGTCCAGAGACAGACCCTCGCGATACGACTTCCCCGGCCCCTTGCTCATCGATCCTGTCGCCATCCTGTTACTCTATTGTAAATGACGGGATCGCAACTCAGAAGCCAGAATTGTTACTCTAGTCTATAAGCCCCGATCTCCGAGCTCACCGCCGTTGACACGTAGCCCTTGGCAGGATGCTTTCCTATCGTAATCGTACGCACAAACCTTCCGATAACCCCAATCAGCCGTCGTCACGCACTGCGTGGATGAGAATGTTCTCATCGTACCATTCGACCAGAGCGGCAAAGCGACGTTCGACGATCTCTCGGAAGCTCCCCAGCGCGTCTTCGAATGCGTCCGATTCGTAGAGAGAGAACGTCGAGTAATGTCGGCTCCTGGCTTGCTCGATGAGGCGATCGAGTGTCACCTGGCGGTGATATCTCAAACACGTCGCACTGGCGAACCGAAGCCCTGGGGTATCCTCAATTGCACCGTGGAGGTCACCGAGCGTCAGCAGTCGCGTCTCCTTTTCCACGAAGCCCGGGAAACATCGTCCCCAGATGCTGCGCGCATTGTGCTCGGGCAACCGCGTGTAGACGAACAGCCTTCCGCCTTCCACCAACCCATCCCGCGATCTCCGCAGGAACTCTGGAAGGTCGAAGTGATGCACGGCGTTAAAGGAGGACACGAAGTCGTACCGACCAGGCTCGAGCTCGAGACCCTCAGCGGTCGAGTGCCGCGTCTGGAATTCGTCGATTCCGTTGGCTCGGAGCAGTCCGTCGACTTGTTCCAGCATCGCTGGGCTGGCATCGACGCATGTGAGAGAGAGATTCGGGATCGTCTCGAACATCGCGAGGACATAGCGCCCGGCGCCGCAGCCGATATCGGCACCCTTCAACAAGACCCGACCATCGAGCTCTCGTGCAATATGCTCCACCGGTTCGCGGTCGGTCGTGCGAACGGACCGGTAGACTGGAGAAATCTCGGCGAAATGCCGGCTCATGTCGGCGCGGGTGACCACGGCGATCCTCCGAAGTGCTTGTTGTCATTCACCCGGGGCTGGCGTTTCGCCGCCCGTGATACGCCCCGGTGGCCCGCCGAACCCACGGATGGCTGCTTCGGCGCGTCACCGCGCACTGGTGCCACGCGTTTGAATCCGGCCGATCGACGCGCGTAGTCGATCTTCGTGCCGGCAGTGTGCGCGGCTACCTGTTTCCGACGGCGGCAGGTGGGGACACGGAGAAAGAGCTCCGCCCGTAGTGCCAGAGCCTTGCTGCCGAATCCCACGAATGGATTCGATTGAGGATCCTGGTGGAGGTCTGTCCCACAAGAGTGTTTCACGGTGCGGATTCCTGGCGCAGTCAGGTGCCCGCCTCTCTTGCCCGAACCATTGGCACCTTTGCCAAGTCCGACTCCCGCGCCCGAGCCGGTGAAACCTCGTCGGAGTCCAGGAAAGACGTGAGGGCGCGAAGCGCCGCGTCGTCTCGCATCTGTCGCGGCGGACTCTTCATGTAGTAGGCGCTGGGCGCCTCGAGCGGACCGGACAATCCCCGCACGAGGCCGAGCTTGGCGAACCGCACGGCGTCAATCACCACGCCCGCGCTGTTGGGAGAGTCCTGAACCGACAGTCTGAGCTCCAGCTCGAGCGGCACATCGCCGAATCCGCGCCCCTCCATCCGGATGAAAGCGATCTTGTTGTCGTCTTGCCACGGCACGTAGTCGGAAGGGCCGATATGAATATTGTGACTCTCCAATCGCTCATCAAGCTGGCTCTGGACCGACTCGGTCTTTGATCGCTTCTTCGATTGGAGGCGAGCGCGCTCCAGCATGTTCAGAAAGTCGGTATTCCCCCCGGTATTGAGTTGGTAAGTCCGATCGAGCTTGATTCCCCTGTCCGCAAAGAGGCGCCCGAGTGTGCGGTGGACGATGGTCGCGCCCAATTGGCTCTTGATGTCGTCGCCGATGATGGGCAGGCCTGCAGTCTTGAATCGATCCGCCCACTCGGTGTCCGAGGCCAAGAAGACCGGCACGCAGTTGACCATTGCAACCCCGGCCTCGAGACAGGCTTGGGCGTAGTGGCGAACTGCCTGCTCCGATCCGACCGGCAGGTAGCATATGAGCACCTCGGCTTGCGATGCCCGCAGCGCCGCGACCACGTCCACGGGGGTTTCATCGGCAGGGCGGAACGCCTCGTCCTCGCCGTACTGCGCCATGTGCTCGGCGACCCCGTCGTGCACCGGTCCCATCTGAACGGTCACCCCGCTTGACGGCAAGACGGATTGAAACACCAGGGCGCAGTTCGGCTCTGCGAACACCGCCTTCTCCAATGGTTGGCCGACCTTGCGTCGATCGATGTCGAATGCCGAAACGACCTGGATGTCCGAGGCGCCCCAGCCCCCAATGCTCCTGTGCATCAGCCCCTGGCATTGCGACGTGTTGCGTGTGCGGTAATACTCGATACCTTGAATCAGCGAACTGGCGCAGTTGCCTATTCCGGCAATCGCGACTCGAATGTTGTCCATGACGTAGCTCCAATTGTTGTAGTTGCTGCTTGACACTCGGGCGTGCGGACGAAGGGTCCGCACTCCCCGTAGAAGGCTTCATGCCAATCGACGTCAGCCGCGGTTGCGGTCTTCGGCGGTGTCGGATTCGCCGGTTCCGAGCAACCGCACGCGCTCCTCGTCATCCAAGCCCGCCAACCCGGCGATTTGCTCAACGAGATTGGCGGAAAGCGCACCGCGACGCCGGCCCTCGGTTGCCAACACCAGCAGGCGGGATATGAAGGCGACGCGTTCCTGCCCGTCCCGCGCCAACCTGCCCAAGCTCAGGACGCGATCGATCTCTGCTGCGTTCGCCATGTCGATCAATCGATCGCGTGCATTGTCCGAGAGGAAACGAAGGTTTCCGAGCACGTGCGCCGCAAGGGAGCGAGTTACCCCGAAGTAATCGGCAACCTGAGACAGCTCGAAGGCGTTGAACTCTCGACCCCCACGCCGGGCTCGGCCATTCACGCGGACCCGGGATTTGTCCTTTGGAACTGCGGCTTGGTCGGAGAAGACTTCTAACACCCCCCCGCGGCTTGAACCCATGGTGTCCCGGCCAATCGAGTGCAGGTACCGCTCCACTCCCCTCGTAGGCATGAGAAACCGGCCAGCGAAGGCATTGGCGCGAACCTCGTGACGACGGTTCATTTCGTCCCTGAAGCACACGAGCCAGCGCCGCTCGGGTTCGAACAGCAGATGTGCGAACCCATGAACCATCCAGAATCGCCGTTCCTCCGGGCTCGAATTCCGATTGACGATGACCAGCGCTCCTGTCTCCGGCGTGTGCATATACACGCAGGAAACGGACTCCGGCAGCGCGAGTCGCGAGATCCGCACCCTCAAGGTCGCCAAGGTTTCCGGAACATCACGGAGGGGTGCCGATCCCAGGTCCAGGCGTTGTCGTTCTTCCTCGGCAACCGCGTAGCCTTGATGAGCGGCCTCCCAGTGGGTTCGCGGGCTCGTCCCCCGAAACGCGAACGCCTGAGGGCCGTACACCGCGACGCCGAGTGCGGATTCGGTCTCCGTGAGCTGCCGGGAAAGCTCGATCAGGCGGTCGAGACTGGTGCGCAGCTCAGCCAAATCAAATCCCTGCCCCGGCAGCGCGCGGCGAATGTTGTCGAGAATCCCGTCCATCGCTCCAACCGACTCACCGGTGCTTTGCTCGAGCCCGGACAAGAGCGCCACGGGGCTATGCCCGAAGGTTGTCGAGAACCGGACGAGCTCGTCGGCCGTAACGTCGCGATTGCCGGACTCGATCTGTGTCACCGCGGAGCGTGACAGCCCCACTTGGCTGCCCACTTCGGACTGGCTCATACTCAATCCGATGCGAAGCTCGCGTAGCCGGCGACTGAGCTCGTTCATGTGCGGCCTGTGGGGTTGGTTGGTGTGCGCATGATCGAAAATCTAACGGATCTTCTAGATCTTTACAATAATGTTAAATAATAGAACACAGGGTCGAACGTTGGCCCGTGAAGGGGGGCGGTTGCGGAAAAGGGCGAAATGTCTAAGCGCTCAGGACGGGGCTTATAGACTAGAGTAACCACGACTCCGATCAGGTATTTTCGTCGTATTCGATCCTCACGTCGCACACGACGGCACGCAGGAGATCCTCGGGCGTGGTGTCGATGCCGATGTCTTCCTCCATCTCCGCCTTGCTCGGCTGGTAGGAGGAGGGCTTGAGCCGGACCGCCGGCTTGTCCTTGATCGTCTCCATCCGGGTTCTCGCTTCCCCGTGCTGCTACGACGCGGTCAGGTCGGCATAGCTGATCCGCCGCCCGATCATGCCCCGTACGATATTCCCCATCCGGTCGAGCGTGTCGGCCTGCCGGTCGTTGTGCCGGCCCGCGAACTCCGTCACATAGCGATCCATGTGCTTCGGGCTGATCTTGTGGAATGTCCCCGTATGGGCTCGCTTGAGCATCGCCCAGAACGACTCGATGCCCTGCGTTCCCGCGTCGCCCCGCACATACTCGCCCTTCGAGTGGTTGACGCTCTCGTGATCGTGGAAGATCAACCCGAGCCAGGACGCGTGCTCGTCGGTGTAGACCTTGGCGTCGGCGACGACCCGGTCCTCGACGAAGCTCTGGAGCGTCCAGCCGTCCATGCCCTCGACCACGGCCGCGCTCACCTTGTTGGTCCGTCGATCCCTGGCGCCGGCGACGATGGTCTTGCCCGCGAGGGAACCGGCGCCCTTCATCGCCTCGCGCCTGGACTTCGGCATGTTCTTGCGCTTGCCGCCGATATAGGCCTCGTCGGCCTCGACCGGACCGGCGAACCGATCGCCGACCTCCTTCCACGCCTCGCGAATGCGGTGCGCGAGATACCACGCGGACTTCTGGCCGATGCCCAGGTCGCGGTGGAGCTTCATCGACGAAACCCCCTTGAGGTTCGTCGCCACCAGATAGATCGCGGCGAGCCATGTTCGATAGCCGAGCGGCGAGCCCTGCATCACCGTCCCGGTCTTGAGCGAGAACATGCGCCGCTTCGGGCAGTCGCGGCACCGATGCGTCATGGTCGGATGCGCGATGCCGCACTGGATATTGCGAGAGCCGCAGTGCGGGCAGTACGGCCCATCCGGCCAGCGCTCCGCCGTGAACCATGCCTCGGCCGCCTCGTCGGTCGGAAACATCCGGAAGAGCCGGTCCAGAGACAGACCCTCGCGATACGACTTCCCCGGCCCCTTGCTCATCGATCCTGTCGCCATCCTGTTACTCTATTGTAAATGACGGGATCGCAACTCAGAAGCCAGAATTGTTACTCTAGTCTATAAGCCCCGATAACGCGGGCGAAATGGTACCATTGCGTCTACTCCGCCGCTTCCGCCGAGTAAACCGACCTCTCCCGCTCGCAGGTGGCGCCGATGCGGTCGAAGACAACCCTCGGCTCGGCGCATAGACTGGCGTGGCAATCAACAACCAAAGGGGGCCCGAATGAGTGCCGTCGTTCTACTCGTGGAGTTGAAGATCGCCGAAGGCAAGCGGGATGCCTTCATCGCCCGCGGAAGACAGCACCGCGAGCGGGTCTTGAAGAACGAGCCGGGCTGCCAGCGGTTCGACATCGTGATCCCGGACGGCACAACCGACGTCGTGCGGCTCTATGAAGTCTACGACGACCAGGGCGCGGTCGACCATCACATGAAGACCGACTACATGGCCGCCTACCGCGAGGATACCGCGTCCATGGTGGCGGACCGGGAAATCGTGACGGCGCTGCTGGCGAACGAGTGAATTCGCGCCCGGAGAAGAACCCAGACGGTGCCGTGATGTTCCCGATCTCGTCCTCCGGGCAGGCCGGCGGGTCGTAGCCGGAAGGGGCTGACCGCCCGGCGGGGTAGGGCTATTCGGCGGGGACGGCCTCCCTGGCCTCCCGCTCCTCCTTCTCCTCCGCCTGGAGGCCTTCGTAGTCGCCCTACAGCGTGTAGTAGCAGGAGCCGCCGGCGTCCTCGATCAGGTCACGGTAGCGGCAGAGGGCTAATCCCTGAAGTTGATATATTGCAGGGGCTGTGCGATCTGCTGGCTCTTGATCAGCGCGATCACGGCCTGCAGATCATCGCGCTTCTTGCCTGAAACGCGTAATTCGGAACCCTGGATCGCAACCTGCGCCTTAAGCTTGGCCGCTTTGATCGCTTTGAGAATCGTCTGCGCCAATTCGCGCTCGACGCCCTGCTTGATCAGGACGTTCTGGCGCACAGTGTTGCGGGGTGCGGTCTCGATTTTCTGAAACTCGAAGGCACCGATCTCGACCTTGCGTCGCGCCAGATAAACGCGAAGCAGCTCCTGCATTTGCCGCAATTTCATGTCATCGTCGGCGTGAATAGTGATGTTTTCGCCGGCTCGCTCGAGAGTGCAGTGGCTGCCCTTGAAATCGAAACGGGTACCGATTTCGCGCATGGCGCCCTGGATCGCGTTGTCGACCTCGGCCAGCTCGGTGCGGGAAACGATATCGAAAGACGGCATGGTTGGGATCCTTATGGGGCGGCATGGGGCGGCGCGGCGTGCGGTCGCCGGCGTATTGCCGGCCCGGATGAGTCACAGCACGAACAGTATATAGAGCGCAGCGAGGACGAGCTGAACCAGGGCAAACGGAATTGCCGCCTTGACGAAGTCGACGAACGATAGTTTCAGCTCGTATTTGTGGATGATGGTAACCGCAACCAGCGTTGAGGCCGAACCGATCAGGGTGATGTTGCCACCCAGATTGGCACCGAAAACGATCGACCACCATAACGGAGACTCCGGAGATAGATCCATTCCGCCGAGGATTTTTGCCAACATCGCCGCGAGCGGGATGTTGTCGGTGACCGAACTTGCCACCGCCGCGGCAACCATCAGCGCCGCCGGTCCGGCGATATCACCCAGCGCCAGGATCGGTGTCAACAGGTCACCGATCAGTTCGAGCACCAGGGCGTGCTCCATCATGTTGATCACGATGAACAGGCCGCCGAAGAACGCGAGCAGATCCCAGTCAATCGCCTGATAGAAGCGATCCGCGGTTGCCTTGTAACGAACCAGCATGATCGCGGCGAAAGCCAGCGCGACGTAGCCCAGGCCGAGCTCCTTGATGTAGGGCATGACCGAGGCACTTGCCATGGCGGCGATAAACAGCACGGTCATCGCCGTGCCGAACCAGAAGAAGCCACGCGATTCAATGCCGTCGTTTTCGTCGAGGCCGGCGACCAAGCCACGCGCTTCGGCCCGCGCCGCCTCACTCGCCAGCGGCCGGATATCGAACAGCCGCACCCCGAGCCAGATTGTTGCCACGGTCGCGACCGCCACATAGGGGTTGGCGTTGAGGAAGAACGTGACGAAACCGATGCCCGCCGCGTTGCCAACGATGATGTTGGGGACCGAGGAGATCAGCGTTAGCAAGCCGCCGACATTGGTCAGCAGCCCTTCGATCAGCAGAAACCCAAGCAACTTGTCCAGTCGCCCGAGCTTGCCGAGCGAAACTCCTGAAAGCGCGCCGACGATGATCATCGCGGTGACGTTGTTGAGCACGGCCGAGAACACCACGGTCATGACGCCGTAATAAATCAACAAGCGCAGGGGATCGCCGCCTGAGAGCTTGGTGAGGCGGATCGCCATCCAGGTGAAGAGACCGGATTTGCTGGTGACGTCGACGAAGATCGACGAGCCGAGGATGATCGCGATGACCTCCCAATCGACGCCGGGGATGTAAACCGGAAGCCGCACCGCGTGGCCGAGGATTTCTACCGTCTCGGGGTGCACCAGCGCGAAGAACGCGGCCAGGAATAGAGCTGCAACCGCGAACAGACCAACGATCACCGACTTTTTGGCATGGATCTTCTCTTCGAACGCGAGGCACAAAATCATCGGGCCGTTTCGATGGCGGCGCGGCAGGAGCGGATATAGTCGTGCGGCTCCTTGAGGAGCTGAGCCTTGATGGTCTCCGTCGCGGTGTCGGTATCGATGAGCGGGATCTTCGAGATGATCTCGATGTAACGTTCGAAATCCGCCGTGCGCTCAACATGGGTGAGCCAGCAGGTCCCGCCTGCGGCCGTGAAACCGAGCGCTTGGTCGACCAGGCGGGCGTCGCCGGTGAGGTGGTCGGTAATCGCCATGACGACGTCGGTATTTTGAACGGTGTGTGGCAGGCCGCGATCGGCCTCGGGATGCGGCAAGATCAGTATCGGCACCTCGGTCGCCTGGGTTAAGACATCGACGTACTCACCGAGACTGTAGGGCCAATGCCAGGCGTTGGAATGAAGATGCCGATAGGCGATAACAAGATCCGGCTGGTGTGCTTCGACCTGCGCCAGCAGCGCCCGCACACTATCGAACGAATCGCCGGCGACCGACTGCCAAACGGTTTCCGCGCGGTCGATCGCCGCAAGAAACCGGCGCACGGCGTCGGTAACCAGCGCGGCGCCGTCGGCTGGCAAATCGGTTGCGACCAACACGCGCTCGATGTTCAGCGGTGTATAGGCGTAGGTCTCTTTGGCCGCCGCCCGAAAGGTAGCTTCGAACTGATCGAGCCTGGTCATCGCCGCCCTTGCCTTCCGCAATTTTGCCGGGGTGTCGTTCGGCATGCTGATTCGATGCCGATCGGCATGTCAACATATTGATTCTACTCGGCTCCGGCCGGTCGCCGCAGTCGCGGCAAAGGGTTGGAACGGAATGATCATAGGGCCCGCCGGGCGCCGCGCGAAGCTGCGTTTCGTCTCGGATCCGACCCTGCTCCCAACGCAGAAACTGGATCTCCGACAGCCGACAGCCCGTCAGCAGCAGCAGGCGGATGGTGTCGAGGGGATCGCCGAACTTGACGGCGCGGCCGGGCGCCTTACGCGTGGGCGGCTTGCTTCGCCTTCGCGCGGTAGGTGGCGAGGTTGCCGCCGACCTTGACCTTGCCGGGCAGCGGATGGCCGACCAGCTCCTCCGCCTTCTCGGCGATGGGGATCAGCGCGTCGAGGTCGACACCGGTCTCGATGCCCATCTCCTGGCAGATGAACACCGCGTCCTCGGTGCAGATGTTGCCGGCGGCACCCTTGTGCGCGGCGAACGGGCAGCCGCCGAGGCCGGCCACCGCGGCGTCGTAGTGGGCGACGCCCATCTCGAGCCCGGCGACGAAGTTCGCCATGGCGAGCCCGCGCGTGTCGTGCAGGTGCAGCGCCACCTCGTGGCCGGGGAAGCGCTCGCGCACGCGGCCCACCACGCGCTTGATCTGCGCCGGGTTGGCCCAGCCCATGGTGTCCATCAGGGTGATGTCGCCCAGCTTCATGTCGAGGTCCTTGGCGCGCGCCGCCTGCCGGTCCAACAGCTCCATCACCTGCGATTCCGGGATCGCCCCTTCGTAGTTGCAGCCGAAGGCGACGGTGACTCCAATGCCCATCTCCCGGTGCCCCAGCGCCTTGAAGCGCTCCACGTAGCCCGGCATCTCGTCGAGCTTCTGGGCCACGCTGCGGTTGGTGTTCTTCATCGAGAAGGTCTCCGACGCGGGCAGCGAGAACGAGGCGCGAATGGTGAGCTTGTCGGCATGCGTCTGCGCCCGCTCCAGCCCCTGCAGGTTGAGCCAGATGCCGTAATACTCGACGCCGGGCTTTTTCCGGATGCCGTCGGTCCACGCGTCCGCGTCGGCCATCTGCGGCACCCATTTGGGACTGACGAAGGAGACGAACTCGATCGCCGTCAGGCCGGTCTCCGACAGGGCGTCGACGAAGGCGATCTTGTCCGGTGTGGCGATGGCCGCCTTCTCGAACTGGAAGCCCTCGCGCGGACCCACCTCGCGGATGCGGATTTTCCTGGGCATGTCGCTCATCGGCTCTCTCCCTGCATGGCGCCGCCGGCCGCGATCATGGATTCGATCTCGGCCTCGGCAAAGCCCGCGTCGGCCAGCACCTCGCGCGTGTGCTCGCCCAAATTGGGCGCCTCGCGCCGGACGGCGAAGTCGTAGGATTCGGAGCGGAACGGCAGCGCCGGCAGGCCGGCGGTCTTGCCGTCCGCCATCTTGACGGGCAGGAGCTGGCCCGACTCCACCAAATGTGGATCGTCCAGCAGCTGGTCCGGGCGGCGCAGCGGCGCGTAAGGAACACTGGCTTTCTCGAGCTTCGCCTGCAGCTCGGCGTCGGTGTACTTCGCCATCGCGGCTCGGATCCTGGGCAGCATCCACTCCTGGCAGGCGACGCGCTTCTCGTTGGTGTTGAGCCGTTCGTCGGCGAACAGCTCCTGCAAATCGAACTCGCGGCAGAACCGCTCCCAATGCGCGTTGGAGGTGACGCCGATGAACACCTGGGCGTCGTCCGCCATGGCGAACAAATGGAAGATGCCCCAGCCCATGCGCACCGACTGGCCGATCTCCGACATCGGCGTGGAGGGCTGGCCGGTGGCGGCGGCGCGCGCCATCCACTGGCCGATCCAGAACACCGTGGTCTCGTACAGGCCCGACGTGATCATCTGCCCGCGGCCGGTGGCGTCGCGGGCGTGCAGCGCGGCCAGGATGCCGATCACGCCGTAGGTGGCGGCGCCGATGTCGATGATGGAGGCGCCGGCGCGCATAGGTCTACCGGCGGGCCCGGTCATGAAGGCGAGCCCGCCCATCATCTGCGCCAGCTCGTCCAGGGAAGGACGGTGGGCGTAGGGCCCGGGCAGGAAGCCCTTGATCGCCATGTGCACGAGGCGCGGGTTCGCGGCCGAGAGTGCGTCCGGCCCGAGGCCGAGCCGGTCGAGCGCGCCGGGGGCGAAGTTGTCCAGGCACACGTCGGCCGCCTTCACCAGTGCCAGGAACGCGGCCTTGCCCTGGGGCGACTTGAGGTCGAGCGCGGCCGAGCGCTTGTTGCGGTTGAAATAATAATAGCCCGAGCCCGAGCCCGGCATGCGCCGCGCCTGGTCGCCGCCGTCCGGGTTCTCCACCTTGATCACGTCGGCGCCGAGATCGGCCAGGATCAGCGCCGCCGTCGGCCCGGCGACGATGTGGCCGAGCTCCAGCACCTTGAGGCCGGCGAGGGGGAGGGGGGAGCCTTCGGACATGGTTGGAGCCTGCGGCTCCGACTCTATCGCGTCAAGGACTGTGTCCCATCGGCGCGCTGGGTGTCCCTCCGATTTATCTCATCTGTCTTGGAAAAATCGGAATTTTGCATCACCGCCGGATACCTTTTCCGGCATGCACAAAATCATCACTATCCTCATCTCCGTCTTCCGCGAAATCGTCCTTGGCCGCGCCGCGCGTCACACAGAAATCCTTGCCCTCCGCCAGCAGCTGGCTGTCCTGAAACGGGAAAGGCCCCGGCCATCGCCACTCCCTGGTAATCGTCGGGCCCAAGACCGCCATCTGTCGGCACCGCAAGGGGTTCAGGCTTTTCCGGACCTGGAATTCGCGGCGTTGTAACCCATTGCCGTTCTTGAGTTCCAAGGGGTCGAGGTTCTCCTGGATGAGCGGCACGATCCACTGGTCTTCCTCCGACACAAGGGTGGCGTAGGCCACGCTCGCCTCAAGATCCTCCACGCTGACCGACTCCGGCCGGTAGAAGTGATAGACGAGGCGTGTCCGCGCGTGGCCGACCGGCTCTATCCGCACGAATGAAAGCCCTTCAGGGTACGAGTTGAAAGTGAAATTGGGGAAACGCCGACCGAAAGTTCCGGGGTGTGCCGAGCGCCCTTTCGGCAGTGCTTCATGGTGGCTGCCGCCGTCGGAATTCTGTGCGAACCCGTGCCTGTCGTGAAGCCAATGAGATATGGGATCGTCCGGAACGGCGGTGTCGCCGGCAGACTCCGATCGTCTTAGATCCGGCTCGCGCCGGCGACTTGGCGACGCTCGACTGTGCCGGGTCGGCGCTCTATTCTTTCAAGATCATGGTGACAGATGAACAGCTGGTATCGGCGCCCCGCTGCCCCGTAAAGGCACCATGGGTCTGGTTGGGCCGCGATCATGCTCTCACACGTGAATGGATCCGGGAGTTCACAGCAGCAGAGCTTGACGAGCTGTTTGCCGCCCGGGAAACGGCGCGGGACATAAGACCGGATGAACTGACAGCGTCCGACTTTTTCCTGCCGACCCTTGGTAACCGGCTTGCAGCGGCCGAGCGCGAACTCGCGCAGGGCCGCGGGTATATCCTGTTTCGCGGATTGCCGATCGGCGATCTGACGGAAAGCGAGATTACGACCGTTTACTGTGGAATCGGAGCGCATCTCGGCATCAATGTGTCTCAAAGTGCGGACGGAGATCGGTTGGGTCATGTGATCGATCGCGGCGGGACCGATCGTTACTACACGCGTGGCGGCGAGTTGGAGTTCCACATGGATCCCGTGGATGTTGTGGGTCTGCTCTGTCTTCGGGTTGCGGTAGAGGGGGGTGCAAGTCGGATTGCCAGTGCGATGACGATCCATAACGCGATACTCGAAGAGCGGGCTGACCTTCTCGATTGCCTTTATCGCGGATTTCACAACAGCCTGCGGGGATCCGGGGACCGTGGCGTGTCGGCCCGCATACCCACATTTGCACCGGGTGCCTCGGGAATGGAGTGTTATCACCTGCCGATCACCATCCGCCAGGCGGCAGAAGAAGGGTTCGATTTGTCGGCAGAGGAACGGGAGGCTATCGATTTCCTGGCCGAAGTCGCATCGCGCCCCGAAATTCATCTCGACATGGATCTTCAGCCAGGCGACATCCAGTTTCTCAACAACCGTCTCATACTTCATGCTCGGACAGACTATGTCGACCGCCCCGAACCTCACCGAAAGCGCCACTTGCTGCGGCTTTGGCTGATGATGCCCCAATGGCCGGCGCGCGCCGAGGCGATGAATTTCCGTACACGGCTCGACCGGGCCGGCGGCGGGATCAGACCGGTTTCGGACACCTAGTTACGCCGGGTCTGGCCGGAATGGCCGTCGAAAACTAACCGGAAATTTTCTCGAACCGGATGTTCCGAATGCCGGGTAGCAGGTCATCCAAACCCCCGTCCTAGGCCGAGAGAGTTTCGAGCAGGGTACCGTATCCTTCGATGCGGTCGCGGATCCCCAGTGCCGAGAACGCGGCCCAGTAGTCCACGGTATCGTGGCCCAGCGCCGGTTTGCCCAAATCGGATTCCAGC
Source organism: Alphaproteobacteria bacterium (assembly GCA_965205995.1). GTDB lineage: Bacteria > Pseudomonadota > Alphaproteobacteria > MPNO01 > MPNO01 > MPNO01. The sequence continues at coordinate 2,043,174 of OZ242200.1, read as the reverse complement.
GCTTGCACCACCTCCTGCGAGGGCCATTGCGGACACGGGAGATAGATCGCCTCGGCCTCGGGAGCCTTGCGCATCACGTCGGTTGCAAAGCGGTAGATGTCGTGCGGGTGGACGTCCTGCAACTGCTTGAAGACTACATCCATGGTCTGGGCGGTAACGACCTCGATCCCGGCGGCGGCGAGGTGCGTCGTCACGTTTTGATTGACGTCCGGGGGATAGGGCGTCGCCAGCGCAATCCTGTTGAGGCCCAGGCGGCTCATCGCATCGATCGCCGCGCGCACCGACGTCGTTGCGCCGACGCCGCTTTTCGCCTGGATGAGTTCGATCAGTTCCCGATCGTATCCGACATGCCGCGAGACGGCGAGCGGGACGCCGGCATGGATGATATAATCGACGTTGCGCGAGCCGAGATACTCCGCCCCGCGGGCCACCATCGCGAGCGCCTTGTCGAATTCCGGATTTCCCCAGTCGTCGATATTGCACGTGATCCCGACCATACCCACGCCCTCGGGGGCAATTTTGTAGAAATCATAGGCCTGCAACTCGATCACGGTTGGGCTTATGACCCCGATTCTCTTGCGCCATCCGAACATGTCTCATGTGCTCCATTTCCGCCGTCATGCCGAAGAAAGCACCTTTCCGCGGCTCACATTGAGATCAACATATCTCCCAAGTCCCGACGGGGCACGCATGTGTGCCCGGTTTCCTACTCACCGCCACGCCTGACGGCGGCGGTCCGCGGCGGATCGCGCCGCTTCACCCCATGCCTGCCGGCACCGGGAACAGGCCGTGCCGCGTCAGAAACTCGATCATCAGGCGATCGAACAGCCACGGCTGCTCCAGTTGGCAGGCATGGCCGGCTCCCGGCAGCACCTTCAACTCGCAATCCGGTATCAGCGCCTGAAGTGCGAAGGCGCTCTGGTGGGCGCTGTCCTCGCTGCCGGTAAGAATCGCCGTTGGACAGTCGATAGTCTCGTGATGACCCACCGGCTCATCCTCCTGGAGCGCCCTGAACTGATGGAGAATGGTCTCCAGATCCGCGGCGTCGTTGCGTTCGGAAAACAGTTCGGCGAAATAGTGTGCGAGCGGCGTCGCACGAAATGCGGGGCTCATGTCTTCGAATGTATACGCCCAGCGGAAACCTATGCCGTTGGCGGTGTAGGACTCGATCCGACGCGCCGCGAATTCCTTCCCGGGGATATACCCGGTCCCCGACAGGACGAGTGCCGCCGTCCGGTGCGGGCGAAGATGGTACATGAACGGAACGATGGCCGATCCGACCGAACAGCCGACCAGGATAGCGGTCTCGTCGTGGAACGCATCGTCGATCGCCTCCCAGCAGGCTTGAGCCATGTCCCCCATGGTCAGGCCCGGGTCGGCTTTGGGCGAACGGCCATAGCCGGGGATGTCGATGGCGATGCAGCTGAACCAGGTCGAGAAATGCGCCATCTGAAAAATCCAGCACGACTGGTCCATCGGGTTGGGGTGGACGAAAGCGATGACCGGGCCGGTACGGCCCATCCGTTCGTAATAGAGCGGCCCGTGAATATGTTGCGCCATGATTTTCCTCCATCATCGAAGCCTCCAGCGCAGCGGCAAGCCCGGTGCCGCCGCGCCCGACGATCGCCACCCGAATCGACGCTCAGGGGGCGTGCGAGCGCACGAAAACGCCGACCCGCTCGATCGCCGCGCGCGCCTCGGGCAGCCGGTCGGCGAACAGGTGCCAGACGTGGATCATGCCGTCGCCCTCCTCGATCGAGACCGCAATGCCCGCCGCCTTCGCCTTCTCTCCGAGACGCAGCATCGTCGCGACCGCCTTGTTCGCCACTAATTCGCTTTTCTCCTTATCCTCTATTCCGCCTCTCGCAGACCGAGCCGCGCCATCCGCGGCAGCAGCTCTTCTCGCACGAAGGGCAGATCGTCAATGTAGTTGACCAGCCCGAAGGCCATGCCGTCGATGCCGGCCTCGCTCAGCCAGAGAAACTGCGCGGCGACGCGATCGGGGCTGCCGACCACCGGGTAGGTCGCGAGCCCGCTCACCAGACGTTCCTTGATCTGGGCCAACCGCTCCGGCGGCACCGATTGCTGCTGACCCTGGCGGATCTGCAGCAGGTGCTCCGCACCCTCCCAATCGCCCATGTCGTGAACGTAGTAGCGGTAATATTCCTCGGCCTCCTTCTGGGTCGGCCGGCAGACCACGTGACCGCTGCAATAGATGCCGGCCCCATGCCCCGGCCCGGTCAACGCGCGGATGCTCGCGGTCTCGGCGGCCAGGGTCTCGAGGTCCACGATGATCATGAACAGGCAATCGGCATGGCGCATGGCGAACGCGCGGCCGGCCGCGGAGGAGCCCGCGCTCATCACCAGCGGCCGGCCGCCGCCATAAGGCTTGGGCCGGCTCTCCACCCCGGTCATCCGGAAATATTTGCCGTCGAAGTCGAACGGCTCGTTCTCGGTCCAGATCCGCCGCGCGATGGCGATCCACTCCTCGCTGAAGGCATAGCGGTCGTCGTGCTCGAGGAGGCGGACGCCGAACATGTTGAACTCGCCCTCGTTCCAGCCCGAGACGATGTTGAGCCCGAAACGTCCATGCCCGATGTGATCGGCGGTCACGATTTGCTTGGCGGCATAGACCGGGTTCACGAACGGAACATGCACCGTGCCGAAGACGACGATCTCGCCGGTCGCCGCCAGGGTTCCGGCTGCCCAGGTCAGGGTCTCGTAGGATGAGCCTTCCGCATCGGTCTCGCCGCGATAGCCGTGCCAGCGCGCGATCGGCAGGGTGAATTCGAGCCCCGCTTCCTCGGCCATGCGATTGGCCGCCAGCGCGTTGTCCCAGCTCGCGTCCCAGCGCTCGGGCACCTTGGTCATCGCCAGCCCGCCGGAACAGTTGGTGGCGAACAGCCCGAGCTTGAACCGGTTGGCGTTCCGCATTCGGGTCGGCGGCCGCGTCATCGCATTCTCCGGTCTCAGGAATGGCCCGGCTCGACGCCCGGACGCTCGATCGAGCGTCGCGCTAGTCGATGAGCTTCGGCAGCCATACCGCCATCGCCGGGAAGGCCAACAGCAGCACCAGCACGAACAGCTCGATCAGAACGAACGGGGCCGCAGCCGCGTAGATCTGGGTAAGCGAAGTCTTGAACGGCGCCACCCCCTTCATCACGAACAACAGCAGGCCGAAGGGCGGTGTGAGCAGCGAGATCTCCATCACGATCAGCATCAGCACCATCAGCCAGAGGATGTCGATGCCCTGCGCCATGGCCAGCGGCAGGAAGAACGGCAAGGTCAGAAGCAGCATCGAGACCTGGTCCATGAAGGCGCCCAGGAGCAACAGCACGAGCATCATCAGAACCACCGCCAGCAAAGAGGTCAGCTGGTACGCGGTGATCTGGGCCAGCAGCCCGTCGACGGCGCCCGAAACGGCGAGGATCTGCGAGAACGTCAGCGAGCCGGCGATGATGATCAGGATCATGGTGTTGATCTTGGCGGTCTCGAGCAGCGCCTTCTTGAGATTTCGCCAGGTCAGCGCGCGGTAACACATGCAGGCGATGGCGGAAGCGATGCACCCCAGCGCGGCGGCTTCGGTCGGCGCGGCCAGCTTGAAAAAGATGCTGCCGACGACGACGACGAAGATCGAGAACAGCGGCAGCACATATTTCACGAACGGCAGCCAGCGTTCGCGCGCGGTCAACGCCTCGGTCTCGTATGACGGCGCCAGCGCCGGGTTCAGCGTGCAGCGTCCCACGACATAGGCGAAGAACAGCAACGCCATCAGCAAGCCCGGCACGATGCCGGCGATCAGCAGCTTGGCGATCGAGAATTCCGCGAGGCTCGCCAGCAGGACCGCCAGCGCCGAGGGCGGTATCAGCATCGCAATGCCGCCCACCGCCATGATCGGCCCCATCGCCATGGTCGGGTGGTAGCCGCGCTTGACCATGTCGGGCAGCAAGACGCTGCCCAGGATCGCGGTGTTGGCGATGGTCGAGCCCGACAGCGAAGAGAAGATCGTGCCGCCGACGATGGAAACCACCGATAGTCGCCCGGGGATCCGGGAGATCAGTCGATCGATCGCACCGATAGCCTTGAAGGCGACCCCGGTGTGGAACAACAGCTCACCCATCAGCAGGAACAGCGCGATCGGCGTCAGCGAGAATTTGGCGATGGCGCGCTGGAACTCCATTGGCATCGAGGCCAGGCCCGGATCGCCGCCGAGAAAGACAAACGTGCCGATGATATTGGCGGCGAAAAACGCAATCACGACCGGCAGGCCGAGGAACATCCCGCCACAGACGATCCCCAGCATCATCACCAGCGCGACTTGCCACTCCATCGCTCAGAGCCCGGTTTTCGCGATGGCGGCGTCCTCGGCTTCCAGCACCTCGTGCGCACGCCGCAGGCGGAGCAGGAATTCGGCGCATAGCAGCACCGCCGAGAGCGTGAAAATCGTCATCAGCCACCAATCGAAGACGATCAACGTCTTGAACTGCCGCGAATCGCCGGCAAACGACTCGATGGTTGCCCGCCAGCCGTAATAGATCAGCGTCGCCGAGACCGCAGCGCCGGCGACGTCGAGGAACTGCTCGAGCCTGACCGCCATCGGCCGCGGAAGCGACGACACCAGGATATCCACCCGGATATGGCCGCCTTCGCGCAACAGCCACGGCGCGCCCAGGAAGACGCCGGCATAGAGCACGTATTCGATCGCCTCGTAGAGCCACGGCATGTTGCCGAGCCCGGTCCTGCGCATCAGCAGATCGAGCGGTATGGCGATAGCGAACAGGCCGAGCGATAGCGCCACAAGCCAGCCGATTGCCGCGTTCAGGCGCCCCAGGCTCCGATCGATTGCAGCGATCAAGGTCCGGTTTCCGTCCCGGTTACCGGTCCGGCCCGGCGCTTCCCGCCGGGCCGGACGGCCGGTTGCCGCAAATTACTTGGCGAACAGCGCGCGCAGCTTCGGCCCGTGTTCGGGGCTGCGCTTGATAATGTTGGCCCAGCCCGCCTCGCGTGCCGCGGCGAGCCACTTGGTACGGTCGGCGCCGGTGAATTCGATCGTCTTGATGCCGTTCTTGGCCTGGACGACGACCGCCTTTTCGACGTCCTTTGCGAACTTGGTCGCGGCTTTTTCGTGCTCGATGACGATCCTGGTCATCAGCTCCTGCTGGGAACGGCCGAGAGTCTGCCATTTCTTCAGATTGACCATGATCTCCAGATCGGCGTTGTAGAAGCCGGGATCGACCCGATACTTGGTCACCTTGTGCCAGTCCGGCAGGATGCCCGTGATCGGCCAGCCGTAACCATGCACGGTGCCGTTTTCCATATAGGTATAGACTTGGGCGATGTTGGAGCGCTGGGTGGTCGCGCCGAGCGCCTGGAAAAAGGCGGTGTAGATCGGCGCCACACGCAGATGCAGCCCCTTCAGATCGGGTTTGCTGATCGGCTTGTTGAGATACAGGTGGAATGGCGTGTAGCTCATGACCCGGCCGATATAGTGCAGCCCCTTGGCCTCGTGCAGCCGGTTCATGAAGTCCACCGCACCGTTGGCGCGAACCTCCTCGAGGCTGCGTTCGAGCATCTTGAACGCATCCACTTCGGGCAGGACATTCTGATAGTAGGAGCCTGTGCAGCTCGCGCTGTCGAAGACCCCCTTGGAGGTCTTCTGAACCAGGGTGAACGGGCTGCCGATAGCCGGCGCTCCGCCGCGGTAGTTCAGTGTCAGATCGCCCTTGGACTGCTTGTTGATATCGGCAATCAGGGCTTCGAACGGGCGAGCGAAATAGGTGCCCTTGGGAAAGCAGTTCGCCGCGCTCAGGGTGGTTCCCGACACCGCCGGCGCGGCGCCGACCAGCGTCGCGAGCGCGAGCGCGCCGGACAGGGATCCCATGAACTTGCGCATGTGCATTTTTCGCCTCCTTGCTGACCGAAATTTTCGGACCATGGTCATGCAGCCGACCGAGCGTGACGTGAAATCGCGTCCTAGGCAACATGCCGCCGGAACGGTTTTGGCGACCCGTCCCGATCCCGGTCAAGGGCGCACCGATCGAACCCTGCTGCGAGGCGGTGCCGGAATCGCCCGAACGGATCGCCCACGGCATCGCGAGCGACATCCTCAAGGGTTGGGCGGAGCGTGGGCGTTGCGGAGGGTCTGACGTCCCCGATCCGGAGGAGACGGAGCCCCGCATACCACTCCCCGGGTCCGCGCAGCGAAGCCGCATGCTGGGCCAGTTCGGCCTCAAGGGCCCGTTCGATCGTCGAGCGGGGCTTCGAGTATCCGGCGGATCTATCCGCGGCCATTGGGGCGGACGCCATCCGCGGCGTGTCGCCGGGCTACGGCCGGTTGATGGATCTCGACGCCGCCGGCCGCTTGGCGGCCGAAGTCGACCCGTCATCCCGCTCAAAGGCCGGACGAGTGCCGCGGGCAACCGGCGGGCGGCTATTCCGGCATGATTTTCGGGGGGCCGGTCCGCCAGGAGCCGTCGGGTTGCAGGCACGCATCGCCGTAGGCCTCGACTTCCCTTCCGCCGACGACGATCCGTGTCTGGTACTCGCGGATCACCAGGCAGTCCGGGGGCGGCGACGGCTGGCGCGCCACGGCGATCGGTGTCGGGACCGCCGCCGGAGCGGCAAATTGCACCCCGGGCACGACGTAGACGACGGTCGGCCGCGGGCCATGGGCTCTCGGCGGACGCCATCTCCCGTGCCGATGACGGGGCACCCGGTAGTGCTGCCGCTCCAGTATGGACAGGCCGAGACCGAGAAAGATCGCCGCGCGATGGCCGTGATGGTGGGGGCCGTGATGGCGGTCACCGTGGCCCGGGTGACGGCGATGGCGCTTGTCGGCAAAAGACGGGGTCGCCAGGCTGACCACCAGTATCGCCGCGAGGGCATTTGCGCAGCCGATCCGGACGAGCGATCTCCGGCGCCGGTTTCCGCCCTGTTCGTTCCGCATCCCGCATCCTTGTCGCTTTGGCAACCGTATACCCACCACGCGGCAGACGAGACGTTTCCGTCGCGCTTCCCGGTTTCCTCGTGCACGATCTTCAGATTGCCGGCATCGAGCCGGGTGAAACCGGCTCGATGAAGGCGGTCCGGGCGCCGCCGGCGAATGAAGCCCTGGCGCCTTCCGGGGCCGGCCGATGGTTAGAAGGGCTCGTAGTCGCGCAGCGCCGGGATCACCTTTTCGCCAAACAGGCGGATCGAGCGCATGAGGTCTTCTTCCGCCAGGTTGTGGAAATTGAACTCGCCCATGAAGGTGTTGAACACGCCCCTGGTGGCGGCGTCCTTGAGCTTGGCCGTGACGGTTTCGGGCGAGCCGATGAACATCAGCTCGTGTTCCATCAGGTAGTCGGCATCGAACAAATTGGCCATGATCTTCGCCGCGCCGCTTTCCGACCGCTTCACGAATAGCTCGGCATGGCGCAGGGCGCGGTCCTCGAAGGTCTCGCCGGGCTTGGCGGGGCCGAGGAATCCCTCATAGGCGCGGCTGGCGCCGAACAGTGCCGTTTCCAGCGCCTTTTCGTCGGTCTCATCGACATAGACCACGGTCGAATAGGCAATCTTCGGCTTGCGCTCCCACCCCGCCGCTGCCCACAGATCGAGATATTTTCGCATCCGGGGCGCGGCCTCGTCGCGCGGGAATACGAGGAAATAGCCGGTATTGACGCCATTGCGGGCACAGAATTCCAGCGTCTCGGGATCGCGGCTCATCATCCACAAGGGCGGGTGAGGCTGCTGCACCGGCATCACCGAAAGCTGGGCGCTATCGGTGTGAAAGTCCTCGCCCTCGTAGTGGAAAGGCTGCGGGCCGTACGCCGCGCGCATGTAATCGACGAATTCCAAGGTCGGATTCTTGCGCTGCTCATAGTCGAGCCCGAACGGGGTGAAGAATTTGGCATTGATGCCCGGGACCAGGCCAAGCTCCATGCGCCCGCCGAGCATCTGGTCGGCGATGGCGATCTCCTCGACCAGCCGCAGCGGATGATAGAGCGGGACGATCACGCCCATCGGCCCGACGCGCAAACGCTTGGTGCGTTGGGCCGCGGCAACCGAAAACAGGTTGGGCGACGACATCCAGCTTTCTTCCGGACAGAAATGATGCTCGACGCAGAACCCGTAATCGAATCCCAACGCGTCGCAGAGCTCGAGCTCACGCCAAAGCTGCTCGTAGCGCTGATGCGGCGACATGCCGTCCTTGCCCCAGATATGGGCGAAATGCGCGAACTCCATGGGGGTCCCTTTTGCGGTTCCTGTTCGAGGGAGACAGCGTCGGACGGGAACGCCGTCTTGGCCTGCCTCCCCCGACCGGGAATTTCCGGAGGCCGTTCGGTCAGCTCTGGTCCCACTCCACCGGCGCGGCGCCCGGCGTCTCGGGTTCGTAATACCACTTGAGCCCCAGCGGCTCCTCGCTGAGTACGTTCGTCTTGAAGCTCCTCCAGGCCTGGATCTCGAAGTAGTCGAGCGCACCGCCGTGGGCGCGAAGCCGATGCGGCACGCCCGGGGGGAAATAAACCAGAGTGCCGGGATCGAGCTCCTGGGACGTATCCCCGACCTCGACCACGCCACGACCCTTGAAAGTCATGTAGCAGTGGGCGGCGCCGTCCGGGTTGGCGCTGGTGCCCACATGCGCGTGATAGGGCGACGAGCCGCCCTCGTGATAGTGCATCTCGCCAGCCTGGATCGCATTGGTCGGCGTGAGCCTGCTGCCATCGAGAAGCCTGACGGTGGACTCCGCGCAGAACCGGCGAACGCGGCCGCCGCTCGCGTCGCTGAGCGCGCGGAGCGTCTGCCGATTGAAGAAATATCCCGGCCCCCCGGACAACCCCCCTTCGACGGCGGCGGGAGGCTTGGGCGCCACTATGTGCAGCAGCTCCAGATCCGACCCGGACGCTTCGAATCGCGCCGATTCTCCCGGCGCGAGCAGCACGCCGGCGCCTTCCTCGGCTGCGTGCTGCTCGTCGTTGAAGCCGATCACGCCCTCCTTCGGCGTCGCCATGACGTAAACCAGGTGATAGTCGTCGCTCGCCCGCGGCTCGAACCGGCGACCTTCCAACACTGTTCGTCGGTAGACGGTCAGGGTCTTCGAACCGCACAGACTCTGGCCGCAGATCGTCCTTTCAAGTCCGGATTCGACCGTCCTGGGCTCGGCGGTGTTCGAATCGATGATTGAAACGTCATCAATTGTCGCCATGGGTCATTGCTCCTAAAAAAAGCGATCAATCCCGTGTCGGGGCTGCGCGGCCGGCCCGCGGGCGCGGTTCGCGAGCGCATGGCGGGGGGGCGGTAGACAGAGCCGGCAACCTTGGGGACGCAAGGTAACGCAGGAACTTCGGTGTTGTACATGGCGGTCGGGCCGACCGGCGGATTTGTCAATGTGGAGCGCCCCTGTATCGTGGTGACGCAACGGTGTCGTGAACACCGCGATGCGCCCAGTGAGGGAGAGACCATGACCATCCTGAACGGCCAGAGGGTCATCGCCATCGAAGAGCACTACTACGATCCGGAGATGGCCGCCCATTTTACCGGTATCGACGCCACCACCGGCGGCTTCGTGCGCGAGAGTCTGGAGGATTTGGGCGAAAGGCGCATCAAGTCCATGGACGAAGCGGGTATCGACGTCCAGGTCCTCTCCCACGGCGCGCCCTCGGCTCAGAAACTGGACGCCGAAACCGGCGTCAGAGTGGCCAAAGCGGCCAATGACAGGCTCTACGAAACCTGCCGGAGCCACCCCGACCGGTTTGCCGCCTTCGCCGCCCTGCCCACGGCAGATCCGGCCGCGTCAGCGGATGAATTGGAGCGCTGCGTCGACCGGTTGGGCTTCAAGGGAGCCATGATCCACGGGCTCACCGGCGGCGATACATTTTTCGACGACCGGAGGTTCTGGCCGATATACGAACGCGCCCAGGCGCTCGACGTGCCGCTCTACATCCATCCGGCCAATCCCCATCCGGGCTTCGTCGACCTCTATCTCAAGGACTATGTCGACAAATTTCCCGGCGTCAGGAACGCAGGCTGGGGTTTCACCGTGGAAACGGCGACCGCGGCCATCCGCATCGTTCTGTCAGGCGTGCTGGAGCAGTATCCGGGGACCAGGATCGTCCTGGGCCATCTGGGCGAAACGTTGCCGTTCCTGATGTGGCGCATCGATCTGGCGCTCAACCGGCCGGGCAACGACGGCGTCGCTTTCCGCGATCTGTTCTCCTCCCATTTCCACATCACGACCAGCGGCTTCTTTTCCGATCCGGCCGTTTGGTGCTGCATTCAGGAGATGGGCATCGACCGCATCCTGTTCGCCATCGACTATCCTTTCGTGCCCAACGCGCCCGGCCCGCAATGGATGGAACGGCTGATGCTCAACGCCGAAGACAAGGCCAAGATACTCCACGGCAATGCCGAGAGGCTCTTGAAGATGTAGCGCGGCCTGGCGCCCGGAACGGATTTCGGCGCCGACTCCCGAGACTTCCGGGATCGGGCCGTAGCGGACAGCATCTGGGGTACCCAGGAGCGGATCTGGCTCCGTGGGCGTCCGGGTGCTACCGTATGGGGTGAGCCCTTTCGGCGCTCCGGTGCGATTCTAGAAACGTCGGTCTGCGAATGGCCGAAACGACCAGGGAGATACAGAGTGAGACGATCTATTTTCGCAGTCGCAGTGCTTGCGGCCGCTGCCATGGTTTCCTCGGGAGCGCTGGCACAGAAAACTTTCACGATGAAGATCGGGATGCCGACGATCAACGACTCGAACCACTTCTCGGCCCTGTGGGTGAAGAAGGAGATCGAGGCCAAATCGAACGGGCGGATCCAGGTAAGGGTGTTCCCGGCCAGCCAGCTCGGCAAGATACCGCGTCAGATCGAAGGCATTCAGCTCGGCACACAGGAAGCATTCAACATCCCTCCCGGCTTTTTTATCGGCATCGAACGCGCCTTCATGGTGACCGACGCACCCGGCCTGTTCGACGACATCAGCCACGCGCACAGGGCGGTGAACCATCCGCCGTTCCGTGAGAAATTCGGAAACCTGGGCGCAAAGAAGGGCTTCGTCGCCGGGTATCTGTGGGCCTGCGGCGACACGTCGATCGCGACGCTCGAGCCGTTCAAGAAGCTCGACGACCTGAAGGGTAAGAAGATCCGGGTCCTCGCGACCCCGCTCGAACGCGCCTTCATCTCGAAACTGGGCGCGACGGGTGTGCCGATGCCATATACCGAGGTGCTTCCGGCGATGCAGCAGCGGGTGATCGACGGCGTGCGCAGCGCGGTCATCGTGATGTATCCGTCGAAGTTCCACACGGTCGCCAAGCACATCACGTTCACCGGCATGGCGCAGATAACCTGCGGCCAGTTCCTCAGTAATGCCTGGCTCAAGAAGCTTCCGGGCGATCTGCGTGACATCGTGTTCGCGGCCGGCCGGGCGGTCACGCCGCATGCCGGCAAATGGGGCGTCGATCTGACCAAGAAAGCGGAAGAGAACTGGGCCCGCGACGCCAACGCGTATCGCTTGTCCAAGGAAGACCAGGACAAGCTCCGCCGTCTTGCCGCCCCGATTGCCGACGAGATCCTCGCCGACGATCCCAGGACCAAGGAAATGTATGCGCTTCTCAAGGAAGCGGTTGCGGCAACGCGTAAGAAATAGAGAATCACAAGGATAAGCGGGCGCCTCGTCTTCTATGGGGCGTCCGCCCTCTTGCGGGTCGCTTCCCCCGCACGCACTCGCCCATACGCGGCCGGATTGGCCGATAGGTAAAATCTACTCAAACCTGTTCATGCCCGATTGAGCGCCGATGCCGCCTTGCCATGGCGGTGGCGCGGATCCTGCGGGCGCACCATATTGGCGTCGTGCCCGAACCTGCGATTCTGGTTGAGACTTTGACGAAGCGCTTCGGCGATATCATCGCCGTCGACGCGATCGGTTTTGCCGTCACGCCAGGGACAACGGTGGGGCTGTTGGGCGGCAACGGTGCCGGCAAGACAACCACGCTGGCAATGATTCTCGGGCTTTTGCTGCCTACATCCGGCGCCGTCCGTGTCCTCGGCGAAGACATGCTGCGCCACCGGCACCGCGTCCTGGCGCGGCTCAACTTCTCATCGCCCTATGTCGATCTGCCGCACCGGCTGACGGTGCGCGAAAACCTCACCGTCTATGCCGAGCTCTACGGCCTGACCGCCGTGCGCCGCCGCGTCGACCGGATTTGCGAGGACCTCGACCTCGCCGGCATTCGAGACCGCGCGGTCGGGCAGTTATCCTCGGGCCAACGGACCCGCGTCGCGCTCGCCAAGGCGCTGATCAACGAGCCCGAACTGTTGTTGCTCGACGAGCCGACGGCATCCCTCGATCCCGATACGGCCGACTGGGTGCGGGCCTATTTGGAGAGTTTTCAGCACCAGACCGGCGCGACCATCCTTCTCGCCTCGCACAACATGGCGGAGGTCGAGCGTATGTGCGACGAGGTGCTGATCCTCAAGGCCGGCCGGCTGGTCGACCGCGGCCGCGCCGAAACGCTGATCGCACGCCATGGCCGCGCCACTCTCGAGGAGGTGTTCCTCGATATCGCCCGCGGCGACGGGTTCGGCGCTCCTTCCATGGAAACGATGGATCGGACCATGGAAACGATGGATCGGGCCATGGAAACGATGGATCGGGATGGCTGACGCGGTCCCTTCCGCCACCCGCCGCCCGTCCTGGCGCCCGTTCGATGGTGCGGCCACCGCGATCGCCGACTCGCCGGCCGCGGCGCTGGCGGCGCGGCGCATCTGGGCCATGGTGCTGCGCTACCTCTATCTGTTGCGCGGCTCGTGGGCGCGCATCGTCGAGCTCGCCTATTGGCCCGTCATGCAGATGCTGATGTGGGGGCTGTTGAGCAAGTTTCTCGTCGAGCATTCGAGCTACTTCGCCCGCGCCGCCGGACTCCTGATCGCCGCCGTGCTGCTGTGGGACGTGATGTTCCGCAGCAATATCGGCGTCGCCGTGTCATTCCTCGAGGAGATGTGGTCGCGCAACCTGGCGCAGCTTTTCGCCAGCCCGCTCAGGCCTTACGAATGGGCCATCTCGCTGTTCTGCGTCAGCCTGACCCGGACGCTGATCGGGATCGTGCCTGCGGCGCTGCTGGCGATCCCGCTTTATCACTTTTCGGTTTTCGACATGGGCTGGGCGTTCGTGGCTTTTTTCATGAACCTGATGATCTTCGGCGCCGCCACCGGGCTCGCCGTATCGGGGCTGGTGCTGCGCTGCGGTCTGGGAGCGGAGAGCCTCGCCTGGGCCGCGATCTTCGCCATCGCCCCGATCAGCGGTATCTATTATCCAATCTCGGTACTGCCCGATTGGATCCAGCCCGTCGCCTGGGCGCTGCCATCGGCCTATGTATTCGAAGGCATGCGGGCGGTCCTGGTCGACGGCATTTTTCGCGCCGACTACATGCTATGGGCGATGGGGCTCAATCTGCTCTACATCGGTGCGGCGCTGGCGGTGTTCCTGGCGATCTTCCGCAAGGCGCGGACCGACGGCCAGCTATTGCAGATGGGCGAGTAGCCGGCGCCTGCCGTTGCGCCATGAATTGGCCCGCTTTATTCGTGCGCCGTGGAAAGGTGCTGTATTCGTGCGCCGTGGAAAGGTGCTGTCCTCCTCATTCTCGAACGCCATCGGATAGACGCCCTCGACCTTCAGCGTCCACATGAAGCTTTCCATCATCGCGTTGTAGGGTTGCCGCGTCGCGCCATCGAGCCGACCGGGCCGTGTTCGCTGAGCAGGGCGCGGTAGGCCTGGGCGGCATAGTGCGAGCCCCGATCCGAGTGGTGGATGCGTCCGGGTGGCGGGTTGCGGCCTTCGATCGCCGTTGCCAGCGCGGCAAGGGTCAGACGCGCATCGATCCGCCGGCCGATCGCGTAGCCCGCGGGGCCGACCTGGAAGGGTCGCGTACGCTCTTTCTGCGCAACGCGGTCGCGAAGGCGAGGGTCGAGGGCGATCGCACGAAACTGAGAATCGCCGAGGCAGCGCTGCAGGCGAAACGGCAAAAGCTCATCAAGAGCCAGGCCGGAGTGCGGGAAGAAGAGGTAGCCGCGCAACAGGCTGCGGTCGGTGAGCCTCGGCATTCTGACCACCGTACTGGGCGTCACACCTCTCATCTGGGATCCGTTCTTCAAGAGTCTGGCGGTGGTCATCATCTGCGGGCTCAGCTTCGCGACCTTCCTGACCCTGATCGTGGTGCCGGTGCTCTATGCCGCGTTCTTCCGCATCGGCGCCAATGAGGCGTCGGGAACCGAATCGCAGCGAGGGGAAACGGCCGTTGAGCGGTCTTCGGAGTCGCAGGAGCCGGACCCGGAAATTGCCGGATGACCACGCAGTGTCGGCGTTCCCGGGATTCGTCCGGCGACGCAAGTCCGGGCCCCGCCGTGCCGGGTAGTGCGGGGGCATGACGGTCACGATTCAGATCCTGTCCGGGAGCGTGCCGTCGAAAGGCATCGGGCGGGTGGCCGGATCCAGCCGGGGATCGGCTATGATGTCCAGCATCGCCTCGTTGCGGACGTCCCTGGACGACCAGAGTATCCATGAAAAGCAGACAGTCTCGTCCGCCTGGCAATTGACCGCCATGGGAAACGAGGTCACCTCGCCGTTCGGCACGTCGTCGCCCCAGCACTCGACGACCGCGGGCGCGCGGACAGGATCGACATCGAGGAGCGCCGAGGGATGCGATACGGAATCTGGACCCCGCTGCCGCACACGGTGCGCACCGACGCCGCCATGGCGGATGCCGTCGACGACCTCCGGACGCCCGGCGCCGGCGGCGACGTCGACAAGTCGTTCCGGATCGCGGTCGACGTCGTCAGGCGCGCCGAGGCGCTGGGCTTCGAGACCACGCTGATCGCCGAGCGCCATCTTGGCCCCGATCTCGAGGCCTGGATGTTGACCGCCGCAATGATCGCCCACACGACGCGGATCGAGCTCATGTGTGCGGTACACCCCGGCATCGTTTCGCCCCAGCTCGCCGCCAAGATGGGAGCCTCGCTCGACCGCATCAGCGGCGGCCGCTTCGCTGTCAACATCGTCAACGGCTGGTACGAGAAGGAGTTCGACGTCTTCGGCAACGGCGGCTGGCTCGATCAGTCGGATGCCCGCTATCGCCGCATGGCAGAGTTCGTTGACGTGATGAAGGGGCTGTGGACCGAGGAGACGTTCACCCTCGAGGGCGAGTTCTACCGCTGCGCGTCGGGCCGGTTGCCGATCAGGCCGGTGCAGCTCCCCAACCCGCCGATCTATGCCGCCAGCCGGTCCGAGGCAGGCAAGGAGGTGGTGGCGCGGGCGTGCGACGTGTGGTTCCTGGCCTACGGTCCGGGCTATGCCAACGCCGACGCCAACCTCGCCAACTTCGCCCGCGACATCGAGGACCTCGACCGGCGGAGCGAATCGTACGGCCGGTCGCTGTCCTACGGCATCAGCGCGCACGTGATCTGCGCCGAAAGCGCCGGCGAGGCCGAGGAGCGCGCCCTGGAGCTCGAGGAGTACGGCAGTCGCGACCCGGTCTCGGCGGTCGCCGCCAAGGGTCTCGGCGCCGGCCTCGTCGGCACGCCCCGCCACATCGCCGAGCGCCTGCGCTACTTCCAATCGATCGGCATCGACTGCCCGATGGTGCATTTCTACCCCATGATGGAAGGCTTGGAGGTTTTTGCTGCAAAGGTGATGCCGCTGGTGCAAGGGCGTTGACGCCGATACCGGCCGGAAATCGTTGCTCGGCTTCGGTGTTCGACCCCTCGGCTAGCTGAGCCCCAACCGCTTTGAGGCGGAACAGCCCCGCAAGCCGGTCAAATCGGCCGCCTGAAACTGTCCGACCCCACCTGAAACCGTCCGACCCCAGGGGCCCACTCCATCATCTGTTACATAGACCGGACATGTCGCGTGTTACCGCCGATTTCCTGAGCAAATACTTGTGCGCACGCCGCGAGCATCGTATTTTTGCATGCATGGCTTGCCTGTTCGCCTTCGGCACCGTCGGCCCGGCGCTTTGGATCAGGTCGTTGGCGTTGTTCGCCGGATTCTGTGTGCTGGGACTGTCCGGGTTCAAGGTCACCCCGGAGATGGGGCTGTTGAGCGCCTCGACGATCGCCATTGCGTTCTTGACCGGTTTTCTCTTTCTGCCGCCGCTCCTGATATGGCTCGACCGGAAGTGATCCGACCTGGCAGTTCTCCCGTGCACTGAACGGTGTTCCGAGGAGTTCCACAATCCAAGGACCCGCGCCATGCTACCATTGGGTGAACAAATTCTTTTGCTGTTGCTGGACGAGCGGCGCGGGGAGTTTGAACCCATAGGCAAATATGTCCTGGCGCGCGCCATGGTCGGCGCCGTTTTGATGGACTTGGCATTTGCTAACCGGATCGACACGGACACCACGAGTTTGTGGGTTGTGGACCGCACACCGACCGGCAATCCTCTGTTCGACAGCGTGCTGGAGCGGGTCGCAGGCAGCGCAACGACAGAGCCTGCCAGTGCCTGGATCAAAACCCTCTCCGAGGAGCAAGCCGATAGGATTCGCGAGCGTGCGTTGGCCGGTCTGGTGCAACGCGGCATTCTGATGATTCGGGAAGAAAAGAAGCTGTGGGTTTTGCAGTCCCGTCGGTATTCGACAATCGATGACACGGCCGGCCGTGACGCCAAATTGCGGCTCATGAACGTCCTGTTTTCCGACCAGATTCCCGACCCCCAGGACATTGCACTGGTCTGTCTCACCGATGTTTGCGGCATCCTGCGTGTGGTCTTCGAAGACCGCGAAATCGAGCGAATTGCGCCCCGCTTAAAACAAATCCGCATGATGGATTTGATTGGGCGGGAGATGATCGCAGAACTTGCCGTTTGGAAACTGGGATCCAACAGACCGGTCGACATATAACCCGACGGGCCGCTCCGAGGGCATTGTCACGTTATTGAACGGTCTTGCCGTGAATGGCCATAGACTCAAGGTCAAGCGGCAGCGGTAACGGTTTGCCACAGGCCCATTGCTCGGTTGCGAAACTGGCGTAATGTTTTTCGGGAAATCGGAATCGGATGGAGCTATAGCCGAATCTTGGTGACGGTTTGGGTCAGGCGGCGGCTTGTGGTTTTTGTCTGACGGCTTCGATTCCGTCGGGAGGGGCGTCCACTCCATCGCTTACAGTCCTTCATCGCCAATTTCCGGATGGCGAAGGGCGGACCCTCGGGCGGATGCTCATCGCCCGGGTGGCCGCCAGCATGTCCTGCGCCTTAAGCCCCTCGATGATCGACGCCTTGGTCGCCGGCGTGCCGATCCCCTTGGCGTCCCTGAGGCGCTCGGCCAGCGCCTTGTCCTCGACGAATTTCCACGCGTCCTGCACTCTTGTGTCATTCTGGTTAGGGGACTGGCCTGCAAATGGGCCGTATATTGGGCACCGTGGATCGTCGAGGGTTTCTACTCGCTACCGGCAGCGCAGCCGCGGTGAGCTTGAGTGGCAGGCTGGGCCTGGCACAGACGCTTCCCGAGATTGGCGCCCTGCATCGCCTCGTGGAAGAAACACCCCACGAACGCGTCGCCGCTGAGCTTGCGCGCCTGATCAGGGACGGTCTCGATCACCGCAGGACCCTGACCGCTCTGGCCGTCGCGACTTCACGCCGTGTCCAACCCTTCCCCGATGTCGGCTTCAAGTACCACACGGTGCTTGCGCTGCAATCCGTTCACCTGACGGCGCTCAACCTGCCGGACAAGGAGCGCTGGCTGCCGGTATTCTGGGCGCTCGACTATTTCAAGCGCGCCCAGGAAGCGGAGCGCCGCCAGAGCGGCTGGACGATGGGTCCGCAGCCGGCCCCCGCGGCCGGGACGGTGGAGGCGGCCCGAAAAAGCTTGGTCGATGCATTGGATCGCTGGGATCTTGAGGCTGTCGATCCCGCTGTCCTCGATTTCGCCCGACTCGCGACGCCGGAGCAGCTCTCCGAGCTCCTCTTCAGATACGGCACCCGGGATCTTCGTGCGATCGGTCACAAGGCCATCGCGGTGCAGAACGTGCACCGCCTCCTGCCGCTCGTCGGGCCCGAATACTCGCCACCCGTGCTTCGCTCGCTCGCGGCAGCGCTCCAGAATCACGGCAACGGCCCGAATCCCGCCACCAGCGACCTGCCTTCCGATCGAACCTGGCGGGAGTTCCAGGCGATGCTTGGAGAGATCCCGAAGACCTGGAAACTGGGCCGCCGGGACGACGCCGCACGCAATGAACTCGTCCGCACGCTTCGCGAGGTCTCGGAGCTCGACGCGGGCCGGGCGGTGATCGACCTCCTGAAACACGGTGTGTCCACCGACTCGATTTGGGAGGGTCTCTTCGCCACCGCCGCGGAGTTGGTGTTGAGACGGCCGGCGGTGGTCCCGGTGCACGCCCAGACATCCGCCAACGCGTTTCACTATGCGTTCCGGCACGCGCGGGCCGAGGACACGCAGGTTCTGGCGCTCTTGCAGTCGGCGGCCTTCATGCCGGCCTTCCGGCGCCGCGTTGGCAACACGCGACCCGGTCTGCGCGTCGACGAGCTGGAACCTCTCGCGGTCTCCGGCAACGGCGCGGAAGCGTTGCGCGAGGCATTCTCCGAACTGCCGCACGATCGCATCTCCGGCGCTCGCAAGGCATTGCACTACCTGCAACACGGCGGCTCCGCGGACAGGTTCGTTGCCAGCGCACGCCGGCATCTCGCTCGCAACGCCCGGCACTCTCACGACTACAAGTTCACGGAGGCCACCCTGGAGAACTACAGGGAAATGGCGCCCACCGCGTGGCGGGACCGAATTCTCTCCGCCTCGATGGCATACTTCACAGGGTCCGCAACGACGCCGAACCCCGTTGCCCAAGAGGCGCTGGAGTTGCTCGGTTAGGGGCAACCGGGATCCTCGGGACATGGCGGGAGACGACCGGCTCCTGCAAGCGCCGGAGCGGCGTCGCTTGGCTGACTTGGTCCGCAACCCGCCGATCGGCTCGAGTGCGTTCCCGCCCGGCCGGGGAGGCGTCCACTCCATCAAAGTTGAATGCCGATTGACAACCAGATCGCATGCGCCCCAAACTGTCAGCGTAGGCTTTGTGCCTGGCGCTCGTTTGGGGTGCAATCGTTAGGATCCGTCACGCAAAAGCAACAGAGAACCTTCCCATGGTAGTTATTGTTCCGACCAACAAATCTGTGGAAACATTTGAGGGAATTCATCTTTACCACGGTGATATCTCGAACTGCTCGATGCGAGTCCGCATGACACTGAACGAGAAAGGTTTGCCCTGGACCAGTCATCACCTCGACCTGAAGCTAAAAGAAAACATTTCGGACGAGTACTTTGGCATCAATTCGAACGGTTTGGTGCCGACCCTGATCGACAACGGTGTCGTCCATATCGAGTCCAACGATATCATCGACTATCTCGACGAAACCTACCCCGAACCCTCACTGCGTGCGACAAGCAATGAAGACGAGATGCTTGAATGGCTTCGTCTTGCTGCATCTATCCATGTGCCGGCAGTCAAGCCGTATGTCTACGCGACCAAGATGCAGAAGAAATTGAAGAAGACCGCCGAGGAACAAAAAAAATACGATGAGCTTCAGAAGAACGAGGAGCTGAAAAAGTTTCACGCAAAGCATGCCGGCGGCAGTGAGTTTGGTGAGAAGGATATCGCCAGGGCACACGAGATACTGGAGGAGTGTTTCACCAAACTCGAAAATGCCTTAGAGGACCGCAAATGGATTATGGGTGATCAATTCACCCTAGCTGATATTTCCTGGATCCCCCTGCACTTCGTGCTCGATGGATGTGGCTATCCGTTCGAAAACTACCCGAACATCTCGCGCTGGGCGGCGGCTCTTCAAGACAAGGAGAGCTACAAGGATGGTATCCTAAAGTGGTGCCCGGATTTCTCGAAAGTCTGAACTGCTGGGTGCGAAGAAGTAGTCCGATGTCACACGAACCGAACAGCGAGATGACCCCCGGTCGACCGCCGCTAATGTTTTAGGGTCTTGCCTAGCTGAGGATCTCTGGATGGGTCATAAGGCTATGCATGGCGATGAAAAACAAATACGCGAAGCGTTCAAGGATCTCCGAAGGCAAGGTCCGCGAGTTGGTTCGTTACTTCGCCGCCGATCTGACCGGCCGGTCCAAAGTCTCGCCGAGCACGATCGACACGTGGAGTGGGCCCCAGGGGCCCACTCCATTCTCGATACCAATGTTGCCAGCGAGACCACCAGGCCAAGACCCTGGCAATCTGTGCTCGACTGGATCGAAGCCCGGAATCCGGCGGATCTCTTCCTTGCCGCTCAGACCATCGGAGAGCTCGTTCGGGGCGCTCCGAAGGTAAGGGAACAAGAGCGTCGCGAACGATTTGTGAGATGGATCGAACAGGACCTTGCCCGGCAGTTCGACGGTCGCGTCCTGTCTTTCGACGGCCATACGACCGAGATCTGGGGGCGCCTCATGGGAGACGGCGATCGTGTCGGCCCCAGCCGCAGCCGATGCCCAGATCGCAGCGGTCGCCATTCAGCATCAGCTGATCCTCGTGACTCGAAATGTGAAGGATTTCGGCCACTTCGATATCGAGTTGCTCAATCCGTGGTGTGTTGACCAGAACAACCAATAGGTTTTCCGTCAATTCCGAAAGAAGGTCTCGACAGCAGATTGAGGAAAATTCCGTTGCTCACCCCTCCCGTCAGTCTCAATAGCATTACTCGCCTGTCTCATCGTCCCGACCCACACCGCGGCGCAGCAGCCTTCGTTGCCGTCGGGAGATGAAGATGTCCTCGTGAGAATCATCGATGTAGGTCCTGATCATGCAGCTGTCGTCCGCATACCTAAGACCGCGGCAGCTCGTCCCGGATCTTGCCGTTAAAGCTCTCCTTGTAGCGATTTCCCAGAGCGATTCCGATCCGATGTGTAAGGTCCTCACGACGAGTCGAGACAGCCAGACTGGACGGGCGGAGCTGTAAACCCTTTCTCGTTTTGCCATTGACAGGAGCTATAGCTGGGGCGAGCATGAGTTGCCCCGCACACGCGGCGCGCCGCGACGGGTTCCGATCCATGGAACTGAGACAACTTCGATATTTCTGCAAAGTGGCCGAGCACCGCAGCTTTACCGCCGCGGCAGAAGCCCTGAACGTCTCCCAGCCGACATTGGGTGTGCAGATCAAGAATCTCGAGGAAGAGCTCGCCCTCCAGCTCTTTCGGCGTCACTCGCGCGGCGTGGAGTTGACGGAAGCAGGCTCCATCTATTTCTCGCAAATTCAAGACGTGCTGCGGCGCCTCAAGATCGCCGAGCAATCTTAGAATCGGCGTCATTCGATATTTCTGCCGATCACTCGCGACGGCGTGGAGTTGACGGAAGCAGGCTCCATCTATTTCTCGCAAATTCAAGACGTGCTGCGGCGCCTCAAGATCGCCGAGCAATCGGTCGATCATCTGCGAACCGCGCCGCGGCAGGCGCTTAGAATCGGCGTCATTCCATCGATCGGCATTGCCGTGATGTCGACCGTGTTGGAAGCCGCGGAATCGCTCGTCCCGGACCTTGAGATTTCCATCCTCGTCGAATTCACCGAGAACCTGTCGCTGGCCTTGATCGCCGGCGAGATCGATTGTGCCCTGTCATTCGCGCCAATACAGGATGAGAGGTTCGAGTCCACGCCGCTCTACCTCGACCGGATGCGCCTGATCGGGAGTCAGGCACTTTTTGGAGATCTTCCGGATACCGTCTCTTTCGAGGTTGCTGCGAGCCTGCCGCTCGCTTTGGACAAATACAGCGTCGCGCCCCGCGCCGCGAAGGAGCTGGGGATACCCTTGACCAAGTCGCTTCAAATTCGCTCGATGATGCTCCGCCAGGAGCTGGTCGCAAACGGGCAACGTGGCTTCATCGGCCCGTATTTGTTCATGCACAAGCAAATCGAGAACGGAGAGCTGAGATGCCATGACATCGAAGAGCCCAGTATCTGGTGTCAGCTCTATCTGAATTCGAAGCGGGTGCAGACCGTGTCCGAAACGGAGCGGCGGGTCTTCGGCCTCATACGGCAGCACATCGACAGATTGATCCAATCGGGCGAGTACCGCTGGCTTCCGCCCAATGCAGAGGCATTCTCGGCCTCCCGAGACATAGGTGAGGCCTATATGTTGTATTAGCATTTCGGCATTTGTATCTTTCCGAAATGCGCCTACGATACCTCTCGGATCATGACCGAATCGGTGGCCCTTGCCGCCGCTATCGGGATTTCAACGCGGCGACGCTGTAGATCGGGAGAAACTCATGGCTCAGCTGTCGACCCAATCCATTCGCCGCCGGATCGCGAAAGCGTTGCTGGTTGTCCCGCCGTTGTTGGTGGGATCGCCCTTGGCCGCCGAAGAACTGTCTGTCGCCACTTTCATGCCGCCGCAGCACCACATCAACAAGAACCTGTTCGGGTGGTTCGGCGAGGAGATCGTAAAGCGGTCCAATGGCAGCCTGACCATGAAGCTGTTCCCCGCCGGCCAGCTTGGCGCCGGACCCGTCCAGCAGTGGAAGCGCGTGGTCGAGGGCGTTGCCGACATCACATTCGGCGTCCAGGCCTATACCCCCACCCTGTTCCCACGCTCGATGCTGATCATCCCGCCGGGCAAGTCGACGACGGCCAAGGAGTCGACCGAGCGGTTGTGGAGGGTCTACGACCGCTATCTCGCCCAGGAGTACAAGGCCGTCAAGGCGATGGGGGCGGTACCGGTGCAGATGCCGGTCACACAGATGTACATCGGCCTTTCGACCGGTACGATCGATGCGACCTACAGCATCGTTCAACAACATCACCCCGCCTTGGAACTTTTGGGACGTCGCCAAGTTCGTGGTCGGTAACGTTCCGGTCCAGTTCGCGGCCACATACGTCGCGATGAACAAGGAGCGCTATCGCGGCCTGTCGCGCGAACACCGCAAGATCATCGACGATATCTCGGGCTTGACCTTGTCGCTCAACGGGGCGGAGGCCTTCGACGGCGCCGATCGACGCTCGAAGAAGGTGATGCAGAGCTCGCCCAAGATGGCGCGGATAAAATGGGTTCAGGTCTCAGACGAGGAGCGGGCCAAAATGAATGCCGCGGTCCGACGCGGGTTGGAAGCGCTGTTCGCGAACTACGAAAAGCGTGGCATCAAGAACGCGCGCGAGATCTACGAGGCGATCAACCGGTAGAGAATTCTCGCCGATGGATGCCGGCGACAGCCGGCCCGGCTGGCTCCGCCGGCTGGATCGGTGGGTGGAGCGGTTGACGTTCCTCGTCGGCGGGATCGGGCTTGCGGTCATGGTCCTGCTGACGTCCTGGAACGTCATCGCGATGCGCAAGGTGCTCAACGACCCGATCGTCGGCGCCGAAGACATCCTGATCCTCAATCTCGTGCTCCTCGTCGCGGTCGCCATCCCCTATGGCGGCCGCTCCGGCGCGCATATCGAGATCGAGATATTTGAGACCTGGATGTCGAAGGCCGTCGCGCGCTGGTCCCTGGTCGCGATGAAGCTGCTCGCGATCCCCCTGGTCGCGATCCTGGCCTGGCGGCTGTTCGAATCGGGCGCATCGGCCCGCGAATTCGGCGAGGCGACGCAGCAGCTCCTGATCTCCTATGGGCCGTTCTATTTCGCCATGGGAGCGATGATCGCGCTCTACGTCGCGATTCTGATCGGCGATCTGATCCTGCTGCTCGCGGGCCGGGACCTCGCGCCGATGCCCGAGCCGGACGGCGAAGCGCAATGAGCATGTCGCTCATCGGGGTGATCGGTCTGCTCGTTCTCTTCGGGCTGCTCGCGCTCCGGTTCCCGGTCGCGCTGGCGATGATCCTCGTCGGCACGTTCGGCACCCTCTGCGCCCAGGCGAACCGGTTCATCGGCCTCGGCATGGCGAGCGATCGGGCCTGGGCGCGAGGCTGGAACACGGCGATGTCCAACCTGTCGGGCGAGGCGTTCGAGGTCGCCTCGAACTTCAACCTCCTGGTCATCCCGATGTTCGTCCTGATGGGCACTCTCGCCGGCGTTTCGGGCATGTCGCGCGACCTGTTTACCGCGGCGCACCGCTGGATCGGTCATTTCCGCGACGGCCTCGCCTCGGCGACGATTGCGGCCTGTGCGGGATTCGCCGCATTGTCCGGCTCTTCGCTGGCGTCGGCGGTCACGATGGGCCGCGTCGCGCTGCCCGAGATGAACCGGTTCAAATACGCGCCGGAGCTTTCGACCGGCGCGGTCGCGGCCGGCGGCACGCTCGGATTCTTGATCCCGCCGTCGGGCGGGATGATCATCTACGCGGTGCTGACCGACCAGTCGATCGGCCGCCTGTTCATGGCCGGCGTCGTGCCCGGCATCGTCCTGACGCTGCTCTTCATCGGCGCGATCTGGATCACCGTCCGGCTGCGTCCCGAGAAGGGGCCGGCGGGCGATCGAGCGACGCCCGGCGAGCGCCGCCGCTCGATCGGAGCCGCCGTGCCGATCGTCCTGGTGGTCGGGATCACGATCGGCGGGATGTATACCGGCTTCTTCACCCCGGTGGAGGCTTCGGCGGTGGGCGCGCTGCTCACGTTCCTGGTGGCGCTCTGGCGGCGTTCGCTCGACGCAAGGCGGCTGCGAACCGTGGTCCTGCAAACCATGAAGGCGACGGCGACCGTCTTTCTGATAGTCATCGGCGCGTTCGTCTTCATCCCGTTCATGTCGCTTACCGGACTTGCCGGGGACATGGTGACCTTTCTCACCTCGCTCCCGATCGGCGAGATCGGCGTGCTGATCGTCGTCATCCTGATCTACATGTTTCTCGGGACCTTCCTGGAGGGCATCGCGATGCTCGTTCTCACCATCCCGGTGGTGATGGCGCTCGCGACCGAGCTCCAGTGGGACCTGATCTGGTTCGGGATCATCGTCGTGATCGTCCTCGAAATGGGTATGATTTCGCCGCCCGTCGGCATCAACGTCTTCGTCGTGAAGTCGATCGCGCCGGAGGTGCCGATGCGCACGATATTTCGGGGGATCTGGCCGTTCTGGTTCGCGATGGCCGTAATGATCGCGTTGCTGGTCGCGTTTCCGGGAATTGCGATGTTCTTGCCCAACACGATGTTGGGGTCTTGATCGCCGGTTCGGGACTCGTGAGGGTCGGCGGGACGGTTTCAATAACGAAGGAGGGATTCGAATGAGCAGGCTCGATGGAAAGGTCGCGGTGGTAACCGGTGCTGCCCAAGGCATCGGCGAGACATATGCAAAAGCCCTTGCGGAGGAGGGCGCCCGGGTCGTCGTTTCGGATATCGCCGATCCGTCCCGCGTGGTCGACGAGATAGCGAAGTCCGGCGGCAAGGCCATTGGCAATATTGCCGACGTGACCGACGATGGGGCGCTTGCAGCCCTCGTCGAAGCGGCGGAATCGGCGTTCGGGCCGATCGAGATCCTGGTCAACAACGCGGCGCTCTTCGCCGAGCTGCGTTTAACCCCGATCATGCAGATGTCGAACGAGGAATGGGACCGGGTGATGAGGGTCAACGTGCGCGGCACGTTGCAGACCACCAAGGCCGCCGTTCCCAGCATGCTCAGGAACGGACGAGGCAAGATCGTCAATATCAGCTCGGGCACCTTTTACTATGGCGGGCCCGGCCTGGCTCACTATGTCTGCTCGAAGGGCGCGATCATCGCCTTCACGCGCTCGGCCTCGCGGGAGTTCGGCGACAAGAACATCATGGTGAACTGCATCGCGCCCGGGCTGACCGAGAGCGAAGGCGTCCGGAACCACCCCGATCTCCACGTCGCCCGCGCGCCGACCGTGCAGACCCGCGCCATCAAGCGGGACATGGTGCCGGAAGACCTGATCGGGATGCTGCTGTTCCTGGCAAGCGAAGACAGCGACTTCGTGACCGGGCAGACCTTCAACGTCGACGGCGGCAAGTACAACCAATGAGCCGCGCGCCAACGGCGCCAAGAGCCGGCCGGAGATTGCTTGGATCCTCGGCATCGAGCGGTAGAGACAGGGAACGGACAGATGGCGACACAAGTCGACAAGGACAGGCCGATTCCCGATACCAAGATATTCGACTGCACGGAGTCTCGGCTGCCCGCGATGCTGAATGGGGAAGCGATCCGCCTGGACGGAGCCATTCGCGTGGCGCTGCGACGATCGTCGAGTCCGAAGTCATGAACAAATCGATCGGATTGGATGCCACCGACTTCTGGACCCCGGAGTTCGAGTATGAGCGCCGCGCGGACGGAACCACGCTCATGCGGCAGAAGGGTGAGCTGACTGGCTATCTGCCGACACTTGCGGACTATCTCGACAAATGGGCCGATGCGACGCCACAGCAGACCTGGATCGCCCGACGTGAAAACGGAGGCGACTGGCGCCGTATCGGCTACGGCCAGGCGCGCGAACAGGCGCGGGCGATCGGCGCGTCGTTGCTGGGCCTGGGGCTGGGGCCGGACCGGCCGCTGTTGATCCTCTCGGAGAACAGCCTTGAGCACGCGCTTCTCGGGGCCGCCTGTTTCTATGTCGGCATCCCCTATGCCCCGATCTCGCCGGCCTATTCGCTGGTCTCCAGGGATCATGCAAAACTGAAGGACATTGCGGCGAACCTGAATCCAGGCGCGCTCTATGCCGATGATGGCGCTGGTTTTGCCGCGGCCTTTCGGTCGATCGCGGCCGAGGGGCGAGCGATCATCAATCTGCACGATCCGGTCGACGGCGCGGTGGCCTTCGACACACTTCTCGAAGGTGAGCCCGCGAAGGCGGAGGCCGCGCGCGCCGCGCTGACCGCGGAAACGGCGGTCAAGTTTCTCTTTACATCGGGCTCGACCGGATCGCCGAAAGCCGTGATCAATACCAACGGGATGATCTGCGCGATGGAGGCCATGGTGCTCGACTGTTACCGGTTCCTGGCCAAGACACCGCCCGTCGTCCTGGACTGGGCGCCATGGAACCATACGGCTGCAGGCAACAAGGTGTTCTACCTCGTCCTGACGAATGGCGGGACCTATTACATCGACGATGGCCGGCCGGTTCCCGGCAAGTTCGACGAGACCTTGAGAAACCTGCGGGAAATCCCCTGTACCTGGTATTTCAATGTGCCGGTCGGGTACGACATGCTGGTCGAGGAACTGGAGTCCGATCCCGCGCTGGCGGCACGTTTCTTCTACAGTCTGGGCATGATGTTCTATGCCGGTGCCGGCATGGCCCAGCGTAGCTGGGATCGCCTGCGCGCGGCGGGGCGCAAGGCGACGGGGCGTGAGGTCCTGCTGGCCACGGGCCTTGGGGCGACCGAGACGGCTCCTTTCGCATTGTCTTGCACGGAACCGCAGGAAAGGGCCGGAAATGTCGGCGTGCCCTCGCTGGGGCTC
Source organism: Alphaproteobacteria bacterium (assembly GCA_965205995.1). Classification (GTDB taxonomy): domain Bacteria; phylum Pseudomonadota; class Alphaproteobacteria; order MPNO01; family MPNO01; genus MPNO01. The sequence goes on along the minus strand of OZ242200.1, from coordinate 2,015,878 downwards.
ACGCTCAAGCTGGTGCCGAACGGCGGCAAGCTGGAGGCGCGGCTGAAGGGGCCCACCATCACCCCGGGCTACAATGGCGACCCCGGGAAGACAGCCGAAGCCTTCGACGAGGAAGGGTTCTATTGCCTGGGCGACGCATTGTGCCCTGCCGATCCGGAGGATTTCTCAAAGGGTTTCTTCTTCGACGGCCGGATTGTCGAGAATTTCAAACTGGCGACCGGCACATGGGTTGCCGTTGGATCGGTCCGCGCGTCGCTGGTCGATGCGATGGACGGGCTGATCCGCGATGCGGTGATCGCCGGCGAGAACGAAGCGCAGCTGGGGGCCTTGCTGATCCTTTCGGACACGGCCTGCCGGATGCCGGCCGTGGCGCTGCGTGCCGCGGTGACAGAAAAGCTGACCGCGGCGGCCAAGGCGGCGACCGGCTCGGCCAGCCGGGTCCGGCGTGCGCTTGTCCTGCCGCACGCGCCGAGTTTCGACCGGGGCGAGATCACCGAGAAGGGCTCGCTCAATCAGCGGACGATGCGGGCCAACAACGCCGATCCGATCGCGCGGCTCTACGCCGGCGGCGATGATGTCTTGACGGTCTGAGGACAGCGTCGTTCTTGGAGGCCGTGCTGGCAAGGAATGTCGATCACGCCGCGGCGCTTATCGACTCGCACATCCGGGATACCGCCGAAAAAGCCGTCAAGCTCTTGACGAAGCAAGCTGAAGGGAGACGAGACACCTGAACCCCATCCTGTCGCATCGAAGGGCCGGGTAGGAGGGGTCGTTGCCGAGCCCCTCCCCCCACAGGCCCGAGCGTGCGCGATTGACGCACTCGGTTCCTCACCTGACAGGTTCGCTCAAGATGCTTTGCCATGAGCGCGTGATCGTGACTGACGGCAGGGTAAATCGTTTGAGGAGCTTGTTCATCCGGTCCCAGTTCAAGCACCGGAGGCGGCTGCGGCGTGCGAGCCACTTCCGCCAGATGCGGATGACCTGGTAGCGGAACCACTCGAGACGTTTGCCATTCCCTGTCAGACCGTAGTATGCGCAGTGGCCCCGGATCACCTTCGCAAGGTGCTCCCGCTGCGCCTCGATCGGTAGGTGCCGGTGTCTTTTGCACCAGTCGTGTACCGATTTGAGCGCGCGGGCGAAGCTGCCTTTCGCCATGATTTGGCGAACGATGTCCTTGCCTCGCCTCGACCGCCCCCAGACGTGGGTGAAGCCGAGGAAGTGGAACGTCGTGGCCGACGCCATCCAGTGACGCCCGTAGGGGCGCCTTGATTGCCGCGCTGCACTCTACTACGAGCCGACGGGGGAGAGCGCGGAGACGCTCACGCCGATGCGGCGGATCGACGAGCTGTTCCTGAAGTATCCGTTTTATGGCGCCCGTCGGATGGCACTTCACCTGCGCCGCGAGGGCGTGCGGATCGGCCGACGCCGGGCCGCCCGTCCGATGCGCCCGATGGGGCTTCAGGCAATCTATCGGGCGCCGCACCCCAGCGCGCCGCGCCCCGAGCACCGGGTCTGGCCCTATCTGCTCAGGAGCTTGACGATCGAACGACCGAACCATGTCTGGTGCGCCGACATCACCTACATCCCGGTGAACCGCGGCTTCTTGCCCTCCCGCAGCCCGTCTGCGCTCCCGCGCACGCAGCATCAGAACCGGGAGGTCAGCCGCAAGCCGATCGCGTGCTCCGCGTCGGCATTGTCATTGGCGCTCTCGCGCCGCGTCGCCTCGAGCCGCAGCTCCAGCGAATTTGCGCCGCCGCCGGCCATGTTCAGCCCCCAGCCGAGACTGTACTCCCGGTGTCCGTTCGACAGCCCGAGCCCGAGCTCCGGCGTCGAGGTGAAGCCGTCGCCGAAGGCCGGGAAGCCGTAGCCGAACCGGAGTTCCAGGCGGCGCTGCTGCAGCGCGTCCTCGTCATTGTCGTTCGCCGCCAGCCCGGCCAGGGTCCCGCGCCCGAGCAGCGCGTCGATGCCGCCCGACGATGCCCCGCCCAGCGTCTGGGTCAGCGTCAACTTCGGCCCCCGGCCTCTCGACGGGTCCGGCTCCCAGGCGAACGAACCCGAGATGCCGGTCTCCCGGAACCCGCCCGCCTCGTGGGTCAGCAGACCGCGCGCGCCGATATCCGCCGTGACGCCGCTCTTCGCGTGCGACCAGGCCAGACCGCCGCCGATATCGGCTCCGAAGCCGGTCTCCGCATCGCCGCCGTCAAGGCGCAGCCCGACCTCCAGGCGCGGCGTCAGCTCGCCGCCGCCGGCCGCGAGGCCGCGCCAGCTGCCCTCCAGACCGAGACGCAGCAGGGTCACGTCGGCCGTCGCCGCCACCAGGCCCGCCACCTTCTCCGAGGCGGTGCGCACCGCCATCGCGTCCGAGGTCACCGCAAGCTCGAAGCCGCCGTCCGCCGGCGCCTCGACCGCCACACCGCGAACCCCGGCCGCCGCCATCATCAGCTCCAGGTCGGTCCGCATCGCGTCGCCCTTCTCCGGCGTCAGCGTCAGCGTGCCCGCGCCGTAGCCGGCCACGCCCCACAGCGTCACCCGCGGGTTCACCATGTAGCGCCCGTACGGGTAGAGCCCCGTGACGGTCGACGACACCGTGCCCGCCTGCGCGCCCCGGTAGCCGCCCTCGCCGCGCGAGTGCGCCAGCAGCAGCCCCACCGTCGCAACGCCTGCCCCGGACCCCGATCCGGGGTCCTCCCGCCGGTCGCCCTGGAGCCAGTCCGACAACGCCGCCAGACGCGCCCCGGCCCCGGCCTCCTCCTGCGCCCCCGCATGCGCCGCATCCGTCCGTGCCGTGCCATCGGCCCGGCCGTCGGCGTTCCAGCGCGGCAGCGCCTGGCCGGCGAGGCTCGCCTCGACCCCGGCCCACGGCGGCGCCGTGAGACGGGCCTCCACCGCGTCGATCACCTGCCCGGCAACCGTGCGCCCGAAGCGCGCCAGCCATGCCTTCGGCATCGCGTCCGTGTTGACGATCCGCCCCGCCGCCGATGCCGCGGCGATCTCCGCGCCCGAAGCGCCCGAGAGCGTCAGCGTCAGCGTCTCCATGCCCTCGTCATGGTCGTCGTCCAGCACCGCCACCGGGATCGTCTTCTTCGTCTCGCCCGGCGCGAAGGTGAGTGTGCCGCTGGTCTCGGTGTAGTCCGCACCCGCTTCCGCCGTGCCGTCCGAGGTCGCGTAGTCGACCGTCACCGTCGACGAAGACGCCGGCGTCAGCGTGACCGGGAACCGGAGCACCGCATTCGGCCCCTCGCGCATCTCGACGTCGGCCACCGAAAGCCCCGTCCCGGGCGCCGCGACCTCGACCGTGCGCACCAGGCGCAGGAACACCCTGTCGCCCGCCGCCCAGGTCAGCCCGCCGACAGGCCAGGCGAACCGGTTGCCGGTGACGACCGCCTCGGAGAGCGCATGCGCCCTGCCGCCGACATGCAGCGTCAGGCCGTCGAGGTTCCCTGGAGTCGGGCTCAACTCCACCCAGAGCTCGTTCGGCCGGTCACTGGAGAGCCCGAACAGCGCCAGGTTCACCCCGCCCACCGTGTGGGCGCGGCCGCTCTCCGACCAGCCGGCGCTGCTCAGGCTTCCGCCATTGCCCGACCCGATGAACCCCAAGAAGTCCGGTTGGCCCACAGTTAGCGTCGACGACCAAAGCGTGCGCATCACCGTCGTGGACGCGGGCTCCTCCTGGGCCGTTGTCGAAGCCGGGCCTGGAACGGTCGCTTCCAAGCGCCGGGAAAGCTGTTTCCTGCCTGCCGTACAAATTGCATTCGGCTCACCACAGGCCGGACCGACCGGCAACGCGATGGTCAGGTCTTCTTGCGTGTCCAGTTCGACCGTGATTTCCCAACGCTGGTTCTTGCCTTGTTCGAGGCGCCTCGCCCCTGTCACCGAGCCACCAATCACCTCGAACGCGGAGTCGCGCAGCGTCACGTAGCTGATGCTGATCTCCTCGCTGAACTTGAGCTCGAAGGTGAACGCCGTACTCCCGTCGTGGCCATCATCCGGCATATCCAGGAATTCCCCCGTGAGCGGAACGACCACCGCTGCCGTCGCCGCGCTGGTGAGCGTCTCCTCGGTCCCGCCGTCGTCGGTGAAGGTCACCCGCACCTTGACGGTCTTTCCGGCCTCGGCAGAGGTCAGCGTGTAACTCGCCTCCGTCGCGCCAGCGATGTCGGTATCCGATGTTCCGTCGTCCGTAATCCACTGATAGGCGTATGTCGCACCGGTCGCACCCCGACGGTCAGGCCGTCCTCATCCGCGATCCCCGACACCGCTGCCGTCAACGTCTCACCCACCTGCGCCGTCCCGGCGATCGTCGGCAGGCCGGTCGGTAGGCTGTTGGCGGCTACCACCGCCCCCGTTGCTGCGCTCGTCAGCGTCTCTTCGGTCCCGCCGCCATCTGTGAAGGTCACCCGTACCTTGACGGTCTTGCCCACGTCGCCGGCGACCAACATGTAGCTTGCCGCCGTCGCGCTCGCGATGTCCGTGTCCGTGGACCCGTCGTTCGCAATCCATTGATAGGCGTACGACACACCGGTGAGGCCGTCGGCGTCCGCGATTTCCGACACCGATGCCGTCAACGTCTTCCCGACCCGGGCCGTGCCGGAGATTGCGGGAAGGCCCGTCGGCGGTTCGGTGTCGCTGGTGACTTGCTGCTGGGATTCATCGTTGTTGATCGTGCCTGTCGCCTCGGCATCGGCGATCGTTACGCCCGAGGTGTTGCTCGCGATCGATACGCCCAAGGCGTTGCTCAGTCGCAGCGTGAAGGTTTCGCCGGTGTCTTCCACCTCATCGTCCAGAATGGCGACGCTGACCGTCTTGGTCGTCTCTCCGGGGCCGAACGTGAGCGTTCCGCTGGCGGCGGAGTAGTCTTCGCCCGCGGTTGCAGTGCCGTCCGCTGTCGACCAGTCCACAGTCACCGTCTCGCAATCGTTCCTGGCATCGAGCGTCACCTCGAAGTCCAGCGTCCCGTCGGTTCCCTCCATGGCGCTCGAGTCCGCGACCGACAATCCGCGGTTCCGCGCGACGTGCAGGGTCTCGGACGCCGTGTTCGCATTGCCCGATTCATCCTCGATAACCCCTGCGGGAACCATGACGGTGGCTTCTCCACCCGTAGACTGCGGTTCCACGTTAAAAACGTACGAAAGACCCCCCATCCTGTTCCGTTTGACGGACGCAATGGGATCCCTGCGAACATTGGTAAATTGGGTGCCTTCCTCCCAGAACGCCACAGGCGGCTCGCTGATCGCGAGTTCGATCTCGGTCCCAGTATCGGTGGCTGGCGCATATTCCCCGCACAGGACCCGCACGGAGGGCGCCGTAGTATCTGTTACCAGCGTAAATGTCGCGCTACGCGTCGTTCCTGGCGTGCCGCCCAGATCTGGTTCGGGGTATGCCGTGATGCTGATCTCATAGCTTCCCGCGGGTAGGGATTGGCCGGCGATATCTTCGAACAGCGAGTAGGGCCATGTGTTGTCGGTGCGTCACGCCGTTTGCGAACCCGTGAGCTCGAGGCGGACGCTCCCGATCCCCGTCGCATACGATCGCACGCGGAAGTTCACCTTTTCCCCGGCGGCGTAGCCCGCACTCTCGACAGACCCATTGTCGAGCAGGTGGCGAAATGTATATGACCACTGCCATTTCACGGGTATCGCGCTGAAGCTGGGGTCGTCCCTGAATTCCGGAGGAAGCGTGGTGATCTCTGGACCGATGTATGGGTCCCAAGCGAATGCGGGACTCCATATGGTTGACCCCAGTATGAGGACGAGAGCGCCCAAAGCCGATACGAATAAACGGTTTCGGCACGTCATGGCGTGAGAATAGATAGATCGGGACATACTCACTCCCCTCGTCATTTGGAGTGAGGCCGAGAACGCGCGCGGTGACCGGGTCGAACAGCAAGCAGTCCAGACCCGGCACTCGTCATCGCGACAGCGGGAGACAAGGAGTCGCAAACGCGACGGCGATAGCCTCCGACCTTTTAGATGGGCTGCTGGATGCCACGGGCAGAACCGCGCCGGGCAGACGAACGCCAACGCGATGACGCGAGCAAATGAAAGGAGAGGAAGAAGGGGCACGCGCACCCAACGCGCGGCCAGGGAACGTCCAAGCGGGCAGTCCTGCCGCTGAAGCGTGTGACCGAACCCAGGCATAGCGAGCCCTCGCAGGCAGGCCCCGCCCTTGGCGTTCGGCTAGATGATGTTTCCGGGGAACACGCTTACACGCTTACGCCCGTCCCCCTTCAACAGTTGGTCGCGCGGCCGGGACGTGCGGGCAACCTGACTGGTCCGTGCTCATCATGCCGCCTTTCCCGTTCGTCCGTGTGGGCGGGCGACGGACGAGGAATGTCGGGAAGCCACTCGGCAACTTTGGGCCAGTTGTCCGAGAACCACTGAGCTACCCGTTCGGCACGGCGCATAGTCATATCGTGGCCGCGCCGCAGTCGTCCGTAGAAGTCACCGGCGACCGCGGCGTTAGGTCGACACGGTGGTGAGGGTAAGGCCCCGCTGCGCCGCACAAATCTCGCGAAGAGGCATAATGAATTTGATATTCAAATATACATATTCGGCATGCTCACGGGTGCTGTCAAGAAGATTTCGATATCCGTTTCGATATAGGTGTCGCAATATCTGCCGAATGGATCGGCAGAAGATTTCGAGCGGTCGTCGCTGCCGTCTTGCGCGAGAACGAAGGGGCTGCCGAGCAACAGTTCGCGATCCGTCATCGTCTGGGATACGCCTGCCGAATGGTCCCCCATCCAGCCGTCCCGGGTTCGGGTTGCCTGCCCCCAGCGCTCCCAGGATCCGTGGTCCGCACGGCCCGCGACGCCTGCCCGCTCCGGCCGGGGCCGTTCCACCGCCCCTTGGTGGGTTGCTCGCCGAGGCCCGCGCGATGCTGGCGGAGGACGGCCCTCATGCGCGCCATCTGGCTGCCATGCCGGGCGAGCGCGAGGCACTGGTTGTTGGTCGGCGTGGAACATTGACCCTCCAATAGGGGGTCGAACTTCAAAGCCGATTGACACGTAGGATTGCCCTGACTGTGAATAGCATATCGTTGTAATCATTGATGTTTTCGTGGTTTCCTGTCATGCAGATACTTGGCCGTCGCCGTGCCGCGGGAATCGGTGGAGAATCGTCCTAATTCTGTTGTCTGGCCGCCTGGCACCGTCTGGTGCAGCGTCAGGCGAGGCGCCGCGCGACCTGCCAGCGGCGCGCGGCCACCACCGCCCAAATTCCCTCGGCGATCAGGAACGGATAGGAATCGATCAGGTAAGCGTAGACCGCGGCGAGGGAGCAGCCGGCCGCGAAGGCCGCGATGAAGAACGTGCCGCGTCTCTCGAGAGCGTAGCATGTGACCATCGTCGCGATGGCAACGATGCCGAGGATTTCTACCAGGAGCGCGGCCGTCATGACGGGTCGCCCCCGGGCCTGTCACCGTGGGACGGCTCGGGGAGTGGCGCGTCCCAACCGGCGAGCTTCGCGCATTCGGTCGCGGGGTTCGCGAACCGCCGGGTGACGAGCGCCCGGTCATGGAACCGCCGGTGGCTGGAGACGCGATGCCGGAGATCCACCGGGTCCATTTTTTCGCAATAGCGGATAGTCGAGTCCGGCACGCCAAGCCGCGCCGTAACCTCGCCGGTCGTCATCGTCGGACTCCCTTCCGCCGTACCCGCCTGCGGCGCAATTTAGCGCAACGAGCAGGCCGGCACCCATCGCGTCGAGCGCGATCCCGATGGGCTCGATAGTCGACACGGAGCCGAACGCCACTCGGGAGACGGCCCGGAGAGTTGGAGACCACATCGGACATGTTGCGTCATGAGATGTCTCGCGCACCCGGTCCGCGCGCTGGACGCCCCGCTCGGCGCGGTGCTGTCGCAACGCCGTATTTGGCATCCCGCGCACCGGTTCGCTACAATTGTCACGGTCGGGCTCGCGTCCTGGAAACTGTGCATTCCTGGGTGCCGCGATGAAACGTCTCTAACCGGAGGGCATGTCATGGACGGGCACGAAGCGATCGAGAACCGCATTGCGCCGGGTGCGGAGACGGAGTCGTCGGTCTATGTGCCGTCGCTTCAACTCACGAAAGGACAGCCGCCGCCCATCGCGGCGAATGGCGGCTTGTCATACATGTCGCTCGACCGGGACGGGGATGCGGGAACGGCCGCGGCGATCCAGGCGGCGCTCGACCAGGTCGCCGAAGGGCGTGTGCAGGCGTTTATCGATCGGATCGAAAGCGCGCCCCCCGGCCCCATCGAGACCGAGTGGGGCCCCGGGTTCCGCGAATACGAGGAATGCCTGGAGTATATTCGGGCGAACGACATTGAGGCCCCCGAAGGCGGTTTGGCGCTTCCGCTGCGATACACTGCGCACGAGCAACCGTCCTACTCCATCGTTTCGTCCAACGCGCTCTGGCGGGACCCGGCGCGCGCGGCGGAGGCGAAGGAGTTGCGCAAGGCCGAAGAGAACAACGGGCGGCGCAGCCTCTACTTCCCGCAGGTGATGCGCGACGCACGCCGCATCGGCGAATACTACCCCGGGCTATCGGTCGAGAGCCCCGAATGCATGGACAAGCTCGGCGTCTCGCTGGCGCATCTCGAATCCAGATGCGAGAACTTCTACGACCCGGCGGAGGTGGAACGCGTGTTCTACCCGGAGATCGAGAAGCTCCTGCTGTCGTTCTTCCCGGATGCGACCGATGCGCTGGTCTACAACCACGACATCTTCGACAAGGACTATCAGGGCGACCGCACGGAAGACCAGGACGCCAGGAACCCGGGCGTGAACGCCAACTACGTCAACCTCGTGCACAACGACCTGAACGACAACAGCGGCCGGGTACGCTGCCGCGAGCTGCTGACGAAGAACCTCCGGAACTTCGGGCGCGAGCAGCACTACACGGAGGCAGAGGCCGACGAGAAGATGTCGCGGCGATTCATGTCGATCAATCTCGCCAAGCCGATGGAAACAGTAGGCCAGTTCCCCTTCGTTCTCTGCGCCTGGCCCTCTTTCGCCGACCAGCCCTACATCGCGAATTATCGCGTCTACGACGACCGCGTCGGCGAGACCACGCGTTTCACCTACCGGCCCGACCACGAGTGGTACTGGTTTCCCCAGCAGAAGCCGACCGAGGTCTCGATGCTCAAATGCTACGACACCATCGCCGACGGCTCCGTCTCACGCTGGTCTTTCCACACGGCCTGCATCGACCCGACCGCGCCCTCCGACGCGCCCTGTCGCAAGAACGCCGTGGTCCGCGCCCTTGTCTTCTTCTAAATGCTTGAGCGGAACTGCGGATCGCGGTTTCCGTCAAGCTGCGCGTTGGCGTTTCGGCAAAAATCCGGCGGTCCAATCGACGTAGGGGTTTCGACACCAACGCTTGACCCACCTGCACCGTTCACAGCCTCACAACCGGTACGGCCTGCCGCGCAACTCAGGCGCGACGAAGCGCCATTGCGGCCTCGCGCTCGGCCTTCGGGTACCAGGCGAGGTGGTGGTGGTCCTTGGAGACCGGTCTTGCGTTGTCCTCCAAGCAGGTCCACGACCCGCCGTCGTCTTCGCTGACGTAGATCTCCCCCGTTGCGGTGCCGACGGCAAGCATCATGCCGCCGTCCCAATGGTGCAGGCAGAGCGCCTCGAATGCCGGTGCCATCGGGCTCGGCATGCCGTGATCGAGCTCGAGCCAGGTGCGGCCGCCGTCGGTGCTGCGCGCGACGATCGAATCGGCCATCGGGTCGCTGAACCACTTGCCCGGATCGTTGCGCGCCCCGCCCAGGAACAGCGTGTCGTCGTCGCGTGGATCGAAAAACAAAAAGTCGGGATAGCCGATCCGCCCGGCCCGCGGCATCAAGTGCTCCCAGCTCTGGCCGCCATCGCCGCTGCAATAGAGCCCCTCGCCGGTGGCGAGATAGAACAACCGCGGGTCGTTCGTGCTGATCACGAGCCGGTGGACGTCGTGATAGGCGATATCGTCGGCTCCGGCGTAGCCAGCGAGCTCGGTCCAGGTCTGACCGTCGTCGTCGGTCTGCAGCAGCGCACCCTGCTCGACCAGGGCATAAAAGGTCCGCTCCCGCGTCGGGTGGAAGACAACCGACTTCACGTGCGCCAGGTGCGGCGGCGGCGGAAATATCCATTTGTCGGTGCCGGGGACCTCGCGCAGGCTTTCCGCCTCCTTCCAGGACTCGCCGAAATCCTCGCTGCGGTAGAGTGCCGCGGGTTCGGTACCGGCGAAGAGCGTCACCCGATCGCCGATCCGGCGCGCGGCGAGGCTGTAAATGTGCGGCCGGTCGAGCCCGTCGGTCAACCGGCGCCACGAGCCGACTTCGTCGTCGTTGACCCACAGCCCGCCATCGGCATGGGCGCCGGCGAACAGCTTGCCCGAGACCGGCTCGAAGAGCAGCGATCCGACATGGCACCCGGAGAGTGAGCGATCGGTCAGATGCCACGGCGCGCCCCGGCCCCCGCGCCGAAAGGTCGCGACACCTTCGACCGTCGCCACCACAAGACGGGTAGCCGGCCCGTCGCCCCGGCTCAAATTGTCGCCGTTCGGGGAAAGATACGCGGTCGTCTCACCCATTGATCGATCCTCCGCTTCATGGTCCGTCGGCGCCGATCTAAGCACGGTTCGCCGCGGCACCGATACCGCCCATTTCCTTGGTCTCCCGAGGTGCAGCAAATGGAAGGGCGCGGGGCCTCAATAGAGCGGGTTTTGGCTGGGAAGAATGCGCGCGCGAGATCGCACCGGTGCTGTTGGCCCGGAACCGGGTAACCGAGAACGAGCGCTCAGGCGCCCCGACGGAGCTCGCTGAGCATCACCTGTTCCGAGTGACAGGTAAGGCCAGGATTCTTCGACAAGGGTGATGCGCGGCCCGGCAAACCGTCAGATGCCGTAATGGGGCTTGGCGCTAAGTCGCACCGCCGGAGCTTGTAGCGACGTCGGAGATTCGGGTGTCTTTGCCCTTGCACGCTGAGCGTGTTCACGGGGTCTTGCCGAAAGGGGCGGCCCGTATCCTGGACAGGAAAGGGCAACGACATGGATGTCTTCATCGGTCTCGACGTATCGCTGGCGAGCACGGCGATCTGCGTTCTCGGCGAAAAGGGCAAGATCGTGACGGAGGCGCAAGTCGCCAGCGCCCCCGATTCGGTTGTTGCGTTCATGCACGAGCTGCCGCATGGGATCGCCGTGATCGGCCTCGAACCCGGTCCTCTGTCTCAATGGCTGCACAAGGGGCTGACCGACGCCGGCTTCGACACCGTCTTGATGGAGACGCGGCAGGTGGCGGTGGCGCGGATCCTGGGGGACGGCACGCGCCGGCGCACCAGCGCGTTCACGCATCTGCAATCGCACTACCTGTTCCGCAACCGCCTTGGCCGGCCCGGCAAGGGCAAGGCACTGGTGAAGACGGCCCGGCGCCGGTTCATGGTGCCGATCCCGAAGGTGCATGACCTGTCGGTCCTGACGAGCGGCTGCTGGCGCGCTGCCTGGAGCGGCTCGACGCGCTGGAGGCAGGGGAGCACCCAACTATCGGAACCGCCACGAAGGGCATCGGCGCCTCGTCACTGCAGCGGCCCGACTGGCCTCACCGCGATCCCTGTCGCTCGCGTCTACAGAAGCGGGGACACACCGGCGGACACCACTGCGAAAAGAAAAACGCGCCGGGAAGGACAGCCATGCGCGAGATCCACCTCTGGACCGGCGCCGAACCCGACCACACCGACATCCTGGAACCGCTGAAGCACGCCACCCTGGTTATCCGCGACCTCCGCGGGTCTGCACTGTGGTCCGCCCACCCGCCCCGCGCCGGCTGGACCCACGAGCTGCTGCAACAGGAAGCCGACCGGCGCCGCCCCACCGGTCGCCCGCGCCCGAACCCTCCCGGCCGACGGCCCATTCAACGCCGGGCGTTCCAGGACCCGAATACTTGCCCGTCATCCCGTTCATCCCGATATTGGCCGCAACCGCCCTACCGGAGACAGCCGTGAAAGAGGTACAATTGCGCGACGCTGAGACCGGCCTCGCAGCCCTGGTCGAAGACGCCGCCCGCGGCAACGCCTCGATCATCACCCGCGATGGAAAGCCCGCGGCCGTGCTCCTCGGCATCGACGAGTGGAACCGCGTCCGACAGATTCCGTCTTTCGGTTCCCTCCTCGGATCCGCCCCCCTCCAATCGGACGACCTCGATCCGCGCGACCCCACTCCGCTGCGCGACCCCGATCTGTTCAGCGGTTGAGGGTGCCCAATGCCAGGTCCAGCTCCCCGGCAGACGATGCTTCAAGAAAATCGCAACCGGCGCCTCTCCACCAGCTTCCTGACGATGTCCCGGCCACGCCCATCCTTCATGTTGACGGTGACCGATCTCTTTCCAGTATTCCGGGACAGAAAGTACGTTCGCATGCGCGCCTGGCGAAGCTCCGGGTCGGAGCCGGCGGCGCGGAACCAGTCGCCCTGGCCCGGGAGCCCGGTCTTGATCGCCTCGGCCCCGAGCAGACCGAGTTGACAGGTGCAGCGCGTCCACTCGAACAATCCGGAAAACCAGCCGATATTTGCCATTACGATCGCGGCCCGCGTCGCGTCCGGGCGGCGTGGTCGAGGGGACCGGGAAAGAGGATTGGCGTCCGATGGAATACGAAAACGTGCTGACCGAAGCGGACGGCGAGCTGCTGATCGTCACGCTGCATTGGCCGGAGCGCCACAATGCCCTGAGCCATCGAATGCGGGTCGACCTGCTGGACTGCGTCCGTCGCGCGGAGACCGACGACACGGTCAAGGCCATCGTGATCACCGGGCATGGCGACACGTCGTTCAGCGCGGGCGCCAATATTCCCGAGCTCGAACAGCGGACGCTGGTATCGGAAATGGGTCCTTCGGCGACGCTCAGAAAGGATCTCCCGACGGCTATCGAACGCCTGGGCAAGCCGACCGTCGCCGCGATCAACGGCTATTGCCTCGGCGCCGGTCTCGAGCTCGCCATGGGGTGCACGATTCGCATCGCCGCCGACAATGCCTTGCTCGGCCAGCCGGAGATCACCTTGGGGCAGATTCCGGGCAGCGGCGGGACGCAACGCCTCTACCGGTTCGTCGGTCTCGGCTGGGCCATGCAGATGGTGCTGACCGGACAGCGCATCGACGCCCGGACCGCTTCGTCGATCGGCCTGGTCACCGAGGTCGTGCCGCAGGCCGGGCTGCGGCGGCGGGCGAAAGAGCTGGCGCGCGAGTTGGGGTCCCGAGCCCCGATGGCATTCGTCGCGGGACGCGACGCCGTGCTGCGGTCGACGGAAACGGATCTTCTGACGGGCATCGACTACGAACGCAAGCTCTATGCCCTTTGCATGGGTACCGAGGACGCCCGGGAAGGCGTGAAGGCCTTTGCCGAAAAGCGTTCCCCCGAATACAAGGGTCGGTGAGACGGAGATCGCGCATGGAACCGGCCCGTATCGATCAGACCGCGCCTGACGGTTCTTCCGGGGCCGCCTCGGGACCGTCACATCTCGAGGATCGGCTTGATCGTTGTGCCCGCCTCGCTGTCGTGGAAAGCCTGCTCGATATCGTCGAACGGATAGAACTTGATCAGACGGTCGAACGGAAACACGCCTTGCATATGGAAATCGACCAATTGAGGAATAAAGACGTTCGGGTTGCTGTTTCCTTCCATGATGCCGAGAACCTTGCGGTTCATCATCAGCGGCCGGAGCGGGATGGTCAGCTCCCCGCTTTCCGTCGGTGCCACGAAGCCAAAGCTGCCGTGGGGCGCCAGACTTGCAATCGCGTCCAGCATCACCGGGCCGATGGAGGTGGTATCCAGCGCGAAATCGACCCCGTGAGAATTTGTTCGCGTACCGGCCCGCCATCGGCACGGATCACCTGGTCGGCGCCCAGCTCGACCGCGAGCTGCAGCCGGTTGGGATGGAGATCGACGGCAATCACCTGCCCGGCGCCGGCGATCCTGGCCGCCATCACCGCGGAAAGACCGAGGGATCCGGCACCGAAGACGGCAAGCGTCTGCCCCGGCCTCATCCCGAACACGTTGAGTACGGCGCCCGCACCGGTCTGAATTCCGCAACCGAGCGGACCCAGGATATTCAAGGGCGCGTCCCGGCGCACCTTGACCACGCCCCGCCGGTGTCCCAGGGCATGGGTGGCAAAGGACGATTGATTGAAGAAGCCGCCATGCACCGGGCCGTCATCGCCGTGCAGATAGTGAGTCCCGTCGGAACGGCTACAGGCGAAGTGGTCGGTGTTGTAGCAGTATGCCGGCCGGGCGCTACGACAACTCGGGCAATGTCCGCACCAGGTAAAGCTCATCACGACATGATCGCCGGGCTCCAGATCGGCAACCCCCGAGCCCACCGCCTCGACGACGCCAGCGCCTTCGTGTCCCAGAACCACCGGCCGGGGTGAGCGGCCCTCGGTGACGGCTGTCTTCAAATCCGTGTGGCAGACGCCTGTCGCGGTCAGTTTGACCAGCACTTCCTCGGCGCCCGGTTCCGATATCTCCAGGGTCTCGATGGAAGGCTTGAGACTGGTATCGCGAAATACCGCCGCCCTGATCTGCATCGTCATTTTCTCCCGATTATCGTGCGGCGTGCCTGCGTGTCATACTCAAGCCAGAGAGGCTGACGCCGCGCTCATATGCCGCTCGCCCGACGGCGAACTCCTCATCCGGCTCATCCCCGACTTCATTTTCGCACAAAGGGTCGGGACGACATCGTCAGGGTCGTCCGAGCCTCGCGGGCAGACCGCCATTCCGCCAACGTACCGATTGCCATAGTTGATATGGGCCCCAGGATGTGTCAACGGCGGCGGGACCACGTACCTGCGCGGCGGCGCAATAATGTACCAGGGGCTGGGTGGCGCTGGGTCTCCGCCCCGACGGCAGGAAGGAGATCGTCGACTTCCGCCTGGCTGCCAGCGAGAGCGCCGGCGAGTGGGAACGATTCCTCACCGATCTCTACCGCCGCGGGCTCACCGGCGAGGGGATCGAGACGATCTGCGCCAGAGCCTGCCCCCGCGAAGGCGGGGGGCGGCCAGGGCCTGATCGCCGCCCTGTCGATCGTCTATCCCGGCATCCCCCCGCAGCGCCGCTGGGCGCACAAGATCAGAAACGTCCTCGACAAGGTCCGCAGACCCGACCGCGACGCCGTCAAGGCCGGCCTCCACGCCATCATGAACGCCGCCAACCGGACCGAGGCGCTCGGCGCCGCGCGCCGCTTCGCCGACGCCTGGGAAAATACCTATCCAAAGGACGTCGCCTGCTTGCGAAACGACCTCGACGACCTGCTCACCTGCTTCCGATACCCAACCCAGGCCGAACGCAAGCAGGACAGAATCACAAACGCCATCGAACGAAGATTCCGAGAGGTCCGGCGCGGAACGAGACCCATGGGAACCTTCCAGGACAGAACCTCAATGGACCGCATCCTCTGCGCCGTCTTCAGCCGCAAAAACAAAGCCCAGGGAATCAGTATCCCATTTTCACTGACACATAACCCATGAAATTACCTGTCGCAGGATACGGTTGCGATTTATCGGAAGACGTGCTAAAATCTCTCCGTTCCAACATCTTGGCGTCTTTGCCTACGCTCTTGGCTCAAACCGGGGTTAGGCAATTGCGCGTTCGCGCATTCGCGCCTGCAACCTACTGCCAAAGGAGAACAAGATGCGTAGCGGCGCCGACTTTTCGGGCATTAATGAAGCCAAGCTCGATATGGGATCGATCTACGACAGACGCGATCCGCGAGCCTATTTCAGTACCCTGCAAAAACTCGATTACGTTATCCCTGTCGAGGCCAAACCGTTATTTCAAAAACTCATTTCCCAGCTTCGTCGTCGACGCGAACAAGACGGAATCTGCGTTTTGGACTTGGGTTGCTCCTACGGCGTCAACGCCGCACTGTTGAAATACGACCTCTCCATGGACGAACTTTACGACCGCTGGACGCAGGATGAATTGGAAGATGCCACGCCGGAAGAGGTTATCCAAAACGATCATCAATTTTTCGAGGAGTTGGGAGATCCAGGAGATTTAAGAGTGATTGGTATCGATCAGGCTGAAAACGCCGTCGCCTTCGCCGAGGAAATCGGTTTGATCGACGTGGGATTGCCGCTTAATCTCGAACAGGAAACCTTGCCGGCGGACGCTCGGCAAGACTTAGAGCCGGTGGATCTGATGATATCGACCGGATGCGTCGGTTATGTGACCGAGAAAAGCTTCAAGAAATTGATGTTGCCCCTGACGGAAAGGCAACCGGCCTGGATTGCGAACTTTGTGTTAAGAATGTTTCCTTATGACCGGATCGAAAATGCTCTCGGACGATGGGGGTATATAACCGAGAAGCTGACCGGTCGATATTTCCGGCAGAGAAAATTCGCCTCGACGGAAGAGCAAAGACAAGTGGTCGAGCAACTGAAAAGCCGGGATGTCGATCCGATCGATCTGGAGGCGGAAGGTCAATTCGTGGCGGAATTTTATTTGTCCCGCCCCGAGGCGGAGGTACGGGAGCTGCCTTTACGACAGCTGTTGACGGCTTGAGGCGCCGGAAGGAAATCTGGGTGATGCCCATGCGCGGTGCGCCCGCGTGCGAGGGAAGGCGTGGGGCCCCGGTTACGCGGCAACGCGTTGAGCGGTCCACTTTCCGGCGTTATCGAAAATGAGCGCGGGCTGGTTGTATCGTTCGCGAATCAGGTTTTCGTAAAACTCCCCTTCGCGTGCGCGATCGGCCGCACCGGATGACCCGATCTTCTCCGACAATACCCGCCCGAGTGCGAGAACCGTGCCGGTGCCTTCGTCGAACTGGGCCTTCTTGCGCCATACGACCTCGGCGGGAAGCAAATCTTCGCAGGCTTTGCGCAGCACCCATTTCTCCGTTGTCGCGCGCGTCCTTTCGTCGACCACCTTCATCTTGAGAGACGCCGGGATGGATTGGGCGAACGCGATGAGATCGCGGTCGAGGAACGGGGTTCTCGCCTCCAGCCCCTGAGCCATGGTGATGCGGTCCACGCGTTGCAGATTGATGTTGTACATGGCGCAAAGCGAGCGTGTGATCTCGTCGGCGAGCGCGCGCGGACTTTCGGCATAGGCATGGTGGTAGCGATATCCGGCGAAGAGTTCGTCCGCTCCCTCGCCCGTCAGCACCGCCTTGACGTGTCGCCGCGCGAGCGTGGCGGCGAAGTGGGTCGGCAGGGCGCTCCGCACGACGTCCCTATCGGCGCTTTCCAGGTGATAGACCACGTCCGACAAGGCGCCGGCCACGTCGTCGGCGGTGAAGACCAGCTCATGGTGGTCGGAGCCGATGTGATCGGCTACCAGCCGTGCCGCTTCCAGATCCGGGCTCCCGGCGGTGCCGACCGAGAAAGTCTTCAGGGGTTGGCCGTTCGCACGCGCCGCGAGCGCGGCGATGATCGAGGAATCCAGGCCGCCGGAGAGAAAACAACCGACCTCCACATCGGCGACCATCCATTTGCGTATCGCGGTTTCGAGCACGATCCGCAGCTCCCGCCACATCGGTTCCGGATCTTCGCCGGGAAGCATTTCCGCGGCGCCCTGCGGCATGCGGTACCATTTGCGAGGCCCGTCCACACTGTCGTACATGACGCCGGGGGCAATCTCTTCGACATCGTCCACAGCGATATCGTCGAATGCCTTCAGCTCCGATGCGAAGACGATTCCGCCGCCGAGCCTGGCCTTGTACAGGGGCTTGATGCCGAGCGGATCGCGGGCGGCAATAACGCGGTTCGGTGTCGCGAGAACGAATGCGAACATCCCGTCGAGCTTGGCAATCCACCGCGGTTCGCCCGAACGAAAAAGGCGCAGGATGGTCTCGCTGTCGCCGCCGGTCTCGAACCCGCTTTCGCCGAGAACCGCTCGCAGATCGGCATAGTTGTAGATCTCGCCATTGGCAACGAGAACTTCTTCCTTGCCATGGATCGGCTGGGTGGCATTTTCAGGATCGATGATCGCGAGTCGGCAGTGCGCCATCACGGCCGGTACACCGGGGATGCGCTTGATCTCGATGCCGTCGGGTCCGCGGTGGGCGATCCTGTCGATCATTCGCCGCGCCAGCGCCGGATCGTCCACTTGCCAAAGGCACACGAAGCCGCACATCGATATCTCCCTTTCATCTTTCGCCGGCCATCCAGCTTGGCCGAGAATCCATCAATTCACTAGCATTCAAACCGGACCAGTCGCCGGGGAGCAGGTCAGAGGTCGACCCTGGGAACGGCGGCGAGGATTTGCACCGGCGCGGTCAATAGGGCGCGCCGTGAGGCTCGATCCCGAGCCGGGCCTGGCCGTACATCGCCGAGTGGACGTCCCAGTTGAAGAACGCGTGGTGGGCAACGGCATGCGCGTCGCGCCAGGCGCGCTGGACCGGCTCGGCGCGATGAATGCCGGTCGCACCGGTCGCACCCCACAAGGCGTCGAGCCCCTGCAAGGCGAGCTGGACGACATAGGCCTGGACGACCCTGTTCTCCAAACGCTCGCCGCGGCCCAACAGCGCGCCCCGGTCGATGACCGCGCGCCGCGTGTCCTCGATCTCCGAGAACATCAGCGCCTTCGCCGCCTTGAGGGCCATCGCCGCGTGCCCGACCCGCATCTGGACGGCAGGAAACTCGGCGACCCTGGCACCGGCGCCCGCCCCGCTGCCGCGCACTCGCCAATCGGCCAACAGCGCGACGAAGTGATCCAGCGCGCCCTGAAGACACCCGACCGCCGTCGCGGACAAGCCGTGGGCGCCGAGCGAAAAGACCGGATACCGCCCGAGATTGGTTTCGAAGGCGATTTGCCCCGGCGTGTCGGTGGAGACGAAAATCTCCGCCGACAGGCTCCGATAGTCCGGCACGAAGACGTCTTTGGCGACCACCGCGTGGCTGCCGGTCGCCGCGAGCCCCATCGTGTCCCAGTCTTCGGCTATCCCGCAATCCGACATCGGCACGACCACGAACCCCGGAACCGCGCGCGCGCCCTCCCCCGCCGCCGGCAGCGCGACGCCGAGCAGCGCGACATCGGCATAGTCGCAGCCGCTGGCATAGCGCCAGGTCCCGTCGATGCGAAAGCCGCCATCGACCCGCTCGCAGCTACCGGTCGGCGGGAACGAGGTCACGACCAGCTTGTCGGGGCCGTCGGCCCAAATCTCCTCCTGACACGCCAGCGGGAACTGCGCGACCATCCACTGGTGGGAAATGCCGCAGCTCGCGACCCAGCCGGTGGACCCGCACGCCGCGGACAGCTCGAGGATCACGGTGATCGCGGTCTCCAGGTCGAGCTCGTAGCCGCCGAACCGGCGCGGCAGCAGAATGCGGAAAAAACCGGCATCCTTGATCGCCGCATAGACCGGCGCGGAAATCCTGCGCGCCTTTTCCGCGCTCTCGGCGTCGGCGCTGATCGTCGGCGACAGCGCCCGTGCGGCTGCAATCAGCCGGTCGCGATCGGCACGGTCTGCCCTGGTACGGCTCGATGTCATCTTCGCGCTCTCCAATCGACGCCCGCCAAAGGTCAAATTTACGGATCGGCATCGCGAGGTCGAGACGTTGCCGACCGCAGAGCACGGAACCGCCGCGGAACCGGCAGGGACGCGCTTGACGATATCGATGCGCCGGTGACTTGGCCGGTGGCGCATACCGTAGCGCGGCGATCGGCGTCAAATGCGCAGGCGCACCAAAATGCTCGGAGAGCACGCCGTCGTCCCCGCCGTGGTTTCCGGCTACAATTCCGATACGGATGGCATGATCGACATCGAAATGTCCGAGAAACCGCCAAAGACAATGAGATGAGGAATGCCAGTCAGCGCCAGCTCCCCCGCCATGGCGAAGTGCGCGGAGGGCCGATAATGCCGGGGAGCGGCGTGAACGGCGCCGGGATCGGCCGCGTCATCCCGCGGCCTTCGCGGACAGCCCATGCCTGCGCTGACGATCCGCGCGGCACCGGCCGATCGAAGAAGCCCGCGCGGCCCTGCACCGTGCGAGCCTGGGCCGGGCCGGAGCTGCCTACATGACCCTGTTCGGGAAGCGGCAGGCACGAACCGAGGACGGCGCGCTTCTTACCGGCCGGGGACGGTTCGTCGACGATATCCGGTACCCCGGGATGCTGCACCTCGCGATCGTGCGCAGCGCCGCCGCCCGGGCCGCGATCTCGGTGGACGCGAGCGAGGCGCGGAAGCTGAAAGGCGTCATCGCCGTGGTCGTGGCGGAGGATCTTCCCGCCGCGGCGCGGATCCTCCCGGACGGCCACCCCAATCCGGCGCTCCCGGACCCGGCGGAACCGCCGGTGCTGGCCCACAGGGAGGTCCGATATGTCGGTGAGCCGATCGCCGCGGTGGTCGCCGAGACCCGCTACCTCGCCGAAGACGCTGCGGAACTCGTTGACGTCGACTACGACACGAAGCCGGCCATTGTCGATCTCGAGCGCGCGGCGAAGGCCGACGCGCCGATAGTTCACGGCGATCGGGATTCCAATATCGCCGCGCAGATCAAGCTGGAGACCGGCAACCCCAGCCAGGCCTTTGCCACGGCACGGCACATCGTCCGCGAACGCCTGTCCATCCAGCGCGGGGCCGGCCAGGCGATGGAGACCCGGGGCGTGGTCGCGCTTTGGGACGGAATCCAGCAGAAGATGGTCGTCTGGAACGTCTCCCAGGTTCCCTATGTCCACCGCCAGTTGATAGCCCGCGCGCTCGACCTCGACGAATCGGCGGTCCAGGTACTGAACGGCGATGTCGGCGGGGGCTTCGGCTACAAGGGCTTGACCTATGTCGAAGACATCCTGGTTCCCGTGCTCGCCCGGAAGCTGGACCGGCCGATCAAATGGATCGAGGACCGCACCGAGCATCTGATTGCTGCCTATCACGAGCGGACCCAGATCCACGATCTGGAAATGGCCCTGGACGACGAGGGCACGATTCTCGGAATCAGGGGCCGCTTCCTCCACGACACCGGCGCCTACGTGCCCTGGGGACCGGTCGTCCCGCTGCTCACCGCGGTCAACATTCCGGGACCCTACAAGGTGCCGAATTTTGCCGTCGAATGCGGCGTCGTCTACACCAACACCGTACCGGTGGCGCCGGTTCGAGGCGCCGGGCGGCCCCAGGCCTGTTTCGTCATGGAGCGCTTGCTCGACGCCGCCGGTCGGAAGATCGGCATCGACGCGGCGGCGCTGCGCCGACGGAACCTGATCCCGCCTGAGGAGTATCCCTATTCGCTCGGCTTCGTCTCCCGCGACGGGACCAGCCGGACCTATGACAGCGGCAACGTGCCCGCTTTGCTGGAGCGGGCCCTCGAAATGATCGACTACGACGCGACCCGCCGGGAGCAGGAGGCGGCGCGAAGCGAGGGCCGCCACATCGGGATCGGCATCGCCTGCTGCGTCGAAGATACCGGTCTCGGCCCTTTCGAAGAGGTCGGCATGTCGCTGGAGCGTGACGGGTCGCTCACCGTCCGCATGGGGACGCCATCCCAGGGTCAGGGGCAAAAGACCGCCTTTGCCCAGATCGCCGCCGATGCCTTCGACCTACCCTTCGACCGGGTCCGCGTGGTCGCCGGCAATACCGAGGAGGTTCGACACAGTATCGGTACCTTCGCGAGCCGCGCCGGCGTGGTGACCGGCTCGGCCGTCCATCGAGCGGCGCTACAGCTCAGGGAAAGAGCACTCGCCTTCGCGGCCACCCTCTTGCAGGCGCCGGTGGACGACCTCGCGCTCAGGGATGGCGCGGTGGCGGTTGCGCATGAGCCGTCCCGCCGGATCACGCTTGCGGATATCGTCGAAGTCTCGCTCGGCGAGTCGGGCTCGCCCCTGGCTCTGCGCGAATTCGGTCCCGGCATGAGCATGATCGGGAGTTTTTCTCCGGCCACGAACACCTTTGCGACGGGCTGCCATGCGGTCGTCGTCGAGGTCGACACGGCAACATGCAAGGTCGCGATCCTGCGATACGCGGCGGTCGAGGATTTCGGGAACCTGATCAACCCGATGATCGCCGACGGGCAGGTGCTCGGCGGGATCGCCCTCGGGATCGGCAACACTTTCTTCGAAAAGGTGCATTACGACGAGGACGGCCAGATCCTCTCCGCGACCTTGATGGACTATCTCGTCACCACGCCGGCAGAGATGCCGCGGGTCGATATCGACTACATCGCAACGCCCAGCCCGCTCAACCCGCTCGGGCTGAAAGGGGCCGGGCAGGGCGGCACCATTCCGGTGCCGGCGGCCATCGCGGGAGCGGTGGAAGACGCGTTGCAGCCCGCCGCCATTCGCCTGTGCCATGTGCCTTTCAGCGAAAGCGACCTGCACGAGATGATCGGCTCGGCGCGAGAGGCCTCGATTTGAAGCCGCCGCCGTAAGCCTGCCGGCGACGCCATGCGGCGGTGAGCCGTCGTCGCGGGTCAGCCGTCCCCACCGGATTGTCCCCGAACGGGAAGCAGCAGGCTGACGGCGAATACCCCGCTCGCCGCGAGCACGATTGCCGGCCCGGCGGGAACGTCCCACTCCAGCGAGGCGAACAGGCCGGCGGCGACCGAGGCGACGCCGATCGCGGTCGAGGCCACCGCCATCTGCTCCGGCGTCGCGACCATGCGGCGCGCGGCGGCGGCGGGGACGATCACAAGCGCCACGACGAGCAGCATGCCGACGATCTTCATTCCCACCGCAATCACCGCGGCAAGCAGGAACAGGAGCAGGAGGCGAACCCGTTCCACCGGCACGCCTTCCGCCGCCGCGAGATCCTGGTTGACGGCCACGGCGAGGAGGTTGCGCCATTGCCAGGCAAGGGCAGCCGTGACGATGGCCGCGGTTCCGAAGATCAGCCAGAGATCGGCGACGCCGACCGAGAGGATGTCGCCGAAAAGATAGCCGATGAGGTCGACCCGCAACCGTTCCATGAACGCAACGACGACGAGCCCGGCGGCGAACACGGCGTGCGCCAGAACCCCGAGCAGGGCATCGACGGAAATGAAACGCTGGCGCTCCAGCAGAACCAGGCTTCCCGCCAGCAGGAGGCATATCGCGAAGACCGCCACCATCGGTTCGATATCGAGCAGGAAACCGAGCGCGACGCCGAGCAGCACCGCATGCGCCAGCGCGGCGCCGAAATACGCCATCCGCCTCCACACCACGAAACACCCGACGGGCCCGGCGGCAAGCGCCGCCCCGATCCCGCCGCCCAGCGCGCGCAGAACGAAATCTTCCATCACGGATGCCGGTCGGGCGCCGGCGATCCCTCCGATGCGCCCGGCTCGATCGAGAGCGGTTCGCCGAGCGCGTCGTGGCGATGATCGTGGGAGTGCTGGTACACCGCGAGCGTCTCCGACAAATGCGGCCCGAAGAGGGAGATGAATTCGGGGTCGCGCAGGACGAAATGCGGCTGGCCGGTGCAGCACACATGCCGGTTGAGGCAAACCACGGTGTCGGTCGCGGCCATGACCAGGTGAAGATCGTGCGACACCAATAGCACCCCGCAGCCATGCCGATCGCGGATCTCGGCGATAAGCCGGTAGAGATCGCTCTGGCTGGTGATGTCCACACCGGCCAGAGGTTCGTCGAGGACCAGGAAATGGGGCTCGCGCAGCAGCGCCCGCGCGAGCAGCACGCGCTGCATCTCGCCGCCCGAGATTTCCGCCAGCGGATAGTGCAGGATCGGATCGGCGCCGACCTCGTCGAGCACCCGTTCCAGCTTCTTGCGCGGCGCCGGCGCGCCGAGGGTCAGGAACCGCTGTACCGTTATCGGCAGAATCGGGTCGCGATCCATGTGCTGCGGCGAGTATCCGATGCGCAGGCCCGGGCGGCGTATCACTTCGCCGCGGTCCGGTTGCATGACGCCGAGGATCACGCGGATCAACGTCGTCTTGCCCGCGCCGTTGAGCCCGACCAGGGTCACGATTTCCCCGGCGCGAACGACGAGGTCCACCGCATCGAGAACGGTCCGGCGCCCGAAGCGGACGCTGACGCCCCGCGCCTCGACGAGCGGCGGCGCCTCGGAGAGATCGCCCGACATTGGCGGGCTCATCCGGGAACCTGCCCGGGTGGCGCCATTCGCGCCAAGATGCGCGCGGCGCGGATGACAGATCTGATCGCCGTTTCCATGCAGGTCGCCTCCGGTTCAGCCACGGGTTCGGGGTTGCGACGCCCCGGGCGGCGGTCAGTTGCCGCCAAGACAGCCGACCGTCGCATCGCCCAGCCCCTGCATGATCGCGAACCAGGCGTCGGGGCCCGACCGCGTGCCGGCACCGATCGGGTCGAGCGCGGCGATCCGCGCATCGGTGCCCCCGACCACACTGCGGACGAGATCCGGCTCGAACTGGGGTTCGGTGAAAACGCAACGGATCTTGTGCTCGACGAGGGCGGCGCGCAACTCGACGAGCCGCTTGGCGCCGGGCGCACGCGCCGGGTCGACGGCGAAAGCGCCCTTGCCGTTCAGCCCGAAAGCGCGCTCGAAATACTGGTAGGCGTCGTGGAAGACGACGAACGCGCGCCCGCGCACGGGCGACAGGCGTTCTCGAAGGGACGAATCCAGCGTGACGATCCGCTTTCGCATCGCCGCGGCGTTGGCGCGCCAGGTTCCGCCACGGAGGGGGTCGATGCGAGCCAGCGCATCGGCGACGGCGTCGACGATCCGCCGCGCGTTGCCGGGGTCGAGCCAGACATGCATGTTGAACTCGTCGTGGTCATGACCGTGGCCCTCGCGCTCGTCGACATGGGCCTCCCCATGGTCGTCGTCTTCCCATATCCCGCCTTCGCGGTTGCGCAACAGAAATATCCCGGGCACTTCGTGAAGGGTCAGGATCCTGGCCCGTGACCCGAGATTTTCAATCGGACGGTCGAGGAAGGTCTCCATCGCCTCGCCGATCCAGACGATCAGGTCCGCCCCGTTCAGAGCCCGGGCCTCGGACGGGCGCATCTGGTAGGTGTGGGGCGATGCCGCACCCTTGAGCAGCAACAAGGGTTTGCCTGCGTCGCCCATCACCCCGGCGACGAGGGAATGGATCGGCTTGAGGCTTACCACGACGTTCAAATTCTGCGCACGCAGCCCCTGCGGAAACAGGGGCGCGCACAGAACGGCCAAGACCAATGCTTTGCCGATGAAGTTCACCGACTCCTCCCCGATAAACGCCGTACGCCACGGCATTCCGGGTCACGGAGTCCCGGTCGTTCGGCGCGTTGGCGCTAGGGTTCTCGACATGCCGGCCGCGGCGGCGGGCTGCCGATTTGCAGCACACGAAGACGTCGCAGTCTGCTTCCGTCACTATGTCTTAGCATAGCTGTCAACCCGCAATGTCGTCGGGTCTTCTGCTTTCGAAACACTTGCGAGCCGACCAGGACACTTGCTTGGTCAAAACTCCGATTATTTCGGCGTGGTCCGCACGATCTCCGTGTCCTGGATCGTGACGCTTCCCGTCGGAGCGGTGCTCGCCGTGGCGAGGGGGAGGGAACGGCGATGCCGGCTCAGCAGTCCTGTAGTCTGAGCCAGCCGATCGATCGAAGTACCGGCTCGTCCGTCATCACGAACAGCACCGCGTCTTCGGTGGCGCGGTGAGAAAACGGCCGCCAGGCGGGTACCGAGAGCACGTCGCCGCGAGACCAGTCGAAGCGTTCGCCGTCGATCGTCGAGGTGCCGTTTCCCTCGGCGATGCACACGATCTGGTTGGCCGTCGTCCGATGCGCGCGCGTGGTTTCGCCCGCCGCGTGGCGCTGCATGTAGAGCGCGATCGACGACAGCGCCGGGCCGCCAAGCTCGACCCTCCGTCCGAGGCGTCCTTCGGGATCGGGCTTCGCCCGCTCCAGATCCGCGCTGACGTCTTGCCAGCGAAAAATGAACGGCGAGGATGCGGGCGTGGACAGGATCGGCTCGTACTCGTCGGGATGGGGCTCGAAGAACATCGGCTCCAGCAATTGGGTCAGCGGTGCATCGAGGCAGTCGAGCCAGTAGCACATACCCTCCGCCTCGCTGCCGTGACCGTGCCAATGCCAGTTCGGCGTGAGCAGCACGTCGTTGGGGCACATCTCCAGGCGTTCGCCTTTGACGATCGTGTAGGCGCCCTCGCCCTCCAGGATGAACCGGAGCGCGTTGGGGGTATGCCGGTGGGACCGCGCGGTCTCGCCCGGCAGGATCGCCTGGTAGGCGGCGATCATCGTCCGCACGGTGGCGTAGGAATTGCCCTCGATCGGGTTGTGGAGAATCAGGTTACGGCGCTCCGCGAATTCGGTGTCGACCAGCCGGCCCGCCGCATCCAGCGCCGCGCGCCCTTCCTGCCAGGACCAGTGAAAGGGTCGAAAATTCTGCCGCGGCTCCGGCCATAGTGAGGGCGTCGGCTTGGCCCAGCCGGCGCTGATGCTGAGCGGGGCAAGACGCTCGTAC
Organism: Alphaproteobacteria bacterium; assembly: GCA_965205995.1. Taxonomy (GTDB): domain Bacteria; phylum Pseudomonadota; class Alphaproteobacteria; order MPNO01; family MPNO01; genus MPNO01. Next base: position 1,989,560 of record OZ242200.1, on the reverse strand, counting down.
AGGGTCTCAAGGGACTCAGTATGGGCAAGGTCCGACATGGAACGCATCTCCCTTCGGTGGCGGCGCTCTTCAAGTCTAGAACCTCATGCCGCGCCGCGCACACGGTCGATCGCCGCGGCGGGGTCGGCAGGCAGCTCGTCGCCGCGCCAGGCGACGTGCCCGTCGGGCCGCACCAGCACGAGGGCCCGGCCATAGAGCGCCGCGATGTCCGGCCGGGCGATATCGACCGCTTCCATCGGCATGCCCTTAGTGGCGGCCGCCGCTACAAGCGGCGCCGGATCCGGGGGCGACAGGCCAAGCCTGAGCAGCACGAAGCCGCGGCCGAACAAATCGAGCGTCGATCTGCCGTCGTCGAGAAAGGCGTGCGGCGCGCGCGATCCCGGCCGCGCGGTCTGCTCGTAGACCGCCGGGTCGAGGCTTGGCGGCGCCGTGTTGTCGGGGATGCAGATCGGCGAGTCTTCGTAGAAATAGCCGAGATGCATGCCGAGGGTCCGCCATTCGCGCGTCATTGCCCGCGCGAGATCGTCTCCGACGCGCCGCCGCAGCGCCTCGCCGTCGGGCGTCCGGTCGAGCGGGCCGGGCTCGGCGGGCGGCGAGAGCATGCGCGCGAGATTGCCGCTCGCCTCGGTCACATTGCGTTCCGCGACCGGCCGGCGCTCCGGCGTGTAGGACCCGAGCAACGCACCCCCGCCCCAGCCGGCCAGCACGGCATCGATCTTCCATGACAGGTCGATGGCGTCGCCGATCCCGGTGTTCATCCCGAAGCCGCCGGTCGGCGACATCGCGTGCGCCGCGTCGCCGGCGATGAATGCCGGCCCTTCGCCAAACCTCTCCGCCACCAGCTCGCGCCGACGCCACGGCATAACCGAGAGAATCTCGTAGTCGAATGCGCGGCCGACGGCGCGTTCGATGGCATCGCGGATCTCGCGTTCTTCGAGCACACGCCCGTCTTCGCTCGACCGCACGATCGACATCCGCCACTCGTCGCGCCCGTTGATCGCGACGATCGTGGCCCACGTCCCCTCGGGGCCGATGAATATGAAACGGTAGCCCGGACGCTTGTCGTGAAGCGCCTCGAACCCGTTGCAGCGAAAGATGATATTGGTCGTGAAGGTGAGTACCGGGTTACCGGTCATCGTCGTGCCGAGCGCGGCGCGAACCGCACTCGATGCGCCGTCGCAACCGACCAGGAACCGCGCCGCCAGTTGCTGACTGTGCCCGCTGCGCGTGTCGACGATGTCGGCGACCACGCCGTCGACGGACGGGCGCAGACCCTCGAACCGTGCATGATAGCGGAGCGTCACGGTCCGGTGCGAAGCGGCGAATTCGCGCAGGATCGGGTCGAACATGTTCTGCGGGCAGCGTTCCCGCTTCTGCGGGCTCTCCGGCGGCGGCGCGGCCTCGTTCATGGCGGGGACCGCGTAGCGGCCGATCTCCCAGCCTTCCGCCAGACTTCCCGCGATGTAGACATTGTCCTGCGGATAGTCGCGGTCGTATGGCGCGGCTTCCACTTCGCCCACGATGCCCCAGCGCCGGCAGAATTCCATCGTCCGGACACCGACTAGGTCCTGCCGCGGTTGATGAATGGCCCCGTCCGACTGCTCGATCAGAATGCAGGATCGGCCGCGCCATCCGAGATCGCCGGCGAGCGCGAGCCCGACGGGACCGCCCCCGACGACAAGGACATTACCGTCCCTCCTGTCCGGCGAGGCGGCATGCAAGCGGGGCTCAGCCATCGCGGTTCGGGTGGCCTTCGAGCATGTCCGCGCAGCCGGCCCGGGTCGCCCAGTATTCCCAGGCCCGCCAGAATTCCGGACCGTCGGGGTTCATCAGGAGACGCTTGGCGATTTCGCCCTCCGAGAGCCCCTTCACCCGGCCGAACCCGAGCGCGGTCGTCAGAATGCGCGCGTTCCTCGGCAGCATCACCGAGAGCCGCACGACCTCGGACAGCGACCGCGCGGCGGCGGTGAAGCCGTGACCGCGCATCAGGACGACGCGGCGATCGGCGAGCGCCCCCGCGAGGTCGCGCCCCTGCTCCATGTCGACCACCAGAAGCGTGGTGTCGCCGAACCTGTCGGCGATGTCCCAGACCGGCACCCGGGCGCCCATCAGCCCGGCGGAATGGATCACCGGACGCAATGGTTCTTCCGTGATGCTGTAAGGCAGCACATCCTCCGCATGGCTATGGACCACCGCCTTGACGTCGGGGCTGCTCTCGTAGACCCCGCCGTGGATGAAACGCTCCAGATAGGGCCTGCGCTCATCCCCGCCCAACGCCGTGCCGTCGAGGCGGAATTCCATGATGTCCCCACGCGACACCAATTCGGGGCTGCGCGAACAGGACAGGAAGAAACGCTCCGGGTCGTCGGGGTTGCGGATACTGACATGGCCGTAGGCGTCGACCACGTTCTCATTGGCGAGGATTCGGTTGGCGACGACGAGATCGCCGAGCACGGTTTCGACGTCGGTCATGGCGCTCTCCTGCTATCGGCGGGCCGCTCTCTATGCTTCTTGCGATACGGTGGCATGCGCCCGGATGAGCTTCCGCACAAGCCCGCACTCGGTCGAGATTCCGAAAGCAGGGACGTATTTAGCCGCCGCAGCGATGCGCGCCCTTACGCTATCGAGCCCGATCGAACCGACGAAATGGACTTGGGTCGGAATCATCTCCACGTCCTCGTTTCTTTCGCGGCAGTGCCACCGGCCGGTTCGGGTGTAGCAATCGACATCTCCCGGATGACATCCAAATTCGTGGAAATCGTACCGCTACCCTGATGCTCTTTCATTCGAAGCGGGCGCTTCGATCTTGTGCTCGCACCCGTCCGAGGGACGGGGCGGCAGACCGAATTCGGACTCGCTGGACCCGCGGCGGGGCTGCCTCCGTCCATTCCGGGGGCAATGCGTCGTTGGACTCCTCTACAGCTCCACCCTAATGTTTTGCTCCGCTTATTCCTTCCGGGAGACGATCCATGGCGTTGCCAATGCCCCTCAACCTGGCCGGATGGATCGAAGAACACCGGCACGAGCTCAAGCCTCCCGCGGGCGGACGAACGATTTGGGCCGATACCGATTTCATCGTGACCGTTGTCGGCGGCCCCAACGAGAGGCCCGACTATCACGACGATCCGCTCGAGGAGCTTTTCTTTCAGCTCCGAGGCGACATGACCTTGCGGGTGATCGACGATGGCGTGCGTCGGGACATACCGATCCGCGAAGGCGAGATTTTCCTGCTCCCGCCGCACGTGCTGCATTCGCCGCAACGGCGCGCCGACACGATCGGGTTGATCGTGGAACGCACCCGCGCGCCCGGTGTGATCGACGCCTTCGAATGGTTCTGCGAGAAATGCGATGCACAGGTGCTCCGGCGGGAGATACAGGTGGCGGGGCTGGAGCAGGGCGTTAACGGCGTCCTCGAAGAATATGCCTCCGACCCGGCCTTGAGAACCTGCCCCGCCTGCGGCCACGTGAACGCGACCCGAAGCAAAGCCGATTGACGTTCATTCGAGGCAGCATTGCCGCTGTTTGCAGTTCAGCGGTGAGGGTCGCGCCATGATTCGGCGACGCCAATCAGAGGGCCGCGAGAGCCAGACCGAGATCCGCGATCAGATCGTCCGGGTGCTCGATGCCAACCGAGAGGCGGACCAAGCCGGAGGGAATACCGATGGCGAGGCGGGTCTCCTCCGCGACGCCCGAATGGGTCGTCGATGCCGGATGGCAGGCGAGGCTCTCGGTGCCGCCGAGGCTCACGGCGAGCTTGATCACGCGGAGCTTGTTGAGCAGGTCGAACGCCGCGCGCTCGCCACCGGTCACGATGAAGGAAAAGGTCGAGCCCGAGCCTTCGCATTGCCGTCGGTAGACGGCGTGCCGCGGGTCGGAGTCGTCGATCAGGCCGAGATGGTTCACCGCCTCGACCTTGGGATGTTGGGAGAGAAACCCTGCCACGGCATCGGCGTTCCGGCTCGCTTTGTCCATCCTCAGCGACAGGGTTTCGAGCGAGCGGAGCAGCATCCAGCAACTATGGGCGTCGAGCTGCGTGCCGAGCGCGCCGCGCATGCGGCGCATGGCGTCGATCGTCGGCCGGCAACCGGCGGCGCCGCCGGCGATCAGATCGCTGTGACCGCCTACATATTTGGTGAGCGAGTAGACGACCACATCGGCGCCGTGGGCGAGCGGCTTCTGGTAGAGCGGCCCCAGCAGCGTATTGTCGACCGCGAGCACCGGCCGCTTGCCTTGTGCCGCCTCGATCCGCTCGACCGCCTCGGTGAACAGGCCGAGATCGACGAGGCTGTTGGTGGGGTTCGCCGGCGTTTCGGCGAAGACAAGCGAAACCGGACCCTTGGCCGCCGCGGCGTCGGCGGCGGCCATGACCGCGGCGCGATCCATCCCGTCCGCGCAGGAGACCGACACGATACCGAATTCGGTGAGTGTGTTCAGGATCAGCGTTTCGGTGCCGCCATAGAGCGGTGTCGAATGCAGGACGACATCGCCCGGCCGGAGGAACGCCCAGAACAACGTCGAAATCGCCGCCATGCCGCTGGCGAAGACACAAGCGGCCTCGGCGCCCTCGTAGAGCGCGACGCGATCCTCGAGCATCTCGAAGTTCGGGTTGTTGAAGCGGGAATAGACCAGCGAGGATTCGTCGCTGTGCCGGGGCTTGCTCCGCCCGGCGGTGAGGTCGAACAGCGCACGACCCTCCTCGGCGCTCTGGAACACGAATGTCGAGGTGAGAAACACCGGCGCCTTGACCGCGCCCTCGGAAAGTTCCGGGGCGTAGCCGTAGCGCATCATCTGCGTCTCGGGATGCAGCGTGCGATTGCCGATGGTCCGGCTGCGATAATTGGGCGCGGGGTGGCGTCCGTCGACCGGCCTGTCGCGGCCGTCGTCCGGAGATGACGGCGTGGCAGGCGTGGTCGTCCCGGCTGGCATGGCTCCTTCTCCTTCGCACCCTCCGCGCTCTCCACCCAGCGCGCGGAGCGGGGCCGGATCGGGATAGTCCGCGGGTATGGTCCGGGTATCCTAACCCGCCGTCCCCCGATGCCATCTCCGCCTCATCGCGGCAGCGACGACTCGCCCATCAGGAACTCGTCCACGGCGCAGGCGCATTGCCGGCCCTCGCGGATCGCCCAGACCACCAGTGACTGGCCCCGGCGCATGTCGCCTGCCGCGAACACGTTGGGCAGCGACGTGACGTATCTCTCGGTATCGGCGAGGACGTTGCCGCGGGTGTCGAGTTCGACCCCCAATTCCTCAACCATGCCGTCATGGACCGGATGGACGAAACCCATCGCCAGCAACACAAGTTCGGCCTTCAGGTCGAACCCGGTTCCGGGGATTTCCTTCAGATTTTCATCCAACCGGACGGCGTGAAGGGTGGAGACCGCCCCGCCGGCGCCTGAAAGGCCCTTGGTCCCGACGCTCCAATCGCGCTCGGCGCCTTCCGCCTGTGACGAGGACGTGCGGAGACGCAACGGCCACAAGGGCCATGTGGTCGCCTTGTCGGGCGTCCCGGGCGGCATGGGCAATATCTCGAGCTGCGTCACCGAGACCGCACCCTGGCGGAACGCCGTCCCGATGCAATCGGAGCCCGTATCGCCGCCGCCGACCACGATGACATGCTTGCCCTGGGAAAGGATGTCTTCCACATCGCCGAGGGGTTCACCGCTGACACGCCGGTTCTGCTGCGGCAGGAAATCCATCGCGAATTCGACACCGCGCAAATCCCTTCCCTCGACCGGCAGGTCGCGCGGCTTCTCCGACCCGCCCGCCAGTACGACGGCGTCGTAATCGTGGGTGAGGTCTTGCGCCGATATGTCGAGCCCGACATTCACGCCGGTGCGGAACGTCACGCCCTCGGCCTCCATTTGGCCGACACGCCGGTCGATATAGTGCTTTTCCATCTTGAAGTCGGGAATGCCGTATCGGAGCAACCCGCCCGGTTTGGCGTTCTTCTCGAACAGCGTCACGGCGTGCCCGGCGCGCGCCAGTTGTTGGGCACAGGCCATCCCGGCGGGACCCGATCCGACGACGGCGACGCGTTTGCCGGTCCTGGTCGCAGGCGGGTCCGGGACCACCCACCCTTCCTGCCAGGCGCGATCGGCGATCGCGCACTCGATGGACTTGATCGTTACCGGAGCGTCATCGATGTTGAGCGTGCATGCTTCCTCGCACGGCGCCGGGCAGATACGGCCGGTGAATTCGGGGAAGTTGTTGGTCGAGTGCAGCGCCTCCATCGCTTCGCGCCACTGGTCGCGGTAAACGAGGTCATTCCAGTCGGGGATGATGTTGTTGACCGGGCAGCCGGTGTGGCAGAACGGGATACCGCAATCCATGCATCGCGCGCCTTGCTGCATCAACGTGTTCTTGTCCAGCGGGACCAGGAACTCGCGGAAATGCCGGATTCGATCGCCGACCGGCGCGTAACGCTGTTCGTGCCTGTCGATTTCGAGAAACCCGGTGATCTTCCCCATGGTTCAGCTGCCCTCCACCAGGATTTCGGCGGAATCGACCGGTTGCACGAGTTCCATTTCCCTGAGGGCACGGTAGTAGTCGACCGGCATCACCTTGACGAATTGCGGCAGGTAGAAATCCCAGTTTTCCAGTATCCGCCGGCCCCGCGCGGAGTTGGTGTAGTGGACGTGCTTCTCGATGAGCTGGTTCAGGCGTTCGGCGTCGAAGCGCGTCATGTCGCGCATGACGTCGACCAGCCCGTGGGCTTCTAGATCTCCGCCCTGATGCGCAAGACGTTCGAGCGTGTCGTCCTCCGCCTTGATGGGTTCGAGCTCGACCATGGCCAGGTTGCAGCGGCGTTCGAAATCGCCCTGTTCGTCCAGGACGTAGGCGATGCCGCCGCTCATGCCGGCGGCAAAATTGCGTCCGGTGTTGCCTAGGCAGACGACGACGCCCCCGGTCATGTATTCGCAGCCATGGTCGCCGACACCTTCGACCACGGCGACCGCGCCCGAATTGCGCACCGCGAACCGCTCGCCCGCGACCCCCCGGAAATAGCATTCCCCGGCGATGGCGCCGTAGAGAACGGTGTTGCCGATGACGATGCTCTCCTCGGCGACGATACCGCTCTCGGCCGGAGGATAGACCACGATACGGCCGCCCGACAGACCCTTTCCGGTGTAGTCGTTGGCCTCACCGATCAGTTCGAATGCGACGCCGTTCGCGAGAAAAGCCCCGAAGCTCTGGCCGGCGACGCCGCGGAACGTCACGCTGATCGTGCTGTCCGGCAGGCCGTCATGGCCGAAACGCTTTGCCACCTCGCCAGAGAGCATCGCGCCGGTCGTGCGGTCGATGTTGCGGATCGGCAGCTCGATGCGGACGGGTTGCCGCTCGGTCAGCGCCGGCTGCGCTTTCTCGATCAAATGGCGATCGAGGATCTTGTCCAGCTTGTGGTCCTGGCGCTCGCTGTTGTGGGTCGCAACGCCCGGTGCGGCTTCGGGCTTGGCGAGGATTCGCGACAGATCGATTCCCTTTGCCTTGTAGTGTTCGATCGCGCGGCGCTGGTCGAGGTGCTGCGATTCGCCGATCATTTCACTGAAATTGCGGAAACCGAGATACGCCATCAGCTCGCGCACCTCTTCGGCGACGAAGAAGAAATAGTTGATCACGTGCTCGGGCGTGCCGGTGAATCGCTTGCGCAGCTCCGGATCCTGGGTCGCGACGCCCACGGGGCAGGTGTTGAGATGGCACTTGCGCATCATGATGCAGCCCGCGGCGATCAGCGGCGCCGTGGAAAATCCGAATTCGTCGGCGCCCAGGAGAGCGCCGACAACGACGTCGCGCCCGGTCCGCAGGCCGCCGTCGACCTGGACTGCGATGCGGCCGCGCAGCCGGTTGAGCACCAGCGTCTGGTGGGTCTCGGCGAGCCCGATCTCCCACGGCGACCCGGCATGGCTGATCGATGTCAGCGGGCTGGCGCCGGTGCCGCCTTCGAAACCCGAAATGGTCACGTGATCGGCCCGCGCCTTGGAAACCCCGGCCGCCACCGTTCCGACCCCGACCTCGGAGACCAGTTTCACCGACACGTCGGCATCCGGGTTGGTGTTCTTCAGGTCGTAGATGAGCTGTGCGAGATCCTCGATCGAATAGATGTCGTGATGCGGCGGCGGTGAGATCAGGCCCACGCCCGGCGTCGAATGACGCACCTTGGCGATGACCGCGTCCACCTTATGGCCCGGCAGCTGGCCGCCCTCGCCGGGCTTTGCGCCTTGCGCCATCTTGATCTGCATCATGTCCGAATTGACGAGATATTCGGTGGTTACACCGAAGCGGCCCGAGGCCACCTGCTTGATGGCCGAGCGCATGGAGTCGCCGTTGGGCAAAGGCCGGAACCGGTCCGACTCCTCGCCGCCCTCGCCGGTATTCGACTTGCCGCCGATCCGGTTCATGGCGACAGCCAGGGTCGAATGCGCTTCGCGCGAGATCGACCCGAACGACATCGCCCCCGTCGAAAACCGCTTGACGATTTCGCTCGCCGGTTCGACCTCGTCGAGCGGCGCCGCCGTCTCGGCCGGGACAAGCTCGAACAGGCCCCGGATGGTCATCATCCGCCGATCCTGATCGTTCACCAGATCGGCAAAGGAGCGATATTTTTCAGGCACCGCGCCACGCACGGCATGCTGCAAATTGGTGACCGTGTCGGGCGTCCAGAAGTGTTCCTCGCCGCGCAGACGGTAAGCGTATTCGCCGCCGACATCGAGCGCGTTGCGATAGATCGGCGCGTCGCCGTAGGCGAGCTTGTGGCGTTCGACGGTCTCGCGCGCGATCTCCGCCAATCCGACCCCGCCGATGGTGGTCGCGGTCCCCGTGAAATACTGCTCGACGAAATCCTCGCCCAGACCGACCGCGTCGAAAATCTGCGCGCCGCAATATGACTGGTATGTCGAAATGCCCATCTTGGACATCACCTTGAGGATGCCCTTGTCGACCGCCTTGATGTAGCGCCGGTAAAGTTGACGTTTGCTGAGCTTCTCCGGCAAATCGTCTCGCATCGCCGAAAGGGTCTCGAATGCGAGATAGGGGTTGATCGCCTCGGCGCCATAGCCGGCCAGAGTACAGAAATGATGGATTTCGCGCGCTTCGCCGGTCTCGACGACCAACCCCAGGAAGTTGCGCAGCCCGGCCCGCACCAGGTGGTGGTGAACCGCCGACGTGCCCAAAAGAGCCGGGATGGCGATCCTTTCATCGTCGATCGCACGGTCGCTGAGCACCAGGATGTTATAGCCTTCCCGGCACGCCCTCTCGGCCTGGTCACAAATCGAGTCGAGCGCCCGACGCATACCCTCGGCGCCTTGGTTCGCGGGATAGGTGAGATCGAGGGTGATGGTTCTGAACGCGTTATCCGCGATCTCGCCGATCGAGCGGATCTTTTCCAGGTCCTGGTTGGTGAGGACGGGTTGGCGCACCTCGAGACGCTTTTGCGGCGTCGTATTGTCGATGCCGAGGAGGTTGGGCCGCGGGCCGATCAACGACAGGAGCGACATCACCAACTCTTCGCGGATCGGATCGATCGGCGGGTTGGTGACTTGGGCGAAAACCTGTTTGAAATACGAATAAAGCAGCTTGGGGCGCGACGACAGCACCGATATCGGGATGTCGTTGCCCATCGAGCCCACGGCTTCCTGTCCGGTGGACGCCATCGGAGACATCAAGAACTTGAGATCCTCCTGCGTATAACCGAAGGCCTGCTGGCGATCGAGAAGGGTCAGCCGGTTGGGGGTCGCGACAGGGCTCTCCGTTTCTGGCAGGTCCTCCAACACGATCTGGGTGCGATCCAGCCACTGCTGATACGGCTGGACCGACGACAGGTGAGCCTTGATGTCGTCATCGTCGATGATGCGGCCCTGTTCGAGGTCGATCAGCAGCATCTTGCCCGGCTGCAAGCGCCACTTCTTGACGATGCGCTTCTCGTCGATCGGCAGAACGCCGACTTCGGAACCCATCACCGCAAAGTCGTCATCGGTGATGAGGTAGCGCGCGGGTCTCAGCCCGTTGCGATCCAAGGTCGCGCCGATCTGGCGACCGTCGGTGAACGCCACGGCGGCCGGACCGTCCCACGGCTCCATGAGCGCCGCGTGGTATTCGTAAAAGGCGCGGCGCTTCTCGTCCATCAGGGGATTGCCGGTCCACGCCTCGGGAATGAGCATCATCATGGCGTGGGCCAGCGAATAGCCGGACCGCACAAGGAGCTCGAGCGCGTTGTCGAAGCTCGCCGAATCGGACTGGCCTTCGGTAATCAGCGGCCACAGTTTTTCCAGATCGTCGCCCAGGAGTTCGCACTTCATCAGGTGCCGGCGCGCCGCCATCCAGTTGATGTTGCCGCGCAGAGTATTGATCTCGCCGTTGTGGCAGATCATCCGGTAGGGATGGGCCAGCCGCCACGAAGGGAAGGTGTTGGTGGAAAACCGCTGGTGAACGAGGGCGAGCGCGGAGACCATCGTCTCGTCCTTGAGGTCGAGGTAATAATCGCCGACCTGCCCGGCCAGAAGCATCCCCTTATAGACGATCGTGCGCGACGAGAAGGACGACGCATAGAAGTCGTCGCAAGCCTCACCCAAGGCATCGATCCGGTGCTCCGCCTGCTTGCGAATGACGAACAGTTTGCGCTCGAACGCATCCTGGTCGGCGCAGGTGTCGCCCCGGCGGACGAACAGCTGGCGCACGAACGGTTCGGTCGGAATGACGCTCTCGCCCAGTCCCGAATTGTCGACCGGCACGTCGCGCCAACCCAGCACGTGCTGTCCTTCCGCCTCGACAAGCTCTTCGACGACACGAACACAGTCCGCCCGCGGCCCTTCGGCCTGCGGCATGAACAGCATGCCGACGCTGTAATCGCCCGGCTTCGGAAGATCGATTCCGATGTCGCCGCAAACGGCGCGCAGATGAGCGTCCGGCATTTGAATGAGAATGCCCGCGCCGTCGCCGGCCAACGGGTCGGCGCCGACCGCGCCACGATGAGTAAGGTTTTCCAGAACCTGCAAACCCTGATCGATGATCCGGTGGCTCTTGCGGTTCTTTATGTTCGCAACGAAACCGATCCCGCACGCGTCGTGCTCGTTGCGCGGGTCGTAGAGCCCCCGCTTCTTGGGTAACCCCTTATACATGTGCCGTGCACGGTCGATCATGCTGACCCCATATTCCCCCTTGGTCGATGCGGGATTGGCCTACCCGGGCCCGTTCGCGATCTCGATCGGCCGGCCCGGCGCACCTGCAAAATAGGTTGGCCGCGCCTGTTCGGACAGTCCGGCGGCTCGACCGAGATGCATTCGGGTTGTCCATCGGGCCGCCGGCGCTTCATTGCGCCCGCTTGCATTCCCTGATCGCTGCACCGAACGCTCGAAACAGGGCGTGGTTTACCGGATTGGTTTGCGGATCGTGCTCGGCATGCCACTGGACGCCCAATGCGAAACCGGGCGCGTCGGCAATTCGGATGGCCTCGATCGTGCCGTCCTCTGCCACCCCCTCGACGACGATGCGATCCCCCGGCTGCAGAATGCCCTGGCCATGGAGCGAGTTGACGCGGATCGTCTCTCGGTCGAACAGTCGCGCGAAGACCCCGCCGGAAACCAGGCGGACGTCGTGGCGGTCCGCAAAAACGACTTCCGGGTCGGGATGGATGTCCCCGTTTTCCAGCCGGGTCGCCCGGTGGTTCATCCGTCCGGGCAACTCGCGGATTTCCGGATGCAACGTGCTGCCGAAGGCGACTGCCATCTCCTGAATACCGCGACAGAGGCCCAGGATGGGGAGACCCCGTGCGACGCAGGCCTTCGCCACCCGCAGCGCCACCTCATCCCGGCCCTGATCGTAGGGTTCGTGGCTGGGATGGGGTTCGACGTTGAAGTGGGTCGGATGGACGTTGGCCCGCCCGCCCGTAAGCAAGATGCCGTCAACCGCGTCCAGCAGCGGCCCGATATCCGTGATGTCGGGCGCCCCCGCGAACATCAGGGGCAGGGCATCGGCGACATCCGCCACAGCGCAAAGGTTTGCCTCTCCGACCAACTGTGCGGCGACACGACCGTTAACGAGATATCTGGATCCGATGACACCGACCAATGGCTTTGCCATCAATTGATTCGCGCCCTCCCGCACATCGTCCGCGTTGCCTTCCAGCCTACTTCTCCATGCGGCCCCAAGCCGCGCGAGGGGTTCGAATGCCTGCCACCCCAAGGCCCGCCAGCGGTTCGTAGGACTGGCGGTCTTTCCTGTCCAGACCCGTGGCATCGCTGTTCATGAGGGTCGTCACCTCGGCCCGCTTGGCGGCGGACGTATCCGCGATCGCGAACGCAAGCAGGGAGCCGGCTTGGCGGTGCTTCAGGCGGCGGGCAACCCCATCGGCGACGCGGCCCGCTGCAAGCACTGTAGTCTACCACAACCCGTGGAATTCGCCATCGGACGCAACCTCGACCGCCAGCCTCGGCTTGCCGTGACCGGCCCTCGGATGTTGGGCCTTGCGTTGCTGCGTCGCCGCAAGGGCGTTAGAACCCGGGCGTTGCCGGCAGGGCGCCGGCGGCGGCTCGGGCGGCGGAAGGATCGAGGCATGAGCGGGACGGGCGAAGGCAGGAAAGTCCACCTGGTCGGCAGCGCGCCGTTCGCGACCGCCGAGGAGATGTTTCGCGCCGCCGCCGCGCGTCTCGGGCGGCGTCGCGCCGGACATGCGGCTTCACGACCGCCGACATTCTTGTGCTTCAAGGGCGTCCGCGCTCGGCGCAAGTCTTCCGACGCTCGGATGTCTGCTCGGTCACGCGCGGGTGGAGACGACCGCTCGAAGGCGCTGAAAGAAATTTTCGAACGGCTTTGTTAAATTCTGCCGGTTGCTCGATGTTTGAGATGTGACCTGCTCGGGCGATCTCGACGAATTGCGAGCCTCGCACCGCCTCGTGCATCTTGCGCATCACATCGGTGGGGACCCCGGCGTCTTCTCCGCCGGAGATGAACAGCATCGGAGCGCCGATCTCTTGCAGCCGCTGCTGGTAGTCGAGACCCAGCAAGGCGCGCACGCAGCCAACATAACCCGTGACCGAGGTGCCACTGACCATCGCTGCGAGTCTCTTCGCCGCATCGGGGTTCGACGCTCGGAAGGCGTTGCTGCACCAACGTTCGACAGTGGGTTCCGCCAATCCCGACAAGCCGTCGCGCTCGACCGCCGGGAGTCGTCGTTCGCGGGCGCTGCGCAGTTCGGGCGGGTTGTCCGGCCGGGCGTTGGCGACCACGACGCGGTTGAGGCGTCCGGCATGGCTGAGCGCAAGACCCACCGCAGTCATCGCGCCGATCGAGAGGCCGACAACATGGCTCCGGTCGATGCCAATTTTATCCCAGATCGCGATGACGTCGTCGGCAAGCATATCGAGGCTGTACGGTTCGGTTCCCGCCGTGCTGCCGCCATGCCCTCGCGTGTCATACCTCAAAATTCGATAGTCTCCCGCGAAAGCCCGTACCTGTTCGTCCCACATCGTGAAATCGGTCGCCAGCGAGTTGCTGAACGTGAGCCATGGAGCTCCCTCCCGCCCGCCGATTTCACAGTTGAAACGGATGCCGTTCGCGATAACGATCATATGGTCCCCAGAAGTTCGGTGGCAGCGGCCGCTGCCCGACACAGTCGAGCGTGGCCCAGAATAGTTCGGCGGGCAAGCCGATCGCTTTTGGCGGCGACGTTTGCGCCCAACACTGCAGCCAGATGACCGTCGGCGTGGGCCGCGTCCGATCCCGCTTGAAAGTGTCGAGGGCTTGAGCCGTCGCCATCCGCCACCGGGATTGCGCGTTGAGCGATTTTGCGCAACGCTCAACCGGCCTGAAGGGTTCCATATCGGAAGTCCCGGATTGGACATCGCGCAGCGGAGGAAGCCGTGGCAGCACCGCGAAAAGAGATCCGTCTCGACGATATGATGGAGCCGATAAGCCACTACACCGATGCGGTACTGTGTGGCGACTTCCTCTACATGTCGGGGGCGGGCCCGTATGACAAGGACGGGACCCTGATCGGCGAAGGCGATGTGGTCAAGCAGTGCGAGGCGACCTGCGCCAATATCGACCGCATGCTGTCGGCGGCCGATATGTCGCCCAGGGATGTCGTCTACTTCAAGGTGTTGATGGAAGAGGTGTATGACGGACCCAGGATCAATCCGGTCCGTATCGACTTTCATGGCGACGCTTATCCCGGCAGCACCCGGGTCGGTGTCGGGCATCTCGCGCTTCCGGGCATGTTGCTGGAAATTGAGTGCATTGCCTACAAGCCCAGGAACGGCGGGCCGCCGAAAGAAGAAATCCGTTGCGAAAGCCTCTTCGAACCGCCCAGCCACTACACCGATGTGGTGAAATGCGGCGACTACGCCTTTATTTCGGGTACCGGCCCGGTCGGTGCGGATGGCAGCACGGTGTTCTTTGGCGACCCCGGGAAACAGGCCTTCAAGACGCTTGAAAACATGGAGGTCATGCTCGATGCCGCGGGCATGGGTTTCGACGACGTGTGCAAGGTCGTCTGTTACCTGGAGAACGTGTGGGACCGGTCAAGGATCAATGTCGCGCGCAAGCAATTCTTCGGCGACAGCCGGCCCTGCAGCACCTTGTTCGGAGTCCGACGGCTCGCGATTCCAGGGATGAACCACGAAATCGAGGCGATCGCCTACAAGCCGAGCGACGGCGCCCCGCCGAAGAAGGAAATTCGCGCCCCCGGCATTCACGAACCGATCAGCCACTATACCGACGCCGTGCAAGCCGGCGATTTTCTCTTTGTCTCCGGCCAGGGCCCGTTCGACGGCGACTTCAACCTGCCCGGCGATACGATGACCGCCCAGGCCACGCAGATGCACGACAACATCCAACGCATCATGGCCGAGGCCGGCTTCGGTTTCGAAGACGTCGCCAAGGTTACGGCATACATGGACAATTGCGACGAACGGCAGCAGCTGGACGCGGTACGCAGGAAATATTTCGGACCCCACAGGCCGGCAAGCACCCTGTTCGGCGCCAATCGTCTTGCCGTGCACGGCATGAAGGTGGAGGTCGATGCGATCTGCTACAGACCCGGTGCCGGCAACGAATAGGCGCAAAACGCATTCATCGGACTGGTAAAGCGAGCAGTATCGGACGTCCAAAAGCATTCGCGATCCTGCGATGATGGGCGAGATAGACTGAAGGGGAATCTGCGGGGTGCGTTCGGCAGTCCGGTGAATTCGGACAGCGATTTGCCCGACACGGACGTCATCGTCGGCCTTGAGCCCGGTCGCACATTCTTCCTCGGGCGTCAGGCCCGGTCCGCGGCCTTCCGCTCGGCGCGCCGGCGATGGAGCACCGGCTCGGTATAGCCGGAGGGCTGCGTCCGGCCCTCGAAGACGAGGTCGCAGGCGGCGTTGAAGGCCGGGCCGTCGAAGCCGGGCGCCATCGGCGTGTAGGCCGGGTCGCCGGCGTTCTGCCGGTCCACCACCCCGGCCATCTTGCGGAGCGTCGTCCGTACCTCGTCCTCGGTGCAGACCCCGTGGTGCAGCCAGTTGGCCATGTGCTGGCTGGAGATGCGGCAGGTGGCGCGGTCCTCCATGAGGCCGATATCGTCGATGTCCGGGACTTTCGAGCAGCCGATGCCCTGACCGACCCAGCGCACGACATAGCCGAGGATGCCCTGGGCGTTGTTTTCCAGCTCGGCGCGGATGTCGTCCGGCGACCAGTTGGGGCGGGTCGCCACCGGGATCGACAGGATGTCGCCGAGCTCGGCCCGCGCACGGCCGGCAATTTCTTCCTGACGCTCCTCGACCCTGACGCGGTGGTAGTGGGTCGCGTGCAGCGTGGCGGCGGTGGGCGAGGGCACCCAGGCCGTATCGGCGCCGGCCATCGGGTGGCCGATCTTCCGGTCCAGCATGTCGGCCATCAGGTCCGGCATGGCCCACATGCCCTTGCCGATCTGGGCGCGGCCCCGCAGCCCGCAGGCGATGCCGATATCGACGTTCCAGTCTTCGTAGGTGCCGAGCCAGGGGGCGGCCTTCATGTCGGCCTTGCGGATCATCGGGCCGGCTTCTATCGACGTGTGGATCTCGTCGCCGGTGCGGTCGAGGAAACCGGTATTGATGAAGGCCACCCGCCGGCGCGCGGCCCGGATGCACTCCTTGAGGTTGACGGTGGTGCGCCGCTCCTCGTCCATGATTCCGATCTTGATCCGGTAGCGCTCAAGCCCCAGCATGTCCTCGACGCGGGCGAAGAGCGTGTCCGCGAACGCGACTTCCTCCGGCCCGTGCATCTTCGGCTTGACGATGTAGATGGAGCCGGCCCGGCTGTTGCGGTAGACCCCGTTGCCCCTGAGGTCGTGGAGCGCGATCAGGCAGGTGAACACCGCGTCGAGAATGCCTTCCGGCGCTTCCCTTCCGTCGCCGTCCAGCACCGCCGGGTTGGTCATCAGGTGGCCGACATTGCGGTTGAGCATGAGCGCGCGGCCCGGCAGCACGACCTCGCCGCCGCCGGGACCGGTATAGCGGCGGTCGGGGTTGAGCCGGCGCTCGACCGCCCCGCCATCCTTGTCGAAGCTTGCGGCGAGGTCGCCCTTGGTGAGGCCGAGCCAGTTGCGATAGGCCAGCACCTTGTCTTCGGCATCGACGGCGGCGATCGAATCCTCCAGATCCACGATGGTCGTCACCGCCGATTCCAGCACGACATCCGACACCCCCGCCCGGTCGGTCCGGCCGACCGGATGGGCGTGGTCTATCGCGATCTCGATATGCAGCCCGTTATGGCGCAGCAGCACGGCCCCGGGCGCCGCCGGGTCTCCCCGGTAGCCAACGAAGAGGCCGGGATCGGCGAGGCCGGTCGCGCCGTCGGGCATGTCCGCGGCGAGAGCGCCCTCCTCGACCCGGTAGGCGAGGACATCGCCGTGCGAGCCGGCGGCCAGCGGCGCCGCCTCGTCCAGCAAGCCCCGGGTCCAGGCGATGACCTTCGCGCCGCGCGCCGGGTTGTAGCCGCCGCCCCGAGTTGCGCACCCGTCCTCCGGAATCGCGTCCGTTCCATAGAGCGCATCGTAGAGGCTGCCCCAGCGCGCATTGGCCGCATTCAGGGCATAGCGGGCATTGGTCACCGGTACGACGAGCTGGGGCCCTGCGATATGCGCGATCTCTTCGTCGACATGGGAGGTCTCGATGCAGAAATCGGGCCCCTCGGGCACCAGGTAGCCGATACCGGTGAGGAACGCCCGATAGGTGTCCGGATCGACCGGCTGCCCGCGGCGGGCCTTGTGCCATGCGTCGATCTCCGCCTGCAGCGCCTCGCGGCGGGCGAGGAGATCGCGGTTCACCGGCGCCAGATCGTGCAGCAGGGCATCGAAGTCTCGCCAGAAGTCCTCGCTCGCAAGCTCGAGACCCGGCAGAACTTCGTCCTCGACGAAGCCGTGCAGCTCGGCGGCAACCGCGCTTCGTCCGACTCGAGTTCTTTCGACCATTTCCCTGCTCCGGATGGGGGTGCCGGTCTATCGGGCCCCGTCGCGCGCGGCGGCCGTTCCCGCGTTCCTTTGCGCGGGCTCCTCGGCCACGGTGAAGCGAGCGTAGAAATCGCTCCGGGTCTCCTCCGCTACCCTGCGCCAGGCGACCAGCGCCGCGTCGCGATCCGAATACGGACCCATCGCGCGTTCGCTTCCGCTGACCAGCTCGTTGAAGCTGGTGTCCGTGTAGGTCCCGCCAACGACCCAGAATTTCGACTTCATTTTGGAATCTCCCGCCGATCTATGGGTGCTATTCGGCCGCCATGGGCGGCGCCGGGGTTTCGAATTGGGCGGCCTCGGTCGACTCCGCAAGCGCCGCGGTCGAAGACTGGCCGCCGCCGATCGCCTCGCCCACGGCGTCGAAATACCCGGTGCCCACCTCATGCTGGTGGCGCGTCGCGGTGTATCCCTCGGCCTCCGCCGCGAACTCGGCGCGCTGAAGCTCGGCGTAGCCGGCCATGCCGCGGTCCCGGTAAGCCCCGGCGAGTTCGAACATGCCGTAGTTGAGGACGTGGAACCCGGCGAGGGTCACGAACTGATACCTGTAGCCCATCGCGCCGAGCTCGCGCTGGAACCGTTCCATGGCGGGAACGTCGAGATGGGCCGGCCAGTTGAAAGAGGGCGAACAGTTGTAGGAGAGCATCTTGTCCGGATATTCCGCGTGTACGGCCTCCGCGAAGCGCCGCGCCTGTTGCAGATCGGGCGTCGACGTCTCCATCCAGATCAGGTCGGCGTATTCGGCGTATGCCAGGGCGCGGGCGACGCAGCGCTCGAAGCTGGTGCCTTCCTTGAGCCGGTAGAAGCCCTCCGGCGTGCGCTCGCCGGTGAGGAACTCACGGTCCCGCTCGTCGACGTCGCTGGTGATCAGCTTGGCGCTTTCCGCATCGGTCCGCGCGAGGATGACCGTAGGTACCCCCATGACGTCGGCCGCGAGGCGGGCCGCCAGGAGGTTGCGGATGTGTTGCTTGGTGGGGATGAGGACCTTGCCCCCCATATGGCCGCACTTCTTCTCGGAAGCGAGCTGGTCTTCGATGTGGATGCCCGCGGCGCCGGCTTCGATGTAGGATTTGGTGATTTCGAACGCGTTCAGGACGCCTCCGAACCCCGCCTCGGCGTCGGCGACGATGGGGACGAACCAGTCGATGCCGCCCTCGCCGTCCAGCGTCTGGATCTGATCGGCCCGGCGCAGGGTGTTGTTGATGCGCCGGACGAGCTCGGGTCCGCTGTCGCTCGGATAGAGGCTCTGGTCGGGATACATCGAGCCCGCCTTGTTGTTGTCCGCGGCGACCTGCCAGCCCGACAGGTAAATGGACTTGAGACCGGCCCGCACCATCTGCATGGCCTGGTTGCCGGTGACGGCGCCAAGCGCCCGCAGGGGTTCGTCATGCTGCAGCAACTGCCAAAGCCGTTCCGCGCCCTGGCGGGCGAGGGTGTGCTCGATGCGAATGCTGCCCGACAGCCGCTCGACGTCGGCGACCGTGTAGTCCCGACGAATGCCCGCAAAGCGGCCGGACGGCGCCCGGTTGTGTCGCTCCATTTCCCGCTGCATCGGTCTGTTCTCCGCTTCAAGTTCAAATTGGATGCGTCGAGGGAACATAATTGACAAAAATCGTAACGGTCTATATCTCGTTGAAAGAAAAGAAGTCATTCAGATAATTTTGCAAATTTCAGTTTTGTGAATGTGTAAAAATTGAAAATTTCCTGGACTTTGGACGATGCCGGCGACCGACCGATCCGTTGAACGAAAAGTCATGCTGGGGCACAAGATCCGCCGCTTTCGCGAGGATCTCGCCCTCAAGCAGAGCGAGATGGCGGAACAGCTCGAGATTTCACCGAGCTACTTGAATCTCATCGAACACAATCAGCGGCCGGTGACGGTTCAACTCCTGTTCCGTCTCGGAAAAACGTTCGATATCGATCTCAAGGAATTCGCCGAAGACGACGATGCCAGGCTCTATGCGGGCCTCCGGGAGGTTTTCGGCGACCCGCTGTTCGGAGACCGCCCGGCACGGGATGCGGACATCCGGGCCGTCGCCGAAGCCGGTCCCACCGTGGCCGAGGCCATACTTGCGCTCTACAAGTCCTATCGTGAACTGCGCGAGGATTCCCAGATCCTGGCCGAACAGGTGGCGAGCCGGGACGCGCCGCATGGGATCGGCGGGCAGGTATTTCCCGTGGAGGAAGTCCGCGAGTATCTGCAGTCGGAATCGAACCACTTCCCCGAGATCGAAGCGAGCGCGGAAGATTTGTGGATCGAAGCCGATCTGGATCCGACGGACGTGTTTCGCGGTCTCGGCGGTTACCTGCGCGATGGTCACGGAATCGAGGTGCGCGTGCTCCCGGTCGACGTGATGCCGGAGACCACGCGCCGCTACGATTTCCACCGCCGGCGCGTGCTTCTCTCCGAATTGCTCTCGCCGGCGGCGCGAAGCTTCCAACTCGCCGTCCAGGTCGGCCTCAATACGCGCCGCGACCTGCTCGACCGCCATGTTGAACGGGCGGAGCTCTCAAGTCCCGAGGCGGAGCGCCTCTGCCGCCTTGCGCTTGCCAACTACCTCGCGGGCTGCGTCATCATGCCCTATGGGCGGTTCCTCGACGCAGCCAAGACCTTGCGTTACGACATCGAGATCCTGCAACGCCGGTTCGGCGCCAGCTTCGAGCAGATCTGCCACCGCTTGACCACCCTCGACCGTCCCGGTGCGCGCGGAGTCCCGTTTTTCTTCATCCGGGTCGATAACGCGGGCAA
Source organism: Alphaproteobacteria bacterium (assembly GCA_965205995.1). Classification (GTDB taxonomy): domain Bacteria; phylum Pseudomonadota; class Alphaproteobacteria; order MPNO01; family MPNO01; genus MPNO01. The sequence goes on along the minus strand of OZ242200.1, from coordinate 1,969,356 downwards.
CGTCTCCAAACGCCTCAGCGGGGGCGGGTTCCACTTCGCCCGGTTCGGCGGCACCTGTCCGCGCTGGATCGTGCATGACGCCTTTCGCATGCCCGGACAGATTCGAACCCAGCTGGCCGCCATGCCCGATGGCTCGCGGTTTCTCACCATCGCCCGCACCGTCGACCCGATCGGATCCCGGACATGGGAACAGCCGCCGCAATACGCCATCGGCCTGGGGTGCGACATCCGCGATGCCGGACAGCTCGTCTACGCGGAAGGCCTCGATCTCGGACATGAACGGGCGGCGACTCCGATCGGTGTGGCATGCCGCGTCTGCGAGCGCCTCGACTGCCGGCAGCGGGCCCACCCGCCACTCAACTACCGCCTGAAAATCGACGAAAACGTGCGGCGGACCACGCCGTTTACCTTCGCGCCGACGTAGACTGGTGCCGGGAACAATTCGGGAGGCATCTCCATGGCGGCGATCGATGCCGACGCCCATGTGATCGAGACCACCGCGACGTTTGCCCATCTGAGCGAGGCCGACAAGGAGCATTTGCCCGGGATCGTCTCGCAAACCTTCGGCAACGTGGCCAGGAACAACGCCGGCGATCCGATGCGCGAATTCTGGGTCGTCGACGGGATGATGCACGGCAAGGACCGCAACATCGGTCTAGACACGCCCAGGGAAGCGCGCGAGTTGTCCGATGTCCCGGCCCGGCTACGCCATATGGACGCGCTGGGGATCGACGTCCAGGTCCTGTACCCGACCTTGTTCCTGCGCCCGATCGCGCGCTCGTTCCGCAGCGAGGCGGCCCTGGCCGGGGCGTATAACCGCTGGCTGGCCGACATCTGGTCGCAGGGCGGCGGGCGGCTCCGCTGGGTCGTCATGCCCGCGTTGCAGTCCATGCACGGGATCCGCGCGCAGCTTGAGTTCGGCAAGGATCACGGCGCCTGCGGCGTGTTCATGCGCGGGCTGGAATGCGATTTGCCGTTGGCCCACCCCTATTTCTTCCCGCTCTACGAGGCGGCCCAGGAGCTCGACCTGCCGATCTGCATCCACTCGGCCAACGGCTCGATCGTCCACCACGACTTCTACGTCAAGGACACCACCTTCACGATGTTCAAGCTGACCATAGTGGGCGCGCTGCATTCGCTGATCGAAAAGGCGGTCCCGGCCCAATACCCGCGCCTGCGCTGGGGGTTCATCGAGGCCAGCGCACAATGGGTGCCCTATGTGCTGAACGATCTGGAAGACCGGTTCCGGCGCGCCGGCAAGACGTTCTTCGATTCCCCGCTGGCCCAGAACAACATGTATGTCGCCTGCGAGGTGACCGACGACCTGCCTTACGTCCTGCAGCACGCCGGCGAGGACAACCTCGTTGTCGGCACCGATTACGGTCACCACGACCCTTCGGCCGAGATCGATGCCATCCGGCTCATCCGCCAGGACGAGCGCGTGCCCGCGCATGTGCGCCAGAAGATCCTGGAGGCCAACCCGCGGGCGCTTTACGCGCTTTAGAAATCCATCGGTTCGGATCGAGCCGGTCGGCCTTTACGGGGCTTGCAGAGGTGCGTATCAACGTCGGCGGTTATGTACCGTGCGGCGGCGTCAAACGACCGTCTCCGTCGTAAGATCGAAGCCCTCATAGCCGGTCTCGGCGACCGCGGCGCATTTTGTCCGGTAGGAAGGCATGCCGCCGATATAGGGCATGAAGACGCGCGGTTTGCCTGGAACATTGGCACCGAGATACCAGGAGCTGCAGGAATAGCGGAGGGTTTTCGACGCTATCGCATTCGCATGCTCGACCCAGCTGTCCTGCGCCTCGATGCTGGCCTCCATTTCACGAATTTCCCGGTCGCGCAAATAGCCGAGGCAATCGGCGATCCATTCCACGTGATGTTCGATGGTCGGCATCATATTGGACAACACGGATGGGCTGCCGGGCCCGGTGATCGTGAAGAAATTGGGAAAGCCGTTGATCATGAGGCCAAGATAGTTGCGCGGTCCGGCTTCCCAGGCCTTTTTCAGGGTCACCCCGTCGCGGCCGCGAATATCGATCCGCGACAAGGCACCCGTCATGGCGTCGAAACCGGTGGCGAGCACCAAATCGTCGAGCCGGTATTCGGTGCCCTCGGTCACCAGGCCTTCGGCGGTTATCCGATCCACGCCCCCCTCGCCAAGCTGTACCAGTAAGACATTGGCGCGGTTGTAGGTGGCGTAGTAACCGGTGCCGAGAGACAGCCGTTTACAGCCAATGACATGATGCGGCAGCAGTTTTTCGGCCGTATCGGGATCGTTCACGGATTCGCGGATTTTGTCGCGGACAAACTCCTGGGCCCGCATGTTGGCCGCTTCGCTGAAACCGAAATCGCTGTACGCGGCCAGAAAGGCAGTACCGCCGGATTGCCAGGCTTCTTCAAGGCCTTGGCGGCATTTCTCTTCCGACACCGATAAGGCGGACCGGTCTTTCATCACGGTGGTAAATCCGCCGAAGGTTTTTTTGGCGGCGGCCCTGATTTCCGAATAGTTCGCCTTGGTATTGCTCTGTTCCTCGGGGGCCAGGGGCCGATTGAACGCCTCTACCACATAGGTAGGAGTTCTCTGGAATACCGTGAGGCGAGATGCCTGCTTGGCGATCTCCTGAATGGCCTGCACGGCGGATGATCCGGTACCGACCACGCCGACCCGGCGGCCGGTAAAGTCGATCGGCCGGTGCGGCCAATGGCCGGTGTGAAATACCCGGCCGTCAAATTCATCGACTCCGTCGAATTCAGGTATGTTGGCGGTCGACAGGCATCCCGTGGCCATGATGCAGAAGCGTGCTTCGAAGACATCGCCGGCCTCGGTGGCCACGCGCCAGCTCGCCGCCGCCTTGTCGAATATCGCCGAGACGACCCGGGTTTCCAATTGGATATCCGGCCAAAGATCGAACCGGTCGGCGACATGGTTTGCGTAACGCAGAATTTCCGGCTGGGATGGATATCGTTCGGTCCATTCCCATTCCTGCTCCAGGTCTTCGTCGAACGAGTAAGAGTAAAACATGCTGTCGACATCGCAGCGGGCGCCGGGATAGCGGTTCCAGTACCAGGTACCGCCGACGCCCGACGCGGCATCGACCGCCCGGGCCGAGAATCCCATGCCGCGTAGTTTGTGGAGCATGTAAAGGCCGGCAAATCCGGCACCGACGATGAGCGCGTCGAGTTTAATTTCGCTGTTCATCCGCAATCCCTGACCCGATTTGCCCGAATTATATACAGGAGCCACTCAAGGCCCAGCGGTTTGACTCCAACACTTGGGACCTTGTTTTTCGAGCGGCGAAGATCCTTGAGGCCGTCCCATCCCGATCGAGAAAAGCCGTTCTCCGGACTTGCTGCCCGCCGGCTCAAGGACAACCCCGCCCACCTCCCGCCATCGCAGGTTAGGGATTTCGCCACGCCTGCAACCCGCGGCTCGTGCGACGGCCGGTCGGCCGTGCACGCATCAGGCGCCTCATGGAGACGACGGATCGCCGACAGACGCGTTGCCCCGAACCGCTCCGGCATTTCGTCGGACTTCTCCATCCCGCGCCCCTGTACCCAAGTGTTATAGTCGACATCGACCGCATCGCTGAACCCGTCTCCCGCGATCTTTTCGATAGCGGGATGCGGATTGGCGCGCTCACGCGGCTGGATCTTCAGGGGGTTCAGCCGGCGCCGGGCGATCCGTGCAAGTCCTGTTGAAAAGCTGCCGATCGGTGACTTACCGAAATCAGCCGTAACAGCCTGGTGGGAGGCAAGACTCAGATGAAGGCTTCCGATCTGTTCGTGAAGTGCCTCGAAGAAGAGGGTGTGACCCACATCTTCGGGATCCCCGGCGAAGAGAACGCGGATGTGATGATGTCGCTGATCGACAGCAAGATCGAATTCGTCCTGTGCCGCCACGAGCAGGCGGCCGCGTTCATGGCGGATGCCTATGGCCGTCTGACGGGCAAGTCGGGCGTCTGCCTGGGCACCCTGGGGCCGGGCGCGACCAATCTGGTGACCGGCGTTGCCGACGCCAACATGGATCGTGCGCCGCTGGTTTGCATCATCGGCCAGGCGGATACCGCGCGGCTCCACAAGGAGAGCCACCAGAACATGGATTCGGTCTCCATGTTCCGGCCCATCACAAAATGGGCGCAAACGGTGCGGCATCCGGACAATATCCCGGAGATCGTCCGCAAGGCCTTCAAGGTCGCCGAGACCGAGAAGCCGGGCGCGGTGCTGGTCGAGCTGCCGGAAGACCTCGCCCATTCAGAGGCGAACGGCGCGCCGATCGCGCCGATCGTCACGCGCCGGCCCGGCGCCGACCACAAGGCGGTCGCCCAGGCGGTCGACGTCATCATGGGCGCCAGGAGGCCGCTGATCATTGCCGGCAACGGCGCGATCCGCAAACGCGCTTCGGTCCAGCTCAAGCGGCTCGCCGATCTCACGGGCATCGGCGTCGTCAACACCTTCATGGGCAAGGGGGCGATCCCGCGGACAGACGAGCACTGCCTGTTCACGGTCGGCCTGCAGGGCAAGGATCACATCATCGCGGCGCTGCGCGAAGCGGATGCGATCGTCTCGGTCGGCTACGATTTGGTCGAATATTCGCCGTCGTTCTGGAACACCGGTGCGGCCAAGAAGGTCGTCCATATCGATTTCTGGCCCGCCGAGGTGGACGGCGACTACAAGACCGATGTCGACGTGGCGGGCGACATCGCCGATGCGCTGTGGCAGGTCAGCGAGGAGATCGAGCGGCGCAGCAGGGAAAACGGCGTGACCCTGCCGCTGTTCGATATCGGGTCCCGTCAGGAGCTCCGGAAGACGATCCACGAAGATCTCACCGCCGAGAAGGACAGCGATCATTTTCCGATGCGGCCGCAGAAGGTGCTCCACGACGTGCGGGCGTTCCTCGGTCCGTCGGACGTGCTGATTTCCGACGTCGGCGCGCACAAGATGTGGATTGCGCGTTACCACCAATGCGACGAGCCCAACACCTGCCTCATCTCGAACGGCTTTTGCACCATGGGCTTCGCCTTCCCGGGCTCGATCGGCGCCAAGATCGCGATGCCCGACCGCAAGATCCTGTCGATCAACGGCGATGCCGGCTTCTTCATGAACGCGCAGGATATCGAGGTCGCGGTGCGGCGCCAGATCAATGTCGTTGCGATGATCTGGATGGATGGCGAATACGGTCTGATCAAATGGAAGCAGCAGAACGCCTTCGATGGCCGGCACTCCGACCTCAGCTTCACCAATCCGGACCTTCAGGCCTGGGCCGAGTCCTACGGCGCATGGGGCCGGACGATCGCGAGCGCCGGAGAGCTGCCCGGCGCGCTCGCGGAGGCCTTCCTACAATCCGGACCTGCGGTCATCGGCGTGCCGATCGACTATAGCGAGAACATGAAGCTGTCGGCGCGGCTCGGGCAAATCGAATACCCGATCTGATGCGAGCTCCGGGCTAACCAGCCGTCATCGAGGTCTTCGCCGCCTCGAAGTGGCGCAGCGCGCCCTCGAACTTGTCGCGGCACCCGGTATTGCAGAACCCGACAACCTGGCCGTCAAACACAGTCAGGGAGTCGGCTTGCACCGGCTTGCCCGACCAGGGGCAAACCTCGTTGATGCAATCGGCAAGATCGAGATCGGGCATGGTTCCTCCCATGGGTCATGGCCGGCGTCGGGCATGTTAGCTTGGGCCACCTCGACCGGTCCACCGGCTGCATTGGCATGGTGGCGTTCGGCCGAACAGGAACCCGGGCTACGCGGCAGGCACCGTTGCCGTCGATGGCGACGCCCTGCTTCCCGGATGGCGGTCCATCACCTTCAAATCGTCCGGCGTTTCTGGCCACGGAAACAGGATGTCGAGCGGTACCGTTCGTCCGTCGGCCTGGACGATCCGCACGTGGTAGCGGCGCAACAGACGCGGCTCGGCCACGCCGCAGGAATGGGCGATGACCTCGACCTCATGCACCATGTTGCGGCAGTAATTCGCAGCTTTGACGCACTTGTCGTCGGGGTCGAGGCCCCGCTGCAGGCGGGGGTTATGGGTGGTGACCCCGGTCGGACAGGTATTCTTGTTGCATCTGAGCGCCTGGATGCATCCCAGCGAGAACATGAAGCCACGGGCCGAGGTCACGAAATTCGCGCCGGCGCACAAAGCCCAGGCGACCCCTGACGGCGTGATCATCTTGCCCGACGATATCAGGCGGATACGGTCGCTCAGACCATGCGCCCGCAGGATATCGGCGACCATCGGCAGCGATTCCCGCACCACCAGCCCGACATTGTCCATCAGCGGCATGGGGGCGGCGCCGGTGCCGCCATCCCCGCTATCGACGGTGATGAAGTCGGGAGCGCTTTCGATGCCGCGCCGGTGGATCTCCTTGCACAGCGATATAAGCCAGCCATAGGCGCCGATAACGCATTTGAACCCAACCGGCTTGCCGGTCGTATCCCGGATCCGGGCGATGAAATCCAGCAGGCCGCCGACCGTGTCGATTTCGGGGTGGCGGTTCGGCGAGATCGAGTCCTCTCCCTCCGGAATGCCCCGGATCGCGGCAATCTCGGCGGTCACCTTGTCGCCCGGCAGGATGCCGCCCTTGCCGGGCTTGGCGCCCTGGCTGAGCTTGATTTCGAACATCCGGACCTGTTCATGGGCGGCGATTTCCCGGAGCTTCTCATCGTCCAGCCGACCGTCGGGGGATCGCACGCCGTATTTTGCCGTGCCGATCTGGAAGACGATATCGCAACCGCCTTCCAGATGATGGGAGGACAGGCCGCCTTCGCCGGTATTCATCCAGCAACCGGCCATCTTGGCGCCGCGCGACAGCGCGCGCACGGCCGGGACAGACAGCGCGCCGAAGCTCATGCCCGAAATATTGAAAATCGAGGGCGCGTCGTAGGGAGCCCGGCAATGGGGACCGATCCTCAGCGGTTGCGTCCTGGCGAAGTCTTCCTCGAGCGTCGGGAACGGGCAGTTCACGAAGATTGCCGTTCCCTGCACCGTCAGGTTCCTGGTAGACCCGAAGGCAATGGTGTTGTTCTCACCCTTCGCCGCGCGGTAGGCCCAGTCCCGCTCGGCTCGGTTGAACGGCATTTCCTCGCGGTCCATGGCGAAAAAATACTGCCGGAAAAATTCGCCGAGCGTCGAAAACAGGTGGCGGAACCGGCCGACTACCGGATAGTTGCGCCGGACCGCGTCGCCGGTCTGGATCACATCGACGACAAACAGCACCGCAATCGTCAACACCGCCAGCCCAATGGCGAAAACGAACAATGTCGACAGGGCGCTGATGGTCGTCATCGTCACGTCGGCGAGAAAAGACATGGTTGCCTCCCGTTGTTCTTCCCACGCGACCGAATACTTCACGTCCAGCCGGGGAATACACCCGGAGGAGGCATTATGGCGAGTCTAGGTCATTCTGAAGGTCGATTTTGCCGTTTCTTGCCGGTTCGATGGCCGGGGGCCGGTTGTCAGGGGTTATGGGGCGCCTCCGCCGGGCCTGACGTCTCGAACGGCGTGAATTCGCCTGGCGCGTGGGCGTCGGCGTCGAAGACGAGGCCCGTGAGGATACCGCTCTACAGGACCATAGTTCGGTCTGGAGGCGCAGTGATCGCGATGGCGTTGAGGGTTGCCTCCGCTGACCGGTCCCGGTGAGCTGACCGGTCCCGGCTGAGCGGTCGAGGCCGAATGTTAGTGCGTTGCCGGCTGGAACCGCCCCCAGCCGGTCCAACACGCCCTAGTCGGCGGCAAAGCAGTAGAGCAGCCCGGCACCGCCGGTGCTGACCAGGCCTTTCTGGCTGCAGCCTCTCGAAGCATGGGCGGAGTTCCATGAAATATTGCCGCCGCCATGCCGGTCGTGATGGCCGACCTGCGCGCTGCCCTCTCCGGAGCTGGTCCAGTTGTTGCAGGTGTGATCGCCCTTTTCCCAGGCAAAATAGGCCGTCCCATCGTCCTTCGTTCCGGTCAGGATGTCATGCCGGTTCGGCCGATCGCCACGCCCGTTCACCAGATTGCCGTTCTCGTCCAGAGCCGTTCGCTTGACGATGTTCGGGTTAATGTGGAGCCGATCGAGGTTGACGGCGATCAATTCGCCTCTGGCGTTGTACCAGGGGCCCGATCCGATCCGGTCGCGGGCGGAAATGGCGCGGCCTTTTTCGACCTGGGTGCTGAGATACGCCCGCCACGTTCGCCCGGTGGAGCCCGCGGCCGCCGCCAGCTTCGTGCAATGGGCATCGGCCCCTTCGAGGCCGGCCAGGTTCGCCCCCTGGCCCATGCCGACACTCGTGACGAAGAACCCCATGGGGTTTTGGCCCGCCGCAGGGGTGGCTCGCCGGCCAGCCGCCGCTCGACCTGATCGTCACCATGGACGACGCCAAGCGGCGCACTCGTCAGGGCCAGAATTCCGACCGCGGGCAGGATCCTGAGAATGTTCATGTGCTTTTCCCCATTGCTGACAGATCGAGCGTGACTTGAAACGTTCCGGGAGACAACCCCTCGGCCCGTTGTCCGCAAAGAAAAAGACATCGATCGCGGCGCAGGACGGCGGCCAAACGGGCTGATGCATTCGACCGGTATTTGCGGCCCCCCGGCGGTTTTCCGTAATACACTGTATTCGGCCCTCGATCGGGGACGAACGCCGGCAGCGTGCGCAGGTGACACCGTGCGATTCCGGCGGCGGGTTGAGTGGCGCATCGGGAACCGGGCCGCATGAATGCATTGCAGGACGAGCGCGCCGCCCGGCTCAAATCGGCGATCGGGAAGGCGGGGTTCGACGGCGTCCTGGTTTACGGAAACGCGTGGCAATGCGACTACCTGCGCTACGCCACCGATTTCCCGCCGATCGAAGGGGATGCGCTCGCGATCGTGCTGGCCGACGGAGAAGCCGAGATTTTCGTCGACAGTCCTTCCGAGGCCGACCGCGCGCGCCTCGCCTGTCCCGAAGCTTCCGTCTCGTGGTCCGAAGATATCGTCGGCGCCGTGATCGGCCGCCTGGAGGCCATGGGAAACCGGCGCATCGCCACGGCGCCGGCCACCCTGATGCCCTACGGCATCGCCCGGTCCGGGGTTGCGAGGAACCTGACCGACGGCACCGATCTGACCGACCGCCTGCTGCTCAACAAGTCGCCGCTCGAAGTCGATGCCGTTCGGCGCGCGGCCGCCATGGCTGCGACGGGCTATCGGGTCTTCATGGACGCGGTCCGGGTCGGGCGGGCGGAGTTCGAGGTGAGCGCCGATGTCGAGGCGTTCTATCGCGCCAAGGGCTGCGCGGAGAACTTCATGATCATGGGCTCGGGCGGGCGAGAAATGCGCGGGATGCACCCGCCGGGCGAACGCCGGCTCCAGCCCGGCGATCTCGTGACCACCGAACTCACGCCCTGCGTCGACGGCTACTACGCACAGATCTGCCGGACGCTTGTGCTCGGCGAGCCCAGCGCCGCCCAGCTGAGCGCTTTCGACGTCTACATCGAAGCCGTCGAGGCGGGCTATGCGGTCCTGCGCGCCGGCGTCACGGCGAGCGCGGTGGCGAGGGCGGAAAACGACGTCTTCCGCAGGCACGGGCTCGAAAAATTCACCACCAGCGAGTACACGCGCGTGCGCGGTCACGGCGTCGGTCTGTTCGTCGACAACAAGCCGCACATCCTCGAAGACGTCGACACCGTGCTGGGTCCAGGCGCGACGCTGATCGTCCACCCCAATACCTACCATCCCGAGGTCGGATACATGGTGCTGGGCGATACGGTGGTCGTGACCGAGGACGGCTACGAAGATTTCGGCATCCTGCCGCTCGAACTGCTGTCGGTGCCGGCATGAGACGCGGGCTGCTCGCCTGGTCGCGGGACGAGGTCCCGCCCGCCGTTCTGGATGCCAGGATTGCGCGGTGCCAAGCATTGCTCGCGAAAGAGGGCATGGACGCGCTTGTCCTCTACACCAGCTTCCCGAGGCCCGCGGCGTTCTCTTTCCTGACGCATTTCGTGCCCTACTGGAACCAGGGCGTTCTGGTGGTCCTCCGGGACGGCGCGCCGACGCTGTTCGTCAGCCTCTCGAAGCGGGTCGGCGGGTGGATCGAGGAGACCGCGCACATCGCGGAGGTGATTTGCACGCCGCGGCCGGGCGCGACGATCGCCGGTTTTCTGAAAGAGAGGGTCGAAGCGCCGAAAACCGTCGGGGTTCTGGAGCTCTCGCGCTTGCCCGGAGGGATCGCCGCGCCGTTGGCCGATGGCATCCGACCGGCCAGGTTGACCGACGCCAGCGCGCTGTTCGCCGCGGCGCGTCATCCGGCGGACGAGGCGGAGCTGGCGCTCTCGGCGCATGCGGAAAGGATGGCGCAGGATGCCTTCGCCGGGATCGGAGCAGCCACCAGCAGCGCGCCGTTGGTGTCGGCCCTCGACGGGCTGTTGAGACACCGCGGCGCGGAAGAGGTCCTGATCTCGATCGCGCCCGACCTCGACCGCGATATCCGCCTCGTCCGGCCCGAGGCGGATACCGCGTTCGGCGACCGGGCGGCGATCCAGCTATCGCTTGCCTACAAGGCGCATTGGGTCAGGGTAACGCATACCCTTACCCGGGACGGGATCGACGCCGAAAGCCACTCCGCTCTCCGGCAGGCGCTTGTAGGGACGCCTTCGGCGGCGGCGCTTCAGGGGACGCTGGAAGGCGCCGTTCCCGGGGCCCAGCTGCGTTCATGGTCTGCGGAGGCGAACCGCGGATCGAACCCGCTCTCCCTCGTGGCCGGCGAACGGAGCCGGCGCGCCGCTGTGCCCCCGGGCTCGGTGGTCTCGGTGACGGCGGCCTATGACGGCCCGAACGGCGCGCTCCTGTTGGGTACGCCGGTCGTCGTTGGATCTTCGTAAGGCGCTTCGCGTTCGACCCGCAGCGCGAGGTGGTGGCCATCCGCGCCGTCGTCGCGCCGGGCCGGCTATTCGGGGCCGACGGCGGCGGGTATCGAGGCGGTGGCGTCGACCGGAGGGCAGATGATGCCGCCGGTGATGGGCATCGTCGCATTCCTCATGATCGACATCCTCCAGATTTCCTACGGCGAGGTGATCCTGGCCGCGCTGCTGCCGGCGATCATGTACTACATCGCGCTGTTCGTTCAGGTCGATCTCGAAGCCGCGAAGCAGAAGCTGAGGCCGGTCGAACTCCAGGACGCGCCGGATCTGCGGAACATTGTCGGCCGCGGCTGGATATTCGTCGTCCCCATCTTCCTTCTGGTATGGACGCTGGTCGTCGAACACTGGCAGCCGGGCCGTTCGGCGATGCTTGCGGTCGGGGCCACCCTGGCGGTCTCCCTGTTAAATCCCTTCACCCGGCCGAGCCTGCACAAGGTCTGGGTCGCGGTCAGGGAAACCGGTCAGACGGTCCTCGAACGGGTCATCGTCACGGCGCTGGCGGGAATGATCATCGGGGCGATCCAGATCTCGACGCTGGGCTTCAACTTCTCGCTCCTTCTCACCCAGGCGGCGGGAGAGAGCGGCCTGCTCCTGCTGCTGATGACGGCTGTCGTCTGCATCGTCCTGGGCATGGGCATGCCATCCGGGGTCATCTATCTGATGCTGGCTCTGCTGATCGCGCCGGCCCTGGTCGAAACCGGATTCCCGCGACTGGCCTCGCATTTGTTCATTTTCTATTTCGGCATGCTGTCGATGATCACCCCGCCGATCTGCATCGCCGTGTTCGCGGCCTGCGCCGTTGCCGGCACCAATTTCTGGCAGACCGGGTGGGCCGCCGTCCGTCTCGGTATCGCCGCCTATGTGGTGCCGTTCGTTTTTGTCTACCAGCCGGCGCTGATATTCGACGGCACACCCGCGGAGATCGCGATCGTCGGCATCAAGACGGCGATCGGCGTGTCCGTTCTTGCCGTCGGCATGGCCGGTTATCTGTATTCCCGGCTGACCCTCGCGCTGCGGGCGATTACCGTCTTCTGCGGAATCGCGATCATGGTGTGTCCGTTCGATCACGGCGCCGCGTGGCCGGTGATCGGCGGATCGACGGTCGTGGCGGTGGCGATAGCATGGCTCCAGAAACGGCGGAATCCGGGGGCGCAGGCCGAATGCCTTGATGTCCAGGACGATGGTAGCATCGGAAGCCACGACGAAATTCGTAACCAGAAGACGGTCGAGCAATGATCAGAGATGCCTCGGATATCGACGCGCTGGTGGTCGACCGGCCGGACGACGGAATCTTCAAGGTCCACGCCGATGTCTATCGTTCGGAAGAAATTTTCGAACTCGAAATGGAACATATCTTCGAAGGTGGGTGGGTCTTTCTCGGGCTGAGCTGCCAGGCGCCGGAACCGCATGATTTCTTCACCACATATATTGGCCGCCAGTCCGTGATCGTATCGCGCGACGGCGAAGGCAATATGCACGGGCTCGTCAACGCCTGCCGGCATCGCGGTTCGTTGGTGTGCCACCGCTTCAGCGGCAATGCCAGGGCCCATGTCTGTCCCTACCATGCCTGGACCTATGACAGCGCCGGGCGGAATATCGCCGTGACATCGCGCGAACAGGGGGCTTATGGCGACCGGTTCGACGATGAGGACCACAATCTGCGTCCGCTTCCGGCGATGGGAGAATATCGGGGGTTCCTGTTCGGGAGCCTGACCGCCGAGGTTCCACCGCTCGACGAATTCCTCGGCGACACACGGCTCTTCATCGATCTGGCGGTCGACCAGAGCGAAGACGGGCTGGAGATAATTCCAGGCTCCGTGAACTACACCTATAAGGGCAACTGGAAGCTTCAGATCGAGAATTCGGCCGATCTCTATCACTTTGTGCCGACCCATCAGACGTTCATGCAGATCCTGAACCGGAGGTCGGACAACAAAGACGGCGCCGATTCCCCCTATCGGGACCGGGCCGAAGACGCGGTCACGCGTGGATCGATGTGTTTTCCGTACGGGCACAACGCGATGTTCGGGGGTGGAGACAAGATCGAAGCGCGCCCCCTCTATCTTGCGCGCGAGAAGGTTGCCGCGCGGGTCGGTAAAACTTGGGCCAAGTGGATGCTGAACACCCGCAACGTGCTGTTTTTCCCCAACATGCAGCTTTTGGAAAACGCCTCCCTCATGATCAGGGTCAACCGGCCGGTGGCCGTCGACCGGACCGAGATCACCGCGCTCGGCATCGCTCCCAAAGGCGAGTCCGGTGAAGCGCGCGAGAGGCGCATTCGCCAGTACGAGGAGTTCTTCAATCCCAGCGGCCTAGCCACCCCGGACGACACCTCGATCTTCGAATTCATTCAGGACGGGCAGCGCGCCACAATGATCGACTGGAACCAGGGGTTTATGCGCGGCATGGCCGGTCTCGGCTCCGCGCCCATCGAAGAGGCGCGCGAGCTCGGGCTGACTCCGCAGACCTCGATCGTCGGCTCGCTCGGCCTCGGTGACGAGACCATCCTTCACGGCCCGATTCGCGAGTGGCGGAGGAGGTTGACGGCGGCGCTGTCGGGCCGTCCAGAGAGCGACGGGGTTGGGGCGGCCGCCCGATGAGCTCGGAGGGCCGCCACGAAGTCGAGAGGCTACTTTATCGGGAAGCGCTTTGCCTCGATGAGCAGCGTTGGGATGACTGGCTTGCGCTTTATCCCGAGGAGATCGAATTCTGGGTTCCCGCCTGGAAGAACGAGCGGGAGACGACCGCCGACCCGAAGACCGAGATTTCGCTGATCTATCTCTCGTCGCGCACCCGTCTGGAAGAACGGGTCGGCAGGATCCGGTCGGGAAAATCCGCGGCGGCGCTGATCCTCCCGCGGACGGCGCATGCGATCTCGAACATCCTGGTGGATGACGATGGCGGGTCTCCGCTGCTGGTGCGTTCGCTGTGCATCACCCATCTCTACGATCCGGTGCGCAAGGAGGTGGGCCGGACGCTGTCCCGCTATGAGCATCGCCTGGTCCACGACGACGGAGGGCGATGGCTGATCGGCGGCAAGAAGATCGTCCTCCTCAACGACAATCTGCCGGCCAAGCTCGAATTTTACATGATCTGACCCGAGGGCGGTTAGGCGAGAACCCGGCGGTACATGGCGAAGGCGCGTTCCCAGTCGCGCGCGGCGGCGTGCTTGTCGAACACGTCGCGGTCGGGGATGGCATAGCCGTGCCGCGCGCCCTCGTGGACGATCTGCTCGAAGCCGACGGTTGCGGCCTCGAATGCCGCGCCGACCGTCTCGACGACCTGCGGAGGCGTGTAAGGGTCCTGTTCGCCACAGCCGATATAGACCTCGCCTTGGCATTTGGACGCGTCGCGGTAGGGCGCGGTCGGCTCGTCCTCGCCGACCAGCCGCGTCGGGTGCAGGCCGATCGTCGCCCTGAAGCGCTCCGGATGCGCGCCCGCGGCGCGAATGACATGACGCCCGCCCATGCACCAGCCGATCGAGCCGACCGGTCCGCCGCGGATCGCCTCGTCGGAATCGAAGAAGTCGAGCAGCGCCGCGCCGTCGGCGATCACCATGTCATCGGTCAAATGTCTCGCGACGGCGTAGACCTTCTCCTGCTCCTCCTTCGGCACATCCGTCAGCGACCGCGTGCGGCCGTCCGGTCGGCGAGAGTCGAAATTCACCCCGCCCTCGCGGTAGTAAAGGTTCGGCACCACGGCGGCGTAGCCGACCGTGCCGATGCGCCGGGCGATGTCGCACAGCAGCTCGCGAAAGCCCCAAATGTCCATGAACAGCACGACCGGCGCGAACGGCCCGCCGCTTTCGGGACAGGTGACGAAAATCGGCATGGTGCCGTCGGCGGTCTCGATGTCGACGGTGCGCTCGAACATGGCGCGTTCCCCCGGGTTGGTCCTGTGGTTGCCGGCGAGGATAAGCGTCGCGCAAGGCCGGTGGAACGGCCGGCTTGCCCCGGCCCGTCACCCGGCTCCGGTCATCCAGCCCAGGGTCTCCTCGGTGACCCGGCTCGGCCAGTATTCCGCCGCCGCCCAGCCATCGTAGCCCAGCCGGTCGAGGGCGGCGAAGACCGCCGGATAGTCGATCCCTCCGGTGCCGGGCTCGTGCCGGCCGGGATTGTCGGCGAACTGGATATGGCCGATGCGCGGCATGATCTCCTCGAGCCGCGGGATCAGGCGGCCCTCCATGATGTCCATGTGATAGAGGTCGTGCTCGAGCGCGAGCTTGCCGTGGCCGGCCCGGTCGATGACCTCAAGCGCCTGTTCGCTGGTCGACAGCAGGAAGCCCGGCCGGTCGATTGTGTTGACGGCCTCGACCACCGTGCCGACGCCGATCTCGCCCATCAAATCCGCCGCGACCCGGAGATTTTCCGCAAGCGTTTCCAGGCAGCGCGCGCGCTCGTACCCGTACCGTTCGGGATAGCCGGACAGCACGTTGACATTGCGCGGCCGGAGCGCCGCCGCGACATCGCGCGCCGTCTCCGCCGCCCGGCGGAAATCGGCCTGCCGGCCCGGCGTCGCGGCGAGGCCCGGCCCGCCCGTAAGCATGTCGCCGACCGGGACGTTGATGACCGAGACGGCGAGCCCCGCCGCTTCGATCGCCCGCTGCCAGTCTTCGGCCGGCCGGTCGTAGGGAAACTGGATCTCGATAGCCCCGAACCCGGAAGCGGCGGCGGCAGCCGGCCGGTCCAGCCATTCGCGCTCGGCGAACAGCATCGAGACATTGGCGGAGAAGCGGGGCATGTCGGGGTCTCGTCAGAGCGGCGCATGGGGACGCTATGCGCCGCATCCTGACGGTTTCGGCTGGGGCGGTCGAGGGGGGCTGAGCGCCACCGGGCGAGCCTCACCCCACGGCGCGGTCGAGCATGGCCTGGAGCAGCACCTGGGCGCCGGCGGCGCAGTCTTCCCGGGTCGCGTTTTCGACTTCGTTGTGGCTGATGCCGTCCTCGCACGGGATGAAGATCATGCCGGCCGGGGCGATCCGGGCGATATAGACGGCGTCATGGCCGGCGCCGGAAACGATGTCGCGCCAGCTATGGCCGCCCTGTTCGGCGGCGCTGCGCACGGCGGCAACGCAAGCCTCGTCGAACGGTGTGGCCGGGAACTCCCAGAAATCGACGATGTCTGCGGTGCAGCCGGCCACTTCGGCGATCGCCGCGAAATCGGCGCGCAGCCGGTCGTTCATCGCCGCCAGCGTCGCGTCGTCGGGATGGCGCAGGTCGACGGTGAAAAAGACCCGGCCGGGGATCGTGTTGCGCGAGTTCGGGCGCGACTCGACGAAGCCGACGGTGGCGCAGGCGTTGGGCGGGAACCCATGGCCGAGCCGGTTGACCGCGTCGATCATGCGGGCGGCGGCGACCAGCGCGTCCTTGCGCAGCTTCATCGGAGTCGGACCGGCATGGGCCTCCTGCCCGGTCACGGTGATCTCGTACCAGCGCTGTCCCTGGGCGCCGGTGACGACGCCGATGGTTTTTCCCTCATTCTCCAGGATCGGGCCCTGCTCGATATGGGCCTCGAAATAGGCGCCGATCTCGCGCCCGCCGACCGGGGCGGCGCCGTCATAGCCGATGCGTTTCAGCTCATCGCCCAGCGGGTCGCCGGTCACATTGTCGGGGCGCGCCAGAACCTCTTCGACGGCGAACACGCCGGCGAAGGCGCCGGAGCCCATCATCGGCGGCGAGAATCGGCTGCCTTCCTCGTTGGTCCAGGCGACGATTTCGACCGGCGCGTCGGTCTCGATCTCCAGGTCGTTGAGGGTGCGGATCGCCTCGAGCCCGGCGAGCACGCCATAGGCGCCGTCGAACTTGCCGCCGGTGGGCTGCGAGTCGAGATGGCTGCCGGTCATCACCGGCGGGCGGGATTCGTCCCGGCCGGGCCGCCGGGCGAAGACGTTGCCGACCCGGTCGACGCTCACCGCGCAGCCGGCGGCCTCGCACCAGCGGATGAACAGGTCGCGGCCGGCCCGGTCCTGATCGGTCAGCGCGAGCCGGCGCACGCCGCCCTTTTCGGTCGCGCCGATCCGCGCCATCTCCATCAGGGACTCCCACAGCCGGTGGCTGTCGATCTTCAGGTTCCGCATGCCCGGGCTCCTTCCCCGTCGCCGCTCAACTATGCCGGCCTCGCCAAAGCCGATATCCTTCGGTGCCGATCCGGGATCGAGGCACCCTGCGGGCGGATTTCTCAACCCGCCGCGTTCGGTCGAAATAACAGCCAAGAGCGGGAGACAGAGCAAGCCATGAAAGTCTGGCAGATCGTCGGCGACGGCGGCATCGACGCCCTCGAGCTGGCCGAGCGGCCCTCGCCCGAACCGGCGCCGGGGCAGGTCAGGATCCGGGTGCGGGCGAATTCGATCAACTACCGCGACCTGGGCACCGTGCGCGCGCCGGGCCAGAGGGGCCTCGTCTTCCCGTGCATCCCCAATTCCGACGGCGCGGGCGAGGTGACCGCACTCGGCGCGGGCGTCTCCGGCATCGCCGCGGGCGACCGGGTCGCGGGCTGCTTCTTCCAGGACTGGGCGGCGGGCGGCATTTCGGCCGCCGTCATGGCAAGCGCCCAGGGCGGGGCACTCGACGGCATGCTGGCCGAAGAGGTGGTGCTGAACGCCGACGGGGTGGTGCCGGTCCCGGCGCATCTGGATTACGCCGATGCGGCAACCCTGCCCTGCGCCGCGCTCACCGCGTGGAACGCGCTGGTCGAGCAGGGCGGCCTCAAGGCGGGCGAAACGGTGCTTTTGCTCGGCACCGGCGGCGTTTCGATTTTTGCGCTGCAGTTCTGCGCTCTCATGGGCGCACGGGCGATCGTCACCTCGAAGAGCGACGACAAGCTGGCCCGCGCCCGCGCCATGGGCGCATGGCAGACGATCAACTATGCCGAGACGCCGGACTGGTCCTCGGCGGCGAAGGGTTTTACCGGCGGTGTCGGCGTCGACCATGTCGTCGAAGTCGGCGGCGGCGGGACGCTGGCGCAATCCATCGACGCGGTCCGCATCGGCGGCCATATCGCGATGATCGGCGTGCTCACCCAGGGCGCGGTCGACCCGACGCCGATCCTGCGCAAATCGCTCCGCCTGAACGGGATCTATGTCGGCAGCCGGGCCATGTTCCTCGATATGAACTCCGCCATCGAAGCCGGCGGGCTGAAACCGGCGATCGACCGGCGCTTCGCCTTCGCCGATGCCCGGGACGCCTATCGCTGCATGGAAGCGGCCGGCCATTTCGGCAAGATCGTTATCGAGTTCTAGCGCCGTATCGACGGACGGCTCCCGGTTCGCGGGGGCGGCGGCCCGCCGGTTCCTCAGCCGCGCATCCCGGGCGCCGAATTTGCGGTCGCATGGAGATTGCGCGCGAAATCGACCGCGCTCGCGATGTCCATCGACAATGCCGAACGCGCGTACTCCTTGACCGCGAGGATCGCCGGGCGGGGCGTTTTTTCGAGCGCGGCGCAAAGCGCCTCGAAGCTGCTCTCCAGCTCATCGGCCGGGACCACGTCGCTGACGATGCCGAAGGAAAGAGCCTTTTGGGCGTCGATCGTCCCGGTCGAATAGACCATGTACATCAGCGCCTTGCGGGGTACGCGGTCGACCAGAGACGACATCGCCATGGTCGGCATGATGTTGTGGCCCATCTCCGGCAGCTGGAACGTGGCCGAGACGCTGGAGAGTGTGATGTCGCAGAGCGCGGCCAGCGCGCAGCCGAAGCCCGCGGCGCGTCCCTGGACGAGACCGACAACCGGAACCGGGGATCGGCGAAAGGCAGCGTAGCAGTCGAAGATCACCTCGCTCTGAGCCCGGCGTTCATAGGCCCCCGGGCGCTCCTCCGGCGGCCTCCCCATGACCGCCCGCCCGGTGCAGAAATCGTCGCCCGCGCCCCGCAGAACGACAAAATGCGACTCGCCGGCCTCGGCGATCGCCTGGCCCAGCGTCGCCGCCATTTCGTTTGTCACCCCGTTGCCGGCTTCCGGGCGGTTGAGCGTGATCTCGGTGATGCGGTCGAGCTTCCGGATCAGGATTTCGTCGGACATTGCACCCTATCTCCTGCTTCAACTCGGGCGGCCGGCCGGCCGAATGGCCCGCCAGACGCTTTCCGGCCGTGTCGGCATTTCCAGATGGTCGACCCCGAATTCCTTCAACGCGTCGACGACGGCATTGACGTAGGCGGCAAGCGACGGGGTCGTTCCTCCCTCGCCGCCGGCGCGGATGCCGAGCGGGTTGTCGGGCGTCGGCACCTCGCTGATCTCGGTCCTGAAGAACGGGAGATCATCGGCTCGCGGCATCGCGTAATCCATGAACGAAGCCGCCAGCGCCTGACCGGTCCGCGCATCGTAGACGCTGTGTTCCATCATGGCCTCGCCCAGGCCCTGGGCGATACTGCCATGCGCCTGGCCGTGGAGGATGAGCGGGTTGATCGCGCGGCCGACATCGTCGACACCGGAATAGCGCACCACCTCCACCATCCCGGTGTCCGGATCGACCTCGACCTCGCACACGTGACATCCGTATGGGAAAGCGGCGACCCGCACCGTTTCGTCGGAAACGCCCGCCAGCGGCCCGCGGAGATCGGGCGGCAGTTCATCGCCGCGCTCTCCGGCGCGCGCGACGTCGAACAGGCCGATGGAACGATCGGTGCCGGTTACGGTGAAGCGGCCGTCTGCGAACACGATGTCCTCTTCCGCCGCCTCCAGCAGGGTGGCCGCGATCCGGCATCCCCTTTCGAGGATGATCTCCGTCGCCTTGCCCATCGTGATCCCGGCAAGGCGCATCGACCGCCCGGAATGGGAGCCGCCGCCGACCGAGACGGTGTCGGTATCGCCGGTGATCAGATTCACACGGTCATGCGGCACGTCGAACCATTCGCAGACCAGCTGGGCGAAGCTTGTCTCGTGGCCCTGGCCGCTCGACAGCGTGCCGATGACGACGTCGATTTCCCCGTCCGGTCGGACCGTCATCTCGGCGCGTTCCCGCGGCGCCCCCGTCGACGTCTCGATGTAGGCGGCAACGCCGATGCCGCGCCGCTTGCCGCGTAGCCGGGTTTCTTCGCGACGTTCCGGGAATCCCCCCCAATCGGCGGACGCCAACACCGCGTCCATCGCCGATTCGTACTCCCCGCTGTCGTAGGTCATGCCGAGCGGATTTGCGAACGGCAATGCGTCTTGCGGGATCAGGTTGCGACGCCGCAAGGCAACCGGATCGAAGCCATGGGTCCTCGCCGCCAGATCGACCAGCCGTTCCAGCACGAACATGACCTCCGGCCGGCCGGCGCTGCGATAGGGGTTGGTGGGCGGCGTGTTGGTAACCACCGCACGGGCACGGAAATGGGCCGCCGGAATTTCGTAGAGGCCGGTCATGATCTCGACACCCTTGATCAGCGGCACGAAAGAGACGGTGTAGGCCCCCACATTGCTGGTGTTCGAGCCGCGCATCGCCAGGAACCGCCCATCCCGGTCGAGCGCAAGCTCCGCGGTGACGGCGAGGTCACGGCCCTGGTAATCGCACAGAAACGCCTCGGTCCGATCGGCCGTCCACTTGACCGGACGGCCCAGACGCCTCGCCGCCCACGCCACGAGCGCGAACTCGGGATAGAAGGCGTTGCGGGTTCCGTAGTTGCCTCCGACATCCCGGGCGATCACCCGCACCCGGTCCTCGGCCACCCCCAATATCTCGGCGAGCTCGCGCTTCGGTCGAACGACGCCGCCGCCCCCCGCATAAAGGGTGTAGCGTCCGGTCTTCGGATCGTAGTCCCCGACGGCCGCGCGCGGCTCCATCGGCACACCGGTGACCCGCCGGATCCAGGTTTGCAGGCGAACGATGTGGTCCGCCTTCGCGAAGGCGCGTTCGGTTGCCGCGATATCGCCGACATCGGCGTCGATGCAGATATTCGATGCCACGCCTTCCCAGAGGATCGGCGCATCCGCCGTCGTTGCCGTTTCGGCCTCCGTGACCGCGGGCAAAGGGGTGTACGCGACCTCCACCCGTTCGAGACCGTCCCGCGCACGATCCGCGGTCTCGGCGATAACCATTGCCACGGCTTCGCCGACGAACCGGGCACGGTCGGCGGACAGGGGAAATTGCGGTACTTCCCGCCGCGCCGAACCGTCGCGATTGACGAGCTCGATATCGGGCGGGCTGGTCGGCGCCGGCCTGTGGGGAATGCTGCCCAACCCGTCGGCCAGCACATCCGTGCCGGTCAACACCGAAATGACCCCCGGGGTGGAGAGCGCCGCCGAAATATCGACTGCCTCGATCCGCGCATGGGCGTGCGGCGAGCGCAACATCGCCGCGTAGGCCTGGCCGGGCAGGTTCACGTCATCGGAAAACCGGCCGCGGCCGGCGAGAAGGCGCAAATCCTCCTTGCGGAGAACAGGCCGGCCGATCGCTTCCCCGCCCCCCGACCCGGCGCCATTGCGGCCGGGCATCAGACCATCAAACCCAGGACACCCGGCAGCCACAGGGTGAGCGCGGGAAACAGGGCAATGATCGCCAAACGCGTCAGGTCGGCGACAAAGAACGGCGCAATGCCGCTGAATATGGTCTTGAGCGGCACCTCCGGCGCCATTCCGTGCAGCACGAAGGGGATGATGCCGATGGGCGGGGTTATCTGGCCGATCTCGATGACCATGATATTGATGATCCCCCACCAGATGGGATCGAAGCCGAGGCCGATCACCAGCGGGAAAACGACCGGGAGCGTGATGATCATCGCCGCGACGGTCTCGAAGATGCTGCCGAGGACGATGTACATCGCGAGCAGGACCAGGATCACCATCCACGGCGCCATACCGGAGGATTCGATCGCGCCGACCAGAACGCTGGGCAACTGGCTGAGCGTCACGAAGAAGGTGAAGATCGTGGCGCCGATGATGATGATGTAGATCAGCCCGGTCGTCGCGGCCGTCTGCGACAGCACCTGGCGCAGAACCGTGCGGGTCAGCCGCCCGCGCATCGCGGTAAAGCCGAAGGCCATGATACAGCCCACGGCGGCGGCTTCCAGGACGGTGAAAATACCGCCATAGATACCGCCGCTGACGACTACCGCGAGGCTCAGCACGCCCCAGCAACTGCCGATCACGCGAACCCTTTCGCGCCACGGCATGCGGGGCCCGGCCGGCCCGTATTCGGGCTTGATCCGAACGATGATCGCGACCGTCGCGAAATAGATCGCTATGCAAACGAGGCCGGGGATCACCGCGGCCGCGAACAGCGCGATCACGAACTGCTCGGTCAACACGGCATAGAGCAGCAACAGGTTCGAAGGCGGGATCAGAATGCCGAGGGTTCCCCCGGCAGCTATGCAACCGACCGAGAGTCTCGGGTCGTAGGAGCGTGCGCGCATCTCCGGCAGGGCGATACGCATAAACGTCGACGCCGTGGCGAGCGAAGAGCCGCAGACCGCCCCGAACGCGCCGCAGCCCGCCACGGTCGTCATCGCCAGCCCGCCGCGGTAGTGGCCGATGAGGGCATAGAACAGACGATAGAGGTCGCTCGACAGCCCCGCCGCGGCCGCGAAGCTCCCCATCAGCAGGAACATCGGGATCGCCCCGAGTTCCTGGGTGACCAGAACCTGGGTCGGCGCGGTGGCGAACATCTTGATCGCCGGGTCCAGACCGATCAGCGCCCAGACCCCGCCGAAACCCGCGACGGCCATCGCGATACCGATCGGCACGTGCAGGGCTATGAGGGACAGCATCACGCAGATGCCGACGATCGCAATGGAAAGCGGGTCCACCGGGGCCTACCGGTTCGGTTGACGACGCGCCGGCATCAAACCCCGGCGTCCGCCGATTGTTCCGCCGCGCGCGGCTGCCCGCGCCGGGCGCGTCCCAGACCGTCCCAGCACATCAGAAGCTGGACGGCGACACAGACAAAGACGATTGCGGTGACCACCCACCACCAGGGCGCCTGGGGAATTTCCAGCACCGGCGTCGCCAGGCCGGTCCGCGTCACGTCGTACAGCGTGAAGCGGAAGAACTGCCAGGCGAAGAGAACGAATACGAGCAGTGTCGCGAAGCTGCCCACGACTTCCAGCCAAAGCGCGCGCCGGGCGCCGAGCGCCCTGCCGAGGAACCGGACGGTGACGAAGTGGCCGCCGACCAGACACGCCGGAAAGAAGCTGGCGACAATGACCGCGAGGTTGTACTTCCCGAGGTCGTCGACGCCGAGTATCGGCGCGTTGAACAGCCAACGCATGAGGACGTCGACGAAGATCGCGGTCGCGAGCGCCATGATGGCGGTCGCGCCGATCAGCGCGATCCAGTCGGCCCCCGGTTGGAGGGCCGACCGGGCGTCGAACTCGCGATCCGCCATCGGCTGGGTATCACACCGGCGCCGGCCTATTTCTTCCTGACCTCGGCCAGGATCTCCTGAATCGCTGCGTATTTCTTCTCGCCGTCGACGACGCTCTTGACCCATACGTCATGAAACTTGCGGAGACGCAGCTGCAACTGCTTCCTCTGCTCCGCGGACACCGGAATCGTGTTCCGGTCGCCGGTCTTGGTCCGCATCTCCTGGCCTTCGTTTTCGTAAAAGCGGCCCAAGGCGAGGCTGATCGCAAGACCGCGGTGCTTCGCGATCGACTCCTTCGCCTTCGCGGGAAGTTTATCATAGGCGACCTTGCGGACAGCGATGAAGAACGACCGGACGCCCAAGGGAAGGTCAAGATGCGTCTTGATCAGGGGCGTGATCCGGAAGGTGTTGAGCGCCGACCAACCGGTCAGCGTGCCCTGGATCACGCCGCGGTTGAGCGCCCCCGCGACCTGAGGCGTTCCCATGCCGACGGGCACCAGGCCGAGCTCCTGCACCACCGCGGCCTGCTTGGGCCCGGGCACGCGGACCTTGAACCCCTTGATCGCGTCCAGTGTCTCGATCTTGCGGTTGAAATGAAGACCCCCGTTGTCGTTCGAGTAGAGCGCCAACACTTGGACCTCGTCCAGCCCGCCGATCAAACCGCGCTCGAACATCTTCCAGCCGACTGTCGAGGCTTCCTCCGAGCCCACGCCGTGGAACAGCAACGGCAGATCGAAGAAGCCGAAATCGGGGAACAGCTTCGCCGTATAGGACGGAAGGACCTGCGAGGCATCCTGGATGCCGTTCATCAGCCCTTCCCACTGCTTGCGCGGGCTCCGGATCAGCGCGCCACCCCAGAATTCCTGGAATTTGAGCGTGCCGGCGCTGTCGGCCTCCATCCTGCGCAGCCAGGGAATGGTGATCTTCTGGAGATATTTGGCCTTGGGCGGCGTGAACGAACCGAACTTGAGCACGGCGGGATCGGCCGCGCTTGCCGGAGCCACCGATGTCACGGCGACTGTCGCGCCCAACGCGGCGACCGCCATGGTGCACGCGACGAAATGCTTACGAAGTCTCATCGTCTCCTCCCTCGATTTACCGTTGCCGGAGTCGGACCGCTTCGGCTCCGGTCGCTTTGTCGACGATCTCCACAGGCTTCCGCACGGATCTGCCGTGCCGGGCGTCGTCGGGAACATGCACCGCGCAACGCGGAACAGGGGTCAGGTCCCCTCATTGGGATCGTGGTAGAGTTCGCCGACGATCGCCGTCAATCCCAGCTCCCCTTCCGCAAGGTGGTACCGGCCGTCCCGATCGCGGCCGAGTCTGCCCTGCTCGCGCAATTCGTCGAGTGCGGTCGCGATCTCCCGCCCGTCCTGGCTTCCGACCGCCTCGACAATTTCGCCGAAGAACAGCGGCTCGGCGTCGAGAGCCTGTTCGACCGTCTGGAATCGGGCCTGCCCGCCGAACGTCTTGGCGGCGCAACGCGTGAAACGGATTTCCTTGTCGGCGCCGAACGGGCGGGTGCAGTCGAAACCGGCCTTGGCGCCGGTCCGGCGCCCCTTCAGCGACGGGTCCATCGGCATCGACATCGTGCCGGTCAGCATGACGATGTCCTCATCGGCCTGGAAGCGGGTGCCGAATGCCCATTCGACCTGCCGGTCGTCGCGAATGTCGATGTCTTCGTCGAAAACCCAGACATGCTTCAGCCGGTGAAGTCCGCCGAACAGGGCGGAGATGGCGTGTCTCGGCTCGCCGATCGCGTGCTGCCTGATCGACACGCGAAGAGCGTTGGATCCGCCGCCCGTCGGGCGAAGACAGGCCGCGACGGGCTCGCGCACGGCCTGTTTCAGGATTCGCATCGCTTCCCCTTCCAGGCGAAGGGCGGAAATGTTGGCGGAATCGGTTTCGTCCAGGACGAACGCGCTGCCGTGCTGCAATGTCTGGTACAGCACATCCTCGCGCATGGTTATGGCGGTGCAGGTGAATACGGGATCCATGTGGATCGCGCCGTAATATCCCATGTACTCGCCGAACGGCCCCTCCGGTTCGCAATATCCGCGCTCGTCGAGATAGCCCTCCAGCACGATCTCCGCGTCCGCCGGCACCCGGATGTCGTTTGTCAGGCTCTTGACGACCGGCGCGGTTTCGCCCCGCATCGTCGCGATCAGGCTCAACTCGTCGCCCGGAATCCGCGTCGTCGCGGCATACATGTCCAGCGGGTGACTGCCGATGGTGAAGGTGATGGGAAGGCGCTCCCGGCGCGCGGCGCATCCCTGGTAGATCCGCTTGAGGTCGGAAGGCGCGGTGACATTGGTCCCGGCCTGGTAGCGGTTGCGCAGCGACAACCGCCGGCTTCCGACATTGGTGCGTCCGGTCTCGGGGTCGATGGTGTAATCGATCCCGGAGGAGATGTAGCAGCTCCCGTCGAACTCATGCTGCAGGTAAAACGGCAGCCTGGTCAGGTCGATGTCCTCGCCCGTGATTCTGACCGCTTGCACCGGCGCTTCGTCGGATGGCACCTCGACGACTTTCTGCGGGTTGGCAAGACGGCGGTAGTATTCCTCGTAGATGTCGTCTTCGTTGCTCTCGAACGCCGCGATCAGGCGCCGGCGCCCGGCAGCCGCCTTGGCGATCAATTCCACATGCTGCGGACCGGCTTTCCTGAACAGGACCGCCTTGGGGGTCGCTTCGATAAGCGGGCTCAAATCGGTCAGGGAGACGGGCTCGTCATGGATCTCCACCTCGTCGATTTCGATCAGGCGATCGACAAAGCGGCGCAAGCGAAATCTCTCGAAGTCCGGTTTCAAGGTGGTCACCACGTTCACACCAGCCTCCCTCGTCGACTCTCCAGCATCCAGTCAATCACACGCGGGAAACGGAAGCAAACGCGCCTGTTTTTCGCGCCGGCGCCGGGCGGTAAAGTCCATCGATCGAACCTGCGGGGTCGCGGACGGGGAGGAGACGATGCGGGGGAGGCTGTTCATTTCCACCGTGCTGGTTCTTCTGTGCATTGGCCAGACCGTCCGTGCGCAATCGACGGCGGTCGATCTGGAGCTCGCCTTCGTCGTCGATGCATCGGGCAGCATCGACGAGGCCGAGACCCGGCTTCAGCGCCAGGGCTACGCCGACGCGCTCGTCAACCCGCGGGTCCTCGAGGCGGTCGGAAGCGGCTTCCTGCGCGCGATCGCGGTGGCCTATATCGAGTTCGCCGGCCAGGCATGTGAGCGCGTCAGCGTCGAATGGACGCGCATCGGCGACCTCGACAGCGCCAGGTCTTTCGGTGAAAAGATCCTCGCTTTGCCGCGCATGTTCTGTCCCGGGGGGAACGCCATCGGCGATGCCGTTTCCCTCGCCACCGCCTCGATCGCGGGCAACGGTTTCGACGGCACAAGGCGGATAATCGATGTGTCGGGCGACGGTCCCAACACGCTCGGCCGGCCGGTCGAGTTCGCCCGCGATGCGGCGGTCGCGGCGGGCATGACGGTCAACGGGCTGGTGATCGAGCGCCCGACCATGCCCGACCTCGACGCCTATTACCGCGCGGCTGTCACCGGAGGCCCCCGTTCCTTCGTGATCACGGCCAAAGACCGCCGGTCATTCGCCGAGGCGATCCTCAAGAAGATGATCCTGGAGATCGCCGCCCGCCCGCCCGCGGGGCGGCACACCCCGGAACGGCACGCGACCGCCGACCCGCCCTGAGCGGAGGGCCGACCGGCGGCCGCTGCGGTCGCTCGCACCGCGACAATCCGTATCCCCGATCATCTCATCAATTGGGGGAGGAACAGGGATATCTCCGGGAAGGCCACGAGCAGGGCGACGACGACCACTTCGCAGGCGAGGAACCAGGACACGCCGCGGAAGATGGTGCCGAGCGGAACCTCGTCGCCGACCACGCTCTTTACGATATAGACGTTGAATCCGACCGGCGGCGTCATCAGCCCGATCTCTAGATACTTGATGACCAGCACGCCGAGCCACACGAGGTCGAGGTTGAGCGCCTCGAACATCGGCAGCAGCAGGGGCAGGGTCAGCAGCATCAGCCCGAGCGGCTCGAGAAACATGCCGAGCAGCACGTAAATCAGCGAGGTCGCCAGCACCAGCAACAGCGGATCGAGCGCCCAGTCGCCGATCGTCTCGCCGATGAAGAACGGAACGCCGCTGAGCGCGAGGAAGCGGGTGAGCAACACTGCGCCGACGGCGATGAAGAAGATCTTCGCCGTGCCCATGAGGGCTTCCATGACGCTGGTCTTGAACAGCTCCCAGCTCATGCGCCCCTGGAACCCGGCGATCGCGAAGGCCAGGAACGCGCCGAACGCGCCCGCCTCTGTCGGCGTCACCAAACCGGAGTAGATACCGCCGACGATGCCGAGGATCAGCACCAGGATCGGCCACACATCGGCGAGCGCCGCGAGCTTGCGGCCGAGCGGTATCTTTTCCCGTACCGGCGGGGCGAGCTCGGGATTGAGGCCGCAGCGCGTGACGATCATCGCCGCGTACACGACCGCCGTCAGGATTCCGGGCAGCACGCCCGCGACCAGGAGCTGCGCGATCGACGTCTCGGCGAAGATGCCGTAGAGCACCATCAGGATGGAGGGCGGAATCAGCGAGCCGAGCGTTCCCGCCGCGACCACCACGCCGGTCGACAGCCCCTTGTCGTAGCCATGAGCGATCATCTCGGGAATGGTGATGCGGCCCATCGCGGCTGCGGTCGCCAGGCTCGAGCCCGAAGCCGCCGAGAACCCGGCGCAGGCGAAGTTGCTGGCGACCGCGAGCCCGCCCGGCAGATTGCCGAGCCACAGCCGCGCGGCCTGGAACAGCGACGAGCTGATGCCCGAATGATGCGCCACCGCCCCCATCAGCAGGAACATCGGGATCGCCGAGATCGACCAGTTGGCGGCGAACTCGAACGGCGTGCTCTTGACCACGCCGGCGGCCACGCCGGGACCGCGGAGAAGAATGATGCCGACGATCGACACACCGCCGAGCGCGACGCCGATCGGCACCCGGATCGCGATCAGCGCGAGGACGCCGCCGATCCCGGCGAACCCGATTTCGAGATGGGTCACGTCATGGGTTCCGAACGCTCATTCGCACCATCCCGATTCAATGCCTGTCGTGGGCGCGGATTTCGAGCCGGGCCGATCCGGGCTCGCCGGAACCGCGGCCGAAATGGCGGACGAGCGCGAGCGCGACATAGAGCGCCATGGCGGCGAGTCCGATCGTCAGGAACCAGCGGCTGGGCCAAATCGCCACGAGGTCGACCGAGGTCTCCCACGCCTCGCCCTGCTCGGTCCGAAGCACCGCCTCGACGCCGGTGTGGTAGACGAAGAACAGGAGGTAGGCGAGGGTGACCAGCCCGGCGCAGCCGACCAGCGCGGCGCGCGGACGGCCGGTCATCCGCGCGGTGAACAGCTCGACGATCAAATGGCCCTCGGCGAATGTCACATAGGCCAGAGGCAGGAACACCACCGCCACCATGTAATAGGCCGCGACGATCTCGGTGGTGCCGTCGATCGGGTCGTTGAACAGGTACTTGGTGGCCACGTCGGCGACGATGTGCAACATCATCAGAACGAGGGCGACGCCGCCGGCGATAGCGAGACCCGCTCCGAGCCTCTTGAGAGGCCGCTCGGGTTTGAACGACGCCATGCTGCCCTCCCTGGTCCCGGTTCCGGAGCACGGAATCGGGCCCGTCACACTGTCGGCAATCGAGACGCGGGGTCAAGCGCCGGCCGAAGCGACGCGCGATTGGGCTTGGACGCCCGGGGACCCGGGCGATACAGTCGAGCGGGATTATGCCGAATTGCCCGCGTCCCGTCGGCGCCGACGCGGAACCCGGAGAAAACGGCACAGCGAGAATCCGGAAGGGGATGAGACGATGTCGAAGAGATCGATTCTTTTGCTGCCTTTCGCCGCCGCGGTGGCCCTTGCGGGACAGCCCGCATCGGCGGCCGAATATGTATACGGATCCTGGAACAGCCCGAAGAACGTGGTTTTGACCGAGGGTGTCGGACCCTATCTCAAGGCGGTCACCAAGGAGACCGGCGGCGCGCTCACATGGAAACTCCTGGCCGGCGGACAGCTGTTCGGCGGCCGCGCCAACCTGGCGGGCATCCGCGACCGCATCGCCGATGCGGGCGGGCCGGTGATTCCCGCTTTCACCCGCAAGGAGCTGCGCGCCGCCAACGTGGTCTACGACCTGATCAATGCGTCGGTCTCGCCGGTCGTCATGGCGGGTGCAGTGGCCGAGACCTATCACCTCGATTGCCCGGCCTGTAAGGGCGACTTCTCCAAGAGCAACGCGCTGTTTCTGGCCAACTATGCGTCGACACGGTTCAACCTGCTGTGCCGCGCGCCGATTGCCAAGGCATCGGACATGAAGGGTCGGCGGGTCCGCGTGGTCGGCGCGCTCGGCCGCTTCCTCAAGTCCCTCGGCGCCGTTCCTGTCGGCGGAAGCCCGGCCAAGGCGGTCCAGGCGATCCAGCGAGGCAATCTCGACTGCATCGCCGGGCCGATCAGCTGGCTGCAGTCCTTCGGCCTCTGGGACCTCACCAAGCACGTGCTCGACGCGAATTTCGCCATACAGGCGACGCCGTCCGCCATGGTCGTCAACCGGGATGCCTGGAAGGCGCTGTCCAAATCCCAGAAGATGGCGATGATCAAGCACGCGCCCGGTCTCATCGCCAACACGACGATCAGGGGCTACATGGCCGAGGACGTGCAGGTGCGCGCGGAGGCAGCCAAGCGGGGCGTCACCATCACTATCGAGGACGGCTCGATGGGTCCCGCGTTCGAGGCCTACAAGAAGAAGGAGCTCGGCATCGTTCCCGCGCTGGCGAAGAAGGACGGGGTCGAATCGGCCGATGCGATCGTCGAGGCGCATCTCGGCAACGTCGCCAAGTGGGAGAAGATCCACGCCCGGATCGGCGACGATCCCGACAAGTTCGCGCAGACGCTGTGGGACGAGGTGTTCAGCAAGCTCGATCCCGACAAGATATAGGGCGACTCCACGCACGGCGGGCATCGCCCGCCGTGCTGCACTTAAAGCCCGAGGATCGCTTCGGCGTTGCCGTGAAAGAATTTTTCGAGGAATTCGTCGCTGTAGCCCACCTGCCCCCATTCCTCGAACAGCCGCGGATAGGGCATCGAGGGGTAGTCGCTGCCGAACATCATTTTGTCCTTGAGGCGCGAACGCATGTCGCGGAGCAGCGAGGCGGGGATGTATTTGGGTGCCCAGCCGGACATTTCCCAGAACACGTTGCCCTTGTGCAGCGCCACGGCCGTCATCTCTTCGATCCATGGCCAGCCGGGATGGGCCGCCACGATCCTGAGCGTCGGGAAGTCCGCGGCGATGTCGTCGATCGCGGACGGATGGGCGTGGCGAATCCTGGCCCCGAGACCGCCCGGCATGCCGGCGCCCATGCCCGTGGTGCCGACATCGATCATCACCGGCACGTCCAGCGCGGCGATGGCCTCCCATAGCGGATAGAACCGCGGTTCGTTGACCGCGAAGTGACCCATGATGGGGTGGAAATGGAAGCCGAGCATTCCGAGCTCCCCGACCGCGTGCTCGGCCTCCGCGATGGCGGCCTCGCCCTTCAGCGGGTCCACCGCGCCCCAGGCCTGGATGATGCGCCCGGGATGGCGCTTCCACATTCCGGCAACGTAGTCGTTCGAGCAGGGCGGCGTGCCCGCCGTCGTTTCGAGGTCGAGCGACCGATCCGAGCGTTCGAGGGCGGCGTGCCCGCCGTCGTTTCGAGGTCGAGCGCGACCAGCACCGCATCGACACCGGCATCCGTGAAGTCGCGGACAACCTCGTCTTCTTGCTTGGCCGACCAGTCGCGCTTCCAGTACTCGGCCAGCGCCTTGACATAGGGCCCCTGGCAATCGATCCAAGGCTGGGTGTTGGGATAGCAATGCAGATCGATGATGCGCATGGGTGACCGCCGGCGCTAGCCGTTCGCCTCTTCCGCGAGCTTCGCGGAGATTGTCTCGACGAGGGTCTTTTTCGAGACCTTGCCGAAGGCGGAGACCGGGAAGCTGTCCATGATCTCGATCCGCTCGGGGAGCTTGAAGCGCGCGATCTCCTTGGCGTCCAGGAACCGCACCAGCTCGTCGAGCGCGACGGTTCGGCCCGAATGGAGGATCAGATAGGCGCACATGCGCTCGCCGAGGCGCGGATCCGGCATTGGCACGCAGGCCACGTTCTGCACCGCGGGATGCATGAGGATCAGGTTTTCGATCTCCTCCGCCGAGATCTTCTCGCCGCCGCGATTGATCAGGTCCTTGATGCGCCCTTCGACCATGTAGTTGCCCGATGGGTGCTGGCGCAGCAGATCGCCCGAGCGGTAGAAGCCGTCATTGGTGAAGGCGCGCGCATTGTGCTCCTCGGCCGCGAAATACCCCCGCAGGGTATAGGGGCCGCGCACGCAAAACTCGCCCACCTCGCCGAACGGCACGACATTGTCGTCCTCGTCGAGCAGCATCGCCTCGTCGTCCGGACACATCGGCTGACCCACGGTTTCCAGCTGCGCATCCTCGCTGTCGCTGCGGTTGACGAACATCAGCGTGCCTTCGGCCATGCCGAAATTCTCCTGCACGAAGGCGTTTGGGTAGACCTCCCGCATCCTCCGCTTCACCTCGGGCTGCAGGCGCTGGCCGCCGCTGCCGATCATCCGCACCGATGACAGGTCGTGATCGGCGACCGCGGGATCGTTGATCCAGCCGATATGCAGCGCCGGCACGCCGATGACATGGGTCACCCGATGCTTCTCGATCATCGCGAAGGCAGCCGGGGCGCGCGCACCGGTCGACAGCACCACGGCGGCGCCGTTGAGCAAATAGCCCTGCAGGCCGGGACAGGCGAGCGGCAGGTTGTGCGCGATCGGCAGCACGATCAGCAGGCGCGAATCGGGCGTCACTTCGGTTTCCCGCGCCGCCTGTTTCGAATTATACGCATAGTCGTTGTGGCTGCGCGGGATCAGCTTCGGGATCCCGGTGGTGCCGCCGGAAAGCTGGAACACCGCGGGATCGGCCGGATCGATCTCGATCGCGGCGAGCTCCGCGGCGTCGAGGGTCGCCGGCCGCTCCACCAGCTCATGCAGCGACAGCGCATCCCCGGTCGATTCGCCCATGACGATGAGATGCTTCAACTGGCCGCTCTCCGCCTGCACCCGCATTGCCATGTTGCGGTAGTCGAAGCCGCGGATCGCGTCGGGTATGACGCAGGCGGTCGCGCCCGACAGCGCGACGAACTGGCTGATCTCGGCGAAGCGGTGGGTGACCAGCGCGGCGATGGGGATACAGCCGGCCTTCTGCAACGCCACATAGAGAACGGCGAATTCCCTGACATTCGGGAGCTGGATCACCACCCGGTCCAGCGGTTGCAGGCCCAGCTCCACAAGGTTGAGCGCCAGGTTGGTCGACAGCCGGTCGAGCTCGCCATAGGTGTATTGGCCGGTCTCGTCGATGACCGCCACCCGGTCGGCGAATCTTTCCAGGCAGGGCTGCAACTCGTCGCGCAACGCGCGGTCCTCCCAGTAGCCCTTGTCGCGGTAGAGCTTCTGATATTCGGGGGGAAAGGGGACGACGCCTTCCAGCATGGGCGAACTCCGGGTCGGCTCAGGTGACGGCGGCGAAGCCGCCATCGATGACGACGATGTGGCCGGTGACGAATTTGTTGCCTTCGATGAGTCCGAGCATGGTCTCGGCCACGTCCTCGGCGGTGGCAACCCGTTTCAACGGCGTGTAGCGCGCGCGCCGCGCCATCAGGCCGTCATAGTTCTCCGCCAGCGTGCGCTCCATCCAATCGCCTTCCATCCAGCCGGGCGCAACCGCGTTGACCCGGATCTCCGGGCCCAGCGCGCCGGCCAGCGTCTGTGTCAGGTTGGCGACCGCGGCCTTGCTGGCGGCATAGGGCAATGGCTGCGGGCCCGGGCGCAGACCGGCGATCGAGCATGTGTTGACGATACAGGGATCCCGGGATTTGCGCAGCAGGGGAACCGCGGCGCGGGTGACCTGGAACAGGCCGCGCACGTTGACGGCGAAGACCCGGTCCCAGGCGTCCAGATCGACCGCGTCCATGTCCCCGGGTGCGGTCTCGATCGTGGTGCCGGCGTTGTTGACCAGGACATCGAGGCGGCCGAAGGCGTCCTCGCAGGCGGCGATCATGGCCCTGACCTCGCCGTCGTCGGCGACATCGCATTTGACCGCGAAAGAATTCCCGCCTTCCGCCGCGCAGGCCGCCGCTGTCGCTTCGGCGCGCGCTTTGGAAGACGCGTAGTTTACCGCGACGTCGTAGCCGGCGCGCGCAAGCGCGATGGCCGCCGCGGCGCCGATGCCGCTCGACGAGCCCGTAACCAGCGCCTTCCGCCGTTCGCCGCTCATACGAAGACTCCAGGATCGGGAAAAGGGGATTCAAGTCGAACCGGAAAACCGCCGTCCAGTATCCTGCCAGTATCGTGAACGCGGGGTTCGCGTTCAACTTCATCGCGGATGCCGAGGCCCGGCATGGCCGATATTGACGGTCGACGACAGGGAAGGATCGCGGACGACGCGGAGGTCCATGCTCTCTCCGCCGATGACATCTGGAACAGGAGACCCGAAGGATGCTCTTTCTGATCGTCAATATCGACAAGCCCGGGCGCAACGATGTGCGTCTTGCCAACCGGCCGGCGCAGCACGAGTACATCGAGCAGTTCCGCGACCGCATCAAGTTTGCCGGCCCCACAACGACCGAGGACGGGACCATGTCGACCGGCAACATGTTCGTGCTCGAAGCAGACTCCTATGACGAGGTGCTCGGGTTCACCCGAGACGATCCCTATTTCAGGGCCGGGCTGTTCGATACCACCCTGATCCGACCCTGGAGCTGGACATTCAACATGCCGCCTCAGGAAACCGATACCGATCCCCATGGCTCGTGACGCATGGGCCCGGTCTGACCCCTGTTGGCGCCACAACCGGCCGGAGGCGGGCCGGGCGCGGCCTCACATCAGGCGCAGCGCGTCGCCCCGCTTCACCGTGCCGCCCCGGACGACGAAGGCGTAGACGCCCGCGCAGGGGAGCAGCTCGCCGTCGAGCAAGGGCACGGGAAGGGTGTTGTGCTCGACGATCGTGCGCAGGATTTTCGGGTCCTTCTCCAGACCCTTCTGGGCGATCGTCGGAATCGAGCAGCGCGGCGTCGGGTCGGAGACGCGGAGCCGCACCTCGTCGCCGATCGCCAGCTCGCGGCCGACCCAGTCGTTCTCGACAAAGCCGCGCGCGCCCTCGGGCGTGGCGATCGTCACATTGGGTCGGAAGCGGCGCGCGGTGAAATCGGACCCGGGGCGGAGCTCGGCAAGACGCGCCATGGTCGCCGTGGTGATCAGGTGGAGCGCCGCATAGTCGGAGAACCGGCCCGTCATCATCAGCGCGCCGATATCGACGATGGTCTCCTCCTCCGCGAGCGGGTCGAGGCGTTCGAGGCTGACGATGGCGGGCCGCTCCGCGGTCAGCGCGACCGGCCGGCCGAGCGTCGCCGAGAGCCGTGCGTCCAGCTCGCCGCCGTCGCTGGAGGCCGCGCTGCCGTCGGGCCAGACGATGCGCACCGGCGGGGGCGGCGCGCCGGCCTCAGGCGGCGCGACGAAATCGGCGGCGAGCGCCATAAGCGCGCCCCACTTCTTCGGGGTCTTGGCGCTCCCCACTTTGCCGCTGGTCCGGTCGATCACCGCATAGGCGCGGTCGCCCAGGATGCCGCCCTCGGCGATCGGCGCCTCATCGAGCCTGGTGCCGGCCATGGACTTGACCGGGTAGCGCCAGAGCGCCTTGACGGTGCCGCCTTCGCCTGTGCCGTGCGAGGCCATGATCGGGTTTCCCTGCTGTCGAGACGCAGTGTGCCATATGGCATCTGCGCCCAAAATTTTCGGATTGCCGGTGGCGAGGGGCTAGCCTCCGGCTTCCGGCCCGTAGCCGCCGCCGCCCGGCGTCTCGATGACGAATTCCGATCCCGGTTCGAGGCGGAAATTCCGCTTCGGATCGATCGGCTTGCCGTCGAGGCTGAGCCGTGTCGGCCCGCCGTCGCCGCCGCCCAGCACGCCGCGAGGCGGGAAGCGGGCGCGCTCGAACATCGTCGAGACCGTTGCCGCCTTGCCGGCGCGCAGCCTGAGCCCGATCCGTTGTCCGGCCCCGCCGCGGAACCGGCCGGCGCCGGGGGAGCCGGGGATAAGCGCCCGCCCGGTAAAGAGTATCGGCACGACCTGTTCGATCACTTCGACCGGCGCGTTGGCGACATTGCTCGGGAAAGCGGTTGCGTCGAGCCCGTCCTTGTCGGCCCGCGCACCCATCCCGCCGGAGCAGAAGAACGTAAACACATACGGCGCATCGTCATCCCCTTCGCCGGCGAGCGTGACCGCACCCAGGACCGAGCTCTCGGCGATGATCCGGTCCGGGATCACCGGCGCAAGGGCATCGAAGATCGCAAAGGGGACGAACAGCCCCACCAAGTGACGCCCGCCGACCGGAGCCGGATGCCGCGCGTTGAGGATCGACCCCTCGGGCGCGCGCACGCGAATCGGCCTGAGCGTGCCGTCGTTGTTCGGGATATCGGGGCTCAGCGCGCATTTGAGCGCGTAGAACACGAAAGCCTTGGTGTAGTTGAGAACGCAATTGACGCCCTTTCCGATCTGCGGCGAGGTTCCGGCAAAATCGACGTCGACCTCGTCGCCCGCGACCGTGACCGCGACGGCAATCGTCAGGGGTTCGCCGAAGCCGTCGAGCACGACGCTTCCGCGATAGGTCCCATCGGGAAGCGCGGCGATCGCGCGGCGCATCTTCCGTTCCGTCCGGGCGGTGATTTCATCGGCGATCGCTGTGAGGTCGGCAAGGCCCTCGGCATCCATGAAGGCGCGCATCCGGTCGCCGGCGACATGATTTGCCGAAACCTGTGCGGCGAGGTCGCCGAGCACCAGCTCGGGGGATCGCACATTGTCCTCGATAATGCGAAACAGCGTGTCGTTCGGCGCCCCGCCGTCGATCAGTTTCAGGATCGGGATCTGCAACCCCTCCTCGTAGACCGTTTCGCCCTCGGCCGAAAAGATCCGCCCGCCGATATCGACGGTATGACAGTTGCTTGCCGTGAACCCGACGAGATCGCACCCGCGATGGACCGGGGTGACGACGGTGATGTCGTGCTTGTGCCCCGAGACCAGCCACGGGTCGTTGGTGATGAAGACATCGCCGGCCCCGAACCCCGCCGCTCCGACCGCATCGATGATGTGGTCCATGCCGATACTGAGTGTCCCGAGATGCCCCGGCGCGCCCTGCACGGACTGGGCAAGCATGACGCCGCGGGCATCGAAAACCGCCGCCGACAGGTCTTCCATCTCGCCCAGGATGGTCGAAAAGGCGCTGTTGACCATGGTCGCGGCCTGTTCGCTCGCGATCGAGACCAGGCGGTTCCAGCATATCTCGATCCGCACCGGGTCGATGGTTCCGTCACGCCCCGCCATGGCCGCCTCCCCCGAGTTCGACGACCAGATTGCCGCTGCCGTCGCATGTGGCGACCGAACCGTCTCCGACCACGATTGCGGTGTAGGATTCCTCGATGATCGCCGGGCCCTGGATGCGGGCGCCGGCGGGAACCCGCTCACGCCGGTAAACCCGTGCCGGGCAGGGTGCGTCCGATCCCTCCAGCCGGATCGTTCGCAGATGCGCCGGAGCCTGCGCCGCGCCCGCCGGCGGAACCGCGACGGATCCGACGATGGGCGCGCCCTCGGCGACAAGACGCAATGTCCGGGTCTCGACCGCGTGCCCGGCATGTATGCGCCGGTAGACGCGCTCGTATTCGGCCTCGAAGGCGCACCGGATCGCGCCCGCCTGCCCCGCCCCGAGCTTGCCGCCGGGGAGGCGGACGGCCAGTTCCTTGCGCTGTCCCAGATAGCGCATCTCGGCGATCCGGGTAAAAGCGATCTCCGGCGCCTCCACTCCGGCGCGCTCCAGCACCGCCGTTGCGTCCCCGGCCATGTCTTCGAAGGCCCGTTCCACCGCCGTCCAGTCGATCGCATCGATCGTCCCGATCAAGGTGCGCGACAGGCGGTAGGCCCGGGG
Source organism: Alphaproteobacteria bacterium (assembly GCA_965205995.1). GTDB lineage: Bacteria > Pseudomonadota > Alphaproteobacteria > MPNO01 > MPNO01 > MPNO01. The sequence goes on along the minus strand of OZ242200.1, from coordinate 1,932,116 downwards.
TGCCAGCAGGAGCCCGAGCGCCGAGCCGACCCCGGCGGAGCCGGGCACGACGAAGCTGCCGATGCCGAGCCGGCGGGCGACGCCCCCGGCATGGACCGGGCCGGCGCCGCCGAAAGCGACCAGCACATGGCTCGCCGGATCGAGCCCGCGCTCGGCGATATGAATTCTGGCCGCATTCGCCATCGCCTCGTCCACCACGGCGTGGATTCCGAGCGCCGCCTCCTCAACCGACAGCCCGAGCGGCCCGGCGACGCGATCGCGGATCGCCGAGTGCGCCCTGTCCCCGTCGAGCGCCATGGTGCCGCCGAGGAACGCCTCCGATGCGAGATAGCCGAGCACCAGGTCGGCGTCGGTGACGGTGGGCAGGAGTCCGCCGCGCCCGTAGCAGGCGGGTCCCGGGTCGGCGCCGGCGCTCTCGGGCCCCACCTTGAGCAGCCCGAGATCGTCGACGCGGGCGATCGAGCCGCCGCCCGCGCCGATCTCGATCATGTCGACCACCGGCATGCGAAGCGGCAGCCCGCTGCCCTTCTTGAAACGGTGGTGGCGAGCGACCTCGAACTCGGTGGTCACGATGGGCGCGCCGTTTTCGATGAGGCAGGTCTTGGCGGTCGTCCCACCCATGTCGAAGGACAATAGGCGCGGCAGTGCGAGCGCGCGGCCCGCATCGCCCGCCATGACGGCGCCCGCCGCCGGCCCCGATTCGCACAGCCTGACAGGGAACTTCCGGGCGATATCGGGGGTGGTAATTCCACCGCTCGACAGCATCACGAAAAGCCGGGCCGGGAGCCCGTCCTCGAGCCGCGCGAGATATTGCCTGACCAGCGGCAATACATAGGCGTTCGCGGTGGTGCCGGTCGCGCGCTCGTATTCCCGCATCTCGGGCAGGAGATCCGATGACAGCGAGAACGCGACCGCGGGCAGGCGCGCGGCGAGGAGTTCGCCGAAACGGCGCTCATGCTGCGGGTTGGCGTAGGAATGGAGCAGGCAAACGGCGACCGCGCGCGCGCCGCTTCGGGCGATCGCCTCGACCAGCGCGCCCGCCGCCGCCTCGTCGAGCGGTTCGACGACCGAGCCATCGGCCGCGATCCGCTCCGCAAGCTCGAAACACGCGCCCCGCGCGACCAACGGCTCCGCCTTTTCCAGGCCGAGATCGTAGATGTCGTATTTTTTCTCGCGCGCGATCTCCAGAAGATCGGCAAAACCCCGGGTCGCCACGAGCGCCGTTTTCGTGCCCTTGCGCTCGATCAGCGCGTTCGAGACCAGCGTCGTCGCGTGCATGACGATCGCCAGATTGTCGATCGCCGCGCCGGCCTCCCGGCAAGCCTTCCGCACAGCCTCGATGGCGCCGCGCGCCGGGTCCTCCGGCGTGGTCAGCGACTTGAAGAGATGCACCCTCGCGGTGGCAGGCTCGACCATGAAGACGTCGGTGAAGGTCCCGCCGATATCGAGCCCGGCGATCCAGCTTTGGGCGGTGATGCCGACCGTTCCCGCCACGTCTTCCCGAGCGCTTGTCATTCGCGCACCCTTCGGCTGACCTGCCCCCGCGGGGTGGGCCGGTTCGAAAGTTAGTGCATCGGCGGTTTTTGCGCCAAGCCGGGCGGCCGGCGGAGCGGCGGACGGCGATTTGCCTTCACACCGAAAACTCGGCCGGATAGTTTGGCGGGAGAACCGGCCGCCCGGCGTTCCGCCGCCGCCGCGGTTCCATCCTCAACGGAAGGGTTGCGCACATGACAGCACCGAGACCGACACACGCCCAGCTCAAGGAAGTTGTCGAGGAGCTGAGCATGAACATGCCGGACGACCGGATCCAGGACTTCCTCGACGTGATGCAGGGTACGCTGGACGCCTACGACGTCGTCGATGCGATGCCGGACAATCTGCCGCCGGTGAAATATCCCCGGGGCGGGTTCAGCCGTCCCCCGGCCGACGACAACCCATACAACGCCTGGCATGTGAGGACGGAAATTCGCGGCGCGCCCGAAGGACCCCTGTCGGGTCGGACGGTCGCTCTCAAGGACAATGTCTGCCTCGCCCAGGTGCCGATGATGAACGGCGCATCCACGCTCGAGGGCTATACGCCCGACGTGGACGCGACCATCGTTACCCGTCTGCTCGACGCCGGCGCGACCATCATCGGCAAGGCCCATTGCGAGTATTTTTGCCTGTCCGGCGGCAGCCATACCAGCGCTTCCGGCCCGGTCCAAAACCCTCACAAGCCCGGTTACTCGGCCGGCGGTTCCTCGTCGGGCTCGGCGGCGCTGGTCGCCGGCGGCGAGGTCGATATGGCCATCGGCGGCGACCAGGGCGGCTCGATCAGGATCCCGGCTTCCTATAGCGGCTGCGTCGGACTGAAGCCGACCCACGGCCTGGTCCCCTATACCGGCGTCATGCCGATCGAGACCACCATCGACCACACCGGGCCGATGACCCGGAACGTGCTCGACAACGCCACCATGCTACAGGCGATCGCCGGTGCCGACGGCCTCGACCCGCGGCAATACGACCCGCAGGTCGACGACTATGTCGCCGCCGTCGGTCAGGGCGCGGAAGGTCTGCGGATCGGCGTGGTGAAGGAGGGGTTCGGGCATGCGTCCTCGGAGCCCGACGTGGACGCCAAGGTGCGGGAAGCTTCCGAGGTCTTCAACGGCCTCGGCGCGTCGGTCGAGGAGGTGTCGATCCCGGGTCATCTCGACGGTCCCGCCATCTGGACGCCGATCGCGGTCGAAGGGCTTACCAACCAGATGATGCTCGGCAACGGCATGGGGACCGGCTGGAAGGGGATGTACACCACATCGCTGCTCGATTTCCACGCGGGCTGGCGACGCGGCGCGGACGACCTCTCCGACACGCTCAAGATCTGCATGTTTATCGGCCAGTACTATCTCAAGCATTTCGGCGGGCACTACTACGCCAAGGCGCAGAACCTCGCCCGCAAGCTCCGGGAGGACTACGACGAAGCGTTCCGGAGCTACGATCTCCTGCTCATGCCGACCCTGCCGATGAAGGCGACCCCGCTGCCGCCCGCCGACGCCCCGCTCGCCCTGTACTGCCAGCGCGCGTTCGAGATGTTGCCCAACACGTCGCCGTTCGACGTGACCGGACATCCCGCCATGTCGATTCCCTGCGGCATGAGCGACGGGCTGCCGGTGGGGATGATGCTGGCCGCCGGGAGCTGGCGGGAAGCCACGATCTACCGTGCGGCCGCCGCCTTCGAAGGGGCGGGCGACTGGCGGGAGAGATAGAAGGGTCGTTCCGGCGGGAGCGCCCGGCAATCGGACGCTGACTCAACCGGCCGGAGTGCGCTTCTTCAACTCGACCGGCTGGCCGTGCGGCGTATGGACGCTCGCCTCGGTCCAGTCATGCTTGAGCGCGGCGAGTTCGGACTCCGACCCCAGGCCCTTGTCGATCACCAGTCTTTCGAGGGCGGCGAGCCAGTGTTCGTAGTAGCGATCCCCGAGATCGGGATCGCCCCTTCGCTTCGCCGCCGCAATCTCCGCCGAAAGATATTCGACCCACTCGGACCAGGTGAACTTCCCCGCCTCCGACAGCCGGACCGCCATGGCGAACGCGCTCGCTTCCCAGGGCTCCTTGAAGACCGGCCCGTCCTCGGCCTCCCATGGGAGCCTCGGCAGATCGTCGCCCGATTGCGCGGCGCTCATGCAGATTCGATGTAAACGTCGAAGAGATCGATGTAGAGGCTCGAATTCGCGTTCGCGTGTTCGCCCCAGAGATGGCTTGCCTCGAACCGTACGCTGTAGACGTGCTGCGGGTCGCTGTGGACGCCGCATACGGACGTGTCCGGGAGGGCGAACACGCCGTGGTCGCGCGCGATCGTTCCGGTCTTGCCGCGGATGTAACGCGGCAGCCGCGTGTGCGACAGCGGGTTCACGTTGCGCGCCGTCACGCTGTCTCCGACCTTGAACCTGGGGGCTATGTCGGCGTCCATTCGGCAGGACGCGCCGCCGGCGACGAGACCTGGGACGATTTCGGGTGTCAGGGCCGGCATCATGACTCTCCCGCTTGACGAAGACTCGCGATCTTTTCTTCGATCTCGGCCTCGGTCAGCACGCCATTTTCCACCAGCAGGGTCTCGAAGGCGTGCAGCCAATGCTCGTAATACGAGGTTTCCAGATACTCCGCCGGACCCATCCGCTCGATGGCGTGACGGAACATATCCACGTTGAAGTGGCCTTCGGCGAAGTTCGTGAAGAACATCCCGAAGACGCGGCTTTCCCAGGCCTCATGGAACTGGGGCTCGTTTTCTTCGCGGACGATCGGGCCCATGCACTGCATGCCGCCCATGTCATGAATGCCGTTCATCGCTTTGCCTCCCCCGAACCGGCTAGCTTGCCGGCGCTTCGACCAGCGCCGTGCCGATCATCGAATCGCGGGTCACCAATTCCGCCAGCTCGTCCTCGCCGAGGCCGTCCGTGCCGGCCGGCCGCTGCGGCAGCACCAGGTAACGCAGCTCCGCGTTGCTGTCCCAGACCCGCAGCTCGACATCCTCGGACAGCTCGACCCCGAACTCATCCAGCACGCCGCGCGGGTCGATGACCGCGCGCGCCCGGTAGGGCGCGCTCTTGAACCAGATCGGCGGCAGCCCGAGCGTCGGCCACGGGTAGCAGGAGCAAAGCGTGCACACCACCAGGTTATGCACGTCGTCGGTGTTCTCGATGACCACCATATCCTCGCCCTGCACGCCGCTGTAGCCGAGCTCGGCGATCGCCTTCGAGCCGTCTTCGAGCAGTCTCCGCTTGTAGTCCGGGTCGGTCCATGCCCGCGCCACGACCCTGGCGCCGTTGCGCGGGCCGATGCGGGTCTCGAAGGTCTCGACCAGGGCGTCGATGGCGGCCGGGTCGAGAAGGCCTTTCTCTTGGAGCAGCGTCTCCAGGGCCTTCACACGCATCGCAGTGTCGGATGGAGGAGCGTTGTGAGTATGGTCTTGTGCCATCGTCGAAGATCCTTCAGTGACGATTGGGGGTCGATGTTATCCGCTGGTGGGGGGCCGTTCAACGGTATTCACTTGGGCGCAGAACGGTCCAAGGCGGAGACGAAGCCCGGGGAGGTCGACGGTTCCGGCGTATCGGCACGAAGAACTGTCGGTCGGCGATCTCCCGTCTTGCCTCGCCGGCCGGTCGCTATCGTCGCCCCGACGCCTCCATCTCGCGTTTCTTGAGCACCGCGCGCTGCACCTTGCCGGTCAGGCTCTTGGGCAGCGCGTCGACGAAGGCGATTTTTCGCGGGTACATGAAGGGCGGGCCGTTCGCCTTGAAGAAATCCTGGAGCTCGCGGGCGAGCGCATCGCCGGGCGGAGCGCCGTCGGCGACGATGAAGGCCTTGACCACCGAGGCGCGCTCGCCCGCCTCGTCGGGCGCGCCGACGCAGGCGCATTCCTTGACCGCCGGGTGGCGCAGCAGGATGCGCTCGACATCGACCGGGGCGATGTTGAGCCCGCCCGAGACGATCATCTCGTCGCGGCGGGCGACGAAACGGATGAACCCGTCCGAATCCTTCCGGATCAGGTCGTTGACCACCGTCCAGCCCCCGCGCACCGCCTCGGGCTGGATTTCGCGCGGGCTCCAGTAGACGGTGGCGGTGGGGCCGCGGACGCACATCAGCCCGGGTTCGCCGGGCGGGACCGGGCGGAAGCTGTCGGGGTCGCGCACCGAAATCTCGTAGCCCGGGCAGACGGTACCCAGGGTCTCGCGCCGGATCTCGTCCTCGCCGTAGCGGAACCCGACGAAGGCGTGGAACATCTCGGTGGTGCCGATGAGCTGCTGGAACGGGACCCCGGTCTCCTCGTGCCAGGCGATCTCGAATTCGGGGTTCAGCGGCTCGCCGGCGCAGAGCAGGATGCGGACCGAATCGAGGGCGAGCCTGCCGCCGGCGCGGCGGTGCTCCAGCAGCCGGTGGTAGAAGGTCGGCACGCAGATGAAGATCGTCGGCCGGTGCTCCGCCAGGGTCTCCACATAGGCCTCGACCGTCTTCTCCGGGCACAGCACCGATGCCGCGCCGAAGCGCAGCGGGTAGTACATGAAGAACGACATGCCCATGGTGAAGGGAAGCGCGGGCGGGCCGGCGAACAAATCGCCCGGCCCCGCCTTCAGCACATAGCGCGGGAAGGTGTCGCCGGTCGCCATCAGGTCGCGGTGGCAATGCGCGGCCGCCTTGGGCCGGCCGGTGGTGCCGGAGGTGTAGACGATCAGGCAGAGGTCGTCGGCGCCGGTATCGGCCCAGCTCTCGACCGGTTCGGCGCCGTCCGCGAGCGCGTCCAGCGAGTCGAACCGGCCCGTGGGGTCGGCGGGCGCCACGATGACGCGTTCGAGCCCGCTCGCGGCATCATGCGCCCGCGCGGCCTCGTCCAGGAGCCCGGACTCGACCAGGAGGAACCGCGCCCCGGTGTCGCGCGCGCGGTAGGCAAGGTCGTCGGCGCGGAGCTGCACGAAGGTGGGGATGGCGATCGCGCCCAGCCCCTTCACCGCCAGCAGCGCCATGACGAGGTCGGGCGAATCGCGCATGCGCAGGATCACCCGATCCTCCGGACCGACCCCGGCCCTCCGGAGCGCGCCGGCGACGCGCCTGGTGCCGTCGATCAGCTCGGCATAGCTCCACCGCTTTCCGCCGCAGATATAGGCCGTTCGGTCGAGCCAGGCTTTGGCTTCCGCGTCCGCGAAGATCGCCTCCGCGATGTTCAGCCGGTCGGGATAGGAGAGCTCCGGCAGCGCAAAGATCCGCTCGGGCATCGCCGCCGGGTCGAGGACGAGATCGAACTTGTTCACGGCGCCAAGCGTGCAGCGACGCCGCTGGCGGCACAAGGGCGGAGACGGAACAGCGGACCCGGGCCGCGGCCCGGCGCTTCCGCACCCGCAGCGCATGTCATCCTGGCCGTATCGGCAACTATCCGGTCCAGGGTTCAGCGATATAGCATGCGCGGCTCCGAGGCGGAGGCGACCCCGATCCGCGCCTTGACAGGAGGGAACGGCAATGAAGGCCATGGTCCTGCACGACTGGAAAGAAACATATCGGCTGGAAGAACGCCCCGAGCCCAGCCCCGGCATCGGCGAGGCGGTGATGCGCGTGCGCGCCGCCGGGGTAGGGCTGACGCTGGTCAACATGCGCCTCGGCCGGCTCGGCGGCTCGCTGCCGCGCGTCATGGGTCATGAACTGGCAGGGGAGATCGTCGAGATCGGCGAGGGCGTGACCGCGCTTGCGGTCGGCGACCGGTGCGCGGTTTATTTCTATCTCACCTGCGGGCGCTGCCGCTGGTGCCGCGGCGGGCGCGAGACGCTGTGCGAGAATTTCGGCGGCTATGTCGGCGGCCACCGCGACGGCGGGTTCGCCGAATTTGTCTGCCTGCCGGAAGGGAACTTCCTGCCTATTTCGGACGGCTTGAGCGACGAGGCGGCCGCGGTCGCGACCGATGCCGTCAACACGAACTGGCATTGCATGCGCGAGCGGGCGCGGATCGATCCGCACGACACGGTCCTGTTGATCGGGGCGGGCGGCGGTGTCGGCATTCACGGTGTGCAAGTGGCGAGGCTGTTCGGCGCGCGTGTCATCGCGGCGGATGTTTCGGACGAAAAACTCGATCTGGCGCGGCAATGGGGGGCGGAAGAGACGATCAACGTTCGAAAGATCGACGATGTCGCAAGGGAGGCGAAACGATTGACCGGCGGGAAGGGTGTCGATGCCGCGGTCGATTACGTCGGTCACGGCGAAACCTTCCAGGCGGCGATCGACAGCCTCGCGACGTCGGGCCGGGCGGTCGTCATCGGCGTGGGCTCGGGCGAGGTGAGCATCGACCCACACCGGCTGGTCAGGACCGAGCAGATCGTCACCGGCTCGCGTCATTCGACCCGAACGGAGCTGATCGAAACGATGGAAATCATGGCGCGCGGGCTGGTGCAGCCGGTGATCGGCATGCGCGTTCCGTTCGCGGAGGTGGAAACCATCTTCGATGCGCTCAAGAACGAAACGCTCCTCGGCCGGGGCGCCTTGACCTATCCATGATCGAGTCCTGCAACAAGCAGGGCTGGGCTTGAACGCGATATTCGGGGGCGGCCTTACGCCCCGAAGCGGGGCTCGACCAGGCCGCGGATACCGGTGTCGAGCGCGAACACCCCTCCGGCGAGCGGTTGTTTCCACAACGCCTCGTCGGTCAGCGGAAATGTGGCGGTGGTCACGTAGAGGATGTCGAGATCGGGACCGCCGAAGGTGCACGCCGTCGGCCGCTGCACCGGCACGCCGATGACGCGGTCGATCCTGCCGTCGGGCGCATAGCGGGCAACCCGCCAGGCGCCGACGCAGCAGATCCAGTAATAGCCTTCGGCATCGACCGCCGCGCCGTCCGGCCGGCCCTCGGTGATGTCGTTGGCGGCGAACACCCGGCGGTTGGCGATGTCGCCGCTGGCCGGGTCGAGATCCCACGCCCAGATAAAGTCCCGGCGGCTGTCGGAGTGGTAGAGCGTCGACCCGTCCGGGCTGAAGGCAAGCCCGTTGGGACAGATCAGCCCATCCACCATCGCCCGGCAAGCGCCGTCGGGGTCGTAGCGGTAGAGCGCGTTGGTCTCGCGGTCCATGGTCTCGACGATCCCGCCCACCCAGAACCGCCCCTGCCGGTCCGACCGCCCGTCATTGAAGCGGACTTCGGGGTTGTCGGGCTCCAGATCGAACACCCGGTCGACGGCGCCGGTCTCGAGGTCGATGAAGGCGATGCCCGACTGCATGCCGGCGATCACGCGGCCGTCCCTGCAAAACGAGAAGCAGCCGATGCGCTCCGGCATCGGCCAGCTGTGGCGCGCGCCGGTGGCCGGTTCGAGACGCTCGATCGACGGAAGGTAGATGTCGACCCAATAGAGCGCCTGCTCGTCCTCGTGCCAGCGCGGCGACTCGCCGACGATGAAGCGCTCGTCGACGACGCAGCGGATTTCGGTCATGGCCGCGCCGTCGCGGTCACGAGAACTCGTCGGCGATCAGCGTCTCCACGCGGGTTTCGACCGTTTCCTGGCGGGAGCCCGGCGGCAGCTCGCCGCTTTCGATGACGATCTCGGCGACGCGTCTGCCGAAGCGTCTGACCACCTCATCGTCGTCGGTTCCCGGCTTCCTGGGCACACGGGAGACGAGCTCGATGTTGTAGGTCGGCACCGGGCCGCCGTCGACCCGCGTGGGCCAGGCGAGCGGCGTACCCTGCGCGACGGCGCGGATGCCCTGGCGGATCTGGCGCCGCGCCATGACCACGCCCTCGTCGGTGACGCCACGGGTCTCGTTGGCGTGAACGGTGATGGGGCCCTGGGCGACCTGCGCCTCGAAATCGCCCGGGTTGCGCTGGCCTTCTTCGTGGCTGGGCGCGGCGACCTGGCCCGGGAAATCGACCTTGCCGAGGCCGACCCCGTCGGGATCGCCGGTTTCGTGCGGATCGATCACCGGGTTGAAGTGGCGCAGCCCGATCGCGTAGGCGTTGGTGTTGTCGATCGGGACGATCCAGCGCGTGACCCACGCGCATAGCGCGAACTTCTCCTCCGAGGCGACTTCGGCGAGCCCGAACTGCGCCGCGTTGGGCAGGATCACGTCGCTCGCCCGGACCCAGAGATAGTCGTCCCAGCGCCGTGTCCCGAGGGACAGCAGCCCGATCGGGGTTTCGTGGAACGACAGGGAGGGCAGCGCCTGGTATTGCTCGCTGAACTGAAGCTCGTTGCCGCGCGCGTGCAGGAAACAGGTATGGATCGGATCGGCCCCGTTCTCGTGGGATTGCAGCCAATTGCACGGGTTGTGGATCTTGTAGGGCACCAGGCGGTTGCCCTCGGGGTAGACCAGGCTGTCGAAGATCGGAAATTCGGGGATCTCTTCCGGCGGACCCAGATAGGCGAATACGAGACCGGCATATTCGCGGGTCGGATAGGCACCGTGGCAGAGCTTGTCCTTGATCCGGCTGCGCGGCGGCTCGCCCGGCGTCTCCAGGATCGTCCCGTCCACATCGTAATGCCAGCCGTGATAGCAGCAGCGGATGCCGCGCTCCTGAACCAAGCCGTATTCGAGCGACGTGTTGCGGTGGCTGCAGCGGAGATGCAGGAGCCCCACCCGACCGCCGAGGTCGCGGAACAGCACCAGGTCCTCGTCCATGATGCGGATCGCCAGGGGCAACTCGCCGAGCTCGGATGCAAGCGCGATCGGGTGCCAGAAGCGTCGAAGGTATTCTCCGCCGGGCGTGCCCGGACCGACATGGGTAAGCTCGGCATCCTCCTCGGCGCTCCGGCGCCGGTGATAGCCGCCGAATTTCGTGGTTCGCGTGATCGCCGCGGTCATTCCCGTTCCTCCACACTCCGGACCGACGGGTCCGCTCGCAGTCTATTGGCCGACGCCGGGGGTGGACAAGGCGGCAGGGCAGGCGGGCTCGGCGCCTTGACCTCCCGCGCGGCCGCGACGCAGGGTCGGCGCCGGTCCGACAAGCGCGAGACGAGGGGAATCCGATGACAGCACCGATCTTTCACATGGCGGCCGGCGCACCGACGCCCGTCGCGCCCTTCAGCCACGCGGTCGAGGCGGATGGCTGGGTGTTCGTCACCGGTCAGATGCCCAACGACCCGAACGACGAGGTGGCGCCCCTGCCCGCCGGAATCGAGTCTCAGACCCGAAACGTCATGGCCAATCTGAAAATCGTGCTCGCCTCCCTCGGTCTCGGGTTCGAGCACGTGCTCGTCGCGCGGGTCTATCTCACTCAGTTCAAGGAGGACTACGCGGCGATGAACGCGGTCTACGAGACCTATTTCGAGCCGGGACGGCGCCCGGCGCGCACCTGCGTCGGCGTCACCGGGCTCGCTCTCGATGCCCGTGTCGAGATCGATCTGCTGGCCCGACGGCCGTGATCGTGGCGGGAAGCCCGGACTAGGAGCGCGCCGACTCTTCGGCGAGATCGTTCAGCAGCGCGAGGTTTTCGACGCCGGCCTGAAGCTCCCGCCGTTCGATTCGACGGGCCAGTTCGGCAACCGCCTCGGATGCCGGTGCGGCCACCCCCAGCTCTCTCGCCTTTCGGGCGACATGGCCGCTGATATTCTCCAATTCGCTCTTCCGCCCCTTTTCCCAGTCCTGCAACACCACACCCTTGGTGTTCGGCAGCACGAACCCGCCCATCAGCCGGTCCAGCAAGGTCTCGACCAGACGGTTGGAGTCCGTCACGTCCTTGTCCGACAGTCCGAGGATGGGGCGCGGTTCGAACCCGAGGGCGGCACCGACATCCATCGCTTCCTGACCCGCGCGCAGCATGAACGCGCGCATTCCCGGGACGGTCTCCGCATCCATTATCGAGAGACCGAGGCATGCGGTCGTCGCCAGCGTGGTGCAGTTGCTGACCAGCTTCATCCACTTGGCCGCCAATATGTCGTCGCTGATCTCGCAGGCGCCGGCATGGGACAGGAGTTCGAACACCTCCGCCTCGCGTCCTTCGGTGGCGGGGTGAAAGCTTCCGACGGCAAACCAGGAACGGTCGGGCGGCGAATGGCGTTCGACGATCCCCGGCGTGAACAGCCCCGATGAAATCTCGATGACGCATCCCAGGGTGCGTTCCGGACCCACCACCTCGGCGACGATTTCGGCGGTCATGCCGTTCTGGACGGCGACCAGAAGGCCGTCGCTCTTCAGCCAGGGCTCGATGAGCTGGCTGGACCAGCGGGCGTCATAGGCCTTGGTTACGATCAACGCGATATCGAACGGCTCTCTGAGGGTGCAGACCTCGCAAATATGGAGGGCATCGACCTCCTGGACGATGGTCTCCTCCGGCATCGCGATGGTGGCGCCGTTCCTGCGCATCGCCTCGACATGTGCCGGCCACTGGTCGATCAGTGTCACATCGTAGCCGGCCCTGGCGATATCGACGCCGATCGAGGTGCCGTTGGCGCCGCTTCCGACGATTGCGATCTTCCTGGACATTGGCGATCTCTCCCGGCCTGAAAATGCATCGATCTCCGGGCGGCGCTACCCGTCGGCGGGCCGGACCCGTTCGAGCCTGTCTACCCAGTGACAGGGCAACCCATGGGCGCGGGCGCCCTCGCGCAGGAGGGTGATATAGCGCAGGGACGGGGTCCCGTCGGTTTCCTTGCCTTGAGCGATGTATGCGAACGCCTCGATGGGGCGCTTGTCGGCATCCTCGGCCCCCAGCCACAGCCGGCGGTAGAATCCTCCCGGCACGCCTTCGGTGCTGTCGAGCCGGACGAGATCGCGCCGGGTAACCCGGTAGACCACGCCCCAGACCTCTTCGCCGGGACAGGGTTCGATATTCGCCGGTGCGGCCTTGCCCCTCGGCCGTCCTTCCAGGTTGAAGCGCAGGCGATAGTCCTTGATCCGGCCGACGCGCCATTCGAGAGGGCGAATGAGGCGGCGCTCGCGGAACACGGCGTCGTTCATGTTGGCCCCGAATGCGAAGTACCAGACCTCGTCGTCCGGAGCGCCGGTGAGCGACACCCCATGAAGACGATACCGGAGCTTCGACAGCCGCCAGGACCGGGCGATGCTGCGCCGTAACATGCGCTTCAGCGTCAGGAGCATCCCATACCCGTTTCTCTTCGATATGCCGAATGCCGCGACAATCGTCCGATCCGCAGTCGGCGACCATATCACCGGCCCCGGGGACAGGTAAGAATGGCCGCGGGCGGGTGTCTTCCGGCGGCCCGACCCGGCGCGCCACGTGCTTCCGAAAGCTCGGCAGATTCCCGCCACTCGGCCAATGCCTGTGCGGTCGGGGCGGGAAACGGTTTGGTCAAGCGCCGGTGCGGTGGGTAATCTTGGATGCTGGCGGCCCGGGTCGGGTTCGATCTTCGGCGCCGTTCGGACAGGCAAGCCGGCGGTCTCGGCAGGGAAGGGACGGAAACATGGCCGATCCTGAAGATCGCCCGTGAAGTCTTCGGGCAGCGTCGGGGTGGCGGCTCTCCTCGCCTTGACCTCGTTGGCCACCGCGATGGGGATCGACGGCACGCTTCCGGCGATGCCCGCCATGGTCGAGGCGCTGGGTTCCACCCGCACGCTGGTGCAGCTCAGCCTCAGCCTGTTCATGATCGGGGTTGCCGTGGGCCAGCTATTGCCGGGCCCGTTGTCGGACCGGTTCGGCAGGAAACCGGTCATCATCGCGGGGCTGTTGGTCACCGCCGTCGCGGCGCTGGGCTGCGCCCTTGCCGAGACCGTTGAAATGCTGATGGCGTTTCGGTTCGTGCACGGCATGGCGGCGGCGTCGGGGTTTATCGTTGCCCGCGCCGTCATCCGGGACCGCTACGAGCGCGGCGACGCGGCGCGCGTGATCTCGCTGCTGCTGTTCTTTTTCTGTTTCGGACCGCTGTTCGCACCGATCGTCGGGGCCCATCTGACGGTGTCCTTCGGTTGGAACGCGATGTTCCTGTTCATCGCCGCCTACAGCGTCCTGATCGCGATGCTGTTCGGGCTGGCGTTCGGGGAGACCCTGGACCGGACCGACCCCGATGCCCTCCGCATCGCGCCGATGCTGAGGAATTTCGCGGAAATCTCCCGCAGCCCGGCCTTCTGGGCCTACACCGGCTGCGCCGCCGCAGCCTACGGCATCCTGTTCTCCTTCCTCGCCGCCTCGCCGCACGTGATCATCACGTTCTTCGGCGAGTCCGAGACCGACTATGCCTACATGTTCGCCGGCTGCATGATCGGCTCCATGATAGGGATGCTGGCGGGCGCCCGCCTGGTGGCGCCCCTTGGCGTGGACCGCCTGCTGAGATGGGGCGTGTACGGGGCGTCGCTGTCCGGACTGCTGCTCGCCGGGCTCGGCTGGGCCGGGATTCACCACTGGTTGGCGGTGATCGGTCCGATGTTCTTCTGCTTGTTTTCGTTTTCTTTCATATACCCCCAGTCGGTCGCCGGCGCGTTGCAGCCTTTCCCCCGCATCGCGGGCGCGGCATCGTCCCTGATCGGCTTTGCCCAGCAGGTCGCCGGCGCGGCGGTCGGGATGATCGTCGCCGCGCTGACCACCGACGGCACCCAGACGGCGCTGGCCCACGGAGTCCTGCTCTCCTCCCTGTTCGCGCTGGTCGTCTACGCGTTCGCGGTCCGCCGCCACCGGACCGTGTAGGCCGGTCGGGACCTCGCCCCGCTGTCCGGTTGCCGCGGCATCGAGAAATCTCCATCCTCCAGGATGGATCCGAGTTTCCCGAGAGCATCATGCCCGACACCGTGAACACGATATTCGGCCGCGAGGCCTTTCTCGCGCTGCTTGAGAGCGAGGGGGTGTCGCATCTGTTCGGCAACCCCGGCACCACCGAGCTGCCGGTCATGGCCGCGCTGCCGGACCGCCCGGCGATCACCTATGTGATGGCGCTGCAGGAGGCGCTGGTGGTGGCGATGGCGGACGGCTACTCGCGCGCCTCCGGCCATCTCAGCGCCTGCAACGTCCATGTCGCCCCCGGGCTCGGCAACGCGATGGGCTCGCTCTTCAACGCCAACTGGATGGGCTCGCCGATCATCGTCACCGCCGGGCAGCAGGAACAGGGGCACGGCCTCACCGAGCCGATGCTCTACGCCCCGCTGGTGCCGATCGCCCAGCCGGTCGTCAAATGGGCGGTGGAGGTCAACCGGCTCCAGGACATGCCCCGCATCCTGCGGCGCGCGGCGAAGGTCGCGATGACCCCGCCGACCGGACCCGTCTTCATCTCGCTGCCGGGCGACGTTCTCAACCAGCAGGATGCGCTCGAGCTCGGCCAACCGACACGGGTGGACACCGCCGGCCGTCCAAGCGACGCGGCGCTCGACCGCCTCGCCGACCGACTGCTCGCGGCGCGCCGCCCGGTCCTCCTGGCCGGGCACGAGATCGCGACCTCGGACGCGCTCGGTGAAGCGGCGGCGGTCGCCGAGCTGCTGGGCGCGCCGGTGTACCAGCAGACGGTGTGCGACGGCGCCCACTTCCTCTCCGAGCATCCGGCCTTCATGGGCGGGCTCACGCGCGATCAGCGGGATGTCCGCGCGACGCTCGCGCCCTACGACCTGATGTTCTGCATGGGCTCGGACGTGCTCCGCATGTCGGTGTTCAGCGAGACCGACCCGATGCCCGACGGCATGGCGCTGGTGCAGCTCGGTCTGCGGGACTGGGAGATGGGCAAGAACTACCCGGCGGAGATCGCGCTGCGCGCCGATGTGAAGGAATCGCTTGCCGCCCTGGCCGCGGCAATCGAAACCAGGCGGGGCGCCGAAGGGGCCGGCAAGGCGGCGGCTTCGATCGCAGCGCTCAAGACGTCCAACTGGTCCGCCAAGCGCGAAGCCCTCCGCGCCCGCGCGCTGGCGCATGGCGGAGCAACGCCGATACCGCCGGAGCTGGCGATGCTCCGGATCGTCGATGCCCTGCCGGAAAATGCGGTCATCGTCGAGGAAGGGATCCTGAGCGGCCGCGCCCTGCCCGGGCTCTACCCGTTCCGCGACGCCAAGGCGTTGTTCGGTCTTGGCAGCGGCGGCATCGGCTTCGCGATGGCCGGGGCGGTGGGGGTGCAGCTTGCGCTGCCGGACCGGCCGGTCGTCGCCGTCGTCGGCGACGGCAGCGCCATGTACAGCATCCAGGCGCTGTGGACCGCCGCGAACGCGAAGTGCCCGATCACCTACGTCATCGCCAACAATGGCGGCTACCGCATCATCAAGGAGCGGTTGAAGGCGTTTCACGGCGTCGAGGACTACACCGGCATGGAGTTCAAGGACCCGCCGATCGACTTCACCGGGCTCGCCCGCGCGATGGGCGTGCCCGCCCAGCGGATCGAGGACCCCGACGACATCGCACCCGCCATCGCCGAGTCGACCCGGCGCGACGGTCCGACGCTTCTCGATGTGGTGGTCGACGACGGCTTCGGGAACGAGGGCCGGTGAGCGTCTTGAACCGCGATTCGATCGGCGGCATCATTCTCGCGTAAGAGCGGTTCGCACCCCGAATCCATTCCGGGAATTCCGAGTGAGCACAGAAATTCAACCCGGAGCCGACGTCTATGCCGGGACCGGGCTGCCGGAGCTGGGTTTTCGCAACTACTGGTACCCCGCGCTGGCGACGTGGCGGCTGCGCCGGCGACCCAAGGCGGTCAGGCTGCTCGGCGAGGACGTGGTCCTGTTTCGCGACAAGGGAAGGATTTACGCGCTGAGAGATCGATGCGCGCATCGCGGCGCGCGGCTGTCGCAGGGGAAATGCCTCTATCCCGGCACCGGTACGCTGACCTGTCCCTATCATGGCTGGACCTACGCCGGCGCAACCGGAAACTGCGTCGCCAAGCTCATGGAAGGCCCCGACACCGCGATTCCCGACGAGGCTCAAGTGAGGGCCTATCCGGTGCGCGAACATCGTGGGGTGATCTGGTTGTTCGTCGGCGACATGGAGGCCGTGCCGCTCGAGGACGACCTGCCGGACTGCCTGGCCGACGCCGACGAATGGCACACGATTTCGACCTGGCGGACCTATCGCTGCAACTGGCGCGTCCTGAACGACAATCTTTGCTACGACCTGCACGCGCCCTTCGTGCACCGGAACTCGCCCGAGCTGATTTTCCAGCCGATCTTCCCCTTCGCCAGTCGTATCGCGACAGCGAAGCTGGAGGATTCCAAGGGCCTCGGCTACACCGCGCGCGACGGCATCACCGAGGCACGCTTTCCCGGCCTGGGTCCCTTTCCGCCGCCCCGGGAGGCGTTTTGGCGCAGGCTGAAACCGCGCGGCCGGGGCAAGGAAATGGATCCGGAGACGGCGCCGGCGGCAAAACGCCACGGCATCGAGTACCGGCACATGTCCCGCCTGCCGGCGGTGACGCTGGTGGGCCGGCCGGCCGGAGACTATTTCATGTGCCGCTGGGTGACGCCGGTCGATGCGGAAACGACATTGTTCTACTCATTGAACGCGTTCCGCCGGCGCCACGCTTTGGCGACCCTGCTGGACCGGATCGGCTGGGCGCTCTGGCAATCCTGGGTCCATGACTGGGTGTTCTCGGACCAGGACAAGCGAATCGTCGAGGGCGTGCGTTCGCATGCCGAACAGCTGTCGCGCAGCGATGCGGGCGTGGTGGCCTGGCGAAAATTCATGGTCGAGAACGCGCGCCGTCCCGCCGTGACCGGCGCCGGGCTGGAAACCGCCGCGGAATAGATCGATCCCCGCCGGTCGTTGACGGTGACCGTCGGCAATGCCAGCGTTCCCGAAGAGGTAAGCCGGCATGGATCTTGGAATCGAGGGCAGGGTCGCGCTCCTGACGGGCGCGAGCCGGGGGATCGGATATGCCTGCGCCCTGGCGCTGGCGGCGGAGGGCGTGCGGGTCGCCATCTGCGCGCGCGGGCGCGCCGCGGTCGAGGCGGCCGCGCGCGACATCGCCGCCGAAACCGGCGGCGAGGCGACGGCGTTCGTCGCCGACGTGGCGCGTTCTCAGGATGTAGACCGCCTGTTGTCCGAGGTTACGGAGGCCATGGGAGGTGTCGACATCCTGCTCGCCAATAACGGCGGGCCGCCGCGCGGCGGTTTCGACGCGCTGAACGACGATCACTGGCAGGAAGGCTTCGACGTCACCATGATGTCGACGGTCCGCCTGATCCGGGGCGTGCTGCCCGGCATGCGGGAGAGGCGATGGGGCCGGGTGCTGACAATCGTCTCGTCGTCGGTGCGCCAGCCGGTCGATCGGCTCGAGCTCTCCAACGCGCTCAGGCCCGGTATCGTCGGCCTGTTCAAGTCGCTCGCCGTCACCATGGGCAAGGACAATGTGCTGTTCAACTGCGTCGCGCCGGGCCGCATCATGACCGAGCGCTTCCTCGCGGGCTCGAAAAACGCCGGCATGACCGAAGAAGCATACGCCGCCAAGCACCAGGCGACGGTGCCGCTCGGGCGGGTCGGCAAGCCCGACGAGATAGCGGACGTCGTTGCCTTCCTGGCCTCGGAGCGGGCGTCCTACATCAACGGCGCGACGGTGATCGTCGACGGCGGCATGATCCGCTCGCTACACTGAGCCTCTTCAATCGAGGACGGCGATGGACTCGATCTCCACCAGCCAGTCTTCGTCCGCGAGCCCCGAGATCACCACCAGGGTGTTGGCCGGCTTGTTGGTCATCAGCCCCTCGTCCATGACCGCCTTGCGCCCGGCGCGGGCGCCCTCGAGGTTCTCCCTGCCCACGACATAGGTCGTGGTGCGGACGATATTGTCGAGCGTGCCGCCCAATTCGCGCAGCGTCGCGTCGATGTTGTAGAGCGCCTGCTTCACCTGGGCGCCCGCGTCGTTGGGATCGACGGTCTTGCCGTCCTTGTCGATCCCGACCTGGCCCGCGAGATAGAGGGTCTTGTCCGCCTGCACGACCCAGGAGAAGTTGCCCGGCGGCGCGACGACGCTCTCGGGGTTGATGTAGCTGCGCTTGGGCATTCGAGCCTCCCGGTAATATGATCGGCGCTCAGGATAGCATCGCGGCCGGGGCGGCAAACCCGGCCGGCACCGGTCAAGGGCGATTGTCTCCAGGGGAGCCGGAGATGGCGAAACGCGCGACCTTTCTCAGGGGCGAGTACGCGGGATATCGGGCGGCGCTCGACAAGCTCGCCGTGGACAAGGAGCTGACGCAGGTCGGTCCGGGCACGCCGGGGGGCGAGTATCTCCGTCGGTTCTGGCACCCGATCGCGTTCACCGCCGATCTGGAGGACGTGCCGCACCGGGTCCGCGTGCTCGGCGAGGACCTCGCGCTGTTCAGGGACAAGTCCGGCCGCATCGGGCTTTTGGCGCTCAACTGTTCGCACCGGGGCACGTCGCTCGAATTCGGCATCGTCCGGGAACGCGGCATCATGTGCTGCTACCACGGCTGGGTGTTCGACGTGAACGGCAGGATCCTGGAGACCCCGGGCGAGCCCGCCGACAGCACGCTCAAGGACCGGCTGTGGCACGGCGCCTATCCGGTCCGGGAGTTCAGGGGTCTGGTCTTCGCCTATATGGGCCCGGCGGAGGCGCGCCCGCCATTCCCGGTCTACGACAGCTTCGAGCTCGACAACTACCGGCTCGAGCCGTGGGGCGGCAACGTGCTGCCGTGCAACTGGATCCAGGTGAAGGAAAACGCCATGGACCCGGTGCACACCTCGTTCCTGCACAGCATCAACTTCACCGAATCCTTCGGCGTCCTCCCCGAGCTCGATTTCCGCGAGAACCCGCTCGGCATGATGTATGTCGGGGTGCGCCGGATCGGCGGCAATGTCTGGGTGCGCTCGACCGAGATGATCATGCCCAATTTGCACCAGCTCGCGCCCACTTTCGAGACCGGCGAGGTGCCCAAGACCTTCTCGCGCCCGATGCAGTCGATCTGGGCGGTGCCGCTCGACGACACCCACACCATGAATATCGGCTTCAACCATTACGACGAGATCGATCCTCCCGACATGGACAAGTATTACATGGGCACGGATTTCGGCCAGATGCCGGACCGTCCCTACGCCGAGCGCCAGCGCCTGCCGGGCGACTACGACGCCCAGGTCGGCATCGGCGCGACCGCCGTTCACGCCCGCGAGCATCTGGGCGCCACCGACCGCGGCGTGAGCCTGTTCCGCGGCCTGGTGCGCCGGGGAGTCCGCGACGTCGCGGAGGGCCGCGATCCCGTGCCCCCGGCGCAGCGCGCCGACGGGCCGATCCGCACCTTCGCGCACGATACGATCGTGGCCGCTCCGAGGGAGAACGACGCCGCGGCCGATCTCGACCGGCTGCGCAGGATCGGGCGAGAGGTGACCGACGACGTGATCGCCGGCAAGTATCCCCGCTAAGCGGTCAGACGCTCGACAGGGGCGTTGAGTTCCGCCCGCGCCATTCCGCCCGCAGCGCGTTGCGGTCGAGCTTGCCGCGATCGTTGCGGGGGAGCGCGGCGCGGAAAACGATCCGGGCCGGGACCTTGGCCGCGGGAAGCCGGGCCGCGCAGTGCTCCCGCAGTTCCTCCTCGGTGGGTGCCGCCCCCGGCGCCGGCACGACATGGCTGACGACGGCCTCCCCGTGGACTTGTTCGGGCACGCCGATGGTGCACGCTTCGGCCACAAACGGATGCCCGGCGAGGACGGCGTCGATCTCGAGCGGCGAGATGTTGACACCGCTCCGGATGATCACGTCGCGCGCGCGGCCGGTGATGCTGAGATAGCCGTCGGCGTCGAGGAAGCCCAGATCGCCGGACATCCTGGGCCCCGGCGGCGTGCGTTCCACGGTCCCGTCTTCCCGCAAATATCCGCTCATCCCCTGGGTGGCGCTGGTCACCCGGATCTCGCCGACCGCGCCGGGCGGCAGCGGAGCGCCGCTTTCATCGACCACCTCGACGAGCTGGTGCTTGGTGGGCTGGCCCACGGTTCCGACCTTGCGGTCCGCGCCGTTGGAGCCGCACACCCAGCCGAGCTCGCTCGCCCCGAAGCTTGGGGCGACGACGATGCCGTAGCGCCGCTCGAACGCCCTCATGTCGTCCGACAGCAGCGGCGCCGAGCTCGACGTGATGTAGCGGAGGCTCGGCAGGTCGGCGCCCCGCAGGTCGACGGGCTTCGCCAGCAGCATGTTGATCCCGGCCGGCACGCAGGCCCCGATCGTGACGCCGCGGTCCCGGATCCAGCCGAGATAGCGGCTCCGCGAGAAGCGTCGCGCGAGCACCGCCGTGGCACCCCGGATCAAAGGTCCGACAAGACCGATCTCCTGCGCCGAAACCCAGGCGCAGGACCGGAATTCGAGCACCTTGTCCCGTTCGCCCAAATCCATCGCCAGAGCGCCGGCATCGGTGTTGTGAAACAGCGTCGCGTGCGAATAGACCACTCCCTTGGGTACCGCGTCGGTGCCCGAGGTATAGAAGATCACCGCGTCGTCATCCGGTCCGGAACGGGCCGGGCCGGGATCGGCGGGATCGAAACCGGCGATCTCGCCGAACAGGCCCGATCCGCCCCCGGGCGACCATGCGCCAAGCGGCAGCTTCGGGCCCGGGTACCCCGCCAGGATATCTTCGATCTGGGCGTCTTCCTCGTACACCACGATTCTTGGCTTCACCGCGGCGACGATCCCGGCCAAATGGCGCCGGTTCATCTCCAGATTGACCGTACAGGCGCAGGCGCCATGGCGGAGGATGCCGAGAAAGGCCAAAGCCTGCTCGATCCCGTTGCCGGCGAGCAGCATCGCCCGATCGTTGGCGCCGACGTCCATGTCGGCGAGCCAGCGGGCAAGCCGGTTTGTGGTGGCGAAGAGCTCGCGGTAGCTGACCGCGCGGCCGTCGTCGACGCTCTCCAGATAGGTCTTGTCGGGACGGTCGTGCGCGTTTTCGGCGATCGCCCGGTAAATGCTCCGGTATTCCGCGTCCGCCGCCGCCACCGTCAGGCGTATCCGGTCTTCGCGAGGTAGCGGAAATAGGGATCCTGGCGCGACCGCAGGTCTTCGCACTCGGCATCGGTGAACCATTTGGAAAGGTCGAGGCCGGCGGTCGGGTATACGGCGCGCCGATAGCGTTCCTTGTGTTCGATGGGCACCGTCGCGTCGAGCCCGATGCCGCCGTCGGAGACCGAGATCTGGCCGGTCTTGAGCTCGGACGGCTGGAACGCCTGGCCGCGCGAGAACTCGTTGTAGACGACGATGTCGCGGCCCGGGCTGACCCGGGATTCCATGGCCCAGACGACGTCTTCCGGCTCCCAGATGTCGATGTCCTCGTCGACCACGACGCAGAGGCGCAAGCCCCGATGAGTGGTCATGACGGCGCCCATGACGTTGCGCTGGAGCCCTTCGTCGGAGCGCCGCTGCTTCCTGACCTGGATGACGACGCCGCCCCAGTTGGTGAGCCCGGTCCAGATCGCGACATCCTGGACGAAGCCCGGCGCCATCCGCTCGCACATCTCGTAAATCGAGGCGCAAACATAGGAGCACTGGTACCAGATGGAGCCCAGGATGGGGACGAAGAAGTACGGCTTGTCCACCCGGTGCGTGATCGCGGTCAACTCGAACGCGCGCGGCGTACGGTAGGCACGGCCCATGTAGCGCGCCCATTCGGGGTGGAGCGGAGCCTCGCCCTGTCGGCCGAGCGCCTCGGCCTCGTCGGTCTCCCATACGCGCTGGCCCTCGAGGATGTAGCCTTCGAGCACCCATTCCGACCGGGCGATGGCGTAGGCGTCCACGGTCCGCGCCTTGACGATCTCGACCGGGGAGCCCTGCAGCGCGCCGGCCATGCCGATTTCGTCGGTAAAGCCCGGAAAGACGATCGAGTTGAACGTCGAATAGCCCAGCATCTCGATCGCCGGCGGCGGGCAGATATTTATCGTCACCGGGATTCTCTCGCCCGGCCATCGCCGGCAGATGGCGTCTCCCTGGCCGCCCGGGACCATGTTGACGGAGGCGTATTCCTGGCCGTCGCGGAACGCCATGCGGTAGAAGGAAAACTGGGTGCCGCCGCCCGGCACCCAGGGCGGGCCGATGAAGTGGACGCCGTTGCCGAAGAACCGCCCGCCGTCGTCCTCGGTGTGGGTGGTGAGCGGCAGGATGTCCTCGACGGGCCCGAAGGCCTCGCGGTGCAGCACCACCTCCTGGCACGGCGCCGCGTCGGGCGACACCTCGCGCGGCGCGATCGGTGCGCGGAGCGACTCGAGCAGCTTGAACTTGATGTCCTTGAATTCGTCGACCCCGAACAGGCGCGCGCAGCGCTCCTTCGTCGCCCACAAATTGGAGATCAGCCGCGCGTCGGGGTGGCCCCGGACGGTTTCGGCGACCAGCGCCTTCGAGTTGTCGAAGGCCTTGCTGATGGCGGCCATCTCGACGATCGGATCGACCGGCGCCTCGATGACATGGATTTCGTCGCCCATCCAGTCGAGCGTATGCCGGAGATCGACCAGCGCGGCCTCGCGTTCGTCTTGCCGAACTCCCTTGCCGGTCGGTCGAGAAGCGGTCGCCATCGGCGGATTCCCTGCGTTGACGGTCAATCGCGGCCAAGCCTAGGTTCACATTGCGAGGAAAACGGCCATGCCACAAGACCTGTTGACCGGACTGTCCGAGGTGGTCGAGCCCGTCCACACGGCGGTGCTGGTGATCGACATGCAGAACGATTTCTGCGCTCCGGGCGGACACACCGAGGTCAATCTCGGCAAGGACGCCGCCGACTGCCGGGCGGTGGCCGCGCCGATCGAAAACCTGGCCGCTTCCGCCCGGCGCGCCGGCGCGCTCGTCATCTGGATCAAGGCGGATTACGACCGCGCCTATCTGTCGCCGCCGATCCACGCCCGCCAGGTCGCGCGCGGCATCGCCGAGGCGTATTGCGTTTCCGGCAGCTGGGGCGCCGAGTTCTACCGGGTGAGCCCCGGGCCCGGCGACCTGGTGATGGAAAAGCACCGCCACAGCGCCTTCGCCGGCACCGGGCTGGACCAGATCCTGCGCGACCGCGGCATCCGGACGGTGGTCGTGGCGGGCGTCCAGACCCATGTCTGCGTGGAGTCGTCCCTTCGCGATGCATCGGCGCGCGGCTACTACGTCGTCGTTCCCGGCGACTGCGTTGGCTCGTTCGACCGCGATCTGCATGACAAGACGCTGCGCTGCGTCGAGATGCATTTCGGCGACGTGGTCGGTTCCGCCGACCTCCTCGCGCGCTGGCAACGCGACCCCGTCGATTGACGCTGGCGAATCAAAGGAGCGAAGCATGGCGATCGAAGCGCAGTACCCGGAACCCGCGGATGCCGCAGCGCGGCGCGCGGTCGAGCCGGTCACGGTCTACACCGTGGACCGGCTGCCGCCTTATGACCGGACGTTCTACGAGACCGTGCGCGGCGGCATGACCCTGGTCGACGAGATTGTCGTGCCGCCGCGCGACGCGCGCGCGTTCGACGTTCCGGCCGGGCATCTGATCCGCATCGTCACCCCCGACGGCTCGCAGGTCGGCGACCTGAACCTGTGGAACGCGGCCGATCTTTCGGAACGGTTCTACAGCGGCAAGACGCGCGCGCTGCACGCCACCCATGTCAGCACCGGCGACCGCCTGTGGAGCAGCTTTCCGTGGTTGCGCCCGATGGCCACCATCACCCACGACACCCTGGACTGGTACGGCTTCGACGAGTTCGGGGCCGGCGTCCACGACGTGATCGGCACCCGCTGCGACCCCTACACCGCCCATTTGCTGACCGGCGGGGACTATCGCTATTGCTGCCACTCGACCCTGACCCGCGCTTTGGCGGCGGCCAGGGGTTTGTCGCTGAACGAGGCGGAGAGGCATGTGCACGACGTGGTGAACGTCTTCATGTGCACCGGCTACACGCGCGACACCAACCGGTACTTCATGAAGGCGAGCCCGGCGCGGGCCGGCGATTTCATCGAGCTGTTCGCGGAGATCGACCTGCTGGTCGGGTTGTCCACCTGCCCCGGCGGGGATTGCGGCGCCGGCCATTCCAGCGACTCGGCGGCCTGCTATCCGCTGCGGGTGGACATTTTTCGGCCGCGTGACGAGGACCTGGCGGGCTGGCATCCGGCGGAGCCCAGCGGGTATGGCGGCGGCCACGGCGCCGAGTGATCCCGGGCAGCGCGGTTCCTAGCGGAGGTTCAGCATCAGATTCGGCAGCAGCAACGCGATGTCGGGGATGGCGAGGATCAGCGCAAGCCCGACCAGCGTGGCCGCCAGGAAAGGCCAGACGCCGTTGAAGATGGTCCAGATCTCGACGTCCTCAAGAACCGTCTTGACCATGAAGACGTTCATGCCGATCGGCGGGGTGATCAGCCCGATCTCGACAACGATGATGATCACGATGCCGAACCATATGGGATCCACGCCGAGCGAATCGACGATCGGGAAGAACACCGGAACCGTCAGCAGCAGCATGGCGAGGCTGTCGAAGACGCAGCCGAGCACGATGTAGATCGCGCAAATGATGAGCACCACGCCGATGACCGGAACGTCGAAGGCGTGGATCAGCTCCACCATGGCGTCCGGCAGCCCCGCCAGGTTGATGAAATTTGAAAACACCAGCGCGCCGAACCCGACCATGAAGATCATGGCCGTGGTTCGCCCGGCATCGATCAGGGCGCCGAGCATTGCCGGGAGTGCGAGTTTTCGCCGCCCCAACGCGAACACCATGGCTCCCGCCGCGCCGATGGCGGCGGCCTCGGTCGGGGTGAATATCCCGAGATAGATGCCGCCGAGGACCAGGAGGAACAGGACGACCACGCCCCAGACCTTTCCGAGGGCGCGCCAGCGCAGCGCCCAGGGGGTCCGCTCTCCGGGCGGCCCCATCTCGGGCTTGAGCGCCGTCAGAATGCCGATGGCGCCGAAATAGAGCAGCACCAGGAGGATTCCAGGAATCACGCCGGCAACGAAGAGCTTGCCGATATCGGTCTCGGTCAGGATCCCGTAGATGACCATCGGCACGCTCGGCGGGATGAGAATGCCCAAGGTTCCGCCGGCCGCGATGGTTCCCGCCGCAAGGCTGTCGGCGTATTTGAACCGGCGCATCGGCGCCATGGCGACCTTGCTCATGGTTGCCGCCGTCGCGAGGGAAGACCCCGAGACGGCCGCGAAACCGGCGCAGGCGCCGATGGTGGCCATGGCCAGCCCGCCGCGGCGGTGTCCGAGCCAGGCATTGGTGGCGTCGTAGAGTTCTTCCGATAGCCGGGCGCGATGGATGAATGTCCCCATGAGGACGAACAAAGGCAGGACCGTGAAGCCGTAGGTGGTGGACAGGTCGAGGACCTGCTGGCCGGCCATCGACAGCGCCGCCGTCATGTTGCGGACGAAGATGAACCCGGCGATTCCCACCAGGAGCATCGAGACGCCGAGCGGGATTCCGAGAAAGGCAAGGCCCAGGATGGCGCCGAATCCGATGAGCGATTCGACCATCCGCGGGTCTATCCCGACGGCTCGCCGCCGCCATCGTCATAGGCGGGGTACGGCCTTCCGGCGACCGCGCGCCACAAGAGCATGACGATGAGCAGCGCCGACAGCCCCGCCAGGATCGACATGAAATAGGCGATCGGCGCGACCGGCCATTCCAGATAGCCGGTGATCGCCTGCGTCTGGTGGAGCCGGTTCCCCTGGTCCCACATGCGCCAGCAGACGATGCCCATGCCGAGCAGGCTGGCGAGCTGTATGAGGCATTGCTGGGCGCGATAGCCCGAGCGCTGGAAATAGGCATCGAACAGGCTGACCGTGATGTGCCTGCGGTCCCAGGTGACCAAGGGAAGGGCGGAAAACACCACGATGGCCAGACAAAACTCCATCACCTCGAAGCTGCCGGGGACCGGACTGTTGAACACGAACCGGCCGGTAACGTCGACGACGGTCAGCGCCATCATGAAGCTGAGCACGACCGCGACCATCCAGCCGAGCGACCGGCGAACGAACAGGGCCGGCCGGGCGCCCGTGTCGGCGCCCGGTCCCTGCTGGATTTTGTCATCCATGGTCTTGCGGTCGGTTCGCGAATGGTCCGGATTCCGGATCCTTCAAGTCACTTATGCGCGGTCTTCGACTGTTCGACGAAGTAATCGTAGGCCGCCTTGCCGTCGATTCCCTTGCCGTTGGCCATGGCGATCCACTGGTCATGCTGGGGCCGCGCGGCCCTCCGAAGCGCGGCGAGGAAATCGGGAGGCGCGGCGACCAGCTGCTTGCCGGCCTTCACGAAGTCCGCGCGCTGTTTCATAGCCACCGCCTGCCAGTGCCGGCCGGTGCGGGCCAGCGTCTCGCCCGAAGCCGACATGACCTGCTGCTGTTCGGCCCTCTTCAGCCCGTTCCAAACATCCTTGTTCATCATCACCGAGAATGTCGCCTGGCCGAGCCCGCCCTCGAGAAGGGTGCAGGATTTGGTGACGCCGAGGATATTGAACGTGTAGGCGTCCGACACCGGGAGCGATGCCCAGCCGTCGACGGTGCGCTTGGAGACGATCGGATACATCCGCACGGCGGGTCCCGGCACCACGGCGACCTTGAGCGCCGACAGCGTCTTGGCCGCTCCGCCGGGCAACGACCAAAGCTTGAGCGTCCGCAAATAGTCGAGGCTGCGGATCGGTTCCTTCAGGCTACAGATCTGTCCGCCCATGCCGGAAAAGAACCCGAGCAGCTGGACGTCGCCGTATTCGTCGGCCTTCGCGTTGTTGAAGAATTTCTGCTGCGTCCGCCACATCGCCACGCCATGGGCCTCGGAATCGGTGAACAGGAACGGCAGCATGGAGATCTGCACCAGCGGCGCCCGGCGCTGGATGAAGGCGTTCATGATCACCGCCGAATCGGTGACGCCCTGCGTCGTCGCGTCGTACAAGCGAGGCGGCGGCGCAACCGGCTTCAGGAGGATCTTGAGCTTGATCTTGCCACCGGTCGCTTCCGCGACGTCCTTGGTTCATTCCGGCAGCATGACCGCGTTCATCACGGCCTTGGGCGCGCCGATGATGCTGAACAGGAGTTGCTTGGCGGTGGCGACGCCAGCCGAGGTCGCAACCAGAGCCGCTGCCACCAGGCCTGTCGAAAGAAGTCTGCGCATGAAAGAAATCTCCTCGGTTCGCTTTTCCCTTGTCGACCAACCGACGATGCGGAGGTCCTGCCGCGCAGGTTATCGTTGCCGGCGGGAAGACTCCAATCGCTTCGGCCGCCCGTTCCGTTCGCTGCGGGAAAGGGCTAGACTCCGGAGATCCATGGAATTCGGAGCCCCATCATGAATGCCACCGCCGTTCACGACATTGTCGGCATTTCGCTGCGGGACAGGGTCAGCCAGGAGGAATGGCAGACCCGGGTGGACCTGGCGGCCGCCTATCGTCTCGCGCATATGTATGGCTGGACGACGACGCTGATCTACAACCACATATCGGCGCGCATCCCCGGCCCGGAACGCCACTTCCTGCTCAACCCGTTGGGGCTGCGCTGGGACGAGGTGACCGCGTCCAACCTGGTGAAGATCGATCTCGACGGCAACATCCTCGACGACACCCCCTACGGGATCAACGATGCGGGCTACACCATCCATAGCGCCGTCCACGCCGCCCGCGAGGACGCGCATTGCGTGCTCCACACCCACACCGAGGCGGGCATGGGCGTCTCGGCGCTGGAGGACGGGCTGATCTTCACCAATCTCGACTCGATGATGTTCTACGGCCGCGTCGCCTATCACGAGTTCGAGGGCATCTCGCTCGACCTTTCGGAGCGCGAGCGGCTGGTGCGCGACATCGGCGACAAGAAGGCGATGATCCTCCGCAACCACGGCCTGCTCACCACCGGCGGGTCGGTCGCCGAGGCCTGGGTGCTGATGTATTTCCTGGAGAAGGTTTGCTCGGCGCAGCTCACGCTGCTCGCGGCGACCGCTTCCGGCGCCCGGATTCACTATCCGACCAAGGAGGTCTGCGAGCACACCGCCGGGCAGAGCAGCGGGTCCGGATGCGGGCAACGCGAGTGGCCGGCGCTGCTGCGCCAGCTCGACGAGGCCGGGATCGAATACGACCTCTAGGCGATCGCCCCGCCCCCGGCGGCGCGGTCAGACATACGGGTCGGGGCAGGGCAGGCCGAGCGCCACCGCGCCCTGGATCGCACCGGCGATGTCCCAGATGAGCGCGATGTGGCGCGCGACCGCGTTGGCGTCGCGCCAGGCGCGGTTGACCGGGTCGCCCGCGGCCAGGCCGCGCCCGCCCAGTATCGGCTGCACGCGTTCGATCGCCCGGCAGCAGGCCATCGCCGCGAACGCGTTGTCCCGGCGATAGCGCACCCGCTCCTCGACGGCGGGTAGCGCATCGGCCTCCGCCCAGTCGATGATCTCGTGCCGGTTCCGGTCGACCAGCGCGTAGGCGGCATCGATCTCGGCCATCGACTCGGCGATCCTGAGCTGGATGCTCTGCTGGCGGGCGAGCGGCGCCCCGGTGGCGCTGCTGGTCGGGCGCATGGTCGCGGTCAGATGCTCGACCGCACCCCGCGCCGCGCCGATCGCCACGCCGATCAGGTTGAAGCTGAAGACCGCCATCTGCGGCAGCCGGTAGAGATAGCCCGGATTGACCGCGCGGCCCGGACCCTGGCCCGCGCTCAGCGCCAGCATCGGCGCGATCCGATGGTCGGGGACGAACGCGTCCTCGACGACGATGTCGTTGCTGCCGGTGCCCGCGAGCCCCGTCGCGTTCCAGGTGTCGACGATCCGGCATTCGGACAGCGGCACGACCATGTAGTGGGCCCCGCCGCCCGAACCGCCGTCCGCGGGGAGGTGCGCGACCAGGATCGCCCAGCCGCAATAGTCGACGCCGCTGGAGAACGGCCAGCGTCCCGATATCCGGAACCCGCCAACCTGGCGCTCGACCGAAATGCCGTTGCCGGCGAAGGACGTCGCGACGCAGGTCTCGGGATCGCCGCCCCAGACCTCCTCCTGCACCTCGCCCGGCATCATGCCCAGAAGCCAGCCGTGGCAGGCGAGCAGGGCGGCAACCCAGGCGCTCGACGGGCAAGCGCGGGCGAGCTCGATCGAGATGTCGGTCTGAATTCCGAACGGCAGCTCCAGCCCGCCGAAGCCGCGCGGCTGCATCACGCGATAGAACCCGGCCTTGAGGAACGCCCGATGGGTCTCGGCGAGCGGCTTCCGATTGGCCTCGGTCGCCTCCGCGCGCTCGCGCAATTCGGGCGTCATCGCCCGCGCCGCCTGCAGGATCGCCTCTGCGCCATCGGTATCGTTCATTCCATCCTCCGTCGCGCGCGCGGAGTATATTGGGACTTCCCGCATGCTGTCCTCCGTGGAGGTCAGGCTTCGGTCCCCGTCGGTTGGCCCGTCGTCGACGGCTGCGTTTTGTCTAGGGCCCCAGGCGGCGGGGCTGCATACTTGCCGGCCGGAACGGTGACAAGCGACGGGAGCGACGGCATGGGCCCCTATCACAGGATCGAGGACATCCCGAGCCACGAGGTTCCGGTCGGCGAGCTGAAGGTGCTGTCGGGCAAGCAGGGAATGGTGTTTTTCGGCAAGCTCGCCGCCGGCACCGAGGTGCCGCGCCACTCGCATCCGAACGAGCAGATCACCATCGTCCACTCAGGCAGGATGCGCTACCGGATCGGCGACGGCGAAGTGACCGTGGTCGGCCCCGGCGAGGTGCTGGTGATCCCGGCCGATGTCGAGCACCAGTCGTGGTACGACGAGGAGTGCGCCATCACCGAGTTCTTCTCGCCGCCGCGCCTCGACATGTTCCCGGCCGCCGCCCGCCATCCCTACGGTCTGGAGGAATAGCGGCGACCGGGACCGCCCGTCACGATCGCAGCCGCCGGTTGTCGGGGTCGTGCGGCGAATCGGCTATCACACGGGCGGGATAGCGCTTCCCCAGGATTTCGATCTCGAGCTCGGTTCCGATCGCGCCGTGACCGCTATCGGCATAGCCCAACGCAAGGGATTTGCCGGTGAAATGACCGTAGGCGCCTGCCGTCGCGCGCCCGATCATGGCGCTCCCCCGCCATAGCGGCTCGTTGCCGATCGGATCGGCGTCGTCGATATCGCTCACCTCCACGGTGACGAATTCCCGCGGCACCCCGTCGGCGCGCTGGCGGATCAAGGCCTCGCGGCCGACGAAGTCTCCCTTGTCGAGGGCGGCGAACCGTCCCAGCCCCGCTTCCAGGATGGAGTATTCGCGGGTCAGGTCCTGCGCCCACATGCGATAGGATTTCTCGATTCTGAGCGAATCCATCGCACGCATCCCGCATTGGCCGATATCGAACTCCGCGCCGGCCCGAAGCAGCTCCAGGAAGATGTGCCGCTGGTATTCGACCGGGTGGTGAATTTCCCAGCCGAGCTCGCCGACGAAGTTGACCCGCATCAGGCGGACCGGCGCGAGCCCGACATGGGTGTGCTGCCCGGTCAGCCAGCCGAAGGAGCCGTTGTCGAGATCGGCCTCGGCGATCTTCGACAGCACCGCCCGGGAGTTCGGCCCCGCGATGACCAGCGTCGCGTCGGAGGTGGTCAGGTTGTCGAGCCGGACGCTGCCGTCGGCGGGCAGGTTCTTGGCCAGAAAGTCTCCGTCGAAGCGCTCCGCCGCACCGGAGCTGACGAGATAGAAGCTCTCCTCGCCGTCCCGCATGATGGTGAACTCGGAACGCACCCCGCCGCGCCAGGTCAGCGCGTGCGCCAGGTTGATGCGGCCCACGGCTTTCGGCAGTCGGCGGCAGACCAGCCGGTCGAGCCAGGCTTCGGCGCCCGGTCCCGAGATGCGGAACTTGGAGAAGCCGGTGATGTCGACGATCCCGACATTCTCGCGAACGTTGCGGTGCTCCCTGGCGACGTGCGGGAAATAGTTGGTGCGCCGGAAACTCCATCTGTCGGCGCGTTCGACCCCGGGCGGCGCGAACCAGTTGGGTCGCTCCCAGCCATAGCGCTGGCCCCACACCGCGCCCATGCCGTCGAGCAGGTCGTGAACCGGGCTGGTCTTCGCCGGACGCGCGGCGGGCCGTTCCTCGTCCGGGTAGTGAATGATGAAGACGTGCTCGTAGGCTTCCTCGTTCTTGGCCCTGACATAGGGCTTGTTGGCATAGGCGCCGAACCTGCGGGGATCGACATCCATCATGTCTATCGAGGGCTCGCCCTCGACGATCCATTCCGCGAGCTGCCAGCCGGCGCCCCCCGCCGCCGTGATGCCGAAGCTGTGGCCCTCGTTCAGCCATACATTGCGCAGACCCCATGCCGGCCCCACCAGGGGGCTGCCATCCGGCGTATAGGCGATCGGGCCGTTGACGATGTCCTTGATGCCCGCCCGCTCGAAGCTGGGCACGCGGCTGATCGCCGCCTCCAGATGGGGCATCAACCGGTCCAGATCGCCGGGAAACAGGTCGCGCTCGAAGCTGTCGGGAACGCCGTCCCAGAACCGGGCGGGCGCGCCTTTCTCGTAAGGCCCCAGGATGTAGCCCTGGCGTTCTTCCCTGAGATAGTAGGACGCGTCCGACTCGCGCAGCACCGCCATTTCCTGCAGTCCCTGGCGGTGCCGCTCGACCAGCTCGGGCACCTCGTCGGTGACGATATACTGGTGTTCCACCGGGATCGACGGGATGTAGATCCCCAGCATCCGGCCGGTGTGCCAGCTATAGTTGCCGGTGGCGCACACCACGTGCTCGCAGCGGATATCGCCGCGGGTCGTCCTGACCAGCCATTCGCCATCGGGTTTTCGTTCCAGCGCCGTGACGGGGGTATCGCGGTAGATCTCCGCCCCTCGATTGCGAGCCCCGATGGCCATCGCCTGGGTGACGTCCGCCGGGGCGATATGGCCGTCATCGGGATGGTAGAGCGCGCCGACCAGGCCTTCGGTGTTGCACAACGGCCATAGCTTGGCGATTTCGGCCGGCGTGACGATCTCGAACGGCACGCCGATCGTGTTGGCGGTACCGCAATACTTGCGATACTCGTCCATCCGCTCCCGATTGGTGGCAAGCCGGAGGTTGCCGGTCACGTGGAAGCTCACGTCCTGGCCGGTTTCCTGCGGCAGGGATTTGTACAGATCGACCGAATATTTGTGGAGCTGGCCGACGCTGTAGCTCATGTTGAACAGCGGCAGAAGGCCGGCGGCATGCCAGGTCGACCCGGCGGTCAGCTCGGTACGCTCGCACAGGACCGCGTCGGACCAACCCTTTCTGGCGAGGTGATAGAGCGTCGAGACGCCGACGACACCGCCGCCGATTACCACCGCCCTTGCGTGCGTCTTCAAGGCTTCCTCCGCCAACTCGGAACAATTCTAGCGATTGCTCGATTCTCCGCAGCGATTGTAGCATCGGCGAGCGGGACCGCTATCGTTCGGGATCTGTATCGTCTTTCCGTGCGGCGGTCATCGGCCACGCGGCAGTTGGCGCCTTGCGCGCCGCAAGGAAGGACTCTGACGATGGCGAACTTTCAGGATTCCGTCGACCAATCCGATCGCAAGGTGCCCGTCAACCTGCGGCAATCGGGGCCCACGCCCACCGAGTTGCTGATATCGACACGGGTACGCAAATCGCCCTACTGGCATCTGTCGCACCAGGCGGGATGCTGGCGGGCCACGGTTTACAACCGCGTCTACCACCCGCGCGGCTACGTCAGGCCCGAAGACGGCGGCGCGATGGTCGAATACCAGGCGCTGGTCAACCACGTGACCCTCTGGAATGTGGCGGTCGAACGCCAAATTCGAGTCGCGGGGCCCGACGCCGAGGCTTTCGTCGACTACGTGATCACGCGGGATGCCACCCGCATTCGGCCGATGAACGGCAAATACGTGATTTTGTGCAACGAAAAGGGGGGGATTCTCAACGACCCGGTGCTGCTGCGTTTGTCGGAGAACGAATTCTGGTTCAGCCTGTCCGATTCCGACGTCATGTTCTGGCTGCAGGGCGTGAACGTGGGTCTGAAGGCCGATGTGGAAATCGATGAAATCGATGTCTGCCCGTTGCAGATCCAGGGGCCGAAATCCGCCGATCTGATGGCCGATCTGGTTGGCGACAAGGTGCGCGAATTGCCGTCCTACGGTCTGATGGAGGCTCGCGTGGCCGGTTGCGACGTGATTGTGTCGCAAACCGGGTTCACCGGCGAAAAGGGCTACGAGTTCTATTTGCGCGATGCGACGCTCGATGCCGAAAAACTGTGGAACGCCATCCTGGAGGCCGGCGAGGCGCACAATCTCATGGTGATCGCCCCGGCTCATCACCGCCGGATCGCCGCGGGTATCCTGTCCTGGGGCCAGGACATGGATGCCGAGACCCTGCCGTTCCAGTGCAATCTGGGATACCAGGTACCGCGTACCAAGGAGGCCGATTATATCGGCAGGGCGCGGCTGGAAGAGGTCCGCGCCCTCGTCGAAGCCGGCACGCCCCCCTTCAGGCTGACGCTCGTGGGGCTCGTCCTCGAAGGAAAACCGATCGAGGAGTACGCGCCCGATTTCTGGCTGATTTCCGATTCCGGCAGCGGAAAGCCGGTCGGCTATGTCACCTCGCCGTGGTATTCGCCCGAGCTGCAGACCAATATCGCGATGGGCCACGTCCCCTGCGCGATGGCCGGTTTGGGAACCGAGGTGAAAATCTGGCTGCCGGAGGCATACCAGACGACACCGGGCCACCCGGTCGGCGGCAGGGTCGTCGAAATGCCGTTCCGGCCCTCGGTGAACCCCAACGCGCGGGAGATCGCGCGCGCAGAAGGGCGCGACTCCGCCTCTTGAAGGATCGTCCCCGGCCTCCGACGCCCGGGCCCTGGCATCGCAAATTTCGATGGCCCAACGCGCCGCGGAACGGTTCTTTTCGAAGGTGCAAGCGGCTAAGGTGCCGGGAAGGTAACAGGAGGATCCAGATGGCTGTGAAGTCCCTAGCGCGTATTCTTGCCGGCGGCCTCGTCGCGACGGCGGCTGCCGCCCTGCCGGCGCAGGCCGATATGTCGGGCAAGACGATCCAGTGGGTTATTCCGTTCTCGGAGACCGGCGGCTCCGCGAAATGGGCCAACTTCTTCGCGCCCTTGTTGAGCGAGGCGCTGGCCGGGAAGCCGACAGTGGTCGTGAAATTCATGCCCGGCGCCGGCTCGACCAAGGGCGCCAACTGGTTCCAGAGGCAGAAACACAAGGACGGCACGCTGCTTTTCGGCTCATAAGGCTCGACCCAGTTTCCCTACCTGCTGGGCGACCGGCGGGTGCGCTACGAGTACAAGGACTGGAATCCGGTCATGGCGACCGGCACCGGGGGCGTCGCCTATCTGGATAAGAAAAGCGGCGCGAAGTTCGACGGGACGGCCAATGGCCTGAAGGGGATCGAGTTCATTTACGGCTCCCAGGGCGCGACCCGGCTCGACCTGGTGCCGCTTCTGGCCGATGCTGGGCATGAAGGTCGAGCCGGTCTTCGGTATCAAGGGCCGCGGCGACGGCCGGCTGATGTTCGAGCGCGGCGAGGCCAATATCGATTACCAGACCTCTTCGGCCTATCTGGCCGGCTCGATGCCGCTGGTCAAAGCCGGCACCGCGGTTCCGATGATGAGCTGGGGCGCGCTGGACGCGAGCGGCAATATCGTACGCGATCCCACCTTCCCCGATATCGCGACCTTCAAGGAAGTCTGCGAGGCCACCGATGGCTGCGAGACCAAGGGCGATGCCTGGGATGCGTGGAAGGCCTTCTTCGTCGCCGGCTTCCCGTCGCAGAAGATCGCGTTCCTGCCCGCCGGCACGCCGAAAGACGTGATCGATACCTATGTCACCGCGTTCAACAAGGTGAAGGCCCGGCCGGATTTCGCGAAAATTTCGGCCAAGAGGGTGGGCAAGTACCCGATGTTCGTGGGCGACGGAGCCAACGCCGCGCTGGGGACCGCAACCTCCGTGCCGGCGAAGGCCAAGGGGTTCGTGGTCCGCTGGCTGAAAGAAGCCTACGGCGTCTCGCTCAAGAAGTGACGGCCGTCCCCGAGACCCGGCCTGGCCGCTGCGACGGGGTTTCGCCGCCCTAGCTAGAGAACGACAATCGGGCCGGGAGAGGGGGCATCCATGGAGTTTCTGACCGAGGCGCTGCCGGCGCTCGGCGAAGCTGCGAGCCTCATCTTCCAGCCCGTCGTTCTCGGCTATCTGGCTCTCGGCGTGGTCATGGGCCTCGCCATCGGGGTGTTTCCGGGGCTTGGCGGGATCGCCGGCCTCTCTTTGCTCCTGCCCTTCATGTTCGGGATGGATCCGGTCCTCGGCCTGGCGCTGATGATCGGTATGGTGGCGGTGGTGCCGACCTCCGACACCTTCGCCTCGGTTCTGATGGGAATACCGGGTTCGTCGGCGTCCCAGGCGACGGTGCTGGACGGATTCCCCCTGGCGAAGAGGGGGGAGGCGGCACGGGCGCTGTCCGCCGCCTTCGCGTCCTCGCTGTTCGGCGGGCTGGTCGGCGCCGCTTTCCTCACCGTCTTCATCCTTGCCGCCCGGCCGGTGGTTCTCGCCTTCGGGCTGCCGGAAATGCTGATGGTGACGATCCTCGGCCTTTCCATGGTGGCCATCCTGGCGGGGCGGATCGCATTGAAGGGGCTCGCCGCGGCCGGGCTCGGGCTGATGGTGGGAACCATCGGCGAGGCCGATGCGGGCGGCAGCCTGCGCATGGCGAGTTACGACATTCCCTATCTGACCGACGGGCTGAAGCTGGTCATCGTCGGCCTCGGGATTTTCGCCATACCCGAGATCGTGTCGCTGCTGCGTCAGGACAAATCGATCTCCAGCACCGCCACGCTCGACGGCGGCTGGGCCGATGGCGTGCGCGACTGGTTCGCCAATATCTGGCTGTCGATCCGCTGCTCGTTGATCGGCGTTGCCGTCGGCGTGATCCCGGGTCTCGGCGGCTCGGTGGTGGACTGGATCGCTTACGGCCACGCCGTGCAGACCACCAAGGACAAGTCGCAGTTCGGCAAGGGCGAGATACGCGGCGTCGTCGGGCCGGAAAGCTCCAACAACGCCAAGGAAGGCGGCGGGCTGGTGCCGACGCTGCTGTTCGGCATTCCGGGTTCGGGCTCGATGGCGGTGTTCATCGGCGCGGTGGCCCTGCTCGGCTCGGGCGATATCGAAGTCGGGCCGGCGATGTTGAAGAACAATCTCAACATCACCTATTCCATCGTCTGGCTGCTGGCTCTGGCCAATGTGGTGGGCACGCTGCTCTGCATCGCCGCCTCGGGGCCGATCGCCCGGCTGACCACCATCCGTTTCGCGCTGGTGGCGCCGTTCCTGTTCATGCTGATCGCCTTCGCCGCGTTCCAGTCCGGGCAGGACCTCGCCGATCTGGTGGCGCTCTTCCTGATCGGCCTTCTCGGCATCTTCCTCCGCCGGTTCGACTGGTCGCGTCCCGCGTTCCTGATCGGCTTCGTGCTGTCCAACCCGGCCGAGACCTTCACCAATCAGGCCTATCAGATCGCGGCCAGCCGGTTCCGCAGGGGTTTCGAGGAAGGCATCGACTACATATTCAGCCCGATCGTCATCGTCCTTCTGATTGTCACCGCCGTTTCGATCTATTTCGGCATCCGCCAGGCGAAGATGATCCAGGCCGAAGGCGACGTTAAATCGGGGTCCAAGCGGGCGCCGCTGGTCTTTCTCCTCCTGTTCACCGCCTATCTGGTTACCGCGGTCGTCGACGCCTCGACGATTCCGGACGACGTCTTCACCGACAAGGTGTTCCCGCTGACGATCGGCGGCATCTCCGTCCTGTGTTGCCTGTATCTCCTCTACCGGATGATGACGCGGCCCGAAACGGACACGATATTCGCCGACAAGGAGGCTTTCGGCGACGATGCGGACGCGGCGCACGGGCTGTGGCCCACGCTCGCCTGGTTCGGCGGGCTTCTGGTGTTGAGCGCGGTCTTCGGATTCATCATTGCGCTGGCGGTGTTCCTGCTAGCGTTCTTCCGGGTCCGGGCGGGTGTCGAATGGGCGAGGGCCGCGATCCTGACCGCCTGCGGCATCGCCTTCATGTGCCTGGTCGCCGGATCGCTCAACCGCGACTTTCCGCCGGGGCTGCTGCAATCCCTTGTCGAGCTTCCCTGGCCGCTGACGTAGCGCGTCTCGAGTTTTCGTATTTGGACCGCCGGGATGACTGAACAGACGAGCCGCACGCCCGTCAATATCCTCACATTGAAGTGGGGCGATCGTTACGGTCCGGTCTTCGTCAACCGCCTCTATGAAGGCGTACGGGCAAACCTAAGCGTTCCATTCAGGTTTTTCTGTTTCACGGACGACGATTCGGATCTGCTTCCGGAAATCGAAACCCGGCCGCTGCCGTCCATCGATCTTCCGGAGAGCCATGCGAGAACCACATGGCTCAAGCTGGGTCTGTTCGCGGACGATCGCCCGGACATCGAGGGCGATTGTCTATTCCTGGATCTCGACATCCTGATTACCGGAAACATGGACTGTTTCTTCGATTTCATGCCGGGCAAGCGTTGCATCATTCAAAATTGGATCCAGCGCCATCTGGTGTTCAAGAAGCGGCCGGACATCGGCAACTCCTCGGTCTTTCGCTGGCGCGCGAACACGATGCAGTCTGCAATCGACAAGTTCTACTCCGAACGGGACTGGGCGTTGGCCAATTTCAAGCCGCCCCAAACATATTTGACCCATGCTCTCGGCGAAAAATACTGGTGGCCCGAAACCTGGGTCCGAAGCTTCAAGCGCCATTCCGTGCCTTCATTCCCGCTCAACCTGCTAACTACGCCGAGGATCCCGCCGGGTACGCGTATCCTGGTATTTCACGGCCTGCCGGATCCCGATCAGGCGCTGGGCGGTTATCGGCCCGCCAGGCTGCACCGCCGGACGCGGCCGGCGCCGTGGATCACGGACTATTGGGGCGGCGGGACAGACCGCTGAAGCGACCGTGAAAACGTCGAAGGGGACGCGTCCCTAAAGCAGCTCTCGATAAACCGCGAGCGTTCGTTCGCACATATGCGCGCGGGTAAAGCGGCTGAGCACATGCGCGCGCGCTCGGGCCGCGAGAGCGGGGCCGGCGGCAGCCAATGCGTGGCGAATGCCGTCGGCAAGCGCTGCCGGGTCGGCCGGGGGGACCAACCATCCGGTTTCGCCGCGGAGGAGGATTTCGCGCGCGCCGCCATGGTCGCTCGACACCGCCGGCAGGCCCATGGCCCCGGCCTCGGCCAGCACCAGGCCGAACGACTCCGGCCGGGTGGAAGCGGACACCGCGACATCGCTCGCCGCATAGGCGGTCGCCATGTGGTCCCTATGTCCGGCGAAGCGCACCGGCAGCCCCTGTGCCAGCGCTTCCAATTCGCGCCGATAGGCTTCCCTTCCCCGGTCCGAGCCGACGAACACTGCGACCAGGTCGAGGTCCGCGAGCCGACGCATCGCCTCGATCAGCACCCCGTGGCCCTTGAGCCGGGTAAGCCTGCCGGCCAGCAGCACCACACGCGCCCCTTCCGGGATTCCCCAGGCCGCGCGCAGCGCCGTCCTATCGCTGGGCGGAATAGCGGCGGGGTCGAAGACCGCCGTGTCGATACCCTGATGTACGACCCGAATCCGCGCCTCCGGGCAGCGATAGAGCTCTCTCGCGTGTTCGGCGATGAAATCGGAGACCGCGATCACCCGGTCGCCGCGCGCCATGATCCGGTTGTAGGCGCGCTTGGCGGCGCTACCGGAGCGGTAGGCTCCGTGGAAGCTGGTGACGAAGGCAACCCCCGCATGCCGGGCGGCCGACCGGGCGCTCCACGCCGGGGCGCGCGAGTGGGCATGGACAAGGTCCACGCGCTCGCGCGCGATCAGGCGGCCCAGTCGGATCGAATTACGCCAAAGCGCGTAAGGATTCTTGGTATCGACCGGCAGGCGGACGTGATCCGCCCCGAGGCCCGCGGCCATTCGTCCGCCGGAAGAGGCTACCAGCGCCCGTGCGCCGGCCTCGCGCAGGGCGGCGGCGACCTCCAACGTGCCGCGCTCGGCACCGCCCGCTTCGAGCGCGGGCAGCACCTGGAGCACGGTCTTGCCCTCCAGCGGGGCTCCGGCAGGCGATGAAGCCATGGAAGCCGGCACAATCGGGAATCCCGCCGGCGATGTAAAGGGGACCACCTGCGCTGACGACCGAGGGGGTACGGGGAGATGCCCGTTATCTTAGTATCGGTTGCGATGCTCGGCTCACCCGCTCCATACTCACTGGCTATCGCCGCTCCAACAGACAAGGAGCGTCAGCGTCCTCGAAGCAAGCGCCTCTGCCCAGGAAGAAACAGCGGGGGAACAGCGTCATGAGTGAGCAGGACGTCTTCGATCACGTTCTCGCGTCGCTGCACAGCGCCGCTCTCGACGATGCCCATTGGCCCCGAACCTCCGGCTTGATCGATGAAGCCTGCGGCTCGAAGGGCAATATGCTGGTGTTCGGCGACGGGGATTCCGGGGACGACGTCGAAATCTTCTTTGCAAGGTTTTGCTATCGCGGCCAACGCCATCTGGAATGGGAGCGCGAATACTTCAGCGTCTTCCATCCCGTGGATGAACGCGTGCCGCGCCTGAGGCGGCTGCCCGATAGCCGGCTTGTCCACTGTCCTTCTCTCTTCACCGAGGGGGAACTAAAGACCTCCCCAGTGTACAATGACCTTTTGCCCCGCTCAGACACTCTGAACGGTCTGCACGCGCGCCTCGACGGGCCGGATGGCTCCCGCATCGTCTGGACGCTCGCCGACCCCGTCGACTCGGACGGCTGGTCATTGGCCCAGACCGAGAAGATCGGACATCTTCTGCCCCACCTTCGTCAATTCGTGCGCGTCCGACAGGCATTGGCCGAAGTGGAAGCGCTCGGCAGGTCTTTCGCCGAATTGCTGGACAACAGCCGGTCCGGCATGGTCCAACTCGATCGGCGTGGAAGGATCGTCGCGGCGAACGACATAGCGCTTCAACTCCTCCGGGAGGGGGATGGGGTGTGCGACCCCGGCGGTTTCCTTAGCGCCAGTGCACCGGAAGACGAGGCGAAGCTGCTAGCGCTGCTGGCGCGTGCGCTCCCGCCCATCGGCGTCCAGGGAGTGAGCGGCTCGATGTCGGTGAAGCGCTCCGAGGGGCTATCGCCGCTCGTGTTGCACGTGAACCCCGTCGCGGACCCCGAGGTCGACTTCCGTCCCCGGCGCGCGGCCGCGCTGGTGCTCATCGTCGATGCCCGGAGAAAGTCCCGTATCGATCTCCACGTCGTGGCGGCAATCCTCGGCCTCACGCCAGCCGAGAGCGAGGTAGCGGTATCGCTGGCCGAAGGCCGAGACGTCCGCGAAATCGCCACGGCGACCGGACGCAAGGAGAGCGTCATCCGGTGGCACCTGAAGCAAATCTTCGACAAGCTCGGGATCGCCCGGCAGGCGGAAGTGGCGCAGCTGGTGCTGTCGCTCGCCAACGTGCCCGAGGCCCGGTCGTGAAACCGTGAACGCCGGTCGCTGAGTTCGTTGATCGGACGCCGCGGCCCGGTTAGCCTTCCCCCACAGGGTTTCGACCGGCAAGGCGCACGACCATGAAGCTGATACGCGACCAGATCGACCGGTTCCACGAGACCGGCTATCTCATGCTGCCCAACCTGTTCTCCACCGAAGAGGCCGGGGTTCTCCGCCAGGCGGCGACCGAAATCTACGCCATGGACCGCGAGGAGGTGGTGCGCGAGAAGGACGGCGTTTCCCCGCGCACGGCGTTCGCGGCGCATTGCTACAACGAGGCCTTCCGGCGGCTGGGCCGCCATCCGCGCCTGATCGGACCGGTCATGCAGCTGCTCGACGGGCCGGTCTACATGCATCAGTACAAGGTCAACGCGAAGGTCGCCTTCGACGGCGATGTCTGGCAATGGCACCAGGATTACGGCACCTGGTCGCGCGACGACCTGATGCCGGAACCGCGGGCTATGAACATCGCGCTGTTCGTCGACGACGTCACCGAATTCAACGGCCCGTTGTGGATCATCCCGGAATCGCATCGCGACGGCGTCTTCGACGCCGGGCACGATCTGGAGACCACCAGCTATCCGCTGTGGACGCTGGACAAGGCCACGGTGACCGAGCTGGCGGAACGCGGCGGCATTTTCTCGGCGAAGGGCGACGCCGGCAGCGTGCTGATGTTCCACGGCAACCTCGTGCACGCCTCCTCGCCCAATTTGTCGCCCTGGGGCCGGACCGTCGTCTATCTGTCGCTGTGCCACGTGGAGAACCACATCCGGCGCTTCAAGCGGCCCGGATGGATCGCCCATCGCGATTTCAGCCCCATCGAAGCGCTGCCGGATGACTGCCTGACGACGCCGATGTCCGGGTCGGCGGAACAGGCGGCGTGAACCTCCACCGCCTTCTGCTCGAACGCCAGGCGCGGGACAATCCGGTCCGGGTCGGGATCGTCGGCTGCGGCAAGTTCGCCTCGATGTTCCTCGCCCAGGCGATCCGCACGCCGGGAATCCACGTCGCCGCGATCGTGGATCTGAACCCGGCGGGGGCGCGCGAGAATCTGGCGCGCATCGGCTGGCCGGCCGAGCGCTACGCGGCCGCGGATCCGGATGCCGCGCAGCGCTCCGGCGGGACCTGGATCACGGAAGACGTCGAGGCAATTTTTCGCCACGACGGGATCGACCTGGTGGTCGACGCCACCGGCGATCCGCCATCCGGCGTGCGGCATGCCCTGCTGGCCTGCGAAACCGGCAAGTCGATCGTCATGGTCAATGTCGAGGCGGACGCGCTGGCGGGGCCGATGCTGGCGCGGAAGGCGCGCGAGGCCGGGATCGTCTATTCGCTGGCCTATGGCGACCAGCCGGCGCTGATCTGCGATCTGGTCGATTGGGCGCGGGCCAGCGGCTTCGACGTGACGGCGGCGGGCAGGGGCCATAAATGGCTGCCCGAGTTCCAGTTCTACACGCCCGACAATGTCTGGGACGGCTACGGGCTGACCCCGGAGGAGGCCGAGCAGGGCGGCCTCAACCCCAAGATGTTCACCTCCTTCCTCGACGGCACCAAACCGGCGATCGAAAGCACCGCGGTCGCCAACGCCACCGGCCTCACCCCGGCGCCGGACGGCCTGGCCTACCCGCCCGCCAGCATCGATGCGCTGCCCGATGTCTGCCGGCCGCAATCCGAGGGCGGCGCGCTGCACCACAAGGGGCAGGTGGAGGTCGTGTCGTCGTTGCGCCGCGATGGCCAGCCGCTCGATTACGACATTCGCTTCGGCGTCTTCGTCGCCTTCGAGGCGGACAGCGACTACATCGCCCGGTGCTTCCGCGAATACGGCTTGCAGACCGACGAAAGCGGCCGCTACGCGGCCATGTACAAGCGCTGGCACCTGATCGGGCTGGAGCTCGGCATCAGCGTCGCCAGCGTCGTCCTGCGCGGCGAGCCGACGGGCGCGGCGACCGCCTGGCGGGCCGACGCCGTCGCCATCGCCAAGCGCGACCTGCAGGCGGGCGAACTGCTGGACGGCGAAGGCGGCTACACCGTCTCGGGCCGGCTGATGCCGGCCGCCCGCTCGCTGGCGGAAGCGGCCTTGCCGATGGGGCTGACCCACCGGGTTCGCATGGTGAACCCGGTCGCCAAGGGGGAGCTGCTCCGCTGGTCGGATGTGGCGGTCGACCTCACACACCCTGCCGTCCGGCTTCGCCGGGAAATGGAAGAACTCAACCGACCGGCGTTGCTTCACGCCGCCGAGTAGCGTCTCGGCCGGGGCGCTTCGTCGGGGGCGTCACGCCGCATCCGCCTTGATCAGGTCGGCGGTCTTTTCGCCGATCATGATCGCGGGTGCGTTGGTGTTGCCGCCGACGATGGTCGGCATGATCGAACAATCGGCGACGCGAAGCCCTTCGACGCCCCGGACGCGGAGCTTCGCGTCGACCACCGACAGTTCGTCGTCGCCCATCTTGCAGGTGCCCACGGGATGGAAGATCGTCACCGCGAAGCGCCTGACAAACGCTTCCAGGTCCTCGTCCGACTGAACCTGTTCGCCGGGCTCGATCTCCCGGGGCCGGTACTTCTTGAAGGCATCGGCGTGATTGATGCGGCGACATTCCTTCAAGCCCTTGAGCAGCACCCCGAGGTCTTGCTCGTCCGAGAAAAACCGGGGATCGATGACCGGCGGCGCATCCGGATCGGCCGAAGCGAGGCTCACGGCCCCCCGGCTCCTCGGCCTCAGCAGCACGGCGAAGCCCGAGTATCCGTGACCGTACTCGATCATCTTGGGGGGAAGTCCGCGATGACCGGGGACGAAGACGAGCTGAATATCCGGTCGCTCGAGCCCCGGCTCGGTGCGTATGAACCCGCCCGATTCGATCAGATTGGACGAAAAGATGCCGCGCCGCGCGAACGCGTATCTGAACGCGTCGAAGGCGAGAGACGGAAGCTTGGGCAAGGAGACCCCCCATGGGATGCGCGATTCCGTACGCATCATGGCGGTGACCGCGACGTGGTCCTGCAGGTTCTTGCCCACACCGGGCAGGTGACGGGTTGTCTCGATCCCGAGATTTGCAAGCTCTGTCCGGTCGCCGATCCCCGACAGCATAAGGATCTTCGGCGATGCGATCGTCCCCGCGCAGACGATCACCTCCCGTCGAGCGGCTACAAAGCGCCCCTCCGACAGTTCCACGCCGACCGCGCGGCCGTTCTCCAGCCTGATCCGTCTCGCCGCCGCGTTCGTCTTGACGGCGAAGTTGGGCCGCTTTCTCGCCGGGCGGATATAGCCCATCGCGGTCGACCAGCGCCGGCCGTTCTTCTGGGTCACCTGGTGTAGCCCCACGCCGTCCTGGCTGTCGCCGTTGAAGTCGGGATTGTGCCTGTGCTGGAGCGATTCGCAGGCGGCGACGTAATCCTTCTCCAACGGGCTGGCGGTGTTGCAGAACGTGACGTTGAGCGGCCCGCCGGTGCCGTGATGCTCGCTGTCGCCGTATTGCT
This sequence comes from Alphaproteobacteria bacterium, assembly GCA_965205995.1. Taxonomy (GTDB): domain Bacteria; phylum Pseudomonadota; class Alphaproteobacteria; order MPNO01; family MPNO01; genus MPNO01. The sequence continues at coordinate 1,887,913 of OZ242200.1, read as the reverse complement.
CGTTGTTCTCCGACTTGAGGAAATAGGGCTTCACCTCGGACCAGGACCAGCCCGGATTTCCCTGCGCCGCCCATTCGTCGTAGTCGAGCGGGTTGCCGCGTATGTAGACCATGCCATTGATCGAACTCGTCCCGCCGAGGGTCTTGCCCCGGGGTACGAAGATCGGCCGGTCATCCATGGTCTGCTGCGGCTCTGAAAAGAAGCGCCAATTGACCTTGCGGTGGTTGGGGAGCCGCATGATGCCCGCGGGGATGTGGATGAAGGGGCTGCGGTCCGGCGGCCCCGCCTCGAGCAGGCAGACCGAGACCGAAGGGTCCTCGCTCAACCGGTTGGCGATCACCGCGCCGGCCGAACCGGCGCCGATAACGACATAGTCGAATGCCGAGGATTCGTTCATTTCAGGTTTCCTGGCCAGTTCGAACTCCCGCTAAGCAACAACGGGCCTGCGCCCCTGCACCGGGTAGCGGGGCCAGGTGTATCCGGGCGTCGCGGGGTGGCCCGGCGCCACCAGCCTGTCGGCGAACGCCTCGTCGCTCGCGGTAAAGCCGCCGTCGAGCGCCGCGAGATAGGCTTCCCACTGCGCCACCGTGCGGGGCCCGGCGATGACGCTTGAGACCAGCCGGTTGTTGAGCAGCCACCGCATCGCGAAATCGGCGACGGTCATGCCGCGTCCGGCGATGCGCCGCTGGATCCTGGACACCGCCCGAAACGCCTCCTTTTGCATGTCGCGGTCGAGGATGCTGGCGTCGCCCCGCCCCGCGCGGCTTTCCGCGGGCGGCGCGCTTCCGGGCTCGTATTTTCCGGTGAGCACGCCGCGGGCCAGCGGCGAATAGGGCGCGACCCCGATTCCGTAATACTCGCAGGCCGGCAGCAGGTCGGATTCCGGTTGCCGGTTGACCAGATTGTAGAGCGGCTGCGCCACCACCGGCCAGGGCGTGCCCAGCTTGTCGCACAGGTGGACGAGCTCGCCGACCTGCCAGGCGCGATGGTTGGAAAACCCCCAATACGACGCCTTGCCGCTGGCGATGATATCCCCCATCGCGCCCACGCTTTCCTCCAGCGGGGTCTCCCAGTCGACATGGTGCATGTAATAGATGTCGAGATAGTCGGTCCCCAGCCGGTCGAGCGTCCGGTCGATCGCCTCCAGCATCCATTTCCGCGACAGCCCGCGCTTGCGTTCTGGCGGGCCGTCCTGTTGTCCGACCTTGCTGGCCAGAATCCAATAGTGGCGGTCCTCCGCAATCAGCGTGCCCAGCATCGCCTCTGACTTGCCGCCGTTATAGGCGTCGGCGGTATCGATGAAGTTGACGCCGCGCTCGCGCGCGATCTCCACCATCCGTCGCGCCTCGGCCTCGTCCGTCGTGGCGCCGAAATTCATCGTGCCGAGACAGATCGTCGAGACCCGGAGGCCGCTCCTGCCGAGATAGCGATAGTCCATTCCATCCTCCCTCTGCCGCACGCTCTGAGACACACTACCCACCCGCCGCTGGGAGTCGACGGGGGAATCGATTTCGACGGCGCGCAACGTCGTCCCGCCGTCTGCGGTTGACTTGCCGCCGCCGGACGTAACGACAAGTGCCGGGTTCCGCCGTATTCTTTCATGGGCCTTTCGGAGCAGGCGCTTGGAGATCCTTCAGCTCATCGTCAGCGGGCTCGCCAATGGCTGCGTATACGGTTTGATCGCGCTCGGTTTCGTGCTGATCTACAAGGCGACCGAGCAGGTCAATTTCGCGCAGGGCGACATGATGATGCTCGGCGCCTTCATCGCGCTCGGGCTCGGCAACGCGTCCTATTTCGGCGCACCGTTCTGGGTTGCCTGTATCGGCGCGATACTCGCCATGGCCGCCATCGGCTGGCTGCTGGAGCGCGCGGTCCTGCGCCATGTCATCGGGCAGCCCCAGATCGCGGTGATGATGCTGACGATCGCGGTTGGCTTCCTGCTGCGCTTCGTTGCCGGCGCCATCTGGGGCCACGATCCGGTGGCGCTGGAGAATCCGGCCGCGGGACAGAATTTCCGTCTCGGCGGCCTGATTCTCGGGCTGGACGAGATCGCGGCGATCGTCGTGACGGTCCTTCTGACCGGCCTGCTCTTCGCGTTCTTCAGCCGCACCAGGCTCGGGATCGCCATGCAGGCGTCGAGCCAGAACCAGCTCGCCGCCTACTACATGGGCATCCCGGTGAAACGGATTCAAGGCCTGACCTGGGCGCTCGCGGGGGCGACGGCGGCGGTGGCGGGAATCCTGTTTGCGTCCAAGGGCTCGATCGACCCGAGCACCGGATTTCTCGGCATCAAGGCGTTCGCCGCGGCGGTGATCGGCGGGTTCGGTTCCCTGCCCGGGGCGCTGGCCGGCGGGCTGATCGTAGGGCTGATCGAACCCTTCGCCAGCCGATACATCTCCGCCGGGTACGCGCAGATGGTTCCCTATGCGGTGATGATCCTCGTGCTGATCGTCCGTCCGCACGGCATTCTGGCCCAAGTCAGCGCCAAGAAGGTCTGATCCATTGCGGGTGTATTTCAAGACCGGCTACGATCACGACATCCGCCTGTTCCCCGACGCGCGCCAGGCGTTGCGCTACGCCGCGCTTCTCGCGGTCGCGGTCGCGCTGCCCTTCCTGCTCGACGACTTCCTGATCGGCGAGGCCACGAACGTCCTGATCTGGGCCATCGCCGGGATGGGTCTGATGGTGCTGACCGGTCATGCCGGGCAGCCGAGCCTGGGCCATGCGGCGTTCCTCGCCGCCGGCTGCTACGCGCACGCCATTCTGATGGGGCGGTTCGGCCTGCCTTTCCCGGTGTCCTTCGCGCTCGCCGGGATCGTCACCGGGCTCCTCGGCGTTCTGATCGCCATCCCGGTGCTTCGACTCCACGGCATTTATCTCGCCATCGCGACCCTCGCCCTGTCGATCCTGACCGAGGACATCATCGTGCTCGCGGAACCCTGGACCGGCGGCGTGGTGGGGCTGACGGCGCCGGCGATCTCGATCGCCGGGGTGGAATTCGACCGGTTCGGCTCCCCCGGCCTGTTCTACTGGCTTTGCCTTGCCGTCGCCGTGCTGGTGACGCTCGGCTATTGCAACATCCTGCGGGCGCCTCTCGGACGGGCCTTCCTGGCGGTGCGCGATTCGGAGATTTCCGCCCAGGCCATGGGGGTGAACCTGGCGCGGACCAAGGCGGCGGCCTTCGGCCTCTCCTGCATGGCGACGGGATGGGCCGGCGCGCTGATGGGGCATTTTTTCTACACGTTCAACCACGAGGTCTTCACCGTGGCGATCTCGATCCAGCTTCTGCTGATGATCGTGATCGGCGGTCTAGGCTCGATTCACGGCGCCTATTACGGCGCGGTGGTGGTCGGGATCATCCCGCAGGCGATCAACATCGCGCGCGACGGGATCGCCCAGGCCCTCGGCGGCGGGGGCGTTGCGATCCCCAGACTCGAGGCCGGGATATTCGGGCTGATCCTGATATTCGTCATCCTGTTCGAACCGCTCGGAATCCACGGGCGGATCGCCAAGTGGCGGATCTATTTCGAGCTGTTCCCGTTCTACCGCCGCGACATGTTCCGCCGGCAGAAGAGCTATCTCAAGACCGAGCGGCTGAGATGAGCTTTCTGGAAATTCTCGACGCCACGGTCCGCTTCGGCGGGCTCACCGCGCTGGAGAAGGTTTCCTGCGCGGTGGAGCAAGGCGAGATCTTCGCCATCGTCGGCCCCAACGGCGCCGGCAAGTCGACGCTCTTCAACCTGATCTCGCGCTTCTACGAACCGGAATCCGGGGATGTGCGCCTCGAAGGGGAGAGCATCCTCGGGCGAACGCCGCCGGAAATCGCCGCGCTCGGGATCGCGCGCAGCTTCCAGAATATCGAGCTGTTCGAACGTTCGACGGTGCTGCAGAATCTGCTGATCGGGCGCCACACACGCCGCCGGGCCTCCATGCTGACGCAGATGTTTTTCGCGCCTTCGGTGCGGCGGGAAGAGATCGCGCACCGGGGGGCGGTCGAGCGCATCATCGATTTTCTCGACCTTCAGCCCTACCGGGAGAAAACGATCGCGGGCCTTCCCTACGGGGTCCGCAAGGTCGTTGAAATCGGCCGGGCGCTGGCCATGGAGCCGAAGCTGATCCTCCTCGACGAGCCCGCATCCGGTCTTTCCGTGGAGGAAACCGGGGACATGCGGTTCTGGATAGACGACATCCGAACCCGGCTTGGCGTGACCGTGCTGATGGTCGAACACAATATGAGCCTCGTCTCGGCGGTGTCGGATCGGGTGATGGTGCTGGCCGAAGGGCGGGTCATCGCGCTCGGAACCCCGGCCGAGGTGCAGTCGCACCCCAAGGTGGTCGAGGCCTATCTCGGCGCGGACATGGCGGTGCCATGAGCAACGCGCTGCTGGAGGTCCGCAACCTCGAAAGCTTCTACGGGCCGATCATGGCGATCCGCGGCGTGAGCCTCGACGTCCGCGAGGGTACGGTCGTCGCGGTGCTGGGCGCGAACGGAGCCGGAAAGACCACGCTGCTGAGGACGATTTCCGGCATCATGGACCCCGAGAAAGGGGAGGTGCGGCTCGCCGGCGAGCCCATCGCAGGCGACGATCCCGACCGGATCGTTCGCAAGGGCGTCATCCATGTGCCCGAGGGGAGGGAAGTGTTCCCGCTGCTCACCGTCGGGGAAAACCTGGCGATGGGCGCCTATACCCGCCGGGACGGCGGCGTGGACTGCGACATGGAGACGATTTTCCGCTATTTCCCGGTCCTGAAGGAACGGCTCCGCCAGCCCACCGGCACGCTTTCCGGCGGAGAGCAGCAGATGCTGGCGATCGCGCGCGGGCTCATGGCGCGGCCCAGGATCATGCTGCTGGACGAGCCGTCGCTCGGCCTGTCGCCGATCATGGTCCGCGACATATTCGCCATCATCCGCCGCCTGAAGGAGGAGCGCGGCGTCGCCATGCTGCTGGTGGAACAGAATGCCAGGCTGGCGCTCGATATCGCCGATTTCGGCTATGTGATGGAGACCGGGCAGCTGGTGATGGAGGGATCCGCCGAACGGCTCAAACAAAGCAGGGACATCCAGGAATTCTATCTCGGCGCGCAGGAGACAAGCATGCTCGGCGAACGGCGCTGGAAGCGCCGGAAGACCTGGCGATCGTGAGGGTAGAGGTGCAAGCCCCGCTGCAAGAGACCCTGGATCGGCCGCGCGAGCGCGACGACGCCGGTCTCGGCGTCATCGACCTGGGACTCGCCGCGCTGAGGCTGGAGCGGGGCGAGGTCGTTTCCATCCTCTCCGAAGACAACAAGGAATGGATTTACGCGGATCTCGGCGTCCAGTGCGTCGGCGGGATCGTCTCCGGCGTCTATCCCACCGACAGCGCCTAGAGCGTATCCGACTTGGGTGGAACCGCGGCGGCGTGGCGTCCCTCGATACGGCGCGCAGCCTGTCCCGAGCGAAGCCGAGGGGGGCCTGTTCGGGATGAGGGGGATTTTTGGCCGCCCAAAACCCATCCCTCACCCTGAGTAGCGGCGAAGCCGCGTATCGAAGGGCGCGCATCGGCATCGTCGGCGGTTCCAAGAAAAACGGACGCGCTCTAGTTCCGTAGCGGTTTGCCGGTCTCCAGCATATGCTCCATGCGGGCGATGGTGGCGGGGGTGCGGATCAGGGCGAGGATCGCCTGACGCTCCAGCTCCGAGAGACGCTCTTCCGGGATTTCCCTGGTCGCGTCGGTATCGCCGCCCGTCAGCACCATCCCGAGATGGTCCACCACCACGAGGTCGTGGGGCGACGCCTTGCCGGTCTTGCCGAGCCCCTTGACCGCCATCTTCAGCGCGATGCGCCCGGTCTTGCCCGGCAGCCTGACCGTCGCCGGCGCCGGCGCCGCGTAGTCCTCGGCCAGCGCCAGCGCCCTGGCCTTCGCATCGCCCAATAGCCGGTCGCGGTTGGCGCTGATGCCGTCGCCGTGGCGCAGAAAACCGAGTTTCCGGGCCTCCTTCGCCGAGCGCGAGACCTTGGCGAGCCCGATGGTCTCGAAAACCTTGGAGATCGCCATCATCGGGCCCCCGAATCCCCCCTGTTTCGGGGCGAGCCCGCGCAGCATCATTTCCTTGCAACCGCCCCATCCGGGCACGATCCCGACCCCCGCTTCCACCAGGCCGATATAGCTCTCGGCATGGGCCTGCACCGCATCGCAGTGCAGCAGGATTTCGCAACCGCCGCCGAGCGCCATGCCCGAGGGCGCGCCGACCACCGGAAACGGCGCGAATTTGAGCGCCGCGAACGCGTCCTGGCCCCGCTTCACCGTCTCCTCGATCATCGGCCAGGCGCCGACATTGACGGCGAAAAGAGCGAGGCCGAGATTCATCCCGACCGAGAAGTTGCTGCCCTCGTTGTGGATCACCAGGGCCGTCATGTCGCGGCCGACGATCTCCACCGATTCTTCGATCAGCGCCATGATGTCGGTGTCGAGCGCGTTCATCTTGGAGTGGAATTCGAGGCAGGCAACCCCGTCCCCGAGGTCCCACAGGCTTGCCGAGCCGTTGCCCGCCAGCCGCCGACCGCTGAGCTTGACGTCGGACAGCAGGAGAACGCCCGGGGGGCGCTCGACCGGCCCATATTTCCCCCCGGCGGCGAGGCGGTCGCGGCGACCGTCCGAAACCCGGTAAAATCCGCCGCCATCCGCGGCCGCCCGGAGGAGCGCCGGCACCTGCCGTCCTTCGGCGGCGAGCTTTGCTGCGAACCACTCCGCGCCCAAATCGTCGATCAACTCGAACGGGCCGCGTTTCCAGTTGTAGCCGAGGCGCATGGCGCGATCGATCGCCTCGACATCGTCGGCGATCTCCGGCACCAGCCCGGCGGCGTAGGCGAGCGTGCCCGACATCACCCGCCAGGCATATTCGCCCGTCCTGTCGGGGAACTCGAACAGGGCGCGGAGCGAGCGTCCGGCCTGTTCGATGCTCTCCGGCCGGGGGCGCCTGGCGGGCGCGTATTCGCCCGATTGGAGGTCGATGACCTGCTTCTCCCGCTTCCCGGAATCCGGGTCGAGCCGGTAAAAGCCGCCCTTCCCCTTGCGGCCGGTATAGCCCCCGTCGATCATCGTCCGGACGATCTCGGGTTCGCCGTAGACGGCGCGGAGTGGGTCGTCCGCCGGCAGCGCGTCCCTGAGGCTGCGCCCGACGAGCGGCATCAGATCGAGGCCGACGAGATCGATCAGCCCGAACACGCCGGTCTTCGGCGCCCCTATGGGGCGGCCCATCAGGGCGTCCGCCTCCTCGACCGTCACCCCGCCCTCCAGCGCCGCCCCGATGGCGGAAGAAAGCCAGAAGGTGCCGATACGGTTGGCGATGAAGCCGGGCGTGTCGTTGCACGGGACCACGCTCTTGCCGAGCTTGCGGTCCGCGAAGTCGGAGACCGCCGCCAACGCGTCCGGCCGGGTCGCCGGCCCCGCCGCCACCTCCAGCAACCGCATGTAGCGCGGTGGGTTGAAGAAATGGGTGATCAGGAAGTCCCGGGCGAAGTCCTCCGGCATCCCCTCCGTCAGCACATGCCAGGGGATTGTCGAAGTGTTCGACGAGACGATCGCGCCCTTCTTCCGCACAGGATCGATGCGGCGGTAGAGGGCCTGCTTGATCTCGACCCGTTCCGTCACCGCCTCGACGATCCAGTCGGCATCTCCCAGGAGATCCAGATGGTCCTCGATATTGCCGGTGGCGATGCGCCTGGCGTCCGACCTGTCCATGAACGGTGCGGGGTCGCTCTTGAGCATTCCGGCGACCGCGCCCTCGGCCAGCGCGTTCCGGTTGCCTTTCCCCTCCGGCACGATGTCGAGGAGCGCGACCTCATGGCCGCTATTGGCGATATGGGCGGCGATGGCGCCGCCCATCAGACCGGCCCCGATGACGGCCGCCTTCTCGATCGGCATCAGGCGGCCTCGAGCACGGTGGAGATGCCCTGGCCGCCTCCGATGCACTGGGTGACGAGAGCGTATCGCTTGTCCTCGCGGCGCAGGAGCTGCGCCGCCTTGCCGGTGATGCGCGCGCCGGTGGCGCCGAGCGGGTGGCCGATAGCGATCGCCCCGCCGTCGATGTTCATGCGCTCGAGGTCGATCGACAGCTCCCGCACACAGGCGAGGGCCTGCGCCGCGAAGGCCTCGTTGAGCTCGACCAGATCGATGTCGGCCATTTTCAGCCCGGCCCGGTCGAGCGCCTTCCCCGACGACACGACCGGGCCGTATCCCATAATCTCCGGCGCGCATCCGGCGACGGCGATCGACTTGATCCGGGCGAGCACGGAGAGCCCGTTGCGGGCCGCGAAGTCCTCGGTGCAGACCAGCACCGCGGCGGCGCCGTCGGTGAGCGGGGACGAGGAGCCGGCGGTGACCGTCCCGTCCGCGTCGAACGCGGGTTCGAGGCCGGCGAGGATTTCCGCGCTCGTGCCCGGGCGGATGCAGCCGTCGCGCTCGACCGGACCGTTTCCGGTCTCGATGGCGATCACCTCGCCGGCGAACCTGCCCGATTCCCAGGCCGCCGCGGCGCGGGCATGGCTTGCGACCGCCAGCTCATCCTGTTCCTCGCGGGTGATCTGGTATTTCCGGGCAAGATTCTCCGCGGTCTCGCCCATCGACATATAGGCGCCTTCGTTCCTCTCATAGAGCTCCGGATTCGGCGCCGGGTTGAAGCCGCCCATGGGCACCCGGCTCATGGATTCGACGCCGGCGCAGATAAACGCCTCTCCCGCATCCATGCGAATCGCGCCGGCGGCCATGTGGATCGCCTGCATCGACGAGCCGCAGAAACGGTTGACCGTGGCGCCGGCGACCGAGATCGGCAGATCCGCGACCTGACCCACGATGCGCCCCAGGTTGAGTCCCTGTTCGCCCTCGGGGAAAGCGCAGCCGACGATCAGATCCTCGATCTCCGCGGCATCGACACCGGTCTCCGCGATCAGTCCGCGCACCACCTCGGCCGCGAGATCGTCCGGCCGCTTCTCGACCAGCGCGCCCTTGTGGGCGAAGTGAAAGGGCGAACGGACATAGCCGGCGATGACGGGGTGGTTCATGGTCAGGTACCTTGCGCTGTGTGGGCCGCGCTCCGCTCGCCGAAGCCGCGACGGAAAATATGGAACCCTGTCTGGTACCGTCAAGGCGTGGGACCATATCGTCAAGGCGGCAATGCTCGCGCCGGAGTATCGGGAGAGACGATCATGCAGACCTATCGGGCGCCACTCAGGGACATGCGCTTCGTGCTCAACGAGCTGCTCGACGCAAGCACGCTCGCCACCCTGCCGGGCTACGAGGAGGCGACCCCGGACGTCATCGACGCCATGATCGAGGAAGGCGCCAAGCTCTGCGAGAACACGCTGCTGCCGCTCAACCGGCCCGCGGACGAGGAGGGTTGCCACTACGAAAACGGAGCGGTGCGTACACCGAGCGGCTTCAAGGAAGCCTATCGGCGCTTCGTCGAAGCCGGCTGGACCGGCGTGACGGTGGCGCCCGCTTATGGCGGCCAGGGCCTGCCGGAGCTGGTGAGCGTGGTGTTCGACGAGATGGTCTGTTCCACCAACCTCGCCTTCGGCGTCTACCCGCTGCTGTCGAGAGGGGCGGCGGCGCTGATCGAGGCCCATGCCGCGGACGCTCTCAAGGAAGCCTATCTGCCCCGGCTCGCCGACGGGAGCTGGAGCGGCACCATGTGCCTGACGGAAGCCCATTGCGGCACCGATCTCGGTCAGGTCCGCACCAGGGCGGTGCCCGCCGGCGACGGCCGCTATGCGGTCTCAGGCACCAAGATATTCATCTCCGCCGGGGAGCACGATCTCACCGAGAACATCGTCCATCTGGTGCTCGCGAGGCTGCCCGACGCGCCGTCCGGCGTGCGCGGCATCAGCCTGTTCCTGGTGCCGAAGCGGAAGTTGAACGCCGACGGCACGCCCGGGCCGGCCAACGGCGTCAGATGTGGCTCGATCGAGCACAAGATGGGCATTCACGGCTCGGCGACCTGTGTGATGCATTTCGACGAGGCGGAAGGCTATCTGGTCGGCGCGCCCCATGAGGGGCTTCGCTGCATGTTCACGATGATGAACGGCGCCCGCCTCGGGGTCGGGCTTCAGGGCCTCGGGCTCGGCGAGACCGCCTATCAGAGCGCCGCGGCATACGCCCGGGAACGCCGCCAGGGTCGTGCGCTCAAGGGCGCCGTGGAGCCCGACGCGGCCGCCGATCCGATCATCGTTCACCCCGATGTCCGGCGCATGCTACTCACCGCGCGGGCGCTCAACGAAGGCGCCCGCGCTTTGGCCTACTGGATCGCGCTGCAGCTCGACATTTCCCGCAACCATCCGGATGCGTCGGTGCGCGAGGACGCCGATGAGCTGGTCCAGCTGATGACGCCGATCATCAAGGCCTTCTTCACCGATTACGGCTTCGAAGCCACAAATCTCGCGGTCCAGATCCATGGCGGCCATGGCTATATCCGCGAGCTCGGCATGGAGCAGCTGGTGCGGGACGCGCGCATCTCCCAGATCTACGAGGGCGCGAACGGCATCCAGGCGCTCGACCTGGTGGGCCGCAAGCTGCCGCGGCGGGCCGGACGCCTTCTCCGGCACTTCTTCCACCCCGCGATCGCCTTCATCGAAGACAACCGCGACGACCCGGCGCTCGCCGATATCGTCGGCCCGGTGGGCAAGGCGCTCGGCAAGCTCCAGACCGCGACCCTCGTCGTCGCCCAGCGTGGGCTCGGCGATCCGGAAGAAGCCGGCGCCGCGGCGTCGGACTATCTGAAGATGTTCGGGCTGGTGGCCGTGGGTTACATGTGGTGCCAAATGGCGAAGCTCGCTTGCGACAAGCGGGACGGCGACGAGTTCTACGAGTCCAAGCTCAAGACCGCCCGCTTCTACGCGCAGAAGATCCTGCCCGACACGGCCGGGCTCTTCCTCAAGGTCATGGCCGGCAAGTCGACGGTCATGGCGCATCGCGCCGAGGAGTTCTGACCGGCGCCGGGCCTCTCAGGCCGCGACGCAGCGGAGCGGCAGGGATTCGAGCCCGCGCAGCACGATGGTCCTGTGGAACCTCGGGCGGTCGGTAAGCAGGCCGATCTCCGAGAAACGCTCGAGCAGCATCTCAAGCACGATCCGCCCCTCGAGGCGTGCCAGGGGCGCGCCGAGGCAATGGTGGATGCCGCGTCCGAAGGACAGATGGGACCGCTGGTCGCGCCCGACATCGAGCCGGTCCGGGTTCTCGAACATTTCGGGATCCCGGTTGGCCGCGCCCAGAAGGACGACGATGTTGTCGCGTTTGCGCACCGGGAATCCGTTCACCTCGCAATCCGCGAGCACGCGTCGAAAATCGGTCTGAACCGGCGAATCGAAACGGATCAATTCCTCCACCGCCGCCGGGATCAGGCCCGGGTCGTCCCTGAGCCGCCGAAGCTGTTCCGGGTTGCGCAGCAGGGCCAGGGTGCCGTTGCCGATCAGATTGGCGGTGGTCTCGTTGCCGGCGATCAGGAGGAGGCGCAGCATGTTCAGCGTCTCGCGTTCGGTAAGGCGTTCGCCTTCGTCCTCCGCCTGCACCAAGGCGCTCAGGATATCGTCCCGCGGTTCCGCCCGCCGGGCTTCGACGATCGACCGGAAATAGGCGTCGAAAGCCCTGGAAGCCGCGGCGCCGGCCTCGCGTTCGCGGCGGCCGATCGTGGGTTCCAGCAGCCGCGCGCGCTGGGCCGACCAGACCTTGAATTGGGGCCGGTCTTCGGGCGGCACGCCGAGCATCTCGGCGATGACGATCACCGGCAAGGGCTGGGCCACCGCCTGCATCAGATCGAAGGCGCCGGGATCTTCGATGTCGTCCAGAAGCGTCGCCAAAATGCTGCGGATATGCGGTTCCAGGGCGTTGACCGTCTTCGGGGTGAAGGCCTTGTTCACCAGCGCCCGCAGCCGCGTGTTGTCCGGCGGGTCGAGGAACAGCATGGTGAATTCGTCCGCCGGCGGCAGCATGGCGCGCTGCCGGGGCGAGCCGTCGCGCGGATCGTTGCCGAAATGCCGGTAGTCGCGCAGGATCGCATCGACATCGGCGTGGCGGCTGAACATCCAGGCGTTGATCAGCCGGCTGCGATGCACCGGGTCCCGGGCGCGCAGGGCCGCATAGACGGGGTAGGGGTCTTGCGCCATCCGATCTGATAACGGGTTATACGCAACCCCGCTCTGCCAGCGTTCCCGCAGCAGCACCGCGCTGACGATCGTGGATCGAATCGCTTCGCCAACCGACGACATTCTCGCCTTTCCTGCCTCCCCGATGGATCTGCCCGGCTAGCGTCAGGGAACCGGGCGCCGGTCGGCGTCCAGGGCCGACCGCAGGCCATTGGCAGCCTAGGTCGGTCCTTTGGCATCAGGCAAGGCAGTTCCGCGTGCCGGCCAGGGGTTGGACGTTCGGTTGCGAGATCGCCGGGGAGGGTCCGGATCCGGTTTGCATCCGCGGTCGGGGACCGGGACCCGACACAGCGCTCCCTCCCGGCCCGCCTTTCCGGACCTCCGCGACGCTGTCCGGCCATCGGGCGGCCGGCCCCGCCGGTCACTCAATAGAGGTCGAGATCGCGGCGAATGCGGGCGAGGATCTCCTCCGGGGGCCGGGCGAATTCGGACCGGCTGCCCGGCGCTCCGTCGCCCGGACGGGTGGTCGCTACCATCCCGATCTTGGTGACCGTGAGGTTGTCCTGCACCGGATCGCAGCGGTCGGCCTTGACCCCGGGCAGGACGATCAGATCCTCGTCGCCGCGGAAGCGCGCGCCGAGCGACCATTCGACCTGCTTCCAGTCGTGCGGGTCGACGTCGTCGTCGATGGCGATCGCCAGCTTCAGGAGGTTGACCAGCCCCATCGCCAGCAGAATCGCACGCTTGCCTTCGCCCAGCCGCGGGCGGTGCATCGAAATGACCGCGTGCAGCCGGCCCATGCCTCCGTCGGTGACCACGACATTGCGCACCGCCGGGACCATCCGCGACAGCTCATGGCGCAGCGTCGCCCCGATCGCGACGGCGCCCAGCAGGCAATGCTCGGATGCGAATCCCGGCAGGATCGCCTGGAAAATGGCGTCCTTCCTGCGGGTCACGCAGCCGATCTCGCCCGCGATGCCCGGTCCGTAGCGGACGTAGAAGCCCGGGAACTCGGACACCGGACCCTCCTCGATCGGCCGGTCGGGATGGAGCACGCCTTCAAGCACGATTTCGGCCTCGGCGGGAACGCCGAGCGCAACCGTCCGGCAAGGGACGAGCTCCACCGGCTCGCCCTGCAGCGCGCCGGCGATCTCGAACTCGTCGCGGCCGAGATCGACATACATCTGCGAGGCCAGCAGCACCGCGGGATGGTTGCCGATGGCGACCGCAAATTCCAACGCTTCGCCGCGCGCCTTGGCCTTCTGCGCCAGGATGTTGAGATGATGGTTGGCGGCGATCCCCGCCATCACCCGGTTGCCGCCCTCCAGCCTCAGCCTGGCGATGGAAAGGTTGGAGCGGCCCGTTTCGGGGTCGCGGGCGACGATGACGCCGGCGGTGATATAGGGCGCCGTCTCGCGCTCGAACCAGCGCGGCATCGGCAGCAGCGCCGCAAGATCGGGCGCGCCTTCGAAGATCTCGTCCTGCACCGGGCCGTGATCGACCGTGACGGGCGGGACCGGGCTGGCGACCGCCTTGGCGCAGTGGTCGTCGAGCGCGTCGGGCGCGATGCCGAAGGCAAGCGCGAAACGCTCGCGCGAATTGAGGATGTTGCCAATGACGGCAGGCCCCGGACCGTCGACATTCTCGAAGAGTTGCGCCGGGCCCGTATCGCGCAGCCCCAGGATCGCGCCGATCTCGAACGCGGGATCGACCTGGCGGGTGACGCGGTGGAGGCCGCCCGACGCTTCCAACCGGTCAAGAAACTGCCTCAGGCTCGGTTTGTTCGACATCGTCGCTCCGGACCCAGCGTTACCACATTTCCGGCAGCAGCAGGCTGAGGACAGGAAAGTTGAGCAATATGCCGATGCGGACGATGTCGCTCGCCACAAGCGGCAGCACGCCGCGATAGGTCTCGGTCATCGGGACGTCCCTTGCCGCGGCGCTGATCACGAACAGGTTGAGCCCGAAAGGCGGCGTGATCATCCCCACCTCGACCGCGGTCAGGCGCATGATACCGAACCAGACCAGGATCAGAGCGATGAAGGCCGTGGTCTTGGCGGTCTCCAGCAGACTGTCCCGCAATTCGAGCCAACCGAGCCTGCCGCTGAGAAGGCCGATAAGCCCGATCACGCTGGCGCCGATCCCGGCCCCTTCGGTCGGCGAGAACCAGCCGAGATAGATCCCGCCGATCGCCAGCGGGATCCGCAAAAACATGGTGGCGTCGTCTGCTGCATGGGCGTCGATGCCGCCCGCGATCGGCCGCCAAAGGACAATCGCGGCGACACCGGCCAGCGCGGTCACTGCGCAGGCACGATGGAGCAGCGCGCCCGGCCCGGCCATGAGCGCGGCGCGGTCTCCTTCGTTCTGCTATTCCTTCTCGCCAACGCCCGGTTTCAGTAATGTGGTCCGGGCTCGTCGCTGTGCCGGGGAGATCCAAGGATGAAACTGCGTGGAACCGTCGCGGTTGTGGGCGACTACATCTCGGGCGATGTGATCCTCCCCGCCCGCTACGCGTTTCTCGACCCGGAAGCGATGGCGGACCATGTTCTGGAGGAGCTCGATCCGACGGCGAACGCACGCGTCCGCCGTGCCGGGATCCTCGTTGCCGGCACGGCTTTCGGATACGGCACCGGACGCGAATCCTCGGCGCGCGCGCTCCGCGCCGCAGGCGTGAAGGTCGTGATCGGCGGTCCATTCGCACGAATGTTTTACCGCAACGCCATCAACAACGGGCTCCTGGTGCTGGATTGTCCGGCGCTGGTCCGGGACGCCGTCGACGATGGTTGCGAGATCGAGATCGATACCGTTTCGGGAGATGTGGTGTGCGCAGGCCGCGCCTATACCGTGCCGCCGGTACCCGATCTGGTCAGCCGCATCGTGGCCGCGGGCGACCTGGTGGAATATGGCCGAATTTGTCTGAGCGACCGTTCGGAGGAGAACGCAAATGCCTGAAACCGGCCTGACCTTCGCCCAGAAGGTCCTGGCTCGAACGTCCAGCATTGCCCATCCGTCTCCCGGTCAAGTCGTGGAAGCGATACCGGACTTTTCCTATTCGCACGATTTCGCCGTCTTCGCGATCGATGCGTTCGAACGCATGGGGGCGACCCGGGTCGTGCATCCGGACCGGGTCGCGATCTGCCTCGACCACATCGTCCCCGCCGACAACCGACGCGACGCGAACAACCATGGGCGCATCCGCAGCTTCGCCAAGACCCGGCGTTTGCGGCATTTCTTCGAGGGTGGGACCGGCATCGCCCACCAGGTCATGTTCGAGCGGGGGCTGGTTGTCCCCGGCAGCCTGGTGGTCGCGAACGACTCCCATACCCCATCCGGCGGTGCGCTCGGCGCCCTTGCGCTCGGTGTGGGCGAGACCGAATTGGGTTTCGCCTGGGCGACGGGACGGCTGTGGGTGAAGGTTCCCGACACGGTTCGCATTTTTCTGGAAGGTGGGTTTCCGCCCGGGGTCCACGCCAAGGATATGATGCTTCACATGGTCGCGCGGCTCGGTGTGCTGGGCGCCCTGTACGAGGTGCTCGAATTCGCCGGCCCCGCCGCCGGTTCCCTGTCACCGTCGGAACGCTTCACGCTTTGCAACATGACTGCGGAGCTCGGCGCCAAGACCGGCGTCTTTCCGTTCGATCCGACAACCGCCGATTTCCTGCGCGCGCGGGCGCAGTTCGACTACGAACCCGTCCATTCCGACCCGGATGCCGCGTATTCGCGGGAATTGACGATCGACTTGAGCGGTTTGCAGCCGATGGTCGCCCTGCCGGGGCGCGAGGATCGCGGCGTGCCCGTGGGCGAGGCGGCGGGACGAGCGGTGCATCAGGTCTTCATCGGCTCGTGCACCAATGCGCGGGCCGACGACCTGGCGATCGCCGCGCGGATCCTGCGCGGACGGCGGGTCCATGACGGCGTGCGCCTGATCGTCGTTCCGGCTTCCCGCGCGGTGATGACCGACGCGGCCCGGACCGGCGATCTGGAAACCCTGCTCGAGGCGGGAGCCACCTTCATGCCGAGCGGTTGCGCGGTCTGCGCCGGCGTGCATCAGGGTGTTCTGGGCGACGGCGAGTTGTGTCTTTCGACGAGCAATCGGAACGGGCCGGGACGGATGGGCAACAGGAACGCGGAAATCGCGCTTTGCAGCCCCGCCACCGCCGCCGCGAGCGCGATCACGGGGGTCATAACGGACGCGCGCGATTACGCCGTGTAGTTACATCCCGGGACCGGCCGGGGCGGCGATCCCCGGATGCCGGGCGCGGCGCAGGCCATGACCGTGGTGAGAAATCCTAATGCTTGACGCTTTCGGCGTAGTTCGCCGATGGCAGATTCTCCTTGGGCCACTGATCGCCATTTTCGAACGGCGCCACCCCCAGGGCGTGGCGCGCCATGCCGGATTCCAGCATCGCCATGGAAACGATCTCGGCGATGCCCACATCGTCGATTCCATGATCCCTCAGGGCCTGGAAATCCCTGTCTTCCGTCCCCTCGTTGAACGCCACCTTGCGGGCGAAGCGAAGCACGTCCTTCCACATGGGGTCGAGCGTCGATGCGTTCTCGAAGTCCATGCACGCCATCACGTCGTCCGCGCTCATTCCCAAATGCTGGATCAGATGGGTCTGGTGATTGTTGATGCAGCGGGGGCAGTCCACCTCTGCCGCGCATACCAGCGATATCGCGTTGAGAAGCGGCTTCGGCAGGGAACCCGGGGTCATCTGCAGACGCTTGGTCAGCGTCCACCATCCCCTGAGGAGCTCGATATCGAGGGCGAAGAACCCCCAGGTGGGGGTAAGGAAGTTCGCCCCCTTGGTGTTGCGGATATCGTCGAAAATCTCCGCCACCTCGTCATCGGCAAAATCGGGTTGGATGAGTTTCACCTTTTCCATGCTTCCCCTCGGCGCTTCCTGGCGGAGCGCGCATGCCTCCCTGGTTCTCGGGTCACGTTGGTCTCGGGCGTCGGCGTCCGATACTCCAGTCGGCGCATCGGCTGCGTCCTCCGCTGTCGGTAGTGTAGCGCGGCGCGGGTGCCGTCCGCGAGCGGGGGACCGCGCCCCGGGTCAGCGGGAATTCACCAGCTGTTCGACCCCCGCAGCCAACATCGCCACCCCGATTACCGCGATAATGATGGCCGAGACATAGGGTGCTTTGGCAAACACGGCGTCGAGCCATGCGTATTTTTTCTGGGCTGCCGAATATCCGATGGCCGCCGCGACTCCGACCGACACCAAGGTCGCGGCGAGACCTGCGCTGAAGGCGCCCACGAGTCCGACTCCGAGCCAGAATTTCTGCAAATGCAGACAGATGACGAGAACGGTCACCGCCGCCGCGCACGGCAGCAACCCGCCGGTGATCCCGAAGGCCACGAGCTGTCCCGTGGTCGCCCGCCCCGAGGCGAAGCCGGTCTCGAACTCGCGGGCGTGGGCCCGGGCGTGGGCATCGAAATGATTGTGGTCGTGATCGTGGGAGTGCCCGTGGCGATGCGACCGGGCTCGCGTTCGAATGCGCCAGGTCTGGAAGAACACCCAGACCGCGATCGCGATGATGACGATGCCCGAAACCGACAGGATTCAGGGCTCCATATGCTCGGTGGCCATGCGATCGCCATAGGCGAGCGCGGCAAGGGCAAGCAGCCATATGACGATGGTGTGCGAGAACGCCGCCGACAGCCCCAGCAGCACCGCCTGCGGGACCGTGCCCCTGACCGCGATGATGAAGGCCGCCATCATGGTCTTGGAATGACCCGGCTCCAGCCCGTGCAGGGCGCCGAGCGCGACGGCGGTCGCGATCAACAGAAACGGGCTCGCCGTTCCCTGTTCGATCATCGACGCGATGTCCACGCCTGGACCCCCTAGAGGTATTTCGAGATCGCCTTGAACTCGGCGATCGCATGGCCCCGCTCACCGGGACCATCCACCGAGTGTTCCAGACAATGGTCGACATGGTCGTGGATGTAGACCTTCTTGGCCTGGCCGACGGCTTTCTCCACCGCGTGAAGCTGCTGCGCCACGTCGACGCAAGCGCGGCCGCCCTCGATCATCTCCAGGACTTTCCGGAGGTGACCGTGCGCCCGCTTCAGCCGTTTGACCACGTCGGGATGCGTCTTGTGCAACACCTATCCTATCCCCTGGGAGAGGATAGTTCCGCCGATCGGTTCGCGGCAAGGGAAATCCGCGCACCTCCGCTCACCATCCCCTGCGGGACCCTTGTAGGCCGGACCGCTGGGGCCTTCATCACGCTGCCCGCCGCGGCTCCTCGGTCTGCTCTTGTCGAGCCGCCTCCGCCGCGTGAGGAAGCGCGGGCCGGAACCGCCGGATACGGAGCGAATTGGTCACCACGAACACGCTCGACATGCTCATGGCCGCGGCGGCGAGCATCGGATCGAGGAGAATCCCGAGGAACGGATACAGCGCGCCCGCGGCGAGCGGGATCAAGGCGACGTTGTAGCCATAGGCCCAGAAGAAATTGCCGTGGATGGTCCGGAGTGTCTTCCGCGCCAGCGCCGCCGCGTTGACGATTCCGCGCAAATCGCCCGACATCAGGACTATGTCGCCCGCCTCGATGGCGATGTCGGTGCCCGTGCCGATGGCGATTCCGGCATCGGCCTGCGCCAGCGCCGGGGCGTCGTTGATGCCATCGCCGACGAATGCGACCTTGCGCCCCGACGATTGCAGCCGCTTGATCTCATCGGCCTTCTGATCCGGCAGGACTTCGGCGAGCACGCTGTCGATGCCGGCCTCGGCGGCGATGGCGTCGGCGGTGCGCCGGTTGTCGCCGGTCACCATCGCGACCTCGAAACCGAGAGTCCGAAGTGCGGCCACCGCTTCCCGGCTGCCCTCCTTGATCGGATCCGCGACCGCTATGATCGCCGCGAGCCGGCCGTCGATCGCCGCATAGAGCGGCGTCTTGGCCGCGGCGGCAAGCGACCGGGCGACAGCGGTCGCCGCGCCGATGTCGACCCCGAGCCGCCGCATATGCCGATCCGCCCCGACCCAGACGCTCCGTCCATCGATCCGGGCCTCGATCCCGCAGCCCGGATCGACCGCGAAGGACTCGACAGGCGGAAGCGCGAGATCGCGTTCGCGCGCCGCACCGACCAAAGCCTCCGCCACCGGATGCTCGCTTCGCTGCTCCGCGGCGGCGACCAGCGCCAGGACATCGTTTCCCGCCGCCGTCGTCCCGGTCGGATCGAGGAAGTCCGTGAGCTCGGGTCGGCCCCGGGTCAGCGTGCCGGTCTTGTCGAGCGCGACCACGTCGACCCGCGCAAGGGTTTCCAGGGCCCCGCCGTTGCGGATCAGGACGCCCATATCGGCGCCGCGCCCGGTTCCCACCATGATCGCGGTCGGTGTAGCGAGCCCCATGGCGCAGGGGCAGGCGATCAGCAATACGGAGACCGCGGTGACGAAGGCGAAGCTCAGCGACGGCTCCGGCCCGAACGCGAACCAGACGACGAAGGCGACGGCCGCGACCGCGATGGCCGAGGGGACGAACACGCCGGCGATGCGGTCGGCCAGACGCTGGATCGGCGGCTTGGCGCTCTGCGCCTCCTCGACCATGCGAACGATTCGGCGCAACGTGGTATCGGCGCCAACCCGGGTGACCCGGAAGCGGAACGCGCCGGCCTTGTTGACCGTGCCGCCGACCGCCTCGTCGCCGGCCCGCTTGGCGGCCGGGATCGACTCGCCGGTGATCATCGATTCGTCGACGAAACTCTCGCCGTCGATCACTTCGCCATCGATCGGCACCCGTTCGCCGGGGCGCATCGTCACGATGTCATCGAGGACCACCGCCGCGACCGCGATTTCGATCTCGCCGTCGTCGCGAACCACCCGTGCGGTGTCCGGTTGCAGCTGCATGAGCTTGCGGATCGCCGCCGAGCTGCGCCCCCGCGCAATCGCCTCGAGCAGCCGGCCGAGAAGGATCAGCGTTACGATCACGCCGGCCGCCTCGAAATAGCTCTTGGCGGTGCCGGCGGGGAAGATCGATGGCAGCAGCAATGCCAGCGTCGAATAGAGGAATGCGGCCGAGGCGCCCAGCATGACGAGGCTGTTCATGCCGGGCGCCAAATGCCGGATCTCGGCCCAGCCGTGCACGAAGAACCGGCGTCCGGCCCAGAATACGACGGGTGCGGCGAGCAGGAGTTCGAGCATCATCCAGCTCCGCTCGCCCAGCAAAGCCGCCATGCCGCCGCCGAGACCGGGCACCATGCGCCCCATGGCGATCGCGACCAGGGGAACGGTCAGCGCGGCGGCCAGCGCGACGCTTCGTTTCAGCCCCGCGATCTCCGCCTCGCGTGCCGTGCGCTCGCGATCCCCGGTCGCGGCATCGTCGGCCGATAGCGGTTGCGGCTCGTACCCCGCCGCCCGGATCGTCTCCGCGATGTCGTTCGCACCGACGGCGTCGGGCAGGAAGGATACAGCCGCCCGCTCCGTCGCCAGGTTGACGCTGGCCTCGAGGACGCCGGACATCGACCGCAACTTGCGCTCCACCCGGCTCGAACAGTTGGCGCAGGTCATGCCGCCGACGCCGATCTCGAGCCGATCGGCAACCGGGCGGTATCCCGCGGTCTCGACCTGTTCGAAGAGCGCAGCTATGGCGGGTCCGTCGTCATCGACGACGACACTCGCCTTTTCGGTCGCCAGGTTGACGTTGACCTTGGCGACCCCCGGCATGCGCTTCATCACCCGTTCCACGCGCGCCGAGCAATTCGCGCAGGTCATTCCTTCGACACGAAAGGCGAATTGAACTGACATTTTCTGTGTTCGGTGGCTGTGTCCGGTCCCGCACCGCCCTCAGCGGTACTTCAGGACCTCCATCAACTCCTCGACGATGTCGCCCGCGTCGCCGCGCTGCTGCGCGGTCACGACATGATCCTTGATGTGGCTCTTCAGCACCAGATCGGCAACCTTGTCGAGCGCGCCGTTGACCGCCTTGACCTGTTTGAGGATGTCGACGCAGTAAATCGAATCGTCGTCAAGCATGCGGAGTATGCCCTCGACATGGCCGCGGACCGACAGCAGCCGGCGCTGCGCGTCCTTGCGGGCGCCGGGATCGAGATGGAGCCCGCGATGCGTCGCGATCCCGGTCACGATGCCGCCTCGGCCCGGTAGCCTTCTTCGTCGATCGCGGCGATCAGCACATCCATGTCGGGCGACCCCGCGACCGTGGCTTCGTCGCGTTCATGGCTGACGGAAATCACCTTTTCGACGCCCGACACCCTCGCCAGGGCCTCGGAGACCGCCCTCTCGCAATGCGCGCACGTCATCCCCGTCACCTTCAGCCTGACCATGATCCTCCCCCTCGCTCATTTCCCAACCCCCCTGGGTAGGGGGGTTCTAGCCGTGATTGACCGGCTTGTAAAGCGCGGAAGAATGGGGAACATGCGTTTCCGGACCCGGATTTCGCCGGCGTTACGGTCCTCGCTATCGGGCCGAAGGCTCCGCCGGATTCACATTCTCCGGATGGGTCGAATCCCGGCCCATATAGACGCCACGCTCCCAGCTGCGCTTGAGGGGGTCGGTGACGTTGACCTCCATGCGCCCGATGCCGGCGATTTCGATCTCGGCGCGGTCGCCGTCCTGCAGCGGCCCCAGCCCTTCGTGGTTGGTGCCGCAGCCGATGACGTCGCCCGAATTCAGCGTCATGATGGCGCTCGCCCATTCGATGAGCTCGGGCACCGGGTGCTCCATGTCGCCGGTGTTGTAGTCGTGGCGCAACTGGCCGGAGACGCGGAACCGGACCTCCAGGTCGTTGGGGTCGGCGATTTCGTCCGCCGTGACAATGCACGGGCCGATCGGCGCGAAGGTGTCGAAGGACTTGCCCATCCAGCTCCGCGCCCGCCACGTCGAACGTCCCTCGCCGCGCGCGGACACGTCGATGAGGCAGGTATAGCCGAACACCGCCTTGCGCCAGTCTTCCCGGCGAACCTGCTTGGCGGGGCCCTTGATGACGAGGGCGAGCTCCGCCTCGTGGTGAAACACCCAGGGCTCGGTCATCTCGGGCAGCACGACGGTGTCCTCCGGGCCGATCACCGCGTCGGGGTTCTTGAGAAACATGTTGAGCGGGCGCGGATCGCGCTCCCGATGCTCCCAGTAATTGCCGATGCAGCAGAGGATCTTCCCGGGCCGCGGCAGCGGCGGGCGCAGCCGGACGCTGTCGAGCGGTATCGCTTCACCCTCGGCATCCAGCCGGGCAAGGTCTTCCCGCATCGCTTCGAAACCGTCGACGATGCGGTTGATCGTGTCCGCCGGGCTGCGGCCGGCGGGGTCCTGGACCGCTCCGGTTATGTCCACGATGCCCCGGGGCGTCAGCAGGCCGGGTCCGATCTCATCGCCATCGCGGGTTTGAAAGAGCACGAGCTTCACTGTCTTCTCTCCATTGGACAGCCGCCCCCAAGGCGGTTCCTGCGTTCACCCGGTCAGGATGCCCGATCCCGTCCTCAGGCGCACACAAGTTCAGCCATCGTCCGGCTCGTCGTCCGGCATGATCGCCCGATCGTCCCCGGTCTTCGGACAGCCAAAGCCAGTCCGGCGGCAACGACTATGAACCGCCGATGCCTCGGAGACCTCCAGGACGTTTGAAGGCGGCTTCAGCCGAGACCGTCGCGGTCGATCGTCTCGATCGTCTCCAGCAGCACCGTCGCGCCGGCGGCAAGGTCGGCCGGCTCGGCCCATTCATCGGCGTGGTGGCTGAGCCCTTCCCGGCATGGCACGAACACCATCGCCGCCGGGCATATCCGGGCGAGGAACGACGTATCGTGCCCGGCGCCGCTCGCCATCGGCATCGAGGAGAGGCCGAGGCGGTGGGCAGACCGCGCGATCGCCTGCCGCAGGCGGGCGTCACAGGTCACGGGCAGGCTGTCCGAGATCAACCCGAAGCGGGCCAGGTCGACGTTCTGACTGGCCGCGGCCGCCCGGCACTCCGCACGCAAAGCCTCGACGAAGCGCTCGACGCGTCCCTTGTCTTCCGACCGCACGTCGACCACCAGCCGCGCCCTGGCCGGCACCACGTTGGGTGCGTTGGGCTCGACCTGGAGTACCCCGGCGGTGGCGACGAAATGGCCGGAGGCGGCGCGGGCGATCCCGGTCGCGCTCTCCTTGACCCAGCCGACCAGCGCGGCGGCCGCGGCCAACGCATCGCGGCGCCCTTCCATCGGCACGGTGCCGGCATGGCCCGACTTGCCCTCGAAAACGACCTCGATCCGCGTGATGCCGACGATCGCGCTTACCACCCCGATGGCGGTGCCGGCGCGTTCGAGCACCGGGCCCTGCTCGATATGCAGTTCGAGAAACGCCCGGATGTCGTCGCGCATGGCTTCCGCCAGCGCGTCGGGATCGCCGCCGAGTGCGTCCAGCGCCTGGGCGAGAGTGCGCCCGTCGGGGAAGGTCTGGGCCAGCAGCGAGTCGTCGAGCAGCCCCGTCATCGCCCGCGAGCCGACGCAGGAAACGCCGCAATCGCTGGCCTCTTCGGCGAGGAAATCGACCAATTCGAAGCTATGGCGCAGCGGGTGGCTGCGTGAAGCGAGGCAGCGCGCGATCTCGAGCCCCGCGAGCACGCCGGAAATGCCGTCGAATTTTCCGCCCGCCGGCACGGTGTCGCTGTGCGAGCCTGTCATCAGAGTCCCGGCGCCGGGATCGGCCCCTTGCAGCCGGCCGATCAGGTTGCCTCCGGCATCGATCCGGGTGTCGAGCCCGGCATCCCCGAAGCGCCGCTTGAGCCAGGCGCGCCCCTCCGAGAACAGCGGCGAGAACGATCGCCGGGTGAAAGGCCGTTCGGGGTCGGTCAGCCGGGCGAGCGCCTCGTGATCCGCCCACAGACGCTTCTCGTCGATGCCCGTTCCGCTCACGCGGAGCCCCGCGAGGGTCCGGGTCCGATCCAGCTGCCGGTTCCCGGCTCGGCGACGCTCCCGCCATGGGTCCAGACCGGCCGCCCGCGGAGATAGCTCGCCTCCACCCGGTAGGCGAGCCGGCGCCCGGCATAAGGACTCCAGTCGACGACGTTGTTGCCCGACGCCGCCGGATCGTAGGCATGCTCGTCCGGCACCAGCACCGCGATGTCGGCATCCCGGCCCTCCTTGAGCGCGCCCTTCCGACGGTCGATGCGGAACAGCCGCGCCGGGTTCTCCGCCAACAGCCGCGCCGCCCAGGTCATCGCCAGCCCGCGCTCGGCGAGCCCCGTCGCGAGCAAAGGAACCAAAGCTTCGAGCCCAGGCACACCGGAGGCGTTCTCCAGCATGTTGTTCCGGGTCTTGCGCTCAAGCGACCAGCTCACATGGTCGGTCGAGACGATGGCGATGTTGCCTGCCTTCAGGTGCCGCCACAGCGCCTCGCGCTCTGCCCTGCCGCGGATCGGCGGGTTGATCTTGCCGATTCCGCCGAGCCGGCTCACATCGTCCTCCTCGCTCAGCGTGAGATAGTGGATGCAGGCCTCGACGGTCGCCCGGTAACCCTGATCGCGGTAAGCGCGCGCCATTTCATAGCCGCGACCGAGCGAGCAGTGGACGACATGAGCGGCGCAGCCCGTGGCGGCGCCGAGCTCGTAGACCTCCGCCATCGCCAGCAGCTCCGAGATCGCGGGGCGCGACAGCCCATGGGCCAGGTAGTCGGTCCGACCGCCGGCGCTGGTCCTGGCGAGCGCGGCCCGGATGACCTCCTCGTTCTCGTTGTGGACCCCGGCCATCAGGTCGAAGCGCGCGATTTCCGCGAAACAGTCATACATGGTCTGCGGCGGGATCCGCGGGAAGCGCTCCGGATGGGTGCCGAAGGTCGAGAACTTGAAGGCGGCGGCACCCGCCTCGACCATGGCGGCGATGTGGCGCGGCCCGTCCTCCGGGTGGACGGTGCCGTAGAGCGCGAAATCGACCCGCGCCTGGGATGACGCCGCCGCGGCTTTGGCCCGTAGCCGCTCGGCGGTGCAGATCAGC
The DNA here is from genome assembly GCA_965205995.1 of Alphaproteobacteria bacterium. Lineage (GTDB taxonomy): Bacteria > Pseudomonadota > Alphaproteobacteria > MPNO01 > MPNO01 > MPNO01. The sequence goes on along the minus strand of OZ242200.1, from coordinate 1,862,879 downwards.
TGCCCGTCGTCATAGGGCATGTCGACGATGGTCGTCACCCCGCCGGCGGCGGCGGAGCGGGTCGACCAGAGGAAGTCCTCCTGATCCGCCTGGGAGCGCGAATGGACCTGCCCGTCGATCGCGCCCGGCAGGATCAGGCCGCCGGTGAAGTCCTCGACCGCCTCGGCGCTTGGCGCCGGACCGCTGCCGAGGCCCGCTATCGCCCCGCCGCGTACCGCAACATAGCCGCGCTCGACAACGCGGTCCGGAAGCACGATGTCGCCTTTCAGGACAAGATCGAAATCCGACATGGGGCGAACATTTACCAACCGCCCGGTCGCGGCAAATAGATTCTTGCGAAGTCGAGGATAACCGATCCCGAACGCGGAGGCCCGCTTGCGGCCTCCAGTCCGGCTCCGACCCGGACGGCGCCATCCGAACCGGATACGCCCTAGCCATAGATCGGGCGCAGCTCCTCGGCCATCTTCGCCAGGGACGGGGGCGCGACGATCACGCCATCGCGCAGGATCTGCTCGCCTTCGATCCACATCGACTGCATCGAAATCACGCAATCGGGATGGTTCTCGCCGCCGCCGGGGACCCAGAACGGCAGCCCGAGCCCGATGGCGTTGTAGCCGGCCACCCGCTGGTCCTCGATGAAGCACTTGCCGGTATAGCGCGCCGCCGGATGAAAACCGCAGGTGAAGTGGACGACATAGCCGAACTCTCCGTTGCCGGCCCGCGCCAGCGCGCGCTGCATGACCTTGTTCTCGGACCCGCCGCCGATGACGTCCCTGACCTTGCCGTCGATCTTGAGCGTCATCGGTTCGGCGAGCTCGGTGTAGTATTCGTGGAACATGTTCCTGGTGACGACCGAGCCTTTTACCGACTCCAGCTCCGGATAGATCATCGCCGTGCCCGGCGCGAAATAGCCGCCGGGCTCGGTCGCCTTGCTCAGGGCGAAACCCTGCGGCTTGCCCATGGTGAAGCGGATATCGGTGCCCGCGGCGTTGGCGATCCTGCACTCCTTGCCGGCGGCGTTGGCGATCAGCTCCCCCAACGCGTCGCCGAGAGCGAACATCCCGTCGAGATCGGCGCCGCCCATCAGGCGAACGATCTCCTCGGCGCCGATGTCGGCGCCGAGGAAGTAGCGCGCGCGGCCCTTCTCCATGGCCTGGTCGAACGCCTTGGAGCCGGCCAGATAGGGCATGCAGAGATCGATCCAGGCGTCGCATTCGCCGGTCGCCGCCTTGACGTGGTCGGGCAAATATTCGTCGGCCAGCCCGCCCTGGAAGGGGACAGGCGGCGCCAGCATGATCGTGGCGACCTTGGCGCCGAGCCGATAGGCGGCGTCCTGGATCGCCTGGGTGCCGACGACATCGGTGCCCGTATCGGTGGTGATGAGGACGCTTTCGCCCGCCTGGATGCACATCATGTCGCGCGTCAGGATGTCGGCGGCGCGTGCCAGCCTGGGTCCGATCCCCGCCTGGGCCATGGCTCATATCCCCGGTTTGGAAAACACCGCTATGCCGGACCTCGCGAACGCTCGGCGGGTTTCACTATACCCCATTGTTTTGGCGCCCCCCATTTCGCGACGATGGCAAATCTACCCCGAAACGGTACTATTTTCGCGCCCCCCGGGGACCGGGCGCCGCCGGGAAAGCCGCCGCGGTTCAAACCGATGCGGATACGCCCTAGAGTCGCGGCCTCACAGGGAGCGGGCTGCGAATGGCCGACCACGAAATCTTCGATGCCGGCGATGTCGTCCTGCAATCGGGGGTGACGCTGCCCGATTGCGGCCTCGCCTATGTCACGCACGGCAGGCTGGACGGCGAGGGGTCCAATGCGATCCTGGTGTTCACCCATTTCGGCGCGCGCCACGGCGACTGCCAATACCTTATCGGCGAGGATATGGCGCTCGATCCCCGCGACTATTTCATTGTCGTCCTGAACCTTCTGGGCAACGGGGTGTCGTCCTCGCCCGGCAACGCGGCGCCGCCCTTCGACCGGGCACGGTTCCCCAGCGTCACCATCCTCGACAATGTCCGCTTGCAGCACGCGCTGGTGACGCGGGTCCTCGGCATCCGCCGCATCCAGCTCGCCGTCGGGCACTCGATGGGCGCGCAGCAGGCTTTTCACTGGGGGGCGCTCTACCCCGCCCTGGTCGAACGCATCGCGCCGATCTGCGGCTCGGCGCGGACCTCAATCCACAACGCCTGCTTTCTCGAAGGGATGCGGGCGGTGCTGACGGCGGACCCGGCATGGCGCGGCGGGGATTATGACGAGGCGCCCGAAGCCGGTCTGCGCGCCCTCGCGCGCGCCTGGGCGCCCTGGCCGCCCTCCCAGGGCTTCTACCGCGAGGAGGGGTACCGCGCGCTCGGTTTCGGGTCGCTCGAAGAGTTTCTCGTCGGCTATTGGGAACGCTGGGCGCTGTCGCTGGATGCCAACAACCTGCTCGCGCAGATCGACACCTGGCTGCGATCCGACATCAGCGACAACGCGCTCTACGGGTCGCGTTTCGAGGACGCGCTCGGCGCCATCGCCGCCCGGGCGATCGTGATGCCGGGCAGGACCGACACCTATTTCCCGCCGGAAGACAGCGAGCGCGAGGTCGCCCACATGCCGGATGCGGAGCTGCGTCCGATTCCCTCGAGCTGGGGCCACTGGGCGGGATCGGGCAGAAATCCCGACGACATTGCCTTCATCGACCGCGCGCTCAGGGACCTGCTGGCGCGCTGAGGCCCGGCGAGCGCGGCGGGTTCAGCCCCGCGCATCCTCCAGCATCATCGCCGCGCCCTTCTCGGCGATCATGATGGTCGGGCTGTTGGTGTTGCCCGAGGTGATGGCCGGCATGACCGAGGCGTCGATCACCCGCAGGTTTTCCATCCCGTGCAGCATCAGCCGGTCGCTGACCACCGCCTGCGGGTCGCGGCCCATCCTGCAGGTGCCGACCGGGTGGAAAATGGTGGTCCCGATTACGCCGGCGGCCGCGGCCAGCTCGGCGTCCGACACCCGTTCCGGCCCGGGCAGGATTTCTTCCGGCGCGTAGCGTTCGAGGGACGGCGCGGCGACGATCCTCCGGGTCAGCCGGATCGCATCGACCGCAATCTGCCGGTCGCCCGGGGTCGAGAGGTAGTTGGGCGCAATCGCCGGCGGCTGCTTCGGGTCGGGCGATTTCAGGGTCACCGTGCCGCGGCTTTCCGGCCGCAGATTACACACCGAGGCGGTGAAGGCGGGGAAGCGGTGCAGCGGTTCGCCGAAGCTGTCGAGCGACAGCGGCTGGACGTGATATTGCAGATTGGCGGTCTCGCGCGACGGATCGGACCTGGCGAACACGCCGAGCTGGCTCGGCGCCATGGTCAGCGGGCCGCGCCTGAACAGGACGAATTCGAGCCCCATCGCCATCTTGCCCCACAGGCTGTTGGCGAGCTGGTTGAGGGTCACCACGTCGGCGACCCGGTAGATCAGGCGGAGCTGCAAATGGTCCTGGAGATTGCCGCCGACGCCGGGCAGATCGTGCTGCGGCATCACGCCGTTGTCGCGCAGCAGCGCGCCCGGCCCGACGCCCGAGACCTGCAGCAGATGCGGCGATCCGATCGAGCCCGCCGCGAGCACCAGCTCGCCCGCCACCTCGACCCGCGCTTCCGTCCCCTTGCGCCAGAATTCGAGACCGCTGACGCGCTTTCCGTCGAACCTGATGCGCCTGGCCTGGGCGTGGACCATCACCGTCAGGTTGGGGCGGTCCCGCGCCGGCTTCAGGAAGGCCTGAACCGCGTTCCAGCGGGTGCCGCGGTGCTGGTTGACGACGAACTTGCCGGTTCCCTCGTTGTCGCCATCGTTGAAATCCGGCGTCGGCGCGATGCCGATATCGTTGCAGGCCCCCTCGAAGGCATCGAGGATCTCCCAGCCCAGCCGCTGCCGCTCGACCCGCCACTCGCCGCCGACCCCGTGAACTTCGTCGGACGGGCCGAAATGATGCTCCGACTTCCTGAACCAGGGCAGCACGTCGTCCCAGCCCCAGCCGCGATTGCCCATCTGGGCCCACCCGTCATAGTCGCGCGCCTGGCCGCGCATGTAGATCATGCCGTTGATCGACGAGCAGCCGCCCAGCACCCGGCCGCGCGCATAGTTGAGCGTCCGGCCGTTCAGCCCGGCCTCGGGCTCGGTCTTGAAGCACCAGTCGGTGCGCGGGTTGTTCTGGGTGTAGAGGTAGCCGACCGGCACCTTGATCCAGAAATAATTGTCCCTGCCGCCGGCTTCGAGCAGCAGCACCCGGTTGCGCCGGTCTTCCGACAGCCGGTTCGCCAGCACGCAGCCCGCCGGGCCGGCGCCGACAATCACGTAATCGAAGCTGCCGAGACTGGCCGGCTCCGCCATTCGCTCCCTCCCCGCGGTCACGGAAAATGGACGAAACACTCTATCGCAAAATCCGCATCGACGGCGCTCGCGGGCCGGCCTGTGTTACCGTCCCCCAGGGGTGGAGGAATCGAGGGGAGTGCCGCGATGCCGACCGTGGCGGTCATCGGCGCGAGCCGGGGTATCGGCCTTGGCCTGGTAAAGCGCTACGCGGACGAGGGGTGGCGCGTGCATGCGACGACGCGCACCCCGGACAGCCCCGGCGCGCTCGGCGAGGTTGCGGGCGATGTGCGGCTCCACGGCCTCGACGTGGCCGATCGCGCGCAGCAGCGGTCGTTTCGCGATGCGCTGGGGGAGGAGGGCATCGACGTGCTCATCCACAACGCCGGGGTCTATGGCGACGGGATGACCGCCGCCGCCGTCAACCGGGTCAACTCCGAGGCGCCGATCGAGATGGCCGAACTGCTGATCGACGCGGTCGCGCGAAGCGAACAAAGGAAGATCGCGCTCATCACCAGCACCATGGGCGCCCGCCGGGGCTCGCGCCGCGGCCTCGGCAAGTACGGCGACTCGAAGGCCGCGCTCAACGACCGGTTCCGGGCGCTGCTGGCGCGAGCGCGGCTGTCTCGCGGTCGCGATCCATCCCGGCTGGGTCCGCACCGACATGGGCGGCCGCCATGCCGCGATCTCGGTCGAGGAAAGCGCGCGCGGGATCTGCGCGGTCATGGCCGGCCTCGACGAGACCCGGCACGGCCGGTTCTGGAACTGGGACGGGCGCGAGCACCCGTGGTAGGGGCCGCCTATCCGCGATAGACGAGCCGGATCTGCTGCCGCGTCCCTTCGGGGCTGACGCCGCGCGACCACTGCGTCGAATAGGGGGTCGGCGGACGAAAATCCGGGATGCTCAACCAGAGGCGCCACAGCACGCGCTTGCGCTCCGGCTCCGGCCAGTCCTCGAATTCGGTCCTGGTGTGAATGGCCGTGTAGTTGTTGAGGATCTGGATGTCGCCGCGGCGGAATTCCATGTCGGCGTGATGCTCTTCGGCCAGAGCCGAGACGAAGTCTATCGCTTCGCGCTGCCGCGGCGTCATGTCCGGCGCTTCCGGCAAAGCGTGGCCCTTCATGATGTGCTGCGGCCCGAAAGCGGTCGAGAGCCGGCCGTCCTGGAAGTTGAACACCGGGCTCTCGTAATAGGGTTTTTCGCCCGCATTCATCTCGCCATGCTTGGTCCAGCAGAACGGCCGGGTCAGCGCATCGAGGAGGTCCGGACGCCGCCGCAATACCTCGTTATAGAGCCGAACCGTGCTGGCGATCTTCGAAAGCCCGCCCGATTTCGCGGTGTGGATGCACAAGAGCGCCACGGCATCCGTCTGGTCGCAGTGATAGTCCATCGTCGCGGCGGTCTGGTAGCCGCGGTGCTGCGGATGGCCGTATTCCCGGCCGGCATCCAGCACATGGCCGATCACGTCGCCTTCGGGGTTATTGGACCGGACAGCGCCCATATGGAGGCCCATCGCCCAGTACGCCGCGGCAGCCTCGATCGGCGACAGCTCGTCCATCGGCAGGCCGCGATAGAGCGCGATGCCCGGGCCGTGGCGCAGCCCGTCCAGCATCTCATCGACCCGCTCGGCGAACGGGCCGAGGTCGAAATCGGATCGCGCGGTCTCGAGAAGCCGGTTGGGATCGCCGTCCAGCCGGGCGGCAGCGGCGCGCGCCATGTCGACCAGATGGGCGGTCTCCGCCTGGGTGGCCTCGAAGCGCCAATCGGTTCTCGCGTTGAGCTCCGCCCCGGTCCAGTCCGCCGGATCGATCGCCGGCCGGCCCATTGCGGCGGGGCGGTCTTCGGCGTCAAGCATGAGGGTCATGATGCTTCCTCGCTTCGGGCGATCCAGGGTGGGCTACCCGGCCCTGGCGGGAGGGGGAGACTGGCCGGCGCCGGCCGCCCGGTGGATCTTCTCGATATAGTGTTCGGCCAGGCTCACCGCGTCGCCCGCGCCATCGAAGATTCCGTTGAGCATCGCGTCGTAATTGGGCTGGTGGAAGAACACCAGCGAAATCCGGTCGCGCTGGGCGGCCCCTTCGGGCGGGTTGGCGACCCGGTGCAGGGTCGATGCCCAGCGCCCGCCGGTCCAGCGCGCCATCGCATCGCCGAGATTGCAGACGAAGGCGTCGGCGGGGGGTCGCAGATCGGTCCAGCCGCCGCGCGGCAGCTTGACCTGGAGCGTTCCCGGCACGTCGTCGCCGCGCAGGATGGTGAGCGTGCCGTAATCCGTGTGCGCGCCGGCGCGCAGCTGCTGTTCCGCCGGGGCATCGGTTTGCGCCGGGTAGCGGATCAGCCGCATCACGCAGGCCGGCCGGTCGATCTTGTCGGCGAAGAACCCCTCATCCAGCCCGAGGGCCAGCGCCATCGCCCCCATCAGCCGGTCGCCGAGGCCGAGCAGGGTGCGGAAATACGCGTCCACGGTCTCGCGGAAGCTCTCCGGTCTGGCCGGGTAGCGGTTTTCCGCGAAGAAATACGCCGCGACCTCGCCCCGGTAGTAGTCATCGTCGGGAATGTCGGGCGGGCCCATCGCATAGGCCTCTTGCAGATCGGGCGGCGTCTCGACCCCAAGCGTGTAGGCGAGCGAACGGTCGGCAAACGGATAGTAGCCGCGCCCCACCCGATTCCCGGGCCGCAGGATCGAACGCTTTTCGGGGACCGGCAGGGCGAAGAAATCGGCCGCCGCCTGCCTCGTGCGGGCGATCAGATCGGCGGAGACCCCGTGACCGGTGATACAGAAGAAGCCCGATTCCTCGCAGGCCGCGGCGATCTCGCCCGCAACCCTCCGCCTGTCCTCGGCCCCGCCTTGCAGATAGGGGCCGATATCGATCGCTGGAACCGACATCCGCGCAGTCTCCCCATGTCGTGATAGAGGATTCTACCCGCGATCTCTACCCAATACTCGCGGCGGTCGCTGGAGTCGGGACCGCCCGATGCCCCGATCCGATCCGTCGGTTGCCAGCGCGGGCCCGGCTGGGCAACCTGTCGGCGGCACGTCCCCCGGACCAACGGAGAAGGTCGCCATGCAGCTCGACGACAAGGTCGCCCTCGTCACCGGCGCGGCCTCCGGCTTCGGCGAAGGCATCGCCCGGCGCTACGCCGCCGAAGGCGCCCGCGTGGTCGTCGCCGATTTGAACGACCAGACGGGCCGCAAGATCGCCGAGGAGATCGGCGGCGCCTACGTCCACGCCGATGTCTCCGACCGCAACGACGTGCGGGCCATGATCGGCACGGCGGTGGAACGCTATGGCCGGCTCGACGTGATGGTCAACAATGCCGGCGTCACCCACATCAACCGGCCCATGCTCGAGGTCGGCGAAGAGGAATTCGACCGCATCTTCGACGTCAACGTGAAGGCGATATACCTGGCGGCGATGGAGGTGGTGCCCCTCATGCGCGAGCAGGGCGGCGGCTGCATCATCAACACCGCCTCGACCGCCGGGTTGCGCCCGAGGCCCGGCCTGACCTGGTACAACGCGTCCAAGGGCGCGGTGATCACCATGACCAAGTCGATGGCGGCCGAGCTCGGCCCGGACAATATCCGGGTGAACGCGCTCTGCCCGGTTGCCGGCGACACCCCGCTATTGCCGTCCTTCCTCGGCGCCAACACCCGCGAGGCCTTCGTGGCGACGGTGCCGCTCGGCCGGCTCTCCACCTCCGAGGATGTCGCCAAGGCGGCGCTCTGGCTGGCGAGCGACGAGGCGAGCTTCATCACCGGGGTCGCGCTGGAGGTGGACGGTGGCCGCTGCGTATAGTCGAACCGATGCCCGATAACCCGCTTGCCGGCAGGGTCGCGATCGTCACCGGGGCGGGGGGCGGGCTCGGCCGCGCGATGACCCTGGCGCTCGTCGGGGCCGGCGCGCGCGTCGCCGCGGTCGATGCGAGCCGCGACCTCGCCGAGCGGATCGCCGGGGACGCTCGCGAGGCGGGCGGCGAGGATCGCGTCCTTCCCATCTGCCGCGATCTGCGCGATCCCGGGAACTGCGCCGCCATCGTCGAGGAGGCGCTGTCCGCCTTCGGTTCGATCCATGCCGTGGTAAACAATGCCGGCATCGGCATGGCGACCATCCGCGAGAATTCCTGGGCCGACAATGTCAGGTTCTGGGACGTGCCGACGGACAAGTGGCAGGCGGTCTTCGACACCAACGTCAAGGCCCCCTTCATGCTGACCAAGGCCGCCGCGCCCCATCTGATCGCCCAGGGCTGGGGGCGGATCGTCAACGTGACGACCAGCCTGGATACCATGATCCGGCCGTCCTGGACGCCTTACGGCCCCTCGAAGGCCGCGCTCGAAGCCTCCTCGGCCAACTGGGCGGGCGATCTGGACGGGACGGGGGTGACCGTCAACGTCCTGATCCCCGGCGGCCCGGTCGACACGCCCTTCGTTCCGCTCGCCTCGCAGCCCGACCGTTCGCGGCTGTTGCGGCCGGAGACGATGGCGGCGCCGATATGCTGGCTGCTGTCGAGCGCTTCCGGCGGGGTGAACGGCCGCCGCTTCGTCGCCAATGACTGGGACCCGGATCTTGACGCCGACGCGGCGGCGGAGCGGGCCTCGGCGCCGATCGCCTGGAAGGGTTTCGGGCGGCAGGCGGCGAGCCAACCGGTCCCCGGATCCTCCTGACCGGAGCCATGCCGGCGCCATCCCGGCCGGCATCACGTATTCTTGCGCACCCGGCAGCGTGGTTGACGCGAATCGCGGTGCGTGGTCTCGTCCCAATGGGATGCGCAGCGGGCATCGCGGCGTAACCGAGACGTATGCCCGACGGGTGCCAGGTTTGCGCTTGCGGCGCAACTTGAGGGGGGACACACGATGGATCGGCTTAACGTAATCATCGATTCGATCAACGCCTTCGCCTGGGGGCCGCCGATGCTCGGCATCCTCGGCGTGACCGGGGTGCTTCTGACCCTCGGCCTGGTGTTCATGCCGTGGCGCAAGGTCGGCTACGGCTTCCGGCTGCTGTTCGACAAGAGCGCGCCGGCGGGCGAGGGCGAGGTCAAGCCCTTCAACGCGCTCATGACGGCGCTGTCGGCGACCGTCGGCACCGGCAACATCGCCGGCGTCGCCACCGCGATCGCGCTGGGCGGGCCGGGCGCCATCTTCTACATGTGGCTGATCGCGCTGTTCGGCATGGCCACCAAATACGCCGAGGCGGTCTGCGCGGTCACCTACCGCGAGGTCGACGCGAACGGCAAGTATGTCGGCGGGCCGATGTACTATCTGCGCAACGGGGTCGGCGAATTCGCCCCCGAACTCGGCAAGTGGCTCGGGCTGGCGTTCGCGGTATTCGGCGCGGTGGCGGCGTTCGGCATCGGCAACGCGGTGCAGGTCAACTCCATGGCGGACGCACTGGAAGACAGCTTCGGGCTGCCGGTATGGATAACCGGGGTGGTCGTCGCGGTGCTGGTGGGTATCGTCGTGATCGGCGGCATCCGGCGCATCGGCGAGGTCGCGGGCAAGCTGGTGCCGGCGATGATCGTGCTCTATATCGGGGCCGCGCTGCTGATCCTCGCCATCAACGTCACGGCGATCCCGGAAGCCATCGGCCTGATCTTCACCCACGCCTTCACCCCGGCCGCCGCCGCCGGCGGCTTCGCTGGGGCGGCAGTGGCCGCGGCGGTCCGCTTCGGCGTCGCGCGTGGCGTGTTCTCCAACGAGTCCGGGCTGGGCTCGGCCGCCATCGCGCACGCGGCGGCGCAGACCGACAGCCCGGTTCGTCAGGGGATCATCGCCATGCTGGGCACCTTCATCGACACCCTCGTGGTGTGCACGATGACGGCGCTGGTGATCCTGACCTCGGGCGCGTGGACGATGACCGGCCCGGACGGCGCCGGGCTGACCGCCGCGGTGCTGACCTCGACCAGTTTCGACGTCTCCATCGCCGGCGGAAAGTACATCGTCACCATCGCGCTCGCGGTATTCGCCTTCACCACCATTCTCGGCTGGTCCTATTACGGCGAGCGGTGCTGGCAGTATTTGTTCAAGGAGAAGAGCGTCGTCATCTACCGCGTCCTGTGGGTGGCGGCGGCGCTCGCCTTCGCCAACGTGAAGGTGGATCTGGTGTGGAACCTGGCGGACACTCTCAACGGGCTGATGGCGGTGCCCAACCTGGTCGGGTTGCTGCTGCTTGCCCCCATGGTCTTCAAGGTCACGCGCCAGTACTTTGACGATCTGGGAAAACCGTCAGAATAGCCTCCGGTCCCGCGCCCAGCCGCCGGCTCGGCGCCGGCGGCGGCACGGGCGCGGCAACCGGAGGGAGGATTCCATGATTGAGACCAAGGGCGTCGTGCATTTCACGATTCCGGTCACCGACCCCGAACGGAGCGAGGAGTTCTACAACGAGGTCCTCGGGCTGGAGACGGTGCAGGTGGTGCCGCCGATCGGCATGGTGTTCATGAAGTCGGGCGACGACCACGTGATCCTGACCCGGAGCAAGACCCCGGTCGACCCCAATCCCGGGGACGAGTTCCTGATCCACCATGCGTTCCGGGTCGATCTCGAGGCCTATGACGACGCCAAGCGGCATCTGGCCGATCACGGGGTGGAGATCATCTTCGAAGAGGAACGGCACGAAGGGGTGTTCCACGGCCGGCAGTGCTATTTCCACGACCCGGACCGCAACGTGCTCGAGATCATCGCCCTGGAGAAAATCGGCGAGGGGTTCGGCGAGGCGGCGAAACAGCGGGGTTTCTCGCCGTTTTCGTCGAGGGAGAGCGGCTAGCCTTCCGGAGCGTATAGCGGCGGGGAGGGCCGGGCCATGAGCGGCAAGCTGCAAGACCGGGTCGCCATCGTCGTCGGCGCCGGGTCGGTCGGGCCGGGCTGGGGCAACGGCAAGGCGGCGGCGGTGCTGTTCGCGCGCGAAGGGGCGAAGGTGCTGGCGGTCGATATCGACCCCGAAGCCGCCGGCGAGACGGCCGGCATCATCGCCGGAGAGGGCGGAACGGCCGAGACCTTCACCGCCGATGTCAGCCGCGCCGACCGGGTCCAGGCGATGGTCGATGCCTGCCTCGACCGGTTCGGCCGGATCGACGTGCTGCACAACAATGTCGGGATCGTCGTCCCCAGGCCCACCGCCGAGGTGGACGAGGCCGAATGGGACCGGGTCCACGCGGTCAATCTGAAGAGCATGTTCCTGACCTGCCGCGCCGTCCTGCCGGCGATGGAAGGCAACGAATTCCGCATCGATGCCGACGGCCGCTCGATCGGCCGCGGCGCCATCGTCAATATCTCCTCGGTCTCCGGCATCCGCTGGACCGGCGTGCCCTATATCACCTATGCGGTCACCAAGGGCGCCGTCCTGCCGCTGACCCGGTCGATCGCGCTGGAATATGCCGGCCGGGGCATCCGCGCCAACGCCATCCTGCCCGGGCTGATGAACACGCCGATGATCGTCGAGCCGCTGAAGGATTCCTATGGCGGCGGCGATGTCGGCCGGATGGTCGAGGCCCGCGACGCCCAGTGCCCGACCGGCTATATGGGCGACGGCTGGGACGTCGCCCACGCCGCCCTGTTCCTGGCCAGCGACGACGCCCGCTACGTGACGGGCGCCGAGCTGGTGGTGGACGGCGGGATCAGCGCCAAGCTGGTGTGATCCGATCCACACGCGAACCTTGTTAACGGCGGGCACGTCGCGCTACCCCGGCGATGGCCACCCTTCGGGCGGTCGGCAGGGCGCAAACCGCTTGAGCCCTGCATAGCGCCTTTGTCCGCGCCCGCCGAAGAACCCCTACGCGGACCCAGACCCCGGCCTCAGATCGAAGTCAACGCGTCAGCCCGGGTGGCAGTCTCTTGCGCCGCCTCTCGGCTCAGTCCCGCGCCGGCGTTGACACCTCGTGCCGCACCGAGCCCGAATAGGAATCCTGGACGTCGCCCAACTCGCGGAAATAATGACGCGAAGCGTCGCGCACCGGCTGGTAGTCCCAGGGTGTGCGAGCGCCGGCGCCGAGCGCCGCGCTCACGAGGCGCCGCGCCGCCTGGCTCTCCCGCACCGCTCGATCCAGGGCATCGACATCCCAGGTTTCGGCGGCGATTGCTTCCAGTTCCGCGCGTGCACCGGCGCTGGCGGGACGGCGGGCGAGGTCGTGGAGTTCGTCCGGGTCGGCGCTGAGGTCGAAGAGCATCGGCGGGTCGCCATGACCCGCGATGAGCTTGTGCGGGCCCTTTCGGACCATCAGCTGGGGCGCACGCACGCCCTCGGCCGTGTACTCGGCGCACACCAGGTCCGGCCAGTCCGGCGCGCCGGCCGCAGACGCCAGCGGGGCAAGCGAGCGGCCGTCGATCGGCGCCGCCAGCTCCGGCAAGGCGCCGTCGCCCGCCGCTTCGAGCAGGGTTGGAAAGAGATCGAGGAGAGAGACATTGGCTTGCACCCGGCGCGGCGCGAAGGCGAAGGGTGCGTGCATTATCAGGGGAACCCGGAGCGACCATTCGAAGAAGGACATCTTGAAGAACATGCCGCGCTCGCCGAGCGAGTCGCCGTGATCGGACGTGAAGACGATCATCGTGTCGTCGGCTGCGCCGATATCGTCGAGGGTTTTCAGTAGCTTGCCGATTTTCGCATCGATATAGCCCGTCACCGCGCAATAGGCGCGGCGCATGCGCAGAACATCCGATTCGCCGACCGCGTCGCGGTGTCGCCCCGTGAGGAACCAGTGCCGCCGGCTATGAGGGTCCCGATTCTCGAGCGAAATGTCCGCGACCGCCGGGCGATCCATCTCGACGCCGCGGTACCGTTCCCACCACGAGGGAGGCGCGAGATAGGGATCGTGGGGGGAGATGAACGACACGGTGAGCGCGAATGGCTGGTGGTCGTTGTCGTCGGCCCGCTCGTGCAGCCAGCGTATTGCCTCGAACTCGACCTCGTCGTCGTAGGCGACGTTGACGCTGCGGCGGTGCGGCCCGGCATCGAGCACCGCGTGCATGCTGTGGTACCACTCAAGCCAGCTCTCGTCATCCAGGCGCCAGTCCGGCGACCACAGGAAAGCGGACGGATAGACGTCGGTGGTGACGCGCTCCTCGTAGCCGTGAAGCTGATCGGGTCCGACGAAGTGCATCTTGCCGGCGAGACAGGTGCGGTAGCCTGCGACGCGCAGATAGTGGTTAAAGGTCGGGACCGAGGAGGGGAGCTCGACCGCGTTGTCGAACGCGCCGATCCGCGAGGGCAGCCGTCCGCTCAACATCGAGAACCTTGCCGGCGCGCAGAGCGGAAAGTTGCAGTAGGCGTTCTCGAACACGACGCCTTCCTCGGCGAGACGGTCGATATACGGAGTACGCGCCGGGGAGCGGCCGTAGGCGCGCAGCATCTGCGGGGTGAGCTGGTCGGCCATGATCAGAAGGAGGTTCGGACGCTTTGCCATCGATTTTCGTGTGGTTGAACGGCCGCGGATATCAAGCCGCCCTCAATGCGGGCGCATGGCTTGATGTCAGTGTTTCATGCGCCATCCCGTCACGCCAGCGCTTCGGCTAGGCGGCCTCGATGAGGTCCTCCACCCGCGTACCGTGCCAGCCGTCGGCGCGCTTGCTCCAGTAACGGGACTGAATGTGGCTGGTGACGAGGCCGGCATGGCCGTTGCCGATCGGCTTGTCTGCGATGCGTATCACCGGCATGACGCCGCCGGCCGTGGTGCCTGCAAAAACCTCGTCGGCCGAGTCCAGCTCACCCGGCTCCACTCTGCGGCAGGAGAAGGGGATGCCTGCCTCGTCGCAGAGCTCGGCCACCGCGCGCCGCGTGATGCCCTCCAGAACGTTGGCATCGGGTGTCGCGACCGCGCCGCCCCTCACCACGAAGATGTTGTACCCCGGCCCCTCGGTGAGCGCGCCATCGGCGCCCACCAGCAGCGCGTCGTCGCAGCCGTGGTCGTAGGCCTCGAAGCGGGCCTGCACCAAGTCCGCCCGGTTGTAGTTCTTGTAGCGGGCGTCGATCGCCTTGGACGAGACGCGCTCGATGCCACTGACATAGAGCGCGGCGCCGTTGCGGCACTTCTCCTCGCCCCAGATCCAGACGTAAGGCGTTGCGTAGGCCACGAACTCGGGCGTGCCGAGGCGGGGGTCGCGGGCCTGGCCCTGGATGACGCCGCGGGTGAGCTGGAGCTTCACATAGCAGTTGTCGTGCCCCGACCGCGCCACGCATTCGGCCAGGATGCCGCGCATATCGTCGGCGCTATAGGGGTTCTCCAGCCGGAACCCGGCGCAGGACCGGGAAAAGCGCTCGAGATGCTCATCCAGCATGAAGAACCAGCCGTCCCGGGTGGAGGTCACGTCGTAAACGGTGTCGCCCCATACGAAGCCGGCATCGAAGATCGACATCCGGGCGTCGTTGGGGGCGACGTACTCGCCGCCGATGAACACGCATCCCTCGTCCATGGCTCTCTCCCTCAAAGTTTCTTGGCCAGCTCGTCAAAGGCGGGCATCCGGTCGGGAAGTAACGGTAGCGCATCCCGCGGCACCATGTCGGGGCCGCCGGACGGTGCCTCGTCCGGTTGCCGGGCGACTCTGCCAGCCGGTCGGAAAATCCCGCCGGCACCCAGTAGCGCCGCATCGGCTCGCCCATCGGCGTCCCCGGACCGCATCGGCTCGCCCATCGGCGTCCCCGGACCGACGCCGGTCAGGCGTTCGTCATCCTCGCGCGACTGCAGCAGCAGCTTGCGGATCTTGATAATCGCCGTGTCGCTGATACCGAGATGCTCGATGGTGCGGTCGGCAATCGGGCCCATCGATTCCTGGATCGCGCAGTCCTGCACGCCGAGCCCCTTCATTCCGGTAAACGACTTGCCGCTGCGCTGTTCGATACGGTCGATCAGGTAGTCGTTATCCTTCGACTGGATGGCGTAGTCGGTGCCGGGCCGGTTCTCGGTATGGATGTAGAGATACTCCTTCGAGTTGACGAGCTCGTCTTCCTCAAGCGGCCGGCTGCTGTTGAAATCGACGCTGTAAAGCATGGTGGTCTCGTCATCGATCGGCATCCAGACATGGGCGCCCGGCGGGGTCGTCGAGATCACCTTGTGGAACGGCACCAGCATGACATTGGCGGTCCAGTGGATGTCGCCGGTATCGGTCGTCCGCCCGGTGCCGGCGACGAAGCCGAAATCGGTCGGGATCACCTCGTATTCGGTTGGCACGTCGAAACCGCTTGCGACGCTACCGGTGTGCAAAAAGGCGAGATGGCTGGTATCGAACCCGCCTTCGAGACCCTGCATCCAGTTGCATTCATGGATATGGCGGGTCATGTAGCGGAACGAATCCGGCACCATGGTCCATTCGAGATCGGGGAACCCGGGCTTGTGCTCGGCCGGACCCATATAGGTCCAGATCATCCCGCCGCGCTCGAAACACGGATAGGCTTTGATCTTGACCTTGTGCTGGAAGCCGGTGCCGTCGGGCTCCGACGGCATGTCGACACAATTGCCTTCGACGTCGAACTTCCAGCCGTGATAGACGCAGCGCAGGCCACATTCCTCGTTGCGCCCGAAAAACAGGGACGCGGTGCGATGCGGGCAACGCTCGTCGACGAGCCCGACGCGGCCCTCGGTATCACGGAAGGCGACCAGGTCTTCACACAGCAGCCGCACCCGGATCGGCGGACAGTCGGGCTCGGCCAGATGGTGCGAAAAGCACGCCGGCACCCAGTAGCGCCGCATCAGCTCGCCCATCGGCGCACCCGGCCCGACCCGGGTCAAAAGGTCGTTTTCTTCCCGCGACAGCATGGGGTCACTCCCATCCGGTCAAGGTAAATTGCCGACGATCACAATACCACGGAGTACCCGGGCTCGCGCACCCGTTCCCCGGGTTGGCGCCGTCACTTCTGCCGCTGCGTCCCGGGACTATGCGCCCGTGATGTCCAGAAGACTGTCATATGCCATGTCCGAGAGGTCGATCACGGCGTCCGGTTGTTCGATGCCCCGCAGCACGCCCTTGGGCTCTTTGCCGGCCGCGACATCGTCGATTCCCCGTTCGATCAGCCGGCGCAGCAGGATCACGCCTTCGTCGGACGTCGCCAGGTGCTCGGCGGCGCGGTCGGAAACCCGGCCCTGGCTGGCGATGGCGACGAAATCCTGTTCCCTGTGCGCGCGGATGGCGTTTGTGACATCGAACGTAACGCCGTCCGGCAGCTCCGGCAGGCGGCCTTCGATCTCGGGCGTGAAGCAGGCGGCGAACACCAGCGTGTTGCGATCGTCGACGGGTGTGCGCCAGTTGGCCGAGAAGCGCGGCCATCTGATACGGCCGCCGGGCCAGGGCTGCGGCAGGCGGTGCATGGTCGGCAGGACATAGTAGGAAGCCCGCCGGTTGCCGCGCCCCGGCCGATCCGCGGACGACTTGATTCCGAGCGGCTCTTCCTGCCACACGATCCGGGGCATCTCGTCGCCCCAGATGTCGCGCCGCTCTCCGCCCGTTCCGCCATGGAGGATCGTCGTGTGGACCTGGTCGACCGAGTTCTCGCAGATCTGGAGCCAGTTCACGGGCCACAAACCGTAGTTCTCGACCGACCGGACACCATCGGCGCGGCCAATCACGTCGAAGCGCGGCAAAACGGGCGGGTTGTCCCGCCCCATATAGGCCCAGATCAGACCGCCCATCTCGCGCAGCGGGTAAGCGGTATGCCGCACTTTTTCGGGGAAGTTGCTGAGCGCGGGCTCCGCCGGCATTTCGAGGCAACGCCCTTCGACGTCGAACAGCCAGCCGTGATAGCAGCAGGAGATGCCGCGCTCCTCGATCCGGCCATGCTCCAGGGACGTGCCGCGGTGGGGGCAGTGGAGACCGATCAGGCCCGGCCGCCCCGCGCCGTCCCGGAAGAGAACGAGGTCTTCCCCCAGGATGCGCACCCGCATCGGCGCGCCCTCGAAGCTGCCGAGACGCTCGCCCCAGCTCTCCGCCGTACCGGACTCGCCCTCGAAGCTCACCTTGCGGCTGCATTGCCAGAGGGTCGAAATTCCATCCCATCGGTCGGATACGGCGATGGGGTGCCAGAAGCGGCGCAGCCACTCTCCGGCGGGCGTGCCGGGCCCCACGCGGGTCAGGCGCTCGTTCCGTTCGGTGGACAGCATGGAAGGACGTGCCTCCTTGGCCTCGCGACGGGTCGCTTCAAGGCAAGCGCCTTACGAGCACCGGGTCAACCGTCCGGCGAAACTACTCTCCCGGGAAAGATATTCGCGCAATGGCTTCCGGTTTTCCAAGCCCGTCCGTCGGAGTAGCATCGAGCTCCGGAACGACGCACAACCCTGAAGGAAGCCACGATGAACAGACTTGCGATGAGATGCGCGACTTCTGCACTCGCATTGCTGGCTCTCGCCGGTCCCGCCGCCGCGCAGGACGCCATCCGCATCGGCACGTCCAGCGTCGGGAGCGCCTTCTACGCGATTGCCATCGGCGCATCCGAGATCATCACCAAGCACGCCAAGATCAACGCGACGGCCGAGCCCGTCGGCGGGTCGTCCGCCAATGTACGCGGCCTTGCGGCCAAGCGGATCGAGTTCGCGCTCGCCAACTCGTTCGCGGCGTTCAGCGGCTATTACGGCACGCATAATTTCAAGCAGCCCGTCGACGTCCGGCTCGTCATGCAGGGACAGGCGAGCTTTCGCTGGTTGCTGGTTCGCAAGGGCTCGGGCATCACCAAGCTCTCCGAGCTCAAGGGGAAAACCATTGTCGGTAAGCGCCGGGCGCTTCCGGAGATCGAGCTCGTCTGGAAGGCGATGCAAAAGGTCTCGGGTGTGACCGGCGTGAAGACGGTCGCGACCACCAATTCGCCGCAAGCGTACAAGGCTTTCCGCGCGGGCAGCATCGCCGCCGGCGTGATGCCGTTCAGCCGTCGCGCGGCCGCGGTCGCAAAGCCGATGCAGGACGGGGTGATCGATTTCCTCTATGTGTCGAAGGCCCAACGCGACGCCATGCTAGCGCACCTGCCGCCCATGATGTGGCCGGCCACGTTCCCCAAGGGCGCCTACAAGGGGCAATCCAGGGACGTCCACCTGATCGGCCTGAACACGTATTTCCTGGCGCGGCCCGGCGTATCCGACGACACGGTTTACAAGGTCGCCAAGGCGATCCTCGAGAATACCAAGGAGTTCGGCTCCTATCACAAGGCTGCCCTCCAGTGGAACCTGAACCGCGCGCTCAAGAACGTCCCGCTACCCTTTCACGATGGCGCGATCGCCTATTTCAAGGAAAAAGGCCTCTGGACGGCGGCGCTTGAGGCCAATCAGAAGAAGCTGCTCGCGCGCAAATAGGGCATGGCCGTCGATGGCGCGGGCCCGGCCCGACGGTCGGAACCGGCGCCGTAATTCCCGGCACGGCGCATACCGGCCATGAAACGCCGCATCGGCGTCCTGACCTGGCTTGCCACGGCGATCGCGATCTACCACCTGGTCGTCGTGGCCCAGGGCCCGACTTGGCTCGGCATATTCCTGCCGACCCAGGTTCACAAGGCAGTCAGCATCTCTTGCGCGATGATCCTGATCTTCATGCTGCTGCCGGCCGGCGGCCGAAAGCATGGCGAGGACACGCAAGCCGAGTCCCGATTCCGGCGCGTTCCCTGGTACGACTGGCTTCTGCTCGCCTCCGGCCTGATCGGGGCCGGGTTCGTCATCGTCGATCACGAAGCGATCCTCGACTATGGCGAATACGGCTTTCTCGACACCAAGGGGATCGTTCTGGGGGCGATGCTCGCCGTTCCGGTCCTCGAATCGGTGCGGCGGACGACCGGATGGGCGCTGCCGGCGATCATCGTGTTCTTCGTGCTGGTGACGATCTTCCAGCAATACCTGCCGGGGCTGCTCTACGGTCGCGGCTACCCGCTCGACCGCATGCTCTATTCCGCCTATGTCAGCGAGGCCGGCATCTTCGGCCTGCCGCTCGGCATCGCGGCGAATATCGTGATCGTATTCCTGATATTCGGCGCCCTGATGGAAGGCGCCGGCGCGAGCCGCTGGTTCATGGACATCGCCCTCGCTCTGACCGGTTGGTCGCGCGGCGGGCCCGCCAAGGCCGCCGTGGTCGCGAGCGCGATGTTCGGCTCGATCTCGGGCTCGCCGTCCGGGAATTCGGCGACGACGGGCGTCTTCACGATCCCGCTGATGAAGAATATCGGCTATACGCCCGCCTTCGCCGCGGCCGTCGAGGCTGTCGCATCCACCGGCGGGATAATCCTGCCGCCGGTGATGGGGGCGATCGCTTTCATCATGGCGGAATGGATCGAGACCACCTACACGGAAATCGTGATTGCCGCGGCGGTGCCCGCCGCGCTCTACTTCCTCATCGTCTTCGTTTCGGTGCATCTCCAGGCGCGGGCGCAGGGCATCGCGGCGCTCACCCGTGCCGATCTCCCGCCGCTCTGGCAGACGCTCAGGCGCGGCTGGTACTACATGATCCCGATCGGGGCGCTGGTTTACTTCCTGGTCGTCAAGTCGCTGCCGCCGGGAATGGCCGCGATCTACAGCTGCGCCTTCGTGATCGCCGTAAGCTTTTTCGCGAAAAATCGCGGCCAATGGCTCACCCCCGCACGAATCATGAAGTCGTTCGAGGATAGCGTGACCCGGTGGATCACCATCGCCGCGATTACGGCCGCGGTCGGCATCATGATCGGAGCCCTGGAGCTTTCGGGCGTCGGCATCAAGTTCTCGCGCTTCATCGTCGATCTCGCCGGCGGCGATCTGATTCTGACCCTTCTGTTCGTCGGCATCGTCAGCCTGATCGTCGGCATGGGGCTCGACGCGACGCCCGCTTACATCACGCTCGCGACGCTGATGGCGCCGGCTCTGGTACGCCTCGGCGTGCCCGATATCGCCGCCCATCTCTACGTCATCTATTGGGGGCTCGCCTCGTTCTTCACGCCGCCCACCTGTATCGCGGTGTTCGTCACCTCGGGGATTGCCGGAAGCCGCGTCTGGCTGACCGGGTGGGAGGCCGTGCGGCTGGGAATCGCGGCCTTCCTGGTCCCCTTCGCATTTGTCCTGAACCCGGGGCTCCTGATGCGAGGCAGCGTCGAGAGCATCCTGCTGGCGATCGTCACCGCCGTCGTCGGCGCGACCGCTCTGTCCGCCGCGATCCGGGGCTTCGCCTTCTCCGGTCTCAACCCGGTGCAGCGGGTCCTGACCTTCGCGGGCGGTCTGCTTCTGATAGGACCGGGGCTTTACTATCCCTTGGGCGGTCTCGTGCTGTGCTCGGTCGCGATTTTGCCGCAGGCCGTCATGTCGGGTCGCCGCGGTTGATATTGCGCGCGCTTGGCCCGGATCGTCGCAGAGGCTTGCAAACCGCGAAGAAGGACGGTCGAGATCGGCACGATTGAGACGACTGGAGCGACAATCGGGAGAAGGACATGAGCGTATCCGACCAGCCGACCCGGCCGCCGTTTCGCGCCGAGCACGTCGGCAGCTTTCCAAGGCCGGATCGGCTGATGGCGGCGCGGGAGGCCTTTGCGGCCGGGGACACGCCCCTCGCCGCGCTCCGCGAGGTCGAGGACGCCTGCATCCGCGAGGTCGTCGCGATGCAGGAGCGGGTCGGCATCGGCGCCGTCACCGATGGCGAGTTCCGGCGGTTCTCGTGGCGCGACGCGCCGTTCGAGAATTTCGACGGGTTCTCCGAACAGCGCTACGAAGCCGATTTCACCTTCACCCTGTTCGACGGCTCGACCCGGAAGGCCGGGCCGGTGCCGGCCGTCACCGGAAAGATCCGGCGGCGGACGCCGATGGCCGCCGAGCACTATTCTCTGCTGGTCCCGCTGACTGCCGGACCGGTCAAGGCGAACCTGCCGACACCGTCGGTGACCCACTTCTTCCGCGGCATGGCGGGGATCGACGGGGCCGCCTATCCCGACATCGACGCGTTCTTCGTCGACGTCGCGGCGGCCTATCGTGAGGAGGTGCAGGACCTCGCCGCACGCGGCTGCACCTACCTGCAGATGGACGAGGTGCCGCTCGCGCTTCTGTGCGACCCGCGCAACCGGGAGATCGTCAGCGCCCGCGGCGAGGATCCGGAGCACATCGTCGAGGCCTATATCGACGTCATCAACACCGCAATCGCCGGCCGGCCCGAGGAGATGGCGGTCTGCGTCCACATGTGCCGCGGCAATATGGGTCACGGTATGGCCGATGGCGGCTATGAGGCGATCGCCGAGCGCATGTTCGACCGGCTCGACGTGGACGGCTTCTTCCTCGAATACGACACGCCGCGCGCCGGCGACTTCTCGCCGCTGCGCTACCTGCCGGCGCCCAAGAAGGCTGTGCTCGGGTTGCTGACGACCAAGGTCACCGACGTCGAGGACGCCGACGCCCTCAAGGCGCGGATCGACGAGGCAAGCCGGGCGATCGACCTCGATCGACTCTGCCTCAGCCCGCAATGCGGCTTTTCCAGCAATGCCGGCTTGGGCCGGCTCACCCTCGACCAGGTCGAACGCAAGCTCTCGCGCATCATCGAGGTCGCCGACGCGGTTTGGACGGCCTAGCCCGCATTTCCCGCCAGTGTCATGGCCTGCGCGGCGCTGTCCGGCCGACAGGGCAGGAGAGGCGCGCGGCGCGATGCGGGGACATCGGGCAAGCGCCTCGACGCACCCTGTCGGCCGGACAGCGCCGCCCTTCGGGTCGCGCCCAGGCGCCCGCCCGCTTCGTCGCGGGCCTCGACCGTAGTCCCCGCTACGCTTTTCGGCC
Organism: Alphaproteobacteria bacterium; assembly: GCA_965205995.1. Classification (GTDB taxonomy): domain Bacteria; phylum Pseudomonadota; class Alphaproteobacteria; order MPNO01; family MPNO01; genus MPNO01. The sequence goes on along the minus strand of OZ242200.1, from coordinate 1,840,876 downwards.
CGCTCCTGGCGGATCGAACGCCTGGGCGCGACGCAGGCCGTGACCCTGGTGAGAAATGCGGGCTAAGGTATGAGCGTTCGAGTAGCTCACGCGGCGGCCGATCGAGAGGCGCCCGGGGCCGCGCCGACGCGTGCGATCGGCAAGGGCCGTGCGTGGTCCAGCCATGCGAAGGGAGGGAAGGGTGACCCGCAAGTTCTTCTTCTTTTCGGAGATGGGCTACAACGCCTACCCGACCGAGGAGGCCGAGCGGTACGGCTTCACAAACCTGATGTTTCCCAACGGCATCTTCGATGCCCCTACCGCGCGCGACCTGTGGCAGATGTTCCTGCGCGAGCACGAATACGCCTCCGAGATGGGCTTCGACGGCTCGGTCTGCAACGAGCACCACAACTCGGTTCTGTCGATGCAGGCGAGCGTCAACGTCTCGGCCGCGGTGCTCACCCAGCGCATCAAGGGGACGATCGCGCTGATCGGGAACCCCTTGCCGATACACGACAACCCGGTGCGCGTCGCCGAGGAGATCGCGATGCTCGACCTGATCTCCGGCGGGCGCATCATCTCGGGCTTCGTGCGCGGCACCGGCGTCGAGCAGCTGTCGACCAACGCCAACCCGGCCTACAACCGCGAGCGCTTCGAGGAGGCCTACCAGCTCATCCTCAAGGCCTGGACCGAACCCGGACCGTTCCGGTGGGAGGGCAAGCACTACCATTTGCGCGTGGTGAACCCCTGGCAGCTGCCGCTGCAGAAGCCGCACCCGCCGATCTGGGCGGCGAGCATTCTGAGCCCGGAGACCATCCGCTGGGCGGCCAGGCAACGGATAACCTATTTGGTGCTCGGCAGCGCGCTCGACGCGACCGCGACCTGTCGGGACATCTATCACGACGTCGCCCGCGAGGACGGCTGGACGCCCGGGCCGGAGCATCTGGGCTATCTGATCCACACATGCGCGCTCGACACCGACGAGGAGGCCTTCGAGATGGGCCGGCACCACTACGGCATCTCGACCGGCCTCGGGCGGGCGGGGTTGTCCGCCTCGGCGCTTACCCAGGGGACCGGCTCTGCCGGTCTCACCCGGGGCGGGCCGCACCCGGAGTGGATGGCTCCGCCCGGCTACATGACCAAGCAGGCCAAGACCGGCGCGATGGCTACCCAGAGGCGCAATTTCGAGGGGTCCTACGAGGCGGCCAACAGCGCCGGGCTGATCCTGACCGGCGGGCCCGAGACCATCACCCGGAAATTCAAGCACATCATCGACCGGACCGACCCCGGCTACCTCGTCTTCTGGGCGCGCGAGGGCAAGAAGCCGCACGATGCGACGATGCGCGGCATCGAGATCCTCGGCAAGGAGGTGATCCCCGCGCTCCGCGAGCATGAGTCCGCGCTGGTCACCGGCCAGGAGGTCACGCCGTGGCCGCAGTGACGACCTCGCATACGGAAGACGTCGTGACGGCAGCCGGCATCGACGTCGAGCTGCGCCGCGGCGGGAGCGGCCCGCCGGTGCTGATGATCCACGGCGAACTCGGCGTGCCGGGCTGGCTCGAGGCCTACGACCGGCTCGCCCGGTCGTTTGAAATCATCGTCCCGTCTTTGCCAGGCTACGGGAGATCCGAGCGGCCGGACTGGATCATGGGGGTCCATGACCTCGCCGCGTGGATCGCCTGGCTCGCCCGCGACCTCGGGATCGCCGAGCCGGTCCGCCTCGTCGGCTGCTCGCTCGGCGGCTGGGTGGCGGCCGAACTCGCGGCCGTCGCGCCGCGGTTCATCGAGCGCATGGTGCTGGTGGGCGCCATGGGGCTGAAGCCCCGGCAGGGAGAGATTTTCGACTACTTCCTGGAATCCGGTAAGACCGGCATCGCGCGCGCATTCCACCGGCCCGAAGAGTCCGAGGAATTCGCCCGGTTCTACGGCGGGGAGTGGAGCCCGGAGCAGGCCGATCTCGTCGAGCAGCACCGCGAGATGACTTGCCGGCCTGGAAGCCCTACATGCACAGCCTGACCCTTCGCCATTTGCTGCCGGGGGTGGCGACGCCGACCCTGATCGTCTGGGGTGCGCACGACGCGATCGTCCCGCTCGACAGCGCGGCGCTGTATCGCGAATCCATTGCGGGCTCGCGGCTTGCGACGATCGAGGCGTGCGGCCACATGCCCGAGATGGAGAAGCCAGAGGCTTTCGCGGAGACCGTCACGGACTTCCTGCGGGCCTGACCGGCACCCGGCTTCAGGGTCGGACCTTCTGCCGAACGCCGCGCCGGAAGGCGCGAAGACCCCGAACTCGCGCCTAGATGTGGAGCATCAATAGGTTGTCCTGGGTCAGGCGGAGTCTGCTGATGGGTGTATTGGCATTCAAGCTAGCATGAGGCCTGTGCCAGTTGTATCGGTGGAGCCATCGTGGAAGTTCGTGGGTTCTTCAGCCATTGTCCCGTGTCTCCCACATGATCACCAACATCCGCTTGGCCGAGCGGGTGGATATCGCGGCGGCGGCGGGGAACGCCGAGTTCGCCGTCAAGGCCCGATTTCTCGTCTACCGCAGTCGTCTTGAGACCGAAACCGACTTCCTGGTGGGCCGTCGCCACGATGTGATCCGCCGGGTCGACGGCGCGCTGAAATTCGCCCGGAGAAAAATCATCCTCGAGCAGAGCGTTCTGTTAGCCAAGAATTTGACGGTGTTCATCTAGCCAAGAGTATCGGGGAGCCATCCGGACGCGACCGCGCCCGGCGGATCACACCATCAGATGCGCGCGCTTGACCTCCGGATTGCTTTCCAGCTCCTCGAACGTTCCCGCGAAACCGATCTGCCCGGTATCGATCACGTATACGCGGTCGCATATCGCCATTGCGAAACGGAGGTTCTGCTCGCAGAGCATGATCGTCAGGCCCTCGTCCTTCAGCTGTTTGATCTGCGTGCGGAGCAACCCGATCACCAGCGGCGCGAGCCCTTCCGAAGGCTCGTCGAGCAACAGCAGGCGCGGATTGCCCATCAGGGTGCGCGCGATCGAGAGCATCTGCTGCTCGCCGCCCGACAGCAGCCCGCCGGTGCGCTTCTGCATGCCACCGAGCGCCGGAAAGAGGTCGAACACGCGATCCAGCGTCCAGGGGGCGCCGTCGCCGGCGGGCTTCACCGCCGTGTCGAGGTTCTCGCGCACGGTGAGTTCGGGGAAAATGCGGCGGTCCTCGGGTACATAGCCGAGCCCCAGGCGGCTGCGCTCGAATGTGCGCATGCCAGCCAGATCGCGGTCGAGAAACGTGACGGACCCGCGGGCGAGCGGGACGAGGCCCATGATTGTCTTGAGGGTCGTGCTTTTCCCGGCGCCGTTGCGGCCGAGGAGGCCTACCGCTTCGCCCGGCTGCACCGAGATGGACACGCCGAAGAGCGCATCGCCGTCGCCGTAGCCCGCGTGGGCGTCCTGCATCTCAAGCATGCAGATCCTCGCCGAGATAGATCCGCTGAACCCGTTCGTTCGCCTTGATCGCTTGCGGCGTGCCTTCGGCGACGACCGCGCCCTGATGAAGCACCGTGATCTCGTCAGCGACCGAGAACACGACGTCCATATCATGCTCGATCAGCACCACCGTCACGCCGCGCTGACGGCTGATGGTGCGGATGAGCTCAACCATGCCAGGCTTGTCGGAAAGCGACATTCCGGCGGTCGGCTCGTCCAGGAGCAGAAGCTGCGGCTCGCATGCCAGCGCGAGCGCAACTTCGAGGCGCCGACGGTCGCCGTAGGAGAGCGTCGAACCCAGCTTTCGCGCGTGATCCTCGAGTCCGAGGGTCGCGAGGAGCGCCTCCGCCTCGCGTATCAGGAGCTTGTCCGCCGCCGCCCACATGTTCCAGATCCCGCGGCGATGCGCGAGGAGCGCGACCTGCACGTTCTCGAACACGGACGCGCTCGCGAAGATGCTGTTGATCTGAAACGTCCGTCCGATGCCCAATCGGCAGAGCTTGTGCGGCGGCAAGCCCGTGACGTTCTTTCCCCGGAAGAGGATTCGGCCCGAATTGCACGGTATGTGGCCGGTGAGCAAGTTGAAGAACGTGCTCTTGCCGGCACCGTTCGGCCCGATCACGGCGCGCATCTGGCCGGTGGGGACAGCAAGGTTCACGTCCTTCACGGCCTGCACGCCGCCGAAATTGCGCGAGAGGCCCTCGACCATCAGGACGGCGTCGCTCATGCCGGCTGCCTGCGGATCAGGCTCAGCAGCCCCGCGGGCCGCACCAGCGCGACGAAGAGAATGAACGCCCCAAGAATGAAGAGCCAGTACTCGGTAACTCTGGGGCCCAGGAGCTGTAACAGCTTCAGCAGCACCGCTCCCACGACCGGACCGAAGAAGTAGTTCGCCCCCCCGATGCACACTGCGACGAAGCCATCGGCCGAGAGCAGCCAATGCGCCGAGGTCGGGAACATGCCACGCTGAAAGAAGGCCTGAAGGACGCCCGCGACGCCTGCGAAGGTGCCTGCCACGACAAACGCTGCAAGCTGGATGCGCCGCACATCGATACCAACAAACGCGGCACGGCGCGGATTGTCCTTGATCGCGAGCAGCGCGCTGCCGAACGGCGAACGGCCGATGCGATATAGCGCCAAGGCGCAGGCGAGCACGATCGCGAGCACGAAAATGTAGTAAGCCGTCTGCGAGGCGAGCAGCGGGTGCGGCGCGATGCCGGTGAGGCCGTCATCCCCACCCGTGGCGCTGTGCCACTTCCAGAACACCGTATAGACGAGTTGGCCGAACGCCAGTGTCAGCATGATGAAATAGGCATGCGTGAGCCGCACGCAGAAAAAGCCGATCACGAGCGCGGCCACCGCCGCGACGAGCGGACCGGCGACAAGCGCCGGCAGCATCGAAACGCCCAGATGCGTGACCAGCAGCCCCGCAGTGTAGCCGCCGGTCGCGAAGAACGCCGCATGGCCCATCGAGAGCATGCCGGCGTAGCCCACGACGAGGTTGAGGCTCAGCGCGAACAAGGTGAAGATCAGCAGGTCCGTCATGTAGATGATCACGACCTGGGGCGCCACGAACGGCAATACCGCCAGAACGACGACTAGTCCGGGAAGCGCAGCCCGGCGCAGCATCAGATTTCCTTCCGTCCCAGCAGTCCGTGCGGCCGCAGGATCAGCACCAGCGCCATGAGCCCGAAGACGAACGCCATGGCGAATTGCGGGATCACGAGGATGCCGAACGACTGCACCATGCCGATCAGGATCGCTGCCAGAAGCGCCCCGGGGATGCTGGTCAGCCCGCCGACGACAACGACGACGAACGCGTTGATCACCGCTTCGAGGTCGCTGCCAAGCGCGGCGCCGGATAGCGGCGAGGAGAGCACACCGGCGGTACCCGCCAGCCACGCCGCGATCGCGAAGACGCCGGTGTAGATCGCCGTCTCGTTTACGCCAAGCGCCGCGCTCATGTCGCGGTCCTGGGCGATCGCCCGCACCAGCGTGCCCCAGCGCGTCCGGTAGACCACCGCCCACAGCGCCACCGCGATCGTCACGCCCGCGCCGACGATCACTGCGTAGTAGCTCGGGAAGACCACGTCGAACATCTCGATCGCCGGCGGCAGGCCGCTCGGGAACGGCACGGTCTTGCTTTCGAGCCCCCATATGAATCGGATCACGTCCGCCAGGATGAATATGATGGCGATCGTCGGCAGGAGCTGGATGAGGATATCCTTGCCGTAGAGCTTGCGGAAAATCAGCACCTCGAGAGCCGCGCCGATGCCCGCAAGCGCGAGCGGAGCGAAGGCGAGCGCGAACCAGAAGCTCACCCCCGACCCGTGGAGCAGGTTGGTGGTCGCGTACGCGAGATACGCCGCGAGCATGAAGAACGTCCCGTGCGCAAGATTTAGCACGCGGCAGACGCCGAAGATCAGCGACAGCCCCGAGGCGAGAAGGAACAGGATCGCGGCGGACACCAGCCCGCTCACGATCTGCAGGCCGATCAGCATCGGCTTGTGGCTACTTCTTGTGGCTACTTGGAGCGCAGCTTCTCGATCTCCGCCTTCGTCGGCAAATAGGGCTCCCCCTCGACGAACTTCGCATCGCGCATGCCGGCGCGGTTGTTGGTCGGGTCCCAGTTGAGGTAGCCAAACCACCAGCCGGCGGTCGATTGGTGGTCGAATTCGCGCACGGTGAGGGTGCCCAGCAGCGGGTGGTCGATCGACAGCCCCTCGGCGGCGTCGATCATCGCCTCGCGATCGACCTTGCCGGCCTTCTCGATCGCCTTGACCATAAAGCGAATCGTCGTGTACGCGTTGAGCGACTCCTCGAACGGGACCTGATTCCAGCGCGCCTTGTAGGCCTTGAAGAATGCATTGTTCGCGGGGTTGTCGAGTGGCGGATAGAGGTAGTCGCTACCGGTGTAGATGCCCGGGGGGATGTCCTCCGCGCGGGTGAAGCCCGCGTTGTTGACCGGCATGCCGATCGAGGGATGCACGCCCACGGACCTCTTGAAGAGCCCGAACGCCTTGCCCTGCTTGACGAAAGCAGGTGCGCTCGCGGCGACCAGCCCGCCGAACATGACCGCGTCCGGCCGGCGCGAGAGCATGGCGGTGAGAATCGGCGTGAAATCCGTGGTGCCGAACGACACCCAGAACTCGCAGCCCGACATGAGCTTGGCGGAGGGCTTGAGCTTCTTCAGGTGCTCCATGAAGACCTTCGTGATGTCGCGCCCGTACGCGTAATCGAGACCGATCGTGCAGTACGTCTTCGCCGGCTGCTTGGACATCGCCTCGGCCATGCCGTGGCCCAGCACGCGATCGTTCGTGATGAGCCGGAAAAAGTAACGGTGCCCCGCCTCCTCGGTGAGGAAGCGCGAATAGCCCACGATCGTGAAGAACGGCAGCTTCAACTCGCGCGCGCGCGCGTTCATTGCCTTCGATGTCCCGCTCCCGGTCGATCCGATGACGGCAAGGACACTCTGCGCCGCAAGCTCGCTGAAGAGCTTTCCCGCCTCCTCCGGCTGGGTCTTGTCGTCGCGCGTGACGAGCTTGATCTGACGACCGAGCACGCCGCCCGCCTTGTTGATCTCTTCGACGGCCAAAATGGTGCCCTGACGACCGGGAACGCCGGCAATCGCCAGCGGGCCGCTCATCGAGCTGATATCACCGATCAGAATCGGGCTCTGCGCATTGGCACTTGGCATTGCGAGCCAAGAACACAGCACCAGCAATACGCTCAGGCGTCTCATTTCAGACCTCCCCCATTGGACTGCTCCGGACGGCAGACTCGGACCGGGAACCTCTATTTGGGCTCATCCCAGCCCGGCAAGCGTGAACCGGAATGGCGCGATGTGCAAGGGTGTGAACGGGCATATGTTTGAAGATCCGATACGCACTCTTGAAAGCCTCGATGGTCGCCAGGTCAGTCTGGCTCCGTCAATTGTCGACACGCCCTAGTCGAGCAGCGACCGCAGCAAATCGGCGTTCGAGGGATCGGGCGCGAGTTCGCCGCGCTCGATCCGATCCGCGATCTCGACGAGTTGCCGGTTGACCGGGGCCTCGCCGCCAAGCCTCGTCTGCTCCCTGGCGACAAGACCGTTGATGTCGTCGATCTCGGCCCGCCGGCCCTTGATCCAGTCCTGAAGGGTCGCAACCCTGGTGTCGGGCAGCGTCCACCCGCCCAGCACCGCATCGAACAGCACCGTCGCATGGTGGTCCGGGTCGTTCACCTCGATGCGCGTGTCGCCGAAAATCGGCACGAGTTTGTGGCCCAGCGCCATCCCGGTCCGCACCGCTTCGCGCCCGGCCGCCTTCATCACGCCGTACATGCCGGGTAGTTCGACCGCCTCGGCGAGCGGCAGGTTGAGGATCGACGACGGCAGAAACTCCGCCGCATTGGCGACGAGCTTCATCCATTTCGCCGACCGGATATCGTCGCGGATCTCGACCGCGCCGGCATGCCGCAAGACGTCCGCGACCTCCGCTTCCCGGCCGCGCGTCGCCTCGTCATAGGCGCCGACGGCGAACCAGGTTCCGGCCGGCGGCGTCTGCCGCACGACCACGCCGGGTTCGAACATGTTGGCCGCGACCTCAATCACCGCGCCAAGCGTGCGTGCGGCCCCCACGATCGAGGCCACGTCGTCCATCGTCATGCCGTTCTGGAGACCGACAACCAGCCCATCGGGGGCGACCAACGGCTCGATCAGTTCGCACGCCCATCGCGTGTCGTAGGCCTTGACGCCGAGCATGACGATGTCGAAGGGCGCGCGCAGCGTCGCCACTTCGCACATATGGAACACGGTTACGGGCGTGGTCACCGTCTCGTCGGGCAGTTCGATGCGCAGGCCGTTGGCGCGCATCGCCTCGACATGGGCCGGCCACTGCTCGATGAAGGTGACATCCAGCGCCGCGCGCACCATGTCGGCGCCGAACCCCGCTGCGGTCGCACCGGTCCCCACGATTGCGATGCGCTTGCCTGCCACGCTGCGCCCTTGCCCCGTCTGTCGTTCCGTCATCCCCCGGCCTCTGCCGACGAATCGGTTTCAGCGTAGGGCGATTGTGCCGCGACCGGCAAGCCCGGAGCCGGCGGCGTCGACCTCGCGGGCGGCGACGTGGGCGTATCGCAGCCGTCACGCTGGCCTTACGCTGAGGACAAGAAGGCAGAATCGAGAGCATAGTCTGTTCGAAGCAAGACCGCTCGCCCGGGCCGGCGGGGAACCCGCCCCGATGAAGCCCGCCCGACAGGCGCGCGGACGCCAGGAGGTAAGGCTATGACCCATTGGACAGAGTTCGGACTTGGCGATCTTCCACCCTTGTCGGCGCGGGAGCGCATCACCGAGCTGCCGCCGCCTCTTCAAGCGCTGATCGATTCCTGGCAGGAATTGCTCGCAAGACCGCTGGAGGGCATCAAATCCGGCCCCGACCTCCGGCCGGGGCTGTTTCCGCTGCACGCGACCGGCGTCAGCACCCAACCCATTCTGGATGCGGCACTCGGGTTCCTCGATGCGCTGACTGCCGAGCAGCGCCAACGGGCGAGCTTTCCGATCGCCGCGCCCGAGTGGCGGAGCTGGCTGAACATGCATTTCAACCTGTCCCGGCATGGAGTCATGCTGGAAGAGCTGCCCCCGGCGACACGCGAGCTCGGTCTGGCACTGCTCCGCGCTACCCTTTCCGATCGCGGCTTCCAGCAGACGCGCGACATCATGCGCATCAACGGGTTCCTGGTGGAGATAACCGACCGCGCCGGCGAATATGGCGAATGGCCTTACTTCCTGTCGATTTTCGGGCGTCCGTCCGCCGACGAACCCTGGGGCTGGCAAATCGACGGCCACCATTTGATCGTCAACTGCGTGGTCGTCGGCGATCAGATGGTCATGACGCCGGCATTCATGGGTTCGGAGCCGTGCGCGATCGATCACGGGCCGTTGGCGGGGGTTCGCGTCTTCGCGACCGAGCAGCGGGCGGGGCTGGACCTGGTGCGGAGCCTGCACGGAGAGCAGGCGTCGAAGGCGATCCTCTACCCCTCCCTCCACCCCGACGACCTGCCCGACGAATTGGCCAAGCCGTTCGACGGGCGCATGGTTTCGGGCGCCTACCAGGACAACGCCCGCATCGACCATGCGGGGGTGTGCGCCACCGAGCTGAGCGACGCACAGCGCCGTCTTCTCGAGTCGGTCATCGGCACCTATGTCGGGTGGTCGCGCGACGGCCATGCCGGCGTGAAGATGGCGGAAGTGAAGACGCATCTCGATGAAACCTGGTTCGCCTGGATGGGCGCCACCGGCGACGACGGCCCGTTCTACTATCGGGTGCAGAGCCCGGTCGTGCTGATCGAGTTCGACCATCTTCCGGGCATCGTGTTCGACAACCATGTGCCGTCTCACCATCACGTCCACACGGTGGTGCGAACGCCCAACGGCGGCGACTACGGCGCCGACCTGCTGCGCCAGCACCACCATCGCTACGACCACTCCAGCGGCCATCACCAGGTTCGCCGGGATTGAACCGGAGCATTCCGATCGGTGTGAGCGGTCTTTTCTTTTTCGACCCCGTTTCCCGTCCACTCCAGGACCGTGCCGAGGTCGCCGCGCCGACACATATTTTCACCGCCGTTAGCGCTCTGAGCGCCCGGCACTTTGGAGACACGAGATGCTTCCGATCACCGGCTATGCCGACCGCTATTCGGTAGCGCCCGGCGACTCTATCGCGTTCAAGGTGTCCTCGACCGCGCCGGAGGATTACGAGGCGCGCCTGGTGCGCGTTGTCAGCGGCGACCCCAATCCGGCCGGCCCCGGCATATGTGAGCAGCCCGTCGAGGCCGCCTTTGCCGGCCGCTACCCGTCGCGGGTGCAGCCGATCCACAACGGCTCCTGGGCACGCGTCGTCGCCACCGCACCGCTCGATACGCTCAGGAGCTTCACGGTGACCGCCACCATCTGGCCTACCCTGCCTCGTCTGTCCCGCCGGCAGGGTCTCGTGTCACGTGTCGATGACGCCACCGGAGCCGGCTTCACCCTCGAGATCGACGAGGCCGGCTCGCTTGCCGGTACGGTGAGCGACGGCACCGGGACGGTCGTCCTCAACGCCGGCAAGGCGCTGCGCACCCGCGCTTGGTACCGGGTCTTCCTCAGCTACGACGCGGGCGTGGGCGAGGTCCGCGTCGGCCAGCGGGCCCTGGCGCCTGCGATGATGGTCGACGATTCGGGCACCGCCACCGCCTCCGCAGCATTCGAGGGGAGCTGCGCCGGGAGCGGCGATCTCGTGTTCGCGGCGCGGGCGGGCTCGCCTCCCGGTGACCACTATAACGGCAAGCTCGAAGCGCCGCAGATCATGGCGGTCGCTCTCGACCCGGACGCGGCATTCCGCGCCGCGGGGGAAGACCCTGCGGGATCCGGCGGGGACCTTCTCGCCGCGTGGGACTTCTCACGGGAGATGTCGTCTGTGCGCATCCTGGACACCGGCCCTCACGCGATGCACGGCGAGACCGTCAATCTGCCGGCGCGCGCGATGAAGGGCTCGCGCTGGACAGGCGAGGAGATGTGCTGGCGCCACGCTCCGGCGCAGTACGGCGCGATCCACTTTCACGACGACGACCTCTACGACTGCGGCTGGGACACCGATTTCAGCTTCGAGGTGCCGGAGGACTTCAAGAGCGGCGTGTACGCGGTGCGCCTGCGCGGCGGCGGCGACGAGGACATGGTGCCGTTCTTTGTGCGCGCCGCGCCGGGCCGCGCGCAATCGAGCACCTGCGTGCTCATCCCCGTCTTCACCTACACCGTCTACGCCAACTTCGCCCGCGGCAATGTCGACGACGCCTACCGCGAGCAAGTCGCGCGCTGGGGGGCGCGCCCGTGGACGCCGGATGAGCATCCCGAATACGGGATCTCGACTTATAACCGCCATCGCGATGGCAGCGGGGTCAGCTATTCGTCACGGCTTCGCCCGATCCTCAACCAGCGTTCCGGGTTCTGTGCCTACGCGGACCCGCAGGGCGGCTCCTGCCTGCGCCACTTCGCCGCCGACACCCATCTTCTCGCGTGGCTGGATGCGCTTGGCCACGATTTCGACGTCATAACCGACGAGGATCTCGATGCGGACGGCGCTGGCGCGATCGCACAATACAAAGTGGTGATGACGACCTCCCACCCAGAATACCACACCCCGCGCTCGCTCGACGCGCTCGCCGACTACACCGAACGGGGCGGATGCCTGATGTATCTCGGTGGCAACGGCTTTTACTGGCGCGTCGCTGTCAACCCGGAGCTGCCCGGCGCGGTCGAGATCCGCCGCGGCGAGACCGGAATCCGCGCCTGGGCGGCCGAGCCGGGGGAGTACTACAACGCCTTCGACGGCGGCTATGGCGGGCTGTGGAGAAACAGCGGCCGCGCGCCCCAGCGCCTCGCCGGCGTGGGATTCATCGCTCAGGGCGACTTTCACGGCACCGCCTACCGGCGGCTGCCCGCCTCCCGCGATCCCCGCGCCGCCTGGATCTTCGAGGGCATCGACGATGACGAACTCCTCGGCGACTTCGGCCTGAGCGGCGGCGGGGCGGCCGGCTTCGAACTCGACTGGCTGGACCCGAGCCTCGGATCTCCACCCCATGCCCTCGTGCTCGCCCGCTCGGAGCAGCAGGACGACACCTTCATGCTGGTGCCAGAGGAGATCCTGAACCACTACACCACCCGTCCCGGCGTCCCGACCCGAGATCTCATCCGCTCCGAGATCGTGTTCTTCGAGACGCCCAACGGCGGCGCGGTGTTCTCGGTCGGCTCGATCACGTTCTGTGGAAGCCTTCCCCACAACGAGTTCGAGAACAACATCTCGCGCATGCTCGACAACGTGTTGCGACGGTTCCGAAGGCACTGAGCTGCAAAGGGTTGCACTGGATCCTCAGCGACCGGTTCATCCCTCCGCCGGATCGCCGGATGGGCGGAACCGGTCGATGCCGAGCTCGGTCCGCAAATCGGCCGTCCCTGCCTGCTTGGCCGCCTCCAGCGGGATTCCGGTGGCGTCGGCGACCCGGTCCAGCGCCGAATAGTTGGCGACGACGGCGGCCGCATCGACGAACGCGGCATCGCCGATCGTATCCCGCACGCGCTCCCGGACGGCGATCAGCCCCGCCTCGTCATCGCCCAGCACCGCCTCGGCGAAACCCGTCAACAGGCTGCCATGCGGCACGCCTCCGTCGCCCGCGTCGTCGCTGGTGATGGCCTTCAGATCGACCTTCGTCCCGGTTGCTGTCGCGCTCGCACGGAGCATCTCGGCGTGGGTGGTGGTTCAGTAGAAGCACATGTTGATGGCCGAGACACGCCCCGCGATCAGCTCCATCTGGGCACGGTCGATGGCGCGGTGCCGGGCGGCGACATCGGGTATCGACCGCCCCGGCAAATACTGCGCGTCCACCATGTCGAACAATCCGCTCGCCTCCCTCGGCACCAGGCTGAGCGCGCGTCGGATGAAGGTGGGGTCGGGCGAGACATAGACCGTGTCGAGACAGGCCTCGTCCGCGGTCCGGTCTTCGGGCGCCAGCATGGGAACCCAGGCCGGTCCGGACCTCGCCCCCGCCGGCCGCGCCCGCGACGGTTCGCCGGGCTGCGGCTTCGGCAACGGACGCGGCGGTATCCCGATCGCGCGGCAGAAGATATCGACCGAGATCGTCGTCACCGTAACGCCGACGATCTCGACGAACTCCGCATCGTCCAGCCCGCTCGCGATCGCGCGGGCGAACCAGCCGCCGGTGAGGCGGCCGGGATCGGTCGCAACCCGGTGGACGATTCCCACAATGTTGTCGGGCAGGTCCGTCGCCGACCGGTGAGATCCCTGGACGGCGTATGGCGACAAGGCCGCCTTGCATTCCCTGCAATAGGCGCAGCCGCGAGCCGCCCTGGTTTCCGCGGCAATCGCCAGACGGCGCTCGGCGCGAAACCAGGTTCCGGGCGCGGCGAGGCGCTGCCACGCGCGGGCATGGGCGGCGGCCAGATCGTCGCGGACCGCGATGCCCGTCGATTCGTATGAGAGCAGGTCCATGCGGGCTACCCCACTCGGTTCGGTACGCCGCATATTCTGCCTCCGATGCGCGGTCGAGCAAGATCTCCGAGAGCCGGGGAGGGGCCCGCCGTCGCTGCCGGCGATTGACCGGAAAGATGGCCGGCCCCAGTATCGCCGCCGTGACCCTGGAAATCGTCCCGCTGTCGCCGACCATGGGCGCCGAGATCCGCGGCGTGGACCTTTCGCGACCGCTCGATGCGGCGGCCGCTTCGGCCCTGCGCGAGGCCTGGCTCGAACATGTGCTGCTGGTCTTTCGCGGCCAGGAGCTCGACGACGGCGCGCTCAGGCGCAGCGCCGACTGGCTGGGCGACCCGGCGGAGATCTCCATGCCGGTCGACCGGCGCGGCGACGACGATGCCTCGATCGCGCTGATCTCCAACATCCGCGACGAGGCCGGCGCTCCGATCGGCGCGCTCGGCGACGGCGATATGTGGTTCCACCACGACAACAGCTACACCGAGGCGCCGGACAAGGCGACCTGGCTCTATGCCGTCGAGTTGCCGGGGCGCGGCGGCAACACGCTGTTCGGCAACTGCTACCGCGCCTACGAGGCGCTGCCCGAACGCCTGCGCCGGTCGCTCTCGGGTCGCGAGGTGCTCCAGGTCTATGACTACACGCTCAAGCAGCGGCCCGATTTGGGGGACCTCGACGGGGTTCCGCAATGCTGGCAGCCGGCGGTGGTCGTCCATCCCGTCACCCGGAAAAAGGCGCTCTATGTCGATCGCCTGATGACCGCCGCGATCGGCGGCTACGACCGCGCGGCCAGCGAGGCGTTGATCGAGGAGATCTGCGTCTACACCGAACGCATCGACTACGAGCATGTCTGGCGGCCCGGCGACTACGTGATCTGGGACAATCGCTGCTCGGTGCATGCCCGCACCGATTTTCCGGCTCTCGAGCGCCGCCTGCTCAAGCGCGGCAAGGTCGCGGGCGAGAAGCTGATCCCCGAATCGGGCTCCCTGTAGAGCCTCACTGATCGGCGCGGAACGCCGGCAGGACGTGCTCGCCGAACAGCTCCACCGTTCCCGCCGGGTCCGAGGCGACGCTGACGGTGAACATGACGCGCTTGAGCCCGGCAGACCGGGCGGCGCGCAGCTGGTCGAGGCATTGCTCCGGCGTGCCGTAGATCGCGAAGCGCCCGGCCAGGTAGTCGAACAGCCCGAGCTCGTCGACCAGCCGCGCATCGGCATCGCCCGGTCGGGTGCTGTAGCGCCGGCGCAGCTCCCGCACCGGCTCGTGGAGTTCCGCCGGCACGCCGCGCTCGACGAGGTCGTCCGAGGCCAGGATATAGCCGCCGGCCATGAAGGCGAGGATCGCGCCCGCCCTGCGCCTTGCGGCCTCGCTGTCCCGGTTGCAGTCGAGGCTGGCGATCTGCCAGGTCTCGACATCGTCCGCGCCGCGCCCGGCCGCCTGCGCCCCCTCGGCGACGAGGGATTCGGAATAGGCGAGATTCTCCCGCCCGATGCCGAAATTGACGAACGCGCCGTCGGCGATTTCGCCCGCGAGGCCGAGGGTTCGGGGGCCGGACCCCGCGAGAAAGACGCGCGCCCCTGCCTGCGCCCAGGGGAGATGGGCCGTGGCGTCGCCGAGCGACGCCGGTGCGCCCGATATCAGCGGCTTGATGAACCGGATCCCGTCATCGAGTTCCCTGAGCCCCGAGCTTGGCAAGCCCAGATTGTGCGTGCCGCTGTGACCCGCGCCGAGCCCGAGAACCGTCCGCCCCGGGGCGAGCAGCTCGAGCGACGAAATCGCCGCCGCCGATACCGAGGGGTGGCGCGAGGACAGGTTGGTGACGCAGAGCGCGACCCGCACGCGCCTTGTCTCGCGGGCGACGATCGTGGCGGCGACCCAGGGGTCCATCGCGTTGCCCGGCGTATCGGCGATGCCGATCATGTCGTAGCCCCAACGGTCCGCCGCCGCCGCCATGCGCCCGATCAGCTCCGGCGTGTAGGGCCAGAAGAAGAAGCCGATTTCCATGCCGAATTCCTATCCCGCCTCAGACCATCCGGAAGCGCAAAGGCCGCCCGGCGGCGAGGCGCCGGCAGTTGTCGAGCGCCACGTCCAGGCTGCGCTCGATGGTGTCCATGGTGAGCCAGGCGACATGCGGCGCCAGCGCCACGTTGTCGAGGCCGAGCAGCGTGTTGTCGGGCGCCACCGGCTCGCGGGCGAAGACGTCGAGCCCGGCCGCGCCGAGGCGGCCGCTCGAAAGCGCCCCGGTCAGCGCCGCCTCGTCGACCAGGCTGCCCCGCGCCGTGTTGACCAGGACGGCGCCCGGTTTCATCCGGGCGAGCGCGGCGGCGTCGATCATGCCGATGGTCTCCGGGTTTCCGGGACGTGGAGCGAGACGATGTCGGACTCTTCGAGCAGCGCCGGCAGCGTCCGCCACTCCGCAAGGCCGTCCGCCTCGTCCTTGGGCGCGCGGGCGGTGTAGAGCATGCGCGCGCCGAGCGCCTTCAGCACCGGGGCCAGCGCCTGGGGCACGGCGCCGAAACCGACCAGCCCGACAACCCGCCCGCCGATCTCCCCCAGGCGGTCCTGCATGGCGCTCTCCATCGCCCAGCCCGTGCCCTCGCGCATCGCGCGCCCATAGGCCGGGAGCCGGCGGAGCGCCGCCAGCATCAAAGCGAGCGTCATCTCGGCGACCGCCCTTGTGTTGGTTCCCGGCATGTTGCAGACCCGGATGTCGCGGGCGCGGGCGGCGTCCAGGTCGATGGTGTTGACGCCGACGCCGATCTTCTGGATCAGCCGCAGCCGGGGCGCGGCTTCGATGTCGGCGGCCGAGACCGGGCGAAGCACGTGCCAGAGCACGTCGGCCTCCTCCATCAGCGTGGCGAATTGTGCGTCGTCCGCCGCCGGGCAGGCGGCGATGTCGAGCCCGTCGCCCGCGATCTCCGCGAGGCGCCGGGCGAGGGCCGGGCCGGTGTCGTAGTGGAACACCACCCGCATCATTTGCCCCACGGAAACCGCGCGGCCGGCGGCAAGCGGCCGCCCGCCGGCAGGGTTTCGGCGATCCGCAGCCCTTCGTTCCACTTGGCGGTGCGCTCGCCATGGGCGATCGAGCCGACCTTGAGCTGCTGCACCCCCCAGCCGAGCGCGAGATGGACGATCGTCACGTCCTCGGTCTCGCCCGAGCGCGCCGAGACCACGGCGCCGTACCCGGCCGCGCGCGCCGCCTCCAGCGCCGCCCGGCACTCGCTCAGCGTGCCGGCCTGGTTGGGCTTGAGCAGCACCGCGTTGCAGGCGCCCTGCCGCCGCCGCCTGGCGCACGCGATCCGCGCTGCTGACCAGGGCGTCGTCGCCGACGATCTGGACGCGCGCGCCGTATGCGCTCGTGAAGGCGGCGAGACCGTCGAAGTCGTCCTCGGCCAGCGGGTCCTCGATGGAGACGATGGGAAAGCGCCCGATCCAGTCGCCGAGCAGGGCGCACATCCCGTCCGTGTCGAGATCCCTGCCGTCCCGGGCGAGGCGGTAGCGGCCGCCTGCGCCGAACTCGGACGCCGCGACGTCGAGCGATATGCCGACCTGCTCGCCCGGCGCCAGCCCCGCGCGCTCGATCGCCCGGACCAGCGTCTCCAGCGCGTGCTCGTTGCTGTCGAAGGCGGGCCAGAACCCGCCCTCGTCGGCGGTGCCCGACAGCAATCCCCGCTCGGCCATGATCTCCCCGGCCGCGCGGTAGATCTCGGCCGTCCAGTCGAGCGCCTGGGCGTAGTCGGAAGCGCCGGTCGCGATCGCCATGAAGTCCTGGACATCGACCCGCCGCGCGGCATGGGCGCCGCCGCCGAAAATCTGGATCTCGGGCAGCGGCATCCCGGGCTCCGCATCCCCCGCGAGATGGCGCCAGAGCGGCACCCCTTTGGCGGCGGCGGCGGCGTGGGCGACGGCCATCGACGCGGCGACCAGCGCGTTGCCGCCGAGCCTCGACTTGTCCGCCGTGCCGTCGAGCGCCACCAGGCGATTGTCGGCCGCCTCCTGGTCGCAGGCGTCGAGCCCGGCGAGGGCGGCGGCGATCTCGCCGTCGACCGCGGCGATTGCGCGCCGCACGTCGCGGCCGCCGAACGCCGCGCCGCCGTCCCGGAGATCCACCGCCTCGGCGCTCCCCCGGGAGGCTCCGGCCGGGGCGATCGCCCGGCCGCGCGCGCCGCCGGAAAGCGCGATCTCGACCTCGACCGTCGGCCGGGCGCGCGAATCCCAGACCCGGCGGCCGGTCACCGAGCGGATCGCCGTCGGGTTCAAATCCCGAGCTCCGCCGCCCAGGCCGCGCGCACCGCGCCGAGGCGTTCGACCGGCGCTGCGAGAGCCGCGCGGGCGACGCGGCGGACCCGGTCCTTCGCTTCCTCCCCGGTGACGTATTCGACGGGCGACTTGCCGTCGACCCGGGCGAGGAACAGCCCCGCCAGAAGGGGCGCCGCACGGGCTTCCAGGGCTTCCGGGGACTCCCAATCGACGCCGTCGAGATAGGTCCGCGCGAGGGTGTCGAAGCAGCCGAGGAACCCCGGCGCGGCATGCGGCGTCCACAGGCATTTGAGCAGCAGGTGGTTGAGGCAGAAGGCGAGGTCGAAGGCGGGGTCGCCGTACCAGGCGCATTCGGCATCGAGGAACACCGGCCCGGCCGGGCCGATCAGTATGTTCTTGGGGCTCACGTCTCCATGGACCAAGGCGAGCCGGGTCGCCGCCGTCCTCTCGACGATCCCGGCGAGCGTGCGCGCGAGGTCGGGATGGGCGCGGGCGGCGGTCTCCAGATAGGGCTCCAGGCGGATGGAGTGGAAGATCCCGTCGGAGGCGAAGCGCACGGCGACGTCGTTGCGCCCGGCGGTGCCGGCGTGGATGGCCGACATCGCGGCGGCGACATTGCGCGCGTCTTCGGGATCGGCCCGGCCCCGGCGCAGCTTCTCCTTCCATAGCGGGAAGGCGTCGGGTTCCAGATATTCCATCGCGATCAGACCCGCTTGCCTGTCGTGACCGAGCAGGCGCGGCACCGCTTGCGGGACGATCCGGCCCGCGGTCTCGATCCATGCGGCCTCGAAGGCGTTGCGCTCGACCGGCGCGCGCCAGTCGGAGGCGACCCTGAGCCGGGCCAGCGCGCGCTTGACGCAGACAATGCGCGCGCCGAGCTCGATTTTCCAGATATCCGACGACACCCCGCCGGGGAGCGCGGCCGCGCGTATCCCGGTCCCGCGACTGACGAGGCCGAGCCGGGCGAGCGCCGTCACTATGTCTTCCGGGGCGGTCCCGCCTTCACATGCCATGGGCCATCCCGGTCTCAGGCGGGGACCGGTGCGATCCCGAGGATCGGCGGCAGGCCCGATGCGATGCGGGAGAATTCCTCCCCGCCGTCCCGGCTGGCCCACAGCGCGCCGTCGTTCAGCCCGATGAACACGGTTTCGGGCGACGCGGGATCGACCGCGATGGAACGCGGCGCCGGCCCGATGCGCCCGGGAAGCCCGCCGGTCAGCCGCGCCCAGCTCTCTCCGCCGTCCGCGCTCCGGTAGAACCCGGCTCCCGCGCCTTCCGGCCGCCGCCAGCCGGGCGGCGGCACCTCGGCGCCGGCGGTGAACAGCACGCGCGGCCGGGCGGGATGGACCGCGACATTGACCAGATAGGGGTGGGCGATCCCGGCATCCGATCGTGCGAAGGTCTCGCCGCCGTCGACGCTCCGGTAGAGGCCGTGGCCCGACGCCGAGACGACCGTCATTCCGTCGTCGGGCAGGATTGTGACGGTGTGCGAATCGAACTCGGTGCCGTCCTTGATGTTGACCCAGCTCTCGCCGCCATCGGTCGAGCGCACCAGCCATCCCTCCTCGACGGCGCCGAAGATCACGCGCGGATCGGACGGGGACAGCCCGATACCGCGGACATGGGCGACGAAAGGCGGGCCGGGGAAGGTCCAGTCGTTGCGCGTCGGCAGCCGGCGCAGGGTTTCGAGCTCCTGCCAGCTCTCCCCGCCGTCGGTCGAGCGGAAGATGCAGGCCGGCTCGGTCCCGGCATAGAGCTCGCCGGTCGCCGGATGAAGGGCGAGCGACAATGCGTGCTTGTACACCAGCCCCTGGTTCTTCTCCGCCCAGCTCCGCCCGCCGTCGTCGGTGCGCCAGATTCCCGCGCGCTCGGTCGCCGCCCATGCGCGAGGGGGATCGGACGGATCTGCCACAATCCAGCGGACGACGCCTTCCAGCCCGAGCGGCCGGGCTGCGTAGCCGGCGCCGTTCGCCTCGGCGAGGAAGACGCCGTTCCCGGTCGCCAGCAAGAGACGGCTGTCCATCTGCCCCTCCGATCCGGTTGCATGGAGCACGGCGCCGATCTCAGCCGGTCCGTCGACACCCGTCAAGCCGCAGATTGGACCGCCAGCCGGGGGAGCACTGGCATGGCTGATCCAATTCCCGGAGATCTGTTTCGATCCGATCCTCGCCGAAAAGGCCGGATCGGTGGACGGGGTGACATTGCGATACGGCATCCGGCTGGAGACGTTCGAGCGGGACCGGGACGGCGCCGATCGACCGCGTCCGCGGCGCCGCGTAGACGACGGCGAACAACGACCTTGTCAACCCACTGTCTTGGCGCGATCATGACGCCAAGAGGCAAGCTGCCTGCCCGCCGTGGGGAGGCCGAGCCTCCGTCGCACGACAATGAAGAAATGGCGGGAAGGGGCGGCGAACGGAACATGGCCGACACCCTTACGTCCCGCATTCGCAAATGCGGCAACAGACCAGACGAACGGAAACCGTTCGGAACGCAGGGAGATATCGATATGCAACGAAAATGGCCAGTGCTGACGATCGCCGGTGCGGCGGTGGCGGTTGCCGGCCTCTTGGCGGCGCCGATGCAGTCGCTCGCCGCGGAGCGCACCGTCCATGTCGCCGGTTTCGGTGCCAAATCGGGCGTCGTGCGGTCCTTCGGCGTCAACACCGAGGCGGTGATGCTTGCCGCCGCCAAGCACATCAACGAATCCGGCGGGGTCAAGCTCGGCGACGGCGCCACCGGCAAGATCAAGGTCTCCTTCTACGACGACCGCTGCAACGCGGAAGAGGGGATCTCGGTGCTGCGGCGGATCGCCTCCACCGGGGCGGTGGTCGCGGTCGGGCCGACCTGCTCCAACGTTGCCGAGCCGCTATTCGGCATCCTTCAGAAGAAGGTCGGCAACGCGAAGGACACCGGGCTCCAGTTCCCGGTCTTCACCGACACGGCGATCAAGGGCGGGCTCGCCAAGATCTCGGAATGGGCATTCCGCAACGTGCCCAACGAGATGGAAATGTACCGCCAGATGTTCAAGTGGATCAAAGCGCGGGACCCCGATCTGAAGACGCTTTTCGGCGGTGTCGAGGAGGATTTCGCGCATTCCCGGTTCACCTGGTACAAGGTGATGAAGACCCGGTCCGGCGATGCCGGCTATAAGGTGCTCGGCGAAGCCAAGTGGCTGCTGGCCGACACCAACTTCACCACCCAGGTGCGCAAGATGCGCAAGGCCAATGCCGACGTGGTCGCGATCTCGGCGCATCCGTTCACGACCTGCGGCGTGCTGAAGGAGATGAAGCGCCAGCGCGTCACTCCGAAGCTGCTGGTCGGGCTCACCAGCTCGTCGAGCCTCGAGACCCTCCAGGGCTGCGCCAAGCAGGCCGAGGGGATCATCATCCCGACCAGCTTCGCGCCGGTCACCCCGGCCGCAAAGATGGCCGCCGCCGCCGCCGCCAAGTTCAACGGCAGCGCCGATCTGCACAGCGCCGCGGCGTGGGAGATCGTGAATGTCCTCAAGGACGTGATGGAGTCCCAGAAGGTCATGGGGAAGGCCGATACGGTGAAGGCCGACCGGCGCAAGGTCCGCGACGGCCTGGCGTCCATGAAGACGACCGCTGGCCTGCTCGGCAAGATCCAGCGGACGGCGGAGGGCGAGGCGGTCAAGCCCTATGTCTATGTCCACGCCAAGGCGGGCGAGTGGGCGGTTCTCCACAACCCGATCAAGTAACGCTCGCCACACGCCCGGCGGTCCGGCGCGAAGCCGGCCCGCCGGGCGCGGTTCCTGACGGGGGCGCGGGATGGAGGATTTCCTCTTCGACCTGATCGACCTGGTTCAGTCGATCGCGGACGGCCTGCTGTTCGGGACCACCTATGCCCTGATCGGCATCGGATTCACGCTGATCTTCGGCGTGATGCACAAGCTCAACATGAGCTACGCCGCCGCGGCGATCGCCGGCGCCTATTCGAGCGTCGCGGTGTTCGCGCTCGTCCCGCTGCCGGCGCCGGTGGTGTTCCTCGTCGCCGCGGTCTCCGGTGGTGTATTCGGTTACGTGATCTACCTGCTCTGCTTCCGCTTCATCCCGCTCGCCAGCCCGCTCGCGACCCTGATGGCGACCGTCGGCATGCTGCTGCTCATCGACGAGATCATCGTCCACGAGACCGATGGCATGCCGCAGCCTTATCCGGCGCTGTTCGACGACGTCATGGTCGAGCTGGGGCCGTTCGGGTTGCGCGGCGATTTGATGTTCGTCTTCGTCATCAGCCCGTCGTCAGCATGGCGCTGCTGCTGTTCCTGATCTACCGCACGCGTCTCGGCATCGCGACAAGGGCGGTCTCGCAACAGCCGGTGGCGGCCCAGCTCTGCGGCATCGGGCTCGAACGGACCAACGCGATGACATTCGTCACCACCGGGGTTCTGGGCGGGATCGCAGGCGCGATGATCGGGGCCGCGGTGGGTGTCCTTTCGCCGCTGCTCACGCTCCCGTTCACGGTCAAGGGGCTCATCGTCACCGTGATCGGCGGGCTTGGCAGCATCCCGGGCGCGATCATCGCCGGGCTCCTGGTCGGCGCGTTCGAGAACGCGTTCCAGTTTCTCAGGGGCGTCACCGAGCGCGACATCCGGCGTGTTCCTGTTCCTGCGCCCCGGCGGAATCTTTTCGCCACCGGCCGGGCGCGACTGAGGGATCGGGCGCCGGATGGATTTTTACCTCGGCCTCGCGCAGATCATCGGGGTCCACACGATTCTCGGCCTGTCGGCCTATGTCGTGATGCTGACCGGCCAGCTCAGCCTGGCGCAGGCCGGGTTCTTCGCGATCGGCGCCTATGTCGCGGGCATGCTGTGCTCGATAGCTGGTCGGCGGGGTGCTCGCCGGGCTGATGGCGTTGATCGTCGGCTTCCCCGCGCCCCGGCCCCTTCCGAGCCGCCGCCAGTCTCGGCGGCGCCGCACGCTCCGGCGCCGGCGTGTGAACAGCACGACGCCGGCGCGGGCATCAACCTCACCGTGGTGAAGGTTTCGGCGATGGCCGCGGGCGGGTTTATCCGGGGCTCGGCGGGGGGATTTACGCCCATTACACGACGCATATCGAACACCTGAATTTCGGGTGTGGGCGATCCCGGCAATCTTCGATTGTGCGAAGGTCTCGCCACCGTCGACGCTCCGGTAGAGGCCGTGGCCCGACGCACCGAGACTCCCTGTCGACCGTCTTTCTCGAGGTCGTCCGGAAGCACCGTGACGCGTGTTCCCGGTGACGAGATCCGGTTCGAGGACCGCGAACCCGCGGTGCCGGACGTTCCAGAACATCCGCCTGTTCGGCCATTGATGTTGAGAACGCCCAAAGGCGGCCGGCTTCTCTCGCCGCGCATCGGCTCGAGCGCTGCTGCTCCAGCCATCCCTCCTCGACGGCGCCGAAGATCACGCGCGGATCGGACGGGGACAGCCCGATACCGCGGTGCAATTTCGGCCGATCCCGGCGACAAAAGGCGGGCCGGGGAAGGTCCAGTCTTCGCGCGTCGCCAGTCGGCGGAGGCTTTCCAGCTCCACCCAGCTGTCCCCGCCGTCGGTCGACCTGAAGATGCAGAATCTCCTGGCCGGCTCTCAGGCTGGGCCCGCGCTCGGGATCTGGAGCGGATCGCCGCTTCCCCCGGCTCGAGCGCGCCGACCAGAACGCGGGCATTTCGGGGGGCGACGGCTCGGTCCCGGCAGATCGCCGGTCGCCGGATGACGGGCGAGTGACAATGCGTGCTTGTACACCAGCCCGGCGCTGCAGTTCTTCTCCGCCCAGCTCCGCCCGCCGTCGTCGGTGCGCCAGACACCCGCGCGACCCATCCCTCGGTCGCCGCCCAGGCGCGGCGGGGATCGGACGGATCCGTCACAATCCAGCGGACGACGCCTTCCAGCCCGAGCGGCCGGGCTGCGTAGCCGGCGCCGTTCGCCTCGGCGAGGAAGACGCCGTTCCCGCGTTCGCCGGCACGCTGAGCTTCCTGGAGTTCCGCGCCGGCAGCATCGCGGCCACGACCGTGCTGGGCGCGGTCCTCGTCGGCATCTATGTCAAGCAAGAGAGGGCTGTCCATCTGCCCCTCCGATCCGGTTGCATCATGGAGTGCGGCACCGATCTCAGCCCGTCCGTCGACACCCGTCAAGCCGCAGGTTGGACCGGCCGCGAGCTGGCCCGGCTCAAGATCCTCATCGCGATGCCGCGAGCGATCATGGGGGATCCCATCCTGCCGCGAAGGCATCTGGAGCCCGGCAGCGTCAGGCGGAGGCTGCCGCGACAGCGGCGAGGCGGGGCTGCCGCGACCGGCGAAGCCGTGCTCCAGCAGTTCGAGAAAGGCGTCGCGGCCGATGCCGGCAAGGCCCATCCTGGCCAGCGTCAACCCCTCCGCGCGGAAGTCGCGTTCGAGGATCAACGACGCCAGGTGGATGATGTGGTCGATCGTCGGCGTCGGCACGCCGGCGATGCGTCCGAGTTCCGAATAGATCAGGTGGCCGTAGGGGACATCCTCGAGCAGATAGCGATGCTCCAGCATGGTCGGCGCCATGATCCACCGGTCCGGTTCGCTCTGGTGGAAAGCCTCATAGGCGAGGCCCGACGCGCCCGCCTCGTCGGTCGTGTAGCCCATGCGCCAGAACAGCTCGACAAACGGCATGGTCCGCGCACCCAGCGCGTCGGCGACGGCGAGGCGCTCCCTGTCGACGGCGTCGATCAGCCGGCCGACCGACGGCGTGATCCCGTCGTAATAGTGCCGGAAGTCGCCCCCCGTGGCCTCGATCCGCCCCGCATTGCACAGCACGGCGGGCGGATGGTGAATCGCGTTGCCATAGGGGAACACGGTCTCCAGCACGTTGGAGAACGGCTGCACCGACGGGTAAACGGTCTTCACCACCGCATGAAGCCGTTCGGTTTCCCGTCCCGGAAACCCGCCGAACACCATGAAATCCGACACCCGCGAGATCCGGCACTTCGTCGGTTCGATACGCCGGCATAGATAGGGAAGCGTCGCGGTCTCGCAGAACACGGGATGCTCGATTCCGTTTTCCCGGAGCACATGCGGTATCAGCAACAGCGTGTGGCCCGGCGAGACGAAGAGGACCTGATCCTCCGTCAGATGCGGCGCGGCGGCGGACACCCATTTCTCGTGAAGATGCGCGGGGCTCACGATCATCGCCAACTCGGCGCCGTCCATCGCCGCTTCGGCGTCGTCGGTGATCAGCGCGAGCGGCGCGAACCCGTCGCCGAAGGGCGCGGTGTAGTGGATGCCGCCGATATCCTGGAGCGGCGCGAGCGCGTCCCGGTCCTGGCTGTAGAGGCGAATCTCGAAGCCCAGCGTCGTCAGATGCGCCGCCGCCGATGTTCCGCCCCCGCCGGCGCCTAATATGGCGATCCGTTTGACGGTCATGGTTCCGATCCCCCTCCGACGGACGCGCCGTCGCTCCCGCCGCGCAACGGTGCCCAAATCCCGGGTCGGGATCAACAACCGCGGCGCTTGCCGGTTCCGGGAAACGGCGGCATTCTCCCGGCGATGGAAATTTGGCTGGCGCCCCGAAATCCGGGGCGAGGGGAAATGGTGAGATCATGACACTTCGGGACACAACCGTGCCGCCGCTCGTGTTCAGCCATTTCGGCTACGACACCGGTGACTACGACCGGGCCGTCGATTTCTGGACCCGCGTGTTCGGCTTCGGCATCAGCGACCACGGGCCGCTGGGCAAGGCGCGTATCTGCTTCATGACCCGCCGCCCGTTCGAGCATCACCAGCTCGTCGCCGTGGGCGGACGCGATCCGGCGCAGCCGACGACCGTGGCCGATCTGGGCTTCCGGGCGCCGGATCTGGGCGAGCTGAGGCGCATCGCCGCGCTGCTGGCGAAGGAGCCCGAGGTGGCCGGCCTCACCGCGGTCGATCGCGGTGTGTCCTGGACGCTCCATTTCACCGACCCGACGGGCCTTCCCGTCACCATCGATGTCGACACCGGCTGGTTCGTTCCGCAACCGCAGGCCTGGCCTCTCGACCTCGAATCCGACGACGAAACGATCCGCGCGACGACGCGAAGCCGTTGCGCCGGGCTCGCCGGGTTCCGCGACCGCGACGAGTGGCGCGCGGAGACCGAGGCCACGCTCGCCGCAAGCGGCAAGCTGCAGCCCCAGGCGACACCCTCGGTCGACCCTCCGCCGTCCGACGCCGGCCCGGTTTTCCGCAACGATTTCGGGACCGGCGGCGAGCCGTTTCCTCTCGTCTCGATGTTCCGTGTCGGCATGCTGGCGATCGATCTCGACGCTCTCGCCTCCTTCTACGTAACCGAGCTGGGCTATCTGGTGACCGGGCGCGGGCGCCGGCCGGGCGTTGGCGAGGTCCCGGCGGCGGACGTCGTCTACCTTACCCGCGACCCCGATCAGATCGCCCAGCTGGTTCTCGTCGCCGGGCGTCCGGCGGAGGTGCCGAGCAGCATCAACCAGGTCACCTTCCGGGTGCCGTCCCTCCCGGCCCTGCGGGAGGTCAGCGAGCGCATGTACGCCCATCCGGAGGTCGACGATTACCGCCCCGTGGATCATGGCAACTCGTTCTCGCTTTACTGCCACGATCCGGAGGGCAACACGATCGAGCTGAGTCGCGAATCGGCCTGGTACACCCCGGCGCCCAGCGCCTGGCCGCTCGATCTGTCGCTGTCCGACGAGGACATGTTGCGGGTGTCCGAGGGGCGCTGCCATTCCGTGCCCGGCTTCATGATGCGGGCCGACTGGAAGGCGCGGGCCCGGGTGCAGCTGCTCGATGCGGGGCGGCTCGAGGCCGAGGAGTTTCCGCAACGACCGGCCTGACCGGCTATCGCCGGGTCCCGGCGATTCGTCCCTTCATCGCGCGCCAGATCCGCTCGGACGTCGCCGGCATGTCGAAATCCGCGGCCTCTTCGGTGCCGAGCGCATCCGCGACCGCGCACATGACCGCCGGCAGCGCGCCCACGGTGCCGGCCTCGCCGGCGCCTTTCGCTCCGAGCGGGTTGAGGGAAGTCGGCACCGGGTTGTATTCGGTCTGGACGAAACAAAGGTCGTCGGCGCGCGGCATGGCGTAGTCCATGAAAGAGCCCGTCAGGTTCTGACCGCTGTCAGCGTCGAAGACGATGCTTTCGAGCAGTGCCTGGCCGATACCCTGGGCCACGCCCCCGTGAATCTGCCCGTCGAGCAGAAGCGGGTTGATCGCCGTCCCCACATCGTCGACCGCGAGGTAACGCAGGATGGCGGTCTCGCCCGTTTCCGGGTCGATTTCCACCTCGCATACATGGGTTCCGTTGGGGAAGGTGGCCGAATCCGGGGCGTAGCGCGCCCGGCCGCCTAGCCCCTCGTGCGATTTCGCGGCCACGTCGGTCAAGGATGCCCAACGGTCGGTTCCGGCAACCGTGTACCTGCCCTCGCCGAATTCGATATCGGTCCTTGCCGCTTCGAGGATTTCCGCGGCGATGTCCTTGCCGGCCTCGGCGAGGTCGTCGGCGGCCAGCATCACCGCCGTGCCGCCGCAGACCAGCGAGCGCGAGTTGAACGTGCCGCCGCCGGTCGGGACCGCGTCGGTGTCGCCGGTCACCACCCGTATCTCGCCGATAACGGGGCCCAGCGCGGCGCCCGCGAGCTGGCGGTAGACGGTCTCGTGACCCTGGCCCTGCGGGGCGGTCCCGACGCAGACCGTCACGCCGCCATCGGCGTCCAGCCGGATCGTCGCCTCTTCCGCGCCGGAGCGGGCGGTCTGTTCGATCGCGTTGCAGATACCCATGCCGCGCATACGCCCGGCGCCGAGGGATGCGGCGCGGCGCGCATCGTAGCCTTCGAGATCCGCGCGGCGTGCCGCGATGTCCATCGAGCGCGCGAATGCGCCGCTGTCATAGACCCATCCGAGGCCGGTGTCGTAGGGCATCCCGGCCTCGCCGATCAGGTTGCGCCGGCGCAGTTCCACGCGGTCTTCCCCCATCGCCCGGGCGGCCTTGTCCAGCAGCCGCTCGACGATAGTGGCCGCTTCCGGGCCGCCCGCGCCGCGATAGGGAGAGGTGGGGTTGGTGTGGGTATGGACGCCCGTGGCTTCCAGATCGAACACCGGAATCCGGTAGACGCCGGATAGCAGGCTGATGGCATTCAGGGGTGCGCGCGGCCCCTTGACCGCAAGATACGCCCCGAGATTGACGGTCAGCGCGACACGCAGACCCAGAATCCGGCCGTCGGAATCGAGCGCCATGCAGGCATCGCTGATCGCATCGCGCCCGTGATCGTCGCTGACTAGGCCTTCGCCGCGGGTCGCGATCCACTTGACCGGCCGCGCCAGCCGGCGCGCCGCCCACAACACCAGGACGAGCTCGGGATAGGTTGCGCCGCGCATGCCGAAGCTGCCCCCGATATCGCCGGTGACGATGCGGAAGCGCGCGGGCGGCAGCCCGAAGACGTCCCGCGCCAGGATGTCCCGCAGCAGATGCGGGCTGTGGACTCCGGCATTGAGGGTGAAACGGCCGGAAACGGCATCGAACGACCCGAACGCGCCGCGCGGTTCGATCGAATTGGCGGAAATGCGCTGGTTCGTCAGCCGTTGCCGCACGACATGGGCGGCCTCCGCCCGTACCCGGTCGAAGGCCCGCGGGTCCCCGGCCCTGGCGACGAAGGCCTCGTTCGCGGGACAGCAATCCCACACCAGAGGGGCATCCGGGTCCCGCGCCCGCGCCGTGCCGGTGACCGCATCGAGCGGCCGGTAATCCACCCTGACGAGCTCCGCCGCATCCCGGGCGATCGCCTCGGTCCCGGCGACGACCATGACCACCGCCTCGCCGACATGGCGGGCCCGGTCGGCGGGCAAGGCGGGACGGGGAGGCACCCACATCGCCGATCCGTCGCGCCTGACCGCGCGCTCGCCGCAGCCGAGGACGCCGAGGCCGTCCGCCGCATAGTCCTCACCCGTGAGCACGCCGAGAACGCCCGGGATCGCCCGCGCCGCCGCCGCATCGACGGACAGGATCAGGGCGTGGGCGTGCGGAGAACGCACGAACGCCGCGTGCGCGGTGTCGGGCGTTCTCCGGTCATCGAGGAACAGCCCGCGCCCGGTCAAGAGCCGGCTGTCCTCGCCGCGCTTTACCGGTCGGCCTGTCGCGGGCGTCTGCATCGGCTCCCCGCCGGTCATCGGGCGTCTGCGAACTCCCCGAGGATTTCGAGGGCGAGAGCGCGGCCTTCCGGCGAGCCGCTGATCTGGATCGCCGGCTCGGTGACGCCGGTATCGAGATAGGCCGCCAGCCGGTCGCGGCAGTTTCCTGGCGTGCCGCCGACCGCGAAAGCATCCACCGCGTCATCGGGAACCAGACGCTTCGCGGTTTCCATGTCGCGCTTCGCGACGGCGGCGATGATCGCCTCATGGTCGATGGGAAGGCCGGACGAGCGGATATTGTCGGCCATCGTGCGATTGCGGAACAGGAAGGCGAGCCGCCCGCGCAGATAGTCGACGGCCTCGCGCCCGTCGTCGGATACCGAGAAGTAGAGAAAGGCGGCGTTGCGGAGCGTGTCGGGATCGCGGCCCGCCGCCCGCGCGCCATCGGCGATCTGCCCGAGGCTGTAGCGGACATGGGCAAGCGACAGCCCGCCCGACAGCACCACCCCGTCGGCCACGCGCCCGGTCAGCCGCAGCATCCGCTCCCGGGTCGCCGCGATATAGATCGGAATCGGGTGCGGCGGCGTGAACGACATGCGCGCCCCGGCGAGCCGGAAGAACTCGCCCTCATAGGTCACCGCCTCGCCGGTCCAGAGCGCCCGCAGGCATTCGACGAATTCGCGGACCGCCCGCACCGGCTTGACCGGCTGGATCCCCGATTCGCCGAGAAACAGCGGGTTGCCGACGCCCACGGCGACGCCGACCCTGCCGGGCGCCATGTCGGTCAGCGTCGCCAACGACATCGCCGTCGGAGTCGGGTGCCAGAGATAGGGGCTGACCGCCGTCGGAATCACCGTCGCGGCCTTCGTCGACATCGCATAGGCCATGCAGGCGACCACCGCCTCGCGATAGCCCATATGCTCCGCCATCCAGATCCGGTTCGCGCCCGCCTTCTCCGCCTCGCGGACGATTTCGAGCGAATCCGAGAGGCTGTCGAAGCCGTCGAAGCGAATACCGATTCCCCGGGTCATGTTGCCGATATCCTTCCATCTGTTTCGCCGGGCGGCCGGCGAAAGACCATAGAGCGTATCCGCGCCGGATTGAATCGAGGCGGGTCCCTGTCGGTCCCGGCTGCCAGGCGCCCACGTAATCTCCGCAAGTTTTGCGGAGATTACGTGGCTGGTTCGGCGCACGCGTCGTGCCCGGCCATCGCGGCCCGGGCCGGCAAACCGGCGGTTTGCGTCCCCGGGGGACGGGAAACCGGGCGCTTCGCGAAATTATGTTTCGCGCGGCTCAATTTTGCCGGATAGGAGGTTTTCTTAATGCGATACATAAGTCAGCACTGCTGTCTTATGTTTCACGTGAAACATTAGAGCGCATCCGGGGCGTATCGAGGGACACCCGGACCCCCGCTGTTGCCGCTGGCGGGGGCCTCATCTATGCTTTCTATAGGCATCCGATGCCGAGGCATCGACATGCGCCGCGCTTTTCGGCGCGGACCCAGGGGAGAACGGTCATGAGCGGATCGCTTGTACGGCTTGCGGGCGGCTTTTCGGTTGCGGCATCGCTCGCGATGTTCGCGGTCCCTGTCGGTGCCGCCGACGACAAGCTCAGTATCTCGATCTGGGGCGGCGGCTATGCCGAGCGTTTCAAGGCCCATGTCGTCGAACCCTTCAAGGCCAAGTTCGGGGGCGAGGTCCGGGTCGAGGGCGGACGCTCCACGGAACGCCTCAGCAAGCTGATCGCCACCAAGGGCAAGGGCATCGATCTTTTCTACATCACCGACAACCAGATGCTCGAAGCCCATCGGCGCGGCGTGCTCCAGCCGGTAAACGCCGCCAATATTCCCAACATGGCCAAGCTGTACGACTTCGCCAAGGACCCGTTGGGCGGCGGAATGTGTCCCGCTTTCACGATCCTCGGGGTCGGTCTCGCCTACAACAAGAACCTCGTTCCCGCGCCGCCGGATTCTTGGACGATCCTGCAAAAGGCGGACCTCAAGGCGCCCGCCGCCTATCCCGGGATGGGCGTATCCTACGGCCCGATGATGCTGATCACGCTATCGGAGCTGAACGGCGGGGGGATCGACAACGTCGAGCCGGGGTTCAAGGCGCTGATCGCGATGAAGGACCGCCTCCAGTTCTTCAAGCGCAGCGTCATCCTGAAATCGGTCAACCAGGGCGACGTGTCGGTGACGCCGATGCTGAATATTTTCGTGCGCAAGGATCCGTCGGCGCCGCTTCGGTTCTCGTGGCCGAAGGAAGGCGGGGTCGGCATTCGCAACCTGGCCTGCGTGGTGAAGGGCTCGAAGAACGCCGCGCTCGCCGAAAAATTCATCGACTTCCATCTCTCGGCCCCGGTTCAGACGGCGATGCTCGAAAAGCAGGGCGAGACTCCGGTCAATGCCGACGTGAAGGTGCCGGACAACATCGCCTTCAATGCATTGTCGCAGGCCGACGTAGGCAAGCTTCGGTTCTGGAACCTCGACAAGATCGCCGACTCCCGGGCGAAGTGGCTGGGCCGGTGGCAGGAAGAGGTGATCGCCAAATAGGCTGTAGCCGGCGGCGCAGTCATACCCGATTCCAGCAAGACCGAGGTTCCTTCAACCGGCCCCGACAACGGGAGTTCGATGAGCAAGATCGAGCTTTCCTCCATCACCAAGATGTTCGGCCCGGTCTGCGCGGTACAGGATGTCAGCTTTCGCGTCGCCGAGGGCGCGTTCGTCAGCATCCTCGGCCCCAGCGGTTGCGGCAAGACGACGCTGTTGAGAATGATCGCCGGGTTCGAAGCCCCGACGGCCGGCGAAATCCGCATCGAGAACCTGCCCGTTTCCCACCTGCCGCCGTGGAAGCGCAATGTCGGCATGGTGTTCCAGAGCTACGCTTTGTTCCCGTTCATGACGGTGTTCGACAACATCGCCTTCGGCCTGCGCATGCGCGGATTGAACCGGGCAGAGACGGAAAAGAAGATCGAGGACGTGTTGAAGGTCGTCGGGCTGTCGGGGCTGGAGGAGCGGTATCCCAGGCAGTTGAGCGGCGGTCAGGCCCAGCGCGTGGCGCTTGCGCGGGCCATCGTCTATCGCCCGGAAGTGCTGCTCCTGGACGAGCCGATCAGCAATCTCGATGCCCGGCTCCGCGACGAAATGCGTTTCGAGCTCCAGCGCATCCAAAGCGAGACCGGGGTGACGACGCTGTTCGTCACCCATGACCAGAGCGAGGCGCTCGCCATCTCCGATTCCATCATCGTGATGAACAACAGCGTCGTGCGGCAGATCGGCAGCCCCGAGGAGATCTGGGCGGCCCCGAGAACCCGGTTCGTGGCCGATTTCGTCGGGGTCGAGAACATCTTCGACGGCACTGTCGCGGAAGCGGGCGGGATCCGGGGGTTTCGTCTCGCCGCCTTCGACGGCGAAGCCCCGGTGCTGCCTTGCCCCGCGGAACATGGCGCGGTAACGGCCGTCGGCATCCGGGGGCGGGATATCCGCATCGTGGACCGGGAGCTCGACGGTCACGTGACGGTACCGGGGCGCGTGCTCGGGACCAACTATCTCGGCCACGAGCGGGCCTATGAGGTCGAAACCCGGTTCGGAGAAAAGCCGCTGACGGTGGTTCTCGAATCGATGCGCGCGATCGGGGAGACGGTATTGCTCGGCCTGCCGCACGATAAATTCCTGTGGCTGACCGACGACTGATATGGCGCGGGACCCGAACAGGAATCCGACGGCCTGGCTCTTGTCCGCGCCGGTTCTGCTCCTGCTCGCCGCGCTCGCGATCCTGCCCTCGATCCAGCTCCTGGTCACCGGCTTCTTCCGGGCCGACAGCGCCGGCTTCACGCTCGCCAATTTCGAAGCCCTTCTGGGCAGCAAATTCGCCACCCAGGCATTCTGGCGCACCATCCGGGTCAGCCTTTTCGCGACCGTCTTCACCATCCTCGGCGCCTATCCGATCATGTACTGGCTGCGCCGGTCGGGCCCCAGGATGACGGCGGCCATTTTGACGGTCACCGTGTTTCCGCTGATGGTGTCGGTCGTCGTCAGGGCCTTCGGCTGGAACGTGATCCTGGGTCCGTCCGGTATCCTCAACAAGGGGCTGATCTCGCTCGGGCTGGTGGGCAAGCCGCTGGCGCTGGTCAACAACGAATTCGCGGTGATCGTGGGCGAAACCCATCTGCTGCTGCCCTATATGGTGCTGGCCCTGGTGGCGGTGATGCAGAAGGTGGACCCGGCGCTCGAAGAGGCGGCGGCGGGGCTCGGCGCCAACCCGTTGAAGACCTTCCTGCGGGTCACCCTGCCGCTCAGCCTGCCCGGCCTGTTGAGCGGAACCGTGCTGGTGTTCGCACTCGCCATGACGGCCTTCGCGACGCCGCTCCTGCTCGGCGGGGGGCGCACGCCGCTTCTGACCACGCTGATGTATTCTTACGCCTATACGCTCTATGACTGGAACCGCGCGGCGGCGGTCGGGCTGGTGCTGGTCGTGCTGGCGCTCACATTCTACGCCCTGCATCGATTGGTGGCCCGGCTGAGCATGAGATCCTATGGCTAGCCCGCTCTCCTTCCGGATGTCGGCGCTCGGCTGGCAATTCGCGCGCTGGACCCTGATCGGCATCGGCTGCGCCTGGTGCCTGTTCCTGATGGCTCCGATCCTGGTCGTCGTGGTGTCGGCGTTCACCAGCGGCAACTACATGATATTTCCGCCGCCGGGATGGTCGCTGAAGTGGTTTGTCGAAGTATTGTCGCTCTCCTGGTTCAAGACGTCCTTGGTGAACAGCGTCGTCATATCGGTGGTGTCCACCGCGGCGGCGGTCACGGTCGGTGTCCTGGTGGCGCGGGCGCTCGCCCGGCATCGCGTGCGCGGACGCGCGGTAATCGAATATGTGTCACTGAGCCCGCTGATCCTGCCGGCCGTGGTGCTCGGCTTCGCGCTGTTCAGCGTGATCAACCAGTTCGACCTTGCCGACTACAACATGCCCAATTTGATCGCCGGCCACGTGCTGATCACGGTCCCGTTCGTCGTGCGCTCGGTATGGGCGGCGATGGCGGGCACCGATATCTCGCTGGAGGAGGCGGCCCAGAGCATGGGCGCGTCTCCCTTCACGGTTTTCCGCAAGGTGGTCCTGCCGATGGCGCGGCCGGGGATCATGGCCGGCGCGGTCCTCGCCTTCACCTATTCCTTCAACGACGTGGCGATCTCGATCTTCCTGGTCGGCGCCAACACGACGACGCTGCCGGTGGAGGTGATGTCCAGCATGGAATACGTTGCCGATCCCACGCCCGCCGCGGTATCGGCGATCATGGTGTTCATCACGGTCGGGTTCTTCATCCTCGTCGAACGCTTCGGCGGGATGCGGATGTTCATCCAGAATTGAATTCGTCAACCAGGAGGATCGGGACAGTGAGCGATCTGAAGGCGCTTCTCAGACGGATCCCCAAGGTGGAGATCCATTGTCACCTTCTGGGCACCATCCGGAAGCAGACGATGAAGGACATCGCGGCCCGGAACGGCGCCCGCACCACGGCGGACGAGATCGAGCGGTTCTATGTCCGCGGCGAGAAGCCGGTCGGCGTCCTGCACATCTTCCGCGAGCTCGAAGGGCATATCCTGCAATCGCCGGAGGACCTGCGCCAGATAACTTACGAGTATCTCGAAGATGTCGCGGTCCACACGGTGCGCCACGCCGAGATATTCTGGAACCCGACCGGGACGCTCCGCCATACCGACCTTTCGTATCGCGACTTGCAGGCCGCCATCCTCGGAGGCATGGGCGAGGCGGGACGGGATTTCGGCATCTCCAGCGGGTTGATCCCGAGCATCGACCGGGAAGCCTCGCCCGAAGAGGCGGTCGAGATGGTGCGTTCGATGATCGACCACCGGGAGCCCGGCGTTCTCGGGATCGGCATCGACTACAACGAGGTGGACCGCCCGCCCGAGATGTTTGCCGAGGCCTACGCGCTCGCGGTCTCGGCCGGTTTCAAGGCCACCGCCCATGCCGGAGAGTTCGGCACGCCCTGGAACAATGTGGCGACAGCGCTGGACCTGCTGCGCGTCGACCGGATCGACCACGGCTATACGCTCCTCGACAACCTGGAGCTCACCGCCCGCTGCGCCGATGAGGAGATCGTGATCACCGT
Source organism: Alphaproteobacteria bacterium (assembly GCA_965205995.1). Classification (GTDB taxonomy): domain Bacteria; phylum Pseudomonadota; class Alphaproteobacteria; order MPNO01; family MPNO01; genus MPNO01. The sequence goes on along the minus strand of OZ242200.1, from coordinate 1,805,942 downwards.
GGTGCCCACCAACAGCTACTATTTGCGCACGCTCGACCCCGGGGAATGGGCGGAAAAGCACCCCATCCGCCATATGGCGAAGGCGGGCCTCAGGATCCATCCCAACACCGACGACCCGTCGTTCCATTTGACCGATCCGACGACGTGCTGGCACAGCATGGTCGAGAATTTCGGCTATTCGCTGGGCGACCTCCGGGAATTCATGCTCAACGGCCTGGCCGGAGCCTGGGTCGACGATGCCACGCGCACGCATTGGCGGAGGGAATGGAGCGTCGAGTTCGATCGCCTCGTCGAGGATCGCGCGCCGCCTTCGTCGGGGTGACGGGGGCGGGCACGCTCACCGGGGAACTGGCCGGGTTCGGCGCCTTGAAATGGACCATATAATGGTCCATATTGTCGTTGGCGATACTTCATGGGGGAAGCAGGAGGATGCGGATCTCCGTCAGCGAAGCGAAAGCACAATTGACCGATCTCGTCCGGCGGGCGGAGGCGGGCGATGAGGTGGTGCTCACCCGTCATGGCAGGGCGACGGTCCGGCTGGTGCCGGTACAGCCCCGGCCGAATGCCGGCGCGCGGCGCGCGGTGATCGCGGCTATACAGGCGGCCGCCAAGAACAAGCGCATCGCGGGCGCCAGCGCGGCCCGTAGTCAGGATTTCCTGTACGATGACGACGGCCTGCCCAGGTGATCGCGGTCGACAGCTCGGCCCTGATGGCGATCCTGCTGGACGAGCCGGAGACCGCGGCCTGCGCGGACGTTCTGGCCAAAGACGACCGCATCGTGATTTCGGCGGGTACCGTTGCCGAGGCGCTGATCGTTGCCGGGAGGCGCGGCCTCGGCGCGGAAATGGCCAGGCTCATCGACGGGCTGGGTCTTGAGACCGCAAATGTGACGCTTGCCACGGCCAGGCGGGTCGCCGACAGCTATGCGCGATGGGGCAAGGGCGTGCACCCCGCCGGGCTCAACTTCGGCGACTGCTTCGCCTATGAAGTCGCGAAGACACATGACTGCCCGTTGCTCTATATCGGCGGGGATTTCGCGAGGACGGATATCGCCAGCGCGTTGTGACCGCCTGGCGCGGCCCTCTCTAGGCGTTGGCGGGACGCGCGGCGAGGACGCCGGTGCTCGGCAGCGTCAGGACCGCGGCGAGGATTCCGCTTGCCGCCACCGCCATCACCACGAACAGCGCGCCGAAGCCCCAGCTTGCGTGGATTCCCGCGATCACCGGGATCGTCGAGGCCATCACCGAAAAGGTGACGATGTAGCGGATGGCATAGAGACGGCTGCGCCATTCGCTCCTGGCGATGCGGCCGACGAGCACGTCGTTGATCGGGATCTGCCCGAACACGACGAGCATGAAGGCGATGGCGACGACCAGCGCGGCAAGCCCGGTGAGCTGGTACATGATTGCGAAGAACACCGCCTGGAGCCCCGCGACGAACGCGAACACGGCGCGTACCGAGTGGCGGTCGACGAGATAGCCGACCACGAGCTGCGCCAGCGCCGCGACCGCAAAGACCAGGAACGCAAAGGCGCCGATTTCGGTGGCCGATCCGGCCAGCCCGGCGAGCCGTTCGTCGAAGATCTTCGGGAGCGCGAAGGTGGTGCTCTGGAAGATCAGCCCGCCGATCGCGGTGGTGAACACGATCACCCCGAGCACGCGCCGGAACGCCGCGCGCCCGACCGACGAAGCGCCTTGCGCGGTCGCCTCCGCGGGCGCGTGGGCGTTGCCGGCGGCGCGTCCGGTCCACAGGAAGGCCGCGTAGCCGGCGCCGAGAGCGATGGAGACGGCGCCCGGCAGGACGAACGCATTGCGCCAGCCGCCTGTGTCGATGAGCCAGCCGGTGAGCAGCGCCGCCGCGGCCACCCCCAGATTGCCGAACACGCCGTTGATCGCGAGCGGGATGCCGGTCCTCGTCCGGCCCTCGACGACCATCGCCAGCCCGACCGGGTGATAGATCGCGGCGAACACGCCGATCGCCGACAATCCGAGCGCGATGGAGATCGGCGAGTCCGCGAGCGCGGTTGCGATCGAGCTCGCCCCGATGCCGATGAAGAAGACGATCATCATGCCTTCGCGGCTCCACTTGTCGGCGATCCATCCGGCCGGGATGGCGCAGATCCCGAACGCGATGAAGCCGGGCGTGGCATAGGGGATGAGCGCGGCGTAGCTCATGCCCCACTCCTCGGCGAGCCTGAGCGCGGCCACCGTCGCGAAGATCAGCATGAACAAATGGTCGAGGAAATGTCCGACATTGAGGAACAGGAAGTGGAGGCGGTCGCGCGACATGGCCCGGCTATCGCAGGCGGTCCTGCGCCGCCGCCAGCGCATCGATCGCCTCGTCGACGATCCGCTCGACCAGCGCGCCGGCGCCCGGCCGGTCGGCGATCAGGTCCAGCCCTTCGCCGGCGAAAGTGACCGCCATCTCCGTGTCGCCTTCGCGCTGGGCCGCGAAGAAGCGTTCGCGCATCGGCAATCCCTCTTCGCGCAGCGCGTCGTCGCGGCCGTGCCAGGTGTCGGCGAAGGCGTTGCGGATGGCGCGCCCGGTCCAGGGTTCCGGCCAGGTCAGGCCGCGGGCGGTGTCGAACGCCTTGGTCCGGAGCGTGTCGTCGCCCCCCGAGCGCTCGATCAGCGCCTTCTGGTTGGGGTGGCCCAGCGCCTCCCGCGTCGCCCAGAAACGGGTGCCGACAAGCACCGCCTCGGCGCCCAGCATCAGGGCGGCGGCCAGGCCCCGCCCGTCGGCAATGCCGCCGGCGGCGGCGACCGGAACCGGCGCCACCGCGTCGGCGACCGCCGGAACCAGCGGCAGCGTCGCCCGGTCCGCCCCGTGGCCGCCGGCCTCCGTGCCCTGGGCGACGACGATCTGGGCGCCCTTCGCCGCCGCCTCCCGTGCATCCTTCAGGGTCTGGACCTGGCAGATCAGCGCGGCGCCCGCGTCGCGGATCTTCGCGGCATAGGGCGCGATGTCGCCGAAGGACAGCATGACGGCCCGGGGTCCGCATTCCAGCGCGACGTCGAGCGCATCCGGGCGCCGGTCCAGCGCCCAGGTGATGAAGCCGATACCCGCGGCCCGGTTGCCTGCCTTGTCGAACTGGTCCCGGATCCAGTCGTCCGAGCCGAAGCCGACGGCGGGGTCGGCATAGCCGGCGCCGATCAGCCCCAGCCCGCCGGCGGCGGAGACCGCGCCGGCCAGCGCGCCGCCGGCGACGCCGCCCATCGGAGCGAGCAGGACCGGGTGGTCGATGCCCAGCAGGCGGGTGATCGCGGTCGAGAGTTTTGTGCGTTCCGGCATGGCGGGCTTGCCGAGGAGTGCGGTTCAGATTTCCTGGATCAATTCCAGCACTTCGCGGGTCCGGGTCACCTTGCCCTGCCAATGCCGGTCGAACTCGGCGATCATCCCCTTGAGCGCGTCGGACCCCATCACCCGGTTCACATCCGCCAGGTCCGCGAACTCGTAGAAGGCGATATGCACGTTGTCGTCCACTTCGCTCCAACCGCGCGAGGCGCCCGCCGCGTCGAAGGCCTCGACGGCGTCCGGCAGATGCTCGTTCCGGTACCAGGCGTCGAACGCGTCTTTCGAGGCCGGGTCCACCTCGGCGCGCACGATCAGGAATGCGGTCATTATACTGTCTCCGTCTGACGCTGTGGCCAGACATTAGCAGAACACGCGAGCGGCTCCCCGCTCCAATGGCCGGTCGATCAGCTCTCCGGCCCGGGGCGGCCCTTCATGGCCGCATGCATCGCCTCGATTGTGCGGCTGGCCGTGGTCTGGAACAGCGCCGGAATGACGGCGTGGACGATGGCGGCGCAGCCGGCGCAGAACAGCCGGGCTCCGAAGCGCATGGCGACACCCATATGCTCCGGATAGGTTTCGCCGACGCTGTGCGGGTGGTCGGTGAATGCGCTCAGCAACGACCGCGCCGGGGAGGCTGCCTGCTGCCGGCTCATGGGTGTCTCTCCATCTTTCGCATTTGCGCCCGACTCCTGTCCTTGAGGATATCAGGGCGGTTGCGGATTTTTCTCCCAAATGTTTTGTCGATTGAGCGTATTTTGGGATATTGTCCCAATATGAGCATGATACCGGATGATACGGACCGCAGAATCCTTCGATACCTGCAGGAAGACGCATCGATCAGCATGGACGAGCTGGCCGGGAAAACGAACCTGTCGCGCAACGCCTGCTGGCGCCGCGTCAAGCGAATGGAAGAGCGGAAAGTCATCCGGGGGCGGGTCGTACTGGTCGATCCGGAAGCGGTGGATCTCGGCCTGTCGGTCTTCGTGATCATCCGCACCAACGCCCACGAAAAGGATTGGCTCGGCAAGTTCGAGGAGGCCGTGCGAACGCTGCCGGAGGTGCAGGGCGCCCACCGGATGAGCGGCGACATCGACTATGTGCTGCGGCTGCGGGTGCCCAACGTGAAGGGCTATGACCGGTTCTATCAGCGCCTCATCTCGAAGGTTCCGATCGCCGACATCTCGGCGAGCTTCGTGATGGACGACATCAAGGACACCACGACCCTGCCCATCTAGCCCGAAGCCGCTTTCGCCCGGCTGCATTGCGATCGATACGCCACCATGCGACGCTTTCTCATGCGGATTCCCGGCGCAGTATTCGTATTCGCTTCGACGATTGCGATGCCGATCGGATCGATCGCCGACAGCAATCGGGACGAAGCGCGCTGGCTGCGTCTTGCCGTCGAACGGGTATGTCCGCTGACCGGATTGTCCGGCCTCGATGCGCAGAGCGCCATACCCGGAAGCTGGTTTCTGGAGGAGACCCGCCGGCCCGACAACCGGGATCCGCTGCGCATCGTCGTCCGCCTCCTGCTGCCGGGGGCCGACGAGCTCGTCATCGAGCGGCGGCAATTCAACGGCCGGCTTCGCCGGTTCCTGGTTTCCTACGCCGCGCGGGACGGCGACCGCGTCCGGCCGTCCGTTCAGGCGATAGCGGATGGCGGGTGCATAATTCGGTCCGGTCGGGCGATCCGGGCGGACGGCGATATTTGGCGATATTTCGATCACCTGGAAGGCGACCTCAAGACGCTGAGATGGACCGAGACCCTGCAGGCCCCATGGCCCGAGGGGAGGGATGCCGGCGGTATTCGGGTCGCCCTGGTGGATTCGGGGCTGGCCTACGATTTGAAGCTGTTTCGCAACCGGTTGGCCCGCGATGGCGAGGGGATGCCCTTGGGCTATGACTATTGGGACCTCGATCCCTTTCCCTATGACGGCGATTTCTCGCGCGGACCCTTCCTGCCGATCCGCCACGGCACGGCGGTCGCATCGGTGCTCGCGCGGGAGGCGCCCGGCGCCGCGTTGATCCCGTTCCGCTATCCGCGCCCCGATATGAGCCGCATGGGCGAGCTGGTCGCGCGCGCGGCCGATGCGGGTGTGCGCATCTTCGCCATGCCGCTGGGCAGCCGCAGCGCCGAAGACTGGCGCGCTTTCGAAAGCGCGCTCCGCGGGCGCGACATCCTGGCCATCGTCTCGGCCGGAAACAACGGGCGCGACATCGACGAGGACCCTGTCTTTCCGGCCGCTTTCACGCTCGAAAACATCGTCACCGTGACCTCGGCCGACGGCTTCGGGCGGCTTGCCCCGGGGTCGAACTGGGGCGCGGTGAGCGTCGATGTCATGCTGCCGGCCGAGAACCTGGAGATCGTCGATTTTCGCGGCGCATCCGGGACCGCGTCGGGCTCCAGCTACGCGGTTCCGCGCCTCGCCGCGCTTGCGGCCAGGCTTTTGGCGCGGAACCCGGGGCTGGGCCCGGCCGAGCTCAAGGCGCGCATACTGGCCCGCGCGACCCCGTCTCCGTTCGAGCCCAAACGCGTGGTCGCGGCCGGCTGGATTCCCGACCCGCTCTCGGATTGACCGGTTTACCTGCGCCTCGGTACGGGGGGTGCGTTGTCGATGAACCGGCGGGCGGCCCTGGCCTGCCGCGGGTCCGCCTTGACGAGCGCCCGATAGGCTTCTTCGGCGAGTTCCGGCGCGTTTCCCCAAACGCCGGACTGGATGGCGAACCGCAAGACCTGCGGGTCCGCGGGCGCCATGCGCATCAGCCGGCGTGCGTGCCCTGTCATCTCGGCGAAGCGTCCGGCGAGCTGCAGCGACACCAGGAGCGAGATCCGTGCGTTGATCGAGTTCGGGACCTGCCGGGCGGCCTGACCGTGCAGTGCTATGGCGCCGTCGAAATCGCGGGCCCGTGCCAGGATGCGCCCGGCTTCGAGCAGCTGGCCGTGGTTTTTCGCCGCAACGCAGCTCGCCAACAGCGCATCGCGGTCGGATTTGCCCGCCATGCGCGGCCGGATTGCGTCCATCCTGGCCGCGCAGTCCGCGAGCGCCGTTCCCAGCCGGCGCGTCACCTCGGCGGCTCTCGCGTCCCTGCGCAAGGCGAGCAACGCGCGAACGCCTTCCAGAGGCATCGCCTCGAAGCGTCCGTCGCCGCCGCCGACGGCAATCCCCACCAATTCGCCGCGCGCATCCACCAGGGCGCCGCCGCTGACGCCGGGTTGCATGCGCGCGCGAACGTGGAGCCGTCCCAGCTCCGCGCCTTCCGCCGGCCGCGCGATCAGCCCCCCGGGGGCGAAGACGCGCACCGCTTTCCGGGCTATGTCGGCGCCGACGGCGTAGAACGCGCCCTCGCCCGGGACGTCCCCTTCGAGGTCCGGAATGAACCCCTCGGGCAGACCCCGAGCCTCGAGCAGCGCCAGGTCGCCGGGATAGGCCGAGGGGATCACCCTCGCGCTTCTCGGCCCGTCGGGGGTGTGGACGACCGCATCCGGCCGGTCCGCCACGACATGCCGGTTGGTGACCAGAAGCGTGGGCCCGATCCGTGTCGCGCTGGCGGCCGGATCGAAGCCGGAGACCGGGAAGACCGCCTGTCGGACGCGGCAGACCGGCGCCGGATGGGGGCAGTCTCCGCGCGCTTCCGGCCTGGTTGGCGCCTCCGGCGTCCTTGGCACCGCAGCGAAAGAGAGGGTGACGACGCGCCGTCGCCCGTCGCGTTGCAGGGTGATGGCGAGCGGCCTGCCGAGGTCGCGCAGCACGGCAAATGCGGCGATTGCGTCGCGCGGCGTGCGGACCCGGCGCGTGCCGATTTTCAGGATCCTATCGCCGGGGGCGACGCCCGCTTTGGCGGCCGGGCCGCCCTCGCTCACCGCGCCCACCGCCGGCGCGGCCACTCTGGTCAGTTGGGTGCGCCCGGCGGCTTGCAGCCGCCAGCCGGGCGAGGGGTAGCGGACCTCGCCATCGGCAATGAGCGCGTCCACGACCCGCAGGAGCAGCGCGGTCGAGGCGGCGAAATTGACGCCGATATCGGTGTCGCCCTTGGAGGCGAAGATCGCCGACATCATGCCCACCAGGCGGCCTTCCGCGTCCACCAGCGCGCCGCCCGAAACGCCCGGGTTGGCGGCGGCATCGGTCTGGACGAAATCTTCCACCGGGTTGAAACCCGCGCTGGATACGTTCAGCGCGGAAACCACGCCGCAGGTCACCGAAAGGCCGAGACCGAATGCGTTGCCGATGGCGCAGACCGGCTGCGCGAGCCGCGGCGCGGGCGCGATCCCGATCGGCACGAGCGCGGCGTCGACGCCGAGGACGGCGATGTCGCTCGCGGTGTCCCTGGCGATCAGCCGTGCCGGCAGGATGCGTCCGTCCGAAAGACGAATGTCGATCCGCGTGGCGGGCTCGATCACATGCCAGGCCGTCGCGATATGCCCGGGTCGCAAGACCACGCCGCTTCCTTCCGGCGCAACGCCCGGGCGTCCGCCCGCGCCGCCCTGGGCGCGCCCGGGCCAGACGGGCAACACCGAAACGACCGATTTCAGCGTGTCGGCGGCGAGCGCATGCGCCGGGGTCGATTGAGCGCCGACGAGTGCGAGCAGCAGCGCGACTGTCAGGCAGATATTTCGACACCGCATGCGGAGCGTATCCGGGCGAGAGTTGGATTTGTGCACGAACAGTCTATCGATTTTCCGAAGGGGACACACCGCGCCGGGTCCGAACGAGCGGCTCCGGACCGCCACGGCGGACCTTCCCCCACCCTGAGCAGCGGCGACGCCGCGTATCGAAGGGCGGTCCTCACTCCCGCGTCATATACGCTCGCGGACATGCTATAGAGACGTCCCGATGACGAGGGTGGCCTGTTCCGGTTGCAGTCGGCCGGATCGCAGCCCATATCATTGCCAGAGGTGACCATGTGGCGAATTGCCTGGATTTTCCTGCTCGGTGGCGTCGTCGGAACGGCTTTCGGCGTCGCCGTCGGTTTCTTCGCGTTCCCCTATGTGTTCCCGCCGCCGCCGGCGATGGATGTCCTCGCCGCCGAGGAGAAAACCGATGTCGTCGCCCGGGGGATGTTTATTCATGCGGATCCCCTGGACCCGATCCACTATGGAAAGGGCAGGGTGACGGTGTACGACAAGGTGGTTTTTCTCGAAGACGATTTCGAGGTCGGGCCGGGGCCCGCGTTCCATGTCTATCTCGTGCCGCGCGAAACGATCCGGAATTCCTCTTCCGTCAAGGAAACGATGTTTGTCGATCTCGGCAAGCTGCGCGCCTTCAAGGGTAGCCAGAGATACCCCATTCCCGAAGGTGTGGATCTGACGAAATATCCGAGTGCGGTGATCTGGTGCGCCCAGTTCGGGGTGTTGATCTCACCGGCCGATCTGGCCTTCGGCTCCTGACCGGGCTATCCCGAGCGCCGCGCCGCGAGGGCGGTCAGCCGTAGTCGCGCCGGTCGTCGATGACCTTGCCGTCATTGGGAAGCGCGCCGGCCTCCACCAGCTCGATTTCGGTCCGCAGCTTGCACTCGGCCCGGAACGATTCGGCGACCGCGTCCGCCAGATCCTGCGATCCCGCGTCCGTCTCGCAGCGAAGCAGCGGGGCATCGATACCGTCCTTGTCGCCGACGACGAGCCGCATGCGGCGGACCGGCGGGTGGGCCCGAAGGACGCGGTCGATCTGGGCCGGGTCGACGAACATGCCGCGGATCTTGGTCCTCTGATCCGCCCGGCCGAGCCATCCCCGGATGCGGGTCGCGGTGCGCCCGCAGGGGCTCTGCCCCGGCAGGATGGCCGAGAGATCGCCGGTGGCGAAGCGGAGCAGCGGATAGTCCTCGTCGAGAAGCGTGACCACCACCTCGCCCACCTCCCCGTCGGGCAGCGGGGTCCCGGTCCCGGGACGCAGGATTTCGACGATGACGTCCTCGTCCAGAATCATGCCTTCCCGGGCCTCGGATTCATAGGCGATCAGCCCGACATCCGCGGTGCCGTAGGATTGCAGGACCGCGATGCCGCGGTCGTCGTATTCCTTTCGAAGCGGCGGCAGCAGCGCCCCGCCGCCGACCGCGCCGCGCCGGATCGACGAGACATCCGCGCCCGTCTCGTCCGCCTTGTCGAGAATGATCTTGAGGAAATCGGGCGTGCCGGCGTAGCCGTTGGGCCGGTAATATCCGATCGCCTGGATCTGGCTGTCGGTCTGGCCGGTGCCGCCCGGGATGACCGGACATCCGATGGCCGCCGCGGCGCCGTCGAACATCATGCCGGCCGGCGTGAAATGGTAGGAAAAGCAGTTCAGCACGATGTCGCCCGCGCGGAAACCGGCGGCATGGAGCGCGCGGGCCATCCGCCAGTAATCCGGGCGTCGGCCCTGGGGGTCGGCGATCGGCCCGGGCGAGAGAAAGAGCCGCGTCATCCTTTCCGTCGGCAGATGGTTGAGCCCGCCGAAGGGAGGCGTCCCGGTCTGGCGTTCGATGAGGTCGCCCTTGCGGATAACCGGTAGCTGCGCCAGCGCCTCGCGGCTGGAAACGTCCTCCGGTTCGATGCCGGAAAGAGCTCCGGACTGGCCCGGCGTCTTGCGGGCGCGCGCCACCTGCCCCGGGAGCGCCGCCAGCAGCCGGGCCTCGCGTTCCTCCGGCGGGCGCGTCTCGCGTTCGTCGAAATAGGCGTTCATGAGGCGGGCGTCCCGTTCAGGCGAGCCAGCGCTTGCGACGGCGATAGGACTTGACGTCCCGATAGCTCTTTCGGCCGGACGAGGAGAGGCCGAGATAGAACTCCTTCACGTCCTCGTTCTCGCGCAGCACCGAAGCCTCGCCGTCGAGAACCACCCGCCCATTTTCCAGTATGTAGCCGTAGCGGGCATAGCGCAGGGCCATGTTGGTATTCTGCTCCGCCAGCAGGAAGGTCACGCCTTCCTCCTCGTTGAGACGGGACACGATGCCGAAGATCTCATCGACCAGCTGGGGCGCCAGCCCCATCGACGGTTCGTCGAGAAGGATCATTTTCGGGCGCGTCATCAGGGCGCGGCCGATCGCGGTCATCTGCTGTTCGCCGCCGGATGTGTACCCGGCCTGCGCCTTGCGGCGTTCCTTGAGCCGGGGGAAATAGCGGTAGACGAGGTCGAGGTCCCCGGAAAAATTCTTCTTGTCATCCCGGATATAGGCGCCGGTGAGGAGGTTCTCCTCGACCGTCAGATGTTCGAAACAATGGCGGCCTTCCATGACCTGGACCACGCCCCTGGTGACCAGATCGTGGGCCGACAGCTTCTCGACACGCTCGTTCCGGTATTCGATGGTCCCCTTGGTGACATCCCCCCGCTCCGCCCGGAGCAGGTTCGATATCGCCTTCAGGGTGGTCGTCTTGCCGGCGCCGTTGGCCCCGAGGAGGGCGACGATACCCCCCTCGGGAACGTGGAGGGAAACCCCCTTCAGGACCAGGATCACCCGATCGTAGATCACCTCAATGTTGTTTACATTGAGAAGGGGGTTTCCGTTCTCCGTCATGCCAACGGTTCCGTTTCCGGTCGCGAAGGACTCACCCCTCCTTGGAGCAGTCGCGCGGGGTGATCTTGTTCTCCTTCGCGTACTTGGCGGCTTCTTCCATGACCAGCTTGCGCACGATGTCGTACATCGGCGTGTACCAGTCGCTGACCAGCTTCCACTGCTTGCCGTCCCATTGCTGGAAGATGACGGGTCCGCCGCCCTCGTGATCCTCGCAGGTGATGCGGTGCGCCTGCATGAAGCCCTTGAAGCCGAGCTTGGCCAGCTTTTCCTGGGTCAGGTTGAGGTTCTCCATGCCCCAGCGGACCTGTTCGCCGGTCATCGCCTTGTTGCCGTAGCGCGTCATCGCGGTGCGGATGGCCTCGGTGTTGTAGACCATGTTCGCCAAACCGCGATTGTAGAGCACCTCGCCCCAGTTGTTCTTCTTCGCCGCCGCGACATCGCCCTTGTAGATCGTCTTCAGGATCTGCTGGTGGATGTCGTAGTTGGGGCCCACGCCGTGGAAGGTCGCCGCCTTGTATCCCTTGGCGGCCTCGCCGGCCGGGCGGACGTCGCTCTCGGAACCGGACCACCAGACCCCGATGAACTTGTCCATCGGGAACTTGATGGAGGCCGCTTCCTTGATCGCGACCTGGTTCATCACGCCCCATCCCCACAGGAAGATGTAATCGGGCTTGTACCGCCGGATCTGCAGCCAGGTCGATTTCTGTTCCTGGCCCGGGTGATCGACGGCCAGCAGCTTGAGGTCGTAGCCGTGCTTCTTCGAAAGCACCTGCAGGGTCGGGATCGGCTCCTTGCCGTAGGCGCTGTTGTGGTAGATCAGAGCGATTTTCATGCCCTCGAGCTTGTCGAGGCCGCCCATCTGGCTGCCGACATGCTTGATGAACGTCGTCGCCTGGCTCCAGTAGCTCGTCGGCGCGGTGAAAGCCCATTTGAAGACGCGCCCGTCGCCCGCGGCCGTGCGCCCGTAACCCATCGAATGGATCGGCACCTTGTCGACGAAAGCCTTCGGGATGAGCTGATAGGTGATGCCGGTGCTGTAGGGGTTGACGATCGCGGCGCCGGCCGTGCCCTTGTTCTTGAGCTTCTCGTAGCACTCCACGCCGAGCTTCGTATTGTATTTGGTCTCGCATTCCTCCGATACAATCTTGACGCCGTTGATCCCGCCGTCGCGCATGTTCAGAAGTTTGAGATAGTCGCGGATACCGTTCGCCGTCGGAATACCGTTCGGCGCGTAGGGCCCCGTGCGATAGACGAGAAGCGGGATGAATATCTCTCCCGCCGCCATCGCGGTTACCGGAACGGCGGGCAGACCGACCACGGCCGCGGTCAGCACCAGGCCCAGCTTCTTGAGGTTCATGACGTCCTCCCTTGAGGTGATTGATGTTTACGCCCGCCGGAACAGTCCCGGCCGGCGCATCCACGGTTCCGGCACAATGCCCGCCGGCCGACAAATTGTGGCAATCCAGAATGTCGAAGAAACGCTATCACGCGCCCGATTCCGCCGTCAACCGAGCCCTCAATAGGGGAACGGCCATCGCCTCAGCTTCTCCTTGCCGATTTGCCAGAGACGGGCGAGCCCGGCGGGCTCGAAAATCAGGAACACGATGATCAGCGACCCGAAAATCATGACTTCCAGATGCTTCTGGAAATCCACCGGCATGGAGAGCCCGATGAGCTGCGGCGCGTTGGTGAGGAATATCGGCATCAGCCAGATGAAGGCAGCGCCCAGATACGCACCCAGGATGCTGCCGAGCCCGCCGATGATTATCATGAACAGGACATCGAAGGAAACGAATATGTCGAAGGCCTCGGTTTCGGCGCTGCCGAGATAGGAAAACAGCAGCAGCGCGCCGGCCACGCCGCAATAGAACGAGCTGATCGCGAAGGCGAGCAGCTTGTTAGGCAGCAGGCGGATACCGATGATTTCGGCGGCGATATCCATATCCCGGATCGCCATCCAGTGCCGTCCGATCCTGCTGCGCACCAGATTCTTGGCGATCAGCCCGCCGACGATGCAGAAGGAAAGAACCAGCAGATAGCGCGTTTCCGCCGTCGCCGTCGGGCCTGTCATCATGATCCCGGCGACTTCGCGCGGCGGCGCGGTAATGGTGCCGCTGGAGTGGTAATTATACCACCAGGGAACCCGATTGAACATCCAGAGCAGGAAGAATTGCGCCGCCAGCGTCGCGACGGCGAGATAAAAACCCTTGATGCGCAGGCTCGGGAGGCCGAACACGATGCCGACCAGCGCCGCGGCCACGCCGGACAGGATAAACACAAGGATGATATTGAGCTCCGGGAAGCCGGTGGTCAGCTTGTAGGCCGAATAGGCGCCCATCGCCATAAAAGCGCCGGTGCCGAGAGAAAGCTGGCCGGCATAACCGGTGAGAATGTTCAGCCCCACCGCGGCGATCGAAAAGATCAGCATCGGTATCAACACCGCCTGAAGCATATATTCCGATGCGATCAGCGGAACCGCGAGATAGGCAAAGGCGATCAGGGCGAATAGGAAAACGCGGTCTTGGAAGATCGGAAAAATCGCCTGGTCCGCCGCGTAGGTCGTCTTGAACTGGCCGGTTTCCCGGTACAACATGCTTCAGACCCTCTCGATGATGCGCTCGCCGAACAGGCCTTGCGGACGGACGAACAGAACGGCGAGCGCGAGCACATAGGCGAACCAGTTTTCGATGGCGCCGCCGACGGCGGGTCCCCAATACACCTCGGCGATCTTCTCGCCGACGCCGATGATCAGACCGCCGACGATGGCCCCCGGCACCGATGTGAAGCCGCCCAGGATCAAGACCGGCAGGGCCTTGAGCGCGATCAGGGAAAGCGAGAACTGGACCCCGCTCTTGGCGCCCCAGACGATCCCAGCGACGAGCGCCACGATGCCGGCGACCGACCAGACGATGATCCATATCTTCTTCAGCGGAATGCCCACCGACAGCGCCGCCTGATGATCGTCGGCGACCGCCCGCAAGGCCCGCCCGGTCGGCGTGTACTGGAAGAAGAACGCAAGCCCGGTGACCAGCAGGGCGCAGGCCAGCGCCGCGATCAGGTCGAAGCTGTTGATCTGCATGCCGGCGATGTCGAGCGGAAAATCCGGGATTCCGACGTCGAGCTTCTTCACGTTGGAGCCCCACAACGTCTCTCCGAACCCCTCGAGAAAGAAGGTCAGCCCGATCGTCGACATGAACAGGATGATGTCCGGCTGGTTGATCAGATGCCGCAGCACCAGGAGCTCGACCAGATGTGCGAGCGTCACCATCACCCCGATGGTGACGATGAAGGCGAGCCAGACCGGCAAACCCAGCTCCATCAGTCCGACCAAAGTGAGCGCGGCGAAGAGAACCATCGCTCCCTGCGCGAAATTGAACACGCCGGACGCCTTGAAGATCAGCACGAAGCCGAGCGCCACCAGCGAATAGAGCACGCCGGTCAGCAGCCCGTTGAACACGACCTCGCCGAAAAAGACCGGGAAATCCTCCGCGATCATGACGAACGGCGTGATCGTTACGGACTCGAGAAACTCCATCCCTGGTTCTCCGCTCGCGCCGGTTCAGTCGCGCACGACGCCGAGATAGGCGTTGATCACCTCTTCGTCGCCGCGAATCTCGTCGGGCGAGCCGTCGGCGATCAGGCGACCGTAATCGAGAACCACGACGCGGTCGGAAATGTCCATCACCACGCCCATATCGTGCTCTATGAGCGCGATCGTGGTCCCGAATTCGTCGTTCAAGTCGAGGATGAAGCGGCACATGTCTTCCTTTTCCTCGGAATTCATGCCCGCCATCGGTTCGTCGAGCAGGAGCAGATCGGGCTCTGCGGCGAGCGCGCGGCCGAGTTCCACCCGCTTCTGCAACCCATAGGGCAGCCGTCCCACCGGGACCCTCCGGATCGCCTCGATTTCGAGAAACTCGATGACTCTTTCGGCATGGGCGCGGTGTTCCAGCTCCTCCTGCCGCGCCGGACCCAGATAGAGCGCCTGCCAAAGGAAATTCCGCCGCATCATGGTGTTGCGTCCGGTCATGATGTTGTCGAGCGTGCTCATCCCCTTGAACAGGGCGATGTTCTGGAAGGTGCGGGCGATCCCCTGCCGCGCCGACTCGTCCGGCCTCATCCTCGTCCGGGTTTCCCCCTTATAGGTGATGGTGCCGCCGTCCGGGTGGTAGAAGCCGTTGATCACGTTGAGCATCGACGACTTGCCGGCGCCGTTGGGACCGATAATCGCGCGGATTTCGCCCTCGCGGACGTCGAAGCTCACATCGTCCAGCACCGTGACGCCGCCGAAGGCGAGCGAAATGCGGTCGAGTCTCAGGATCGGGGCGGCCGCCGGAGGGTCTCCCTCCATGCCGGCGGGCGCCGCACCGTTCATGCGATGCTCCCGTCGGCCGCCGCGGGGGCGACGTCACGGATCTGCAGATCGGCGCGAACGGCGCCCTTGCGTCCGTCCTCGAAGGTCACTTCGGTTTCGATCGAGCAATGGTCCCGGTCGGAATAGAGGGCCTCGACCAGGGACCCGTATTTGTCCGCGACGTGGCGCCGGCGGACCTTGCGGGTGCGGGTCAGCTCCCCGTCATCGGCGTCGAGCTGCTTGTGCAGGACCAGAAACCGCCTGACCTGCGCGCCTGCCAGGCTGGAATCCATCGCGAGATCGCGGTTCACCTGTTCCACCCGGCCCTGGATGATGTCGTAGACCCGGGGCAGGCCGGCCAGTTCCTGATAGCTGGCGTATGAGATGCCGTTGCGCTCCGCCCAATCGCCCATCGCTCCGAGATCGACGTTGATGAACGCGGTCACGTAGTCCCGCTCGTGGCCGAAGCTGACCGCCTCGAAGATGTCGGGAAAGAACTTGAGCTTGTTCTCGATATATTTGGGGGCAAAAATCGTGCCGTCGGTGAGATGGCCGACATCCTTGGCCCGGTCGATGATCTTGAGATGTCCCTCGTCGTCGATGAAGCCGGCATCGCCGGTACGGCACCATCCGTTCGCGGTCTTGGTTTCCGCCGTTGCTTCGGGGTTGCGGAAATATTCGACGAACACGCCCGGGCTGCGGAACTGGACCTCGTTGTCCTCGATCCGGATCTCGACGTCCGCCGCCGGCCGGCCGACGGTGTCCGACCGGACCTCGCCGTTCGGCTGGATGGTGATGAACACGCTCGCCTCGGTCATGCCGTATAGCTGTTTCAGATTGAGCCCGATACTGCGGAAAAAATCGAAAATATCCGGACCGATCGCCTCGCCCGCCGTGTAGCCGATCCTCACCCTCGACAGCCCGAGCGTATTCAGCAGGGGCCTGTAGATCAGCAGCGAACCCAGCGCGTAGTGGATCCGGCCGACCGGGCCGGCCGCCTGCCCGTCGAGGATCCGCTTGCCGTGACGCTTCGCGACTTCGAGGAAATGAAAGAACAATTTGCGCTTCAGCCAGCCCGAATCCTGGATCCGAATCATGACCGTGGTCAGAACATTCTCGAAAATGCGGGGCGGCGCGAAGAAATAGGTCGGCCCCACCTCCCGCAAATCGTTGAGCACGGTGTCGGCCGATTCGGGGCAACAGACGCAGAAACCCGAAACCAGCGCCTGCCCGCACGAGAACATGTGATCGCCCACCCAGGCCATCGGCAGGTAGGCAAGCACCTCATCGTCCTCCCGCAGCCCTTCCTGACGCACCGAGTTGAGCGCGCTCACCAGGATGTTCCGGTGCGATAGAACCACGCCTTTCGGGTTTCCCGTCGTGCCCGAGGTGTAGAGAATGATCGACGTGTCGTCGGCCTTGCCCTGCTCCACTTCCTGCTCGTAGAACCCCGGGTGTCCGGCATCGTAGGCGCGGCCCTCCCGCATGAGGAATTCGGTGCCGTAGAGATCGTCGGCGCGATATTTCCGAAGACCGCGCGGGTCGTCGTAGATCACCGCCTCGATGGTCGGGCAGTCGTCCCTGACTTCGAGAACCTTGTCGACCTGTTCCTGATCCTCCGCGAAAACGAAACGGACTTCCGCGTCGTTCAGGACGTAGCGGGTCTCCTCGGCCGCCGAGTCCTGATAGATCGGCACCGGCACGCCGCCGAGCGACTGGATCGCGAGAATGGCGTTGTAAAGGACCGGCCGGTTGTCGCCGATGACCGACACCCGGTCGCCGCGGGCCAGGCCCAGCGTTTTCAGGCCGCAGGCGATGTGCCGGACCTGGATTGCGGCTTCGCCCCAGGTCATGGTCTGCCATATGCCGAGGGTCTTCTCCCTGAGGCAGGACCGGTCGCCGCGGATTTCCGCATTCCGCCGCAGCAGCTTGGGCGCCGTATCGTCGCGCGACAGATCGGGCAGCGTGGCCGCGGCGCCGGTCATGAAGGCTTCCCGGCACGGCGGCAGCCGCGCGGTCCGAAATTCGCCATGTCGTGCCGCCGTGCGCGCATCGAGCCATCCTGGAGCAGGCTGCAATCGTGTCGTGCGATTCTATGGCCCAGCCATTCGGCGTTGGCAACCGAATATCGCCCGCGAGTCGAACCGGTCCGGCGAGGGAAGGGTGTCCCGCCGCTTCAGCCGGCCTGGCGCGATGACACATTCCGCACGATCTCGCGCAGGATACGGAACGACGCCATGCTCTCCGCGGAACGGCGCCACACGATGCCGGTCCGGTAACGATGCTGCCCGAGATCGACCGGCAGGGGCTTCAGAGCCGGTTCCGGAATCGCTTCGAGGAAGGGCAGGGGCAACCAGGCGAGATAGGGGCCGGTCGCCAGGAGGAACAGGCCGACCGTCCCGGCGGTGACGATGGTCCTGACCCGCTTGCTCGTGCGGTCATACAGATCGTCGAGGACCCGGGCCAAAGACGGGCGGCCATCCCCGTTCGGAAGCGTGGCCGGCGCGGCGCCTTCGTAATCGATCCAGGGACATTCTGCGAGATCGGCAAGCGCCACTTCCCGCTCGTGGAGCGGATGATCCCGGTGGGCGACGATGCCCCAGGTGACCTTCAGGGGGGATTCCCGTTTGAGGAACGGCGGCAGGGGCTCCCGGGCATCGATGCCGCCGCAATGAAGGTCGGAATCGCCCTCTTCCAGCCGCCGGACGCCCTCGCCCACACTCGCCGTCCGCAGTTTCAACTCGACCCCGGGGCAGGCCTCGCGGAAATCTGCGATGACGCCGGGCAGCACCGCCTGCATCCATACCGGGCTGGCGGTGATTCGCAGGCGGCCCGAACGGCCCGAGACCGCATCGTCGATCTTGTTCTCGGCGATCTCCATTTCCTGGAGAATCCGACCCGCGAGGTTCGCGGCCATGGCCCCCAGCTCGGTGAGGCGCATGCCGGTCGGGATGCGTTCGAAGAGCTGTCCGCCGAACTGATCCTCCAGCCTTGCGATCACCCGGGACAGAGCCGGCTGGGTGATCGACAGCCGGTCGGCGGCGGCGAGGATCTTCCCGGTTTCGGCGACCGCAAGAAACTTGATCAGATCGCTCCGCCTTTCGAACATGGGGCCGCTCTCCGTTTTCAGGCAACGCACGGCGTCTCCCGATACTCAAGATTTGAGGGTACATAGTTATTGTTCCAATATCGTTTCTGGATCGGCCCGATAAGCTTGGGCAATGTCTGGCGATGCTTGCCCAGCTCTCGGGCGAGGCCGTGCGGTGCGGCGCCGGTTCGGAGGGGGGCACGGAGGAACGCAATGATCGAGATCAACGGTATGGCCCATGTCATCCTGACCGTGAGCCGCTTCGAAGACGCGCGCGCGTTCTATTGCGAGCTGTTGCCTTTTCTTGGCATGCACAAGGTCTATGACGGCAACAACTTCGTCTATCACGTGGGCGGGCGCACCGCGCTCGGCATCCAGCGCCCGGCGCCGGGCTATGAAGGCGAACGCTTCGTGCAGAACCGGGTGGGTTTGCATCATCTTTGCCTGCGCGCGCGCTCCCGCGAGGACGTGGACAAGGCGGCGGCCAAGCTGCGCGCGATGGGGGCGACGATCGACCGCGGCCCGATGGAGCGCGAATGGGCGCCGGGCTACTATTTCTTCGTCTTCGAGGATCCCGACGGCATCCGGCTGGAAATCAACCACATCCCGGGGAAGGGGCTGCTCGCCGGCGACACCCCGGCCTCGCCGAGCGACGACCCGGACTGGGACCAGGACCCGTGAGATGCCGGCGGTCGGGTTCGCGTCTCCATCGTGCCGGGCCATGGACAGACCCAATCGGCAATCGTGTCAAGGAGCCTATTGAGTGCCGGCGGCAAATGGCGCATGCTCGGCCGATTAACGGGTTTCGCCGAAATGGTTCGCGGAACGCCTAGGACTGCCCCTAAGCAATTCGGGCAGGCCGCCGGATCGCGCGGACAAATATTTTCAGCCGAAGAACAGTCTATGTCATTGATGCGCAGGTATCGCGAATGGCATGAAGGAGCGTGGCCCCTACCGAATCCCATCGATCAGCGCGTTGATTGCATTTGAGAGCGCTGCGCGGAACGGCAGCTTCACCCGCGCCGCCGGTGAATTGCGAACCTCGCAATCGGCCCTCAGCCGTCGCATCGCCGCCCTGGAGGAACAACTCTCGACCCGGTTGTTCGAACGGTCAAGGGCGGGCGTAAGCCTGACGGCGGCCGGACACCGGTTCCGCGACGCGGTCGTTGCCGGGCTTGGAGTGATTGAAGCCGGCGCGGCGGACGCCTCCAGCCGGTCGGACCGGAAACACATGGTCATCGCGTGCTCCCACGACGCATCGCAGCTGGTGGTGTTTCCACGCTACGACGCGCTCAAGGACGAGTTCGGCGACGAGGTCCAGATACGCATTTCGACCCACCGGCGTTATTCCCAACACCCGCCCGTCGATCCGGACGCCGACCTGATCCTGACCTGGAAAGCGGAAAACGCGGTTCTCAACGCGGCGCCCGAAGATGTGGCATCGATCTTCAGGGAGGAGGTGCAGATGATCTGCTCGTCCGAATATGCCGCCATCCATGCGGACATCATGGACGGGCCGGTCGCCGGCTGGGGCGAGCTGACTTTCCTGGATATGAAACGGCCCAACCAGGGATGGACGTCCTGGTCGGACTGGTTCGAGGCCACCGGGGCGCCGGAGCGCCCGCCGCGCTACGAGCTTCTCGAGAGCTACATTCAGGTGCTGGAAGCGACCGCCGCCGGTCACGGCATCGCCCTGGGCTGGCGCCGCTATATCGAGCGATATCTCGATTCCGGCGCGGCGATCATGTGCGGTGAAGAGTTCGTCGAATTCGGTAACAGCTTCGTCGCCGTGCTTACCGCGAAGGGCCAGAAGAACCCAAGCGCCCGAAAATGCCTTTCGTTCTTCGGGCAATCCCGGTAGCGCCAAAGGGCCCGCGGCAATCCCGACAACGCCAGCGAGGACCCCTCCCCGGTTTCGATCGAGCCGGGGTTCGCATCGAACCGGGTTCGGTCTCGCGGTGTCGCCTGCGCCTCGGCGCCGACGAGGGAGCGCCGCCTCAAGGATCTCGGCGGCGTCTTTTTACCCGGCGTATCGCTTGGACGTGGTGTCGACCGGTCCGATTCACCCGGGGGGTCTCAGTCGGCCCCATGGCCATCCGGATGATTGGCGACTTCCGCCACCCCGGCCTGGATCACGCAGAGCCCGGCGACGACCGCGTCGTGGAATCGGCGGCCGGGTTCCGTCAGGCTCAACCCAGACCGGGAGCGTTCGAACAGCTGGATCGAGAGCTGTTTCTCTAGGGCGGAGACTCGGCTGCGGACCGCGGATCGCGAGATTCTGAGTTCCCTGGCCGCTCGTGAAAAACTGCCATTCCGAGCGGCGCTCTCGAACGCGATCAATGCGGTTTCTGCCGGAATCCGGATTGAGCCTTTGTAGAACATATCACTGATAATATATTACCATATCTTCATGGCAATGTCAAAATTTCATCGGATACCGCGAGGCGGCGGCTCCGATTCGCCGCCGTTTCCCGCACGGGTTCCGCGGAGGGCGTTCCGGCACGCGGGCGAGAGACCGTGAAGACGCTCATCGAACTCCGAAGAACCGCCCGATAGGACGATCCCGGGCCGGCCGGGCCCGCCGGGCTCTCCGGGAAACCACAGACCGGCCCGGGGCGCGAAGAGCGCCGCGCAGCCACCCGTCGGGTCGCGTGGCCGGGCGCAGCGATATGCCAGATCGGCATGAATTTATCAACAAAAGGCATTTGTCTTTCCCGTCTCCAGACGCTAAGCGAATCGTCCCGTACAAGGCAGGAGCGGCGGTCGGCGTCGAATGGGATCGTGCCAACTACCTCCCGGAACCGCATGCAACGGCCCGCGGCATCGGGATAGCGCTCCGGCAAGGTGTTGGTGAGGTGCATCATGGCGCGACGCGGCGCTTTCCGGATCCCCTCTGAAGACATGCTGATCGCCTTCGAAAGCGCTGCGCGGCTGGGCAGCTTCGCGCATGCGGCCGAGGAGCTCGGCACCCCCCGGTCCACAGTCAGCCGCCTGGTCGCGAACCTCGAGCGGCAGCTTTGCACCCAGCTTCTCGAGCGGTCCTGGGTCGGGACGATCCCGACCGAAGCGGGAAAGCGGTTCTACGACGCCGTCGCCACCGGGTTGGGGATTATCCAGAGGGCCGCGGTGGAAGCCGACGCGCCGCCGGATGACGAACAGGTGGTGGTGGCCTGTTCGCAGGAAGCGCATCGCTTCTTTGTAATGCCGCGCTACGACGCGCTCTCCGAAGCGCTCGGCGCACGCGGCAGAATACGCGTGGTGACCTATCGACATACCGCGCGGCAGACGATGATCCTGCCGCCTCCCGATCTGATCCTGGCCTGGGAAGCGCATATGGCGGCGGAAGACCATGTGGTGATCCTCGAGGAAGCGGTCAGGCCGGTCTGTTCGCCCGGCTACGCCGAGACCCACACCGGACCGGCCAGCGGACCTGTCAGCGGTTGGAGCGGCCTGACCTTTCTCGACCTCATTAGCCCCGGCCAGGGTCTGGCATCGTGGGATGACTGGTTCCGCGTCGCCGGACGGCCGGAGATTCGGCCCCGGTTCATCGGAGTCGACAGCTATGCGCATGCACTGGAAGCGGCCGCCGCCGGGGAGGGCATCGCGTTGGGCTGGCGGCACTTGATCGAACGCTATCTCGAAACCGGCATCTTGGTCGCTCTCCGGGACACCTATGTGGAATTCGACAACCGCTATTGCGGCGTTCTGACCGAACGAGGACGCAAACGGTCCCTCGCGCGGAAATGCCTGGCCTTCTTCGAACAATGTGCGTAGCCGGTGAACCGCCGCCGGGCGGATCAAAAGATCCGCCGCACCGAACGTAGCTGTCTTGCGATCTCGGCGAACGCTGCCCTGAGGCTTTCCGAACTCTCGTTGTTGAGGAACACGTAGTTTC
Organism: Alphaproteobacteria bacterium; assembly: GCA_965205995.1. Taxonomy (GTDB): domain Bacteria; phylum Pseudomonadota; class Alphaproteobacteria; order MPNO01; family MPNO01; genus MPNO01. The sequence goes on along the minus strand of OZ242200.1, from coordinate 1,783,828 downwards.
CGGGTCGATCGCCTTGGCTCGAGCATGCGATCAGCTGGTCGCCGAGCCCCCCCGCCAACTCATCGGGTTGCATCGCCCCGACGACGAATATTTCGGAACCGGCGGCCTTGACGGCGGCGCATGCGAGGGCGCGCCTGTAGCCCAGATTGTTTCTCGAACATTCCGGGTCTGCGCCTCCGCACTGGGTGTCCGCGCCGTCCGTGAGCAGCACGATGGCCTTGCGCACGTCGTCGGCCTGGTCCATGGGATGAACATCGCCGCCCCACACGTCCCTCCACGCGGGCGTCAGGAGCCGCTGTCCCCACAGGAGGCCGAGCGCGGAATAGGTCGAGCCTGCGCCCGGAATCAGGTTTTCGATGAAGCCGGTGACCGCCGCCTGGTCGGATGTGAGCGGGAAAATCACGGGTCTTTCGGCACCGCAGCTTTGCGCATTGAAATTTTGGATCACGCTGCTTACACCATCGACATTCCTTCCATAGCACCTCTGCTCCCGGAAGTTGCCGGGTCTGGGACTTCTCACGCATCGGTATGCCCGGGCGTATCCGGTGGGGAAGATCCCCTGGGCGAACGCCACGTCCGAAGGAGGATCGAACCACCCGGAAGCGGCAGTAAGATCGGCATGTCCGCCGGACACCCGGTGTTCGTCGAGGCATCCTCTCCAATTTGGCGGCGGCGTGGCCGGCAGGTCATGGTCTTCCGCGGTGGGCGTGCAGGTTTCTTCGGGCCGGCACTCGTAGATCGCGGCATAGTGCCGGCTTTGCGGGTAGACCGCCCAGCCGTTAGCAGCCCATTCCCTCCGCGCGGCCCAGCTCAGACGTACCCGGATGTCCCATGGTACGACTCCGACCGCGACCCCGGATTCCTCGCCTGGCGCCAGTATGGTCACCAGATCGAGGGCAGCCTGTTTCACGATCGACATGCGGCTGCTGCTGTCGTCATAGCCGACGTCGACGCCACTCAGATTCATGCCCATCGAGCTGCTGCCGTCGATGGCGAGCACGACTTCGACGGTCGTCTGGGAACTTTCCACCCCGCTCTCGATTGAGATGGCGCCGGGGCCGAAATAGCCGTAGAGCCAGTTCGACATGAGCGTCTGTCCGGTATCGGCTTCGACCGTCGCACCCACGGTCTTCAGACTGCGGTCTATGTCGAACGTGATACTGACGTTGTCGGCGGTGATATCCGGATCGGAGACGTTCCCGAGGACGTTCAGGGTGGCGTATTTGCGCGCGACGGGCAGAATACGATCCCGCACTTCATCATCGTCCAACGTATCCGGCAGCTTGTTGAGTTCGAGCGTGGCCGCCAGGGAGGCGGCGTCCGCCGCGCTCTTCAGAATGTCGCGCTGCCCGACCAGATGGTTGTGGTCTATGATCAGCGCGGCACCGCCCAGCGTCATGATCGTCACCGCGACGGCGGCAATGCTGGTCGCTCCGCCGCGTGTGTCGCGCAGGAAACGGCCGGCGGTCCCTTTGATTTTCTGTATCATGTTCCGTCTCGTCACCCTGTTCGTCGCAGGGAGGATCCGGCCGGTCACGCCTCACCCAACGGTTGAAGGGGCCAATGCCGCGTCTTCCCAAGAGCGGGGAATGTCGTCGAGAGAGTCCGGCGGCGTCAATCTGCGATTGGGAGGCGCGACACTATGTCTCAGCTGGGCGCAGCCGCCAGACCGTGACGATTCGCGGCTTCGGGTTGCGGTAAAAAAAGCCTCTGCGCCGACGGCTTCGACGCGCTCGCGGACCCGCGTTCTCTCGACGCCCGCCGAGCGGCTTGAGGGCGTCGACCGCGCGGTGGCGCGGTCAGTAGTGATAACCCTTCGCCCGTCTGGGCGCCGGTGCCTGGGCTTCCTCCGGGGCCCGATTGGCCCGCACCAGCCGGGCGGTGACGATGACGATCAATTCAAGCTCTTCGGATCGGGTCGAGCGGTGCCCGAACAATGTGCCCAGCCCCGGCACATCCTTCAGAAAAGGCACGCCGGCTTCCCGTGTGTTCGATGAATTGCGGAAGAGCCCCGCGATGACGATCGATTCGCCGTTGCCGACCTCGACCGTGGTCTCCGCGCGGCGCACGTTGATGACCGGGATGCTGACCCCGACGACCTGCACCGACTGGTTCAAAGAGGGTTCCGAAACTTCCGGCCGGACGTTCAGCACGATCCTGCCCGAATCGATGACCGTCGGTATGAAGTCCAGCAGGATGCCGTATTTCTTGTACTCGAACACGATCACGCCGTCGTCGAACCCGGTCGGGAGCGGATATTCTCCGCCCGAGAAAAACGATGCCGGCTCGCCGGAAACAGCGGTGACATTCGGCCGCGCCAGGACATTTGCCAGGCCCGCCTGGGCCAGCGCGTCGATCATGCCCCCCAGCCTGGTATTCGCCGTGTCGCGGCCGAAGAACAGGCCGGGAGAAATCTGACCGTCGACAGTCGCGGGTGGAAAGTCGGCGCCGGTGAAGCTGACGGGAAATGCTTGCGGTAACAGCCGCCCGATCCGGAACCCCAACACATCGCCGTCCTGGATCCGGAACGCCTCCCAGTTAATCCCGAGATCCTCGGCGACCGAGCGCTGGACTTCTGCGATCTGCACTTCCAGGTTCACCTGCTGCGCGCCGCTGACCCGCAATTCGTTCTCGACGAACGTGTTCTTGGGGAGTGCCGCAACGGCGAGCCGGAGCGCGCGCTCCGCCAGCGCGGTTGAAGCGACCTCGCCGGTCAGCGCTACGCCTCTCGCGACCGGCCGGGCGCCGATATTGACCAGCTCGGGATCCCCGGCCAGGGTTGCGCGAAGGGGCACGAGGTCCAGCACGACCGAAACGATCCGGTCCAGGACCCTTTCATCGTTTCCGACCACGGTGACGGAAGTGCGTCCGACGGCCTTGCCGATGACGTACAGCATCTTGGGCGACAGGAGCTGGACGTCGGCGACCGCCGGGTCGGCGACCAGCACCGACGCCGCGTCGCCGTCGAGGTCCAGCCGCATACTCTGCCCCACAGCCAGCGTCAATCCCGTTGGCGAGGTCGTGTGCGGGACGTGTTCACTCCCGGCGGCGACAGGTTCGGCGGCAGGTTCGGCGACCGGATCGGGTGTTGTCTCCGACTCCGCCCGAACGGTTCGTATGGCGAGGCGCAGCGCAAGACCCGACGACAACGGCAACCCGGCCCGTTCCTCGGACGGCGCGGGCCCGCCGGTCTCCGACAACCGCAGCGTCAGGCTCGGCGCGAGGACGAGCGCCGAAGCTCGGCCGAGCGGGCCCTTTCGAACCCTCTCGATCAGGCGCGAGAGTGTGGGGCCGTCGTCATCCAGCCAGAAAGAGGGTTCGCGTTGCGTGTACATTCCGGCGGCATCGTCGTATCGGCCGGCCGCGATCAGCATGCGCACGAAATTTGCGGCGATCCGGGGATGCTCCGAGGAGCGGCGGAGCGCCTCGCGGAAATTGGTCTCGGCCGTGTCGTGGTCCGCATCGAGCGCGGCGGCGACGGCGACACCGTTGGCGATCCAGGGCGCCAGCGGCAGGTCCCGGCCGATTTCCTGCGCCTCCCGGAAGTGCTGCCGGGCCGATTCGATCCTGTTCCGCGCGAGCTCCGCGCGACCGGCGCCGAGAAGCGCTTCCGCCCTCACCGAAGCTGCGTCGCCGGCCAGGGTCGCGGCCTTGGCGAAATTACGCACCGCGCCGGCATAGTCGTTGGAGCCGAAGGCGATATAGCCGAGCCCCAGGAACGGTTCCGGGGCGTCCTCGAAGCGTTGCGCAAGGGCCGCGTACTGCCTGCGAGCCACCTCCGGCTGGCCAGCGGAGAGCGCGGCCGCCGCGACCGACAGGTTGTTCCGCAAAAGATCCCCGCGGTCAGCCGAATCCCTTGTCGAGGGTCCTCCTGCACAACCGGTGAGGGAGCCAAGCATCAGAGCCAACATGGCCGCCCGCGTGCAGCCTGCAAGCGATGGACACCACCTCTGGATCATAAGCCTCTTGACCCCGATTCCGTTGACGGCGACCGACAAATTTCGCCATTGGAATGCAATATGGCTGGAAATCAATCGGTTAAAAATAAGCGTTCGAAGAGCGGCGTTCAACAAGCGGCGGAAAACGGATCCAAGAAGGCGATCGGAAAGCTGGAAATCCCGGGCGATTCGGCGGCTTGGCAAAGGCTCTATTTTCCATTATGGGTTGTTCTCGGACCGGTCGGCATCCCCGGATCCGTCGGCCGCCGGACCTGGGTCGTCCGCTTCCGTGAGGAACCCGAGGGCCGTTCTTCGCCGTCGGCCTGGCAGCCTTCGCGCAACGGCGAGCAGGATGAGCGACAGCATTGAATACGCGCGAACAGTCACAACATTGAGCACGCGTTCCAACCCGGAATGCAGGAATGGGAACCTCATGACGGCGCGAATCGATGGATCCGTCGGCGAATATGGATCGGCTTGTCGGGAGGTTCTCCGATCTCGCCCCGCGGGGTTCGGGGAGGACAGGGTGGAATCGGTGCCGGGCAGGGATCGCGTGAATTCGAGTCCATCGCGCGACGACCGTCGCGCGCGTTGTCCTGGGGGTGTGCCTTGAGTGAATTCCGGTCCCGGCTTTGTCGTCCTTGCGTCGTTGCGGCGCTCCTCTCCGCATCGTTTCTGGGCGGGTGCAAGTCCCAACTTGCCGTTCAGGACTCCTACTTCACCCGATCGAGCGAAACGGTCGGCGCGCAGGGCGCGCAAGTGAAAGAGATGGTGAGATACAACCAGGCATTGCAGGCCGTCCGACGAACATGTCTCCTGCCCGGGTCCGGCGCCGACCGGCCCGACGGGCCGGACCTTCAGGCCGTGGACGGCCGCAAGGCGCACGCCGATTTGTGCGCCGCTTCGCGTCGTCCCGCGCCGCGAGCGCGTGGCGGGATCCTGAACGGGTATGGGCGATGGGTGCAGGGCGACGTTCCGGATCTGCCCGAATCGAGCGCGACCGCCTCGCGCGCCGGCGGCGGCTCCTGAACCCCACCCGAGGCGGCCCACTCTTGTCCGATCGTTGAGCCGACGATGGCGCCACCTTCCAAACGCCAGTTTGCACGCGGTTTCGCCGTCGACGCCGAGACCGAGCGGGCGTTGCGTGCCGGGCTCCCCGGCCGCGACGTCAAGGTCCAGCGCGGCCCCCTGTCGACCGCGTTGCGGGCGTTGGCGACGGAAGCGCCGTCGAGGCTCGTCTTCGTCGACCTGGACGGCGTCTCCGAGCCGGATACCGCGGCAAACCAATTGACCGAGATATGCGCATTCGAGACCACGCTGATCGCGATCGGCACGAGCGATACCGCGGAGTTCAGCCGGGCGCTGTTGCGCCGCGGGATCGCCGATTACCTGGTCAAGCCGATTTCGGCCGCCGCCGTCCGCGCGGCCAGCGCAGCCATTGTGGACGATCCGCCCGAGAATCCATATGCCGGGCGCATTGTCGCGTTCGTCGGCAGTCCGGGTAGCGGAACCTCGACCGTGGTCGCCGCGGTCGCCCACGGCATCGCGGCGGACGGTCGTTCCGCGTCGGTCGTCGACCTCGACCCGGTCTCCGGGAAGATTCCGACTTTGCTCGGGACCGAACCGCGGAACGGCCTTTCCGCCCTTCTCTCCTCGCTGGGTTCGCATAAGTCCGAGGACGCCGAACCGCCGATCGATCCGGGCCAGCTCGAAGCCACATCTACGCCCGTCGCTCCCGGCGTTTCGCTGATCGGGTATCCGCTTGCCGGTCCCCTGCCGGAGCGGCCCTCCTCGCCGGCGCTCTACACGCTTCTCAAACATCTCGCCAACCGGTCGCATATCGTATTGGTAACCGGCGTTTCCGAGCCCGGCATGCAGTTGGAGCTCATGCGGTGGGCCAATGCCCGCGTGCTGCTCTACGAACCGACTTTGCCCAGCATCAGCGCCGCGGTGCACCGCCTTGCACGGCTCGGCGCCGAGTACCCCGCGACGCTGGTCCAGTGCCTTCCCCGCATGCGCCGCTACGCGCTGTCGTCCTCCCATGTGCGCTATGCGCTCGCCGAACGGCGCCCCGACATTGTCATCCCGTTCGATCCCGCATTGCGGGCGGGCGCCGTGGCCGCGGCCCTGGACGGGCTCGGCAAGCCGTGCCGGGAATCGCTCCGCCGGGTGACGGAACTCGTGGGGCGGGGTTCAAGCCTGTAGCGTCCGGAAGGCGCCCGGATCGCGCCGGCATTCCTCCCCCTCTCCCGAAAGTTCGCGCCCGCCACCGTCCTCCGACGCGTCCGGAGGAATCGGGGTCCCGCTCCCGCCTTGAAGCCCAAGCATGCCGCGGCCGTTGACAGGGGCTGCCATGCGGATGGGCCGGAGCGACATGCCGGCGCGCCCGTCCGGCCGCGGAGCCGCCCGGCTAGAGCGGGGCGCCATCTGCGTCGATCCGCCGCACGAGCGCCCACGGTCGATTCCCCCTTCGAAATAAATCTATGTCAATCAATGTGTTATGGAGGGAAATCGCAATCTCTCCGGTCGTCTCCGGACCCCGCCGCAACCGTCCCGACGCCCGTTTCCGCGACAGCGGCGTTGACGAAAATCGCGGATCCCAATAAATGCCGAGATCGATATGACGCCATTTCCAAACGGCGATGAAAGGCTTGGTCAACCGACATGTGGAGCAGCGATCCGATGACAAACGCGTTCGAAGCTTTCGGATGGAGCGACCGGGTGACCGTCGGCGGGATGTTCGGGACGACGGCATTGCAGCGCTGGAACAGGCCGATTTACCGGATCGTCCGGCGCGGCGCATGTGTCGCGAGGGACTTCTGGCGCGCGCGGCGCGCTTCGGTCGCGATCGAGACGGCGGTGGTGTTATCGCTCCTCGTCGTCTCGCTCGCCGGGTTGATGGAAATCGTGAGTTCGGCCTACCTGAACGACTATATGGACCGCGCGGCCCGTGCCGGCGCCCGCGCGGTCGCCCTGTCGCCTGACACCCATTCGAGCCCCGGCGCCATGCGGTCCATCGCCTGCGAGGGGATCAAGCGCGAGCTCAACCTCGGCGTGGATTTCGACTGCGCCTCGAGTTGGACCTTCACCGTGGATGCCGCGCTCACCCCTCAAAATCTTCTCGCCGGCCAGAGCCCCGCCCCCGGCGACCGGACCGGCGGAATGGTCCGGGTGCAGATCGGGTGGCACCGCGAAACCTGGAGGTTCGGTGCGGACACGCTCCAGCAGGATGATCCGGACCAGGCGCCGGAGGAACTCGCAATCGGGGTGGCGCGCGCCGAGCCCGGTTCGATTGGATAGGCCAGACATGACCGGATCCGCCATTTCCTTTATTCGCGGATTTGCCCGCGACTCCGCCGGCTCCGCCGGGATCGAGGTCGGTCTGGGCAGCGTGGCGCTGCTCACCGTCTCGATGCTGTGCTTCGATATCTACTCCGTGATCCGGCTGGATACCGCGGGCGCGCGGAGCGCGATCGCCGTGGCGGACTATGTGTCCCGCGAAATCGCGCCCAACGGAGATGAGATCGCCGCGCTCGGAGAGTTCCTCCACCGGACCGAGTTCGACACTCCCGCCAGCGTGGCTTACGTGATCTCCGCCGTCCGTCGTCCGGCCGGTGACGATCCGGCCGCGGTGCTCTGGGCCGACAACACGATCCGGTTCGGCAATGAGGCCGCGACGGCCGAACTCGCAGGCGAGTGCACCCTTCGCGCAAGCCAGGGTTGGAGGCCCGTCCTGCTCGGCCCGCCGGCCACCTCCGGCATGCAGGAGGGAGAGGTGACCTTCGTCGCCGAGGTCTGCTCGCGGCCCAGTCAGCAGGGCCTGCTCACCAACACTCTCATCGCCGGAGACAGCTACCACGTGCACATTCTGCCCGCCCGAAACTCCAACGAGATTCCGGCCGTACCGGTTTACGCGGCGGAGGGCGGGAGCCGATGACCGACAAGAGCTGGCGAACAGCCGATCCACCATCACCGATAGCGAAACAGAGGAGGTTGAACCACGAAAAATCCTGCAACGAACTCATCAACCGAAACGCTGGCGCGCAGCGCCGGCGAACGATCAATCCAGAGAGGACAAAGTGATGATTGAACGTCAATGGCAAAGCTTCCGCCGGTTTCTCAGAGCCAGCGAAGCCGTTTCCGCACTGGAATATGCGCTTCTGGTGGGGATCATCACGGTCGCGCTTGGAGCGGCTCTAACCCAGTTCGGCGCCGATATCACGACCGCCATCAACGGTATCGGAGCCGACGTGGTGACGCGTGCCAACCTGACCGACGTGACCGAGTAGCTTGCGGCGGGGGCACGCCGGTCACCAGTCCCACAGGGCGGTGACCGGCGTGCCAACGCCGGGAAAGCAGTCGGATAAGCCTAGCCGAAGCCGCTTTCCCGGTTCGCCGTTACGGAACGACCAAGTCGCGAACGCCGGTCCACCGTCGAAGATTGACCGGAGCAGACCTGTCCGGACCGAGCGGGCAGGAAGAGAGTATCAGCCTCGGTCGGTAAGCGCCACAAGGTCGGTCGGTCCGTAATCCACCCCATAGAGCGGCATGGCCGCCAACCGCCGAGAAGCCTCATCATGAACTTCGACGCTCCTTCCCGCGGCACCGACATGCCGCCCGCAACGCCCGCCGGGCCCGCCCTGGCGGGCCGTCCCGTTCTCGAAACCGTTCCGGCGGGCGGATTGCCCGACGGCTTCACGGATCCGGCGCAAGACATGGCCCGGACGGGCTTGCCCGAAGATTTCGATCCGATGGCGGCGCCCGGGGAGGCGGCTTCCGCGCCGGAGTCGTTTCTCGCAGCGCTCGATGCCCAATTTGAAAACGTCCTGGCCGACGGGCCCCCGGGCGAACCGGAGACATTGTTCGGCGAAACGGGCCCGGGCACCGCTCCTCCCGCCTTCGATCCAGCGGCCATATTCGGGGACGCGATTCCCGAGTCTGGTCCACCCACTCGCGAAATCCCGGCCGAATTCGAAGACGCCCTGCTGGAGGGGCTCCCGGCGAGTGCGCCCCGACTCGGCGAATCCGCTCCCGAAGCCGTTCCTCCGGCCTTCGATCCGGTGGTCATGCACGAGGAGGCGGATCCCGAACCCGACCTGCCCGTATCCGATATCCTGGCCGAATTCGAAGACGCCCTGCTGCAGGGGCTGCCGGAGGATCCGTCGCCAACCGGCGAAGCGGCTCCGGAAGAATTTCCTTCGTCGTTCGAACCGGCGGCGGCCGCCGGAGGGGTGGCTGCCGCGCCGGATACGCCCGTTCCCGAGACCGTGGACGAATTCGAGAACGCCCTGGTTGAAGGACTTTCAGAAAGCTCGGCGACCTCGTCCGGGGATCCGGATCCGGGGGACTTTGCCGCCCCGCTCGAACCCGAGGTCTCGGCCGGAGACGCGGTCTCCGAAATCGACGCCGACGCAGGGGAAGCGCTGCGCCCGGCGAGGATCGAGAGGCCCGCCGCGGTGCTCGCCTTCGCCATGGATTCGGAAACCGAGGACGCCCTTCGACAGGGGCTGTTGCACTACCAGAAGCCATCGCCCGTACACGACGATCCCCAGGTCTGGAGCGGCGGGCTCCGCGCAGCCGTCGCGGCGCTTGCCGGCGGGCGCTCGGCGCGCCTTGTGATCGTCGACATCGACGGGATGCCCTACCCGGCCGGCGGCATCCACGAATTGGCCGAAGTCTGCGAGATGGGAACCGCCGTGATCGCGATCGGCTCCGACCGCACGGCCAGGAGCAGCCGCGAGCTCCTGCTTGCGGGGGTGAGCGACTATCTGGTCAAGCCGATCACCCCGGCGGCGGTTCGGGAGACCGCCGCCCGCGCCGCGTCCGCGGCGGGCGGGCAAGTGACGGGAAGCGCGGTCGGGTTTGCCGGCGCCGGCGGCAGCGGGGCGACCACGCTCGTTGCCGCGACGGCGCTCCAGGCGGCCGAGCGCGGTCGCTACGTCTCGGTGCTCGATCTCAACCGGACGGTCGCTTCATCGGCGATCCTGCTGGATGTCGAGCCCGCGGCGGGACTCGACCAGATGCTGGATGTAGCGGTCGGGACAACCCCGGACCCGCAATTGCTGGATGACGTGCGGACAGAGCGATCGCAGCGCATTTCGGTGTATGCCTACCGTTGGAGCGCCGTCCCGCCCCCCGTTCCGTCGATCTCGGCTCTGGAATGGCTGCTCGGCGAGCTGAGGCTCCGCTCCCAACTTGTGCTCATCGACGGGCTGGACGATCCCGAACTTCGGTTCGCAGTCCTTGCTCGGGTCGACAAACGCGTCGTTGTCGCCGAGCCGACCGGCAGGGACCTCTACTGCGCCACGCGGATTCTCGACCTGCTCGGCGACGATACGCCGACATTGCTGGTGCAGAACCACACGCGGGAATTCAAGCGGGATGCGAGAACCGGGTCGTTTGCCCGGGCGGGAATCGCCATCCCGCCGGATGTGGAGATTCCTTTCGAAGCGGCCCTGCCGGCGATTTCGGACCGCGGCTGGCCACACGGCCGGATGCCGCGCCGGTTGCGCGAATCCCTCGCGAGCCTCACTGAGCGACTCCTGACGGACGCTCCCGCCGACGGCCCCGGCCTGGCCGAGCTTTCGGGGCAGGGCTGACCATGGCCGCGCGCGCCTTCGGGAAGCGATCCCGCCATCTCGAACCGGCTCCGGCCCCCGCCGGCGCCACCCCGGCCCAGCCCGCGGAAGCGCAGCGGGAGATCGTCCCCCGGCCTCGCTCGCACGCCGATGCCGCGGTCGCCGAGATCGTCGCACGAATTCACCCGTTGATCGTCCAGGCGCTGGACATGACGAAGATCGCCGGGCTCAACAACGAACAGCTCGCGGGTCAGCTCCTATCGTTCCTCGACACCCCCGAGGCGGGAGTGCCGGACCTCGGCCCGCTGGACCGGCAACGGGTCGTCACCGAGCTGGTCCAGGATATCAAGGGGCTGGGACCCATCGAGCCGCTCCTGCTCGACCCGCTGGTCTCCGACATCCTGATCAACGGTATGGATTCGGCCTATGTCGAGAGGCGCGGCCGGCTGGAGCGCATCGAGCTGCGGTTCCGCGACCGCCAGCATCTGCTGCACATCGCCCAGCGCATCGCGGGCCAGGTCGGGCGGCGGGTCGACGAATCGAGCCCGATGGTCGATGCACGGCTAGCCGACGGGTCCCGCGTCAACATAATTATTCCGCCGCTCGCGCTCGATGGCGCCGCCATCTCGATCCGGCGCTTCGTCATGCGGGGCACGAGTCTCGATGATATGGCTGAGCGCAGGGTGATGTCTCCGGCAATGTCGGAGTTGTTCAGTATCGCGGTGAAGGCGCGGCTCAACATCCTGATCAGCGGCGGCACCGGCGCCGGAAAGACCACGTTCATGAACGCGATGTCGCGGGAGATACCGCATGGCGAGCGTCTGGTGACCATCGAGGATGCGGCCGAGCTGCAGCTCCAGCAGCCGCACGTGGTGCGCCTCGAAACGCGGACCGTGAGCGCGGAAGGCACCGGCCAGGTGAGCATGCGGGACCTGCTGGTCAACACGCTTCGAATGCGCCCGGACCGGATCATCGTCGGCGAGGTGCGCGGCGGCGAGGCCAACGAGATGCTCCAGGCCATGAATACCGGCCACCCCGGATCGATGTGCACCCTGCATGCCAACACCCCGCGCGATGCGCTGACCCGGCTGGAGAACATGCTGATGATGGGCAGCGGCGACATTCCGCTCCCCGCTTTGCGGCGTCAGGTCGCCTCCAGTATCGACATGGTCGTTCAGCTCGCGCGCCTTCGGTCGGGCCATCGATGCGTGCTCAGCGCCACCAACGTGGTCGGCATCGAGAACGACATCGTGACCACCGAGGAAATGTGGCGCCGACGCCCGGGACCGGAAGACGACCACGTGTTCGAGACCTCCGGCCGGCAACCGGCGTGGATGGAAGCGGTGGATGCGGTGAAGCTGCGCGAGCCGCTTCTCGCGGCGCTGCTGGCCGATCCGCGAATCGGGGAGTCGGAAAGTTGAGCCCAATGTTCCTGATGCTTGGCGCAGGGGCGGTGGCGATCCTTGTCGCTGTCGCCGCGTTGGCGATGCAGCGCCGCGGCGGCAAGGGATTCAGGCTGCGGCTCCAACGCATCTCCGAACCGCTTTCCAGATCCGCCCTGGGCGCCGATCTGGAGGTCGACGCCACCATCTTTCGCACCAGCCAAGCCCGCTCCAAATCGGGCCGGTTCGGGCAGCTGGTCCAGGCCCGGTATCCCCTGCTCGATGCAAGGCGGGCGGTGCCGCGTTCCATCGCGATCGGAATCGCCGCCGCGGCCGTCTTCTGGCTCGCGATGTGGATTCTGAGGATCCCGACCGGCTGGTGGACCGTGCCGCTGGTCTGCGTCGCCGCGGTCGCCGCCACGATATACGCAATGTCGCGGCTTCAGGCGCGTAAAGTGACCGAATTCACACGGCAGTTCCCGGAGATCATCGACCAGATCGTGCGGCTTTCCCGCGCTGGGGTGCCAGCCCTGGAGGCGATATCGGTCATTACGGAGGATACCCAGCCGCCCGTCGAGCCGGTCCTGCGCGACGTGTGCGAAGGACTGCTCGCGGGGTTGGACGCGGACACCGCGCTCCGCACCGTCTCCGCCCGTGTCCGTCTCGCCGAGTTCACGCTGTTCACTGCCGTGATCCGCCTGCAGCGGCGCGCAGGCGGCAGCGTCTCGGCCGCATTCGCCAATCTATCCCAAACCCTGCGTGAACGACGCAGCATCTCCATGAAGGCGCGGGCTTCCACCGCGCAGACCCGCCTGACCCTGCTGGTGCTGTCCGTCATGCCGGTGCTGGTGTTGGTGGGGCAGAAGTTTATCGCACCGAAATCCATCGAAGTGCTGTTCGGCACCGAACGCGGGAACACACTGCTGCACTGGGGGGTCGGCCTGATTATCGCCGGTCTCCTCCTCGCGCGATTTATTGCCTCGCGCGCGGAGCAGTAACCAGGGGATCGAGGCTCATGTCGACAGAAATGCTTCCGCTCACCGGAGCGATCGTCGCCGGTATTCTGGCCTTGTTCTTGGCGCCCCTCATTTTCCGTGAGACACGGCGCGCGCGCGCGGTCGACCGGCGGCTGGCGGTCCTGCGTGGACAGGCGGGTACTTCCGCACCGGTGCTGGACCCTCTCGACCGGCGTGATGGCGGAAGCGTGTTCGGCGTGTTGGGGCTCGCCGTCCTGCGCGTCTTCTCCATGGTGATGCCGGTCGGCGCTGCAGAGCGTGAGAAGCTCGCGCAGATGCTCAGAAAGGGCGGGTTCGGGCAGCCCGAGGCGCTCTCGGTTTTCCTCTCCATCAAGTTTGCGAGCGGGCTCGCGTTGAGCGCTGGATTCGGTGTGCTTGCCGCCGGTTCGGAGTTGGTAGGGAAATACAGTCTTGCTGTCGCCCTGGCCGCACTGGTGGGCTTCATCGTCGGAGGAATTTTCCCGGAATACGGGCTCCGCTCGAAGGTTAAACGGCGTTTGCGCAAAATACAGTCCGCGCTTCCCGATGCACTCGACATGATGGTGATGTGCCTCGAAACCGGCCTGACCGTGGAACGCGGGATCCTGACGGTCGCCGAAGAGTTGATGCCGATCGAGCCCAACCTCGCCAAGGAATTCCAGCAGATCGAAGCGGAGATACGTGTCGGCGCCGACCGCCGGGCCGTGCTCGAGGACTACCATCGACGCACCGAGATCGAAGGGTTGGCCGATTTCGCCATGGCGCTCATTCAAAGCGATCGCTACGGCACGCCGCTTTCCCAGTCCATGAAGAGCATCGCGTCGGACGAGCGGCAGCAAAGGGCCGCGCGGGTCGCCACGCAGGCCGAGCGCCTTCCGGTGCTGATGACCCTGCCGATGCTCATTTTCGTGGTGCCGGGCACGATGTTCCTGGTCGCCGGCCCCGGTTTCCTCGGCGCGATGTCGGCTCTCAGCGCATTCGCCGGATAGCATGGACGAGACCGGTTGTCAGTCTCCGGGCCGAACCGCCTCGCGCACGCCGCTATGCGTGGCCATCGGCGCATTCCTCGCTTTTGCCGTCGGCGTCCACGCCGAAGAGCCGATCTTGCCGATACCGAAGCAGATCGACGTCGACCCGGCCAGGGTGACGCTGGGCCGGGCTCTGTTCCAGGACCCCATATTGTCGAAGGACGGCACCATATCCTGTGCAAGCTGCCACGACCTGGCGAATGGCGGCGATGACGGCCGCAAGGTGTCGATCGGGGTCGACGGCAAACCGGGCGTGGTCAACGCGCCGACCGTGTTCAACGCCGCCCTGAATTTCAAACAATTCTGGGACGGGCGGGCCAATACGCTCGAACACCAGATCGACGGCCCCGTGCAAGCCCCTTTCGAGATGGGAAGCCTGTGGCCGGACATCGTCGCCAAGCTCTATCGCAACGGCGAGTATGCCGGGCAGTTCAAGGCAATCTACCCGGACGGGATCAATCGCGGGAACATCAAGAACGCGATAGCTGAGTTCGTGAAGTCCCTGAACACGCCGAACAGCCGTTTCGACCGGTGGCTGCAGGGCGACAAGGCGGCCCTGAACGCACAGGAAAGGCGCGGCTACGAGCTGTTCAAGGAGTACGGCTGCGCCTCCTGCCATCAGGGTGCGAATGTGGGGGGCAACATGTTTCAGGTCTTCGGCGTGCTCAACGACTATTTCAAGAAGCGGGGCAATATCACCGAAGCCGATCTCGGCCGCTACGTCATAACGGGAAACGACGAGGATCGGCACGCCTTCAAGGTTCCGAGCCTGCGAATGGCGGCTTTGACCGCACCTTATTTCCACGACGGAACCGCCCCCACCCTGCGCGACGCTGTCGACTCGATGTTCGAGTTTCAGTTGGGAAGGGAGGCGCCCGACAAGGACAAGAAAGCGATCGTGGCGTTCATCGAGACGCTGATGGGCGAGTCCAAGGAGCTATCACCATGAGGTCTGGCGCAGTCATCCTCGGTATCTCCGTCTCCACCGTTTTGCTGGCTGTGGCGGGCTATCTGTACGTATTGGCCGACAACGACGGCGGCCGGCACTACCGAAAGTCCATCGATCTGGTCCGGCAGATGCAGGTCCTGTCTTCCGGTTGGAGCGTAGAGATTACGCGCGTCAGGTCGGATCCGTTCTCCGACTTCGACTCGCTGGTCGCGTTCATCCCCCGCATGGCGCGATTCAAGGAGAAACTCTCCGAAAGAGCCCAGCGAGTACCCGATCTGCCCGACCGGATCGGCGGCGAGATCAATGCATATCTGAGCCTGATCGATGCGAAGGAAGAGCGTATCGAACGGTTCAAGACGAGCCATGCCGTGCTGCGCAACTCCAAGCGTTACCTCCCGCTGGCGGCGGCCAGCGTGTTGCGGCAGGCCAGGGAGTCGGGGAACGGCGCTTTGGTGGCAAGCGTCTCAAGCCTGACGCGGGATGTGAATCTGCATCTGGAGAGGCCGATCCAGACCGCCGAGATCCGGCTCATGTCCGAGATCGAGAAGCTCCGTAGAGCCAGTGTCAGCTATGCGCCTTCATTGGCCCACGCGGTCGAGAACCTCCTGGCCCACGCCGAAGTGCTGGTCGACAAGCAGGGGCCGACGGAGGAACTCTTCGAACAGGTCACTTCCAACCACATTTCCGGATCCGCGGACCAGCTGGCCCGCAATCTGGAGTTCGAACTCGGAAGGACGATGGTCCTGGCGAGCTACTACGACCGTGGAACCCTGGCCGTGTTCGGTGTCCTCGTATTGTTCTGGATTGCGCTCGCGCTGCAGCAGAGGTTCCGGGGCGGATCGAACCCGCTCCAGGCGGCGGCCGATACCCGGCCCGCCCCGGCACGAGGGATAGCGATCGGCGAAGACGACACGGTCGCCGCGGCCCGGCCGGCGGAGCTGGAATCTCCCCTCGCCCCGCAGGTCCCTCGTCCCGCCGGATCGGCGCCAATCGCGGAGCAGCGCGAGGCCGTCCCGGCGCACCGGGATCCGGATGCCGTGCTGCAGAACGGATTCGTCGTCAAATGCGTCGCCGGTATCCTGGCCTCGTCGGCCGAAGAGATCGCCGACCGCATGGAGTTCCTGCGGAAGACGCAGCAGCGGATTCGCGACGCCCTGGACAACGGCGAGCCTATGGCCGCGTCGTCCGTCGAAGCCAATCTGGACGAGGATGTCGACGCGATCGCCGTCGTCGCCTCGAGCGTTCGGCAAAAGGTAAACGGCATCGCCGATCTCGCGAAACGCCTCGGGTCCTTCTCGGACACGCCGGCCGGCCATGTCGACCGGAGCACGATCGATATCAATGCCTGCATCGAAGACGTGATCGCCGCCGCCTGCGCCGGGACCGGCGCGACGATCGTCAAGAACCTCGGCGCTATCCCCGAGATTTTCGCCTCGAAGACCGAATTCCACATGCTCCTGGCGGAGCTTGTCCGAAACTCGGTACTCGCCGTCCAGGACCTGACGGAGAAGAAGGGCATCATCAAGATCGATTCGGCGCGGAAGGACGACGAGATCCTGATCACCGTCATCGACAACGGGATGGGTATCACCCCCGACCGGCAGAGAAGCATATTCAAACCGTTCTATACGTCCCGCGACGGAGCCATGGGCATCGGCCTCGCTTTGGCCGGCCATCTCGTCGGGAAATACGAGGGAACCGTCAAGATAAATTCGCTGCCCGGCCAGGGGACCGTGGCGCGAATCACCCTGCCCGCCGAAATCTCGCGCCCGTGAAGAAACACGTCGACAACGCTGCGCAGCGCCGGAATCGGGCGCGGAACGGCCTCGGCCGTGGGGCTGCGACAGTTTGGTATCTGCGTCAACAGGTCGCGGCGTCGCCGGACCGCGCGGAGCTATTCTCCACCCATCGCGACGGCTTCGGCGTCGCCACGACCAACTCGACGAGCGAATTCATGCGGTTCGATGAAGACTGGTGGGAGAGGGGCTGGATGCACGGCATATGGATCGGCGAGGGCGAGTACGACGAGTCCGCGGGAGCGCGGTCCGTCGACATCCCGCTCCGTATCGACCGGCCGGGCGGGAAAGACCCTCTCGGCGTCATGAAGACGGTTCTGGCAATCGAGCCCGTTCGGAAAATCGCGGATGGGTCCGCACCGAGCATTCCCGGCCGCCGGGCGGCTGTCGCGACCGGCCGCGCCGCGCCGATCGCCGAGCTGGCCGAAGGTTCGGCCCGGGGGACGCCGGTAAGCCCGCCCGTCATCGAGCACCGCGAGGAGATCGTTCGCGTTACCGATTCGGTCCGCGATCTGAGTCGACTGTGCACCCGTGCCTTGCAATCCGGTCATGCACGCTAGTTCCCCGGCACCGTCACCCGCCCGGAGTCCCGAACGGACAAGACAAGCATCCATGGGATGCGTCGCGTCCGCCGGGCGGGTGTCGGCAGGAGCCAAACGCATTGGAGAAGAGATTGATGCCAGGCACAGAGATGTCGATCGCGTGGATTGTCGAATGGGCGGCCTGCGCTCTATTTCTCGCCGGTGCGGTCAGCGATCTGCATTGGCGCCGCGTCCCGAACACCATACCGGCACTCCTGATCGGGCTGTTCGTAGTGCATGCCGCGCTTGGACAGATCCGGCCGCCGGAAACGATTTGGGCGCATCTGGCGATCGGGCTCGTTCTGCTCGCCGCCGGGTTCGGCCTGTATTCGAGCGGACGGTTCGGGGCCGGCGACGCCAAGCTGATCGCCGTTGCCGGGCTGTGGGTCGGCCCCACCGATCTCAGTTTCTTCCTGTTCGGCATCGCCGCCGGCGCCTTCACCCTGTGCCTGTTCGCGCTGTTTCCGTTCGCCACGTCGCGGCGTTGGCGATCGGCGCTTCCCTTCGCGGTTGCGATCGTGCCGCCAACAGTGGCCGTCATCATTCCGCGCGCGTTGTCCCACAATGTTCACTATCCCCTGCCTTGACGCCCTGTCCCGCCCTGGCGCCGCCCGCGCCGATAGGCCTGGGCGTGCGGGGCGCCGACACCGCTCTTCAACGGCACGATATCGCCGCCGCCTCGCCCCTTGCCCGGGTAACCGGACAGGCGGTGCGGCGGGGAACGTGCTGAAGGAAAGCGGCAAGCCCGGAGAGACCGACCGATGCAAAGATATCGTACCCTGATCTTACTGGGGTTGCTGGTGGTGCTTCCCCTGATCGCGGCCGTCGCCGCCGCGCGTTTCCTCCTGCCGGGAGACGACGTCGGCCCGGTTCTGGCCAAGATGCGGCCCGATAAGGTGGCGCCGGTCAAGGTGCCGACCACGCGCAAGGTGCTCGTGGCCGCCCGGGAGCTGGCTGTCGGCACGCTGCTCGGGGACGGGGACCTCGACGAGCTCAATCTGGAGGACAGCAAGATTCGGCGCAGCCATATCGTGGTGTCGGCCACCGCGACCATAGACGGGTTCCGTGGCCATGCCGTGCGCGCGCCTTTGCCTCCGGGGGCGCCGCTCACCTGGTCGGCCGTCATCGGTCCCGGTCAGCGGGGATTTCTTGCCGCGGCGTTGAGGCCAGGCACCCGGGCGGTGACTATCGAGCTCGGAAAGGGCACGCGCCACGCCGGGCTGATCGATCCGGGGGATCGGGTCGATGTGATTCTGACGGCCAAGTTGAAGCTGGCCGACGGCGCCAAGACCGTGTTCACCCGCACCATTCTGGAGGATCTGCGCGTGGTCGCGGTGGACCGCCGGGTCGAGACCGGAGCCGGGTCCCAGAAGACTGGCGTGAAGGTCAAACGCAAGGAGATCGTCACCGCGACTCTGGAGGTCTCCCCGGTGCAGGCCGATCGTCTGGCTCTCGGCCAACATGAGGGCACGCTCTCCGTCGCGGTGCGCTCGCTCGCCGACGCCGCCGAGCGAACCCGCAACAAGGCCGTGGATCTGGAGCAGTTGATGTCCTCGCCGTCGCCCCACGGGAAGCCGGACAGCGATGTGTTGGCGGGGAAACGATCCGGCGCCGGGCTGACGCCGTGGAAAAAGGTTCGCGTATTCCGCGGAAACGCGGTCACAGAACACAAGTTTTCCGACCCGACCCGGACGGCGCCCAACGGCCCCGGGGCACAATAGGAAATACCGATGGAAATGCCGACCCGGACGAGCGCGGCGGACCTAACCCGGTCCGGCCCCAAGACGGCCCCCACACCCTGTCGCGGCAATGCCAAACCCCGCGCCGGGTCCGACCGGAGGGAGAAGACATTGGAATCGGCTGAATTTTTTGCCGGCGCGGTCGCGTCGCTTCCGGCGGCGATCAGGCGACGGCTGGATGGCGGCGCGTCGCTCGACTGGGCGGTTCTGGAGCATCCCGGAACGTCCGCGGGGCTCGGCGCAGCGATCCGTGCTCACCGGCGTTTGCCCGAGCCGGTGGAGACGCTCGTGCAACGGCTGATCCGGGATGTCGGCATCGTGCCGGCGGATGTCGTCGAAGGTGTCGAAAGACAATGCGTGGCCGGCGCGTGGATCGACCGCGTCACCATCGAGGCCGATGGCGAGACCTACCGGATCCGCAACCATCTGAGCGGCGAGAGTCATACCGGTATCCGTGCCGATACCGTCGCCGGCTACGCCATGCTCGCCATGGAGCTGGCGACCGAGGTGCATGACACCGCAGAGCGTTGGCTCGATGCGGGCGATCGGTTCGGAGCGGCGCCGGCGGGGATGCTGTGTCCGCTGGCGCTGTGCGCGGTTCGCATGAGCGCGCATTTGCGGGCCGCGCCGAGGCCCTGCCCGGGGCGCCGGACGACGGCGGTCCTCGCCGACATCCTCGAAACCGCCTGGAACACCCAGAGCCTGCGGCAGCGCGCCGAACTTTCCACCGCCGTCCCGCCGAACCGCGCACACGATGCGCGCGCGCCGCGGCGGCGCCATTTCGCGCCGCTGACGAGCTATCGCTTGCACGCATACGATCTGGGTGAGATCCGCTGGCTGCGCGCCCTCGCCGAGCGCGCCGGCCGGGGCGCTCCGGAGCGGACACGAAGGGACGTTCCCACGGTATTGGAACTGGCGGCGAGCGGCGCCCCCGAAGCCGGAGGGGAAGACCGGCCGCCGGCGGCATCCGGGCGGCCGCGGACGGGACCGGTTTGCGCGGCGAGCGCCGAACCCGATCCCGACCAGCTCTCCCTGGGCAGGGAATTGGCGGGTCTGGATCGCATGGTCGAGCTGCGCGCGGGTGAGGGCCGGGCGGCCGCGGAACCGAAAAACGCCTCCGAGGCGATGTCGGGCGATGAGGTCGTCTCCCTGAACATGACGGCATTGGAAGCGCGGATCGGGGCCGAGACGGCCGCCACTCTCGAACTCGGCTCCGACCCCGGCGAGATCGCCCTGGAAGAGGAATTCACCCAATTGGAGCTGAGCGCGGACGAGCTGCCCGGGGCGGTCAGGCGGCGCCTGGCGTCGGCCTACGGCATCAACGCCATGCAGGCATTGACGCGGCTTCAGGACCGGCGGGAAATCGATGCCGCGCGCGCCGAAATGAAGGCGGCCAATGGCAGCCGGCGCGCGCCGCGGTGGCTGGAGGATCTCGCCGCCACCTTGCTGATCGATGCCGGCGCCCAGACCCGGGAAGGCCTGCGCACGGCGAGCCTGCGTCTCGATCTGGCGGAAGATCCCGAGGGCGGCTACCTGGCAACCGAGGAGGAGACCGGCGCCCGGGGGATCCTCTCTTTGGCCGGTCTCGTCGAGCAGATGCAGCTCAGCCTGGGATTCGCGCGCAGCGCCTGGACGGCGCTGACGGTGCTCGGGAATGCCGGGAAGGAAGGCGGTTGGGCCTTGCGCGAAATGGTGAACGGAAATGGCGAGCTCGCGCCGGACGACGGCGATACGCTGCACGCCGCCCAGCAGATCGGATACGCGCTGGACGGCATCCTCCACGCGCGATCCGACCCCAACCATGCGCCGAGCGCATTGGAGCAGGCGTCCATCGCGGCGGATGCTCTCGTGACCGTCGGACCCACGATACGCGCCGCCGCCGGTTGGCCGGGCGCGGCGCAGGCGCCCAGTGCCGGGAACCCCGAGGACGTCGCGCGCATCGCCGCGGTGGCGGAGGCCCTGCAAGGCGACGTCAGGGCCATCTCCAATCGTTTGATCGCCGGGCGGATGGTCCGCTTCATCGGCCGTCGCGAGGAACAGGAGGCCTAGCAGGGGTTGCCGTCACCCGAACAGAACCGGCCGCGGAACCGAGCCGCCCGAACTGCATAGCCATGCGAGTTTGAGATTGCTATATGTATATTGGTTATGTCTTGGGTGAGATCGGGGTTGTGGACCAAATTCCAGCCACTTGTTCCAAAGCGGCCATGAACGGGTCGACCGTGCGGGATATCTCCTTTGCATCCGCGCCCGGCCCGAGTCGCGCGGGCCGGATCCGCCGGATGTGCACCGGGTCCGTGCCGCGGAAAGCCCGGGCGCTGGCCGCATGCGGGGTACTGGCGGCAGCCATCTGGCCCGGTATCGCGCCGGCCGCCGAAGCGTTCGAGCAAGTGCTCGCGCTTGTCGTGCAGGAGCGCTATTCGGAAGCACGCAGGCAGCTCGACCCGTTGCTCCAGCGCGACCCGACCCGGCCCCGTCTGCGGCTGGTGCACGGCATCCTCAGGGCGCGGGAAGGACGTTCCGGCGATGCGATCGCCATCTTCGAGCGCCTCCGCGACGATCAGCCCCACATGTTCGAGCCGTACAACAACCTCGCCGTGCTCTATGCCGACCAGGACCGGCTCGATGTCGCACGCGGTGCGCTCATCGCGGCATTGGAACGAAGGCCGGACCCGGTCGTCTACGCCAATCTCGGCGATGTCTACACGCGGCTCGCGCGTCGCGCCTATGCGCGCGCCCGCGAAATTCGGACCCAGGGGGCGGACGCTGAGAAACCGGTCGCCCGCGCCGACCCCATCCCCGTGCCCAAACCCGCGCCTCGCCCGGGGTCGAAGGAACCGGGGGTGACCGAGACCGCACTGATCCAGCCGGGGCGTGGCGCCGCGCCCGGCCCGGCGGCGCCGGACATGCCGCGTGGACCCGGAAGCGCCGCCCTGTCCAAGCCGGTTTCCGAGGCCGCGTTGAGCGGAGAATGCGTGAGCGCCGGAAGCTTCAGGACCCGCGCCGCCGCCACCCGGGCGGCGGAATGGTTGCAGTCGCAGGGCGCGGAGATCATCGCGATCGGCCACGAGGAACGCAGTGTGACCACGCGCCACTGGGTCCATTTGCCCGCATCGCCAAGCCGCAAGGCGGCCGCCGGGTCGGTCGCGGAGCTTCGCGCCAAGGGCGTACGGGACGTCGCGGTCGCCCGCAAACGCGGTCAGGGCTTTGTCGCCTCGCTCGGTGTGTTCGGGAAGGAGGGCAACATGCGCCGCCGGGTCGCCCAGATGAAGAAGCTGGGCTATTCGGTCACCGCCTCCCCGATCGCGCGGACCGTCGGCGCCTATGTCGTGAGGGCGCGCGCCGGGACCGCCCGCACGGCGTTCGACGGCGCCTGGACATCGAAGTTTCCCGGACGCTCCATCGGCTACGTCGATTGCCCGGTGCGGAACTGAGAGCCGGTCCGGAACGGCCCCGGCGATCGGGGCGGTAGGACGGTCCGCTCAAGGGCGAACGGTACGCCCCGGTCGCAATCTCGCGGCCACCGACGCCTTCCCCAAGCCCCGACTACGCGACCGGGATTTACCCGGCAGGGGCCGCGCGGTATGAGACGCGGTGAATCGACGCGCCTACCGCCACGGAGGACGACGCCATGACCGATGCTCCCGCCTACGAACCGCCCAAGATCTGGAAATGGGAACGCGAGAACGGCGGCACGTTCGCCTCGATCAACCGGCCGGACTCCGGCGCGACGCATGAGACGGCGCTGCCGCGCGGCGCGCATCCGCTGCAGCTCTATTCGCTGGCGACGCCCAACGGCGTCAAGGTCACCGTGATGCTCGAGGAGCTGCTGGCCGCCGGGTACGAAGGCGCGGAATACGACGCCTGGGTCGTCAACATCCGCGAGGGCGACCAGTTCGGCTCGGGGTTCGTCGCGATCAACCCCAACTCGAAGATCCCGGCGCTGGTCGACTATTCGACGCCCCGGCCGACCCGGGTTTTCGAATCGGGCGCGATCCTGCTCCATTTGGCGGAGAAGTTCGGCGCCTTCCTGCCCGAAGACCCCTCCGAGCGGGCGGAATGCCTGTCATGGCTGTTCTGGCAGATGGGCTCCGCACCCTATCTCGGCGGCGGTTTCGGGCATTTCTACGCCTACGCCCCGTACAAGATGGAATACCCGATCGACCGTTTCACGATGGAGGTGAAGCGCCAGCTCGACGTGCTCGACAAGCGCCTGGACGAGACGCGCTATTTGGCGGGCGATGCCTACACCATCGCCGACATGGCCGTCTGGCCGTGGTACGGCGTGCTGACCACCGGCAAGCTCTACGACGCGGCCGAGTTCCTCGCGGCGGAGGAATACGCCAACGTCGTGCGCTGGTACGACGGGATCGCGGCGCGCGAGGCTGTGATCCGCGGGCGCAAGGTCAACCGGATCAACGGGCCGCTCGAGGATCAGCTCCACGAGCGGCACGACGCGTCGGATTTCGAGCAGAGGACGCAGGACAAGCTGGAAGCGGCCGAGTAGGGGAGCGTCACCGCGCCTTCAACACCGCCCGGCAGGCCCGCGGCAGATCGTCCAGCATCAGCGGCGGCCGCCGTTTCTTGGGGTCCGCCGGCTTCGGGTAGAGCGCCTCGCGGGTGAACCACCAGGCCAGCGTCTTGTCGCATCCGGCGCCGGCGGGCAGCGGCGCCTGCGCGACGCAGCGCTTCTCCTTCGGGCAGTTCAGGCGGACGTGGAAATGGGATTTGTGCCCCCACCACGGCCGGATCTTGCGCAGCCAGGCGGCATCCCCCTTGCCGCGCGCCTCGCAGAGACGGCGCTTGATCGCCGCGTTGACGAAAATGCGGGCGACCGAGCGGTCCCGTGCCGCGGACTCCAGGACCCGCGAATGCGCGTCGGTCCAGCGCCCGTTCACCCGCAGCCGGTTTCTCGCGATCACCGAGGTCGAGGATATCCTCTCGCGCTCGGCCCGGCTCAGGTTTAGCCGGTCCGGCGGGCGCAGCCAGATATCGACGTCGAGCCCGATCTGGTGGGAGGCGTGGCCGGAGGTCATCGGCCCGCCCCGGGGCTGGCTGATATCGCCGACATAGAGCCCCGCCCACCCCGCGCCCCGCGCCGCGCGGGACAGGCGCTCGATGAAGGCGATGAGGCTGGGATGGCCCCAGTAGCGGTTTCGCGAAAGCCGCATCGCCTGCCAGCCCGGGCCGGTATCCGGGAGCCGCACCGCCCCTGCGAGGCAGCCGGCGGCGTAGCGGCCATGCGCGGCCGGGGTGCCGCCCGCCGGCTTCCCCGCCTTGCCGAACGCGAACTTCGCGATCTGCGCATCCGCCCCGCCGGCGCCGGACAGGAGCGCGAGGCCGAGGATGAACGCCAGCGCCTTTCCGATGTGGCTGGCGGACGACGGGGTTCCCGAGGCGTTTCGAGGCGAATTGAACAAGGGCGTTCGTCTGAAGGGGCGGTCCCGGGTGAGCGGATGTCTCTCCGACTTCCGCTCAGCCGCTGCGGACCGCCGGGCCGGAGGTTGTCGCCTGGGTGGAGTAGCCGATGAGGTCGAGCAGGATATCCGCGCCCACGGCGATCACCACCATGGCCAGGAACGCGATCAGCATGGTTCTCATCTCGTCTTCTCCCGATCCGTGGTCGCGCGCCTGAGGAACGCGACCAGGTCGTCCCGGTCGGCCGGTTTCACGATGCGCTGCATCGGCATCTTGGTGCCGGGAATGTAGTCGTCCGGCCCCTGGTCGAACAGCGCGTCGATCGTGCCTTCGTTCCAGACGATCTCGGAGTTCCTGAGCGTCCGCGAGTATTTGTAGCCGGCCAGCGTGCCCGCGCGCCGCCCGAAGACGCCGAACAGCGTCGGACCCGCGCGGCGCAGCCCTTCCGGCCCGAGCGCGTGGCAGATCGAGCATTTGCGCTGGAACTGGCGCTCGCCGTTGCTCATCGTCGCCGGCTTCTTGAGGAAGCTGCGTTCCTCCCTGGTCATGCGATCGTGGCTGCCGAGCGAAGCCACCGGCCAGCTATACATCGCATCGTCCAGCCCGCCGGCGTGGATGTTCCTGCCGTCGGGCGAGAAGCGGAGCGCCCAGACCGGCCCGCGCAGGGTCGCGCGAAAATTGCGCAGCACCGACCACGACCGGCTGTCGATCACCTTGATGAAGCCTTCGCCGTCGCCGACCGCGATCTTGGAGAAATTCGGGTCGGCCGCCATCGAGAGGATCGGGCTGCGATAGGAGGTGAAATCGGCGATCTTGTCCCCGCTCACGGCGTCGACCACCCGGATCGTTCCGTCGAGCGACCCGTAGGCCAGCCAGTTCGCGGAGTCGTTGAGGACCAGCGTGTTGACGCCGAACCCGTGCCTGAGAAAGAACCGCTTGCGCACGCCCCTGACCGGGTCCCAGGTCCGGATCGTGCCGTCCGCCGAGCCCGAATAGAGCGTCCTTCCGTCCGCCGAATAGGCGATGTCGTTGACCCCGGAACGATGACCCTTGAGGAAGCGCGGCGCGCCGCCGTCGAGCGGCCACAGCCCGATCGTGCCGTCCCAGCTCGCCGCCGCCACCGTCCGCCGGTCGGGAGACAGTTCGAGGGCGATCACCTTGCTCTTGTGGCCGCCGATGCGCCGGCCCCTGCCGGTGGCGAGATCCCACAGATAGAGCTGGAAATCGTCCCCCGCCGAGACCGCCCGATTCTCGTCGACGAACCGCACCGCATTCACCGCCGCGCCATGCGCCTCGAGCCACACCGGCGTGCCGCCGCGCCACAGCCCGACCGAGTAGTCGAAGCTCGCCGTCAGGATGCGGCTGCCGTCGGGGGAGACGTCGATCCCCTTGATCGGGCCGCCGTGACCCTTGAGCGTGAAGAAGTCCCCCGCCGCGGCGACCGACGGGATCAGGACCAGCGCCGCGAGAAGCGCCCGGAACGCCATTTCATTCCGCCGGCGTGGCCGGGGGGTCCTGGGAAGCGGGCCGCTCCTCGCCGACGACCTCTTCGTACCACAGCGAATGGTGCTCCTTCGCCCATTGCCGATCGACTTCGCCCGATTCCATCGATTCGAACGCGCCTTCCATCCCGATCGAGCCGAGATAGATATGGGCGATGATGATCGCCATGAAGACGAAGGCGATGACCGAGTGCCAGAGCTGGGCGTATTGCATCTCCTCATGCGGCGTCATGGTCGTCGCGAGCTCGCCGAGACCGAAAAGCTGCGGCAGGCCGAGCGCGTTCAGTATCGCGAAGGTCTTGGCGAACATCGGGATTTCGAACGGGAACAGAAGCGACAGACCGGATACCGAGATCGAGATGCCGAGGACGATGACGATCCAGAAGATGATCTTCTGCCCGGCGTTGAACTTGCGGGCCGGGGGGTGGGTGTGTTTGGAGAACAGCCCGCCGCCCTTGGCGAGCCAGACCAGGTCCGCCCGGTTGGGCACGTTGTGGACCACCCAGCAGACGAACACCATGACCAGCGCCACGATGAAGGCCCAGGCGACGTTGTTGTGGATCCATTTCGATGCGAGCGCGATAACGGAGAAGAAATCCTTGCCGAAGACGGGGATCAGCGCGAACCGCCCGAACAGCGTGATCAGCCCGGTGAGCCCGAGCAATATGAAGGAACCGGCGAGCAGCCAGTGGCTGAACCGTTCGATCGCGGTGAACCGCAGGATCGTCCGGCCGGTCTTCGCGCCTTCGATGCGGATCGGGCCGCGGACGATCATATAGACCGCCAGCACCGCGATCATCGCCAGCAGCAAATATCCGCCCCATTCCAGCAGCGGCCCCTTCCTGAGTTCCAGCCACCACATGCCGGAATCCTGGATGATGACGCCCGCCGCGGCGCCTTTCGCCGAGACGGTGACGTCGGCGCTGCCATAGCGAAGCGCCCGGAAAACCTCCGCGTCCGAGGCGCCGCCGAGCGTGCCGAGCTGGCGGGCGATGGCGGCCGCCCTCGCGGGGTCGCCGACGGCTTCGCGGCGGAACCCGTCGTCGATGTTCTCGCCGCGCTGCCGGGCGAGGATGTCCTCCAGCGTCTGGGCGCCGCCCGTCGAAGCGCGCGGCGCTTCCATCTTCGGGGCGTTCCCGTCCTGGGCCGCCGCCGGCGCCGCGGCCAGCGGCGACAGGGCCAGCGTCAGGATCAGCAGCCTGCAAAAATTCTTGATCATCGGAAGGACCTCGAACTCGACTGAAAGGCGCACGGGCGGGCCTGAGCCCGCCCGTTCAAACCGAACGGCGGGGGGCGTGGCCCCCCGCGCGATACGGATCAGCTGCCCTTCTGGCCGTACGCAGTGCCCCAGCCCCAGGCGCCGGAGCCGAAGCCGCGCGCCACCACGCGTTCGCGGTAGATACCGGAAACGATATCCCCGTCGCCCGCGAGCAGCGCCTTGGTCGAGCACATCTCGGCGCAGAGCGGCAGCTTGCCTTCCGCGATCCGGTTGCGCCCGTACTTGGCGTACTCGGCCGTCGAGTGGGTTTCCTCCGGGCCGCCGGCGCAGAACGTGCACTTGTCCATCTTGCCGCGGGACCCGAAATTGCCCGCCTGCGGGAACTGCGGCGCCCCGAAGGGGCATGCGTAGAAACAATAGCCACAGCCGATGCAGAGGTCCTTGGAGTGCAGCACGACCCCGTCGTCGGTCTGGTAGAAGCAGTCCACCGGACAGACGGCCATGCACGGCGCATCCGAGCAATGCATGCAGGCCACCGAGATCGACCGCTCCCCCGGCTTGCCGTCATTGATCGTGACGACTCTCCGCCGGTTGATCCCCCATGGCACCTCGTGCTCGTTCTTGCACGCGGTCACACAGGCATTGCACTCGATACAGCGCTCGGCGTCGCAGAGGAATTTTGCTCTTGCCATCTTTATACCCTCCTTATGCCGCGTAGATCTTGCAGAGAGTGGTTTTCGTCTCCTGCATCAGGGTGACCGAGTCGTAGCCATAGGTCTGCGCGGTGTTGCTGCTCTCGCCCAACACATAAGGGTCGGCACCGGCGGGGTATTTGTGCCTCAGATCCTTGCCCTGGAAGTGCCCACCGAAGTGGAAGGGCATGAAGGCGACACCGGCCCCGACGCGTTCGGTGATCATGGCCATGACCTTGACCCTGGCCTTCTCGGGACCCTCGACCCAGACCTGCGCCCCGTTGCGGACGCCGAGATCGTTGGCGTCCCGGGGGTTGATCTCCACGAACATGTCCTGCTGAAGCTCGGCGAGCCAGCGGTTGGACCGCGACTCCTCGCCGCCGCCTTCGTATTCCACGAGACGGCCCGAGGTGAGGATCAGCGGATAATCCTTGGAGAAATCCTTCTTCTGGATCGAGGCGTACATGGTTGGCAGACGATACAGCTTGCGATCCGAATAGGTCGGATAGTCCTTCACCAGATCGCGGTTCGGAGCGTAGAGCGGCTCCCTGTGAAGCGGGACCGGATCGGGGAAGTTCCACACCACCGTGCGTGCCTTGGCGTTGCCGAACGGTGCGCACTCGTGCTTGATCGCGACCCGCTGGATGCCGCCCGAAAGGTCGGTCTTCCAGTTGGTCTTCGCACCGGCCACGGCGTCGATCGCCGCACGCTCCTCCGCGGTCAGGTCCTTATCCCACCCCAGCTCCATGAGCATCTTCATGGTGAACTCGGGATACCCGTCCTGGATCTCCGAACCGGCCGAATACACGCCCTCGGCCAACAGGTTCTGGCCGTCGCGCTCCACGCCGAAACGGGCGCGGAAGGTCAGGCCGCCCTCGGACACGCGCTTGGACATGTCGTAGAGGTTGGGGGTGCCGGGGTGCCCCATCTTGGCGGTGCCCCAGCAGGGCCAAGGCATCCCGTAATACTCGCCGTCCGCCGGTCCGCCCACGGCCTGCAGCGTCGTCTTGTCGAAGGTGTGCTGGTTCTTCATGTGCAGCTTGAGCCGCTCCGGCGACTGGCCGGTATAGCCGATCGTCCACATGCCCGCGTTGATCTCGCGGGTGATGTCCTCGACCAGCGGCGCGTCGCCGTCCAGCTTGATGCTGCGGAAGAACCGGTCGGCCCAGCCGAACTTCTTGGCGAACTTCGCCATGATCACCTGGTCCGGCAGGCTCTCGAACAGCGGGTCGACGACCTTGTCGCGCCACTGGATCGAGCGGTTGGACGCGGTGACCGACCCGTAGGTCTCGAACTGGGTCGATGCGGGCAGCAGATAGACCCCGTCGGTCCGGTCGTGAAGCACCGCGGAGACGGTGGGATACGGGTCGATCACGACCAGCATGTCCAGCTTCTCCATCGCCGTCTTCATTTCCGTCAGGCGGGTCTGCGAGTTGGGGGCGTGGCCCCACAGGACCATGGCCCGGACATTGTCCGGCTGGTCCATGTTCTCCTTGTCCTCGAGAACGCCGTCGATCCATCGGGACACCGGGATGCCCTTCAGGTTCATCAGCTTCCTTTCCTTGCCGTCGGCGCCCTTGAGGGTGGCGAACTGGCTCTTCAGCCAATTCAGATCCTCTTTCCAGACCCGCGCCCAATGGGCCCAGGCACCCGCCGAAAGCCCGTAATAGCCGGGCAGGGTGTGGGAGAGGATGCCGAGATCGGTCGCGCCCTGGACGTTGTCATGGCCGCGGAAGATGTTGGTCCCGCCGCCCGAGGTCCCCATATTGCCCAGCGCCAGCTGCAGCACGCAGTAGGCCCGCGTGTTGTTGTTGCCGTGGGAGTGCTGGGTGCCGCCCATGCACCAGATCACGGTGCCGGGGCGGTTGTTGGCCATGGTGCGGGCGACGCGGCGAAGCTGCGCGCCGGGAGCGCCGGTCACGCGTTCGACCTCCGCCGGCGTCCACTTGGCGACCTCTTCGCGGATC
Source organism: Alphaproteobacteria bacterium (assembly GCA_965205995.1). GTDB lineage: Bacteria > Pseudomonadota > Alphaproteobacteria > MPNO01 > MPNO01 > MPNO01. The sequence continues at coordinate 1,754,047 of OZ242200.1, read as the reverse complement.
TGTTCCATCCCCCAGACCCGGGTGCGGATGAACTCCTTGTCCTCCCACCCGTTCTCGAAGATGTGCCAGAGGATGCCCCAGATCAGCGCCACGTCGGTGCCCGGGCGGAGCCGCACATATTCGTCGGCATGCGCCGCGGTCCTGGTGAACCGGGGATCGCAGACGATCAGCGGCGCGTTGTTCTGCTCCTTCGCCCTGAGCACGTGCAGCAGCGAGACCGGATGGGCCTCGGCCGGGTTGCCGCCGATCAGGAAGATCGCGCGGCTGTTGTGGATGTCGTTGTAGGAGTTGGTCATGGCGCCGTAGCCCCATGTGTTGGCAACCCCCGCGACGGTGGTGGAGTGGCAGATCCGCGCCTGGTGATCCACGTTGTTCGAGCCCCAATAGGCCGCGAACTTGCGGAACAGATAGGACTGCTCGTTGGAGAACTTGGCCGAGCCCAGCCAGTAGACGCTGTCGGGTCCGCTCTCCTTGCGGATCTTCATCATGCCGTCGCCGATCTCGTCGATCGCCTGGTCCCAGCTGATCCGCTGCCATTTGCCCCCGACTTTCTTCATCGGGTATTTGAGCCGGCGTTCGCCGTTGGCGTGCTCGCGCACCGCGGCGCCCTTGGCGCAATGGGCGCCGAGGTTGAACGGGCTGTCCCAGCCGGGCTCCTGGCCGACCCAGACGCCGTTATTGACCTCCGCCATGACGGTGCAGCCGACCGAGCAATGGGTGCAGACCGATTTCACGGTCTTGACCGCGCCCTGGACGGCCTTCTGCGCGCTCGCCCCGGTGACCATCCCGCCGGTGGCGCCGATCGCCGCCAGCCCGCCGATGGCGAGGCCGGAGCCGCGAATAAATGTCCGCCGGTCGACGGATGTCTGCGAAATGTTCGAAAGGAGCGAAGTCCGCTGGGGGCGTCTCGCAACCCCGTTGGTCTTTTTCCTTAACATCTTGAACCTCCCTCAGGCGCCCCGGTCCGTTCCGGTTCGCCGGGTTTCACGTCGCGACGGCCGCGGGGCGTCTCGCAACCCTTGGCCATCCCTTCCGACCTCTCGGATCAGAAGCGGGCGCTCTCGAAATAGGCGCGGGTATGTGGCGTATCCCGCATTCCTTCGCCGGTGTCTTCCACCGTCGCCGCCTCGGCCGCGGTCCCCAGGGTAGCCGCCACCGCGGCTGCCGGAACCGAAACCGAAGCGAGCTTGAGGAAGTCGCGGCGCTTCGTGGGTTCGCCCTTTGTTCCCTTGGGCATCATTCCTCCTCCATTGAATGGCATCGAGTGTAGCACAGTCTATTTTATAGGTGCTAGCCGGAAATCAGACGGAAGGCCTCTTTCTCGATCTCCATGAAGGCCCGCCCGGCCGACCCGACGGGTGAGTAAAATACTGAATTCTTGGCACTTTCCAGATCGGTGAAGAAATGGCCGGCCCACGGCCCGATATGCCGGTCGAAAAATCTTCTGGAGCGGTCGAGCGAAACCGGTTCGTCGAAGCGACCGGTGATCATTCCGGCCATCATCTCGAACAGGCTGGCGATGTGGTCCTCGGGCTCGAACACGTCGGGCGCCCGGACGATCGCCAGCGCCTTCATGTCGTCCCTGAGCACGGCCAGCGGCTTCTCGTTGAGGAAGCCGGTCAAATAGTAGCTGCCATAGGGCAGCAGCTCGCCCCGGCCGAGCCCGACGAACAGCGTGTTGTACTCCTCCTCGACCGCCTGCGGGGCGGTCGAGGCGGCGATCCTGCCGAGCGTCTGGATCGCCCGTCCGACCTCGCTGTCGTCGCCGGCGAGCGTGGCCGATTTGCGCAGCAGCGCCTCGTCCGGCGGCCGCGCCAGCAGCGTGCCGAGGAAGTCGTACATGCCGGCGCGCAGCCGGTCCTCCTCCGGGATGCGCGGCTCTTGCGCTGGCTCGGTCATCCGTTGCTTCCCCTCATCCGGGCGGTTGCGTCGGTTCGTCCCCGGGGTCCTCGAACGCGAACCGCATATGGCGCCTGGCGCGCGGTTCCTCCGGGACCTCCTCCGGGACCTCCTCCGGGACCTCCCCCGGGATCGCCTCTCCGGTGTCGGGGGCTTCCGCCGCGGGCTCGGCAGGCGTTTCGTCCGGTTCGGCGTCGCTCACGGCCGCCTCCGCTTCGGCGGGAGCCTCGGCTTCCTCCGCGGCGGCTTCGCTTTCGAGATCCTCATCGCGGACCATCCCCTTGCCGACCCGGTAGACCGTCTGGAGGTTCTCGACCACCGTGGCGGCGTCGGTGAAGTCCTCGCCGTAATCGACCAGCTGGTCGAGATTGGCCAGCACCGGGTTCGACAGCCAGAGCCGCCGCAGCGCCCGGCGGCGCAGCTTCTCCGGCACCGCCTTCGCCATGAAGGCGGTGAAATCGTCGCCCTCGCTCAGGCTGTCGGGGTCGGGCAGGTCGAGCTCGGCGAGCACCTCCTCGTCGGGCCTTTCCGCCAGCGCCCGGTGTTCCTCGTCGAGCTTTTCCTCGTCCCGGGCCTTCTCGTCGGTTTGCTTCTCGGCCTCGACGGCCTGCCTGCGGCGGGTCCAGAAATTCTCGCTCAATGCACCCGCTCCCCGCCCGGCCGGCGCGGCGCCCGGTAGACGTCGGTGATCTGGCGGATGCGCGCATCGCCCCGGCCGTCCTCGGCGTCGCCCGCCTTCCGGTTGTCGCGCCGGCGCTTGACGAATTCCTCGTCCTCGTGGTGCTCGTCGACGAATTCGCGGACCAGCGCCGCGAGCCCGTCCGGCATCGGCACCGGCTCGACGATCTCCTCGCCGCTGTCGAGATAGTCCTGCGCCTCGTAAGGCGACGCGGTGGCGAGCAACACCTCGATTTCGTGCTCGGCGTCGCCGTCCTCGGCCTCGCGCAGCACCACATAGACCGAGGGCTCGGCCGTCGACAGCGCGGCCAGATAGGCTTCGGTGTCCGAGGCCCAGAGCTCCATCCTCACGGTGGCGGCGTGGTATTCGATTGTCTCGCCCTCGCGCCGCAGCTCGCGCCAGTCGGCCTCGCCGGCGCCCGGCAGCACGCCGACCACGCGCCAGGTCCAGCGCGCCCAGCGGGTGACGCCGGGGGATTTGCGGATCACGATGCCGAGCGGCACGAATACGTCGCTCGGGTGCATCGCCCGCACCGCCCTCTGCTCGGACAAGCCCCGCTCCCGACAGTGAAGACCGGCGAATTATGGTCGGACTCGCCGGCCATGGCCAACGAAAACGGGGGCCGCAAACGGCTTGCCACCCGCGGCTTGGCGGGCCTAGGCTGCGCCACGCCCGACGCACCGGGCTTGCGGGCCGGGGAGGACGAGTTGGCCAAGACCCTCATTCTCTGCGATTGCCTGGGCAGCCAGGCGGTCGACCGCGACGCCATCGGGGCCAATGCCGAGGTGGTGTGTACGCGCATCCACACAGCCCTCTGCACGACGGAAATCGAGGACGCGGCGAAGGCGATCGCCGACGGCGATGCGATCGTCGCCTGCCAGCAGGAACGCCCCCGCTTCGAGGAGCTCGCCGAGGAGACCGGCGCCCCGATGCCGGATTTCGTCGACATCCGCGACCGCGCCGGGTGGTCCGACGAGGCGGACGCCGCCGGCCCCAAGCAGGCCGCCCTGGTCGCCGAGGCGCTGCTGCCGCCGCAATCGGCGCGCACCGTCGACGTCGAATCCGGGGGCCGCTGCCTGATCCTCGGCAAGTCCGCGGTCGCGCTGCCCGCCGCCGAGCGGCTTTCCGCCCCGCTGGCGGTGACCGTGCTGCTCGCCGATGCCGACGACGATTTGCCGCTCGGCCGCGGCTTCGAGGCGATCGCCGGCACGCTGGTGCAGGCCGCCGGCGCGTTCGGCGGATTCCGCCTGCGCATCGACGGTTTGCGCCGGATCGAACCCGGCGGGCGCGGCGGCTTCGCGTTCACCCAGCCGCGCGACGGGGCGGTGTCGGAATGCGACCTGATCCTCGATTTGTCCGGCAACCAGCCGCTGTTCCCGGCGCCGGAGAAGCGCGAGGGCTATCTGCGGGCGGACCCCCGCGATCCCAACGCCGTGGCTGCCGCCGTGTTCGAGGCCGGCCAGATGGTCGGCATTTTCGAGAAGCCGCTATACGTTCGCCTCGACGAGACGCTGTGCGCGCATTCCCGGGCGGGCCAGCCGGGCTGCTCCAAATGCCTCGATGCCTGCCCGACCTCGGCGATCGCGCCTTCCGGCGACCATGTGGCGCTCGATCCGATGGTCTGCGCCGGCTGCGGCGCGTGCTCGGCGCTCTGCCCGTCGGGCGCGATCTCCTACGACGCGCCGCCGGCGGCGGCGCTGTTCCGGCGCATCGGCACGCTGGCCGCCGCCTACCGCAAGGCGGGCGGGACGGCGCCGCGCCTGCTGGTCGTCGACAGCGGCTTCGGCGCCGAGATGGTGGCGCTGTTCGCCCGCTTCGGCCGCGGCCTGCCGGCCGACACGATCCCGCTCGAGCTCGCGGCGATCGCCCATTTCGGCCATGCCGAGATGCTGGCGGCCCTGGCGCTGGGCTTCGCCCATGTCGACATCCTGCTCGCGCCCAAATCCGAGCGCGAGGTGCTGGAGGGCGAGCTGGCGCTGGCCGCGGCGATGGGGGCGGAGGGGCGGTTGCGCCTGCTCGATCTCGGCGATCCCGACGCCCTCGACGAGGCGCTCTACGGCGCCGACGCCGCGCTCCCGCCGGTCGAGCCGGTGCTGCCGATGGGCTCCCGCCGGCAGGTGGCCAGGCTCGCCGCGAAGGCGCTCAACCCTGACAGCGGCGACATCCTGGACCTGCCCGCCGGCGCGCCCTACGGCGCCATCGCGGTGGATCGGGAGGCCTGCACGCTCTGCCTCGCCTGCGTCTCGCTCTGCCCCTCGGGCGCGCTGTCGGACAACCCCGACAAGCCGCAGCTCCGCTTCCAGGAGGATGCGTGTCTGCAATGCGGGCTCTGCAAGCAGGTCTGCCCCGAGAACGCGGTGACGCTGAAACCGCAATTCGACCTCTCGGACGCGGCGTTCGACCAGACGGTGATGAACGAGGAAGAGCCCTATGAATGCATCGAATGCGGCAAGCCCTTCGGGGTGAAGTCGACGGTCGAGCGGATCGTCGAGCAGCTTGCCGGCAAGCACTCGATGTTCTCCAGCGAGGCGGCGTCGCGCATGATCCGGATGTGCGACGACTGCCGCATCGCCTCGCAATACCACTCCGAGAACAACCCCTTCGCCGGCGCCGACCGCCCGCGCGTGCGGATCAGCGACGACTATTTCTCCAAGCGCCGGGACCATTGAGGGGGGCCGGCGCGCCTCATCGCGAAACTTCGAAGACGCCCGTGTGGCCGCGGCGCTGGAAGTGACCGATCGCGCGGGTCGGTGTGACGCCCGCCGGCGCCGCGTCGAACTGCCCATGAACCCCGTTGCCGCTGAAATAGCCCTTTTCGCCAATGGCCGGCGGCGGTGGAAAGCGTGGCGAACCAGGGGCTGGCGCGGCTCGGGACCGTCGGGAGGGTCGAGATTAAGGTCGGGGCTGACGCCGGAGCGCCCGCCGGCCTCCAGATCGTAGAGCAGGTCCTCGCCCCAGAACCGCACGCGCGACAGATCCGTCGATTGGATCTCCAGCTTGGCCGTGCCGGTCCAGCGACGGTCCAGCCCCGTCCCGACCGCGTCGGGATCGCTGAGTTCCGGTAGCCCTCGATTCCCCCGGTCCAGGTGGCCGCCCACTGGTCCTGCGACGGATCGAACGCCGCCGTCTCGCCGAACGGCGATCGAATGCGGGCGGGCGCCGCCGGGAACAGAGCGGAGCAGCCGGACGTGCAGCTCGCTATCGCCGGGAAGGCATCCCTGATTTCCTGGTTCCACGCTCCGTAGGACATGCGCAAGGGATCCGACGACGAGGGCGGCATTGTGCCGGGCGACGAGGGCGGCACTTGTGCCGGGCGACGAGGGCGGCATTGTGCCGGGCGACGAGGGCGGCATTGTGCCGGGCGACGAGGGCGGCATTGTGCCGGGCGACGAGGGCGGCACTGCGCCGGTCATCCCCGCAATCCCCGGCGACCCGCCGCCTCCGCCGCTACCCTCGCAACCGGCAAGCAGCAGGGAACAAAGCATCGTCAGACCGACCATGCGCTGGAGATTTCCCATCTTCGCCTCCTTCAGCCCGCGGTTCAGGCGGATCATTTCAAAACTTCGAAGACGGCGGTGTGTCCGCCGCCGTGGATGTGGCCGATCGCGCGGGTCGGCGTGGTGCCTGCCGGCGCCGCGTCGAGCTGGCCGATAACCTCACTGCCGTGGAAGTAGCCCTTCTGGCCGGACGTCCCGACCAGCGTGGCGAACCAGGCGTCGTCGCGACTGCCGGGAATGTTGTCCGGGACGATGCCGGAGCCTCCGCCGGCCTCCAGCTCGTACTGCATGCCGGTGCCCCACGCCCAGACGCGCGACAGGTCCGTCGACTCGATCTGGAGGTTGAACGTGCCCGTCCAATGTCGGCTTGCGCCCGTCCCCGCGTGTCGGGATCGTTATGGCGGTAGCCCTCGATCGGCCCGGTCCGGGTGGCGGCCCACTGGTCGGTCGCCCGATCGAACGCAGCGGTTTCGCCGAACGGAGATCGAATTGTACCCCGCGGCGCCGGGTACAGGCTTACGCAGTTCGCGCTGCAAGTCAGCTGGGCGGTGAATGATTCCCTGATCTCCTGGTTCCACTCCCCGTAGGTCACGTATGTGGGTTGGGTCGACGGGGGTATCGACGGGGGATCGATCGACACGGGCACCGACGGGGGCACCGACGAGCCGCCCGGAACCATCGCGTTTTCGCGGCCTTCCAAGACGGCGCTGCGGCTGCAAGCGGCGAGTAGCAGGGAACAAGGCATCGTCAGATAGACCTCCTTATGGCGATTGCGCATCGTCGCCTCCGTCTGCCTCGCGCGGCGGGCGATTCCGGTCAACGAGCCCCCCGGTGCTGCGCCCGGACGGGCCGGCCCGGCTGCGTCACGCGGATCCTTTCGAATCAGCCAACCCGATGCCGGGATACCATCCATTTCTGATATGTCGATATATGTTTATTACATGATGCCTTCAACCCGCCGCACCCGGTACGGGAGACAGCGCGGTCTAGAACTGGCGCACGAAGCGCAGCTCGCCGCGGATGCGCCGGTAGTCGTAAAGCTGGGCGTTGGAGGTCCGCTTCTCCTTGACCAGCACGAGTTCCGGGCTGAATCCGTGGACCGTGAAGCCCCGGTTGTGCACCGAGATCCGCAGGCTGAGAGTGCGGTCCCTGCGCGACGATCCGTCGCGGGTGTTGGGCCACCAATCGCCCCGATAGGCGGTCCACCGGATCTCGGCGCCGCCGCCCACGGTGAAGCCGCGCGGCAGGGCCGCCGAGACCCCGGCCTCCAGCCAGCGGCTGTGATGGCGCCAGCGCAGCAGGAGCGGGCGCTCCCGCCGGTACCCGCCGGAAAGCCGCAGGCGCAGCGTCGGCGCGACCGCCCAGGCGCCGCTCAGCGAGGCGTCCACGACCGGCCCGTCGAGTTCGGTCCGCGACCGGTGGCGGCGCCGGTGCCACGAGGCCTGCGCGAACGTCGTCACCCGCGGGCTCGCGCGGTGTCCCAGCTCGAGGCGAGCGCCCAGCTCGCGACTATGGGGCAGGCCGCTCACCCCGGGCAGGCCGCCCACCCAGTTCCGCCGCACGCTGGCCAGCAGGCTCGCTTCCGTGTGGGCGTCCAGCAGCCAGCGCGGGCCGAGATGGCCCGAGACCGAGAGGTTGTCGAAGCCGGACCCCTTGTAGTTCCGCAGCGCCGCGTTCGCTCCGGCGCGGAGCCGCAGCCTCCGGCCCAGCGGATGCTGATACTCTGCACCGCCCCAGAGCGCGACGCCCACGCCCGAGGTCGGGAGCTCGTCGGCGTTGCGCTGGAACGGCAGGCCCAGGGCGTAGATCGTGCGCTCTTCCGAGGCGCTGGAGATATTGCTGTCCGGCGCGAGCGCCGCGCCGAGGTGGAAGCTCCAGCGCTTGCGCGCCCGCATCCTTGCTAGGAAGCCCCCGACATTGGCGGCCACGTTGGGCGGCGGCTCGCCGGCCAGCACCCGCTCGAAATGGCGCCGCGCGAGGCTGTCCTCGCCCTTGAGGAAGAAGGCGCGGGCCAGTTCGAGGCGCACCCGCACCAGCCCCGGATCGTCGATCAGCACGGCGCGGAGCGCGGCGATCGCGCTGTCCAGCAGCGCCACCTGTTCCGCGTCGGAAAGGCCGGGCCGCCGCGACGCCCCGATCGCCGCGAGGCCGTAAAGAAAGCTCGATTCAGGCCCGGCCGCGCGGCCCGGCGGCGGCAGCCGGGCCAGCGCCTCCCCGAACCGGCCGTTTTCGATCAGCGCCCGTATCGCGGCCTCGTCCCCTGCCTTGCCCGCGGCGCCCCAGGCCGGAGGGACGAGCAGGATACAGACGATACAGGCGAGAACGCGGCAGATTGGATAATCCATGATTTAAAAACATAGTGATATAACAATTCAGATATTGAAAGCGGGTTGCCGGAGATCCCGCGGTGGAGGGGCGAGAACGACGGGCCGGGTGCGGTAGGGCGCGTCCGGCGTTGAGCGACGAGGGAGGACTCCCGGTCGCGGGTGGCAAGCGCCCCGACATCTCGGCCGGGGAACGCCGTTCCGGCCCGCCGCTGCTCACGCCGCTTATTGGGCCACCACGAAGGCGCCCGTGTGGCCGTCGCGGTGGATGTGACCTGTGGCGAGGTCCGGATCCCTTCCCGGCCGCGTGGCCGTGAACTGCCCGTAAACCCCGGAGCCGGAAAAATAGCCTTTCTGTCCGGCAGCGGTGGACAGCGTGGCGACCCAGGCATCGGCGCGGGTTTGGGGAATGCGGTCGGGGCTGACGGTGGAGGTCGTGTGGTCCGACAGCCGGTATCGCAGGTTCTCGCCCCAGAACCGCACACGCGACAGATCCGTCGACTCGATCGCGAGCTTGGCGTCACCCGTCCAGTCGCGGCGCACCCCGGTCCCGTCACCGTCGGGATCGACATGGCGGTAGCCCGAGATCGACCCGCCCCAGGTGCCCGACCAGTCGTCCACCGCAGGATCGAACGCCGCGGTTTCGCCGAACGGCGAACGAATGGTGGCCGTGTCCATCGGGACCAGGGTGTCGCACGCCTCGGTGCAGCTCGCCAGCGCGGGGAACGCGTCCCGGACCTGTTGATTCCACTCGGCGTAGGTCATGTAGGAGGTGGCCGACCCCGGGGGTGGCGGCTGGTCGGACGTCATGGAAGGCGGCTGGTCGGACGTCATGGAGGGCGGCTGGTCGGACGTCATGGAAGGCGGCTGGTCGGACGTCATGGAGGGCGGCTGGTCGGACGTCATGGAGGGTGGCTGGTCGGACGTCATGGAGGGTGGCTGGACCGGCGAAGGCGCGGAATTTCCGCCGCCCGAACCGCAGGCGGCGAGCAGCACCGAACAGGCAATCGACAGACAGACCGTTGCAGGATGGTTGTACATATTGCTCTCCGTTCGCTTCCCGCGGACCTACTCGCGTCGACCGCTTCCGGCCCTCGCAGGAACATGCTTTCTTGATATCCGGACATATCCATACGTCATGACGTCTTCAACCGGCCGCAGCGCCGCTGCCGCATCGGCGCGCGCTCGGGGCCGAGGCCGGAGAGCCCGAAACCCCGGCTGCGCGGCGGTTTCCGCGGGCCGGCGCACTCTCCGCCCGCGACGATCCGTCGCAGGCGTTCGGTCGCCGACTGCCGCGCTAGCGGGCCCGCCGGGTCCCTCCGCCGCCGCGAGGCGGGCCCGAGTTCCTTCGTTCCTTCGGACCTGAATCCTGGCCGAGATACGCAACCCGGGGACCGGGGCGCGTGCGGTCCCGCCGGTGACCTCGGCGAAGACCGCCAACGCAGCCGCGCCGGCGGCGGCGCTCCAGTCGATATGACAGTTGGAGACTGGCCCCCGGAGCGCCGGCCGCCTTCTCTCGCTTCGCTGCGGTTGGGCAGCGCCCCGCTACCGCTTGCGCGCCCCGCTGAGCTCGGCCGGCTCGATCGTCGCGACATAGGCGAGGATCGCGTCGAGGTCGTCCAGCGTGATCCGGAGCGGGACGATGGGCGAGGGGCGGGATTCGTCGAACGGGTCGGTGACGTCGGGGATCTGGGTGAAGGAGGGGTGCGGGTTCAGCTGGTAGAAGCCGCGGAACCGGACCTCCCAGTCGCTCAGCGTCTTGAGCACGGCGAAGGAGGGGGTCGAGCCGAGCCCGCCCATGCGGTTCCTCGGCCCGATCACATGGCAGCGCCCGCAATGGAGGAAGGAGAGCTTTTCGCCCTTGGCAAGATCGCCGGTGGGTTTGGCGCGCGGCTTCCGGATTTTGGCGCTGGCCGCCGCCCGGTAAAGCTGCCTGCCGTTCGACCGGAAGGATTCGACCGTCCGCTGGCCGATCCCCGACAGCAGCCAGTCGACGAAGCGCTTCGCGTGTTCCGGGCGCCCGGGGCCGCCCGGCGCCGCGCCGCAGCGATAGAGCGTATCGCCGGCGCGGAACGCCGCCTGCCCCTCTTTCACCGCACCGGCCGGGCCGAGCAGCACGTCGGCCGCGACCCCTGCGCCCGGCTCCGTCACCGTCACCCGCACGCCGGTCTTCAGCGAAAAACGGGGCAGCAGGTATTTCAGGAACCCGCTCGCCGCGAGTTCGGGGCTTGCCGCGAGCGCGATGCGGCGCTCCGCGGCCGCCGCCGTCTGGCTGAACCACAGGATGCAGAGCGCGGCAAGCCCGCCCTTCCACCAGCCCGGCATGGCTCTCCTCCCCGGAGTTCGGCCACCAAGCCCCTCGGACTTTGCGGGAAACCCGTCTAGACTTCGATCCATCGCATGCTAGCGCGACACCGAAACCGGGGAAACCGGACAGTGAACCGGTTCGATCCCGGGCCCGGGCTGCCGCTTCGGCGGCGGCCGCGGGGGGAACGAAGCGAAGGGATGGCCATGAGCGACGGCTTCGAAGACTTCAACATGACGATGCGCAAGTTTCTCAAACAGGTCGGCGTGACCTCGCAGCAGGCGATCGAGGACGCGATGCGCAAAGCGGGGCCGGAAACCACCGCCGGCAAGATTTTCACCGCGAAAATTGTGCTGACGATCGACGAGCTCGACCTCGCGCACAGCGTCGAGGGCCGGATCAGCGGCCGGGGCGAATGACCGCGCGCGACGACGTGCTGGCGGCGCTCAAGGGCGTCGCCGACCCGGTCAGCGGCCAGGATCTGGTCGCCGCCGGGCTGATCCGGGCCTTGACGGTGGCCGGCGGCGCGGTGCGCTTCGTCCTCGAGATCGACCCCGCGCGGGCCGAGGCCATGGAGGCGGCCCGGGCCGAGGCCGAGGCCGCGGTGGGCGCGCTGGAGGGCGTCAAGTCGGTTTCGGCGGTGATGACGGCGCACAAGGCGACGGCGCCGCCGGAGCTCGATATCGGCCGCCGCGGCGAGGCGCAGGGGCCGCAGAAGATCCCCGGCGTCGAGCGCATCGTCGCCGTCGCCTCGGGCAAGGGCGGGGTCGGCAAGTCGACCGTCGCCGCCAACCTCGCCGCCGCCTTCGCCGCCGAGGGGCGGCGCGCCGGGCTGCTGGATGCCGATGTCTACGGCCCGTCGCAGCCCCGCATGCTGGGCGTCTCCGGCCGCCCCGCCTCGCCCGACGGCAAGACCATCCTGCCGATGCGCAACCACGGCGTCACCATGATGTCGATCGGGCTGATGACCCGCGAGGACGAGGCGGTGGTGTGGCGCGGGCCGATGCTGATGGGCGCGCTGCAGCAGATGATGAGCCAGGTGCAGTGGGGCGCGCTCGACGTGCTGGTGGTCGATCTGCCGCCGGGCACCGGCGACGTGCAGATGACGCTCACCCAGCACGCCGAGGTCACCGGCGTCATCGTGGTCTCGACGCCGCAGGACGTGGCGCTGATCGATGCCCGCAAGGGGATCGACATGTTCCGCAAGATGGAGACGCCGATCCTCGGCATGATCGAGAACATGTCGCGCTATGTCTGCGTCAATTGCGGGCACGAGGAGCACATGTTCGGCCATGGCGGGGTGCGCGACGCGGCCAGGAGCCTGGGGGTGCCGCTGCTCGCCGAGATCCCGCTCGATATCGACATAAGGCTGACCTCCGACGGCGGCGCGCCGATCGTCGTCTCCAAGCCGTCCTCGCCCCAGGCCGAAATCTTCCGCGCGCTCGCCCGCACCCTGATCGAGGCCGGCAACGCGTGAACGGCGGCGAGGACAGGCCGAGCTTCCCGCCGCTGTTCCACGGCCAGGCGGTCGAGGGCGGGACCGATCCGTTCGCCAAGGCCTGCGCCTTGGCCGCGCTTGGCTGCGATGCCGGGAAGATCGTCTACAACATAGGCATCGACCGGCTGGCGGCGGCGATCGTGTTCGCGCCGGAAATCCCGCTGGAGGACGCGATGGCGATGCTGCCGGCCTGCGGGATCGGGTTCCAGAACGCGCTCGGCGCGCTGGCCCCGCCCGAGGTCGGCGTCCATCTGGCCTGGCAGGGCGGCATCCTGGTCAACGGCGCGTCCTGCGGGCGGCTGCGCGCCGCCGCCGCGACCGCCGATCCCGGGGCGGTGCCGGACTGGCTGGTGGTCGGGCTGGAGGTGCCGCTGATCCCGGACGACCCCGACGCGCCCGGCGCCGCGCCGGACCGGACGTCGCTGTACGAGGAGGGCTGCGTCGAGGTGGCGCCCGAGCGCCTGCTGGAGAGCTGGGCGCGCCACACTTTGGTCTGGATCAACCGCTGGTCGGAGGAGGGGGCGCGGCCGCTGCACGCGGAATGGCGCGGCCTCGCCCACGGGATGGGCGAGGAGATCGCGCTGGACCGCGCCGGGGGGGGCATGCATGGTACCTTCGTCGGCATCGACGAGCGCTTCGGCCTGCTGCTCCGCCAGGGCGCAGACACCAGGCTGGTGCCGCTGAGCGACCTCCTGGAGGGGTGACGATGAACCTCGCGCGAGCCATCCATTTCGACGAGAGCGACATGCGGGTGTTCTACGCCCCCGCGCGCACCGGCGAATGGTGCATTTCCGGCGGGTTCGAGTTCTCCGACTGGGGCGAGGGCGACCTCGTCGGCAAGGCGCGCCAGGCCTTCGCCAATGGCTGGCTCGGGGTGGAGACCTTCGGCCGCGTCACCTTCGTCGCGGTCACCCGGATCGAGGCCGACGAGGTCGACGCGCTGGCGCGCCACCTCGCCGGGCATTTCGTCGAGATCTACGGCGCGCCCTCGGTCGAGGCGGCGCTCGACGTCGCCCGCGAGGAGATCGCCCAGATGGCCGAGCTCTGCGAGGACCACGCGCCCAACACCCTGCTCACCGTCGCCCGCGAGCTCACCGACGCCGGCGTCAAGGAGAGCTACCGGTCCATCGAGGCCGACGATGCCGGGATCGAGCAGTTCGCCATCCACCCGGACAACGACCTCCTCAATTGATCTTCTGGTGAAAAAACCTCTCGACGCGGGACGCGGTTTGACATAAATTTTCTACTCTCGCGAATTCGAGGGCGCCGGAACTGCCGGCGCCCTTTTTCGTTGCCTGCCAGCCCATAGTGCATTTTACCGTTTTTTGATGTATTTTTTTCCTGATCGTAGATAATACAGGTATGGACGGGTTCTGGGAGGCGCTGGCGCGGGCGCTGGGGCTGATCCTCGGTTGGGATTCGGACCTGATCGAGATCATCGGGCTGTCGCTGCGGGTGACGTTGAGCGCGGTGGCGATCGCCTGCGTCATCGGCCTGCCGCTCGGCGCGGCGGTGGGGGCGTTCCGCTTTCCCGGGCGGGTCGCGGCGACCGTCCTGCTCAACGCGCTGATGGGGCTGCCGCCGGTGGTGGTCGGGCTCGGGGTCTATCTGATGCTGTCGGCGGCGGGACCGCTCGGCCCGCTCGGCCTGCTCTACACCCCGGCGGCGATGACGATCGCCCAGACAATCCTGGTCGCGCCGATCGTCGCCGCGCTGACCCGCCAGGTGGTCGAGGAGCTCGACCGGGAATATGCCGAGCAATTCGCCTCGCTCGGGGTCGGCAAGCTGCACCGCCTCACCGCGCTCCTGTGGGACGGGCGCTACAGCCTGCTCACCGTGGCGCTCGCCGGGTTCGGGCGCGCCGTCGCCGAGGTCGGCGCGGTGATGATCGTCGGCGGCAACATCGCCCACGCCACCCGGACGATGACCACCGCCATCGCGCTGGAGACCGCGAAGGGCAATCTCGAGCTCGCGCTGGCGCTCGGCACGGTGCTGATCGCGATCGCCGTCACGGTGACCGGGGCGGTGATGACGCTCCGCGCCTCGGCGGTCCGCATGGCCTATGCCTGAGCCCCTGCTCAGCGCCCGCGGGCTCTGCTTCGAGGCCGGCGGCAAGCGGCTGATCGAGGGCATCGACATCGACTTAGGCCCGGCGCGGCGAACCGCGGTCATGGGCGCCAACGGGGCCGGCAAGAGCCTGCTGCTGCGCCTGCTGCACGGGCTGATCGCACCGAGCGCGGGCGAGATAGGCTGGCGCGGCGGGCCGCTCGACCGCGACGCCCGCGCCCGCCAGGCGATGGTGTTCCAGCGCCCGGTGCTGCTGCGCCGCTCGGTGCGCGCCAATCTCCGCTTCGCTCTGGCCGGGCGCGGCCTGCCCGGCGCCGAACGCGCGTCGCGCGAAGCCGAGGCGCTCGCCCGCGCCCGGCTCGGCGGGCTCGCGGGACGCCCGGCCCGGTTGCTTTCCGCCGGCGAGCAGCAGCGCCTCGCCGTTGCCCGGGCGCTCGCCTGCGCGCCCGACCTGCTGTTCCTCGACGAGCCGACGGCGAGCCTCGACCCGGCCTCGGCCCAGGCGGTCGAGGCGCTGATCGAGGCCGCGCATGAGAGCGGCGTGGCGATCGTCCTGGTCACCCACGATGCCGGCCAGGCGCGCAGGCTGGCCGACGAGCTGGTGTTCCTGCACGCCGGCCGGGTGGCCGAGGCGGGCGCGCTGCCGCGGATCCTCGACGCGCCAAGCTCCGAGCCCGCCCGCGCCTGGGTCGAAGGCCGGCTCTATGCCGGCCCCGCCGCGCGATGACCCGGCGCGCGCTTGTCCTTGCCTTCGTCGCGGCGCTGGTTGCGGCGAGCCCGGCGGCGGCGCAATTCATCGTCCTCCAGTCGACCACGTCGACCCGGAACTCGGGCCTGTTCGACCGCATCCTGCCGGTGTTCCGCGCCAGGACCGGGATCGAGGTCCGCGTGGTCGCGGTCGGCACCGGCCAGGCGATCCGCAACGCCGCCAATGGCGACGGCGACGCGCTGCTGGTCCACGACCGCGAGGCCGAGGAGAAATTCGTCGCCGACGGCCACGGCCTCGCGCGCGCGGACGCGATGTACAACGACTTCGTGATCGTCGGCCCGCAAGCCGATCCCGCGCGCATCGCCGGCATCGCCGACGCGCCCGCCGCGCTGGCGCGGATCGCCAGGGCGCGCGCGCCGTTCGCGTCGCGCGGCGACGACAGCGGCACCCACAAGGCGGAGCTCCGGCTGTGGCGGGCGGCGGGGATCGACGCGGCGGCGGACTCGGGCGGCTGGTACCGCGAGACCGGCTCCGGCATGGGGGCGACGCTGAACGCCGGCATCGGCATGGGCGCCTATGTGCTGACCGACCGCGCGACCTGGATCGCCTTCGGCAACAAGCGCGGCCACCTGATCGCGGTCGAGGGCGACGAGCGGCTGTTCAACCAATACGGCATCGTCCGGGTCAGCAAGGCGCGCCACCCCAACGTGAAGGCGGCGCTGGCCCGGCAGTTCGTCGACTGGCTGCTGTCGGAAGAAGGCCAGGCCGCGATCGCCTCCCACCGGATCGGCGGCCGGCAGCTCTTCTTCCCCAACGCGAGGCGGTGAGGCGCCCTTCGATACGCCGCTCGCGGGGTGCCCAGGGTGAGGACAGGGTGAGGAGGGCCCACAACCCTTGCGCTAATCCCGAGTACGTCCCGAAAAGGACGTATCGAGGGCCGGCCCGGCATCGTCGCCACCGCGTTGTCTTGCGGGGGCGAAACACATAGCCTGCACGGTATTCAACGGGGAAGGCGGCTCCCCGGAGCCCCATCGGGAACGCGATGCTCGGTCAGCAATTGATCAACGGGTTGATGCTCGGTGCGTCCTATTCGCTGGTCGCGATCGGCTATACGCTCATCTTCGGCGTGCTCCGCCTGCTCCATTTCGCCCATGGCGAGGTGTTCATGGTGGGCGCGTTTATCGGCCTGCACATCGTGCTGTGGTTCTCCTTCGCCAATATCTATGTCGCGATGGCGGGCGCGATGGCGGTCACCGCGCTGCTCGGCTGGATCATCGCCCGCTTCGCCGTGCAGCCGGTCGACAAGCGCTACCCGCTGGCGCCGCTGATCAGCACGATCGGCGTGACGATCGTGCTGCAAAACCTGGCGATCAACATCTTCGGCGGCGAGCAGGTCGCGTTTCCCGAGACCATCGAGCAGATCCTCTACCGGATCGGCCCGCTGACCGTCAGCTCGGTCCAGATCTTCATCCTGGCGGTCGCGCTGCTGTCGATGGCGGCGCTCTGGCTGTTCATCGAGAGGACCAGGATGGGACGCGCGATCCGGGCGACTTCGGAGAGCCATGAGACCGCCGCCCTCCTGGGTGTCGACGTCAACCGCGTGGTCCTCGTCACTTTCATCGTCGCATCGGCGCTGGCCGGGATCGCCGGGGTCCTCGACGGGATCAAGAACAGCGCGATCACGCCGCATATGGGTCTCGAGGTCGCGGTCAAGGCGCTCGTCGTCATGCTGCTCGGTGGCTTGGGCAACGTGCCGGGGGCGATGGTGGGCGGCATCCTGCTCGGCATGGTCGAGATCCTGACGGCGAGCTATCTCGGCACCAGCGTCCGCGACTTCTTCACCTTCGTGATCCTGATCCTGCTGCTGCTCTACCGGCCCACCGGGCTGTTCGGCACGCGAACCACCGAGTCGGGCTAGGCGGGGCGCAGAACGTGTTCGACGAATATATCCGCTCGGTGCTGATCTTCGCCGGGATCAACGTCATCGCCGCCTACAGCTTCTACGTCCCGTTCAAGACCGGCCAGATCTCGCTCGGCCAGGCCGGGTTCATGGGGGTGGGGGCCTATGCTGCCGGCATCGTCACGGCCAAGCTCGGCCTGCCGTTCCCGCTCGGCCTGCTCGCCGGCGGCGTCGCCGCCGGGCTGATCGGCGTCGGGGTCGGCTTCCCGGCGCTCCGCATCCGGGGGATCTATCTGCTGCTGCTGACGCTCGGCTTCGCCGAGATCGTCCAGGTGATCATCCTGACCTGGGATTACACCGGCGGCGCGCAGGGCTTTCAGAACATCCCGTATCTGGAGAACGCCCTGATCTGGATCTACGGCATCGTGGCCGTGCTGATCGTCTTCTTCGCGCGTCTCGAACGCTCCAGCCTTGGGCGCGCCATGGACTCCGTCCACGAGGACGAAACCGCGGCCGAGGTGATCGGGGTCGACGTGGTGCGCGTCAAGCTCTTCGCTTTCGGCCTCGGCGCCTTCATCGCCGGTCTCGCGGGCGCGCTGTTCGCCCATTACTCGACCTATGTCGACTCGGTCACCTTCAACATCCTGGTCGGCGTCGAGATCCTGATGTTCGCCCTCGTCGGCGGCGGGTTCAGCTACTGGGGACCGCTGTTCGGCGCGATGTTCCTTTCGCTCCTGCCGGAATTCCTGCGCGCGCTGAGGGATCCGATGGAGCTGATCCCGGTCTCGTGGACCGAGGAAGCGCCGTGGAACCATGTCTACGACGCGGTCTACGAATTCCTCGATTTCGAGAACGAGAAGCGGCTGATCATCTACGGCCTCGTCCTCATCGTCATGATGGTCCTCAGGCCCCAGGGGCTGATCACGCGGAGCACCACACGGCCGTTCCAGTTCCTGCAGCGGCGGTTGGGCAATGTCTGAATCCCTCGGCGGGCCGTGCCTCCGGGCGGTCGGCCTGACCAAGCGGTTCGGCGGTTTCCATGCGCTGCGCGATGTCGATATCGCGGTGCGGGAGGGGAGCATACACGCGGTCATCGGCCCCAACGGGGCCGGCAAGACGACGCTGTTCAATCTGCTCTCCGGGGTGATGGCGCCCGATTCCGGGGAAATCCGCTTCCTGGAGAGACCGCTCGGGCGGCTCCGGCCGCACCGGCGCGCGGCGCTCGGCATCGCCAGGACCTTCCAGAACATCCGCCTGTTCGGCCACATGACCGTGCTCGAGAACGTGATGCTGGGCGAGCACTGGCGCACCTACCCGTCGCTCTGGCGGTCGTTCCTGAAGGCGGCGCTGCACCGCCCGTTCGGCGAGGCGCGGGAGGAGACCGAGATGCGTCGCCGGGCGCTGGAGACGCTCGAATTCGTCGGCCTCGCCGGCAAGCGCCACGCCATGGCGACGGATCTGCCTTATGGCGAGCAGCGCCTGCTGGAGCTCGGCCGGGCGCTGGCGATGGAGCCGCTTCTCCTGCTGCTCGACGAACCGGCGGCGGGGATGAACATCAGCGAGACCGAGGATCTCGACGCGCTGATCTGCCGGGTGCGCGACCGTGGCGTGACCGTCGTTCTGGTCGAGCACGACATGAACCTGGTGATGGGGATTTCGGACTGGATCACGGTGCTCAATTTCGGCACCAAGATCGCCGAGGGGCGCCCGTCCGAGGTGCAGCGCGACCCCGCGGTCATCGAGGCCTATCTCGGCGAAGAGGAGACGCTGTGACGATCCTCGAGATCGACGATCTCCACGCCGGCTACGGCCAGATCCGCGTGCTGCACGGGGTCGCGTTGACCATCGAGCGCGGTGAGATCGTCGCCCTCATCGGTGCCAACGGGGCCGGGAAGACCACGCTGCTGAAAACGATTTCCGGGCTGATCCGGCCAACCGGCGGGCGGATTTCGTTCGACGGAAGGGACATCGTCCGGCAACCGGCGCACAGGACGGTCGAGATGGGGATCTGCCAGGTCGCGGAGGGGCGGGCGATCCTCAAGCGCATGACGGTGCTCGAAAACCTCAAGATGGGGGCGCATACGAGGCGGGATGCGGAAATCGGCGCCGATATCGGCGAGATGCTGGAGAAATTTCCGGCGCTCCACGAACGGCAAACCCTGCCGGCCGGAACCCTGAGCGGCGGCGAGCAGCAGATGCTCGCCATCGGACGAGCCTTGATGGGGCGGCCCAAATTGCTGCTGCTGGACGAGCCCTCGCTCGGCCTGGCGCCGATGATCGTCACCGGGATTTTCCGCACGCTGCGCGATCTCCGCGACGAGGGCAACACGATCTTCCTCGTCGAGCAGAATGCCCGCCGCGCACTCCAGCTCGCGGATCGGGGATACGTGATGGAGCGCGGGCGGATCGCCCTCGAAGGCTCGGGCGAGGATCTTCTGAACGACCCGGGGGTTCAGCGCACCTATCTCGGCAAACACGCCGGCGAGTAAGGCGGGCGACCGGAACGAAACCGCCTATCCGATATCGCCCGACGCGGCTATCCTCGCGGAAACCGGAAAGGGAGGCATAGGACGATGCGACAACAGGCAATTCTGGCGACGGCTGCCGGCGCGGCGGCTCTGGTGGCGGTCACGGCGATGCCCGGGGCGGCCGAGCTCTCCGGGCGGTCGGTGAAAATCGGCGCCCTGGTGCCGGTGACCGGCAAGGGGGCGGAATGGGGCTACACGGCGCGCGAGTCGATCAAGATCGCCCAGGACGAGATCAACGCCGCGGGCGGCATCGGCGGCGTCCCGCTGAAGGTCATCTTCTGGGACACCCAGTCGAAGGAATCCGAAGGCATCAAGGGCTTCAAGAAGCTGGTGACCCGCGACAAGGTACTCGCGGTGATGGGGCCCTGCTTCAGTTCGATCTACGAGATCCTGGCGCCGCAGCTCGATCGCTACAAGGTGCCGATGATCTCGTATTGCTCGTCCAAGCCCGGGCTGTCTGCGATGAGCCAATGGGCGTTCCGCAACACGCTCACCAGCGACAAGCAGCTCGACCCGGTCGTCAAGGCGTGGGTCGAGGCGTACAAGATAAAGTCGGCGGTCATCATCCACGATCTCGAAGACGCGGTCTCCAAGGCCGAGGGCGCAAAGATCCTTCCGGTGCTGCTGAAGAAATTCGGCGTCAAGCTGCTCGGCATGCTGACCTACCGGACCAGGGACACCGATTTCTCGGCCCAGATCACCAAGGCCAAGGCGCTCAACCCGGATGGGGTGGCGCTGGGTTCGTGCTACCAGCAGGCCGCCGGGATCGCCAAGGAGGCCCGCAAGCAGGGCCTCGCGGCGCCCTTCGTCGGCGGGGCCTGCGCGGGCGCGCCCGGCTTCATCCAGCTCGGCGGCAAGGCGACCGAGGGCAGCTATATGTCGACCGCCGCCTGGATCGACGATCCGCGGGCGTCGGTGCAGGCCTATGTGAAGAAGATCCAGGCCGCCAACAAGGGCAAGAAGCCGCCTTATGGCGGTCCCCGGTCCTACGACTCCACCTACATCCTCAAGATGATCATGGAGGGGCAGGGGGTCACCAACAAGTCCGGCGACCTCGAAGCCGACCGGGATCGGATCCGCAAGGGCTGGGCCGCGTTGAAGGGCTATGACGGGGTTTCCGGCGAGACGACGATGAACGAGGTCGGCGACGGCTCGGGCGCCAGCGCCATCCTCAAGGTGGTCGGCGGCAAATACCTCAACGTGAAGAAGTAGCCGGCCCGCCTGCGGGGACGGGGCCGAGCGGCCCCGTCCCCGGGCAGCCGCGGGAACGCCAGTTCCACCCACCCGACCCGCCCTTCCCCAAAGCGCCGAGGTAATGCACAAAGGGGCGAGGGAGAGGGAATGAACGCGCGCATCCTTTCGGCGGGGCTGGCCTGCATGCTGCTCGGCGGGGCGGTCGAGGCCCGGACGGTCACCGACTCGGCCGGCCGTGTCGTCGAGCTGCCCGACGACGTCACCCGCGTCTTCGCCTCCGGCCCGCCGGCCTCGATCCTGATCTATGCGCTGAAGCCCTCGGCGCTGCTCGGCTGGCCGCGGGAGCTGCGCGGCTACGAGAAGCCCTATATCGCCCCGGCCTGGCGCGACCTGCCCGAGACCGGGCGGCTCACCGGGCGCGGCGGCGAGGCCAATATCGAGCGGGTGCTGGCGCTGAAGCCCGATTTGATCGTCGATTTCGGCTCGGTGCGCGGCACCTATATCGACCTCGCCGACCGGGTGCAGGAGCAGACCGGCATCCCTTATCTCCTGGTCAACGGCCGCTTCGCCGAGACCGCGTCCTCGATCCGCCTGGTCGGACGGGCGCTCGGCGTGGAGGCGCGCGCCGAGGCGCTGGCAAGCGACGCCGAGGCGATTTTCGCCGCGCTGGATAAGGCGCTCGGCGCGGTGCCGGAGGGTGCGCGCCCACGGGTCTATCTCGCGCGCGGCCCGGACGGGCTGGAGACCGGGCTCAAGGGCTCGATCAACACCGAGATCATCGAGCGCGCCGGCGGGCGCAACGTGGCCGAGGTGCCGGGCCGCCACGGGCTCATCCAGGCCTCGCCCGAGCAGGTGATCGTCGCCGACCCCGACACCGTCGTCACCTGGGACCGCGTCTTCCATGCCCGGGTCTGGCGCGACCCGCTGTGGCAGGGGATCGCCGCAATCCGCCGGGGACGGGTCTATCTGTCGCCCACCGCGCCGTTCGGCTGGATCGACCGCCCGCCCTCGGTCAACCGGCTGATGGGGCTGAAATGGCTCGCCGGCCTGTTCTACCCCGAACGCTGGCGCGGCGATCTGCGCCGGGACACGGAGGCGTTCTACCGGCTCTGGTACCATGTCGAGCTCGGCGAGGACGAGCTCGACCGGCTGCTGGAATCGGCGCGGGGGCGCGCGCCCTGACCGGCCGATGGACCGGCGCATTGCCGGGCGGAACGGCGCTCTGGCTGTGCGCCGCGCTGGCCGCCGGCGCCTTCGCGGCGCTGCTGATCGGGCCCTATCCGCTCGGCATCGCCGAGGCGCTCACGATCCTCGCCGGGGGCGAGGGTGGGGCCCGGGCGGAAACCGTGCTGCTGTCGATCCGCCTGCCCAGGGTGGTCGCCTCCCTGCTGGTGGGCGCGGCGCTCGCCGCCGCCGGCGCCTGCTACCAGACGCTGTTCCGCAACCCGCTGGTCTCGCCCGACATCCTCGGCGTCTCGGCCGGCGCCGGGCTCGGCGCGGTGCTCGGGATCTTCCTCGCCCTGCCGGTGCTGGCGATCCAGCTCATGGGCTTCGCCGGCGGGCTCGCCGCGGTGGCGCTGGTCGGTTTCGTCGCCGCCTCGGTCACGACCGGCGACCGCACCCTGATCCTGGTGCTCGCGGGCGTGGTGGTCGGCGCGCTCACCGGGGCGGCGACGTCGCTGCTGAAAGTGCTGGCCGATCCCTACGACCAGCTTCCGGCGATCACCTTCTGGCTGCTCGGCAGCCTCGCCGGGGTGAAGACCGGGGACATCCTGCCGGTCGCGCCGGTGGTGCTGGCCGGGCTGGTTCCGCTGATCCTCCTGCGCTGGCGGATCAACGTGCTGGCGCTCGGCGACGAGGAGGCCCGCGCGCTCGGCATCGAGGCGGGGCGTCTCCGCCTGGTGGTCATCGTCTGCGCCACGCTGATCACGGCGAGCGTGGTCGCGGTCGCCGGCGTGGTCGGCTGGGTCGGGCTGGTGATCCCGCATATCGCGCGGATGATCGTCGGCCCCGGCTTCGGCAAGCTCCTGCCGGCAGCCGCTTTGCTGGGGGCCGGCTACATGCTCGCCGTCGATACCCTGGCGCGCACCGTCTCGGCCGTCGAGGTGCCGCTCGGCATCCTGACGGCGGTGGTCGGCGCGCCGTTCTTCCTCTGGCTGCTCGGGCGGGGGCGCCGCACATGGGCGTGACCGTCGAGACCAGGGATCTGGCGATCGGCTAT
Source organism: Alphaproteobacteria bacterium (assembly GCA_965205995.1). Lineage (GTDB taxonomy): Bacteria > Pseudomonadota > Alphaproteobacteria > MPNO01 > MPNO01 > MPNO01. Next base: position 1,731,226 of record OZ242200.1, on the reverse strand, counting down.
CCCGGCCACGAGGTCGGGGCCGGCATCGCGCTCGGCGCTGGGCCGGGCGAGATCCTATGCCTGCTGGGCCCCAACGGGTCCGGCAAGACGACGCTGTTCAAGACCCTGCTCGGGCTGATCCCGGCGCGCGGCGGGGCGGTGCTGCTCGCCGGCACGCCGCTCGACCGGCTCACCCGGCGCGAGATCGCGACCCATGCGGCCTATGTCCCGCAGGCCCATGCGGCGCCCTTCGCCTACCCCGCGCTGGAGGTGGTGCTGATGGGCCGCACCGCGCGGCTCGGCCTGTTCTCCCAGCCCGGCGAAGCCGACCGCGCGGCGGCGCAAGGCGCGCTCGCCCGCCTCCGCATCGGGGATCTCGCCGGGTCCGACTACACGCGGCTGTCGGGCGGCCAGCGCCAACTCGTGCTGATCGCCCGCGCGCTGGCGCAGGAGACCCCCGTCCTGGTCATGGACGAGCCCACCGCCAGCCTCGATTTCGGCAACCAGGCGCTGGTGCTGAGGGAGATCGCCGGGCTCGCCGCCGACGGGCTCACGGTGATCCTCTCGACCCACGATCCCGACCACGCCTTCGCCGTCGGCACCGGCGTCGCGCTGCTGCATGAGGGGCGGGTGCGGGCGGCGGGGACGCCCCGGGACGCGCTCACGGCGGAGGCGCTGTCGGCGGTCTACGGCGTCGAAATTCGGGTCGAGGAGCTGGCCGGCGGCAGCACCGTCTGCGTGCCCTCGCTGGCGCGTCAGGGCGAAAGCCAGCGCACCGCGCCGGTGTTGAAGAACTCGTAGCCGCCCATAGATTTCGCCTTCTTCTTCATCGCCTCGCCGCGGGAGAAGTCGAGCAGCGTCCGCACCGGCTCGGTGAAATAGGCGCGGCGGTCGACCACCAGGTCGAAGCTCTCCAGCTCGAGGGGCCGGAAAGGGAGGTCGAACTGCCGCGCCATCGCCTCGATCCCGAGCGCCGCATCGGCCTCGCCCGACGCGACCGCCGCCGCCGCCTCGCTCTCCGTCCAGGCGGGCGTCGCGAGCGGCACCACGTCCTCCGTCGTCATCCCTTCTTGCCACAGCATGTCCCGGAACAGCGCCGCCGCCGCGGCGCCGGGCTGGCGGAAGGCAACCCGCATTCCCCTGAGGTCGGCGACGCTTCTCACGCGGTCGTAAACCCGGCGCGACAGGATCAGCCCGCGCGCGCGCACCGTCCAGGTCAGCAGCACGCAGCCGACTAGCCGCCAGTCCTCGACGGCCTGGATATTCCAGCCGTTCGGGTCGCGGAAGTGGATGCCGGCAATCGCCGCCTCGCGGTCGACGAAGCGTTGCAGCCCGTCGACGCTGCCGTTGAGGATGGTCGCCAGGCCCGAGCCCGATTCGCGCACCGCCCATTCGAGCAGCGGGTCGTGCGAGCCGGCCAGCACCATCGGCCGGGCCGCGAGCGCGCCGCTGCCGACCCCGGCCCAGTCCATGAGCTCGGCGCGCGGGAACAAAAGCTTGCCGGTGATCCGGCGGTGCGGAATCTCCCCCGCCGCCGCGAGGTCGTAGATCTTGCGCTCCTTCACCCGCAACAGCTCCGCCACCTCCCTGGTGGTCATGTAGAGCGGCGGCTGGTCGGTCTTTTCCCGCGCCATGGCGGGGCCATCCTGCCAAAGCGGCGCGCGATGCGCGAGGGCCGGCGACAGAACGATTTTCCGCGCCCGCCCTGCGCCGAAACATATTTAAATGACATATAACAAATATGTTATGATTAATATCCCCACCGACCGGGGGGTATTTATGCAGACAGGTTATGTTCGAAAGCCCTGAACCGCGTATTCACGCCGCCCGGCACGGCGGCGAACCCCGCGGTCCGGCGAACGCATTCCTTGGCCTGGCGGCAGCGGCGGTCGTCGCGATCGCCGCCGGCGCGGCGGACGGCGCCGGCGGGCAACGGCCCTATTACGAGATCGCCGCCAGCGGCGAAAAAGAAGAGCGCGGCGCCGCGGCCCGCGTCGAACTCGACGCGGCGATCCCTCTGTGGCCGGAAACCCGGCACAAGAGCGCCCTCTTCATCCAGCCCGGTCTGGTTCTTTCGCGCGGGCCGGAGGAGCGAAACCTGTATGGCGGCTCGCTCGGGATCGCCTACCGGTTCGAGGGCGCCGGCGGCATCGTCGGGGTGAACGCGTTCTACGACCAGAACTGGATCTCCGACCTCGGCCGCACCAGGGCGCACCGGCGGGGAAGCCTCGGGGCGGACTACCAGACCGGAAGAAGCCGCATCGGCGCGAATTACTACATCCCGCTCTCCGACCGGGTCGAATGGGTCGACGGCCCGGCGCGCCTGACCGAATACGCTGTGAGCGGCCCCGAGCTCCGCTACCGCTTCGCGGTCGACGACCGCTGGGCGTTGAAAGGCCGGGCGTTCTACGAAATCGACCGCGGCGGCCGGGTGGAAGGGGCGTCCGGCGCGGATCGCGGAAACGGCTGGCGGTTCTCGGCCGGCGCGAGCTACCGGCTCGACTGCGCGCGGGTCGGGCTCGAGATCGACCGCGACACGCGGCGCGGCGAGACGGCGGCGCGGCTCAGCCTGACATTCAGGATCGGGGCGGGGGGTATCGGGCGCGGCTGCGCGGACCAGAGCAAGGCCGATCTCTACACGCTGATCGAGCGCGAGAAGGTCGTCGCGACGAGACGGATCGTCGCCCGGCGCTTCGTCCCGTTCACCATGCTGAGTGGGGACGTGTCGGCGCTCTACGAGACCGTGCCGGGCGGCGACCCCGACGCCGACACCGTCTGGCTGTTCTCGCTGGGCGGCCCGCGGTCGTCGCTCGAAGGCGAGGATGCGTTGACCCAGTTCCCGGGCCACGAAAGCAAGATCCTGCTCAACGTCCATCAGGCGCAGACCTTCAACGCCGGGCTGCTCGACGACGAAAGGCTCGACAGCGTCGAGCAGATCCAGGCGGAGATGGATGTGAGCGTCGAGATCCTCGACCGGGTGATCCGCCACTTCAAGGCCCAGGGCAAGCGGGTGGTGGTGTTCAGCCACTCCTTCGGGTCGTTCATCGTGCCCCGCTATCTGGCGCTCAAGGGGCCGGGCGCGGCGGACCGCTACGTCATCATGGCGGGCCGGCTCGACATCGAACGGAAGATGTACGAGAACCGGTTGGGCAAGCTCCGCGAGCGCGGCACCGAGATCTACGGATACGAAGACGACGGCACCACCCTCGTCTCGCTCGACCTTGTCGACGATCCGGAGGTGATGCTCGAAAACGGCATGCTGCCCCAGTCGGTCCGGCTACGGTTGGCGTTCCAGGGGGCGGTCGGCAGGCACCGCTACACCCGGCTCCTCGCCAGGACCGACCTGTCCAAGGTGATCTACGCCTACGGCACGATGGACGGGGCGGTCGGGCGGTTGACCGCGGACGAGGTCGCATTCCTCAAGGCGAGATACGCCCAGGTCCTCGAAATCGCGGGCGGCCACGCATCGATGATCGACGTGGAGGGCGCGGCCCAAAGGATCGTCGACCAGCTCGCGACCCCGGTCACGGCCCCTTCGGTCGCCGACCGTCCCTCGACACGGCGCTTGCGCGCCCATTCGGGATGACGGGCCGCCTTTCGCCCTGAGCAGCGGCCCTTCGGCTCCGCTCGGGGCAGGCTCCGACGCGTTTCGGGAGGCCGGCACCCGCCCGAAGCCTTGGAGCGGATCGCGGTCTGTGCCATCTTCCCCGCAACCGTCGGGGGGTTCGATGAACCGAAGGCAATTCCTCGCGTCCGCCGCCGCGTGCGCCGTCCTGCCGGCGACCGGCCGGGCGGCGACGATGCGGCTGAAGGCCGGGCCGGTCACCGTCCGACTGCTGCCCGACATCGAGGGGCCGACGGCGATGCTGGGCTTCAACGGCGCCACGCCGGGGCCCGAGATCCGCGCCCGGGAGGGCGGAAGGATAGCCGTCGCCTTCGAGAACGGGATCGACCGGGGCTCGGCGATCCACTGGCACGGCATTCATATCGACAACGCGATGGACGGGGTGCCGGGGCTCACCCAGGACGCCGTCGCGCCCGGCGAGAGCTTCGCCTACGACTTCGCCGTGCCCTATCCCGGCACCTACTGGTACCACGCGCATCACCGGTCCTGGGAGCAGGTGGCGCAGGGGCTCTACGGCCCGCTGATCGTCGACGAGCGCGACCCGCCGAAGCTGGACCACGACATCACGGTGGTGCTCGACGACTGGCGCCTGACCCGCGAGGGCGCGCTGCACCCGAGCTTCGGCGACCGCCACGATTTCTCCCATGCCGGGCGGCTCGGCAATTACGGGCGGGCGTTTTTCTCGCGCGACACGGTGCGCCGCGGCGACCGGGTCCGGCTGCGGCTGATCAACACCGCCACGGCGCGGACCTTCCGGGTGCGGATCGGCGGCGGCAGCGGCAGGATCGTGGCCGAGGACGGGATGCCGCTCGCCGCCCCGGAGCCGCTCGGCGAGCCGGTGCTCGCCCCCGCCCAGCGGACCGACATCGTGCTCGACGTGGCCGGGCCGGTCACCTTCCACCTCCTGCCCCGGGGCGAGCCCTACGCGCTCGGCACCATCGCCGTCGAGGGCGCCAACCCCGCGCCGCGCGGCGGGCCGATCGCGCCCTTGCCGCAAACCGGCATCCCGATCGCCGGACCGCGGCGGAGCGCGGCGGCTGACGCTCGCCATGCAGGGCGGCGCGATGGGCGGGCGCCACGGGGGGAACGACTTCTGGGCCTTCAACGACCGTTCCGGCATGGCGCACGCGCCGTGGCAGCGCTTCGCGCGCGGCGAGACGGTGCGCATCGCCATGCGGAACGACACCGCGTTTCCGCACGGCATCCACATCCACGGCCACCATTTCCACGAACTCGGCGCGGACGGCGCGCCCGGCCGTTACCGCGACACCACGCTGGTGGATGCGCGCCAGAGCCGGGACGTGCTCTGCGTGTTCGACAACCCGGGCAAATGGCTGATCCACTGCCATACCCTGGCGCACCAGGCGTCGGGGATGAAGACCTGGGTCGAGGTCGCGTGACGCGCGCTTTGGCGCTCCTCGCGCTGCTGCTGTCCGCCCCCGCGCTGGCCGACCATGAGCTCGAGAGGCGCGACCTGGCGGGCGGGCGCATCCTCTACAAGGAGCACTGCGCGTCCTGCCACGGCGCCAAGCTCGAAGGCCAGCCGAACTGGCGCCGGATCGGCAAGGACGGGCTGCTCCCGGCACCGCCGCATGACGCCACCGGCCACACCTGGCACCACGACAACCGGCTGCTCTTCGACTACACCAGGCTCGGCGGCAAGGCGCTGATGGCGGCGCGCGGCATCGCCGGGTTCAAGAGCGGCATGCAGGGTTTCGGCGACGTGCTGACCGACGACGAGATCTGGGACATCCTGGCCTTCATGCGGTCCACCTGGCCGGACCGCATGCGGAAGATACAGGCCTCGAGAAACCGGCCCCACGACGGGTAGCGGCCGCGCCCGCCGACCGGTTCGGCCGGCGGGCGATTTTTGTCGGCATGTCGGCTCAACCGGCCGCGAGGCTCTGGGCGGGTACCGATTTCCTGGGATCGAAGAACGGCAGGGCGGCGGTCTTCCCCGTGGCCGTCCCGGTCAGGGTGCTGACTTCGAGCGCATTGCCGGGGGACGCCATCTCGATGGGCACCCAGACATAGCCGATATTCCTCTGCATGCGCGGCGACCAGACGATCACCGTCACCCGTCCGATTTCCTCGCCGTCCTTGTATACGGGCGCGACATCGGGACGTCCCTGGATTTCCTCCTCGCCGTCGAGCACGATGCCGACCAGTTTCCGGCTCACCCCTTCCGCCTTGATCCGCATCAGCGCTTCCTTGCCGATATAGTCCGCGCTCTGGTCCTCCACCAGCCGTTCGAACCCCATGATCTCGAACGGGTTGTTGTCGATCGTCATGTCGGCGCCGTAGCGGAATATCCCGGCCTCGATGCGGCGAATCTGCGACGGCGCGATCGGCCGGATGCAATGCGGCTTTCCCGCTTCCATGATCCGGTCCCACAGCTCTTCGCCGCGGCTCGGATCGCGGAGATAGATTTCGAAGCCGATCTCGGCGCTCCACCCGGTGCGGCTGATGAGCACCGGAATGCCGTCGAGATCGGTCTCCATGGTCCAGTAGTAGCGGATTTTGGCGACCTCATCGCCGAACAGCGCGGTCATCACGTCCCTGGATTTGGGGCCCTGTACCTGCACCGGGTAGATTTCGGGTTCGCGGACCGTCACGTCCAGCCCGCATGCCACCGAATAGCCGCGCGCCCACAGCCCCGCATCGAAATCCGACAGCGCCAGCCACCACTGGTTCTCGCCCAGACGCAGCAAGACCGGCTCGTTCACGATGCCGCCGTCCTCGGCGGTGATCAGCACGTATTTGCCCTGCCCGACCGCGCATTTCGTCAAATCCCGGGGGGTCAGCCTGTTGGTGAACTCGGATGCGTCCGGCCCGGTGATCTCGACGATGCGCTCGACGCTCACGTCCCACAGCGTCACATCCTCGGTCAGGCTTCGATATTCCTCGATGGGATCGTCGTAGTAGTTCGGAATGTACATGTGGTTGTAGATCCCCCAGGCCTTGCACCCGGCCCGGCGCGTGGCCTCGAAGAAGGGGGACTTGCGATAGCGCGGACCGAAATAGAAGTCGGCCTTCGTCAGGATCTCGTTCATTCCAGGGTTCTCCCATCGAGTGCGAACTCGCGGCGCTCCCACGCCGTCCGTTCGCTATGATTTCAATCGCTCACTCCCAGGGTCATAAAGCGGTTCGGCAAGCACCTTGGCGCCGCGGCGGCGTCCGAGGATCGCGATTTCGAGCTCGGTGCCCGGCGCGGCGAGATCCGGCTCGACGAAGGCAAAGGCGATGCTCCGGCCGACGGTGTAGCCATAGGCGCCGCCGGTCGTAAGCCCGACGACGCGGCCGTCGGCGTAGACCGGCTCGTTGCCGTGCGCGTCCGCGTCCACGGCGTCCACCGACAGATAGACCAGGCGGGTGTCGACACCCTTGCTTGCCCGCTCGGCCACCGCGTCCCTGCCGATGAACCGGCTCTCCATGTCGACGAAGCGGTCGAGCCCGCCCTCGATCGGCGTGAGCTCGGTGGTCAACTCCAGGCCCCAGGCCTTGTAGGCTTTCTCCATGCGGAGCGCGTTCATGGCATAGAGGCCGACATCCGCCGCGCCGTATTCTTCGCCCGCCTCCATGATGGCGTCGTAGAGCGCTTCCATGCGGGCCATCGGATGGTGGAGCTCCCACCCGAGCTCGCCCACATAGGACACCCGGAGCGCGCGTGCCGGGACGCCCGCGATTTCGATCTCGCGCGCCGACAGCCAGGGGAAGGCGGCATTGCCGAGATCGGCGCCGGTCAGCCTGGCGAGCAGCTCGCGCGAGCGCGGACCGGTGACGGCGAGCACCCCGTAATCGTCGGTAACGTCGGTTATCTCCAAATCCTCGACCGCGCGCCGGTGCTGCACCAGCCAGTCATGGTCGTGGATCCGGGCGACGGCGGCCGACAGCAGATAGAACCGGCTCTCGTCCAGCCGCGTCACCGTGAACTCGCTCTCGATGCCGCCGAGCTCGGTCAAGGCGTGGGCGAGGACGACCCGGCCGTTCCGCGGTACGCGATTGGCGACGATGCGATCGAGAAACGCGGCCGCGTCGCGGCCGGTGACGTCGAACTTGGAGAAGGCCGACAGATCCAGCACGCCCACGCGCTCGCGCACGGCGCGGCATTCCCCGGCCACCGCGTCGAACCAGTTCATGCGGCGGAAACCGTATTGTTCCCCGGCGCCGTCCGGCGCGAACCACTTCGCCCGCTCCCATCCGAAGGTCTCGGCGAAAACGGCGCCGCGCGCCGCGAGCTTCCGGTAGATCGGCGTGGTCGTGACCGGCCGGCCGGCATCGCGGTACTCGCCCGGATAGCGCACCTGGTACATCTGGTGGTACTCGTCGATCGCCTTCGTCAGGCTGTATTTGCCGATCGACCACTTGCCGAACCGTCTGGCCTCCATCTCGCGCACGTTGATCTCGGTCTGGCCGTGGACCATCCACTGCGCCAGATACTTCCCCGCGCCGGGACCCTGGGTGATGCCGATGCCGGCGCCGCAGCACATCCAGAAATTCTCCAGCCCGGGGGCCGGTCCGATGAGAAATCCGCCATCCGGCGTGTGGGTGATGGGCCCGCTGACGACCCGCATGATCCCCGCGTTCTCGAACGCCGGGATGCGCTTGGCGGCCAATTCGAGCCACGGCATCAGGCGGTCGATGTCGGGCGGCAACAGCTCGGCGTCGAACGACCAGTCGATGCCGTCCAGCGCCCATGCCTCGGCGCCATCGGTCTCGTAGGGGCCGACGATCAGCCCCTGCCGCTCCTGGCGGTAGTAGCACGACGCGCGGGGGTCGCGGACGACCGGGGGCTCGCGCTCCAGCGCGGCGACCGCGTCGAGGTCTTCGGTCACCAGATACTGATGGACGATGTTGACGATCGGGACCTCGAGCCCGACCATGGCCCCGATCCGGGGCGCGAACCCGCCGGCGGCGTTGACCACGTGTTCGGCGACGATGGTGCCCTGCTCGGTGACGACGTCCCAGCCTCCGTCGGGCCGCCGGACGATGTCGACGACCCGGTTGCGGAGATAGATCTCGGCGCCGCCGGCGCGCGCGCCGGCGGCCATGGCCATGGTGCTGCTGGCGGGATCGGTGTGCCCGTCGCCCGGCGTGTAGGCGCCCAGCAGCACGCCCTCGGTGTCCAGCAACGGGTGCAGGGCGGCGATCTCGGCGGGACCGATGAGGTGGCACTCCGCGCCGACGCAGCGCAGCACGCCCTGCACATAGTGGAACCAGTCGACCTCGTCCCGATTGGTCGCAAGCCGGATGGCGCCGCAGCCGTGCCAGCCCGTGGCCTGGCCGGTCTCCGCCTCCAGCCGCTGGTAGAGCCGGGAGCCGTAAAGATGCACCTTGGCCATGTTGAGGCTGCCGATGAAATGCGGAACCAGCCCGGCCGCGTGCCAGGTCGAGCCGGATGTAAGCTCGCCTTTCTCGATCAGGACCAAATCCGACCACCCCTCCTCGGTGAGGTGGTAGAGGAGTCCGACCCCCATGACGCCGCCGCCGACCACGGCGACGCGCGCATGGGATTTCACCCGCGGCCTCGCTCGCGGATCGGCCGCCGCGCCGGTTCAACGAACGGAATGACGCTCGACATCGCGACCTCCCCGCTTCGCCCCACCAGGGAACCCTAAGCCACCGTCGTCCGGTCCCAACGCATCGAACGCAAACGCCATTACTGCCAACGTGGCGCGGACGCAAGCGGTTTCTGCATTGGGGACGCGCATCCCGCCGCTCGAAGTCCGATCGGGTCGCGTATTCGACACAGCCCGTGACCGCGGCGGGAAATCCGGGCTAGAGTCGCGCCGACGACAACTGCAAAGGGGGGCTATCCATGACCGCAAGCCAACGCGAGATCCCGGCGCTCGGCCTCCACCATTCGGCCTATCGCTGCCGCGACGCCGAGGAGACCCGCGCCTTCTGGGAGGACAGGATCGGCTTTCCTCTGGTGATGGCGTTGAAGATCGACGAGCACCCGACCACCGGCGAGGCGGTGAGCTACATGCACATCTTCTTCGACATCGGCAGCCATCGCGCCGAGCCGGGGCAGTCCAACTACCTCGCCTTTTTCGACGTGCCGTTCCGCGAAGACGACGACCCGGACGAGCTCTACAAGACCCGCTGGGGCATGGACCTCCACTTCGCCATGCGGGTCGCCGACCACGACGCGCTCGCCCAATGGGCCGACCGCCTGAGCGCCGCCGGCGTCGCCTATGAGGGGCCGATCCGGCACGGCATCTGCAGCTCGATCTATTTTCACGACCCCAACGGCTACCGCTTCGAGTTCACCGCCGAGGACGACGCCGAATCCCGTGAATTCACCGAGCATGAGGGGACGGCGCACGATTCCCTGCGCGCGTGGAACGGCTGGAAGGCGGCGCAGGAGGCGGCGGGGTAGGGCGGAGCGCGGCGGATGGAGTTCGGGTTTCCCGGGGAGTCGGTGCACCGTACAGGGAGAGGGTTGGGCCAACCTGTGGTAGAATGGCACCGGGATTCTTCGTAAATTGGAGCCCCGGGCGAAAGAGTGAGCATGGACTTCGCGAACATCCTCGACGCCGCGCTTCCCTTGGCCGCCGTGCTGGTACCGGCGTTTGTACTAGGCTTTGGGGCGATCTGGCTGGCAGTCCATAACGGACTTACCGATATGCGCAAGGAGCTCCACATCATTGGGGAGCGCGTCGCGAAGATCGAAGGGCGCCTTGATCCGCGCCGCCCGGCGACCGGAGAGTGAGCGGCAGGGCGATCGTCAAGACACGACGATGACCGAAGCTGCCCCCCAAGCTCCGGGGGCCGTCGGACGATTCCGATCCCGAAGATCGACGCACACCCGACCGTGACCGAAGAAGGCAAGGGGGAGAAGGGCGGATGGAGTTCAGGTCGGTCGGCGGCGAGAGCGGCGATCGGCTCACCGTCTCGGCGGTCGGGCTCGGCTGCAACAATTTCGGCCGGCGCCTGGGCGAGCGCGAATCGGGCGCGGTCATCCACGCCGCGCTCGATGCCGGGATCACCCTCTTCGATACCGCCGACTCCTATGGCGGCGGACGGTCGGAGACCTATCTCGGCAAGGCGCTCGGCGCCAGGCGCCGCGCCATCGCCATCGCCACCAAGTTCGGCTGGAGCGGCGGCGCGCGGCCGCGCAGGATCGTCAAGGCGGTCGAGGGCAGCCTGAAGCGCCTGCGCACCGACGCGATCGACCTCTACCAGATCCACCGCCCCGACCCGTCCACCCCGATCGCCGACACGCTGGGGGCGCTCGACGGGCTGGTGCGCCAGGGCAAGGTGCGGTTCGTCGGCTGTTCCAATTTCTCCGGCGACCAGATCGCGGAGGCCCGCAGCATCGCGGACGAGCGGGGCTGGTGCGCCTTCGTCACCGCCCAGAACCGCTACAGCCTGCTCGACCGGGCGATCGAAAGCGACGTCGCGCCGGCCTGCGCGGAGTCCGGGATGGGCATCCTGCCCTATTACCCGCTGGCCAACGGGCTGCTCACCGGGAAGTACAAGCGCGGCGCGCCCTGGCCCGGGCGGACGCGGCTCTCGGCCGGTCTGGTCTCCGATGCCGAGTGGGAGGAGGTCGAGCGGCTGGAGCGGTTCGCCGCGGCGCATGACCGCAGCCTGCTGGAGCTCGCGATCTCCTGGCTCGCCGCGAAGCCGGGGATCCTGAGCGTGATCGCCGGCGCCACCTCGCCCGAACAGGTTGCGCGCAACGCCGGCGCGGCGGGATGGTCTCTCACCGAAGCGGATCTCGCCGAGATCGACCGCCTCGCCTGACCGGGCTACCATCGCCCCGCCCCGCCGCCCGGCAATCGAGGAGAGGGCCGGCAATCGAGGAGAGGGAAGGTGACCGACCGCCCGTGGCTCGCAAAATATCCCGAGAACGTGCGCTGGGATTCCGAAATCCCGGAAGGCCCGCTATTCGCGATCCTCGACCAGGCGGTCGAACGCTTCCCCGGCCACGAGAGCATGGACTTCCTCGGCAAGCGCTACTCATACGCCGAGCTCGGCGACCTGGTCGCGCGCGCCGCCGCCGGGTTTCGCCGGCTCGGCGTCGGCAAGGGCGTCAGGGTGGGGCTGTTCCTGCCCAACTGCCCGCAATTCGTGGTGGCGTATTTCGGCATCCTCAAGGCCGGCGGCACGGTGGTCAATTACAGCCCGCTCAATTCGGAAGACCAGCTCGCCTACCAGATCGAGGATTCCGAAACCGACATCATGGTGACGCTGAGCCTCGCCGCGCTGTACCCGAAAATGGCGGCGCTGCTCGCGCGGAGCCGGGTGAGCAAGCTCGTCGTCGGCGATCTGCAGGACGTCTTGACGTTCCCCAGTAACCTCCTGTTCCCGCTGCTCAAGCGGGGCGAAATCGCCAAAGTGCCGGACGATCACGAGCATATCGCCTTCCGCCGGCTGCTCGACAATGACGGGAAGGGGGCGCCGCCCGAGATCGACCCGAGGGCGGATATCGCCGTCCTGCAATACACCGGCGGCACCACCGGGGTCTCCAAGGGCGCGATGCTCACCCACGCCAATCTCCACGCCAACGCCCATCAGGCGCGGATGTGGACGCCGGATCTCGAACCCGGCAAAGAACGCATGATGGGGGTGCTGCCCTTCTTCCATGTCTTCGCCATGACCGTGGTGATGAATTTGACGATCGCGCTGGGCGGCTCGATCGTCATGCGCCCGCGCTTCGAGCTCGACCCGGTGCTCCAGGACGTGACGAAGAAGAAGCCGACGCTGTTCCCCGGCGTGCCGACGATGTACACCGCGATCGTCAACCACCCCAGGCTCGACAAGTTCGACCTCACCTCGATCAAGGTCTGCCTGTCGGGCGGCGCCCCCCTGCCGGCCGAAATCAAGCGCCGCTTCGAGACCCTGTCGGGCTGCAAGCTGGTCGAGGGTTACGGGCTGACCGAGACTTCGCCGCTGGCCACCGCCAACCCGCTCGACGGGCTCAACAAGGAGGGCTCGATCGGCCTCCCGATGCCCGGCACCTCGATCGCGATCGTCGACAAGGAGGACCCCCGCAAGCTGCTCGCGCAGGGCGAGGACGGGGAGATCTGCGTCTCCGGCCCGCAGGTGATGAAGGGCTATTGGGGCCGCGACGAGGAAACCGCCGTGACCGTCGTCGACGGACGGCTGCTCACCGGCGATGTCGGCCATCTCGACGAGGACGGCTATGCCTTCATCATCGACCGCAAGAAGGACCTGGTGCTGGTGAGCGGCTTCAACGTGTTCCCGCGCAAGGTGGAGGAGGGGATCTACCGCCATCCCGCCGTGGAGGAGGTCACGGTGATCGGCGTGCCCGACGACTACACCGGCGAGGCGGTCAAGGCCTTCGTCAAGCTCAAGGACGGCGCGGCGCTGGACGCCGCCGGGCTGACCGAATTCCTCGCCGACAAGCTCGGCCGGCACGAGATGCCCAAGCATGTCGAGTTCCGCGGCGAGCTCCCCAAGACGATGATCGGCAAGCTGTCCAAGAAAGAGCTCGTCGCCGAGGAAGCCGCCGCCCGCGAGGCCGGCTCCGGCTGATCTCCGATCGCCCGATCCTTACCTGCGCAGCGTCAGGCCGAGCCGGATCGCGTGCTCGGGCTCGCGGCCGCCGCTCTCGCGCCTTGCGCCTTCGAGGCGGAAATCGAGATCCGGCCCGCCCGGCGCCGCAGCGCCGACATGCCAGGCGAGGCGCAGCTCGCGGCCGCTATCCGAGAGCCCGACGCCGAGCTCCGGCGTTCCCGCCAAGCGCCCGCCCGCCAGCGGCAAGCCGTAGCCGATCGTCGCTTCGAAGCGCCGGCTCGCCGCCGCCTTGGCGCCGGAGCCCGCACCGGCCGGGGTCGCGCGCCGCAGCAGGGCATCCTTGCCGCCCGCGGCCGGGGCGCCCAGGGACTGGCGCAGCGAGAGCGACGGGCCGAGCGCCGTGGCGGGGTCCGGGTTCCAGACCAGCGATGCCGCGAAGCCGCGCTCGCGGAATGCCTCATCCGCGTGGGCGATCAGGGAGCGGCCCTTCACCTCGGCCCTGAGGCCGTATGACGGGTTCTCCCAGGCGATGCCGCCGCCGAAATCCAGCCCGAAGCCGGTTTCCGCATCGCCCCCGTCGCGGCGGATGCCGATCTCGAAGCCGGGAATCAGCCGGCCGCCGTCGAACTCGATGGCGCGCCACGACCCCTCCAGGCCGAGGCGGAGCCGGGTCGCGCCGGCGCTTGCGGCCGCAAGCCCCAAGGCGGCGTCCGAACCGGTGCGCACGAGCATCGCATCCGTGGTCGCCGCGAGCGCGAAGCCGGAGGTTTCCGACGGCGCGATCAACGCGCCGCGGAGCCCCGCGGCCGCCGCCCGCGTGTCGATATCCGCGGCGATCGGCGTCCCGCCCGAAGGCGTGAGCGTGAGCCTGCCCTCGCCATAGCCGCCGAGCGCCCAGACGGAGACGCGCTCGCCGACGGCGTAGCCTGCCCAGGGCCAGAGGCCGACGAGGGTCGAGTCCATCTCGCCGCCGTCCCCGCCGTCCCGGTACGCGCCGCTTCCGTCGCTCCGCGAGATCGCCAGCCCGCCGGTCCACCGGCCGCTCGTCCAGTCGCCGCCCAGTATTCCGGTGGTCACCTCGCCGTCGAGCGAGAGTTTGCCCTCGCGCCCGTCGAACCGCGCGATCGCCGCCCGGCCCCAGATCGCCCCGAATTCGCCGTCATCGGTACCGCCAGAGAGGGCGAAACCGGTGCCGGTGAGGATGTCGCGCCCGCCGACGCTCCGGGTTTCTCCGCGCGGCGGATTGCTCGCTGTTTCCCGTTCCGCCGGGTTTCCGCCGATGCGCGTTCCCGCCAGCCGGCCCTCGAAGCCGCGCTTGCCCGGCGCTGCCATGCGGTCGGTCACCGCCGCCAGCACCTGGTCCGCCACCGTGCGCCCGAAGCGCGCGAGCCAGGCGACCGGCATCGCGTCCCCGTTGACGATCGTCCCAATCGCCGTGGCGTCGGCGATCCGTGCGCCCAAAGCGTTGCCGAGGGTGAGCGTCAGCGTCTCCGATCCCTCGTCATGGGAATCGTCGATGACCGCCACCGAAATTTTTTTCGCGGTCTCGCCCGGGTCGAATCGAAGCATGCCCGAGCCTGCTTCGTAATCCGCGCCCGCCCGGGCGGTGCCGTCCTTCGTCAGCCAGTCCACCGTCACAGCGTCCTGTTGCGGCGATGACAGGGTGACCGCGAAGGCGAGGATCGCGCCCGCCCCCTCGCGGACTTCAGCATCGGCGATCGCGAGAGCCGGCGACGCCGCCCGTGCGGTGCCGGCGATCCGCACCGTCACCGACGGTGCCGGCGCGCGCATGAAAGACGCGTAGTTCCAGGACGTCACTTCGTGGGTCACCCGCGCCTCGCCGAGCGCGGTGTCCGGGGCCGCCGTCACCGCGACCTCGCGCGCGCGGAACCAGTCTTTGCCCCGCCCGTCGAAGACGACCGCCTCCGGCGAGGCGCTCAACCCCTCCGGCGGCGTTACGGCCACCCGCGCCCCCGCGGTGCTCGGCGCGGCGGTCAGCCGCAGCCGGTAGGCGGCGGTTCCGCCCGGCGCGACGGCGAGCGAGCTTTGCGTCGCCTGCACGCCGTTGACATAGCCCGGGTTGCCCGAGAGGTAGAGCCCGGATGCGTGATACGTGCCGCGCCCGAGCTTCGGCAGGGCCTCGAATTCGTCGAAGGGGAAGGCGGCGAGCCGGTTGTCCTGGAGGCTGAGGAATTCGAGCCCGCCGAGGCCCTCGAACGCGCCCGGGGGGAGGGTCGCGATCCGATTCTCTCTGAGGCTCAGCAGACGAAGCGCCGGCAGGCCCTGGAACGCCCCCGCCCGCACCGTCGCGATGCCGTTCCGGTGCAAACGCAGCGTCTCAAGCCGGGTCAGCCCCCGGAAGACGCCGGTCTCCAGAGCCGTCAGCCCCGGGTGCTCGACGATGTAGAGATTGCGCACGCCCGAGAGACCCGCGAAGTCGCCCGCCCGGAGCGTCGTGACCCGCTCCAGGGGCGGGACGATATCCATCGACCGTATCCGGGCGAGCATTTCCGCCCCCACCCCCGCGCAGTCGCCCGTGTAGGCCGGCGTCACCGCATGGCGCAGCAGCACCATGATCCGGTCGCGCACCACCGGCGTGCGGGTGCAGATGCCGCGCTCGCCGGCGGTCACCGTCAGCGAGAAGCCGGCGGCGGGATTGCCCGCGACATCTCGTATCGGCCGGGCGTCGGGCGGGGTGTAGGACACCGTGACCCACTCCCCGTTGCCGACGGTGCCGTCCAGCGCGAGCGTTACCAGCCGTTCGCTCACCCCGACGGCGGCCAGGGATTTGGGCGTGCCGCCGACGATAGCCACGAAACCGCCGGGGATGCCGAGCCCATCTTCGATCGTCAGCGCTTCGTCCCAGCTCACGGCCAGCTTTCCCCGGTCGACCGTCGCGAACAGGGCGGTGGGACGCACGCCGTCCACCTTGCGGTCCGGATCTGGGGGCACCGCCGGATGGGTCAACGACACGGCCGCGCCCGCGGGACCGACGAGGCTTCCCGCCGGCGCGGTCAGCCGGTCGGCGCCGATCGCGATCCCGTCGGCGTCCTCGTCGCCCTCGGCGACGGCATAGGCGAAGACCAGCGTGGTCGAGCCGCCGCCGCTCCGGTAGCCGGCCTGCCGCGCCGCTCCGCCGATGTCGAGTTCGAGAGAAGGTCTCGCGGCGGGCGTCGCGGTCACCGTCACCGGCTTGTCGAAGGCCACCGACACCCGGATCTCGTCGCCGATCGCGTAGGTCCCGGCGGGGGATGCGAAGGCGATAATGGCGATCGCGGGCGGTTGCGGCCCGTCATTGTCCCGGATCGTCGCCCGCGCGGCGCAGCCGTCCGCGCCGCAGGGGGTCGTCCCGTCGACATCGCGCAGGGCGACGACCGCCGGGAGGCCCGGCGACCTCTCGAGCACGAGGTCGACCGCCTCGTCCGCCTCGACCTCCGGGTCGTCGACCACGCCCACCGGCACCTCCCGGCGCGCTTCCCAGGCGCTGCCAACGGCCGCGAAGTCGTCCGGCGCGAAGACGATCTCCTTCGACAGCGCCACGTAGTCTTCCGGGGACGTTGCGCCGCCGGATACCGCCTGCGTTACCAGCGATACGGCGAACCTGCTTCCGGGTTTGGGAAGGCCGTCGGCGGTGCGCGCCACCAGAACCGCACGGTTGGTCCCGTCGGCGCCCTCGGCGAAGACATAGGAGGCCCGTTGATGACGGACCGTGATCGCCGGGTCCGCCGCCGCCAGCCGCACCGTCGCCGAGGACGGCATGCCCGTCTCGTATTCCTTGTCCCCGGGCGCGATCGCCGCCGAGAGCGCGCCGGACTGGGTGACCGCGGACAAGAACTTGCTGCGGGCGATGGTCAACGTCGCAATGGAGGCGTCCGGGGCGAAGGTCACCGTCTGCATCAGCGAGCTCGCATCGAGAAAGTTCTGCGTCTGGGTCAGCTTCACGCCGACGGCGAGCTCCCCGTCCGTCGCGCCGCTTCGCGTGAGCACGAAAGCCACGTCGTCGAGACCGAACACATATGCCTCGCGCTCCGCCGCGATGCCGACCGCGGCGGGGGTCTGCGCCGCCGCCGGCTCCGCCAGTGCCGGTATCCCCGCCAGCACCGCGACGGCGATCGCGGCCCGCCCGATGAAGCCGCGCATCCGCCTGCCGACACCGGACAGGCGTGTAGTCGCCGCGCGGGCGTGGCTCTTTGCAGGGAGACTGGAGTCCGTTGCCGGCGGCAAGACCGGGCCGCGCCGGGCGAAGACAAAAATAGCCGATGGGTATCCGTAATCTCCGAACATGTTTCCGCTCCCTTCATTTGCAGAGCGGCCGGCCGCATGTTCCTCTTGTCTATATTTAGGAATTCGATTCGGTGTTTCGAGAGGTGGACGGGACTATTGTTCCCGCGTTGCCCTGGCGAACCCGCTGGAGCCGAATCCGGCCTTCGACTAACCTTTTGCCTGCCCAGCTTGTGGGGGGAATTCACCCGTCGCCGGTATTCCGCAGGCCGGCGCCCAGATAGACCCAGACTCCATACGAGAAAGACATGCCGATCCAGATTTCGCGAAACACCCTGAAGGCGGCGGTCGCCGCGGCGGCGCTGGTTCTGGCCGCGGGCGCCGGGGCCGCCGGGACCCATCCCGCGACCGGCGAGGCGCTGTCGGACAACCAGAGCTTCACCTACCGCCTGCTCGACCAGTTCCCGACCCTCGACCCGCAGCTCAACGAGGAGGTCGCAGGTTTCCACGTGATCCGGGACCTGTTCGAGGGGCTGCTGAGCCAGGACGCCGACGGCAGGCTGGTCCCCGGGGTGGCGACGCATTACGCGGCGTCGGACGGCAACACGACCTACAGCTTCACCCTGCGCCGGGATGCGAGGTGGTCGAACGGCGATCCGGTGACCGCGCATGATTTCGTCTATGCCTGGCGGCGCGCGGTCGACCCCGCGACGGCATCGCCCTATGGCTGGTATCTCGAACTCACCCAGATGGCGAATGCAAAGGAGATCCTGGCCGGAAAGAAGCCTCCCGCTTCGCTTGGCGTCCGCGCCGCCGACGACCGCACGCTGGTGGTGAAGCTGAACCGGCCCTTGCCCTATTTTCCGGCGATGACCACCTACGCCACCCTGTTTCCGGTGCACCGCGCGACGATCGAGGCGCATGGGAAGCAATGGACGGCGCCCGGAAACATGGTCTCGAACGGCGCCTATATGCTCAAGGAGGTGGTGCTCAACGAGTTCCACAGCCGGGTGAAGAACCCGATATATTGGGGTGCCGACAAGGTGATCGTCGAAAAGGTCACGGGGCTGGTGATCAACGACGTCAACCAGGCGCTGACGCGCTACCGCGCCGGCGAGCTCGACCATCTCGAGCCGCTGCCGCCCGGCCAGTATCCGAGATTGAAGAAGGAGCTGCCCGACGAGGCCAGGAGCGTGCCCAGGCTGTGCTCCTACTACTACGCGATCAACCATACGGAGAGCGCGAATGCGGCGCTCCGCGACGTCAGGGTCAGGCGGGCGCTCAGCATGGCGATCGACCGCGAGGTGATCGTCGACCGGCTGCTCAAGGGCGGGCAGTGGCCGGCCTACAACTTCACCCATCTCAAGACCGCCGGGTTCCGCATGCCCGACATCGCCTATGCCAGGCTCAGCCAGCGCCAGCGCGACGCCGAGGCCAGGCGGCTGTTCGCGGAATCGGGGGTCCGGGACCTGACCCTCAAGCTGATCTACAACACCTCCGAGAACCACAAGCAGATCGCCACCGTGATCGGCCAGATGTGGAAGCAGAAGCTGGGCGTGCGGACGACGCTCGCCAATTTCGAGTGGAAGACCTACCTCAACATCCGCAAGAGGCGGGAATTCGACGTGGCGCGTTCGGCCTGGTGCGGCGACTACAACGAGGCCTCGACCTTCCTCGACCTGCTCACCACCAGCCACGGCGCCAACGACGGCCGGTATTCCAGCGAGAAGGTGGACGCGCTGATGCGGCGCTCGAAGACGGCCAACGACCCGGCCGGCATCTATGTCGAGGTCGAGACGATCCTTGCCGAGGACATGGCGATCATCCCGATCTACCACTACGCCAACACGTTCCTGCTGAAGAGCGACATCAAGGGCTGGCCCTACGACAACGTCGAAAACAACTGGTATTCGAAGAACCTCTACCGCGTCGCCAAGTGACGGGCCGGGCGGCGGCCCGATGATCGCCTATTTCCTCAAGCGGCTCGCGGTGGCGGTCCCGACCCTGCTGGTCCTGATCGTCCTTTCCTATGTGCTGATGTACGCCGCCCCGGGCGGGCCGTTCGACAGCGAGCGCGCGCTGCCGCCCGAAATCCTCGCCAATCTGGAGCGGAAATACGGGCTCGACGCGCCTCTTCCGGTGCAGATCTGGCGCTATTTCGTCGGCATCGTCACCGAGTTCGATTTCGGTCCGTCCTTCCAGTACAAGGACCAGAGCGTCAACCAGATCATCGCCCAGGGATTTCCGGTCACCCTCACCTACGGCGCCTGGGCCTTCGCGGTGGCGGTGCTGACGGGGGTCTCGCTCGGCGTCGCGGCGGCGGTCCGGCACAACTCCGCCCTCGACTATCTCGCGGTCGGGATCTCGATCGGCGCCCAGGTGCTGCCCAATTTCGTCATGGCGCCGATCCTGACCCTGGTTTTCACCCTCTGGCTGGGGTGGCTGCCGGGCGGCGGCTGGCAGGGCGGGCAGTGGATGTATGTCGTGATGCCGGTGATCGCGCTCTCGACGTCGTTCATGGCCTCGATCGCGCGGATCAGCCGATCCTCGATGCTGGAGGTGCTGAACGCGGATTTCATCCGCACCGCCCGCGCCAAGGGCCTGCCCGCACGCCGGATCGTGTTCCGCCACGCGCTGAAGCCCGCCATGCTGCCGGTGATTTCCTATCTCGGCCCCGCCTTCGTCGGCATGATCACCGGCTCGGTGGTGATCGACGTGTTCTTCGCCACCGGCGGCATCGGGCAGTTCTTCGTCAACTCGGCGCTCAACCGCGACTATCCGGTGATCATGGGGGTGACCATCCTGACCGGCGCGCTGACCATCCTGTTCAACCTGCTGGTCGATCTTCTCTATGCCTGGATCGACCCGCAGATCCGGTACTGAGGCGATGGTTCTCCTCTTCGGACGACGCACACTCCGGGCCCTGGCGGAGCCGCCGGCCGGGCGCTCGCTGTGGCAGGACGCGCGGACGCGGTTCTTCCGCAACCGCGCCGCGGTCGCCAGCCTCGCCGTGCTCGCCGTCGTCGCTGCTTTCGCCGTCTTCGGCGACCTCGCCGCGCCCTGGTCGAACGAGGAGATCGACTGGTCGATGCTCGGCGCGGTGGCCGAGCAGGGGGCGCCCTCGCTCGCCAACGGCCATTATTTCGGGGTCGACCAGCTCGGCCGCGACCTCTATGCGCGCACCGTCCAGGGGACGCGGATCTCGCTGATGGTGGGCATCGTGGGCGCGCTGATCTCGGTGGTGGTGGGCACGCTCTACGGCGCCACCGCCGGCTATTTCGGCGGCCGGCTCGACGGCGCGATGATGCGCATCGTCGACGTGCTGATGGCGATCCCCTACATGTTCGTGCTGATCATCTTCATGGTTGTCTTCGGACGGTCGATCCTGATGCTGTTCATCGGCATCGGCCTGGTGAGCTGGCTCGACATGGCGCGGATCGCCCGCGGCCAGACGCTGGCGATCAAGAACCGGGAATTCATCGAGGCGGCGGTCGCCATCGGCATCGGCCCGCGCCGGATCATCGCGCGCCACATCGTCCCCAACCTCCTGGGCGTGGTGATCGTCTACGCCACCCTGCTGGTGCCCTCGATGATCGTCTATGAGAGCTTCATCAGCTTCCTCGGGCTCGGGGTGCAGGAGCCCGCCACCAGCTGGGGGGCGCTGATCAACGCCGGCGCGAGCCAGATGCAATACGGCACGCTCTGGCAGCTCCTGTTCCCGCTCTCCTTCTTCGTGGTCACCCTGTTCTCGTTCTTCTTCCTGGGCGACGGGCTGCGCGACGCTCTCGACCCGAAGGACCGCTGAGCGATGGCGCTGCTCAGGGTGCGCGACTTGCGGGTGTCGTTCGAGACGGCGGACGGCACGGTCAGCGCGGTCGACGGGGTGGATTTCGACGTCGAGCCGGGCCAGTCGCTCGCCGTGGTCGGCGAGAGCGGCTCGGGCAAGAGCCAGCTGATGTTCGCCATCATGGGGCTCCTGGCGCGGAACGGCCGCGCCACCGGCTCGGTGGAGTTCGACGGCACCGAGCTTCTCGGCCTCGGCGAGGCCGCCCTCAACCGGTTCCGCGCGCGCCGCATCGCCATGGTGTTCCAGGATCCGATGACCGCGCTCAACCCGTATATGCGGATCGCCGACCAGATGACCGAGGTGCTGACGCTGCATCGCGGCATGGGCCGGCGCGCGGCGCTGGCGGAATCGGTTCGCCTTCTCGATGCGATGGACGTTCCCGACGCGCGCGCGCGGATCGGCATGTACCCGCATGAATTCTCCGGCGGCATGCGCCAGCGGGTGCTGATCGCCATGGCGCTCGCCTGCCGCCCGCGCCTCCTGATCGCCGACGAGCCGACCACCGCGCTCGACGTCACCGTACAGGCGCAGATCATGCGCCTCCTCGCCGATGCCCGGGCAAGCTTCGATACCGCGGTGATCCTGGTGACCCACGATGTCGGAATCGTCGCCGGACACTGCGACGAGATGGCGGTGCTCTATGGCGGGCGGATCATGGAGAGCGGACCGGTGGACCGCATCTTCGCCAGTCCCCGGCACCCCTATACGCGCGCACTGCTCGACGCCGTGCCCCGGCTCGACCGGGACGATGAGCGCCTGCCCGACATCCCCGGCGATCCGCCCGATCCGGGCCACCGCGCCCCCGGATGCCCCTTCGCCGCGCGCTGCCCGCTGGCGGACCAACTCTGCGAAGGCGAAGCGCCGGCGCTCGCCTCCCTCGCACCCGGCCGCCGCGTCTCCTGCCACCGCCCGCTCGGCGAGGCGTCATGAACCCGCCGCTTCTGTCGGTCCGCGACCTCTCGGTCGGCTTCGCCGTCCGGCCGGGGGGGACCCGACCGTGGCAGCGCGCCCGGGAGCTGCGGGCGGTGCGGGGGGTGAGCTTCGATCTCGAACCGGGCGAGACCCTCGGGATCGTCGGCGAGAGCGGGTCCGGCAAGTCCACTTTGGCCCGTGCGCTGATCGGCACGGTGCCCGCCTCGGCAGGGCAGGCGTTCTGGCGGGGCGAGGATCTGCTGGCGATGGAGCCCGGCGAGCGTCACCGCCACCGCCGCGATATCCAGATGATCTTCCAGGATCCGCTGGGTGCCCTCGACCCCCGGATGACGGCGGGCGAGATCGTCGCCGAGCCGCTCGCCGCCCACGAACCCGGCCTGAAGCGGGCAGAGGCCGGGACCCGGGTGGCCGGGATGATGCGCCGCGTCGGCCTGCTGCCGGATCACCTGAACCGGTATCCGCACGAATTCTCGGGCGGGCAGTGCCAGCGCATCAATATCGCCCGGGCGCTGATCGCCCGCCCCCGTCTGGTGATCTGCGACGAACCGGTCTCCGCCCTCGATGTGAGCGTGCAGGCCCAGATCATCAACCTGCTCGGCGATCTCAAGCGGGAGTTTGGCCTGGCGCTGATCTTCATCGCCCACGACCTCAGCGTGGTGAAGCACATCTCCGACCGGATCATGGTGTTCTATCTCGGCCGCGCGGTGGAATACGCCGGGGCCGGCGATCTCGTCCGCGCCCCGCGCCATCCCTATACAAGCGCGCTGATCGCCGCCGCGCCGATCCCCGATCCGACGGTCGAACGCGGGCGCCGCGCGGGCATGCTGACGGGCGATTTGCCGTCGCCGCTGGCGCCGCCCTCGGGCTGCGTGTTCCGCACCCGTTGCCCGGTCGCCCGCGAATCCTGCGCCGGCGAGAGCCCCGCCATGCAGGAATACGCGCCCGGCCACCTCGCGGCCTGCCCCTATGGCGGACAGGAAGAGGACGGGCCGCCCGCCACCGGCTGAAAACAGGAAGACTATTCGACGGCGATCGTCTTCACCGCCCTCAGGGGACGCCCGGCCACCGCGAGGTCGCTGTGGTCGTTCGCGTTGAGCGTCACCGCGATCTCGGCCTTGCCCGGCGGCAGCGCGTCCAGATGGAACCACGGCCCGTAGACCCGGGCGATCTTCCTGCCGTCGACATAGACATGGGCATGGCCTTCGCCGGCCCGGTTCGCCCGGCCCGCGCGCTCCGGGGCGAAGCGGAAATTCGTCGTCGCGATGTGCAGGTTCCAGCCCGATTTCGCGTCTTTGGCCAGCTGGAGGTCGAGCGTCGGCGCCTCGGGGCCGGCGGGTAGCTCGATCGCCGCGCCGTGCCCGGCATGCGCCGCTGACGCTTCCGGGCCGTGGCGATGGCCGTCGAGGGCGACATTGTTGGCGGCGGCGAGGAAGAATCCGATACCGCCGCCGAGCGACAGGCCGATCGCGAAAAGCGCGAGGGACCGCGCCATCGTCGATCAGGCGGTGTGCGGCGAAGCGTCCGCCCGCCGGCCTTCGCGACCCCAGAAATGGGCGGCGAACAGCCCGAGCAGGACCCAGGCGACCAGACCCGCGCCGAGCGCCCGGGCGGCGAACAGACTGGCGAGTTCCGGCGGAGCCTGCCCGGAGAAGCTCGCCGGGTTCGGCGCGCCGATGACATGGGGGGCGAGGATCAGCAGGACAGCGACGCCCCGCATTGCCCACCCCCTTCCGAAGGCGATCGTCGCGAGACCCGCCGCGGTGGCGGCGGCGGTGCCGAACCACCAGAGCTGGCGGAGATCCAGATCCCCGGCGGCCGAACCCGGCAGCTCGGGCGGCAACCCCACCGCCGGCGCGAACTGGACCGACGCGAACCCGGCGAGGCCCCAGAGAAGGCCCTGCCGGACCGGGATTCCGGTCCCGCGAGCCTCGGCCAGCGCCATCGCCGCGACCAGGATCAGCGCATAGCCGGTATAGGTCAGGGTGGTGAACAGAACGCTCAACCCGTCGCGCACGAGGTCGATCCCGCCGGCCGCCGCGTGCGCGCCCGCCGCCTTCGCCGAGCCGAAATGGGTGAGCTGGCCGGTTTCATAGAGCTCCGCGTGGATCAGCACCGGCTGTACGAAGACCAGCTGCAGCAGGGCCGCGATCAGCCCGGCCGCGAAGCCAGCGAAAATTCCGCTGACCAGTATGCGGGAGAACATTGCCTAGTGGCAGGGGAAGCCGGCGGCGTGGCGCGTGTCGTGCGCGGCGTCGTGCAGAACGGAGGTCTGCGCATGGCCCGCAAGCGTCACGATCGCCAGCCCGATAAAGGCGCAAAGGGCGAGCGCGGCGAGATCGGTCGAAATCAGCACCCGGTTTTGCGTCAGAACGTTCATGCGTTCCTCCGTCCTGTCACCCTGTGGCGTTTACCCGCGCCAAGCCGTCTAGCAATAGCCTCTCGCTTCGAACGCCGTCAAGCGCGGCTATCGGGCTTCCAGGGCGATCGCGTGGAAGAATGTTCCGGTCACCTTGCCCCGGCGTCCTCCGGCGCTCCCGAGCGCCCGCCCTTCGCCGTCGAAGACGGTGAGAAAGGCATCGTCACCCGCCTCGTTGCGCGCCGTCGCGTAGTGGAACTCATGGCCGCGCAGCGCCGTGCCCGCGGGTCCGAAGATGCAGTCCCGGGTGACCACGGCGCGCCTGTAGCCGAGATGGAGCTTGCGGTCCCTGAAGCTCGTCCGGTGCTCCATCAGCCCGGCCATTTCATGGACTCCTCCGTCCGCGTCCTCCAGCGTCCTGCCCAGCACCATGTAGCCGCCGCATTCGCCGTGTACCGGGTGGCGTTCGGCGAATTTCGCCACCCCGTCGAGGAACCGGGCGGCGGCGGCGATCCGCCCGGCGTGAAGCTCGGGATAGCCGCCGGGGAGCCAGCAGCAGTCGCAGTCCCCAGGCGGCGCCTCGTCGTTGAGCGGCGAAAAGCGGACGATCTCGGCGCCCCGCCGGCGCCAGCCCGCCGCCATATGGGGGTAGAAGAACGAGAACGCGTCGTCCTCGGCGAGGGCGATTCGCTGACCGGGGGGATCGAGGGGGCGGGTGTCGAATGCCTCGCTCCGATCCGCGCGGTCGTCTGTCTTCGCCGGCTGGCGGGCGAGGGCTTCCACCCGGTCGAGATCGACGGTTTCGGCGATTTGGCCGGCAAGCGCATCGACCCGCTGCGCCAAATCGTGCCGCTCGCGCGCCTGGACCAGCCCGAGATGGCGGTCCGCCAGGGCGAATTCCGCGCGCCGGGGTATCCAGCCCAGAAGCGGAACGCCGGCGGTGGCGAGCCCCTCGGACGCCATGCGCAAATGGCGTTCGCTGGCGACCCGGTTGAGGATCGCGCCGCCGACTTCCAGACCGGGATCGAAGGCGGCGAAGCCCCCGGCGACCGCGCCGGCCGATTGCGCCTGGCCGGCGATGTCGATCACCAGGATGACCGGGATGCCGAAGCGGGTCGCGATATCGGCCGCCGCGCCGGAGCGCCCGGCTTGCCCGGCCACCCCGTCGAACAGCCCCATCGCGGATTCGATCACCAGCATGGCTTCGGGGCCGGCGGCGGAGCGCAGTGTTTCCGCCATGTGGCCGGGCGACATCGCCCAGCTATCGATATTGGCGCAATCGCCGCCGCCGGCCGCGCCGTGAAACGCGGCATCGATATAGTCGGGACCGCATTTCAGCGCCCGGACCTGCCGCCCGCGCCGGGCGAGCGCGGCGATCAGGCCGATGGTCACCGTGGTCTTTCCGGCCCCCGACCGGGGCGAGGCGACGATCAGCGCCGGGGCGTTCAAGCAATCGCCCCCGCCAAGGCGGGCGCAAGGCGCAGCAGGCGTTCGCGCATTTCGACGATCTCGCCGATCACCACGACCGCCGGCGGTTCGATCGGATGGCGTTCCCGGTCCACGGAGATCGTGCCCAGGGTGGAGACCAGGATGTCCTGGTCGGACCTCGTGGCGGAGGAGATCACCGCGACCGGGGTTTCCGCCGCCATGCCGCCGTCGATCAGTTCGCGGGCGATCCGGTCGATCCGGCGCAACGCCATATAGAGCACCAGAGGCTGCCCCAGCCCGGCCAGCGCCGCCCAATCCGTCTCGCCCGCCTCGGCCGCCTCGTGCCCGGTCGCCAGCACCACCGCGCGATTGACGTCGCGCAGGGTGGCCGGGATCGCCGCCACCGCCATCGCCGCCAGCCCCGCCGTGACGCCGGGGACGATCTTGAACCGGATTCCGGCCTCGGCGAGCCTCAGCATTTCCTCGCCGCCCCGGCCGAAAACCATCGGATCGCCGCCCTTGAGGCGCAGCACCCGTTGCCCCGCTTGCGCCAGATCGACCATCCGGGCGCAGAGGGCGGCCTGGTCGATCGAGTGCTCGCCGGCCCGCTTGCCGGAATAGATCCTCGCCGCCTCGGGGCGCGCGAGATCGAGGATCCGGTCGTCGATCAGCGCATCGTGCAGGATCGCGTCCGCCTGTTGCAGCGCGCGCAGGGCGTTGACGGTGAGATACCCCGGATCGCCCGGCCCGGCGCCGACCAGCCATACCGTGCCGGGCTCGAAGACCGGGCACCCGTCCAGCATGGTTTCCAGCCTGGCGCCGATCATCGGCCCGGCCGTCCCGGGTGACAGCGGCGCGGCAAAGCCCTATCTCCATCGCCATGGCACGCGATCGAACGCTTCGGCGGGGCTGGACCACCGGCGCCTGCGCCGCGGCGGCCGCCAAATCGGCGTTCGGCGCCCTGCTGACAGGGGTCTTCGAGGATCCGGTGACGATCGCCCTGCCGCGCGGGGACCGGGCCGCCTTCGCGCTGGCGCGGCACGAGCTTCGGGACGATGCGGCCACCGCGGCGGTGGTCAAGGATGCCGGCGACGACCCCGACGTGACCCATGGCGCGCTGGTCGAGGCGACGATCCGCAGGGCGGAGGGCGGGCTGCGGTTCCGGGCGGGGCCGGGCGTCGGCACGGTGACCAAGCCGGGGCTGCCGGTCGAACCGGGGGAGCCGGCCATCAACCCGGCGCCGCGGCGGATTATCGCCGCCGCCATCCAGGAAGTCGCCGACGCCCACGACGTACCGGGCGATGTCGAGGTCGAGATCTCCATTCCGGGCGGCGAGGAACTGGCCAGGCGGACGATGAACCCCAGGCTCGGTATCGCGGGCGGTCTCTCCATCCTCGGGACGACCGGGATCGTCGTCCCCTATTCCTGCGCCGCGTGGATTCACTCGATCCATAGCGGGATCAACGTCGCCCGGGCGACCGGGCTCGACCATGTCGCCGGGGCCACGGGGTCGACCTCCGAAGCGGCGGTGCAGCGCTATTACGACCTTCCCGAATCCGCGTTGATCGACATGGGCGATTTCGTCGGCGGCATGCTCAAATTCCTGCGCAGGAATCCGGTGCCGCGCGTCACGATCGCCGGCGGGGTGGCGAAGATGACCAAGCTCGCCCAGGGGCGGCTCGACCTGCACTCCCGGAAAGGCGCCGTCGACCTCGCCGCGCTTGCCTCGGTGGCGGCGGGAGTCGGGGCGAGCGGCGCGGTTACAGACGCCATCGCCGGGGCGAACACCACCGCGCTCGCTTTTCAAATCGCCGAAGGCGAGGGGCTCGCGCTCGGCGATGCGATCGCCGCCGCCGCCCGCCGCGAAGCCGTTTCCGTCGTCGCGGGCGAGGGCATCGAGATCGACGTCCTGATCTTCGACCGGGACGGCCGGCTGGTGGGGAAGGCGCCGCGCTAGCCGCATCCGGTCGAACCCTCCCGGAAGCGCCGGCGATAGTCGGGATCGTAGAGCGCGCTTTCCTTGAAATCCTCGGCCGCGAGAACCGGGCCGACCAGGATCGTCGCCGTCCGCTCCATCGGCGATGCGGCCGCCAGCGCCTCGATCGTGTCGAGAGTTCCCCGCAGCACTTGTTCCTCGGGCCAGCTCGCGCGGCAGACGATCGCCACCGGACAATCCGGGCCATAGTGGGGCAGGAGGGCCGCCACGATCCGCTCCAGCGCCTGGATCGACAGATGGAGCGCGAGGGTGGCGCCGGATGCCGCGAAGTTTTCCAGGGTTTCCCGCTCCGGCATTTTCGAGGCCCGCCCCGGGGTGCGGGTGAGCACCAGGGATTGCGCGACCCCGGGCAGGGTCAGCTCCCGTCCCAGAGCCGCCGCCGAGGCGGCGAAGGCGGGAACGCCCGGGGTCATGGTATGGGGAATGCCGAGCCGGTCGAGCCGGCGGAACTGCTCGCCCACCGCGCTCCACACCGAAAGGTCGCCCGAATGCAGCCGGGCGACATCCTTTCCTTCCTGATGCGCGATGCGGATTTCCTCGACGATTTCATCGAGGCTCATCGGCGCGGTGTCGACAATCGTCGCGTCCTCCGGGCAGTGGGAAAGGATGTCCGGATGGACCAGCGATCCGGCGTAAAGGCAGACCGGGCAACGGCCGAGCAATTCGCGGCCGCGAACTGTGATCAGATCCGGCGCGCCGGGCCCGGCGCCGATGAAGTGAACGGTCATGCGCCCTCTCCCCGGGCCACCGCGCAGGTGACCCCGTTGCGCGCGATCCGCGGCAACATCAGGACGGCGTCGCGCCCGGCGGCGGCAAGTGCGGCGGCCTCCGAGACCGCGCCCAGCCCGGTGGCGGTCTCCGCCGCCGGCGAGCGGGTGGCGCAGAGAGGCTGGACCGCCTCGAGACTGGAACGCCCGACCAGGCGAAGCGGCAGGCCGAATTCCGCCGCCGCCTCCGCGATGCCGGCCTCGTCCGCCTTGAATTCGGGCGCCGCCAGCGCGTCGACCCGGTCCGGCTTGATGCCGATCCGCGCCAGCGCCTCGCCGATGGCGGCGCCGATGGTTTCCGCCGGACTGTCGCGGCGGCATCCGATCCCGACGACGATCATGGCTTCGCCGCCCGCAATTGGGTGACCGTCATCGCCGGCCTGAACCCCCGCATTTCGCCGATCCTGTCGAGCCGCTCCACCGACAGGCGGGTGAGCGTTCCGCCCGTCTCGCCGACAAATGCGCCAAGCACGAGGTCGCTGTCGAGCGTCACGCTGTTCGCCACCAGCCGGCCGCCGGGCGGGAGCGCCCGCCAGGCGGCTTCCAGCACCCCGATGGCCGCGATCCCGCCGCCGACGAAGACCGCATCCGGCGGCGGCAGGGTGGCGAGCGCCGCGGGCGCCTCGCCGGTGACGACCTGCAGACGCGGCACGCCCAAAGCGGCGGCGTTCTCCCTTGCCCGC
The DNA here is from genome assembly GCA_965205995.1 of Alphaproteobacteria bacterium. GTDB lineage: Bacteria > Pseudomonadota > Alphaproteobacteria > MPNO01 > MPNO01 > MPNO01. The sequence continues at coordinate 1,701,902 of OZ242200.1, read as the reverse complement.
GCTGCCCGGTCGTCGCGCCGTTCCACGGCGCACGCCCGGTTCGCCGGATGGGTCAGCAGCCATTCGATCGCGACCGAGCCCGATCCGGTGCCGATATCCCACAGCCTCTCCCCGGCCCGGGGTGCGAGGCTGGAGAGCGTCACCGCCCGGATCTCGCGCTTGGTCAGCATGCCGTCGGACTCGAACAACCCGTCCGGCAGCCCGGCGCCGAGGGGAACCACCCGCGCATCCGGCGCCGCCGCGACGGCGATCGCCATCATGTTCAGCCGCGCGATATCGGCGAGATCGAAGTTTTTGGCAAGGCAGTCGCGCACCCGCTCGGCCGGCCCGCCCAGGGCTTCCAGCACGGTCATGCGGCTCGCGCCGAATCCGTTTTCGGTCAACAGAAGTGCGACCGATCGCGGGGTCGCCTCGTCGGCCGAGAGAACCAGAAGGCGCCGCGCGGGCTGGAGGTGAGGGACCAGCGTTTCGACCGGATGGCCGCACAGCGACACCAGCCCGGAATCCTGCACCGCCCAGCCCAGCCGGCCCGCCGCCAGGGTGAAGGAGGAGGGGGCGGCGAACACCGCCATTTCCTCCGCCGGGATCGCTTCGGCGAGGACCGAGCCGATCCCGTGATGGAACGGGTCTCCCGACGCGAGGATCGCCACCGGGGTGTCGCGGAGCGCCTCGATCCGGGGAATGACGGAGCGGATCGGGCTCGGCCAGACCACCGCATCGCCCTGGATCAGGCCGTCGAGCAGAAGCAGATGGCGGCGCCCGCCGAACACCGTCCCGGCATCCGCCACCGCCCGACCGGCGGCCGCGGACAGTCCCTCGACGCCGTCCTCGCCGACCCCGATAATCGACAGCCAGCGCCGGCCGGCACCGGCGGTTCGCACCGGCGCGAGGGAGCCCGACGCTGTCACGGCTGAAAGTCCTTCTGCTCGGCGGAACCAGCGAGGCCAGCGCGCTCGCCCGGTCGATCGCCGCCAACGATGGTCTCGACGGAACCCTGTCGCTCGCCGGGGTGACGCGGTCCCCCGCGCCCTCGCCGCTGGAGACCCGGATCGGCGGTTTCGGCGGCGCGGACGGGCTCGCCGTTTATCTCCGCGCAAACCGGATCGATACGGTGCTGGACGCCACCCACCCCTTCGCCACCGCGATTTCCGCCAACGCCGTTTCCGCCGCCTCCGCCGCCGGAATTCCCTGCCTCGCGGTGCTGCGCCCGGCCTGGCAGGAGACAGCGGGCGACCGCTGGACCCGCGTGCCGGACATCGAGGCCGCGGCGGATGCGCTGGGCACCGAGCCGAGGCGCGTGTTCCTCACCATCGGCCGCAAGGATTTGGCGCCTTTCCGGGAGACCCCGCATTTCTATTTGATCCGTAGCGTCGATCCCCCGGCGCCCGAAGACCTGCCATCCGGGGCGACGGCGATCGCCGCGCGCGGCCCCTTCGCGGCGGAAGACGAGGCGCGCCTGCTCGGGCAGCACCGGATCGATGCGCTGGTCACCAAGAACTCCGGCGGGACGGCGACCGTCGCCAAGCTGGTCGCCGCGCGGAAACTCGGAATACCCGTCGTCATGGTGGACCGCCCGCCGGTGCCGGGGCCGGCCGTGGCCACGGTCGAGGAGGCGTGGGGGTGGCTGATGGCGCGTCATGCCGGGACCGCCGCCTTGCGCGGCGTATAGACCCAGGCGCCGCCGCTGCCGCGGGGCACGATGCGGGTGGCGCTCGAGCCGACGATCACCATTGTCCGCATGTCCGCCATCTCCGCCCGGGCGTCGGCGAGAGGCGTCACCACGATGGTCTCGTCCGGCCGGGTCACCGCCGTCGCGAAGACGACCGGCGTCTCCGCCGCCCGCAGGCCGCGCAGCAGCTCCAGCACCTTGCCGAGCTGCCAGGGCCGCGCCCGGGAGACCGGGTTGTAGAGGGCGATGACGAAATCGGCCTCGGCGGCGGCGCGCACCCGCCGTAATACGGTCTCCCACGGCTTGAGATTGTCGGACAGCGAGATGGCGCAGAAATCGTGGCCGAGCGGCGCGCCGGTCTTCGCGGCTGCGGCGATCATCGCGGTCACGCCCGGGACGACCGCGATCTCTACATCCGGCCCGCCGTCGGCCTCCAGCGCCTCGAACAGGGTCGAGGCCATGGCGAACACCCCGGCATCGCCCGACGACACCAGGGCGACCGTCTCGCCCCCGGCCGCGAGCGCCAGCGCGTGGCGGGCGCGGTCGAGCTCCTCCCGGTTGTCCGACGCATGGACGGTCTGGTCGTCGCGCGCCGCAATCCGCGCCAGATAGGGGCCGTAGCCGACAAGGTGGCTGGCCTCGCGCAGCGCGTCTTCCACCGCCGCCGTGCGATGATACGCATCGCCCGGCCCCAGCCCGACCACGGAGATGCGCCCGCTCATGACGCCGCCCGGGCGGTGGGGACAAGCACCAGCGAGAAATAGGGCGCGTCGTCGGCAGGCCCGTCCGAGAGCGGAACGATCCGTTCGTCCGCCATCGTGCCGCGCTCCACCAATATCGCGCGTTCGAGCAGCCCCGCCCGGTCCAGCGCCCGCCGGATCTTCGGCAAATGCCGCCCGATCTTCATGATGACGGTCGCATCCGCCGCTTGCAGGCGCCGCAGCAGCGCGTCTTCCTCCAGCGTGCCGGCGAGGACCGACAGGCAGTCGTCGCCGCGCGTCATCGGCGCGCCGACCCGTCCCCAGCAGCCGGCCATCGCGGTTACGCCGGGCACGATCTCGGTCCGGTAGCGCGCCGCCAGCCGGTCGTTCACATACATGAACGAACCGTAGAACAGCGGGTCTCCCTCGCACAGCAAGGCGACATCGCGCCCGCTATCCAGCTTGGCGGCGATGTCCCGCGCGGCCTTGTCGTAGAACGAGGTCATCGCCTCCCGGTAGGCGGCGGAGCGCTTCGGGATCTCGGTGGTGTAGGGAAAGACGAAGCGAAGCTCGTCCGCCGCGGGCCCGATATGGTCGCCCGCGATGCGCCGGGCGTGGCCGGTCTCGCCCGATCTGGCGAAATGGGCGACCGCCGGCGCTTCGCGCAGCAGGCGCGCCGCCTTCAGGGTCAGCAATTCCGGATCGCCGGGCCCGACCCCGATGCCGAACAATGTTCCGGCGCCGCTCATTCGCGATCGCTCGCCAGCGCGTTGACCGCCGCGGTGGCCATGGCGCTGCCGCCGCGCCGGCCGCGCACGACGAGATGCGGCGGATGCGCGCGCGCCGCCAGGGCCTTTTTCGACTCGGCGGCACCGACGAACCCGACCGGCACGCCGATCACCGCCGCCGGCGCCGGCGCCCCCTCGTCCAGCATCTCCAGCAGCCGGAACAGCGCCGTCGGCGCGTTTCCCACGGTGACCAGCGCGCCCGCCAGCCGGTCCCGCCAGAGTTCGAGGGCCGCCGCCGACCTTGTGGTCCCCAGGCGCCGGGCGAGATCGGGGACGCCGTCATCGCCGAGCGCGCAGATCACCTCGTTGTCCGCCGGCAGGCGGGACCGGGTGATGCCGCTCGCCACCATTTTGGCGTCGCAAAGGATCGGCGCCCCGCCGCGCAGCGCGGCGCGCGCGGTTTCCGCGAAACCCGGCGAGAATTCGATATCGCGGCTCAGATCGACCATGCCGCAGGCGTGGATCATGCGGACCGCCACCCGCGCCTCGATGTCCGAAAAACCGGAGAGTTCGGCCTCCGCCCGGATGGTCGCGAAGGATTTTTCGTAGATCGCCGCGCCGTCGCGGAGATAGTCGTAGCGCCCGGTCATCGCGGCACCCCGCGGCGCCGCAGCAAGGCGGCCGCCTGCGCCAGCGTCAAGGCGCTCCGCTCCGGCGGGTCTCCCGCCCGGCCGCCGCGCACCAGGTCGTAGCCGTGCTCGGCCGCCACCAGGGTCGCGGTCGCGCGCCCGGGATGCGCGCAGCCCTTGGCGCAGCCGGAAATATGCAGGAGCCCCGCGGGGACCGCCTCCATTGCGGCAAGACGGGCGGCATCCGCACGGGTATCGGCATGCGCCGAAGCGCAGCGGGGGCGGCCGGCGCAGGTCACGATACGCTGCCGCGCATCGTCCGGGTCCACGACGAGACCCGCTTCCGCCGCCGCGTCGCCAAGCGCCTCGGCATCCGGCCCCGCGACCCCCCACAGCGCGACCGCCTTCCACGGCGTGATACGGATTTTTCCGTCCGCGAACCGCCGCGAGATGTCGGCGAGTGCGGCAAGCGCCGCCGCATCGAAGGCGCCGAACGGCGCTGCGATGAGGAAATAGCCCCGCCCCGCCACCGGCGTGAAACCCGCTCGTGGGCGCGGCGCCGCCTTCTCGTGCCGTGGCCGCCGCCCGCCGCCCAGCCCGGCGGCGTCGAATACGCAATCGGCGCCACGCGCGGCGACCATCGCCTTCATGCGCGGACCCCGCCCCTTCGTCCAGGACAGGAACGCGCCGAGCAACCGGAGAACCGCGTCTTCGGCTTCTTGCGCCGGCAGGTCCAGCAGGCAATCGCCGCCGTCGAGCGCGATGGTGGCGCCCGCCTCGCCCGACCGGATCATGATGTCGGCGGTGCAGCCGGCGAGCGGCAGTGCGATCCCGGCGTCTATCAGCAGCCCGAACTTGTCGGGCAGATCGCGCAAGGCGGGATCGTCTTCCAGGACGGCGCTCAGGCGATGGGCCAGCTCGTGCGAATCGAAGCGGGCGCCGGGATCGTCCGGTCCCAGCGGGTCGACGAGGATGTTGCGCACCGATTCCGCCCGCGGGTGCGCGGCGGCGAGCCCGATTTGCGCCATTCGCGCGGCGAAGCCGTCGACGCCCGCCTCGGAAAACCCGCGCAGCTGGAGATGGCCGCGATTGGTCGGATCGGCGATGCCGTTGCCGTACCGCCCGGCGCCCGCCGCCACGGCCTCCGCCTGGTCGGCGGTCAGCGTCGCCGCCCGTGGCTTGACGCGCACAAGGAGCCCGTCGCCGGACTCCATCGGCGTGAGCAGCGACGGGCAGCTTCCCCTGACCGCGCTCATCCCGTCTTCCCGCGCAGGAACGCGGCGGTCGAGTTCCGGCGCGGCTGCCAGAGCTCCCGGTCGAGCGCCTCGTTGAACCGGTCGATCATCGCGCCACGCGCCGCGGGGTTGTTCTGTTGCAGGAACGCATCGACCTCGCCGTCGCCCAGCGTCGCATCGAAGATCCCGTCGAACTGGCGGTCGAGCCGGTCGGGCAGCGTGGCGGCGAAGGCGAACACCCCTTCGAGCGCGCGCGCGATCTCCGCCCCGCCGCGATAGCCATGGCGCATCATGCCGGCGATCCAGGCCGGGTTGGACGCCCGGCCGCGGACGATGCGGTTGATCTCCTCGGTCAGCGTCCGGGCGCGCGGCGCCTCCGGGTCGGCGGTGTCGAGGTGATAGACCCGGGGCGCCGCGCCCAGGCGGTTGGCGGCGGCGACGAACCCGCCCTCATGCGCCGCGAAATCCGTGGAATCGAGCAAATCCACCTCGCGATGGTCCTGCGCGTGAATCAGTGCGTCTGCGCCCTGCACCCGATCGGAAAATCCTTCCGGGTCCGCCCGGCCGTCGAGCCCCTGCCCGTAGGCGCTGGCCGAGGCGGCGAGATAGCTGTCGCCGAGATCGTCGCGCCCCGACCAGGCGCCGGTCTCGATCAGGGCGGACACCCCCGCGCCATAGGCGCCCGGCGCGGCGCCGTATATGCGCATCGTCGCCCGGCGGAAGGCTTCATCGTCGAGATCGCCGGCTGCCCCCGCCAGCGGGTTTACGTCGCCGCCCTCCGGCCGCCTTCCGATCGCCCGCACCACCGCGTCGAACATCGCGATCTGGGCTTCGAACGCGTCGCGGAACAGGCCGGAGATGCGGAGCGTCACGTCGACCCGCGGCCGGCCCAGCCGGTCCGCCGCCAGAATCTCGAAACCGGTCACCCGGCCGGACCCCTCGCCCCATATCGGCTCCGCCCCGACCAGCACCAGCGCCAGCGCCAGATCCTCCCCCCCGGTGCGCATCGTGGCGCTGCCCCAGAGGTCGATCATCAGGGTGCGCGGCCAGTCGCCGGTTTCCTGGAGATGGCGCCGGATGAACTCGTCCGCCGTCCGCTTGGCCAGCACCATGGCGGACCGGGTCGGGACGGCGCGCGGGTCGATGGTGAACATGTTGCGGCCGGTCGGCAACACATCGCCCCGGCCCCGGGTCGGCGCGCCGGAGGGGCCCGGCTCGACGAACTTTCCGTCGAGCGAATCCAGCAGCGCCTGCCGCTCCGAGGCGGCACAGGCGTCGAGCCGCGCCTCCATGTCCTGGGAAGCGTTTCTCCGCAAGGAGGAGAGCAGGGCGGCCCGGCGGTCGGCCGCCGGTATGCGGCCGAAGACGTGCAGCCCGTCCCTGATCTGCAAATCCTTGACGTCGCAAAGATAGGTATCGAGCCGCGCCAGCCGGTCGTCCTCCGCCATGCCGGCGCCTGCGCCGCATTCCTCGAGCAGGCCCAGCGTCTCCGCGCGGTCGAGGATTTCACCGCGCAGCAGGGTCGTGCGGCGCTTGTCGAGGCCGTCGGCGCTGGCGTATTCGTCGATCAGCCGTTCCAGCTCCAGCGCCGGGCCGTGCGACCCGGCGGTCTTCAGCGGCGGCGTCAGGTGGCCGATGGTGACCGCGCCGAGCCGGCGCTTGGCGGCCGCCGCCTCGCCCGGGTTGTTGACGATGAAGGGGTAGGCGACCGGGACGCCGCCGAGCAGGGCCGCAGGGAAGCAGGACTCCGACACCGCGACCGCCTTGCCGGGCAGCCATTCCAGCGTGCCGTGCGCGCCGAGATGGATCATCGCGTCGATGTCTTCTGCGCAGCGGAGCCACAGATAGAAGGCGACATAGGCGTGGCGCGGCGGCACATCCGGGTCGTGATAGAGGGGCTTGCGGTCGAGGATCCGGCCGCGGTCGGGCTGAATCGCCGCGATCAGCCGGCCGAAGCGCCCGTGGCGGATGAGGAAATGCCCGTTCTCGACCGCGGGATCGTCTTCCGGCCGGCCCCAGGCCTCGACGATCCGCGCCCGGGCCTCCCGGGGCAGCGTCCGGAACAGGCGGCGATAGGCCGCGAGGCCGAGGATCGGAAGCGGCAGGGCGTCGCACAGAACGGCGACAAGGTCGAGCGCCGACACATCCGGCGTGACCTCGTAGCCGGCCTCGCCGAGCAGCGAGACGATCTCGACCGCGCTCTCGATCGTATCCAGCCCGATGGCGTGGGCGAGCTGCCCGGCGGCGGGGTAGTCGGACAGCACCATGCCGATCCGGCGCTCGCCGCGCGGGCGTTTTGCGAGCCGGATCCAGCGCGCGGCCTGTTCCGCCGCCAGCGCGATCCCTCTCGGGTCGGGCGCGTGGCTGGTCCGGGAATATTCCAGGCGGTCTTCCCTCTCGTCCTCCGACTTGAACGAGATCGCGGTCGACGAGAGCCGGCCGTCCAGCTCCGGCAGCACCACCTGCATGGCGAGGTCCGATTGCGAGAGACCCCGGGCCGAGGCGTCCCAGGCGTCGCGCGACGACCCGGCCAGCATGAGCTGGAGCACCGGCACCCCGGCGGAATCGAGCGGCGATCCCGCATCGTCGCGGCGCGCCGAAAACGCCGTCGCGTTCAGCACCAAATCGGGCGCGATTTCCCGCAGCCGCCGCGAAACATAAGAAGCGGTTTCGGGGTCCTTCAGGCTGCCCACATAGAGGCCGGTCGTTCGGATGCCGCGCTCGGAGAGGCGCGCGGCCAGATCCCTGAGCGGGGCGATGTCTCCGGCAAGGAGATAGGCGCGGTAGAACAGGATGACCGCGGTCGCCTCGCCCGGTTCGGGGTCCGGGGCGAGCGGATGCTCGCCGAAGGGAGGGACCGGGCGGAGCCTGGCGGTCGGCGCCGGCCCCAGCCCGGCCAGATGCGCCATCCGCGCCAGCGCCAGGCCGACATTGTGGGCGCCGCCCTGGGCGAAGCAGCGGTCGAGGCGTTCGAGCTCGGCCGGCGGCACGGTGGACAGCTCCGCGAGCCGCTTGTCCGGCCGCCCGTCCCCCGGCATGAGCGCCAGCAGAATGTCCGAATCAGCGCAGACCCGGGCGATTTCCTCGATGCCGTAATGCCAGTATTCAAGCCCGCCCAGCAGCCGCACAGCCACGATGCGCGACTTGGCGATCACCTCCTCGACATAGACGTCGACCGATAGCGGGTGGCGCAGCCTGCCGATATTGGCGAGCCGCAGGGATGGCAGGTCGTCGCCTTGCTCGCGGCACGCCACCGTCGCGGCGGCGAGATCGGTATCCGCGAAGGACAGGAACACCATGTCCGCCGGGCTCTGGCCGAGATCGACGGCGGTGTCGATCTCGTCGAGGCTGTGCGTTTCGCGGAACAGTAAATGCATGGCTCAGGACCGAAGCGCCTCCGCTATGGCCGCGCGGTCGAGGCCCGATTGTCCGATGACCACGAGCCGGGTCTCGCGCCGCTCATCCGCCGCCCACGGGCGGTCGAAGTGATGGTTGACCCGCCGGCCCACGCCCTGAATGGCGAGGCGCATCGGCTTCCCCGCAACCGATGCGAATCCCTTGATGCGGAGGATGTCGTGGTCGGCCGCGACCCGCGCGAGCCGCCCGGCGAAGGCTTCCGGCGATCCGATGTCTCCCAGCGCGACGTCGAAGGATTCGAAATCGTCGTGTTCGTGGTCCTCCTCGTCGTCATGGTGCGAGGGGCGGGAGGCGAGATCGTCTTCCGCCGCCGCATCCAGCCCGAGCAGGACCGCCGGGTCCACAACACCCGCATGGGTCGCGATCATCCTGACCGGACGGCCCGCGGAGGCGGCGATTTCGTCCCGCAGTTCCGGCAGCCGGCCCGGGTCGAGCAGATCCGTCTTGTTGAGCACCACGATGTCCGCCGCCATCAACTGGTCCTCGTAGAGCTCCTGCAGGGGGTTGTCATGGTCGATCGACGGGTCCTCCTCGCGCATCGCGTTGACGGCGTCCAGATCGTCGGCGAACCGGCCTTCCGCGACGGCCGGGCCGTCGATCACGGCAATCACCCCGTCGACCGTCATCCGGGAGCGGATCTCCGGCCATTCGAAGGCCTTGATCAGCGGCTTGGGCAGAGCGAGGCCGGAGGTCTCGATGACGATGTGGTCCGGCGGCTCGTCGCGGTCGATCAGCGCCCGCATGGTGGGCAGGAATTCGTCGGCCACGGTGCAGCACAGGCACCCGTTGGCGAGTTCGACGATATTCTCCTCCGGGCAGTCCTCGATGCCGCAATTCCTCAGCGTATCGCCGTCGACGCCCTCGGCGCCGAATTCGTTGACGATGACGGCAAGCCGCCTTCCGTTGGCGTTGCTCAGCAGATGGCGGACCATCGTCGTCTTTCCCGCCCCGAGGAAGCCGGTGACGATGGTGGCCGGGATCTTGGCGGCGGAAAAGCTCATACGGTCTCTCGCGGTTCGGGAAGGTCGTCGGGGAAAGCGGGCACGCGGGCGACGATCGCGTCGCGCAGCGAGGGCGCGCGCTTCGACGGCATCACCACGCCGGTGCGGGACGCGGCGTAGACGAGGGCGTAATCGATCACGTCGTCCGCCAGGTCGGCGCCGAGGAAACCCGCGATATAGGACCACTTGCCGGGCGCCGACAGCGCGGCGCTGCACCCCTGCTCGCAATTGGCCATGCAGGTGACCGGGTTGACCCGGACCGACGATTCCAGCCGCCGGTCGCGCAGGCGGCCGAGCACCGCGTCGTGGAACAGCGATCCCGCGGCGGGGTCGTCCGCCGCCTCGGAAGGCTCGCCTGCCGGCCGGCAGGTCATGCAGATATGCAGGACCGGTCGCCTGTCGGTCACCCGGACATCTCCCGCCGCGAACACTGGGGCGCCGAGTGTACCCGACCGGAGCCCCCGACTGCATTCCTCTTGCGCGCATGTTACAAGGCGGGATCGCGGCGGTCCGCGCTTCCGCAGGGAACGACATGCCCCTCGCCGAGCTTTATCTGGTCCTGGGAGGCGCCCGGTCGGGCAAGAGCCGCCATGCCGAAGCCCTGATCGAGTCCCGTCCGCCGCCCTGGCGCTACATCGCGACGGCCGAACCGCTGGACGAGGAGATGCGGCGGCGCATCGAGTCGCACCGCAGCCGCCGCGGTCCCGGCTGGCGCACCGTCGAGGCGCCGCTGGAGATCGCGGCCGCGCTCGACAACTGTCCGGCGGCGGCGCCGGTGCTGGTCGATTGCCTGACGCTGTGGCTGAGCAATCTGCTGCTGACGGATCGTCCGGTCGAGCCCGCCGCCGGGCGGCTGATCGAGGCGCTGGAACGGCGGCGCGGGCCGACCGTTCTGGTTTCCAACGAGGTCGGCATGGGGATCGTCCCCGACAACCGGCTCGCCCGCGACTTCCGCGACGCCGCCGGGGTGTTGCATGGCGCGCTTGCCGCCCGCGCCGAACATGTGCACTTCATGGTCGCCGGGATCCCCATGATCGTTAAAGGGACATCATGACCGACCGCAAGGACAGCGCCCGCCACAAGGCGAAAATGGAGCATCGGAAAGCCGTCCAGGATGCCGAGGTCGCCTCCAAGAGCATCGAGAAGGGCCTGTTGATGGTCCACACCGGCACCGGCAAGGGCAAATCGACGGCCGCTTTCGGGCTGGCGCTGCGGATGATCGGCCGCGGCCGCCGGGTCGGCGTGGTGCAGTTCATCAAGGGCGCGTGGTCGACCGGCGAGAAGCTCGCGCTCGAGGCGATGGCGCCGGACATGGTCGAATGGCACGCGCTGGGCGAGGGCTTCACCTGGGAGACCCAGGACAAGGAGCGGGACATCGCCGCCTGCAACAAGGCCTGGGAAACCGCCATTGCGATGATGGCGAACCCGGATTTCGGCCTCGTCGTGCTGGATGAGCTGAATATCGCGCTGCGCTACGACTATCTGCCGCTGGACGACGTGCTCGCCGGGCTGGCCGCCCGGCCCGCGGATCTTCACGTCGTGGTGACGGGGCGGAACGCCAAGCCGCCGCTGATCGAGGCCGCCGATCTGGTGACCGAGATGACCCTGGTCAAGCACCACTTCAAGGCCGGCGTAAAGACCCAGGAGGGCATCGAATACTGATGCCCGGACGGGCGGTCATGCTGCAGGGGACCGGGTCGAATGTCGGCAAATCGGTCCTCGCTGCCGGTATCCTGAGAGCGCTCGCCAACCGCGGATACGCGGTCCGCCCCTTCAAGCCCCAGAACATGTCGAACAATGCCGCCGTGGCCGCCGACGGCGGCGAGATCGGCCGGGCGCAGGCGCTCCAGGCGCGGGCGGCGCGGGTGCCGCCCAGCGTTCACATGAACCCGGTGCTGCTGAAGCCGAGCTCCGATACCGGCGCGCAGATCGTCGTCCGGGGGCGGGTGGCGGGGGTCGCCCGCGCCCGCGAATTCCAGAGCGTCAAATGCCGGCTGCTGCCGCTGGTGATGGAAAGTTTCGGCCGGCTTCGCGAGGAGGCCGATCTGGTCGTCGTCGAGGGCGCCGGCAGCGCATCGGAGACCAATCTGCGGCAAGCCGATATCGCCAATATGGGTTTCGCCGCCGCCGCCGATATCCCCGTCGTCGTGATCGGGGACATCGATCGCGGCGGCGTCATCGCCGCCCTTGTCGGGACCAAGGCGGTGATCGCGCCGTCCGATGCCGCGCTGATCGCCGGCTTCGTCGTCAACAAGATGCGGGGCGATCTCTCCCTCTTCGACAGCGGCATGGCGGATATCGCCGCGCGCACCGGCTGGCCGGCGCTCGGGCTGGTGCCGTTTTTCGAAGCCGCGAGATTGCTGCCGGCCGAGGATGCCTACGATCTATCCGAAAGAAGCCGGAACCCGCCCTCCAGGGGAGGGAGGGACGGTGGCGTGCGGATCGCCGTCCCCAACTTCCCCCGGATCGCCAATTTCGACGATTTGGACCCGCTGGACGCCGAGCCGGGGGTCGAGCTGATCGTGGTCGATCGCGGCACCCTTCTGCCGGCGGATGCCGATCTCGTCATCCTGCCGGGCAGCAAGGCGACCGTCGCGGATCTGGCGGCCCTGCGCGAGGAAGGGTGGGATATCGACATCCTCGCGCATCGCCGCCGCGGTGGCCGCGTCCTCGGGCTGTGCGGCGGCTACCAGATGCTGGGGAAGAGGATTTCGGACCCGCAGGGTCTGGAAGGCGCGCCCGCTTCGGTCGAGGGGCTCGGACTCCTCGATGTCGAGACGGTATTGATCGGGACGAAAACGGTCGCCGAAGTCGCCGGGGAAACCGTCCCGGGCGGGGGCTCCTTCTCGGGTTACGAGATCCACATGGGAAGCACCCGGGGACCCGACACGGAACGGCCCATCCATCGCCTGTCCGACGGCCGGACGGACGGGGCCCGCTCGGCCGACGGCCGGGTCGCTGGAACCTATGTACACGGGCTCTTCGCCGGCGACCGCTATCGCGGCGAATGGTTGCGGGCGCTCGGCTCGGAGACCGGCATCGACGATCACGACGCGTTGATCGAGCGCACGCTGGACGATCTCGCCGCCCACCTGGAGGCGCATCTCGATATCGACCGCCTCATCGCCATGGCGCGGTAGCGAGGAAGGCGAGCGCGGCCGCCGCGACCTGGATGGCGCAGGCGCGGCGGTAGAGGATCAACGCCCGGTCGATATCGTCCTTCGTTGCCTCCGCGCGGCCGTCGCCCATCCAGGCGTCGTCGACGAAATGGCCCGGATAGTGCCGCGGCCCGCCGAGGCTCAGACCCAGCGCCCCGGCCAGCGCCGCTTCCGGCCAGCCGGCGTTGGGGGAACGGTGGCGGGGAGCGTCCCGCCGGACCGCCCTGAGCGCGGCGCCGGGCGAGGCGCCGCGTATCGTCGCCGCGGCGAGGACGATCCAGACCGCGGCGAGGCGCGAGGGCGGCAGGTTGACCAAATCGTCGAGGCGCGCGGCGAAGCGGCCGAAATCGCGGAACCGCGCATCCCGATATCCGATCATGCTGTCCGCCGTGTTGATCGCCTTGTAGGCGACCGCCCCCGGCAGGCCGAGGACGGCGCACCAGAGGGCCGGCGCGACCACGCCATCGGAGAAATTCTCGGCCAGGCTCTCGATAGCGGCGCGCGCGACGCCGGCCTGGTCGAGCGCCTCGGGGTCCCGGCCGACGATGTGGCCCACCCGGACCCTGGCCTCCGCCAGGCCGCCCGTCGAGAGCCCGACCCCGACGGCGGCGACATGGGCGTAAAGGCTGCGCTGCGCCAGCATCGACGATGCGGGGACGGAGAGCGCCAACGCGGCGATCCACCACGGCGCCAGCAGGGCGGCCGCGCCGTGCACTATGGCGGCGGCGCCGGCCGAGACCGCGAGCACGAGGAGCATGCACCGGACGCCGTTGAGGCGCCGCGCCGGATCGGGCAAGGTCGGACGATTCCCGCGGCGCTCCAACCGCTCCAGAAGGGCGCCGATCCAGACCACGGGATGGGCGATCCGCGCGAACAGGGCTTTGGGATATCCCAAGGCCGCCTCCACCAGCAGGGCGGCGACGAGGAGAAGCAGGTTGGTGTCGAACCACATGGCGGTCGTCATCATGTGCGCCGTGGCGCGGGCCGCCGCATGATCCGCCACGGCGGCCAATTGTCGCTTCTGCGCCAACGATACAAAGAGGCGCCGGAACCGCTGATCGACCTGTCGACGGGCATAAACCCCTTTCCCTATCCGCTGCCGCCGATCCCCGAGACAGCCTATACGCGCCTGCCGGAGGACGTACACATAAGACGGCTGAGGGAGGCGGCGGCGGCGGCCTATGGCGCGCGGGATCCGGACCTCATCGCCGTCGCCCCGGGGACCCAGCTGCTGATCTCGTCGCTGCCCCGGATCCTGCCGGCGTCGCGCGTGTCGATCCTGTCGCCGACCTATGGCGAGCATGCTTCCGTCTGGTCGGTCGCCGGCGCCGCGGTGGCGGAAGGCCCCTCGCCGGAGATGCTGGCCGACGGCGATGTCGCGGTGCTGTGCAATCCCAACAACCCCGATGGCCGTTCGTTCGACCGCCGCGCGATCGAAGAACTGCAGGCGCGCCTGGCGCGCCGGGGCGGGCGGCTGATCGTCGACGAGGCGTTCGCCGAATTCGCCGAGGCGGATCTGAGCGCCGTTCCCGCCGTGCCGCAGCCCGGGCTGATCGTCCTGCGGTCCTTCGGCAAGGCCTATGGGCTGGCCGGGGTTCGGCTCGGCTTCCTGATCGCCGAACGGGGTGTCGTCGAACGGGTGGAGCAGGCGTTGGGACCGTGGCCGGTCTCGGGCGTCGCGATCCATCTCGCCTGCGCGGCGCTCGGCGATGCGGCGTGGCGGCGGGATACCGCCGGGCGGCTGGCGGCGGCGGGCGGCAGGCTCGATGCCCTCCTCGCGGCGCACGGGCTGGAGGCGGTGGGCGGAACCTCGCTGTTCCGCCTGGTCGGCCACGCGAACGCGCCGGCGGTGGCCGAAGCGCTCGGGCGGGCCGGAATTCTGGTGCGCGATTTCCCCGAGCGTCCCGGCTGGCTGCGATTCGGGCTGCCGCCGGACGGGGATGCCTGGCCGCGGCTCGAAACCGCCCTCGGGTCGGTTTCCTGACCGATCAGAGGCAGGCCAGCAGGCCGAGATAGGCGCCGAGTTCGCTCGCCTGCTGGGTCGCCCCCAGGCAATCGCCGGTATAGCCGCCGATCTTCCGCTGATACGCCGCCCGGATCGCGATATGCCCGCAAGCGAGCCCGGCGAGGGCTCCGGCGGCCGCCACCGGCGTCGCCGCGAGCGCCACCAGGGCAACGCAGGCGAGGGCGGTAATTCCGGCGACAAGATGCGAGGCGGGCGAGACCGCGCTGGCGACCGGGCTCGCGGTGCCCGACGCACGCACATAGGGCGCGGTCGCGATGACGAGGACGATGCTCCACCGGCTGAGCCCATGCGCGGCGATCAGGATCGCGCAACCGGTCCACAAGGGGAGGGTGGCCAGGACGAGGATCTTGGCGGCTATTGCAAGAACCAGGGTCAGCACGCCGTAAACGCCGATGCGGCTGTCGCGCATGATTTCGAGCGCGCGCTCGGCCGATCGCCCGCCGCCGATACCGTCCGCGGTATCGGCGAGGCCATCCTCATGCAGCGCGCCCGTCAGCAGCGCGATGGCGGCAATCGCGATAACGCCCGCCACCGGGGCGCCGAAAACCCCGTGGCCGGCAGCGAACGCCGCGGCGCCGGCAAGTCCGACGAAAATCCCGATCAGGGGGTAGTACCGGACGGATGCCGCATCCAGAAGAGGCGTATACGCGACCCCCCGCGCCGCCGGGACCCGGGTCAGCATCTGGAAGGCGAGCCGGAGCAATGTCCATTCCCGGGCGATCGCGGCGGGCATTACGGCGGCCGCGATGTCAGGCCGGCCCGCTGACGCCGGCGCTCTCGAAGCTCGCCATGTCCGTCAGCATCGCCGATGCCGCGCGCAGGACCGGCCAGGCCAGCAGCGCGCCCGTGCCTTCGCCGAGACGCATCTCCAGGTCCAGGATCGGCCGGGCGCCGAGCGCCGCGAGCAGTTTCGCGTGTCCGGGTTCGGCGGAGCGGTGGGCATAGATCAGGGTCCGCTCGACCGCCGGCTCCATCCGGAGCGCCGCCAGGGCGGCCGCCGTGGAGATGAACCCGTCGACCAGGATCGGCCGGTTCGATCGCGCCCCGCCGAGCATCGCGCCGGCCATCATCGCGATCTCGAAACCGCCATATTCCGCGAGCGCTTCCGCCGCCCCGAGCGGTCCCGCGATGCGCGCCGAAGCGGCCGCCAGAACGGCGTTCTTGCGCGCGAGACCGTCGTCGTCGAGACCGGTGCCGCGGCCCACCAGACCGGCGAGGGGGAGATCCAGGATCTTGTGCGCGACGAGGCTCGCGGCCGATGTGTTGGCGATCCCCATCTCGCCGAAACAGAGCACATCCGCCGTGCAATCCGCCGCCAGCGCCCGGCCCGCCCGCAGGGCCTCGTCGCGCTGGACTTCGGTCATCGCCGGTTCGAGGCGGGAATTGCGCGTGCCCGGCGCGATGCGGCGAGACAGGAGACCGGGATGCGCGATCGGCTCTCCCGCCACGCCGGAATCGACCACCCGGACCGATGCGCCGACCGCCTCGGCGAAGACATTGGCCGCCGCGCCGCCGTGCAGGAAATTCAGCACCATTTCCCGGGTCACCGCCTGCGGATAGGCCGAAACGCCGTCGGCGGCGATGCCGTGGTCGGCGGCGAAGATGGTCAGCTCGCAGGATCCGAGACGCGGCGCCGTCCGACCCGTCGCGCGCGCCAGTTGCAGCGCGACGGACTCTACCTGTCCCAGCGCGCCCGGCGGCTTGGTCTTGCCGTCGATGAGGTCCCGGACGGTGTTGTCGAAATCGGGCGGCGGGTCGGTCGGTCGGTCGGTCATGGCGCTCAACCTTGCGCGCCGTTGCCGAGCCACCGCATCAGGGCCTTGCCCGGATCGGCGAGCTCTTCAACCGAGCCGTACCACCAGGCCTCCCAATCGATCTCGGGGAGGCCGGTAAAAAGCATCAGGTTGAGCGGATAGACCTCGCTGTCGGTGCAGCGGCGGAAATCGTCGCGGAACAGGAATACCGGCTTCTCCCAGGCGATCGCGAGCCCGAGCTCCACCATCACGCCCTCGTCCGGCGGGCATCCATTGACCACCGCGAACAGCCCGTCGGCCTCCCGCACGTCCCGCAGATCGGCCTGGCCGATCCTGTAGGCCCAGCCGGGGCTCGCGCGGTCGATCTGGTTGTTGCGGGCGAACGGCTCCCAGATCTCGGCGCCCAAGGCTTCCAGGGCTGCCTTGATTTCCTTCAACGGCCCCCGGCTCTGCTGCTCCGAGAACCCGTAGGGGTTCGCGAGATAGAGGGTCTTGTTCGACGGCATGCCCGCCTTCCTGTCGGCTATCGTGTGCTCAACCGAGCGTCGGACGACGCCGACCGGAAGTCAACGGCGGCGGCCCCACAGCCCCCGCGGCGGCGTGTCGGCGGCCTCCGGGTCGCCGCGGTTCTTGCCCGGGTATTGCCTTTCCCTCAAGATCGCGCGCCTTGCTACGAACGGAGGATTCCGGTCTTGAGCGAACATGAAATCCATTTATGCGGCAGCATTCCCCTGGCGGACGCGGAGGAGGTCTTTACCGCCGTCGCGGACAAGCTCGGGGGCGCGGTGAAGCGCATCCCCGACGGCGAAACCGGCGAGCGGCTGACCTGGATTCGCTGGCAGGACCGTGTATTCAAGGACCATCCCCAGCTCGAGCCCATCGAGTCCGAGGGCGACTACCGCAACCCCACGGCCTTTGTCGGCAACACGCACATGGCGCACACGACCTGGTGGCGGATCCGCGACGGCGTCGATCCGGATGCGCTGGAGATGCGCCCGCTCGGCTATGCCGACTGCGCCATCGAAAGCTTCAAGAGCTTCGAGTCGTTGAGGGAGGCCGGGAGAATTGGGGGTGACACCCGGTTCCTGATCGCGGTTCCGAGTCCCTTCAACGTTGTGAACTCAGCCATCGCGCCGCATGACCGGATACGCGTCGAGCCGTCCTATGTCGCGCGCATGGTAAAGGAGATCGACGCGGTCGCCGCCGCTCTTCCGCATGACCGGATCGCCTGGCAGTGGGACAACGCGCACGACATGCAGGCTTTCGACGGGGCGCGGCAGAGCTATTTTCCCTTCCACAAGGACGGCATCGCGAAACGCCTGATCGAATGCGGCGAAACGGTGCCGGCCGGCATCGAGATGGGCTACCACTTCTGCTACGGCTCGTTCGGCGGCAAGCACTTCATAGAGCCGCGCGACATGGGGGCCATGGTCGAACTCGCCAACCGGCTCACCGCCGGCGTGGCCCGGTCGATCGACTGGATCCACATGCCGGTCCCGGTCGAGCGGGACGACGAGGCCTATTTCGAGCCTTTGCGGGAGCTTGCACTTAAGCCGGAGACGACGCTGTTCCTCGGCCTCATCCACGACACCGACGGCGTCGAGGGGACGCGCCGCCGGATGGCGACGGCCGACAAGTTCGTCACCGGCTACGGCGTCGCCACCGAATGCGGTTTCGGCCGGCGGCCGGCGGAAACCGTCGGGCCGCTGCTCGACATCCATGCCGCGGTGGCGGGTATCTGAGCGGCGCGGCTCGCGCAATCCGAAAGGAAAGAGTTTGCCGAGACTGACCACCGGCGAGGCCGTCGCCAAATCGCTGATCCTGCACGGCGTCGATACCGTGTTCGGGATTCCCGGCGCGCACATGTACCACTTCACCGACGCCCTGGCGCGGGAGAGCAACCGCATCCGCTTCGTGACCACGCGGCACGAGCAGGGCGCCGGCCATCTGGCGTTCGGCTATGCCAAATCGACCGGCAGAACCGGGGTCTATACGGTGGTGCCCGGACCCGGCGTGCTGAATTCGTCCTCGGCCCTCAGCGTCGCCTATGGCGCCAACGCGCCGGTGCTGTGCGTCACCGGCAACGTGATGTCGCATCTGATCGGCCGGGGGCGCGGGCAGCTGCACGAGCTGCCCGACCAGCTCGCGACGCTGCGCGGATTCACCGGCTACGCGGAGCGCATCGACCACCCCACCGAGGCGCCCCGAGTCGTCGCCCAGGCGTTCCGGGAAATGCACACCGGGCGGGTCCGGCCGGCGGCCATCGAGGCGCCGTGGGACGTGTTCGGCCAGGCGGCCGATATCGACCTCGACATCGACCGCACTTTGTCCGCGCCGCCGAGCCCCGACACCGACCGCATCGAGGCGGCGGCGAAGCTCATCCGGCAGGCGAACAACCCCCTGATCGTCGTCGGCGCGGGCGCCCAGCACGCGCCGACGGAGGTCGCGGCGCTCGCCGAGCTGATCCAGGCGCCGGTGACGGCTTTCCGCAGCGGCAAGGGGGTGGTCGGCAATGACAGCCCCTATGGCCTGCTGTCTACGGCGGCCTACGAATACTGGCCGAAATGCGATCTGCTGATCGGTATCGGCAGCCGGCTGGAGCTCGTCCATTTCCGCTGGCGGTGGATGCCCGAGGGCATCAAGACCGTCCGCATCGACATCGATCCGACCGAGTTCGTCCGTATCCGCCCCGATGTCGGGATCGTCACTGACGCGAAACTCGGCACAGCCGCGCTGATCGACGCGTTGGAGACGACGATCGACGTCCGGCCCTCCCGCGCCGACGAATTCCTGGGCTATACGGCGGTCGCCGAAGCCGCGATCGAGACGGTCCAGCCGCAGGTCGGCTTCCTCAAGGCGATCCGCGCCGCGCTGCCCCCGGACGGCTTCCTGGTCGAGGAAATCACCCAGGCCGGGTTCACCGCGCGTTTCGCCTTCCCGGTCTACGGCCCCAGGCAATACGTGACCTGCGGCTATCAGGAGAGCCTGGGATTCGGTTTCCAGACCGCCGTCGGCGTCAAGATCGCCAACCCCGACAAATGCGTCGTCTCGATCACCGGCGACGGCGGCTTCATGTTCGGCATCCAGGAACTCGCGACGGCGGTGCAGCACCGGGTCAACCTGGTCACGGTGGTGTTCAACAACAGCGCCTTCGGCAACGTCCACCGCGATCAGACGACGGTCTTCGACGGCCGCTTGATTGGCGCCGAGCTGGTCAACCCGGATTTCGTCCGGGTCGCCGAGGGATTCGGCGCGAAGGGGGTTCGGGTATCGAGCCCGGCGGAGCTCCGCATCGCGCTGGAGGAGGGGTTCAGGGAAGACGGCCCGGTGCTGATCGACGTCCCGATCGAGACCGGCAGCGAAGCATCGCCCTGGCCGTTCGCCCACCCGGAGAGGAACGGCTAGGCGAGGTATGAAACTCTGGCTGCCGGTCCTGCTGTTGCTGGTCGCGGTCCCCGCGCGGGCCGAGCCGCTCGTGCTGGGAGGGTTTTCATCCGGCGATTTCGCGGACTGGCAGGTCCGCAAGTTCGAGGGCGAGACGCGCTACCGGATCGTCGAGCTGGAAGGGCGGCGGGTGCTGGAGGCCGACAGCACCGCTTCCGCATCGAGCCTCTATCTCGAACGCAAGATCGACCTCGTGGAGACCCCGATCCTGGAGTGGCGCTGGCGGATCGAGAAGACGCCGGGTGTGGGGAACGAGAGGATCAGGGACGGCGACGATTTCGCCGCCCGGGTCTATGTGGTGGCGCCGGGAAGGGGGATGTTCGCCCTGCCGATCGCCATCAGCTATGTCTGGGCGGGCAGCGCGCGGATCGGCGATGCCTGGCCCAACCCGTTCACCTCCAAGGCGATGATGTTCGCGCTCGATTCGGGGGACGGGAAAGCGGGCACCTGGCGGACCCACAGGAGAAACGTTCGCGCCGACTTCCTCCGCCTGTTCGGCCGCGACGTGGACCGGCTCGAGGGGGTCGCGGTGATGACCGATTCGGACAATAGCGGGCGCCGCGCCCGGGCCTGGTACGGCGACATCGTGCTCCACCGCGAATAGACGAGGATTCCTGCCGCCCTTGTCGGCGTTACCGGCTTTCCGCCGCGCCCGCCGCCGCAGGGTCCGGCGCTTCAATCCGCGGGCAGCGCCTCGCCGGCGAGAGCCAGAGGCGGGACCGGCGCGCCGCGCAAATTCTTCTTCAGGTGCTTTTCGCTGTACCCGTTGAAGAGATGGCCGAGGAGCCCGCGATCGAGGTCCGAGGTGCCGAACATCCAGTCGGCGATCGGAAAGGTCAGGTTCATGTTGACCTCCATCATGAGGCGCGTGTTGTGGTGCGCGAAATGATGGCGGCGCAGCGTGTTCACGAAGGGACAGTTGCGGACGAACGCGTTCTCGTCGACATGGCAGCAGTAATGCATGAACTCGTAGATCAGATACATGCTCACCGTGGTGGCGATCAGCAGCCAGCCGACATTGGCGGACACCGCGAGGCCGAGGACCGCGGCGGCCGGCGCCGACATGACGATGAAGGTGACCAGGGCAAAGGGCGGAAAGACCGTCACCCGCCAGTCGCCCGGATCCCGGAAGCGCATTTCGGAATCGGAAAAGAACTGGTGATGGTTCAGCGTGTGGCGCACATAGACGGCCCTCAGCCCGGGCTGGTTGTAGGGCCGATGCATGACGAAACGGTGGACCGTCCATTCGAAGACGTTGCAGCCGAGAAAGACCACCGGCACGGACAGCCATTCCCACCACAGGACGCTCTGCAGGTGGCTCAGGAAGTAGAGCAGCGCCGCGGCGCCCATCGCATAGATCACCGCCACATGGAAATACCCGTTGTACCAACCGGCGATTCGAGAGCGGTACTCCCGGCGGAACTCGACCTGTCGCTGGCTCATCATCTCGCGGTCCTCCTCGTTCGCACCGGCTACCGCGCCGCGCGCCGGTCTTCCTCTTGCTGAAGGGAGAATATCGACGTGTAGCCGCCCGACCAATCCGGCGGCATCAGGCACGGGCGCGGGTCGTGATGGGCCCATCGGACGGGCCCGCCGCGCAGGATCGCCTGGTCGTAACGGGAATGAAGCGGATTGGCGGTATAGGCGAACGCGTCGGCGGCCGCATAGACGTTCAACAATAGCGGGCGGCCGGTCGCCGAGTCGTTCGGCCGGGAGCCGTGAATCGTGCGGCAGTTGTGAATGGTGATCGATCCCGCCGGTCCTTCCAGCTCGCTCACCCGGGACATGTCGATTTCCGCCGCATCGTCGTCGGACAGGCAGCCGACCCATTCGCCCTTTTCGTTGTATTGATCGCGGAGCGGCTCGTCGTGGCTCCCCGAGACCACGCAGAGCGGCCCCTGGTCGGGGCCGCAATCGTACAGATAGGTGCCCACCGTCAACGGGCTGTAGTTGGTGTGCGGCCAGAAGCCGATGTCCTGGTGCCATTTGACCTCTTCGCCGCCGTCGGCCCATTTGAAGTTGAGCTTGGAATGGTGGAACTTCACATTGGGTCCGATGAGGTCGGCGACGATATCCGGCAGGATCGAATTGGCCGCGTAGTCCCAGTAGGTCGGATGCTGGTCGTTGGGGCTGGAAAGCCGGCGCAGGCGCGGATTGGCGGCGCTGTGACCCTCTTCCAGGTCCCATACGGCGTCCGAACTCGCAACCCGGCGGCCACGCTCGATCATCTCGTCGGTGGTCGCGCGCAATCGTTCGAGCCAGTCCTCCGATATGGCCTTTTCCACCAGCAGATAGCCGGTCTCGAAATAGGACTCCCGCTGCGCCTCGCTCAGGATTTTGGGCGGGATTGAACGAATATCGTCTGGTGTCATGGCGGTTCTCGGCTTGCGCGCGGGATCCAGCGGCAGTGTCGTATCCCGCCCAGTGACTGATATATCAGTAAAACATCAACCGGGAGCGAAGGTCAAGCCCCCCGGTCATCGGTCATCGTCGCTACCTGAAACCGAGGAGCTGCGCCGGCAGCCAGAGCACCATTTGCGGGAAATAGCCGACGATCGCCAGACAGACCAACTGCAGGAGGATGAAGGGGACGACGCCGGAAAACATGTGGCGGAGGGTGATCTCCGGCGGGCTGATGCCGCGCAGATAGAAGATCGCCGGAGCCATCGGCGGCGTCAGATAGCTGGTCTGGATCACCACCAGGAACATGACGCAGAACCAGACCGGATCGAACCCCATCGCCTCGACGATGGGCATGAAGACCGGGATGAAGATCAACAGCACCGAGATCCAGTCCAGCACGAACCCGGCGGCAAAACAGATGAACAGGAACACGACGAGCGTCATCCACGGCGTCAACTGGGCCTGCTGGATGAGGTCCTGCGCCAGTGCGATGCCGCCGGACCCCACGAAGACGCCGGCGAACATGTTCCCGCCGAGCAGGATCAGGAAAATCATGCAGGTGACCTTCAGGGTCCTCAGCACGGCCTCGTTCAACACCGTGAGGCTGAATTGCCGATAGAGGATCGCCAGGATTATCGACCCCAGCGCACCGAGCGCGGCCGCTTCCGTGGGCGCGGCGAGGCCGAACATGATCGAACCCAGCACCGCGGTGATCATCGCCACGGGCGGAGCCAGGGCGACCAGCGTGACGTGGATCCTCGCGAGCAGCGGCGGCTCGTCCGGCGACGGCGGAATCCTCGGCCCGGCCCGGGGGTCGAGGGTGCAACGAACCAGGATATAGGCGATGTAGAGCCCGGCCATCAGCAAGCCGGGAAACACCATCCCGACGAAGAGATCGCCGACCGAGACATCGGCCACCGGGCCCAGCACCACCACCACCACCGACGGGGGAATGATGGTCCCGAGCGAACCGCCGGCGCAGATGGTGCCGGAGATCAGGCCCTTGTCGTAGGCGTATCTCATCATCACCGGGATCGCGAGCAGCCCGACGACGGTCTCGGTGGCGCCGATGACCCCCGACGATGCGGCGAAAATCACGCACATGACGACGGTGCCGACGGCCAGGCCGCCGGGCAGCCGGCGGGTCCAGAGATGCACCGCCTCGAACAGCTTTTCCGCGATCCCGGAACGCTCCAGCATCGCCCCCATGAAAATGAACAACGGCACGGCCGCGAGGACGAAATTCGATGCGACGGCGTCGACCTTCTGGGCGAACTGAAAGACGACCGCGGTATCGAAGGTCAGATAGCCGAAGACCAGGGCGACGCCCATCATGGAAAAGGCGACGGGGAACCCCAGAAACAGCGTCAGCAACAACACCGGAAACATGATCAAGGCAAGATAATCACCCATCGGGCGGCTGCCCCTCGGGCGTCTTCCCGGTCAGGACGCGAACGCATCTGGCGAGCTCCGCCACGCCCTGCAACGCGAGCAGGAAATAGCCGACGAAAAACACCAGACGAAACGGCCAGATCACCGGGTTCCAGGCGGATTGTCCCGAATGGTCGTTGCCGACATAGGCCTCGACCCAATAGTCCCAGAGGCCCCAACTGACCCAGCAGACCACCGGCAGAAACAGCAGCAAATACCCGGCCGCGTCGACGACCGCCTTGGTCTTGTCGGCAAAGCGGCTGTAGAGCACGTCGATGCGGATATGGCCGCCTTCCCGCAGCGTATAGGCGGCGCCGATCAGGGCATGGGTGCCCATCGCCATGTAACCCAGCTCGAACGCCCATATCGTCGGCGCGTTCAGCGCATAGCGGGAAAAGACCTCGAAGCAGCTCGCGAGGATCAGGGGGAACACGACCCAGGCGACAACGACGCCGGACAACCCGCTCAGCCGGTCGATGAGGCGAACCATTGCCATCATGATCGCAGCGCCCCCGCGCCTGAGCGTGACATCGCCGCGTTCGGCCGGAGCTTCAGCCGGCGGGGTCGGCGAGGAAGGCGCGGCGCGTGCCGCGACCTTCCTCGACCGTTGGGGGTGACGGGGCTAGTCGGAGATCACGTTCCGATAATGCGACGCCTGACGCCACAGCTGCTCGAAGGCCAGCTGGTTCTTCAGCACCTTGTCGAACCAGGGGTTGGTCTTGGCCTGCTCCCGCGCCCATGCGATCGCCAGCTTCTTCGCCTGCCGCTGGACGTCGGCGTCGAGCACGATGATCTCGTTGCCCTCCTTCTTGTAGAAGTCGAGCGCCTTGGCGTCCTCGTGGCCGATCCGCGTCCAGCTCTCAAAGGTGACCGTCTTGGCCGCCAGAGCCACGAGCTCCTTGTCCCGGTCGGAGAGCTTGGCCCAAGCCTTCTGGTTGACGACCAGCTCGAACGGCGCGGTCGGCTGGTGAACGCCGGGAATGATCACGTATTTGGCGATCTTGTGGAAGCCCGACGAGATGTTCTCGTAGAGCGTGCCCCATTCCGTGGCATCGATCGCGCCGCGCTCCAGCGAGGTGTAGACCTCGCCGCCCGGCATGGTGACCGGCGCCGCGCCGAGACCCTTGGAGATTTCCAGCCAGGCGCCCGCGGTGCGGAACTTGAGACCCTTGAGGTCGGCGAGGGTCTTCACCGCCTTGCGGGAATGCAGGAAGGCTTCGGCGGTACGGGTGAAGCAGGGGAACGAGACGAGCCCGAAGCGTTCCTGGGCGAATTGCTGCCACATCTCCAGCCCGCCGCCCTCATAGATCCAGTGCAGCATGCGCTCGGAATCCATGGAGCCGGCATAGCCGCCGAACAGCACGGTGGTCTTGTCCTTGCCCCAGTCATAGCCCATCCAGGTGTGACCCGCCTCGGCCACCCCCTTGGCGACGGCGCTGCGGACCTCCAACCCCTTGGACAATTGTCCTGACGGGAAGACCCGCACCTTGACGCGGCCCTCGGTCAGGAAGTCGATCTTCTTGGCCACGGCCTCGGCGCCGATCTTCATCAGCGGCCCGCCGCCCCAGCTTGCGGCCATTTTCCACTTGTGCTCGCCGGCGGCAAAGGCCGACTGCGCCGCGGTCACGGCAAGCGCCAATACCGCCGCCGCGGCCAGTCGGGCATAAATTCGAGTAAGGGTCATGATGTGCTCCTCCCTTCATTGGTTTGTTGTGTCTCTAGCGAACTCCGGTCCCCGAGGGTCTCAAGGGCCCGGTCGATGTCGTCGCCCGTCAACTCCCAGTCGTTCTCCAGATTGGCGACGACGGAGCGCATGAAATTCGGGCAGAGATCCAAGGCTTTTCCGTCGTCATCCAGATGGTCGGCCAGCAAGGCCAATGCGAGCTGGGCGGGCCCGGCGCCCTCATAGGTCCATTCGAATCCGGTTGTCGTGAATCGCTTCAAGCCGTAGCGGCCATCGAGCGGTTTGCCGTCGACCAGCACCACGATGCCGTCGATGGTCCGGGAGCCGGAATAGACCTTCATCGCGCCGTCACTCTGATATATCTCTGGTATGCTATTCCGGCCGCGAACGCTTGTAAAGTTGGCCCGCGCGGTCGAGCGCTGTCTCAGCTCCCGACCGCGCGACCCGGCGATACGGAGTCCAGGGTCGCGCGGGTGAATTCTTCCACATAGTCGATCAGACGATCGGCGGCCCGTGCGGCCGCATCCGGGTCGCCTTCGGCGATGCCGCGCGCGAGCTCGGCATGCAACCTGGCGCAGAGCGGCAGATCCGCCGCCTCCCTGTAGTGCATGTACCAGAAGCGTCTGGACAGCCCGTGCGTCTGACCCATGGCGCGCTGCGCGTATTCGTTGTGCGACGCCTGGGCCTCGAGTTGATTGAGCGCCTGGTCGTATCGCATGAACGCGATGTCGTCGTTCTCGCGCGATGCCTTCTCCATGCCGTCGGCGATTTCGAGAAACTGCAGCCGTTCTTCCTCCGTGCGCCGAAGCGCGCCCTTGCGGGCGATCAGTCTTTCCAATTCCCGCCGGACTTCCAGAAGCAGGAGCTGGTTGCGCGGATTGATATCGGAGACGAGGATTCCCTTCCGCGGAAGGATGACGACAAGCCCCTCGCGCGCGAGACGTTGCAGCGCCTCGCGGATCGGTGTGCGGCCGAAACCGAGATCGGCGGCAAGCGCGCTTTCCGACAGCACGGAACCGGGTTGCAGCCGCAATGTGACGATCGATTCTTCCAGCCGATCGTAGGCGCGGTCGGTCAGGGTCGCCGATGCGCGCTTCATCGTGTCAGTGCCGGACCGGGCCGGACCGATCGTCACCATGACGGCTGCGGGCGCCGCCAGGGCCGGACGATAGGGCGGGCGGATCAGATCTGGCGGCGCTTCTCGACCATCGCCGCGAAAGCTTCGTACTCGGTATCGTCGACGCCATAGCTGTGATCATCGTCCGGAAAGACGCCTTCCCTGACCTCGCTCGCGTATTGCGATATTCCCCGCACCGCGACCTCGGTCAGATTGGTGTATCGCTTGGTGAATTTCGGCTTGAAGTCGGTGAATACGCCGAGCAGATCATAGCACAGGAGGATCTGGCCGTCCGTCCCGGCTCCGGCGCCGATCCCGATGGTGGGGATTTCCAGCTGTTCGGAGATCAGCCTGGCGATCCTGGCGGGCACCGCCTCGAACTCCAGCATGAAGCACCCCGCATCCTCGATGGCCAGCGCGTCCTCCAGGATCTTCATGGCGGCGTCCGCGGTCCGGCCCTGGATCCTGAAGCCGCCGAACACCGCCACGGTATGCGGCGTCAGGCCGATATGGGAGGCGGTCGGAATACCGGCATCCACCAGCGCCCGCAGAACATGCGCCTGGCTCTTGCCGCCCTGGGGTTTGACCGCGTCGGCCCCCGCCTCCTGCATGAAGCGGGTCGCATTCACCAGCGCCCGGTCGACGGTGTTGTAGCTCTGATAGGGCATGCAGCCCAGCACGAAGGTGTTGGGGGCGCCGCGGCGTACCGCCTGCGAGTGCATGATCATCATCTCCATCGTCGCAGGGACGGTATTGGGATGCCCGTGGGCGATCATCGCCAGGCTGTCGCCGACGACGGCGACATCGACGCCGCCCATTTCCGCCCATTTCGCCGAGGTATAGTCCGGCACGGACATGTAGACCATCTTCTCGCCGGTGGTCTTGGATTCCCGGATCTCGGTGATGGTCCGCTTCTTCCTTTCCGTCTCGCCGGTCTGTGCCATGCCGCCCGCTTTCCATTGATCTATCTGTGATATATTAAGTACTATCTTGGTGGAGTGCGTCGAAACCGTCAATGTCGGCGACGGACGGGCGATCGAGGGGAAGGGCAGGGCGATGCCCAACAATATTCGCGCGGCGCTTACCGTTGTCGTGGTGCTGGTTGCCTGCGGCGTCTTCTGGTTCGAACACGACGCCGGGGAAGTCTTTCTCAAATGGCTGGCCGCCGGCCTCGGCGCGTTCATGGTGATTGCCGTGTGGCTGTTTCCCGAGACCCAACGGAAGACCGACGATCCCGATTGAGCGTCATCGCCGGCAGGCGGGGTCGCGTCCCGACGGGTTGATGTCCGGGCCGTAATCCGCGAAGAATTCCGCATTCTCCGGGTCCCCCGCGCGAAACGATTTCGCACGACGAACCTTTGGAAGGGAACGCGTGAGCTCATGAGCGATATTACGCTCGGCATCGAAGAGGAATTGATGATCGTCGATCCGCGCTCGCGCGACGTGGTCGCGGATCCCGATGAAGGGCTCATGGCCCGGGCCGCCGAGCTCGCCGGCGATCACAAGGTGGTGAGCGAATTCCTGCGGTCGCAGATCGAAACCAACTCCAGGGTCTGCGGCTCGATCGCGGAGATCGAGCAAAGCCTCAGGGAGACGCGGCGCTGCGCGATCGAGGCCGCGCGCGCGCATGGCGCGCGGGTCATCGCATCCTCGACCCACCCCTGGGCAAGGTGGCAGGAGCAGAAGGTCACGCAGCAGGAGCGCTACCAGCGCGCGGAAATCGACTACCAGGACAGCGTGCGGCAGTTCTTCATCGGCGGGATGCACATCCATGCGGGCTTTGGCGACGACGACCGCAGAATCGAGGTCATGCACGCGCTGCGCGGCTATCTGGCGCTGTTTCTCGTGCTCTCCTGCTCGTCGCCGTTCCACGGCGGGCGGCTGACCGGGCTGAAATCCTATCGCCAGATGGCGATCGGCGCGTTGCCGCGCACCGGAACCCCGCCGGCGATGCGCACGCGCAGCGAATACGACGCGGTGGTGGCGCGCTACCAGGCGATCGATGCGATCGAGGACGGGAGCGAGCTACGCTGGGACATCCGCCCATCGGCGAGCTACGCCACCATCGAGCTGCGGATCTGCGACATCTGCCCCAGGATCGAGGAGGCGGTGGCGATCGCCGCCCTCTATGCCTGCCTGATCCGCAACATGAGCGCGCGCCTGGACGCGGGGGACCGGCTGGAGGAGGCGCCGGCGGAATCGGTCGACGAGGGGCGCTGGATCGCGCAGCGCTATGGCACGTTCGCCTTCCTTCCCCGCCCCGATGGACAAGACGGGCGGATCGACGTCGCGGACCTCGCGCGCGAGCTCGTGGTTAAGCTCGGCGACGACGCGCGGGCGCTCGGCTGCGAGGCCGCGCTGGCGCGGATCGAACGCATCGTCGCCCAAGGCAGCAGCGCCGACCGGCAGGAGGATGTCTACCGCCAGGCGATGCTCGACGGGGCGGACAGCGAAGAGGCGCTCCGCGCGGTGGTCGATTCGGTGATCGCCGAGACCGAGCACGAATTCGTGACGGCGAACCCGCAGGCGGACGCGTAGCATCCGGATGACGACAAGATCCGGGCATGGGATTGTGGCGCGACCATGAACGACGACATGCAGGGCAGGGTCTGCCTGGTGACCGGTGCGAACGCGGGGATCGGCAGGGCTGCGGCGCTCGGCCTCGCGCGGCGCGGCGCGACGGTGGTGCTGCTATGCCGCAGCGAAGCCCGCGGCCGCGAGGCCATGGCGGAGATCGAACGGCTGAGCGGCAACGATTCGCTCGACCTGCTGGTTGCCGATCTCGCTTCCCAAAGGCAGATCCGCGGGGTGGCGGAGGAGTACCTGCGACGCTTCGAGCGTCTCGACGTGCTGGTCAACAACGCCGCCGTGCTCGCCGGGCGGGAGCGCCGGGTGAACGAGGACGAGCTGGAGTTGACCTTCGCGGTTAACCACCTGGCGCCGTTCCTGCTCACCGATCTGCTGCTGGCCAGGCTCAAGGCGAGCGCGCCGGCACGCATCGTTACCGTCGCCTCGGGCGCGCACAGGAAGGACGCGCTCGATTTCGACGATCTGCAGAACGAGCGCGGCTATACCCCCTTCGGCGCCTATTGCCGGTCGAAACTGGCCAATGTGTATTTCACCTATGAGCTCGCGCGCCGCCTCGAAGGAACCGGCGTGTCGGCCAATTGCCTGCATCCGGGGGTGGTCTCGACCGCGCTGTTCCGCGACGTGACGCCGTGGCTGCGCACGGCTCTCTGGCTTGGCCGCCCGTTTCTCCTGAAACCCGAAAGCGGCGCCGACACGGTGGTTTACCTCGCCGCCGCCGCCGAGATTGCCGGGGTCACGGGAAAATATTTCGAGAAGCGCAAGGCGGTCCCGTCGTCCCCCGTCTCATACGATACGGATCTGGCCCGGCGTCTCTGGGAGGCGAGCGAGGTGCTCACGCAACCGCCCTAGTCCCGGACGCGCCGGCGCCGGCGCCGCGCCAGCCAGCCACAGGAGGGCCAGCGGCCAGAATCCGTAATCCCCGACAATCCCTCGGTGTTTCACCCGGCCGCCGCTCAGCGGGCCGCCTGGGCGTGCGCTTCGACCAGCCACAGCTTCTTGTCGACGTCGCGCGAGACGCCCACGAACAGGTCTTCCGTATCGGCGTCGCCGACCTCGCCGGCTTGCGCGATCGCCTCGCGAACCCCCTTGCCGAACGCCGCCAGGGCGGCGCTCACCGCCTCCACATGGTCGCCGCCCGCGAAAATCTCCGGCGGATATTCGGGGAGGGTCGAGGCGGAAGCGGCCACCGCCGCGGTGCCCCGCGCGGTGCCGCCGAGCGCCGCGATGCGCTCCGCCATGTCGTCGACATGGAGCTGGACCGCATCGTGGACGGTGTCGAACAGCGCGTGCAGGGCGATGAACGCGGGGCCCTTCACGTTCCAATGGGCCTGCTTCATCTGGCTCGAAAGATCGGCGGCGGGTTGCCGGGCGGCGCGGGCTTGTCCATGATTCGCCTTCGCGATATGCACGACCACGGACATGACGGTACCGGGCACGGCAGCAACGCCCGGCGCATCTTCTGGGCGCTGCTGCTGATCGGCGGCTTCATGATCGTCGAGGTGATCGGCGGCGTGATCTCGGGATCGCTCGCGCTGCTGGCCGATGCCGCGCACATGCTCGTCGATACGGTGGCCCTGCTCTTCGCCTGGATCGCCTTCAGGCTCAGCCGCCGTCCCGCCGACGACGCGCGCAGCTACGGTTACCATCGCTTTCCGGTTCTCGCGGCCTTCGCCAACGGCATCAGCCTGATCTTCATCGTCGGCTGGATCTTCGTCGAGGCCGCCGGCCGCCTGGCGGATCCCACCGCGGTGCTGGCCGGGCCGATGCTGGTGGTGGCGGGCATCGGCCTCGTCGTCAACATCGCCGCGTTCGCGGTGCTCCACGGCGCCGATCGAAGCAACCTCAATGTCCGCGGCGCCCTCGTCCATGTGCTGGGCGACCTGCTCGGTTCCGCCGCGGCGGTGGGCGCGGCGGTGGTCATCCTGACGACGGGCTGGATGCCGATCGACCCGCTGCTCTCGGTCCTGGTCGGGCTGCTGGTGCTGCGAAGCGCGTGGTTTCTTGTCAGGGACGCGGCGCATGTGCTGCTCGAAGGGACGCCCGCGCGGCTGGATGTCCGCGAAATCGGCCCCGATCTGGTCTCGCATCTCGCGGCGGTGGAGGACGTGCATCACGTCCACGCCTGGTCCCTGTCCCAGGAACGGTCTCTGCTGACCCTGCACGCGCGGATCGCGGACGGCGCCAACCCGGACACCGCGATCGCGGCGATCCAGGGCCGCCTCAAGGAACGCTTCGACATCCGCCACGTCACCGTGCAGGTCGAGCTCGAAGGCTGCACCGACGATCCCTTCGCCGCACCCGGCTAGGGCGGTTCAGCGCGGTCGCGGGCCTCCCGCCCGGGTGACGATGAAGAGCGCCAGCGCCACGACGACGATCGACGGGCCGGACGGCGTGCCCAGGTTTGCCGAGGCGAGCAGCCCCCCTGCGACCGCGGCGACGCCCATCGCCACGGCGCCAGCCGCCATCCTTTCCGGGCTCGAGGCGAAGCGGCGGACGGTGGCGGCGGGGATTATCAGCAAGGCGACGATCAGCAGAACGCCGACGATCTTGATCGCCGCGGCGATCACCGCCGCCACCAGGATCCCGAACATCAGACGCGCGCGGTCTGGCCGCGGCGGCCGAGCCGCCGACCCAGATCATCGCCAGATCCACCCGCGACACGGCGAGGATATCGCCGAACAAAAGAGCGTGCAGGTCGAGCCGCATGTCCGGGAAGAAGGACAGGATGACCAAGCCGAGAGCGAGCCCGCCATGCGACATCAGGCCGAGCAAGGTGTCGGTCGGCAGCGTATCGCGGCGTTCGAGATAGAACATCGCCAGCACCATCGCCGAGGCGATGGCGAATATGCCGAGCGCCAGATGGAGGTCGACCACGATGGCGATGGCGACGCCCAGCAGCGCCGAATGGGCGATCGTCTCGCCGAAATAGGCGAGCCTGCGCCAGACGATGAAACATCCCGTCGGTCCGGTGACGAGCGCCAGGCCGATACCGGCGAGCACGGCGCGGATGAAGAAATCGTCCAGCATTGGTCAGCCCGCCGGGGCGCCGCGGTCGTGCCCGGCAAGGGCGGGTTCGTCGTGCTCATGCGGCACGAGAACCACGACATCGTCCCCGGCGGCCATCGCCCGCTCCAGATCGTGCGAGATCAGCAACACCCCGCAGCCGAGATCGCCGCGGATTCCCTCGATCAGTTGATGGAGCACATCCTCCCCCGCCATATCGACGCCCTGGGCCGGTTCGTCGAGGACCAGCAGATCGGGCCGGTGGATCAGCACCCGGGCCAGCAGGGGCCTCTGGAACTCGCCGCCCGACAGGGTCGTGACCGGCGGATCGCCGAGTCGCGCGAGCCCGACGGCGTCCAGCGCCGCGTCGATGTCGCGGGCGGTGAAACGGCCGGTGAGCGTCATCAGACGGCGCAGGGTCAAAGGCAGGGTGGGGCTGATCGCCAGCCGCTGCGGCACGTAGCCCACGCCGATCGACGGCGGGCGTTCCACGATTCCCTCGTCGATCCCGATCAACCCGAGGACGGCCTTGGCGCAGGTCGATTTGCCGGCGCCGTTGGCGCCGATCAGATAGACCAGCTCGCCCCGATTCACCGTCAGCTGGACATGCCGGAAAATCCAGCGTTCGCCGCGCCGCACGCCGATGCCGCGGGCGGCGACGAGCGCTCCGGCGTCCCCGGCCGGCGCAGCCGCCAGGGACACCGCTTCCCTCCCATCGGGCGCGCGGCGTGGCAAATGGGGCGGAGACCGATGCGCATCGCGTCCACTCGCTTGAATGGCGGGAATTGTCACCAAAAAAACGCCGCGAGCAATGTACCCAACTGGACGCTCACGCGCCCGTGACTGTACAAGCAAAGAAGCCAAACTCAAGACACCAGGCCGATACATGAGAACTATTGGAGCCGCTCCCATGGATTATTCGCCCTCCATTACCCGGTGCTTCCGCCTTGGGCTCGCCGCAGCGGCGTTCGCGGGTGGAGCGATCGCCGGTCCCGCGGCCGCCGACATTCGGGTTGTCGCCTCGATCAAGCCGGTGCATTCGCTGGTGAGCGCCGTAATGGCCGGGGTGGGCAAGCCCCACCTCCTCATGCGGGGCAAGGCCTCGCCGCACACCTTCACGATGCGCCCGTCGGACGCCGCGGCCCTGCAGGAGGCGAATGTCGTCTTTCTGATCGACGAGGCGATGGAGACGACGCTGGCGCGCGCGATCGACGCGCTCGCCGGCAAGGCCCGGGTGGTTGCGCTGGCCGACGCGAAGGGTCTGATCCGCAGGCCGTTGCGGGAGGGGGGAGCTTTCGAAGCGGACCCCGAGCACGACCAGGACAAGGATGACAAGGACCACGCCAGGGAGGAGGCGGGCGGGCACCACGACCACGGCGAGTTCGACATGCATGTCTGGCTCGACCCGGTGAACGCCTGGACGATGGGGCGCGCGATCGCCGACACCCTGTCGGAGGCCGATCCCACCAATGCCGCGAAATACAAGGCGAACGCCCGTGCGCTGCTTCCCAGGCTGGACGCGTTGACCGCGCAAATCTCCGCCGCTGTGGCCCCGGTGCGCGGCAAGCCGTTCGTCGTCTTCCATGACGGCTACCGGTATTTCGAGGATCACTTCGGCCTCAACGCCGTCGGTTCGATGGTGGTTAGCCCGGGGCGGTCGCCCGGCGCCAAGCGCCTTCGGCAACTGCGCGCCAAGATACGCGAGCTCGGTGTCGCCTGCGTGTTCGCCGAACCCCAATTCGACAAGCGCATCGTCAACGTCGTCGTCGAAGGCACGAAGGTGAGACCGGGGACCGCGGATCCGCTGGGCGCCGCCATAAAGGACGGACCCGAGCTGTATTTCACCCTGCTCCGCAACATGGCGGCGGCGTTCACGGACTGTCTGTCGCCAGGGGCTTAGGGCGGAAGACCGGGCCGGTACCGCTGCCGCGCCCGAAGCGGGTTTCCACCTCGCCCGCGGCGGCATTTCATATCGCCTAAAAGGATATTCCCATGCCTTTTCGATTCAGCATTTTCGCGCTCTTCGTTGCCGCGCTGGTCTGCGCGACCGGCGCCCGGGCGCAGGAATACGGCTCGGTCGTGGTGTTCGGCGACAGCCTGAGCGATGCCGGCAATGTCGCCCTGGCAGAGGGCTTGCCGCCGGGGACCGCCTTCACGACCAACCCGGATCCGGTCTGGGCGGAAATCGTGGCGCAAACCTTCGGCGCGCCGGGGACGCACTCGCTTGCCGGCGGGTCCAACTACGCCTTCGGCGGCGCCTGCGTGGACCCGGCCGCTTCCTGCAACTATCCGACCCCCAGGATCGGCGACCAGATCGGGTTGCACCTTTCCCGGCGGCCTGCGGGCGCGGCGGATCCGGCGGCGCTGTATGCCGTCTGGGGCGGCGTCAACGATATCGATACCATCCTGAACCCGAACGACGGCCTCCCGCCGGTCGATCCCCGCATTGCCGTGCCGCAGGCGGCGCGCGCTTTGGTCGATCGGATCCGGCGGCTCCGGGAGGCCGGCGCTCGTCATATCGTGGTCTTCAACCTGCCCGATCCGGGCGCCACGCCCTTCGCGGCCGCGGCCGCCCAGGTAAATCCGCAACTCCCCGACGCGCTCACCGGGCTTGCGACGCTCTACAACCTGCATCTGGAAGACGGGCTGCGCTCGTTCGGTACCGGTATCGTCCCCGTCAACGTCTTCGCCCTGTTCGAAGAGGCGATCGAGAACCCGGCGGCGTACGGCTTCACGAACACCCGGGGAACGGCCTGTTCCCCGGTCGGCCCGGACCTGAATTCTCTCGCCTGCGGCCCCGAGGGCTCTGGGGCCCCGTCGACCTACCAGCCCGATGACAACCGAACCCATCTGTTCGCCGACCTCAGGCATCCCGGCGGCGCGGCTCACGCCATGGTCGCGAGCGTGGTGGTCTCCACCCTCGAGGCGCCGGTCCAGGTTTCGCTCGCCGGCGAGGCCGGCGTGGCGGCAATGTCCTCGCACCGGCGCGCGGTGGCGAACGAGCGGTTTTCGGTGTGGGAACGGTCGGTCGGGAGTTGGCGCGTATACAGCGCGGCGCAGACCGGCCGCGAGGCGGTCGATGCCTTGCCGCGGCTCGGGGAGGCGCGGGCGGATTTACGGGCGATGACCCTGGGAGCCAGCCATCGCGCGGCCGACCGCCTCTGGTGGGGTGCGGCCCTGAGCCTGGGGCGCCACGACAACGGCGTCGCGGGCGCCGACCTCAAGGGGGACACGATTGTCGCCTCGCTCCACGGCACCTGGCGCCGGGGAGGCGCGCAGCTCACCGGCGCCCTCAACCTCGGCAGAAGCCGGGTGGACGTCGAACGCTCGGTCCCCCTCGGCCCGACAATTCGCAGGGAGCGCGGTTCCACTGCAGCCGGCCTGATCGGGGCCGATGTCGATCTGCGCTGGACCGTCAGTCAAACCGGCCCGGTCCGGCACGGACCGGCGCTCGGGGTGTCCTGGCTCGGTCAGTCGGTGGACGGGTTCCGGGAGGAAGGAAAATCCTCCACGGCGATGGAGTTCTCGGGCTTCGACCGGGATTCTCTCGTTCTGCGCGGCGGCTACCGGGTCGAGGGCGCGACGGATGTCGCGGGCGCGGTCGTTCGGCCTTACGCGGCCGTCGGCTATGAGAGGGAATTCGAGGACGATGCGATTTCGGTCACCGCCGGTTCCAACACCATGGCGGGGCGTTTCGCCGCATCAGGCTTCGCGCCGCCGCGGCAATGGCTGAGCGCGGATATCGGTGCGTCGGCCAGCCTGAACGGGCAAATCGGCGTCGTGCTCGGCTATTCCGGCCGCTACGGGGACGACTCCCTCGCGGATCACCTTCTGAACGTCGGATTGCGCATCGCGTTCTGATTCCCGATACGCGGCCCGGCCTCAGGCCGCGATGGGCGCCTCTGCCGCGCGCGCGTCGAACGCCAGCCCGTCCTCGCCGAGAGCGACGCGCACCGTCTCCCCGTCCTTCACCTTGCCGTCCAGGATCAGGGTTGCGAGCGGGTTCTGCAGGCTGCGCTGGATCGCCCGCTTGAGCGGGCGGGCGCCATAGGCGGGGTCGTAGCCCTGCTCGGCGAGCCAGGCCCTGGCCTCGTCGGCGACGTCGAGCGCGATCCTGCGGTCCTCCAGCAACGTCGCGAGACGGGCGAGCTGGATGTCGACGATCGCCTCCATGTGGCGGCGCCCGAGCCGGTGGAAGATCAGGATCTCGTCCAGCCGGTTGAGAAATTCGGGCAGGAAAGCGGCGCGCACGATCTCCATCATCCGGTCGCGCAGACCGGCCGGATCCTCGTCCTCCGGCTGCGCGGCGAGCAGTTCGCCACCCAGGTTGGAGGTCAGCACGATCAACGTGTTGCGGAAATCCACCTGCCGTCCATGGCCGTCGGTGAGGCGCCCCTCGTCGAGCACCTGGAGCAGGATGTTGAACACATCGGGATGGGCTTTCTCGACCTCGTCGAACAACACCACCTGGTAGGGCCGCCGGCGTACCGGCTCGGTCAGCGAACCGCCCTCCTCGTACCCGACATAGCCGGGCGGCGCGCCGATCAGCCTGGCGACCGAGTGCTTCTCCATGAATTCCGACATGTCGATGCGGACCATCGCCGCCTCGTCGTCGAACAGGAACGCGGCGAGCGCCTTGGTGAGCTCGGTCTTGCCGACGCCGGTGGGGCCGAGGAACATGAACGAGCCGAGCGGACAATTGGGGTCCTGCAGCCCGGCGCGGGCGCGGCGGACGGCGTTGGCGATCGCGGCGACGGCCTCCTCCTGGCCGACCACCCGGCGGCCGAGCGTCTCTTCCATCGCCATCAGCCGGTCGCGCTCGCCCTCCAGCATCTTGTCGACCGGGATACCGGTCCAGCGGGACACCACGGCCGCGATGTCGCCGTCGGTGACCTCCTCCTTGAGCATCCGCCTGCCGCCGCTTTCCGGCTGCTCTGCGGCCGCGGCCAGGGTGCGCTCCAGCTCGGGGATCCGCCCATAGGCAAGCTCGCCGGCGCGCGCGAGATCGCCGCCGCGCTGGGCCGATTCAAGCTCCGATCGCGCCTGGTCGAGCTGTTCCTTGACCCGGTGGCTCTCCGCGATCTTGTCCTTCTCGCGGGTCCACAAAGCGGTGAGTTCGGTCGACTGCTGTTCCAGATCCGCGAGTTCGCGTTCCAGCGCCCCGAGACGCTCGCGCGCCGCATCGTCGTGTTCCTTGCCCAGCGCCTCGCGCTCGATCTTGAGCTGGATGATGCGGCGGTCCAGTTCGTCGATCTCCTCGGGTTTGGAATCGATCGTCATCCTGAGGCGCGAGGATGCCTCGTCCACCAGGTCGATGGCCTTGTCCGGCAGGAACCGCTCGGTGATGTAGCGGTTGGCCAGCGTCGCCGCGGCGACGATGGCGCTGTCGGTGATCCTGATGCCGTGATGAAGCTCGTATTTCTCCTTGAGCCCCCGCAGGATCGAAATCGTGTCGGCGACGTTGGGTTCGGTGACGAAAACCGACTGGAAGCGCCTGGCCAGCGCCGCGTCCTTCTCGATGTGCTTGCGGTGCTCGTCCAGGGTGGTCGCGCCGATGCAATGGAGTTCGCCGCGCGAGAGCATGGGCTTGAGCATGTTGGAAGCGTCCATCGCTCCCTCGGCGGCCCCGGCGCCGACAAGCGTGTGCAACTCGTCGATGAAGACGACGATGTCGCCCTCCGCCGCCTTGATCTCTTCCAGCACCGCTTTCAATCGCTCCTCGAACTCGCCGCGATACTTGGCGCCGGCCACCATCGCACCGAGGTCGAGCGCCATCAGCCGCTTGCCGCGGAGCGGCTCGGGCACGTCGCCGTTGACGATCCGCTGGGCGAGGCCCTCGACGATCGCGGTCTTGCCGACGCCGGGCTCGCCGATCAGCACCGGGTTGTTCTTGGTGCGCCTCGCCAATACCTGAATGGTTCGCCGGATCTCCTCGTCGCGCCCGATCACCGGGTCGAGCTTGCCCGACTCGGCCTGTTCGGTGAGGTCCGTGGCGTAGCGCTTGAGCGCGTCATAGGCCTGTTCCGCGGTGGCGGTGTCCGCGCTCCTTCCCTTGCGCAGCTTCTCGATCGCGGCGTTGAGCGCTTGCGGCGTCGCGCCGCACGCCTTCAGGATCCCGGCCGCTTCCGTGCCCTTCGCAAGAGCGGCGCCCAGCAGCAGGCGCTCGACCGTGACATAGCTGTCGCCGGCCTTGTCCGCGGCCTCCTGCGCCGCCGACAGGAGCCGCGAGGCTTCGCTCGCCATGTAGAGCTGCCCGTTTCCGCCCTCGACCCGGGGGAGTTTGTCCAGCGCCGCTTCGGTGCGTGCGAGCGCTTCGCCGGCATCGCCGCCGGCGGCCTGGATCAGCCCCGCGCACAAGCCTTCGCGGTCTTCCAGCAATACCTTGAGGATATGTTCGGACGTGAGACGCTGGTGATCGCGGGCGACGGCCTGGGCCTGGGCCGCTTGAACGACGCCGCGCGCCCGTTCGGTGTAACGGTCGAAATCCATCTGCTGCAACTCCGGTTAAAGACATTGCATCGGGTGCCCCCTGCGACAGGCGGGCCACGGAGCGAACCCCTCGGGCGTTCGCTCGATAGTCGATATATGGAAACGCCGCTTGGACCGTGCATAGTCGATATATGGAAACGCCGCTTGGACCGTGCAAGGCCCGCGATCCCGCGGAAAGGAGGCGGTCCGCGCGTATCGGGCGCGCGACCGTGCCGCGCTAATCCTGGGTCTGCGGCTCCTGCTGCGCATCATCGGGCGAAAGATTCGCCGACACTCCGTTCTGCGCCGGCTGTTCGGCTCCCGCCGCGCTGCCGTTGGAGACGACTTCGATCTGTTGCTGCGGGGCGGCGCCGTTGCCCTCCGCATTGGGCTCGAACTGGGTGTTCTGCTGATGGCCCTGAGCGTTGCGGTCTTCGCCGCCGCCATTGGCGGTCATGACCCGGTAATAATGCTCGGCATGCTGGAAATAGCTCTCCGCCGTGACGCGGTCGCCGATGGATGTCGCGTCGCGGGCGAGCGCCAGATATTTCTCCACCACTTGCTGCGCGTTACCCCGAACTTTGACTTCGGGACCGTTGCTCTCGAAGGTCTGTGTGCGGGAATTCGGATTCTTGCGTCCTGTGCGGCCGCGCAAACGCTTCGGGTTGGATCCTTGTCTCATGGGTCCCACTTTTCTGTCCAGGCTAGGTTGTGTCAATTCCCTCAGCGTTACGCCCGATCACGCTCCACGGGAGCGGCGTCTTTCGACCCGGGCGGCGTGCTGTAAGGGTGCGCCTTGTTGTGGCCTGCAGTCCTCAGCCCTTGGCTTGCTGCTCTGCCTGTCCTTCAGGCTAGACCGAGAGCCCCTTCTTTCCAACTATTAACTTGTCGAGCATGAATCGATCAACCCCGGCATGCGAAGCCGAGGCAGCGAATGCCACCCGCCAGGTCGGCGTTTTGGGCGAATCGGGCAAGACCGCTCTCCGCCATGATCGCCTCGACGGCCTTTCCCTGGCCGGCGCCGATTTCCAGAAATGCCGCACCGACCGGCGCCAGGCGCCGGACGATCGCCGGAGCCAGCCGGCGATAGGCGTCCAACCCGTCCCTGCCGCCGTCCAGCGCGGCCCTTGGCTCCCACCGCGCGACCTCGGGTTCCAGGCCCTCGATCGTGGCGCTCGGAATATAGGGTGGGTTGCTGACGATCAGATCGAAGGCGCCGTCCACGCCCGAATCCCAGTCCGCGCACCGGAAGGACGCGCGCGCCGAGAGGCCGAGACCGGCGGCGTTTCGCGCCGCCGTGGCGACCGCCCCCGCCGCGATGTCCGTCCCCATGCCCGAGGCGTCCGGAAGTTCGCCGAGAACCGCGAGAAGCAAACATCCGGTCCCCGTCCCCAAATCGAGCACCCGAAGCGGGCCCGACCGGGGGCCGCACCAGCAGAGCGCGGCGGCGACGACGGCCTCGCTGTCGGGGCGGGGGTCGAGGGTGTCGGCGGTGACGCTCAAGCCGAGGCTCCAGAATTCCCGTTGCCCAAGGATGCGCGACGCCGGCTCGCGTTCGGCGCGGCGCCCGACCAGGGCAAGGAAGCGTTCCGCCGAGGCCCCCGCCACCGGCGCTTCGGGGGCGCGGATCAGCATTTCGGCGGGCCGGTCGAGGACCGCCTGCAGGAGGATGCGAGCCTCGCTGCGCGGCGCGGGAATGCCGGCGGCCGCGAGTTTGCCCCCCGCATCGCGAAGCAGCGTTTCGACCGTTCGGCTCAAGAGATCTCGGCGAGACGCGCCGCCTGGTCGTGGGTGGTGAGCGCATCGACAACTTCGTCCAGCGCCTCCCCGGCGAGGATGCGGTCGAGCTTGTGGAGCGTCAGGTTGATCCGGTGGTCGGTGACCCGGCCCTGGGGGAAGTTGTAGGTACGAATCCGCTCCGACCGGTCGCCGGAGCCCACCTGGGATTTGCGATCCGCCGCGCGTTCGGCGTCCCGCGCCGCGCGCTCGGCCTGGTAGAGCCTGGCGCGCAGCACCTTCATCGCCTTGGCGCGGTTCTTGTGCTGCGATTTCTCGTCCTGTTGCGACACCACGATCCCCGTCGGGACATGGGTGATCCGCACCGCACTATCGGTGGTGTTGACCGACTGTCCCCCCGGACCCGAGGCGC
This sequence comes from Alphaproteobacteria bacterium, assembly GCA_965205995.1. Classification (GTDB taxonomy): domain Bacteria; phylum Pseudomonadota; class Alphaproteobacteria; order MPNO01; family MPNO01; genus MPNO01. The sequence continues at coordinate 1,661,296 of OZ242200.1, read as the reverse complement.
GGAAGACGTCGATCCGCAGGTCGCGCTCGTCGATGGCGACGTCGACCTCTTCGGCCTCCGGCAGGACGGCGACGGTCGCGGCGGAGGTGTGGATGCGCCCGCTCGATTCGGTCTCCGGCACGCGCTGGACGCGGTGGACCCCGGATTCGTATTTCAACCGGGCGAATACCCCGGTGCCGGAAATCTCGGCGATGGCCTCCTTGAACCCGCCGATCCCGGTCTCGGTCGCCTGCATCAGCGCGAGGCGCCAGCCGCGGAGCTCGGCATAGCGCTGATACATCCGGAACAGATCGGCCGCGAACAGCGCCGCCTCGTCGCCGCCGGTGCCGGCGCGGATCTCGAGAATGGCGTTCTTGTCGTCCGCCGCATCCTTGGGCAGCAGCAGGACCTTCAGCCGATGCTGGTGCCCGGCAATGGCTTCCTTGACCGCCGGCAGCTCCTCCTGCGCCAGCGCGCGCATTTCCGCGTCCCCGTCGTCGTCGGCGATGATCTCTCCCAGCCCTTCGGCTTCGCGCTCCGCCGCGCGCAGCGCGTCGATCGCCTCGACCACCGGGTTGAGGTCGGCATATTCCTTGGAAGCGCGGACGAAGGCCTGGGTATCGTCGAAGTCCTGGGCGCCCATCTGCGCCGCCAGCTCCTCGTGGCGCCGCAGGAGCTGGTCGAGCTTCTCGTTCATGCCCATCGGCGGCCTCGCTTGGTCACGAGAACCGTGCCAGCCGGTCGGCGAGGGCGGCGAGTGGGATTTCCTCTTGGGTGCCGCTGTCGAAATCCCTCACCGTTGCCGCATCCCGGGCGAGTTCGTCGTCTCCGAGAATGACCGCGGCGCGTGCGTTGAGGCGGTCCGCCCGGCTCAGCCGGCGCCTGAGATTTCCGCGATAGCCGAGTTCGATGGCAAGCCCGGCGCGCCGCAGCCTGTCGGCAAGAACCAGTGTCTCCGCCTCCGCTTTCGGCCCGACGGGAATCAGCGCGATCGGCCGCGGCGGCGGCTCCGGCGCGCCCGCCAGCATCGACAGCCGCTCTATGCCGCCGGCCCAGCCGATTCCCGGGATCTCCGCCCCTCCCATCTGGCCGATCAGCCCGTCATAGCGCCCGCCGGCGATCACCGCGCCCTGTGCGCCGAGCGCGTCGGTGGTGAACTCGAACGCCGTATGGCAGTAGTAGTCGAGACCGCGGACCAGCCGGGGGTTGAGAGCATAGGCGATGCCGAGCCGGTCGAGCCCGGCACGGACGGATGCGAAAAAATCGGCCGATTCTGCATCCAGGCTGTCATCCAGCGCAGGCGCCCCGGCGATCGCGGCGCGGTCGCCCGCGTCCTTGGAATCGAGGATCCGCAGCGGGTTGCGCGCGAGCCGCTCAAGACTGTCCTCGGACAGCCGGTCCCGCCGGGCCTCGAAGTAATCGACCAGCACCTTGCGATAGGCCGCGCGGCTCTCCCCGTTGCCGAGCGTGTTGAGTTCCAGCGTCACCTGCCCGGCGACGCCCAGCGCCTCGATGATCGCCGCACCGAGCGCGATGACCTCGACATCGCCGAGCGGTTCCGCGACCCCGAGCAATTCCGCCCCGATCTGGTGAAACTGGCGCAGCCGCCCCTTTTGCGGGCGCTCGTAGCGGAACATCGGGCCGGCATAGAAGTATTTGAGCGGCAAATGCTGGGCGAGCCCGCCCGAGATAACCGCGCGCGCGACGCCCGCGGTCCCTTCGGGACGCAGCGTCAGCTCCGCGCCGCTGCGGTCGGTGAAGGTGTACATCTCCTTGGTGACGATGTCGGACGTGTCGCCGAGCGTACGCTTGAAGACCTCGGAAAACTCGAAGATCGGCGTCGCCATCTCGAGATAGCCGTAGCGCTCCGCGACCAGGCGCGCGCCATCCACAACGCGCCGGAAGGCGCGCGCCTGGTCGGGAAGGAGATCGTGTGTCCCGCGGACGGGCTGAAGCTTGGACATGTCGAAGATCGGCGTTCAGGTTCCGGCCGCGTGTCGCCGGGACGCCCGCGGCCGCGAAACTCCGGTGCTCTGTTCTGTCATCAGCCGCGCACCGCGCTTCTGAATCGGCGCGTTATAGCGCAAATCCGCGACCCGCCAAAACGCGCCGGCTGCGCAGGCCGCCGGCGCGCCGCGCGCGGAGGGAAGGCGTCAACCGCTGTTCCGCCGCCGCACGCCGTCCAGATCGATGTCGCGCATGACCGCGCCGGGCGGACCGAGGCGCGGCATCACCTGGCCGTCGACCAGGATCTCGAGGCCGCCGGCATTGCCGGTGACCAGCTTGAGCCCTTGCCGTTCGGGTACGGCATAGCTCTCGCCTTCCCGTAGCAGGCCCGAATAGAGGGGCGGTGCGTCGTCCGACTGGATCTCGATCCAGCTATCCGCCACGGCGCGCAATATGAGGCGGGGAACGGCGTCGGCGTCGCCGGGCTCGGCGCCCGGCGGTTGCGTGGCGCCGCTGTCCTCGTCGGCAGCGGGTGGGGAAGGCGGAGGGAGGGTGGCCGTTGTCACCTCGGTCGACGGGTCGGTCGACGGGTCGGTCGACGGGTTGGCCGCGGGACGGTCGCTCGGTGCAGCCGGGTCGTCCGGCCCGGCCGGTTGCGCCGCGGGCTCGGGCTCGGGGCGCGGCGTCGGGGTGGCGGGCGGGCGCGCAGGCGTCTCGGCGCGGAGCTCCGGAACCGGCGCCGATGGCTCCGTCACGGCGGCAAGGGTCGCTTCGCCGGACGCGCCGCCGGCATTGTCGGCAGCGCGGGGGCTCCGCTGTGGCGTCGGCGGCGGCGCAGCCGTGGCCGGCGGCGCCGCACCGCCGGTGTCCGGATCGGGTTTTCCTTCGAGCAGACTGGCGAGGCGGTCCGGGAGCGCCGCGACCCTCTCCATCGGATCGCCCTCGGTATTGGCCACGAAGTACCAGACGCCATAGACCGCGATCGCCAGCAGCCCCGCGAGCAACAGCACCGACCGGGTGGGAAGATGCCCTTCGTCGACGGGCGAAAACACCTGGAGTTCGGCCGGGCTCGCCGTGGTGTCGCGCGCGCTCTTGAGGCGGTCGGCGATCTCCGCGCCGTCCAGGCCCAGATAGTTGCCGTAGGCCCTCAAGAATCCGGTCTGATAGGCGAGGCCGGGAAGGTCTTCGAAGCGCCCCTCCTCGATCGCCTCGATATAGACCTGCCGGATACGCAGATCGCGCGCAACGTCCATCTGTCCCCGTCGCAGAGCGATCCGCGCTTCGCGCAGCCTCGCGCCGACTTCGACAGGGTCAAAGCGCTCCGGAAACTCCTCCATGTCCATTCCGCGCCTGGGGTTCGCGATGGGTTTTTCTCCATGCATGCCGCCGACGCGGCGCACCGGGCAGTCAGGCTCCGCAACCTGGGGACGCGTGCCTGTGCAAACGCTCAGTATAGCCGCCACCGTCTTGAAAGACAGGGTTTCCCATTGCGGCCGGGTTGACCTCAGAGCTCGTTGAGCTCGATCCCATGGTCGATGGCATAGTCCCGCAGGCGTTCGCGGATACTGTGATCGGGCAGGCTGAGGAGCGTCTTCATGAACAAGGCCAGCGCGCCGGCGTCGAGGCCGTTGACCATCGTCTTGACCGCCCCGATGGTGCCCGCCGGCGCGGACAGGCTGCGGAACCCGACACCGATCAGCGCCATCGCTTCGATCGGCCGGCCGGCCATCTCGCCGCATAGCGAAACCGCGACGCCCTTCTCGGCGCAGCGCCGGGCCAGACTTTCCATCACCGAGAGCAGCCCCGGGGAAAGCACGTCGTACCGGTCGGCGACCCTGGGATTGCCGCGGTCGACGGCGAAGAGAAACTGAAACAAGTCGTTGCTGCCGACCGACAGGAAATCGACCTGGGGCAACAGCGAGTCGAGCTGCCACATCAGGCTCGGCACTTCGAGCATCGCGCCGACATCGATCGGTTCGGGAATGCGCTGGCCGCGGCGCTTCGCCCGATCGATCTCGATGCCGAGGATCGAGCGCGCCGCCTCGAATTCCGCCACTTCCGCGATCATCGGGAACATGACGCTGAGCGGCCTTCCGTCGCAGGCCACGATGAGGGCGCGGAGCTGCTGGCGCAGCATGCTCGGCCGGTCGAGCGCCACCCGGATCGAGCGCCAGCCCATCGCCGGGTTCTGGTCGGCGGAATCGCGGAAATAGGGAAGCTGCTTGTCGCCGCCGATATCGAGCGTGCGGAACCTGACGGGCCGGCCCGCGGCGCCTTCCAGCACGCGGCGGTAGAGGTCGGTCTGCGCCTCGACGCTGGGAAACTCGGAATGGACCATGAACGGGATCTCGGTGCGGTAGAGCCCGATCCCGTCCGCCCCGCTGGCGGCCAGCGACTGGAGGTCCATCAACAGCCCGGCGTTCAGGTTGAGGCTGATATATTCGCCGTCCTTGGTGACCGCCGGCTGGTCCCGCCTGGCGCTGTAGGCGGCGAGCCGGCGCTGCCTTAGCGAAAAATGCTCCGCCACCATCTGCTGGATGTCTTCGCCCGGGCGGACATAGACCTGGGAATGGTCGCCGTCCACGATCACCGGATCCATCGGGTCGACCTGCGACAGAGCCCCCTTGATCCGGCCGACCACGGGAATGTCGAGCGCCCGGGCGACGATGGCGACATGCGAATTCGACGAGCCCTCTTCGAGGATCAGGGCCTTCAGCCGGTCGGGCGCGTAGTCGAGGAGCTCCGCCGGGCCGATCGAATGGGCAACCAGAACCACGGCGTCGGGCTGCTCCGCAAGATGCGCGGTGCGCACATCGCCGGTCAGATGGTGCAGCATCCGGTATGCGAGATCCTCGAGATCCGCCATCCGCTCGCCGAGATAGGGATCGGTGATCTGGCGCATCCGCGCGCGCGTGTCGTCGAGCACTTTCTGGACCGCGGCTTCGGCGGTCAGCCCGCCGTCGATCGCCTCGCCGATACGGCGCAGCCAGCCCCGGTCCTCGGCGAATTTGCGGTACGCTTCGAGCACGTCGCGGTGTTCGCCGGGCCGGCCGAGCGCATCCAGCGTCAGCATATCGTCGAGCTCGCTGTGCATCGACGACAGGGCCTCGGCGAGCCGCCGGTGCTCCTCCATCGGGTCGTCGGCGACGAGCTGCGGAATGCTGACCCGGGGGGTGTGGTGGACCGCCTCGCCCATGGCCAGTCCTTCATTGATCCTGACCCCTTCGAGGCGGATGGCGAGGACGGCGTTGCCTTGCGCCGGCGCGGTCTCCACCGGGCTGACCAGCCCGCCCGAGGCGATCAGCTCGGCGATGATGACGGCGATCACCTCGAGCGTCTCGATCTCTTCCTCGCTGTAATGCCGCTGCGCCCGGTTCTGCACCACGAGCACCCCGCGCACCCGTCCGCCACGCAATACCGGCACGCCGAGCAGCGAGTGATAGACCTCCTCTCCGGTCTCCGGCCGATAGCTGAATAGCGGGTGGCTCTGGGCGTCGGGGAGGTTCAGCGGGCGCGCCCTGGCCGCCACCTCTCCGACCAGCCCTTCGCCGACCCTGAGCCGGGTCCGATGGACGGCGGACGGGTTCAGGCCTTCGGTGGCGAACAGTTCGAGCATCTCGCCGGCGCGCATCGCATAGACGGAGCACACTTCGGCGACCATCTCGGCGGCGATCACCTTGACGATCTCGTCGAGCCGTTCCTGGGCCGAGCCATCTCCGGCCATGATCGACCGGAGCTGGAGGAGAGCCCGGCGATGACCGCCAATGCCGGTCTGCACCATCGAGATCAGTCCCCGATAGAGGCCCTCGCCTCGATGGCGGCGAGCGCCTGCTCGACCAGGTCGCCGATGATCTCGGCGGTCGGTTGCTCGCGTGCGACCATGCCGACGCTCTGCCCGGCCATCAGCGATCCCGAGTCGATGTCGCCGTCGATCACGGCGCGACGAAGCGCGCCGGCCCAGAAATGTTCGATTTCGAGCTGCGCCGCGTCCGGCGCCAATTCGCCGGCGCGGACCTGCGCGATCACGCGTTTCTGGGTTTCGATGAAGGCTTGCGTGCCCTTGTTCTGGAGCGCCCGCACGGGCGTCACCGGGAAATCCGGATCGACCTGCACGGAGGTCACCGCGTCGCGCGCGGAGGCGCGGATGAAAGCGCGTTTGAAATCGGCATGCGCGATCGATTCCGTTGCGCAGACAAAGCGCGTGCCGAGCTGGCAGCCCGACGCGCCGAGTTCCAGATATCCGAGGATCGTATCGCCGCGCCCGATGCCGCCGGCGATGAACACCGGAACCTGGTCGAGATTGGGCAGGATTTCCTGAACGAGGACGCTGGTTGCGACCGGTCCCACATGGCCGCCCGCCTCCGCCCCCTCGATGACGATCGCGTCGGCGCCGAGGCGCACCAGCCGACGCGCGACCCCGAGCGTCGGCGCGAAGCAAAGCACCTTGGCCCCGCTGTCCTTGATCCGACGGATCGCGGGGCCCGGCGGCAGCCCGCCGGCGAGGATGACGTGCGACACGCGGTGGTCGCCGCAAATGTCGATCAGCGCGTCGAGCTCCGGATGCAGGGTGATCAGGTTGACGCCGAACGATTGTGCGGTGAGGCCGTAGGTGGCCTCGATCTCGGCGCTGAGCAGATCGGGCGACATGGCGCCGCAGGCGATCACGCCGAACCCGCCCGCATTCGAAAGCGCCGATACCAGATTGCGCTCCGATACCCAGGTCATCGCCCCGCCGAGGATGGCGTATTCGACGCCGAGGAAGGCGCGGCCGCGACGCCACAGGAAGTCGAGCCGCGCCCGCGCGGCGTCCCGGCTCATCTCCGCTCTTCCCGTCGGCGTGGCCGCGGCGGGCTCATGCGGATTCGCCGTCGTCGAGCCCGTAGGCGGTGTGCAGCGAACGCAGGGCGAGCTCCGTGTATTCCTCGGCCAGCAGCACGCTCACCTTGATTTCGGATGTCGATATCACCTGGATGTTGATGCCCTTCTCGGCGAGGGCGTTGAACATCTTTTGCGCGACCCCCGCGTGGGAGCGCATGCCGACCCCGATTACCGAAATCTTCACCACTTCCGGATCGCCCTCGACCCGGCTGAAACCGATGTCCTGGCGCGCCGCTTCGATCATGGCGATCGCACGCTCGTAATCGGCCTGGGCGACGGTGAAGGTGATGTCGGTCTGCTTGCCGTCCGCGGAGACGTTCTGGACGATCAGGTCGACATTGATGCTGGTCTCGGCGAGAGGGCCGAAAATGATTGCCGCGATCCCGGGGCGGTCGGGCACGCCGACGATGGTGATCTTGGCCTCGTCCCTGGTATAGGCGATTCCGCTGACGACCTGCTGTTCCACTGCCTCGTCCTCGTTGACCACAAAGGTGCCGGGCGCATCGACGAAGCTCGACAACACCTGCAGCTCGACCCCGTGGTTCATGGCCATCTCGACCGACCGGGTCTGCAGCACCCTGGCACCCTGGGAGGCCATCTCCAGCATCTCCTCGAAGGTGACCTTTTCGAGCTTGCGCGCCTTGGCGACGATACGCGGGTCGGTGGTATAGATCCCGTCGACATCGGTAAAGATGTCGCAGCGATCGGCGCCCAGCGCGGCGGCGAGCGCGACCGCCGAGGTATCCGAGCCGCCGCGTCCCAGCGTGGTGATGCGCCCGGCGCCGCTCAGCCCCTGAAAGCCGGCGACGACGGGGACCTGGCCCTGCGCCATGCGCCGCAACAGCTCGTCCGGGTCGATGTCGCGGATGCGGGCGCGGCCGTGGACGTCGTCGGTCCGGATCGGGATCTGCCAGCCGAGCCAGGACCGGGCGTCGATACCCGCCGCCTGAAGCGCGAGAGCCATCAGCCCCACCGTCGCCTGTTCGCCCGACGAGACCACGACATCGTATTCGCGCGTATCGTGAACCGGTGCGATCTCACGGGTCCATGCGACGAGCCGGTCCGTGGTTCCCGTCATCGCCGAGACCACCACGGCGACCTCGTTTCCGGCCTCCACCGCCGCCGCGACGCGGCGGGCGGCGGCGCGAATGCAATCGATATCGGCGACCGAGGTCCCACCGAATTTCTGCACGAGACGCACTACTCAGCGCTCCCTGCCGCGAAGGCGCCCAAGCCCGATACGCTCGGAATTCGGCCGTCGCGGCGCCGTGCGGGCCGGCGCAACCGCGAGGCTGGGCACCACATCTGGCTGGCCCTTCCGCGAGGGCGCGCATACATATACACAAGATGGCTGACAAGCAACCGAAGCCGGCCCGTGTCGACGAAGCCGAGGTGGCGAGGTTCTCCGCGCTGGCCGATGCGTGGTGGGACCCCGAGGGCAGCTTCCGCCCGCTGCACAGGCTGAACCCGGTCAGGGTCCGCTATATCCGCGATGCGCTTTGTGCGACGAATGGCCGGTCCGCCTCGGACCCGGCACCGCTCTCCGGCCTGGAAGTCGTCGATGTCGGCTGCGGCGGCGGGTTGTTGTGCGAGCCGTTGGCGCGGCTGGGCGCCCGGGTAACCGGGATCGACCCGAGCGCGCGCAATATCGAAATCGCCGCCAACCACGCCGCCCGCGCGGGGCTCGAAATCGACTACCGCGCGGGCACCGTCGAAGATCTCCTCGCCGAAGGGCGGCTGTTCGATGCTGTGCTCGCGCTCGAGGTGGTCGAGCACGTGCCCGACCTCGGGGAATTCGTCGCGGCCTGCGTTGCCGCGGCCAAGCCCGACGCCAGGCTCTTTTTCGCGACCCTCAACCGGACGCCGCAATCCTTCCTGTTGGGGATCGTCGCCGCCGAATACGTCCTCCGCTGGCTGCCGCGCGGCACCCATGAGTGGCAGCGCTTCGTCCGCCCGTCGGAGCTGTCGCGCGCGCTCGAAGCCGGCGGCGCCAGGATCGGCGCGCTGGACGGGGTCGGGTACGACGTGCTGACCGACGACTGGCGGCTGACGGCGAATGTTTCGGTAAATTATATGGCCGTGGCCGAACGCATCGGAGCGTAGGGCCGGCGCGTATCCGATTGCGCTGGTGCCTACGTCTTCGCCCTTACGGATCGTTCCCGAAATTCCACATGCGCTCACCGATGTCGCAACCCTCGGGATAGACATATCCGGTTGGCGATGGGCGCAAACGCCCGGGCGACGATACCCGGATGAGAGAGGCGGAACGCACTCTATCGATTTTTGGCGCGATTCCCGAGATCTCGAGGATCAGCTTCCGCCGTATGGCGCGCGCGAAGTCCTCGAAACTGTTCGCGACCACGAGAAACGCACCGGGCCCGCCGATCACGCAGCCCTGGTAATATTTGTCCAGATCCGGCAGGAAAAACCTGCTGTTGAATGCGCTGCGCTGGTTGACGATCGGAAGCCCGTTGATGGTAATCCGCCGGGCGATGGTGGCGTCGCGGACCGCATCGACGAGACGTCCATGATTGTTCGGTCCGTCGCCGGAGACATCTATCACGCGCCGCGTTCCCTCCAAGGCGTTCGACTCGATCATCTCTCGCGCCAGTTCGATGGCATCGCTGATCGAGGTTCGGCGGCCGAATGTCAGCGGCGCCGCGAGCAGGCGGGAGGCAAATGCCCCGGCGCTCTCGCGGTCGTGAACGATCGTCCAGTCGATGACGATCTTGTTGTAGGCGCGGCTCGAATAATCGATATACGCCACGCCGATCTTGCGCAGGAAACCTGACGTGATTGCGCGGATGACCGCCGGGTTTCGAAACGCCGCGGCGATTCCCTGGCGCTGCAACAGGGCCTCCTCTTGATCGATGCTTCGCGAGACATCGGTTGAAATGACGAGTTCGAGATCGACGGCCTGCGCTGCCGCCATCGCCGAGCTGGCGAAGGCCGACGCGACCAGCGCGCCGCCGATGAGCGACAGCCCCGCGCCAGGCCAGGAAATTTTCGCTCTCCCGCGTCTTTTCATCCGATCAGCCCCTGGTATGTCATCCACGGTGGCCAACGCCCGATCGCCAACAAAATAAGTTACCCACCGCGAAACGTCGACGAGCACGGCCGGATCGGCAAGGATTCGATGCTCTTCGTCGCGGCCGCTCCTTCGACAGGCTCAGGGCAGGCTCTGCGGGTCGCGCCCAGGCCGTGACCGTGGCGGGAAATCCGGGCTACCCTGCATTGCGCTCACTCGTTTCCCGGTGCGGTGAGTTCGTGGCAACGCGGGGTCGGGCGGCGCATCCCCCTTCGGTCCGCGAACGGCCGCCCAAGGAAGACAATTGTCGACCGGTAGCAGGAGGTGCGGATGCTCGAACTCTATCATTCCGGTTTGTCGACTTGCTCCAAGCAGGTCCGCCTCGCGCTGGCCGAGAAGGGGTTGCCCTATGTCAGCCGCTACATCGAACTCCATCACCACGCGCAGCTGAGCACCGCCTATCTGAAGCTCAATCCCTGGGGAGTGGTGCCGACGCTGATCCACGACGGGCGCCCCATCGTCAACTCGGCGGCGATCAACGAATACCTCGAAGATGTGTTTCCCGATCGACCGCTACGCCCATCCGACCCCGCGGCGCGGGGCCGTATGAGGCTCTGGACCTGGGCCGCCGACATGGTCCATCCGGCGCTGCAGAACGCGACCTATGAGGGCATGCTGAAGGAGAAGATGACGGATCTCGAGCCCGCCGACATCGAGCATCTTCTCCTTCGCATGCCCGTGCCCGAAAGGCGGGAGCGGGTCCGCCGGATCGTCGGCGGCGGATTCGACCGGAGCGAGATAGAGCATGCTTTCGAACGCCTCGGTTTTGTCATCGGGCGTGCCGAGGCAGATCTCGCCGACGGACCGTGGCTCGCGGGAGAGACCTATTCGCTTGCAGACATCGGCATGCTCGCCATCGTCCACCGTCTGATCGAACTGCGTCCCGGGATGGTCGACCGCGACCGGTTCTCCCGCGTCAACGACTGGCGCGATCGCCTGATGGCCCGCCCGGCTGTCCAGCAGGTCTATGCGGCCGGCACCGAGGAGACCCCGCCTCGGCCCGATCGGCAGACGATCGCCGGCATGGTCTGAGACCGGATCGGACTCCGCCGCCGTCTCGGCAATCGGCAACCGCCCAACCCCGGGATGAGAGCCCCCGACAAGGACAAATCAATGCAACCGATCGCAGATATCGCCAAAGGCCTTGCGTCAGCCACGACGACGAGCCTCGCGCTGACGGAAGAGGCCCTCGCGCGGATCGAGGACGGTGGAGGCGAGGGGCCGACAACATTCATCCGGGTGTTTCGCGACTCCGCGCTCGCCGCCGCGGCAGCAAGCGACCGGCTCAGGGCCGCGAACATCGTGCCGTCGCCCCTGGCGGGCATTCCGGTATCGATCAAGGACCTTTGCGACGTGGCCGGAATCACGACCTATGCCGGTTCGGTGGCGAGACGGAACGCGGCGCCAGCGAAACGAGACGCCACCGTCGTCGCCCGCCTCAGGGCCGCCGGTGCCGTCATCGTGGGTACCACCAACATGACCGAATTCGCCGTGGGCGGACTCGGCCTCAATCCCCATTACGGCGATTGCCGAAACCCATATGACCGGGAGACCGGCCGGGTCCCCGGCGGGTCGTCCTCGGGAGCGGCCGTATCGGTCACCGACGGCATGGCCGCCGCCGCGCTCGGCACCGACACCGCCGGCTCGGTGCGCATCCCGGCGGCCTTCTGCGGTCTTGCCGGTTTCAAGCCCACCGTGGGGCGCGTCCCGACCGACGGAATTTTCCCCCTCTCGACGACACTCGATTCCGTCGGGCCTCTCGCGCCCACCGTTGCCTGTTGCGCCATGGTCGACGCCGTTTTCGCGGGCGAAGACCCAGCCCCGCCGGAACCGATCCCGCTCAAGGGGCTACGCTTCGGTATCCCCGACACGCTGGTGACGGACGATCTCGAACCGCCGGTCGCGAAGGCATTCGAAAAAGCCCTCCAAAGGCTCTCGGCCGCCGGCGTGCAACTCGAAGACGCTCGGCTTCCCGAACTCGGAGAGCTGGCGGCGGTCGGACGGGTTCGATTTCCTTCGATGGTCGAGGGCTACGCCATCCACCGCGAACGGCTGGCCAACGCACTCGACCGGATGGACCCGCGGATTACCGACAGGCTTCTTGCCGGCGGTGAGATGAGCGGTCCAGATTATTACGATGTGCTGCGGTTTCGCGAGAATTTGATGGAACGGGCCGCGCGGATCACCTCCCGATACGACGCCATGATCATGCCCACGCTTCCGGTTGTCGCGCCGCCGATATCGCGGTTCCAAGGCAGCGACGCGGCCCTGCGGGACCCCCATATCATCGTCATCCGCAACGCCAGCATCGCTAACCTGCTCGGGCGCTGCGCCCTCACCGTCCCGTGCCACGAACCCGGCGGAGCCCCGGTGGGTTTCATGCTGATGGGCGAGTCCATGGCTGACAAACGCCTGCTTGGGACGGGTATTTCCGTCGAAAATGTCCTGAGCCCGAACGCATGAGAATGGCGGCGTCGCCGGCAGGCTTGCGGCGGCGGCTGCGAATCGAGGCCTCTCGCGCCGAGCCTCTGCGGGCGGAGCGCCCAGGAGGTATCGCGGCGAGCATCGCGACCGCGGGGGACCGCGCGGATCGTGTCGAGAACATTCTGAACTGACCGGTTTATGTACCAGATGAGTTGACCGCTTCGGTTGCGGTTGTTGGGCCTGTGGGGAAGTGGTCAGGCGCGGAGCGGCTGTCCACTTGTCCACAGGGCTTTGGCTGGTCGCGTCGAAGCGGATCACGCGGCCTGCCGGGTTGAGGTGTCGATGGGCTCGCCGCCGGCCTTGTAGCGGGCCAGGCATCGGGGTCCGTGGAAGACGGCGAGCGTGCCGTCGGGATACTCGTGCACCCGGACCGTGGCCTTGACGTAGTGGCGGCGGTGGCGGTCGGCGGGGATCTGAAGTGCCAGGCGCTTGTAGCGCACGGTGTTGTCGTTAGCGACGGTGCGGTCCTCGTGGATGCACAGGATGTCGTCGAGCGCGCCGGCGAAGGGGACGAAGGCGGTGCCCTGGTCCTCGGCCGGGGTGGCGAAGCGGGCATTGTGTTGGGGCAGATAGACCTCCTTGAGGAAGCGGTTGGCCTGGTCGATCCCGGTGATGCCGGCGAGCCGGAGTTCCTGCGGCAGGCGCTTCTGCAAGGTGCCGAACATGCGCTCGGACCGCCCCCTGGCCTCTGGCGAATAGGCTGCGATGAGCTCGATGCCGAGGCGCTGAAGCGCGCGCCCGACCTGGGTCGGGTTGTCCTTGTCCACCTTGCCGCCCGCGTCGGGCGTGTGCCAGTAGTGGCTGGCCCGGTCGGCATAGAGCGAGCAGAACAGCCCGCGCTCCCCGATCACCTCGGAAAGCGCCCGGAAGCTCGACATCGTGCCCTCCTCCTCGACGAAGAAGGCCGAGTAGATCTCGCTCGTGGCGTCGTCCATGGTGACGATCAGGTCGAGCGGCGGCTGGCCGGCGAGCCACCCATGGCGCGAGCCGTCCTGGTGCACCATCATGCCGGGAAGCGCGCGGCGTGGGCGCTTGCGCCGGTGCGCGCCACGGCGCGGTGCCGCCCGCCTGCGGCCATACGCCTGTAAGGTCAGCCGCACCCAGTTGTAGCTGCGCCCACAGCCGTGCTCCGCCACCAGCTTCTCGTGGAAGTGCTTGGCGGTGAAGTCCCAGTAGCGGGTGTCGAACAGCTCAAGCACCCGCGCCACCTCGTCGATCGGCGCGCGGCGCGCCGAGACCCGGCCCAGGCGGCGGTCGTAGAGACCCTCCGCGCCGTCCGCCTCAAAGCGATCCCGCCAGCGCCGGAAGGTGCGCTCCGAGACGCCCAGTATCTCCGCCGCCGCCGCCTGGCCCAGCACACCGCAACAGCTGCGCCCGTAAACCTCTTCGAACTTCATCAGTCTCAGCCCCTGTGCCTGCTCCGTCCGACGCATCCAAACCCTCCATGGCTTGGAAGACTTCTAAAACCGGACAGATCATCTGGTACATGGACCGGACATATCCCGTGTTACCGACAGGGACCGCGCGGATCGTTGACTTTTCCAAAAAAATCCTCTACGGTCTCCCGCATACGTTTTGCATTTGATCTGTGCGATCTAAATAATCGCTACGGCGATTAGCTTAGTTATCCCCTGACAATGTGAGCGTTGACCGACCGCGCCGTCACATGGTGTGACGCGCGAGACCACGACTCCTTTCAGAGGAAATAACTATGGCTACTGGTACTGTTAAGTGGTTCAACGCAGCCAAGGGTTTTGGCTTCATCGAGCCCGAAGACGGCTCGAAGGACGCTTTCGTCCACATTTCGGCGGTGGAGCGCGCCGGGTTGACGTCGCTTAACGAAGGACAGAAAGTTTCCTTCGATCTGCAACCCGGACGCGACGGCAAATCTTCCGCCGAGAACCTGTCCATCCTCTAACAACTACCCGAGATCCCGCCCCCGGCTCCCGCTGGGGGCGGTCGTCGCGCGCCCTTGACCCCCGGATCGTAGCAACGTCAATGGGTTAGCGAGCCGATCGGCGTCCGAGAACCACGCCGAACAACACCCTCTGCCCGGAAATTCACCCCGATCCCATTGGTCTTGGCACCGGGATGCGGTCGATCAGGTCGTCGACGATGGCGTGGAAGTCGTCCCATGGCGCCTCGCGGTCGGACTGGTTGCGGACGATGATCGAGTTGCCGGCGTAGAACTTCTCGTAGAGCTGGTGGCGGCCGGCGAACTCGCTGCCGACGAGGTCCCACGCGAGCTTGTAGAGCTTGTGGCGGCGGATGGCGTCGACCGCGGGCGTCTTCCACCAGCGCTCGAACAGGCCGCCGAGCGCGGGGTCGGCGAGCACGTCGATGTCGGCCGGCATCTGCATCGGCACGCCGCCGAGCAGCGTGCGCAACAGGTCGATGATCTCGCTGTGCTGCTCCTGGCACCAGTTGAGCGAGGCGTACATCATCCGCCGGTTGGGCACGGCGTAGCCCTCGGGCCAGGCCTCCCAGCCCTCGATCTGGCCGGCGACCAGCCCGGCGATCGTCGCCTCGAGCGCGGCGAAGCGCCCGAGCAGTTCGCGCATCGCGGGGATCCGCTCGATGCCGTTGGCCTGGCAGATGCGGCTCGCCAGCCCGACGATCAGCCCCATCTTGGCCCAGAACCGGACGTTGGACTGGTGGTTGGCGTAGACGTTGGCGGCGGTCTCGGTGTAGATGCGCCGCGACATCGCGCCGTCATTGTGCAGGAACACCCGCTCCCACGGGATGCGGACCTCCTCGCACACCAGCACGCAGTCGCTCTCGTCGTAGCGGTAGCTCAGCGGGTAGTCGGCCTCGTTGCGCACCGTCCCTCCATAGGGCCGGCGCGCCCAGAGCGAGACGCCGGGCGCATTCAGCGGCAGCGCCGCGGTGATGCTCTCCGCCCCGAACTTCACGTCAATCGGCGTGAGGTTGCCGATCCACACCTCGTCGGCGTAAACGCCGCCGGTCGCCAGCATCTTCATCCCGGAGACGACGACCCCGTCCGCGTCCTCGTCGACGACGCGGAGCACCGGGTCGTCGCGCTCCTGGCCCGGGAACATGTCGCGGTCGCGCAGTCCGGTCGGCGGGATGACGGCGAAGCAGATATAGAGGTCGCGGCTGCGCGAGTGGCGCCAGTAGCGCATCAGGTTCTCGCCGCAGCCGGCGCGCAGGCCTTCGAGCAGGTCGGACCGCATCGCGAGGCCGGTGACCATGCCCGCGACGTGGTCCGGCGACCGGCCGATCAGGCCGTAAGTCGCGTCCGCCATCGCCTTCATCGCCCGCGTCCGCCGGGCGAGGTCCTCGCGGTCGCGGCAGCGGAGCCAGTAGAGCGCGAACGCCTCGCCGTCCTCCTCGTAGGCGAAAGTCTCGCGCCCCGCCGGGTCGGCCTTGAGGTCATAGAGCGCCGCGATCGTCCGAGCGCCCTCGCGAAAGGCGGGGTGGCGGGTGACGTCGTCGATCCGCTCGCCGCCGACATAGACCACGCGGCCGTCGCGCAGCCGCGCGAGCTTCTCCTCGCCCGAAATCAGCATCGCCTCTCCCTTTCCCGACTCCGTCCGAAACGGACAGGCCCTGGTTTTCAAGCCCGGTCGAAAACAACAACGCGCGCCCGGTGCCGGACAGTTTCAGGCGGCCGGATTTCGGACTTTGGGGGCGACGCCGCGCGCGGAGCTTGAGCCGCATGCCAGCGTTTCGAAGATGGCGACGGACCCCCGCACATTACTCCCCGGGTCCGCGCAACGTAGCCGCATGCTGTGCCAGCTCGGCCTCGAGCGCGCGTTCGACCGTCGAGCGGGGCTTCGAGTATCCGGCCAACAGATCGTACAGCACCGGAGTCAGGAACAGCGTCAGCAGCAATGCGAGGCCGAGCCCGCCGACGATGACCGAGCCGATGGCGATGCGACTTTCCGCACCCGCTCCCGAGGCCAGCACCAGCGGCATCGCTCCGAGAATCGTCGAAATCACCGTCATGACGATAGGCCGGAAACGCAGGACCGAGGCCGCGACGACGGAGTCGCGCACGCTCATACCCCGGTCGCGCAGCTGGTTGGCGAATTCGACGATGAGAATGCCGTTCTTCGCCATCAGGCCGATCAACAGGATGATGCCGATCTGGCTGTATACGTTGAGCGTCAGCCCGGCCAGCGTCATCCCGTAGATCGCGCCGGCCAGGGAGAGCGGTACCGACAGCATGATCACCAGAGGATGAATGAAGCTCTCGAACTGGGCGGCAAGTACGAGGAAAACGATGAGCAGCGCCAGCGCGAAGATGATGGCGACATCGTCCGAAGTTTCCTTGTAGGTCAGCGACTGGCCGGAAAAGCCGAGTTTCGCCCCTGGCGGCAGGATTTGCGCCGCACCCTGCTCCATGTAGGCGAGCGCGTCGCCGAGCGCATAGCCGTCGGCCAGCGCCGCCGAGACGGTGATCGAGGGCAGGCGGTCGTAGCGCCTGAGTTCGGCGGCGGCGGCACTCTCGGACACCGCGATCAGCGCGCGCAGCGGCACCAGCGAGCGGTCGTTTCCGGCACGCACGAACACGTTGTCGATATCGCTCGGCGTGCGCCGGTCCTCCGGCCGTGCATTGACGATCACCGGATATTCGCGGCCGCGGTCGATGAAATTCGTAACCTTGCGCGAGGCGAACATGGTTTGCAGGGTCGCCGCGACGGTGTCGGCGCCAATGCCGAGGTCGTTGGCGCGGGCACGGTCGAGCGCAAGATTGAGCTGGGGCTGGTTGCGCTCGAAATCGATATCGGCGTTGACCAGGCTTTCATTGGCTTCGGCATGTTCGAGCAGCGCCCGCGCCCATATTTCGACGCTGCCGAAGTTGGGTCCGCCGACAACGACGCGCAGAGGGGACGAGTTGCCGCGCAAACCGAGTCCGGCAGGAGTGATCGGAAAACCGCGTGCGCCGGGCAAGGAACGGAGCGCCGGCGCGACCTTTGCGGTAATCTGCGAGGCGGATAGATCGCGCTCTTCCCAGGGCGCCAGCCGCATCACGACGAAGGCGCGGTAAGGCCGGCCCCAGGACCCGGCGATGGTGTAGACGGTGCGGATATCTCCCGAGGCAACCAGCGGTTGGAGTGCGCGCTCGACGATGCGTGTCTGCTCGTCGGTATAGGAGAGGGTCGATCCCTGCGGCGAGGTCAGGGGGATGAAAGCAACACCGCGATCTTCCTTCGGCGCCAGCTCGCGCGGGAGCTCGAAGTAAAGCCCGACAGCGCCGGCGACGAAGGCGCCCGAAAGCGCGATGGTGACCAGCGGTGCGGCGAGTGCGGCCTGGAGCCCGGCGCGGTAGATGCGGCTTACGCGCGACGGCGCGACGGTGCCGGCTCCGGCGCTGTCTGTCGAACCCGGTTCGCCCGGATAGCGTGTCTTCGATGCGTGCCCCTTCACCACCCGCGACGCGATCACCGGGCACAGGCTGAGCGCGACGAAGGATGAGATGACCACTGCCGCGGCCATGACCAGGCCGAATTCGCTGAACAGCCTGCCGACGGCGCCGCCGAGGAAAGAGATCGGCACGAACACGGCGATCAGCGTCACCGACGTGGCAATCACTGCGAAAGTGACCTGTCGGGTGCCGAGCACGCTGGCGACCAGAGGCGACTCGCCGAGGTCGGTGCGGCGCTGGATGTTTTCGAGCACGACGATGGCATCGTCGACAACCAGGCCGATGGCGAGCAGCAGGGCCAGCAGGGTCAGCACGTTGATCGAAAAACCGAAGGCAGCGACCAGCGACAGGCAGCCGATCAGCGATACCGGAATGGTGATCGCCGGCACCAGCATGGCGCGGAACGACCGCAGGAACAGCAGGATCACCAGCACCACCAGCGCCATCGAAATGCTCAGCGCGATCAGCACCTCGCGGATGGACGCGGCAATGAACAGTGCATCGTCGGAACCGACGATAAGGTTCATGCCGTCGGGCATGGTCGGGCGGATCGCCTCGATCTCGGCGCGCACGGCCTCGGATATCTCCATCGTGTTGGCCTGGCTCTGGCGCAGCACCGCGAGACCGACTGCCGGCACGCCGTTGGCGCGCACGATGAGGTCGTCGTTTTCGACTCCGAGTTCGACCTTGGCGACGTCGCCAAGCCGCACCGGATAGCCCGCTACCGTGTCGACGACGACGTTACGGAAGGCCTCGACATTGCGCAGCCGGCTGTCGAGGCGGACATCCAGCATGCGGTGGCGCGAGACGATCTCGCCGGCCGGCAGCTCGACATTGCTGCGGCGCATCGCCGTCTCGATATCGGCGACGGTCAGATTGCGGGCGGCAAGCGCGCGGCGGTCGAGCCAGATGCGGATGGCGTAGCGCCGCTCACCGCGAATATCGATGCTGGCCACGCCTTGGAGCGTCGCCAGCCGGTCGATGAGGAAGCGGTCGATATAATCGGTGATCCCGGCCGGCGCCATGCGTTCGGATGTCACGGCAAGCCGCATCACCGGGTCGGCGTCGCTATCGTTCTTGACGATGCGCGGCTCGTCGGTGCCTTCCGGCAGGCTCGACCGGATGCGGCCGACAGCGTCGCGCACATCGTTGGCGGCTTCGTCGATATCGCGGCCGATTTCGAACACGATGACGGTGCGGCTGCGATTGCGCCGGCTGTAGGACGCGATCGTCTTGACGCCGGAAATGCCGGCGACGGCGCTCTCGACGATCTCGGTTATGTCGGTATCGACGATGTCGGGGGAGGCACCGACATAGGTCGTGGTCACCGTGACGATGGCGGAATCGACATCCGGCAGTTCGCGCACCGGAATCGACAGCAGAGCCGCGACGCCCATGACGACGATCATCAAGCTCGCCACCAGCGCCAGCACCGGACGGCGGATCGAGAGATCGGACAGTGTCATGACGCGGATGCTCGATCGGCCCGTCTCCTTGCGGAGAGGGTGCCGAGTCTCGGCGACCGGAAGCAGGGGAGAAGGCCGTTCACGGGTGCCGTCCCCGAGGAGGACGAGCCCTTCGGGTCCAATGCCTCTTCATCCCGCCGCCCCCTTCAGACTCAGGCCCTTGGCCTTTGGCGGTTTGGCTCGGCGTATCGGGGCGCCGTCGCGCACGCGCACGCCTCGGGTTACCACTTCGTCGCCTTCCGCGACGCCGGAGGCGATCTCGACATGGCCGAATGAACGCCGGCCGAGCGTGACGTCGCGGCGTAAGGCGCGCTCGCCCTTTCCGGTCTTCTTCACGACATAAACAAACGCCAGCCGGCCGTCCACGATGATCGCCTCCTCCGGCACGG
The DNA here is from genome assembly GCA_965205995.1 of Alphaproteobacteria bacterium. Classification (GTDB taxonomy): domain Bacteria; phylum Pseudomonadota; class Alphaproteobacteria; order MPNO01; family MPNO01; genus MPNO01. Next base: position 1,641,673 of record OZ242200.1, on the reverse strand, counting down.
TCAGTACGCGCACGGCATCGAGCACGACGGAGAGGTGCATGAACATGCCCGACGGCAGTGCGAGCTCGGGATTGGCGACCACGGCGCGGGCCTTGTACGACCGTGACACCCGGTCGATGCGGCTGTCGATGGTCTCGATAACGCCCTCGAATTCGCGACCGGGAAACGCGGTGGCGTTGGCAACGATGCGCTGGCCCGGAACGATACGGCCGTACAGCCCCTCGGGCAGAGAGAATTCGATCTCGACATGCGACAGATCGTCGAGCGTGGTGACGGTATCGCCTTCCTTGACACGGGCACCGACCTCGACGCGGGAAAAACCGACGACGCCGTCGAAGGGCGCGGTGACGGTGCGGTCGCTGAGCCGCCGCTTGGCGCGTTCATAGTCGGCCCGTGTGGTCGCCACCACGGCAACCAGCTTGTCGACGGTGGAGGCGGATACGGTGTTCGACTTTTTCAATGATTGCGCCCGCTTGAGCGCACTGGCCGCCTCGGTCAGCCGCGCCCTGGCCTCGATAAGGTCGGCGCGCTGAATGTCGCTGTCGAGGCGCAGCAGCACCGTCCCGGCAGTGACCGACTTGCCGGCGGAGAAGCCGACCTCGGTGACCCGCCCGGCAGTCAGCGGCGTGATCTCGACAGAGCGTCGCGCACGGGTGGAGCCGATGGCCTCGATCAGCGTATCGAGGTTGCGGATTTCGGCACGCGCTGTCTCGACGATCGCCACCCCGCCGCCGCGCCGACCCTTTTCCGGCCGCGCGCCGGCCTTGTCGCCGGCGAATTGCTGCCAGCCCCACCAGCCGCCGGCCGCGACCGCGGCGAGCAGGAGCAGGACACCCGTCTGTTTGACGAACGACATGCGATGTGGGTCCGACCGCCAGCCGCTAGGCGTGCTGGCCCTCAGGTTTCATCGGTGTTTCCGACCGGTACGCAGTTTGCGGATTATACACCGTCTGCGGATGCGGTTCGTGGGTCCGGGGAGCGGTACGGCAAATCCCATGTTCGGCCCGGGCTTTGTGTCCGGTTTGAGTTTCGGGAGTAATTTCGACGGCACGCCGTACCCAATCGCGTCCACCGGCCTTCGGCACGCTCGGCCCCGCGCCGGAACTTCTGTCATCCATTCTTTCACCTTCGAGCCGATATCCGCGGCCATGTTAATGTATGATCGAGGAGGACCGGCGAGGTGAAGGTTGGGCGGCATGATCAAGGCACGAAAGCTCGGGCACATCGTGTTGAACGTGAGCGACCTCGCGGCTTCGCGCGACTTCTACTGCAAGGTGCTGGGCCTCGAGCCGGTCGCCGAGCACGGCGCGGGGAAGATCGTCTTCCTCAGCCTCGGCGAGCAGCACCATGACCTGGCGCTGGTCGAGCGCGCGAGCGAGCCCGCGCCGGGACCCGCGCAGCCCGGGCTGGTCCATATGGCATGGCAGCTCGACGACTTCGCGGCGGTCCAGGCGGCTTATTCCGAGCTGACCGCGGCGGGCATCGCGGTCGATCCGGTTCAGCACAACGTGACCAACAGCCTCTACGTGCAGGACCCCGACGGCCACCTGGTGGAGCTCTATTGCGACCGCTGGGGCGAGGACGGGATCGAGGTGATGCGGCGAAACGGCCCGCATCGCCGGGCGCTCGACATTGAAACCGGCGAGCCGGTGGGCGAGATGCAGCGGCTTCTGCCGATCCCGGTCCGCTGAGGCGCCGCCGGGGCGACCGCGCCGACCTCCTCCAGCCCAACCGCCAACGTTTCGGCCGTTCGCCGCGAACAGAAAGAGGGGCGCATGGCCAGATTCGGGATTGGACAATCGGTGCCGCGAAGCGAGGACCGCAGGTTCCTGGTCGGCGCCGGGCGCTATGTCGACGATCTCGTGCTGCCGCGCCAGGCCCATGCATTCATCCTGCGCTCGCCGCATGCGCATGCCCGCGTCGGGAGCATCGATGCGGACGCCGCCAGGGCCATGCCGGGCGTGATTTCGGTGCTGACGGGCGCGGAATACGCGGCCGACGGGTTGGGCGCGATCCCGCCGCTTGCGATCCCGCCGGGCTGGGGCGGGCCGGACGCATATTTCCCGCCCTGGCCGCCGATCGCGTCCGACCGGGTCCGCTATGTCGGCGAGGCGGTAGCCATCGTCGTCGCCGAGACCCCCGCCATCGCGGCGGATGCGGCCGAGCTGATTGCCGTCGAATACGAAACCTTGCCGGCAATCGGATCGATCGCCCGGGCGATCGGGGACGGCGCCCCCATACTGGCCGACGCGGCGCCCGGCAATGTCTGTTTTCGCCACGTGCTCGGCGACGCGGCATCGACTTCGGCGGCACTGGCGAATGCCGCGCATACCACCGCCATAACCCTTCACAACAACCGCATCACCGCCAACCCGATGGAGCCGCGCGGCGCCATCGGCGCCTTCGACCGGACCGACGACCGCTTCACCCTCTGGCTTTCGAGCCAGGTGCCCCACCGGGTGCGCGAGCAGTTGGCGGGCGCGATCTTCGGTCAACCGGTGGCGCGGTTTCGCGTGGTCGCGCACGACGTCGGCGGCGGATTCGGCATGAAGGGGACCCTCCACCCCGAGGAGGTGCTGGCGCTGTGGGCGGCTTGGAAGACCGGCCGCCCGGTCAAGTGGATCGCCGCGCGGAACGAAGGACTGCTTGCCGATATCGACGCGCGCGACCAGGACTGGACGGCCACGCTCGCGCTCGATGGCGACGGGCGCATCGCGGCGATCCGCGCGCGGGCGGATTTCAACATGGGAGCCTATTTCTCGAACTCGGCGATCGTGCCCCCGGTGATCGCCTCGGGCATATTGTCATCGGTCTACGATTGCCGGCATTTCGACGTCGCCGTGCGCGGCGTTCTGACCAATTCGCCGCCGACCGGGCCCTATCGCGGAGCGGGCCACCCGGAAGGGACGTTCCTGGTCGAGCGGTTGATCGACCAGGCGGCCGACGAGCTTGGCGTCGATCCGATCGAACTCCGGCGGCGGAACTATATCCGCCCGCAACAGATGCCCTACAAGACCGCGCTCGGATACACCTATGACTGCGGCGAGTTCGACGCCGCGACCGGGAAGGCGCTGCCGCTCGCCGGCTATGACGGTTTTGTGGCGCGGCGTCGCGAGTCCGGGCTCCGAGGGCTGCTGCGCGGGATCGGCTTCTCCTATTTCATCGAGCTTGCCGCGCCGTTGAACGAACGCATGGATTTGCGCTTCGACCAGCATGGCGGCATCAGCGTCATTGCCGGCACGCACAACCACGGCCAGGGCCACGAGACGGTGTATGCGCAGATGCTGGCCGACTGGCTCGGCGTGCCATTCGAGTCGGTCTCGGTGGTTCAGGGCGATACCGACCGGGTGGCTTTCGGGCGGGGCACGTTCGGCTCTCGCAGCATGGTCAATGGCGGCTCGGCGCTGCTTGCCGCGGCGGACGACGTTATCGCTAACGGGCGCCGCTACGCCGCCCACCTGCTGGAGGCCGCCGAAGAGGATGTCGAATTCCGCGAGGGCCGGTTCGAGGTCGCGGGTACCGATCGGTCGATTTCGATCACCGACGTCGCCAAGGCCTCGTTCGCGCCGGTCGGCCTGCCCTCCGAGCTCGGTCTCGGCCTCGAAGGCTCCGGCATGTTCGCGCCCAGCCAACAGAACTTTCCCAACGGCTGCCATGTCTGCGAGGTCGAAATCGACCCCGATACCGGTCGGGTCGAGATCGTCGCCTACGCCGCCGTCGACGATGTCGGCCGGGCGATCAACCCGCTGCTGCTCAAGGGTCAGGTGCATGGCGGGATTGCGCAAGGCATCGGCCAGGCGTTGATGGAGGAGCTGGTCTACGACCCGGCCTCCGGTCAATTGTTGACCGCCTCGTTCCTCGATTACTGCATGCCGCGGGCGGACGATGTTCCGTCTTTCGAAGTCGCCTCCCATGACGTGCCGACCGGCGGCAACCCGCTCGGCGCCAAGGGCGCGGGAGAGGCCGGAACCACCGGAGCGACGCCCGCGGTGATCAACGCGATCCTCGATGCGCTTCGGCCGCTGGGCGTGCGCGACCTCGGGATGCCGGCGACCTCCGAAGCCGTCTGGCGGGCGATCGGCGCGGCAGGCTCGCCCGGACCGGCCGGGTGAAATCCATTCTTCACCGCCGGCCCTCTCCTTTGAGAAGCAGCAGGCTCGCGGCGACGATCACGCCCGCCCCGGCGGCCCCCCAGAGATCCGGGATCTCGGCGAACCGGATCATCCCGATGACGAACGCGTATATGATCCGGAGATAGTCGAACGGCAGCACGAAGCCGGTCTCGCCGAGCCCGATCCTGTGCGTGAACAGCGACTGGCCGACGATGCCGAGAAGCCCGGTGCAAAAGAGCAGCGCGAACTCGACCGCCGTCGGCGTCTGCCATGTCAGGATGGCGGGAACGAGGGAAAGCAGGGTCGTGGTCAGCGCGAAGTAGAACATGATCACGACGGTTTGTTCGGTTCGCGTGAGCTGCTTGACCGTCACCACGACCAGGGTCGCGAAAACCGTACCGGCCAGGGCGACCAGTGCCCAGGGTTCGAATCCTTCGCCGAACGGCCGGGTGATCATCAGAACGCCGGCGAAGCCGAGGATCGTCAGCGACACGCGGCGCTTGTCGGGAATTTCTCCGAGAAACACGGCCGCGATCACCACCATCACCAGCGGCCGGGAGAACTGGATCGTGACCGTGTCGCCGATCGCCATGTGAATCAGCGCAAAGAAGAAGCAGAGGTTTCCAAGAAACCCGACCACGCCCCGCGCCACGTGGAGCTTGAGGCGCTGTGTCCGCACAACGCCGAAACCGATGCGCCAGACCACCGGGAGAATGACGATCAGGCCCGAGAAGAAGCGGACGAACACGACCTCGAACGCGGGCAGCGACTGGCCCAGATGCTTGACCATCGATGCCATGACGATCAGCAGAAAGCCGCCGGCGACGATGCAGCTGGCGCCACGGATATTCGCCGGCATTCGGGACCAGCTGGCGCGGACCGGTGTCACCGCGCCTCGCAACCCGGGGCAATAAGAAGGGGCTTATGCCGATTACTTGACGAGCGGGAGGCCGACTCGTTCCGGGAGGGCAATAAGAACCGGCAGCGATCGGGCCGCGGCTGGGCGTTTACGGCCGCGATTAACCGGCCGGGGCCTGATAGAGCTGGAGAAACGTGCCGTCCGGGTCGCGGCAGGTCATGACCCGGCCGTGGTCGCCCATATCGCGATAGGCCTCCACCGCGGTACCGGCGGCTTCGAGCGCGGCGCGCGCCGCGTCGAGGTCGTCGACCCGGATTACCACGACGCTGCCAGCCTCCGCCGGTGCGGCTTCCTGGGGCGAGGCGAGCGCCAGCCGAGTGTCACCCGCCGCCAGCTGGCACCATTTCTCGCCGTCCTGGAACTTCACCTCCAGCCCAAGGACGTCGCGATAGAAAGCAAGCGCCCGGTCCATGTCGCGGGTCACCTGGTAGACGTTGTGGATGCGCAGCTCGGACATCTGTGAAGATCCTTACCCCGGCACGGGCGATGCCGGATAGGTTGCAACCTGTTGCTTCGCCTGAATCGCGGGCGGGAAATCGCTGCCACCGCGTCACTCCGCCGCGTAGCCCGGTCGGCTTGTGCTGGGCATCTCGAAGCCGGCGTAGTGTCCGTCCTCGAGCGCCTGGATCGCCGGCAGGACCTCGCTGGCGAAGAGCCGGATGTTGTTCTCGGTCCTGTCGGCCGACATGGTGCCGAAATGGAGCAGCGCGACAAAGGCGTGGAAACCGAGCTCCTTGTGGCACTGGATCAGCCGGTTGCGCACCGTCTCGGGGCTGCCGATCACGGCGAGGCCGACATGGGCGAGGTTCTCGACCGTGCGGCCGGCCGACATGATCGAGCTCTTGGCCGCCACGATCTGGCGCATCGAGCCGTGCGAGGTGTAGCCGGGCGGGAAGAACATGCCGCCCGGCATCTTGAACGCCTTGTTGAACAGATATTCGAGCGGCTCGCGCGCTTCCTCCATGGCCTGCTCGTCGGTCTCGGCGACATAGACCGGCGCGCCCCAGGCGAGCTGGCTCGATCTCGCCTCGTACCCGTAAGCGCGCTCGGCGACCTCGCGATAGTAGTTCAGATACTTCACCGCCGCGTCCCACGGGTTGAAGTTCTGCAGATAGACATATTTGCGGTCGGGGTGGGCCGCCCATTCGATGGTTTCGGACGAGCCCTGGGACGGGCACCAGATCGGCGGGTGCGGCTGCTGGTACGGCCGTGGCCAGAGATTGACGTATTCGAAGTGGTAGTGCTTGCCTTCGAAGGAGAAAGGCCCGGGCCTGGACCACGCCTGCACGACGAGATCGTGCGCCTCGATGTGCCGTTCGTGAGAGTGGACCGGATTGACGCCGAAGGACGTGTACTCCGCGCCGACGCCGCGCACGAAGCCGGAGATCAGCCGTCCACCGGTTATGGTGTCGATCATCGCGTGTTCTTCGGCCAGGGTCAGCGGGTGCTCGCGCAGACAGAACCCGCTGCCGAAGATGGCGATCCTGCAGCGATCGCCGACGCGGCGCGCCAGCGCCGAGGCGGTGACGATCGGCGATGGCATCAGCCCGTAGGGCGTCTGATGATGCTCGTTCACCGCGACGGCGTCGAAGCCGAGCGCGGCGCAAAGCTCGAGCTCGTCCAGATAGCGGTTGTAGATATTGTGGCCGACCTCGCGGTCGTACTGGCTGTTGGGCAGCGTGACCCAGTAGCTGTCATACGCCGACGTCACCTCGTCCGGCAGCCCGGGATAGGGCATCAGGTGAAACATCATGACCTGCATGACTGGTCTCCTCGATCATGCGTTGCGTTGGATAAAATCGTCGAACGCGTTCATCACCGTATCGAGCGCCTCGACATGCACCATATGTCCGGCGTCCGGCACCATCGTCGTCTTCGCGCCGTCGATGAGGCCCGCGAGTTCGGCGGCATAGGCGGCGGGGATTATCCTGTCCTCTTCGCCCCAGACGATGTGCGTCGGCCTATCGATGCGCCGCAACCACTTGCGCAATGCCGGGTTGAACAGGCGCGGGTGCCAGGCAAGCCGCGCGGTCGCCACGCTGTTGGTCACGATCTCGTCGATCTGCTCGGGGCTCGGCTCGTCAGCGAGCATCGCCTCGGAGAGCCTGGGATCGGCGTAGAGCGCGTGGGCGAGCTGCGCGCGGTCCATGAAGAATATATTGGCTGCGGGCACGCCCTTGATGCGGATTCCGGCCGAGGCGATCAAGGTCAGCGTCTTGATCCGCTCGGTCGAGCGCACCGCCGCCTCGAGCGCCACCCAGCCGCCCAGCGAGTGGCCGATGACGTGGACGCCGTCGAGATCGAGTTCCTTCAGGAAGTCCAGATAGAAGAAGCCGAGGTCTCCCACCCCGTCGAGCCAGTCGGGGGTCTCGGAGCGGCTGTAGCTCGGATGATCCGGCACGAGAAGGTCGAACCGCTCCGCCAGCCGGGTGAAGAAAGGCACCCATTGCGGCACCCCGCCGGCGCCGTGCAAGAACAGAACCGGCTGCCCCGTTCCGGCGCGGCGCAGCAGGACACGGCAGCCGCAGATCTCGACGAAGGATTCCCTGACATCCATTCCCTGTCACCTGTGCCGCTGGTGGGGCGTTCTCGTGGCGCGACCGAATCGGGTCGACAGCGGTATCTCTGCGCCACCCTATTGCAACGGCGGTCCGCGGCGGAACCCGCGGGGATGCGCCGTATGAATCATCGAAGCGGCGGTCGAGGCGAACATCCAGACCTCGCGGCGTCCGATGCGGTATCCGGCGGGCAGCTTGACGGTGAGTTTGTCGCGTGTCCGAGCGGTGGATTCCAGTGTCATGCACCTCCTTGAGACGGCCCACTCGTCATTCTGCTCGAGAAGGACGGCGCCGACGCGGTGGGCGATCCAATCCGATGAACGCTCGCCATGCGCGGCGCCGATCGGCCCCGAAACTCTTTTCCAACGGTGCGCGCGCGGTCATCCTGTAGTTGGGGGTGATAGTCTCCGCTGTGAACAAGCAGCCCGCCGCCGCCGGCGTGCGGATGCCGCAGGGACCGTCATTGACCCGCGCGATGCCGTACGAATATTTGCCGGGCTATGTGAGGCGCAGAGCCGCAGCCGTTGGAATTGACACCGCTGGTTATCTAATCTACCGTCTTCTTACAAACCGGTATTCATCAAAGGAATGTCGGGTAAAACAAATGGGGGAGAGGCGATCATGAAGAGACTTCTGGCACTGAGCGCGGCCGCGATTGTTGCCGCCGGTGCCGCAAACGCTCAAAACATCACATTGTCCCACTCGGCTGGGACTCCGGGCGGCAGCTCCGATATTGCGGCGAAAAACCTGGCAGAAGTTGCGGCCACCGGCAAGATCGCGACGATCCAGGTACAGATCGGTAAAACGCTGACCAGAACAGTGCGCGAAGGCAAGTGGCCAAGGAAGGGTAAGGGTCCGATCCTTTATCCTTACCATCTCGCGGCCGGTCTTGGGATGATTCATATATTCTTGATGACCCGAGCCCTCGGGCCATATTCCGGCCTGGGCAAGGAAAAGGGTAAGGAACTGGGTGACAATCTGCGCCTCCTTTATCCTTACCATCTCGCGGCAATTTATCTTGTTTCCAGAGCACCGGCATCGACAGCTGGGACAAGCTCAAGGGCAAGACCGTGCTTTCCAGAGCACCGGCATCGACAGCTGGGACAAGCTCAAGGGCAAGACCGTTTTTAATGGCCCGCCTCGCGGCGGCGCGTTGATCGCTGCTCGCCAGGCGATCCGCCTGACCACGGGCCTCGTCGAAGGTAAAGGGTATACCGGCAAGCAGATTGCCTGGGGTCAAGCCAACTCGGTCTTCCTGGATCGCTCGGTGGACGCCTCGGTTCGTCCGGGCACCAATCCGGCCGGGTGGATGTCGATCTACATGGCGGCCGGGAAAGTCAATCTGGTCTCGGTGCCGAAAGCCAAGTACGAGGGCCCCGCGTGGCAGAAATATCTCCGGGCACCGGGGAATGCACCCTACATGGTTCCGGTGACCGAGTTGGACTACGGACCGAACGCACGGATTGTTTCCGAGGACAATATGTTTCGCACCTTTGCCAACACAGGCGGCGACTTTGTCAACAAAAGCATGAACAAGAAATTGGCCAAAGCGCTGACGGCCGCGTACATCAAGGGCATTCCGGACCTACTCAGGAAAGTACCGTTCGCCAAAGGGAGTCTGTTCGGTAGTGTCGATAATGACGCACACGGCATCTGCAGCGCCGGTGTCAAGCTGCATGCCGGTGCGGCCGAGGCTTGGGAAGAAGCCGGTCACAAGGTGGTCGACTGCGCGAAAAACTGATTCTTGACCGCGATATCGCAGACAGTGAATTCAGTTCGCGACCGAGGCGCCGTAACGGCGCCTCGGCCGGTTCGACGATGAGCGCTACACACCTCGGCTAAACGGGTACGTATCTTACGAATAACAATCCTTAACCTACCGATAAGAAATCACGCAGAAGGGGATTAGATGGCCGAAGGGCCTCAATCGAGGAAACCGGTTTCGGATACAAGTTTTATGCGTAATCTGGCGATGGTGTTTGCGTTTGTTCTAGTCGTGGTGGGCATGGTTAATAATCTGCCCACTATTCCTGGCCTTTTAGAAACCGTCAGATCCATTCCCGGTCTCGGGAATATCCCCCGGATCAGTAAATTCAGCTCGGAGTTTTTCTTCCCGATTGTCTTTGCTCTGATGATGGTTGTCGTCCTTATGACAACTTCGTTCGGCAAGGCATGGAGAAATGAAACACCGGCCAAAATGCTCGCCGGCATCTGCCTCGATGGGCTGTTTTTTTTGACAACCATAATGGTGGTGGTTGCCTATTGGATTGAGCACGATCAGGTCTGCCTGATCGATACGCTCAATGGCGACAGGGCCCGCCTGATGGCCGAAAATGCGGCGCGGGTCGACGAATATCAGGCCATATTCGGCACTCCGCCAGATAACGACTTTCCGGATTGCCAGACCAATCTGGGCAACTGGATTCTGCCTCTGATGGTTTGGATGATGGCGATTTATTTCGTCTATATCATCAAGAAGTGGGGCTTGCCGATCGTCACCGTTGCCATTGTTGTCACCATTTACACCATTGTTTCTTCGGCTTCCTGGTACTTCGATTGGAGCGATAATCGGTATCTCACGACTTCGATCGGCACCATGGTGGATGGGGTAAAAAGCTATACCAACGCGGTCGTCGGAGCCCGCAATGCTTTGACACTGGAATCGAACGGCATATTGGGCCAATTCCTGGATATCACGGTCAACGTGGTATTCCCTTATGTTGTCTTGGGTGCGCTGTTCGGCGCTTCGGCCGGCGGCCGCTCTCTGATCAAGCTAGCGGTAGTCATGACCCGCAACCTGCGTGGCGGGCCTGCTCACGCGGCGATCGTCGGTTCCGCGTCCTTCGGGACTATCTCAGGCGGACCGGTGGTGAATGTCCTCGGCACCGGCACGCTGACAATTCCGATGATGATAAAGAGCGGCTTTAGACCGACATTTGCAGGCGGGGTTGAGGCCGCGGCATCGAGCGGCGGTCAGATCATGCCGCCGGTGATGGGTATCGCGGCCTTTGTGCTAGCCGCCCTCTCCACGGTGCCCTATTCCGACGTTATCGTCGCCGCATTCCTGCCCGCGGTCGCCTATTTCTTCAGCTTGTTTCTGATGGTGGTTTTTGAATCCCGCAGGATGAAGATCAAAGCGGTCGGTGAACTCAGCAAAGATCAGACGCTTGAAAAGCGGGATTGGATCAATCTCTTGATGATTGCCGGGCCTATCCTGGTCATTCTGATCCTGCTCTTGAGCAAGAAAGATAACGTCGGGACCGGCGTCACCGGGTTCATCTTCGGATACGACCCGGCTTCCGGCGAAGCTCTGCCGTGGCTTCTTCAGATATACCAGAATGCTGCCGGCGACCCTGACTCAGCTGGTTTCTGGGCGGTTTTTATATTGGTCGGCCTTTTGTTCCTGGATCCGGAAATCCGCGAGGCGCCAAGGAAGGTGTTGTCGGCTTTGGCGGACGCCGGTATCATCATTTCGGAACTTTTCCTCCTGCTAATCGCCGTCTCAGTCATCGATGTAAGCGTCAATTATACCAACTTTACGGGCATATTGACGATCGATATTCTGAACTGGCTGCGGGAAATACAAACCTTTTCGCTATTTGGCGCCGAAATCACGATCGGTGGCTCACTTTATCTTTTGCTTGCTCTAACCGTCGCTATGTTGGCAACTATTCTTCTCGGTATGGGTATGCCGACATTGCCGGCTTACGTGAATGTGATTTTGATCATCGGTCCGCTACTCGTAGCCTTGGGAACGTCCTTTTTTACCGCCCATATGTTCATCTTTTACTTTGCGGTTGCATCGGCAATTACCCCTCCCGTTGCGATCGCCGCGTTTGCGGCATCGACGATTTCGAAATCGGAACCGCTGGCGACCGGATTCGCGGCCGTTCGGGTCGGTATCATTATGTTTACAATACCCTTTGTCTTCGCTTTCTATCCGGAGCTCCTTTTGATTGAGCAAGCCCAGTATGCCCAATCGATCGACCAGGTGTCCGGTGGGAAGAAGACCTTCCTTCCCGGTTATGACGGGACTGTGAGCCTGGCGACGGTCGGCTGGCTGCTCTTCAAATTGGTCGTTGTCCTCTATTTGCTATCCAGCGCGCTGAGCAGGCAGGACCGGACGGGTCTTTCGCCGGTCGGTATCGTCTTCAGGATCCTGTTGGGAATACTAATCCTGCTTAAAATGCCGGTCATTTCGATTTCTGCACTGGTTGTGGCGGGCGCGTATCTCACCTACCATCATCTGATCGCACCAAAATTCGCCACTGACGCTCAACCACCCCGTGCCGATTCAGGTCCGGAGGGTCACCCTTAGAATCTTCGTTAGGGAGACGACCCCGAAAGGCGCTCCTTTCAGGCTGGCGTCCGCCCGGTTATGAGGCGCAAGGAACGACTATCCCCCGACAGACGCCGAATCCGATGGCGGCATCGCCGGCGCGTTCGGCCCTGGCCCGGAAGGATATTTCGTCGCCGTCTTCGAGCCAGGTCCGGGTCTCCCCGCCGATCGCAACCGTCCGGGTGCCTTTCCCGGTGATCTCCGCGAGGCAGGCACGGGATCCCTCGGCCGCGCCGGATACGGTGCCGCTGCCGAACAGACCCCCCGGCTGGAGTTGGCACCCGTTGCTCGCGTGGTGGCAGAGCATCTGCGCCGGGGTCCAGTAGATGTCGCGGAAATCGGTCGCGACGACGGTTTCCGCCGGAGCGCCTCGCCCGCGCATGGCTTCGGTCGACCAATCGGCGAACATGGCGAAATCGAGACTGCCGCCCGCCTGGTCCCCGGCATCCGTCAGGTGTTCGGGCGGCTCCTTTCCCGGGGCGCGCTTGCGGGCCGGCGCGGCGAAGGGGGCGAGCGCTTCGGCGGTGACGATCCAGGGCGAGATCGAGGTCATCATGCTCTTGCCGAGGAACGGGCCGAGCGGCGTGGATTCGAAAAACTGGATCCCGCGCGCCGACCAGTCGTTGAGAAGGCAGTAGCCGAACACATGGGCATGCGCCTCATCGATCGGGATCGGCGCGCCCATCGCGTTGCCCCGGCCGACGAAGATCCCGAGTTCCAGTTCGAAATCCTGCGCCGGCTCGGGGCCGAAGGCGACGGCGCCGTCGGGACCGGCGAATTGCCCTCGCGGACGAACGAGAGGCGTGCCGCTCACGCTGACCGTCGTGGCCCGGCCGTGATAGGCGATCGGGATTCGGTCGAAAGCCGGCGGCGTGGCGCCGTTCGGCGACATGCGGATCGTGTGGTCGTAGGAGCAAAGGAAATCGGTAAAGCTCCCGATCTTCGCCGGCAGCGCCATCGTCGCCTCGGTCATCGGAACCAGGCAGGGTTCGGCCGCCGCGCGGGCGGCGCTGTCTTCGGTCAACAAATCGCTCGCCGCGGCCCGAAGCGTGGACGCCGCGTCGTTGCCGAGCGCCATGAGCGGGTTGAGTTCGGAGCCCATCGCGGCGCGCGCCGCTTCCTCCGAATCGCCGCGGAACAGACCGGACCCGACGGCGGCGGCGAGATCCAGGATCAGCTCGCCGATCGCGATGCCGCCGCGCGCCCCGCCGCGCGCGTCCGAGAAGATCCCCAGAGGCAGGTTCTGGATCGGGAAATCGGTGCCGGGCCGATTGGCGGATGCGACCCAACTCCTGCGATCCGGATCGTGGGTGTCGTTGAGCTTCATCATCGCGTGTCCCTAGAGTCGGCCTTGCCGTTCGTCGAAGAAGTAGCGGCCGGCGGCGCCAATGACCTCGAACGGGTCGAATTCGCCGGTCTCTGCCGCGAACTCGCGGTAGCAGGCAAAGACGTTCATGACGATGCGTTCGCGATCGATCCAGCCGGAGTACGCGCCAAGAGGACACCCGACAGCCCATACGTCATGCGTCGGCGCGGCGCTATCGGGCGTAAATGAAAAATCGGACGCGGATACGCGTCAGGCGTCTTCCCGCGGGACCCAGGGGATGCGGCCGAAGGGGACGTCTTCCTCGATCAGCGTCTTGGTCTCGTCCTCGGTCGCTTCGCCGTAGATGTTGCGCTCGTCGGTCTCTCCGTTGTGGATCTTGAGCGCTTCGTCCGCGAAGTCGGGACCGACATAATCGCATTTCTCTTCCACCTGGCGGCGCATCTCGCGAAGCGCCTGCACATACCGGGTCCGGAGCTGCGCAGGATTCGGCGTCTCGCCGGCGCCCTTCCTGGCGGTGCGCGACAGGCGCGGCGCCATGATCGCCTTGCCGACGCGAAGGTCGCCGCAAATCGGACAGGCCACCTCGCCCACCCCGACCTGACGGTCGTAGGTTCCGCTGTCCTTGAACCAAGCCTCGAACTCGTGGTCCTCGGCGCAGCGCAGGTTGTACAAGATCATCTATGACCTACACATTGTTCCGAATGACAGATCGGTTGAGGCTAATGTGGTCGATGTCGCTGATTTGGGCAACCCGTCCGTGACGCCGCACGGACACCTTGAAACGCCGTCGCCATGGGTGGTTCGGTTCGCTTCCATGGTCCCGGAGCGCGGTGCGGTGCTCGACCTTGCCTGCGGAACCGGGCGGCATGCGCGGCATTTCCTCGGGCGCGGCCATCCGGTGACCGGCGTGGACCGATACAGCGCGGGCGTCGCCGATCTCCTGGGGCGCGACGGGTTCACGCTGATCGAGGCCGATCTCGAGGACGGCGCAGGCTGGCCCGCCGGGACCCGGAAATTCGCCGCCGTGGTGGTCGCCAACTACCTGTTCCGCCCCATCCTGCCCGACATCGTCGGCGCCGTGGCCGAGGGCGGCGTCCTGATTTACGAGACCTTCGCCGAGGGGAACGCGCGGTTCGGGCGTCCGCGCAACCCCGATTTCCTGCTGCGGCCGGGCGAGCTGCTGCGGGCGGTCGAAGGCGCCCTCACGGTTGTCGCTTACGAGCACGGCGAGGTTGCCCGCCCGGCGCCTGCCCTGGTGCAACGGATCTGCGCCTCGCGCGGGTCCGGCTATTCGGCGGCGCGGAGGCTCGACGGCGGGTCGTAGCGCCGCGCATTGCGGAGGGCCGGCACGGCCGCCCGGGCCTCGCGCACCCTGGCCGGATCGATCTCGGCGAGAACGAAACCCACCTGCTCGCCGCAATCGGCGACGATCCCGCCCCACGGCTCGACCACAAGCGAATGTCCGTAGCTCTCGCGCCCGCCCGCATGGTCTCCGCACTGGGCGGGGGCGATGACATAGCAGCCGGTTTCGATCGCCCGCGCCCTGAGCAGCGCATGCCAATGCGCGGTTCCGGTGGTCCGCGTGAACGCCGACGGTACGGCGAGGAAATCCGCGCCCGCCTGCGCGAGATCCCAGTAGAGCATCGGGAAGCGGAGATCGTAGCAGACCGTCATCCCCAGACTGCCCCAGGGCAGCGCCGCCACCACGGCTTCCGCCCCCGCTTCGTAGCGATCGGACTCCCGGGACCGCAGCCCGCCGGGCAAATCGACGTCGAACAAATGGATCTTGTCGTACCGCGCGGCGATCCGGCCTTGCGGATCGAGCAGGAAGGACCGGTTGGCGAGGCGCCCGCCGCCGAGCCCGATGGTGAGCGATCCGACCAAGATCCAGGTCCGGGCGGTGGCGGCGAACGCCGCGAAGGCGGCAAGCGCCTGGTGGTCGCCTTCGCCCCGGGCCGCGGCCGCCAGCGCCGCCCGGTCGGGTTCGATCAGGCCCACCACCTCGGGAAAGGCGATCAGATCCGCACCGGCCGCATGCGCGTCGCGGGCGAGCGCAAGGGCGGCCGAAAGATTGGCGGCAGGGTCGTTGCCGGTATTGGTCTGGATGCAGGCGACCGTAAACGGCCCCGCCACTAGCCGGTCCCGAGCAGGGCGTCGAGCTTGCCGGCGCGTTCGAGATCGGCGAGGTCGTCCGAACCGCCGACATGGCGGCCGTCGATGAAGATCTGCGGCACGGTGCGGCGCCCGTCCGCGCGCCGCATCATCTGCTGACGCAAATTGGGGTCGCGGTCGACATCGATCTCCTCATAGGCGACGCCCTTGCGGTCGAGCAGAGCCTTGGCCCGGCTGCAGAACGGGCACCAGAGGCTCGAATAGACTTCAATCCTGCTCACTGTTCAGACCCCGTGTTCTCCAGCCTTCAATATGCGCTTCCGCAGCGGATAATCTACCCGCTTCCGGTTCCGCCGGTCGATGCGACACGGGTGAGCGTCAAGACATCCACGCCACTGGCCCCGGCCCGCCGCAATGCCGCCGCGCACGCCTCCGCCGTCGCTCCGGTCGTCAGCACGTCGTCGATCAGCAGCGCGCGGCGCCCGGCGATCGCGGCCTTTCCCGCCGCGTTCACGGTGAACGCGCCGCCCACATTGCGCCGGCGTTCGGACGGGCTCAACCGCCCCTGCGAGCGCGTCTTCCGGTGTCTCGCCAGGCCGTCCGGCAGCCATTCGAGCCCGGCGATCCGCGCCAGCCTGGCGGTCAACAGCGCCGACTGGTTGTAGCGCCTCGCGAACAGTCGCGAACGGTGCAGCGGCACCGGCACCAGGACCGGGGCGCCGTCGAGCAATTCGCCCGCCGCGTTGGCCAGCCATCGCGCGAATACCGGGGCGGAATCCGTGCGGTCGCCATGCTTGAACGCCAGGACCAGATCGCGCGAGGCCCCGTCATAGCGCAGCACCGAGCGCGCCCGGTCGTAGCGCGGCGGGCGGCGCAGGCAGCCGGCGCACACCGTCTCGCCCGGCACCTCGTAGACGAACGGAACGCCGCAAACCGCGCAGAACGGCGCGGCGATGAAAGTGAGGGCCGGCCAGCAGGCGCCGCACAGTGTCCCCGGATCGGTCACCGGTATGCCGCAGGCGAGGCAGCGCGGGGGGAGAACGAGGTCGATCAGCGCCCGCCCGGCGGCGGCGACGGCGGATGAGGCGGCGGCCCTCACCCGTCGAAACGGCGAAACCGGGCGGTGCCGTCGGCTTCGGTCTGCGCGACCAGTTGAAGCTCCCATTCGAGATAGGCGTTCATCGCCTGCGCCACGTCGCCGCCCCGGTCATAGGGCCGCAGCCAGACATCGTCGGGGCTGTCGAGCATCGACCCCTCGGCCTCGGCGAGCGGCTCTCCGGCCGCCGCCCAGGCCTCGGTTCCGCCGGCGAGATAGGCGAATTTGTCGCCGCGCTCCGCCGCGGCCAGCCGGGCGAGCCGGCCGTCGGCCGAGGTGAAGACCACCGTCTCCGCCCCGGCGAGCTTGTCGAGGACAGGGTCCAGCCGCGATCTGAGCGCGAAAACCGCCCCCGGGATGTGACCCGCGAGATAGGCGCGGCTGCCGCCGAGATCGATTGCCGCCATCGTCCCGTCGGCGAGCCCCGCGGCGAGGGCCTCGACCCCGACCGATCGGGCCGCGGCATTCTCCAGCCCCGGCACGGCGGGTTGCCAGGCGCCGGTCTCGATGTCGTCGACCCCGGGATCGAGACGATAAGTCCTGACCTCCGGCCAGCCCATCTCGACCAGCCAGGACGCCGTCATCTGCGCCCGCACTCCGGTGTCGTCGATCAGGACTGCGCGCGCATTGCGGGTGCCGATCACCGCATCGGTCGACTGCACCAGCTGACCCCCCGGGATGGGGCGCGAACCGGCAAGGTGGCCGGCCTCGTATTCGTCGACGCCGCGGACATCGAGCAGGAACAACGAGCGCCGGTCCGCATCCGCGCGCCAGGCGGCGAGCCGGTCGCGGTCGATCGTTTCGATGCCGCGCCGCGCCGCGACTTCGGCGGCCAGGGCCTGGGCGCGGGCGAGACCTTCGGCGCTGACCGCTGGCGGCGGGCGCTCGTTCCCGCGTTCGAGCGTGAACCCCGCGAGCTCCCAGCCCATCGTCCCGTTGCGCAGCGCCATTACCGGGTTTGGAATGCCGGCCTTGATCAACGACTGGGCGCCGATGATGCTCCGCGTCCGGCCGGCGCAGTTCACCACCACCGTGGTATCGGGCGACGGCGCGATATCGTGGACCCGGTAGGCGAGCTCGGCGCCCGGCACGTCGATCGCGGTTGGGATGTTCATCCGCCGGAATTCGTCCATCGGACGGCTGTCGAGCACCACCAGATCGTCCCCCGCATCGAGACGCGCCTTCAGCTCCCCGGCGGTGATATTGGGCGTGTGGCAGGTCTCCTCGACATATTCGCCGAACGCCTTGCTCGGCACGTAGACGCCGCTGAACAGGACATAGCCCGCGCGCTCCCAGGCGCCGGTGCCGCCGTCCATGACCGCGACATCGGTGTAGCCCAGATCGGCGAGCTTCGCCGACGCGCGCTCCGCCAGCCCGTCCCCGTCGTCGCACAGCACGATGCGCGCGCCGCGGCGCGGCACCAGCGCGTCGACGCCGAATTCGAGCCGGCTGAGCGGGAGCGAGCTCGCAAACAGGAGGTGGGAGTCCGAGAACACCCCCTCCTCGCGGACGTCGAGAAGCGCGAGCTCGTCCCCGTCGAGCAGCATCGCGCGCAGCTCCTGCGCGGCAACCGTCTTGGCCATCGTCTATACCTCCAAACCTGCCGGTCGGAGATTAGCCGATTTGCGCGGGGCGTCGAATCCGGGCTGAGGGATCGGCGCGGTTGAGCCCGGCGCGCATGGGTGCGATAACGATGCGATGGCCGGGCCCATCAACGTCTTCGACCGTCTGGCGGTGCGCCGGCAGCGGGGCCGCAGCGCCCGGCTGGGCGAGCGGGCCGCCTTCCTCCACGACGAAATCGCCGAGCGCCTCGCCGACCGGCTGGACGATATCGACCGGGTCTTCCGCCGGGTTCTGATCCTGGGCGCCCTGAGCGACCGGTTATGCGCCCTCATCGCTTCGCGGGGCGGCATCGAGCGGGTCGTCGTCGCCGACAGCGCCGAGGCGCTGGCGCGGAACCGGAACGGCATTGCCGTCGTCGCCGACGAGGACGCCATCCCCTTCGCCCCGGCGAGCTTCGATCTCGTGCTCGGCGGGCTCAGCCTGCACGCGGTCAACGATCTGCCCGGGGCGCTGGTGCAGATCCGGCGGGTCCTGGATCCGGACGGCCTGTTCCTCGCCGCGTGCTTCGGCGGCGAGACCCTGCACGAGCTGCGCCGCGCCATGCTGGAAGCGGAGAGCGAGGTCGATGGCGGCGCGAGCCCGCGCGTCTCGCCCTTCGCCGATACGCGCGATGCCGGGGCGCTGCTCCAGCGCGCGGGCTATGCGCTGCCGGTGGCCGACGCCGATACCCTCACCGTCACCTGGCCGGATGCGTTCGCGCTGATGCGCGACCTGCGCGCCATGGGCGAGGCCAACGCGCTCGCGGCGCGGCGGCGGACGCCCACGGGACGGGCGGTGTTCGCCGCGGCGGCCGCGCGCTACCGGGCGCTGTTCGGCGACGAAGACGGACGCATCCCCGCTACCTTCCAGGTTCTGTTCCTGACCGGCTGGGCGCCGTCTTCCGACCAGCCTCAACCGCTCCGCCCGGGCAGCGCCGCCGCGCGGCTGGCCGACGCGCTCGGCACCGAGGAGCGGTCGGCCGGTGAGCCCGCATCTCCCGTCGGGCGGAGGCCGAAAGCGCGCTAGGCCGGGGCGGGGAGGGGAACGCCGATCCGGGGCCGCTTCTCGTCCGGTTCTTCCCGGACCAGGATGGCGAGGACGGCGGCGAGCAGGGCAAACCCGAGCGAGATCAGCCATACCCCTTCGTAGCGCGCCGTCAGATCGTAGAAATAGCCGCCGAACATCGCGCCCATGGCGGCGCCGATCGAATGCGCGCCGAAGATCACCCCCATCGACAGCCCCATGATGCGGATCCCGACATGGGAGGCGATCAGGCTCGCGATGGGGGCCAGCGTCGCGAAGTTGAGGATGCCGAAGGCGATGGTGAAGACGAACAGCAGCGTCAGGCTTCCGGTCGTGTTGAGCAGGAGGACGAACAGGAGCGCGCGCGCCGCGTACATCGCCGCCAGCAGCCGCGCCCGGTGCATCCGGTCGGACAACCAGCCGAACAGGATCAGCCCGATCATGTTCCCCATGCCGTGGGCGCCGTGCGCCGCCGTCGAATCCACCAACGCGAAGCCGCAACTCACCGCGTAGGGGACGAAATGGACATCGAACACGCCCGCCGTGGTGAAGCCGCACAGCACGAACGAGCAGGTCAGCAGCACGAAGGTCCGGTTGCGCGCGAGCAGGCGGAGCCGGGCGCCCAGGGTGGCGACACTCGCACCGCCGCCGGTGTGGTCGCGCGGCTCTCCCCCCACCCCCTTGAGCATCAGCCAGGCGACCGGAATCAAAGCGAGCAGGCCGAGCCCGAAGCCCAGATAAGCGCCGCGCCAGCCGAGCATGACGACCAGCAGCGCGAGCAGCGTGAGCACCGGAAGCTGGCCCGCCGTCGAACCCGACAGCGCGAACCCCGTCGCCAGCCCGCTATGCCGCTTGAGCATCTGCGCCATCATGGTGGTCACCAGCGGCAGCGAAATCGCGCCGTGGCCGATGCCGCCGATCACGCCGAACAGGATCAGGAATTCCCATTCGCGGGTGATCTGCGAGCTCGCCACGATCGCGAGCCCGAGGAAGACGAGCCCGCCGGAGAACACGTGGCGCGGCCCGACGCGATCGATGAGGTCGCCGGCGAGCGGGGAGATCAGCGCCATCATCACCAGCACCAGCGAGCTGCCGGTCGAGCTCAGGCCGCGTGACCAGCCGAGCTCGACCTCCCATATCGGCATCAGCACGCCGACCGACGACCGCGCCGCGAAGGTGAGGCCGAGCGCGCAGAAACAGAGTGCGACGATCGCCCAGACCCGGATCCGGGAGGCTCCGTTCACAACAGATCCCGCAGCATCGCGGTCAACGGCCGGTCGGCGGGCGGCATCGGATAGTCGCCGAGCCGCACCGGACGGACCCATTTGAGGGCCTGGCCCTCGAGCGGGCGCACCGAGCCGTTCCACACCCGGCACACATAGAGCGGCATCAGCAGGTGGAAGCCGTCATAGCGGTGCGACGCGAAGGTGAACGGGGCGAGGCAGTTCTCCGCGACGTCGATGCCGAGCTCTTCGTCGAGTTCGCGGATCAGCGCCTCCTCGGGCGTCTCGCCCGGGGCGACCTTGCCGCCCGGGAACTCCCAGAGCCCCGCCATGGTCTTTCCTTCGGGGCGCTGCGCGATCAGGACCCGCCCGTCGGCGTCGACCAGAGCGACCGCGGCGACCAGAACGACCGGGTGCTCAGCTTCGGTAATCGGCATTGATATCGATATAGCCGTGCGTCAGATCGCACGTCCAAACCGTCGCGCGGCCGCGTCCGACCCCGACATCGATGCCGATTTCGACCTCCGAGCCCGCGAGATGCGCCGCGACCGGCGCCTCGTCATACCCCTCGACCAGCGATTCTCCGTCGGTGATCTGCGTGCCGCCCATGGAAATGGCGAGCGCACCCACATCGATGCGCTCGCTTGTCTTGCCCACCGCGGCGACGATCCGGCCCCAATTGGCGTCGCCGCCGGCGATCGCGGTCTTGACCAGGGGGGAGTTGGCGATGACGAGGCCGATGCGCCGCGCCGCGGCCTCCGACGTCGCGCCGGCGACCCGGATGGTGACGAACTTGGTCGCCCCCTCGCCGTCGCGCACGATCTGTTGGGCGAGGTCGCGGCAGACCGCGCCGAGCGCCTCGCGGAATGGGGAGAGGCGGTGGTCGCGCCAGTCCTGCACGGCGTCATTGCCGGCCCGTCCGGTCGCGAAAAGCAGCGCCATGTCGCTGGTCGAGGTGTCGCCGTCCACGGTGATCGCGTTGAACGAGCGGTTCACCGCCTGGCGCAGCAGACGGTCGAGGAGCGGCGCCGGAAGCGCGGCGTCGGTGAAGACGAAGGCAAGCATGGTCGCCATGTCGGGGGCGATCATGCCCGATCCCTTGGCGATCCCGGCGATGGTGACCGGGGTGTCGCCGATCCGGGTCTTCGCCCCCGCGCCCTTGGCGAATGTATCGGTGGTGCGGATCGCGTCCGCCGCTGCTTCCCATTCGCGGTCGGTCAGCGCCGCCGCGAGACCCGGGATCGATCCGGTGATGCGGTCGATCTTGGGCCGTTCGCCGATGACGCCGGTCGAGGCGATCGCGACCTCGCGCTGCGGGCAATTGAGCCCCGCGGCGGCGGCTCTGGCGGTCGCGTCCACGCAAAGCGCGCCCGCCGACCCGGTGAAGGCGTTGGCGTTGCCGGCGTTGACGACCAGCGCCGCAGCGCGGCCGGCCTTCACCATCTCGCGGGTCCAGAGAACCGGCGGCGCGGCCGTCTTCGAGCGCGTGGTGACGCCCGCCACGCTGGTGCCGGGCGCGAGGTCGACCAGCAGAAGATCCCTGCGGCCCACATAGCGTTCGCCGCTTGCGCCGGCGGCGAGGCGGACGCCCGGGACCGGATCGAGCGCGGGAAAGCGGTCCGGCGCCAGGGGGGAGATATTCGCCAACGCTTGGAATCCCGATGCGGAGGGGTGTCGGATCGAAGGCTTATGCCGCGCCACCGCGGCGATGTCTATCCTGTCGCGGGGCGTGTCGCGGGGGCGGGCCGATCGTCGCACCCGCGCCCTCTGTCTCCAGCGCTTCGTTGACAGCGCCACATGGTATTCTTATCTGTGGAGAACCCCGGGATCGCGCTCGCCCCGATACACCCGACATGTTAGTCCGAGGAGCCCTGATGTTCGGCCGTATCGCCCAAGGTTTGATGGGCAGCGCCAATGAACGCTTGATGAAGCGCCTGGCGCGCGACGTCGCAGCGATCAACGCGCTGGAACCGGAAGTCGAGGCGCTTTCCGACGAGGCGCTGAAGGCGCGCACCGGCTGGTTGCGCGACCGTTTCGCCGCGGGCGAGTCGCTCGACGATCTGCTGTTCGACGCTTTCGCCACCGTTCGCGAGGCGGCCAAGCGCACGCTCGGCCAGCGCCACTACGACGTCCAGCTCATGGGAGGCATGGTGCTTCACCGCGGCATGATCGCCGAGATGAAGACCGGCGAGGGCAAGACGCTGGTGGCGACACTGCCGGTCTATCTCAACGCGCTGCCGGAAAAGGGCGTCCATGTGGTCACGGTGAACGATTACCTGGCCCAGCGCGATTCCGCCTGGATGGGCGAGATCTACGAATTTCTCGGGCTTTCCGTCGGCTGCATCGTGCACGGGGTGAACGACGCCGGGCGCCAGGCCGCCTATGCCGCCGATGTCACCTATGGCACGAACAACGAGTACGGCTTCGATTATCTCCGCGACAACATGAAGTTCCAGCTCGACGAGATGGTCCAGCGGCCCTTCCACTACGCCATCGTCGACGAGGTGGACAATATCTTCATCGACGAGGCGCGGACCCCGCTCATCATCTCCGGGCCGACCGACGATACGACCGACATGTACCGCAAGGTCGACAAGCTCATCCCGAGGCTCGCTCCGGACGACTACGAAAAGGACGAGAAACAGCGCACGGTCGCGCTGACCGAGCAGGGCTCGGAAACCATGGAACAGCTGCTCGTCGAGGGCGACTTCCTGCAAGGCGCCGGGTTCTACGACATCGGCAACATCTCGGTGGTCCATCACGTCAACCAGGCGCTGCGCGCGCATTTGCTGTTCGAGCGCGACACCGACTACATCGTCAAGGACGGCCGCATCGTCATCATCGACGAGTTCACCGGCCGGATGATGGAGGGAAGGCGGTTTTCGGAAGGCCTGCATCAGGCGCTGGAGGCCAAGGAGGACGTCGAGGTCCAGGCCGAGAACCAGACGCTCGCATCGATCACCTTCCAGAACTATTTCCGCCTCTACCCCAAGCTCGCCGGGATGACCGGCACCGCGATGACCGAGGCGGCCGAACTCGCGGCGATCTACGACATCGAAGTCGCCGAGATGCCGACCAACGAGCTGTGCATCCGGGCCGACGAGGACGACGAGGTCTATCGCAGCGCCGAGGAAAAGAACAAGGCGATCCTCGCCACGATCGAGGACTGCCGCGCGCGCCGCCAGCCGGTCCTGGTCGGCACGGTCTCGATCGAGAAGTCGGAACATCTGTCCGGGCTTCTCAATCAGCGCCAGATCGAGCACAGCGTGCTCAACGCCCGCTATCACGAGCAGGAGGCCTTTATCATCGCCCAGGCCGGCCAGCCCGGCGCGATCACCATCGCCACCAACATGGCCGGGCGCGGCACCGACATTCAGCTTGGCGGCAATATCGACATGCAGGTTGCCGCGGAGCTTTCCACGCTCGAGTCCGAGGCCGAGCGGGAGGAGAAGGAATCCGAGATCCGCGCCAGGATCGAGGCCGAAATCGAGGCCAACCGGAAGATCGTGCTCGAAGCCGGCGGGCTCTGCGTGATCGGCACCGAGCGCCACGAGGCGCGGCGCATCGACAACCAGCTCCGCGGCCGCTCCGGGCGTCAGGGCGATCCCGGCCAGTCGCGCTTCTTCCTGTCGCTCGAAGACGATCTGATGCGGATCTTCGGCTCGGAACGGATCGAGGGCATGCTCCGCCGCCTCGGTCTGGAAGAGGGCGAGGCGATCATCCATCCGTGGATCAACAAGGCTCTGGAAAAGGCGCAGAAGAAGGTCGAGGAGCGCAATTTCGAGATCAGGAAGAACCTGCTGCGCTTCGACGACGTGATGAACGACCAGCGCAAGGTGATCTACGACCAGCGCAAGGACTTGATGAACGCCAAGGACGTGTCCGAGACGATCAGCGACATGCGCCACGAGGCGATCCGCGGCGCGGTCGCGAGCTGCATCCCCGAGCGCGCCTATGCGGAGCGATGGGACGTGGACACGCTGCACGCGGAAGGGCTGCGCCTTCTCGGCCGCGACCTGCCGGTTGCGGAATGGGCCAAGGAGGAAGGAATCGCCGATGAGGAGATCGCCGAACGCATGATCGCCGTCGGCGACCGGCTGATGGCCGAGAAGGCGGCGAACTACACGCCCGCCATCATGCGGCTCGCCGAAAAGAGCATCCTGCTCCAGCTCCTCGACCAGATCTGGAAGGAGCATCTTCTGGGGCTCGACCACCTGCGCCAGGGTATCGGGCTGCGCGCCTACGGGCAGAAGGACCCGCTCAACGAGTACAAGCGCGAGGCGTTCGATCTCTTCAACGTGATGCTCGAGCAGCTGCGCGAAACGACGACATCGGTGATGTGCCATCTCGACCTGGAGATCCGCGACCCCGACGAGTTCGCCCCGCGCGGCGAACCGGCGGGGATGGAGGAACGGCGGTCGGACCCGGCCATGGCGGGGGAAGGTGCGGAGCCGGGTGGCCTCCACCCGGCCGCGGCCTTCGCCCAGGGCCCGATGCCGCGCGGCGCCGCGCTGGCCGGCGCGGTCGATGAAGTGCCGCCGGGCTGGAGCTTCTACGAACCCCTCGGCCGGCACCTGGATCCGGAGAGTCCGGAGACCTGGGGCAAAGTGCCGCGCAACGCCACCTGCCCTTGCGGATCCGACAAGAAATACAAGCACTGCCACGGCCGGGTGGCCTGACCCGAAACCCCGCGGCCGGAGATCGCCTCAGGCGATCGGGGCCGTCCCCATGTCCAGGAACTTGCGGCGCCGGTGATCGCGGAGCGCGTCGCCATCCATCCCGGCCAGCATGTCGAGAGCCGCGGCGATCTCGTCGCCGACCCGCGCGATGGTGTCCTCGGGCTTGCGGTGGGCGCCGCCCAGCGGCTCTTCGATGACGGTATCGACCACGCCGAGCGTCTGCAGATCGTCCGCGGTCAGCTTGAGCGCCTCCGCGGCATCCCGCGCGTAGTCGCCGTCGCGCCAGAGGATCGAGGCGCAGCCTTCCGGCGAGATGACCGAATAGATCGAATGCTGCAGCATCAGCAGCCGGTTGGCGGCGGCCAGGGCGATCGCCCCGCCGGAGCCTCCCTCGCCGATGACGACGCTGACCAGCGGCACGCGCAGCGAGAGACAGGTCTCGATCGAGCGGGCGATCGCCTCGGCCTGGCCGCGCTCCTCCGCGCCGATCCCCGGATAGGCGCCGGGCGTGTCGACCAAGGTCACCACCGGTAGCCCGAACCGGTCGGCAAGACGCATCAGCCGCTGCGCCTTGCGGTAGCCCTCCGGCCGCGCCATGCCGAAATTATGCTTCATCCGCGACTCGATCTCGGCGCCCTTCTCCTGGCCGATGACCACCACCGAACGGCCCCGGAACCGGCCGAGCCCGCCGATGATCGCCGCGTCCTCGGCGTAGAGCCGATCCCCGGCGAGCACCCGGAAGCCGTCGAACAGCGCACGAAGATAATCCACGCAGTGCGGCCGCATCGGGTGGCGCGCCACCTGGACGATCTGCCAAGGGGTGAGCTTGCCGTAAGTCTGGCGCAGCATGCGCTCGATCCGCTGCTGCAGCCGCTGCACCTCGTCGGTGATCTCGAGCTCGTTGACGTCGCCCAAATGGCGAAGCTCTTCGATCTTGCCTTCGAGCTCGGCGATCGGCCGCTCGAAGTCGAGGAAGCTCGGCATGCCTCGATCGTTCACGGGTCAGTCGCGGTTTGCCAACGGATGGTGCGCCTGCACCAGGCGCTGCAGATGCTCGTCGACCAGATGGGTGTAAATCTCGGTGGTCGCGAGATCGGCGTGGCCGAGCATGCGCTGCACGCTCCTGAGGTCGGCCTCGTGGGCGACCAGATGGGTAGCGAACGCATGCCTCAAAACATGCGGCGAGACCCGATTCGCATCAAGCCCGCAGGCACCCGCCAGGACCTTCAACTCGCGGGCGAAATACGAGCGGGTGAGGTGGCCGGCCTTGGAGCGCGATGGAAACAGGAACTTCGATGCGCTGACGTCCGGCGCAAATCGGAGGCGATGGGGAAGATAGGCCGCCAGCGCCGCCCGGGCCGGATCGCCGATCGGCACCAGCCGCTCCTTGGCCCCCTTGCCGCGAACCGAGATCAGGCCGCGATCGCCCGCCAGCGCGCCCACCGGCAGGGAAACCAGCTCGCTGACCCGAAGACCGCTCGCATAGATCAGCTCCATCAAGGCGTGCAGCCGGAGACCGCGGATACCGGGGCGCTCCTTCGCGGCGGCGATTAGGCGCCCGACCTCGTCCTCGCTCAGCACCGCCGGCAGCGGACGGCCGCGCCGCGGCGGGTCGATGCGCGACAACGGGTCGTCCTTGCGCACCCCCTCGGCGATCAGAAACCCGAATAGCTGGCGCAGCGCGGCGATGCGCCGGGAAGCGGTCCGCGCCGACAGCTCCCGTCTGGCGAGAGCGGCGAGGTAGTCCCGCAGATGCCGGTCTTCGACATCGGCAAGCGCCGGCCGGTCCGGCAGCGCGGAGAGGAACTGCCGCAAATCCTCCGCGTCCCGGCGATAGGCGGCGATCGTGTTGGCCGCCGCGCCGCGCTCGGCGGCCATCATTTCGAGGAAGGAATCGATGTGGCGGGGGTCTTCGGCCATGCCGGTCACAGCCTGTGCGCCACGGCGGCTTCGAGCGCAAGCGCTCTGGCCTCCGATTCGAGGCCGACGCGCCGCAGGCTCTTGACCACCGTTCGCGTCGCCGCCGCGTCGGCGCCGGAACCGGCGAGGCCGAGCAGCGCGATCAGAACGGTCTCGCCCACCCGCCCGGCGGCCGAGGCCTCTTCAAGGGCGCGCGCCCATGCGATATCCGGCACCGCCACGCGGGGCGGCGGACTTTCCGCCAGCAATTCGGCCCAGCGCCCCGGGCTTGCCTGCATGCCGAGTGATTCGAGAAGGGTAAGGGCAACGACCTCGGCCCGCCGCCCCGCTTCCATGTCGTCGGCATAGGCGCTCTTCCGCCATGCCGCGAGCGCCGTTTCGTCCACCCTCGCCTCGGCCTGCGGCGCGGCCAGGAGATCGATCGCCCACAGCCGGGCCAATGCCTGGCGCGGCTGCGGGCCGGCCTCGGCATCGCCGGCGGCGAGTCGAAGCCAGGCCTGCGCCGGTTCGAATCGACCCGCCGACAACAGGGCCGACACCGCATCGGGGGCGAACCAGGTCAGCCCGGCATCTGGCGCAATCGACGCAAGAACCGGCGCGCTCGCCGCTGCCATGATGTCGTAACCGCCGTTTTCGCGGGCCAGCTCGAAAGCGCGGCTCAGGGTCTGGGCCTTCAGCGCCGGGCGGTCTGCGGCCGCCGCGCCGCGCAGCAGCAGCGCCCGGCCCCGCGGTCCCCAATTTGCCGCCGCGGTCGCCGCCGGATCCGCGAGATCGGCCTCCTCCCACTGCACCGCGGCGTAAAGCTCGTTCAGCAGGTCGGCGCCGATCGCGCCGTAGATGAGCGCGCGTTCGCCCGCCACCAGCCGCAGGTCGAGGTCCGCGTTCGGGCTCGTCGCCACGCTGCGCAGGACCGCCGGACGATCCGAACTCAGCACGTCGGCCGGCAGGTGGACATTTGCCGCCCGCATCATTGCCAGGTCGAGCCCGGCGGGGTCGGGCAGGCTCTTGACGACCGCCGCTTCGCCGCCGTTGAGCGTCTCGATCAGCGCCGAAAAAAGCTGCGCGCTGCCGTTGCCGCGCTCGGCGAGGATATCGACGATCATGTCGGCCCTCGCGCCGTTGCCCGAGAGCAGCAGGCAAAACGCGAACGCCCGCTGCCAGTAGGTGTCGGCGGAACGACGGGCGAAGTCGCGGACATGCTGGCAGGCGCCCGCGTTGTCATTGCGCAGGAACAGCGCCTCGACCGTGCTGCGCGCCAGCGTCTCTCCGGTCTCTTCGAACGACACCTGGTTCGCCAGACGGCTTGCCTCGTCGACCGCGCCGAGCTCCATCATCCGCGACACCCGGGATGTCAGGAGATCGGGTCCGTCCGATACCCCTTGCGGCGCCCTGGCGCGGGTGGAAAGAAGCCTGATGGCGAGATCCCGGGCCGCGGCGGAACGCGTTCTTGCCGGCAGGCGCGAAAGCAGGCGCTCGATCAGGGCGCGCTTCGATCCCTGCCACAACGCGATGCCGAGCCCTCCGTCCTCGGAATCGATCAGCCCGACCGATGCCGCGTCGACGGCGCCGAGCACGGTCGACGTTACCGAATCGGTGTCCGGCGGTGCCGTGCCCAAGGAGGCGGAGCCGGGGGGGTCCGGCTCGCGCGGCACCGGCTGGTCGGCGGGTGTCTGGGTTCCGCCCGGGGGAATCAGGCGCACCGGCGGGCTCGGCGTTTCGGACGGGCCGGCCTGGGCAAGCCGGATCCAAGCGCCATTCGGGGCCGCCCGCTCTGCCGCCGCGGCCGTTGCCGCTGCGACCGCCAAGCCCGAGGCCACGATCGCCGCGGCGGCGGCGAGACGCGCGGACGGTCTATCGGGGCAGCCGGGCATCGGGGATGACCTTCTCGACCTTGGCCGACGGAGGCGGGATGTCGGACACCGCGAAATACACTCCGCCCGCGGCAATCGCCAGCACGACACAGACAAGCAGAACGCGGGACAGCCTGTACATTGAGCTACTCGAACCTCAGGGACGGCCCCGCCGACACCCGACACGGCGCGGATATCGGCGACAATGAACGCGATCCATACTATAATCAGATCGCTAATGGATGACTGTGGCAAATTTGCGGCGGGGCGCCTTTCGCCCGGGAAATTGTGCCGCGTATCCCGCTCCGGCGGAAGGCGGTCGCCTTGAGCGCGCCCGAACCGCCGAAGATTCCGCGCTCCATCGTCCTCGTCGGTCTGATGGGGGCGGGCAAAACCTGCATCGGTCGCGAACTCGCCAAATTCTACGAATTGCCGTTCAGCGACGCGGACGATGAGATCGAGGCTGCCGCCGGCTGCCCGGTCGAGGATATTTTCGCCGTTTACGGCGAACACGAGTTCCGCAGCGGCGAACGCCGGGTCATCGCGCGGCTGCTCGACAAGCCCACCCAGGTGCTGGCGACGGGCGGCGGGGCGTTCATGGATTCGGGTACCCGCGCGGCGATCCACGCCAAGGCGATCTCCGTCTGGCTGCGTGCGGATCTCGAACTGCTGCTGCGCCGGGTGGCGCGGCGCGACAATCGGCCGCTGCTGAAGAACGGCGATCCCCGCCTTGTTCTCGAGCGGCTGATCGCGGAACGGTATCCGGTCTATGCGGAGGCCGACGTGGTGGTCGACACGACGGAGGAGAAGCCGCGGGCGACCGCCTCCCGCGTGGCCGAGGCCATAGACGATTTCCTGGTCGGAGAACGGACGGCGCAGCCGGCGACATGAGCCAGACCCTTCGAGTCGATCTCGGCGCGCGCTCCTACGACATCCTCGTCGCCGACGGGCTGATCGACGCCGCGGGTGCGCATCTCGCCCGGCTCGCGGGCGCGGCGCCGCTGCTCGTCGTCACCGACGAGACCGTCGCCGGCCTGCATCTGGGGCGGCTGGAGGCGTCGCTCGATGCCGCCGGTCTCGGCCATCGCCGCTTCATCCTGCCCGACGGCGAGGCGACCAAGAGCTTTGCGCAGCTCCAGCGGCTGATCGAGGAGATCCTCGAAACCGGGCCCGAACGGTCGTCGGTCGTGGTTGCGCTGGGCGGCGGCGTGGTCGGCGACATCGCCGGGCTGGCGGCGAGCCTGGTGCTCCGGGGCCTCGGATTCGTCCAGATGCCGACGACGCTCCTCGCCCAGGTCGACAGCGCCGTCGGCGGCAAGACGGCGATCAACGCGCGGCCGGGCAAGAACCTCGTCGGCGCCTTCTACCAGCCGAGCCTGGTGCTGTCCGACACCGGCGCGCTCGACACGCTGCCGCGACGCGAGCGCCTCGCCGGTTATGCCGAAATCGTGAAATACGGGCTGATCGACGACCGTGCGTTTTTCGAATGGCTGGAGGAAAACGGCCCGGCGGTCATCGACGGCGAGGGCGGAGCCCGGGAATACGCGGTGGGCAAGAGCTGTGCCGCGAAGGCCGCGATCGTCGCCGGCGACGAGACCGAGCAGGGCGCCCGGGCGCTGCTCAATCTCGGCCACACATTCGGCCACGCTGTCGAGGCGCGGGCGCGCTACGACGGAGCGGTGTTGCACGGCGAGGCGGTCGCCGTCGGCCTGGTCCTCGCCTTCGCGCTGTCGGCCGAGCTCGGGCTTTGCTCCGACGCCGACGCCGCGCGGGTCCGGCGTCACCTGCGCGCAATCGGGCTGCCCGTGGCGGTCGCCGATCTCGGCGCCGATCTCGGCACCGCGGAAGACATCGTCGCCGCGATGCAGCGCGACAAGAAGGTTCGTTCGGGCATGCTCACCTTTATCCTGGCGCGCGGAATCGGCGAGGCCTTCATCGCCACCGGGGTCGATCCCTCGGCGCTCGACCGCGTGCTCGCCGGAGAGTTCGCCGCATGACCATGGCGCTGGTCGCGACGCTCGCCGGTATCGCCGTCCTCATCCTGCTGTCGGCCTTCTTCTCGGGGTCCGAGACGGCGCTCACCGCCGCCTCGCATCCGCGCATGCACCAGCTCGAACGCAAGGGGGACCGGAGAGCGGCCATCGTCAACCGGTTGCGCCAACGCAAGGACCGCATGATCGGCGCAATTCTGCTCGGCAACAATTTGGTCAACATCCTCGCCTCGGCGCTCGCCACCAGCGTGCTGATCGCCGCCGTCGGCGAGACCGGGGTGATCTACGCCACCGTCGCGATGACGCTGCTGGTGCTGATATTCGGCGAAATCCTTCCCAAGACCTACGCGTTTCACAACCCCGACCGCGTCGCCCTCCTGTTCGCCCCGGTGTTCCGGGTGCTGGTCGCCGTGCTCGGGCCGATCACCGACGGTCTGCATGTCGTGATCCGCGGCATCCTGAGCGCCTTCAAGGCCTATTCCCGCGAGGGCGAGGTGCGCGCCCATGCGCTGGAGGAGCTGCGCGGCGCGATCGAGCTCCACCCCGGCAGCGGCAGCACCGCCGACCACGAAAGGGCGATGCTGCGCAGCATCCTCGACCTCAACGATGTCGAGGTCGAGATGGTGATGCGCCATCGCAAGGACGTGGTCGCGCTCGATGCCGACCTGCCGGCATCCGAGATCGTCGACCAGGCCCTCGGCAGCCCGCATACCCGCATCCCGCTATGGCGCGACAATCCGGACAATGTCGTCGGCGTGCTGCACGCCAGGGAACTCGCCCGCGCCGTCAGGGCGCATGCCGGCGACCTCGATTCGCTCGAAATCGACCGCATCACCGCCCGGCCGTGGTTCGTCCCCGAAACGACGTCGCTGCTCGACCAGCTCCAGGCCTTCCGGCGCCGGCACGAGCATTTCGCGCTGGTGGTCGACGAGTACGGCGCCCTGATGGGGATCATCACGCTGGAGGACATCATCGAGGAGATCGTCGGCGACATTTCCGACGAGCACGACATCGTTCCGATCGGCGTCCGGCGGCAGCGCGACGGCTCCTATCTGATCGACGGCGATGTGACCATCCGCGACCTCAACCGGCGGTTCTCCTGGGCGCTGCCCGACCAGGATGCGGCGACCATCGCCGGGCTGATCATCCACGAGGCCAGGATCATCCCCGAGGCCGGCCAGATCTTCGTGTTTCACGGCTTCCGCTTCGAGGTGGTGCGGCGCGAGCGCAACCAGCTCACCCAGATCCGCGTCTCGACCGCCGATTCCGGGGCGCAGGAAACCCCGCCCGCAGAGGAGGCCGCGCGCGCGGGTTGATGCGTGCGCCTGTGGAGCGTCTATCCCGGATGTCTCGACGCGCGCGGGCTGGTCGCGCTGGCTTGGGCCGTACCGGGCTTCGGTCGCGGCGCCCGGGCACATCCCCCGTTCCGTGTGACGCACCGCCGCCCGGGAAGGCGCTACGGTTCGGACCAAACCGGAATTCTCACAAGAGGCAGGCGCATGGAGGCGTCGAACGCGGAAACGTGGCTGCGTCACAGACACTTGTCCGGTTGTCGGCAGGTTCTGCGATGCCCGCGCCCCGTTGTCACTCCATACTCGTTCCGGGGACCAGAGCCACAGGCACCGCTCTCGCCCGCCTTCCCCCGGATCGGCGTCTGTGGGCGGCCGGGCTCACCACCTCGCCGTTGGGCGTCAATGTTCAGCAGGACGTCGCGACGGTCTCGAAATGCTGGAACCGGCCATTATTGACGTTCGGTCCGCCGCGGACGATCGCCTTTCACAGCGCGATGGAGCCTTCGCCCAAATAGGGGAACAACGGTGTCGGCGCGGACTTGGTGACCTCTCCAGATTAAAACGCATTCCGCTTCGAGGATTCTTACTCCCCGGCGGGCGGCGGGATCGTCATTTTCTTGCCGGTGAGACTCCTCACGGTCCGCTCAGCGGGCATGAGACTCCCCCTTGTGACCGTCGGCAATAATTCATTCGAATTCTAATTGAATATTACCGAAATTCGGATATTTTGGTTGGGATTCAGGGTGGGATGCACGAACCGATCCAGGGACCGGTCCATGTCGAACGAGCTGGCGGACGTGCTTGCCGATGAGGAAACGCGCGTGGTGCCCCCGGAGCAAAGCATCGGGTACCAGGTGCGCCGTCTGAACCAGGATATGGGCGACGCGATGAACCGCCTGGTCGGCCGGCACGGCATCAGCAACGCTCAGTGGGGCTATCTTCGCCACATCTATTTCGAGGGCGGTCTTTCGCAGCGCGGACTCAGCGACCGTATCGGGCGTCAGGGCCCATCCACCGTCACGGCGCTCAAGCGTCTGGAACGGATGGGCTTGGTCGAGATCCGGAAGAGCGAGCACGACCAGCGAAAGAACAAGGTGCACCTCACAGCGAAGGGGCGGGCGCTGGTCCGTCAGCTCATGCCCTACGTGGAACAGGTCGCCGAGACCGCGTTTCGCGGCTTTTCGCCCGATGAAATCGATGCCTTCTGGTCGGCGGTGATGCGCATGCGCGCGAATTTCGGTGATGCGCAGTTCCAGCGGAGGCCGCCCGGCCAAGCGTGAACGTCAACCACCGCCTCGAAAGGCGATCACGGTAATCGAGTTCAAAGCAAGGAGGAGACATCGTGGCACAATTCATCACCATCCACCGGGCGCCGGGCCTGAGCCGCGAGGAAGTCGCGGGCAACGCCGAGCACGTGTTCAAGGCGGCGGGCGCAACCTTCCGACAGATCTACGTCGACCTCGCGGCGGGCTTCCTTGTCACGATATTCGAGGCCGAGAGCCAGGACGATCTCGAGGAATGCTTCGAGGAGCTCGGTTTCCCGTTCGATGAAATCCACGAAATGCAATTCGCCCAATCGCGCGACGAGATGGAGGGCATGCTGAAGGGGATGGGCAAGATCTAGCCGCCACGGCTGCGCGCGACTTGACTTTGAAGGACGATCGGGAGGACCGCCATATGTCCGGATCCGCGACACCGACCGACCCCGCCGGCTTGACGATACCGCCGCCGCGCGAGGACCGGCCGCCGCTGAGATGCAACGTCTTCAGCGCGATGGGCAAGGGGAACACCACCCTTATGCCCCTCTTTCCCCATCTCTATCCCGGCGCCATGGTTCCAGCGGGCGCCGTTCTTCGCGGTAGACCCGGCGAGAGTTACGGCCATTTCTTTCATCACAACACGGTCGATGAGGTGGTTATGACCTTCGCCGCCGAGGGCGCCCTGTTGAAAACCGGCCAGATGTTCGTCGGCGGTCGCGTCCACGGGGTGGACAGTTTCCTGAAGGACGAAACCGATCCGGCAAGCTTCTCGATCCTCTGCATTACCCAGCGCCAGGCCGAAACCGGTCCACAGGAAGAAGCGATCACGATCGCCTGCGCGAAATGCCGCGCGGAGATCTTCCGCTACGAATACGACGTGACGCCCAGGCCGGATGCCTCGGAGGAGGACGAGCCGTTCGCGACCATTCCGGAATCCCTGAATGCGGCCTCGGCGTTCAACGCCAGCCCGGAGGCCCGAACCTGCGGGAAATGCGGCCATGTCAGCGAACCGTTCCCCGACGAGCCATGGGGATGGTCCAACTATGTCGGCCAGACCGGGATCGTTCGCGGCGCACGCCGGATCCTGGGAACCGCCGCCGCGGCGATGAAACCGGCCGCCGAATAACGCCAGGTCCCGCGGGAGGACAGCTGCAATGCCGCGAAAGAAAACCTTCCAGACATTCCGGGAGGCCGGCAAGACGGCCGCCCATGACGAGCGTCCGATGCTGCCCGACAGCATCGACATCCAGGTCTATATGAGCCGCAACGACCATCCGCAGCCCTTCTTCCTCATCTGCGGGAAGGACACGCTGCTCTGCCAGATGTCGGGCAAGGGCCGCGTCGAGTTCAAGGACACTTCCGTCAACTACCACCGGCTCGTTCCGGGCGACTACATATACGTCCCGGCGGGTGCGCCGCACCGCCTCATCCCCGACGCCGAGAATGTCACGCTGCGCTACAAGGCGCGGGATGCCGGGCTGGAAGGCATCGCCTGGTACTGCGAGACCTGCGGCGGAGAGTTGTTCCGGGAAGTGTGGGACACGGCGGTGGAGATCTCCCACGACGCCTATCTGCGCGTGACGACCGAGTTCAACGGAAATGACGCCCATCGGACCTGCGGCCGCTGCGGCGCGGTTCACGACCCGGTTGATCTGTCCGCCTATCGCTGGGAGCAAATTGCCGAGGAGATCAGGCAAGAACGCGCCAGATCCGCCTAGCGCCAGCGTAGCCCCCGGAAGGGATCAACAGGATGAGCCGCCCGGTCCAGGAACCCCGAATCGACCGTGACATCACCGTCCAGATGATGGGCGATTGGGGCATCGCCAACCTTCACCGTATCAACGGCTGGCTGATGGCCGAGATGGGAGCCCGGTCGGGGCCAGGCTCCCGATTTGCCTGCTGGGCCGGGAAGGGCGGCACGGACGCCTTCGGGGCCGTGCTTTCCGGCGCGGTGGACACGTCCTTCTTTGTGCCGGCCGGATTTGCCCGGACGGTGATCGAGGGCAAGGGAATCTTCAGCCATCCCGATATCGGCCGCCTGCGGGCCATCGGCACGTTTCCGCAGGACGACCGCATGGTGATCGCCATCGATGCCCGGCACGGCGTTCGAACGCTCGCGGATCTCCGCCGGAAGCAACCGGCGTTGACCATTGCCCTCGCCTTCGACGACGGTGAAAACATGGCGGGTTTCGCCGCCAACCGATTGCTGGAGGCGGCGGGCATTCCGCGACCGGTCCTCGAAAGCTGGGGCTGCGCCTTCGTCGAGGGCGAGGCGCCGTGGGACACGATCCCGCTGGCCACCGAGGGTCCGGCCGACACTGTCATCTTCGAGGCGGTGATGACGCCCTATTGGAAAGACCTCCAGGCCAGCCGGGACATGGTATTCATCCCCATCGACGATGCCGTCCTGACGGCGCTCGAGCGCGACTATTCCTGGGCTCGCGGTCCAGTGTCGACCGACCGCTTCGAAGGGCTGGCGGGGCCGTTCGAGACCCTCGATTTTTCCGATTTCCTGCTGATGTGCCGCGACGATCTCGATGACGACATCGCCTATCTCATGGCCTGGTGCGGGTGCGAGACGACGGCCACGATCGAGCGCCAGTATTCGCACATCCCGCCCAAGGACAGCCCGCTGACCTATCCGCTCGACCCGGCGAAAATCTCGAAGACATCGATCCCGCTGCATCCCGGCGCCGCCCGCTACTACCGCAACGCAAGAATATTGAACGACACCGCTCAAGATCGATTGAATGGAGGATCCGAAGGAGACAGTTGACGATACTGCCAGCCGCTGCGATCGCCGGCTTTGCATTGCTCTCCGGCGCTCTCCATCCCCCGATCACAACCGGCTGCGGATGTCGCGCGAACCGACAGCGTATCTGCGGGCGCGCGAGTCTCTTCGACGGCGATATCGCGATCTTCCGGTTCTGAACGACCCGAACCCATCGGTCGCCGGCGCATAAGTGAGGCCGAAACGTCGTATTCGAGGCGGCGCAGGACATCCGGGCGCATCCCGCCCGGGATTACCGGTGACCGGTCGATCGAATATGCTGAACGGGGAGTTCGGCCCGGCACGCGGCGGGCCGGAACCCGCTGCCGTGGGAGCGCGCCCTGTCCGCCGAAATTCTCCTCGACCCGATGACCTCGCCTGAGTCGGAAATGCCCGTCGTCTCGATGCAGGGCGTGAGCAAGCGCTACGGCCAGCGCATGGCGGTCGACGGGCTCGACCTCGACGTGCCCGCCGGGCAGTGTTTCGGCCTGCTCGGCCCCAACGGCGCGGGCAAGACGACCACTCTCCGGATGATCTACGGCGCCGCCCAGCCCAGCGCCGGCACGGTCGCCGTGTTCGGCCTCGATGTCGCGCGCCAGGTCAGGGCGGTGTGCGCGCGGCTCGGCGTGACGCTGCAGGACAATGTCCTGATCGAAACCGCGACGGCGCGCGAGAACCTGCGGATATTCGGGCGCCACTATCTGCTGGATGCGGAGACCATCGCGCGGCGCATCGACACGGTGGTCGAATTCCTCCAGCTCGGCCCCCACGCCGACATGATCGTCCGGCGGCTCTCGGGCGGGTTCAAGCGCCGGCTCGCGATCGCGCTGTCGCTGATGAACATGCCGAAGCTGCTGATTCTCGACGAGCCGACGACCGGGCTCGACCCCAATGTCCGCCAGGGGCTGTGGTCGCGGATCCGGGCGCTCAGGGCGGCCGGGACCACGGTCCTGATCACCACGCATTACATGGACGAGGCGGAGCGCCTCTGCGACCGGGTGGTGATCATGGCGCGGGGACGGGCGATCGCCGACGACGCGCCGGCCGCGCTGATCGCCGCCCATCTCGCGCGCGAGGCCATCGAGTTCGATTGCGACGAGGCCGAGGGGGAGCGGTTTCTCTCCAGCCTCGCGGGTGCGGCGCCGCATCTGCGGACCGGCAACCGCCTGATGGCCTTCGCCGACGATGCCGGGCGCCTGCAGGACGCGCTGCGCGCGCTCGACGGCGGCGACCGCAGGCCCATCGTCCTCCGCCCGGCGAACCTGGAGGACGTGTTCCTGTCGCTCAGCGGAACCCGGCTCGACGGGGATTGCTGAATTGGAAATCTCGTTCCGTCACGCCTGGTCGGTCTGGCGCCGCAACGCGACGCTCTACCGGCGCACCTGGAAGTACACGATCCTGCCCAATTTCTTCGAGCCGGTCTTCTATTTGACGGCGATCGGCATCGGCGTCGGCGCCTATATCTCCGAGATCGGCGGGATGCGCTATATCGAGTTCCTGGCGCCGGGGATGCTGGCGGTCGCGGCGATGCACGGCGCGAGCTTCGAGGTGACATACAACGTCTATGTGCGGATCCATTTCGAGAAGGCCTATGACGGCATCCTGACCACGCCGGTCGGACCCGACGACATCCTGGCGGGCGAGGTGCTGTGGTCGATGACCCGTTCGCTGTTCTATGGCGGCGGCTTCTTCGTCGTGGCCGCGCTGTTCGGGCTGGTGCCGTTCCCGGGCGGGCTCGCGGCGCTGGTCGTCATCCCGTTGGCGGGCCTCCTGTTCGCCGCGATCGGCCTCGCCTTCACCATGCGCATCCCCTCGATCGACCTTTTCAGCTTCTATTTCACCCTGTTCCTGACGCCGCTGTTCCTGTTCTCCGACGTGTTCTTCCCGATCCGCGAACGCCTGCCCGGCGCCTGGCTGATCCTGGCCGAGGCGCTCCCGCTGCTGCATCCCGTGCGCCTCGCCCGCGCGGCCTTCCAGGGCGAATGGGGCTGGATCGCGCTGTGGGACGCGGGCTATATCCTGGCGGTCTCGGCGGTGCTGCTCGAATTCGCCCGCCGCGGCGTGAGAAAGCGCCTCATGAGCTGACGGTGCCCGCGGATTGTCGGGCGTATCCGTGGGGTGTAGCATCGCCGCGGCCCAACTGGGAGGGAGAGACATGGACGGCACCACCACCGGGATCGGCGAAAAGGTCGTCGCCCTCAGGGAAACCTGGCACACCAAGAAGCATCCGTTCTTCCAGGCGATGACCGACGGGTCGCTGCCGCTCAAGGCGCTCGGGATCTACATGGCGAACCATTTCAAGTTCGTCGAACAGGCGCTGCCCTCTTTCGGTCTCCTGCTCTACCGCGCGCCCAAGGATGTCGTCCAGTCGCTGGTCGAGAACCTGGCCGAGGAAGAGGGGCTGATCGCCTCGCCCGGCGAGGACAAGCAGCCGCACGACCACATGGAGATGATCTTCGACTTCTGCAACGCGGCCGGGCTGACCACCGAGGAGGTCAAATCGATCAAGATGGGCCCGGCCTGGTGGGCGCGCACCCTGCACTACGTCCACTGCCTGCGCGACGAGCCGGTCGGCGTCGCGCTCGCCATGCAGGCGACGCAGGAGGGCCAGCAGGTCGCGCTCAACAACGAGATCACCATCCCGTCCTTCGCCAGGCATTACGGCTACGAAGCGGATGCCAGGGAGATCGCCTTCTTCGTCGAGCACGCCGAGGCCGATCTCGAGCACTCCAACCGCCAGATGGCGCTCTGCGAGAGATACGTGACCCCCGATCTGGAACAGCGCACGCTCCAGGTCTGCGAGGAGGCGGTGCAGCTGCGCTGGGCGTCGATCACCGAGGTCTACCGCCAGCACGTGCTGAACGAGGCCGAGATCCTGCCGCCCGGCGTCGCCGCCTGATCGCTCAGGGCCCAGGCCGGCTCAGGGAAGGAAGTCTTCCAGGTTCACGCTGTCGAAGTTCTTCGGGATCGCGCGCTCGAAGCGGGCGCGCGCGTCGGCCTGGGTCGGCGCCGGCATGGTGGCGTCGATCATCCACTTGGTGCCGATCCGGTGCAGGCTGTCCATCCCCTCGACGATGGGCGAGATGTTGTCGAGCGGGAACACGCGGGTGTTGGGGATCAGCACCACGTCCTTCTCGGCATGCACCCTGGTGGTCATCGACCACATCACCTGGCGCAGATCGGCCGCGTCGATGTCCTCGTCGACCGCGATCGCGATCTTGGGGTGGAGATAGGGGCCGGACAGCGCCGCCATCAGCGCGGTCTTGGCCTGGCCCTCCACCCGGGGGCGGATCTTCAGGACCAGCATCATCAGCCCGGCCGCGGTGACGCAGCGGATGTCGCGCAAATCGAGCCCGCCCTCGACATTGCGCAGATGCTCGCGGGTCGCGATCTCGATGCCGAGCGCGGTGGTCTGCTGGGTGTCGGTGACCGGGAAACCGCAATGGATGGCGTAGAAGATCGGGTCCTTGCGCCGGGTGATCGCCTTGACCCTGAAGATTTCCGATTGGCCCTGCATGGCGTAGGTGCCGGGCACCTCGCCGAACGGCCCCTCGGGCTCAAGGTGGTTGGGCAGCACCTCGCCCTCGATCACCAGCTCGGCCTCGGCCGGGACCTCGACGTCGATGGTCTCGCACTTGACCATGCGCACCGCCTCGCCGAGCAGCCCGCCCGAGAGTTCGAGCTCGTCGAGGCCGAACCGCGTGGTGTAGGCGGATCCGAAGAAGATCGCCGGGTGAACGCCGAACACCATCGCCACCGGGGTCGGTTCGTTGCGCGCGGAATACATGTCGTAGATCCGCCGCGCCTGGCGGTGCAGCATCAGGAACCCGGTCTTGTCCCGGCCCATGATCTGCTGGCGGTGGATCGACATGTTGCGGATCCCGGTCTCGGGGTCCTTGATGATCGCCATGCCCGAGGCGAGGAAGCGCCCGCCGTCCTTCTCCGAGGTGATCATCGAGGGGATGTCGTTCAAATCGGCCTCGTCGCCGAGCAGGACCACCTCCTTGACCGGCGCCCGGTCGCGGCCGACGTCCTCGGTCGGGATCGGCTGGCGCAGCCGGAGCGACATGGTCTCCAGCATCTCGTCCTCCGGGATGCCGAGCCCGATCGACCATTTGCCGCGGTCGGCGAGGATCTGGCTGCAGGCCTGCCAGCCCTCGTGGCCCTTGATGTTGGTGAACAGGCTCGACTTGCCCAAATCGTTATAGGTCTTCCACTCGACGGCCGACATGTTGGCGAGCGGATCGACTTCCTTGGTGAAGTGGATGATCTCGCCCTGCTGCTGCAAATTGGCGAGGAACGTGCGGTAGGATTGATCGGGCACTGGCCGGCCTCCGGAGTACGAGGGCCCGATCGCCTGTCGAATCGGGCTTCGCCGTGGTTGTAGAGAGCGGGCGGGGGGCGCGCAACGCCCCCGCCCGTCATCGCGAGGCGGGCGCTACTGCCCCTTGAAGGTCGGCCGGCGGCGTTCGGCGAAGGCTTTCAGCCCCTCGGCGCGATCCTCCGACCAGGCCAGCATATAGGCAAGGTCCGCCTCCTGCATGAAGCCGTGCATCAGCGGTAGATCCATGCCGCGGTCGATCGCCTGCT
This sequence comes from Alphaproteobacteria bacterium, assembly GCA_965205995.1. Lineage (GTDB taxonomy): Bacteria > Pseudomonadota > Alphaproteobacteria > MPNO01 > MPNO01 > MPNO01. The sequence continues at coordinate 1,601,011 of OZ242200.1, read as the reverse complement.
TGGTCATCATGATGGCGAGCGGGCCGTTCTTCGCCATCGCCTGGGTGATCTCCCGCGCCTTGGCGAGCGCCTCGCCCTTCGGCGTGACGTGGTTGACGATGCGGTAGGATTTGGCTTCCTCGGCGCCGATCCGGCGCGCCGTCCAGATCAGCTCCTTGGCGAGCGCGGCGCCGATCATGCGGGGCAGGTTCTGGGTGCCGCCGGCGCCGGGGATCAGGCTGTGCCGGGCTTCCGGCAGGCCGAACTGCGCGTCCTCGCCGGCGACGATCATGTCGCCGAACATGGCAAGCTCGAACCCGCCGCCGAGGCAGTACCCCTCGACCGCCGAGATGACCGGCTTGGTATAGGACTGCATGAACTTGTAGAGCACCCGGTTGCGGCGCACGTTGTAGCGCGCGCGGTAATTGTCGTAGCGGTCCTCCGGCTCGTCCTTGAACCCGCCGAGGTCGGCGCCGGCGCAGAACGCGCGCTCGTTGCCCTGGAGGATGATCGCGAGGATCTCGCGGTCGAGCTCGACCGCAGCCAGCGCGTCCATGATCTCGTCGGCCATCGGCTCGTTGATCGCGTTCATCACCTCCGGCCGGTCGAGCGTGACCTCGAGCACGCCGTCGCGCCGCTCGGCCTTGATGGTCTCGTAGCCTCCGTTTTCGGTCGTTTCGTCCGTCACCCCAGCCTCCGGCCTGCCTTGCAAAGGGCGGCATTATAGCGGTGCGGAAGGCCGGTGCTATGGACCGCCCTTCCGGCCCCCGGTATATCTCCGCGCGACCGGCCGGGGCCGCATCGCAGCCGCATCGCAAAGGAGAACGGGGACGATGGAGACTTATCAACTCTATATCGACGGTGGGTTCGTCGACGCCGAAGGCGGCCGGACGAAGCCCAGCATCAACCCGTTCGACGGCGAGGCGATCGCCGACATCCCGGTGGCGAGCCCGGGCGACGCGGAAAAGGCGATCGCCGCCGCCCGCAAGGCCTTCGACGAAGGGCCGTGGCCGCAAATGAGCGGCGAGGAGCGCTCGGTGCCGATCGGCAAGCTCGCCGCCGCGATGAAGGAGCGCCAGAAGGAGCTCGCGGCGAACGAATCGCGCGATTCGGGCGGCACCATCGCCAAATGCGGCGCCGATGCCTATCTCGCCCAGCGCCAGATGGCCTATTTCGGCGACATGGCCAAGCGCTACAACGCCGAGGCCAGGGAGATCGAGGGCATGTCCCGGCCGGGACGGTCCTTCAACTACACGATCCGCGAGCCGATCGGCGTCTGCGCCTCGATCATCCCGTGGAATTTTCCGTTGCTGATGGCGGTATGGAAGCTCGGCCCGGCGCTCGCCACCGGCAACACCATCGTCCTCAAGCCGGCCAGCGACACCCCGCTCAACGCCCTGGAACTCGCCCGAATCGTCGACGAGGTCGGCTTCCCGCCCGGCGCGGTCAACATCATCGCCGGCCCCGGCAGGACCATCGGCGAGGTGATGACCACCAGCCCGCTGGTCGACAAGGTCGCCTTCACCGGCTCCACCGAGGTCGGCCGCGACATCATGGCCAAGGCCGCGGGCACGCTTAAGAAGGTCACCCTCGAATGCGGCGGCAAGTCCGCCAATATCGTGCTGCACGACGCCAACTGGGACATCGCGGTCGACGGCTCGATCTTCGCCTCGTTCTACCACCAGGGGCAGGTCTGCGAATCCGGCACGCGCCTGCTCCTGCCCAAGGGCCAGCATGACGACTTCGTCGGGCAGATGGTGGCCAAGCTGGAAGCGCTGCCGATGGGCGATCCCCTCGATCCGGCCACCAGGCTGGGCCCGGTGGTCTCCGAGCGCCACATGGAGACCGTCCTCGACTATATCGAGCTCGGCAAGAAGGAGGGGGCGACGCTCGCCTGCGGCGGGGCGCGCGCCACCGACGGCCCGCTCGGCAAGGGCTATTTCATCGAGCCCACGGTCTTCGTCGACGTCACCAACGACATGCGGATCGCCCAGGAGGAGATCTTCGGGCCGGTCCTCTGCGTCCTCAAATACGACAGCGAGGACGAGGCGGTCTCGATCGCCAACGATTCGATCTTCGGCCTCGGCGGCGGGGTGTGGAGCGAGGACATCGACCATGCGCGCGAGATCGCCGCGCGGATGCGCACCGGCACGGTGTGGATCAACGACTGGCATCTGCTGAGCGAGCGGATGCCGTTCGGCGGCTACAAGCAGTCGGGGATCGGGCGCGAGTTCGGCGAGGAGGGGCTGAACGAGTACACCGAGGTCAAGTCGCTCCATGTCGACGACACCAGGACGCGCGACAACAAGCCCTGGTACGACATGCTGGTGCCGCGCGAGAAGACGGACGCCTGACCGTGATCGATGCGGCGATTATCGGCCTCGGCCGCTGGGGCCAGACGCTGGTCGATTCCCTCGGCGAAGGCTCCGAAGCGATCCGGTTCACCCACGCCGTCACCCGAACCCCGTCCAAGGTCGAGGACTATGCCCGGGCCAGGGGGATGGCGCTGGGCTCGGATTTCGACGCCGCACTCGCCGATCCGGACATCGATGCCGTCGTCCTGGCGACGCCGCACTCCCTTCATTGCAGCCAGATCATCGCGGCGGCGGCGGCCGGCAAACACGTCTTCTGCGAAAAGCCGCTGACCCTCAACGCGGCCACCGCGGCGGCCGCCATCGAGGCGGTCGAGGCGGCGGGGGTGACGCTGGCGATCGGCCACAACCGGCGCTTCGCGCCCAATTTCCTTGCGCTGCGGTCGCTCGTCGACGAGGGCCGGCTGGGCAGGCTCCTGCATCTCGAAGGCAATTTTTCCGCCGATCTCACCCGCGCGGCGGAGACCTGGCGCGCCGACGATGCGGAAAGCCCGGCGGGCGGGATGACCTCGCTCGGCATCCATGTGGTCGACGCCTTCATCGGGCTCGCCGGCCGCATGACTTCGGTCCGGACCACGAGCAAGCGGATTGCGCTGCCCTTCGGGGTCGACGATACGACGTCGGTGCTGATCGACTTCGCGGACGGCTGCACCGGCTATCTCGGCACCGTCGCCGCGACCGCCCATCTCTACCAGGTCCGGGTCATCGGCACCGGGGGCTGGGCCCAGATCCACGCCCTCGACCGGATCGAGGCCGAATTCGTCGACGGCGAGCGCGAGGACCGGCGCTGGGACGGCTACGACTATCCCGGCTACCGGACGATTCGGGAATGCCTGGAGGCTTTCGCGGCCGCCGCTTCGGGCGGGGCGCCGTTTCCCATCCCGCCGGACCAGATCGGCCACGCGGTCGACGTGCTGGAGGCGGTCGTGCGGTCGGCCGAAACCGGCGAGGCTCAGCCGGTCTGACGCTTCGCCGGCGCGCCGCGTCCGGGGCGCGACGTCGCCGCATAGACCCCGACGAAGACCAGCACGATCCCGACGCCGTGAAACCATCGGAAGGTCTCGCCGAGGAGCGCGATCGCCATCAGCGCCCCGAAGGCCGGCACGGTGTAAATGAAATACCCGGCCGTGTTGGCGCCCAGCCGGGCCACGCCCCAGACCCACAGGATCTGGGCGATCGGCGACGGGAACAGCGCGATGAACCCGACCGCGGCGATCGCGCCCCATGTCCAGTCGGCCGTGCGGTCGAAGACCACGGCCTCCAGAGCGAAGAGCGGCAGGCAGGTGACCGCGCCGGCGGTGCAGAGCACCGCCATCAATTCGGTCGGATGGCGCTGCGCTTGACGATCAGGGCGCGCCCGGTGAAGGGGAGGATCGCGACCAGGGCGACCAGCCAGCGCCAGAAATTGATCGTCAGCGGCGGCACCTCCGGCGGCGCCGCCCGCCCGGCGACGATCGTCCCCGCCCAGCACAGCGCGACGAAGAGCAGGATGGCGAAGGCGGCCGTCCGTCCGGGCAGGGCGCCTTCGATCCGCGCGAAGAGGGAGGGGCCGGACACGGGCGCGATTTTATCGTCCCCGGCAGGCCGCGCCGATAGACTATGATCACGGAATTGTGAGGTGCGGATTCCTTGCGGTCTCCGCCGTCCGCCCAACGTTAAGGCGAACGATTCGCCAGGGAGGAACTGGGCCATGCCGACACCGTCGAAGACCGTCGCCCGCGGGCTCGCCATCGGGGGCGCCGCGGCGCTGCTCCTGTTCGCCGCCTCGGCGGCGGCCAATCCTGCTTCCTGGGAGCCGTCCTGGCCGAAGACCGATTTCTCGAAGCATTCGGTGCCGTTTGCCGAGATCATGTCCGGCGGCCCGCCGAAGGACGGCATCCCCTCGATCGACGATCCGAAATTCGTCCCCCTCGCCGAAGCGAAGGACCTCGCGGACACCGAGCCGGTAGTCAGCGTGAAGGTCGGCGACGATGCGCGCGCCTACCCGCTGCGGGTGCTGATCTGGCACGAGATCGTCAACGACACGGTGGGCGGCACACCGGTATCGGTGACCTACTGCCCGCTCTGCAACTCGGCGATCGTCTTCGACCGCCGTCTCGACGGGCGGGTGCTCGATTTCGGCACCACCGGCAAGCTGCGCAACAGCGACCTCGTCATGTACGACCGGCAGACCGAGAGCTGGTGGCAGCAATTCACCGGCACCGGGATTGTCGGCGAGTTGAACGGCAAGATGCTCAAGATACTGCCGGCCCGGGTCGAGTCGTTCGCGCTGTTCAGGAAACGCCATGCGGACGGGCGCGTCCTGGTGCCCGGTAACCCCTCCTTGCGGCGCTATGGCATGAACCCCTATCGGGGCTACGACACCGCCTCGCGCCCGTTCCTCTACAACGGCGCGCTGCCCGAGGGCATCGCGCCGATGGCCTATGTCGTCAAGGTGGGCAAGGAGGCCTGGCCGCTGGCGTTGATCCGGGAGCGCGGCGAGGTGACCGCGGGCGATCTTCGTCTGCGCTGGACGCCGGGACAGAACTCCGCCCTCGACAAGGGGGAAATCGCCCAGGGCCGCGACATCGGCAACCTGATCGTCGAGCGCCGGCACGGCGATATGTGGAAGGACGAGGTCCACGATCTGACCTTCGCCTTCGTGTTCCACGCCTTCGTGCCGGACGGGACGCTCCACCGGGGCTGAGGGGAGGGCGGCCCATTGTCCCCAAACCGGCCGCGCCCTATATTCGTGTCGTTCGAAACGAGGCGGATTTGCGAGGGTCTCGGCACCTAGATGCCCCTGGACGCAGCATATCCCGACATCGCCTTTTCGGTTTGCCCGCATGACTGCCCGAGCGCCTGCGCGCTCGACATCGAGCGTCTTGCGCCCGACCGGATCGGCTCGGTGCGCGGGGCGGAGAGCAACCGCTATACCGCGGGCGTTGTCTGCGCCAAGGTCGCCCGCTATGCCGAGCGGGTGCATCATCCCGACCGCCTGACCGTGCCGCTGCGGCGGACCGGCCCGAAGGGGTCCGGCGATTTTGCCGAGATTTCGTGGGACGAGGCGCTCGACCGGGTCGCCGACGCCTTCGTCGAGCGCGCCCAGCGGCACGGCAGCGAGACCGTCTGGCCGTATTACTACGCCGGCACCATGGGGCTGGTGCAGCGCGACGGCATCAACCGGCTGCGCCACGTCATGCGCTATTCGCGCCAGCTCAGGACGATCTGTTCCAGCCTCACCGACGCGGGCTGGATGGCGGGGGTGGGCGCCAAATACGGCCCCGACAGCTGCGAGATCGCCGACAGCGATCTGATCGTGGTCTGGGGTTCGAACCCGGTCCACACCCAGGTCAATCTGATGCACCACATCGCCATCGCGCGGAAGACGCGCGGCGCCAAGCTGGCGGTGATCGACCCCTACCGGACCGGGACGGCCAGGATCGCCGACCAGCATCTCGCGCTCCGCCCGGGGACCGACGGCGCGCTTGCCTGCGCGGTCATGCATGTCCTGTTCCGCGACGGCTGGGCCGACCGCGAGTACATGGCGCGCTACGCCGACGACCCCGATCGGCTGGAAGCCCATCTCGCCGACCGGACGCCCGAATGGGCGGCGCGGATCACCGGGCTCGATGTTGGGGAGATCGAGGACTTCGCCGCGCTTTACGGCGCCAACAAGCGGGCGATGATCCGCGCGGGTTACGGCTTCTCACGTTCGCGCAACGGGGCGGTCAACTATCACGCGGTGACCTGCCTGCCGACGGTGACCGGGGCCTGGGCGCATCGAGGGGGCGGCGCGCTCTATTCCAATGGCGGGCTGTTCGGCCTCGACATGCGCCTCATCGAAGGGACCGATGCGGTCGACCGAAGCACAAGGGTGCTGGATATGTCGCGGATCGGCCCGGTGCTGACCGGCGCTCCGCGCGACATCGGCGACGGCCCGCCGGTGACGGCGATGCTGGTCCAGAACACCAACCCGATGTCGGTGGCGCCCGATCTCGGGCGGGTCAAGGAGGGCTTCGCGCGCGAGGATCTGTTCGTCTGCGTCCACGAACAGTTCATGACCGAGACCGCGCGCATGGCGGACATCGTCCTGCCGGCGACGACTTTTCTCGAACATGACGACCTCTATATCGCGCTCGGCCATACCCATCTCCAGATCGGCCCGCGCGCCATCCCGCCGCTCGGCGAGGCGCGCTCCAACCACGATGTCCTCTGCGCCCTGGCGGCCCGCCTCGGCGCTGAGCACGAGGGTTTCGGCATCGACGCCTGGGAGGCGATCGACCGCACACTGCTGGCGTCCGGCTATTGCGGCGCCGATGCGCTGCGCGAGCAGCGCTGGATCGATTGCAGCCCGCCCTTCGAGAAGGGCCATTTCATCGACGGATTTCCGGGCGCGGACGGGCGCTTCCGCTTCGCGCCGGATTGGGCGTCGCTCGGCCCGCTGCACGACGGGATGCCGGCGCTGCCGGATCACCATGCGATCATCGACGAGGCGGACGAGCGCCACCCGTTCCGCCTGGTGACCGCGCCGTCCCGCAGCTTCCTCAATTCGAGCTTCACGGAGACGCCGACGGGGCAGGCGCAGGAAGACCGGCCGCGGGTGAAACTCCACCCCGCGGACTGCCGCCGCCTCGGCGTCGCCGAAGGGGATGCCGTGCGGATCGGCAACGACAAGGGGGCCGTGACCGTCGCCGTCGAGCCCTTCGACGGGCTTCAGGAGGGCGTGGCGATCGTCGAGGGGATCTGGCCCGGCAGCGCATTCGAGGAAGGGATCGGAATCAACCTGCTGGTCAGCGCCGATCCGGGGCCGCCATTGGGCGGCGCGGTGTTTCACGATACCGCGGTGTGGATCGAGCCGGTTGGCGAAGGGCAAGCCCGAACCGGAGGGGCTAGACCCTCCCTTGCGTGAAAACGAGTGGGAACGATGTCCAAGGATGTGACCCGCAGGCCGGATAGCGACGACGCCAATTCGAGGAGCGGCGACGTTGCGAACTTCCTGAACAGGCTTGCGAAAACGCCGAGTCTGAAAACCCCGGGCGGCAAGGGGCGGCTGATCTTCGCGATGGATGCGACGGCGAGCCGCGAGCCGAGCTGGGACCGGGCCTGCCACATCCAGGCCGAGATGTTCCGCGAAACCGAGGTTTTGGGCGGGCTCGAGGTCCAGCTCGTCTTCTACCGCGGCTTCGGCGAATGCAGAGCGAGCCCGTGGGTCGATTCCTCCGGCGACCTGGTGCGGCGGATGACCGCGGTTCGCTGCCTCGGCGGGCAGACCCAGATCGGTAAGGTGCTGAAGCACACCCTCAAGGAGACCGGCAAGAAGAAGGTCAACGCGCTGGTCTTCGTCGGCGACTGCATGGAAGAGGATGTGGACCAGCTCTGCCACCATGCGGGGCGGCTGGGCGTCCTCGGGTTGCCGGCCTTCATGTTCCAGGAAGGCGGCGAGCCCACCGCCATGCGCACCTTCCGGCAGATCGCCAAGCTCACCGGCGGCGCCTATTGCAATTTCGACTCCTCGTCCGCCCGGCAACTGCGCGAACTGCTCGGCGCGGTCGCCGTCTTCGCCGCCGGCGGCCGGCTCGCGCTCAGCGATTACGGCAAGCGCACCGGCGGGGCGGCGTTGCAGATCACCAAGCAGATCGGCTGAGGACGGTCGGCGTCGGCCATGCCTTATTTTATCCTCGCCGTCGCGGTCGTCATCGGCCTGATTCTCCTGATCCGGGGGATCCAGGGCACCGACCCCAGGGTGCTGCTGCGGATCTTCAAATGGACCTTCGCGATCCTCGGTCTCGGCATCGCGACCTATATGACCGTCACCGGCCGCATCGGCTACGCGGCGGCGACCGCGGCGTTTTTCCTGCCCGTATTGCTGCGCGCGCGCCGCATCGCCCAGGCCGCGCGGAGCTTCCGCGGGCCTTCCCCGGGCCAGTCCTCGGATGTCGAGACGGCCTATCTCCGCATGTCGCTCGACCACGACACCGGAGAGCTCCAGGGCACCGTCCTCGAAGGGCCGTTTCGCGGCCGGCTGGTCGAGGAGCTCAGCCTCGAGGAGCTGCTTGCGCTGTTGCGCGATTGCCGGGTCAACGACGCGGAATCGGCGGAGTTGCTCGAAACCTATCTGGACCGCGTTCACGGCGCCGAATGGCGCGGCGGCGACAGCGGTGCCCATGCCGGGGGGAACGCCTCCGCCGGGCGGCCGATGACCGTCGACGAGGCCTATGAGATCCTCGGCCTGAGCCGCGGCGCCGATGCGGACGAGATCCGTGACGCCCACCGCCGGTTGATGCTGAAGATTCATCCCGACCAGGGCGGCTCCACCTATCTCGCCGCCAAGATCAACCAGGCGAAGGACTTCCTGCTCGGAAGCTGATGGCGCGGCGCGGAATGCCGATTGCGCGGCGGTTCCGCGCGTGGCACAAGCGCGCTGTCGGCGACCGGGCGGCCGGCGATCAGTATTCGAGGGAATGCCGTGCGTATCGGAATGGTCGGAGCGGGTTATGTCGGTCTCGTCTCCGGCGCCTGTTTCTCGGAATTCGGCATCGAAGTCGTCTGCGTCGACAAGGACCCGTCGAAGATCGAGAAACTGCGCGGCGGCGAGCTTCCGGTCTACGAACCGGGGCTGGAGGCGCTGGTCGCATCGAACGTGAATGCAGGCCGGCTCTCCTTCACCACCGATCCGGAAGAAGCGGTGGCCGGTTCCGAAGCGGTCTTCATCGCGGTCGGAACCCCGGGACGCCATGGCGACGGCGGGGCCAATCTCGACCATGTGCGCGAGGCCGCCGAGGACGTCGCCCGATCGCTGGACGGCGCCTACACGGTGGTGGTGATGAAATCGACGGTCCCCGTCGGCACCGGCCGCGAGATCGGAAACATCGTTTCGCGGCATCGCCCGCCCGACAGCTTCGGCATAGCCTCCAACCCCGAATTTCTGCGCGAGGGATCGGCGATCGGCGATTTCATGCGCCCCGACCGGGTGGTGATCGGCGTCGAGAGCGAACGCGCCGCCCAGGTCCTGCAGGCCATCTATCGGCCGCTTTTTCTGCTCGAAACCCCGATCGTTCTCACCGCGCTCGAGACCGCGGAGATGATCAAATACGCCGCCAACGCGTTTCTTGCGACCAAGATCACCTTCATCAACGAGATCGCCGATCTGTGCGAGAAGCTGGGCGCGGACGTGCAGGACGTCGCCCGCGGCATCGGGCTCGACGGACGAATCGGAGCCAAATTCCTCCATGCCGGGCCGGGCTATGGGGGGTCCTGCCTGCCGAAGGACACGCGCGCGCTGGTCTCCATTGCGCGCGAGGCCGGCGCGCCCGTGCGCATCGTGGAGGCGGTCATCGAGGCCAATGAGCGCCGGAACCGGCAGATGATCGAAAAAATCGAGGCGGCCTGCGGCGGGTCGGTTTCGGGCAAGCGCGTCGCGGTGCTCGGGGTGACCTTCAAACCCAATACGGACGATATCCGCGAAAGCCCCGCCCTCGACATCCTGTCCGGCCTGCTGGAGCGCGGCGCACAACCCCGCGTCTTCGATCCCCAGGGGATGGACGCCGCGAAGGACCTGTTCGACGGGGTCGCGTGGTGCAAGGACGCCTATGCCGCGATGGAGGGCGCGGACTGCCTCGCCATCGTCACCGAATGGAACGAGTTCCGCGCCCTCGACATGGAGCGGGTGCGGCGGCTGATGAAGACGCCGGCGATGGTCGACATGCGCAACATCTATCGGCTCGACGAGATGGAGGGCGCCGCCTTCGACTACCTGAGCGTCGGGCGCCGGGCGATCGAAGGCTCCGGATGAGGGCCGGGCGAGGCGGCGCGGCGATGCCGCTCGACCCGACGATCCTGCGCGCCTACGACATCCGCGGAATCGTCGGAGAGAGTTTGTCCGAAGCCGATGCCGGGGCGATCGGCCGCGCCTTCGGCACCATCGTCCGCGAGGGCGGCGGCGAAGTCGTCTGTGTCGGCTACGATGGCAGGCTGCATTCCCCGAAGCTCGAAGCCGCCCTGGTCGACGGGCTGGCGAGCACCGGCGCGCGGGTCATCCGGGTCGGGCTCGGCCCGACGCCGATGCTCTATTTCGCGGTGCATCGGTTCGGCGCCGATGCGGGCGTCATGGTGTCGGGCTCGCACAACCCGCCCGACCATAACGGTTTCAAGTTTCTGACATCGTCCGGTGCGTTCCACGGCGAGGAGATCCAGAGGCTCGGCCGGATGGTCTCCGAAAGCGCCTTCGCGAGCGAGCCAGGTGCGCGCGAGGACCGGCCGGTACTCGATGCCTATGTCGAGCGCATCGTCGAAGACTTCGACGGCGTGCGGCCGCTCAAGATCGCCTGGGACGCCGGCAACGGCTCCGCCGGCCAAGCCATGCGGATGCTGTGCGCCCGCCTGCCCGGCACGCATGTCCTGCTCAACGAGGAGATCGACGGCACCTTCCCCGCGCACCACCCCGATCCCACGGTGGAGGACAATCTCCGACAACTGATCGCCACGGTCACCGCCGAGGGTTGCGAGCTCGGCATCGCCTTCGATGGCGACGGCGACCGGATCGGTGTCGTCGACGGTCTCGGCCGCATCCTGTGGGGCGACCAGATCCTGATAGTGCTGGCGCGCGACATCCTCGCCCGGCGCCCCGGCGCCACCGTGATCGCCGACGTCAAGGCGAGCCAGACCCTGTTCGACGAGATCGCCCGCCTCGGCGGGGTTCCGCTGATGTGGCGGACCGGGCATTCGCTGATCAAGGCCAAGATGGCGGAAACCGGCGCTCTGCTGGCGGGCGAGATGAGCGGCCACATCTTCATCGCCGAGCGCTATTTCGGCTATGACGACGCGATCTACGCCGCGGTCAGGTTGCTTGGCATCCTATCGCGCTCGCGCGAGACGCTGGCGGAAATCCGCGACCTTCTGCCCCCGGCGATCGCCACGCCCGAGTTTCGCATCCGCTGCGAAGACGCCCGCAAATTCGCCGTCGTCGAGGAAATCCGCGACCGGCTGCGCGAACAGGGGGCCGAGATGAGCGAAGTCGACGGGGTCCGGGTGCGCAGCGATGACGGGTGGTGGCTGCTGCGGGCGTCGAACACCGAGGACGCGCTGGTCGCGCGCTGCGAGGCGGGCCACGAGGACGGGCTCGCCCGGCTCAAGGAATCGCTCCGCGGCCAGCTCCGGGGATCTGGCGTCGATGCCGCCGACATGTAGACTTCGGCCACCGAAACCTGATCCCGGAGGTCGGGGATGAGTACGGATATCGAAGTCTTGCTGCACGGGCTCCAGACCCACATGCCGATCGCGCTGGCGCCGTTCGATGCGGCGGCCCGGCGCACCGGCCTCGTGGTCGTCGACGAGGTGAACGGGTTCGCCACCGTCGGCGCGGGGCCGCTCGCCCCGCCGGTGCCCAACCCCCAGGTCACCCGGATGGTGGCGGAGACCGTGCGCCTCGCGCGGCGCTTCGCCGATGAGGGCTGGCCGATCGCCGCCTTCCTCGATACCCACACACCGGGCAAGCCCGAGCCGCCTTATCCGCCCCATTGCGAGCGCGGCACCGGGCAGGAGGAGCTGGTGCCGGAGCTCGCCTGGCTGCGCGATTGCCGGCATGCGACGCTGATCGAAAAGGATTGCATCAACGGTTTCATCGGCGCCATCGACCCGGAGGGCGGCGCCAACCGGATCGTCGACTGGGCGCGCGCGGGGCGGATCGAGTCCGCGTTGGTGGTCGGCATCTGCACCGATATCTGCGTGATGGATTTCGTCCTGACGATGCTGTCCGCGCGCAATCACGGGCTGATGCCCGAGCTTGTCGATCTGGTGGTCTACGAACCCGGCTGCGCCACCTACGGGCTGGAGCGGGAGGTCGCCGAAGCGGCGGGCCTGCCGGAGACCGCGTCCCACCCGCAGACCCTCGCCCATCATCTCGGCCTCTACTTCATGGCCTCGCGGGGAGCCCGGCTGGCCGCCGAGGTCTACTGAGGCCGGATCGCCGTTGCGGTATTTTTTCTACGGCACCCTGCTCGACGCCGATGTCAGGGCCCATATTCTCGGCCCCTGGATAAACCGGCGCGCGCTTCCCGCCGCCCGGCTGCCGGGCTACCGGCGGGTCTATATCCGCGGCCGCCATTATCCGGTCGTGGTGCCCGCCGCCGGCGAGGACGTCGAGGGCGTGCTCGCCGAGGGGCTGGACCGTCATGCGGTGCGCCGCCTTGCGGAGTTCGAGAGCGACGAATATGTAGACGCCGAGCGCACCGTCGCGGTCGATGACGGACGGATGTTACGGGCGCGGGTGTTCGTGGCGAGCCCGCTCGCCCATCCGACCGATAGGGCTTGGACGGTCGAAGACTGGCAGCGCCGCCACAAGAGCGCCTTTGCGCGGGACCGCCGCGCCCCGTTTGGTTGAACGCCGAGCCCAAGGAGGAATTGAGAATGGCTGGACCGAAAGTGATGAAGGAAGACGTGATGAATGCCTGCGAGGGCATGCTGCAAAAGCAGCTCTACGTCGTCTTCACGACGCCCACCGACGGGCTCGGCCCGGTGATGGAGAATGTCGGGCCGCATCTCGAATACCAGGTCTCGCTCGAGGAGCGCGGCATCATGTTCGGCGCCGGGCCGTTCTGGAACGACGACGAGACCGAGTGGATGGGCGAGGGGATGGTGATCGTCCGCGCCGGAAGCCTCGCCGAGGCGAAGGAGATCGCCGCCGCCGACCCGATGCATGCCTCCGGCGCGCGGTCCTTCACCATCCGCCCGTGGCTGATGAACGAGGGCACTGTGACGGTGAAGATCCGCTATTCCGACGGCTCGCGCGAGGTGATCTGATCCGCGGCGTCGGATGTTGAAGGCGCAACCCCCTTGACCTAATTTGGGTCGATTGCGGCAGCGCAGGAAGGACCGCGTATATGGCGAACGCAGCGTTGGAGAGCCCGGTTTCCCTCGAGGAATACCGCGCCATGGACATGGCGCGGCGGCGCGAAGTGTGGCTCGAGATCTCCGATATCACCGAGGCCGAGTTCGACGCTCACATGGAGGGCGAGAAGGCGCGCGAGGCGACGGTCCCGCCGGTGGGCTCGATCGCGCCGGATTTCGTCGCCGACCGGCTCGACCGCAACCGCAAGCGGACCGGCGAGCAAATGCGCCTGTCCGATTTGAGGGGGAAGCCGGTCGCGATCGCGTTCGGCTCGTTCACCTGACCCCCCTTCCGGGGCAAGGCCGTGCGCCTTAACGAGCTCTACAACGCCTACCGGGATCGGGTCGATTTCTTCCTGATCTACATCCGCGAGGCGCATCCCGCCAATGGCTGGCAGGTGCCCAACAATTTGATCGAGGACATCGTCTACGACGAGCCCACCACCGACGAGGCGCGCACCGAAATCGCGTCTGCGTGCCAGCTCGCCCTCGATATCGAGATGCCGATGCTGGTCGACCGCATCGACAACGATGTCGAGAGGAAATATGTCGGCCTGCCGATGCGCCAGTTCCTGATCGATGCCGAGGGCAGGATCGTCTATGCCGGCGCCAAGGGCCCGTTCGGCTGGGACGACGAGGCGTTCGAGGAGGCGCTGAAGGCGCTTCTCTAGCGGCGGCGGACGAGGGAGGCCGGAGTGCCGACGATCACCGTTTCGGAAGAGGTGCTGAAGAAGATCCGCGCGCTCAGGCGCCCGGGCGAGGTCACCGACGACCAAGTCCTGGAGCGGATCGTCGACGCCGCGTCCGGGGAGGCGGAAAAGCGCCTGCGCGCCTACGAGGCGGCGGAGCAGGACATCCAGTCGACCAACTGAGCCCGGTCAGATCCCCGCCGAGGCGGCGACCAGGGTGTCGGTCTCCATGTCGTCGTCGCGCACCGCGCCGATCAGGTCGGTGACCCGCTCGATACCGCGCGCGTCGCACCAGTCTTCGAGGTCGTCGATGATGGCGGTCAGCGCCGTCGGGTTGCGGAACCCGGCATAGCCGATACCGACGCCATGCGCGCCGGCCAGCATGTATTCGACCACGTCCTCGGCCTTGGTGACGCCGCCGATGCCGATCACCGGCACGGTGACCTCCTTGGCCACCTGGTAGACCATCCTGAGCACGATCGGCTTGAGCGCCGGCGAGACCAGCCCGCCGAACTTGTTGCCGAGCGCCGGGCGGAAATTGTCGGTCCTGATCTTCAGCGACAGGAAGGTGTTGGCGATCACCAGCGCGTCCGCGCCCGCTTCCTCGGCGGCGACCGCGATGGAGACGATGTCGCCGGCATTCGGCGACAGCTTGGCCCAGACCGGGTGATCGGTGGCGGCGCGGATGTCTCGCATCACCTTGGCGGTGTGCTCGTCATGCAGCGAGAAATTGCCCCCCGTCGCGTTGCGCGTCGGGCAGGAGATATTGACCTCCAGCACGTCGATCTCGGGGACGCTGAGGATCGAGCACATCTCGGCGAACTCGTCTGCCGTCTCGGCCGATATGCTGGCAATGAAGGGCGGGGTGAACTTCTTGTATTCGGGCACGATGTGGTCGAGGAAGTAGTAGACGCCCTTCCCCGGCAGCCCGATCGACTGGATGATCCCGGCCTCGGTCTCCGCCATGCGCGGCGTCGGGTTGCCGTTGCGCGGCTCCTTGCAGATGGTCTTGGCGACCAGCCCGCCCAGCCGGTTGAGATCGATCATGTCGGCATATTCCCAGGAGAACGCGCCCGATGCCGGCATCACCGGGTTGGCGAGGTCGACTTCGCCGATCTTGACCGAGAGATCTACCATCCGACAGCCTCCTGAAGGTCGAATACCGGGCCTTCGCGGCAGACCCGCTTGAGGACGCGCTTGCCGTCCACCTCGAAGGTGCGCACGCAGATGTAGCAGGCGCCGAGCGCGCAGCACATCAATTGCTCCATCGCCACCTGGCCGGGAATCCCGTGCGCGGCGCCGAGCCGCTTCATCAGCATCAACAGGCGGTTCGAGCCGCAGGTGAAGAAGGCATCCGCCTTGCCGTCGGCGATCAACCGCTCGAGGATCGCCTCGACGTTCTCCACCGCGCTGGAGGCGTCGCTGTCCACCACCTCGATCACGTCGGCGCCGAGATCCTCGAAGAAGTCGCGCGACATCAGGAGCTCGGGCGTCCGCGCGCTCAGGATCGCGGTGATCCGTACATCGTGTTCGGCGGCGAGCTGGGACAAGGGCGCGAGCGTGGCCAGCCCGACGCCGCGGCCGAGCACGACGATGTTCTTCCAGCCGGGCTCCAGGCTGAACCCGATGCCGAGCGGCCCAGCGATATTGAACTCCCCGCCGGGTTCCAGCAGCGACATGCCGAGCGTGCCGCGACCCTCGCATTTGTAGAGGAATTCGAGCCGCCCGCCGGGCGGGTCGACGCGGTAGATGCTCATCGGCCGGCGCATCCACACCTCGGCGCCGTCCGGGGTCGGGCAGAGCAGGTGAAAGAACTGGCCAGCCCTGGCGCGCAAAGCGCGTTCCGGCGCATCCAGGACCAGGAGCCTGTTGGCCTCGTTCACCATGTCGTTGGAGACCACGCGGCACACGAACTCGCCGGCGACCCGGTCCGGATAGGGGTCGGGTTCGCCGAGGCGCACCGGCGCGGCGGTGTATTTGTCCGATGCGGTGAGGTCCTGCATCGCCCGGTCCCCCTGTTCAAGCGGCGCCCACTCTACACCCGGTTCGTACAAAAATATAGAAAAATACCAAAATTGGTACAGATCGCGGGGCGCTCAGGGCCGTTCGCCGAACACCAGGGTCATGTTGATCCGGTGGTTCGCGTAGCCCGGGCGAAACCGCACCCGCGCCGATTCGTGGAACAGATCCGAGCGGAACAGGACGGCCCGGTTCTGGGCATAGGGGACGATCAGCGAACCGGCGTCGCTTTCCCGGAGAAAGGCGCGGATCCTGTCCTTGTCCCGGTCGTAATCGGCGATGTTCCAGCTTTCCGGCGGCAGGGCGCGGTGGACCGCGAGCCCGCCCGCGCCGGGTTCCAGATTCGCCGCATCCGGGGTGAGCCAGAAATTGAGGCTGACCGCCCCCGAATCGGCGTGGATGTCGATACCCCTCGATCCGGTCAGGCATTTGAACGCCCAGGCCTGGGCCAGCGGATGGGGGCCGAGGATGGCGGGCAGGGCGGCGCGGAGCTCGCCCGCGATCTGCAGCAGCACGGGCGAGGCGAGCCCGTCTTCGAGATAGGACGCGAGAAAGCCCGGGATATGGGCGAAATCGTGCCAGATCGTGCTTTCGAGCAGATGACGGCGCAGCATTGCGAGCGCCGCCGCGCTCAGCAATTCGTCGATAACCGCGATGCCCGGCGCCTCCGCCCGATAGCGGGCCTCCACCCCCCTGGCGTCGAAAGACGGGTTGAGCGCGCCCGGGCGGGCCTCGCCGGCCACGCATTCATGGATCGCCCGGTTATAGCTCGGCTCCAGCGCGGACCGGATGTCGCCGGGCAAGGGGGCCGCCGCCTCCGGCATCTTCGCCGCGGCACGTTCGTAGAGCGCGGCGAGGGAGGAGAAATCGGCCCGCCCCGCTGCCGCGAGATGGCGGAGCTGGGCCCCGTCATGGGCGAGTTTCAGCCGCGACGAGCGGCTGAAGGAAGGGTGGTCCGGCCCCATCGCGGCGGGGTCGCGGCGGATCGCGCGGGTCTTGCGGAAGGCTTCGAGCGCGCCCGCCCGGTCGCCGGAGGCGAGCAGCATCAGACCCTGCCGCAGCCGGATCTCGTAGAGCGACGGGTCGCGCTCCAGCGCGGCGCCATAGGCGGCAGCGGCGTCCGCGTGGCGGCCGAGGGTTTGCAGCGCGCCGCCCCGGTTGACCTGGGCGTGGGGATAGCCGGGCCTGAGCGCGAGCGCGCGGTCGAAGGCTTCGAGCGCCGCTTGCGCGTCGCCGGTCCCGGCGAGTGCGACGCCCATATTGTGCCAGATGCCGGCATTCCCCGGATCGTCCGCGAGCAGGGCGTCATAGGCGGCGATCGCCTCCTCCAGCCGCCCGTCGCGATGCAGCGCCGCCGCGCGGGCGAGTGCGCCGTGCTCAGCCACCCATCGCCTCGGCAAGCCGGGCCGAAACCTCGCGGCAATGGCGGTTATAGGCGTCCGAGGTGCGGAAGCCGGTCTCGCTGCGGGGGTAGGGCGCATCGACCGCGATCTCCGCCGCGATGCGGCCCGGGCGTGGCGTCATGACCAGGATGCGATTCGAGAGATAGACCGATTCGAAAACGCTGTGGGTGACGAAAACCACCGTCCAGCCTTCGCGCCGCCACAGCGCGAGCAGGTCGTCGTTGAGCTTGAAGCGGGTGATCTCGTCGAGCGCCGCGAAGGGTTCGTCCATCAAGAGGAGCCGCGGCTTGGTCACCAGCGCCCGGGCGATCGAGGCGCGCATGCGCATCCCGCCCGACAGCTCGCGCGGATAGGCATCGGCGAAACCGCCGAGCCCGACGAGGTCGAGGGCCCGGTCGATGTCGGCGCGCGCCGCCGGTCGCGATATGCCGGCGAGGCGAAGCGGCAGGAAGACATTGTCGAAGACCGTCGCCCAGGGCATCAGCGTCGGTTCCTGGAACACGAAGCCGATGTCGCGGCGGGCGGCCTGCGCGGCGAGCCGGACGGCGCCACGGCTGACCTCGCCCAGCCCGGCGATCAGCCGGAGCGCGGTCGATTTGCCGCAACCCGACGGCCCCAGAAGGCTGGTGAACGAACCGGTCCGGATCGAAAGCGACAGGCCTTCGAGCGCGACGGTCCCGTTGGCGAAAATCTTGGCGACGCCTTCCATCTGCACCAGCGCGTTTGCCGCGTTCATGGCGTTCCGTCAGCCCGCGGCGGCTTCGCCGATCAGGGCGATGTCCCGCTCCGGGGCGTCGCCGACGAAGGTGAGCGCGATCTCCGTTGCCCCGTCGGCGCCGAGGGCTTCGATCCGGGCGAGGCAGTCCTCGACCGATCCGGCGACCCCGTATCGATCGACGAACGCGTCGTCGAGCGCCGCCTCCGGGGCCTCGCCGGCCCTGAGCCGGTCGAGGGTCCGGGTATAGAGCGCCGGGTCGATCGCCCAGCCATGCCGGATGGCCGAGAGCGCGTCGGGCGCGTCCGCGAACGCGTCCTCGTAGCCGCAGAGCATCGCCGCGATCGCCGGCTTGATTGCCAGCCGCGCGGCCGCGCCATCGGCGTCGACGGCGCAGGGGACGTATTTCACCACCGCGCCCGGCGGCGCACGGCCGGCCGCCGCGGCGCCCTCCGCCGCGAGGGCCACCGCATGGGCGGTGAAGGCGGGCGGGCACATATTACTGATCAGGACCCCGTCGCCGATCTCGCCGGCGAGACGCAGCATGCGCGGACCCATGGCGGCGATGTGGATCTGGATATCGGCCCGCGGGGGGTTGAAGCCGAGGCCTATCCCGTCGGCGGAGAACACCGTGCCGCGATGGGTCACCGTCTCGCCCGCGAGCATGGCGCGCGCGATGGTCACCGTGTCGCGCATCGCCGCGAGCGGCCGGCCGAACCCGGCGAAGCGGTCGATCAAGGGCGGCACGCCGACGCCGAGTCCCAGGATCGCGCGCCCCCCGGCGAGCTCGTCGAGTGCGCCGATCTCCATCGCCATCAGGCTGGGGTGGCGATTGAAGGGGTTGAAGACGCCGATGCCGATGCCGATCGCATGCGTCGCGACGGCGCTCGCGCTCGCCGCCGGAAGCACGCCGCGCTGGAACAGGTTCTCGGCGAACCAGACCGTCCGGAAGCCGCTGCTCTCCGCCGCCGCGGCAAGTCCGGCGCACCGCCCGGGGTCGATCATCCCGTGAAGCCGGATGGCGAGACCGGGCGAACCCGTCATCGGATCGTCTCGGTTCAGTCGGCGCCGGCGCGCGCCGCGAGCGCGTGTTCGATCGTGTCCAGCGCCTTTTCGGCCGCCGTCGCGTCTGGTCCGCCGGCCTGCGCCATGTCGGGCCGCCCGCCGCCGCCCTTGCCGCCGAGGGCGGCGGCGCCTTCCCGGACCAGGGCGACCGCGTCGAAGCGGTCGGTGAGATCGTCGGTCACGCCGACCACGAGCGAGGCCTTGCCGTCGTCCACCGCGACCAGCGCGACGACGCCGGAACCGATCTGCTTCTTCAGATCGTCGGCCATGCCGCGCAGCTCCTTCGCCGGAACCCCCTCGACGCGGCGGCCGGCGAAGGCGATGCCGTCGATCTGCTTCGCGGGTTGGCTGGCGGCCTGGCCGCCGGTCGCCAGCTTGCGCCGGGTCTCGGACAGCTCGCGCTCGAGCCGCTTGCGCTCGTCGAGCAGCGCCTCGATCCGTCCCGGGAGCTCCGCCGTGCTGGTGTTCAGCAGGCCGTTGGCCTGGACCAGCATTTCTTCCTGCCAGGCAAAATGGGCGATCGCGGCCTCCCCGGCGACCGCCTCGATGCGCCGCACCCCGGCCGCAACGGCGCCTTCGGCGACGATCTTGAAGGCGCCGATATCGCCGGTGCGCGCGACATGGGTGCCGCCGCAGAGCTCGACCGAATACGGCTCGCCTGCGTTCCCGCCCCCTGCGTTCTCACCCATGGCGACGACCCGGACCTCGTCGCCGTATTTCTCCCCGAACAGCGCCATGGCGCCCGATCCCATCGCCTCGTCCGGGGTCATCAGCCGGGTGGCGACATCGGCATTGACGCGGATCTGGCCATTGACCTCGCGCTCGATCTCGCCGAGCGCGTCGCGCGCGATCGACGCGTGGTGGCTGATGTCGAAGCGCAGCCGGTCGGGCGCGACCAGCGAGCCCTTCTGGGTGACATGCGCGCCGAGCCGGCGCCTGAGCGCCGCGTGCAGCAGATGGGTCGCCGAATGATGCGCCCGGAGCCCGGCGCGCCGCGTCGGGTCCACCCGCATCTCCAGCAAATCCCCGAGCGCGACCGCGCCGGTCTTAACCGTGCCCAGGTGAACGATCAAATCGCCCGCGTATTGCTTGGTATCGGCGATTTCGACCGCCGTCCCGCCGCCGCCCTCCAGCACTCCGCGATCGCCGATCTGGCCGCCCGCCTCGGCGTAGAACGGGGTCTGGTTGACGATGATCGAAACCTCGCCCCCCGCCTCCGCGCGCTCCGTCTCCCGGCCCCCGGAAACCAGCCCGACCACCTTCGCACTGGCCGCCAGCGTGGTGTAGCCGAGGAACTCGGTGGCGCCGACGCGCTCGCGGAGGTCGAGCCAGAGCGCCGCCTCCGAGGTGTCGCCCGATCCGGCCCAGCTCTTGCGGGCCTCTTGCCGCTGGCGCTCCATCGCCGCGTCGAACCCGGCGGTATCGACCGAGCGGCCCTCGCCGCGCAGCACATCCTCGGTCAGGTCGAGCGGAAAACCGTAGGTGTCGTAAAGACGGAACGCGATGTCGCCCGGCAGCCTCTCGGTCGCGCCGAGACGGGCGGTCTCGTCGGCGAGCAGCTTGAGGCCGCGGTCGAGCATTTCCTTGAACCGCGATTCCTCGTGCCGCAGGGTCTCGGCGATCAGCGGCTCGGCGCGCTTGAGCTCGGTGAAAGCGCCCCCCATCTGCGCCACCAGGGGCGCCACGAGCTGCCACATCAAGGGCTCTCTCGCCCCCATGATGTGGGCGTGCCGCATCGCCCGGCGCATGATGCGGCGCAGCACATAGCCGCGGCCCTCGTTCGACGGCAGCACCCCGTCGGCGATCAGGAAGCTCGACGCGCGCACATGGTCGGCGATCACCCGGTGGGCGACCCCGTGCTCGCCATCGGGGTCGGTGCCCGAGCGCTCGGCCGAGGCCTCGATCAGCGTCCGCAGCACGTCGGTCGCATAGTTGTCGTGCGTGCCCTGCAAGAGGGCCGCGATCCGCTCCAGCCCCATCCCGGTATCGATGCTCGGCCTGGGCAGCGCGACCCGCTCGCCGGGGCGGGGCTGGTCGAACTGCATGAAGACGAGGTTCCAGATCTCGATGAACCGGTCGCCGTCCTCGTCCGGGCTGCCCGGCGGCCCGCCCGGGATATGGTCGCCATGGTCGTAGAAGATCTCCGAGCACGGCCCGCACGGCCCGGTCTCGCCCATCGACCAGAAATTGTCGCTGGTGGCGATCCTGAGAATCCGCTCCTCGCGGAGGCCGGCGATCTTGCGCCACAGATCGAACGCCTCGTCGTCGTCGACGAAGACGGTGACCAGCAGCCGGTCCTCGGGCACCGCGAACTCGCGCGTGATCAGCGACCAGGCGAGGTCGATCGCGGTCTCCTTGAAGTAGTCGCCGAAGGAGAAATTGCCCAGCATCTCGAAGAACGTCTGATGGCGGGCGGTGTAGCCGACATTCTCAAGATCGTTGTGCTTGCCGCCGGCGCGCACGCATTTCTGCGAGGTCACCGCGCGGGAGTAGTCCCGCGTCTCCATCCCGGTGAAGACGTTCTTGAACTGCACCATGCCGGAATTGACGAACAACAGGGTCGGATCGTTCTCCGGCACCAGCGGAGACGAGGGGACCACCGCATGCCCGTTGGCGGCAAAGTAGTCCAGGAACGAGCTGCGCAGATCGTTGGTGCTGAGCATGATCGTCGTCGCCATCCGCCCTTGCCAGGCCGGCCGCATGGCGCTGCCGGCCGGCCGGTCCCGGGATTGAGTATAGCGCCGGAGAAGGTCTGTCCAGCGCGGCGCGGGGGTCGGGGCGCGCCCGGTTCGGTTGGAAGCGCAGCGGATAGCCCGACGGTGGCGCGTCCCTCGATACGGCGCTGGCGCGCCTACTCGGGATGAGGGAGTTCTTTGGGCCTTACAACCCACCCTCACCCCGAGTAGGCGCGGACTTGATCCGGGGCGTATCGAAGCTCCGCGGCTAGATCGCCTGTTTCCCGCCCTCGTCGTCGTCGTCGTCCTCGCGGTCGAAGACGATGGCTTCCGAGAGCAGCCCGGCGTTCGCGCGCACCGCGCGCTCGATCTCGTCGGCGATCTCCGGGTTGTCGCGCAGGAACTGCTTGGTGTTCTCGCGCCCCTGGCCGATGCGCTGGTCGCCATAGGAGAACCAGGACCCCGATTTCTCGACGATATTGGCCTTGACGCCGAGATCGATCAGCTCGCCGGTCTTGGAGATGCCTTCGCCGTACATGATGTCGAACTCGACCGCCTTGAACGGCGGCGCGAGCTTGTTCTTCACCACCTTGACCCGGGTCTGGTTGCCGACCATCTCGTCGCGGTCCTTGATCGCGCCGATGCGGCGGATGTCGAGCCGGACGGAGGCGTAGAATTTGAGCGCGTTGCCGCCGGTCGTGGTCTCCGGGCTGCCGAACATGACGCCGATCTTCATGCGGATCTGGTTGATGAAGACGATCATGCAGCGCGACCGGGCGATCGAGCCGGTCAGCTTGCGCAGCGCCTGGCTCATCAGCCGCGCCTGCAGTCCGACATGGGTGTCGCCCATCTCGCCTTCGAGCTCGGCGCGCGGCACCAGGGCGGCGACGCTGTCGATGACGATGATGTCGACCGCGCCCGACCGCACCAGGGTGTCGGCGATCTCCAGCGCCTGCTCGCCCGCATCCGGCTGGCTGATCAGCAGCTCGCCCACATCGACGCCGAGCTTGCCGGCATAGATCGGGTCGAGCGCGTGCTCGGCATCGATGAAGGCGCAGGTGCCGCCGGAGCGCTGCGCCTCGGCGACGGCATGGAGGGCGAGCGTCGTCTTGCCCGAACTCTCGGGTCCGTAGATCTCGACGACGCGCCCGCGCGGCAGCCCGCCGACTCCGAGCGCGATGTCGAGCCCGAGCGAACCGGTGGAGATCGTCTCGATATCGGTCGGCGGGTTGTTCTGCCCCAGCTTCATGATCGAGCCCTTGCCGAAGGCCCGCTCGATCTGGCTCAGCGCCGCGTCCAGTGCCTTGTTGCGATCCATGGCGTCCTTCTCGACCAGTCTCAGACCGTTGCCGCTCATCCGACCCTCCACTTCTTATTCCACAGCCTCTCATGCTGCGCAATGAAGGCTGAATGTACACGATTTGTTCCTGCCCGCAAGAAAAAAGAACAAAGCGTGTACTAAAATTTTCAGGAGCCCGGCGAGGCTCAGTCGCGGCGCAGATAGAAGGTCGCCATCCCGGCGGCGATCGCCCGCCCGTCGGGTTCGGCGATGTCGACCCGCACCGTGCCCAGGCTGCGCCCGGCGCGGATTATGCTGGCGCGAGCGAGCAGATCCGCCCCGGTCGATGCGCGGAGATAGTCGACCCGGAGGTCGACGGTGGGGGTCGGGCCGCGGGTCCTGAGGGTGATCGCGGCATGCGCGGCGATGTCGACCGCGCCGGCGACGATGGCGCCGTGAAACCCGGGCTCGCCCGGGATGCGGGCGAATTCGGGCCGCGCGGGGATCCGCACGACCAGGGAATCGGCCTCGATGTCGACCGAATCGAGCACCGGCCGGAGCCAGCGATGGAATGGCGGCGCCGCCAGCTCCGCTTCGAGATCGGCGATCGGGTCGTCCGCCACGGCGCCGCCTCCGGAAATTCGCTGGCGCCGATCCTACACCATCGGGTAGCGCCCGGCCGCCGCGGCGATGCGTTCCATCGCGATGTCGTCGGCGACCCTGCTCGGCGCCGTGTCCTCGCGGTCGGCGCGGGCGAAGATCTCCGCCAGCGTGAAGCCGATCGCCTCGGTTTGCGCCTCGGCCCGGTGATTCGAGAACCCGCCGGGAAGGCGATGGAGCGTGAGCGCGATCATCCCGCCGGCATTGATGACGTAGTCGGGCGCATACAGCACGTTGCGCGCCCGCAGCAGATCGCCATGGCGGGCTTCTTGCAGCTGGTTGTTCGCCGAGCCCGCGACGACCGCGCAGCGCAGCCGCCCGATTGTGTCGTCGTCGATCACCGCGCCCAGCGCGCAGGGCGCGAACACGTCCGCTTCGGCGTCGTAGATCGCATCCGGGGCGACCGTCTCGGCGCCGAACGCGTCGCCTGCGCGCCTCGCCGCGTCGGGCGACAAATCGGTGACGATCAGCCGCGCGCCGGCGCCGGCGAGGCGTTGGCAGAGCTCGTAGCCGACATGACCGGCGCCCTGGACGGCAACCGCCGCGCCGGCGAGCGAATCGCGGCCCAGCCGGTGCCTGACGGCGGCCTCGATGCCCGCGAACACGCCAAGCGCGGTCCACGGCGCCGGGTCGCCGCCGCGGTCGCCGCTGCCGAGGATGTGCGGGGTCTCCCCGGCCGCCCAGTTCATGTCCTGGACGCCGACCCCGACGTCCTCGCCCGAAATATAGTGTCCGGCGAGCGCGTCGACGGCGCGGCCGAAGGCGCGGAACAGGGGTTCCGACTTGCCGGTCCGCGACTCGCCGAGGATCACCGCCTTGCCGCCGCCGAAGGGGACGCCGCCCATCGCGCATTTGTAGGTCATGCCGCGCGACAGCCTGAGCGCGTCGGTCAGCGCCGCGGCCTCGCTGACATAGTCCCACATGCGGCAGCCGCCGATGGCGGGGCCCAGGGTGCGGTCGTGGATGGCGATGATCGCGTTGAGCCCGGACGCCTGGTCGACCGCGCTGAGGACGCGCTCATGACCGTCGAAGCCGGGGTTGTACCGCGCCCGGGCGGTGATGTCGGCGATCTCGACGTAGCGCGGTCGGTGACCCGCATCGGGCGGGGTTTCCGGGTTCGCGCCAACCGCAATCGATTCCATCGCGATGTCCTTCTCATGGGCAACGGACTGAGACATGGGGAGGTCGAGCCCGGTCGCAAGGCCGCGGCCGAAGATTGCGGCATTGTGTCCTATCCGGCGCCGCGGGCGACATCTTGTTGCGCCGGCGGGGCAGGCGGGATGGCGAAAATTCAGTTGAGGCGCGGCTCCAGCCGGTCCAGCGCCCGCGACAGGGTGTCGGGCTCGGCGGCGAAGCAGAGCCTGAGCCGGCCTTCCCCGGCCTCGCCGAAGGCGCGGCCCGGCGCCAGCCCGACGCCTTCCGTCTCGATCAGCTCATGCGCGAAGCGGAGGCTGTCGGTCATGCCGTCCACCGCGAAGAAGGCGTAGAACGCGCCGTCCGGGCGCGGCAGCCGGACGCGCCGCATCGCGCCGAGGCGCTGCACCACGAGGTCGCGGTTGCGGCGATAGCGCTCGACCACCGATTCGACGAACTCGTCGCCGTCCTCGATCGCGGTGATGCCGGCATGCTGGACGAAGGTGGTCGGCGAGGCGAGGTTGTATTCGTTGAGCTTGGCGAAGGCGATTCCGAGCTCGGGCGCGTGGGTGAGCCAGCCGAGCCGCCAGCCCGTCATCGACCACGACTTGGAAAAGCTGTTGATCACCAGCACCCGGTCCCCGGGCTCGGCGATGTCGAGGAAGGAGGGCGCGCGCGGCGCGTTGAAGGCGAGGCGGACATAGACCTCGTCGGCGACCACGTAGATCCCGCGCGCCCGGCACCATTCGAGCATTGCCCGCTGGTCGTCGGCCGACATCACCCAGCCCGTCGGGTTGGACGGCGAATTGACGAACACGCCCACCGTCCGGTCGTCGCAGGCTTCGAGCAGGCGGTCGAGGTCGAGTTGCCAGCCGCTCTCGGTCGCCGCCAGGGGAACGATCCGCGTCTCGCCGCCCATCACATGGATCGTCTCCACGCAGTTGGGCCAGATCGGCCCGACCGCCACCATGTTGTCGCCCGGGCCGACGATGGCCTGGGAGGTCAGCATGATCGCGCTCATCCCGGACGCGGTGACGGTGATGCGGTCGGTCCCGATCGACCGGCCGTGCAGCCGGCTGGCATAGGCCGCGATCGCTTCCCTCAGCGGCGGTATCCCGCGGTTCTGGGTGTAGAAGACGTGGTTCGCCTCGAGCGCGCGGACCGCCGCCTGCTTGATGAAATCGGGCGTCGCCGTATCCGGCTCGCCGAACCAGAGCGGGATCACGCCGGCGCGGCCGATATTGGCCTCGGCGACGTCGCGGATCAGCGATTCGCCGAGCCGCTCGATCTCGGGCCGCATCAGCCGCGGCAACGCCGCGTCGAGCATCACCGCAGGCCGCGCGCCGGTGCTTGCGAAGCGCTCAAAACTCGCCCGGGACGAAGAGGTTGTCGGTGCCCGGACCCTGGTTTCCCTCGGGCTCGTCGTCGACGGTGAAGTTGAGCTCGATGATCACCCCGTTGGGGTCGCGCACGAAGAGCTGCCACAGCCCGAAATCGGGGATCGCGAATTCCCGATGCGGCATGTCGTGATCGATCACCGTCTGCTTCATGGCGTCGAAGTCATGCGCCTTGACCGCGACATGGTCGACCGAGGCGCTGCCATGGGTCGGCTTGCCTTCATTGTCGAGCCCGGCGTTGCCGGCCATGATGTGGAACATGGTGCTGCCGATGTCGAACCAGGTGCCGGGGAAATCGAAATCGGGCCGATGGATCGATTCCAGGCCGAGCACCTCTTCGTAGAACCGGTTGGTGCCTTCGAGGTCCTGCGTCTTGATCGCGACGTGATGGATATCGAGAACGGGCATCGGTATCTTGGCTCCTGACGATGGGGGCGTCGTTCGGCGCCTAATCTAGGGCCAAAGCGCGGCGAGGTGTAGGGGGTAGGCGGCCGCCCCGCGGACAGGATTCGAAGGAGGAACAAGATGCGCGACGCTTATATCCCTTACGGGGTTTACTGGAGCACCCCGTTCGCGCGCTGGCAGGGCAGCCTGTCGCATCTGCACAGCATGCAATACGTCGCCCATGTGGCGCGCGACGAGCTCGCCCGCCGCGATGTCGCGCTCGACGAGATCGACTACGGCGTGCTCGGGCTCACGGTGGCGCAGCGCCAGTGCTTCTTCGGCCTGCCCTGGGTGACCGCGATGATGGGCGCCGACCACATTCCGGGCCCGACGATCAACCAGGCCTGCGCCACCGGCGCGCGCTGCCTGCAGGCGGCGAGCCAGGAGGTCGAGGGCGGCGGCGCCGAAATCGCCCTCGTGCTGTCCGGCGACCGGACCTCCAACGGGCCGCATATCTACTACCCCGCGCCGCACGCGCCGGGCGGCACCGGCGAGCACGAGGACTGGGTGCTGGGCAATTTCTCGGACGACCCCTATGCCAGATGCGGGATGATCGACACCGCCGAGACGGTCGCCAGGAAGTGGCAGATCACCACCGGGGAACAGCACGACGTGGTGCTCCGGCGCTACGAGCAATATTGCGATGCCGTGGCCGACGACCGGGCCTTCCAGAAACGCTACATGACGCTGCCGCTCGACGTGCCCGATGCGCGCTACCGCAAGACCGCAGCCGTGCTCGACGGCGACGAGGGCATCCACGAGACGACGCGCGAGGGGCTCGACCGGCTGCGCCCGGTGCAGGGCGACGGCACGGTGACCTATGCCGGGCAGACCCACCCCGCCGACGGCAATGCGGGGCTGGTGGTGACCGGCCGCGAGCGCGCCCGTGCGATGTCCCGCGACGACGGGATCGGCGTCCGCCTCGCCGGCTTCGGCACGGCGCGCGCGGAGGTCCGCCACATGCCGGAAGCGCCGATCGGCGCCGCCAGGCGGGCGCTCGACGACGCCGGGATCGGGCTCGACGATGTCGCGGCGATCAAGACCCACAACCCGTTCGCGGTCAACGACGTGGTGTTCTGCCGCGAGACCGGCGCGGATGTCGAGAAGATGAACAATTTCGGCTGCTCGCTGATCTGGGGCCACCCGCAGGGTCCGACCGGGCTGCGCGCGACGATCGAGCTGATCGAGGAGCTCGCGCTGCGCGGCGGCGGCTACGGCCTGTTCACCGGCTGCGCCGCCGGCGACAGCGCGATGGCGGTGGTCGTCGAGGTCGGCGACGGGTGAGGGGGGGCGCTTCCACACACGCCGGCCCGCCGTTGTTTCAGCCACGATTTCTCACGAGAGGTCGGTGTATCGAGATGTCCGACACAAGAAGAGGCTTGGTGACAGGCGTTTGTCCGACCGCGCGACGGTTCGGCGACGCCCGCACTCTGTCCCTTGCCCCGCTGTCACCCCGGCCTTGTGCCGGGGTCCAGGGAAGCCGGGCGAGGACCGTGCCTGTTGCCCTGGGCCCCGGCACAAGGCCGGGGTGACAGCCTCGGTTCTCCCGACGGCAGCGGCTTCCGCTGGACACCGGGGCGTCCATTGGTGAGAAATCCTGGTTAGGCGATAGATCGAGTGCTTCGATTCAAGGACGGCATATGTACGAGAACGCATTCAACTCCATCGAGCGGCAATTGCGGGCCGAGGAAGGCATTGCCAACGAGCTGGACTATGTCGAGCAGATTTCCTGGGTCCTGTTCCTCAAATATTTGCACGACCTCGAAACCGAGCGCCGGGACAGGGCGGAGCTGGACGGCGAGGACTACGCCCCCCTCATCGTCCGCGATTTCCGATGGGACCGCTGGGCCGCGCCCAGGACGCCCGAAGGAGAGTTCGACCACAACGACGCGAAGATCGGCGACGACCTGATCGCCTTCGTCGACCGCGAACTGTTCCCTTACCTCGCCGCCTTCCGGCAGTCGGCCGAGAGCCCGCGCACGATCGAATACAAGATCGGCGAGATCTTCACCGAGCTGCGCAGCAAGTTCCGCTCCGGCTACATCCTGCGCGACGTGCTGGAGATCGTCGACGCGCTCTCCTTCAACACCCAGGCCGAGCGCCACGAGCTGTCGCAACTCTACGAGAGCCGCATCCGCCGCATGGGCAACGCCGGCCGCAACGGCGGCGAGTACTACACTCCGCGCCCGCTGATCCGCGCCATGATCCGGGTCGTCGACCCGAAGATCGGCGAGACCGTCTATGACGGCGCCGTGGGCTCGGCCGGGTTCCTGTGCGAGTCCTGGGAATACATGCGGCGTGCGGACCTCGGCGCCTCGCAATACGAGACCTGCAGCGCGACACCTTCTTCGGGCAGGAGAAGAAGTCGCTCGCCTACATCATCGGCATCATGAACATGATCCTGCACGGGATCGAGGCGCCGGACATCGTCCACACCAACTCGCTCAACGAGAACGTGATGGACTTCCAGGAGCGGGACCGCCACGACATCGTGCTCGCCAATCCGCCCTTCGGCGGCGGCGAGCGGCGCGAGGTCCAGCACAACTTCCCGATCCGCTCGGGCGAGACCGCCTATCTCTTCCTCCAGCACTTCATCCGCAAGCTGCGCGCCGGCGGCCGGGCGGCGGTGGTCATCAAGAACACCTTCCTGAGCAATACCGACAACGCCTCGGTCGCCCTGCGCCGGGAATTGCTGGACGCCTGCACGCTCCACACGATCCTCGATTGCCCGTCCGGCACCTTCCAGGGCGCGGGCGTCAAGACGGTGGTGCTGTTCTTCGAGAAGGGCGCGCCGACACGGGACATCTGGTACACCAGCTCGATCCGGACG
Source organism: Alphaproteobacteria bacterium (assembly GCA_965205995.1). GTDB lineage: Bacteria > Pseudomonadota > Alphaproteobacteria > MPNO01 > MPNO01 > MPNO01. The sequence continues at coordinate 1,571,484 of OZ242200.1, read as the reverse complement.
CTCCCTCGGCAAGACCAACCCGCTGAACGACGGCGACTGGCGGAGTTCGTGGACCTGCAAGCGACCTTTGCCGAGGGTCCGCAAAGCTGGCGCGTCGCGCGCGCCGATCTGGACGAAGACACGCTGGACCTCTCGGTCAAGAACCCCAACGCGCCGGAAGAGGCACCCTGCGCAGCCCCGAAGAGATCATCGCCGATATGCTGGCCCGCGACACCGAGACGGCGGAGATTCTTGAGAATATCCGGGGGATGATGTGAAGGGCGTAGTGAGTAAAAATTGGGCAACGAAACCCCTTGGAAATGTATGCGATATTCTTGATCGCCTCCGAAAACCGATTACTAAGCGCGACCGAATTGCAGGGCCTTATCCATATTACGGTGCGACCGGCGTACTCGACCATGTAGCCGACTACATCTTTGATGAGCCGCTTGTGCTGGTTGGCGAGGACGGTGCCAAATGGAGAGCTGGCGAGAATTCTGCATTCGCGATTGATGGCAAGACTTGGGTCAACAATCACGCCCATGTTATTCGACCTCAGCGAAACGAAATTCTCGACGATTGGTTGATCTATTTTCTAAACGCTTCCGACCTTATCCCTTTCGTCTCCGGCATGACCGTCCCCAAGTTGAATCAGGGTCGGCTGAGAGAAATATCAATTCCCCTCCCGCCGCTGGAGGAACAACGGCGGATCGTTGCGGTTCTGGACGAGGCCTTCGAGGGTCTGAACCGCGCTCGGGTCCACGTCGAATGGAACCTGGAGAATGCGCGGAACTTCTTCCTCAGTGCCCTGCGCGAAGTTTTCCGAAATGACGGACTCAAATGGGAGACCAACTTGCCGCCCGACTCCGTCGCATCGGCAGCTAACAGAGTAAGGGACCAACGTTTTCGAAAGGGAACGCAGACCGGTGGGCGTGCCGCCACGCTCAGGCCGATTATTGGTCCGTACTCTCTCTCGGTCCTCGATACAAGCATCCGGCCGCGCGCAGGGTGGAAGTGGACATTGTTAACAGAATTGGCTCGCCTCGAAAGCGGACATACACCCAGCCGAAAGCATCCTGAATACTGGGGCGGAGATGTGCCGTGGATAGGCATAAAGGATGCGCGCGACCATCATGGAGGAATCATCGAAGCAACGTTCGAAAACACGAACGCTCTTGGGATTTCTAATTCTAGCGCTCGCGTCCTTCCGCCTGGTACTGTGTGCCTTTCGCGCACGGCTTCGGTGGGATACGTCACGGTGATGAGGCCGTGAAATGGCCACCAGTCAGGACTTCGTGAACTGGGTTTGTGGCGATGGGTTATCGTCCAATTTCCTGAAGTATTTATTGTTGGCTCAGGGTGATGAGATTAGACGTTTCGCCAGCGGTTCCATCCATCAGACAATTTACTTCCCCGAAGTCAAGGCATTTAGCATCTGCCATCCGCCCGTTAGCGTGCAGCAGAAAATCTGTGCATCCCTGGAATGCATTGCTCAAGAAGCGATAGGTTTGACCGATACCTATGAAGTGAAGCTCCGAGACCTCGACGACCTCCGCCAATCCCTCCTGCAACGCGCCTTCTCGGGCGAACTGACGTGACGCGAGCGCCGCCATGAGCCTGCACGACGAGACCGAGGCCGAGACCCGCGCGGACCGCATCGATCCGGTGCTGCGGGACGCCGGCTGGGGCGTCGTCGAAGGCTCACGCGTCCGGCGCGAGATGATCTGTCCCGGCCGCATCCAGGCCGGCGGCAAGCGCGGCAAGGGCCTGTCCTGCGACTATGTCCTGTTCCACAAGGGGCAGAAGCTCGCCGTGCTGGAGGCCAAGCGGGCGGGCCTCAGCCATCGCGAAGGGGTCGGGCAGGCCAAGGACTATGCCACCCGCCTCGGCGCCCGCTTCGCCTATGCCTCGAACGGGCTGCAATGGTACGGCATCGACATGGCGACCGGCGCAGAGGGCGACATGCTCCTGCCCTTCCCGACGCCGCAGGAGCTTTGGGACCGGACCTTCACCGAATCGAATGCCTGGCGGGACGCCTTCGGCGCGGTGGAGTTCGAGAGAGACGGCGGCAAATGGGAGCCGCGCTACTACCAGCACAAGGCCATCGCGGCGGCGCTCGAAGCCATCGCGCGGGGCGACCGGCGTATCCTGCTGACGCTGGCGACCGGGACCGGCAAGACCTCCATCGCCTTCCAGATCGCCTGGAAGCTGTTCCAGTCGAAATGGAGCCTGGCGGGCGAACCGGTGCGCCGCCCGCGCATCCTGTTCCTCGCCGACCGCAACATCCTCGCCGACCAGGCCTACAACGCCTTTTCCGCTTTTCCATCGGATGCCGTGGCGCGTATCGATCCCCAATCCCTGAGCAAGAAGGGCGGCAGGGTGCCGAAAAACGCCAGCGTGTTCTTCACCATCTTCCAGACCTTCATGACCGGCGAGGGCGAACCGGTGTTCACCGGCTATCCGCCGGATTTCTTCGATTTCATCGTGGTCGACGAATGCCACCGCGGCGGCGCCGAGGACGAGAGCACCTGGCGGCGGATTCTGGAGCATTTCGCGCCGGCGGTGCAGCTCGGCCTGACGGCAACGCCCAAGCGCCGGCACAACGCCGACACCTACGCCTATTTCGGCGAGCCGGTCTACACCTACGCCCTCAGGGACGGGATCGAGGACGGTTTCCTGACGCCCTTCAAGGTGCGCCAGATGGCCAGCACCATCGACGAATATGTCTACGTCCCCGACGACGACGTCATCCAGGGCGAGGTCGAGGCGGGCGAGCGGTTCACCGAGGAGGACTTCAACCGCAAGATCGTCATCCGGCAGCGTGAATTGAGCCGCGTGCGCGAGTTCATGGGCCAGACCGACCAGGGGCAGAAGACGCTGGTTTTCTGCCACACCCAGGACCATGCCGCGCTGGTGCGCGACCTCATCAACCGGGTCAAGGACAGCACCGACCCGAATTACTGCCACCGGGTGACGGCGAATGACGGCGCGGTCGGCGACCAGCATCTCCGCGATTTTCAGGACAACGAAAAGACCGTCCCCACGGTCCTGACGACGTCGCAGAAGCTGTCGACCGGGGTGGACGCCCTCAACATCCGCCACATCGTCCTGATGCGCCCGATCCGCTCCATGATCGAATTCAAGCAGATCATCGGGCGCGGAACGCGGACCTTCGAGGGCAAGGATTTCTTCACGATCTGGGATTTCGTGAAGGCGCACCGCAATTTCAGCGACCCCGAATGGGACGGCGAGCCGGAAGAGCCGGTGCCTCCCGGGCCGGCCCGGTGTATCCACCGTCCGGACGACAACGGGGGCGGCGGTGAGCTGGACGACGAGCCGATCGAGAAGATCGTCGTCAGGCTGGCAGACGGCAAGGAGCGGGCCATCCGCTATATCGCCGCGACGACCTATTGGAGCGCGGACGGCAAGCCGATCTCGGCCGCCGAGTTCCTGCGGCGCCTGTTCGGCGATCTGGCTGGACTGATCGCCGACGAGGATCAGCTTCGTGCGATCTGGGCGGACCCGGATAACCGCCAGAGCTTCCTGGAACGGCTCGATGACCACGGATACGACCAAGGGCGGCTGGAGGATGTTCGGCGGCTGGTGGACGCGCCCGACAGCGACCTGTTCGACGTGTTCTCCTATGTGCTCTTCGCCAATCCGCCCAGGACCCGCCGCGAGCGCGCCGACGGCGCGCGTCGAGGCGGGCTGTTCACCGTCGATGGCGAGATGAGGGAGCTGCTTCTCGGTATTCTCCAGGCTTACGAGACCCACGGCGAAGGCGAGTTGGCGACCGCCAAGCTCGGGTCTTTCCTGATCGGGCGTTACGGCAGCGTGGGCGAGAGCCGGGAACATCTCGGCAGTCTCTCGGCCGTCCGGGATGCGTTCAGGCGAATGCAGTCCGACCTCTACGCGAACTGAGCGGGTTGGCCGCGGAATGCATCGAATCGGCGCGGTCCGAGTCTGGGCACCGACGGTTTGCGTCCCCGGGGGACGGGAAACCGGGCGGTTCGCGAAATTATGTTTCGCGCGGCATTTTTTTTGCCGGATAAGGCGTTTTCTTAACGCGATACATAAGTCAGTACTGCTGACCTATGTTTCACGTGAAACATTAGCGTTTCACAGCGACCGTCAGGCCCCGTTGGGCTGCCAGGCGATCATGCGGAGCTCGCCGAGCTCGCGGTCCATCTTGCGCCAGGTCTCGCCGCCGTCGGTCGAGCGGAAGATCTGGCCCATGATGGTGCAGCAGAAGATCAGCATCGGGTCGGCCGCGTTGGTGCCGATCCACCAGATCGTCGAGTTGACCGGGCCGGGCAGCCCGGCATCCTCCCAGGTCAGGCCGCGGTCGCGGCTCCTGAGCAGCCGGCCCCGGTCGCTCGACGGGCGGTCGCCGGCCGACATGAACATGACGCCCGAATCGTCGGCGCGGCGCTCGATGCAGCGCATATAGACCCAGGGCGCCGCCTCCGGCACCTCGACCAGCCGCCAGCTCTCGCCGTTGTCGACACTCCGGTGCAGCCCCTCCTCGGTCGAGATCAGCAGCGTGCGCCCGTCCGCGTCGTCGAAGAAGACGAGGTTGTGGGTGTCGTCCGAGACCAGCCCCTCATTCAGCTTCTCCCAGGTCTCGCCGAGGTCGCGCGTGCGGTAGAGCCCGTCGATCTCGATGGTCGCCCAGACCGTCTCGGGCTCCACGGGGTCGAAGCGGATCGAGGTGACCCGCGGCGTGTTGATGAACCAGCATTCGGAGAGGTTGGCAAGCTCCAGCCGCGTCCAGCTCCCGCCGCCGTCGAGCGAGCGGTAGATCTGCGCCGGGCGGGTGCCGGCGAAGATCGCGTCCGCGTCGTGCGGCGACTGGGCGATCTGCAGGATCTGCAAATCGTCGAGCGGCGAGGGGAGATAGACCCAGCGGCCCGGATCGGGCTGCCAGCGATAGACCCCCTGGTCGGTGCCCGACAGCACCTCGCCCGGCCGGTCGGGGTGGATCGAGAGGCACCAGCAGCGGGATTCGTTGTAGACCCCGCCGGTCGGGGTGTGGGCGCGGTTCCAGGTCTCCCCGACATCGTGGCTGAACCAGACCGAATGGCCGACCGAGGCGGCGTAGGCGGTGACGTCCATTGCCATGGCTCCCATGCGGTTCGCTTGACACGGCACGAGCGCCGCATCCAGATGTGGCGCGAGGGGGATCCAGAATGACCGAGGTCGAAGCCGCTGCCAAGGCTCCGTTCGCCGGCACCGCGCTGGCGCCGCCGACGGTCGAGGCGGAGCGGACGGCGGATGGCGGCTGGCTGCTGCGCCAGCCGGTGCCCCTCGGCGCGGTGCCGGACCATTTGATCGGGGTGCTGCGCGCCCGCGCGGCCGAGATGCCGGACCGGACCTTCCTCGCCGAGCGCGACGGCGACGGCTGGCGCCGGCTCGACTATGCGGGCGCCGCGGCGAAGAGCGCCGCCATCGGCCAGGCATTGGTCGAGCGCGGCCACGGCGCCGACCGGCCGGTGGCGATCCTGTCGGACAACTCGATCGATTTCGGCCTCCTCCAGCTCGGCGCCATGCATGTCGGGGTGCCGGTGATGCCGGTCTCGCCGGCGTATTCGCTGATGTCGCGCGACTACGAGAAGCTGCGCGGCGTGATCGCGCATCACGACCCGTCGGCGATCTTCGTCGATACGCCGGGGCCGTTCGCCGCCGCGCTGGCGGCGCTCGACCTCGACGGGCGGACGATCCTCACCAGCGACGGGGCCGACGGAACCGAGAGCCTGGCCGCCTGGGCGGCGACCGCGCCCGGCCCGGCGCTGGAGGCGAGGCTCGCCGAAATCGGGCCCGACACGGTTGCGAAGATCCTGCTCACCTCCGGCTCGACCGGCCTGCCCAAGGGGGTGATCAACACCCAGCGCATGCTCTGCGCCAACCAGGTGCAGACCGTCTTCTCCTACCCGTTCCTGCTGGAGCGCCCGCCGGTGATCTGCGACTGGCTGCCCTGGAACCACACTTTTGGCGGCAATTTCTGCTTCAACCTGACGATCTTCCACGGCGGCACGTTCTATCTCGACGACGGCAAGCCGGCGCCCGGGCTGTTCGACAGGACGCTGGCCAATCTGCGCGATGTGAAGTCGACGCTCTATCTCAACGTGCCGCGCGGCTATGACGTGCTGGTGCAGGCGCTGGAGGCCGATGCGGAATTGCGCGACCATCTGCTGGGCGACCTCGACGTGCTGTTCTTCGCCGGCGCGGCGCTGCCCCAGTCGCTGCGCCGGAAGCTCGACGCGCTGTCGGTCGCGGCGCGCGGCGCGCGCACCCCGATCGTCACCTCGCTGGGCTCGACCGAGACCGCGCCGGCGGCCACCTACATGACGTGGGATTCCGACGTCTGGGGCAATGTCGGCGTGCCGCTGCCCGGCGTCGAGGTGAAGCTCGCCCCCAACGGCGACAAGCTGGAGGCGCGGTTCCGCGGCGTAACCATCTCGCCCGGCTACTGGGGCGCGCCCGAGATCACCGCCAAGGCGTTCGACGAGGACGGCTTCTTCCGCATCGGCGACGCGGTCAAGTTCCTCGACGCCGGCGACCCCGCCCAGGGCCTCCTGTTCGACGGGCGGGTGACGGAGAATTTCAAGCTGCTGAGCGGCACCTGGGTCGCCGTCGGCACGCTCCGCCTGGCGGTCATCTCGGCCGCCGCCCCGGTGCTGCAGGACGCGGTGATCACCGGCCACGACCGGGACGAGATCGGCATCGTCGGCTTCCCGAGCCTGCCCGGCTGCCGCGCGCTCTGCCCCGACCTCGCCGCCGACGCCACGCTCGCCGAGGCGATCGCCCGGCCCGAGATCCGCGACCGCCTCGCCGCCGGGCTCGCCCGGCATAACGCGGAGAACCGGGGCTCGTCGACCCGCATCGCGCGCGCGCTGCTCGCCGCCGAGCCGCCCGCCATCGACGCCGGCGAGATCACCGACAAGGGCTATATCAACCAGCGCGCGGTGCTCGCCCGGCGGGCAGCGGAGGTCGAGCGGCTCCACGCCGAGCCGTCCGATGCGGGCGTGATCGATCTCACCGGAAGGACGGCATCATGAACGGCGCCCAGGCAATCGCCGAAATCCTCAAGCGCGAGGGGACCGAGTTCCTCTCCTGCTACCCGCGCAACCCGCTGATCGAGGCCTGCGCGGCGATCGGCATCCGCCCGATATTGTGCCGCCAGGAGCGGGTGGGCGTCGGCCTCGCCGACGGCTACAGCCGGATCCACCGCGGAAGGCGCATCGGCGTGTTCGCCGCGCAAGCCGGGCCCGGCATCGAGAACGCCTTCCCCGGCATCGCCCAGGCCTATTCGGAGAACGTGCCGTTGCTGATCCTGCCGGGCGGCCAGGGGCTCGACCGGCAGTACCGCCACCCGACCTTCGACGCCACCGAGGTCTACGCGCCGGTCACCAAATGGGCGGCCCGCGCGCATGCGGCGGACGAGCTGCCGGAGCTGATGCGCCGCGCCTTCCAGGCGATGCGCACCGGCGGGGCGGCCCGGTGCTGATCGAGATCCCGGCCGAGGTGTGGGATGAGGAGCTCGCCGCCCCGCTCGACTACGAGCCCGCCCCCGCCCAGCGCGCGGCGCCCGACCCGGCCGCGCTCAGGAAGGCGGCCGGGATGCTGGCGGCGGCCAGGAACCCGGTGCTCTGGGCCGGGCAGGGGGTGCTCTATGCCGGCGCCAGCGCCGCAGCTGGTGCGGCTCGCCGAGCTGGTGCCGGCGCCGGTGGTCGCGACCAACCCGGGCAAGAGCGCGATGCCCGAGAACCATGCGCTCGCCTGCGGCTCCTCGACCCGGTCGGGCCCCAAGATGCTGTTCGAGTTCCTGGCCCGCGCCGACCTCGTCTTCGCCATCGGCTCCAGCCTGACCAAAACCCCGTTCGGACCCTCGGTGCCGCCCGGCAAGACCCTCGTCCATTCGACCAACGAGGCCGGCGACATCCACAAGGACTACCGCGCCGACCACGCGCTGATCGGCGACGCGAAGCTGGTGCTCGAGGCGCTGATCGAGGAGGTCGGCGCGATCCGCCGGGCGAATGGCGGAGGAGCGACGCTGGAGGCGGTGTCGCGCTCGGTCGCCGAGGTCAAGGAGGCCTGGCGCGCGGACTGGGCGGCCGAGCGCGATTCGGACGAGGTTCCGATCAACCAGTACCGCATCATCCGCGACCTGATGGCCAATGTGGACCGCGACAACGTCATCATCACCCACGATTCGGGCAGCCCGCGCGAGCAGCTGCTGCCGATGTGGGAGACCACGGTGGCGGATTCCTATATCGGCTGGGGCAAGTCGACCCAGCTCGGCTACGGCCTCGCCGTCATCATGGGCGCCAAGCTCGCCGCACCCGGCAAGCTCTGCATCAACGTGATGGGGGATGCGGCGATCGGCATGACCGGGATGGATCTCGAGACCGCCGCGCGCGCCGGCATCGCGATCCTCACCATCGTGCTCAACAACGGCATCATGGCGGCCGAGCGCGAGGTGCTGATCGTCTCCGACGAGAAATACGGCGCGATGACGGTCGGCGGCAACTACACCAGGGTCGCCGAGGGGCTGGGCGTCGCCGCCGCCCGGGTCGAGACGCCGGACGACTTCATCCCGGCGCTGAAGAAGGGGATCGCCGTCACCCAATCCGGCGCGCCCTTCCTGATCGAGTGCATGGTGAAGGAGGGGCAGAAATTCTCGCGCTATTGAGGCCGGCGTTCGCCTGATGTTTCACGTGAAACATCGGGAAGGAAGGCTCCGGGGCGGCGTTTCACCATTGGGTTGACCGGCCGGGACGGGTCCGGCGAGCGCCAACAACAATAGAACCGCCGGGCTCGACCGACCCGCGAATGCTGTGATCCAACGCCTGCCGGTCATGGTCCCAAATTGCCTTGAGGCCGCCAGCCGCCGCCGCGAGGCTCCTTATCGTATGGGCGCGCCGCATCGATGCGGAAAATCGGCAATGATACCGTGAAAGATATGTTGTCATTGCATTTTCCATATGTCCGTTTACACTGCTCAGGGGAAACATTCTTGACGTGAGAGGCCATGCAGGCTCGCGGTCGTGATCGCTGTACCGGTGGGGTAAAGATGTCGCGGCGGGAACGGGTTTCTTGGGCAGGTTGGGCGCGGCCAGAGATTCTCCGCGGCCGACCGGAATCTCCACCCCCGCACGCAGGGTTACCGGAAGCGAACCCGCGCCGGCCAAGCCCGTCTGGAAGGACGCGCACGGCGATGGCGCGTCGAGCTTGGTTCTGGCCTGCCGACGCCACCATTCTCGTGTTCTCCCTGTTCGGCGGTTCTTTGGCATGGGTCATGTTGTATTCGCCCCGAATCGAACTGGACAACGCCATAAACAACAGCAGTTGGCGACCCAACGCGGATGTGACGGATATTGCGGTCCAACGTCGTCCCAATGATTACATCGGAGCGGTAATGGCTCTTCTGGGTTTAGGATTTAGGGGTCGCCGGGGTGACCTATCGGCGGCAGCCGGTTCTGGATTACAACGACGTGAACGCCACTGAAGTAGAACTCCTTCGCTACTACACGCCACTCTGGCCGCCCACGATGAGGACCGAAGGAAAATGAAGCGCATATGGAAGTTTGTTCTCTTCGGGATTCTGGCGGCGGTGGTCGTGGTCGCAGCGGACATGTGGCTGACCTGGCGATCGTTTACCGATCTGGACAAGGCGATCTGGGAGGAGGCCAGCGGCGAAAGCCGGGATGTTAGCGACATCGTGGCGCAGCATTTGCCGGACGACTTCGAGGGCGCGGCGACGGCACTGAGAAGGTACGGATTTGTCGAAGGGAACTTATATGTGGGAGCTACCTATCGAAGAACGCGGCTTCCCAAACAAAACTGGATAAGCAGCCGGGAAATAGGGACGATTGAGCTCTTCAACAGTATTCTCGACAGGCAACATGCGGAATTGGCAAAACCCTTCGAACGGAAGATCCCCAGATTGGCCCCTGGTCATACAAGGTTGTCGGTGTACTTGCTGATAACGAGAGACGGCACTTTCAAGATTTATGCGGATACCTATTTCCCCATTAGCATGTTCTATATCTAGCAGAATATCGAGCTGGCTTACATGTCGCAATGGAGGAGAGCATGTTAGCCCGCTTTATTCACGCCGGGCCTGATGATGTGTTGGCGGATGCGGCATAAGTCGTTGTGATTGCTTAGAAAATCGTAGTCGAAGCGTCTTTCTTCCCGGCCGACGAAAGCGCCACGCCGGTCATGACCGAAGATAGCCTGCTCCCGTTCGATCGGGGCTTATAGACTAGAGTAACAATTCTGGCTTCTGAGTTGCGATCCCGTCATTTACAATAGAGTAACAGGATGGCGACAGGATCGATGAGCAAGGGGCCGGGGAAGTCGTATCGCGAGGGTCTGTCTCTGGACCGGCTCTTCCGGATGTTTCCGACCGACGAGGCGGCCGAGGCATGGTTCACGGCGGAGCGCTGGCCGGATGGGCCGTACTGCCCGCACTGCGGCTCTCGCAATATCCAGTGCGGCATCGCGCATCCGACCATGACGCATCGGTGCCGCGACTGCCCGAAGCGGCGCATGTTCTCGCTCAAGACCGGGACGGTGATGCAGGGCTCGCCGCTCGGCTATCGAACATGGCTCGCCGCGATCTACCTGGTGGCGACGAACCTCAAGGGGGTTTCGTCGATGAAGCTCCACCGCGACCTGGGCATCGGCCAGAAGTCCGCGTGGTATCTCGCGCACCGCATTCGCGAGGCGTGGAAGGAGGTCGGCGATCGGTTCGCCGGTCCGGTCGAGGCCGACGAGGCCTATATCGGCGGCAAGCGCAAGAACATGCCGAAGTCCAGGCGCGAGGCGATGAAGGGCGCCGGTTCCCTCGCGGGCAAGACCATCGTCGCCGGCGCCAGGGATCGACGGACCAACAAGGTGAGCGCGGCCGTGGTCGAGGGCATGGACGGCTGGACGCTCCAGAGCTTCGTCGAGGACCGGGTCGTCGCCGACGCCAAGGTCTACACCGACGAGCACGCGTCCTGGCTCGGGTTGATCTTCCACGATCACGAGAGCGTCAACCACTCGAAGGGCGAGTATGTGCGGGGCGACGCGGGAACGCAGGGCATCGAGTCGTTCTGGGCGATGCTCAAGCGAGCCCATACGGGGACATTCCACAAGATCAGCCCGAAGCACATGGATCGCTATGTGACGGAGTTCGCGGGCCGGCACAACGACCGGCAGGCCGACACGCTCGACCAGATGGGGACTATCGTACGGGGCATGATCGGGCGGCGGATCAGCTATGCCGACCTGACCGCGTCGTAGCAGCACGGGGAAGCGAGAACCCGGATGGAGACGATCAAGGACAAGCCGGCGGTCCGGCTCAAGCCCTCCTCCTACCAGCCGAGCAAGGCGGAGATGGAGGAAGACATCGGCATCGACACCACGCCCGAGGATCTCCTGCGTGCCGTCGTGTGCGACGTGAGGATCGAATACGACGAAAATACCTGATCGGAGTCGTGGTTACTCTAGTCTATAAGCCCCGTGATGCCAGGTCCGACGTATCGCCGAGCAGCCCCGTTCGATCTGCCAGCCGTCAGACGCAAGAAGGTGACCGCCGGTTTCGATGGCGGACTGATCTCGTCGGATGCCGCCCTGTTCCGCCTGCTGGCCGGGCGCCTCGTCGCCGTGCCCCGAGCACCCGAGCCCGTTCAACCTCAAACCCCGACATCCCAAGGCGCCGAACGCAAACCTTCGCGCGCTCAAAATCAACCGATAAACTCTGCCTCCGATGAATAAGTCAGGCTAAGGCTTTCATCCGCGTTATTTCCATCGGCGCAGGGAATTCTCTTGCCGCTAGAGAGAAGATATCTCCACTCCGCCGCCCCCCCGGCCGGCTCCGGTCGACATTGCGAGCGGCGAGCGCGCGGATCAGCGCGGCAACTCGTCGCCCGACCCGGGTGGTGTGTCGGGCGCGCTTTGCAGATAGCGGGACAGATCGCCTTCGCGCGCGCCCGCCGCGCGCTCGCGGAGAAAGACCTCCGCGGTTTCGACGGCGCCGATCTTCTGGGCCACCGCCGCGACGATCCACTGGTTGAGCGACACGCCGTCCTCCTTCGCCAGGACCTGATCCACTGCGCGGCCGTCTCCTTCAGCGACGCGGGCAATTGCAGCGGATACTTGTAGCGCCGGGCGTCCGTCATTCGGCCAGCCTTCCCAAGATGTCGCCAGGGGCGGCGATCTCGATACCGAGCGCCGGGGCCGGTATGAAATCCCTGACATTGTGGGTCACGATAGCATCCGCCCCGCCATTCAGAGCCGCCTCCAGGACCATTTCGTCATCGGCGTCCCGCAACACAGGCCGCACCCGGAAGGATATGTCGACCGGCTCGCAGAGCGCGGCAAGGGCGCTCATGACGGCGGCGACATCGTCGAGGCTGTGCCCGGTGACCGCCCGCGTCCGCGCTCGCCCGAGAACCGCCTCGTATTCGAGGAACAAAGCCGTGGAGCACAACATCGTAACCTGCCTCGCGTCGACCAGCCCAAGGAGCGCGTTGCTTGCGCCCCGGCGGCTTCGGAATGCGGCAACGACGACATTCGTATCCAGCACCAGTCTCACGAGGCGAAATTAGGTGACATCCCGGAAGATGTCTAGCACAGGCTCCGGCCGGCTGCCCCAACCCGTCGCGGAGCGGAACCCTTCCGTTCATCCCGGCGCTGAAGAAGGGGATCGCCGTCACCCCTTCCCGATCGAGTGCATCGTCAAGGAGGGGCAGAATTTCCGGTCTCGGCAGAGACCTGTCGTTGACCCTGGTGCTACGCAGTACTACCTTGACGCCAGGGAGGTGCCCGTGACGGTCAAGTCCTCGATCTCGCTCACCGACGAGCAGCACGCCTTCGCCAGGGCGCTGGTCGAGGCGGGGCGCTATTCGAGCGTGAGCGCGGTCCTGCAGCAAGGAGTCGATCTGCTGCGTCGGCGGATCGACGCCGAGGAGCTCGAAACGGCGGCGTTGCGGGAGCTCCTGTCCCGCCGCCGCCAGGGCGGGTTCGTCGACGCGAAGGGGATGGACGCGCGGCTGGCCGGGATGGTTGCCGGCAAGCGCCGCGGGCATGGCCTTCCGTCTTGAGTTCTCGGCGGAGGCCGAACGCGACTTCGGGCTGATATTCGATCATCTCCTTCGCAGCTATCTCGGCTTCGGCGAGAGCCTGGAGAGTGCGCTCGATCATGCCGCATCGCGGATTGTCGAGATCCGCGCGGCCGCGGAGCGCATCCTGGCCGCGCCCCGAAGGGACGAACCCCATGACGACATCTTGCCCGGCCTGCGGCATCTCGCCATCGGACGGGCGATTTACCGGTTCGATGTCGACGAGCCGCGCGAAACGGTCCGCGTGCTGGCGGTGTTCTTCGGCGGACAGGATCACGTCCGTCGCATGATGGCCCGGCTCCTCGAAGAGTGACGCGGATCGTCGATGCCGGTCGGGACGTCCGACGATTTCATCCCGGCGCGCCCTTCTTGATCGAGTGTGTCGTCAAGGAGGGGCAGTCCTTCTCGCGCTATTGAGGTCGGCGGGCGCCCAGTGTTTCACGTGAAACATCGGGCCGGGGCACTGGCTTGAGCGGCGTGCCAACAACGCGGGCCAAGCGGTTGTGCGGCGGTGTGCGCAGGACCGCGCTTCCGCGCCGTCCACCCCGCCGCGCCCCGGAGGGACAAGAGGCTTCGGTCGATAGAGCGAGGGACGCGCCGCCAGCTTCCGTCCCATGTTCCACCTTCACCGATCCCATGAGGAAGATCGAGCCGGGGTCGGATCCGCCATCAGGGTCATTACTCACCTTGCCGGCAGGGATCCGCAATCCCGACCCTCGGTGAAAAAAGTTGACGTTGCAGCCACCGGGCGGTCTTTCGAGGGCGGAATGCGGACATTGGTGGCAAAGTTTGGGCCCGCCGACAACTGTGCTACCAGGAAGGCACCGTCCTAGCCAGCCGGGCAATTTCCGATGTTCAAATTTGGAGCACACGGGGTGTGGTGACGCATCGACGATGCGGGTGCCCGTGTTGTCATTCCTCAACCCTACTCGCCGGTGTTGTCTTCAATCTGTCGCATTTCCGCTCGAGTCTCCACAAGCTCATCGTGCAGGCCCAGCCTAAATCCGATTGCGCGCTTAATGATATATGCTCCACATTTCAGCGCAATGAGCAGAAACAGGATCGGAACCAGAATGTTCTTGACGAACAGGGCAATCAACACATGGGCGATGAGTACTACCAAGTTGCTTGCCGTATCTGCTATCTTGGCAATACTTTCGATCCCTGTTATGCTCGCCCCGGTTAACTTCTCCAGAAACGAGTCGCAACTCTTGCCTTCCATTCTTCTGTCAATGCATTCAAGTTCGTTTCTCGTTGTCGCGATCCGTTCTGTAACTTCCTCGACCTGGCCTTGGAGGCGGTCGCGACTTTCCCGAAGCGATTCAAGCTGTGGGTTGTCTGGGGTCCCACTGAAAAATTTGGGTATCAGCCTCGTCAAACTAGAGTTATCTTTGAGCCCTCCAATCTCGGAATTTACCTGATCAAGCCGTTTCTCATAACCCGCCTGGATTCTTGGAGGGTAGCCAATCGGCGTCTCTTCGCATCTCTTTGCGCGACAAGCCTGGGCAGCGCCGAAGCGGACGTATCCGTGTCGATCGCCACTTCTCCGCTCATCACGGTCAGTTCCTCGCGATTTCTGTCAAGTTCAGATTGAAGCAGCGCCTCGCTGACCAAGAAACTGCCTGCCACAAAGACGGGTACGATGAAGCGGAACACCGCAGCGATAACGAAAATCCTGACGAGTCCTCTGCAAAATCCAACAAGCGCTAACGTAGAAATACCGGAGACCCGACAAGCGACGCTTCTGAACCTCGCTGACACTAACGGCAACATACCAAGCAGGGCGATCAACCCTGACCCAAGAAAAATCCACCGGAAAACAACGCTCGAGGTGACATCGAGGACGATGCGCTGAACGAACAGAGATCCGATTGCCCAAACCACCGTAGTGGACAGCCGTTCAATACCGTCATTTATAGGGTCAAGCACCTCGCCGAGCTGCAATGAAGCCAGTAAGGGAACCTTCACCTGAGAGGTCTGAAGCACTGAAACGCCGGCATTTATCGTTCTCGAAACAGCATAAATCCCGATTGATTCCTGTGTCGTCTCTACGACGCGCTCCCGAGCAAAATCGTCCAGTGTCCCGTGAAAGGAAAGGATGGACATGGCCAATGCCAGGATCGTGAGGACCATAAGCCAGTAGCGAGAATATGTAGTGCGTTTGGTGTCGTTCATCACAATTTTCCTCCTAGGTCATCAAACTACTCCGCGGGTCGTGACAACCGTATCGGCGCCCCCATTGACCGGGTTCCCCCCCGGATGATTGCTCGACCAAGAATGTTAGCGGCTTTGCAACTCCTTCACCAATCTCGCTGGTCGGCGAATAGCGACCATCCACCAGTCTTCCTCGTGTACCGGTGACAAAGGGACAAACAAGAACTAAGTGAGGATGGTGGACTGGCGCCAATCATGACGGGATAAAAGGAACAACCCAACGGCTAACTTCCTCGTGTACCGGTGACAAAGGATAAGTGAGGATGGTGGACTCGGCGCCAATCATGACGGGATAAAAGGAACAACCCAACGGCTCACCCATCGCGGCCCTGCCGGCTGAGTTCGCCGTAGTCGGTCCGGGGGCATGTCGGTGGTCGCGCCTGCACCGTATCGAGGGACGCGCCGCCGCCAGATACTCCGCCTCGGTCCCAACCAAAACCGACACACCCTAGGGTTTCCCACCCGCCGGAAACCCGTCACACGCGGATCTCGGTCAGGCGTTCGAACCCGTCCCGCCAATAGACGCCGAGGGCAAGGATGTCTCCCCAACGATCTTCGGCGTAGAGATCGATCATCTTGCAGGCATGCTCGAAGATCGGCCGCCACTCGGTGCCGGAACTGCCCTCCCCCAGCGAGCCCAGCGCGAGGAGGTCGATCCGTTCTTCCTCGGTAATGTCGCCGAACAGACCTTCCAGGCGCCTGCCGGCTGGAGAGCGGAGAACTAGCATCAAGTCATCGACGGTCATAATTTTGTCATCCGCCCCTCCTTCCCGAAGGGTAGAGCGCACGTTCGCGTCGGTCTCAAGGAGCAGATCGTGCGCGGCAACGAGTTCGCCCACCTTGTCCCGCGAAATCACCAGGGCGGTGGCGGCCGCAGCGATGCTATCCGCGACGCCCGGCGCTCCGATATACCGGACATCCGCGCCCGGCAGGCGCTCGGCGACCCTGCCCGCGAATTTCCGGTCGGCCGTGATCAGCGTCGACCCGGTCGCTTCGGCGCAGGCGAGGTAGAGGCAATCGTATACCGGATGGTCCATGGCTACCGCGAGTCGCGCCGCGCGGTCGACGAGATCCGCGCTCGGCCGTAGGTCGATCGCCTCTCTCAGTTCCGGGATCTCGCCGAGATAGTGGAGAGGGTCGGCGATTTCGCCCCGCCGGGCCTTTTTCCAAACAGTGTTCGCGAATTCGACCAGCAGGAAGTCCGGGGCGTATCGCTCGAGCCGATGGCCCAGCAACAGTCGCGCGTCCTCCGAATGCTCCTCCGCGATGTACCACTTGACGACGATGCTGGCGTCGACGGTGAATTTCACCGATCGCGGTCCTCGCGGATCAGCTCGGCGCTGTCGGTCTGGGGCGTGCCGGCGGTTGCGCCGGCGATCCGGGCGGTGCGCTCGCGGAATTCCGCCATATGGAGGCGGCGGTTCACCCTTTGCGTAAGCACGTAGCGCAGCTCCGCCTCCAGCGAGCGGTGGTTCGCTTTCGCCTGCGCCTTCCACGCATCGATCACCCGGTCGTCCAGGTTGCGGATCGTGATATTGCCCATCGTTCGGCCCCGCCCGGTTGATTGCGTGATGCTAGCACAACGCTGGCGGCCGTGAAATCCCGCCCGCGCGGCGTACTTCCATTCCGCCTCCGGCCCCGGGCGGGAGGGCCTGACGGCCCGGAGGCAAATGAGCCGGGATTTTCCCGGAACCGACGGTCCGACATCGATCGATTTCGTCCGGATCGAAGGGGCATCCTTCCGCGTTCGACAAGACTTCCGGGGAGCCGGGGAGGGAAAATCCTTCCGCCGGTGGTAATATTTACCTATGATTACTTGTGAATCGAAGGCTGTCCGGGAAATGCCGGATAGAGCAACCAAGGCGAGGAGGGATGCATGCTACGTCGTTTGATCGATGGCGCGGTGCTGGCGGTTCTGGCCTGGTTTTTGATTGTGCGGCTCGACGGCGGTGAGGCGGTGCTGGGGCTGGGTATCGCGGCGGTAATCGTCTTCACCGGCTGGCGCATTCATCGGCTGTGGCGAAAGTACCGGCTGCTGCTGCAGGAGCTGGCGGCGGCGGAAGCGGCGAAACTGTCCGACGATCCGAAAGAGGTCGAACGGGCGGAACGGATCCTGGGTCAGCGCCGCATGATGCACGCCGCCGACATGACCCTGATGAGCGGCTTTTTCCTGGGCGCCGCCGCGACCAGCGATCACACGCCGATGGCGTATGGCGAGGGCGTGGACGGCAACCACGACGGGATTGGCGGCGACGGGGGCGGTGGCTTCGGAGGCGGCGATCTGGGCGGCGGCTTCGGAGGCGGCGACGGGGGCGGCGGCTATTGAGGCGGCGGGGGCCGGACAGGTCCGGGCGGACGAGTTGACCGGCTGGCGGGGCTGTTCCTCCTCGAACCGGTCCGGGCTAGGCCGTGTCCGTTTTAGCCGTGTCCGTTTTAGATAGAGCCGCGGCGGCCGTGCGTCCCTCGATACGCCCCGGATCAAGTCCGGGGCGTATCGAAGGGCGCGCCTCGGCTTCGTCTCAGCCGCTCACTGCACCTCGTCGGGCTTTGGGGGACTTTCGTCGGCCCCACCGTCGCTCGCGCCCGGCTGGCTTTCGGCCGCTTGCCGTTCCGGTTTCCTCGCCCGGGCTTCCAGCCGCGCCGCCTTCTTCTCGGCTTTCGCGAGCTCCCTCTGGCGCCGTTCGAAACTGTAGTTCGGCTTTCGGGGCAATACAGGCTCTCCGTGATGTTCGGGCGGAGCGGACACAGCCCGCCCCGTCATGGTGCTAGTTGCCGAGAACCAGGTTCTCGGCGGACGTCTTGCCGTCCCGGCCGGGCACGACCTCGAAGGAAAGCTTCTGCCCTTCGTTCAACGTAGCGATGCCAGCCCTCTCGACGGCGCTGATATGGACGAATACGTCCCTGGTGCCATCCTCGGGCTCGATGAACCCGTAACCCTTGGCAGGGTTGAACCACTTGACAGTACCTGTCGCCATCATCGCTTCCTTTTACGACAATCGGGTGAAGCGTCGCCTCATGCGCCACCCCTTGAAGAACGTTCGCAATCCCGAGGATGAGACCTACCCGCTCGCGCGGGCGATCGGTCCAGCAACAAGGGCTGGCGACGCTGGGCGGACCATACACGCAAAATCCGGGCGCGCAAGCGCTTCCCACGCGATCGCCCAGGCTCGAAAACCCGGTGGTTTTGCTTGTGGCCGCCGGGCGGGGGCGGGCCGCGCAGTTCCCGAATGCCGTGGCGGACGCGAACCGATAGACTCCGGGCCGTTTCCGCCTTCGTCGAGGACCCCGACGGGGACAAGGTCGAGCTGATCGAGACCGCACGCGCGCACTCTGAACCCGCGCATCGGCGGGGCTGCGACAGCCGCGGCCCGGCCGATCGGCGCGGCAGCCGCGAATCCCGCTTGACGCGCCCAAACCTTTATTCAGAATACATCTTTAGATACCCCATCTCCGTGGGGCGTCGAATGCGCCGGCTTCGGGCACTTCGAATCCGCGCCGTGAGGAAACGAGAGAGAGGAGACATCAGCCATGCAAAAGCTGAACAGGCGCCAGGTTCTCAAGGCCGGCGGCACGCTGGGCGCCGCGGCGGCGATGAGCCCCATCGTCATGGCCGCCAAGAGCGACGCCGCGATGAAGTCCGATATGAGCGGCCTCAAGCGGGTCAAGCAGAAGCTCGTCCCCGCGCCCTTCGCGCCCGAATACGACCAGAACTACTCGGGCAGCCCGAAGATCGTCGAGGTCGAGCTGGTCGCCAAGGAAATGAAGTGGACGGTCGACGCCGACGGGACCGAGATCAACGCATCGACCTTCGACGGGGCGATCCCGGGGCCGCTGATGATCTGCCACGAGGGCGACTATATCGAACTCACGCTGAAGAATTCGCCCGACAACGTGATGGATCACAATATCGACTTCCACGCCTCGACCGGTGCGCTCGGCGGCGGCGGCCTCACTCTGGTCGAGCCCGGCCAGCAGGTGGTGCTGCGCTGGAAGGCGGTGAAGCCCGGCACCTTCATCTATCACTGCGCCCCGGGCGGCATCATGATCCCCTATCACGTGGTGTCCGGCATGAACGGGGCGGTGATGGTGCTGCCCAGGGACGGGCTCAAGGACCGCAGCGGCAAGGCGCTGCGCTATGACCGGGTCTATTACGTGGGCGAGCAGGATTTCTACGTGCCGCGCGACGCCGAGGGGAACTACAAGAAGTTCGAGACCCACGCCGCGGCGATGGAAGAGGTCTTCGAGGTGATGCGCACGCTGACCCCGAGCCATGTCGTGCTCAACGGCAAGGTCGGCGCGCTCACCGGCGACGGGGCGCTGAAGGCCAAGGTCGGCGAGACCGTGCTGATCATCCACTCCCAGGCCAACCGCGATTCCAGGCCGCATCTGATCGGCGGCCACGGCGATTATGTCTGGGAGGCGGGCTCGTTCGCCGACCCGCCGGCGGAAGGGCTGGAGACCTGGTTCATCCGCGGCGGCTCGGCCGGGGCGGCGCTCTACACCTTCCGCCAGCCCGGGGTCTACGCCTATCTGTCGCACAATCTGATCGAGGCGGTGCAGCTTGGCGCGCTGGCCCATTTCGTCGTCGACGGCAAGTGGGACAACGATCTGATGACCCAGGTGAGCAAGCCCGGGCCGATCCCGGCCTAGGTTCCGATACGCGGTCCGCTCCGGCCTTCGCGGGAGCGGACCGCCCGCCCTTCGATACGCCCCCTGCGGGGGCTACTCAGGGTGAGGGTGGTTTGGCGATCCCATTTATCCCCCCCCCTCATCCCGAGTAGGCGCGAAGCGCCGTATCGAGGGACGGCCGCACTATCCCGGACGCGCTTGCTCCGCCGCGACCGGGTCGTGCCGGTCGCGGGCCGCGAGGATGCGGTTCAGCGCATCCGCCGGCTTCAGCAGATCCTCCAGCGTGTGGCGGTCGAGGACGTCGAGAAAGGCCTGCAAGGCGGTCTCCAGGACGTGGGTCAGCACGCAGGGGCCGGATATCGGGCAGGCGTTCTTCTCGCCGTCGGCGAAGCACTCGACCAGATGGAGTTTCCCCTCGGTCGCCCGGAACACCTCGCCCAGATTGATCTCGCTCGCCGGCATCGCCAGCTCCAGCCCGCCGTTGCGGCCCCGGGTCGTCACGATGAACCCCTTCTGACCCAGCCGGTGGATCAGCTTCATCAGATGGTTCTCCGAGATGCCGTAGGCGTCGGCGATTTCCCGGATGGTGCAGCGCCGCTGCGCGTTCAGACCCAGATAGATCAGGGCCCTCAACGAATAGTCGCTGAATCGCGTGAGCTGCATGTCGCCGGCCTCATCGGTTGCCGCCCCCGTCCCCTGCGCGGAACGGCGCATGGCAAGACAAATATCGCGGTTCCGCCCGCTTTGTCACCCCGCGCGGCTCCGGTCGATATGACCAAGGGCAGGTGCTAGATTTCCGATGCGCAGGCGCGCCGCCTGCTCACGGAGGAATAGTCGGGATGAACCGGGAACCGCTCAGCCCCATCGCGGAGGACGAGATTCGCGCCTATCGGGAGGATGGCGCGGTCTGCATCCGCGGGCAGTTCGACCGCGAATGGATCGACCATATGCTGGCCGTGATCGAGGCCAATCTGCAAAACCCCGCCGGCACCGTGCTGGCCTCGGGGGACGACGAGCCCGGCAAGGTGATCGCCAACTCCCACATGGCGCGGAGCAATCCGGCGTTCATGGATTTCGTCAGCAACTCGCCGGCGCGGGAGATCGCGGCGCGGCTGATGGGGCTCGACGAGGTGCGGTTCTTCTACGACCAGCTCTTCGTCAAGGACCCCGGCACGCGGATGCCGACGGCCTGGCACCACGACCTGCCGTTCTGGCCGCTGGCGGGCAACCATGTGGCCTCGGTGTGGCTCGCCTTGACGCCGGTGACGCGGGAGACCAGCGGGCTGGTCTATGTTGCGGGATCGCACAAATGGGACGGCATGTACCGCCCGGTCCCCGCGGTGCCGCGCGACGGCTTCGCGCTCGCCGAGGCCGACGGCTTCGAGGAATGCCCGATGTTCCACCGGGAATTCGACAACCCCGACTATCGTTTCCTGTCCTGGGACATGGAGGCCGGCGACTGCATCGTCCACCACCCGCTGGCGGTGCACGGCGCGGGGGGCAACGCCTCGACCGAGCTCCGCAGGGTGGCGCTGTCATGCCGTTTCTTCGGCGGCGACATCACCTGGTACGGCCCCCGCACCCGGTTCAACATCCCCGGCGCCGAGGCGGAGAACCTGCCGGTCGGCGTGCTGCCGGCGAATGACAGATTGTTCCCGGTGGTGTGGCGGTCGGCGGACGCGGAAGGCGGATAGAAGAGGGGCCCGAGCGCCGCCCGGAGACGGCGCCCGGCTCGAACCGCATCGATCGCGGAACGCGCTATTCGTACATCAGGGATTTGAGCTTCTTGTAGTCGACCGAATATTTGTACTTGTCGTTCACCGCCCACTTGGCGCCGTAAATCGTGTCGAGATAGGCCTTCGCGTACTCGCCTTCGAGCGCAATGGTCTTCACCCCGGCCTTCTCGAGCTTCATCTCGTCCGCGGCGAGGTTCTTGCCGACCACCTCGTCGCTCTTCTTCTCGTAGGCTTGCGCGACCTTGGTAAGGAAATCCCGCTCGGCTTGCGTCAGGCTGTTCCATTTATTCTTGTTGGCGACGACCATGAAGGTCGCGCCGTAGAAGTTGGGCGCGATCTTGTATCTCAGGAATTTCTCCCAGCCGTATTTGGTGACCGAGCCCTTGGGCCAGGCCATGCCGTCGACCACACCGCGTTCCAGGCCGGTATAGACATCGCCGGGCGCGATGCCGACCGGGACGGCGTTCATCGCCGCGAGGAACGGCTTGTAGAGGCCGGTCGAGCGCATCTTCACGCCGGTCAGATCGATTCCGGTCTTTTTGCTGAGCTTGGGTTTGAACTTCGTGTAGACGTAGAAGGTCGACACGTTGAAGGCCGGCCAGGCGAGAATATGGGCGTTCAGCCCCGTGTCCCAGGCCTCCCTGAGCATGTCGTATGCGCCGTTGCTGCGCATTTCCTCGAGCGACTTGTTATGCGCTCCCAGCAGCCGGGCCTCCGGAAGATCCGCGCCGTAATAGGGGGTCGGGCAGAAGATCAGGTCGATCAGCCCGCGCTTCAACAGCCCGCCCTGCTTGCGGAACGGGGTGATCTCGGGACCGCCCACATAGCGGAGCTTGAGTCCGATATCGTTGTTCTGGGCCGGTTTGAGGAACTCGTTCAGGAAGACGATGACGTGGTCGTGGGTCCGTATCTGGCAGGTCGAAACCTTGATGCTCGAAGCCTGTACCGGCCCCGACCAGGCGAGGACGGCAGCGGCAAGCGCCGACAGTAAAACCGGTCTGAAAGTCATTTTTCTGTTCCTCCGCTGGTGTATTCGATTATGCGCATTCGGCGTTGTCATGGCCTTCGACCGCCGTCCCAAACCGTTCGGGCGATCCTGCCGGGCTGAGTATGACCGTCACCCCCCGCATCGACAAGAAGCCGCCCGATCACATCAGGCTCGGGAGCCACAGCGCGATCCCGGGCCAGGCGACCATCATCAGGATCAGGATCGCGTCGCAGATCAGGAACGGGAATGCCGCGCTGGCCACCTGGAACATGGTCGTTCCCCGGGGCGCGACGCCGAGCATCACATAGAGAAGCAGGCCGAAGGGCGGGGTCGTCCCGGCCATCTCGAAGGTCATAAGGACGAACAGGCCGAACCAGATCAGGTCGAAGCCGAGCTGCTGCGCCAGCGGGAAGAAGATCGGCACCGTGATCAGCATCATCGACGTCGCGTCCATGAACATGCCGAGCGCGATGAGGATGAAAAACATCATCGCGAGGATCCAGTACTTCGAAACCTCGAAGCCGGTCGCCCATTCGAGCAGCCCGGCGCTGCCGCCGGAAAACGCCAGCAACTGGCTGAACACGGTCGAGCTCATGATGATGAAGAACACCATGGCGCCTACCTTGACCGTCGCCTCGATCGAGATCCTGAGCGCCTTGAAGGTCATCACCCGGAAGGCGCAGGCCAGGATGATCACGCCAAGCACGCCGAACGCGGCGGCTTCGGTGGGCGTCGCCCAGCCGAGAATGATGAAGCCCACCACCATGAAGACGATCAGGCTCATGGGCAGGATGTTCGTGCATATCAGCTTGATGCGCTCGATCACCGGCGGCATCTCGACGGCATAGGCCGGCGCGGACTCCGGCCGCAACCTGATCTGGAGAAAGATCAGCACGGCATAGAGACCGGCGAGCACGAAGCCCGGCAGGAACCCGGCGACCAGCAGCCGGCCGACATCGATATTGGCGACCGAGGCGAGCAGCACGCCGAGCGCCGACGGCGGGATGATCATGGCGAGCCCGCCGGTGCCGAGGATCGGCCCCATGGACATGCGCTGGCTGTAGCCGCGGCGCTGCATCTCCGGCACCATCAGCGCGCCCAGCATGGCGGTGTTGGCCATGCTCGAGCCGGTCAGGGTCGAGAACATGGCGCCGCCGGCCACCGTCAGATAGCAGAGCCGGCCCGGCAACCGGCCGAACAGCACGTCGAGCCCGTCGAACACCCGGATCGCCAGCCCGGTATGGAAAAACAACGCGCCCATCATGATGAACATGGGCACCGGGCCGAGGGTGAAGCGGGTGATCAGCGAAGTCGAATTGTCGACGATCTGGGTCCAGCCGGCCAGATCGCCCATGAAGATCAGCACGCCGATGATGTTGACGGTGATGAAGGTCATCGCGACGGGAACCCCCACCACCATGAAGAACATCACCAGGCCGATCAGCACCGCGAGGGCCCAGTACCATTCCATTTCCATGGCCTAGACCCCTTCCCGCTCTCCAACGGACTGGTCGTACATATTGTCGATCCCGAAGAGATACCGGGCGAATTCCACGGCCACCAAGAAAAAGCAGAACGGCATCGGACCGAACAGCGCCCATTGCGGCATGTCGACGCTGCGCACGTCGACGACGTCGTTCTGCCAGGCAACCTGCAGCAGGCCCATCGCGTGAACGCAGTAGATCATCGCCGCCACCACGCACATGGCATAGACGATCTTCGCGATGACCGTCCTGATCCCGCTCGGCAGAATCCGGGTGAGCGCGTCGATGAACACATGCCCCTTGATACGCACCAGCCAGGGCGCGGCGAGCATGGTGAACCAGAGCAGGATGTATTCGACCACCGGGATGGTGAAGATCAAGGGTCTGAGCCCGACGATCCGCAGCGTGACGTCGACGACGATCATCGCAAAGCTCAGAAAGATCAGGATGCCGGCCAGCACCGCCATCCCGTTCAGGATGAAATTATATCCCCTGCCGATCGCTCTCAGGACCCATCCCCCCAAACCATCTTCGTAGCTGTCTCAGCGACTGCCAACCGGCATTCCCGTCCAGCGCCTCCTCGACCTTCGGCCAATACTCGTTGCCCTTGGCCTGCATGACGCCGAGATAGTTCGGATCCTCCCACAGAGGCTGGCGGTGCATGGCGCGGGGGGCAACGCCTCCGCCGGGCGGATAGAACAGGGCCCGGGGCCGGGCGGCGCCGGCTTCGGCCGCTCACATCAGGCTCGGCAGCCAGAGCGCGAGCGGCGGGAAGGCGACCAGGATCAGGATCAGGATCGCGTCGCAGACCAGGAACGGCGCGGCCGCGCTCGCCACGTGCATCAGCGTCGTCCCCCGCGGCGCGACCCCCATCATGACGTAGAGCAGGAGCCCGAAGGGCGGCGTGGTGCCCGCCATCTCGATGGTGATGAGCACGAACAGGCCGAACCAGATCAGGTCGAAGCCGAGCGTGTTCGCCAGCGGGAAGAATATCGGCACCGTGATCAGCATCATCGAGGTGGCGTCCATGAACATGCCGAGCAGCAGCAGGACGCAGAACATCGCCAACAGGATGGTCAGCCGGTGGACCTCGAAGCCGGTCACCCATTCGAGCATCCCCTGGCTGGCGCCCGAGAACGCGAGGAGCTGGCTGAACACGGTGGAGTTCATCAGGATGAAGAACACCATCGCGCCGACCTTCAGGGTGGCGTCGACGGCGACGAAGATCGACCCGAAGCTCAGCCTCCGATAGGCGGCGGCCAGGATCATCACCGAAAGCACGCCGATCGCCGCGGCCTCGGTCGGCGTCGCCCAGCCGAAGATGATGAAGCCGATCACCATGAAGATGACGAAGCTCATCGGCAGGATGTTGGTGACCACGACGCGCAGCTTTTCGCCCCAGCCGGTCCGCTCGACGTCGTAGGCCGGCGCCGAGCCCGGCAACAGCCAGAGCTGCAGGACGATCAGGCCGGCATAGAGCAAGGCCAGGGTGAAGCCCGGGATGAACCCCGCGATCAACAGCTTGCCGACATCGATGTTGGCGACGCTGGCCAGCAGCACGCCGAGCGCAGACGGCGGGATGATCATGGCCAGCCCGCCGGTACCCAGGATCGGGCCCATCGACATGCGCCGGCTGTAGCCGCGGCGCTGCATCTCCGGCACCATCAGCGAGCCCAGCATCGCGGTGTTGGCCATCGACGAACCGGTCAGGGTCGAGAAGATCGAACCGCCGGCGACGGTGAGGAAGCAGAGCCGGCCGGGCAGCCGGCCGAACAGCACCTCCAGCCCGTCGAACACCCGTATCGCCAGCCCGGTATGGAAGAACAGCGATCCCATCATGATGAACATCGGCACCGGGCCGAGGGTGAACCGGCTGATCAGCACGGTCGAGTTGTCGACCACCTGCGGCAGCACGTCGAGGTTCCAGCCGTTGAAATAGAGCCAGCCCAGGATGTTGGTCGACAGGAACGCGAAGGCGACCGGCATGCCGAGCGCCATCATGCTGACGATCAGCCCGAGCAGCATGAGGAACGCCCAGTACCACTCCACGGTCAGACGTTCTCCCGCACTTCGGTCCGCTCTCCGTACATGGAATCGATGCCGACCAGGTAGCGGATGAACTCGATCGCCACCAGCGCGAAGCAGATCGGCATCGGCAGTATCAGGTACCAGAGCGGGATCTCTTCGGCGCGGATGTCGAGCGTCCCGCGCTGCATCGCCTCCAGCAGCACGCCCCAGGAGTACCAGGCGAAGATGCAGGCCGCGACGATGCAGCCCAGATAGGAGAGCTTCTCCATCCCCCAGCGCACCCGGGGCGGGACGATCGAGGTCACCGCCTCGATGAAGACGTGGCCCTTGATCCGCACCAGATAGGGGGCGGCCAGCATGGCGAACCAGAGCAGGCCGTATTCGACCACCGGCACCGAGTAGGTCCAGGGCTGCATGCCGACATAGCCGCCGAGCAGCCGGAGCAGCACGTCGACGCAGATCAAGACGAAGATGCCGAAGACGACGACGCCGGCGAGGATACGCAGCAGGTTGATGAGCGCATTATACGCGCGGATGACGCCCGCCATGCCGCTCCTTCCCTGCCGCGTTTCGTCCGGGACCGATCTCGGAGGCCACGGAATCCGGCGTGGCGTTCTTGTGCGTTGCGCCGGGCCCGCCTAAGCTGTTGACGACAGGCTGATGCGTCAAACGGGCGAATGCAAGCGTGAAACCGCGGATCGACGCGGCGGCCCCTGCGCCAATGCTTGCGATGCGGGGAAACACGGGAGGGAACGCAGCAATGACGGCCAGTTCGAAAATCACGTTCGCGGTCGCGGCGACCGGCGTGGCGCTCACCGCCTGGAGCATTCCGGCGGTCGCCGCCACCGAGATCCAGGCGCTGGCCTGCTTCCAGCGCAACCACGACTACGTCGCCGCGCTGCACCGGCACTTGATCGAGCCGATCAACAAGGCCAACGGCCCGGTGACGATCAAGTACAGGGGCGGGCCGGAGGTGATTCCCTGGAAGAACCAGGGCAGCGCCATCCAGCGCGGGCTGATCGACATGATCTACTGCCCGGGCACCTACTATTCGGGGATCCTGGCCGAGGGCCGGTTGCCCGGCGCGCACAACAAGTCGCTCGCGGAGATCCGCTCCAACGGCGCCTGGGAGATGATGCAGGAGGCCTGGGACAAGGGCCTGAACTCGCGCATCCTGTCCTGGACCTTCCAGAACGGGCAGCGGTTCTACGTCTATACGCTGTTCAAGCCCAAGCTCAGCAAGACCACCGGGATCGACCTGACCGGCGTGAAGATGCGCTCCACCGGGCTGTACAAGGCCTTCATGCGCAAGATGGGCGCGACCCCGATCGTCATCTCGCCGAGCGACGTCTACTCCGCGCTCGAGCGCGGCGTGGTCGAGGGCCTGGCCTGGCCCTGGGGTTCGGTCGGCACCTACGGGTGGGAGAAGTTCCTCAAATACCGGGTCGAGCCGTCGTTCTTCGGCGCCACCATGCTGGTGCTGGTCAACAAGAAGAAATTCGATTCGATGACCCGCGAGGAGCAGACCTTCCTGGAGAAGATGGCGCGGCAATACGAGACCTCCGCCGACGAGTCGGTGATCCGGCTCGGCAAGCGCGACGACGAGAAGCTGATGAAGGCCGGGGTGAAGCGGATCCAGCTCGAAGGCGAATACCGCGCCGCCTATGTCCGGACGATCTACGGCGCGAAATGGGCGGAGAACGATGCCCTGGCCGACAAGTTCATCGTCGACTACAAGACCCTGAAATCGAAGCTCTACGATCCCAGCAAGTAGCTGTCGACGCAGTCCGAGCACACGGCGCCGCCTCCGGGCGGCGCCGTTCTTTCGGGCCTACTCGGCGTCCGCCGGCGTCTATCCGGCCAACGCCGCCTCGACATTCGGCCGGTACTCGTTGCCCTTGGCCTCCATGAGGCCGAGATAGGCCGGATCCTCCCAGTCCTTGAAGGCGGAGACGAAGGAAGCGGTTTTCTTCATGCGATCGTACCAGGCCGCGACCCGGGGAAGACCGTCCCACAGCCGCGCCATTCGCAGATGGTCGAGGCGCACCACATAGGGCAGGCAGACCGCATCGGCGATCGTCAGGTCTTCCGCCGCCAGGAAGGCGTTCTTCCCGAGCGCGGCCTCCATCCGGCGCAGCATTTCCGCGAACCTCCGGACGCCGCCGCCGAAGAGCGGCGATTCCACGCCCTCGAAGACCAGCGACCGCATCCTCGCCCTTTTCCGTTCGTCGGGGACCGCCTCGATCCTCGCCTTCACGGCGTCCTCTCCGTTCGCCAGATGCTGGAACCGGAACGCGATCGCCGTGGAGATGACCCCGGCCTCTGCATGGATGATTTCGTCGATATACTTGATCCACAGCCTCATCCCGGCGATATCCCCGGCCGTTTCCGGGCGCATTCGGGGCTGCGGAAATTCGTCGTCCAGGTACTCGCAAATGACGCCGGATTCGACGATCGTCGCGTCGCCGTTCACCAGTGTCGGGACGACGCCCGCCGGGTTCAGCTTCAGATAGTCGTCGGTATGCTGATCGCCCTTCCTCAGGTTCAGCTCGACGCTGTCCCAGTCCAGCCCCTTCTCGGCCAGGACGTAGCGGACCTTCTGCGCGCAGGTCGACATGTTGTTGTGGTAGAGCGTGATCATGGCGTCCCGGGCTCCCTCCCGTTGTCTGTTTCGGCGCCCGGCACCACCGGCAGCCAAAGCCGGGACGGGTGCGCGGCGTCGTGGTGGAAGCTGTCGGTGCCGATTTTGTACCAGAGATACTGGTGGGTGAAGAGCGAGTCGGTGAGCATCGAATCGCCGTTGACGATCTCCAGCCTGATGCGGTGGCCCTTGCGGAAGACGTTGGAGAACGGCATCGCCTCGATCTCGTAGCAATAGATCCTGCCGGGCTCGATCGGCTGCGGGTCGGCGTGGGTGTAGAAGGGGCGGTGCGGCGTGCTCCGCGCCTCGTCCCTGTCGCGGTGCGACGCCCTCAGCCAGCCTTTCGAGACATTGACCGAATTCGGCTGGAGGCCCGCCTTGCGGTCGTCGTCGGATTGCGGGAACTGGTCGGCGATCCTGACGACGAAGTCGGTGTCGATGGCGGTCGAGGCGGCGTAGAGCTCGAGGATCGCGGGCCCGGTGACCTCCAGATCCTCCTCCATCGGCTCGGTGACGAAGGTGAGCACCCGGCGGATCGGGTCCGGGCCCTGCGGGCCCATCGCGACCACGCCGAGCTTCCAGCCGGGGTCGGGATAGGTGTAGCTCGTCGCACCGCTGTCCCCGGCCGGCGCTTCGGTCCTGAGCCGGCCGTCATTGAGCGAGGTCAGGCTCCCCGACGGCCCTTCGGCGAGGTGGAAGGGGGTCATCTGCGCCCGGGCGAGCGGCCATTCCCGCTCCTCGCGATAGGCCTCGGCGCCGCGCACATAGAGCTTGACCGGCGCCTGGCGCTCGTAGCCGTTGTCGAGGCCCTTGAGGTAGCGGTCGTAGAACGGCAGCAGCTCGGTCTCGTGGTAGTCGATCCGGTCGAAATAATCATGCGCCTCGAACACGTCGCGGGCGCCGGTGACGACCAGCCGCTTGGGCGCGTTCACCGCCTCGTAGCCCAGGATGTTGCCGCGCAGATGGAGGCCCATCTTGCCCCAATGGCCGATCGAGAGGACCGGCACCTCGATCTCGTCCAGCCTTTCATAGGGCGAGCGTTCGCGCCACCAGTCGTCATAGGTCTGGCGGCGCTGGAATTCCCAGGCGAGGTCGAGCGGCATCGCCTTGCCGGCCGGGTCGCTGGCGGCGCGGTGCAAATTGTTGACCCGCACCAGATTGTACCACCAGGCCATGAATTCGCAGTAGATGCCGCCGTGATAGACGGTCCCCCGATAGAGGTCGACGGCGCCGTCATAGGGCGCGATGCATTTGAGGCTCGGCGGGTTGACGATGCCCATGAACCACTGCGACCAGGCGTAGTAGGACTGGCCGATCCCGCCGACATTGCCGTCGCACCAGCCCTGGCGCGCGATCCATTCGATGAGCTCGTAGTAGTCCTGCTGCTCGTCCCGGTCGAGCAGGTTGTAGACGCCTTCCGATTCGCCCGATCCGCGCACGTCGGCATGGACATAGGCGTAGCCGTGCTGCTCCACATACCACTGGACCGGCCCGATTTCGCGCCACAGGAAGAGCCGCGAATGGGGGAGGTCGTCGGTCGCGTACATATAGGGCGAGGCGGCGAAGAGCGCCGGGAATTCGCCCTCTCCGTCCGGGCGGTAGACGCGGAGCGCGATCCGCGTGCCGTCGCGCATCGTCGCGAAGACGCCAGAATCGACGCGCATGGAATATTGTTTCGCGCCTTCGCGCCCGCCGCCATGAGTCCTCCCGTCCGGGTTTCGGCCCGCGGCCCGCGCGGTCAGTCGCGCATGCCGGGGCGCTTGAAGTCCCTGTCCAGATGGCCCTTGCCGGCCAAATCGCCCTGCTCGAACAGCCAGCTATAGCCGCCGTCCGGGTTGGTCAGGATCTCCCAGCAATTGTTGTCCATGTCCCAGAAGAAGAAGGCGTATGTGCCGTGCTGCAGCTTGGGCTTGGAGATCCGGTAGAGGCCCCACTTCTCCGCCTCGGCGACGATGGTCTGGTGCGCCGCGTCGACCTCCTCCTGGGTCTCGACGTCGAGCCCGTTATGGTTGAGCAACGGCATCTCTTCGGTGCGCCTCTTCTGCTCGACCACGGCGATGGTGTTGGGCCCACCGAGGCGGATGAGCAGCGAGACCGGGCTGGTGCGGACGACCTCGAGCCCGAGAAACTCGGTATAGAACGCGCGCGTCTTCTCCAGGTTCTTCGATTCCAGCGTGCCGTGCGACAGGAAGTTGAGCTTGAGAACGGGGTCCGCGGCGGTCTCGACCGCGGGTTGGGTGGCCTGGTCCGCCATGATGTCCTCCTGTTTATGTGCGCCCGTGTTATGTCGGGTCAGAAATATTTGCCCCAGCCGCCGCAGACTTCAACCGTCGATCCGGTCATGTAGCTGTTTCTGGGCGAGACAATGAAGGCGGCGACGTCGCCGATCTCCTCCGGCCGGCCCCAGCGGCCGAGCATGGCGTTGGCCGCGAACTGCTTCTCGACCTCGTCGCCGGTGACGCCCCGGACCTTTCCCATCGCCTCGCGGCGCGGCGTCCAGCGCGGGGTGTCGACGATGCCGGGGCAGAGGTTGTTGACCAGGATGCCCTTCGCGGCGAGCTCGCCGGCCATCAGCTTGGTGAAGGCGTTGATGCCGGCATTGGGGATCGCGGTCGAGAACGAGCCCGGCATGAGCTGCTTGCCCGAGATGCCGGAGACGTTGAGAACCCGCCCCGCATCGGACTTCTCCAGATGGGGGATCGCCGCCTTGGTGGTGTGGACATAGGCCATCAAATTGCGGTTGACGATCTCGTCCCAATTGTCGGCGGTCAGGGCATCGAGATTGCCCGGCGTCATGCCGCCGACGCAGTTGATCAGGATGTCGATCCCGCCGAGCCCCGCCGCGGCCTGTTCCACGAACCGCGCGCAGCCCGCCTCGTTCGACATGTCGCAGGCGATGCCGACGGCGTTCACCCCCTTGGCCCCGATCGCCGCGGCGGCCCGGTCGAGCTGTTCCTGCCCGCGCGCCGAGATCGCCACGTCGCAGCCTTCGTCCGCCAGCGCCAGCGCCGCGGCATAGCCGAGCCCGTCGCTCGCGCCCGAGATCGCCGCCTTCCGCCCCTTGAGACCAAGGTCCATGTCGTCCTCCCTGTGGTGGTCGCGCGCCATTCCATACATCGCGCGGCGGATAGGCAACACCCGATTTGACGGCGGCGACCGGGCCGCCCCTGGATACGCGGCTTCGCCGCTATCCGGGCTGTGGTACGCCCCACCCCTTGTTCCGGGCAGGCGCGATAGACCTTTCGGTATCGGCCGGCTGATCCTAATATCCCCCCAACTGGGCGCAGCCAGGAATCGACCATTGGGAGAGCAGCGATGATCAAGGTGACCGATGTCGCTTACGGCAGGATCCGTTCGCCGGACCTCGACAGGCAGGAAGAGTTCCTGACCAATTTCGGCATGGTGCGGGCGGAGCGCACGAAGACCGCGCTCTACATGCGCGGCTCGGATCCGGAGCACCATATCCACATCACCGAGCTCGGCGAGCCCGGCTTCATCGCGCTCGCCTTCAACGTCGACAGCGAGGAAGAGCTCGAGCGCGCCGCCCGGATCGACGGCGCCTCGCCGGTCGAGGAGATGGACGAGCCGGGCGGCGGCAAGCGGGTGCGCCTGACCGAGCCCAACGGCTACACCATCGAGATCGTGCACGGCATGGAGATGCTCGAGCCGCTTGAGGTTTCGCGCTTCGCCCTCAACATGGGCCCGGAAAGGCTGGCGCGGAAGGGCGAACTCACCCGCATCGACCGCGGGCCGTCGCAGGTCAAGCGCATCGGCCACGCGGTGATGATGGCGCCCGACCTCAAGAAATCGATCGCCTGGGTGCGCGACACGCTCGGGCTGGTCTGCTCGGACGACGTCTATGCCGGCGAGGAGGACAACATCATCCTGTCCTTCAACCGGGTCGACAAGGGCAAGGAATATGTCGACCACCACGTGTTCCTCTATATCCACGGACCCAAGGCCGGGCTCAACCACATGGCCTTCGAGGTCCAGGACATCGACGACGTGATCATGGGGCACGAGCACATTCGCGGCCTCGACAAGTATGAGCATGTCTGGGGGCTCGGCCGCCACATTCTCGGCAGCCAGGTCTACGACTACTGGATGGATCCCTGGGGAAGGGTGCATGAGCACTGGACCGATTCCGACCGCCTCAACAGCGAGACGCCGGCGAATTTGATCTCGTTCGAGGACGGGCTCGATTCGCAATGGGGCGATCCCATCCCCGAGAAGTTCGTCGCCCACGCCACCGAGTGAGCCGGGGGCGGCCGCGTATC
Source organism: Alphaproteobacteria bacterium (assembly GCA_965205995.1). Taxonomy (GTDB): domain Bacteria; phylum Pseudomonadota; class Alphaproteobacteria; order MPNO01; family MPNO01; genus MPNO01. The sequence goes on along the minus strand of OZ242200.1, from coordinate 1,538,396 downwards.
GAAGGAAGGCGGATGAAGCTCAGTTATTTCACCATGCCGCTGCATCCGCCTTCGCGGAACTACGCGGAGACGCTGAAGGAAGACCGCGAGGCGATCCTGCTCGCCGACCGGCTCGGTTTCGCCGAGGCGTTCATCGGCGAGCATGTGACCGACCGGGCCGAGACCGTCACCTCGTGCCTGATGTTCATCGCGAGCCTGGCCCACGACACCAGGGACATCGTGCTCGGCTCCGGCACGGTGAACATGTCGCTCAACCACCCGGCGATCATCGCCGGCCAGGTGGCGATGATCGACAACATGCTCGAAGGCCGGTTCCTGTTCGGGATCAGCCCCGGCGCGCTCAAATCCGACGCCGAGGCGCTCGGCATCCTGCACCAGGACCGCAACGAGATGTTCGTCGAGGCGATCGACCACGTGCTGGCGATCTGGTCGACCGACCCGCCCTACCGGCTCAAGGGCAAGTACTGGAACGTCACCACCGAGGAATCGCTGATCGAGGAGATCGGCCAGGGCGTCATCGTCGGGCCGTACCAGAAACCGCACCCGCCGATCGTGGTCACGGTGGTCGCGCCCTATTCGAGGGGGCTGACGGAGGCGGCGGCGCGCGGCTGGACGTCGATATCGGCCAACTTCCTGATGCCCGAATGGGTCAAGACCCACTGGCCCAAATATGTCGAGGGCTGCGAGCGGGTGGGCCGCGTCGCCGATCCCGCCGACTGGCGGGTGGCGAAGAGCATCTTCGTTGCCGGCGACGAGAAGACGGCCCGCGAATACGCGCTGGAGAACCAGAACAGCCCGTACCGCTTCTACTACAAGCAGCTGATGCAGAAGCTGATCAGCGCCGGGCGGTCCAACCTGTTCAAGCACGACCAGTCGATGCCGGACGAGGCGGTGACGCTCGACTACGTGACCGACCGGCTGGTCATCGCCGGCACGGTGGACAGCGTGGTCGACCGGATCCTCGCCTTCCGCGAGCAGGTCGGCGAGTTCGGTACCCTGGTCTATGCCGGCCATGACTGGGTGGACAAGGCGCTGTCGCGGCGGTCGATGGAGCTGATGGCGAACGAGGTCATGCCGCGGCTCAACGAGGCCATCGGCGGCGTCGACGAGGCCGCCGAGTAGGAAGGGGTACCGAATGGCCGAAGTTCCGAGCCTGCTCGCCGATCCGCTGGCGACCAACCCGATCTTCAGCGACCGCAAGCTGAAACTCGGGACCTTCTGCACCAATTTGAAGCATGGCTGCGCGGCCTCCACGATCGAGGGGACGCTGGAGGCGACCTGGCCGGCGACAGTGGCGCTCGCCGAGCTCGCCGACCGGATGGAGTACGAGGCCCTGGTCCCGGTCGGGCGCTGGCGCGGCTTCGGCGGGACCACCGATTTCAACGGCGCAGGCTTCGAGTGCTACTCCTGGGCCGCCGGCATCGCCGGGGTGAACCGCAATTCCGGCATCTTCGCCACCTCGCACGTGCCGACCGTCCATCCGGTGATGGCGGCGAAGCAGGCCGCCACCATCGACCATATCTCGGGCGGGCGTTTCATCCTCAACGTGGTCACCGGGTGGAACGAGCCCGAGTTCCGGCTGTTCGGCATCGACGTGCCGGACCACGACCGGCGCTACGACATGGCGGTCGAATGGGTCGAGATCATCCGCCGGCTGTGGACCGAGGACGAGCTGTTCGACTTCGAGGGCGAGTTCTACCGGATCGGCGGCGGCCAGCTCCTGCCCAAGCCGATCCAGAAGCCGCGCCCGCCCTTCATGAACGCCGGCGGGTCCGAGCGCGGGCGCCATTTCGCCGCGAAATACTGCGATGTCGCCTTCATCGTCGTCGCCAACCACGACATGGACGATCTGAAGGCGCAGATCGCCGCCTACAAGGATCTCGCGCGCAAAGAATACGGCCGCGAGGTCGCGGTCTGGACCCACACCTATATCGTCCAGGGCGATACCGAGAAGGAAGCGCGCGACTTCTACGACTACTACGTCCACCAGCACGGCGACTGGGAGGCGGTGACCAACCTCACCGAAGGGCTCGGCATCAACGCCCAGACCGTGCCCGTGGAAGCGCTCGCCTTCCTCAAGGAGCACTTCATCGCCGGCTGGGCGGGCTGGCCGGTGATCGGCACCAAGGAGCAGGTCGTCGACACCTATCTCAAGCTCGCCGACACCGGGATCGACGGCGTCCTCACCTCCTGGGCGCGCTACCGGGAGGGGATGGAGGAATTCGCCGCAGACACCTACCCGCTGATGGTGCAGGCGGGTCTCAGGTAGCGCCGGCCAATTCGGCGTCAAAGAATTCGCATCGATCCCGGGACCTTGACCCAGACAGCTTTGTATGACTATGTCATACAAAGCTGTCTGCTTCGGTGCCGAAGGGCCGACGAATGAGAATCAACGCCAGACTGGACGACAATCGCGCGAAAAAGCTTAAGCAGCTCCAGGCTTCGACGCGGCTTGGCACCAGCGAGATCGTGAAGCGGGCCATAGATCTCCTGCATCGGGAGCAAGCGGAACGATCCCGGGACAAACTCGACGCATTGTTGTCGAGCGATTTCGTGGGCTGCGCCGAGGGCCCCGAGGACCTGGCCAGCAACTACAAGCAGTATCTGACGCAAAGCCTCGAAGAAAAACATGGTGCTGGCTGACACCGGTTACTGGGTGGCGCTGTTCCCGGGACCGTTGGCACGACACTGCGGTAGCGGTCAGCCGGGACCTCCGCGAGACGCTCGTCGTGACATGGCCGGTGGTTACCGAAACCTGCCATCTGCTCCTGAGCCGGCTGGGCGTGCGCGCGCAACTGCGCTTCGTCGAACAGTTGTCCACGAACGTGGAACTCCACCACATCGGATCGGAGCATCTGGGAGCGGTTCGGGCATTGATGGAAAAATACGCGGGTCTTCCCATGGACCTGGCTGACGCCTCGCTCGTCCTCGCGGCGACCGAGCGCGGGGACGGCCGCATTCTCACCACGGATCGGCGGGATTTCGAAACCTATCGTTGGAATGGCACCCAACCCTTCCGCAACCTGCTTCTCCCGTCTTGACGGCCGGCGTGCGCCGCGCCCGCGCCCCGTGACACCCTTTGAACCTGTCCCTATTGTGGCGCCGCGAATCGGATCAGGGCAGCGGAGCAGGGCGATGAAAGTCACGGCGAACGGGGTCGGGTTGAACTGCGAGATCGGGGGCAGAGAGGGCGCGCCCTGGCTCACCTTCTCCAACTCGCTCGCCACCAACCTCCATATGTGGGACGATCAGGCGGCCGCGCTGGCGGACGATTTCCGCATCCTGCGCTACGACAAGCGCGGCCACGGCGAGAGCGACGTGCCCGAAGGCCCCTACGACTTCCCGATGCTGATCGGCGACGTGATCGGCCTCTGGGACGCGCTCGGCATCGGGAAGAGCCATTTCGTCGGGCTCTCGATCGGCGGAATGACGGCGATGGGGCTCGGCGCCCGCCACGCCGGCCGGTTGAACTCCATCGTCATCTCCAACGCCATCGCCGAGGCGCCGGCGCCCTTCGTCGCCGCCTGGGACGAGCGCATCGCCATCGTCGAGGCGGAAGGGATGGGGGCGCTCGCCGCGCCGACGGTCGAGCGCTGGTGCTCCGACGAATTCCTCGATTCGGGCTCGCCGGTGCTCGACGACCTGCGGGCGATGGTCGCCGCGACCCCCGCCGGGGGGTTCATCGGCTGCGCCCGCGCGCTCCAGGGCCTCGACTTCGAGAACAGCCTGGGCGAGATCCGGACGCCGACGCTGTTCATCGCCGGCAAGGAGGACGGGGCGACCCCGGCATCGACGATGAGCCGGCTCGCCCAGATGGTCGAGGGCGCGCGATATGTCGAGCTATCCCCCGCCGGCCATCTCTCGAATATCGAGCAGCCCGAGGGCTATACCGCGGCGCTGCGGGATTTCCTGCTCTAGGTGCGGGACTGCCGCCGATGACCGAGGCGCTGGCGCGGCCGTTGCGGATCGGCCCGCTCGATTTGCCGCACCGGGTGGCGATGGCGCCGATGACGCGCAACCGGGCCGGCCCGGGCAACGTGCCGCACGCGCTCAACGCCGAGTATTACAGCCAGCGCGCCTCGGCGGGGCTGGTCATCACCGAGGCGACACAGGTGAGCGAACAGGGCGTCGGCTATCCGCTGACGCCCGGCATCCACTCGCCCGAACAGGTCGCGGGCTGGCGGATCGTGACCGATGCGGTCCACCGGGAAGGCGGGCGCATCGCGCTCCAGCTCTGGCATGTCGGGCGGATCTCCCATTCCTCGCTGCAGCCCGGCGGGGCGTTGCCGGTGGCGCCGTCGGCGATCGCCGCCGCCGGCGAGGCGATGACCTTCGAGGGGATGAAACCCTTCGAGACGCCGCGCGCGCTGGAGACCGAAGAGATCCCCGGCATCGTCGACCAGTTCCGCCGGGGCGCGCGCAACGCCATGGAGGCGGGGTTCGATGCGGTCGAGATCCACGGCGCCAACGGCTATTTGCTCGACCAGTTTCTGCGCGACGGCGCCAACGCGCGCGAAGATGCCTATGGCGGGAGGATAGAAAACCGGCTGCGCCTGCCGCTGGAGATCGCCGAGGCGGTCGCCGGGATCTGGGGCGCCGACCGTGTCGGCTACCGGATCTCGCCCTATCAGCGTTACAACGACATGGCGGACAGCGCGCCGGAGGCGACCTTCGAGGCGGCGGCCCGCGCGCTCGACGGGATCGGCATCGCCTGGCTCCATGTCGTCGAATCGGACGCGCCCGGCCGCGACGCGGCGGAACGCGATGCGCGCGCCTTCGTGTCGTCCCGCCCGCCGTTCTTCCGCATTTTGCGCGATTCGTTCGACGGCGCGCTCATCGTCAACGCCGCCTATGACGCCCCGCGCGGCGAGGCGGTGCTGGCCGGCGGGGAGGCCGATTTGGTTTCCTACGCGACGCTGTTCCTCGCCAACCCGGATTTGCCGAAACGGCTGTTCGGCGGCGGGCCGCTGAATGAGCCGGTGCGCAAGACCTTCTACGGCGGCGCGGCGGAGGGCTACACCGACTACCCGTTCTGGGACGGCTAGCCGACCCGGCGGAAGAAGCGGTTGATGTCGATCCGGTCCCAGACCCCGGCATTGGCGAGCGGGTCCCGGGCGAGGAAGGCCTCGATGTCCCCGCGCCCCTCCGCCTCCACCAGATAGAGGCTGCCGACGATGGTCTCGCCGTCGTCGGACTGGAGCGGGCCCGACATGACGACCTCGATCGGCGCTTCCTTCAGATATTCCTGATGCGCGGGCAGGGCGGCCATGCGTTTGTCGAGCACGCCCGGCTTGTCGATCATGTGGAGTATGTAGAGCATGGCGAAATCCCTGCAACCGGTGGACCGGCCCAGCCTACACCGAATCGACCGAGGGCGGCGTTGCTCCCCGCCATTCCCGCAAACCGCTTTGCGCCGCCCAAAGGGTTCCCATATCATGATCGCAGGAGGTTCGTTGGATGACCGGACGGCCCGGCAACAGATCGGATTTTCATCTCAGCCGCCAAGGCGGGGGGGGCGACGGCGACCGTGGACCCGGCACGGGGGTCGCGGTCAAGCCCGCGGCCAAGGTCAAGAAACCCTCAATGTACAAGGTGGTCATGCTCAATGACGACTACACGCCCATGGAGTTCGTCGTCATGGTGCTCGAGCGGTTCTTCAACAAATCCCACGACGAAGCGACCCACATCATGATGCACGTCCACCAGAAAGGCGTCGGCATTTGCGGCGTCTTCACCTATGAAATCGCCGAGACCAAAGTGTCGCAGGTCATGGACCTTGCGCGCCAGCACCAGCATCCGCTTCAATGCACCCTTGAAAAGGCATAAAGCCCATGTTGTCGCGGAACCTAGAGAAGAGCCTGCATAGAGCCTTGGCGCTGGCCAGCGCGCGAAGCCACGAATACGCGACGCTGGAACATCTGCTGATGGCTCTGACCGACGATCAGGACGCGATCGCGGTGCTGCGCGCCTGCGGCGTCGAGACCGACCGCCTCGGCAAGGATCTGACGAGCTATCTCGACAACGAGCTTTCCAACCTGGTGATCAGTACCGGCGAGGACCCCAAGCCCACGGCGAGCTTCCAGCGCGTCGTCCAGCGCGCCGCGATCCATGTGCAGTCCTCCGGGCGCCAGGAAGTGACCGGTGCCAATGTCCTGGTGGCGATGTTCTCCGAACGCGAATCGCACGCGGTCTATTACCTGCAGGAACAGGACATGTCGCGTTTCGACGCGGTGAACTACATCTCGCACGGCATCGCGAAGGTGCCCGGAAAGTCGGAAGGCCGCAGCGTCCAGGGCACCCGCCAGACCGAGGAGGACAAGCCCGACAAGCCCGGCAAGCGCCAGAACGAGGCGCTCGCCACCTATTGCGTGAACCTCAACGAGAAGGCGGCGGCGGGCAGGATCGACCCGCTGATCGGCCGCGAGGCGGAGATCGAGCGCACCATCCAGGTGCTGTGCCGGCGGACCAAGAACAACCCGCTTTATGTCGGCGATTCGGGCGTCGGCAAGACCGCGCTGGCCGAGGGGCTGGCGCGGCGCATCGTCAAGGAGGAGGTGCCCGACGTCCTGCAGGACGCGACGATCTTCTCCCTCGACATGGGCGCACTGCTCGCCGGCACGCGCTACCGCGGCGATTTCGAGGAGCGGCTCAAGGCGGTGGTCGCCGAGCTCGAAGCCTATGACGGCGCGGTGCTGTTCATCGACGAGATCCACACCGTGATCGGCGCAGGCGCCACCAGCGGCGGCTCGATGGACGCGTCCAACCTGCTCAAGCCGGCCCTGCAATCCGGCACGCTGCGCTGCATCGGCTCGACCACCTACAAGGAATACCGCTCCTATTTCGAGAAGGATCGGGCGCTGGCCCGCCGGTTCCAGAAGATCGACGTGATGGAGCCCTCGATCGAGGACGCGGTGAAGATCCTGCGCGGCCTCAAGCCCTATTACGAGAAGCACCACCGGGTGCGCTACACCGCCGAGGCGATCCGCACCGCCGTCGATCTCGCCGCGCGCTACATCAACGACCGCAAGCTGCCCGACAAGGCGATCGACGTGATCGACGAGGTCGGCGCGGCGCAGAAGCTGCTGCCCGAGAGCCGGCGCAAGAAGTTGATCACGGTCAAGGACGTCGAGGCGGTGGTCGCCAAGATCGCCCGCATCCCGCCCAAATCGGTCTCGCGCAACGACCAGGAGACGCTGCAGAACCTGCAGCGCGACCTCAAGACCGTGGTGTTCGGGCAGGACAGCGCCATCGGGGCGCTGACATCGGCGATCAAGCTCGCCCGCGCCGGGCTGCGCGAGCCGGAGAAGCCGATCGGCTGCTATTTGTTCTCCGGCCCGACCGGCGTCGGCAAGACCGAGGTCGCGCGCCAGCTTGCCCTCACCATGGGGATCGAGCTGATCCGCTTCGACATGTCGGAATACATGGAGCGCCATTCGGTCTCCAGGCTGATCGGCGCGCCGCCCGGCTATGTCGGCTTCGACCAGGGCGGGCTGCTGACCGACGCGATCGACCAGCACCCGCACGCGGTGCTGCTGCTGGACGAGATCGAGAAGGCGCATCCCGATCTGTTCAACATCCTGTTGCAGATCATGGATCACGGGAAGCTCACCGATCACAACGGCAAGAGCGTCGATTTCCGCAACGCGATCCTGATCATGACCACCAATGCCGGCGCCGCCGAGCTCGCCAGGCCGGCGATCGGCTTCGAGCGCGAGACCCGGGTCGGCGACGACGAGGAAGCGATCAAGCGGATGTTCACGCCGGAATTCCGCAACCGGCTCGACAAGACGATCCAGTTCTCCTCGCTGCCGCCCGAGATCGTGGCCATGGTGGTCGACAAGTTCATCATGCAGCTCGAGGCGCAGCTCCAGGACCGCAACGTCACCATCGAGCTCAGCATCGGGGCCCGCGACTGGCTGGTCAGGACCGGCTTCGACGTGACGTACGGCGCGCGGCCGCTGGCGCGGCGCATCCAGGAGCACATCAAGACGCCGCTCGCCGACGAACTCCTGTTCGGCAGGCTCACCAAGGGCGGCACCGTCCAGGTCGGCCTCAAGGACGACCGCCTGACATTCGACTTCCTCGAACCGCCCCCCGCCAAGGCCAAGCGCCCGAAGAAGAGCGACTCGGACCCCGACAAGGTCTCCGAGTTCGTGGACTGACCCCGGGGGGTGCGATGATCGCCGCCGACATACCCGGACCCGCGATCGACGGCGCGGTCGTCGAGGACACCGTCGTTGCCGCCCGCGCGCCGTGGAGCCGGGTGATCGAGCAGGGCCAGATACTCCGGATCGTCGATCTGGAAGGCCGGCAGGCGGTCGATTTCCTGTGCTACAACGCCCACGACCACGGCGACCGCTACGCCGCCGCGGATACGATAAAGATCAACCCGGCCGGCATCTTCCTCACCACCGGAACGGTGCTCTACGGCGTCGAGATCACCCCGCTGTTCACCATCGTCGCCGATAGCTGCGGCTACCACGACACCATCGGCGGGTGCTGCAGTGCGCCGATCAACGCGTTCCGCTACGGCGTGCCCTACCAGCCCAATTGCCGCGACAACTTCATTTCGGAACTCGAAAAGCACGGGATGGGGAAAGCGGACGTCGTCGCAAATATCAACTTCTTCATGTACGTGCCGGTGCGCGAGAACGGCGAGACGGATGTCGGGCCGAGCCTGTCGAAGCCCGGCGATTATGTCGACCTCAGGGCCGAGACCGACGTCCTCGCGGTGCTGTCCAACTGCCCGCAGATCAACAACCCGGTCAACGACTACAACCCGACCCCGATCCGCGTCGTCGTCTGGACGCCCGAGGGCTGAGGGCGCCGCTCACCCGAGACTCACCCGCCGTTCACCGTCTCCCGCAATTCGTGCTTGAGGGTCTTGCCCATCGCGTTCTTGGGCAGCGCGTCGACGAACAGCACGTCCTTCGGGTGCTTGAAGCGGGCGAGCCTGCCCTCGAAGCGGGCGAGGAAATCGGGCGCCGCGATCGCCGCTCCCGGGGACGGCACGACGACGGCGACCGGCACCTCGCCCCAGCGCGAATCCGCCCGCCCGACCACCGCCACGTCCGCGATATCGTCCATCCGGTGGACCAGCTGCTCGATCTCGGCCGGGTAGATGTTCTCGCCGCCCGAGATCACGATGTCCTTCTTGCGGTCGTCGACGAACAAATCGCCGTCCGCGTCGCGATAGCCGACATCGCCGGTATGGAACCAGCCTTCGCGCAGCGCCCGGCGCGTCTCCTCCCGGTTGTTCCAGTACTCGAGAAGGACGTTCCCGCCGCGGATCAGGATTTCCCCGGACGCGCCGTCGGGGACGGGATTGCCGTCGTCGTCGGCGATCTTCATCTCGCAGTGGAGCCCGCATTTCCCCGTCGAACGCGGCTTCAGGAGCCCGTCGCCGGGCTTCTGGTAGATCGCGACCGGCGCCGTCTCGGTCAGCCCATAGGTCTGGCACACCGGGATGCCGCGCGCATGCACCGCGTCGATCAGATGGAGCGGCACGATCGAGGAGCCGGTGGTCAGCAGCCGGAGGCTGGAGAGATCGGCGTCGCCCCATCCCGGAAGCTCCATCACCGCCTGGATGGTCGCCGGCACCAGCACGAGCTGGGTCGGGCGTTCCCCGGCGATCGCCCGCAGCGTCGCCGCCGCGTCGAAGCGGCGGTGCAGGATCACCGTCGCGCCGACATAGAAGGCGGGCGTCGTCAGGATGTTGAGCCCGCCGACATGGAACATCGGCAGCACCGTCAGCACGCGGTCGGCATCGGTCAGCCCGGCATAGTGGATGCAGTTATGGGCGTTGACCTGGATCGCCTCCTGGGCCAGCACCGCGCCCTTGGGATGGCCGGTGGTCCCCGATGTGTAGACCAGCAGGCAGGGGGTATCGGGTCCGGCGTCGGGGTTGCGGTCCTCGCCGTCCGCGGTCTCCGCATCGCTGGCGATGTCGTCCACGGCGATGACGGCGCCCGGGCATCCCGCCATCGCCTCGCGTCCGAGCGCCGCGTGATGCGAATCCGCGATCAGCACCCGGGGCGCCGAGTCGCCGAGGATATAGGCGAGCTCCGGCGCCACCAGCCGCCAGTTGAGCGGCGAGAACATCGCGCCGAGCCGCGCGCAGGCGAAGAACAGCGCCAGCGTCCACGAGCTGTTGAAGCCGAGGAAGGCGACCCGGTCGCCGGGCTCGACGCCGTGGACATTTTTCAGCGCCCGCGCGCAGCCGCGGATCGTCGCGGCGAAGCGCGCATAGTCGATATCCTCGCCCTCGAAACGGATCGCGGTCTTCGACGGGGTGAACGCGGCGTTGCGCTCGACCCAGAACGACAGGTCGTTCATTCGTCTTCCTCGCCGCGCTCGTAAAGCGCCTCGCGGCCGAGCTTGTCGATGCACAGCTCGGCCGTCCAGGGCAGCATCAGCGAGCCGCAGCGGCTGTCCCGGTAAAGCCGCTCCAGCGCCAGGCTCTTGAGCATCGACTGCCCGCCGCAGGTGCGGATCGCCTTCTGGCAGATATCGCTGGCGGTTTCCATCACCGTGTACTGGGTGCAGTAGGCGCGGAGCACCGCATCCTTGGACGGGTTGGGGCGCGCCTCGCCCAGCATCTGGAACCAGAGCGCCTTGGCCTGCTCCAGCGCGATCCGCATCTCGGCGACGGCGTATTGCTTGGTCGGGTACATCCGCCGCTTGACCGGAGGCGTCCCCGGCATCTCGCCCCGCAGATAGCGGATCGTGAAGTCATAGGCGGCCTGGGCGATTCCCATATAGCTCGGGGTCAGCGTGGTGAACATGTGCGGCCAGCGGGTCGCGGCCTCGAAATAGATCCCCTTCGGCATCAGCGCCGCGTCGTCCGGCACGAAGACGTTCTCGAACAAGAGGTTGCGCGAGACCGTTCCCCGCATGCCGAGCGGATCCCAGTCGCCGACCACGCTCACCCCCTCGGCTTCGGCGGGGACGGCGAAATACATCGTGTCGCGGCGGCTCAGATTCTCCTTCTTCTCGGTGCACAGCACGCCGTAGTAATCGGCCGAGCCGGCGAGCGAGGCGAAGATCTTCTTGCCGGTGATCGTCCAGCCGCCCTCGACCCGGTCGGCGAGCGTGCCGAACGGGCGGAACCCCGCCGCCGCCGCGCCCCCCTCGGAGAACGGCTGGGCGTAGATCGCACCGTTCTCGACGATCCGGGTGTAGTGCACGGCGCGCCGCCGGTTGTGCTCGCGCCGCTGGCTGCGGGTCATCGGCAGGTCGTCGGCCAGCGCGCCGGTCCACAGGCAGGAGCTCACATGCATGTTGAAGGTTAGCGCCGTCGTCCCGCAATAGCGCCCGATCTCGGCCGCCATCAGCGAATAGGTTTTCAAATCGGCGCCATGCCCGCCATGCTTCTTCGGAACGCACACCGCGAGCAGCCCGGCCTTGTGCAGGTCCTTGTAGTTCGCCATCGGGAAGATGGCGTCGCGGTCCCACTCTTCGGCGCGTTCCGCGAACCTGTCCTCGCCGAGCCGCCTGGCTGCGGTGCAAAGCGCCGCCTGTTCGTCGCTGAGGCCGTAATAGTCCGGATCGAACATCGGCGCATCGCGCTGCCCGGTCTTCGTCGCCATCTCACGACCTCCGCTTGCCGAGGAAACTTCCGACCGCCCGGTTGAACGAGGCGGGGTTCTCCAGATTTCCCAGATGGCCCGTCCCCGCCATGCAGACATACTCCGCGCCCGGGATCCGTTGCGCCATCTTCTCCATCATCGGGGCGGGCGCGTTGGTGTCGGTCTCGCCCGCGAGGACCAGCACCGGCATCCGGTAGGCCGCCAGCGCGTCGCGCCGGTCGAAGGTGACCAGGCAGGCGATCGCCGCGCGGTAGGCCGCCTCCGGCACCCCGGCCATCGACCGCCGGGCGATCGCCGTCCCCGCCGGGTCGGCCGAGGGGCCCATCATGGTCGCCACCATCTCGTCGGCGAGGTCGGCCATCGTCTGCCCGTTGTCGAGGGGGGCGATCCGCGCCTCGACGAAGCGTTTCTGGAAATCCCCGTCCGGGCGGCCGAAGGCCGCGCTGGTCGCCGACAGCACCAGCGTGGCGACGCGCTCCGGCCAACGGGCGGCGAATTCCTGCGCCACCATGCCGCCCATCGAATGCCCGACCAGATGCACGCGGTCGAGACCGAGCCGGTCGAGCAAATCGAGCAGCGAGCCGGCGAGCGCCGGGAAGCTCATGCGCTCCAGCGGAAGCGAGGGGCCATAGCCCGGCATGTCCCAGGCGATGGCCCTGAATCCGGACGAGAACGCCTCGATCTGCGGCGCCCAGCACGCCGAATCGCCGCCGACCCCATGCAGGAACACCAATGGCTCGCCGCTGCCCGCCTCGACGCGATGGACGGGAAAGGTCATCTGCCGCCGTCGACCAGGCGGCCCGCCTCCACCACCGTCGTTCCGTCGAGGCTGACAGTGCAGTTCCGCATCGGCAGGTCGAAATGCCCGAGCGTATGGCGGTTGGCGAACTCGTTCGCCCCGGTCGAGTAGAGGAAATTGCCGGCAAACGCGCGCAGCTCGACGCCGTTGAAGTCGCGCTGGTCGTACATGGTCAGCGCCTCGTAGCGCGCCGCCTCGTTCAGCCCCCAGCCGACATGCGAGGTGGCGTAGGCCTCGCGGTCGCCCCAGGCCGCCCAGTAGCGCCGGAAAAGCTCGGCATCCGTGCCCTCGCCCTCGATACCGGTGACGTAGTCGTCCACGATGGTGAGCGCCACCGGCGCTTCGAGATAGCGCTTGAAGGTGAGATTGACATCGCCGGTGTCGAGGACCAGCCGGCCCTGGACGGAACCGGCGGCGGGAAAGGCGACGACGATCCCGCCCGGCCAGTGGGCGACGGTCCGCGGCCGGTCGCAATAGCCCCAGACGCCGGCGCTCGCCGCTCCCTCCAGCGCCACCGTCAGATCGGACCCGGCATCGGAGGTCACCCGCATTTCCTTCGCCGCGCGGATCCGCTTGACCGCCGCCTTGACGCGCTCGGTGAGCGCCGGGTCGGGCACCAGGCGCTCCAGCGCGTCGGGATGCTCGTTGCTGACCATCAGCAACCGCGCGCCGTCAGCGATGATGTCGGGCAGTTCGGGCGCATGCAGCATGCCCTCGACCGTGACATCGACCACCAGAGCGCTCGCCGCCAGCGCCTTGACCGCCGGGCCGAGCCCCTGCAAGGCGGGCGACGCGCCGGTCGAGCGCACCGGCACGGGCGCGGTCTGCGGCGGGGAAACCACGGTGATGTGGAACGGCCGCGCGCCCCGCCGGAGCAGCGCGAGCTCGGCGAGGTCGACGTTGAGCCGGCGCGACTGGGTTTCCGAGAGGATCGCGACTTCCTCGCCCTTTTCGACCTTGCAGAGGCCGAAAACGGCATCGAACGCGGCGATCCAGCGTTCCTCGATGCGGTCGGTGAACAAATCCGGTCTCCCCCTGCCGGTTGCGGGGGTGGCGTCCCCGCACTGCCGGTTTGTTGTAGCATTCCCGGGGCGTCAATAGAGTCTTTCGGCGGCGGGGCGGAAGGAGTGCGCCGGTGAGCGCGGAATTCGACATCATCGTCGCCGGCGGCGGCATTGCCGGGCTGACCGCCGGGCTGCACGCGGCGCGGCTCGGCGCCTCGACCCTGGTGCTGACCGGAGACGTGTTCGGCGGGCATCTGCTCAGCATCGGCCGCATCGACGCCTATCCCGGTTTCCCGGACGGGATCGAAGGCTACCGGCTCTGCCCGGACATCCAGCTCGAGGCGGCGGCCGGCGGCGCGGAATTCGCGGCAACGTCGATGACCGGCCTCGCGCCCGGCGCCGACGGCATCGTCGTCGAGACGGGAGAGGGCGCGCGGACCGCCGCCGCGCTGATCCTCGCCACCGGGACCGCCTTCGAGACCCTCGGCGTGCCCGGCGCCGACCGGCTCGTCGGCCGCGGCGTCAGCCACTGCGCGAGTTGCGATGCGCCGCTTCTGCGCGGCAAGAGCGTGGCGGTCGTCGGCGGCGGCGATTCGGCCCTGCAGGAAGCCCTGACGCTCGCCGGGTTCGCGAGCCGGGTCGTGCTGGTCCATCGCGGCCCGGCGCTCGGCGGCCAGGCCGCCTATCGCGACCGCGTCGCCGCCGCGCCCAATATCGAAATCCGGCTCGAATCCGCCGTCACCGCGATTCACGGCGAGGACGGGGTGGCCGGCGTCTCGCTCAGCGACGGCGATTTGGAGGTCTCCGGGGTCTTCGTCTACATTGGACTGCGCCCGAACACGGGGTTTCTCGACGGCCGGATCGCGCTCGATCCGCGCGGCGCGATCGTCGCCGGGGAGGGCCTCGCGACCGGCATCCCGGGCGTGTTCGCGGCGGGCACGGTGCGTGCCGGCGCGTCGGGCCGGGCGGCCGCCGCGGCGGGCGAGGGGGCGAGCGCCGCACTCGCCGCCTGGCGCTATCTGGGCGGTGCAACCAGGGAGGATCCGAAATGACCGGGCATGCGACGGTTCACGATCCGCGCGGGACGCCGCCGAAAGTCACCGGCAAGCGGCTCGCCCCGAGGCTGGAGAGCCTCGACGGCAAGGTGGTCTATCTGGTCGATTGCCTGTTCGACAATTCCGACAAATTCATGGGCGAGATGCTCGACTGGTTCGGCAACAACCTGCCGTCCGTCCAGGCTCGGATCATCAAGCCGCGCGAAAGCTGGGTGGACGATCCCGACATGCGCAAGCGGATCGAGAACGACGGCGACGGGGCGATCCTGGGCGTCGGGCTGTGAAGCACCTGTAGCCCGACGGTCGTCGGGCTCGCACTCGACCTGGAACGCGCCGGCGTCCCGTCGGTCGCGGTCCATACGCAGGTGTTCGACCGGCTGGCGAAATCCGTCGCGCTGGCCAACGGCATGCCGACGGCGCGCCAGGCGTTCGTCCCGCAGCCGGTGGTCGACCGCACGGCGGCCCAGCTGCGTGGCTATATCGAGGGAACCGACCCGGTCTCCGGCCGTCCGTTCCTGCGCGAGATCGTCGAGGGGCTGACCCGCCCGCTCGACGACGCCGACGTGAGCGGCGTCTCCTTCGAGCGCACCACGCCGCGGCTCCTGGAACCCGACAGCGAGGACAATCTTCACGCGCTGTTCGTGGAGAACCGGTGGACCGACTACCTGCCGGTCGTGCTGCCGACGGAAGAGCGGGTCGAGGCGATGCTGCGCGGCACCAGCCGCGGCGCGGATGAGGTCGTCGGCACGCTGAAGCCGACCGCCTATCGTGAGGCCTGGGAATTCACCGTCGAGAAGGTCGCGGTCAACGCCGTCATGGCCGGCGCCAGACCCGAATACCTGCCGGTCATCCTCGCGCTGACGGCGAGCGGGCAGACCGCGCGGTCTTCGAGCACCAATTCATTCGCCGTGATCTCGGTGGTCAACGGGCCGATCCGCAAGGAAATCGGCATGAATGACGGGATCGGCGCGATGGGTCCCTACAACCACGCCAACGCGACGATCGGGCGGGCCTACAACCTCGCCTCGATCAACCTGCAGGGCGGCTCGGTGCCGGGCGACACCTATATGGGCTCGGTCGGCAACTGGTACAATTTCTCCGCCACCTTCGCCGAGGCCGAGGACCGCTCCCCGTGGCAGCCGCTCCACGTGCAGAAGGGATTCGCGCCGGACGACAGCACCGCCAGCGTCTTCTTCGGCGGCTGGTACACCCATGCCGGGTACGGCCCGCGCGGCACCTGGCAGGAGAATTTCCGGCGCTCGCTCGCCGGCTGCGAGCACCATTTTCCGCCGCTTTTCGTGATGGACCCGATCTGCGCCCGCGGCCTGGTCGAGCTCGGCTTCGACACGAAGGAGAAAATGATCGACTGGCTCAGCGACAACGCCCGCCTGCCGGCGCGCGAATACTGGGACAACCAGTGGGTCCAGACCCTGATCCATCCGCTCGCGGTGGCCGGCGTCGAGCCCTTCGCGGCGCGGCTCCGGGCGGCGCCCGACGAGTCGATCCGGATCTTCGAGCCCTCCGACATCAACATCGTCGTCGCCGGCGGCGAGACCCAGGGCGCGTGGAAGATGATCGCCGGTCGCTACTCAGAGGGCGGCACCGTATCGGTCGACGACTGGCGCTGAGGCCGCGCTGGACGGAATTGCGGAAGGAGGAGCGGACGCGATGGATTTGATCTTCGAAAAAGTGATTCCCCCGAAGACCGGGCTCGCGGTCGAGGTCGAGACCGGGCAGCTTCTCCGCGTGATCGATCTCGAAGGGCAGCAGGTGGTCGACATGGCGCTGTTCAACCGGGAAAACCCGCGCGAAAAGCTCTCCACCTCGTATTCGCGCACCCGCTACGTTCCGGCGCCCGGGGCGGAGTACGTGCCGCGCGACACGCTGACCGTGGGCGACACGCTGATGTCGACGACATGCCGCCCGATGATGGTCATCGCCGCCGACACGCCCGAGCCCAAGGGCGTCCACGACGTGCACAACCGGATGTGCAACCGCTTCCTCTATGAGAGCCACGGCGTCGGGCCGAGGGACGGGTGCCACGAGATCATCGCCGGCGTCCTGGAGCCTCACGGCATCGGCTATGAGGACATCCCGGACACGATGGATCTGTTCATGAACTACCACCATGACTGCACCCAGCGGCGGTGGATCATCGACTATCCGGTCTCCAAGCCCGGCGACTATATCGAGTTCGAGGCGAGGATGCCGCTGCTCGTCGGCTTCTCGAACTGCCCGATGGACGTGCTCGCGCCCTGCAACGCCTATAACTGCACCCGGGTGAAGGTCGAGATCCGCGGCTGAGGCTCAGGCCGGTGAGGCTCAGGCCGGGTCGTTGTCGGTCCGGCGATAGGGGCCGGTTTCCGCCAGTTCGTCCATCTCGTGACGGAGCAGCATGCGTTCGCGGGTGACGAAATTCGCCACCGCTTCCCGGAATCTGGGCTCGCGGATCCAGTGGACGCTGTAGGTCGGGCTCGGCAGGTAGCCGCGCTGGATCTTGTGCGGGCCCTGCGCGCCGGCCTCGACGCAAGCGAGCCCGTGCGCGATCGCATAGTCGATGGCGCGGTAGAAACAGGCCTCGAAATAGAGCATCCGGTAGCGCCGCTCCGCGCCCCAGTTGCGGCCGTATAGCGTATCGCTGCCCAGGAGGTTGAGGGCGCCGCCCACCATGCGCCCGTCGCGGAAGGCGGCGATCAGCACCACCTTGTCCGAGAGCTCGGTTCCGAGCAGCCGGAAGAACGCGCGGGTGAGATAGGCGTTCGACCATTTCTTGTCGACGGTGTTCAGGTAGAACTCGTAGAACGCTTCCATGTGACGCTCTTCCAGGGCGTCGCCGGTCAGCGCCATGATCTCCATCCCGTCCGCGTTCGCCTCGCGGCGCTCCTTGCGGATCGCCTTGCGCTTGCGCGAGGAAAGGCCGGCCAGGAAGTCGTCGAAACTCTCATAGCCCCGGTTGTGCCAATGGAATTGTTGGCCCATGCGTTGCAGCAGCCCGGCCTCGCCCAGCGCCGTCCATTCGTCTTCGCTGCAAAAGGTGACGTGAAAGGAAGACACGCCGTGGGACTTGGCGAGCTCCATCAGCCCCGCCGCCAGCATCAGCCGGGTCTGTTCCACCGCCGCGCCCGGCCGCACCATCAGTCGCGGCCCCGATACGGGGGTGAAGGGCACCGAGATCTGGAGCTTCGGGTAGTATTCTCCGCCGGCGCGCTCGAACGCGTCCGCCCAGCCCCAGTCGAACACGTACTCGCCGTAGGAATGGCTCTTGAGGTAGCACGGCACCGCGCCGATCAGCCGGCCGTCGTCGTCCTCGATCGCCAGGTGCTGGGGCAACCACCCGGTGCGGCCCGAGACCGAGCCGCTCTGCTCCAGGACCCGCAGGAAGCCGTGCGACACGAACGGGTTGTCAGGCCCCGCGCAGGCGTCCCACGCCTCCGCCTCGACCTCCCTTATGTCGTTGAGAACCTTTATTTTTACCGGCTCGCCGCCGTCGGGCATGCTGGCCTCTGGAACCGATCGGACCGGCGTCCATTGTGTGGCGCGCCGGCCCGCCGCACAAGCGGGTAAGGAAAGCCGTGGCCCGTTTCGGCGCGCTGGACGATGGCAGGGACAAGTGCCATATTGCCCGCCCTTCGATCGCCGCCCGGTCCCGATCCCCGGCGGCGCGGGAACGCGATGACCATAGCCACACGAATATTCACCTGGTGGAAAGGCGCGCCGGTCGGACGCGACGACGCGGGCAATCGCTATTATCGCGAGAAGTCCGCGCCCGAGGGCCGGCGGGAACGCCGCTGGGTGATCTATGAGGGCGAGGCCGAAGCCTCGCGCGTGCCGCCGGAATGGCATGGCTGGCTGCACCACACCACCGATGAGGCGCCGCCGGAAGCCGGCTCCCCCAGGCGCCCGTGGCAGAAGCCGCATCGCCCCAACGCCACCGGGACGCCGGATGCCTACCGCCCGCCGGGTCACGTTCTGAGCGACGCCGGGCGCAGCCGCGCCCGCAGCGAGTACGAGTCATGGAAGCCGCCCGCGTGACCGGCGGAGGAACCGCGATGCGCCGCCGCCCCGGGGGACCGTCCGGTGCGTAGGAGCCCCGTCGAGACGCTGATCGGCGCGCTGGTCATCGCCGTGGCGGTGCTGTTCTTCGTCTTCGCCTACAACACCGCGCAGGTCGAAACCATCGAGGGCTATACCGTCTCCGCCTCCTTCGACCGGATCGACGGCATCTATCCCGGCAGCGACGTGCGCTTGAGCGGCATCAAGATCGGTACTGTGGTCGAGCACCATATCGACCCGGAGAGCTATCTCGCCGTGGTCAGGATGAGCATCGATTCGAAGATCAAACTGCCCGCGGACAGCTCGCTCTCGATCACCGCCGACGGATTGCTCGGCAACCGGTATCTGGCGATGACCCCGGGCGGGGCGGAGGAGATGCTTCCCGACGGCGGCGAGATCGAGATCACCCAGGGCGCGATAGACCTGACATCCCTGCTCGGGCAGTTGATTTTCAGCCAGACCGGCAATGAGGGCGGCGGCGCCACCAAATAAACCGGCGGCGCGTGGGACGGGCACGGCGCCGGAGCAGCGCTGGGACCCCGCCCGCTATGCCGAGCATGGCCGCTTCGTTGCCGACCTCGCCGGGCCGCTCGTCGAGTTGCTGGCGCCGCGGGAGACCGACGAAATCCTCGACCTCGGCTGCGGCGACGGCGTGCTGACCGCGGCGCTGGCGGCGCGCTGCCGGCGCATCGTCGGCGTCGATGCCAGCCCGGAGCAGGTGGCTGCGGCGCGGGCCCTCGGTGTCGATGCCCGCGTCTGCGACGGTCACGCGCTCCCCTTCGAGTCGGAATTCGATGCGATCGTGACCAACGCCGCGCTCCACTGGATGACGCGACCCGACGCGGCGATCGACGGGATGTGGCGGGCGCTCCGCCCCGGTGGGCGCATCGCGGCCGAAATGGGCGGGGCGGGGAACGTGGCCCGGATCGCCGGCGCGCTCGCGGGTGCCCTCGAACGACGCGGGATCGACGCGAAACCCCGTTTTCCCTGGTATTTCCCGACGCCCGAGGCCTATCGGCGCAAGCTGGCCGCGCGCGGGTTCGAGATCCGCGCGATGACGCTGGTGGAACGGCCGACGACGCTGCCGGGCGACATCGCGGGCTGGCTCGAGACCTTCGCCGCGCCCTTTATCGAGGCGGTCGCGGAGGAGGACCGCCCGGCCTTGATCGCCGAGGTGAGGGACGCGCTGGAGCCCGCGCTCTACCGCCCGGGAACCGGCTGGGTCGCGGACTATGTCCGGCTCCGTTTCCTCGCGGTCAAGCCGGCGGCGGCCGATCGATGCTGAGGCTCGCCGCCGCCATCGCGTTGATCGGCGCCGCGCCGGCGGCGGCGGACGGCCGCGTCGCGGTGCTCCAGGGTCTCGACAAGATCACCGCCAGGATCTCCACTTTCGAAGCCCCGGTCGGCCGACCGGTCGGTTTCGGCACGCTCCGCATCGTTTCCCGCTATTGCCGCAAGCGCCCGCCCGAAGAGCCGCCCGAGACGACGGCGTTTCTGGAGATCGACGAAGTGTCGCGGGACGGACCGGCGCTGCGGCTGTACAGCGGCTGGATGTTCGCTTCGAGCCCGGCGCTGGCCAGCCTGGAGCACCCGGTCTACGACGTCTGGGTGGTCGATTGCAGGACCGCCTCGACATCCGAGGGCGCGACCCCGCGCTGAAACGACGCCGATTTGTCGAGCGCATCGGCGAGCAGCTGCCGGTATCCCGAGCGGTGGATCTCGACGGCGCCGAAGCGGGCGAGATGGGGCGTGACGAACTGGACGTCGAGAAGGGTGAACCCGCTCGCCTTGAGGAGCGCAACCAGATGGACCAGCGCCACCTTGGAGGCGTCGGTCTGGTGCGAGAACATGCTTTCGCCGAAGAATGCGGCGCCGAGCGCGACGCCGTAGAGCCCGCCGACCAGGCGCCCGTCCCGCCAGGCTTCGACGCTGTGCGCCCGCCCCATCGCGTGCAGCTCGCAGTAGAGATCGACGATCTCGCCGTTGATCCAGGTGTCGCTGCGGTCGCGGCCCGGCTCCGCACAGGCTGAGATGACCGCGCGGAAGGCGGTATCGCAGCGAATTTCGAAGATGCCGCTGCGCACGCGGCGCGCCAGCCGCCGGGGAGCGCGGAAACGGTTGAGAGGCAGGATTCCGCGCTTCTCCGGATCGATCCAGTAGAGCGTCGGATCGTCGCGCCGTTCCGCCATCGGAAACAGGCCCACGGCGTAGGCACGCAGCAGCGTCTCCGGGCTCAGCGTCGCCATGGCGTCATTCGGTCTCCGCGACGAAGGCCTCGAGCCACTTGATATCGTATTCGCCGTTGATGAAATCGGCGTGCGAAATGATCCGGTCGTGCAGCGCCAGCGTGGTGTCTATGCCGCCGATCACGCATTCCTGCAGCGCCCGGCGCAGCCGCATCAGGCATTCGTTGCGCGTCGCGGCGTGGACGATGAGCTTGGCGATCAGGCTGTCGTAGTTGGGCGGCACCGTATAGCCGGCGTAGATCCCGGAATCGATGCGCACGCCGAGTCCTCCCGGCGGGTGGTAGTCGATGATGCGCCCGGGCGACGGCACGAAGGTCTCCGAAGATTCCGCGTTGATCCGGCATTCGATGGCATGGCCCGAGAATGCGATGTCGTCCTGGCCGAAGCCGAGCGGCATGCCGGCGGCGATCCGGATCTGCTCGCGCACGATGTCGATCCCGGTGATCGCCTCGGTCACCGGGTGTTCGACCTGGAGGCGGGTGTTCATCTCGATGAAGTAGAACTCGCCATCCTCGAAGAGAAACTCCAGCGTTCCCGCGTTGCGGTAGCCGAGCTGCTCGATCGCGGCGCAGGCGATGGCGCCGATCTCGGCGCGCTGGTCGTCGTTGAGCGCCGGCGAGCCCGCCTCTTCCAGCACTTTCTGGTGGCGGCGCTGGAGCGAGCAATCGCGCTCGCCGAGATGGACCACGGTGCCCTCGTCGTCGGCGAGGATCTGCACCTCGATATGGCGCGGCTTGTGGAGATATTTTTCGATATAGACGGAATCGTCGCGGAACGCCGCCTTGGCCTCGCTCCGCGCCATGGCCAGCGCCGACGGCAGGGCATCCGGGGATTCCGCGACCTTCATGCCGCGCCCGCCGCCGCCTCCCGCCGCCTTGATCAACACCGGATAGCCGATCGCGTCGGCGATCCCGGTCGCTTCCGCGTCGCTGCCGACCGGTCCGTCCGAGCCCGGGACGGCCGGCACGCCGAGCGCGATCATCGCCTTCTTGGCGGCGATCTTGTCGCCCATCATCGCGATGTGATCCGGCGCGGGTCCGATAAAGCGAAGCCCGTGCTCCTCGACGATGGAGGCGAACTTGTCGTCTTCCGACAGGAAGCCATAGCCCGGATGGATGGCGTCCGCGTTGGCGATCACCGCCGCCGAGACGATCGCGGGAATGTTGAGATAGCTCTGGCGGGCCGCCGCCGGGCCGATGCAGACACTCTCGTCGGCAAGCCGGACATGCATGGCGTCCTGGTCCGCCGTCGAGTGCACGGCGACGGTCTGGATGCCCATCTCCTTGCAGGCGCGGTGGATGCGGAGCGCGACCTCGCCCCGGTTGGCGATCAGGACCTTGTCGAACAAGCCACACCCCCTATTCGAGGATGATCAATGCTTCGCCGTATTCGACCGGCGCCGCGTCGGAGACCAGAATCCTGGTCACCTTGCCGGCACGCGGTGCGCGTATCGGGTTGAACGTCTTCATGGCCTCGATCAGGAACAGCGTGTCGCCGGCGGCGACCGTGTCGCCGGGTTGCACGAAAGGCGGCGCGCCGGGCTCGGGCGAGGCATAGATGGTGCCGACCATGGGAGCGACTACCGCGTCCTCGATCCCCTTCTCCGCCGCTTCCTCCGCCTGCGCCGGCGGTTCCGCCTGGGGAGCAGCGGCGGGTGGCGCAGCGGGGACGGAAGCGTATGCCGCCGCGGCTCGTCCGGTGACGCGGATCCGTCGGTCGCCCTCGCAATATTCGATTTCCCCCAGCCCGGTTTCTTCCAGCAGCAACGCCAACCGCCGGATCAGCGCTTCGTCGACCTCCAGAGGCGGCATCAGCCCGGTTCCGCCCCGCGCGACGCCAGCCGGATTGCGGCTTCGACGGCGAGCGCATAGCCGTGGCTGCCGAGGCCGCAGATCACCCCGGCGGCGACCTTCGAGACATAGCTGTCGTGGCGGAACGCTTCGCGCCGGTGCGGGTTGGACAGATGGAGCTCGATCACCGGAAGCTCGCATGCGATCAGCGCGTCCATCAGGGACAGGGACGTATGGGTAAGCCCCGCCGGGTTGATCACCAGCGCGTCCTGGGTCTCGCGCGCCTCGTGGATCCAGTCGATCAGCTCGCCCTCGTGGTTTGACTGCCGAAAGTCGATCTCGGCGCCGAGCGCATGCCCCTTGTCGCGGCACAGCGCCTCGATCTCGGACAGCGTCTCGCGGCCGTAGATTTCCGGCTGGCGCCGAGCATATTGAGGTTGGGGCCGTTCAGGACGAGGACGCGCGGAACCACGCTCGCTCACTTCTGGTATCAGGGCACATCTGTATATAGGGGGGTGGGATTCGATGTGCAACGATGGCGTGAATGCATGGCCCAAGGCGGGTCCGGGCTCGAATCCGCTTTACAGCCCCCGCGGCCCCGTCTATCACCGGCGCCCCTGTTCCCGTGGCGGTAAGGGCGACCGCGCCAGATGACCGAGAAGATCGCACGCTATCTCGCGGCCCGCCGGCCGGCCACGCCGTGCCTGGTGGTCGATCTCGACGTCGTCGAGGAGAATTACCGCACGCTGGCCGAAATCCTGCCCACGGCCGAGATCTACTACGCGGTGAAGGCCAACCCGGCCCGCCCGATCATCGAGCGTCTCGACCGTCTGGGCTCCAATTTCGACACTGCCAGCATCTACGAGATCGAGCAGTGCCGGGCGCTGGGCATCGCGCCCCGGCGGATGGCCTATGGCAGCACGATCAAGAAGGAACGCGACATCCGCACGGCGCATGGCTACGGCGTCCGCCTGTTCGCTTTCGACAGCGCGGCCGAGCTCGCCAAGCTCGCGCGCGCGGCCCCCGGCGCCCAGGTGCTGTGCCGCATCGCGATGGAGGGGGTCGGCGCCGACTGGCCGTTGTCGGAGAAGTTCGGTTGCCATGTCGACATGGCGCTCGATCTGCTCGAACGGGCGCGCGCGATCGGGCTCGATCCCTGTGGACTGTCCTTCCATGTCGGCTCGCAGCAGCGCGATGTCGGGCAATGGGATGTCGCCATCGGGCGGTCGGCGATGATCTTCACCGCGCTCAACCGGCGCGGCATCGAGTTGAAGACGATCAATCTCGGCGGCGGGTTCCCGGCGCGCTACCGCCAGGATGCGCCCCCGGTGGAACGCTACGGCGAAGCGATTTCCACCGCGATGACCCGGCATTTCGGCAACCACCTGCCGCGGACGATGATCGAGCCGGGGCGCTGCATTCCGGGCGACGCGGGCATCATCCAGACCGAGATCGTGCTGATTTCGCGCAAATCCTATGACGACGAAAGGCGCTGGGTCTATCTCGATATCGGGCGTTTCGGCGGGCTGCCGGAAGCCCTCGGCGAGGCGATCCAGTACCGGCTGCGCACCGGGCGAGACGGCGGACCGGCCGGGCCGGTGGCGATCGCCGGGCCGACCTGCGACGAGGTCGACATGCTGTACGAGAACGCGGGGTATGAGCTTCCGCTTGCGCTCGAGGTCGGCGACAGGATCGAGATCCTGAGCGCCGGCGCCTACACCGCAAGCTACGCCTCGGTCGGGTTCAACGGCTTTCCGCCGCTCGACGAATACTACATTTAGCCCGGATTTCCCGCTATCGGGTCTTGGACGCTCCGTCCTGGGCCGCCTTGCGCGCATCCGCGACGAACTGGCGCATCGTGTTCAGATCGCGCCCGCCGCGAATCACCTTCCTGCCGATCACGAAGGACGGCGTCCCGTCGAGGTCGAGCGCGTCGGCGATGGCGTAGTTGCGGTTGATGATGCGGGCGATCTCCGGCGCATCGAGGTCGCGTTCCAGCCGTCGCCGGTCGAGCCCCGCCTTCTCGGCGAGGGACAGGACCTTGCCTTTGTCGAGCTGGCCCCGCGATTCCATCATGAGATCGTGGAACCGCAAATATTTCGCCCCGCCCTGATTGCGGGAGGCGAGCGCCGCGCGCGCGGCGAAGACCGACTCCGGACCGAGAATCGGCCACTCCACATAGACTCTGCGGATCTTGCCGTCCGATGCGGTGAGCTCGGCGACGATCGGATGCACCCGCCGGCACACGCCGCAGCGATAGTCGAAGAACTCGACCACGGTGACGTCGCCGTCGACATTGCCGCCGATGGGAGAGGCCGGCGATTCGAACAGATCCCGCCGATATTTTTCCACCGCGGCCGCCCCGGCGCGTTCCTTCGCCGCCTCGCGCTTGGCCTCCAACGCCCGCATCGCGCGCTCGACCACCTCCGGATTTCGCAGCAGATAGGATTCGACGACGTTTTCGATGGCCTTGCGCCGCTCCGCCGTCATCTCGGCCGCGGAGACGGGGAGGGCGCCCGCCGCCGCGATCGCACATATCGCCACCAGAGCCCAAAGGCGCATCCTGCTTCTCCGAACCGGTTGTCCCGCGCCGCTTGCGGAGGCCGCCGCCAGCCTACCACACCGGGTCCGGGCGGTAACGCCGATCACCGGCCGCGCTTCCCGCGCTTCAGCATGTCCAGCAGATCCTCCGCCCGCAGGCGGCCCGTCGAGCCCTCCTTGGAGAGCCGCCTCGCCCGTTCCGCCAGCAACGTCGCATCGTCCAGCCGGCCGGTGCGCATCGCGAACTCGGCCGAGGCGAGCGCGGCGTCGCCCAGCCGTCCCGACCTGCCATAGGCGGTCGCGGCGAGTCGCCAGGCGAGGACGATGGTGTCGTCGTAGCGAATCGCCTCTTCCAGATTCGCGATCGCCGACTTGAGCAGCGGTTCCCGGCCGGTCTCGATCATGGTATGGGCAAGCCCGATACGCAGCAGCGGCGCATCGGGTAGTTTCTCGACCGCGAGCCGGTAATAGGGCAGGGCGTCGGCGACCTTGCCGCTCTCCAGCAGGATCTGGCCCTTGAACTCGAGGAAATAGGGATCCTCCGGGAAGTCGGCGATCAGCGCCGAGACGGCAGCCAGCGCTTTCGCGAAATCCGCCCGACGATAATGGGCAACGGCGCGGCCGTAGCGCGCCGGCACGGATGTGTCGCCGGCCGGGTATTTGCGGAACGTCCGGGCCGGTGGGTCGATGAACCCGTCGAGCTTGGCGACCATTCGCTTATGCGCGGTGACGACCGGCGCCGGGTAAGCGATATTGGAGTGTTGCGAATTTATGACATGGTTGCGGAGAAACTCGATCCGGTCACGGGTCAACGGGTGGGTGACGCGGTAGCTCAGCTGCTCCTGTTCCTTCCGGCTGGCGAAGAGGCTCTGGTAGTCGTCGAGAATTTCCATGAATTCGAGCAGGCCGTGGCTCGACTGGCCGGTCCGGTCGAGCAAATGGACGGCCGCCCGGTCCGCCGAACGTTCCTGGGTGCGGCTGAAGGAGAGGAGCTGGGACCGGACCAAATGCTGGCCCGCGCTCATCGTCGCGATGGCCACCCCGGCATCGCCCGACAACGTGCCGAGCACGGCGCCAATCACCGCGCTCATCAGCGTCGGCACGGCGGCGTCGCGGAGCATCGAATCGAGCCTCGCCAGATGACCGCCCGCGATGTGACCCGTCTCGTGGGCGAGCACTCCGATCACCTGCCCCGGATGGGTGGTCCTGCGCAGCAGACCGGTGGTCAGAAACATGCGGCGCCCGCGCGAGACGAACGCATTCGGCGCGTCCGACCGGAGCAAATGGAGGCGCACCGAACCGGGTTCGACGCCTGCCGCGTCGAGGATCGGTTCGAGATAGGAACGGATAATGTTCTCGATCTCGGTATCGTAGATCTGTACGTTTTCGGCAGCGATCGTCGGCGCGGCGCCCGCGATCAGCAACGCGCCGCCCACGGCCTTCACCCACGCGGCGAGGCGAATGAAACGAGTACGGAACATCGAACTCCTAGGCCTGTCCAAGCGTATGTGGGTCAATTTCCGTCGTAATACAATCATCGTCGCGATCATTCCACTGCTGGCCGGGTGCGGGACCGGATCCAAACCCCTGGGTGTGGTCGGCCATATCGCCGGCAGTTTCGGCGGTGCCGTCGCCGATGAGCCGACCGCCGCCCTGGTCGCGCGCGACACGCTGTCCGCCGGCGGAAACGTGGCCGACGCTGCGGTGGCGCTCTATTTCGCGCTTGCCGCGACCTATCCTGCCGCGGCGGGTCTTGGCGGCGGCGGGGTTTGCATCGCCTATGACGCTCCGAGCAACCAGACCGGATTGATCGATTTCAGCCTGGCGCGGATGGCGGGGTCGGCGGGTACAGGGTCCGGCATCGCGCCGCCCGGCAATGCCCGCGGCATGGCCGCCCTGCACGCGCGTTTCGGGCAGCTGAGCTGGCAGCAGCTGGTCCTGCCGGGCGAA
Organism: Alphaproteobacteria bacterium; assembly: GCA_965205995.1. Lineage (GTDB taxonomy): Bacteria > Pseudomonadota > Alphaproteobacteria > MPNO01 > MPNO01 > MPNO01. Next base: position 1,511,370 of record OZ242200.1, on the reverse strand, counting down.
CGGATCGCGCGTTTCGGTCATCGGATATCGCGTGCACTGGCGCGGTCGATCGCCGCCAACGCGGCACAGCTCCGCCGCGACAAGCGCGCGCGCGCCCAGTTTTTCAAACCTGACGGCAGCCCGCTGCGGGAAGGAGACCGGCTGGAACAGGTCGCGCTCGCCACGGTTATCGGCCAATTGCGGTTCAAGGGGGCGGGCGCCCTCTACAACGGACCCCTGGCGCGCCGCTATGCCGATTCGGCCACCGCGATCGGCGCCCGGCTGCCGATCGGGGCGCTGCACGGCGCGACGCCGGCGTGGCGCGAACCGCAGCACTTCGGGTTCGGCGATCATGCGGTCAGCATGGTGCCATCCTCGGCGGCGGCCGGGTTGTGGCGGCGGCTCTTCGTCGAAGGCGCGTATCGGCGCGCCGATGACGCCCGGAAGGCCACTGCGGTCGCCGAGGCGGCGCTCGCCGCGGCGAGGAAGCCGCCCGCCGGCGATTCGCCTCCCCCGGATCGGAGCGGGACCACGGGATTCGCGGTAATCGACCGCGCCGGCGGGGCTGTCGCCTGTTGGCTGTCGATGAACGGGCCCTTCGGAACCGGCAGGATGCTCCCCGGCATCGGTGCGTTCGCTCCGGCGCCCGGGCCCGGGGCGGGGATCGAAGGCGCATCCATCGCGCTTGTCAGCAATTCGAATACCCGCAACAGCTTTTTCGCCGCCGCGGCGTCCGGCGGACCGGCCTCCGCCGCCGCGCTGGTCCGGGTCGCCGGGGGCATTCTCGTCGACGGCCGGCCGGTCGCAACGGCGCTCGCCGCTCGCCGCCTCGCCGCCGACGGCCGGTCGCGCACGGTCCATGCCGAGCCAGGGATCGCCGATGCCGCCGCGGCGCCCTTGCGCGACCGTGGGGTCAGGATCGCCACCGGCGGCACGCTCGGCCGCGTCAACGCGATCCATTGCTCGGGCGGTAGCAGGCGCAGCCCTGAGACCTGCCGCTACGGCGTCGATCCGCGCGGATTCGGCCATGCGGTGAACGCGGGGCGGTAGCATGGCCCTGAAGCGCGCCGCCCGCGGGGCGGTCCCGCCATTCATCGTGATGGACGTGATGCGCGCGGCGAACGAACGCGCGGCGGTCGGCGAGGACATCGTTCATCTCGAAGTCGGACAGCCGGCGACGCCCGCGCCGCGCGCCGTGCTCGACGCGGCCGCTGCCGTGCTGGAGACCGATCCGCTCGGCTACACCGACGCGACCGGAATCCGCGACCTTCGGCTGCGGATCGCCCGCCACTATCGCGAGCGCTACGGAATCGATGCGGACCCGGCGCGGATCGTCGTTACCACCGGATCGTCCGGCGGATTCCTGCTCGCCTTTCTCGCCGCCTTCGATCCCGGCGACCGCGTTGCCCTGGCCGAACCCGGCTACCCGGCCTACCGGAATATCCTGTCCGCGCTCGGCATCGAGGCGGTCTGCATCGAGACCGGGCCCGGGTCCCGGTTTCAGCCGACGCCGGCGCTGCTGGACGCCGAAGCCCGGCTCGACGGGCTGATCGTAGCCAGCCCGGCCAACCCCACCGGGACGATGCTCGACCGCGCCGCGCTCGCCGCCCTTGCGGGCTATTGCGCCCATCGCGGGATCCGCCTGGTCTCGGATGAGATCTATCACGGCATCGCCTATGAGGGCGCGGCCGACACCGCGCTCCGCTTCACCGACGATGCGGTGATCGTCAACAGCTTCTCCAAATACTTCTCGATGACCGGCTGGCGCATCGGCTGGATGGTGGTGCCGGAAGATCTCGGCCGGCCGGTCGAATGCCTGGCCCAGAACCTCTTCATCTCGCCGCCGACGCTGGCGCAGCATGCCGCAATCGCGGCCTTCGACTGCACCGACGAGCTGGACCGGAATGTCGCCCGCTACGCGGAGAACCGGGCGATCCTGCTCGCCGGATTGCCGCCGATCGGCTTCGCCCGCTTCGCGCCCGCCGACGGTGCGTTCTATCTCTATGCCGATGTCGGCGCGTTCGGCTTCGACAGCCGGGAGTTGAGCCGCCGCCTGCTCGCCGAGGCCGGGGTCGCGGTCGCGCCGGGTCTCGATTTCGACCGGCGCCGCGGCGGCGGCTATGTGCGGCTTTCCTTCGCCGGATCGCAACAGGACATGCGCGAGGCGCTGGCGCGGCTCGAAGCCTGGGCGGCGGGGAATTTGCGAGCAGGCTCCGCGCCGGCTACTTGACGATCTTCTGCCACCAGCCGCGCCGTTTCGGACGGTCGTCCGCCGGGTCCGCGGAATTTCCACCCGCCGCATCGGCGGCGAGCGCGGCCACCGCCGGCGCCGGTTCCGGCGCGGAAACGGCGACCGGTTCGGGCGCGAAAACGGCTACCGGTTCGGGCGTCGGCTCTGGAGCCGCTACGGGCTCCGGTTCGGGCGCGAAAACGGCGACCGGTTCAGGTGCGAAAACGGCCATCGGTTCGGGCGCCGGCTCTGCCGCCGCTACCGGCTCCGGCGCCGGAACCGGCTCTGGAGCCGGTGCGGGTGGAGGTTCCGCGGCTGGCATCGGTTCGGGCGCGCCGTCTCCATTTGCCGCCGGGGCGGATGTCTCGGCGTTGTCCGGCTCCGCCACCGCGGCCACCGCGGCCTCCCCGGCCTCCGTCTTGGCGCCACGCGCCGACCGCCGGCGCCCGCCGCGGCGCGCCGAACGCTTCCGGCTCGGCCGCTTCTCGGTTTCGGCCGCGTCTGCGTCCGCGTCGCCGGATTCGGCGGCCGCGCTTTCCGTATCGGGCTGCGCGATCGTCTCGGCGCCGGTTTCCGCGGCCGCCTCGGCAGCGGGCTTGCGCCGCGAGCGCCGGCGCCGCGAGCGCTTCTTCTCACCCTCTTCCGCGGGCGCCGTCTCCTCGGACTTTGCGGGCTGGTCCTCCTCCGCCGCCGCCGAACGTTCCGCGTCCTCGGGCGCGGTCGCCCGCACGCGCTCGATCACCATGTCGGGCGGAACCACGCTTTCGTCGCCGAGCAGCGTGATGCGGAAACCGTGGCGGTTTTCGATATCCGCCAGCATCGGCCGCTTGTTGTTGAGCACGTACAAGGCGACCAGCCCCGGGATCGAAACGGTGATTTCGCTCAAGCGGTGGCGCATGCCCTCTTCTTCCAGCGCACGCAGCACCTGGAGCGCCATCGATTCGGTCGAACGGACGAACCCGACCCCCCGGCAATGGGGGCAGGTCTGGGTGCTCGCCTCCTGCAGGCTCGGGCGCAGCCTCTGACGCGACAGCTCCAGCAAGCCGAAACCGCTGATCCGGCCAATCTGGATCCGCGCCCGATCCGCCTTCATCGCGTCCTTCAGACGGCGCTCGACCTGGCGTAGATGGCGCCCTTCCTGCATATCGATGAAGTCGATGACCACGAGCCCGGCCAGGTCCCGGAGCCTGAGCTGGCGGGCGATCTCCTCGGCTGCCTCGATATTGGTGTTGACCGCGGTTTCCTCGATATTGCGCTCGCGCGTCGACCGGCCGGAGTTCACGTCGATGGAGACCAGCGCCTCGGTTGCCTGGATGACGACGTAACCGCCCGACTTTAGCTGCACCACCGGGTTGTGGATCGCGTCGAGTTGACCCTCGATCTGATAGCGGTGGAACAGGGGGATATCGGCCTCGCGATAGCGCTGGACGCGCTTGGCGTGGCTCGGCATCAGCATCCGCATGTATTTCTTGGCGGTCTGGTAGGACTCCACCCCGTCGACGAGGACTTCCTCCACATCCCTGGTGTAGAGGTCGCGGATGGCGCGCTTGATCAGGCTCGCGTCCTCATAGACCAGGGTCGGCGCGATCGAGTTGAAGGTCCGTTCGCGCACGTCGTCCCAGGTACGGCTCAAATACTCGAAATCGCGCTTGATTTCCGCCTTGCTCCGTTCGGTGCCGGCGGTCCGCATGATGACGCCCATGCCGTTCTGGATCTCGAGATCTTCGATGATCTTCTTGAGCTTGCGCCGCTCATTCGCGTTGGTGATCTTGCGCGAGATACCGCCGCCGCGCGCGGTGTTGGGCATCAGGACGCAGTAGCGTCCGGCGAGGGAGATGTAACTGGTCAGAGCGGCCCCCTTGTTGCCGCGCTCTTCCTTGACCACCTGGACCAGGATGATCTGGTTCCGCTTGACGACTTCCTGGATCTTGTAGCGCCGCGCCCGGCGGCGCCCCGACCCGGATTCGGCGGCGCCGTCGCTGTCGCCGTCACTGCGCTTGCGCCCCCGGCGGCGCCGGCGCGGGGGCGTGAGGCTCTCCCGCCCGGACCCATTTTCGCCGTTCTCGGCCTCGGCAGCGTCTTCCGTCCCCTCGGCGGCGGCGGCGTCGGCCTGCGCCTCGCCGTTTGCCTCCGTCGAATCCGCCGAATCCAACGAATCCTCCGAAGCACCGGTGTCCGCGGTCGCGATATCCGCTACCGGCGCGCCGGTGTCCTCGGCGATCGCGGCGTCGGTCTCGTCCTCGACCGCTTCGGCTTCATCGCCATCCGGCCCGTCGGTGTCGGACATCTCCTCCACCGTGCTGTCGATCTCGTCGATCAGCGCCTGGGCGACGAACTCGTTCCCGCCCTCCGCGTTCTCGGCGGCGACCAGCGCTTCGCGGTCCTCGACCGGGATCTGGAAGTAGTCGGGGTGAATGTCGTTGAACGCCAGGAAGCCATGCCGGTCGCCGCCGAAATCGACGAATGCCGCCTGCAAGGACGGCTCGACCCGGGTGACTTTGGCTAGATAGATGTTTCCCTTGAACTGGCGTTTCGTAGACGTCTCGACGTCATATTCGTCCAGCCGGTTCGCACTGGAGATGACGACACGCACCTCTTCGGGGTGGGTGCCGTCGATCAGCATCCGTTTGGTCATGAATTGCTCCGGGGCCGGCGCGGCGGGACGCTGGGCGTCCCGGCGGCGCAATCGGCCATGTTGCGGTCGCGGGCACGAGCGGCGCCGTCGAAAACCGGACGTGCGGACTGGAGTCCGCCCGACCGCGGTCGATTCGGCTGCCGAAATCTCTGCTTGTCTCGGGCCCGGCCGTCATTTTCTCCAAAATCCGACGTCAGCGTGCAGCACCGGTTTCCGCCGGGTGCACTGCCGGCACGGCATTGCCGTAGCGTGCCGCGTGCGCGTCCGGTCCATGCCGGTCGCGCCCCGCAACATAATCGCGCGGCGGCGCGCACTCAACCGCTATCCTTGGAAGGTATCGCCCGCCTGCGCCGAACCCGCGGACTCCGCTCGATTGACACGCCCGTCCAGGCGAAGAAAGATTGCCCTTCATCCTCGTCCAAGAGGCCGGTAAGGAACCAATCATGCGGGTCGAGGCGGTCAAATCCGATATTCCCCAACCGCTCGCCGCCTATACCGAGGCGTTTCGTGCCGGCGGGCTGGTGTTCGCCGCCGGCCAGCTTCCCACCGATTTCAGGACCGGAATCCCGGCCGGGGCGCGCACCGATCCGGCGTTTCCGTATTACGGTTCCGACATCAAGAAGCGTACCCACTATGTGCTCCAGAACCTCGCCAGGACCTTCGAGGCGGCAGGCTCTTCGCTCGATCACATCGTCAAGGCGCAGGTCTTCCTCGAAGATCTCAACGAGTTCAACGCCTTCGATGAGGTCTGGAAGGAATATTTCAAGACCCCGCCGGCGCGCACGACGGTCGGCACCAGCGGGCTTCTGGTCCGCGACGCGATGATCGAGATCGACCTGATCGGCTATGTCCCCGGCGAGCTCGACTGCACCGCGGTGACGTCGGATGCGCCCCAGCCGCTCGCCGCCTATACCGAGGCCTACCGGGTGGGCGGGCTGGTCTTCGCCGCCGGCCAGCTGCCCAGCGACTTCAAGACCGGAATCCCGCCCGAGGCGCGGACCGACCCGGCATTTCCCTATTACGGCTCCGACATCAAGAAACGCACCCACTATGTGCTGGGCAACCTCGCCAGGACCTTCGAGGCGGCGGGTTCCTCGCTCGATCACATCGTCAAGGCGCAGGTCTTCCTGGAGGATCTCAACGAGTTCGACGCCTTCGACGAGGTCTGGAAGGAGTATTTCAGCACCCCGCCGGCGCGCACGACCGTCGGCACGACCGGCCTTCTGGTCAAGGATTCGATGATCGAGATCGACCTGATCGGCTACGTCCCGGGCGCGTTGGACTGCACCGCCATCCGATCCCAAAGCCCGCAGCCGCTCGCCAACTACACCGAGGCGTACCGGCTGGGCGATTACGTCTTCGCGGCGGGCCAGGTGCCGAGCGATTTCGCGACCGGCGTCCCGGCCGAGGCCCGAATCGATCCGGCCTTTCCGTATTACGGCTCGAACATCAAGAAGCGCACCCGCTATATCCTCGACAACCTGACGCGCACCTTCGCCGCCGCCGGAAGCTCGCTCGACGACGTGATCAAGGCGCAGGTGTTCCTCGAAGACCTTGACGATTTCAATGCTTTCGACGAGGTCTGGAAAGAATATTTCAAAACCCCGCCGGCGCGAACGACGGTGGGGACCACGGGCCTCCTGGTCGAGGATGCGATGATCGAGATCGACCTGATCGGCGCGGTGCGAGGCTGAGGAGCGCAGATGGCCAAGTTCCTGGTTCTGGCGCGGCCCAGGAAGCCGCTGCCGCAAAAGGCAAATGTCGACGGCGCCCGGGCCCAGTGGCGGGCGCTGCGCGACGCGGGCAGGGCGGAGGTCTACGAGATCATCGAGGATAACGGCGCGGGTTTCGCGGTTTTCCTCGACGTCGACGACCATGACGAGTTGATGACGCTGCTGTTCCGCAACCCCGGCGGTAGCTGGGGATCCTACGAGGTCTATCCGCTCGGCACGCTCGAAGGCGAAACCCGGGCGATGCGCGAAGCCGGGATCATCCAATAGCCAGGGGGCGAGACATGGCGAAATTCCTGATCATCAACCGCCCTCCGCCGCATCGTACGAAGGACGCGCCGGTGGGCCAGTGCGTCAACCACTTCGTTTCCCTGGGCGAGAGCAATCGGGCCACCGTCCATCCGATCGCCGGGCTCAAGGGCTATGCGACGCTGGTCGACGTCGACGACCACGACGAGCTGCGCCGGGTGGTCGCCGGCAACGCGATGGGGAATATCGAGGAATACCGCATCATCGCGCTCGCGGACCTGCGTGACTGATCGCGGCCCGCGGGACGATATCGACCTTGTAGAGCGGCACCGCGGCGGTTGCCCGGTCGTGGACTAAGTCGCCGGCCGCGCGTATAGATGCGGTCGGGGATTTGGGGCCTAGCACATGTTCCTGAGACGAAGGCGCCTCTGGACGCCCCTCGGAGTCGCGCTGGCGCTGCTTGCCTTCGGTGCGGTCGCCGCCGATGCCGCCACCCACGTTCTGGGCGCCCGCATCGGTGCCGGCAAGGGCACGACCCGGCTGGTCCTGGATCTCAGCGCGAAGGTGGGGTTTGCCGCCTTCACCCTCGCCAATCCCTACCGGGTGGTTGTCGACCTGCCGCCGGTGACCTGGAGGCTCGACCCTCTCAAGTCGCCGAAAGGCGGGCTGGTCAAGGCGTTCCGCTACGGTCATTTCCGCGACACGATTTCGCGCGTGGTGCTCGACGTCTCCGGCCCGGTCGCGATCGACAAGGCGTTCCTGCTGCCTCCGAAACGCAATCGCGGCTATCGGCTGGTGGTGGATCTGCGCGCGGTGGGCGCCGCCGAGTTCGCGCGCCGCGCACTGCCGAGGCGCGCCTCGGAGCCCCCGCCGGAAACCGAATCGATCCCGCTTCCCAAGCGCCGCATCCTGCGCAGTCTGAAGACGGTGGCCATCGATCCCGGTCATGGCGGCGTCGATCCCGGCGCCATCGGGGCGCGGGGCACGCGCGAAAAGCGGGTGACGCTGAGCCACGCCCTGGCGCTCGCGAGACAGCTCCGGGCGACCGGGCGCTACCGGGTGGTGGTGACCCGCGGGCGCGACGTGTTCGTGCCGCTTCGCCGGCGGGTCGCAACTGCCCGCCGGCATGCAGCGGACCTGTTCATTTCGCTCCACGCCGATTCGATCCGCAGCAGAAAGGTGCGCGGCGCCTCGGTCTACACGCTCTCTGAACGCGCCTCGGACAGGCGGGCGGCGGCGCTCGCCGCCAAGGAGAACAAGGCCGACCTGATCGCCGGCATCGATCTCACGGAGCAGACCTCGGAGGTTGCCAGTTTTCTGATCGATCTCGCGCGACGCCAGACGATGAACGATTCCGCGGCCTTCGCGCGCATTCTCACGCGCGAGATCGGGACGGTCCGCCCGCTCCTTCGCAACACGCACCGCTTCGCGGGCTTCGCGGTTCTCAAGGCGCCCGACGTTCCCTCGGTTCTGGTCGAGCTCGGCTATCTGTCGAACCCGTCGGAAGAGCGCAGCCTCAACCGGAAACGCGATCGCGATCGCACCGCTGCCGCGATCGTCCGCGCCGTCGACAGCTATTTTGCGCGCGAACAGGCCTTTAAACGGTAACATCGCTCTCCATATCTTCCTGATCGGCCGCTGGGGCCTCGATCCTCGCCCCGGCGGGAACGGCCCGGTGATTCGCAGTCGGCATGCGTGTTCTAAAGACCATCGGCGTATTGGCTTTGGCATTGGTCGTCGTCGGCCTTCTCGCCGGCGGCGGGATCGTCTGGCTGCTCCATTCCTATAGCCGCGGCTTGCCGGACTATGCCCAGCTCGCCGACTACGAGCCGCCCGTGGTGAGCCGCATCCATGCCGGAGACGGCCGGCTGCTCGCCGAGTTCGCGACGGAAAAGCGGGTCTTCGTCCCGGTCACCGCCATGCCCCGCAGGGTGATCGACGCCTTCCTCTCGGCCGAGGACAAGACCTTCTTCGAGCACCCGGGGATCGATGTTCCCGGGATCGCCGCCGCGCTGGTCAGGAATATCATGCACGCCGGCACCGACCGGCGGCCGGTCGGCGCATCGACCATCACCCAGCAGGTCACGAAGAATTTCCTGCTGACCGACGCCGTGTCCTACCGGCGCAAGATTCGCGAGATCCTGCTCGCCTTCCGGATCGAGCGCGCGCTGTCGAAGCGGCGCATTCTCGAGCTCTACCTCAACCAGATCTATCTCGGTCTCGGCTCCTACGGCGTCGCGGCGGCGGCGATCAACTATTTCAACAAGTCGCTCGACGAGCTGACGGTCGCGGAGGCGGCCTTTCTCGCCGGACTGCCCAAGGCGCCCAACAACTACAACCCAAAGCGCCGGCCCAAGGCGGCGCGCGCGAGGCGGGACTATGTGATCGGCCGGATGCTGGCCGACGGACACATCGCCGAAGCCGAGGCGGCATTGGCCCGGACCGGCCCGGTGACGCTCAGGCCCCCCGACGAGGTGCTGGTCGCCAGGGCGGAACATTTCGTCGAGGAAGTCCGCCGCGAGCTCGCCTCCCGGTTCGGGGAAACCCAGCTCTATGGCGGCGGCCTGTCGGTGCGCACCACGCTCGATCCGCGTTTGCAGGCCGAGGCCGATCGAGCGCTGCGCAGCGGTCTGATCGCCTATGACCGGCGTCATGGCTGGCGCGGTCCGGTCGCCCGGATCGATGCGGACCTGCCCATCGCCGCCCAATTGTCGCGGATCGAGATCGCCGGCATGCCGGATCGCTGGCGGTTGGCCGCGGTCGATCTCGTCACCGACACCGCCGCCGGAATCCGCCTCGCCTCGGGAGCGCGCGGGACGATCCCGCTCGACCGGCTGCGCTGGGCGCGCAAGCGGCTGGAGGACCTGAGCCGGGGCCCGGCGGTGGTTCGCGTTTCCGACGTGCTCGCCCGCGGCGACGTGGTGGCGGTCGAACCCCTGGCCGCGGCGGACGACGGCGGGGCCGAGGCCGGGGAGCGCACCGGCTACGCCCTCCGTCAGATCCCCGATATCGACGGCGCGCTGGTGGCGCTCGATCCCCATACCGGCCGCGTGCTCGCTCTGACCGGCGGGTTCAGTTTCGAAGCCAGCGAGTTCAACCGCGCCACCCAGGCCAGGCGCCAGCCCGGCTCGGCCTTCAAGCCCTTCGTCTATCTCGCCGCCCTGGATCACGAGTTTACACCGTCGACCCTGGTGCTCGACGCCCCATTCGTCATCGATCAGGGACCGGGGATGGGCAAGTGGAAGCCCTCCAACTACACGCGGCGCTTCTATGGGCCGAGCCCGATGCGGATCGGCATCGAGAAATCCCGCAACCTGATGACCGTCCGCGTGGCGCAGCGCATCGGCATGGACGCGGTGGCGCGCTATGCCGAACGCCTCGGCGTGGTGGACCGTTTACCGCGGATATTGTCGATGTCCCTGGGCGCGGGCGAGACCACGCTGCTCCGCCTCACCACCGCCTATGCGATGCTGGTCAATGGCGGAAGGAGGATCGTGCCGACATTCCTCGACCGGATCCAGGACCGCAACGGCAAGACCGTGTTCAGGCACGACGGGCGCCTTTGTCCCGGCTGCACCGAGATTGCCTGGAGCGGCCAGGCCGAGCCCGATTTGCCCGATACCCGCGAGCGCGTTGCCGACCCGGGGAGCGCCTATCAGGTGGTCTCGATGCTGGAGGGCGTGGTCCAGCGCGGCACCGGCCGGCGCATTCGCGCGGTCGGCAAGCCGCTCGCCGGAAAAACCGGAACCACCAATGACAACCGCGACACCTGGTTCATCGGCTTCTCGCCCGATCTCGCGGTCGGTGTGTTCGTCGGTTTCGACTCACCCAAATCCCTCGGTCGAAGCGAAACCGGTTCGTCGGTGGCGGCCCCGGTGTTCCGGGACTTCATGGAGGCGGCGCTCAAGGACAGGCCGGCGACGCCGTTCCGCATCCCCCCCGGGATCCGCCTGGTTCGGGTGGACACGACGACCGGTCTGGTCGCCCGCGGGCCGGGCAGGGGCGTCATCCTCGAAGCGTTCAAGCCGGGAACCGAGCCGGTCTCCGCCGCGCCCGTCATCGGGAACGGCACGGCGCCGGCGGCGGACAACCCGGCTACACCCGGACGCCGCCGCGATTTATACTGATCCTGCCCGCCACACGATCGAGAAATTTCGGGGCCGCCTGACATGCGCGCGGAGATCGAATCCGTCCTCGGCGAGATCGAGCAGTCGCTTGCGCTGCTGAGGAGGCATCTTTGACCCCGAAGGATCGGAAGCCCGGCTGGCCGAGCTGAACGTTCTGGTCGAAGATCCGGCGTTCTGGGACAGCCCCGAGCGCGCGCGCGACGTGATGCGGGAGCGCACCCGGATCGAGAGCGCGCTCGACCTCTATCGCGAGCTCGACCGGGAGACGCGGGACAATCGCGATATGATCGAGCTCGGCGAAGCCGAGGAGGACCGGGAAATCGTCGCCGAGGCCGAGGCCGCGTTGCTCAAAATCCGGGAACGCGCGGCCCGCATGGAGACCGAGACCCTGCTCTCCGGCGAGGCCGATGCCAATGACAGCTTCGTCGAGATCCACGCCGGCGCCGGCGGCACCGAGTCGCAGGACTGGGCGGAGATGCTGGCCCGGATGTACACACGCTGGGCCGAGGCGCATGGCTATGCCGTCGAGGTGCTCGAGGAAAGCCTCGGCGAGGAAGCCGGCTTCAAGTCCGTCACCATGCGCGTCAAGGGCGAGAACGCCTATGGCTGGCTCAAGACCGAGAGCGGCGTTCACCGCCTGGTGCGGATCTCGCCTTTCGATGCGAGCTCGCGACGGCATACCAGCTTCGCTTCGGTCTGGGCCTATCCGGTGGTCGAGGACGACATCGAGATCGAGATCGACGACAAGGACATCCGGATCGACACCTACCGCGCCTCGGGCGCCGGCGGCCAGCATGTCAACCGGACCGACAGCGCGGTGCGGATCACCCATTTGCCGAGCAATATCGTCGTCCAGTGCCAGAGCGACCGGTCGCAGCACCGCAACCGCGCCGCGGCCTTCACGATGCTCCGCGCCCGGCTCTACGAGATGGAGCTGCAGAGGCGCGAGGCCGAGACCCAGGCCGAGCACGCCGCCAAGAGCGATATCGGCTGGGGGCACCAGATCCGCTCTTACGTCCTGCAGCCCTATCAGATGGTCAAGGATCTGCGGACCAGCATCGAGAAGGGGAATCCGCAGGCCGTTCTCGACGGCGATCTCGACGCCTTCATGGCCGCGGCGCTCGCCGCCAAGCTGGGCGGCGGTCTGCCCGGCCCGGACGCTGGATAGCCCGAAGCCTCACAAACCCGCGATCACCTCCGCCCATTCGTCGAGCGTTTCCTCGTGCCCGAAGCGGATGTGGCACGAGAACTGGTTGAAGCCCGCATCTCCCAGCGCCCGGATGGTCTCGCGCAGCTCGGATTTGGTGCCGGTGATGGTCGCGTGGCGGATCAGTTCGGCGGTGATCAGCGGCGCCTCGTCCGGGCGGAGAAACAGCAGATGGCCGCGATGCAGGGTGAGATAGCGCGCATCCTCCGGCGTATAGCCGCGGTAGAGCGCGCGGTACCGCTCCAGCAGCGGGGCGAGGGCGCCGGGCAGATCGAGCCGGATCGAGCCGAACCGCTCCTGCTCGACCAGGTTGTGCAGCACCACGGCGGCGGCCGGTCCGGCGAGCGCCTTCGCCCGGTCGCTGTCGAACGCCTCGCCTTCGGCAAGCACGCAGCCGCCGGTGATCGCCGTCGCGTAGAGGCCGGACGGGTCGCGCCCCGCCTCGCGCATGGCCTCGCGCATATCGGCGGCATCGGCGATCGCGCGCTCGCGATTGGCGACCGAAGACATCCAGCCCGCCCCCAGCTTCGCGGTGAGCCGCCGCCCCTTCGAGCCGAACGCCGAGACGTGGAAACGGACCGGATCGTCGATATTGATCAGCCCGTGCTCGGGGTTGAGGAAGCGGATCTTGCTGGTCCCCTCGGCATCCGTCCACGCCACGGTTTCGCCGTCGAGCAGACCCTTCACGACATCGATGTAGTCGGCCATCCCGGCCAGCGTCACCGCGCCCCGCCCCATCGTCCGCCGCGCGGTGAACCCGGTGGAGATGCCGAAATCGATGCGGCCGGGCGCCAGCTTGTTGAGCGAGGCGAGCGCGTTGGCGGTGACCGGGGCGATCCGGTTCGAGGGCACGACGACGGCGGTGCCGAGCCGGATCCGCGAGGTTTCCACGGCCGCGGCCGCCATGGCGACGAACACGTCGGCGTTCAGCAGCTGGGTGTCCGAGAACCAGGCATAGTCGAAGCCGAGCGCCTCGGCCCGCTTGACCGTCTTCCAATGCTCCGCGGCGGTCGCGAAGCTGACTCCGAAATCCATGGCCGAACCCCGCCGGTTGCGCGCCGCATAGTGGGCGGCCTCGGGCGGCTTGCGTCAACCCGGCCGGCGACCGGCTTGACAGCCCGCCCGCCATCGACAAAGAGAGCGCGAACCGTCAGCGGGGAGAAATCGATTGGGAACCTGGCACGAGACCCATCGCGCGGTCGTCCATCCCTGGTATTGCGACCAGTTCGGGCACATGAACGTGCGCCATTACTGCAACTTCTTCGACGATGCCGGGTTCCATATCTGGAGCCATGTCGGCTGTCCGCATAGCCAGATGAAGGCGCGCGGGGCGATGCTGGTGGTCGCCAGGAACACCATCGATTTCATCCACGAAATGAAGGCCGGGGAGCTGCTGCGCATCGAGACCGCCTTCATTCGGGTCGGCGGCAAGAGCTGCACCCATCTGAGCCGGATGTACAATGTCGACAACGGCACCCTGACCGCGACGCTCGAATCGGTCGAGGTGTTCTTCGACCCCGTGACCCGGCTCTCGGCGCCCATGCCGGACGATATCCGGGCCTTGCTGACCGACGCCCTGGTGCCGCTGGAGGACGGGTAGCGCCGCGTTGTGTCGGCCGGAGCGAGCGGTTAGCCTCGCCTGGGCTCCCCAACCGATCGGAACATCATGTCAGGGATCCAGCGCGCCAACGGGCACCGGCCGGACGGCGTTCTCGACATCGTCCATCCCGCGCTGATGGGTGCCAAACGCCCCGACCGGACGCGGCTCGCCTATGACCTCGACCGGGTTCTGGGCGCGATTTTCCGGCTCCGCGCCGAGGTGCCCTCAAGCGCCTTCACCGCGACCATCCTCGGCACCGAGCGCGAGGGCAACGGCGTGCTGATCGGCGAGGACGGGCTGGTGCTGACGATCGGCTATCTGATCTCCGAGGCGGAGACGATCGCCCTCACCGACAATGCCGGACGAACCGTGGCGGCGAGCCCGGTCGCCTACGACCACGAGACCGGGTTGGGCCTGGTGCGCGCGGACGAGGCGGTCGATGCCCGGCCGGTGGCGATCGGCCGGTCGCGGGAGGTTTCGGCGAAGGATCCGGTGGTCATCGCCTCGTTCGGCGGCATGAAGCACGCGATCGAGGGCGAGGTGGCGGTGGTGCGCGAGTTCGCGGGATCCTGGGAATACATGCTCGACGAGGCGATCTGCACCATCCCCGTCCACCCCTATTGGGGCGGCGCCGCCCTGATCGACGCCTCGGGCAGCCTGGTGGGCTGCGGGTCGCTCTATGTCGAGCATTCGCTCGACGGTGGCGAGACGGTGCCCGGCAATCTGTTCGTGCCGATCGACCTGCTGGCGCCGATCCGCGGCGACATGGTGCGTACCGGGCGGGCGCTCCGCGCGCCGCGCCCCTGGCTCGGCGCCTATGTCGCCGAGTCGGACGACCGGCTGGTGGTCACCGGCGTTGCCGCCAACGGGCCCGGCGACCAATACGGCATGCAGCCGGGCGACTTCATCCTCTCCGTCGAAGGCGTCGCGGTGTCCGGGCTGCCGGAATATTACCGGACGATCTGGGCCGCCGGGGAGCCGGGGGAGGAAATCCGCCTGACCGTGCTCAGGGACGACGACGTGCTGTCGATACGCGTGCGCTCGGGCAACCGTTACGGCTATCTCAAACTGCCGCGCCCGCACTGAGCGCCCGCACCGAGCGCCCGCACCGAGCGCCCGCCTGGGGGGTCACAGCGACTCGACGGCTTCGAGCACGCTCTCGACATGCCCGTTGACCCTGACCTTGCGCCAGATCCTGCGCACCATGCCGGTTTCGTCGATCAGGAAGGTCGCGCGCTCGATTCCCATATATTTCCGCCCGTACATGGATTTCTCGACCCAAATCCCGTAGCTGTCGCAGACGCTGCCATCGAGATCGGCGGCGAGCGTGAAGGGCAGATCGTGCTTCGCCTTGAACCTGTCGTGCTTGGCGACGCTGTCCTTCGATACGCCGATCACCGCGGCGTCGAGCCCGGTGAAGGCGGGATGCGAATCGCGGAACCCGCAGGCTTCCTTGGTGCATCCCGCCGTGTCGTCCTTCGGGTAGAAGTAGAGCACGACCTTGCTGCCGGCGAGGCCGGCGAGCGAGACGGTCCCGCCGCCATCGGTCGCCATCTCGAAATCCGGTGCGCGCTGTCCGATCTCCACTGTCATCGGCGATCCTTTCCTGTCGCGGTGTCGCTTGCGGCCATCAGCGCCGCCGCCGGTCGGGCGACGATGTCCTCGAAATGCCGCCGGGACCGGGCGGCGAAAGCGAGGCTCGTCTTCTCCAGCGCCGCGTAGTCCGCCGCGCCCAGCGCGCGGGCGACGAATTCCTGCAGGGCCGGCGATTCACGGCGGCCCGCCACACCGGCGCCGAAGGCGAGGCGGACGATCCCCTGCAGCCGCCGCCACAGGGTCATCGCCTCGATCAACTCGTCGGCGACGGACGGTTCCAGGCAGCCCGCCCCGGCGAGCCGTTCGAGCGCGTCGGTGGTGTTGGTCGACAGCATGTCGGGGTGTCTGCCGGCGTGGCGAAGCTGGAGATACTGGGCGATGAACTCGATGTCGATCATGCCGCCGCGAAACCGCTTGATCGACCAGAAGTCGTCGACCGCGAGCTCGCCCTCCATTCTCTCCCGCATGTTGGCCACCGCGCAGACCAGCCGGTCGGGATCGCGCTCCCGGGTCAGGACGGAGGCGATGGTTCGCTCGATGCGCGCGGCGAAAGCCGCGGGCGCCGCGATCACCCGGGCGCGGGTCAGCGCCAGGTGCTCCCAGGTCCAGGCATCTTCGTTTTGATAGCGCGTGAACGCCGCGAGGGAGGTGGCGATCGGCCCCGACGCGCCGGCCGGGCGCAGCCGCATGTCGACCTCGTAGAGCTTCCCTTCGTTGGTCGGCGCGGACATGGCGCCGATGAAACGCTGGCACAGCCGGGCGTAGTAGGTCTGGCAGGGCAGCGGGCGCGATCCGTCCGATTCGGCATGTTCGTCCCCGGTCTCGTAGAGGAAGAGGAGGTCGAGGTCCGACTCGGTGGTAAGCTCCCGCCCGCCGAGCTTGCCGAAACCGAGCACGGCGAAGGCGCTGTCCGGCACCGCGCCGTGTTCGCGCGCGAACTCGCGCGCGGTCGCGGGCAGCAGGGCGCGCACGCAGGAAGTGGCGAGATCGGCCAGCGGCCGGCCCGCATCCGCCCCGTCGATCCGGCCGTCCAGCATCTGCACGCCGATCTCGAAGACGTGGGCGTTGTTCCAGTAGCGGCAGATGTCGAGCTTTTCCTCGTAGTAATACACTTCGCCGAGCGCCCCTTCGAGGTCGGCGGTCAGCCGGTCGCTGCCGGCGTTGAAGTCGAGCGACGCGGGCTGCAGCACGCCTTCCAGCATGATCGGGTGGCGGCTGAGCCAGTCCGCGAGACGGGGCGCGCTTCCCATGATCTTGGCGAGCAGCCCGAGCAGGGCCGGGTTGTTGGTGAACAGGGAGAGGACGTGCACCCCGGCCGGAAGCGTCCGCAGGAAGTCGTCGAATCTGAGCAGTGCGGCGTCCGGGTCGTTGGTGGTCGACAGGGTTTCCAGAACCGTCGGAACAAGCTCGGTCAGCAATTCGCGCGCCCGCGCGCTGCGGGTCGAGTTGTAGCGGCCGTGATGCCAGACGCGAATGCGTTCCGCGACCCGGCTCGGCTCCCTGAAGCCCAGCCGCGCCAGGGTCTCCAGCGTTTCCGGGTCGTCGTCCGCGCCGGTGAAGACCAGGTTGCCTGGCCCCGAGAGGTCGGGGGTCTTCTCGAACAGGACGGCGTAGTGCGATTCGACCGCGCGCAGCTCCTCGAGCAGCGCGGCCTCGAAGCCGGGCCGGTCCGCATACCCCATCATGAGGGCGATGCGGCGCAGCTCCGCCTCGTCCTCCGGCAGGCTGTGGGTCTGCTGATCGTCGACCATCTGCAAGCGGTTCTCCAGCCGGCGGTGGAACCGGTATGCCCGGATCAGCCGGCTGCTAACGATGGATTCGAGAAGACCCGTGCCGGCCAGCGCGCGCAGCGCGTCGCAGGTCGCGCGCAGCCTCAGCGAAGGGTCGCGCCCGCCCCAGATGAGCTGCTGGGTCTGCGCGAAGAACTCGATCTCGCGGATGCCGCCGCGGCCGAGCTTGATGTCGTGCCCGGCGACTTCCATCGTGGAGCCGCCGCGCTGGGCGTTGATCTGGCGCTTGATCGAATGGATGTCCTGGATGGCGAAGAAATCGAGGCTCTTGCGCCAGATGAACGGCCGCAACATTTCGAGAAACGCCTCTCCCGCCACGATGTCGCCGGCGACCGGGCGGGCCTTGATCATCGCCGCCCGTTCCCAGTTCTGGCCGGCGCTCTCGTAGTAGATCTCGGCCGCCCGGGTGGCGACCGCGACCGGCGTCGATCCCGGATCGGGGCGCAGCCTGAGGTCGGTGCGGAAGACGTAGCCGTCGCTGGTGCGTTCGGCCATCACCTTGACCAGGCTCTGGGTGAGGCGGATCATGCATTGTTGAAGGCTGGTCCTGCCGGTGTATTCGATCAGCGCGCCGTCATAGAGCACGATCAGGTCGATATCGCTCGAGTAGTTGAGCTCCCGCCCGCCGAGCTTCCCCATGCCGAGCACGATCCATCCGGAGGCGAGCGACGGATCGTCCGGTGCAGGCAGCACGATGTCGCCCGCCGCCGCCGCCCCGGCGAGCAGGTGGTCGGCGGCGATCGTCAGCGCCCGCTGGGCGAAGTCAGAGAGTCGGGCGCACACAACCTCGACCGGCCAGACGCCGCCGAGGTCGGCGACGGCGGTGGCGAGCGAGGTTCTTCTCTTGGCGATGCGAAGCGCCGACATTATCTCTTCCGTGCCGGCATCGTGCGGCCCAATGCAATCGAGCGCCGTCATCGTCCGGTCCCACGCCGCCTGCACGCCTTCGGCGAGCAAATCACAGGCGAATGCGATATCGCGGATGGCACATTGGGTGAGAAAGGGGCTGTTTCCGAACATCGACGCCAGCACTGACCGCGCGGCCGGGTCGGCGGCGAGCGCGCGGGCGCGCCTCGCGGTCTCCGGCGGGGCCTCCGCCGCGGCCTCTTCCCAGCGTTCGAAGGCGAGCTCGGCGGCCGCCGCGCTCGCCGGCGGGGGCATGGCTCCGATGTCGGCGATCAACTCGCTCGCGATTCGCGTCAAGCGCATTTCTCCGTCGCTGGGGAGGCTGGGCGAAACTGTGCCGCCGATCCTGCCCGGTCAAGCGGGCCGTGCCCTGCCATGATGCGCCGACTGTCCCGTATCGGCCTCGATGTCGCCGTCCTCTGCGTCCTCACGGTGGTGAGTCTGGCCCTCTACGGCGTGTGGAAATTGTCCGAAGGCCCGGTCTCCCTCGGCTTTCTCAAACCCTATGTGGAGGAACGGCTCGCCGCGCTCGACCTGCCCCACCGCATCGCCTTCTCCGACCTGATGCTGACCTGGGGCGGCACAAGGCGCCCGCTCGACCTGGTGATGTCCGACGCCGAGCTGCGCGGCGAGGACGGGGGTGTGGTCGCCCGGATTCCGGAGATCTCCATCGGGTTGTCGCTGCCGGCGCTGCTCGACGGCAAGCTGGTGCTCAAGACGATCAGGCTGAGCGACGCCGGGGTTGCGGTGGTCAGGCGCAAAGACGGCACGCTGAGCATCGGCCTGGTCGGGGAGGGCGGCAAATCCCTCACTTTGTTCGAGTCCGGCAATGCGGGCGGTTCCGGCAACAGCCTGTTGAGGAAACTCGACCGTATCGCGATCCACCGCGCCTCGGTCTCGCTGGACGACCGGCTGCTCGGGCTGCGCATGAGCCCGGATCGGGTATCGGTCGATTTCGAGCGCCTGGAGCGGGCGATCGTCTGCGTTTTCGATCTCGACGGCTGGTCCGGCGACAAGCGGCTCTCGCTGGGCGGGACGGCCGAGTACCGGCTCGCCGACCGAACGACGCATGTCGCGCTCGACTTTCGCGGCCTCGTTCCCAGCCGCCTTGCCGCGACACTGGCCGGCTGGTTCCCCGGGCTCCCCGATCTCGGCGGCATCTCCCTCCCCCTCCAGGGTCATATCGAGGCGACGTCCGGAGCCGGCGGCAGCATCGAGGACGCGCGCTTCACCGTAAGCGGCGGCGCGGGCACGTTGCGCCCCGCGGCGCTCGCCGGCCACCGCTATGACATCCGGTCGCTGGTGCTCAACGGGCGCTACGGCGCCGCCGACCGGTCGGTCGAAATCGACAAGCTGGACATCGATCTGGGCAAGCCGAGGCTTTCGATGACCGGCACGCTCGCCGGGCTCGACGGGACGCCGCGGTTGAAGGCGCGTGCGAAGCTCGACGGGATGACGATGTCGGCGCTCGGGCAGTACTGGCCCGAGGGGGTGGCGAAGGGCGCGCGCCGGTGGCTGACCGCCAATCTCAACCAGGGCGAGGTCCGCGGTCTCGCCGCCGAACTCGCCGCGTCCTTTCCCGACGGTGGGGCGAAGATCGAGCGCGTCAAGGTGACGCTCGGACTCACGCGGGCGACCCTGCATTACCTCAAACCGCTGCCGCCCATCACCGAAGCCCGCGGGTCCGTCACCATCGACCGCGACCGGGTGCGGATCGCCGTCGATGGGGGGCGGGTTTCCGATCTCCTCCTGGATGACGGCCGGATCGACATTACCGGGCTCTCGGCCGACCAGGCGCAATTGGAATTGGCGGCCCGGATCACCGGGCCCGTCGCGACGGCGCTCTCGGTGCTCGATCATCCGCGCCTCGGCTACGCCTCCAGGATCGGTCTCGGTCCCGGCCGGGTCCGGGGCCGGCTGGCGATGCGGATCGAGGGAAGCTTCCCGCTGATCGATGCGTTGGCGCTGGAGGATACGACGCTCGGCGCATCGGGGACGCTTACGCGCGCGGCCGCCGACGGGGTATTTCTCGATCGGGACCTGACCGATGGAACGCTTCGCTTCACGCTCGACAACCGGGGCATGAATATCGATGGAAAGGCCCGTCTTTCCGGCGTCTCCGCCGTCGTCGGCTGGCGCGAGGATTTTTCCGGGACCGAGGAGCCGCGCCGTCGCTTTACGGTTCGCGCGCGGCTGACCGAGGCCGACCGGAAGCGCCTGGGCGTCACGCTCGCCCCCCTCGTCAAAGGCCCGCTCACGGTCGAGGCCGCCTATGCGGTGTTCTCCGGCGGCGCGGCGCGCGCCACCGGCACGCTGGACGCAGCCGAAGCGGAGTTCGCCCTGCCGCCGCTCGAGTGGTGGAAACCCCCCGGCGTGGCGGGAAAGGCGGCGTTCGAGGTCGCGTTCGAGGCCGGCCGGGCGCGGACGATCCGAATCAAGGAGCTCGTCGCCGGCGATCTCCGGGCGGCGGGCCAAATGAGGCTCGACCGCGGGAGCATCCGCAAGGTGGACATCGACAGCCTCGTCGTCCCCGACCGCTTCGACCTCGCGGGCAAGCTGGCGATCGACGAGGCGGAGGGCTGGACCATCGACGCCCGTGCCCGGCTCTTCAACGCCGCGCCGATCCAGCGCCTGACGGGCCGGGCGGGCGGGACATCCCTGCCGCCGCTTCGCATCGCCGCGCAAATCGACCGCGTGCTGCTGACCCGCGGCCGCTCGGTCGAGAACGCAACGCTCAACGCCCGGTATCGGGAAGGGGGCTGGCAGGCGATCGACCTTTCCGCCCGATTCCCCAATGGAATGCGCTTTGACCTCAGCTACCGCCCGCGCGAAGGCGACGGACGGCTTCAGGCGACCAGCATGGATGCCGGTGAGATGTTCGGCCTGGTGGGCGAGACGAAATGGGTTCGCGGCGGCCGCCTCGCCGTGTCGGCGAAGCGCCTCACCGGCGACGAGGCCGGGCAGTGGGAAGGCAGGCTCACCATCCGCGATTTCGTGCTCACCGGCGCGCCCAGGCTCGTGCAGGCGCTTCAACTGGCATCCCTCGGCTCCCTGTCGCAGGAGCTCGGCGGGCGCGGGGTCCGGGTGACGGCGCTCGTCATCCCCTTCACCCATAGCGGCTCGACGATCCGCTTTTCGGAGGCGCGGGCGTTCGGGACCGGTTTCGGCGTGACCGGCCGCGGCACGATCGATGTCGATGGCGAGACCCTGGACATCGACGGCACCCTGGTGCCGGCCTATCCGCTCAACGCGGCGCTCGGCGGGGTGCCGGGCATCGGCATTCTCTTTTCCGGCGAGAAGGGCGGCGGCCTGTTCGCCGCGCCCTTCGCGATCCGCGGCAAGATCGAACAGCCGTCCTTCACCGTGAACCCGCTGGGCGTGCTGACGCCCGGCGTGTTGCGCAACATCTTCCGGATCTTCGAGGCCGAGCGCGAGGATTTGCCGCCGGAGCCGCCGCCCGACCGGTGACCGGGCGACCGGGCGGACGCCTTCAGCCGGGCGTCACGATCACATGCCTCTTGCGGCCCGCGGACAGCTTGATCACCCCGTCCGATGTCAGGTCGCCCAGCGTGACCGTCTGCATCTCGTTGTCGAAGGCGCGGTCGTTGAGCCGCCCGCCGCCGCCCCGGATCAGCCGCCTGGCATCGGCTTTGGACGCGGCGAGCCCCGCGCGCGCGACCAGCTCGAAAGCCGCGATCCCTGCCTCCAGCTCGGCCCGGTCGAGCGAATAGCGCGGCAGATCGGCGCCCAGCGCACCGTCCTCGAACGTGGTGCGCGCGGTTGCTTCGGCGCCCTCCGCCTCCCCGGCGCCGTGGCACAGCGCCGTCGCCTCGCGGGCGAGCACTTTCTTGGCCTCGTTGATCTCGGCGTCGCGCAGCGCTTCGAGCCGGGCGATCTCGTCGAGCGGCAGCGTCGTGAACAGCCGCAGGAAGCGGCCGACATCGCCATCCGCGGCGTTGCGCCAGAACTGGTAGTAGTCATAGGGGCTCACGCGGTCGGCGTTGAGCCAGACGGCGCCGCCCGCGGTCTTGCCCATCTTCTCGCCCGAGGCGGTGGCGAGCAGCGGCGAGGTCAGGCCGTAGAGGGAGGCCGCGTCGGTGCGCCGCGCCAGCTCGATACCCGAGACGATATTGCCCCACTGGTCGGACCCGCCCATCTGCAGGATGCAGCCGGTGCGCCGGTTCAGCTCCAGAAAGTCGTAGGCCTGGAGCACCATGTAGTTGAATTCGAGGAAGCTCAGCGGCTGTTCCCGGTCGAGCCGCAGCCTGACCGAATCGAAGCCCAGCATGCGG
This sequence comes from Alphaproteobacteria bacterium, assembly GCA_965205995.1. Taxonomy (GTDB): domain Bacteria; phylum Pseudomonadota; class Alphaproteobacteria; order MPNO01; family MPNO01; genus MPNO01. The sequence goes on along the minus strand of OZ242200.1, from coordinate 1,489,029 downwards.
TTGACCGAGAAATGACGTCCGTAATCGCGCAGGAACGGGATGTATGAAAGCCCGTCGAGCCAGTCCGCGTTGTTCATCATCAGCGCATCGGTCGGACCGTCGCCGAAGGCGAGGAACTGCGAGAACACCCGCTTTATGCCGTCCATGTTGGCGGCGATACGCTCTTCCGAGAGCAGTTGGCGGGATTCGTCCTTGCCCGACGGGTCGCCGACCCTGGTGGTCCCGCCGCCCATCAGCACGATCGGCTTGTGGCCGGCCTGCTGCCACCAGCGCAGCAGCATGATCGGCAGCAGCGAGCCCACATGGAGGCTGTCCGCGGTGCAGTCGAAGCCGATATAGCAGAGCTTCGGCACAGCTTCGGCCAGAGCCGCGTCGAGCCCCGGCGCGTCGGTGCATTGGTGGACGAACCCGCGCTCGGCGACGGTTCTCAGGAACTCCGAGCTGTGACCGGTCATCGCTGTCTCCAAAGGGCGCGGCGCGGCGACGCTCTAGCACAGCCGCCGCGCTGCCCGAAACCGTTGGCGCCCGCTTCGCCGGCCGGTTTAACATCCAGCCGTCCGAGAAACAAAGGGAGACGACCATGGAACCGAGCCGCACCGGGCCCTTCCCTTATGTCCCGATCAACCGGCGGCCGAAGCTTGCCTGGCCCGGCGGCGCCCGGCTGGCGCTATGGGTGATCCCCAATATCGAGATCTTTCCGCTCAACGAGCCCGTTCCGGGCGGCACCGGCATGGCGCCCGACCTCATCAACTGGGCGCCCCGCGACTACGGCGCGCGGGTCGGCGTGTTCCGCATCATGGAGGTGCTCGAGCGCCATGGCGTGCGCGGCACCGTCGCCCTCAACAGCGAGGTCTGCGACGACTATCCAGAGATCGTCGAGGACGCCAAGGCGCTCGGCTGGGAGTTCATGGGGCACAACGAGAGCAACTCGCGCTACCTCCACCTCATGGAACCCGAGGCCGAGCGGGAGACCGTGAAGCGGGTCTTCGACCGAATCGAGGCGGCGACCGGCGCCCGGCCCCGCGGCTGGCTGTCGTCGGGGCTGCAGGAAAGCTGGCACACGCTCGATTACCTGATCGACAACGGCGCCGACTATGTCGCCGACTGGATCAACGACGACCAGCCCTACCGGATGAATGTCGACGGGCGTCGGATCTGCTCGATCCCCTATTCCGGCGAGATCAACGACCTGCCGGCGATGCTGCGCATGGGGCGGACCGCCGAGGAGTTCGAGACCATGATCAAGCGCCAGTTCGACGTGCTCTACCGCGAGGGCGCGGAGTCGGGCCGCGTCATGGCGATCTGCCTGCATCCCTTCGTCATCGGCATGCCGCACCGGATCGGCGCGCTCGACGGCGCGCTCGACTATATCTGCGCCCATGACGGTGTCTGGCGCGCCACCGGATCGGAGATCGTCGACCACTATTTGGCGACCGACGCCGCGACCTGACCGCCGGGCGGCGGGCATGGCCGGAAGCGAGGGCTTTGCCTGGGTCGTCGGGCTGATGAGCGGAACCTCGCTCGACGGCATCGACGCGGCGCTGATCGAGACCGACGGCGAGACGGTCCGCGGCTTCGGACCGGCGGCGACCGTTCCCTACCCGGCGGCGTTTCGCGCCCGGCTTGCGGCGGTGCTCGGGCGGGCGTCGGGCTATGCGGCCGTCGAGGCCGAACTCACCCGCCGCCACGCCGATGCGGTCCGCGGCCTTCTCGCCGGGCTGCCGCCCGACCGTCCTGCGCCGGCCCTGGTGGGCTTTCACGGCCATACCATCGACCATCGCCCGGATGAAGGCGTGACCGTGCAGATCGGCGACGGCAGGGCGCTCGCGCGTTCGCTCGGCATCCCGGTGGTCGACGATTTCCGCAGCGCCGATGTCGCCGCGGGCGGGCAGGGGGCGCCCCTCGCGCCGCTCTACCACATGGCCCTGCTTGCCGAGTTCGACGCGCCGGTCGCGGTCCTCAATCTGGGCGGCATGGCCAACCTGACATGGGTTGCCGGCGGCCAACCGCCGGTCGCCTTCGATACCGGCCCAGGCAACGCGCTGCTCGACCAGTGGGTCGAGCGCCACACCGGGCGGCTCTACGACGAAGGCGGCGCGCTGGCGGCGGGCGGGCGGATCTCGGAAGCGGCCGTTTCGCGCTACCTCGCGGCTCCCTGGTTCGACCGGAAACCGCCCAAATCGGTCGACCGGCTCGATTTCACCCTCGACGGCGTGGCCGGGCTGTCGGCGGCGGACGGCGCGGCGACCCTGGTCGAGGTAACCGCCGCCGCGGTGGCGCGCGCGGTCCGGCATCTGCCCGCGTTGCCCCGGAGGTGGTTCGTCACCGGCGGGGGGCGGCGCAACCCGGTCATGATGGGGAGGCTCTCCGCCCGGCTCGGCGCCGCCTGCGATCCGGTCGAGGCGCTGGGCTGGCAGGGCGATGCGCTGGAGGCCCAGGCCTTCGCCTTTCTCGCCATGCGAAGCCGCCGATCCCTGCCGCTCAGCCTGCCCACGACCACCGGCGTATCGTCGCCGATGACAGGCGGCCGGCTGCACCCGCCCTGAGCCGGGCTTCCGGCTACCGGATCGGCCGGACCTCGACATCGAGCGGCAGCGCCTGCCATGCCCGGTCGGCCGTGTGGACCGCCAGACGCGAAGCGCCCGCCTCGCGCCCGTCGAAGCGACCGTAGCGAGGGACCGACCCGGCTGCGCCGCGCCCGGTATTCGTTCAGGAGGCCTCGTCCTCGGTGGCGAGGACGAAATGGGTGTCGAGATAGTCGTCGACATGTCCCATGAGCACGTCGAGATGCTGGTTGAAGAAATGGTCGGCGCCCGGGATCACCCGGTAGTCGATCGTCACGTTGCGCTGGTTGGAAAGATGGTCCGCGAGCTGGGCGACCGAGGCCTCCGGCACCTGCTGGTCGGCATCGCCATGCACGAACAGGCCCGAGCACGGGCAGGGCGCGAGAAACGTGAAGTCGTAGAGGCTCGCCGGCGGCGCGATCGTCACGAAGCTGGTGATTTCGGGCCTCCGCATCAGCAGCTGCATGCCGATCCAGGCGCCGAACGAGAAGCCGCCGATCCAGCATTGCGGCGCGTCGGGGTTGCAGGATTGTAGCCAGTCCAGCGCCGCCGCCGCGTCGCTGAGCTCGCCAAGCCCCTCGTCATAGACGCCGCGCGAGCGGCCGACCCCGCGGAAGTTGAACCTGAGCGCCGAAAATCCGCGCCTGGTGAACGCCTGGAATGTCTGGAACACCACGCGGTTGTTCATCGTTCCGCCGTATTGCGGGTGCGGATGAAGCAGGATCGCGATCGGTGCGTTGGGCGTCTTGCTGTGGTAGTACCGGCCTTGCAGCCGTCCCTCGGGGCCGTTGAATATGACCTCGGGCATGGCTGGACATTCCTCCTCGCCTGGACCCCGCCCGAAATTCCCGGCGGTTGACAGGTCAGGACGCGCAACTAGGGTTGCGGCGCCGCCGGTGGACAGGCTGGCGCGGGCGGCGGATGCCGAGCGCGCGAAAACGTCGGCGTTTATACCACATCGGCGGCATCGGGTTTCAAGGAAGTTGGCGGCCCGATAGCGGGCCGGTACGGAAAACGAGCCATGAGCAGGGTCTATCTGGACTACAACGCGAGCGCGCCGGTCTGGCCGGGGGCGGCCGAGGCGGTGGCCGAGGCGATGCGCGCGCCCGCCAACGCCTCGTCGATCCATGCGCCGGGCCGCGCCGCGCGGGCGCGGGTCGAGGAGGCGAGGGAGCAGCTCGCCCGGCTGATCGGGGCCGAGCCCTCCGGGATCGTCTTCACCGGCGGCGGCACCGAGGCCAACAACCAGGCGATCCGCTGCGCCGGCGCCGGGCGCGTGCTGGTCTCCGGGATCGAGCACGAATCGGCGTTGTCGGCCGACGAGAGGGCGGAGCATCTGCCGGTCACGGCGGACGGCGTCATCGACCTCGGGGCGCTGGACCTGGCCCTCGACGGGGATCCGCGCCCCGCCTTGGTCGCGGTCATGCTCGCCAACAACGAGACCGGCGTGGTCCAGCCGATCCCCGAGGTCGTGGCGGCCGCCCGCCGCCACGGCGCCCGCGTTCACTGCGACGCGGTCCAGGCGGCGGGCAAGATCCCGGTCGATGTCGCGGCGCTGGGGGCGGACAGCTACGCGGTCTCCGCCCACAAGATGGGCGGACCGCAGGGCGTCGGCGCGCTGGTCTTGCGCGATCCGGATGCGGCGGGACGGCTGATCCACGGCGGCGGGCAGGAGCGCGGCCGCCGCGCCGGCACCGAGAACGTCGCCGGTATCGCCGGTTTCGGCCGCGCGGCCGAAATCGTGGCCGGGAAGCTGGACGCGTTCGCCCGGCTGGCGGTGCAGCGCGACCGGATGGAGGCGGAGATTCGCACGCTCGATTCCGGCGCCTGGGTGGCCGGAGAGGGCGCGAAGCGGCTGCCCAACACCTCGATGATCGCCATGCCGGGCTGCGAGAGCGCGGCGCAGGTGATCGCCATGGACCTCGACGGCATCGCCGTCAGCGCCGGCTCCGCCTGCTCCTCCGGCAGGGTCCGGCCGCCTTACGTGCTCGACGCGATGGGCGTGGACGAGGGGGTGGCGATGTGCGCGATTCGCGTCAGCCTCGGATGGCAGACCGCCGCGGACGAGATCGACCGTTTCATCGCCGCCTGGGCGGGGCTCCGCGACCGCACCGCCCGGCGTGTCGCCTGAGAATTCGCCCGATGCCGCGCGTCGCATTCATTTCGGCGGACGGGGGACGGCGCGAAATCGACGCCGAGCCCGGCCGGTCGGTGCTGGAGATCGCTTGGGCGCACGGGATCGACGTCGAGGGGGCCTGCGAGGGCTCGATGGCGTGCTCGACCTGCCATGTGATCCTGAGCGAGGCCGATTACGACCGCCTGCCGCCCTCCAGCGATGACGAGGAGGACATGCTCGACCTGGCCTGGGGAGTGACGCCGAGCTCGCGCCTCGGCTGCCAGATCGTGGTTACCGAGGCGCTCGACGGGATCGAGTTCACCCTGCCCTCCGAGACCGTCAACCACATGGACGATTGAGCCGCCGCCATGATTTCACTCGACATCGACAAGCCGCGCGCCGACACCCGCGTCGTGGTCGCCATGTCGGGCGGCGTGGACAGCGCGGTGACCGCCGCTCTCGTCGCCGAGGCGGGCTACGACACGATCGGGGTCACGCTCCAGCTCTACGATGAGGGGGCGGTGTCGGCGCGCAAGGGGGCGTGCTGCGCCGGCCAGGACATCTACGACGCCCGCCGCGTCGCCGATGCGACCGGAATCCCGCATTACGTTCTCGACTACCGGAGCCGGTTCCGCGAAAGCGTGATCGAACCCTTCGCCGATGCCTATGCGGCGGGGGAAACGCCGATCCCCTGTGTGACCTGCAACCGGACGGTCAAGTTCCGCGACCTGATGGGGCTCGCGCGCGACCTCGGCGCCGACGCGCTGGCGACCGGCCATTATGTGCGCCGCCTGGCCGGGCCGGGCGGGCCCGAGCTCCATTGCGCCGCCGATGCGGAGCGCGACCAGAGCTACTTCCTGTTCGCGACCACGCGGGACCAGCTCGACTATCTGCGCTTTCCCCTCGGCGGGATGACCAAGGAAGCGGTCCGCAAGGAAGCCGACCGTCTCGCCTTGCCGGTCGCCGCCAAGCCGGACAGCCAGGATATCTGCTTCGTGCCCGAAGGCGGCTATGCCCGCATCGTCGAACGCCTCCGCCCCGGCGCCGCCGAGCCGGGCGCGATCGTCGACCTCGGCGGCAGGCGTCTCGGCAGCCATGAGGGGACGATCAACTTCACAATCGGACAGCGCCGCGGGCTCGCCATCGGCGGTACCGGGGAGCCTCTCTACGTCGTCCGCACCGAGCCGGAAACCCGGCGCGTCGTGGTCGGCCCCCGCGCCGCGCTCGCCCGCAGCGAGATCGCGATCGGCGGGCTGAACTGGCTGGCCGACGCCGGGCCGCCCGCCGGCCCGGTGGCGGTGCGGGCGAAGATCCGTTCGATGCGCCCGCCGGCGTCGGCCACGCTCCGCGCCGCCGCCGACGGCACCGCCACGGTCGCGCTCGATGCGCCCGAGCACGGCGTGGCCCCCGGCCAGGCCTGCGTCCTCTATGACGGCGATCGGGTACTCGGCGGCGGCTGGATCCGCCGGGCGCAACACGGCTCCCCGGATCGTCCTTGACACCGCCCGGGGCCGGTCGTAAAGCGTCCCCGGACGGTGGCGGAGTAGCTCAGTTGGTAGAGCAGCGGAATCATAATCCGTGGGTCGCTGGTTCGAGTCCGGCCTCCGCTACCAATCCTTTCAAGGACTTGGCTGAATAGCGATCGGTCCCGGGGCGTATCCGCGCCAGATCGAATCGTGGCGGTCAGATATCTCCGCTCCGCCTCCCGTCGATATGACCATCGGGGGTGCGGTCAGAGCGCGCAATGGGCCCTGCGGAGGATTTATTTGCAATCTTTGCGGTAGTTTGTATAATAAAAAACGATCAAGAGTAGCAGTTCTAAAGAAAAACATCAATGATCGTGCGTAAATGCTTGAAAAGGCTATAAACATGTCCTAGCGTCCCTCACCTCTGGGTGAGCGGCCCGGTCGGGAGGACACTCCGGACCAACGGCTTAGCGATGAACCCAGTGGTTCGGGAGGCATCTCGAACTCCCCGCTCCCCGCGCTAGCCCCTCCAGCGGGGGGCGGGGGTTTGTTCCAGCCCATTGCCCCAGACGTAGAGCTGCCCCGGTCCGAATGCCGGGGCCGTTTGCTTCGAGGCGGCGATCTCGAGGTTGCCTGGGGCCGGGCGGACCGTCAGTCTGGCCTGTCCGCTGATCAGGCCATCGGTGATCCGCATGGGTATGACCGCATCGAAGACCCCGTCCCGCTCGTCGGCACCGGTCGGCGCCCGCGCGGCCCTGCGTCCCCGCGCATAGATGGACCTCCTGCTTTCCGAAGAGCAGCGCATGCTGCGCGAGAGCGCCCGGCGATTCCTCACGGATGTCGGCGGGGCGGAGCGGCTGCGGCATCTGCGCAGAACCGAGCACGGCTTCGACCGGCAGGTGCTGCGCGCGATGGCGGAGCAGGGCTGGCTCGGCATCCTGGTGCCGGAGGAGCGAGGCGGGCTCGGCCTCGGCATCACCGAGGCGGCGCTGCTGCTGGAGCAGGCGGGCCGCGCGCTCGCGCCCGAGCCGGTCGGCGCGTCGATCGTGACCGCCGCCGCGCTCGCCGCGTGCGGGGGGAATGACGGCCTCCTCGAACGCGTCGTGGCGGGAGAATCGCTGGTCGTTCCCGCGATCCACACCGGTCTCGCCGCCGGCGAAATCCGCGCCCGGCCGGCGGACGGCGATACGGTGGCGCTCGACGGAACCTGCCTCGGCGTCGTCGCGGCCGCGGCCGCGGACGGAATGCTGGTCGCTGCCGCCGGCCCCGACGGGCCGCTGCTCTGCCATGTCGAGGCCGGCGCAGAGGGGCTCGGGATCGCGACCCGGCGCACGGTCGACGGCGCAACCTTCGGCGATGTCGCGTTCGAGGGTGTCCCCGCCCGCCCGCTCGCGGCGCGGCAGAACCGGGGCTTCGGACGACCGGAGGCGCTGCGCGACGGCCTGTTGGTCGCGGCCTCGGCCGAGCTTCTGGGCGCGATGGATGCGGCGCTCGAGATGACGCTCGACTATCTCAGGACGCGCGAACAGTTCGGCCGCCCGCTCGGCGCCTTCCAGGCCCTGCAGCACCGCGCGGTCGACGATTTTACCCGCATCGTCGGCACCAGGTCGCTGCTCTTCCGGATCGCCGGCAGCGACGGCGACATCGCCCCGGCGATGGCCGCGGCGCTCAAGGCGCACGCCTCGGATTCGGCGCTCCGGGTCGCCAAGTCGGCGATCCAGATGCACGGCGCCATCGCCTTCACCGACGAGCACGACGCGGGGCTCTACCTCAAGCGCGCGATGACGCTGTCGGCCTGGCTCGGCAACGCCGCCGCCCAGCGCGCCCGCTACGCCGAGGCGATGCTCTGAGGCGGTGGCGCCCTTCGATACGCCGCTTCGCGGCTACTCAGGGCGAGGGCAGGGAAAAGAACTCCTCACCCTGAGTAGCCCCCGACGGGAGCGTATCGAGGGACGCCCCGTCCTCAACGCGGGTGCCAAGCGGCGGGTTTTCCGCTTAAATAGCCGGGTCTCCGTCGTATCCCCGGGAGGGACCGCGCCATGATGATCCAGACCGCCCCGCCGGGCGAGCCGCATTTCCTCTGCTCGATGCGCGCGCACAACGCGCTTTGCGGGCAGTTCGTGCGCGCCTTCGGCAATGACGATTTCGAACGCTGCGAGCCGCATGAAGAGATGGTCTATGTCGTCAGCCATCACGATTACGGCTGGGACGAGTTCGACCGCGAACCGGTGCTCGACGGGCGCTCGGGCCTGCCCTGCGGGATCGGCACCGCGCCGGTGCCGGGCGGCACCGATACCGGAAAACGCTCGGCCGACGTCAACGAGGCCCGCCATCTCTATTGCGGGCTGCTGTCGTCGATGCATTCCTGGGGGCTCTATCACGGGCGCTACGGTTTCTCCGAATTCCGCGTCCGTCCCGGCGGATCGACCTCGATTCCGGTCGGCCCGGGCGACCGCGAGGAGGTCGACCGCATGCTGGGAGGCGAGATCGCGCGCCAGCAGCGGATCAGGGAGGCGCTCGCCGCCGATCCGGAGACCGCGCCTTTGGTCGAGGAGGCGCGTATCGTCCAGAACTACAAGCAGCTCCAGTTCTTCGACACGCTGGCGCTCTATTTCAACCTGCGCCACGAGACCGAGCGCGGGGTCGAGGCCTATACCTGCGTGCCCCGGGACGCCGCCACCGACGCCGAGGTGACGCTGACGCCGAAAGGCGGCGGGGTCTACGCGCTCGATCCGTTCCCCTTCGCCGGCGACCGGCTGGAAGCGGTGTGCGGCGGGCGCTATCTTGCCCCCTATGGCGAAAGCGGGGTGCCGGACGATCTTGCCGCCGCGCTCGCCGGCCTGCCGGGCGATACCCAGACCTACACCCTTGTGAAGGGCTGACCGCGCGATGAAGTTGCGGCTCCGTCGAGTCCCGGCTAGGCTCGCCGGCACACGCCGCAAGCGGGGATAGGCCGAATTGGCCGCTGCCTTCGATACCCTGACCGCCGCCCCACGCATGGAAGACGCCGGGATGAAGCGCGAGCAGGCGGAAGCCGTCGCCGAAGCCGTCCGCGCGGCGGCGGATGCCGACCGCGAACACTTGGCGACCAAGTCGGACCTCGCCGCGCTCAAGTCGGACCTCGCCACGCTCAAGGCGGGCCTTGTCGACCGGATCCAGTCGAGCGAACGGCGCATGTATGCCGCCGTCTTCGGTGCCGCCGGGCTGATGTTCGCCGCGCTCAAGCTGTTTCCCTGACGCCGATGGGGGACGGCGTCTACGCGCTCGATCCGTTCCCCTTCGCCGGCGACCGGCTGGAAGCGGTGTGCGGCGGGCGCTATCTTGCCCCCTATGGCGAAAGCGGGGTGCCGGACGATCTTGCCGCCGCGCTCGCCGGCCTGCCGAGCGATACCCAGACCTACACCCTTGTGAAAGGTTAGCCGCGCGATGAAGGTGCTGTGGTTCCATCTGATGCCCTATACGGAGCTGCCCGAAGACTTCAAGGAGAAGCATCCCGGGGTTTGGGTCGAGATCGACCCGGCGCTGTTCGATCCCCGGCGCGCCCATGTCATGTACAACGATTTCATGGACGAGCTCGAATTCGCCGCCGAGCAGGGCTTCGACGGGATCTGCGTCAACGAGCACCACTCCAACGGCTACGGGCTGATGCCCTCGCCCAATCTGATCGCCTCCAGCCTCGCGCGGCGCACGCGCGACGCGGCGATCTGCGTGATGGGAAGCTCGGTCGCGCTCTACGACCCGCCGATCCGGGTCGCCGAGGAGTTCGCGATGGTCGACTGCATTTCGGGCGGGCGGCTGATCGCCGGCTTCCCGGTCGGCACGCCGATGGATACCTGCTACGCCTACAGCCAGAACCCCGGGCTGCTGCGGCCGCGCTATTACGAGGCGATCGACCTGATCACCCGTGCCTGGCGGGAAGAGAAGCCGTTCGCCTATAACGGCCGCTTCAACCAGCTCCGCTACGTCAACCCGTGGCCGCGGCCGATCCAGAAGCCGCGCCCGCCGGTCTGGGTGCCGGGATCGGGCTCGGTCGAGACCTGGCGGATGTGCTACGAGAACGACTTCGTCTACGCCTATCTCTCCTACTGGGGCTACAAATCGGGGCTCGGCGTGATGAAGGGCTTCTGGGAGGAGATGAAGGCGATGGGGGCCGATCCCAACCCCTATCACGCGGGCTTCCTGCAGGCCGTCGGCGTCGCCGAGACCCGCGCCGAGGCGGTCGACCTCTATGCCGAGCCGGCGAGCTATTTCTACGACCGCTGCCTCCATCTCGACTCCAAATTCGCCCGCCCGCCGGGCTATGTGTCCGAGGCGACGATCCGCGCGCGCATCACCTCGCAGGTCGCGATGGCCGCCGATCAGGCGATCGCCGCGCGCCCGGTCAATGCCGAGATGGACAACGTCCTCGAACAGGGCCATGTGGTCATCGGCAGCCCCGACGAGGTCGCCGAGCAGCTCCGCGAGGTGGCGATCAACCTCAATGTCGGCCACCTGATGCTGCTGCTCCATTTCGGCAACATGTCGAAGGACCTGACGCGGCATAACACCCAGCTCTTCGCCGAGAAGGTGCTGCCGCAGATCGCCGATTTGTTCGACGACGAATGGGAAGACCACTGGTGGCCCAACCCGATGCCGAGCCAGAGCCGCGCGGTGCCGGAGCCGGTCGCCGTATGACGGGTTTCGCCGAACGCTCCGCCGCTGCCGCCGGCGGGGCTTTGCGGGTATGGGAGAAGGGGGCCGGGCCCGGCGTCTGCTTCTTCGCCGGGCTGGTCGGGCTTCCCCGCTGGCTGCCAATGCTGGAACGCCTGGCCGGGGCGCATCGCGTCGCCGCCCCCTCGCTGCCCGGCGCGCCGGGCGGGCATAGCGCGGATCTGCTCGACCGGCATGTCGACTGGCTCCTGGCCGCGCGCGACGCCCACCGGGCGGCGGATACCGACGGCGGCGGGCTCATCGGCGCATCGACCGGCGGCGCGCTCGCCGCCGATGTCGCGGCGGTGTGGCCCGAGGCGGCCGGCCGGCTGGTGCTGATCGCGCCGTTCGGCATGTTCGACGAGGCAGAGCCGCTGGCAGATGTGTTCGCCCAGCGCCCCCGCGACCGGCTGCCGCTGTTGACCAACCGGCCCGAGGAGCTCCGCGCCTATATCGCCTCCGGCACCGACGACGCGGCCGAGACCCTCGAATGGGACATCGCGATGCAGCGCGCCACCAACGCGGCGGCGCGGCTCTTGTGGCCGCTCGGCGACACCAGGCTCGCGACCCGGCTCGGGCGGATAACCTGCCCGACGCTGCTGCTCCGGGGCGAGGACGACCGGGTGATGCCGCGATCCTATGCCGAGCGCATGGCGGACGCGATTTCGGGTCCCGCCACAATGCGGGATATACCCGGCGCCGGCCACATGGCCGAGTTCGACCGCCCCGACGAAGTGGCCGACGCGATCGCTGCGTTCCTGGCCGAGGGTTGAACCCGGTTTCGCGCACGGCGCGCTGCCGAGCGGTCCGCCGCGATCGAACCAGGTGAGGACCGTGCCCGACGAACCCTATCCCGAAGTCCCGCTCTTGCTCGCCGGGCGCGAACCCTTCGCGAAGGGCGGCAAGCGGCATTGCTATGTCCACCCCGACGATCCTGATCTGTGCGTCAAGGTCGTCGCACGCGACGACGATGCGCGCTGCCATACCGAACAAAGGCGCGATCTCGAAGACTACGCGGCGCTGAAGGAGCGAGGGTCGGATGCGGTGTTCGATCGCATCCCGCCTATCGAGGGTGTGGTCGAGACCGATCTCGGCGCCGGCATCGTCATGCGTCTGTATCGCGACGCGGACGGCCGGATATCCCGGCCTCTCGCCGAGATCATCAAGGAGCGGGGCCTGACGGCCTCATTCATCGGCGCGATCGACGAGTTGAAACGGTGGCAAAGGAAGGAACGTCTGCTGACCCGGGACACCGGCCCCCACAACGTGCTCGCCGTGCATCGCGGCGGGGACGAATGGACGCTCGTCATCATCGAAGATTGGCTCAACCGCAGGCACCGGTGGCTGGCCCGGCTCCATCGTGTCCTGGCGGACCGCCTGATCGAACGAGAACTGCGCAAATTCGACCGCGGGGTCGCGCGCCTGACGGGCCTGCCCGTGGAAGGCGCCTGACCCGGATCGCGCCCGTCCTATTTCGCGTGCGACGGGCGCCAGCGGAAGGCGCGGCTCTCCAGCCGCGCGAACACGCCGTGTTCGAGGATCAGCATCAGGATCACGAACAGGATCACCCAGGCCAGCACCTGCTCCATGCTGAACTGCTCGAACCAGAAGAAGAACATGTAGCCGATGCCGAACTTGATGCCGAAGGTCTCGGCCAGCGCCACGATCTTCCACGTCATCCCGAAGGAGAAGCGGAAGGCGGAGAAGATGTAGGGCATCAGCTGCGGCAGATAGACCCTGAGGATCAGCGACCGCCGGTCGGCCTTGAAGGACTTCGCCATGTCGATCAGCGACTTGTCCATCGCCTTGGCGCCCTCGAAGATGTTCACCGCCACGAACGGCGTCACCACGCCGATCACCGCGACCAGGCTGCCGACCTCGTTGAAGCCGAACCAGAGCACGGCGAGAAACACCATCAGGATGGTCGGCATGGTGAGCGCGAGCGGGATCAGCGCCAGCAGCGAGTGCTCGAAGGCCTTGCGCAGCCCCATGGCCAGCCCGATGCCGATACCCGCCAGCATCGCCGCGGCGAAGGTGACGAAGATCCGCGCGAGCGAGATGCCGATATGGAAATAGGCGGTCTTCCCCTCGGGGCCGAGGGTCACCAGGTTGGTGAGGATCGTGGTGCCGATCAGCAGCGGCCCGGGCAGCACCTCCACGTCGCCCATCATCAGGGCGGTGATCCACCAGATGACGACCAGGGCGACGATCGAGCCCACCCGCAATCCGACCGCTTTCCAGCGCGCGCTCATGCTAGGCCTCGGCGTCCAGGACGCTGAAGAACTCGCGCACGAGGTCCTTCTCCATGTCGAAGATCTGCGGGTCCTCCGGCCTGCGCGGCCGCGGCACGTCGATGTCGACGCGCTTGAAGATCCGCGCCGGCTTGGTGCTCATCATGTAGATGTGGTCGGACAGGAACACCGCCTCGCCCAGATCGTGGGTGACGAACAGGATCGTCGTCTTGGCCCTTTGCAGGATGTCCATCAGGTCGAAGCGCATCTTGCGCGCGGTGATCTCGTCGAGATGGCTGAACGGCTCGTCCATCAGCAGGATGTCGGGCTCGATGGCGAGCGCGCGGGCGATCGCCACCCGCTGCTGCATCCCGCCCGAGAGGTTGAGCGGGTAGTTCTTCTGCTGCCCGCCGAGGCCGACCATGTCGAGATATCTGGAAACCCGGTCGGTCCAGACACCGCGCGGGATCTGCTGGGCTTCGAGGGCGAACTCGATATTGCCCTGGACGGTCAGCCAGTTGAGCAGCCGGGCGCTCTGGAACACATAGCCGACGCGCGGCTCGCCGCCTTCGCCGGCCCGGGGGTAGACCTTGACCGACCCGCCGTCGCTGGGCTCGTGGGTCTCGATCCCGGAGATGATGTTGAGCAGTGTCGACTTGCCGCAGCCCGAGGGGCCGACGATGCTGGCGAAGCTGCCCTCGTCGACGTTGAGGCTGATCGCGTCGAGGACGACGAACCTCTCTTCCCCGCCCGGCACGTTGAAGCGCTTGGTCAGGTTGTCGACGGCGACGACCGTCGCGCGGTCCGGCGCGTCCCCGTCCGCGGTTGCTTGGTCAGGTTGCAAAACTGTGCCTCCAGACGAATGTGCGCTTTTCCCACAGGCGGAAAATCACCAGATCGATCAGTGTCATGATCACCATGAAGCTGATGCCCCAGGCGAGCATCATGTCGACGCGGGTGTCTTCGAACCAGAAGACGAGCTGCTGGCCGACGCCGCTGGAGACGCCGAACGCCTCGCCCACGAGGACGATCTTCCACGACAGCGAGAGCCCGATCCGGAGCGCCGAGAACAGATAGGGCATGAGCTGGGGGATGATCACCTTCTGGATCACCAGCCGGCGGTTCGCCTTGTAGACATGAGCCATGTCGATCAGGCCCTTCTCGACCGCCTTGGTGCCCTCCCACACATTCATCGACACGAACGGGAAGACGATCAGCAGCACCGTCAGCAGCGGCGCCGCCTCGGACAGGCCGAACCAGAGCACCGAGAGGAACGCCCAGCAGATCGCGGGGAAGGTCAGCAGCACCATGATCCAGCTGTCGAGGAAGGCCTCCAGGTCGCGCCGCATCCCCATCGCGAGGCCGATCGAGGTGCCGATCAGCATCGACAAGATCAGCCCCTGGAAGATGCGCAAGACCGTCTGCCAGACCACCAGATAGGTCTCTGCCGCGCCATAGACCTCGATCACCCGGTCGAGCAGGAGCAGCGGGCCGGGCAGGAAGACCGGCAGGAAGAACAGCGAGATCAGCTGCCACAGGACGATTGCGGCGATCACCGTCAACAGCCCCGGCAGGACGCCGGGCTTGAACAGGACCAGGTCCTTCATGGCCCGCGCGCCGGCACGCGGGGGGATAAGCGCGGCCTTTCCGGCCCGCGCCGACGGATTCTTGTCATGCGCGTCTCGTTGCTGTGCGGACCCCGCACTATCGCATACCGGGCCGGCCGGGTGTATCCCCGTTGGCGTGGCGCGGCGGCGTGCAAAATGTAGTCACGATATGGTCTTGTATCGAGACTCGGGGCGGCCCATAGTCAGGCAAACGGAACCCGGGCCGGGAGTGATCGACCATGGAATTTGCCCTGCGCGAGGCCAAGGCGCGCCTCTCCCAACTGATCGCCGCCGCCCGCAACGGCGAGCGCGTGATCATCACCAGGCACGGTCGCCCGGCCGTCGAGCTGGTGCGCTGCGACCGGCGCGGCGGGATCGATTTCGACAAGCTGGAAGAAGCCCGCCGGCGCCTCGGGATCGAGGGCGATGGGGAAGGGTGGCCGGAGGAATTCGACGATCCCGCCTTCAGCCGTCATGTGCTCGGTCTCGACGACGAATAGCCGAGCCGGCAATGCGCGTTCTTCTCGACACGTCCTACCTCTATGACTTGATGGACAGGCCCGGGAAGTTCCTGGAGGCAGAACGCCTGCTTCTGGCTGGGGACGACACACAGCTCTATGTGAGCGCGGTGTCGATCTGGGAGATGCGGCTGAAATACAACGCCCGCCATCCGTCGGGCGCGCGCAAGAGCCCCTTCGATCCGAAGGACGTGATCGCCGCTCTCGAAGGTCAGGACATGACCTTCCTGCCGATGACGATGGCGCACGCCGCCCAGGCGCTGGAGCCGGCGCTCGATCACCGGGATCCGTTCGACGAACTCCTGCTCGTCCAGGCCCAGGAAGAGGGGCTCAAGCTGCTCACCGCAGACCGCCGCCTCGCCGGCCATCCGCTGGCGGTCACGGTGTCCGGCGGCGGGTGAATACGAATACCCGGTTTATCGCAGTCTTCCGGTAAACTGCGTCAACGGATATATAATATAGATACAATTGGAGGCATATCCATGGGCGCGAACCTGCATGTTCGCAAATGGGGCAGCAGTCTGGCCGTGCGCATCCCGAAGGCCATCGCCGAGCAATGGGGCATCTCCGAAGGCTCGGCCATCGAAATGGATGCCCAAGGCGAACAGGTCGTGATGCGGAAACGGAATTACGATCTCGACGACCTTCTGGCGGGGGTAACGCCGGACAACCTTCATCCCGAACAGGACACCGGCGAGGCCGAGGGCAATGAGGAATGGTAGCGGCCGGGTACGTTCCCGGACGCGGGCACATCGTATGGCTTAGATTCTCGCCCCAGGCGGGACACGAACAGGCGGGCCGCCGCCCGGCGCTGGTCCTCAGCCCGCGTCGCTACAACGAGAGGACCAGCCTCGCGCTGTTTTGCCCCATCGCCTCCCGGATCAAGGGATATCCGTTCGAAGTCCCGCTTCCATCTTCCGGCGCCGTGACGGGGGTCGTCCTCGCCGACCAGGTCAAGAGTCTCGATTGGCGGGCGCGCGGCGCTCGCTTCGAGGTCGAAGCCCCGTCGGAAGTGGTATCCGAAGTGCGGGGCAAACTGACGATCCTGCTGAAATAGTCGCCCGCCGGCTGCCGCCTCACCGCGTCGGTGCGCGGCTGAACTCGTTGTTGGCGGCGACCAATGCGGCGAGGCTCCGCATGAGATGGGCGCGGTCGGGTTCGCTCAACGGCGCGACCAGGCGTTCCTGGGCGCGCAGCATCGCCGCCTCCATCCGGCGGGTCAGCGCCTCGCCCTCTTGCGTCAGAAAAGCGAGCCTGACGCGGCGGTCCTCCGCGCCGTGGCGGCGCGCGATCAGCCCGCGCTCGGCGAGGCGCTTGAGCACGTCGGCGACATTGGTGCGGTCGATCCCGGCGTCGTGGGCCAGCGTGATCTGGTCGCGCCCGGGCGCGATCGAGAGCGCGGTCAGCACCGCGTACTGCACCGGGGTCACGTCGAAGGCGCGGCACTCCTCGAGGAACAGCGCGACATGGATCTGGTGCAGCCGCCGGATCAGGAATCCCGGACGGTCCCACAGGCTCGCCTCGATCTCCGCTTCCGGAAGGGCGGTATCGTGACCCGTCTCCTCGGCCACGGCGGTTCCCTTTCCGCTCACCCGGCCCCCGATTCCAGCAACAGCCCGTTATTGCCGCCGAGGATGCCGGCGCCGGGTGCGCCGAGGGCGCGGACGTCGTCGACGAAGGCGCGGACCGCGGCGGGCTTGCGGATCTCCTGCGGGTAGTCGGTGGCGAACACGATGCGATCGGCGGGAAGCTCGACCAGCGAGGTCGCGACCGAGCGCGCATCGCCGCAGAACCCGGCGGTGTCGAACACCATGCGCCCGGCGAGGTAGGAATCGAAATCGCGTTCCGGGTTGCAGCCGTGCCGGTCGTTGCCCGCGGTGCCCCAGAACTCGCGGTCCTGGTAGCTCCTTATGCGCCCGAGCACCGACGCGATGCCGCCGCCGAGATGCGCCATCTGGATCGTCAGCTCGGGGTGGCGGTCGAACACGCCGCCATTGATCAGCCGGATAGTCGCCTGGACCAGCGAGAACTCGCGCCCGACCGCGCGGGCGAGGTCGTAGGCGTCGAATTGCCGCGCATGGGTGAGCCTGAGCGCCGGGTGGACGAAGACATAGAGCCCGAGCCGCACCGCCTCGGCCCAGAACGGGTCGAGCTCGGGCGCATCGAGGCCGATCCCGTCGAACTCCGAGGTGATGACGACGCCGGGGAAGCCGAGCTCGCCGGCGCAGCGCGCGAGCTCGCGCATCGCGTCGGCGCCGCCGAGCGGGTGGGCATGCGCGGTGCCGATGAAGCGGCCGGGCCAGGCGCGCTCCGCCGCCTTCGCCGCGTCGTTGCAGAGCACCGATTTCTCGAGGCTCGAACACATGCCCTCGGCGCAGGAGAGCACCGCCGCGTCGATCCCGGCCGCGTCCATCATCTCGATATGGGCGTCGAGATCGACCAGCAAATTGTGGAAGCTGTAGGACGGCACGCCATGCTCGTCATAGCGGGTGAACGGCTTGTCGCCGGCGCCTTCGGGCAGCAGCTCGCGGGGCAGGAAGTGGTGCTGGAAGTCGACGATCATTGCACAACCCCCATCTCGAGCCCGACGATGCGGGCCGGGTTGACGGTGGACACAAGGCGAATTTCGTCCGCGTCGAGTCCGAACGCCTCCATATAGCCGCGGATCAGCCTGATGCACTCGACCGAGTTGGGGAACAGCGGCTCGCCCGCGTCGGACGACAGCGTGCAGTGCTCGGGGCCGACCTCGCGGATCGCCTCGTACATCCGCGCCGGGTCGACGCCGAGCAGCGGCGACAGCTCGTCATAGGTGAAGTTGAGCGTGATCCCGGCCCCGGCGAGGCGCTTCATGTGGTCGATCTCGAGATCGACGAAGGGGCTGAACGGGTGGTCGATCACCGCCCGGTCGAAGCCGAGCGCCGCCACCAGCTCGGCGAGGCGGTCGATCTCGGCATGGGTCGCGTGGCCGAAGAACAGGGCAATCCCCCGTTCGGCGCAGAGCCTGACGATGTCCGCCACCTCGTCCTTGAGCCGCCCGTCCCCGCCCAGCAGATAGTGGCCCTTGGCCAGCGCCTCGTCCCAGGGAAGGGGCTCGGAATGCGCCTTCGGGTCGGCGTCCGGGTTCCACCAGATCTCGCGCCCGCCGACCTTGGCGTAGGTGTTGGCGTGGTTGAACACGGGGAGCCAGAGCGCGATCGCGCCCGAATCGATCTGTTCCTCGCACCAGCGCCGCGACGGGGCCGAGCCGTCGAATCCCATCAGCGCGCCCGCCCAGCAGGCGATAGGACGGACATCCTCGGCCTCCGCCCATTCCGCCAGCGCGTCGCGGATGCGGGCGACCGCATCGGCCGGGCGCGCGAAGTCGGTGATCGTCTTGAACAGGAGCCCGCGCATGCCGGATTGCGAGGCGAACTTGGCGAGCGCCAGCGCGTCCTGCTGGCCGCCATGGGCGTGGCAGTGGATGTCGATCGCGTCCGCCACGTTGGGCGCCTCGGGCGGGTAGAACGCACCCGGCGCATAGCCGCGCCGCGCCGGGTAGGAGGTGACGCAGCGCTCCTCGGTGGGGGTCGCGGGTGTGGGTCTCGCCATCGTTAATCCTCGGGTAAGGGTGCCGGGGCCAGATTACACGACCGCAGCCTCGATTTCGCCCTTCCGGGCGCGAGGGACCGCGCTATTCAGTTTTCGCCGGAAAATCTTAATGACGACATGCCTTGTTCCGTTGGGCTTAATAAGAAGCGATCCGCATGGGGGTGGAATCGAAATCGGATGGCTTCTCAAAATAACTTTCTCTTGACCTGTCTCGAGTATTAATAACGAGTTCGTTCCTTGAGTAGGCGGGAGAGGAAGGCATGGGCCGGATCGCCGGCCGATACGAACGCGCTGCATCGGGCGGGGAGGAGGTGTCCGCGTTCGTGCCGTATCCTTTGCCTCCCCGGGATCCGGCGCTCGATATATCGGGCCCGCTGGCCGATCGGCTGCGTGCCGCCGAACACGCCTTGGCGCGCCTTGACCTGGCAGGCGAAATGGCGCCCTCCCTCGGCTGGTTCGTCGACGCCTATGTGCGAAAGGAAGCCGTCCTCTCCTCCCAGATCGAGGGCATTCAGGCCAGCCTTGTCGATCTTCTGGCTTACGAGGTCCAATCGGAAACCGCGCCCGACGCCGATGTCGAGGAGGTCTGCAACTATCTGGAAGCGCTGACCTATGCGAGGAGCGAGCTTGCGAGGCCCGATGGACTGCCGCTTTCCGCAAGGCTGCTCAACCAGGCGCATCTGAGGCTGATGGACGGCGTGCGCGGGGCCAGCAAGCGGCCGGGCGAAATACGGCAGAGCCAGAACTGGATCGGCGGTACCCGGCCGGGGAACGCGGTCCATGTGCCGCCGCCGCCCCAGATGCTCCCCGCGCTGGTCGGAGACCTGGAAAAATACCTGCACGCGGAGGATGGGTTGCCGGCGCTGGTTCGGATCGGCCTGGCGCATGTGCAGTTCGAGACCATCCACCCCTATCTCGACGGGAACGGGCGCATCGGCCGCCTGTTGATCGTTCTTCTCCTTGAGCATTGGGGCCTCTTGAGGTCGCCGCTTCTCTATCTCAGCCTGTTTTTCAAGCGGCATCGCGGCGAGTACTACCGTCTCCTGAACGCGGTGCGCACGGAAGGCGACTGGGAGGGATGGACCGGCTTTTTTCTGGAAGGCGTCGCCGCGATCGCCGATGAGGCCGTGGCGTCCGCGCGCGAGCTCTTCGCCGTCGTTACCGCCGATCGCGCCCGCATGCTGGCCTGGGACACCGCGACGGTCACCGCCGCAAGGTTGTTCGAACGCCTTCCCAACAGCCCCATCGTTACCGTCGCCTCGGCGATGCGGCTCATCGGTACCGCCAAGCCCACGGCGACGCGCGCGATCGAGACACTGATCGCCGCCGGCATCCTCGTCGAGACCACCGGCAGGAAGCGGGACCGTCGTTTCGCCTACCGGGCCTATATCGACAGGCTGCAAACCGGAACCGAACCGCTGTGACCGCCCGGGTTCCCGGGAGCGCCCCCTTCGAACCGCCGCCTCAGCACCCCATGACCCGAATATGGCCGTCCGCGCCATAGTCGAGCAGGCGGCGGTCGCGGGTCACCAGCGTGTATCCGAACGCCCGCGCGGTCGCGGCCAGGATGCGGTCCACCGGATCGGCCGGCGGTGAGCCGGGGAGGGCGCAGGATGCGATCAGCACCGAGGGCGGCATCTCCGCGAGCGTCACCCCCGGCAGCGTACAAAACCGGTCGAACCAGATTTCCGGGCTGATCGACAGCGCGATTTTCCCCTTCGCCTCCAGCATCGCGATTTCCCATGCAGTCATGGGGGAGGCGGAAAGCCCCGCGCCGGGTCCTTGCAACGCCCCCAGCGCACTCGCGGCCGGCTCCCGGATCGTTTCGCCGTTCGCGATCCAGATGACCGCGCAGGTATCGAGCAAGAACGGGTGCATGGCCGGCTACCGCGCCGCGTCCCATTCCGTATCGGCGGGTTCCGTCAGGTCCGCGCCCGGTTTCGTCGTCACCGTATCCCTGAGCGCACCGAAGACGCGGGAGAAGAAGCCCGTGGCAGGCTCTTCGTCGGCGCCCGATTCCGCCTGTTCCCGGCTCCCGACCTCGGCTGCCAGCGGCTGAACATCCTGCGCGGACCTGCGGAAGATGAGCTTGCGGCCCGTCAGGTCGACCTCGACCGATATGTACCCCGCCTCGCGCCAGACGCGGGTCATGACATTGTTGGTCGCATTGTTGGACCACCACGCCCGGTGGATGAACGCCGATGCCGGCAGTTTCTCACCGATGACCGTCTCGATTTCTCCGAAGGTCATGGGTAGCTCCTCCCGGTCGGATCCCTGGAGATGGGCGGCCAGCGGCGCGTATTTGGACATTCCGTCTCTCCAATGTAGAAGTGTGTGTATGTTTATAAATGAACACACACTGTATGCCAAGAGGAAAACCGGACGCGCGCCGCCACCCCCTCACTTCAGCACCGACTTGATGACCGCGCCGAGCAGGCCGAGCGCCATCGAGGCCATCATGCCGTAGGTGATCAGCATCACCGGGCGGAAGGTTTCCTTGGTCACGAACTTCTCCAGCTGTTCGTGGATCGCCCTGGTGCGTTCGTCGAGCCGGGCGAGCAGCAGCCGGTCCTCGCCGTTGAACGGCCCGGTCGATGCGGTGTAGCGGCCGTCGGTCCCGCTCATGCGTCACCCCCGGCGCCGGCGGTGGGCGGCGAGCCCGCCCGCGCGGGCCGCCTCGACGAAGCGCGCGATCACGTCCATCGCCGATGGGCGCGCATACCCTGCGGCGGCGGGCGGTGGCGTCGGGAACGGCACATGCGGCTGCTGCGAGGCCGTGACAACCGGCGGCGACGCCGGCCCGCGCTGGGGAAAATCCGCGCCGCCCGCCGGCTGCCGGGGCGGCGACGGCATCGGCGTTCTTCCTTCCAGCGGCTTGGCGCCCGCGGTCAGGAACGCCGAGAGCATCCTGAGCGCGGTCGCCCGGTGATCGGGCCTCCCGCGCGGGTCCGGCAGGAGCGGCGCGGCAGGGCGCGGACGGTCCGCCCGCTTGCCGCTGTTGGATCGGGGGTCCGGTTTTCCGCGCCGGTCGGCGCGCGTCGAATCGATCAGCATCTCCGTTCTCCTGTTCGGGTTCGGCCGGTTCCGTCCAGGCGTCCGGCGAGCGCCTCGACCCGCGCGGCGAGGCCCTTGACGGCGGACATGGTCGCGCCGACGGCGTCCATCAGGTCGATGCTCCGCCCGTCGCCCGCGAAGGCGGCGGCGAAGTCCTCGGCATAGGGGCCGATATGCGGGGCGTCGTCGCCGCGATAGCGCCAGTGCTCGATGTCGAGCTCCTGGAGCCTGGCGAGGCTGTCCGCGTGGTCGGCCGGCCGGTTGCCGGTCTTGACCGCGCGGCTCGACAGGGTGAAGAACCCGGTGGCGGTGCCGATCGCCCGGCCGAGCCCCTGGCGGAGCTGGTTCCATTGCTGGGACTGGGCGTTGTAGCGGTTGAGCCCGGCCTGCTGCGAGAGCGCGTTGGCGCCGAGCACGTCGATGCCGGCGGTGGGCGCGAACCGGGGCAGCCCGACCGGCGCGACCTGCTGGCCGCCGAGCAGGGCGGCGAGCTCGTTGAACTGCTGCTGGCGCAGCGCCGCGCGTTCCGCAAAGCCCTGCTGACGGGCCGAGGCCTGGCGGTTGAAGGCGCGGTCCGCCTCGGCCCCGCCCTGCGTCACGGCCGCGTAGGCCGCGTCCTGGCGCGCGCGGTTGCCGGCATCCAGGAACTGTCCGAACTCGTCGCCGCCCGCGCTGCCCGAGGCTATCGGGAGGCCCCGGTTGGCCAGGCTCTGGCGCAGCCGGCGCTCCTGGCGCTCGATCTCCGGGTCGAGCAGGTCGAGCGCCCGCCGGTAGGCCGACTGTTCGGCGCGGCCGCGCAGCGCCGCCAGACCGGCGCCGTCGAAGCCCGGCGGCAGGCCTTCGGTGTCGAGCCGACCGCTGCCCAGCCCTTGCGCCTGGTCCAGCGCCTGGTCGGCCAGCGTCCGGCCGATCGTCTCCTGGCGGGCGCGGAAATCCCGCTGGAACGGCGTCTCGCTGACCATCGTGGCATGGCGTGAAGCCGCGGGGTCGAAGGCGAAGCCGCCGTCATCGGTCACCGTTCCGTATAGCAAATTGCCCTGCGGGGTGAACTGGCTGATCCGGTTGGCCTCGGCCTGGGCGGCGACCAGCTTCGCCGGGTCGGGTACGGGGGGCGGTTTGGGGGGGCTTTTTCCCATGTCGTTCTCCTGTCCAGCGGCATTCGCGCCGCAGCATCGAATAGAGGGCGGCGTCTTCACCGGTCGCCCAGGCTTCCCGCGCCATGCCCTCGTAGCGGAAGCCCAGCCGCTCGACGAACCGCCTCGCGGTCCGGTTGCGGCGCCTGATCGTGGCCTGCACCCGGCGCGCGCCGAGCTGTTGGAACGGGTAGCGGAACAGCGCGTCGAGCACCCAGCGCCGGCACCAACGCGGCGAGGTCGAGGCGATCGTCATCTCCAGCGCGCCGGGGCGGTCGCGCCAGCCGCTATAGACGATGCCGGCGATCAGGCGGCCGTTCTCGACCACGCCGATCGCCGCGGCCGGGCCGAAATCGTCGATCCCGAGCCGGTCGCCGACCCAGCTTGCGATCTCCGCGTCGCGGCCGAGAGCGAGCGTCACCATGACCGGCGCTACACCTCCTCCGGCGGCGCGTCGAGGGCGTCGACCTTGGCCTGGATGTTCCTGAACCCGGCGCGTTTGGAAGCGCGCACCGTGTCGAAGGATTTCGTCCGCTCGACGCGGTCCTTGATCTCGCTCTTCCACCGTCCGGCCAGCCAGTTCTCCAAATCGGACCCGGCGAGCGGGTCGCCCTCCTCGTCCAGCGGAACCGGGTAGGTGACCGCCGGTCCGTCGTTGCTCGCCCATTTGACGGTGACGAAGCCGTCATCGGTGACGTCGAGGATCTTGTACTGCGCGATGGCCATGGCGTGCTCCTGGCGTTGGGTTGGGGGTGCGGGCGGGGCCGTCCCTCGATGCGTTCCCTCCGGGGCCTACTCGGGATGAAGCGGTTTTTTCACCCCTCTCCCTGAGTAGCGGCCCCGCGACTTCGCTCGGGACAGGCTGCGCCGCGTATCGAAGGGCCGCGCTACGTCTTGACGATCCAGTTGAGAATCGCCGTCGGCTGCACGTTGTTGTGCGCGTTGCCTCCGCCCGCGCTGGCGGTGTTGCCGGTGATGCTGTGGGAGTGCGAGCCGCTTGACCTGACGGCGTCCGACCTCCACTCCTGATTGCTGTCCGTCGCCGTCTGCATACTGTTGATTTCGGTGCCGCCGGACGGCAGGGAGCCGCCGCGCCAGTTTCTCAGATCGTGTGCGTGCGTTCCGCCCGACCTCGTCGCCAATGTGCCCCTGCCATGCACATGCTGAGGAATCTCGCTTGTTTGCAGGTCGTGTCGTTCCGCGCCGCCGGCCGCGCCCAGCCTCGCGCCATCGACCCCGCCGCTCCGGCCGGTGAGCCGGCCGGCCGCGCTGCCGCCCATGTCGTCCTTGCCGGCGACCGCGCGGCCGCGCAGGTCGGGCAGGTTGAAGGTGGTGTTGCCGTCGCCGGCGCCGTAGGCCGTGCCGATCGCCTCGAAGAGCCCGGCATGGGCCGTGCGCGACACCGCCTGGCCGGTGCAGAACAGCCAGCCCTCCGGCGCGGCGGCGCCGGCGAACGGCGCGACCATGCCCGTCGGCACGAGCGACAGGCCGACGACGGTCGCGTCGGTCTCGACGGCGAGCGAGGCGCCGCGTTTGAGAGTGAGCGTCGAGCCGGCGAGCACGTCGAACGCGCTCTCGCGGAACCGGAAATCCACCGTCCCGGCGAGCTTGATGTCGATCCGGTCGTCGTCGGCGGCGGCGATCGAGGTATCGCCGTCGCGGTCGAGCACCAGCTCGTGGCCGGCGAGCGAGACCCGGGCGGTGGACAGGCTGAGCGCGCTCCGCGTGCCCTCGCCGTCCTCGATCGGGCGCAGCGACTCGTCGATCCCGCTATTCGCGTTCGAGACCTGCAGCAGGTCCCTGTAGGTGTCCTTCGGTTTCTTGCCAGTCAGTGCGGTCATCAGATCAGTCCCCGCCCGGTTTCGAGTTGATAGGTCAGCGTTTCCCATTCGAGATCGTCGGTACTCGACGAGATCAGGCGCGCGGCCAGCGTGTAGCCGAGCCCGTCGGCGGCCCGCCATTCCGCGATCGTCGCCTCGCTGCCGCCCTCCCACACGAGGTCGTCCCAGACCTCCCACGCGGTGCCGGCGCTCTCCCAGCCGTCGCCGGCGGGGCCGAACCCGGTGGCGACGGACGGCGCGCCGCCGCCGCGGAAATCGGCCAGCGCGCCGAGCCCGATGCGGGCCTCGGACTTGCCGCGCAGCACCGGGCGCAGGCAGATGCAGCGCTTCATGAGGTCGCGCCGTCCGAAGGCGTTGAACGCGGTCTGCACATCGCCGGCGATCGCCGCGCCGGCGTCGGTGTAGCCGGTGACCCGGTTGACCGTCCCCGCCGCCGCGCCGAAATGGGCGTTCTCGCCGAACACCCCCCAGACATGGCTGTCGAGCCCGGTCCAGCGCGCCCAGGCGCCGGTCTGGGTGTCCATGGCGTATTGCTCGAACCGCCCGCCGCCGAGCGGCACGTTGACGATCGTCCTTGCGGCGCGCGAATGGACCGTCACCTGCCAGCCGGTATTGGCGCCGTGCCGCCCGACCGCATCGACCAGGGTCGGGCGGATCTTGTCGGACACCACCCCGTTGGGGGTGAGCGAGCCCTCGCTCACCAGCCGCGCGATCGAGATCAGCCCCTCCGAGGTGAGCACCAGGAGGTCCGAACCGCGCCTGGCGGCGCCGCGCACGTCGACCGGGGCGCCGGCGCGGAACACGCCCACCAGGTTCCAGTCGGAGCCCGGGTCGTCGCCGCGATAGACCACGATGTCGCCCGACGACATGCAGAACACCGCGAGGTCCTCGCCGATGCCGCCGCCGCCCCAGACATTCGAGCCGCCCTCGACGTTCCACGACCCCATGCAGACCAGATTGCCGCCGAACTGGCCGACCCGCGACAGCGGGAACCGGCTCAATTGGCCGCCGAGGGCATTGACGTCGGAGTACCAGAAGTCCTGGCTGTCGCGCGCGAAGAAATAGGTGCGCGAACGGTGGGTCATGATGCCGACCAGCCCGGCCGGGGAGAGCCCTTCGCCCGAGACCGCCATGGCGGCGACCGCGACGCCGTCGAAGACCTGCGGCGCATCGGCCCCGTTGACCAGACCCAGGCGGCCGTTGAAGTTGACGCTCTGCCAGCGATCGTCGGCGAAACCCGATGCCAGCAGGGCGGGCGCCGCCGATATCTCATAGAGCCCGCCCGCGGCGGCGGCGACCAGCTTGTGAACCGTGCCGGCCTGGAACGCGGCCAGGGTCTCGACCGGCCCGGCGGCGATTCCGGACACGAGCGGCTGGAACCCCTCGCGCACCGAGAGCGCGCTGATCCCCGGGTTCCAGTTATCGAGCCGCACCGCGTCGGTCGGCGGCATCAGGTTGAGCGAATCCCGCGTATTGAGCCCGCCCACCGGGGCCGGCACGGTGACCGTCATGGTGGAGGCGCGGGGCCTCCGCGCGCGTCGTCGCTTGAGCATCACAGGCGCTCCGGAAAATTGCCGTCCGGGATCGCGGCGGCGAGATCGCCCGGCGCCGCGCCGTCCAGCCTGAGCGTCGGCCGTCCGCCGTCGCGGGCGATGGTGCGGGCCAGCACCGACAGGTATTCGTTGAGGTCGTCGTCATAGGCCAGCCCGATGGCCTTCTTGAAGCGCCATTTGACACCCATGGTGGCGATCTCCTCCGACAGCGCGAAACCGTCATCGTCGGCCTCCCAGCTCCGCCGCCTGTCGCCCGAGGATGCGATCACGGTGTCGGTTGTGACGTATTCGAAGGCGATCTCGCCGCCCGGCCTGGCGGGGGGCGGGTGGAGGTGGAAGGCGTTGCCGTAGATGCGGAAGGCGCGGCTCGCTGCCGGCCCGGCGGCGGTAGCGCGGAGCGCCTGCCATTGCGGGCCCGATAGCGGGCCGTCGAGCCGGCGCCCGCCGGCGCGGTCCCATGCGG
Source organism: Alphaproteobacteria bacterium (assembly GCA_965205995.1). Taxonomy (GTDB): domain Bacteria; phylum Pseudomonadota; class Alphaproteobacteria; order MPNO01; family MPNO01; genus MPNO01. Next base: position 1,462,206 of record OZ242200.1, on the reverse strand, counting down.
TGCCGTCGACGATATGGCCGAAATCGTCGGGCAGCCCGCCGGGCTGGGCGCTCGCGGCGGCGGCGGCGAAGCTGTGCTCGCGGACCAGCGCGCTCCAGGTCGCGCTTTCCGACATCGAAAAGATCTCCTGGCGCGCCGCGGCGAGCAGGCGGATCGCGGTGGTCTCCGGGTTGTCGATGACGGCGCCGGGCGGCGCCACCCCGGCCTCGGCGGCGGCTTCGCGGCAGATCGTGAGCAGGCTCATCCGCGGCGCCCCCGGTTGCGCGGCTCGGCATTGCGGAGCCTGGCGTTGTCGGCTTCGAGCCGGCCGATCTCGCGCTTCAGCCGGGCGATCTCCGCGCGGAGCGCGGTCTCGGTCTCCGGCTGGGGCTGGAGGAACTGCCGCGCCCGGTCGGCGAGCTCGGCGGCGCCCTCGCCGATTCTCCCCGTCAGGGCGTCGTCGGCGCCGGCGATCTGCTCGACCGTGAACACCTCCAGCGCCCGCAGCTCGGCCACCCGCGCGACGGTGAGATAGGGCCAGTGCTCGATCGGCGTGCCGGACGGGCGGTCGCGCCGGGCCAGGAAGGCGGCCCATCGGCGCGCCCAGCGCTCGTGGTCGGCGTCCGAAACGCGGCGGTCGACGACGCTGTTCCGGTCCCCCGGCACCAGCACCCGGACATAGGCGATTTCGTCGAAGACCGGGCGCCCGGTCTCCTCGCTCCGCGCCGGGTTGCGGACGGCGCGCATGTAGAAATGGGGAATGCAGTCGTCGCGCCCGCCGGTTTGCTGCTCGGCGGCGAATGTCTCCCAGTAGCCGGCATCGTCGGGAACCGGTTGCATGGCTCGTCCTTTCTCGTTGGATGGGGAACGGAGGGGCGCCCTTCGATACGCGGCCGCGCCGCTACCCGGGGTGAGGAGAACGGCAGGATCCCCTCACCCCGAGCAGGCCCGGAGGGCCGTATCGAGGGACGGCCTAGGCCGGGCGCGGGTGGGCGAGGATCGCCGGCCGGGCCGCCGCGGCGGCGCCGGCGGCGGCGGTGATGACGATGCCGCCGATCTTTGTCTGGCCGCTCGCGGCGTCGTCGAGCTTGCCCGCCGTGGCGCTGGTGTAGAGCGGCCTGTCCGCGGCGCAGCGGGCGAGCACGTTGACCCGGAGCGCCGCGCCCTGGCCGCCGGTCGCCACCCAGCCATGGGCGTTTCGCGCAAACGCGGCCTGGGCGACGCCGATGGTGTGGCCGTCATCGACCGCCGCCTTGGTCCCGGCCGAGGCCAGGAAGGCTTCGTCGACGGTCACGTAGTCGTATTGCGAGATCGCCCCGGCGGCGCGGACATAGATCCATTCGGTGCCGTCCGAGCCGGCGACGCGGGTGCCCGGCGCGTGCTCGGCGGCGGCGGCGGGCGAATCGATGCGGACGCCGGCGAGCGGCGCGGTCGTGTGATGGGTGGACATGGCGATTTCCCTCGGTTGGAGTGCGGGGCCCTTCGATACGCGGCTTCGCCGCTACTCAGGATGAGGGAAGAAAAGTCACCCTCATCCCGAGCAGGCCCGGATGCGGCCTATGCGTGGATCACGCCCTGGCGGGCGGCGTTCGACATGGTGAGGTTGCCCATGAAGATGACCGGGATCACGGTCGCGTCCTGGTTGACCGATTGCCGCTTCTCCAGGGGCTCCATGTTGGCGTCCTTGTGCGGGCGCCAGAACAGATAGTCGGTGTTCAGCATGTACATGTGCGCTTCCGGGCACTTGTCGTCGTACATCACCGGGGCCGACCCGCCGGGGCCGTAGAACTGGATGCTGCGGAAGCCGGCGCCCGCGTCGTCTTCGGACGAGATCCGCTGGATCGCCTGCAGCGACTGCCAGTAGTGGTTGAAATAGACGGTGTCGGCGACGATCAGCGACGGCGCGTCGGCGCCGCGCAGGCATTTGAGCCAGAGCGCGTTCATCGCCTTCTGGACGGTGTCGGCGCTCGGCGTCACGCTTTCGACGGAGAAGTCGTAGACCTGGTTGCGCCAGAACGAGAACGACGCCCGGTCGATGCCGCCGACGATGCCGGTCGAGGGGTCGTCGGCAACCAGCGAGCGCAGCCCGCCGATCTGCTTGCCCGACGCGCCGGTGCCGTCGGAGTAAACCCCGATCGACAAATTGTTCATCATCGTCTTCTCGGCGTTCTTGATGCGCCGGTCGACGAGGCGCAGCGACTGCTCCTTGCCGGCGTTCTTGCGCTCCTCGGCGCCCGAGACGGAGACCACGACCGCCGCCTGCTTCCACTCGTACTCCGCCGAGTCGAAGACGTCCGACGGCGAGATGTCGAGCACCTCGTAGCCGGAATAGTATTTGAAGGTCTGGTTCTCCGCGTATTCGAGCTCCTCGACCAGCGTCCGCCCGCCATCGGCGGGATCGACGTGGCCTTCCTTGTTGAGGAAGCGCAGCACCGCGTTGTGGTTGAGGATGTTGTCGGCGAGCTGGCCGCGGCGGTTACGCAGCGTCGTGGTGACCAGATCGCCCAGATTGGCGTTTGCCATGTCTCGGTTCCTTCGTTGTCGGGGTGATTACGCGGTGACCATCCGGTCCCACACGCGCTCCAGCTCCTCGCGATGCGACCGGGCGGGCGGCAGCGCGGACCGCGCCGGTTCGGAGCCGCTTAGCGCGGCCCGTCCGGCGTTCCTCGCCTTCGCCACCTCGGCCTTGCGGGCGCTCTCGCGCCTTGCCGCCATCTCGGCATCGCGCGCATCCAGCGCCTTCTGCCTGACGTTGGGGTCGGCCCAGACGGCCTGTTCGTAGGCGTCTTCGAAGCTCGCGGCCGCGCCCGCGCGGATCAGCGCCGCGAGCTTGGGCCGGACCGCGTCGAAATCGGGAAAGCGCGGCCTGCCCGCCGCATCGGCCGCTCGCGCGCGGGCGTCGAGCTCGGCCTCCATTGCCGCGAGCAGGCGCAGCTCGTGCTGTTCGGCGGCGTAGCGCTCGAGCGAATCGAGCAGGCCGTCCTGCCGCGCCGCCGGGTCGCCGGGCGCCGCGGCGGGCGCGGGGGCGGGAACCGACGGCGGCGCGACGCCATAGGACTCGGCGATCATCGCCAGCGCCGCCTCGGGGTCCTGCTCGATCAGCGCATGCGCCTCGAGGAGCTTCGACACCGCCTCGCCGTCCGAAATCCCCTGCGCGCGCATGGTCTCGCGCCAGGGGGCAAGCGCCGCGTCGACCGTTTCGAGCTCGGCCAGCTCCTTCTCGCGCCCGGCAAGCGATTGCGCGCGCTCGGAATGCGCCGTCTCGAACTGCCTGTGGAGGTCGAGCGCGTAGGGCTTGGCCTCGTCGGGCAGCGCCTCGAACCGCTCGCGCCATGCGGCCGGCCAGTGGGCGAGGGAAAGAGGCGCATCGTCCGGGTCGCCGTCGTCCGCTGCCGGGTCCTCCTCGGGTTCCGGGGCTTCCGCTTCGTCGTCGGTCTCGCCGGGCTCTTCGTCCGTGTCGTCCGCTTTGGCCGAGAGCCGGTCCCACGCTTCTTCCAGGTCCTCGCGCAGGCTGTTCGGCGCGGCGTCCGCCGCGTTGATGTCGTCCGTCATGGTTCCTCCGAAGGGGTTGGTTGGAGTCCGGGGGGCGTATCGAAGGGCGCCCCGCCTACTTCGTCCTTCCGCTCATCTTCTCGAAGGTGCGCAAGCCGCCCAGGCCGAGCAGGCTCAACAGCACCGTCAGCAGATGTTCGAGCTGGAGCGCCGCCGGCACCGGGATCTCCGGCGCCCACACCGTGAAGCCCCAGACCAGGAAGTCGCGCAGGATGAAGTTCCAGGCGAGCGCGACGCCGCAGATCCAGCCGATGAAGGGCCGCCAGCCGGCGACGAAGACCGAGCGGTGCTGCGCCTCCACCCGGTTGACCTCGATCTGCGCCAGCGACGGCCGCTGGGCGAGGCGGGTGAGCAGCGCTTCCTTGTCGAGCCGTTCCTCTTCGCTGGTGAACAGATCGTCGATCACCCGGCCGATCGCCTCGACCGGCTGCGCCGCGCCGCGGCCGAAAAGGACGTCGAGGATCGGCATCGGATCAGCTTCTTCGCGTCGAAGGACCGACGGCGTCGTTGCCGATCTCGACCATGCTCCGCGCCCGCAGATGCTCGTCCCAGTCCCGGCGCGAGCGATAGCGTTCGCCGTCGGCCATGCTGACCACGCCGTCGGCGAACCCGGCGTCGCGGTTGACGATCTGCAGCCGCGCGGCGGGCGGGGCCTCGGCGAGGGGAACCCATCGGCCTTCGTCCCGGCTCCAGACGAAGCGTGTCATGGCATGCTCCCGTCGCCCGGATCCGGCCCTGCCGGCGGCGCGGCGGTCATCGCCTCGGCCTGGCGGATCAGGGCGTCGCTGGTCCGGGCGATCACCTCCTCCAGCCGGCGGCCCGGCTTGAAGCTGCGCGCCGCGGTGCGGAACATTTCGAGGAACATCGGCGCCGATTGCGGCGCGCCTGCGATCAGCGGCGCGATGCCGGTGAAGAACTGGGTCGAGGCGGTGAGGAACTCGACCGCGTTGCGGCGCTCGGCCTCGGCGTCGGGCTGGACCGTCGATTCGGTCTCGATGTCGATGCGGAAGCCGCGCAGCCGCTCGTCGCGCAGCAGGGCCGTCACCGCCGGCGGCACCGGCCGCCCGGTCATGCGGGCCAGCGTCTCGGGGCGGAAATGCTCGGCGATCACCTCCGCCTTGAGGCGCAGCGCGTCGCGCACGAAGCGCTGCATCGGGCGCTGGCGAGGCTGCATCCGCATGGTGCCGAAGGAGCCCTTTAGGCGCTGCGCCGTCGCGGTCTCCGAGGCGTGGGTGGAGCCGCGCACGAGATCCGACAGCCCGGTGATCTCGAAGATCTCGCCCTTGAGCTGGGCGATGTGGGTGTTGAGCGAGGCGATCACCTGGGCGATGCGCTCGATCGGCAGCCATTCGATGGCGGCGGCGAGCCCGCCCTTGTCGCGGAACTGGTCCCAGTCCTTGACCGGGATCATCTCGTTCTCGCCGCCCTCGGTGAGCAGCCGCTCGACCTCGCCGAGCACCCCGGCATAAACGCCGCGCGCCCGGAGCGCGGCGATCAGATGCCGCTTGCGGGTGGCGAGCTCGTCGAGCTCCAGCGCCTGGTCCTGGTAGAGGGTGAATTCGGGGATCGGCACGCGCGAGTCCGAGGTCTTGACCGCATAGAGCGGCTCCGGGATGGGGAAGAAGCCGGTCAGCCCGAGCGGGTCGTCGGTCTCCTCGACGACGCGGTCGAAGCCCTCGGCGATCACGATGCGCCGGCGCTTCGCCTTGTCCCAGATCTCCCAGACCACGCCGCGCCTGGCGTTTTCCGGCGCGGCTTCGGCGCGGTCCCGGTCGCCATAGGAGCTGACCGCGCCTTCGAGCGGGATCTCGCGCCCGGCGGCGCCGAACCGCTCGACCAGCTGGTCCCTGGCCAGGCTGTGGCGGAAGGCGATCCAGCCCACCTCGTCCCAGCACCGCGCCGGCTGTTCGCGGTAATCCTTCCAGAACACGTGGCGGCAGAACACGCGCTCGTCCGCCACCTCCTCCACCCAGGCGGCGTCGCCGTCGAACCCGTCGGGCTCGACCGGCCTTCCGTCGAGCAGGAAGACCGGCGCGCCGCCCTGTTCGGGCGGATCCGCGCGCTCCAGCCTGCGCCTGGCGATCACCGGCTCGTAGACGATGCGCGCGACGCCGCGGCCGGGGAGCAGCATGTCGTCGCGCACCGCCTCCATCGCCGTGTCGAAACCGTCGTCGTCGAGCAAATAGGAGAGCGCGCGTTCGAGGACCAGCGACGCCTCGCGCCCGACCGGGTCGTCGTCGAGATAGCGCCGCCGGACGTCGGGGGCGGGGGTCTGCGAATAGATCACGGGTTTGAGGATCTCGGTGTTGGCCCAGAGGATGTTGAACCGGCGCCGCCCGTCGATGCGCTTCTCGGCGCGGTAGCGCTCGACGACCTTGGTGGCGCGGCGTGTCCAGTCGCGCTGGGCGCGCTCCGCCCGGTCGAGCTCGCCGCGCCAGCGGCGCACCGTGTCGTCCGGCCCGCCGCCGGCGGCCTCCGCTTTCTTGTCGGTTTCCATTCGGTTCTCCTGTGGTCCCTCGATACGCCCCTGCGGGGCTACTCGGGATGAGGGGGCTCCCTCAGATCAGCCCGTCGCGCGCGCGTCTCCGCCCGGCGAGGTGGCGGCGCCAGTGGTGCTCGAAACTGTCTTCGCCGCGCGGTTTCGGCGGGGCGAAGCGGTCGCTTATGCCCATCGCGAGATAGCGGAAGGCATCCGCGCCGTGGCTGTACTGGTCGTGCAGCGGCCGGTCGCCGATCGAGCCGGTGGCGTCGTCCACCGCCGCCCGGTACTGGCGCAGGCACTCGATGCCGGGCCCGCTGCGCTCGAGATCGAACCAGCAGCGCGGCAGGATCGCGCGCACCGCGTTGATCCCGTCCTCGATGCCGTGGCGCGGCACGATCGAGAGGCTGAGCCCGAGGCGCCGCGCCTGTTCCTCCCGGGTCCGCCCGGTGCCGAGCTCGCGGGCGAGCGCGTCAGGCGGCGCGTAGTGGCTGCCATAGACATAGCCGCGCTCGGCGGCCCTCGCCTGGAGCAGCCGCGCATAGTGGTCGAGCCCCTCGCCGGCCGCCTCGTAGTAGTCCAGCAGATGGATCTCCGGCCCGGCGAGCTGGGCGAACCAGATCGCCGTCGGATCGCCGATGCCGAGGTCCCAGGCGGTATCGACCGGCAGATTGGGATCGTGCGGGACGCCGCGGATGCGCCCGGTCCGCTGCGCCTCGGCCATCGCCCTGCCGTAATAGGCGCCCCTGATCGCCGCCTCGAAGGAGCATTCGAATTCCTGGTCGTATTCCTCTTGCGTCATGTCGCGCCGCGCGGCATCGAGCTCGGCCGGCGGCAGGATGTCGGTGTCGGATGCCGCGAACAGCGCCGCGTACCAGCCCTCGTCCGCGCAGGCCGCGCGGTATTTGCGCCAGAACTCGTTATGGCCCTTGGGCGTGCCGATGAAGATCGCCCAGCCTTCGCGGTCGGCGAGCGCCGGGCGGATCACCTCGCCCCAGAGATGCGGGCTCATCTGCGCGTATTCGTCGAGCACCACCCCGTCGAGATAGATACCGCGCAGCGAATCCGGGTTGTCGGCGCCGTAGAGCTGGATCCGCGCGCCGTTGGGGAAGTCGACGCGGAGCTCGGTCTCGCTCGCCGTCCGGTTCGGCACCGCCGCCGTGTAGTACTTGAGATAGTCCCACGCGACCTGCTTGGCCTGGCGGTAGAGCGGCGCGATATAGGCGTAGCGCGGGCGCTGGCGCCGCGCCCGGATGGCGTGGTCGATGAGCTCGTTGACGCAGAGCACCGTCTTGCCGAAGCGGCGGTGGCAGACCAGCACGCTGAAGCGCTTGAGCCGGCGGTGGATATCGGCCTGTAGCGGGCGCGGCCGGTAGCCGGTGCTAATCTTCACGGTCGATCCCCGTGTCGACGATCTCGGCGAGCCTGGCGCCGGCGATCTGGCCGTCGCTGCCCTGGCCCAGCATGACGCGGCCCAGCAGACCCGCCATCGTGGCGTTGCGCTCGGCGAGCGCGAACTGCGACTGGCGGATGCGCACCCGCCCGCGCAGCGTGCCCTGCGCCCAGGCCTGCTTCAGCGCCGGGTCGCGCAGCGCGCGGCGGAGCGCGGCCGTCGGCACGCCGAACCAGGCGGCCGCCTCTTCGTGGGTGCAGCCGATCCCGGCGAGCTCGGCCAGGATTTCGGCGTCGATGGCGGCCGGCGTCGCCGCGCCGGCCCCGGATGGGGCTGCCAAGGGTCTGTCCTCGAGTTGTGAGCAAGTGGGGCGTGCACGAAAAAGGGCGCCGGTGTCTCCGGCGCCCGATTTCGCGACTGTGGCAAATCTACCCCAAAACGCGTCCCGTGTCAAGCTGAAAATGTTCTTTAAGGAAATTAATATCGCTTAAACCCGGATTTCCGGAGTTTTCTTGCCAGTTCCGAAACCGGGACGACGCCCGGTGTACGGCGCTCCAAGCCGCCCCACCCGTTCTCTTAACCGAGCATCAGCCCACGCTGAGTGGTCCACCCATCGGCCGGCACTGGGCTGGCGCAGCGGCGCATCAGTTTGGTTTCCGGTTTGCCACCGGCCCACCCGTCAACCGAGTGATCGGGAGTGCCTTCTAAGCCTATGAAAACAGGCGTTCCATCTCTTCAAGCACCTGCAAGTGACGTTCCGTCGTAAGGGGTGCTGAACAAAAATAGTATTCATCCTCAATGCTCGTTCCCTCGCGGCGTTCAATTATAAACTTAGGCTTACTGGTCGATTTTGACTCAAATTCAATAGTTAGTCCGTTAGTCCCAAAAGGCTGCCGCCGTTAGTTCGCTGTGTTCGTCCACTTTAGACAAAATGAGATCTGCTAATTTATCAAACTTGACAATCATGTATCTTGCGGGTTTCTCAAATTCAACTACTATCTCACTCAAGTAGAGAGGTTTCTTGCTGATTTCCCTGCATCCGTAACCTTCAACCAACCAGTTTATCAGGTCATCGAAAAATGCTTCCGCGTGCTCTGTCTTGTTTGCCCGAACAATCACTCCATCGTTGTGGATAGAAAGACGATGGACAGTAGCTTCTCCTAACTCTGTCTCAAAGAAACCCAACTCGTATACAAGTCCATTGCGTTCTAATTCTTCGCGAGACGAGACATTAGGTGAAATGCCGAAATTGTATCGTTCGGCAATGGCGCCAATTATTTGACGTTCATTCAGCCCGCCGATGGGAGAGAAGGCCTCCAGACGGAAGAGAGATATCAAGGTGCCAGATGAATATGCTATGCTTTTCATGGAGTAAATCCTGCAATACTCGGCAATCTTCCCGCGTTGGCCTGCGACGCTCTCGACTCTATTTCTCGCAATGCGCTATTGGTTTTAATCCTTCGTCCAATCAATTCGTGATCGTCTTTCATCCCTCTCGAATTCTGAATACTGGTGAGGGATTGAAGTAGTTCCCAAGATTGGTAATTTCTCGCCGGGCGTTGCAGGTATGATTCGGATTGTGGTCGCAATTCCTCGCGACAAATGCCGACCAGAAGTTCACTCACAGTGTCCAGTGTCCAATTTCCGGGCGCGCCAAGCAATCTGGTAACACGGGCGGGTTCAAGTCCAAGCCGCCTCGCGAGTTTTGCCTTGGTCAAGCCTTCTTGTTCGGCAGCCTCGTGAAACCGGCGCAGGACATAATCGTAGAAACTGTTCCTCACCCGTTCATTGAAATAGCCGAGCGCGTAGTCCGAGAGTGGTTCGTCGCTGGCGATTTCAGACTTTACTGGAGTTTTCCGAAACGTAGTCACGGTAGCTGCCTCCTGTTAGCGGCGCCACGTCGGGAAGGGCGGCATTCCAGCGTTCGTTCGTCTCAATGAGCGCGAGTTGGTATTCTAGAGAATGTCGGCTGCGCAGCGGGTCCTTCCCTCGAAACCGGACCGACCTTGGTTGCCAAGTAAGGCCCACGAATGTGTCTGTACACGGAAACTTGCCAAAAACTCGCAAGCCGGGATTTGGATCACGGCTCCTGATTTCCCAGGTACCGTCCGTAACCGGGTCCATCAGCCCCATGAATGCGTTCTTGTGCTCGAACGGCGTCATGCTCAGCGCTATGTGTTCGCCCTTTACAAAGGTTTCGAAGTCCCCTTGAAGCCGGCCCACTCGCTTGCCCCATTCTTCAACCCGCTCCGATATATCAGCCACAAGCTCAGGATGGAGGAGTACGGAACGGACTACGTTGTCACTGTCGAACTCCGGGACGAACACACAGAGGCAGCCCGCTGAGATCGCATCTTCTATACTCCGCTTTATTGACATATAAGTCAATTGTCAAATCAGTGCGCCCAAAACATTGGAGCATGCTACCACAAAGGGCGAACAGGCTCCGAAGCCCGGCCCTCTCTGCCTTATCGCAAGCGGGCCCAGTTTCGAACTGAAGCACAACCGCACGCCTCAGATTGTCCAAGGCGAACAATAGTGCGCCGAAGGTTCTTCTGTGCCCGCTTCTGTGCCCGCCAACCAAAAAGGGCGCCGGTGTTTCCGGCACCCCATTTCGCGAGTGTGACAAATCTACCCCAAAACCCGTCCCGAGTCAAGTGAAAATTATTCCTATGAGGTATTTTTCTGGTCTTCTTCCCCCATCCGGTTCGCCGGATTGACCCGGTACGCCGCCGATTTCCGGGTCTCCGCGTAGGGTTCGTCGACCCAGCCGGCGATCTCGGCGTAGCGGTGGAGCGCCGCGCGGATGTGTTCGACGGCGCCGCCGTGGCGCATCCGGTACCAGCCCTCGACCTCGCGCAACCCGTGATTGTCGATCACGATGTCGAGGATGAGCTGCAGCCGCGTGGTGCGGACGGCGCCGGCGGCGACGGTGACAGCCATCTCGCGCGCCCAGGGCCGGTAGCGGAGCCGCCAGGCGTTCTCCTCCTCCGGGGTGAGCCGGTCGATCGGGTCGCTGAACATGGCGTGCTTCCTGCGCTCGGCGATCGGCGCGATCGGCCGCGCGGCGGGGAACAGGCCGCGCCCGAAGGCTTCCCAGACCCGGCGGATCTCGAGCGCCGCCCGGACCTGCTCTCCGCCGAGCCGCCCCTCCCGCGCCAGCCGCTCGACGATGTCGCGGCGGAGCTTGCTCGCCGTCTCCGGCGTCGGCCCGATGTCTTCGGTTCTGTCATCCCTGCGATCGGCTTGGCTTACCATCCTGTTTCCCTTCTGCATGGCGGTGTCATCCGGCCCGGCGGGCGGGCGGCCGCACGCTCGGCCCGGTGGTGAACGTCCCGGGCAGCGGGTCGATCCCGGGATAGGGGATGCGGGTTCCCGCCGCGCGGGCGGCGCGGATCAAATCGGGAATCGACGCCGCCGCGCCGTCCAGCGCGTATCCGGCGAGGGTCGCGGTGACCCGTTCGCCGAGGGCCTCCAGCGCCCGCCGCAAGGGCGGCGAGGGGAGGGGAGGCGCCGCGTCCTCCCACCCCGCCGCGGCGTCCGGCTCCGACGCCTCGACGGCGGCGGGATCGCCGCGCCGGAAATCCTCCAGCGCCGCTTCCAGCTCGGCGGCGGGGCGGCCGAAGGTCCATTCGAGGAACATCAGCTCGACGCCGCTCTCGGCGAGGAGAAAGAGCCGCCGGCGGTCCGCGCCGGAAAACGAAAGGAGCTTGCGATCTTCGTGCATTTGCGCTATCTCCTTCTCTTATCTGATCGCCTTAGTTTGCATATTAAGAAAAATATGTCAAGTAGCAATCGGCTACGGTTTACAATTAGAGGGCGAAAACCATGGCAGTACGACCTGACGGGGTTGCGATATCCAACCGTATCCGGCAATGGCGCAAGCGGCGCGGGCTGACGCTCCAGGTGCTCGCCGGCCATCTCGGCACCTCGGCCGGCCATCTGCACAAGTGGGAGACCGGCAAGGTCTCGATCACGCTCGACCGGCTGGTCCACGTCGCCACGGCGCTCGACTGCAACGTGCTCGATCTCGTCGAGGGGCTGGCCAACGTGCCGGTGGTCGGTCGGGTCGGCGCGGGCGCCGAGGTCTATGCCATCGACGACCATGCGCACGGCCAGGGAACCCACCGGGTACGCTGCCCCAACGGGCTCGATGCGCAGCAGACCGTGGCGGTCGAGGTCGAGGGCGATTCGATGCTGCCGATCGAGGAGGGGTGGCTGCTCTTCTACACCCGCGACTACGACGGGGTGCCGTCGGAATGCCTCGGCAAGCTCTGCGTCGTCCAGCTCGCCGACGACGGGCCGCGCTACGTGAAGCGGCTCAAGCACGGCCGCCAGAACGGGCTGTTCAACCTCTACAGCACCAACGCCCGGGAGATGGAGGACATCGCGCTGGCCTGGGCGGCGCCGGTGCTCGACGCCCGTCCGCCGGTGCCCGGAGAACCCGCCGCGGGGTGAGGGCGGAAACGCCGGGCGACGCCCGGTCTGTCTCGATAAGATAAATCGGGTCCCGGTGTATTTGTGCGATAAGGAAATTTCGGCGAGGCCGCCCGCTGTTCCCGCGGCCCGAATCGGGCCGGGCCTGACGGCGCCGCGGTCGAGAGGGCGGGTCGGGAGGCGTCCATCGATACGGCGCTCTCGGGCCTACTCGGGATGAGGAATTTCTTGGCCGCCCCCACCCTACCCTCACCCCGAGTAGCTGCGCGGCGGCGTATCGAAGGGCGAAGGGCCGGCTCGCGATCCCGTGCGATTGCCGCTGGCGTCCCGCGCCGGGCTCGGCTAAGACGGGCGGGGCGCGTCCAGGAAGGGAGACGAGATGAGCGAACTCTGGCGGCTCACCGCGAGCGAGGCGGGCCGGAAAATCGGCGCCGGCGAAATCGCCTCGGAAGCGCTGATCCGCTCCTGCCTGGAGCGGGTCGAGGAGCGCGACCCGGATGTCGAAGCCTGGGCCCATCTCGATCCCGACTACGCCATCGCCCAGGCGCGCACGGCCGATTCCGAGTCGCCCGCGAGCCCGCTCCACGGCGTTCCGTTCGCGGTGAAGGACGTGATCGACTCGGGCGAGCTGCCGACCGAATACGGCGCGCCGGCGATCCATGGCGGCCACCGGCCGGAGCGCGACGCGGCCTGCGTCGCCGCGATGCGGGCGGCCGGCGCTGTGCTGATGGGCAAGACCGTCTCCACCGAGTTCGCCACCTTCTGGCCCGGCAAGACCAGGAACCCGCACAATCCCGGCCACACGCCGGGCGGCTCGTCGAGCGGCTCGGCCGCGGCGGTCGGCGCGTCGATGGTGCCGATCGCCTTCGGCAACCAGACCGCGGGATCGCTGATCCGCCCGGCGGCGTTCTGCGGCGCGGTCGGACTCAAGCCGACCCACGGGACGGTCGATCTCGGCGGCATCCTGGCGCTCGAGCCGATTTTCGACACGCTCGGCTACATGGCCCGGTCGGTCGACGATGTGGGGCTGTTCTACGACATCGTGCGCGGCGCGGCGCCGGCGGCGCCGGCGGACGGGCTGGACCGCGCGCCAAGAATCGGTCTCTGCCGCACCCATCACTGGGGCAAGGCCGAGCCCGAGACCCGCGAGGCGGTCGAGCGCGCCGCCTCCCGGTTCGCCGATCTCGGCGCGGACGTGGCCGAGATCGAGCTGCCGGAGAGCTTCGCCACCGTCCCCGACAGCCATCGCGTGATCCTCAACGCCGGGCTGACCCAGAGCCTCGCGCGCCAATACACCGATCACCGCGACCGGCTGAGCGACCGGCTGCGCGGCATGATCGAAGAGGGGCTGGGCTATGACGAGGCGACGCTGGAAGCCGCCCGGCTCCACGCCAAGGCGTGCCGCGCGGCGGCGGGCGAGGCGTTCGGCGATCGCGACGTGCTGCTGACCCCGAGCGCGCCCGGCGAGGCGCCCGAGGGGCTCGCGATGACCGGCGATCCGATCTTCCAGACCACCTGGACCCTGCTCCATCTGCCCTGCGTCACCCTCCCCTTCGCGACCGGGCCGAGGGGGCTTCCGGTGGGCGTCCAGCTGATCGGCGCGCGCGGCGAGGACGCTTCCATGCTCGCCGTCGCCAAGTGGTTCCACGGGCGGGTGTGAGCGGAGACGCGCGCAGCCCCGCTACCGCCCGCGCGGCGCGCCTGATCGCGCCGCTCCTGATCGGCATCGTCTTCCTGGCGGTCTGGGAAGGCGTCGTGCGGGCCTATGAGGTCAAGCACTACATCCTGCCCGGGCCGGTCCTGATCCTCGAAACCCTGGTCAGGGACTGGCACACCCTGCTGCCCTCGCTGCTCAACACGATGAAGACGGCGCTCGGTGCGTTCGTGCTCGCGGCGCTCGGCGGGCTCGGCATCGCCATCCTGTTCGCGCGCTCGCGCTGGCTGGAGGCGAGCCTGTTCCCCTACGCCGTGATCGTCCAGGTGACGCCCGTGGTCGCGATCGCGCCGCTGATCATCATCTGGGTCAAGGATACCGAGATCGCGCTGCTGATCTGCGCCTGGATCGTCGCCTTCTTCCCGGTCGTCGCCAACACCACGCTCGGGCTCAAGAGCGCCGACCACAATCTGCGGAACCTGTTCGAGCTCTACGGCGCGAACCGCCGCCAGATGCTGTGGCGGCTCCGCCTGCCGAGCGCGCTGCCCTATTACCTGTCCTCGCTCAGGATCGCCGGCGGGCTCGCTTTGATCGGCGCGGTGGTGGCGGAGTTCGTGGCCGGGACCGGCGGCACCGCGTCCGGGCTCGCCTACCGGATCCTCGAATCGGGCTACCGGCTCAACATCCCGCGCATGTTCGCGGCGCTATTGCTGATCTCGCTCGCCGGCATCGCCATCTTCGCCGTCCTCGGCTGGCTCCAGCACGCGATCCTCAGGCGCTGGCACGAAAGCGCCGTGGCAAGGGAGAATTAGCCCGCATTTCTCACCAGGGTCACGGCCTGCGTCGCGCCCAGGCGTTCGATCCGCCAGGAGCGGGCCGAAAAGCGTAGCGGGGACTACGGTTGAGGCCCGCGACGAAGCGGGCGGGCGCCTGGGCGCGACGAAGCGGCGCTGGCCGACAGGGTGCGTCGAGGCGCTTGCCCGATGTCCCCGCATCGCGCCGCGCGCCTGGGCGGCCGGACAGCGCCGCGCAGGCCATGACCCTGGTGAGAAATGCGGGCTAGGAAGGTCGACCTGGTCTCCGCGCAGCCGTATGGGCCCCCGGGGCGCCCTGGCTCATCAGGCCACGGTAGATTTCATCGTCGCCGATCACGCCGATCAGCCGGCCCTCCTCGACCATCAGGACCGGACGACCGGTGCGATGCCGCAATTCGATCGCCACCCGCATCCGCAAATCGGGCGTTGCCGCGCAGATCGTGTCGGCGGCCAGCGCCGCCAAATCCATCTCCGGCGCATGATGCCGGATCGCGGCGGGGGCCGGTTCGATGCTTGCTTCGACCGGTTCGCCCATTTGGTTCAGGCTCAGCCGGTTGAGGCCCGACCAGTCGAGCAACAGCGTCTCGCCGCTGCGCCCGATGTCGGCGACCGGCGTCATCAGGGAACCGCAGCGCAGCACGTTGAGCGCATCCATATGGGCGATGAACTCGGCGACATAGGCGTTGGCCGGTTTGAGAACGATCTCTTCCGGCTCGCCGAACTGGACGATCCGGCCGGCCTCCATGATGGCGATATGGCGGCCGAGCTTCAGGGCCTCGTTGAGATCGTGGCTGACGAACAGGATCGTCTTGTCCAGGCGGCGCTGCAGATCGAGCAGCTCGTCCTGCAAATGCTCGCGGATCAGCGGATCGAGCGCCGAGAACGGCTCGTCCATCAGCAGAATATCGGAATCGGTGGCCAGCGCGCGGGCCAGGCCGACCCGCTGCTGCATGCCGCCGGACAGCTCGTGGACGAACTTGTCGGCCCAGCGGTCGAGGTCGACCAGCTTGAGCTTCTCCGTGACGAGGGCGTCGCGCTCCGCCCGGTCGGTGCCGCGCAGTTCGAGGCCGAAGCTGACATTCTCATGCACCGTGCGCCAGGGCAGCAGGGCGAATTGCTGGAACACCATGGCGATGTGCTGCATCCGCATGCGCCTGAGGGTGGCGGCATCGCAGCCGGCCATGTCGAGCCGGTCGCCGCCGTCCCGCACCAGGACCTGTCCGCGGGTGACGCGGCACAGGCCGTTGACCGCGCGCAGGAGCGTCGATTTGCCGGACCCGGACAGGCCCATCAGCACGCAGATCTCGCCGGGCTGGACGGCCAGCGACGCCCCGGCGACGCCGACCACCGCGCCGGTGGCATCGTGGATGTCCTGCCGCTCGCCGCCGCGGTCGAGCATCCGCAAAGCGGCCTGGGTGTCGCCGCCGAACAGGATGTCCACGTCTTTCAGTTCGATCGCGTGAATCGATCAGCCCCGCTGATTGCCGCCGCCACGCTGTTTGCAGATCCGGTCGAGCAGGATGGCGACGATGACGATGGCGAGCCCGGCCTCGAACCCCTTGGCGATGTTGACCGTGTTGAGCGCGCGCAGCACCGGGACGCCGAGACCGGGCGCGCCCACCATCGCCGCGATCACGACCATGGAGAGGCTGAGCATGATGCACTGGGTAACGCCGGCCATGATGGTCGGCATGGCGTGCGGCAGCTCGACCTTCCACAGCAACTGGCTGCGTGTCGCGCCGAACGCCTCGCCGGCCTCCACCAGCGGCCGCGGCACGCTGGAAATGCCGAGATGGGTGAGCCGGACCGGCGCCGGGATGGCGAAGATCACCGTCGAGATCAGGCCGGGCACCATCCCCAGGCCGAACATGATCATGGTCGGGATCAGATAGACGAAGGTCGGGATGGTCTGCATCAGGTCGAGCACCGGGCGGATGGCGTTGTAGAGCCAGGGCCGGTGCGCCGCCGCGATGCCGACCGGCACGCCGACGACAATGCAGATCACGGTCGAGAACAGGATCAGGGTGAGCGTCTGGAGCGTATTTTCCCAATAGCCGAGGTTGATGACCAGCAGCAGCGGCAGCACCACCGCGACGACCAGCTTCCACGACCGGTGCAGCCAGAAGGCAAAGCCGGCGAGCACGGCCACCAGCAATAGCGGCGGCAGGGAGATGGCAATTTCGGCCACCCCCTCAATGGTGAATTTCAGGACATCGGACAGGTAGTCGAAGAACCATGCGCCGTGGTCCAGCAGGAAGTCCACGAAGGACTCGATCCAGCTGCCAAGCGGGATCTTCCGGTCGGTCAACCAGTCCAAGAACTACCCCGCGGCGCTACCGGCCGTCCGGGCCGCCTTGCCGGCAATCGGCGGGGCGTCCGGACGAACCGGAATTGCTGCTACAGACCCAGAGCCTTGTTGACGGCGCCCATGCCGTCGCCGCCGCCCATGGTCGTCACGCCGGCCAGCCAGTTTTTCAGGATGGCCGGGTTCTTCTTGAGCCATGCCGCCGCCGCCTTCTGCGGATCCTGCTTGTCTTCCAGGATCGCGGTCATGATCTCGTTTTCCATCGCCAGCGTGAACTTCAGATTGGTCAGAAGCCTGCCGACATTCGGGCACTGCTTGGCATACCCCTTGCGGATGTTGGTGTAGACCTCGGCGCCGCCGAAATTCGGGCCGAAGATGTCATCGCCGCCGGCGAGATAGGCCATCTTGAACTTGGCGTTCATCGGATGCGGCTCCCAGCCCAGGAAGACGATCCACTGCTTCTTGCGGTCGGCGCGCGCGACCTGGGCGAGCATGCCCTGCTCGCTCGATTCGACCACCTTGAAGCCTTTCAGGCCGAAGGTGTTCTTGTCGATCATGCCCTGGATCAGCCGGTTGCCGTCATTGCCCGGCTCGATGCCGTAGATCTTGCCTTCGAGCTGCTTGCTGTACTTGGCGATGTCGCCGAAGCCCTTGATGCCGCCGTCGGCCGCCAGCTTGTTGACCGCCAGGGTGTATTTCGCCCCGGTCAGATTCTTCGCGATGGTCTCGACCGAGCCGTCCTCGCGGTACGGCTTGATATCGGCTTCCATGGTCGGCATCCAGTTGCCGAGGAAAACGTCGATATCGCCGTTCTTCAGGCTGCGATAGGTGACCGGCACCGACAGCACCTTCGCGGTCGGATTGTAGCCGAGCGCCTTGAGCACCACGGAACTCGCCGCGGTGGTCGCGGTGATGTCGGTCCAGCCGACATCTGAGAAGCGGACGTTCTTGCACGAGCCGGGATCGGCCGCCCAGCCGGCGGATGAAAACAGCAGGGTGAAAGCCGCGCCGATTGCCGCAATGCGCAGGCATTTTGTCATTGACATGTCCTCCCTTAGGCTCCCCGATTTGCGTCCCACCCGGGGAACCCGGGTGAGGCACGCCGATGATACGGCGGTTATATTGCCACAAAGGCCGTAGCTGCGGGAAACTCGGATGAACGCGAACCAGGCTTTCGACTATGTCGTGGTCGGCGCGGGATCGGCCGGATGCGTTCTGGCCAACCGTTTGACCGAGGACGGCAAGTCGACCGTGCTGCTGATCGAGGCCGGCGGCAGCGACCGCAGTGTCTTCCTGCAGATGCCGTCCGCGCTGGCGATTGCGATGACTCGCCGGCGCTACGGCTGGCACTATTGGAGCGAACCCGAACCGCATCTGGACGGACGCCGCCTCCATTGCCCGCGCGGCCGGGTGCTCGGCGGCTCGTCCTCGGTCAACGGCATGGCCTATGTGCGGGGCAACGCGCTCGACTATGACGGCTGGGCCGAAGACGGCGCGCCGGGCTGGTCCTATGCCGAGGTGCTGCCCTATTTTCGCAAGGCGGAGAATTTCAGCGGCGGCGGCGACGCGTATCGCGGCGCCTCGGGCCCCCTGCATACCTGCCGCGGGGCCATGACGAACCGGCTCTACCACGCCTTCGTCGAAGCGGGAACCCAGGCGGGCTATGCGCGGACCGCCGACATGAACGGCTATCGGCAGGAGGGTTTCGGGCCGATGGACATGACGGTCCACCGCGGCCGGCGCTGGAGCACCGCGAATGCCTACCTGAAACCGGCCGCCGGTCGCCCCAACCTGGCCGTGGAGTCCGGCGCGCTGGCCACCCGGCTCCTGCTCGACGGCCGCCGCGTCCGCGGTCTGGAATACCGCCGGGGCGGCGCGGTCCGCACCGCACAGGCGCGGCGCGAGGTCGTGCTTTGCGGCGGCCCGATCAACGCGCCGCAGCTGCTGATGCTGTCGGGCATCGGCCCGGCCGGGCATCTGCGCGAGCACGGCATCGAGGCGGTCCACGACCTGCCCGGTGTCGGCGAGAATCTCCAGGACCATCTGGAACTCTATATCCAGCAGGCCTGCACCAAGCCGATCACGCTCTATTCCGCGACCGGTCTGTTGCAAAAGGCGCTGATCGGCCTGCGCTGGATCGCGTTCAAATCCGGCCTCGGCGCGACCAACCATTTCGAATCCGGCGGCTTCATCCGTTCGCGCCCCGGCATCCGCTGGCCCGACATCCAGTATCACTTCCTGCCGCTCGCGGCGTCCTACGACATGCAGCACCGAATCCGCTGTCACGGCTTCCAGGCCCATGCCGGCCCGATGCGCTCCAGATCGCGCGGCACCGTCCGCCTGGTCTCGGCCGATCCCGCTTCACCGCCCGAAATCCGCTTCAATTATATGAGCCATCCCGACGACTGGATCGATATGCGCAGCTGCGTCCGCCTGACCCGGGAAATCTTCGCCCAGCCCGCCTTCGACCCCTATCGCGGCGCCGAGCTGGCGCCCGGCGAGGCGGTGCGGAGCGACGCGGAAATCGACGCCTTCGTGCGCGCGACGGTGCAGAGCGCGTACCACCCCACCGGCACCTGCAAGATGGGAACGGACGCCATGGCGGTGGTCGATCCGAGCAACCGGGTGCATGGCATGGAGGGGCTGCGCGTCGTCGACAGCTCGGTCATGCCGAGGATCGCCACCGGTAACCTCAACGCGCCGACCGTGATGATCGCGGAGAAGGCGGCCGACGCGATCCGCGGGCGCGAGCCGCTGCCGCCGTCGGACACGCCGGCCTATACGGCGCCCGAGTGGGAACACACCCAACGCTGAACGGGTTCGCCGCGCAGTTCCGGGAGTTCGCGCGCCAGCGACTGGTGATCCCGCGCCAGATCGTCGACCTTGTCTTCCAGTCGAACGAACTTTTCTTCGAGCCGTCCGAACATGTTTTCGAGCCGGCCGTACAGGCGGAACAGGAACACGGCGAAGGTTCCCCCCGACGCCAACAGCGTCGCGCCTACCCCGAGCATGGTAACGATCTCGTTGCTCATGTTCCCAATATGGTATAGGGCTCGGGGTGTTGTACTACCTAAGCGGGTGTGCGCGGGACGGTCTTCCAACGTCACCCCGTGCTTCCCATCGCCGTTGTTGCAAACCATGGCGTTCTCTAGACTCCCGCCGCATCCGACACGTCCAGCGGGGAGACCACCATGGACATCGCCCTCTACTACGCCCCGATCACCTGCGCGCTCGCGCCCTGGATCACCCTGACCGAGGCGGGCGCCGAGTTCGAGGTCAGGCCGCTCAATCTCGGCCGCCAGCAGCACATGTCGGCCGATTTCATGGCGATCAACCCCAAGCACAAGGTGCCGCTTCTCGTCGTCGACGGCGAGACAATGACGGAGAGCACGGCGATC
Organism: Alphaproteobacteria bacterium; assembly: GCA_965205995.1. Lineage (GTDB taxonomy): Bacteria > Pseudomonadota > Alphaproteobacteria > MPNO01 > MPNO01 > MPNO01. The sequence continues at coordinate 1,442,194 of OZ242200.1, read as the reverse complement.
CAGATCTGGATCGCGCGCGCCTTCCCCGACGCCGGGCTGCTGCCCGCCGACCCGTGGCAGGAGCTCGAGGCGATCTCGCTGCACTCCTGGTGCTCGTCGGGCATCCACCCCTATCTCAGCCGCATCAACGCCCCGCCGCGGGTGTGCGACGTGCCCGGGGCCGACGAGAACGTGGTCGGCCACGCGAAGGGCTACCTCACCGAGGCGTTCGGCATCGCCGAGGGGATGCTGGAGGGGCGGGAGTATTTCTTCGACCGTTTCACCGCGCCCGACGCGCATTTCTTCTGGTGCTGCCGGCGGGCGACGCAGTTCGGTTTCGACCTCTCCGCCTTCCCCGACACGGCGGCCCATTTCGAACGCATGCAGGGCCGGGACAGCGTCCGCAAGCTGCTCGCCTACGAACAGGAAGTGATGGACGGATTCGCCAGCGCGGCGTAGCGGGGGAGCACCGGGAGACAGGCAATGGCAGGCGCAAGCATCGACATCGAGCAGGTCGACCATATCGGCATCCGGGTCTCCGACCCCGGCCGCGCGCTCGCGTTCTACGGGATGCTCGGTTTCGAGCTCGAACGCGAGGTGGAGTTCGACGCGGTGATCATCATCCGGAACGCCCGGGGCGTGGAGATCAACCTCGTGGTCAACGCCAATGACGACCATGGCGGGCGCAACGTGCTGATGGACATAGACGGCACCAAATACGCCGGCATCACCCATCTCGCGCTCCGCGTCGCCTCGATCGCCGAGACCGTCGAGACCCTGAACCGGAACGGCGTCGAGATCCGCCAGGGCCCGGTCAAGTTCGGCGACGACGGCAACGTTTCCGTGTTCGTGCGCGACCCCGACCTCAACGTGATCGAGCTGCGCGGCCGCGACGAAGACCTCGACCGGCTCGGCGGCGTCACCCAGTACACGCCCGGCTAATCTCCCTCCGGCCAGATTTTGACCGGTATGTCGTCGGAACCAGGTACTGAAAGCGAGCTTGAGGATCTCGTCCGCCGAATGGCGCTGAGCATCAATTTTGCGCGCGCCAGCTACGAAATTTGGTTTTCGATGGTCGGAAAGGGTAAGGTTTGCGAGGAGTTTTCGTCCGAGATCCACGACCACAGGTATAGGGACTTCTTTTGCGCCACCATTGCGGCCCATCGCAATATCGTGTTTATCGAGATTGCTTGTCTGTTCGATCCGGACGAACGGGCTGCCAGCTTTTTCAAACTGAAGAGATTTCTATCCGCGCTAGATCGCGACCCCGATGCGCAGTCGATCGACGGGGAGTTGGCGCCCTACCTTGAGCTCATCGAGAACATCAGAGAGGTGCGAAATAAGGGTGTAGCACATCACGATGTCGATTGGCCCGAACAACGGTTTTTCAAAGAAGATGCCATTGTACCGGATGACATAGGGCGCTTGCTCGATTGCTGTAACGGATTGATCAAAAGGCAATTTTCGGAGCTGATTCGCACTGGTGTCGCCTATCCGGTTGCACGCTTGGGCAGGTTCGAAGACGCTACGTATGCCCTGCTCGATGTGATCAGGAACGGACGGTCTTGACTCCTTTATCTCGGTGGTTCCCTCGGTTGATCCGACGGGACGGGAAGAAGTGATGAACGCAGCACTGCGCGTGTCGCAAGTCGAGATCGCCGACTTCTGTGAACGCTGGCGGGTCGCCGAGCTGGCGCTGTTCGGATCCGCGATACGGCCCGATTTCGGTCCCGAGAGCGATTTAGACGTTCTGGTCAGTTTCGATCCGGGAGCGCGGCCCACCCTGTTCGACATCGTCCGGATGCAGGACGAGTTGGGAAGCCTGTTCGACCGGAGCGTCGATTTGGTGACGCGGGCCAGCGTTGAAAACAGCCGAAACTATATCCGGCGGAAGGCGATACTTGAGTCCGCGCAGGTCATCTATGCGGCGTAGCGACGCGTCGTTTCTGCTGGATATGCTGGATGCGGCCCGGGACGCGGTGGTCTTTGCGGAGGGGCTTTGCCACTCGGAGTTCGCGTAGGACCGACGAAACCAATTCGCGATTCTCAAGTCGGTGGAGATCGTCGGGGAAGCTGCGTCCCGCGTCGGCGCGGAAACCAGGGAAGCGCATCCGTCATTCCCGTGGCGGGAGATCGTGGGGATGCGCAATCGCCTGGTTCACGCCTATTTCGAAATCGACCTGCGCCTCGTGTGGGACACGGTCCGCAACGATCTCCCGCCGTTGATCGCGCGGCTGGAACCGCTGGTCCCGCCCGAGAGCCGGTAGCGGCCCGCGCCTTGTGAGCCCGCGGGCCATTCGCTAGCGTGGCGCGCCGGCGGCAGGGGGCCGCCGGGCGCGACTGGCGAAGGCGGAACATGGCTCAGGATCTCCCCTCTTTTCTCGAACGCGTGCGCACCGACCGGCCGGATGAGTTCGTAACCGTTTCCCGCGAGATGGACCCCGGCCACGAGGTGACCGCTTCGGTGGTCAAGATCGAGAAGGAGGCGAAGCGCCGCCCCGTCCTCCTGTTCGAGAATGTCAGGGGCAGCGAATATCCCGTCCTCACCAACCTCCACGCCAGCCGCTCGCGCCTGGCGATGGCGATGAACGCGCCGCCGAGGGAGATGCTGAAGAAATATCTCAAGGCGATGGAGGAGCCGGTCGCGCCGCGCGAGGTCAATACCGGACCCTGCAAGGACGTGGTGCTCAAGGGCGCCGACATCGACCTCTTCCGGCTGCCCCAGCTCGAACACCACCAGGGCGACGGCGGCGCCTATATCACCGCCGCGATATCCTTCGCCAAGGATCCCGACAGCGACATGTGGAACTGCGCCTATAACCGGCTGATGATCACCGGGAAGGACACCACATCGGTCCACCTCACCCTCGGCAAGCATCTCTGGGAGTACTACCAGATCGCCGAATCGCGGGGCGAGGCGCTGCCCGTCGCCTTCGCCATCGGCGTCCACCCGGCGATCGCGCTCGGCTGCCTCGCCATCGGCTCGATCGACGAGGATGAGCGCGGGATCATGGGCGGGCTCCTGGGCGAGCCGCTCGAGCTGGTGCGCTGCGAGACCTCGGAGGTGCTGGTCCCGGCCCAGGCGGAGATGATAATCGAGGCCGAGATCCTGCCACGCGCGCGCATCGCCGAGGGGCCGTTCGGCGAGTTCACCGGCTACAGCCTCGGCGCCCGCGACCGCGAGGTGGTGCAGGTGAACGCGCTCACCCATCGCAAAGGCGCGATGTTCCACGACATCACCGTCGGCCATCTCGACCACATGCTGCTGTCGACCATCCCGATGGAGGCCAATCTCTACCGCGCGGTCAGGGCGATGATCCCCTCGGTGAAGGCGGTGCGCGTGCCGAGCCCGTTCACCTGCTTCGTCTCGATCGAGCAGCGGCTGGAGGGCCAGGCGAAGAACGCGATGCTCGCCGTGCTCGGCGCCGACCTCTACATGAAACGCGTCGTCGTGGTGGACCACGACATCGACGTGTTCAGCGAGCGCGAGGTCAACTGGGCGATCGCCACGCGCTGCCAGCCCGACCGCGACATCATGGTGATCACAGGCGCGCGCGGCTCCGACCTCGACCCGTCCACCGCCGGGAAGGACGGGTTCACCGCCAAATGGGGCGTCGATGCGACGGCGAAGCCGAGCCTCGATTCCTTCACGCCGAGGCACAGCTTCCCGTTCGCCGTCTGGGACGGCATCGACGTGGAGGCGCTGCTGCGGTGACCGGCGATGGACGCTGACCTCGCCCATCTCCTCGAAGACACCGCGCGGAGCCGGCCCGACAAGCCGGTGCTGCTGGCGGACGATGCGGAAGTCGACTGGCGCGGCTTCGAGGGCAAAGCCGGGGCGGTCGCCGCGTCGCTCGCGGCCGCGGGCATCGGGCGCGGCAGCCGCGTCGCGCTCGGCCTCGAAGACCCGGTCGAGATCGTCATCGCGCTGTTCGGCGGGCTCAAGGCGGGGGCGACGGTGCTCCCGCTCAACCCGAGGCTGACGGCGGGCGAGCGCGAACGCATCCTCGCCGATTTCGCGCCCGGCCGGCTGATCGAGGACATCGGCGGCGAAGAGGACGCATTCCCCGCCGTCGCGACGGGGCCCGCCGATACCGCCATCGTGCTCTATACCTCCGGCAGCACCGGGGACCCCAAGGGCGTGAAGCTGTCGCAGGCGGCGGTTGCGTTCGCGCTCGAGTCCTGGCGCGGCCCGGTGATGGATTTGACCGAGGCCGACGTTTCCCTGTCGGCGCTGCCGCTCGCCCATTCGCTCGGCATCTTCGGCTCGGTGCTCGCGCCGCTGCTTTCCGGCGGTTCGGTCGCGTTCCTGCCGCGCTTCGATCCCGAGGCCGCGCTCGCCGCGATCGAGCGCCACCGGGTGAGCGTGTTCCCCGGCGTCGCCACCATGTTCCGGCGCGTCCTCGACAGCCCGGCGCTCCCCGCCACCGACCTCGCCAGCCTGCGCTACGCGCTGTCCGGCGCGGCGCCCTGCCCCTGGGATCTCGCGAGGTCGTGGCGCGAGAAGACGGGGGTGCGCATCGTCCGCGGCTACGGCATGACCGAGCTGTTCCGGCCGATCTCCTACCGCGCGGCGGACCCCGCCGACCTCCCCGACGCCATCGGACGCGCGGTGCCCGGGGTCGCGCTGCGCGTGGTCGACGACGACGGGGTCGCGCTCGGCGCCGGCGAGACCGGCGAGCTCTGGATCGACAGCCCGGCGCGGATGACCGGCTATCTCGGACGGCCGGACGACACCGCCGCCGTGTTCGATGGCGAATGGTTCAGGACCGGCGACCTGGCAGTGCTCTCGCCCGACGGTTACGTGCGGATCGACGGACGCAAGAAGGACATGATCCTGCGCGGCGGCTATACCGTGGCGCCCAGCGAGGTGGAGGCGGTGCTGATGTCGCACCCGGCGGTCGCCGAGGCGGCGGTGATCGGCATCCCGCATGACGATCTGGGCGAGGACATCGCGGCCTTCGTCAGCCTCAAGCGGCCGGACGCCGCGGCGGAAGAGGAGATCGTCGCCTTCTGCCGCGACCGCATGGCGAGCTACAAATGCCCGCGCCATATCCGCATCGAACCCGCGCTTCCCAAGGGCCCCGCCGGCAAGATCCTCAAGACCCGGCTGCGCTTCTAGGGCGGGCCCGGTGAGCGGTTGCACCGCCGTCGCGGCTGTGATCGTCTGCGCACCGCATCGATAGGGTGATGACATGCGATCGCTCGGCACCGCGATCCGGGCTCTGCCGGCAGCCGTGCTGGACGTCCTGTTGGCTCTCCCCGCGCCCGGCGGCGCGCTGGCCAATGGCTGGGCGCATGCGGGCATACCCTATGAGGCGCTGATCGCGGCGCTCGGCTACGACGATCCCGGTCTGCGCAAGCGGGCAGCCCATTCGCTCGGCCATCGCGGTCAGGCGGAGGCGGTGCCGCATTTGCTGACGGCGCTGGCCGCGCCCGAACCGGATCACGGGGTGCGCAGCCGCATCTATCTGGCGTTGGGACGGCTGAAGGCGCCGTCGGCGGCCCCGGTTCTGCTCGAATGCCTGGACCGGGAGAGCCGCGAGGAACTCCGCGGCGACTGCGTCGCGGCGCTCGGCGGCGTGCGCGGCGACCGCGCCCGGGACCGGTTGATCGCGGTTCTCGGCGGGGACGAGCACAGTCTGGTCAAGCGCCGGTCGGTCGATGCGCTGGGGCGTTATGGCGACGGGGCGGCGGTGGCGGCGCTGGCGGAGATCGCGCTCGGGGAGGGCGCGGCGTCGGCTCCGCTCCGGCCGCCCGCGGTCGCGGCACTGGGCGCGACCGGACGCGTCGACGCGGCGGCCCCGCTGCTGATGCTGCTCGACCGGGCGGCGACTGAACGCCAGGCCCTGCCGATCGTGCGGGCGCTCGGCCGCACCGGCGCCGCGTCCGCCAGGGCGCCACTTACCGCGCTGCTCGACCGGGCGAAGGACGCAAGGCTGCGCAGCGCCCTCGCGGTGGCCCTGGCGACGACCGGCGACCGGGACACGGCCTCCACCTTGGCCGGTTTGCTCGCCGATCCCTCGCCGATGGTGCAGCTCGCGGCGATCCTGGCGCTGGAGCGGCGCTTCCGGCGCTCAGGCAACGCGCCGCCGGGGACGACAGCCCGATCGTCAGAAAGGCGGCCGGGTTCGCGCTCTCCCTGCTCGGGACCGGGAAGCCCTGATCCGCTCCGCCCGCCGGCGCGTATCCGTTTCGTCGCCATGTGCATGAATCCGGAATTCATGCACACTCGGCCCCGCCGTCCGCGCGGTTGCCCGGTGTCTCCGAACCGGTTTGGAAAGCGTCCTTGGCAAGGCGCTGCTACGCGGGAGATACGCGTTGGCCATGCCGTGTTCCAGGCGGCCATGGAGGGGCGGATGTAGGGATCGTCCGGTCCCCGGGGGACGGAAAAATCGTACCGTTTCGGGACAATGTTTCACGTGAAACATCGGTCAACCAGGCTGACCTATTCTCTCAAGGTAAAATAATGCTTGACACGGGACGCGTTTCGGGGTAGATTTGCCACCGTTGCGAGATGCGGGCGCCGGCGCTGTCGGCGCCCGTTTTCGATGCTCGGAGCCGCGCCGCCCTAGTTGCAGATCGCCATCACCCTGGACGGGCCGCCGGTGCCGCGCACATGCTTCGGCGCGCCGACCGCCAGCAGGCATTTGCCCGGGTCGCCCACCTCGGCTAGCAGGCCGAGATTGGCCGCGTTCTCGACGAACAGCAGGCCGCGCTGCAGCAGGCGGACATGGGCGTGCCAGGAATTGGTCCACTTGTCGTCGTCCCCGACCCCGGACTGGCCCGAATCGATGCCGATATTGTCGGCGACGACGCCCCTGATCCTGACCTTCCTCGCGTCCATCACCTCGATCGGCTTGTCGACCCCCGCCTTGCTCAGCCCGGGATGGTTGAAGCCGTTGATATAGGGGTCCTTCATGAAGTCGGCGCCCTGGAAGTAGAAGCGCGACCAGCCCAGGTTGAGCACCAGCCAGTCGCCGTCCTGCAGCTTGTCGGCGACCGCGGCGATATCGTCGGCGCCGACCACGTTGGCGGACGAATTGGAGAAATCGGTGACCGACTTGTCCGGGCTTGGCTTGCCGCCGTTCTTGTCGAGCTCGGCCTGGACGCGGCCGGAAATGTCGATCAGCACCACCACGGCCGATCAGATCCTCGGCGGTGAGCTGATGGGCCAGCTTGCGCTTGCCCGGCGCGATGCCGCCGGCCTCCATCGAGGCCGTGTTGTTGATGTAGTGGCCCGGGGTGTCGATATGGGTGCCGTGGTGCTCGCCGACGGTGAGCGTGCCGAGATCGAAATGCCCGTCGCTGGTGGGAAACTTGCCGACCGACAGGACGGCCGGCGGACCGAAGCTCGGGAATCTCCTCGCGTCCCCCTAGGGCTGGTTCATATCCGCCTTCATCGGGTCGTTGGCCATCGGCTTGTAGGTCGGGATCGGATGGGTCAGGTCCAGAACCTTGGGTGCGGCCTGGGCGGGCGCGACGGCGAGCGTGGCGATTGCCGCGTCTGCGGCGACGAGACGCGGATTCATCTTGGCCTCCATGCTTCGGTGCGATCGCTCCGGACAGGCCGAGCGCGGCAACACGATATCACGGCCGGGGCGGGAAGGTTCAACCCCCTTCGAGCGCGATCCGGTGGCTGTCGAGCAGGCCGGGCGCGCGTCCCGGATCGCCGCGGCCCCAGCCGCATTCGGTGGCGATGCCGAAGTCGGACACCGTCTGCGTCGCGGCGGCGATGCGGCGCCGGTCGCCCTCGCGGTCGTCGTGATGGATGACGCCGAGATAGAGCTCGCAGCCCTCGGGCAGGCTGAGCGCGGCCAGCGGCGCGTAATAGGCCGCATCGTCCCGGTGCTTCGGCGCCGGGACATGGACGAACTGGAGGGACCGCTCCAGCCCGCCGATTATGGCGTGGATTATCTCGACCGCGTTGGCGAGATCTTTCGGCATCACCACATGCTCGTCATTCGGCGTGCCGTAGCAGAGGTGGTAGCCGAGCTCCGCCGGTTCCGGCACCGCGTTGCCGAGGCGGAAGAGCATGCCGGCGATGTCCTCCTTGTAGCGCGCCGGCCGGTTCGGGAAATAGCCCTCCCAGGCCAGCACCTCCTGGCACACGTCCCACTGGATCGCGAGGTCGTCATGCGGGATGGCGGCGCAGATCTTCGCGAGGTCGGATTTGAAGCCGCGCTCGTAGGCGGCGAAGAAATCGGGCCGGGACGACGGCGAGACGAACCAGTAGCCGACCGCCATCGGCGTCGGCAGGCAGACCTGGAAGCGGACCCCTTGCGGCAGCGTTCCCGCTTCGCGCATCGCGACGAACCGGCCGTATGACGCGATCGCCTCGGGCGCGTAGCCGGGATCGAATTCGACCGCGGCCGGGTCGATCCCCGCCCTGAAGCGGAACAGCTCCCATTCGCGGATCAGCTTGCCGTCCCACTGGTGGATGCGCGCCTTGTCCTCGTCCGCCGCGACCTCCATCGCCGGGTGGTCGGCGACCCTGGCGCGCTGCCAGAAGATCCAGCGCGCCCGCTCGCCGGTCTCGCCGTCCGGGATGCGCTTGAGATGAGCGCCGAGGCGGGCGGCGATCTCAGTGAAGGCGGTGTCGGCATTGGGGTACGGCAGGCTGCCGACGAGATGGGCGCAGGTGAGCGGCATGGCGGGGTCCTTCGGGACGCGGTGGAACCGGCCGCTATCGAAACAGCGCGGGCGGGATGTGGCAAGGAGCGGGCCGGGGACGCCTCACTCAGACCCAGTTTTGCACGCGCAACCCCCGGAAATTTTCGAAATCGCTCACATTGGCGGTGACGAGAATCAAGTCGTTGACATAAGCGATCGCCGCAATCTGCCCGTCGACGAATGGCGGCGTCCTGCCCGCGGCGCTCAGCCGCGCGCGCTCCCGGGCATGCCAGTCCGCCGCTTCCCGGTCGTAATCGAGCACCGGAAAGCTCGCTAGAACAACGGCTTCCAAATAGCGTTCGATGGCTTCCCGGCGCCGAGACGGTGGAAGCCGGGCGGCGCCGAAGCGCAACTCGTGCCATACCGGAGCCGGGATTGACGTGTCACCGTCATGCTCGCGCAGGGCGCGGAGAACACCCGGGGCCGGCTGTGGCCGCAGCGGTTCGGAAACCACGCCCGTATCGAGCAGGAATTGCAACCTTCACATCCGGACGTCGCGGCCCGGTGTCCTGTCCCGTACGCCCTCGAACAACACGTCCGGGTCGAGGTCGAGTTCGGAGAGATCGACAGCTTCCGCGAAGTCCCCATACGCCGCGGCGAAGCCGCGCCGGTTCGCGGCGAGCCGCTCGAACAGCCGACGGCCGATCAGTACGGCGACCGGTTCCCCGCGCCGGGTCAACTCCACCGTCTTGCCGTTCTCCGCTTCCCGAATCAGCCTCGGCAAGTTGCGGCGCGCCTCGGCAATCGAATGTTTCTCAGTCATTTCGCGCCCGCTATGATCATCTATATGTACACTACCTCGGATTCATGGGTGGCGAAACCCGGAAACGGTTCACTTTTTGGAATCCCGGTCAGGCGCAGAGGGCGCTAATTTTCTTTCCCCTTCGCCGCGGCGATCGCCGCCCGCACGCGCCTGGGCGTCAGCGGGGTCTCGTTGAACTGGGCGCCACACGCGGCGAAGGCGTCGGCCAGCGCGTTGGCGATCGCCGCCGGCGGGGCGATGGCGCCGCCTTCGCCCATCCCCTTCATGCCGAACTTGGTCGATGTCGCCGGGGTCGCCATGTGGCCGATGGCAAGCGCCGGGATCTCGGTCGCGCCGGGCAGCAAGTAATCGGCGAAGCTGGTGGCGAGCGGCTGGCCGTCGCCGTCGAACACCACCTCCTCGTAGAGCGCGGTACCGATCCCCTGCGCGGTGCCGCCGGCGATCTGGCCGTCGACGATCATCGGGTTGACCACGGTGCCGCAATCCTCGACCACCGCGTAGTCGAGGATCTCGACCGCGCCGGTCGCCGGGTCGACCGCGACCGCGGCGGCATGGGTCGAGTAGGAAAAGACGCCCGAGGATTCGGTCGGCTCCCAGGTCGCGGTCACGTCGAGCACCGGATCCATGCCGTCCGGCAGCTGCTCCTGGCGGAGATGGGCGATGCGGCCGATCGCGGCGAAGGAGATCGAGCCCGACGGCCCCGCCGCCTCGCCGTCGGCGAAGCGGATCCCGGCGGCGTCGCATTGCAGATGGTGCGCGGCGATCTTCGCCATCTTGTCGCGCAGCGCGATGCAGGCGTTGGATACCGCCCCGCCGCCCATGACGATCGAGCGCGAGGCGAAGGTCCCCATGCCGAAGGGCGAGATCGCGGTGTCGCCGAAGCGGACCGCGACGTCGTCGGGGTGGATGCCGAGCTCCTCGCAGGCGATCTGGGCAAGCGTCGTTTCCATCCCCTGGCCGTGGCTGTGGATCGCCACCAGCAGGTGCAGCGTGCCGTCGGCATGCATGCGCGCGGTCGCGGTCTCGTAGCCCGCGACGATGGGCGTGCGGCGGCGCACCCATTCCTCGGCCCCGTGGGCGGATTGTTCGGTGAAGCTGCCGAGCCCGACGCCGAGCAGGCGCCCGTCCGGCAGGGGCGATGCCTGGCGCGCGCGCACGCCCTGATAGTCGATGAGGGAAGCCGCGCGGCGCACCGCTTCCGGGTAGTCGCCGTTGTCGAACTTCATGTCGCAGACCGTGCGGTAGGGCATCTCGTCCGGCCCGACCATGTTGTCGATGCGCACCTCCAGCGGATCGCGGCCGACGGCGCGCGCGACCTCGTCGATGGTGCGCTCGATGGCGAAGCAGGCGCCCGGCCGCGCCACCCCGCGATAGACGCCGAGCGGCGGCTTGTTGGTGGCCACCGTCCAGGTCTCGGCGCGGAAATGCTCGATCCGGTAGGGGCCGGGCAGGTTCCGCGCGGCCATGCCGGTTTCCATGAACGGGCCGGTATGCCAGAGCGCATAGGCCCCGCCGTCGACGGTGATCTCGGCATCGATCCCGGCGACGATCCCGCGCCGGTCGGCATAGGCGGTGATCCGGTAGACATGCTCGCGGGCCTGGCAGGCGGCGCTCAGATGCTCGGACAAATCCTCGATCCAGCGCACCGGGCGGCCGGTCGCGAGCGCGATCGCGCAGACCGCGAGATCCTCCGCCATCATCCGCGCCTTGCCGCCGAACCCGCCGCCGACATCGGGCGAGATCACCCGAATTTGGCGCATGCTCAGCCCGAGCATTTCGGCGAGCCCCACCCGCATGATGTGCGGGATCTGCGAGGTCAGATAGACCACGAGCTCGTCGGCGCGCTCGTCCCAGTGGGCGAGCACCGCGCGCCCTTCCATCGGCATCGTCGATTGCCGGTTCATGCGGTAGTCGCGGGTGACCCGGACCGGCGCATCGCGCACCGAGTCGATATCGCCGCCGGCGATGGGCACCGCCACATAGACGTTGTCGCCCCACTCCTCATGCACCAGCGCCGCCGGGTCCAACCGCGCCGCGATGGGTTCGACGACGGCGGGGAGCGGTTCGAGATCGGCGACAACGGCGGCGGCGAGATCTTCCGCCGCCGCCCGCGTCGCCGCCACGCAGGCGGCGATGGGCTCGCCCGCGAAGCGCGCCTTGTCGCGGGCGAGCGGCCAATGATCGGCCGGCTTGAAGCCGGGAATGTCGGGGACCACGCGGATCGGCCGCATTGCCGGAAGGTCGTCCGCCAGATAGACGCCTCCCGCGCCCGGCTTGGTCACATCGCTTATCCGCGCATGGCCGAGCGGGCTCCGGAAGAACGCGACCTCCAACGCCCCCGGGATCGCGATATCGGCGACATAGCGCCCGCGCCCGCGCAGGAACCGCGCATCCTCCTTGCGCGGAACGCTCGCCCCCACGCCCAGCCCGGCGGTCGATCGCGTGGCCATTGCGTTACTCCCTCGTCGTCGCGCGGGCGGGGCTCAAGCCGTCCCTCCGCCGCTTGGCGATGCCAATGGTGTCCGTCACATGCGTCAGAATTCGATCTCGCGACCCGGAGCGCGCGGCCGTTCGAGGTCGATCCCTTCGAGCGGGGCGGCGGCGAGCAGACGCTTGAGGTCGGGGGCTCGCCCGAACCGACCGCGCCGCCAGGCATGCGCCACCGCGATCCCGCACAGCCTAACGGCGCGGCGGATCCATCCTTCGCCTTTCATGCGCCTCAGCTGTTGTTCCGCGGCTTCGTTCCTGTCGCTCGGCACTTCGGAGCCTCCAATTCCCGACAACCTAGAGCGCGTCCGGTTCAGGTGGAAGCGCGGCGGATAGGCCCACGGTGGCGCGTCCCTCGATACGGCGCTGGCGCGCCTACTCGGGATGAGGGAATTTTCTGGCCGAATTCAAAATTTTCCTCACCCTGAGTAGCCCCGGACTTGATCCGGGGCGTATCGAAGGGCCTGCCCTGAGCTTCTCGAAGGGGCGGCCAACGCTTCCGTCGGCACGGCGCGACAATGGTTCTTCTCATCGTCATGGTCGGCCTCCGCCGACCATGACGAAATGTGAAAGCCCGACGCTGCGCTGACGAGCACGCCCGGCGCCTGCCTACGCCTTCCCCGCCGCCTTGAGGATCGCCTTCAGCCGCTCCGGTGTCACCGGCAGGCGGTCGATGGCGCCCGGGATGCCGATCGCGGCGTCGATGGCGGAGGCGATCGCCGCGCCGACCGCGTTGATCCCGCCTTCTCCCGCGCCCTTGACGCCGAGGCCGTTATAGGGGCTCGGCGCGTCCTCGGTCAGCAGCAGCTCGATCGGCGGGGTCTCCGCGAGGGTCGGCATCAAATAGTCGGCGAAGGTGACCGAGAGCGGCGCGCCCGACTCGTCGTAGCGGAATTCCTCCAGCAGCGCCCCGCCGAGCCCCTGGAGGAACCCGCCCATGAGCTGGCCTTCGACCAGCATCGGGTTGACCGCCCGCCCGACATCGTAGGCGACGAAATAGCGCTCGACCTCGACGTTGCCTGTCCCTGGGTCGACGCAAACCGCCGCGATGTGGACGCCGTAGGGGTAGGCCATCAGGTCGGTGCGGTGCCAGCCTTCGGCGGAGAGGCCTGGATCGCGCCCCGCCAGGATCGGCGAGCCCGGCGCCAGCCTGCGGGCGAGCTCGCCGAGGGCGATCTCCGCGCCGCTCTCGCTATCCGTCCGCACGACGCGACCGTCGGCGATGTCGAGCGCGTCCGCCGGCGCCTGCAGCAGTTCCGCCGCCGCCTCGATCGCGCGCGTGCGGAGGGCCTCGCTGGCGATCCGCACCGCCTCGCCGGTCATCACCGTGGCCCGCGAGGAATGCGCGCCGAATCCGAAATCGATGACATCGGTGCGGCCATGGACCACGCGCACCCGGCGGTAATCGACCCCAAGGGTCTCGGCGCAGATCTGCGCCATCGCCGTCTCGAAACCCTGGCCGAGCGAGGCGCCGCCGGTCAGCAGCTCGACCGTACCGGCGGTGTCCACCCTGATCCGCACGCCGTCCGCGGGGCCCGGGCCGCTCTTCTCGACGAACAGAGCGAGCCCCGCCCCGGCCAGTTCGCCGTTCGCGCGGCGTGCCGCCATCCCGGCCTGCAAAGCATCCCACCCGGCGCGCGCGAGCGCCTTGTCGATCAGCTTCGCGTAGTCGCCCGAATCGTAGACCACCTCGTGATCGATCGTGTCGATCCCGCCGGCGAACGGCATCTGTTCGGCCGCGATCAGGTTGCGCCGCCTGATCTCCACCGGGTCTGCGCCGAGATGCGCGGCGACGGCGTCGAACAGGCGTTCGCGAACGAAGGTGCCCTCGAACCGGCCGGGCGAGCGATATGTCGCGGCCGGCGTCTTGTTGGTCAGCCGGACATGGCCGCGCGACCGGAAGGCGGGAACCCGGTAGGGGCCGGGCATCATGCCGGCGGTCATGTCGGGGACGCGGACGCCGTGGGTGCGGATATAGGCGCCCTGGTCGTGAAAGAATTTGCTGTCGATACCGCGGACGGTGCCGTCGGCGTCCACGGCCGCGCGAATCCGGTGGCTTTGTTCGCGCGAATGGTTGGTCGCCTGCAAGTGCTCCCAGCGGTCCTCGATCCACTTGACCGGCCGGCCGAGGCGGAGCGCCGCGGCGCAGACCAGATACTCTTCCGGGTAGAGCTCGCCCCGGACGCCGAACCCGCCGCCGATCTGGCCCTCGTAGAACTGAACGGAAGAGGGCGCCCGGCCGAGCGCGGCGGCCATCTGGTCGCGGTTGAAATGCGGCCGCTTGGTGGCGCCGTGGAGTTCGAGCACGTCGCGCCCGGTATCGTGGAACGCGACGGCGCCCCTGGTCTCCATCGGCACCGCGGAGTGCCGGCCCACCGAAACCCCGATTTCGACCGTCGCGTGAGCACCGTCGAACGCCGCGGCGATGTCGCCGCGCGACTTCTCCAGCACATGCGCCTCGGTCGAGTGCGCCGCGTCGAAAGCTCCGGGTTCGTCTTCCGCCGAAAGGATCGGCGGCAGGTCGCGCCAGGACATCTGGACGAGCTCGGCCGCGTCCTCGGCGCAATAGGGGCTGTCGGCGAACAAGGCGGCGACCGGCTCGCCGACATAGCGGACCCTGGAGCGCGCCAGGATGTGCTGGCGGTAGGGTTCGAGCCCCTGGACCCGGGTCGCGCGAAAGGCGATCGGGCCGATCTCGGCGACGTCGTCGGCGGTCCACACCGCGGCGACGCCGGGCGCCGCCAGGGCCTCGCCGGTATCGACCGCGAGGAGTTCCGCGTGCGCCCGGTCGGAACGCACGATTCGCATATGGAGCTGGTGCGGAAACGAGATATCGGCGACGAACCTTCCCGCCCCCCTGACCAGCGGCGGGTCTTCCAGCCGCGCCACCCGCTTGCCGATCCAGGCCTCGCCTTGGCGGCGGGTCATTCGGGCGCGGCCCTCGACCGCACCGCCTTCACCGCATCGAGAATGTTGAGATAGCCCGTGCAGCGGCAGAGATTCGACGACAGCGCCTCGCGCAGCCCGTCCTCGTCGATGTCGGGCTCGCGCTCCATCACGCCCACCGCCAGCATCAGGAAGCCCGGGGTGCAGAACCCGCATTGCAGCGCGTGGTGATCGATGAAGGCCTGTTGCAGCGGGTGCAGCCGGTCGCCGTCGGCGAGCCCTTCCACGGTCCGGATTTCGGCGCCCTCGGCCTGGGCCGCGAATATCAGGCAGCTGCGCACCGGCGCCCCGTCGAGGATGATCGTGCAGGCGCCGCAGACCCCGTGCTCGCAGCCGAGATGGGTGCCGGTCAGCCCGCAATCCTCGCGGATCGCATCGGCGAGCGTCTTGCGCGGCTCGACCCGGACGGTGCGGGCTTCGCCGTTGACGGTGAACGAGATTTCGCGCAATGCGGTCACCGGGCGGCGTCCGCCAAGGCGCGTTCCACCATCACGCCGGCAAGCTCGCTCCGATAGCCGGCGCTGGCATGGGAGTCGGAGACCGCATCCACCGCTGCGGCGGCCGCGGCGCCGGCTTCGCGGAACAGCGCCGGCCCCGGCGTTCGGCCCGCCAGCGCCGCTTCGGCCTCCGGAATACGGCGCGGGCGCGCTTCCACCCCGCCCACACCCAGTCTCGGCTCGACGATCGCCCCGTCCTCCACCCGGTAGACGGCGAGCGCCATCGCCAGCGCGAAGTCGCCGGCGCGGCGGGCGAACTCGCAAAACCCCCAGCGCGTGTCCGGCGCGAGGCGAGGGAGCTCCGCGCCGGCGAGCATCTCGTCCTCGGCGAGCGCCGTCACCATCGCCCATTCGAAGAACGCGCCCGCCCCGATCCGGCGTTCGCCGCGCGCGCTCCGGGCGGTGAGCCGGGCATCCAGCGTCGCCGCGACGAGACACCATTCCGATGCCGGATCGGCATGGGCAAGGCTGCCGCAAAACGTGCCCCGCATGCGGATCGGATAGTGGCCGATATGGCGCACCACCGCGGCGAGCAGCGCGCCGAGCGGCCCGTCCTCGACCGGCCTGTGAAATTCGCAATGGCGTGCCAGCGCGCCGATCGAAAGCGTCTCGGTCCCGATTTCGACGGTCCCGAGGCCGGCAATACTGTTGATGTCGATCAGATGGGCCGGGCGGGCGAGGCGGAACGCCATCGTCGGCACCAGGCTCTGCCCGCCCGCGAGAATCCTTGCGTCTTCCCCGGCATGGGCGGCAAGCAGCGCCGCCGCCTCGTCAACCGTCCCCGGCAGGTGATGGGTGAACGGGGCCGGCTTCATGAGGCTTTCGGCATCTCGGACGTCGCCGCAAATGGACCGGGGACCTGTACAGCGACCGAACCGAGCGCGTCAAGCGGCGCCGGCGGGGCATGGGAGAGACCGGCGCGCGTCTTGCCCTGTCCCGGGGCGGCGCCAGCGCCGCGACCCGTGGCGGCTCCGAGAGCGGGCGGCATATCGCCGGAACGGCGAATTTGGCTGGGGGACCTGGATTCGAACCAGGACTGCTCGGGTCAGAGCCGAACGTTCTACCGTTAAACTATCCCCCAGCATTTCGGGGCGGGCAGAGAATAGCGCGATCCGGCGGACGATCAAGGTCGCTCCCCCACGGGGGTGAACCCGGTTTGTTAGATATCTAACCTTCCCTGTAGAATTCGGCTTCGGCGGCAGAGAGGCGAGGGGCGTGGCGGACGGGTCGACAGAGCGTAACCGCGGTAACCGCGGAGGTGCGGACAAGCGCCGCCGTGGCCGCAAGATCGCCGCGCTCGATCTCGGCACCAATAACTGCCGGCTGCTGATCGCCAGACCGACCGCGGACGGGTTTGCGGTGGTCGACGGATTCTCGCGCATCGTCCGGCTTGGCCAGGGGCTGGAAGCCACGGGCGAACTCTGCGAGACCGCGATGCGGCGCACCGTCGATGCGCTCGCCGTCTGCGCCTCCAAGATCAGCCGCCACCGGGTCGCACGCGCCCGCTATGTCGCCACCGAGGCCGCGCGGCGGGCGACCAACTGCTCCGGCTTCCTTGCCCGGGTCGCGGCCGAGACCGGGATCGAGCTCGACATCATCTCCTCGCGCGAGGAGGCGAAGCTCACCTTGATGGGCTGCCTGCCGCTGTTCGACCCGGCGCTTCCCTACGGCCTGATCTTCGATGTCGGCGGCGGCAGCGCCGAGATCGTCTGGCTCAGGCTTTCCGGCGACGACGCGCCGGATATCCTGGGCTGGATCTCGCTCCCGGTCGGCGTGGTGACGTTGACGGAGCGGCACGGGCCCAGCGATTTCACGGCAGAGGAATA
The DNA here is from genome assembly GCA_965205995.1 of Alphaproteobacteria bacterium. Classification (GTDB taxonomy): domain Bacteria; phylum Pseudomonadota; class Alphaproteobacteria; order MPNO01; family MPNO01; genus MPNO01. The sequence goes on along the minus strand of OZ242200.1, from coordinate 1,425,023 downwards.
CGAGGCCACCGTCGCCGAGGTCGCCGGGATGCTCGTCCCGTTCGATGCCGAGCACGGCATCCGGCGCAGGATCGAGCAGGGCCGGATGCAGATGCTGGGGACCGCCGGAACGGTGACCACCATCGCCGGCGTCAATCTCGGCCTCAAGCGCTACAACCGCTCTTTGGTCGACGGCTCCTACCTCACCTTCGAGCAGATCCGCAGCGTCAGCCGCGAACTGTCCCGGTCGAGCTACGCGGAACGCGCCGCCCATCCCTCGATCGGCAGCGGGCGCGCCGACCTCGTGGTCGCCGGCTGCGCGATCCTGGAGGCGATTTGCCGCACCTGGCCGGCCGGGCGGCTCCGGGTCGCCGACCGCGGCGTGCGGGAAGGTATCCTGCTCCAGCTTGCCGCCGAGCTCGGCGCCGGAGCGGTCGCATGGCCGGGCGTGACCGGAACCGGCGGCGCGGCGAGCGCGGCAAGAGCGTCGGGCGGCGGCCCGCCACGGTCCGGGTAAGGACCGCCAAGGGGCGCAAGACCTCATCCACGCGGTGGCTGCAGCGCCAGCTCAACGACCCCTATGTCGCCGCCGCCGCGAAACACGGCTACCGATCGCGCGCCGCCTGGAAGCTGATCGAGATCGACGACAAGTTCGGGCTGCTGCGCCGCGGCGCCGTGGTCCTCGATCTCGGCGCCGCGCCGGGCGGCTGGACGCAGGTTGCCGTCGAGCGCGCTCCCGGCGGGCGTGTCGTCGCCGTCGACCGCGCCGAGATGGACCCCGTTCCCGGCGCCGAGAACCGGCTGGTCGATCTCGACGACGACGCGGCGATCGAGGCGCTGATCGGCGGGCTCGCGGGCGGCGTCGACCTCGTCCTTTCCGATATGGCGATCGCCGCGACGGGTCACCGCGGCACCGATCAGATCCGCAACCAGCGCCTCGCCGAAACCGCCTACGGGCTCGCTGTGCGCGTGCTCCGGCCGGGCGGCGGGTTTGCGGTCAAGGCCTTCCATGGCGGCGGCGCGGCGGCGTTCATGGCGGATCTCAAGCGCGCCTTCGCGGAGGTGCGCAGTTTCAAGCCGTCGGCCTCGCGCGCGGAGTCCGCCGAGCTCTACGTGGTCGCCCTCCGCTACCGCGGCGCCGCCCCCGGCTGAGTCGACCTCCGGCTTGGGATTCGCGGGCGCCTGATGTATCATGCGGGCCGTCTGGACAACGGCCCGCGCATGGACATTCAAGAGGCTTTTTCCTTCGATGACGTCCTTCTTGTGCCGGCCGAATCCGCCGTTCTTCCACGCGAAACGGACACCGCGACCCGGCTGACGCGGCGCATCCCGCTCGGTATCCCGCTGATCTCGGCGGCAATGGACACGGTGACCGAGAGCGCGCTCGCCATCGCCATGGCGCAGGCCGGCGGGATCGGCGTGCTGCACAAGAATCTCGACATCGAAAGCCAGGCGAACGAGGTCCGCCGGGTCAAGAAGTTCGAGTCGGGCATGGTGGTAAACCCGGTTACGGTCGAGCCCGATGCAACGCTCGCGGATGCTCTCGGCCTCATGGCCGCGCACAAGATCTCCGGCATTCCGGTGGTGCAGCGCGGGGGCCGGCTTGTGGGCATCCTGACCAACCGGGACGTCCGCTTCGCGAGCAACCGAAGCCAGCCGGTGCGCGAGCTGATGACGGCCGAGAACCTGGTCACCGTGAACGAGCAGGTCGATGGCGGGGAGGCCAAGCGCCTGCTCCACGCCCATCGGATCGAGAAGCTCCTGGTCGTCGACGACGCCTATCGCTGCGTCGGGCTGATCACCGTGAAGGACATGGAGAAGGCGCAGCGTTTTCCCGACGCCACCAAGGACGAGAAGGGACGGCTCCGCGTCGCCGCGGCGACCGGCGTCGGCGACGAGGGGGCGGAGCGGGCGGCGGCGCTGATCGACGAAGAGGCCGATGTGATCGTGGTCGATACCGCGCACGGCCATTCCAGGGGGGTGATGGACGCGGTCCGGCGGATCAAGCGCATGTCCAACCGCGCCGATGTGGTGGCCGGAAACGTGGCCACGCCGGAGGCGGTCCGCGCTTTGGTCGATGCCGGTGCCGACGCGGTCAAGATCGGCATCGGACCCGGGTCGATCTGCACCACAAGGGTGGTCGCGGGCGTCGGCGTCCCGCAATTCACCGCAATCCTCGAATGCGCCGAGGCCTGTCGCCAGGCCGGCGTGCCGGCGATCGCGGATGGCGGCATCCGTTTTTCCGGCGATCTCGGAAAGGCGATCGCCGCCGGGGCCGATTGCGCGATGATCGGATCGCTGCTGGCCGGCACCGACGAGAGCCCCGGCGAGGTCTTCCTGTTCGAGGGCCGGTCCTACAAGGCCTATCGCGGCATGGGATCGATCGGCGCGATGGCGCGCGGCTCGGCCGATCGCTATTTCCAGCAGGAGGTCAGCCGCGAGCTCGACCTGATCCCCGAAGGGATCGAGGCCCGGGTTCCCTATAAAGGGCCCACGGCGGGCGTGCTGCACCAGCTTGTCGGCGGGCTCCGGGCCGCCATGGGCTATACCGGGAATGCGACCATCGGGGCGATGCAGGCCAATTGCCGGTTCCGCAGAACCACCAGCGCGGGCGTGCGCGAAGGCCATGTCCACGACGTCGCGATCACCCGCGAGGCCCCCAACTATCGGCGCGGGGAGTGACCGGGAGATGACGCCCGCGCTTCGATCCGCCCGCCCGAGCGATGCCGGGGCGATCGCCAGGATTTACGTTACCGGATGGCAGAACGCCTATCCGGGGCTGCTGCCGGACAGGCTGCTGGTCGGCATGCGCCGCGGCGAGGGCCGGGCCGAGCGCTGGGCGCGGACCATCCGCTACCCGGCTCGGGACGAGCGGGTGATGGTCGCCGAATCCGCCGATGGCGCGGTGATCGGGTTCGCCAGCGGCGGCCCCGCCCGGCCGCGCGGGTTCGCCTATGACAGCGAGATCTACACCCTCTATGTCGACGGCGACCACCAGGAGGACGGCGTCGGCCGGCACCTGTTTTCCGCCTTCGCGGTCGACCTCGCATCGGCGGTCGGACCGTCGCTGATCGTCTGGGTGCTGGCCGGCAACCCGTCGCGATATTTTTACGAGGCGCTGGGCGGGCGCCATGTCGGAAGGCGGGCCGGCTCGCTCGGCGGCACGGCGATCGAAGAGCTCGCCTATGGCTGGCCCGACGCGGCGGTGCTCGCCGCGTCCCACGGCTAGCAGACCCGGCCGCCGATGGAGCGCTCGGGCGAGACCGTCCTGATCCTGGATTTCGGCTCCCAGGTCACGCAGTTGATCGCGCGCCGTATCCGCGAGAGCGGCGTCTATTGCGAGATCCATCCCTATTTCCTCGACGAGGACGCGATCCGCGACTTCGCGCCCAGGGCGGTGGTGCTCTCGGGCGGTCCCGACTCGACCACCCGGGCGCAGGCGCCGCAGGTCCCCGGGGCGGTGTTCGCGCTCGGGGTTCCGGTTCTCGGCATCTGCTACGGCCAGCAGGCGATGTGCACCGCTCTCGGCGGGGCGGTCGACGGCACCGAGGAGCGCGAGTTCGGCCGCGCGGAGCTCACCGTGACCGGCGCCTGCGGCCTGTTCGACGGGGTCTGGGAACCCGGCGACAATGCGCAGGTCTGGATGAGCCACGGCGACCGGGTCACCCGGCTGCCCGAGGGGTTTTCTCCCGCCGCGGTGAGCGAAGGCGCGCCCTTCGCTGCGATCGCCGACGACGCCCGCGGATATTACGGCGTCCAGTTCCACCCGGAGGTCGTCCATACCCCGGACGGCGCGGCGCTGCTGCGGAGCTTCACCCACACTATCGCCGGCTGCGCCGGCGATTGGACCATGGCCGCCTATCGCGACCGGGCGATCGAGCGGGTACGCGCCCAGGTCGGGGACGGGCGCGTGGTCTGCGGCCTGTCGGGCGGCGTCGACAGCGCGGTGACCGCCGTTCTGCTCCACGAAGCGCTGGGCGATCGGTTCTTCTGCGTCTACGTGGATACCGGGCTGATGCGCGCGGGCGAGACGGAGGCGGTGGTCGATCTGTTCCGCGGCCACTACAACATTCCGCTGCGCGCCGTCGACGCGAAGCAACGCTTCCTCGGCGAGCTCGCGGGGGTGACCGATCCGGAACAGAAGCGCAAGCGGATCGGAGCCGCGTTCATCGACGTCTTCGCGGAGGAGGCCGCGGCGGCGGGCGGCGCCGAATTCCTGGCCCAGGGAACGCTCTACCCGGATGTGATCGAATCGGTCTCGGTGACCGGCGGGCCCAGCGCGGTCATCAAGTCGCACCACAATGTCGGCGGCCTGCCCGAGCGCATGGACATGAAGCTGGTCGAGCCGCTGCGCGATCTGTTCAAGGACGAGGTGCGCGCGCTCGGACGCACCCTCGGCCTGCCCGAGACCATGGTCGGGCGGCATCCATTCCCGGGGCCGGGACTGGCGATCCGCATTCCCGGCGCGGTGACCGCGGACAGCCTGGAGATCCTGCGCCGCGCCGATGCCGTGTATCTCGAAGAGCTGCGGGCGGCCGGGCTCTATGACGAGATATGGCAGGCCTTCGCGGTGCTGCTTCCGGTGCGCACGGTCGGCGTGATGGGCGACGAGCGCAGCTACGAGCGGGTATGCGCGCTGCGCGCGGTGGTTTCGACCGACGGCATGACGGCCGAGAGCTATCCGTTCGACCATGCGCTGATCGCGCGGATCGGCACCCGCATCATCAACGAGGTGCGCGGCATCAACCGGGTGGTCTACGACGTAACCTCCAAGCCGCCCGGCACCATCGAGTGGGAGTGACCGCGGTCGTCCCGGCCGCGTCTCACGCCGTGCTATAGTCCAGCGACTACAGATCCGGAGGCCCGAAAGATGATCGTACAAAGCGCACCCCAGGAAGAGCCGCGTTTCGTCATCACGATGGCCCAGCACACGAGTTTTGCCGGGCGTATCGCGCGCGCGTTCGGCAACGACGAATTCGAGCCCGTCGAGCCGCGCGACGTCGTTCTCTACATCGTCGATCACCACGACGCCGGTTGGGCGGAGCTCGACGCCGAAGCGCGGATCGATCCCGGCACCGGGCTACCCTACAATCTCGTCCAGACGCCGTTCTCGGAAATCGTCAAGACGTCCGCCGCCTCGCCCGACTTCAACAGCCGCCACCACGCCTATTGCGGGCTGTTGTCGAGCATGCACAGCTGGGGGCTCTATAACGGCCGCTACGGCATGTCCGACCACGTCCTGCTGGACAATCTGGCCGCCGAGAACCGCGCGACGGCCGAAGGCATGCTGAACGGCGAGCTGGAGCGCCAGGCCCGCCTCAAGCACGCGCTTGCCGGGAACCCCGACACCGCGGCGTGGGTGGACGAGGCGCAGGTGATGCAGAACTACAAGCAGCTCCAGTTCTTCGACACCATGGCGCTCTACTTCAACTGCAACGGCGCGGCCGACCGCAAGCCGGCGACCTTCACCCATGTGCCGAAGTCGAGATACGAGGACGCCACCGTCGCGCTGACCCCGCAAGACGGGGCGACCTATGCGCTCGATCCGTTCCCCTTCCCGGGGGACGCGCTCGAGGTTTCGTTTGCCGGGCGCTACATGGCGCCGCGGCGCGATGCGGAGAACGTCGATTTAGATACGGTCGGCGAGGAGTGGCAGACGGTACGGCTGGTTGCCGGCTGAGCCGCGATGAGCGGCGATATCGAAGCCCGCAAGAGGGACCATATCGATACCGTCCTCGGGGAGGATGTCTCCGCCAAGGGGGTGTCGACCGGTTTCGAGAGGTTTTTTTTCGAGCACGCGGCCCTGCCCGAGCTCGACCTCGATTCGATCGATCTCTCGACGCGCCTGTTCGGGCGCTCGCTGAAGGCGCCGCTGCTGATCAGCAGCATGACGGGAGGCATCTCCCGCGCGCGGGACATCAACCGCAACCTGGCCACCGCCGCGGCGTCTCTCGGCATCGCGATGGGCGTCGGCTCGCAGCGCGCGATGATCGAGCAGCCGGCGCTGGGCGAGTCCTATCGCGTGCGCGACGTTGCCCCGGACATCCTGCTCTTCGCCAATTTCGGCGCTGTCCAGCTCAACTACGGCTATGGCGTGGACCAGGCGCGGCGCGCGGTCGATTCCATCGGCGCGGATGCACTGTTCCTCCATTTCAACCCGTTGCAGGAGGCGGTGCAGACGGGGGGAGACCGCAACTGGGCCGGGCTCTACCGCAAGATCGAACGCCTCGCCGCGTCGCTCGACGTGCCGATCGTCGGCAAGGAGGTCGGCAACGGTATCGGGGCCGGGACAGCCGCGAGGCTGGTCGATTGCGGTCTCGCGGCGATCGATGTATCGGGGGCCGGAGGCACGAGCTGGAGCGAGGTCGAGGCCCGTCGCCAACCCGACCCGGAGCTGCGGGCCGTGGCCCACGGCTTCGCCGGCTGGGGGATCCCGACGGCGGCCGCCTTGATCGACACGGTGCGGGCGATTCCCGACCGGCCGGTATTCGCGAGCGGCGGCATCCGCGACGGAATCGATGCCGCCAAGGCAATCCGGCTCGGTGCCGCCCTGGTGGGTGTTGCGGCTCCGATGCTGGAAGGCGGCGCGGACGCGGCCGAGGCGGCGGCGAAGCGAATGGCGCGGATGATCGAAGAGCTCAGAATCGCCGCCTTCTGCGTCGGTGCGGGCGATCTCGTGGCGCTTCGCCGCGCAGTCCTGAGGCGGACATCGGATTGGCAGCCGGTGTCCGAAATCCCGGCCTCGACCCCCGGTATGGCCACCTTGCCCCGCCGCGCGCGCCGATGAGCCTTCCGCCCGCCCCGCCGCCGGTCCGCGCGCCCGGCGAGCCTCTCGCGCGGCCGCGCGACGCGGCGACGCTGATCGTCTATCGCGAGAATGCGGGTGTGCTCGAGGTGTTGATGGGCGAGCGCCACGCTTGGCACCGCTTCATGCCCAACCGCTATGTCTTCCCCGGCGGGCGGATCGATGCCCGGGACTCGAGGGTGCGCTGCGCCACCCCGCTCGCTCCGGCGACGGCGGCGCGGCTCGGCCGCAAGCTCCGCCCGGCGCGGGCAAGGGCGATGGCGGTTGCCGCGATCCGCGAGACCTTCGAGGAGACCGGGTTGATCGTCGGCGCCCGGGATCCCCTCCCTGGACGGCCGCCGCCGCGCGGCTGGGAGGGGTTCTTCGGCGCCGGGTCCGCGCCGGCGCTGGGCGCGCTCTCCTACATCGCACGCGCGGTAACCCCGTCGATCCGGCCGGTCCGCTTCAACGCCCGGTTCTTTGTCGTCGCCCACACCCATGTGACAGGCGAGGTGCGGGAATCGGGCGAGCTCCTCGGCCTCAAATGGTTCACCGTCGAGCGGGCGCTGGAGCTGGAGCTTGCCCAGATCACCCGCCGGGTGCTGCGCCACTTCGGAGCCTCGTTCGACAGCGCCCGGGGAGGCGCAGCGGACGGCCCGGTGCCCTATTTCAAATGGACCCCGAACGGCCATGTGCTGATCGATGAGTGAGCCCGGGCGTGCCGGTCAGACCAGCTTGAGCCTGGGCTCGAACAGGTCGAGTACGGCAGCTTGAGCCTGGGCTCGAACAGGTCGAGTACGGCGTTGAGCGAGGCGCCGCGCCGGAGCCGGCGGGAGCCGTTATAGATCATGTATTCCGGTTTGCCCGCGTCGCCCGCCGCCACCTTGATGACCGTATAGGCCGGCCGGTCCGAGGCCCGGCGGAAAACCGAGAACATGGCCATCCCGTCATCCGTTCCCATGGCATAGTCCTTCCACTCGCCCATGGTGACGCGGCGGCTATAGAGCGTGAGGAGGCGGCTGAGATCGTTGCGGTCGAAGAAGAAGTATTTGGATTCTTGCCGGTAAGCGCGGAGGTCGAATACCGTCGCCATTCTTCTGCTGCTACGCTCCCGGTGCATGTCAGATTTGTGACACTGTTTATATTGCGTATTTCGTCGTCGGCGTCCAGCCTCGGCTTTACGCGCCCCCGCGGTGGCACACCCGCATGTTGCGGATTGCGCCGCGAGGTTGTAATCCCATTAGCGGACCGATCGCGGGCGCCACGCCCCGCCGGTGCCGGTCAGACCTGGCGGAGGGCCGAGAGTGGCCGACATATTTCGCGAAATCGACGAGGAACTGCGCCAGGAACGGGCGGAAAAGCTTTGGCGGCGCTACGGAAAATACGTCATCGCGGGCGCGGTGGGCGTGGTGCTGGCGATCGCCGGCTATACCGGCTGGCAAGAATACCGGACCGATCAGCAGCTTGAGGCGGGCGCCAAATTCGCCGTCGCCAAAGCGCTCGCGGAAGAGGGAAAAACCGGCGACGCCGAGGCGCTGTTCGTCGCGCTCGGCGTCGAATCGGGCACCACCTACGGCGTTCTCGCCCGGTTTCATGCCGCCGCGCTCCGCGTGTCCGCCGGCGATCCGGCCGGGGCGGTCGCAGCGTATCGCGCGCTTGCCGCCGACGGGGCCCTCGATCGGCCGATGCGCGATCTCGCCACCCTGCTGGCGGCGCAGAACGCGGTCGATGCGCCCGGCGCGGATATGCAGCGGGTCGCGGCCGAGATCGCCCCGCTCGCCGGACAGGACGGCCCCTGGCGCCATCTTGCGTTGGAGACCCTCGCCCTGATCGATCAGAAAACCGGCAATCTCGAACAGGCACAAACCCGTTTGCAGCGTATCGTCGACGATGCGCAGGCGCCGGCGAATGTCCGCCAGCGCGCGACGCAGATGCTCAGGATGGTTTCCAACCCATGACGCGCTTCGAAAGGCGACCGGGAATGGCGACAATGCGCGCCGCGATGTTCATGGCGTTGCTGCTCTCCGCCGGTTGCGATGGGGGTTTTTTCGGTGCATCGGAAGAGCCGAAGCTTCCCGGTGAGCGGCTCCCGGTTCTCGGCCTGCAGGAAGCGCTTGTCCCCGACCCAGGCATCGCCCGGCTGCGGGTGAGCCTGCCGGCGCCTTCGGCCAACGCGAACTGGCCTCAGACCGGCGGACTGCCAAACCACGCGATGCATCATCTGGCTGCAAACGGCGCGCTCAGCGAGCGCTGGCGCGTCGACATCGGCCGCGGTTCGGACGATGACGGACAGCTCCTCGCGCAGCCGGTCGTTGCCGAGGGCCGGATCTATACCCTCGACGTCGATGCCGAAATCCGGGTCTTCGATCTGGAGGACGGGTCGCTCCTGTGGCAGCGTGCGCTGGACCGCGAAACCGAGGACACCGGCACGCTCGGCGGCGGGCTGGCGCTCGGCGAGGGGAGGCTCTACGTCACCACCGGCTTCGCCCAGGTCTTCGCCCTGGACAGCGGGACCGGGAAGGAGCTGTGGCGACGCAAGCTGTCCAACCCGCTGCGCGCCGCGCCGACATCGCGCGACGGACGGGTATTCGTCATCACCCTGTCGAACGAGCTGTTCGCGCTCGATGCCGCGACCGGCCGGATCCTGTGGTCGCATGCCGAGATCGCCGAGCCCGCGGGATTGGTCGGCGCCGCCGCCCCCGCCGTCGCCGGAGAGATCGTCGTGGCGCCGTTTTCCTCCGGCGAGATCGTCGCCCTGCGGGCCGCCAACGGACGCGTCGTGTGGTCGGACAGGCTGGCGCCGCTCCGGCGCAGCAACCCGGTCTCGAGTCTCGCCCATATCCGCGGGCTGCCGGTGATCGACCGCGGCCTGGTCATCGCCGTCAGCAATAGCGGGCGGACGATGGCGATCGACCTCAGGACCGGTCGCAGGGTGTGGGAACAGCAGATCGGAGGCACCCACACACCCTGGGTCGCGGGCGAGTTCGTCTATCTGGTCTCCAATGACGGCCGTATCGTCTGCCTGTCGCGTGGCGACGGGCGGGTGCGCTGGGTCAGCGCATTGCCGCAGTTCGAGGACGAGGAAGACCGAACCGGCCCGATCTACTGGTCGGGTCCGGTGCTGGTGAGCGACCGGCTCCTGATCGCCGCCAGCACCGGCGAAATCTGGTCGATCTCGCCCTATACCGGCAAACCGCTCGGCCGGGTAGAGGCGCCCGACCCGGTCTATGTCGCGCCGGCGGTCGCCAGGGAGACCGTGTTCCTGCTCACCGACGGCGCGGATCTGATCGCGCTCAGGTGATGCCTCTGACCGTGGCTATCGTCGGGCGGCCCAATGTCGGCAAATCGACCCTCTTCAACCGCCTCGTCGGCCGGCGGCAGGCGCTGGTCCACCCGACGCCCGGGGTGACCCGCGACCGGCGCGAGGGCGAGGCCGCCCTTCTCGGCCTGTCCTTCAAGGCGATCGACACCGCCGGCCTCGATGACGAGCGCGGCGACACGCTGACCGGGCGCATGCAGGCGCAGACCGGTCGGGCGATCGACGAGGCCGACCTGCTGCTGATGCTGGTCGACGCGCGTGCCGGGGTGACGCCGCTCGATTCGCATTTCGCGGATGCGCTGCGGCGCTCGGCGAAACCGGTCGTGCTCGCCGCGAACAAATGCGAAGGCGGCGCCGGCGCAGCGGGGCTGATCGAGGCCTACCGCCTCGGCCTCGGCGAGCCGGTGCCGATCTCGGCCGAGCACGGGGAGGGGCTTTCCGCTCTCTTCGATGCCATTGCGCCCCATGCCGAAGCGCCCGAGGCCGAAGACACGCAGGGCGGGGAGGGGGCGCTCAACCTGGCCATTGTGGGGCGGCCCAATGTCGGCAAATCCACCCTGGTCAACAGGTTGCTGGGCGAGGAGCGCGTCCTCACCGGGCCGGAACCCGGGGTGACCCGGGATGCCGTCTGGGTGGAATGGTCGTGGCGCGGCCGCGAGATCCGCCTGATCGACACCGCGGGCCTCCGCCGCAGGGCGCGGGTCAGCGAAAAGCTGGAGCGGTTGACCGCCGCCGATACCGAAAACGCCATTCGCTTCGCCCATGTCGCGGTGCTGCTGATCGACGGGGTGGAGGGTCTGGAAAAGAACGATCTCACGATCGCCCGGCAGATCGCCGAGGAAGGCCGCGCGATGGTGCTCGCGGTGAATAAATGGGACGTGGTCGGGGACCGGGGCGGGCGCCTCGGCGAGATCCGCGACCGGCTGGAGCGGTCGCTGCCCCAGATCCGCGGGATCCCGGTGCGCACGCTTTCCGGCCTTACCGGGCGCGGGGTCGAGCGGTTGCTGCCGACGGTGTTCGAGATCTTCGAAATCTGGAACGCCCGGGTCGATACCGGACCGTTGAACCGCTGGCTCGCCGGGACCGTCGACCGCCACCCTCCGCCGATCGTGGGCGGACGCAGGCTTAGGCTGCGCTACATGACCCAGGTCAAGACCCGCCCGCCGACTTTCGCGCTGTTCACGTCGCGCCCGTCGGTGATGCCGGAGTCCTATCTCCGCTATCTGGTCAACGGGCTGAGGGACGATTTAGGGCTGAGCGGGGTTCCGATCCGTATCGTCCTGCGCAAGGGCAGGAATCCTTATGTCGAGGGCGCGCGTTCCTGACCGACATTTGTCGGGGCAGGTTCAGTAGCCGCGCACGACCTCGCCATGCCGGCTGCAATCGGCGGCGGCGAGCGCGACGAAGATGTCGCCGAGCGCATCGGGCGGTTTGAGCCCCGCCGGGTCCTCGCCGGGGAACGCCTGGGCGCGCATCGCGGTTCGTGTGCTGCCGGGATCCACGACGTTGACGCGGAGCCGGGTCTTGGCGGTTTCCGCCGCCCAGGAGAGGGCCATCGTCTTCAACCCCGCCTTGGAGACGGCATAGCTGCCCCAATAGGGATGCCCGCTTTGGGCGGCGCCGCTCCCCACGAAGATCGCACGGCCCGCCTCGACCGCGCGCAGGACCGGGTCGAAGGCGCGGATCAGATGGAAATTCGCGCTCAGATTGACCGCGAGCACCCGGTCCCATTCCTTCGGGTCGATCTGGTGCATCGGCCCCAGCGTGCCCAGCAGCGCGGCATTCGCCACCAGGATGTCGAGCCGGCCGAAACGATCGGCGATGGCGGCCGCCAGCCGGTCCGCGGCGCCCGCCTCGGCGAGATCGACCTCCACGAGGGTGGCCGACCGGGCGCCGTCCGAATCGCTCCTGATTTCGTCGTCGACCTCTTCCAGCCCGGCCACGCTGCGGGCCGCCAGCACCGGCCGCGCGCCTTCGCTCGCGAACCGCCGGGCGATTGCCGCGCCGATGCCGCGCGAGGCGCCGGTGATCAGCGCGACCCGTCCGTCGAGCCTCGCATCCCGGGCCACTCAGGGCATCTCCGCGAGCAGCGAAAGCTGGCTGTCGGTATCCCCCTCGTGGCGGTCGATCAGGGGTATCGGGTAGCTGCCCGAGAAACAGGCATCGCAGAACCGGGGGGATTGTTCATCGCGGCCGGGTTCGCCGAGCGCCCGGTAGAGCCCGTCGAGGGAGAGATAGGCGAGGCTGTCGACGCCGATCAGCCGCATCATCTCCTCCACGTTATGGCGGGCCGCCAGGAGTTCGCTGCGTTCCGGCGTATCCACGCCGTAGTAGCAGGAATGCGTGGTGGGCGGCGACGCGATGCGCATGTGGACTTCGGACGCGCCCGAATTCCGCACCATCTCGACGATCTTGGTCGATGTGGTGCCTCGAACGATGCTGTCGTCGACCAGGATCACCCGCTTGCCCCGGATCAGGTTCCGATTCGCGTTGTGCTTGAGCTTGACGCCGAGATGGCGGATGCGGTCCGTGGGCTCGATGAAGGTACGCCCGACATAATGGTTGCGGATGATGCCGACCTCGTAGGGAATCCCGGCCTCTCGCGCGTAGCCGAGCGCCGCCGGGACCCCTGAGTCGGGGATCGGGATCACCAGATCGGCGTCCACCGGTCGTTCGCGGGCGAGCTGCGCGCCGATCCGGCAGCGCGCTTCGTAGACGTTGACGGACTCGACGGTCGAATCCGGGCGCGCGAAGTAGATGTATTCGAAGACGCAGAACCGCTTGGGCCGAGGCGCGAACGGCGCCAGGCTTTCCACCCCCCGGGCGCCGATCACCACGATCTCGCCGGGCTCCACGTCGCGCACGTAGTCGGCGCCGATGATGTCGAGCGCGCAGGTCTCCGAGGCCAGTATCCAGCCCTTGCCGAGACGCCCCAGGACCAGCGGCCTTATGCCGAGCGGATCGCGGACGCCGATCATCGCGGTGTTGGTCATCGCGACCAGGGAATAGGCGCCGACGATCTGTCCGAGCGCGTCGACCAGCCGTTCCTCCACCGATTTCTTCGATGAGATGGCGATCAGGTGGACGATGACCTCGGTATCCGTGGTCGAATGGAACAGACACCCGCGCTCGACCAGTGCGCGGCGGATCCGTCTTGCGTTGGTGAGGTTGCCGTTGTGCCCGATGGCAAACCCTCCCGACGCGAAATCGGCGAACAGCGGCTGGATATTGCGCAGCACCGCGTCGCCCGTGGTCGAATAGCGGTTGTGGCCGATCGCGCGGTCGCCGGGCAGCCGTCGGATCACCGCTTCGTCGCTGAAATTCTCGCCCACCTCGCCGAGCGCATGGTGGCTGTGGAAGCGCTCGCCATCGAATGAGACGATTCCCGCCGCCTCCTGTCCGCGGTGCTGCAGCGCGTGCAGGCCAAGGGCCGTCAGCGCCGCCGCGTCAGCGTGATTCCAGACGCCGAACACACCGCATTCCTCGCGCGGCTTGTCGCTGTCCCGACCGAAACCTGCGGTCATCTGCGTTCCACTTATTGGTTGGAGTTGAAGAGCCGGTCCATCTCGCGTCGCTCGCCCTTGCTGTAGCCCGAATTTTCCTTCGCCCCCGGGTCTTTGGGAACCGGCGTCATCAGCCGTTTCGCCTCCTCCCCCGCATCCGACCGGGCGGTGGGCGCGATGTCGTCCGTGCCGCTTGCCTGGCGCCACTCCCGCGGCAGCAGGGAGAGCATGAAGCGCGCCGTCCAGCCCAGCAGCGGCGCGGTCCTCGAGTCGCGGACCCATTCGGGCCCTTGGCTCGGGTAAGTGGGGTCGATGAGCAGGCGTTCGGCCACCAGATAGCCGCCTGAGGTAATGACGATGCCGAGCGCCAGACCGGCCAGCAGGCCGACGGAACGGTCTACCGCGCCGAGGGCGCTTCCGCGCACCCTTTCGGCGATCATGTGGGTCAGGATCGTGAGAATGACCAGCCCCACGAGGAAAATTGCGACGCCCGCCGCGAGATCGGCGAGGAAGGGGCTCTCGATCCACTGCCGCGCGACCGGGCGGAGCAGCGGCAGGCCGTACACGGTCAGGATCGCCGAGCCGATCCAGCTGCCGATGCCGAGGAGAACCCGGACCACTCCGAGCCACAGCCCAAGCAACCCGGCGATGGCGATCGCGGCGATCACCGCGAGATCGAGCGGCGACACGCTAGACACCCCGGGGTTCCGGCCAGCCCGCATCCGGCGCGGGACGCGGCGGTCCGAACATGGCGACAAGATCGCTCAAATGGCCGACCTCGGTCACCGCGATCTCCGCTTGGGGAACCGCCTCCCCGCTGCCGCGCCGGGGGGCGATCGCCCGGGCGAAGCCGAGCTTGGCCGCTTCACGCAGCCTGAGCGCGGGCTGGCCGATACCGCGGACCTCGCCGCCGAGGCCGATCTCGCCGAACATGACCGCATCCGACGGCGCCGGCCGGTCCGAAGCGGCCGACAGGACCGCGCCGGCGACCGCGAGGTCGGCGGCGGGCTCGGTGATTCGCATCCCACCGGCGACGTTGAGATAGACATCGCGCCCGGCGAGCCCGATCCCGCAGCGCGTCTCGAGCACCGCAAGCACCATCGCGAGCCGTCCGGAATCCCAGCCCACCACGGCACGGCGGGGTGTGGCGAGCGGCGATGACGCGACCAGCGCCTGGATCTCCACCAGCACCGGCCGGGTCCCCTCCATACCGGCGAACACGGCCGTGCCGGGGACATCGCTCCGCCGCTCGGCAAGGAACAGAGCCGATGGATTGGAGACTTCGATGAGGCCGCGCCCCGTCATCTCGAACACGCCGATCTCGTCGGTTGGGCCGTACCGGTTCTTCAGGCCGCGCAGCACGCGAAACTCGTGGCCGCTCTTGCCTTCGAAATAGAATACCCCATCGACCATGTGTTCGAGCACACGCGGACCGGCGATGGCACCGTCCTTGGTCACATGTCCCACCAGCAGGAGACAGAAACCGCGCCGCTTCGCGAGATGGATCAACTCCTGTGCACTGGCGCGCACCTGGGCCACCGTACCGGGCGCGGATTCAAGCGTGTCGACATACATCGTCTGGATCGAATCGACCACCACCGCCCGCGGCGCCTCGCCGTTCTCCAGCGTGGTGGCGATATCGCGGACGCTGGTCGCGGCCGCCAGCCGGACCGGGGAATCGGCAAGCCCGAGCCGCCGGGCGCGCAGACGGATCTGATCGACCGCCTCTTCGCCCGAGATATAGGCGACCGGCACCGTGCCGGCGAGCGCGCCCGCCACCTGCAACAGCATGGTCGACTTGCCGATACCCGGATCCCCCCCGACCAGCAGCGCCGAGCCGGCGACCAACCCGCCCCCGGTCACCCGGTCGAACTCGGCGATGCCGCTGGCGAGCCGGGGCGCGCCGGTCGCGCTGCCGGCCAGCGGGACGAACTCGATCACCGCGCCCTGCCGGGCGCCGAGCCCGCGCGGCGTAGCGGGTCGGGTCGGTTCCTCGACGATCGCATTCCATTCGCCGCAGGCATCGCACCGGCCGCCCCACTTGCGGGAGACGGCGCCGCATTCCTGGCAGACATATCGGCTGGCCTGACGGGCCATTCTCGACGCCTCCCGCAATCGGTCCGGGGCCGCTACGGCGGTTCAGGCCGCGTTCGCGGCCGTTCGGATCGGACCTTCCGTACGGCCGTGGATAAACTGGTCGACCGCCGGATCGCCGCTTTTGTCGACCGCCGCGGCCGGCCCGGCCCAGATGATCTTGCCGGCATGGATCATCGCGATCCGGTCGGCGATCCGGCGCGCGCTCGCCATGTCGTGGGTGATGGTAAGCGCGGTCGCGCCAAGCCCGCGCACGCATTCCACGATCAGGTCGTTGATGACATCGCCCATGATCGGGTCGAGCCCGGTGGTGGGCTCGTCGAAAAACAGGATCTCGGGTTCGCCGGCGATCGCGCGGGCCAGGCCCACGCGCTTTTGCATGCCGGCCGAGAGTTCGGACGGGTAACGCTCGGCCTGGGCGCCGCCGAGCCCGACATGGGACAGCGTCGCGATCGCGGCTTCGCGCGCCGCGCGCCGGTCCATGCGACGATTGTGGATCAGCCCGAAGGCGACGTTTTCCCAAACCGGCATGCTGTCGAACAAAGCCGCGCCCTGGAACAGCACGCCGAACCTGGCCAGCAGCCGGTCCCGCGCCAGTCCGCCGAGCCCCACGGTCTCCGCGCCAGCGATCGCGATGCTGCCCGAATCCGGCTGCATGAGGCCGATGATGTTTTTCGCCAGCACCGATTTGCCGGTTCCCGACCTGCCGATCACGACCAGGGACTCGCCGCGGGCGATGTCGAGATCGAGCCCCTCCAGCACGCGGTTGCGCCCGAAGGCCTTGCACAGCCCCCGTATCCGGATCATCGGGTGTTTGCCGGCCGTCGCCGTCGGGGGTCCGGTCATAGCGCGAAGAACGCCTCGGTGATCAGATAGTTGCACGCGAGAATCAGGACCGACGCCGAGACCACGGCATTGGTCGTCGCCGCGCCGACGCCCTGCGCCCCGCCGCGCGAATGGTAGCCGTGATAGCAGCCCATCAGCGCGATCAGGAAGCCGAACACCGCCGCCTTGACCAGCCCCGAGACGATGTCGAGGACTTCCAGATACTGAAACGTGCTCTTGAGGTAGACCGTCGTATTGAAGCCAAGCTTGTTGATCGCGACGAGATAGCCGCCGAAGACGCCGATCGCGTCGGCGGCCAGCACGCAGAGCGGCAAGGTGAGCGTTCCGGCGATCAGCCGCGGCGCGATCAGGTATTTGAAGGGGTTGGTGGACAAAGCGGTCAGGGCGTCGATCTGCTCGGTTACCCGCATGGTGCCGATCTCGGCCGCAATGGCCGCGCCGATGCGGCCGGCGACCATGAGGCCCGCGAGCACGGGGGCGAGCTCGCGGGTGATCGACAGCGCCACGATGGACGCCACCGCGCTTTCCGCGTTGAACCGCGAGAACCCGGCATAGCTCTGCAACGCCAGCACCATGCCCGTGAACAGCGCCGTCAACCCGACCACCGGCAGGGAGTAGTAGCCGATTTCGATCATCTGCCGGCCGATCAGGCGGAAATGGAACGGAGGCCGGACGCAGTGCATCACGCCGGTGCCGGCGAACAGCGTCAGCCGGCCGGCGGCGGCGAGGAAATTGAGCGTCGTGCGCCCGACCGAGGCGAGGGCGTTCACCCGGCCGCCCCGCCGCGATAGATCCGCCGCACGCGGCCGCCGAGACGGGCGAGAATTTCGTATCCGATGGTGCCCGCCTCGGCGGCGAGGGCGTCGGCGTCATGCACGTCGTCGATCAGATCGACGGCGCGGCCGGGGCGCACCAGCGCCGGCGCAATACCGGTTACGTCCAAGGTGGCGAGATCCATAGATACCCGTCCGACGAGGGGCACCGGCGTGCCGCCGATGCGCCCGCTGCCGCGGTCGCCAAGGGCGCGTGGCAGTCCGTCGGCATAGCCCATCGCTATGGTGGCGAGCGTCGATCCGGCGGCGATCAGGCGGTCGGCACCGTATCCAACGGGTGATTCGGTGTCAACGATCCGCGTCTGCAGGATCCTGGCCTGCAGCCGGACGGCGCGCCGCATCGGATTGGGCTGGCCGGAGACCACGGAGAGCCCATACAAAGCGGCGCCCGGGCGAACCAGATCGTAGTGGAATTCCGGGCCGAGAAAGATCCCGGCCGAGTTGGCGAAGGAGGCGGGGGCGGCCGGAAGACGCGCCCGCATCGCCTCGAATGCCGCTTTCTGGCGGGCATTGAGAGGATGCGTCGGTGTATCCGCACAGGCGAGATGGCTCATCACATAGACCGGCTCGATCCCGGCAAGCCGATCGGGCTCGGCGGCGAGCATCGCGGTCTCGGATGCGCCGAACCCGAGCCGGGTCATGCCGGTGTCCAGCATCAGCGCCGCCCGCCGCCCGCCATGCTCCCGGGCGTGCCGCGCCCACAGCGCCAGCGCTTCCAGAGTGCCGAGAACCGGGATCAGCCGGTAGCGATCGTAGCGCGCCGCCTCGCCCTCGACATCGCCGTCGAAGACCAGGATTTCCGCCTCTGCTCCGTCGAGCGCCCGGCGCAGCGCGATGCCCTCCTCCGGGCAGGCGACGAAGAACATCCCGCATCCGGCGCGGCTCAGCGCCCGGCCGATTTCCGCCGCGCCGAGCCCATAGGCATCGGCCTTCACCACGGCCGCGCAAACCGCGCCCTTCGCGCGACGGGCGAGCGCATGCCAGTTCTCGGTGACCGCCGCGAGATCGACGGTCATCCATGCGCCGTCGGTGCGGTCCGCGTTCAGTAGCGGCCGTCCCCCGGGTCTTCCAGATTGTCGAACTTCGTCACCTCGGCGAAGAAGCGCAGCGTGATCCGCCCGGTCGGGCCGTGCCGCTGCTTGGCGACGATGATTTCGGCCAGACCCGCGGCCTTGTTGCGGCGTTCTTCCCATTGGCTCTGTCGCTCGAGGAATTTGCCCGCGTCCTCGTCGGCCCGCTGGTTCGGCTCCTGACGGTCGAGATAGTATTCCTCGCGATAGATGAACATCACCACGTCGGCGTCCTGTTCGATCGTCCCCGATTCGCGCAGGTCGGCGAGTTGCGGGCGCTTGTCCTCGCGGTTCTCGACCGCGCGCGAGAGCTGCGACAACGCCAGCACCGGCACGTCGAGCTCCTTGGCCAGGGTCTTGAGGCCGCGGGTGATCTCGGAGATCTCCTGCACCCGGCCGTCATTGCGCGCGTTGCGTGAGCCCGATACCAGCTGCAGGTAGTCGACCACCAGCAAAGCCAGCCCGTGCTGCCGCTTGAGCCGGCGCGCGCGGGTCCTGAGCGCCGACACGGTGAGCGCCGGCGTGTCGTCGATGAAATAGGCCAGGCCCTCGAGGTCGCGGCTGGCCCGCACCAGCTTTTCGAACTGGCTCTCGTTGAGCTCGCCGCGGCGGATCTTGTCGGAGGCGATCTGCGTCTGCTCGGCGACCATCCGGTTGGCGAGCTGCTCGGCCGACATTTCGAGCGAGTAGAACCCGACGACCGGCGGAGCCGGTGCGCCGTCACCGGACTCCGCGCCGAGCGCGCGCGCGACGTTGAAGGCGATATTGGTGGCCAGCGCCGTCTTGCCCATCGAGGGGCGGCCCGCGAGCACGATCAGATCGGATTTGTGCAAGCCCCCCAGCATCAGATCGAGCTGGGTGAAGCCCGACGGCACGCCGACCGTCTTGCCGTCGCGCTTGAACGCGGCCTGCGCCATGTTCACCGCGTCCGCCACCGCTTCGGTCAGCGACCGGAAACCGCCCTCATAGCTCCCGGTCGTCGCCAGGTCGTACAGGTTCTGCTCGGCGCCCTCGATCTGGTCGACGGCGCTCACTTCAAGGGAGCTTGCGAACGCGTCGTTGACGATATCGGTGCCCAGCTCGATCAGCTCGCGCCGCAAATAGAGGTCGTGGATCAGCCGCCCGTAATCGGCCGCGTTGATCACCGTCGTCGCATTCGCCGCCAGACGCGCCACATAGGACGCGCCGCCGATCGCGCGATAGGCCTCGTCGGAGTCGAAGAAATGCTTCAGCGTCGTCGGATCCGCGCGCTGGCCGCGCTCGATCAGCGTCTTGCAGGCGCGCCAGATCCGGCGGTGGAATTCCTCGCTGAAATGCTCCTCGGAGAGGAATTCCGAAACCCGCTCGAACGCCCGGTTGTTGATCAGGATCGCGCCAAGCAGACCCATCTCGGCCTCGACATTGGCCGGCGGGCTGCGATGGCCTTCGCGTTCGCTTTCGATGACTGGAGCGGTTTCGGCCACGTCTCGCCTCTATCGGTGCGGCAAGGACGGTAGTCTAGCCTTGTCCGAATCGGTAGCGCCGTGCTCGCTGCGTGCCCAAGTAACACGGGGGCAAGACTCATCCACAGCAACTCAATCCCGGGGACATTCCGGCGAAACGCCCAGCAGGCATGGCCGGGCTGCACCCCGCCGCCGGTGGATAAACTCAGGCGGCGATGCCGTCGCTGCGGACTTCCGCGGCGACCTGCGCGGCGATCTGCCCGCGCTCCCAGTCGGCGATGTAGTCCCGGGTGAGCGGCACCGCGTCCTGGTTGCGGGCGATCTGCATCTGGAAGACCATCTGGTTCCAGTAGCGGAACGCCATTTCGCAGCCCTTCAGATAGAACTCCCACATCCGGCAGAAGCGCTCGTCATAGAGGTCGGCGATGTGGCCGCGGTTGTTCTGGAACCGCTGGTGCCAGTGCGCGAGCGTCTTCGCGTAGTGCAGCCGCAGGATCTCTATGTCGGTGACGTAGAGCTTCTCGCGTTCGAGGGCGGCGAGCACTTCCGAGAGCGCGGGCGTGTAACCGCCGGGGAAGATATACTTGCGCAGCCAGGCGCTGGTGGTTCCGGGCGGCTCCATGCGGCCGATCGAGTGGAGCACGGCGACCCCGTCATCCGGCAGAAGCTCGCGCAGCTTGGCGAAGAATTCCCGGAAATGCCGGGCCCCGACATGCTCGAACATGCCCACCGACACGATGCGGTCGTACTGGCCCGCGCGATGCCGATAGTCCTCGAGCAGGAACCGGACGCGCCCGGACAGGCCGGCCTCGGCGGCGCGGCGTTCCGCGACCCTGTGCTGCTCTTCCGACAGCGTGACGCCGGTGACGTCGATATCTGCAAGCTCGGCGAGATACAGCCCGAGCCCGCCCCAGCCGGAGCCGATGTCGAGCACCCGGTGGCCCGGGCTGAGCCGCAGCTTCGCCGCCAAATGGCGCTTCTTGTTTTCCTGCGCCTCTTCCAGGGTGTTGGCGTCATCCGTGAAATAGGCGCATGAATATTGCCGGTCCTTGTCGAGGAACAGGTCGTAGAGCGTGTCCGACAGGTCGTAATGGTGGGCAACGTGGCGCTGTGCGCGACCGATCGGGTTGTGCTGCTGCAGCCAGCGCGTGCGGTGGCTCAGCCATTCGGAGAGGCGGAAGACCGGGTTGTCTTCCGCGTTGCGGGTATTCACGCAGCAATATTCGATAAAGTCGCCGAGCGTGCCCTCCTCGATGGTCAGCGTTCCCTCCATATAGGCTTCACCGACCCGCAGCCAGGGATTGGTGACAAGTTGGAGATGAAGCCGGCGGTCGTGCAGACGGACCGCGCATTCCGGCCCCGACGATCCCTCTATCCGGTGGGTCCGTCCGTTCGCGTCGATCAGGGTAAGACGGCCGGTGGAAGCGACCTTTTCCAATGCCCAGTTGAGCAGCATCGACACACCCCTCTCCCGCAGTTGCGCCGATTCCAACGTAGTAGTTGGCAATATCGTAGCCTAAAGCGAAACTCTAGCCTCAGTCTTTGTTCTTTCCAATGACTTAAGCGGAGAAATCGGGCCGCGCCAGGATGTATTCACAGCATCTCGCGGCAGGCGATCAAGTCCATCGCGACGCCGATGGTCCCGAACAGCACGGCGATCGATTTCTCCATCCGCCGCCGCGGGATCGCGCCCTGGAGGCTGGGTCCGATCTGGCCGCCGATGATGACCCCGGGAATCGTCCAGCAGACCAGGTTCCACGGCACGGCGTTCATCCCGCCGCCGGGGTGGCCAGCGGGTATCCCGGTCCGATGAGCGGGAACACGATGATGAAGACGGGGGTGGACAGCGCCGCCCCGCCGATCCCGCTCAGCATCGCCGTGGTGGCGATGCAGATCGAAACCGGAAACATGAACCGGTCAATCGTCCGATCCATCGCGTGGCTTTCGTCCGGAGTTTTCCGCAATTGGCCGGACAGATCGTCGCACGATGCTGCCATGTGGCTGGCACGGACTCTTGAGATACTGTACGCTGCGCGTGCGAATCAGCGCGCGAATCAGCGTCGTTGACGTCGGCGGTTCAGCCGGCTAACCCTTACTTCGGTGTAACAGATCGGACGGTCGACCAAGCTCGATCGTCGGAGGAGATATGATAATGAAGGCTTTGAAGACTTGCGCCGTCGTTGCGCTGCCCCTGTTGTTCGTCGCAGGCTGCGAGACGGTGACGATGGACCAGTTCCAGGCCACCGATGCGGCCGCGAAGCAGGCCGCCGCTGCGGCTGCCGCCGCGGGCGCCAAAGCCGATGCCGCCAGCAAGAGCGCCGGTGACGCGGCCCGCGCCGCCGAGCGTGCCGCCGCCGCGGCAGAGCGCGCCGCCAACGAAGCCAAGTCGGCCGCTATGAAGATGGACCGCATGATGCAGTCCAAGATGCGGAAATAGCGGCGATCGATTGACGGGGCGGGCCGGGCGTTTCCGTTCGAGCCCGCCTCCGCCCGGGGGTCTACCCCCCGGGGGATCTACCCTGCGGCGTCCTTCCGCTTGAGAACGGCGATCGGCAGCCCCGAGCGCTTGCCCAGAGCCTGCCGAATGCGTCCCCAATCGAGCCTCGCGGCCTCCGCCCCGGCCGCGGCCAGGAGCCTGTAGGCGATCTCCGGCGAGGCCTCGCGGGTGACCTGCTCGCCCGCCTCCACCTGGTCGGCCTGGGCCTGGGTCGGATGCACCTCAAGCATCAGCTCGCCGCCTACCCACGCGATCTTGACCGGCTGGTCGACCACGGTGACCGGGGTGCCGATGGGGATTTCCCGGTACAGCCGGGAGATGTCTTCCGGGTAGAGCCGGACGCAGCCATGCGAGGCGCGGCGGCCGATCCCGTAAGGCCGGTTGGTGCCGTGCAGCAGATAGGAGTTCCAGCCGAGATATAGCGCGTGCGAGCCCAGCGGGTTGTCGGGTCCGGGCGGCACCACCGCCGGCAGGTCCGGGCGTTCCGCCCGGATCGATTTCGGCACATACCAAGTGGGCTTCTCCCGCTTGCGGACCACCTTCGTGCGCCCCGTCGGCGTGGACCAGCCTTCCCTGCCGATACCCACCGGGAAGGAGACCACCGTCCTGCCGTCGGGCTTGAAGAGGTAGAGCCGCTGATCGCCGAGATTGAGGACCAGCCCCCGATGCGCGGCTTGCGGCACGATATGGGCGGTCGGAATCAGGATCTCGGTGCCCGCGCCCGGCAGCCACGGATCGACATAGGGATTCGCGGCGCGGAGCTCGGTATAGCCGACATTGAAGCGTCGGGGCAGGTGGATCAGCGTGTCCTCGTCGCGCGCCCGATAGCGCAGCACCTTGCCGATCATCGCGGGATAGGCGGGCTTGTCCCGGACCGCCGTCTGGGCAGGCGGCACGGCGCTCTCGGCCGCCGCCGCGAACCACAGGGCCAGGGCGCAAGCGCCCGCGACCGCCAATGTCGATCCGCGGATGGACGAAACAGGTCTCTCTCTCATACCCCGTACCCGCATGCTCCCGCCGCTCGATACGCGGTCCCGACCGGTATCGTCCGATCTCCACCGCCCCAGCGGTCCCGGCGCCCCGCCGCGGCGTCCTTTGCGCGATGTGTGTCGTCCGCTAGATTGGCGCCCCGATTATACCAGACAGCGTCGTCGGAGGGTGTTAAATGGATCGCATCATAGTCGGCATCACCGGCGCCACCGGGACGATCTACGGGGTGCGGCTGATGGAGATGCTGCGCCAGACCGGGGCGTTCGAGGTCCATATGGTCATGAGCCGGTCGGCCAAGCTGACCCTCAAGATGGAGCACGATGTCGAGATCGGGCAGATCAACGCGCTCGCCGATGAGGTGCATGAGGTCGGAAATATCGGCGCGTCGATCTCGTCCGGCTCGTTCCATTCGAAAGGTATGGTCATTGCGCCGTGCTCAATCAAGACCATGTCGAACGTAGCCATGGGCAATACCGGCGATTTGATCAGCCGCGCCGCCGACGTCGTGCTCAAGGAGCGCCGCACGCTGCTGATCGCGATTCGCGAAACGCCGCTCCATGCGGGTCATCTCGAAAACCTGATTCGCCTGAACCGGCTCGGAGCGGTGATCTTCCCGCCGGTGCCGGCGTTCTACAACCGGCCGGTGACGCTGCGGGACGTGGTCGACCAGAGCTGCATGAGGATGCTCGACCAGTTCGGGATCCACATCGAATCGGCGCCGCGCTGGGGCGAGGAAGGCGGCGTGCCGGCGGTCGGCCAGAAGATCGTCGGCGGCAAGGCGGTCGCCGTCGAGGACTAGGGCGGATTTCCAGCGGGCGCGACGCTATTCCAGCCTGGCCTCGGCCGCGCCGATCCCCTCGATCTCCACCCGGGCGGCCGCGGGGAAGCTCTTCAGCCACACCGTCCCCACCAGGGACCCCGTCATGACCAGGCTGCCCGCGTCGGCGACCGCGCCGTGGCGGCCCAACGCGCGGGCCAGCCATGCGACGGCGTCGAGAGGATGGCCGAGCACGTCGGCGCCGCTTCCCCGGCCGGTTTCCGCGCCGTCGACCAGGGTCCGCCCGGTCAGGCTGTCGAGCGCCATCGGGTCGCAATCCGCCGCCGGCGTTCCCAGGATGCAGGCGGCCTGAAAGAAATCGTCGGCGATCAGCGAGGGCGTGCCGAACGCGGACCAGTCGCCAGCCGGACCGCGATTTCGCACTCGATTCCGGGCGCCCGGAACCTGGCCGACGCCAGCTTTGCGCCGCTCGGATGGACATCTCCGGCGCGGACGCCGCCATAGACCGGCGCGTCGAGGCCGAGCATCGCCTGCATGACGGGGGTGGTGCAGCCGAGCTTGTATCCGGCAGGGGGCGGGTCGCCGTTTTCCGCGAACCACGCACGGAGCGCCCGCTGGACGCGGTAGCCGCCCGCCTCGTCCGCCGGCCGGAGCGAATCGGGGAGGGGTTCGACCGCCGCGTCGCTTTGCCGCGCCCGGCCGAGCAGCGCCGCCGCTTCCGCCGCGTCTTCCGCGGTCAAACGACCGGTCGCTCGTCCTCGAAGCGGGCGGTCTTCTTCGCGGCGTTCTTCGCCCGTTCGACGGCGCAATCCTCGAACAGCGAGTCCGGGTAGAGGCTGCGGAAATCGCCGATCACCCGGTCGTAGTCGAAATCCGACCAGACGCCGTGATCCCTGAGATATTCCATATGCCGCCGGCCCTGGCCGTCGAATTCCTGGAACAAAGCGTGGCCGGTGCCGTCGAATTCGGTCGGCAGGACGTCGAACTTCTCGCACAGCTCCAGGTTGAACGTCGCCGCCGCCTTGACCCAGCGCCCGTCGAGATGGAGCACCCCGTAGCCGTGGTGGATGAAGAGATTGCCGCCCCCCATCAGCGTCAGCAGGCGCTCGGTGCAGAGATGGTTGGTGACGTCCGACAGCCCGAGCCCGGCATGGATGCCGACCGCGCGCGCGCAGGCGACGAGGAGATTGCCCTTGGGCACGCAGAACGCGGCGCCGGCTTCCAGCACGCGGCTCGCCCTGTAGTCCTCGCGGTCGTCCGTTATGGAGTAGGGGTCGTAGCGGATCTCGTCGCGGATCGCGTAGAACAGCGCGACCGCCTTGGCGACCGGCGTTTCCGCGCCGGCGGTCTTCGCCAGCGCGAACTCCCGGACCGACGGCGTGTCGTGGTCGAAATACCGGGTCGGTTCCAAGTATAGCGGGCCCGGTTCGGGAAAGCCCGCCTGAACATGCTCCATCGCAACTCCTCCCGCCATTTGCGGCGGGCCGCAACATAGGCGCGCGCCCGCTTCGCTGCAACTTCGGCCAATGCTGTTATGATGGAGCGGCGAGCCAGTTGCCGCGCCGCGTTCGACGGGAGAGGGGGCCCGGATGCCGAAGGACGGAAGCAAGCACCGAGAGAGTCTGCGAGACGGGCGCGAGGTCTATCTCGACGGCGTCTGCGTCGGCGACGTTACCGTCCACCCGGCCTACCGGAACGCGATCGACGCGGCCTGCGCGCTCTACGACTTCCAGTGCCGGCCCGAAAACCTCGATCTGATGACCTTCGAATCGCCGACCAGCGGCGAGCGGGTCAACCGCGCCTGGCAGCTCACCAAATCCTATGAAGAGCTGGTCGAGCGGCGCAAGGCGATCGTCGCCTGGATGCGGCTTTCGGGGGGGTGGCTGGGCCGGTCTCCGGACCACATCGCATCGTCGATGGCGGGACAGGTGATGGGCATCCATTTGTTCCGGCAGCACAGCGAGGCGCGCGCGCAGGCGCTGCTCGACTACTACGCCTGGGCGCGGGACAACGACATCTACATGACCTACGTCATCATCAACCCGCAGGCCGACCGGTCGAAGGACACCGGCGAGCAGGACGAGGAATTCCTGACCTGCGGCGTGGTCGACGAGGATTCCGAGGGCATCACGGTGCGCGGCGCCAAGATGCTGGGCACCGGCTCGATCATGGCGAACGAGGTCCTGTGCGCGAACATCCAGCCGCTCAAGCCCGGCGAGGAGAAATACGCCATCTCCTTCGCCGTGCCGATGGCGCAAAAGGGCGTCAAGGTGCTCTCGCGTCGCTCCTACGAGGGCGCGGTGACCAGCGAATACGACTACCCGCTGTCGACCCATTTCGACGAGAACGACGCGCTGATCTATTTCGACGACGTCAAGGTGCCGTGGGAGCGGGTCTTCGTCTATCGCGACACCGGCATGGCGCGCGCCCAATTCTCCGACACCTACGCCCACTACATGCAGAACTATCAGGCGCAGATCCGCCTGATGGTGAAGATGCAGTTCCTCGTCGGCGTTGCCCACAAGATTACCGAGACCATCGGCACGGCGGGCATTCCCTCGGTCCGCGAACAGCTCGGCCATCTCGCCGCGCAGACCGCGATGGTCAAGGGGCTGGTCTACGGCATGGAAGCCGGCGGCGGTTCGTATCACGGCTACTACGTCCCCGACCGCAACCTGATGTACTCCTCCCAGGTGTTAACCCAGGAGCTTTATCCCAACTTCATAACCAAGCTCCGCGAGCTCGCGGGCGGCGCGCTGATCATGCTGCCGTCCTCGGCCAGGGATTTCGCCAACCCGGCGCTCGCCGGCTATATCGAGCGGACCCAGAAATCGCCGGTGGCCGATCCCGAGGCGCGGGTGAAGTTCCTCAAGCTCGCCTGGGACGCGATCGGTTCGGAATTCGCCTCGCGCCATGCGCAATACGAGATGTTCTACGCCGGCGCGCAGTTCGTCACCCGCGGCCACGCCTACCGCACCTATGACTGGCAGGCGGCAACCGGGCTGGTCGACGAGATGCTCGCCCGCTACGACCTCGCCGCCTCGATCGGCCCTGGCCAGGGCGGCGCGAGCGAGGCGGCAGAGTAGGAAGCGGCGGCAACCCGGACTGCCGCCGCCCCCCGGTCGCAGGACAAGAATCCGACATGGAAGCGCGCTCGCCCCGCAAGGGATGGGTCGTCGTCGGCGCGCTGTTCCTGATGCTCGGCATCGTGATCACGGCGCGCAATTCCATCGGCCTGCTGATGCCCTTCCTCAAGGAGGATCTCGGCTGGAGCTATGGCCTCGTCTCGTCGGCCGGCGCGGTGATGCTGACCACGATGGCGCTTGTCGCGCCCCTCGCCGGGATGATGCTCGACCGGCACGGCGCGCGGCCGGTCTATGCGATCGGCATGGCGCTTGCCGCGCTCGGGGCGGGGCTCGCGGCGTTCATGTCGGAGCCCTGGCAGCTGGTGCTGTTCATCGGCATCATCGGCGGCGCCGGCTACGCCGCCATCTCGCCGTCGCTGGTGTCGACCACGGTCGCGGCCAATTTCGACCGCGGCCTCGGCCTCGCCACCGGGATCGCGACATCGGGCAGCACCGCGGGCCAGATCGCGCTGATGCCGCTACTGGCGGTGTTGATCGGGCTGTTGGGGTGGCGGTCGAGCCTGCTGATTGCAGCCGCGGCCGTGGTCACCACCGCGATCGCGGTGACTCTCCTGATCGGCCGGCGCGAGATTCCTGCCGCCCGAGGGAAACCGGATCGGCGCGCCCGCCGGGGGTTTCTTGCCGTATTCCGGGAGCTTGCCCGTCAGCGGATTTTCTGGCTGCTCGCCGGCGGGTTCGCGATCTGCGGATTCACCACCGCCGGGGTGGTCAAGATCCACCTGATACCCTACGCCGTCACATGCGGCTTTCCGCTCTTCGAAGGCGCCGCCGCCTACGGGGTCCTGTCGGCCTTCAGCCTCGTCGGGATGATCGCCTTCGGCCACCTCTCCGATCGCTTCCACCGCCCGGCGCTGCTCGCCTTGATCTACTTCATGCGGGCGCTGACTTTCCTGATTCTCATGCAGATTGCCGGGAGCTCGCCGCTCCTGTTCGCCTTCGCGGTGCTGTTCGGCAGCTTCGACTACGCCACCTTTCCCATCGTGGCCAGCCTCGTTGCGAGCCATATCGGGCGGCACATCATGGGCTTCACGATGGGTCTCATCTTCGCCTCCCATTCCCTCGGCGCGGCGGCGGGTTCGTTCCTCGGCGGCCAATTGTTCGAGCTTTTCGCGCGCTATGACTGGGTCTGGATCGTGTCGTTCTCGCTCGCCTTGCTGGCCGCGTTCCTCTCCATCCTGATCCGCGAGAACCGCGGCGGCAGCCCGGCGCTCGCGGCCGCCGGGGCCTGAATGACCGGACGTTCCATCGCCGCCCGGCTGCCGTTCTATTACGGCTGGGTGGTTGTCGGGGTCGCCTTCGTGACCATGTCGGTCGGCGTCAGCGCCCGGACCTCGTTCTCGCTTCTCTTCCCCTCGATCCTCGACGAGTTCGGCTGGGAGCGCGGGGTGACCGCGGGGGCGTTCTCGATCGGCTTCGCCGCCTCGGTCATGCTGGTGCCGACGCTCGGCTTCGTGATGACGCGTTTCGGCCCGCAGGTGATGATCCCGGCGGGCGCGGCGATTACCGCGACCGGGCTGGTATGCGCCACCATGGCGACGACCCCGGTCGAATTCTATCTCACCCTCGGCTTCATGACGGTGAGCTTCGCGGTGACGATGAGCTATGCCGGCCACGCGATGTTCATCCCGACCTGGTTCGTCCGCCGCCGCGGCCTGGCCACCGGGATCGCGTTCTCCGGCGTCGGCGTCGGCGCCATCGTCATCCTGCCCTGGATGCAGCGGGTCATCGAAACCGAGGGCTGGCGGCATGCCTGTCTGTCGCTCGCCGTGCTTCTCGTGGCCGTGGTCATCCCGCTCAATGTCATCGCCCAGCGAAGGGATCCGGCCGCGGTCGGGCTCGAACCCGACGGGCACAACCGGCGCGGGGACAAGCCCAGCGCCGCGAGATTCGACACCGTGGTCGACCGGCGCTGGGCCGCCACCGAGTGGACGCTCGCCCGCGCCCTGCGGACGACCCGCTTCTGGTGGGTGACAGGCGGGTATTTCACCGGCCTGTTCGCCTGGTACGCGGTTCAGGTGCACCAGACCAAATATCTGCTGGATTTGGGCTTTGCGCCCGACTTCGCCGCGCTTGCCCTCGGTCTCGTCGGATTCTGCGGAATTTTCGGGCAGATCGGGGTCGGCGGCGTGTCGGACCGTATCGGCCGGGAGTGGGGCTGGACGATCGCGCTCTCCGGCTTCGCGCTCTGCTATGTCTTCCTGCTGGCGATCGAGGCCGCGCCCTCGCCGCTCCTGGTCTATGCGATCGTCGCCTGCCAGGGCCTGTTCGGATACGGGCTCGGCGCGCTCTACGGCACGATCGTTCTGGACATCTATTCCGGGCCCCGCTTCGCCGTGGTGTTCGGCTTCATCAGCGTCGGCGGCAATCTCGGCGCCGGCGCCGGTCCGTGGGTGACCGGGGTGATCTTCGACCGCGCGGGAAGCTATGCGCCGGCGTTCACGCTCTGCGTCGCGCTCGCGCTCGCCTCGATCTTCTGCATCTGGATGGCGGCGCCGCGCAAGGTCCGGCTCGCCGCCGGCGTCGCGCTCAGCCGCGCCCGGCGGGCACCCTGAGCCCCATCCTTTCCAGCCGCGGCAGGACCTCGTCGCGGAAATACGGAAAATGCTTGAGATAGTTGGGGAAGCCGAGGGCGAGCGCGGCCACCCCGCCCGCCGACAGAAGGCGCATGGTCTCGGCCACCAGATCCGGATCGCCGACGATCGGAAACCCGCTATTGCCACCCGCCGCCCGCAGGCGGAAAAGCTGCCGGCGGTCCTCGGGAATGCCCGGCCTGTCCCAGCCGCGTTCCACCACCATCGTCTCGACCGCCTCTTCATCGCGGTGCTCGACGGCGTAGTGGTGGTGGTATTCCTCCGCCTCCTTCCGGGTCGGCCGGCACACCACATAGGCGTTGGTAAAGATGCCGACATCGCGGCCCTCCGCATTCGCCGCGCCCCGGATCTCGGCTGCCTGGGCGGGCAGCTTGTCGAGCTCCCAGACCACGGTGAACAGCATGTCCGCGTTGCGCAGCGCGAAGGCGCGCCCGGTCGGCGACGTCGCGGCGCTCACCAGCACCGGGCGGCGCCGGTCGAGCGGCTTGGGTTCGAGCACGGTGGACCTCAGGGTGTAGAACTCGCCGTCGAAATCGAACGGCTCGTCTTCCGTCCACACCCGGTTCACGATATCGAGCCATTCCTGGCCGAGATCGTAGCGGCGGTCATGGGCGCCGAGGTCGACGCCCAGCATGTCGAATTCCTTCTGGTACCAGCCGCAAACGACGTTGAGCCCGAACCTGCCCCCGCCGATATGGTGGCAGGTGACCATCTGCTTGGCGGCGAAGACCGGGTTTATCAGCGTCACATGCAGGGTGCCGAAGGCCATGATGCGCCTTGTGGCGGCGAGGATGCCGGCGGCCCAGGTCAGGGTCTCGAAATTGGAGCCGTTGTGGTTGGTCTTTCCGCCATAGCCGATCCAGCGGCCGAGCGGCAGCATGAAATCCATGCCGGCATCGTCCGCCATGCGGGCGAGCGCGAGGTTGTTCTCCCAGCTCGCGTCCCAGCGGTCGGGGAAGGTCGAGGTGGCGAGGCCGCCGGAGCAGTTGGCGCCAAACAGTCCGAGGCTGAGCGTGTTGCGGTCGAGGCCGGTCATCGCGGCCGGAGCATAGGAATATTCCGTCGGACTGACGAGGGGTCGCCCGCCGGGCCGGGTCCGGCCAATATCCGTTTGTCTGCGGGCGGCTGGCGGCGTATATGCCCAACGTCGAAGGAAAGGGGCGGTGAGTGCGCTATGTGAGTACAAGGGGCGAGGCCCCGCCGTTGGAATTCGAGGATGTGCTGCTGAGCGGTCTCGCGCCCGACGGCGGCCTGTATCTGCCGGAAACCTGGCCCCGCTTCGATGCCGCGGCGCTCGCCGGGCTTGCGGCCCTTCCCTATCACGAGGTCGCGGCGCGACTCATGGCGCCGTTCACCGTACCCGGGATCGGCGAGGCGACGCTCGGCGAGATCGCCGCCGCAGCCTATGCCGAATTCGAACATCCGGCGGTCGCCCCCCTGGTGCATCTCGACGCCAATGACTGGCTGCTGGAGCTGTTCCACGGGCCGACGCTCGCCTTCAAGGACTACGCCCTCCAGATCGTCGGCCGGCTGTTCGATCACGTGCTCGCCAAGCGCGGCGAGAAGGTGACGATCGTCGCCGCGACCTCCGGCGATACCGGGTCGGCGGCGATAGAGGCTTGCCGCGACCGGGCCGGGATCGAGATTTTCGTGCTGCACCCGAAGGGACGGGTGTCCGAGGTGCAGCGCCGCCAGATGACGACGGTCGACGCGGCAAACGTCCACAACATCGCCGTCGAAGGGACCTTCGACGACTGCCAGGATCTGGTGAAGGCGATGTTCGTCGACGCCCGATTCCGCGCCGATTGCCGGCTCACCGCCGTCAACTCGATCAACTGGGCGCGGATCGCCGCCCAGGCGGTGTATTACGTCTCCAGCGCGGTCGCGCTCGGCGCGCCCGGCCGGCGGGTCGCGTTCGCGGTGCCCACCGGGAATTTCGGCAATGTTTTCGCGGGCTATGCCGCGCGCTGCATGGGATTGCCAATCGACCAGCTCATCATCGCGACCAATCGCAATGATATACTCGCGCGCTTCCTGGAAACCGGAGTCATGGAGATCGGCGATGTGGTGCCGACGATAAGCCCCAGCATGGATATCCAGGTGTCGAGCAATTTCGAGCGCCTGCTCTACGATTTCGTGCGCCGCGACGCCGCCGCGGTGCGTCGGGCGATGCAGCGTTTCCGTCAGTCCGGGCAGATGACCGTGGCGGCGGTGACGATGGCCCGCATCCGCGACCTTTTCGCGGCGGGCCGGCACGACGACGACGAGACCCGGCGGACGATCGCCGAGGTCTTCGCGCGCTCGCATGTGCTGCTCGACCCCCACAGCGCCGTCGGCCACGGGGTCGGCGGTGCGCGGAGGCGCGATCCGGAGGTCCCACTGATTACGCTGG
Organism: Alphaproteobacteria bacterium; assembly: GCA_965205995.1. GTDB lineage: Bacteria > Pseudomonadota > Alphaproteobacteria > MPNO01 > MPNO01 > MPNO01. The sequence goes on along the minus strand of OZ242200.1, from coordinate 1,392,759 downwards.
CCACCGCCCACCCGGCCAAGTTCCCCGACGCGGTGGAGGCCGCCACCGGCACGCGGCCGGAATTGCCGCCCCGCCTGGCGGCGCTGATGGAACGTCCCGAACGGGTCGAGACCTTCGCCAACGACCTCGCGCCCATCAAGGCCTTCGTGCGTGAGCGGATCCGCCTGAAGGGCGCGGCATGAGCGTCGCCTCCACACGGCTTTCGAACGGGCTCAGGGTCGTCACCCATAACATGGCGAGCGTCGAGACGGTCTCGCTCGGCGCCTGGATCAATGTCGGGACGCGGCACGAGCGCGCGGATGTCAACGGCATCGCGCATATGGTCGAACACATGGCGTTCAAGGGCACCCGCCGGCGCTCCGCCCGCGCGATCGCCGAGGAGATCGAATCGGTCGGCGGGCATCTCAACGCCTATACCTCGCGCGAGTTCACCGCCTTCCACGCCACCGTGCTGGCCGGCGACGAGGCGCTCGCCCTCGACATCATCGCCGATATCCTGCAGCACGCCGTGCTCGATCCCGACGAGCTGGAGCGCGAACGCGCGGTCATTCTGCACGAGATCGGCCAGAGCACGGACACCCCGGAAGACGTCGTGTTCGACCGGTTCCAGGAGACCGCGTTTCCCGACCAGCCCGTCGGCCGTCCGACGCTCGGCACGCCGCAGCTGGTGAACGCGATCGGGAGCGGCGCGCTGGCCGATTACATGAGGCGCAACTACACGGCCGAACGGATGGTGGTCGCGGCGGCGGGCAGGGTGGACCATGAGGGCTTCGCACGCCGCGTCGAGGACGTATTCGGCGGGCTTGGGGCCGCCGCGGTCGCCGCGCCCGAGCCTGCGGTCTATGCCGGCGGCGACAGCCGCGAAGTGCGGACCCTCGAACAGCTCCATCTGGTCCTCGGCCTTGCGGGCATCGCCCACGGCGATCCCGATTACTACGCGCTGGCGGTGTTTTCGGCCGCGCTCGGCGGCGGGCTCTCCTCCCGTCTGTTCCAGGACATCCGCGAGGAACGCGGGCTGGTCTATTCGATCTACAGCTTCAATTCGAGCTATGCCGATGGCGGGTTGTTCGGGATCTATGCCGGGACCGGCGCGGACAGCGCGACCGAGGTGGTCGAGCGCATCTGCGTCAATCTGAAGACGATGGCGGATGAGGTCACCGAAGCCGAGCTCGGGCGTGCCCGGGCGCAGCTCAAGGCGGGGATCCTGATGTCGCTGGAGAGCACGGCGGCGCGCTCGGAGCAGATCGCGCGCCATACGCTGATCTTCGGCCGGGTGCTGCCGACGCGGGAAATCACCGATGCGGTCGATGCCGTGGACCGGGATGCGGTCATGCGGATTTCCGGACGCCTGCGCGCCGCGCGGCCGACGGTCTCGACCCTCGGCCCCGAGGCCCCGATACCGGGCTATGAAGAGATCGCTGCGTCGCTGTCCTAGCGCCGCGAGTCAGGGCGCCGCGAGTCAGGCGCGGCCGGCGGCGCCCGAGAGCATGCCCGCGCTGATGCCGAGCTTTGCGATCGCGCGCTCCCAGCGATCGTCCAGCCCCTTGCCGAAGATCAGGCCGTCATCCGCCGGTACGCAGAGCCACCCGTTGCGTTGCATCTCGTCGTCGAGCTGCCCGGGTCCCCAACCGGCGTAGCCGAGCGCCAGCAGGCTGTGTTTGGGCCCTTTTCCGGCGGCCATCGCTTTCAATATGTCGATCGTCGCGGTCAGCGCGACGGTGTCGTCGATCACCAGCGTCGCATCCTGCACGTAGTCGGCCGAGTGCAGAACGAATCCCCGCCCGGTCTCGACCGGGCCGCCGAAATGGACCTTGATTCCGCCCGGAGCGTCCGACCCGGAGAGGTTGAGCTGGTCGAGCAGGTCCGGGAAGCTGATATCTTCCATCAGCTTGTTGACCACGAGCCCCATGGCGCCCTCGGCGCTATGGGCGCAGAGATAGATCACCGACCTGACGAAGCGCGAGTCCTCCATCTGGGGCATCGCGACCAGAAGCTGGCCCGTCAGATAGCCTTCGCTGTCGTCCTCGGCACTCATGCCAAGCCCTCCAGACATGATCGGACGGCGACCCGGACCGGCTCAGGAAAAGATCCCGCGCGCGAAATTGATTGTATTCCCGCCGCGCATCGCCGACCTATATATCCGGTACCGTGGGCGCACCGACCGTCGCTCGAAGTATAGCCCAGGATCGACCGGAACCATAATGGTGCAAACGACGTGAATCGGGAAAAGGGATCGAGCCTCGCCGCGGCGCTCGGGGTCTTCCTGCTGGCGCTGTCGCCGGTTTTCGCCGGCGAGTCGCGGGCCGCGGCTTCCCAATGGTGGACCAACGAGCAAGGCGCCGTTCGTCTGATCGCGGAGTCCGATGCCGTCGGCGACGGTCCGACCCTGCGCCTCGGTATCCATTTCCGGATGAACAAGGGCTGGAAGATCTACTGGCGGTCGCCGGGAGATGCCGGTTTCCCGCCGCACCCCGATTGGACAGGCTCGCGGAACCTCGACAAGGCCTCGCTGTCCTGGCCGGCGCCGGAGCGATTCGCGATCCTCGACCTGCAAACCCTGGGCTACAGCGACGAGGTGGTTCTTCCGGTTGCGGCCACCGTCGCCGAACCGGGCAGGCCGCTCGCTCTCAGGGCCAGGATTCCATACCTGACGTGTGACGACGTCTGCATTCCCCATGTCGCCGAGCTCGCGCTTCGGCTGCCGGAAGGGGCGGCGATCTCCTCGGCCGAGGCGGCGCTGATCGACCGGTTCAGCGCCCTGGTCCCGCGCGCCGGCGCCGACCGGCCGATCCGCGTCGCCTCCGCCGCCGCGGTCGGCGGGGCGGTCACCCAAGCGCTCGAGGTCGAGCTGGCGGCCGACGCGCCGCTGGCGCGGCCCGACATCTTTGTCGAGGGACCGGACGGGTGGGCCTTCGGCGCGCCCGACCACCGGATCGGCGCCGACGGCAGGACGGCATTCGCCCGCATCGCCGCTTTGGCGCCGCCAAACGGCGGCGGCAGCCTGGCCGGCCGCGAGATTCGCTTTACCGTGGTCGACGGCGCCCGCTCGGCCGAGCAGGTGCTGGCGCTGTCAGCCGCGCAGATGGCGGCTCCCGCCTCCGGCCGGCAAACCGGAATCGATCTGTGGATGGTCCTGCTGCTCGCCGTGGCGGGCGGGCTGATCCTCAACCTGATGCCCTGCGTGCTGCCGGTGCTTTCGCTGAAGCTGCTTTCCGCCGTCAGCCATGGCGGCGGCGACCGCGGCGAGGTGCGCACCGGCTTCCTCGCCTCCGCCGCGGGAATCGTGGTCTCGTTCCTCGCGCTCGCCACCGGTGTGGCGGGGCTCCGCCTCGCCGGCGAGACCGTCGGCTGGGGGGTCCAGTTCCAGCAGCCCGTCTTCCTGGTCTTCATGGCGGTCGTCGTGACGCTGTTTTCCGCCAACCTATTCGGATTGTTCGAGATCCGGCTGCCCGGCGCGGTCTCCGATATGGCTACCGGGGCGGGCGGCGGCCGCGTCCACGGCAAGATGGGACATTTCCTCACCGGGGTTTTCGCGACGCTGCTGGCGACCCCCTGCTCGGCGCCGTTCCTCGGCACCGCGGTCAGCTTCGCCCTGTCGCGCGGCGCGGCGGAGATCTATGCCGTGTTCCTGTGCCTCGGCATCGGGCTCGCGCTGCCCTATCTTGCCGGCGCCGCCTTTCCGGGACTGGCGACCCGGCTGCCGCGTCCCGGGCGGTGGATGGTGACGCTGCGGCGCGGCCTCGCGATCCTGCTTCTGGCGACCGCGGCCTGGCTGGTGACGGTGCTCGCGGTGCAACTCGGCCTTTGGCACGCCATTGCGGTCGCAGCGGCGCTCGCGGCGCTGCTGCTCGGGCTCGTCTTCGCCCGGCCCGGGGCCGGGGCGACGAGGCGGGCCGGCCGCGGCCTCGCCGGGGTCGCGGCGGCGGCCGCGCTGGCGCTCGCGATATGGCCCGGCGCGGGACCCGGCGGCGCCAGGACCGCTCCCGACCACTGGATGACGTTCGATCGCCAGGCGATCGCGCCGGCCGTGGCCTCGGGCAAGATCGTCTTCGTCGACGTCACCGCCGACTGGTGCATCACCTGCCAGGTCAACAAGGCGCTGGCGCTCAACAACGATGCCGTGCGCCGCAGGTTCGCCGATGACGGGGTCGTCGCCATGGTCGCCGACTGGACCCGGCCGAGCGATGCGATCGGCGCCTATCTCAAATCCTTCGGCCGCTTCGGCATACCGTTCAACGCGGTATACGGGCCGGCGCGCCCCGACGGCGAGCCGCTGCCGGAGCTGCTGACCGAGGCGACGGTGCTCGAAGCGATGGAGCGCGCCGCCGGCACGTCCCCGCGGATCGCCGAACGCTGAGCCGGATTGCGCCGCCGACCGGGGTGACAAGCGGCCGCCGATCCCTTATGTCAGCGGTGAATTACACCAGCCAGGGGCAAGACATGACGATTCAGGTCGGCGACAAGATTCCTTCCGCAACCCTGACCGCGATGGGCTCGGACGGCCCGGGACCGGTCGCTACCGACGAGCTGTTTGCCGGCAAGAAGGTCGTCCTGTTCGCGGTCCCGGGAGCGTTCACCCCGACCTGTTCGGCCAAGCACCTGCCGAGCTTCGTCGAGCAGGCCGAGGCGATCAAGGCCAAGGGCGTCGACACCATCGCCTGCGTCGCGGTCAACGACGTGTTCGTGATGGACGCCTGGGGCAAGGAAGGGGGTGTCGGCGGCAAGGTGCAGATGCTGGCCGACGGCAGCGCCGATTTCGCCCGCGCGCTCGATGTCGAGCTCGACCTCGTCGGGCGCGGGCTCGGGGTGCGGTCGCGGCGTTATTCGATGATCGTGGAAGACGGCACCGTCACCCAGCTCAATCTGGAAGAGGGCGGCGGCTACGAGGTCAGCGACGCGGGCACGATTCTCGGCCAGCTCTGACCCCGGACCTCTCGTCTAGGCATCGGCCTCGCGCAGCCGCGCGAGGCCTTTGCGGGCCAGCATGTCGGCGCGCTCGTTGTCCGGGTGGCCGGCATGGCCCTTCACCCAGCGCCACTCGATCTCGTGGCCCGCGGCGAGGGCGTCGAGCCTCTGCCAGAGATCTACGTTCTTGACCGGCTTCTTCGCCGACGTCTTCCAGCCATTGGCTTTCCAGCCGCGGATCCAGCGCGTGATTCCGTCCCTGACATAGGTGCTGTCGGTATGGAGGCGCGCCCGCGCCGGGCGTTTCAGCGCCTCGATCGCCTTGATCGCGGCCATCAGCTCCATCCGGTTGTTGGTGGTCGCCTTCTCGCCGCCGAACAGCTCCTTTTCCGATGCGCCGTAGCGCAGCAGCACGCCCCACCCGCCGGGGCCGGGATTTCCGCTGCATGCGCCGTCGGTGAAGATCTCGACCTCGCTCATGCGCCGAGCCCGTATGCGCCGGGGCCGGCGACGCCCCGGTGGAAGCGCAGCTTGTGCAAATATTCGAGCGGGTCCTTGTGGCGCACCAGCACGCCTTCCGGCGGGAACAGCGCGTCGTGCAGGCGGGTCAGCAGAAACCGCAGCGCCGCGCCGCGGGCCAGCACCGGAAGGGCGGAGATCTCCTCCCCGTCCAGCTCCCGCACCGAGCGATAGCCGGCGATCATCCGCCGCGCCTTGGTGAGGTTGAAACTGAAATCCGGCTCGAAACACCATGCGTTGAGGCACACCGCGAGCTCATAGGCATAGAGGTCGTTGCAGGCGAAGTAGAAGTCGATCACGCCCGACAATTTCTCGCCGAGGAAGAACACATTGTCCGGGAACAGGTCGGCATGGATGACGCCGTTCGCGGAGCCCGCCGGCCAATTCGTGTCGAGAAAACCGAGCTCGTCGTCGATCTCCGCGGCAAGGCCGGGGGCGATGCTGTCGGCCGACTCCCGGCAGGTCTCGAATAGCGGCCGCCAGCCGGCAGGGCCGAGCGCGTTGCGGCGCCGCAGCGGGAAGTCCTCGCCGGCCCTGTGCATCTCCGCCATCGCGCTGCCGAGCGCGGCGCAGTGCCCCGGCTTGATGTTGCGCGCGCACATGCCGTGGAGGAAGGTGACGATCGCCGCCGGCCGGCCGCAAAGCTCCCCCAAAGCCTCGCCGTCGCGGCCGGCAACCGGCGTCGGACAGGCGATGCCGCGGCCGGCGAGATGCTCCATCAGCCCGAGAAAGAACGGCAGATCCTCCGGCACCACCCGGCGCTCATAGAGCGTCAGGATGAACACGCCCCGCTCGGTCTGGAGCAGGTAGTTCGAGTTTTCGATTCCCTCGGCTATTCCCTTGCAGGCGAGGACGCCGCCGATGTCATAGGCGGCCACGAACGCCTCGAGCGCATCATCGGGGACATCGGTATAGACAGCCATGTCGCCGGCGGCGGCCGGGTCAGGCCGTGAGCGCCCGCGGCAGGCTGAACTCGACCGACTCCTCGATCAGCGAGACCTCTTCGACCGTCACGTCGAACTGTGCCCGGCAACGATCGATCAGCTCCTGGACGAGGATCTCCGGCGCCGAGGCGCCGGCGGTCACCCCCAGCGTGCCGACGCCGTCCAGCCAGGCGTCATCGATCTCGCTCGCGCGCTGGACCAGGACCGCTTTCCGGCAGCCCGAGCCGCTTGCCACCTCGGCGAGCCGCTTGGAGTTGGACGAATACGGCGCGCCGATCACCGCGAGCGCGTCGCACCGCGCGACGATCGCCTTGACCGCGGCCTGCCGGTTGGTGGTGGCGTAGCAGATGTCTTCCTTGCGCGGCGGCTCGATCGCGGGAAAACGCTCTTTCAGAACCTCCACGATCGCCTCGGTCTCGTCGACCGACAGCGTGGTCTGGGTGACAAAGGAAAGCCGTACCGGATCCTTGACCTCGACTGTCCCGGCCTGCTCCACGGTCTCGACGAGGATCATCGCGCCTTCGGGAAGCTGACCCATCGTCCCGATCACCTCCGGATGGCCGGCATGGCCGATCAGGATGACCTGCCGCCCCTCGCGCTCATGGCGCCGTGCGTCGACATGGACCTTGGTGACGAGCGGGCAGGTCGCGTCGAGATAGAAAAGTTCGCGCTCTTCGGCTTCGGCGAACACCGCCTTGGCGACGCCGTGGGCGCTGAAGACCACCGGGACGCCGGCCGGGACCTCTTCCAGCTCCTCCACGAAGACCGCGCCCTTTGCTTCCAGCGCCTCCACGACATAGCGGTTGTGGACGATCTCGTGGCGCACATAGACCGGCGCGCCGTATTTACGGAGCGCCAGCTCCACGATGTTGACCGCGCGGTCAACGCCGGCGCAAAAGCCGCGCGGCCCGGCGAGAAGAATCTTCAGCGGAGGCTTTTGCATCGGTTGCGAACCCCATTCCAACCGCCACCTTGAGGATCGAAGGCCGGAATACTAGAGTGCGCGACCAGATAGCACAGCGGCACTTGGATAGGAACCTTGGTCATGGCGGAACCGGTTATCGCGCAGAAGGAACCCTACGGCGTTGAGGTCGAGGCGGGCAACGAATACTGGTGGTGCGCCTGCGGGCGCAGCAACTCCCAGCCGTTCTGCGACGGCTCTCACAAGGGCACCGGTCTCACGCCCATGCAGTACGAGGCGAAGGCGGATCGGACGATCTGGTTCTGCGGCTGCAAGAGCACGTCCAACAAGCCGGTCTGCGACGGCACCCACAACGACCTCTAGCTCGGCATGGCAGCTCCGCGAGGCGGTCTTTCAGTGTCGGTCCGCCGTCGGGCGGCCGTTGCCTCGGCGGCAGCGGCGGTGTCGCTGGCCGTGTATGCCTGCGGCGGCGAGGACAGATTTGCGGACAGGATCTGCCCCCGGGTTCAGGTCCTCGAATACGCCGACAGTCTGACCGAGTTCGCCCCCGGGCCGGGGCGCGACGTGACCGATGTCGTCCTGCGCGGCCGGATCGCCGGTTTCCGGGGGGAATGCAAGGTCGAAAAGGAGTCGGTCGAGGTCGACCTCGGCGTCGAATTCCTGCTTGAACGCGGCCCCGCGAACCGGACCGGCAAGGGGCGGTTCGCCCATTTCGTGGCGATCCCGGAATTCCACCCCGCCGCGGTCGGCAAGCGCGTCTTTCCCGTCGAGATCGAATTCGAGAGTGGCAGCAACCGGGCGCTTTTCCGGGATGCGGTGGCGATCGAGATTCCCCTGACCGGACAGCGGAGCGCGAAGGACTTCAACGTGTTCATCGGTTTTCAGCTCGAACGCAGCCAGCTCGAACACAACCAGTCCGGCGCCGCTCGGCCGCGTATCCCCGCAGGTGGTTGACCCGGGTTCCCGCGCCCGCTAGATAAGGTGTGTCCGGCCTTGGTTCGGACGCTGCGTTACACAGGAGACCCCTGCGGGAGAGTTCGGTTTCGTGCCGGCGCCGAAGGAGCAAGAGCCTCGGAAACTCTCAGGCAAACGGACCGCAGGGCGATGTGTCTCTGGAAAGCGGGTTGCTTCTCGGGTAGGGGAGCGGCCCCACCGAAGGGGTAAGCGGGGCCGGGCGGTCCCGTGATTCTCTCAGGTCCACAGACAGAGGGGGCGCGCGGCGCTTTTGGCGCGCGCGTTTTCTGTCGGAGGACCCGATGAGCGATCCCCAGGCCGCGGCTGCAAGGCCGACACCGCTGACCGATCTGCACCGCGCCCTCGGCGCCAGAATGGCGCCGTTCGCCGGCTATGACATGCCGATCCAATTCGCCGGCGGGATCATCGAAGAGCATTTGCATACGCGAAGTGCGGCTTCGCTGTTCGATGTCTCGCATATGGGGCAGCTCACGATTCGCGGCGGCGGCCGGGCGCGCGCGCTGGAGGCGCTGGTGCCGGGCAACATCGGCGATCTCGCGCCCGGCCGCATGCGCTACACCATGCTGACCGACGAGGGCGGGGGCATTCTCGACGACCTCATCGTCACCAATGTCGGGGACTACCTGTTCGTCGTCGCCAACGCGGCCTGCAAGGACGCCGACATCGCCCATATCCGCGCCGCGCTGCCGGGCGGGTGCGTGCTGGACGAGCTCGACCGGGGTCTGGTCGCGCTCCAGGGCCCGCTCGCGGCGTCCGCCCTCGCCCGGCTGGCGCCCGGCGCGGACGCGCTGCCCTTCATGAGCGCCGCGCCCTTCGAGGTCGATGGCGTCAAGCTCGCCGTCACCCGTTCCGGCTATACCGGCGAGGACGGGTTCGAGATCTCGATCCCCGGCGAAGACACCGAACGGATCGCGCGCATGCTGCTCGACCTGCCGGGGGTCGAGCCGGCCGGGCTCGGTGCGCGCGACACGCTCAGGCTGGAGGCGGGACTTTGCCTCTTCGGCCAGGATATCGACCGAACCACGACACCGATCGAGGCCGGGCTCGCCTGGACCATCGGCAAGCGGCGGCGGGAGGAGGGCGGCTTTCCCGGCGCCGGCGTCATCCTCGACCAGCTCGCCTCGGGTCCGCCCCGCCGCCGCGTCGGCATCCTGCCCGACGGCCGCGCCCCGGCGCGCGCCCATACAACGGTCCAGGATACCGACGGCAGGACGATCGGGGAGATCACCAGCGGCGGCTTCGGGCCGAGCGTCGGCGGGCCGGTCGCGATGGGCTATGTCGCAGCGGCGGCGAGCGACGCCGGCCGGGCGGTCGAGGCGGTGGTCCGCGACCGGCCGCTTCCGGCGCGGATCGCCGCGTTGCCGTTCGTTCCGCACCGTTATTTCAAGGGCAAGGGAGGGTAGGGCCGTGGCCGACCTTAGATACAGCGAAGACCATGAATGGGTTCGCATCGAAGGCGATATCGCGGTGATCGGGATCTCCGACTACGCGCAGGAACAGCTCGGCGACGTGGTGTTCGTCGAGCTTCCCGAGCCCGGCCGGGCGGTGGCCCAGGGCGAGGAGGCGGCGGTCGTCGAATCGGTCAAGGCGGCGAGCGAAGTCTGTGCGCCGGTGAGCGGCGAGGTGGTCGAAGTCAACGAACCGCTCACCGACGACCCCGGCCTGGTCAACCGCGAGCCGACCGGCGGCGGCTGGTTTCTCAAGCTGAGGATGTCCGATCCCGGGGAGGTCGAGGACTTGCTGGACGAGGCCGCCTACCGGGCTTTCGTTTCCGCCCTCTGACCCCAGCGAAAGGTCGAGCGATGCGCTATCTCCCGCTGACCGATGCCGACCGGCGGGCGATGCTCGCCTCGATCGGCGCAGCGTCCGTCGACAGCCTGTTCCGCGACGTGCCCGAGGCGGCCCGCGACCCGGTATTCGACCTGCCCGATCACGCCGGCGAGATCGAGGTCGAGCGCGCGCTCGGAGCGCTCGCCGCACGCAACCTTGCCGCCGGCTGCACGCCGTTCTTCCTCGGTGCCGGCGCCTATCGCCACCACGTTCCGGCGAGCGTGGACGCGCTGATCCAGAGGGGCGAGTTCCTCACCTCGTATACGCCCTACCAGCCGGAGATATCGCAGGGAACCCTGCAGGCGCTGTTCGAGTTCCAGACCCAGGTCGCGCTGATCGCCGGCCTCGATGTCGCCAATGCGTCGATGTATGACGGCGCCACCTCCTGCCTGGAGGCGGTCAACATGGCGCTCCGGGTCACCAGGCGGCGGCGCGTGCTGGTTTCCGGCGGGCTCCACCCCCACTACCGCGAGGTGACGGAAACCGGGCTCAAATTCCTTTCCGCCGAACTCGACTGCCTGGAACCGGATTTCGACGGGACCGAGCGGCTCATCGAGCGGATCGACGGGGAGACCGCCTGCGTCGTCGTGCAATACCCCGATTTCTTCGGCCGGGTGCGCGACCTCGCGCCGCTCGCCGAGGCGTGCCATCAGGCGGGGGCGATGCTGATCGCCGCGGTCACCGAGGTCGTGGCGCTGGGCGCGCTCAAATCCCCCGGTGAGATGGGCGCCGACATCGTCGCCGCGGAAGGCAAGTCGATCGGCAATCCGCTCGGCTTCGGCGGACCCTATGTCGGGTTGTTCGCCTGCCGCGACCGCCACGTCCGGCAGATGCCGGGACGCCTGGCGGGCGAGGCGCTGGATGCCGACGGCGAGCGCGGCTGGGTGCTGACCCTGGCGACCCGCGAGCAGCATATCCGGCGCGAGAAATCGACCAGCAATATCTGCACAAATTCGGGGCTGTGCGCGCTCGCCTTCACCATCCATCTGGCCCTGCTCGGCGAGGAGGGGTTCTGCCGGCTCGCCCGCCTCAACCACGCCAGGGCGGCGACGCTCGCCGACCGGCTCGACGCCGTCCCCGGCGCCGAAGTGGTTAACGAGAGCTTTTTCAACGAGTTCACTATGCGTCTCGACCGGCCCGCCGCCGATGTCGTCGACGAACTCGCGGAGTTGGGCGTGCTCGCGGGCGTTCCGGTGTCCCGGCTGCTGCCGGGCGCGGCGGAGGCGGTGCCGCTGTTGCTGGTCGCCGCCACCGAGACCACCGGCGAGGACGAGATGGCGGCCCTGGAATCGGCGCTGCGGGAGGCCCTCCGATGAGCGCCGCCCAGGACCGCACCCGCCATCGCGGGCTCCGATTCGAGGAGCCCCTGATCTTCGAACAGGGGGCGGAGGGGCGGTCAGGCGTCGATCTGCCGGAGCCGCCGGCGGTAACCGACCGTCTCGGCGGGCTCGCGCGCGAGGCGCCGATCGGCCTGCCCGGCCTCTCCGAACCCCAAGTGGTGCGCCATTTCACGCGTCTCAGCCAGAAGAACTACTCGATCGACAGCGGCCTCTACCCGCTCGGCTCGTGCACGATGAAGCACAACCCGCGGCTCAACGAGAAGCTCGCGCGGTTGCCCGGCTTCGCCGACATCCACCCTTTGCAGCCCCAATCCACGGTGCAGGGCGCGCTCGCGCTGATGGACCGGCTCTCCGCCTGGCTCAGGGCGCTCACCGGTATGCCGGCGATCGCGCTCTCGCCCGCCGCCGGGGCGCATGGCGAATGGACCGGGCTGATGACCATCCGCTCGGCGCACGTGGCGGCGGGCGATGCGCGCAAGCGCGTGCTGGTGCCGGATTCCGCGCACGGCACCAACCCGGCGAGCGCCGCGATGTGCGGCTACGAGGTCGCCGCGGTCCCGTTGAACGCGCGCGGGCGGGTCGATCTCGCAGCCCTCAGGACGGCGCTCGACACCGATGTCGCCGCCTTCATGCTGACCAATCCCAATACCTGCGGCCTGTTCGAGGACGAGATCCTCGAACAGGCCGCGGCGGTCCACGAGGCGGGCGCCTATTTCTACAGCGACGGCGCCAATTTCAACGCCATCGTCGGCCGGGTGCGGCCCGGCGATCTCGGCATCGACTGCATGCATCTCAACCTGCACAAGACGTTCTCGACGCCGCATGGCGGCGGCGGGCCGGGCAGCGGGCCGATCGCGCTCTGCGAGGCGCTGGCGCCCTACGCGCCGGTCCCCTACGTGGTCGGCGGGCCGGACGGGTTCCGGCTGGTCGAGACCGACTCTTCCGGGCTCGCCATCGGGCGGGTCAAGGGGTTCCACGGCCAGATGGGCATGTTCGTCCGCGCGCTCGCCTACATCCTGAGCCACGGCATCGACGGGCTGCGCCAGGCCTCCGCGGACGCGGTGCTCAACGCCAACTACGTCTCGGCCGGTCTCTCCGACCTGATGAGCCTGCCCTATGACGGCCCATGCATGCACGAGGTGCTGTTCGACGACGCGTTCCTCAAGGACACGGGCGTGAGCACGCTCGACCTCGCCAAGGCGATGATCGACGAGGGCTATCATCCGCCGACGATCTATTTCCCGCTGGTGGTGCATGGCGCGCTGCTGCTCGAGCCCACCGAGACCGAGTCCCGCGAAAGCCTCGACCATTTGATCGCAACGCTCCGGAGCATCGTCCAAGGCGCGCTGGCGGGCGAGGCGGATGCGTTCCACGCCGCACCCGTCGAAGCGCCGCGCCGCCGTTTCGACGAGACCGCCGCCGCGCGCCGCCCGGTCTTGCGCTGGCGCCCCCCGGCGACCGAAGATCAGGCCGCCGAGTAATCGACGGGGGACAGGACGGTGGAACGGAGTTTCGGGCTGGTCGGCGCGGGAATCATGGGCAAGGGGCTCGCCCGCAATTTGTTGGCGGGCGGGTTCGAGCTCTCGGTCTTCGACATCGACGCGGCGGCGGTCGAGCGCGCCGTCGGCATGGGGGCCAAGCCGGCGAACGGGCTCGCGGGGCTGTGCGCCGCGACCGCGACGATCGGCACCTGCCTGCAGAGCATCGATGCGACCCGCGCGGTCTATCAGGGGCCGGACGGGCTGATCGCCAACGCGCGCGAGGGGAGCGTGCTGATCGACTTCTCGACCAGCGATCCCGGGGTGACGCGCGAGCTGGCCGCCGAGGCGGCGTCGCGTGCGGTGCATGTGATCGACGCGCCGATGCTGCGCATGGAGCAGCACGCCTGGGAGGGCACGGTGGTGCTGCTGGTGGGCGGCCCCGACGACATCGTCGAGAGCTGCCGCCCCGCCTTCGAGGCGGTCTCCGAACGCTTCGTCCATTGCGGCCCGGTCGGCGCCGGCCACATTTTCAAGCTGCTCAACAACGTCAACGGGCTCTGCATGCACGCGATGTATGCCGAGACCTTCGCGCTGGCGACCAAGCTCGGGGTCGATCTCGACCGGCTCCTCGAGGTGCTGGACAGCGGCATGTCGTCGAGCACCATCCTGGGCGCGCTGTCCAAGCGCATCGTCACCGGCGAGGACGGGCCGTTCTTCGCCACCGAGGTCGCGCTCAAGGACGTCTCTCTGTTCGCCAAGCTCGCCGCCGACACCAGGTCGCCGTCGCTGCTCGCCAGCGCGACGCGCGAGATCTACCAGCTCACCACCCTGCTGGGCTATGGCGACAAGGACGTGGTCTCGGTCGGCGCCGCGCTGCGCGAGATTTCCCTCGGCGAGCGGGCGGACTAGGCGGGGCGCGAGGCGCCGCTCCGCAAATACTCTTCGCGCCGGGCCTCGACCCGGGATCGGATCTTCTCGCCCGAGCCCCGCATCTCCGCAAGATCGGCTGCCGTGAGCGTCCCGGTGATGACCGCCGCGAAATTCGCCCGTGACTTGATCCTGCGCCACCAGCCCGTCGTCCCGGGACGACCGGCAGTCCAGATGTCGAGCAGACCGATATACTCGGCGCGGGCGAAATAGGGCGTCAGCATGGGGGCGAGGATTCCGAAAAGCGCTCCGGCGGGGCGGCAGGAGGGCGGATGGTGCCGGATGACGGGCTCGAACCGCCGACCTGCTGATTACAAATCAGCCGCTCTACCAGCTGAGCTAATCCGGCATGCCGACGACAGATAGCGCCCACCCGGCCTGCATTCAAGCGCCGTCTCGGCTCTGCTAGGTTGCCCCGCAGATCGCCAAACGCGAGAGGAGCAGCCATGGCCATAGTCGTCCGCAAGGTCCCGATGGAGCATGTCCAGGACACCGCCGGCATCGAGGCGGCGATGGCGGAAGAGGGGTTCGGCGCCGACGATATCGTCGCCCTGGTCGCCAAGACCGAGGGCAATGGCGGGGTCAACGATTTCGGCCGCATCCTGGTCGACCGCGTGCTGCGCGATTTCCTGGTGCGCGAGGGGGTTCGGGGGCGCGAGGCGGCGATGCAGGTGCCGATCGCGCTTTCCGGCGGCTGCCCCGGCATCATCGCCCCGCATATCAACGTGTTCGCCCGGATCGACGACCCCGATCCCGACCCCGATGCCGAACGCCTCGCCGTCGGCATCGCCATGTCCGAGGCGATCGCGCCCGAGGATATCGGCCGTCCGGCGGGCGTGCTCAAGGTCGCCGCCGCGGTGGAACGCGCGATGAAGGACGCCGGGATCGAGGATGCGTCCGACATCCACTACGTCCAGTCCAAATCCCCCCTGCTCACCGTCGAGAGCATCGCCGAGGCGAAGTCGCGCGGCCATACCGTCGCCACCGAGGAGACCATCGAATCGATGGCGATCGCCAACGCCACCGCGGCGCTCGGCATCGGCCATGCGCTCGGCGAGATCCCGATGCCGCGCGAGGACCAGATCGGCCGCGATCTCGATCTCTATTCCTCGGTCGCCTCGTGCTCCAGCGGCAACGAGCAGATGGAGGCCCAGATCGTCGTCGTCGGCAACCGCAAGGGGGCCGGCGGAAGGTTCCGTGTCGGACACTCGGTGATGCGGGACGCGATCGATACCGACGGCATCTACGGGGCGATCCGCGATGCCGGGCTGCCGCTCTCCGACCGGCCGCACCCGTCCGACCTCGGCGATGCGGTGGTCAACTGCTTCGTCAAATGCGAAACCGACCCGAGCGGGCGGCTGCGCGGCCAGCGGCTGGTCTCGCTCAACGACACCGACGTCCACCACACCCACCAGACCAAGGCGGCGGTCGGCGGCGTGGTGTCCGCCGCGCTGGGCGACCCGGCGGTCTTCGTCTCGGTCGCCGCGCTCCAGCAGGGGCCGGCCGGCGGCGGGATGGTGGCGGCGATCGTCGACATGGACAAGGTGGGCGCCTAGGCCGCCGCGATGGCCACGGAAACGCTGCTGCGGCGCGGTCTCTACCGCGATTCGGTGACCCTGATGCGGCTCGCCGCGACGCTCGAGGCGCGACCGGGAATCGCCCGCGCCTCGGTGGTCATGGCGACCCCCGCCAATCTCGCGATGCTGGCGCAGAACGGCGTGTCCGTGGGCCGGATCGAGGCCGGCGCGAACGACCTTGTGGTCGCAATGGAGGGGGAGGACGGGGACGCGCTGGCCGATGCCCTCGATGCGGCGGCGGCGATGCTCGACGGCGAGACCCGGCCGGCTCCCGTCTTCGGCGCGGACGCCCGGCGGCCGCGCAGCCTCGCCGAAGCCCGCGAGGCGGCGCCGGACGCGACGCTCGCGCTGATCTCGTGTCCCGGCGAGTACGCCGCGGCGGAGGCGATGAAGGCGCTCCGGCTCGGGCTCGATGCGATGGTGTTCTCCGACAACGTGACGCTCGAAGACGAGGTCGCGCTCAAGCGCGAGGCCGAGGCGCGCGGCAGGCTGCTGATGGGCCCGGATTGCGGCACCGCGATCGTCGGCGGGGTGCCGCTCGGCTTCGCCAACCGGGTGCGGGAAGGCGCCATCGGCGCGGTCGGGGCGTCGGGCACCGGGTTGCAGCAGGTCACCTGCCTGATCGACCGCTACGGCGCCGGCATCTCGCATGCGATCGGCACCGGCGGGCGCGATCTTTCGCGGGAAGTCGGCGGGACGACGACGCTGCGCGCGATCGGGATGCTGGCCGGGGACGCACGCACCGAGACCATCGTGCTGGTCTCGAAGCCGCCGGACGATGCGGTGATGCGCCGCGTGCTCGACGCTGCCGGCGCGGCGGGCAAGCCCGCGATCGCCTGCTTCATCGGCGCGCCGCCGCCGCCGGCGCTCCCCGTCAATATCCGTTTCGCGGCCACGCTCGATGAGGCGGCGGCGCTGGCGACCGGCAATGCAATCCCCGACGATGCCCGGGAGCTGCCGCGCGCGGCCGGACGGAACCGCCTCGTCGGCCTCTTCAGCGGCGGTACCTTCTGCTACGAGGCCCAGGCGGTCGCTGCGCCCGTGCTCGGCCGGATTCTCTCCAACGCGCCGCTCGATCCCCGGGACGCCGTCGACGGCGATGCGGGCGAACATCTGATGCTCGATCTCGGCGACGACGCCTTCACAAGGGGGCGGCCGCACCCGATGATCGATTACCGCCCCCGTCTGGAGCGCATCCGGACGGCCGCCGCCGCCGCCGACACCGCGGCGATCCTGATCGACGTCGTGCTCGGCTATGGCGCGCATGAGGACCCGGCGGCGGCGCTCGTACCGGCGATCCGCGACATCGATGGCCCGGTCGTGGTGGGTTCGGTCTGCGGCACCGACGCCGACCCCCAATGCCTTTCGCGGCAGGAGGCGGCGCTCCGGGAGGCCGGCATGGTGATCGCCCGGAGCAACGCGCAAGCCGCTCGCATCGCGGCCGAAATCGCCGGCGGGAGCGGTTTGTGAGCGCCGGCGCCCCGAGCGGCCCCGCGGTGCTCAATCTCGGCATCGGCGCGTTCGGCGAGGCGATCCGGGCGGCGGGCGGCAGCGCCGTCGACATCGACTGGCGCCCCCCGGCGGACGGATCGCGCGAGGCCGGCATGCAACTCGCGGAGATGGTGGACGATCCCCGGATCGAGGCCGCCAACCGGACCGCGTTCGACCGGTTCCTCGCCGCCCGGCCCTCGGTCACCGGAATCGCCCCCGCGATCGACGCGCTGTCCGGGATCGGCGCGCGCACCATCCTCCATGCCGGCCCGCCGGTCGCCTGGGCGGAGATGTGCGGTCCGATGCGGGGCGCGGTGCTCGGGGCGATCCTGTTCGAAGGCTGGGCCGACGATCTCGACGGCGCGCGCGATCTCGCCGATTCGGGCGGCATCGAATTCGATTCCTGCCACCACCACGCGGCGGTCGGGCCCATGTCGGGCGTCACCTCGCCGTCGATGCCGATGTGGATCGTCGAGAACGCCGATGCCGGCAATATCGCCTGTTCGGGTCTCAACGAGGGGCTGGGAAAGGTGCTGCGCTTCGGCGCCAACGGCCCCGAGGTGATCGAGCGGCTGCGCTGGATGCGGGGCGAGCTGGCGGATGTGCTGGCGCGCGCGCTGGATGCGCACGGGCCGATCGAGCTCAAGCCGCTGATCGCCCAGGCGCTGCATATGGGCGACGAGGCGCATAACCGCAACGCCGCCGCGACCGCGCTGCTCTTCAAGCGCCTGGTGCCGCCGGCGCTCCGCTCCGGCGCCGAGCCCGACAGCATCGCCCGGGCATTCGCGTTCATCGCCGGCAACGACCATTTCTTCATCAATCTCTCGATGGCCGCCTGCAAGGCGATGCTCGATGCCGCGCGCGGCGTGGAATTCTCCTCGATGGTGACCGCGATGGCGCGCAACGGGGTGGATTTCGGCATCCAGATGAGCGCGACCGGCGATCGCTGGTTCACCACCGCCGCGCCGGTCGTCGAGGGGCTCTACTTCTCCGGCTTCGGCAAGGAAGACGCCGCGCGCGACATCGGCGACAGCGCGATCACCGAGACCGCCGGGCTCGGCGGGTTCGCGATGGCGGCGGCGCCGGCGATCGTCCAGTTTGTCGGCGGCAGCCCGGCCGAGGCGATCGCCGCCAGCCGCGAGATGCGCGCTGTCACGCTGGGCGAGAACCCCGCCTTCACTCTGCCCATCCTCGATTTCGCGGCGGCGCCGGCGGGAATCGATGCGCGCAGGGTCGCCGATAGCGGGGTGCTGCCGATCGTCAATACCGGGATCGCCCACAGGGAAGCCGGTATCGGCCAGATCGGCGCCGGCATCACCGCCGCGCCGATGGATTGTTTCGTCCAGGCGGTGCGCGCGCTCTACCGCGAGATCGCCGCCTGACCTACCCCGCTTGGGCGTGGGCGTAGAGCGCGATGGCGGCGGCAGCCGAGACGTTGAGGCTCGCCGCCCCGGAGGCCATCGGGATTCGCAGCAGGAGATCGCAGGTCTCCGCCGTCAGCCGGCGCAGCCCGCTCCCCTCCGCGCCGAGCACCAGGGCGCAACGGTCCGGCAGAGCGCCGGGCGCGAGGACGGTCTCCGCCCCGGCGTCGAGGCCCACGCTCCAGAACCCGCGCGCCTTCATCGCGTCCAGCGCGCGGGCGAGGTTGACGACCCGGATCACCGGCACGGTTTCGAGCGCGCCCGAGGCCGCCTTGGCCAGCGCGCCGGTCTCCGGCGGGGCGTGGCGGGCCGGGATCACCATGGCGAGCGCGCCGAGCGCCGCCGCGCTCCTGAGCACCGCGCCCACGTTTTGCGGGTCCTGCACCCGGTCGAGGACGATCGCCGCCGCGCGTTCGCGGGCTTCCGCCGCGCTCAGCAGCGATTCGATCCCGGCATCGGCGAGCGGCTCGGCGAGCAGGGCAAGCCCCTGATGGACGGCGCCGTCCGGCAGAATCTGGCGCAGCGTCGCGCGGTCGGCGATCTCCGGCGCGTGCGCGGCGTAGGGCGTCGCCGCCTCGCTCTCGGCAAGGAAGCGAAGCCGCTTGCGCTCGGGATTGGCGAGCGCCGCGGTCACCGCGTGGCGACCGTACAGCCAGACCGCGTTGCGGCTTCCCCGCCCTACCCGTGGACCCTTGTTTCGCGTCATGGAAAAGACTATAAATGCCAACGTCATTGATCGAACAGCTAATCCTGCATGGCGCACCTCCCATGGTCCGGGACGGGCGCTTTCGCTCATTTCCTGTCGTTGACATGGAGGGGCAAATCGCCTAGTTCGGCGGATCCAAAGTTGCGCAGGCGTTTCGGCGGGTCCGGAGGGGTGCCCGAGTGGCTAAAGGGGACGGGCTGTAAACCCGTTGGCGTTTGCCTACGTTGGTTCGAATCCAACCCCCTCCACCAGCCCTTCACGGCGGTGTTCAGGCGGGTACGGGGGCCCGGGGCGTTTGGCGGAGGGAACGGCCATTGCAGCGAAAGGCCTAGGGCAGCGAAAGGCCCAGGAACGTCGCGCGGGTGTAGCTCAATGGTAGAGCCCCAGCCTTCCAAGCTGGTTGTGTGGGTTCGATCCCCATCACCCGCTCCAACCACTGTCTGCGCGGGTCCGCCTGCCGGCCCGGCGTGCCAACCCAGACCGGGGAAAGATTGAGATGGCGAAGGCGAAGTTTCAGCGTACGAAGCCGCACTGCAATGTCGGGACGATTGGCCATGTGGATCATGGCAAGACGACGTTGACGGCGGCGATTACGCGGGTTTTGGCGGAGACCGGCGGGGCCGAGTTCACGTCGTACGACCAGATCGACAAGGCGCCCGAGGAGAAGGCTCGCGGGATCACGATCGCGACGGCGCATGTCGAGTACGAGACGGAAGCGCGGCATTACGCGCATGTGGATTGCCCGGGTCACGCGGATTACGTGAAGAACATGATCACCGGCGCGGCGCAGATGGACGGTGCGATCCTGGTGGTTTCGGCGGCGGACGGCCCGATGCCGCAGACCCGGGAGCACATTCTCCTGGCGCGCCAGGTGGGGGTTCCGGCGATCGTCGTCTACATGAACAAGGTTGACCAGGTTGACGACGAGGAGATCCTTGAACTTGTCGAGCTTGAGGTGCGGGAGCTGTTGTCGAGCTACGACTTCCCGGGGGACGACATCCCGGTGGTGCGGGGGTCTGCGCTTGAGGCACTTGAGGGCGGCGAGGGTGCGACGGGGACGGGATCGGTTCTGGAGCTGATGGGTGCGGTTGACGACTACGTGCCGCAGCCGGACCGTCCGAAGGACATGGCGTTTCTGATGCCGATCGAGGACGTGTTTTCGATCTCGGGCCGCGGCACGGTTGTGACGGGCCGGATCGAGCGTGGGACGATCAATGTCGGGGAAGAGGTTGAGATCGTCGGATTGAAGGAGACGTCGAAGACGGTGGTCACCGGCGTCGAGATGTTCCGCAAGCTTTTGGACTCGGGCGAGGCGGGGGACAATGTCGGTTGTCTTCTGCGCGGCGTGGGTCGGACGGACGTCGAGCGGGGCCAGGTATTGGCGCGTCCGGGCTCGATCACGCCGCACACGAAGTTCAAGGCCGAAGCGTATATCCTGACCAAGGAGGAGGGTGGCCGTCACACGCCGTTCTTCACCAACTACCGTCCTCAGTTCTACTTCCGGACGACGGATGTGACGGGTCAGGTCGCGCTGCCGGAGGGGACGGAGATGGTGATGCCGGGCGACAACGTGTCGATGGATGTCGAGCTGATCGTGCCGATCGCGATGGACGAGGGTCTGCGCTTCGCCATCCGCGAGGGCGGCCGTACCGTCGGCGCCGGCGTCGTCGCACAAATCATCGAATAGCGCATTTTTAACCCGGAGACGACGGGCACGGCCCCAGGAGTGTAGCTCAATTGGCAGAGCACCGGTCTCCAAAACCGGGGGTTGTGGGTTCGAGTCCCTCCACTCCTGCCAGCCGATGCGGTGTCCGATGGGGACGGTCGAGGGCAATCGAGGCGAAATGGCGAAAATCAGCCCCATAGAATTCGTTCAGCAGGTCAGGCGCGAGGTCGCCAGGGTGACCTGGCCGAGCCGGCGGGAGACCGCCGTGACGACGGTGATGGTTTTCATCTTCGTCGCCCTCGCGGCGCTGTTCTTCTTCGTCGTGGATCAGATCCTCTCGGTCGGGGTCCGCGCGGTGCTCGGTCTCGGGGGCTAGGAGATGACGGCGCAATGGTACGTGATCCACGTCTATTCCGGCTTCGAGAACAAGGTTGCCCAGTCGATCCGCGAACAGGCGGCGCAGAAGCATCTGGACGACATGTTCGACGAGGTCCTGGTGCCGACCGAGGAGGTGGTGCGGATGCGGCGCGGCGCCAAGGTGCGCGCCGATCGCAAGTTCTTCCCCGGCTATGTCCTGATCAAGATGGATCTGACCGACGAGACCTGGCATCTGGTGAAGGACACGCCCAAGGTCACCGGCTTTCTCGGCGGCGGCGGGCGCGGCAAGCCCTCGCCGATTTCCGAGGCCGAGACGCAGCGCATCCTGCGCCAGGTGCAGGAGGGCGTCGAGCGGCCCAAGCCGTCGATCACCTTCGATGTCGGCGAGCAGGTCCGGGTCAGCGACGGGCCCTTCACCTCGTTCAACGGCACGGTGGAGGAGATCGACGAGGAACGCGCGCGGCTCAAGGTGGCGGTGTCGATCTTCGGTCGCTCGACCCCGGTCGAGCTCGAATACGCCCAGGTCGAAAAGCTCTAGCGGCCGGGCGGCGAAACGGTGGAATTCTGAGGCGGCGGTCGAACGATGGCAAAGAAGATTTCAGGTCTCATCAAACTACAGGTGCCTTCCGGGCAGGCGAACCCGTCGCCGCCGATCGGGCCTGCGCTCGGCCAGCAGGGCGTCAACATCATGGAATTCTGCAAGGCGTTCAACGCGCAAACGCAGAACCAGGAACAGGGCGTGCCGATCCCGACGGTGATCACGGTCTATGCCGACCGGTCGTTTTCGTTCGAAACGAAGACGCCGCCGGCGTCCTATTTCATCAAGCAGGCGGCGAAGCTCGGCGCGGGTTCGCAGGAGCCCGGCCGTACCATGGTGGGCGCGGTCCGCATGTCGCAGCTTCGGGAAATCGCCGAGAAGAAGATGGTCGACCTCAACGCCAACGATGTCGAGGCCGCGTGCAAGATGCTCGCGGGTACCGCGCGGTCGATGGGCGTGCAGGTGATGGAGTAAGCCGATGGCAAAGGGAAAGCGCCTGACCAAGGCCTATGAGGGGATCGACCGCGAGCGGCTCTACGAGCTCGACGAGGCGGTCAGCATGCTCAAGGAGCGGGCGAGCACCAAGTTCGACGAGACCTTCGAATTGTCGATGAATCTGGGGGTCGATCCGCGCCACGCCGACCAGATGGTGCGGGGCGTCGTGTCGCTCCCCAAGGGCACCGGCAAGGCGGTCCGGGTCGCCGTCTTCGCGCGCGGCGACAAGGCGGACGAGGCGCGCGAAGCGGGAGCGGATGTGGTCGGCGCCGAGGATCTCGCCGAGACCATCCAGGGCGGGACCATCGAATTCGACCGCTGCGTGGCGACGCCCGACATGATGGCGGTGGTCGGCAGGCTCGGCAAAATTCTCGGCCCGCGCGGGCTGATGCCCAACCCCAAGGTCGGCACCGTCACCCAGGATGTCGGCGCCGCGGTCCAGGCCGCCAAGGGCGGGCAGGTGGAGTTCCGGGTCGAGAAGGCCGGCATCATCCATGCCGGGATCGGCAAGGCGAGCTTCGCCGAGGACGATCTGAAGGAAAACATTCGCGCGCTGGCCGATGCGATCGTCAAGGCCAAGCCAAGCGGCGGGAAAGGGACATATGTCCAGCGCGCCGCACTGAGCTCGACGATGGGCCCGGGCATCAGGCTCGACGTCCAGAGCGTGATCGGCGGCGCGTCGGGCTGATCGAGTATTCCCGCGCCGCCCGGCGGCGCGGAACGGTCCGACCCGGGCCGCGGCCCGGGAAGGAGACCTGTCCGAGACTGCAGGCGCCGCCGGGCAACCGGCGGGTAAGCCCCGCATAGACAGGGGTCGCGAGTTCATCGGTTGCGCTCGTTCGGGCGCGGGCGGCTCGGGCTTCTGGGACAGGAAGCCGGATCCCCGTCAGGGGGGTCCAGTCGCAACCCGACCGGCGGCGCCGCGCTGCCGGTCCCTGAGGAGAGACGATCCTTGAACCGAGCGCAAAAGGTAGAACAGGTCGCTTCGCTCAACGCGCTGTTCGGCGGTACGAACCTGGTGGTGGTCACCAGGCCTGTGGGCCTTTCGGTCGCGCAGGCGACCGACCTCCGCCGTCGAATGCGCGATGCCGGGGCACGCTTCAAGGTCACGAAGAACCGGCTGACCAAGCTCGCGCTGAAAGGCACGACCTTCGAAGGCCTGACCGGTCTGTTCGTCGGCCCGACCGCAATCGCCTATTCCGACGATCCGGTCGCCGCGGCGCGCGTCGCGGTCGACTTCGCGGACAAGAACGACGCACTCGACATCATGGGCGGCGGTCTGGGCGAGCAAATGCTCGACGCCGCCGCGGTCACCGCGCTGGCCAGGCTGCCCTCGCTCGACGAGCTGAGGGGCCGGCTGGTCGGCATGATCCAGACGCCGGCGACCAGGATCGCCGGCGTGCTCCAGGCTCCGGCGGGTCAGTTGGCCCGCGTAATGGGGGCCTATGCAGACAAGGATGCGGCCTGACGGCCGGGCATCGGATTCAGAGAGGAGAACGAGACAATGGCTGCCAATCTTGAACAAATGGTCGAGGACCTGTCGCAGTTGACGGTCATCGAGGCCGCGGAGCTGTCCAAGCTGCTCGAGGACAAGTGGGGCGTGAGCGCCGCGGCTCCCGTCGCGGTCGCCGCCGCCGCACCGGCCGACGGCGCCGCGGCCGAGGAGGAAAAGACGGAGTTCGACCTGATCCTCGTCAGCTTCGGCGAAAAGAAGATCAACGTCATCAAGGAAGTCCGCGCGATCACCGGGCTCGGGCTCAAGGAGGCGAAGGATCTCGTCGAGGGAGTGCCCAACGCGGTCAAGGAAGCGGTGACCAAGGAAGAGGCCGAACAGATCAAGGAGAAGCTCGAGGGTGCCGGAGCCACCGTCGAGGTGAAGTAGTTGGCCGCAAGGCCGAATTCGGCAACGCAAGCGCCTCGCGGCGCGCCGGAGACGGCGCGCCGGGGCGCTTGCGCCGCCGCCGGCAATCCGATGGGTCCGAAAGTTCGCTGCGCGCTCGACGGCGGCCGCCGCCGCATCGTTCCGCGCGCCTGAAGAGGTGGCAATGGCACAGTCCTTTACCGGTCGTAAACGCATTCGCAAGGAGTTCGGTCGTCTCCAGGCCGCGGCCGACATGCCGAACCTCATCGAGGTTCAGAAGACGTCCTACGACAAGTTCCTGCAGATGGATGTCGAGACCGAGGACCGGACCGATAGCGGGCTGCAGGAGGTGTTCCGCTCGGTCTTCCCGATCTCGGATTTTTCCGAGAACGGCACCCTCGAATTCGTGAAATACGAGCTCGAACCGCCGAAATACGACGTCGACGAATGCCAGCAGCGCGACATGACCTATGCCGCGCCGCTCAAGGTCACCCTCAGGCTGGTGGTCTTCGATGTCGACGAGGAGACCGGCGCGCGTTCGGTCCGCGACATCAAGGAGCAGGACGTCTATATGGGCGACATGCCGCTGATGACGGATCACGGCACCTTCGTCGTCAACGGCACCGAGCGCGTGATCGTTTCCCAGATGCACCGTTCGCCCGGCGTCTTCTTCGACCATGACAAGGGCAAGACCCATTCGTCGGGCAAGTACCTATTCGCCGCCCGGATCATCCCCTATCGCGGCTCGTGGCTGGATTTCGAGTTCGACGCCAGGGATCTGGTCCATGTCCGCATCGACCGGCGGCGCAAGCTGCCGGTGACCACGCTCCTGTTCGCGCTCGACTCCGAGGAGACCCGGGCGCTCCGGGCCGAACGCGCGGCGGCCGGCGGGAGGGTCGCGCCCGAAGAGGTGCACGGCATGTCGGTCGAGGAGATGCTCGACTATTTCTACGAGGCGATCCCCTATGAGCGTGCCGGCGACGGCTGGAAGACCGGGTTCGACCCCGACCGGCAGCGCGGCGCCAAGTTGATGAACGATCTGGTCAATGCCGAGGACGGCGAGGTCGTCGCCGAGGCCGGCAGGAAAATGACCCCGGGCTTCGTGCGCCGGCTGGTCGAGGACGGGCTGCGCCAGCTCCAGGTCGGCGACGAAGACCTGATCGGCCAGTATTTGGCCGAGGATCTGATCAACGAGGAGACCGGCGAGATCCATCTCGAAGCGGGCGACGAGATCACCGAGGAGGCGCTGGCCGAGTTGATGGAGGCGGGCGTCGCCGGGCTCAAGACCCTGTGGATCGATCACACCCATGTCGGCCCGTATATCCTCAACAGCCTCTCGGTCGACCGCAACAGATCGCGCGAAGAAGCGCTGATGGACATCTACCGGGTGATGCGCCCGGGCGAGCCGCCGACGCTGGACAGCGCGGAATCGATGTTCAACACGCTCTTCTTCGATGCCGAGCGCTACGACCTCTCCGCGGTCGGCCGGGTGAAGATGAATGCGCGGCTCGGCCTGGAGACCGAGGACTCGGTGCGCACGCTGCGCAAGCAGGACATCCTCGCCGTGGTCAAGACGCTGGTCCAGCTCAAGGACGGGATCGGCGAGGTCGACGACATCGACCATCTCGGCAACCGGCGCGTGCGCTCGGTGGGCGAGCTGATGGAGAACCAGTACCGGATCGGTCTGCTGCGCGTGGAGCGCGCCATCCGCGAGCGCATGGGGGCGCTCGAACTCGATTCGGTGATGCCGCATGACCTGATCAACGCCAAGCCGGCGGCGGCGGCGGTGCGCGAATTCTTCGGCTCTTCGCAGCTCTCCCAGTTCATGGACCAGACCAACCCGCTGTCCGAGATCACCCACAAGCGCCGTCTGTCGGCGCTCGGGCCCGGCGGGCTTACCCGCGAGCGCGCCGGCTTCGAGGTGCGCGACGTGCACCCGACCCATTACGGCCGGATATGCCCGATCGAGACGCCGGAGGGGCCCAATATCGGCCTGATCAACTCGCTCGCGACCTTCGCGAGGGTCAATCGCTACGGCTTCATCGAGACCCCTTACCGCAAGGTCGTCGACGGCAAGGTCACCGACGCGGTGCAGTATTTGTCGGCGATCGACGAGGGCAACTACACGATCGCGCAGGCGAACGCCAATCTCGATCGCAACGGCAAGTTCGTCGACGACCTGGTCAGCTGCCGCCGCGGCGGGGAGTTCGTTCTCGCTTTGCCCGACACCATCGGGTTCATCGACGTCTCGCCCAAGCAGCTTGTCTCGGTTGCCGCGGCGCTGATCCCGTTCCTCGAGAATGACGATGCCAACCGCGCCCTGATGGGATCGAACATGCAGCGCCAGGCGGTGCCGCTGATCCGCACCGAGGCGCCGCTGGTCGGCACCGGCATGGAGGAGGCGGTCGCGCGCGGCTCGGGCGCGACCATCGTCGCCAGGCGCGGCGGGATGGTCGACCAGATGGACGGCACCCGCATCGTCGTCCGCGCCACCGAGGAGACCTCGCTGTCGGCGCCCGGCGTCGACATCTACAATCTGCGCAAGTTCCAGCGCTCCAACCAGAACACCTGCATCAACCAGCGCCCGCTGGTGAAGGTCGGAGACCGCGTGAACGCGGGCGACATCATCGCCGACGGGCCGTCGACCGATCTCGGCGAGCTCGCGCTCGGGCGCAACGTGCTGGTCGCGTTCATGCCGTGGCACGGCTACAACTTCGAGGACTCGATCCTGATCTCGGAGCGCATCGCGCGCGAGGACGTCTTCACGTCGATCCACATCGAGGAATTCGACGTCATGGCCCGCGACACCAAGCTGGGCCAGGAGGAGATCACCCGCGACATTCCCAATGTCGGCGAGGAAGCGCTCAAGAATCTCGACGAGGCCGGCATCGTCTATATCGGCGCCGAGGTCAATCCGGGCGATATCCTGGTCGGCAAGGTGACGCCGAAGGGCGAGAGCCCGATGACGCCGGAAGAGAAATTGCTGCGCGCGATCTTCGGCGAAAAGGCGTCCGATGTCCGCGACACCTCGCTTCGCCTGCCGCCCGGCGTCAACGGCACGGTGGTGGAAGTCCGCGTATTCTCGCGCCGCGGCGTCGACAAGGACGAACGTGCGCTCGCCATCGAGCGCGAGGAGATCGAGCGTCTGGCCAAGGACCATGACGACGAGCGGGCGATCCTCGAACGCAGCTATCTGGCGCGGCTCCGGGACCTGCTCGCCGGCAAGACGGTGGTCAGCGGGCCGGGCGACGCCGAAGCGGGCAGCCTCGTCACCGACGATGTGCTGGGCCAGCATTCGGTGCGCCGGCTCGCGCAATTCGTCGTCGAGGACGAAGGCGCGATGACCGATGTCGAGGCCCTGAGGGCCCAGTTCGACGAGAGCGAGAAACGGCTTCAGGCCCGCTTCGACAGCAAGGTCGACAAGCTCCAGGCGGGCGACGAAATGCCGCCCGGGGTCATGAAGATGGTCAAGGTCTATGTCGCGGTGAAGCGCAAGCTGCAGCCGGGCGACAAGATGGCCGGGCGGCACGGCAACAAGGGCGTGATCTCGAAGATCGTGCCGATCGAGGACATGCCCTCTCTCGACGACGGGACGCCCGTCGACATCGTGCTCAACCCCCTCGGCGTGCCGTCGCGGATGAATGTCGGCCAGATCCTCGAGACCCATCTCGGCTGGGCCTCCGCCGGGCTCGGGCGCATGGTCGGCGAGACCCTCGACAAGGTGTTGCGGAACGGCCGGATCGGCGCTGTCCGGAAGCAGCTCAGATCGATCTACGGCAAGACGGTCCACGACGGCGTGATCGCCGAGTTCGACGACAACGAGATCATCGAGCTCGGCCAGAACCTGCGCTCGGGCGTGCCGATGGCGACGCCGGTGTTCGACGGCGCGCACGAGGTCGACATCGTCGAGGCGCTGGAGATGGCGGGGCTCGCTTCGAGCGGCCAGGCCCAGCTCTGGGACGGCAGGACGGGTGAGCCCTTCGATCGTATGGTTACCGTCGGCTACATCTACATGATGAAGCTGCACCATCTGGTCGACGACAAGATCCACGCCCGCTCGATCGGTCCCTACAGCCTGGTCACCCAGCAGCCGCTCGGCGGCAAGGCCCAGTTCGGCGGCCAGCGCTTCGGCGAGATGGAGGTCTGGGCGCTCGAGGGTTACGGCGCCGCCTACACCTTGCAGGAGATGCTCACCGTCAAGTCCGACGACGTCTCCGGCCGGACCAAGGTCTACGAGTCGATCGTTCGCGGCGACGACACATTCGAGGCCGGCATTCCCGAGTCCTTCAACGTTCTCGTCAAGGAGCTGAAGTCGCTCTGCCTCAATGTCGAGCTCAACCAGCGGTCCTGAGGGACCGCCGGGCAGCAATCGACGGACAGCAGGCAACTCGGCCACGCAAAGGATGAAATCATGAACGAGCTCATCAACATCTTCGGGCAGATCGGCAACGCGCAAAGCTTCGACGAGATTTGCATCTCCATCGCCAGCCCGGACCGCATCCGTTCATGGTCCTATGGCGAGATCAAGAAGCCGGAAACCATCAACTACCGCACCTTCAAGCCGGAGCGCGACGGGCTGTTCTGCGCCCGGATTTTCGGCCCGATCAAGGACTACGAATGCCTGTGCGGCAAATACAAGCGGATGAAGTATCGCGGCATCATCTGCGAGAAATGCGGCGTCGAGGTCACCCTCTCCAAAGTCCGCCGCGAGCGGATGGGCCATATCGAGCTGGCCGCGCCGGTTGCCCATATCTGGTTCCTCAAATCCCTGCCGAGCCGCATCGGGCTGTTGCTCGACATGACGCTCAAGGACATCGAGCGGGTCCTCTATTTCGAGAACTTCGTGGTCATCGACCCCGGCATGACGCCGCTCGAGGAGAAGCGGCTGCTCTCCGAAGAAGACTTCATGCAGGCCCAGGACAGCTTCGGCGAGGACATGTTCACCGCCGGAATCGGGGCCGAGGCGCTGAAGATCATGCTGTCGGCGATCGATCTCGACGAGGAGCGCACCCAGCTTCGCATCGACCTCAAGGAGACGCGGTCCGAGGCCAAGCGGAAGAAGTTCGTCAAGCGGCTCAAGCTGGTGGAATCGTTCATCGATTCGGGGACCAGGCCCGAATGGATGATCCTCGACATCGTTCCCGTGATCCCGCCCGAGCTGCGGCCTCTGGTGCCGCTCGATGGCGGCCGTTTCGCCACCTCGGACCTCAACGACCTCTACCGCCGGGTGATCAACCGCAACAACCGCCTCAAGCGGCTGATCGAGCTGCGCGCGCCGGACATCATCGTGCGCAACGAGAAGCGCATGCTTCAGGAATCGGTGGATGCGCTGTTCGACAACGGCCGGCGCGGCCGGGTCATCACCGGGGCCAACAAACGCCCGCTCAAATCGCTGAGCGACATGCTCAAGGGCAAGCAGGGCCGTTTCCGGCAGAACCTGCTCGGCAAGCGCGTCGACTATTCGGGGCGCTCGGTGATCGTGGTTGGCCCCGAACTCAAGCTGCACCAGTGCGGGCTGCCCAAGAAGATGGCGCTCGAATTGTTCAAGCCGTTCATCTATTCCAGGCTTGAGCTGTACGGCATGGCGAGCACCATCAAGGCCGCCAAGCGCATGGTCGAGAAGGAGCGGCCCGAAGTCTGGGACATCCTGGAAGAGGTGATCCGCGAGCATCCGGTGCTGCTCAACCGGGCGCCGACATTGCACCGGCTGGGCATCCAGGCCTTCGAGCCGGTGCTGATCGAGGGCAAGGCGATCCAGCTCCACCCGCTGGTCTGCACCGCCTTCAACGCCGATTTCGACGGCGACCAGATGGCGGTCCATGTGCCGCTGTCGCTCGAGGCGCAGCTCGAAGCCCGCGTGCTGATGATGTCGACCAACAACATCCTGAGCCCGGCGAACGGCAAGCCGATCATCGTGCCCTCGCAGGACATCGTCCTCGGCCTCTACTACCTGACGCTCGAACGCGAAGGCCAAAAGGGCGAGGGGATGGTGTTCTCCAGCATCGGCGAACTCGAACAGGCCCTCGACACCGGCGCGGTCGGCCTCCACGCCAAGGTCCAGGTCCGGATCGACGGGGTCGACGCCGAAGGCGTAGCGGCTAGGATGCGGCTGGAGACCACGCCCGGCCGCGCGCTGCTGACCCAGATCCTGCCGCGTCATCCCGATGTCTCGACGGCGCTGCTGAACCAGCTCCTGACCAAGAAGGAGGTCTCCAACGTCATCGACATCGTCTATCGCCATTGCGGCCAGAAGGAGACGGTGATCTTTGCCGACCGGCTGATGGGGATGGGATTCGCGCATGCCTGCAAGGCGGGCATCTCGTTCGGCAAGGACGATCTTGTCATCCCGCGGGCCAAGGAGTCCCTCGTCGCCAGCACGCATGACAGCGTCAAGCAGTTCGAGCAGCAATATCAGGAAGGCCTGATCACCCAGGGCGAGAAATACAACAAGGTGGTCGATGCCTGGTCGCGCTGCACCGACGAGGTGGCCGAGAAGATGATGGAGGGGATCTCCAACCCCGAACCCGGCCAACCGGTCAACTCGGTCTACATGATGGCCCATTCGGGCGCGCGCGGTTCGGCCGCCCAGATGAAGCAGCTCGCCGGCATGCGCGGCCTGATGGCCAAGCCCTCCGGCGAGATCATCGAGACGCCGATCATCTCCAATTTCAAGGAGGGGTTGTCGGTGCTCGAATACTTCAACTCCTCGCACGGCGCGCGCAAGGGGCTCGCCGATACCGCGCTCAAGACGGCGAATTCCGGCTATCTCACGCGGCGTCTGGTCGACGTTGCCCAGGACTGCACCGTGATCGAGGGGGATTGCGGCACCGAGGAGGGGCTTACCGTCCGCGCCGTGGTCGAGGGAGGCGAGGTGGTGGAGACCCTGGCCGACCGTGTCCTCGGGCGCTGCGCCGCTACCGGAATCGTCGATCCGCTGAGCAGCGAGACCCTGATTCCCCCGGGCACGTTGATCGACGAGGCGGTGGTCGAGGAGATCGACCGGGCCGGCGT
Source organism: Alphaproteobacteria bacterium (assembly GCA_965205995.1). Classification (GTDB taxonomy): domain Bacteria; phylum Pseudomonadota; class Alphaproteobacteria; order MPNO01; family MPNO01; genus MPNO01. Next base: position 1,361,772 of record OZ242200.1, on the reverse strand, counting down.
CGAATCGGTGAAGATCCGCTCGGTGCTCACCTGCGAGTCCAAGGGCGGTGTCTGCGCGTCCTGCTACGGGCGCGATCTCGCCCGCGGCACCCGCGTCAATCTCGGCGAGGCGATCGGAATCATGGCGGCCCAGTCGATCGGCGAGCCCGGCACCCAGCTCACCATGCGGACCTTCCACATCGGCGGTGCCGCGCAGCGCGGCGCCGAGCAGTCGAGCGTCGAGGCGGTGTTCGACGCCACGGTCACCATTCGCAACCGCAATGTCGTCATCGACAGCGAGGGGCGGCCGGTGGTCATGACGCACAATACGGAGCTGGTGCTGGTCGACGACCAGGGACGCGAGCGGGCAAGCCACCGCTTGCCCTACGGCGCCAGGATTCTCGCCGACGAGGGGACCACTATCGAGAAGGGCGCGAAGCTCGCCGAGTGGGACCCGTATACGCGGCCGATCATCTCCGAGCGCGAGGGCATCGCCAACTATGTCGATCTGGTCGACGGCATTTCCATGCGGGACGTGGTCGACGAGGCGACCGGCATCTCCAACAAGTCGGTCATCGACTGGAAGCAGCAAAAGGGCTCGGAGCTCCGGCCGAGAATCACGCTGCGCGACGAAGACGGCGAGGTGGTGCAGCTCGCCAAGGGGACCGAGGCGCGCTACTTCCTCTCGGTCGATGCGATCCTTTCGGTGGAGAACGGCAGCAGGGTCCATGCCGGCGACGTGCTGGCGCGGATTCCGCGCGAATCCGCGAAGACGCGCGACATCACCGGCGGCCTGCCGCGGGTCGCGGAGTTGTTCGAGGCGCGCAAGCCCAAGGACTTCGCGGTCATCAGCGAGGGCCCGGGACGGGTCGAGTTCGGCAAGGACTACAAGGCCAAGCGGCGGATCATCGTCCGTCCCGAGGAGGGGGACGCCGAGCCGGTCGAGTACCTGCTGCCCAAGGGCAAGCATATCAGCGTCCAGGAGGGCGATTATGTGGAGCGCGGCGATCCGCTGATGGACGGCAACCCGGTGCCGCACGACATCCTGCGCGTGCTCGGGGTCGAGGAGCTCGCTTCCTACCTGATCGACGAGATCCAGGACGTCTATCGGTTGCAGGGGGTGAAGATCAACGACAAGCACATCGAGGTGATCGTGCGCCAGATGCTGCAGAAGGTGGAGATCACGGATCCGGGCGAGACCACCTTCCTGATCGGCGAACAGGTCGACCGGGTGGAGTTCGAGGCGGTCAACGCCGCGGCGGAGGCCGATTCGCTGGCGCCCGCGACAGCCGAGCCGGTGTTGCAGGGGATCACCAAGGCGTCGCTCCAGACCCATTCCTTCATCTCGGCCGCGTCGTTCCAGGAGACCACGCGGGTGCTGACCGAGGCCGCGATCTCGGGCCGGATCGATCAGCTCTCCGGGCTGAAGGAGAACGTCATCGTGGGCCGCCTGATCCCCGCCGGCACGGGCGCGTTCATGAACCGGATGCGCGAGCTGGCGGCGGTCAAGGATCGCGATATGGCCGAGCTGGCGGCGGCCGAGGAGCCCGCCCAGATTACCGACGAGAGCGGCGATCCCGCCATTCCGGTCGGCGAGTAGCCGCCGGGCCGGCGGGAGACCCCGGCGAAAGGCGGAAACAATGCGCCCAACCCCTTTGAAATCCGGGCGTTTCCGGGTTGACGGGGGTCGGGCGCAGCACTATATTTCGGCCCTCATTTCGGGGTCTGGCGGTAGGAACGAACCCTAGACGCAGCTCCGGTTTGAGCTGGGACGAAAAGTCGAACCGGGATCTCGAAGACCCCAAGTCAACCGCGGTGCGGGAAACGCCCGCGGTCGCGCGTGTTTACGGACGGCATGTTCCGCCCGGGGCGCGGTAGAAAAGGAAGAGATGGCGTGCCGACGATCAACCAGCTGATTCGGAAACCGCGATCGCCGGAGGTCGTGCGCAACAAGGTGCCGGCGATGCAGGGCTGCCCGCAAAAGCGAGGCGTCTGCACCCGCGTCTATACGACGACGCCGAAGAAGCCCAACTCGGCGCTGCGCAAGGTCGCGCGCGTGCGCCTCACCAACGGGTTCGAGGTGACCAGCTACATTCCGGGCGAGGGGCACAATCTTCAGGAGCATTCGGTGGTGTTGATCCGCGGCGGGCGGGTCAAGGACCTGCCCGGTGTGCGCTATCACATCATCCGCGGCACCCTCGACACCCAGGGCGTCACCGGCCGCCGCCAGCGCCGTTCCAAATACGGCGCCAAACGGCCTAAGTAAGCGGGGATCCGGGGATGCCAAGACGACGCGCGGCGGAAAAGCGGGAGGTCCTGCCGGATCCCAAATACGGCGATACGGTGCTGACCAAGTTCATCAACTGCATGATGCTGCAGGGCAAGAAATCGGCCTCCGAGAAGATCGTGTACGGCGCTCTCGACACGATCGAGCGGCGTTCCGGCCAGAGCGGGCTGCGCGTCTTCCACGAGGCGCTCGACAACGTCAAGCCGATGGTGGAGGTGCGCTCGCGCCGGGTCGGCGGCGCGACCTATCAGGTGCCGGTCGAGGTTCGCCAGTCGCGCCGACAGGCGCTGGCGCTGCGCTGGATCATCGACAGCGCCCGCAGCCGGTCCGAATACACGATGGCCGAAAGGCTTTCCAACGAGCTCCAGGACGCGGCGAGTTCCCGTGGCGCCGCGGTCAAGAAACGGGAAGACACCCACCGGATGGCTGAGGCCAACAAGGCCTTCTCCCATTACCGCTGGTAGCGAACCCCTTCCCGTCCGGACCCGTCATGCCGCGTAACACGCCCATTTCCAGCTACCGCAATATCGGCATCATGGCCCATATCGATGCCGGCAAGACGACGACGACGGAACGGGTCCTCTACTACACCGGCCGGTCCTACAAGCTTGGCGAAGTGCATCACGGCACCGCGACCATGGACTGGATGGAGCAGGAGCAGGAGCGCGGCATCACCATTACCTCGGCCGCCACCACCTGCTTCTGGCGCGACTGCCGCGTCAACATCATCGATACCCCCGGACATGTCGATTTCACCATCGAGGTCGAGCGCAGCCTCCGGGTGCTCGACGGCGCGGTCGCCGTATTCGACAGTGTCGCCGGGGTCGAGCCGCAATCCGAGACCGTGTGGCGCCAGGCCGACAAGTACCGGGTGCCGCGCATCTGCTTCGTCAACAAGATGGATCGGATCGGGGCGGATTTCCCGCGCTGCGTCGACATGATCGAGGACCGGCTGGGCGCAAAGCCGCTGGTTCTGCAACTGCCGATCGGGGCCGAGGCGGAGTATGCCGGCGTGGTCGATCTGGTTCGCATGAAGGCGAACGTCTGGAAGGACGAAACCCTCGGCGCCGAGTTCGTCGAAGGCGAGATCCCGGCCGAGCTCGCCGACAGCGCGCGGCGCTTCCGGGACACCCTGGTCGAGACCGCCGTCGAGCAGGACGACGCGGCGATGGAGGCCTATCTGGAGGGCACCGAGCCCGACACCGAGACCCTCAAGGCTTGTATTCGCAAGGGTACCGTGGCCGGCGCCTTCGTGCCGGTCGTCAACGGCTCCGCGTTCAAGAACAAGGGCGTGCAGCCGCTGCTCGATGCCGTGGTCGACTATCTCCCGGCGCCCGACGAGACCCATGCGATCGGCGGCGTGGAAATGGGGACCGACAAGGAGATTACCCGCAGCAACAGCGACGATGAGCCGTTTTCGGCGCTCGCCTTCAAGATCATGACCGACCCCTTCGTGGGGTCGCTCTCGTTTATCAGGATCTATTCGGGCGTGCTGAAGAGCGGGGAAACCATCCTCAACACCGTCAAGGGCAAGCGCGAGCGGGTCGGGCGGATGCTGCTGATGCATGCGAATACGCGCGAGGAGGTGAACGAGGCCCGGGCCGGCGACATCGTCGCGCTGGCCGGGCTCAAGGACACCACCACCGGCGAAACGCTGTCGGACCCGCGCCATCCCGTGGTGCTGGAGAGGATCGAGTTCCCCGATCCGGTGATCGAGGTCGCGGTCGAGCCCAAGACCAAATCCGACCAGGACAAGATGTCGTCTGCGCTCGGCCGCCTCGCCCAGGAAGACCCGAGCTTCCGGATCTCGGTCGACAACGAAAGCGGCCAGACCGTGATCAAGGGGATGGGCGAGTTGCATCTGGAAATTCTCGTCGACCGCATGCGCCGCGAGTTCAAGGTCGACGCCAATGTCGGCATGCCCCAGGTGGCCTATCGCGAAACCGTTACCAAGGCGGTCGAGCACGAATACACCCACCGCAAGCAGACCGGCGGTGCCGGTCAGTACGCGAAGATCGCGCTGCGGTTCGAGCCGAGCGCATCCGGCGCCGGGATCGTCTTCGAGAGCAAGGTGGTCGGCGGCTCGGTGCCGCGCGAGTTCATCCCCGCGGTCGAGAAGGGGATCCGCGGTGCGAGCGAGGTCGGCGTGCTGGCCGGGTTCCCGGTGGTCGATATGGCGGTGACGCTTCTCGACGGCGACAGCCACGACGTCGATTCGTCTGCGGTGGCCTTCGAAATCGCCGCCCGGGCGGCGTTTCGCGAGGGCGTCGGCCGCGCCGCGCCGAAGCTGCTGGAGCCGGTGATGCGGCTCGAAGTGGTCACGCCGGAGGACTATCTCGGCGACATCATCGGCGACCTGCAGAGCCGCCGCGGCCAGATCAACGCGATGGACAGCCGCGGCAATGCCCGCGTCGTCACCGCGATCGTGCCGCTCGCCAACATGTTCGGCTATGTCAACAACCTGCGCTCGATGAGCCAGGGGCGGGCGCAGTTCACGATGCATTTCGACCATTACGAGCAGGTGCCGCAGGGCATCGCCGAGGAAGTCCGCGCCAAGATGGCGTAGCCGCTGTCAGCAGGATCAGACCGGGGAAAGATTAAGATGGCGAAGGCGAAGTTTCAGCGTACGAAGCCGCACTGCAATGTCGGGACGATTGGCCATGTGGATCATGGCAAGACGACGTTGACGGCGGCGATTACGCGGGTTTTGGCGGAGACCGGCGGGGCCGAGTTCACGTCGTACGACCAGATCGACAAGGCGCCCGAGGAGAAGGCTCGCGGGATCACGATCGCGACGGCGCATGTCGAGTACGAGACGGAAGCGCGGCATTACGCGCATGTGGATTGCCCGGGTCACGCGGATTACGTGAAGAACATGATCACCGGCGCGGCGCAGATGGACGGTGCGATCCTGGTGGTTTCGGCGGCGGACGGCCCGATGCCGCAGACCCGGGAGCACATTCTCCTGGCGCGCCAGGTGGGGGTTCCGGCGATCGTCGTCTACATGAACAAGGTTGACCAGGTTGACGACGAGGAGATCCTTGAACTTGTCGAGCTTGAGGTGCGGGAGCTGTTGTCGAGCTACGACTTCCCGGGGGACGACATCCCGGTGGTGCGGGGGTCTGCGCTTGAGGCACTTGAGGGCGGCGAGGGTGCGACGGGGACGGGATCGGTTCTGGAGCTGATGGGTGCGGTTGACGACTACGTGCCGCAGCCGGACCGTCCGAAGGACATGGCGTTTCTGATGCCGATCGAGGACGTGTTTTCGATCTCGGGCCGCGGCACGGTTGTGACGGGCCGGATCGAGCGTGGGACGATCAATGTCGGGGAAGAGGTTGAGATCGTCGGATTGAAGGAGACGTCGAAGACGGTGGTCACCGGCGTCGAGATGTTCCGCAAGCTTTTGGACTCGGGCGAGGCGGGGGACAATGTCGGCTGTCTTCTGCGCGGCGTGGGTCGGACGGACGTCGAGCGGGGCCAGGTATTGGCGCGTCCGGGCTCGATCACGCCGCACACGAAGTTCAAGGCCGAAGCGTATATCCTGACCAAGGAGGAGGGTGGCCGTCACACGCCGTTCTTCACCAACTACCGTCCTCAGTTCTACTTCCGGACGACGGATGTGACGGGTCAGGTCGCGCTGCCGGAGGGGACGGAGATGGTGATGCCGGGCGACAACGTGTCGATGGATGTCGAGCTGATCGTGCCGATCGCGATGGACGAGGGTCTGCGCTTCGCCATCCGCGAGGGCGGCCGTACCGTCGGCGCCGGCGTCGTCGCACAAATCATCGAATAGCGCAGGCACCGGGGCGGAGAGCAGAAAATGGACAACCAGAACATACGCATCCGCCTCAAGGCATTCGATCACCGGGTGCTCGACCAGTCGACCGGCGAGATCGTCAACACCGCCAAACGTACCGGCGCCGAGGTGCGCGGCCCGATCCCGCTGCCCACGCGGATCGAGAAGTTCACCGTGCTGCGCTCGCCCCATATCGACAAGAAGTCGCGCGAGCAGTTCGAGATCCGCACCCACAAGCGGGTGCTCGACATCATTGATCCGACGCCCCAGACGGTGGACGCGCTGATGAAGCTCGACCTCGCCGCCGGCGTCGATGTCGAGATCAAGCTCTGAGGACGGGTCGATGCGAACCGGTCTGATAGCCCGCAAACTCGGCATGACGCGCGTCTTCGGCGATGACGGCACGCATACGCCGGTGACGGTGCTCAAGGTGGACAATTGCCAGGTCGTGGCGGTCAAGACGGCGGAACGCGACGGCTACACGGCGCTCCAGCTCGGCGTCGGGGCGGCCAAGGTGAAGAACGTCTCGAAGCCGATGCGCGGTCATTTCGCCAAGTCCAAAGTCGAGCCCAAGCGCAAGCTGGCCGAGTTCCGCGTGACCGACGATGCGCTGATCGATGTGGGCGCCGAGTTGACCGCGGACCATTTCATCGCCGGCCAGCATGTCGATGTCGCCGGGACCAGCATCGGCAAGGGGTTCGCCGGCGCCATGAAGCGGCACAATTTCGCCGGGCTGGAGGCGAGCCACGGGGTTTCGATCAGCCACCGCAGCCATGGGTCCACCGGCCACAGCCAGGACCCCGGCAAGGTGTTCAAGGGCAAGAAGATGGCCGGCCATCTCGGCGATGCCCGGACCACGGTGCAGAATCTGAAGATCCATTCGACCGATCCCGAGGGCGGGCTGATCCTGATCGCCGGCGCGGTGCCGGGGTCCAAGGGCGGCTATGTTCTGGTCTCGGACGCGACGAAGCGCCCGGCGCCCGACGACGTGCCGTTCCCCGGCGCGGTGAGGGTAGCGGACGAGGCGGTTGCGTCCGACGAGGGAGGGGGCGGCGATGAAGATTGATGTCGTGACCCTCGACAACAAGAAGGCGGGCTCGATCGAGCTCGCCGATCCGGTTTTCGCCGCCCCGGTGCGCGGCGACATCCTGGCCCGCATGGTCAACTGGCAGCGCGCCAAGCGCCGCGCCGGCACCCACAGCACCAAGGGCATAAGCGACATCCGCGGCACCACGGCCAAGCCTCACAAGCAGAAGGGCACCGGCCGCGCCCGCCAGGGCAGCCGGCGGTCGCCCCAGTTCGCCGGCGGGTCGGTAATCTTCGGACCCAAGCCGCGCGACCACGCCCACAAGCTGCCGAAGAAGGTGCGCCGGCTGGCGCTGCGCGCGGCGCTGTCGAGCAAGCGCGAGGAAGGGCAGCTGATCATCCTCGATGCCGCCAAGACCGAGGATCACAAGACCGCCGCGCTCGCCGAGCGGATCGCGGCGCTCGGCTGGAACTCGGTGCTGATCATCGACGGCCCGGAGCTCGATCAGAATTTCGTCCGCGCGGCCGCCAACCTGCCCAATATCGACGTGCTGCCGCAGCAGGGCGCCAATGTCTACGACATCCTGCGGCGCGAGACGCTGGTGCTGACGCGCGACGCGGTGGCCCATCTCGAGGAGCGGCTGTCATGAAACCGACCGGCGCCGTCCGGGTCTCCGAGGGCCGCGCCTGCGAGCTTCTGCGCTCGCCGGTGATCACCGAGAAATCGACCATGGCGAGCGAGCACAACCAGATCACCTTCCGGGTGCCTCTCGACGCCACCAAGCCGGAGATCAAGGCGGCGGTGGAGAAGCTGTTCGACGTCAAGGTCACCGCGGTCAACACCATCCGCCAGAAGGGCAAGGTCAAGCGCTTCCGCGGCCGGACCGGGCGGCGGCCGGACACCAAGAAGGCCATGGTGTCGCTCGCCGAAGGCCAGTCGATCGACGTGACGACGGGGGTCTAGGCAATGGCGCTCAAGAAGTACAACCCGGTCACGTCGTCGCAGCGCGGGCTGATTCTGGTCGACCGTTCGGAGCTGTGGACGGGCCGCCCGGTCAAGAAGCTGACCGAGGGGCTGTCCTCCAAAGGCGGACGCAACAATGCGGGCCGGATCACCGCCAGGCGGCGCGGCGGCGGCCACAAGCGGCTCTACCGCAAGATCGACTTCAAGCGGCGCAAGTTCGACGTGCCGGCGACGGTCGAGCGGATCGAATACGACCCCAACCGTTCGGCCTTCATCGCGCTTCTGAAATACGAGGACGGGGAGCAGAGCTACATCATCGCGCCCCAGCGCATCGCCGTCGGCGATGTCGTGGTGGCCGGCCGGTCGGTCGACATCAAGCCGGGCAATGCGCTGCCGATGGAGAACATCCCGGTCGGCACCATCATCCACAATATCGAGATGCGCCCCGGCAAGGGCGCCCAGATCGCCCGGGCGGCGGGGACCTATGCGCAGCTCGTCGGCAAGGATTCGGGCTACGCCCAGCTCCGCCTGACCTCCGGCGAGGCGCGGATGGTGCCGGCGCGCTGCATGGCGACGATCGGCGCGGTCTCGAATTCGGACAACCAGAACATCAAGAAGGCGAAGGCGGGGCGGAACCGTTGGCTCGGCAAACGGCCCTCCGTCCGCGGCGTCGCGATGAACCCGGTGGACCATCCCCATGGCGGCGGCGAGGGCCGGAGTTCCGGCGGACGCCACCCGGTCACGCCCTGGGGCGTGCCGACCAAGGGCAAACGGACGCGCGGCAAGAAGAAGAGCGACGCTCTCATCATGCGCCGCCGTCACAAGAGATAGAGGGAGCAGACGGTGTCTCGTTCGGTTTGGAAAGGGCCCTTTGTGGACGGCTATCTTCTCAAGAAGGCCGAGAAGGTTCGCGAGTCCGGGCGCAAGGAAATCATCCGGACATGGTCGCGCCGGTCGACCATCCTGCCGCAATTCGTCGGCATGACCTTCGGCGTCCATAACGGCCAGAAATTTCTGCCGGTGCTGGTGACCGAGAACATGGTCGGCCACAAATTCGGCGAATTCTCGATGACGCGCACCTATCACGGCCACGCGGCCGACAAGCGCGCGCGGCGGAGCTGAGATGGGCAAGCCCGCGACATCCAGGCGTCTCGGCGAGAACGAGGCGATGGCCTATCTCAAGGCCGTCCATGTTAGCCCGCGCAAGCTGAACCTGCTCGCCCAGATGATCCGCGGCATGGATGCCTCGCGCGCGCTTACCGCGCTCTCCTTTTCGCGCCGCCGCGTCGCGGGGGATGTCCGCAAGGTCCTGCAATCGGCGATCGCCAACGCCGAGAACAACCACCAGCTCGATGTCGACCGGCTGGTCGTCGCCGAAGCCTTTGTCGGACGCAGCTTCGCGATGAAACGATTCCGTGCGCGCGCCCGCGGGCGGGTCGGACGGGTGGAAAAGCCGTTCAGCAATCTCACCGTCGTGGTGCGCGAGCGCGAAGAAGAAGAGGAAAACGCCTGATGGGTCAGAAGGCCAATCCGATTGGCCTCAGGGTCGGCATCAACCGCACCTGGGATTCGCGCTGGTACGCCGATACGCAATATGGCGACCTGCTGCATGAGGACCTCCGGCTGCGCGAGTATTTGTTCAAGCGCCTGGCCCAGGCGGGGGTCAGCCGCGTGGTGATCGAACGGCCGGCCAAGAAGGCGCGGGTGACCATTCATTCGGCGCGGCCGGGCGTGGTGATCGGCAAGAAGGGCGCCGATATCGAGAAGCTCCGCCAGGACGTCTCCCGGATGACCAATTCGGACGTCCATATCAACATCGTCGAGTTCCGCAAGCCCGAGATCGACGCCAAGCTGGTCGCCGAGAACATCGCCCAGCAGCTCGAACGCCGGGTCGCGTTCCGCCGCGCGATGAAGCGCTCGGTGCAATCCGCGATGCGGCTCGGCGCCGAAGGGATCCGGATCAACTGCGGCGGGCGGCTCGGCGGGGCCGAGATCGCGCGCATGGAGTGGTACCGCGAAGGCCGCGTGCCGCTGCACACGCTGCGCGCGAATGTCGATTACGGCATCGCGACGGCGCGGACCACCTACGGCACCTGCGGAGTGAAGGTCTGGGTCTTCAAGGGCGAAATCATGGCCCACGACCCGATGGCGCTCGACAGGACAAACCAGGAAATGCAGACCGCCCGCTAGGCGGAGAGGTGCGGAGCGATGCTGAGCCCGAAGCGAACGAAATTCAGGAAAGCCCATAAGGGCCGGATCCATGGCAACGCCAAGGCGGGCACCGCGCTCAATTTTGGCTCCTATGGGTTGAAGGCGATGGGGCCGGGCCGGGTGACGGCGCGCCAGATCGAGGCCTCGCGGCGCGCCATCACCCGCCACATGAAGCGCTCGGGCCGGGTGTGGATCCGCATTTTCCCCGACGTCCCGGTGTCGCAGAAACCGGCCGAGGTGCGTCAGGGAAAGGGCAAGGGGGCGCCGGAATACTGGGCCTGCCGGGTCAAGCCGGGCCGCATCATGTTCGAGATCGACGGCGTGCCGGGCGATGTCGCGCGGAGCGCGCTTTCCCTTGCCGCGGCGAAGCTGCCGATACCCGTCCGCTTCGTGCAGCGCCTGGCTGGAGGCCATTGACCATGAAGGCCGCGGAAGTCAGGCAGAAGACGCCCGACGAGCTCACCGATTCGCTCCGGGCGCTGCGCCGGGAAGCGCTCAACCTCCGGTTCCAGCGCGCCAGCGGGCAGCTCGAGGCGACGTCCAGGGTACGCGAGGTCAGGCGCGACATAGCGCGCATCCAGACCGTCATCAACCAACGCCGCCGCGCGGCCAAACAGGAGGGCTGAGCGGTGCCGAGACGGGTTCTGCAGGGCGTCGTGGTGAGCGACAAGATGGACAAGACCGTCGTGGTCCGGGTTGAACGCCGGGTGCGACACCCGATCTACAAGAAGATCATCCGCCGGTCAGGCAAGTTCTCGGCGCATGACGCCGGGAACAGGTGCAAGGAAGGCGATGTGGTGCGTATCCGCGAATGCCGGCCGCTGTCGAGGTCCAAGCGGTGGGAGGTGATCGACGAATCCGCCGGCGCCGAGGCGACGTGAGGACGGTATGATTCAGGCCGAAAGCGATCTCGACGTAGCGGACAACTCGGGCGCCCGGCGGGTCCAGTGCATCCGCATCCTGGGCGGCTCGAGGCGCCGCTGGGCGTCGGTCGGCGACGTGATCGTGGTCTCCGTCAAGGAGGCGATCCCACGCGGCCGCGTGAAGAAGGGCGACATCCACAAGGCGGTCGTGGTCCGCACCGCGAAGGAAATCCGCCGGCCCGACGGCACCGCCATCCGCTTCGATCGCAACGCGGCGGTGCTGATCACCCCGGCCGGCGAACCGATCGGAACGCGTATTTTCGGCCCCGTCACCCGCGAGCTGCGCGCCAAGCAGTACATGAAGATCATCTCGCTCGCGCCGGAGGTGCTGTGACATGGGACGGGCGGCGAAAAGCGGCGGCGGAATCAAGCGTATTCGCAAGGGCGATAACGTCATCGTGCTGACCGGGCGCGACAAGGGAAAGCGCGGCAGCGTTCTGAAGGTGATGCCGAAGGAAGGGCGGTTGATCGTCCAGAGCGTCAACGTCGTCAAGCGCCACACGCGCCAGACGCAGACCCAGACCGGCGGCATCGTCGAGAAGGAGGCGCCGATCCACGTCTCCAACGTGGCGTTGCTCGACCCGGCTTCCGACAAGCCGACGCGCGCCGGTTTCCGGATGCTGGAAGACGGCCGCAAGGTGCGCTTCGCCAAGGCGTCCGGCGAGTTGATCGACTAGGGACGGAACCATGCCAACTCGCCTTCACGAACACTATCAACAGGTCGTCCGGCCGGCGCTGCTGGAGCAGTACGGCTATGCCAACCCCATGCAGGTGCCGAAGCTGGAGAAGGTCGTCCTCAATATGGGGGTAGGCGAGGCGGTCGCCGATTCCAAGAAGATCGAAGCGGCCGTGCGCGACATGACCCTGATCGCCGGCCAGAAGCCGGTCGTCATCCGCGCCCGCAGATCGGTCGCGCAGTTCAAGCTGCGCGAGGGCATGCCGGTCGGCGTCAAGGTCACGCTGAGGCGTGCGATGATGTACGAGTTCCTCGACCGGCTGATCACCATCGCGCTTCCCAGGGTGCGCGACTTCCGCGGCCTGTCGTCCTCCAGTTTCGACGGCAATGGCAATTACGCGATGGGGCTGCAGGAACAAATTGTCTTCCAAGAGATCGACTACGACTCCGTCGATCAGATGCGCGGCATGGACGTCATCGTCGTTACCACCGCGAAGAACGACGACGAGGCGAGGTCGCTGCTCAAGGGATTCCAGTTTCCCTTCGTGAACTGATGTAAGGACCGGGAAAGATCGGATGGCGAAGAAGAGCGCCGTAGAGAGAAACATGAAGCGCCGGCGGCTGACCGCCCGCGACAGCGAGAAGCGCAAGGCCTATAAGGAGATCGCGAACAACCGCGACCTGCCGATGGAGGAGCGGTTCAACGCCCGTCTCAAGCTGGCCAAGATGCCGCGCAACGGCGCGGCGGTGCGCGTCCGCAACCGCTGCGAGCTCAGCGGACGGCCGCGCGGCTATTACCGCAAGTTCCGAATTTCGCGGATCGCGCTGCGCGAGCTTGCCGCCTTCGGGTTGATCCCGGGCATGGTGAAGTCGAGTTGGTAGGGGAATCGCAACGATGACGATGAGCGACCCTCTCGGCGATATGCTGACCCGCATCCGGAACGGCCAGCGGGCGCAAAAGACGGCGATCGACGCGCCGGCCTCCAGGCTGCGCACCAACGTGCTCGACGTGCTCCAGCGGGAAGGCTATATCCGCGGCTACAGCGAGGCCGAACTCAAGAAGGGTATTTCGGAGCTCCGGATCGAGCTCAAATACCATGACGGCCAGCCGGTGATCCGGGAAATCCAGCGGATCTCCAAGCCGGGGCGGCGGGTCTACTCCAAGATCAGGGATCTGGCGCCAGTCTATAACGGGCTCGGTATCTCGATCCTGTCCACCCCGCAGGGGGTGATGTCTGACGGCGAGGCGCGCGCCGCCAATGTCGGCGGCGAAGTCCTCTGCATGGTGTTCTAGGAGGCGTCATGTCGCGAGTGGGACAAATGGCGGTCACCCTGCCCGACGGCGTCGAGGTGGCGATCACCGGGCGCGAGGTGAGCGCGAAGGGAAAGCTCGGAGCGCTTTCGATGACGCTCTCCGACCAGGTCGACCTGACCCAGGACGACGGCAAGCTGACGGTCGCGCCGCGCAGCCAGACCAAGCGCGCCCGCTCGATGTGGGGAACCACGAGGAGCCTCTTGCAGAATATCGTCACCGGCGTCAGCGAAGGGTTCAAGGTCGATCTCGAGATCAACGGGGTCGGCTACCGCGCGGCGATCGACGGCAGGGAGCTCGTGCTCCAGCTCGGCTACAGCCACGAAATCCGGCACGCGATACCGGACGGAATCGCGATCGCCTGCCAGCGCCCGACCCAAATCTCGGTCTCCGGCATCGACCGCCAGCAGGTCGGCCAGGTGGCGGCAGAGATCCGCGCCTATCGAAAGCCGGAGCCGTATAAGGGCAAGGGTATCCGCTATGCGAACGAGATCATCGTCCGCAAGGAAGGCAAAAAGAAGTAGGAGCGTTTGATGGCGAACGTATCTCAACTCGCCGCCAAGCGCCGCGCCAGGGTGCGGCGGCAGCTCAGGCAGCGCAACGCCGACCGGCCGAGGCTGTCGGTGTACCGGTCGAACAAGAATATTTCCGCCCAGGTGATCGACGACCGCGCCGGCCGGACGCTGGCGGCGGCCTCCAGCCAGGAGAAGGAGTTGCGCTCAAGCCTCGAGACCGGCGCCGACAAGGACGCGGCGGCAAAGGTGGGCCAGCTCGTCGCCGAGCGTGCGGTCGCCAACGGGGTCAAGGAGGTCGTCTTCGACCGCGGCTCCTATGTTTATCATGGCCGGGTCAAGGCCCTGGCCGAAGCGGCCCGCGAGAGCGGTCTCGCGTTCTGAGGATTTGACATGGCACGAGGTCCCCGATCCGACCGCGGCTCCCGATCCGACCGGGGCAACCGCCGATCCGACGATTCGGAGCAGAACGAGCTCGTCGACAAGCTGGTGAGCATCAACCGCGTCGCCAAGGTGGTGAAGGGCGGTCGGCGATTCGGTTTCGCCGCGCTGGTGGTGGTCGGCGACGCGAAGGGCCGCGTCGGCTATGGCAGCGGCAAGGCGCGCGAGGTGCCGGAGGCCATCCGCAAGGCGACCGAACAGGCCAAGCAGAAGCTGATCCGGGTGCCGCTGCGCGAAGGGCGGACCTTGCATCACGACATCATCGGGCGTTTCGGCGCCGGCCGGGTGGTGCTGCGCGCCGCGCCGCCGGGCACCGGGATCATCGCCGGCGGGCCGATGCGCGCGGTGTTCGAGACCCTCGGCGTCCACGACGTCGTCGCCAAGTCGATCGGCACCGCCAACCCCTACAACATGGTCAAGGCGACCTTCGACGGGCTGTCGCGGCTGAATTCGCCGCGCTCGGTCGCGGCGCGGCGCGGAAAGAAGATCGGCGACATCATCGGCCGTCGTACGGGCGAAGACACACGCAGCCAGGCGGCGGGAGCCGAGGCCAATGGCTAGGAAGCCCAAGACCGTCACCGTCACCGTCACCCAGATCAAGAGCCCGATCGGCCGCCCGAAGGACCAGCGCGCGACGCTGATCGGGCTTGGGCTCAACAAGCTGCACCGCACCCGCGAGCTCGAGGACACGCCGGCGGTCCGCGGTATGATCCGCAAGGTCTCGCATCTGGTGTCGGTGGACGAGCGGGACTAGACACATGCCGCGGCGCGCAATGCCGGGGCCGGGAGCGACTCGATGAGGCTGAATGAACTCCGCGACAACCCGGGCGCGAGACGCGCGCGCAAGCGCGTCGGCCGCGGCATCGGCTCGGGCAAGGGCAAGACCTCCGGCAAGGGCCATAAGGGCCAGAAGGCGCGGAGCGGCGTGTCGCTACTCGGCTTCGAGGGCGGCCAGATGCCGCTCCACCGGCGTTTGCCGAAGCGCGGGTTCCACAACCTGTTCCGCAAGCATTACCGGGTGCTCAATCTCGGCCGTCTGCAAGCGGCGATCGATGCCGGCAAGATCGATCCCAAGCAGCCGATCACCGAGGCGGCACTGGTCGCCGCGGGGCTGATCAAGACCCTCCGGGACGGCATCCGGGTGCTCGCGAAGGGCGAGATCGCGGCCAGCGTGACTCTCCAGGTCTCGGGCGCGTCCAAGGCGGCGGTCGCGGCGGTGGAGAAGGCCGGGGGCAGCATCTCGGTCGAATCCGGGGCGCCCGCCAAGGCCAAGTCATCGGACGGGGACGCCGCGAAGGGTGCGGACGGCGCAGGGTCGGGAGACTAGCCCATGGCTTCGGCGGCCGAGCAACTCGCCTCTCACATCAACTTCGCCAACTTCGCGAAGGCGACCGAGCTCAAGAAGCGGATCTGGTTCACCCTCGGCGCGCTGATCGTCTATCGCCTGGGCACCTATATTCCGCTGCCGGGCATCGACCCGGCGATCCTCCAGGACATCTTCCAGCAGCAGGCCGGCGGCATCCTCGGCATGTTCGACATGTTCGCCGGCGGCGCGTTCGGGCGCATGACGATCTTCGCGCTCAACATCATGCCGTATATCTCGGCGATGATCATCATGCAGCTGCTGACCGCGGTCTCGCCCTATTTCGAGCAGCTCAAGAAGGAAGGCGAGCCCGGCCGCAAGAAGATCAACCAGTACACCCGCTACGGCACGGTCGTGCTGGCCGCGCTCCAGGCCTACGGAATCGCCTCCGGGCTCGAAGGGATGTCCGGAAGCCAAGGCTCCGCGGTGCAGGATCCCGGCGTGTTCTTCCGGGCGACCACGGTGATCACCCTGGTCGGCGGGACCATCTTCCTCATGTGGCTCGGCGAGCAGGTCACCGCGCGCGGCGTGGGGAACGGCATCTCGCTGATCATCTTCGCCGGCATCGTCGCCAATCTGCCCGCCGCGCTCGCCGGAACGCTGGAACTCGGACGGACGGGCGCGCTGTCGGCGATATTCATCGTCGTCCTGCTGCTGCTGGCGGTCGGTGTGATCACCTTCATCGTGTTCGTCGAACGCGCCCAGCGCCGGGTCGTCGTCCAGTACCCGAAGCGCCAGGTCGGCAACCGCATGTTCGGCGGCGAGGCCTCGCATATTCCGCTCAAGATCAATACCGCCGGCGTGATCCCGCCGATCTTCGCGAGCTCGCTTCTGCTGCTGCCGATCACCGTCGCCGGGTTCTCGTCGCAGCAGGGTCCGAGCTGGCTCGGCGACATCACCGCGCTTCTCGGGCGCGGCCAGCCGGCCTATCTCTTCATCTACGCCGCGCTGATCGTCTTCTTCGCGTTCTTCTACACCTCGGTCGTCTTCAACCCGGCCGAGACCGCCGACAACCTCAAGAAATACGGCGGCTTCGTGCCCGGGATCCGGCCCGGCAAGAACACGGCCGACCATCTCGACTTCATCCTCACCAGGCTGACGGTGGTGGGCGCGATCTATCTGACGGCCGTCAGCATCCTGCCCGAGATCCTGATTTCGCAATACGCGGTGCCGTTCTATTTCGGCGGGACGAGTCTGCTCATCGTGGTGACTGTCACGATGGATACGGTGGCCCAGGTCCAGTCGCATCTCATCGCCCATCAATATGAAGGGCTGATCAAGAAATCGCGGCTCCGGGGCCGGCGCTGATGAACCTGATCCTGTTGGGGCCGCCCGGCGCCGGCAAGGGCACCCAGGCCCAGCGCCTGGAGGAATCCAACGGGCTGGTACAGCTTTCGACCGGTGACATGCTCCGCGCGGCGGTGGCGTCGGGCAGCGAGATCGGCAGGATCGCCAAGTCGATCATGGAGGCCGGCGAGCTGGTTCCCGACGATGTCATGGTGTCGATGATCGAGCAGCGGATCGACGAGCCGGATTGTACCGGCGGGTTCACCCTCGACGGTTTTCCACGCACCGCGGCGCAGGCCGAGGCGCTCGACGAGATGCTCGTGCGCAAGGGCAGGCGGCTCGACGCGGTGATCGAGATGGCGGTCGACGACGACGTCCTGGTCGAGCGCATCGCCGGGCGGTTCTCCTGCGCGGGATGCGGCGCCGGCTATCACCGCCGCTCACAGCCGACGGCCGCCGACGGGGTGTGCGACCGCTGCGGCGGGACCGAATTCAGGCAGCGGCCCGACGACAACGAGGACACCGTCAAGACGCGGCTGGTCGCCTATCACGCGCAGACCGAGCCGCTTCTGCCCTATTACCGCGAGCGCGGCATTCTCGAAACCGTCGACGGAATGGCCGCGATCGACGATGTGTCCGCCCAGATCCAGGCGGCGGTCGGTGCGCTCAACGCCTGATTGACCGTCGCCGGAGCCACGGCTACGCTCCCTCCCATTCCCCAGCCGCTGCCGGCGCTTGCCCCGTTTGCCCCCAACCCGCCCGGCACGCCGGCGATGCTATCGGAAAGGTTCCGACATGACGCAGAAAAAGGCCGTCTTCATCGATCGCAGCGGGCACGGCACCCCGAAGCTCGATCTCTGGGAACCGGTCGTCATCACCAAGGAGGAGATCGACGACGAGGTCGAGCGTCTCGCCGACCTCGACCGGCCCGGTAACGGCAGGCGCCATTCGATCGTCGCCCATCCGGACTGGGAGACGCTCGGCGTCGGCCCGGGGCTCCAGCCCGGGGTTCGCGTCACCCTGGAGGTTCTCAGACCGGGCGAGCAATCGGCGCCGATCCGGCACAATTCGACGCAGGTCAATTTCTGCATCGGCGGCGGCGGCCATTCGATCGTCGACGGCAAGCGGATCCCGTTTGCGCGCTACGATGTCTGGAACTTCCCGTCTATGGCGACCTACTGGCACGTCAACGACAGCGACGAAGTCCAGATCCGGCTCACCTATTCGAACGCGCCGCTGTTGGAGAAGATGAACGTCCACATCGTCGACGAGGAGCCGCCGGCGCCGATCGAGGCGGTCGGCGGCGATGCCGAGGAAGCAGCGGAAGCGCTGCCCGACGAGCGCGACGTCAACCCCTACGGCACGTTCCAGTTGACCGACGGCGGCGCCTGGCTGATGCCCTATGAGACGCTGATCAACCCCGATTCGCTCGATTCGCCGGCGCTGCACTGGCCGTGGCAGGACGTCAAGCGCGAGCTCGACAAGCTCCAGGGGCTCGGCAAGGAATATCGCGGCCGGCGGCTCTATCTCCTGTTCAACCCGATGACCGGGCGCTTCAACGGCACCACGCCAAGCTTCTTCGCGACCATGACGGTGCGCCCGCCGAAGATCGTCGACCGACCGCACCGCCATGTCTCGGCGGCGATCAACTACTATTTCTCGGGCAGCGGCCGCTCCACCGTCGAGGGCAAGGTCTATGAGTGGAAAGCGGGCGATCTGATGCTGTCGGCGCCCGGCTGGGCGGTCCACAACCACGCCTCCTATGACGAGGCGGTCTACGAGCTCACCATCCAGGACCAGCCGCTCAACATCGTCATGGAATCCCTCCTCTGGCAGGAAGATCTCAAGCATCCCTGGTCGGTGCTCGGCGCCAATGTCGGCTTCGAGACCAACAAGGAGCAGGTCCGGGCCGCGCTCGGCGAATAGGACCGAATGAAATGGACCTGCCGAAGGAGTTTCTGCGCGGCTCGATCCCGCCGCTGATCACCCCGTTCCGCAACGGCACGGTCGACTACGCGGCCTATGCCGAGATGGTCGAGTTCCAGATCCGCGAGGGCTCGCACGGAATCCTGGTCAACGGGACCACATCGGAGCCCTCGACGCTTTCCGTCGAGGAGCGCAACCGCGCCGTCGACGTGGCGGTCGAGGCGGCGGCGGGGAGGGTGCCGATCGTCGCCGCCACGGGCTCGCAGTCCTTCGCCGATAGCGAGGCGCTGACGCTCCACGCCGACAAGGCCGGGGCGGATGCGCTGCTGATCGTCACCCCCTATTTCATCCGCCCGCCCCAGCGCGGTCTCGCAGCCTACTACCTGGAGCTCGCCAAGCGCACCGAACTGCCGTGGATGATCTACCACATCCCCGGCCGCGCGGCGGTGAGCGTCACCCTGGAGACGCTGTCGGAGATCGCCGACAAGGCGCCCAACTTCGTCGGCATGAAGCACGCCGTCGACGATCTCGGCTTCGTCAGCCGGTGCCTCGCCAGGTTCGGCATGGATTTCCGCATCTTCGTTGGGCTCGAGGATCTGAGCTATCCGATGATGGCGGTCGGCGCCTGCGGGCTGATGAACGCGGTCGGCAATCTCCAACCGGCGCGGCTCGCGGCGATGTGCGAGGCGGTCTGGGAAGGCGATCTCAAGAAGGCGCAGGACATCCACTACGCGCTGTTCGAGATCAACCAGGCGGTGTTCTACGACACCAACCCGATCCCCATCAAATACATGATGAAGCGGGTCGGCCTGATCCCCGAGAACGAGCACCGCCTGCCGATGGTCCCGGCGCTGCCCGAGCTGGAACAGCGCCTCGACGGCGTGCTCGAACGGGCGGAGATGATCTAGCCCCTGTTTTCGGCCCCGTGCCATGACCCGCCGGCGGTCGCAGCGTGACGCCTGCTTCCGCCGGTGCTACCGTCGCTTCCATCGTCGGCGGATCGGGAGACGGCGCGTGCAAGTCACCCTGTTGGGCACCGGGCTGCCTTTCCCCAATCCCAAGCGGCGCGGCCCCGGCTACGTGGTGCGGGCCGGCTCCAAAGGATTCCTGGTCGATTGCGGTTCGGGCCGAATCCCAAGCGGGGCTGCCAGCGTGGTGGTGCGCCTGGTCGAGGCCGGCGTTCCGCTCGACAGCATCGAGCATCTGTTCATCACGCATCTGCATTCCGACCACTACATAGATCTCGGGCATTTCATCATCTGCCGGTGGATCTATGGCGACGACTCCCCCTGGCATATCTATGGACCCGCCGGGATCCGGCGCATGGTCGACCGGCTTCTCGAAATGCACCGCCCGGATCTGGAAATGCGCATGAAGATCCGCACCGCCAAGCGGGAGTTGCCCAATATCGTGGTCCATGAAATCGACCAGGGCCTTGCCGCCGAGATCGACGGGGTCAGGGTCACCGCGTTCGATGTGGAGCACTATCCGCTGGACCAGCCCTTCGGATACCACTTCGAATCGAAGGACCGGAGGATCGTGCTGTCGGGCGATACCTGCCCCTGCGAAAACCTGATCCGGCACGCGCACGGCGCGGATGTGCTGATCCATGAATGCATGCAGTACGAGAATTGGACGGCGCCGGAAATCGACAAGGGGCACACCCCGCACGCTCATACCTCGCCCGAACGGCTCTCTTTGGTCGCCCGGGACTCAAGTATCGGCATGCTGGTCACGACGCATATGCTGCCGAACTCGGAGCCGCGCGAACTCAGCGAAATCATCCGCCGCGACTACGCCGGACCGCTCGTCATCGGCGAGGATCTGATGACGCTGTAGGGCCGGCTTAGCCCCGGCGCCGCCGCGACCGGTCCCGCCGCCGCCCACCGGTGAGGGCTGCGACCAGCGTGCCATAGGCGGCGGACAGCTTCGCCCCGGGGCTGTCGGGGTCGGCGGCGCAGGTCTCGCACATGTTGAGGCTGGTATGGCGCGCGGGGTACACGCGGACCGCCGCGGCGAACAGCGCGCGCTCCTCGTCGGTTTCCGGCCGCACCGGCTCGTCGCTCGCGGCGAGGCGCCGCATCTCCGCCTCGTCGCCGTCCGCGCGGCGCGTCAGGATCTCGAAGGTCGCGCGTTCGAAGGCGTCGGCGGCGGCGTAATGCGCCTCCACGCAGCAGACGGGAAAGCCGAGCAGCCGCGCCTCCTGCCCGATCGCCGGGCGGCCGGTCTCGGCGAGCGCCTTGAGCTCGTCGGCCGTCGCGCGCCCCTTGGCGACATAGTGCGCCCGCCCCTCGTTGAGCCCCTTGCGCGCCGCGTCCGCGAACCAGCCGGGCAGGTCGGAAGACGGCGGCGCGGCCTCCCAATAGGGGCCGGCGACGACATAGAGCCGGTTGGATGCCGCCAGCTCCAGCACCGCGGCGTGCCAGCCTTCGTGATCGAAGCCGCGCCCCGATACGTATACCGGCTTGAGCCCCGCCATCATGGCAACGAAATCGATCGCTTCCTGCGCGGCGGTTCCGCGAATATAGCTGTCCGACCAGTCGATCCTGGCGGCGTAGAGCTTTCTCAGCGCCGAGCGCAGCCTGGGCTTGTCGGTGAGTTTCACGGGCCCGCCCTCCGCCGCCGCCTGGGCGGGCCGCTGGTCCGCAAGAGCGCGATCAGCGGGATCGTGACCGCCGCCGCGATGGCGATCGCATGGAAGTCGTTGGTGAAGCCGATCGCCTGGGCCTGGCGGAAGATCTCGCCGTCCAGCGCGGCGAGCCCGGCCTGCGAGGAGAGGTCCCAGCTCTCCGGCAGATAAGGGAGCTGGGCGCCTTCGCTATAGGGGGTCACGCGCGAGGAAATCTCGCCATGCGAGACCGCGCGGGTGCGGCTCAGGATCACCACGACGATGGAGACGCCGACGCCCGAGCCGTAGTTGCGCGCGAGGCTGGTCAGCGTCGACGCCTCGGTCCGATGTCGCGCCGGCAGGGTCTCGAAGGAAATCACGGTCAGCGGCACCCAGATAAAGCCGATACCGAGCCCGTTGACGAACGCCGCCCAGGACACGTCGTAGAGGTCGACATCGGGCGAGAATGTCGAGAGATAATAGGACGACACGGCCACGCAGGCGAAACCCAGCGCGGCCACCAGGCGGCCGTCGACATGGCGCACCAACCAGCCCGCCAGCAGCAGCGAGGCGAAGGTGCCGAGCCCGCGCGGCGCCATCACATAGCCCGCCGTCATCACCGGAAGCCCGCGCAACACCTGCAGGAACATCGGCAGGATGACATTGAGCGCCAGCACGCAGACCCCGAGCAGGAACATGAAGAAGAGGCCGAGCACGAAATTCCGATCCGACAGGATGCCGCGCGAGACGAAGGGGTTGTCGGTGGTCAGCGAATGGACCGCGAAGATGTAGAAGCCGAGCGCCACCATCGCCGCCGCGATGACGATCTCGGTCGACTCGAACCAGCCCTTGAGCTCGCCTCGGTCGAGCATGAGCTGGAGCGCGGCGAGCGCGCAGGCAAGGGCCACGAAGCCGAACAGGTCGAAGGGCCGTTCCTGCTTCGCCAGCGTTTCGCGCATGAACAAGAGCCCGAGCGCGAGCCCGGCGAGCGCGAACGGAATGCCGATGAAGAAGATCCACTGCCAGCCGTAATTCTCGGTGATGAAGCCGCCGACGACCGGACCCATGACGGGGGCGAACATCACTCCGGTTCCCCAGATCGCGAGCGCCGAGCCGTGCCGTTCGGGCGGGTAGTTGTCGAGCATCAGCGCCTGGGAGATCGGGATGACCGGCGCGCTCATCGCACCCTGGCAGGCGCGCCAGACCAAGATCTCCGGCAGCGAGGTCGCGCTGCCCGAGAGCACCGAGAAGCCCATGAACCCGGCAAGCGCCAGCATGAAGGTGCGTTTCCGCCCCAGCCTTCCCGCCACCCAGCCGGTGCATGCGGTGGAGATCGCCTGGCAGACGAAATAGGTCGTCATCACCCAGCCGATCTGGTCCTGGTTTGCGCCCAGGCTGCCCTGCATATGCGGCAGCGCGATCGAGGCGATGGTCATGTCGAGGATGACGACCGTGGTCGCCATCATCACCGCGACGGTGACCATCGACCTGGCAAGATCGGATCGCGGCGGACCCGATCCTTCGGAGGTCATTTCCCGGGCGCCATGAAGGCGAGCGCCGAGCCCACGACGTCGAACAGGGACACTTCACGCGTCGTGTCGATGCTGACCGACACCGTGGCCCCGGCCGGCATGTCGAAGGGCCGCCCGGTGCCGCCGTCGATCTCGAGCCGCACCGGCACCCGCTGGACGATCTTGACCCAGTTGCCCGAGGCGTTCTGCGGCGGCAACAGGGAAAGCTCCGCGCCGGTCGAGGGGCTGATGCTCGCCACCTTCGCGCGCCAGGAGAGGTCCGGATAGGCGTCGACGACGATCTCCGCCTGCTGGCCCACCCGGATATGGGTGAGCTGGGTCTCCTTGAGATTGGCCTCGACCCAGGACCGGGTGGTCTCGATCAGCGGCATCACCGGCCGGCCGGCTTCGACATATTCGCCCTTCTGCAGCCGCACGCGCCCGACGGTGCCGTCCGCCGGGGCGCGAACCACGGTGCGCCTGACGTCGATCTCCGCCCGGTCGCGCGCGGCGAGCGCCTCCAGATATTGCGGGCTGTTCTCCGCCTTGAGCTCGGGGTCGCCGCCGAGATTGGCGAGGATGGTGAGCCCCTTCTGCCGCACCGTGCTGGCGCGCTGGCGGGCGGCGATCAGGTTCTGCTCGGCCTCCTCGAACCTGGCGCGCGAGGCGTGGCCGCGCCCGGCGAGCGACTTGAAGCGGTCGAAGATGCGCTTGTAATAGGCGACTTCCTGCTCGGCCTCCCGGAGCTCCAGCCGCGCGCCGTGCCAGGACGCGCGCAGCGCGCCGATTTCGTTGCGCACCATCGAGAGCTTCGCGTCGGCCTCGGCGAGCGCGACGCGGAACGGCTCGGGATCGATCGAGAAGATCGGGTCGCCCGCCCGGACGAAGGCGTTCTCGTTCACGAAGACTTCGGCGACCCGGCCCCGGATTTCGGCGCTGATCTGGATCAAATTGGTCTTCACATAGGCGTTCTCGGTCGTCACATAGCGCCCGGAAGCGACCCAGTAATGCGCGCCCACCAGAATGACCGCGCCCGGCACTACGACGAGCAGGAATATGCGAAGCAGTCCGCGCCTCACCGCGCCGGTTCCTTCCCCTGTCCAGGCTGTCGCAGAACGGTTTGTCCCGGGCCAGTCCCGAGAATCGTTAGATTACTAACATTCTTCGCCCCCGGCAAAGCGCAATGCGGCGAAGGGGGCGGGTCGGCCCTGCGGCTTCCCGGCCCCAGGGTTGTTGTCTGGCGCTCGCGTGGGCGTATTATTGGCCGGGACGGAACTTTCGCGAGGCGGAGCGTGAGCCTGCACATCCGGAAGCTGCATGACACCATCGGCGCCGAGGTCACGGGCATCGACCTCGCGCGGCCGCTGTCGGACGCCGAGGCCGCCGGGATCGAGCGCGCCTGGCTGGACCATCTGGTGCTGGTGTTCCGCGACCAGGTTCTCGACCTGGAGGCGCAGCTCCGGTTCTCCGGCCAGTTCGGCGTCGTCGGCGAGCGTTCGAGGCCGGCCGAGATCCGGCCCGAGGGCGCCGATTTCCACCCCGC
Organism: Alphaproteobacteria bacterium; assembly: GCA_965205995.1. Classification (GTDB taxonomy): domain Bacteria; phylum Pseudomonadota; class Alphaproteobacteria; order MPNO01; family MPNO01; genus MPNO01. Next base: position 1,337,407 of record OZ242200.1, on the reverse strand, counting down.
GATCATGCTGATCTCGAACATCCGCGAGAATGGACGGCCGATCGGCTCGCTGCCCGACGGCGAGATGTGGTTCCACCACGACATGTGCTATGTGGCCGAGCCTTATCGCGGCACCATGCTCTATGCGATCGACATCCCCTCGCGTGGCGGCAACACGCTGTTCGCCAATATGTACGCGGCCTATGACCGGCTCGACGCCGCCACGAAACAACGGATCGCCGGCGCCCGGGCGCTCCAGATCTACAACTATTCGGTCACCGAGAAGGTGCCGCTCGACGGCGATCTCGATGCCTACCCGCATTTTGTTCAGCCGGTGGCGATCACCCATCCGCGGACCGGGCGCAGGGCGCTCTACGTCAACCCGCTGATAACCGCCCGGATCGAAGGCCTGGCGCAAGACGAGAGCGCCGAATTGCTGGAGGTGCTGTTCGGCTTCACCGAGGATCGCGGGCTGATCTACGAGCATGTCTGGCGCGAGGGCGATCTGGTGATGTGGGACAACTGGTGTTCGTGCCACGCGCGGACCGATTTCCCGGAAACCGAGCGCCGCCTGCTCAGGCGGTGCACGATCCTCGGCGAGGCGCTCGCCGAGTAGGAGGGCAGAAGATGGCGCTCAGGACGAAGAAGCTTTCCCCGCATATCGGCGTCGAGGTGCTGGATATCGACCTCGCGACGAGACCGGACGATGCGACGATCCGGGAAGTCTACCGGCTCTGGCTCGACCACATCATGGTGGTCATTCGCGGACAATCGCTCAGCCAGGAGGAGCTGCTCCAGGCCACCTCGTATTTCGGCACGCCCGGGGCCAACGCGCGGCCCCAGGAATACCGCACCTCCGGCCAGCACGACATGCTCCCCGGCATCATGCTGATCAGCAACATCCGGGCAAACGGCGCACCGATCGGCGCGCTGCCCGACGGCGACATGATGTTCCACCACGACATGATCCACGCCGCCGTCCCCGACAAGGCGACCTGCCTGTATGCGGTAGAGCTCCCCTCGGAAGGCGGCAACACGCTGTTCGCCAGCGGCTACGCGGCCTACGAGACGCTCGATCCGGAGCTGCGCGACGCGTTGGAGGGCAAGCGCGCTTTCCACCATTACAATTACGGCTCGCAGCATCGCGGCGACGACATCGGTACGCCGGCCTTCTCCGAATCCGAGCACCCGGTCTTTCGCACCCACCCCGAGACCGGCCGCAAGGCCATTTATGTCGACCGTCTGATCACCGAGTCGATCGTCGGCATGGAGGAGAGCGAGCCGGTTCTGACCCGGCTGTTCGACCACTCCGAGAACAGCGACTTCGTCTATGAGCATGTCTGGCAGAAGGGCGATTTTCTGCTCTGGGACAATCGCTGCTCGATGCACGCCAGGCGCGACTTCCCGTCCAGCGAACGGCGCCTGTTGTGGCGCACCACGGTGAGCAGCGAAGACCGGCCGGCCTGACGGAGACGCAGATGGGCAAGGTTCTGAGCGAGGCCCGGATCGAGGCCTATCGGCGGGACGGCTTCCTGTTTCCGGTCCGGATCATGGACCGGACGGGGGCGGACGCGCTCTTGCGGCAATTCGACGCGCTGGAAACCGGGACCGGAGCCGAGCCGCAGAGCCGCTTCAAGATCAAGGCCCATCTGCCGCTCACCTGGCTCAACGCGCTGGTGCGCAACCCGGTCATGCTCGATGCGGTGGAGGATCTGATCGGGCCCGACATATTGTGCTGGGGCTCGTCCTTCTTCACCAAGAAGGCGCGCGACCCGCGCTTCGTCTCCTGGCACCAGGACTCGACCTATTACGGGCTGCGCCCGGCCGAGACGGTGACCACCTGGGTCGCCTTCACCGACAGCAGGATCGAATCCGGCTGCGTCCGCTTCGTCGCCGGAACCCACAAGAACGGCATCCTCGACCACGAGGAGACGATGGATCCCGAGAACCTGCTGATGAAGGGCCAGACCATCAACGGGGTGGACGAGGGCCGGGCGGTCGATTGCGAGCTTTCCGCCGGCGAGATCTCGATCCACCACGAATCGGTGGTGCACGGCTCGAACGCGAATACATCGGACAACCCCAGGATCGGGCTCTCCATCCACTACATCGCCCCTCATGTCCGCCAGACCGCGTTCGAGGGCGCGACCGCGCTGCTCGTGCGCGGGCGCGACGCCCACGGCCATTGGGCCCCCGAGCCCGAGCCACGGCACGACCTCGACCCGGTCTGCCTCGCCGCGCTCGACGAGGTCTACGGCCAGTACCGCAGCGGCAGGGGCAAGCACGGCTGACGAGGGATCCTTTCGTTTGAGGCAAGCTCGGGGCGGCCCCTCGATACGGCCCTTCGGGCCTACTCGGGATGAGGGAATGCCAATGCCCGCACCCGCCTTACCGCTCACCCTGAGTAGCCGCGGAGCGGCGTATCGAAGGGCCGGCGGCGGGCAAAACGGCTCGGCCAAGCCGCATCGCGAAGCATGAGACCGTGATCACGGACGCCGAGTCACCTCCGCCCCTCACGGTCCAGGCCGGCGGGCGCCGCATCGCGTACCGCCAAGCGGGCGATGTGTCCCTGCCCGCGATCGTGCTGCTGCACGGGCTCGGCGGGAACGCGGCGATGTGGCGGTGGCAATATGCCGGGCTCTCGGACCGTTTCCGCGTCATCGGCTGGGACATGCCGGGTTATGGCGGATCCGACCCGCTTCCGGGCGCACCGGGGCCGGCGGAGTATGCCGGGGCGCTTGCCGCCCTGCTCGATGCCATCGGCGTCGCGAAGGCCGGGCTGGTGGGCCAGTCGGTGGCGGCGCTGATCGCCGCGTCCTTCACCGGCGCCCGGCCCGGCCGGGCAACGGCCGTCGTCCTCGCCCATCCCCTGTTCGGTTTCGGCTCGCTCGAACCCGTGGAGCGCGCGGCAGCGGTCGCCGAGAGGACCGGCGCCTTCGAGAGACTGGGGCCGCGCGGCTTCGCCCGGGACCGGGCGCCGCGCCTCCTCGCCCCGGGCGCCGCCCCGGCGCTGCTCGCCGAAATCGTCGACACCATGGCGTCCGCGCGCCCGGAAGGCTATCTCCCGGCGGTGGCGATGATGACGGACGCCGATCTCGTCTCCGAGGCGGCCGGGATCGACGCGCCAGTCCATGTGATCGCCGGCGCCTGCGACCCGCTGGCGCCGCCGGAGCGATGCCGCCGGCTTGCCGCTGGGCTGCCCGGCGCGGGCTGCACGGTGATCGACCGGGCGGGGCATTACGCCGCGCTCGAACGCCCCGAAACCTTCAATTCCGCGCTCGCCGAGGCATTCGGGCAACGGGGATAAGCGTCATCGAATCAAACCGGTTGACTTTGGGGCCTGTTGGCTCCTACCAAGCGGGTAACCACGGTCCGGGTCGATCCGGTCCTTTCCCACGCGTGCAATTTCCGCACCCGGACGCGACGTAGTCATGAAGCTCTCGGTACCCAAGGAACGGCGGCGCAACGAGCGGCGGGTCGCCGCCTCTCCCGACTCGGTGAAAAAGCTGGTCGGGCTCGGCTTCGAGGTCGTCGTCGAGACCGGCGCCGGAATCGAATCCGGCTTCACCGACGAGGCCTATGCGGAAGCCGGCGCGGCGATCGCGGCGGACGAGGCCGCGGCCCTTTCCGGCAGCGATGTGGTGCTGAAGGTCCAGCGCCCGCTGATCGACGTCGAGGACGGCGTCGACGAAATCGGGCTGATGGAGCGGGGCTCGGTGGTGATCGGCGCGCTCGCCGCGCTCCAGAACGAAAGCCATGTCGAGGCCTATGCCAAGGCCGGGCTCACCACGTTCTCGCTCGAATTGCTGCCCCGCATCACAAGGGCGCAGGCGATGGACATCCTGTCGTCGCAGTCGAATATTGCTGGCTACAAGGCGGTGCTCGACGGCGCCGGCGCGTTCGGCCGGGCGCTGCCGATGATGATGACCGCGGCCGGCACCATCCCGCCGGGCCGGGTGCTGGTGCTCGGCGCCGGCGTCGCCGGGCTCCAGGCCATCGCCACCGCCAGGCGGCTCGGCGCCATCGTCACCGGCTATGACGTGCGCCCCGCCGTCAAGGAGCAGGTCGAGAGCCTCGGCGCCAAGTTCCTCGCCGTCGACGAGGCGGCGACGGCCGACGCGGAAACCTCCGGCGGCTACGCCAAGGAGATGGGCGCGTCCTACAAGGAGCGCGAGGCCGAGGTGCTCACCGGGGCGCTGGCGCGCAACGACATCGTCATCTGCACCGCCCTGATCCCCGGGCGGGAGGCGCCGGTGCTGATCGACGCGGATATGGTGCGCGCGATGCGGCCGGGCTCGGTGATCGTCGATCTCGCGGTCGAGCAGGGCGGCAATTGTGTGCTGAGCGAGCCCGGCGAAGTCGTGGTCAGGCATGGCGTGCAGATCCTCGGCCATGTCAACGTGCCGAGCCGGCTGGCCGAGAACGCGTCCTCGATGTATGCCCGCAACCTGCTCAATTTCCTCACCCCCCTGGTCGACCTCGAGAACCGGACGCTGGCGATCGACTGGGACGACGCGATCGTCGCCGCCTGCCTGATTACCCGCGACGGCGAAGTCGTCCACCCCACATTGCTCCCCGAGCCCGCCGACAAGGATGTAGCGTGAAACCAGAAGTAGCGGCGCGATCGGCCGCGGAGGCCACCTCCACCGACCCGTTCATTTTCCTGTTCACCGTATTCGTTCTCGCCATATTCGTCGGCTACTACGTGGTCTGGCATGTGACGCCCGCGCTCCACTCCCCGTTGATGAGCGTCACCAACGCGATCTCCTCGGTGATCATCGTCGGCGCGCTGATCGCCGCCGGCCCCGCCGAGCTCCACTTCTCCAAGGTGATGGGGTTCGTCGCGGTGACTCTCGCCTCGATCAACATCTTCGGCGGCTTCATCGTCTCGCAGCGCATGCTCCGCATGTACCGCAAGCGGCGCTGAGGGCGTGGCCATGCATGCCGATCTGACCGGAATCGCCTATCTGGCCGCGGCCATCTGCTTCATCATGGCGCTGCGCGGGCTGTCCTCGCCGGAGACCGCGCGGCGCGGCAACGCGATCGGCGTCGCCGGCATGGTGATCGCGATCGCCACCACGCTCGCCGATCCCGGGGTGATCTCGTTCGAGCTGATCGCCGCCGGCGTGGTGATCGGCGGCGCGATCGGGACCTTGATCGCGCTGCGCATCCAGATGACGGCCTTGCCCCAGCTCGTCGCCGCCTTCCACAGCCTGGTCGGGCTCGCCGCGGTCGCGGTGGCGACGGCGGCGTTCTACGCGCCCGAGGCCTATGGCATCGGCAGTGTCGGCGACATCAAGACCGCGAGCCTGGTCGAGATGGCGATCGGCACCGCGGTCGGCGCCGTCACCTTCACCGGCTCGATCGTCGCCTTCGCCAAGCTGCAGGGGCTGGTGACCGGCGCGCCGCTGGTCTTCCGGGGCCAGCACCCGCTCAATGCCGGGCTCGGGGTCGTGCTGGTCGCGCTGGTGGTCTGGCTCTGCATGGCCGAGGCGCCCATCTCCTACTGGCTGATCGTCATCCTGTCGCTTGCGCTGGGCTTCCTGATCATCGTCCCCATCGGCGGCGCCGACATGCCGGTGGTGATCTCGATGCTCAACTCCTATTCCGGCTGGGCCGCCTGCGGAATCGGATTCACCCTTTCCAACACGCTGCTGATCATCACCGGCGCGCTGGTCGGCTCGTCGGGCGCGATTCTGAGCTACATCATGTGCCGGGGGATGAACCGGTCGTTCTTCAGCGTCATCCTCGGCGGGTTCGGGGTCGAGGGCGGCCATGCGGCCGCCGCCGCGGACGCAGACCGCCATGTGAAGGCGGGCAGCGCCGAGGACGCGGCCTTCGTGCTCAAGAACGCATCCAAGGTGATCGTCGTTCCGGGCTACGGCATGGCGGTCGCCCAGGCGCAGCACGCGCTGCGCGAGATGTGCGACACGCTCAAGGGGCAGGGGATCGACATCGCCTATGCCATCCACCCGGTCGCCGGGCGCATGCCGGGGCATATGAACGTGCTGCTGGCCGAAGCGAGCGTGCCCTATGACGAGGTGTTCGAGCTGGAGGACATCAACAACGCCTTCGCCGCCGCCGACGTCGCCTATGTGATCGGCGCCAACGACGTCACCAACCCGGCCGCCAAATCCGACCCCGAAAGCCCGATCTACGGCATGCCCATCCTCGAGGTCGAAAAGGCGAGCACCGTCCTCTTCGTCAAGCGCTCCCTGGCGTCGGGCTATGCCGGCGTCGACAACGAGCTGTTCTACCGCGACAACACGATGATGCTGTTCGACGACGCCAAGAAGATGACCGAGGAGATCGTCCAGTCGCTGTGAGGGGGGCGTGTCGAAGGGCCCCTCACTTCGCCGGCAGGGTGGCGGCGTAGGCGGCGGCGCGGTCGACCCAGGATTTCAGGTCGCCGTCCGACTCGATACCGGCGGGCTCGACCAGCGCCCAGCCCTTCATCGTCCGGCCGTTCATTTCGGCGGGGCCGGCATGCGGCTCGGCGAGCGTCGCCTCGTGGTTCTTCCGGTCGAGCCTGACGATCAGCGCGCCCTTCCACGTGCCGATGCACATATTGCCGCCGATCATGAAGCAGATGCCGCCGAACATCCTGCGCTCGGAATAGCCCTCGCGCCCGGCGAGCAGCGGGCGAATGCGTTCGATCAGCGCATCGTCGGCGGTGGTCGGGATCTTCGGGCGGTCATTCTATAATAGGGGCGGCGATGCGGGGGGGCTGCGCGTGAGCGGCCTCTCGGTACGGCCCTCCGGGTCTACTCGGGATGAGGAGTTTGTTTTATTCCCTCACCCTGAGTAGCCGCCCCTCGGCTTCGCTCGGGACGGGCTGCGCGGCGCATCGAAGGGAGCGACGACCATGAAACGGCTGCATGTCCATCTCCACGTCGCGGACCTCGACCGGTCGGTGCGCTTCTACCGCACCCTGTTCGGCGCCGCGCCGTCCAAGCTGAAGGACGACTACGCCCAGTGGCTGCTCGACGAGCCCGCGGTCAATTTCGCGGTCTCGACCAGGGAATGCCGCGAGGATGAAGGCGGGGGCATCTCCCATCTCGGCATCCAGGTCGACGATGACGACGCCCTCGCCGGGATCACCGCCGCGCTGACCCGGGCGGAGCAGACGATCTTCGAGGAGAGGGAAAACCTCTGCTGCTACGCCCGGGGCAACAAGACCTGGGCCGCCGATCCCGACGGGGTGGTGTGGGAGACCTTCCACCGGCTCGGCCATTCCGAGACCATGGGCCGGGACGACGCGCGCGACGCCGGAATCGAGGCGCTGCACGAACCGGCGTCGCTCCAGCCGTCGCCTTCGCCGACACCTGCCGCATGCTGACAAACAGGATTTCGATCTTTGTCAATCTGCCGAGGCGCTCGCTCGACAGGCTCGCGCTTCAGGACCGCCTCGACGACATCGGCCGGACCGGCTGACCGCCCCGTGGAGCCCGGCGCGCGCCCGTGAAATTTTCCTTCGCCCGCAAGCTCGCCGCCGAGGCGCTGGGGACCGGCTTCCTGCTGGCCACCGTCGTCGGCTCCGGAATCATGGCGGAGAACCTGGCCGGCGGGAACGCGGCGCTCGCGTTGTTGGGCAACACCGTGGCGACCGGCGCCATCCTGGCCGTGCTGATCCTGGTCTTCGGGGCGGTCTCCGGCGCCCATTTCAACCCGGCGGTGACGCTCTCTTTCCTGATCCGCCGCGAGATCGGCGCCCGCGATGCCGCGCTCTACGTCCTGGTGCAGGTCGCCGCCGGGCTGGTTGGCGTGCTGGTCGCCCATCTGATGTTCGCCGAGCCCGCCTTCGCCGCCTCGGTGAAGAGCCGGACCGGCATCCCGCAATGGGCCGGGGAGTTCGTCGCGACCTTCGGGCTGGTGGCGACGATCCTGGGAACAATGCGCTTCCGTCCCGACGCGACGCCCTACGCCGTCGGGTTGTTCATCACCGCCGGCTACTGGTTCACCTCGTCGACCTCCTTCGCCAACCCGGCGGTCACCATCGCGCGCAGCCTGACCGATACCTTCTCCGGCATCATGCCGGCCCATGCGCCGGGCTTTATCCTCGCCCAGCTCGCCGGCGCGGCGGCGGCCACGCTGGTCTTCCGCTGGCTGCTCAAGGAAGGGTGAGGGGTTTCAGGAGGGCAGGCCGGCGAGGCCGGTGAGCCCGGCGGTGATGAACAGGACGGCGCACACCGCGACCCATTCGACGGCGATCGACCGGCGCAGGCCTTCCGCCGCCACCCTCTCGCCGCGTGCCATGCCGGGGACGAAGCGGAGCCGGTTGGCCGCCGCCGCGCCGAGCAGCACGCCGACGCCCGCGACCTTGGCGAGCAGCGTCAGCCCGTAGCCGGTCGTAACCAGCGCCGAGACATCGCCCAGCAGGCGCCACGCCATGACCACCCCGGCGGCGATCAGCAGCGGCACCGTGACGGAGGCGATCGTACCGAACCGCCGGCCGAGCGCGGCGGCCTCCCTCAGGCTCCCCGCCGCGAGGCTCCTGAGTGGCGCGAGGATGCCGATCCAGAAGGCGGCGGCGGCGAGATGCACCAACAACAACGCTTCGAGCCAGATCGACCCGGTATCTGCCACATGCCCCACCCGGCAGAACGACCAGAGCGCCAGCATGCCGCCAGCTCCCGCGACCCACACCCCGCGCCCCGGCAGCCAGACCCCGCCGAGCAGCAGGGCGAGGCCGGCCGCCCGCAGAACCAGAGCCGTCCCGACCGGCGTCTGCCACAGAAGGCCCAGCATTTCCGGGTCCGTCATACCCGATGCGTCGCCCGTCATCGCAGCGCCGGTGAGCGCGAAGCCGAGCCCGGCGGCAAGGAGCGCGAGGATCGCGAGCGCGGACGCGTGCCGGCGGAACGTGCCCTGCATCCGCCCCGTTTCCCGGCCGAACACCGCGCGGGCGAGCACCAGCCCGGCGCTTCCCAATACGCCGATATAGAGCAGGAATTTCGCGAGGACCGAGGCGAGCTGCCAGAGATCGGGCAAGGCTCACTTCACCCGGAAGCCGAATGCACCGCGCATCGCGTGCCCGTCCGCCGCGAGCCCGCGCCACTCGATCCGGTAAGCGCCCTTGCCCGTCCCGACGAGCGGGATCGCGACCCTCGTGGCGAAGGACTTGCGCCCGCCGAGGTCGAGATCGACGGCATCGCCGCCATGCGTCATCCGCACCCTGGTCAGGCGCAGTTTCCTGGCGAATTCGAGGACGATTTCGGCCGGCGCCGCCGCCAGCACCGCGCCATCCGCCGGCACCGTGGAACCGATCTTCGAATGCGCCTACGCGGCGGAGGCGAGGAGGACAAGCGCACCGGCTAGCAGGATTCGTTTCATGGCTCCTTGCCTCCGCTCACGCCGCCGGCAGATGCTCGGCGAACCAGGCGAGGGTCTCGCCCATGACCTCGCCGAAGGCGGGCTCGGTGTAGACCTCGTAATGGCCGTAGCCTTCGAGCACCACCAGCTTCTTGGGCTCGCCCGCCTTGTCGTAGAGCGCCCGGGATTCCTCCGGCGGCACCAGCCGGTCGTCGTCCGTGGTGATGAAGAGGACGGGGCGGGGGGCGATCCTGTCGACCACCCATTCGGGATGAAAACCCAGCGTCTCGTCGACGAATTCGAGGGGCAGGCTGTCCAGCGCCCCGGGCACGCCCTGCCGCGCGGCGGCGGCGAGCTCGGCCGACTGGCGGTCCGGCAGCAGCACCTCGGTGCGGTCGACGAACTCCGATTCGCCGTCCAGCGCGCGCCGGACCCGGTCGGCGGCGGAGCGCTCCAGCAGGTCGAACCACTCGTCGGGCCGGCGCACGCTCCGCATCCAGCGCTCGCCATGGCCGATCCCGACGACGCTGACGACGCAGCCGACCCGCCGGTCGACCGCGGCCGTCCACACCGCCGTCGCGCCGCCATAGCTGGTGCCGTAGAGCCCGAGCCGGCTTGCGTCCACCTCCGGCCGCGCGCCGAGGAAGGTCAGCGCCGCCTGGGTGTCCGCCACCCGGCTATAGGGGGCGAGGCGGGTGCGCGGCCCCTCGCTCTCCCCCCAGCCCTTGTAGTCGAAGGCGAGCACCGCGTAGCCGGCCTCTGCGAGCACCCGCGCGTTGTCGGGCAGATAGAGGTCCTTGACGCCGGTATAGCCGTGGCAGAGCACGATACCGGCCCGCGCCTCGCCGGTATCGGCGGGCGGGTAGAAATCTCCGACGAGCCTGCACCCCTCGGAATAGAAGGCGACGGGGATCGCGCCCATGAAGGAGCTCCTCTTCCCGTGGACCGGAAATGATACGCTCATCCCCGGCGGCAGGGTAAGCGGCCGGGCTGTCATATGGGGCAAAGACCGAAAGCGCGGAAGATGTCGCTCTTGAAGAATCCCTCTCATCCTGGCGAAGTGCTGGCGGAGCTCTATCTCCAGCCGCTTGGCATGGGCGCGATTGCGCTCGCAAGTCGGCTGAAGGTGCCGCGGACGCGGATCGAGCGCCTGCTGAAGGGCGAGACCTCGATGACGGTGGACACCGCGATGCGGCTCGCGAAGTTCTTCGGCAACAGCCCGGAGTTCTGGATGAACCTGCAACGGGCCTGGGACCTCGCCCGCGCACGCGAAACCATCGACCTCTCCGGTATCACGCCCCTGGAGGCCGCCTGACGCGCTTCCGCCATCGATGGCGGTGGCGGTCTCTCGCTGCCTCGGCAAAACCGCAAGTTTTTTTGCACGCTCGAGATGTCGTGATAACGTTCCCGCTGGCTTGGACCCTTGGTCCCATGACCAGCACCTAGACTGCAACGGGAGTAACGCCATGACACGGTTTCATGCCTTCCTGGGGGGAGCCGCGTTGATCGCCGTGACCATCTCGGCGCCGCAGGCCCAGAATCTCCTGGACGCCTCCCCCGGCACCAAGGTGAAAGGCGTCGCTACGCTGGGAAACAAGCAGCTTCCGCTGCCGGAAGGCGAGTGGGAACTGGTGTTCGCGGAGACCGACAGGTTGTGGAGTGACAGAACTGGCCCTGTTACGAGCGCAAACGCATTTCTCGTCCAGAATGCAGACGGTTCGGCCAAGGCTTATATCGTTGTCAGGACGAACATCGATTCCTTTGGAAACGGGTTGAGGCGACCCAAACTCTGCGACCGGAACAACGTCCTCCACAACGATTCGGACAGCAACTACAACCAAAACGACGCCGATTGTTGGATCATCAATCATATTCCGTTCGGCCGAAGGAAGCCGCGATGGGCTTTCTTTGACGAAGTCAGGAAATACGTCCTGAAAACCGCCGGTACCTCCACGCTGGTTTTGAACTTGTACTGGCGGAATGACGCCAGCGACTACTTTCGCGTGGCGCACTACGCGAACCCGGCAGCGTACGGGTTGCCCCGCGAAAGGTTTCGAAGGTGGATCGAAAGCGACTGGCATGCGGACGCGATCGAGGAGTCGCCGCGCAGGAAGAAATTCGTCGACGCCGCGAAGGCGTTCGGGGCCAAGTATCGCGATGCCGTCAGGTCCGGCTTCCGGAACAGGCTGGGCGGCGGGGTTCCCGGCCTGAAGTTCGAATTTGCGGAATAGCGGGGTAGCCGCCAAGACACCGGTCGGTTCGATGGTGTCGAAGGAACTGCGGAGAGGCTGCGCCGCGTCCCTCGATACGGCGCTCGCGCGCCTACTCGGGATGAGGAGGGCGCCGCCCTCTCCGTACCCTCACCCTGAATAGCCGCGAAGCGGCGTATCGAAGGGCGGCAATTCCACTGGCCCACGATCCTGCGCTCCTCGACCCCGGCCCGGTCGGACGGTCGCGCTGGAAGCGCGTGGCCTTCAAGGGCGGCAGCGAGACCGGGGTGCTGAACCTGACCACCCAGGCGCGCGACGCGAAAGGCCGGGAGTTCTGGGTCTCGGCGACTAGGAATGCGAAGCCGCCGGTCGACCCGGGGCCGCTCGCGGAGTTCTACGCCTCCCTGTTCCTGAGCGTCGCCGCGACGCCTTGAGCGGGCGCACGGGCAGCATGCTCGGGTGGCCAGCCAAACCGGTCGTCGTTTAGATCCGCCGCCCTGTCGACGGGGTGATTTCGCCCCCCACCCGGCCGCCGGACATACGAATATAACGACAGGTAATGAGCTAACCCTATAGGACGGCCAGCAAAAGGGTATTGGCAATTCCTCCCGCCGGAACCCACCTCCCGACCAGGCACCGGGAAACCGCTTCATGACAGACACCCGAATCGACGATCGAGAGATCAGCACCGCGCTGGCGGGAAGCCGCTTCCTGTTCCTGGCCTGCGGTTTCTTCGGCCTGTTCGTCAATTTGCTGATGCTCACCGGGCCGATCTTCATGCTCCAGGTCTATGACCGGGTGCTGACCTCGCGCTCGGAGGCGACGCTGGTCACGCTGGCCGCGATCGCCGCCTTCCTGTTCCTGACGATGGGGATTCTCGACCACGCGCGGGGGCGGGTGCTGGCCCGCGCCGGAGCCAGGTTTCAGGCCCGGCTGGAGGCGCGTGTGCTGCGGGCGATCCTCGCCCGAGCGATCGCTCCCGCCGAGCGGGCGCGCCCGGCGGCCGGGCTCAGCGACCTGGACGCGGTCCAGCGCTTCGCCTCGGGCAACGGGCCGTTCGCCTTTTTCGATGCGCCGTGGACGCCGGTGTTCCTCTGCGCCCTGTTCATGTTCCACTGGATGCTGGGGCTGCTGGCGCTGTTCTCGGGCGCCCTCCTGCTGCTCATCGCCCTTCTCAACCAGGCAAGGACGGCACGGCTCCAGAAGGAGCTGGGCGAGGCCACGGCGCGTTCCGCGCATTTCGTCGAGCAGATGCGGGCGGGCAGCGAGACCGTCCACGGCCTCGGCATGCAGGACGCGGCGGTCGCGCGCTCGGGCGCCATGCGCGACGCGCTGCTGGAGCGGACCATGGCGGTGTCCGACCGCAACGGCTTCTACGGCGTCACGTCGAAGACGCTCAGGCTGTTCCTCCAGTCGATGATGCTGGGCCTCGGCGCGTGGCTCGCGATCCGGACGCAGGTGACCTTCGGCGCGATCATCGCGGCGTCGATCCTGCTCGGCCGCGCGCTCGCCCCGATCGACCAGGCGGTGGCGCAGTGGCCGCTTCTCCAGCGGGCGCTCGCGGCCCGGCGCTCGCTGGCGGCGCTGCTCGCCGACACGCCGCCCGAGCGGCCGCGGACAATGCTGCCCGCGCCGCGCGCGATCCTCGACGTGCAGGCCCTCACCGTCGCCGCGCCGGGCGCGCGGGTGCCGGCGGTGCGCGGGGCGAATTTCCGCCTCGAACCCGGCCAGGCGGCGGGGATCGCGGGACCCTCGGCATCCGGCAAGTCGACGCTCGCCCGCGCGCTGGCCGGGGTCTGGCGCCCGGCGGCGGGCTCGGTGCGGCTCGACGGGGCGGAGCTCGAGCAATACGGCGCCGCGCTCGGCCGGCATGTCGGCTATCTGCCGCAGGAGGTGGTGCTGTTCGAGGGAACGGTGGCCGAGAACATCGCCCGCATGTCCCCCGATGCCAAGGACGAGGACATCGTCGAGGCGGCCACGCGGGCCGGGGCGCATGAGATGATTCTCAAGCTCCCGGGCGGCTACGACTTCGAGGTCTCGGCGGGCGGCGCGGCGCTGTCCGGCGGCCAGCGCCAGCGAATCGCGCTGGCGCGGGCGTTCTACGGCTCGCCTGCGGTGGTGGTGATGGACGAGCCCGATTCCAACCTCGACGCCGACGGAGCCGTGGCGCTCGCTCGCGCCGTCGAGGATCACAAGAAGCGCGGCGGAGCGGCGGTGATCGTCGCCCACCGCCAGGGCGCTTTCGCGCAATGCGACCGGGTTTACGCGATGGAAGGCGGGCGCCCGGTGCCCGCGCGCGAAGCGCGGGCGCAATCCGAAACCGGGGTCGTGCATATCCGCCGGCCCGACCGCCTCGCCAAGCCATCGGACGGTGCCGGGCCGGGCGCGCTGGCCGATAGCCGGCGGGCGCCCCGGGAGAGCGCGTCGTGACGGGGCGGGCGGCAGACAGGTCGTTCCCGGCGGGCCGGGCGCTCGCCCTTGGCTTCGGCGGGGTATTCCTGCTGGTCGCCGGTGTCCTCGGCTGGAGCCTGTTCGCCGCGGTCTCGGGCGCGGTGATCGCACCGGGCCGGATCGCGGTCGAGACCCGCAACCAGGCGGTCGAGCATATCGACGGCGGCACGGTCAGCGAGATCCTGGTCCGCGACGGGGACCGGGTAGCCCGGGACCAGGTGCTGCTCCGCTTCGCCGACGCGGAGCTGCGTTCGGAGGAGGCGATGCTCCAGGCCCAGCATGCCGAGCTGACCGCCCGGCGGAACCGGCTGGAGGCCGAGTTCCGGGGCGCCGACGCCATCGTTTGGGATAGCTGGCTGCCCGCCCGGGCGGCGTCCGACCCGATGGTGAAGGATGTGCTCGACGGCCAGGACCGCCTGTTCCGGGCGCGCTCGGCGGCCCGCGACGGCGAGGTGGCGCGGCTCCGCGAGCGGATCGGACAGGCGCGCGAGGAGATCGCCGGGCTCGATGCGCAGGCGGCCTCGCTCAAGGAGCAGCAGGGGCTGATCGCCCGGGAGCTCACGGCGCAGCGGGAGCTGTTCCGGAAGGGGCTGACGCAGCTTTCGCGGTTGCTCGCGGTCGAGCGCGGGGCCAAGAACCTGGAGGGCCAGTCGGGCAACACCGCGGCGCGCATCGCCGGCGTCCGGGGCAGGATCGCCGAGCTGAAGATCCAGATCCTCCAGATCGACTCCCGCCGCATCGAGGCGGCCGAGGAACGGGCCCGCGATGTGAGCGCGCAGGAGATCCAGGTCATGCAGCGGCTGGCCGCGCTGCGCCAGCGGCTGGGACGGTTGGAGGTCAGGGCGCCGGTCGCGGGCGAGGTGTTCGGGATGACCGTGTTCGCGCCCCGCGAGGTGGTGCGGCCGGGCGAGCCGATCCTGCAGATCGTGCCGGCGGACGCGCGGCTGGTGGTGATTGCGCGGATCAACCCGATCGACGTCGACCAGGTCTATCCGGGGCAGCCGGCGATGCTCCGCTTCTCGGCCTTTCCGGCGCGCCAGACGCCGGAGTTCGACGGGCGTGTGGTGCGGGTCTCGGCCGACGCGATGCGGGACCAGCGGTCCGGCCTCGACTGGTACGAGGTGGAGCTTGCCGTGAACCGGCCGGCCGCCGCCGGCGGGACCGGCGGCCGCGCCGGGGACGACGACCGCCGCCGGTTCGGCGACCTGCAGGTGACGCCCGGCATGCCGGTGGAGGCGCATATCCGCACCGGGACGCGCTCGGTGGTAAGCTATCTGGTCAAGCCGGTGACGGATTTCTTCTATCGCTCGCTGCGCGAGGAGTAAGAGGCGGGATGGAACGATGAACCAAGCGAACGACGACACCATCGAATTCTCGCTGGCCAACGATCTGAGCGAGATCGCCGACGTCGCGGCCCGCATCGACGCGTTCTGCGCGGCCCGGGAGGTCGCGCCGGAAATCGCCTATGCGATCAACCTGGCGATCGACGAGCTCCTGACCAACACCGTCAGCTACGGTTACGACGACGACGACCCGCACCGGATCGAGATCGTCCTGCGCCGGGAAAACGACACCCTCGTCGTCGTCATCGTCGATGACAGCGCGCCGTTCGATCCGACGCAGATGCCGGAGCCCGACACCGAAGCGCCGCTCGACGAGCGGGAGGCGGGCGGTCTCGGCCTCCACCTCGTCAACCAGATGATGGACCGCTTCGAGTACCGGCGGCAGGACGGCCGCAACGTCGTCACTCTGACCAAGAACACGGGCGGCGCCGGGTAGGCCCGGAGGGCGGTATCGAGGGACGCTCCGCCGCGCGGCTCAGCCGCCCCGGAACCGGCCGCCGAAGGTCTCGGCGGTAAAACCGAACACGCGCAGGCTGTCCGACCGATGGTCGGGTGGGAGCCCCGCTTTCCGCTTCAGTTGCTTGACGAATTCCTCCGGCCTCCGCACCCCCTGCCAGACGCTCGGCAGGAACAGGCTGCGGCGCTCCCCGTCCTGCAGAATCAGCCCGTCGACATCCGGGCGGAGCTTGCGCGCGAGCTCGGTATCGTCGGCGAAGCGGATCGGCCGCGGGGTCGAGAGCACCGAGATTTCGATATTGGCGCGGGCGAGCTCTTCCGCCGAGATCGCGGCGGTACCGTCGAACCCGGCCTTGTAGGCGCCGGCGACGACATCGAGCAGCAGCGGCCGCGCGGCCGTCACCGAGCCGCCGCAGCCCTTGAGCCTGCCGCCGATCCGGAGGGTGACGAAGGAGGCCCGGATCGCCGTCAGCGCCGGCGACAGCCCTGAGTCCAGCCCCGCCCGCATCGCCCTTCCGTTCCCGGCCCCGAAGGCGAGCGAGGCGCGCGCCGCGTCGAGCAGCCGGGCGCGGTCGCCGTCCGGGAGGCGGGCGGATTCGGCGTATTCCATCGCGAAGGCGCCGTAGCCGACGACCCGGTCCCTTCCGCCCGCGGTGTCGCCCGAATTGCGGATATCGAGCGCGGTGACCCGCATGTCGAGCGCCCGGGCGCGCCCCAGGGCGGCGCCGAGCGCCAGATGGCCGCAGGCGCGTTCGTCGTCGATCCGCTCGGGTTGCAGCAGCTCGACCAGCGTCGCCGTCCCGCCGTCGATGCGGCGCGCGTCTTCGTATTCGTGGAAATGCGAAAGGTCGGAGGAGATCAGGATCAGGGTTTCCGGCCCGCCCCAGAGCATCCGCATGACCCGCGTCACCTCGCCGGGCCTCGCATCGCCCACCAGGACGGGAACGATCGCGAAATCGTCCAGCACGTGCTGCAGGAACGGGATCTGGACCTCCAGGCTGTGCTCGCCGGCGAACACGCGGTCGTCGGTGCGGATGCGGGGGAGCGCCAGCAATTTCCCGACCGCCTCGCGGTCGACCGGGACGATGCCGAGCGGCGAGGCCCAGGCGTCGGCGGAGGTCGTCGCCATCCCCTGGAAGTCCGCCCGGTGCGCCGGCCCGAAGACGACCGCGCGCCGGATGCGGGCGCGGCGGCCGGCGAGCGGCGCGAAGGCGGTGCCGGCGATGGGTCCGGAATAGGCGAGCCCGGCATGGGGCGCGACGATCGCCTTGGGCTCGCCCGGCGGCGACGGGCGCCCGCCGGCAAGGCAGCGCGCCACCGCCGCGGCGCATTCCTCGGCGCCGGCCGGGTAGAAGACGCCCGCAACCCCGGGCCGCCGCAATGCCATCGATTTTTGGTATGACAACATAAGCGACAATTATCACCACGCACCGGCAAAGCCAACCGGGTCGCGCCGACCCTTCGAAACGCGGCTTAACTGCCTCTCAGGGTGAGAGATTTTTTCCTATCCCGAGTAGGCGCCAGACGCCGTGCCGAGGGCCCCACGCCCCGGCTGCACCAGACCCGGCCGCCGGACCGGCGGGCAATTTCGGGGGAGAGCGCCGCCGCGATGCTAACGGCGGTTGCGCCGCGCCTCGCTGCGCTGGGCGACGACCGATGCGGCGAAGATGATCGCCGCGCCGACGACGGTCCAGACATCCGGCAGTTCGGAGAAGGCGACGAAGCCGATCGCCACGGCGAAGGGCAGCCGCGTGAAATCGAACGGCACGACGGCGCCGGCCTCACCGACCGCGAAGGCGCGGGTGTAGAAGCGTTGCGCGGTGGCCGAGGCCGCGCCCAGCGCGAGCCCCCAGAGCCACTGCTCCAGGGTCGGCCATTGCCACACGAAGGCGGCGCCGACGAGCGCGAAGGGCAGCATGTAGACCGACTGGTAGAGCACGGCCGTGTCGGGATGGTCGCTGCGGATCGCGACCTTCACCATCATCGCCGAGCTGGCGATGCAGAGCCCGGCGCCGATCACCATGAGCATGCCGGGATTGGTCTCCTGGAAGCCGGGACGGACGATCGCCAGGGTTCCGGCGAAGCCGAGAAAAAGCGCGGTCCAGCGCATCGGGTGCGCCGATTCGCGCAGGAACACGACGCCGAACAGGGCGATGAACAGGGGAAAGGTGAACGAGATCGCCGTCGCGTCGGCGATCGGGATCAAGGCGAGGCTGCCGAACCATCCATACATCGCCACCGTGCTCAGCGCCCCGCGCGCGGCGTAGAGCCCGGTATGGCGCGTCCGCATCGCGCCCAGCCCCGCGCGCAGCAGCCAGGGCAGCATGACCACCACGCCGAACAGGGCGCGAAACAGCGAGATCTCGAGAAAATGCATCTCCTTCGACAGATAGCGCACGATCGCGGTCTGCACGGCGAAGAGCAGCGCGCTCATCGTCATCCACGCCGCGCCCTGCCAGGACGGCGGCAGGCCGGCGAGGGCGGCTCCGGGGTTCGGGATCCGCAAACGCCGTCAGCGCTCGAGCACGGATTCGAATCCTTCGAAATCCGGGTGGCCGAGATAGAGGTTGCCCCGGGCGCCGGCCCCTGCATGGGCCTTGCGGAACGCCTCCGACCGGGTCCACGCCTCGAAGGACTCGCGGTCGCGCCAGAGCGCGTGGGAGGCGTAGAGCGTATGGTCGTCGGCCTCCGATCCGCGGAGCAGGCGGAACTCGACGAAGCCCGGCACCCCGTCGAGATGGGAGTCGCGTTCCGACCACACCCGTTCGAACTCCGCCTCGCGCCCGCGCACGATGCGGAACCGGTT
The DNA here is from genome assembly GCA_965205995.1 of Alphaproteobacteria bacterium. GTDB lineage: Bacteria > Pseudomonadota > Alphaproteobacteria > MPNO01 > MPNO01 > MPNO01. Next base: position 1,318,850 of record OZ242200.1, on the reverse strand, counting down.
CATCGCGATAAACATGGGTTTCTCTCCCCCAGGGCCGATCCGGGTTTGTGCCACAAATCCCCCGGATGGCGAAACGCCCGCGCTCCCGGTTGACCCGGCCCGCGCTTTGCGTCTCAATAAGCAGGTCATGCGGAACATTTCGATTTCGACGAACCGGTGGCGGAGCGCCTGAACAGGCGGCCGGCAATTCCTGCGTGATTTGTGTGGCTGCCGGACCCGGGCAGCCATTTTCGTTTCTTCAGGCGACATGGCCTCCGGAAGCTCCGGCGAGGGGAGGCGTCATGTCGAGGGCTACGGAAACCGATTCCTTTAATACCCCGGGCGGGGTGCGGGTCAGAACCGAGAGCGCGGCGGAAGCCTACGAGAACGCCCGGATGATCCTGGTCGACCGGCTCGACCGCCGGCGCGGGGTGCTGCTGTCGTCGGATTTCGAATATCCCGGGCGCTACACGCGCTGGGACATGGGCTTCGTCGACCCGCCGCTGGAAATCTCGGCGACCGGGCGCTCGGCGCGCGTCACCGCGCTGTCGGCGCGCGGGCGGATCCTCGCGAACGCGCTCGCGCGGCGCGTGGCGGGCTGGGATTTCGTCGAAAGCCACGAGGCCGGCGAGGACGGGTTCTCGGTCAAGATCCGCGCGCCCGCCGGGCGCTTCCCCGAGGAGGAGCGGAGCCGGCAGCCCTCGGTGTTTTCGCTGGTGCGCGAGATCCTGCACTTCCTGCGCGCGCCGGGGCGCGAACGCTTCCTCGGGCTCTACGGCGCCTTCGGCTACAACCTCGCCTTCCAGTTCGAGCCGCTCGAGCGCAGGCAGAACCGGGACGGCGAGACGCGCGACCTGGTGCTCTATCTGCCCGACCGGGTCCTCGTCGTCGACCACCAGCGCGGCGAGGCGACCTGGCGGTCCTACGAGTTCGAAATCGATGGCGAGTCGACGGAGGGGATCGCGCGCGGCGGGCCGGACGAGCCCTATTGCTTCGCACCGCCGGGCGACGGCGGCAGCGACCACGGCCCGGGCGATTACGCCGAAACGGTGCGCGTGGCGAAACAGCGGTTCAAGGCGGGCGACCTGTTCGAGACCGTGCCCGGGGTGGATAGCTGGCGCCCGGCGGCCGAGCCGCCGTCTTCCATCTTCCGGCGGCTGATGCGGGTCAACCCCGCGCCCTACGGCTTCTTCATGAATCTCGGCGAGCAGGAATATCTGGTCGGCGCCTCGCCAGAGATGTTCGTCCGGGTCGAGGGGCGGCGGGTCGAGACCTGCCCGATCTCCGGCACCATAAGGCGCGGGGCCGACCCGATCGCCGACGCAAGCCAGATCCGCGCCCTGCTGAACTCGGAAAAGGACGAATCCGAGCTCACCATGTGCACCGATGTCGACCGCAACGACAAGTCGCGGATCTGCGAGCCGGGCTCGGTCAGGGTGATCGGGCGCCGCCAGATCGAGATGTATTCGCGGCTGATCCACACCGTCGACCATGTCGAGGGGGTGCTGCGCGGCGAATTCGACGCGCTGGACGCGTTCCTCTCCCATACCTGGGCGGTCACGGTGACCGGCGCGCCGAAGAAATGGGCGATGCAGTTCATCGAGGACCACGAGCGCTCGCCCAGGCGCTGGTACGGCGGCGCGGTCGGGGCCGCCTTCGCCAACGGCAACATGAATACCGGGCTGACGCTCAGGACGATCCAGTTCAGGGACGGCATCGCCTCGGTCCGGGCGGGGGCGACGCTGCTCTACGATTCCGATCCGGGCGAGGAGGAGGACGAGATCGGTGTCAAGGCGTCCGCCTTCCTCGACGTGCTCAAGGAGCCGGCGCCGCCCGAGGCCGCGGGCGACGGCGACACGGATATCGGGGAGGGGCTCGACGTTCTGCTGGTCGACCACGAGGATTCCTTCGTCCACACGCTCGGCGATTATTTCCGCCAGACCGGGGCCAGGGTCGAGACGCTCCGCTTCGGCTTCGACCCCGATTTGCTGGACACAAGCCGTCCCGGCCTCGCGGTGCTCTCCCCCGGCCCCGGGGAGCCCGGCGATTTCGGCGTCGCCGAGACGGTCGGCGCCTGTGTGGAGCGCGGCATCCCGGTCTTCGGCGTCTGCCTCGGGCTGCAGGGAATCGCCGAGCATTTCGGGGCCGCGCTCGAAATCCTCGACTACCCCATGCACGGCAAGCCGTCGGAGATCGAGACCGCCGACGTAAAACTGTTCCGCGGCCTGCCCGGGCGCTATTCGGTCGGGCGCTACCACTCGATCTATGTCGCGCGCGACGCCGCCCCGGACGAACTCGAAGTCACCGCCTGGACCCAGGACGGGGTGGCGATGGCGCTGCAGCACCGCACGCTCCCGGTCTGGGCGGTGCAGTTCCACCCGGAATCGATCCTCAATTTGGAGGCGGGGCGCGGCCGGGCGCTGATCCGCAACGTCGTCGGCTTGGCGCTGGCGGCGGGGGGATGAGGCGGCGGGCGCCTCGTCATATCGAACGGAGCCAAGCAATCCGGTGCCGACGGGACCCGAACCTTGACACTCGGACGGACCGGATCGCAGACAAAGGGTGAAAATAGTTCAGTCATGCAATCCAAGAATGTGACACTCGCGGGGCCGAAATCCGCGCGCGCGCTGCTGGTATCCGGAGTTGCCGCGTCCGGCCTGATCCTGGCTTCGGTGGCGGCCGCGCTCGCCGAAATTCCCGCCGCCCGGCTGTTCCGTCCCCTGGTCGGCAATTGGAATCACACCCTGTCGCACGACGGCTCGCGCATGATCGTTACCCGCCAGTGGTCTGGGGGCCAGGCGATCGATGTGATCGATGCCGACACAGGGCGGCCACACGGTCTGGCACCGCGACGTTTCCTCCGGGCGAGTTGGGGATCCAGCAACAACATCGTCTACGCGAACGACAGGATGGGCCGGGTGCTTCGAGTCGCGGTGGACCGGGTCGAAGAGGCCAAATGGGTCGACCTCGCCCCGCTCGCCGGGTGGCAGGCCGTCCGCTGGCCGACCCCCGACCACCCGTTCCTCATGGTGCGGGCGCTCAAAGAGCGAAACCGGCTCTATCGCTGCGATCCGCGCCCCGAGATTTCCGGCCGCGCCAAGTGCGAATCCGTGGCCGACGGGGCGCCCAGCCTGGACAACCGCTTCGAGTGGCTGCTGACCGCAGACGGCCGGGCGGCGGCGCGGCTCAGGCTCGCGCCCTCCGGCCGGTTTGCGTTCGAGGCCCCGGACACGGAGGGCTCCTGGGAGGAGGTGTTCGTCTTCGACGCCGGCACCTGGCTGTCGCTGTTGGGCCCGGTGCGTCCCGACGGCACGGTCTGGGCATTGTCGAACCGGGGGCGGGACCGGCAGGCCGTGGTCGTACTCGACGTTCGAACCGGCGCCGAGAAGGTCTTCCATCGAGACGCGCGGTTCGATGTGCGCTGGGCAAATCTCGCAGCCGACGACGGCCGGCCCCTGGTTGCGTTCAGCGATCCCGGTTACCAGAAAATCCGCTATTTCGACGATCGGGCGAGGAGGGCCTTCGAAGCGCTGTACCGGGAGGTCGGCCGGCCCGCGCAACTCGGCGTGATCAGCGGCGACCGGGCCGGGCGTTATCTCACGGTGCCGGTCTTCGACGAACGGGTGGTGCGGGCGGAGTATCTCCTCGACCTCGAGGCAGGTTCGGCGAGAAGACTGTCGGTGAGTTCGCTGGCGGTGCCCGGCGGCGCGTTCTCGTCGACCGAGCCGGTCGATTTCGAGGCGCGCGACGGACGGCGGATCTTCGGTTACCTCACCCGGCCGCTCCGGGTCGGTGCGATACGGCCGCCGATGCTCCTCATGCTCCATGGCGGGCCGTGGCTCAGATATCTCTGGTCCTATGACGCGACGACACAGTTCTTCGCCAGCCGGGGCTTCAGTGTCCTCAAGCTGAACTATCGCGGTTCCGCCGGCTACAACCGGGGCTATGGAGAAGCCGCCCGGGGCAAATTCCCGGACGCGGTGCTGGACGACATCCGCGACGCGGTCGAATGGGCCTACGACCGGGGGCACGCCGAGCGGGGCAAGGTCGCGCTCTACGGTCCCAGCTTCGGCGGTTTCCTCGTCCTCGCGGCGCTGGCCCGCGACCCCGAGGTCTTCGCGGCCGGAATCGCGGTAAACCCGATCGCCGACGCCGTCGCCTTCTGGAAGAGGGACTGGCGGCATCCGGGCCACCGCGCGCTATGGCAACACTGGTTCGGCAGCCCTGACTTTCCCGGCGAGGTTCTGGCCGCAACCTCGCCGCTCCTCACCCATGGCGGCATCACGGCGCCGGTTCTGCTGGTCGCCGGGCTCAAGGACAAGCGGGTGCCGGCCACCCATTCGCAACGTCTGCACAATCGCCTGATGAAGGCCGGGAAGACGTCGCAATTGATCGCCTACAAGCACGGCCGCCACGCCGTTGCGACATTCGGGACATCGAAGCTCATAGAGATGCACGAATCGATGTTGGGGTTCCTGCAACGGCATGTCCGTTGACCGGCAGGGGCGGGAAGGCGCGGAGGCTGCGTCCCTCGATACGGCCCCTCCGGGGCCTGCTCGGGATGAGGAAAAATCCCTCACCCTGAGTAGCGGCGGAGCCGCGTATCGAAGGGGCGCACCGGCTTGCCCGGTCTCGCGGCTATGCTCTAGGTTGACGGTTGCGTGACCGATCCGTCTGCCGGCCCGGAATCCCCATGGATCGCACCGATTGTCAGTTTCTGGACGAGGACTGCCCGCTGGCGGAATGCCGGTCGCGGTTCTCGCTGCCCGAGGGCGTGCTTTATTTCGACGGCAATTCGCTCGGCGCGCTGCCGAGGACGACGGCTGCGGGCATCCGCGACCTGGTCGAAGCCGAATGGGGGCGGGGGCTGATCGGCAGCTGGCTCGGCGCCGGGTGGTTCCATCTCGCCGGCCGGGCGGGCGATGCCATCGCCCCGCTGATCGGCGCTTCCGAAGGCGAGGTGGCGGTCTCGGATTCGACATCCGTCAATATCTTCAAGCTGGCGGCGTCGCTGCTGCGCCGCGACCGGACCCGGCGGAAAGTGGTCACCGAAAGCGGCAATTTCCCGACCGACGTCTACATCCTCGAAGGCCTCGTCGATCTTCTCGACAGGGGCCACGAGCTGGTCCTGGCGGAGCCCGGGCGGATCGCCGATGCCGTCGACGGCGAGACCGCCCTGGTCGTGCTGAGCCATGTCGACTACCGCACGGGTGCGGTTTGCGACATGCGGGCCATCACGGCGCAGTGCGACGCGCTCGACGTTCCCGTGATATGGGATCTCTGCCATTCGGCCGGCGCAATTCCGGTGGAGCTCAACCGCTGTAACGTCGATTACGCGGTCGGCTGCACCTACAAGTTCCTCAACGGCGGCCCCGGCTCCCCCGCCTTCACCTATGTTTCGCGGGACGCCATCGGCGGCTTCGAGCCGGTGGTCACGGGCTGGTTCAGCCATGCCGACCAGTTCCGCTTCGAGGGCCGCTACCGTTCGTCGGATTCGATCGACAAGTGCCTCGTCGGATCGCCGCCGGTGCTGTCGCTTCGCGCGGTCATCGACGGCGTCGCGTGCTTCGACGGGGTGGCGATGGAAGAGGTCGCGGCCAAGTCACGGCGGCTTTCCGGGCTGTTCATCGAGCTCGCCGACGAGAAACTCGCCGGTCACGGCCTCGAACTGGCGAGCCCGAGGGATCCGTCGCGCCGCGGCAGCCAATTGTCGTTCCGCCACGCCGAAGCCCATGCGATCGCCAGGGCGCTGATCGCCCGCAACCTCATCCCTGATTTTCGCGACCCGGATATCCTGAGATTCGGCATCACCCCGCTCTACATGCGCCATGTCGATGTGTGGGATGCCGTGGCGGCCATCGAGACCGTCATGTCGGGCGGCGCATGGCGGGCGTTCAGGACGGAGGCCAGGGAAGCGGTGACATGAGCGCGCTGCGCATAGGGGTGATCGGCTACGGCTATATCGGCCGCTTCATCGTGGACCGGATCGGGCGGAGCGAAAGGCGGTTCGAAACCGCCTTCGTCCACAATCGGAGCCCGGAGGCGCTGGCCGGCCTCGACCCGGCCATCCGGCTGGACGACCTGGAAGGCGCCCGCGCCCGCCGCCCCGATTTGATCGTCGAATGCGCCCATCCCAGTATCACGGAGCGCTTCGGCGCCGGGTTTCTCGGCTTCGCCAGCTACATGCCGCTCTCGGTCACGGCGCTCGCCGATGACGGGCTTCGGGCCCGGCTGGAGGCCGCCGCGAAGGAGAACGGCACCGGCCTGCTCCTGCCCGCCGGCGCGCTGGCGGGCGGCGACGAGCTGGCGATGCGGGCGGGGAGCTGGGAGCGCGTGCGGATCACCTTCAGGAAGCACCCGGACAATATCGATTTTTCGGATAGCGGCCTCGACCCCGACCGGATCGACGGGGAGACCGTCATATACCAGGGTCCGGTCCGCGGCATCGCCCATCTCTACCCGCGCAACGTCAACACCATGGTGACCTGCGCGCTGGTGTCGACCGGGCTCGACGACTGCGAGGCCCGGCTGGTCTGCGATCCGGGGCTCGATTGCGCGGTCGCCGAGGTCGAGGCCTGGGACCGCGAGGGCGGCCTGCTGCGGACCGAGAAGCGCCAGCCCGCAATCGGGGTGTCGGGCACCGAAATGCTGAGCTCGATCTGGTACTCGATTCTCCGTGCGACCGGCAGGAGAGGGACTACACTCGAACTCGTCTAGCATTCTTCGTTGCGATCCGAAAATCGAAACAAACGATAGAGGGGAGGCAAGCATGATCAGGTTGCAGCGCGGTTCCGGGCTCATCGCCCTGGGACTGGCCCTGTCGGCGTTTACTCTCTTCCCGGCACAGGCTGCGAACAAGAAGGTCGCGATCGCCAGCCTCGGCCCGCATTCGGTTCTCAAGCTGGTGATCGACGGCTTCAAATCGGGTCTGGCGAGCCAGGGTCTCAAGGAAGGCGCGGGTGTCGAATACGTCTACAAGGACGCGAATTTCGACCCGTCTCTGGTGGCGCAGGTGCTGACGGCGCTGGAAGCGTCCAGCCCCGATTTGTTGTTGACCGTGACGACGCCGATCACCCAGGCGTCCAGGCGGGTGATCCGCAACAAGTCCCTGCCGATCGTCTTCGCGCCGGTCACCGATCCGGTGGACGCGGGGCTGGTGAAATCCTGGGACAAGGGGAGCGCCCGTTTCGTCGGCGCCTCCAACCTCCAGGACATGGACACCGTCATCGGCAAGTCGAAGCTGATCCTGGGCAAGGTCTCGACGATGGGGCTCCTGTTCAACCCGGGCGACGCGAACGACCGGGTGAACGTCAAATACGCCGAGGCCGCCGCCAAGAAGGTGGGCATCGCGTTGCGGGCGATCAGCGTCGAGACCACCAACGACATCCCCAACCGGGTGGAGGCCCTCAAGGGGGTGGATTTCATCTACCTCATCCCGTCCAGCATGCTGCAACCCGCCCTCGCGGCGGTGGCCGCGTCGGCGAAGCGCAACAGGATCCCGGTGATCAACGCGAGCCCGGCGGGCGTCAAGGCCGGGCATGTCCTGGCCGCGGTCTCGGTGTCCTGGCGGGATGTCGGGCGCCAGGCCGGGCTGCTCGCCGCCAAGATTCTGCGCGGCGCCAAGCCGTCCGAGCTTGCGATTTTCCGGCCCCGGCCGGAGGATCACGGGGTGTTCCTCAGCGCCAAGCGGTTCGGCGAGCTGAAGCTGCCGATACCGGCGGCCTTCAAGGACTGCAAATGCGTGATGTGACCGGTCGCCGGTAGGGTGCGGTGTCGGTCCGCATCCGCAATGCGAGCAAGGTTTTTTCGCCCGGCACCCCGAACGAAAAAATCGCCTTGCGGGACATCGATTTCGACCTGGAGGACGGCGAATTCGCCGTCGTCATCGGCAGCAACGGCGCCGGCAAGAGCACGCTCCTGAACGCCCTTGCCGGCGAAGTCCTGATCGATTCGGGGGAAATCCTGATCGACGGGCGCGATGTCGGGAACCAGCCCGTCTACAAGCGAGCGAGCCTGATATCGCGCGTGTTCCAGGACCCGATGCAGGGCACAGCCCCCGCCCTCAGCATCGAGGAGAACCTGGCCGTCGCCTCGCGGCGGGGAAAGCGAAAGACGTTCAGGCTCGGGCTCAACCGGCGCAACCGGGAATATTTCCGGGAGAAGATTTCGGTTCTCGGGCTCGGCCTGGAGAACCGCCTGTCGGAAAAGGTCCAGTTCCTTTCCGGCGGCCAGCGCCAGTCCCTGACCCTGATCATGGCGTCGCTGGTGGCGCCGCGGCTGATGCTGCTGGACGAGCATTGCTCGGCCCTCGATCCGCGCGCGGCCGAGCTCGTGCTCAGGCTGACATCGGAGGTGGTGACCGGGGAGGCCATCACCACCGTCATGGTCACCCACAACATGCAGCACGCGCTGCAATTCGGCGGCCGGCTGTTCATGATGCATGAGGGCCAGATCGTCCTCGACGCGGCAGCGGCCGAGAAATCGGGCCTTTCCGTGAACGACCTGGTCGGGCGGTTCCGCGTCACCGACGACAAGATGCTGCTGGGCTGACGGTGCCGGTATGGGCTTCGTCGACATGTACGTCAACCTGTTCACGGTAAGCCTGGTCCAGGGCGCGATCTTCGCCTTCCCCGCGCTCGCGGTGATGATTCCGTTCCGCATTCTGGGGCTGCCCGACCTGACATCGGAAGGGGCCTTTCCGTTCGGCGCGGCCATCTTCGCGGCCCTCACGGTGTCGGGGCTCCACCCCGTGCTCGGCCTGTCGGCGGCCGTCCTGTTCGGCTTTGTCGTCGGCGCGACCACCGCCCTGATCCACCTCTATCTGCGCGTTCCCTCGCTGCTGGCGGGGATCATCGTCCTCACCATGCTGTTCAGCATCAACATCCGGGTCATGGGCAGGCCCAACACCGCGCTGTTCGACAACGATTCGATCTTCACCCTGGCGCTGGACGCCGACGGGGGCGAGCCGCGGACCCAGTTCGTCCTGATCCTGGCCCTGGTGCTGGTTTTTCTCGCCGTCTTCTACTGGTTCCTCAACACCGAGTTCGGCATGGCGCTCCGGTGCGTCGGGGCCAACCAGGCGATGTCGCGCGCGCAGGGCATTCCGACCCACTATTACATCGTCGCCGGGTTCGCCATGGCCGGCGGGTTCAGCGCCTTCGGCGGCGCGGTGATGGCCCAGCACCAGGCCTATGCCGACGTCAATATGGGGGTGGGCGTGCTGATCGTCGGGCTGGCGGCCACCATCCTCGGCGAAACCCTGGTGGGGCGCAGCACGCTGACCCGCCAGCTCGCGGCCCCGGTGGTCGGCTCGCTGGCCTATTTCCAGGTGGTGGCGGTGGCGCTCGCACTCGGCCTCATACCGTCCGATCTGAAGCTGCTGACCGGGCTGTTCGTGCTGACCACGCTCTCCATCCCCATCGCACTGCAGGCAAGATCGCTCCGCGCGAGGCCCGGCAAGCCGCGATAGGCCCGGCCCGCCCGAACGCGGCGAGACCTGCGCGCCGGATGTCTGCGACAAATCGCAAGCTGGAGTAGTATGTCAATTTCGCATACAATCATATCATGTGCCGATGGCCGAAAATTCCGGCGCGCTTCGAGCCTGACGCCGCGGATCCCGGCCGCCCGGGACGCCGGGGGGCCTCGGCTTGAAGCGGGTTTCCGGCGCGCTGGCGGTATCGGCGTCGATCTTTCTGGCGACGCTCGCCGCGCTCGATCGCGGCGCGGCGGCGGCCGATCTGTACGAACGAATGGCGGCCGAGCAGGGCGATCCGAGGGCCCAGCGCCGCATGGGCGACATGTATTACAATGGGCGCGGCGCAACCCGCGACCGGGCCCGGGCGTTCGAATGGTTTCTCAGGGCGGCGCAGCAGGGGGATGCGGTCGCGCAGTTCCAGATCGGCTACATGTACGACACCGGCGAGGGCATTGCGCGGAGCCTCGCCGAGGCCGCCGAATGGTATCGCAAGGCGGCCGAACAGGGAAAAACCGAGGCGCAGTTCAATCTCGGCCTGATCCGCCATCGCGCCCAGGGCGCGCTCCGGGACCGCGCCGAAGCCGTCAGATGGTACCGCGAGGCGGCCGAACGCGGGAGCATCGAAGCGGGGATCAATCTCGGCATCCTCTATTTCGCCGGCGAGGGCGTCTTGAAAAACCACGTTGAGGCCCTCGGATGGTTTCGCAAGGCGGCTGAACGGGGAAGCGCGATCGCGCAGATCAACCTCGGCGTCATGTATGACGAGGGCCGCGGCGTGGTGGAGGACGATGCCGAGGCCGTGGAATGGTACCGTCTCGCCGCCCTGCAGGGGGATGCGAAGGCGCAGTTCGTTCTCGGGACGAAGTACGAAAACGGCGAGGGCGTCCCCCGCGACGATGCCGAAGCCGTCAAATGGCTCCGCAAGGCCGCGCGGCAGGGGCTCGCGCGGGCACAGGTCGGCCTCGGCTTCAAATTGGACCGGGGCGGCGGCGTGGCGGAGAACGATTCCGAGGCCCTGACCTGGTACCGCCTGGCGGCCGAACGGGGAAACCCGCAGGCGCAGTTCAATCTCGCCTCCATGTACGATGGCGGCGAGGGCGTGGTGGTGGACGATTTCGAGGCGGTGCGATTGTATCGCGCGGCCGCCGGGCAGGGGCACGCGGGCGCGCAGAACGGCCTCGGCATCATGTTCCAGACCGGCAAGGGCGGGCTGCCCCGGGACGATCGCGAGGCCGTCAAATGGTACCGCGCCGCGGCCGAGCAGGGCGAAGCGCCGGCCCAGTTCAACCTGGCCGCGATGTACGATTCGGGGCGCGGCGTGCCGGAAGACGATGTCCGGGCCTTTGCCTGGTACGACCTCGCCGCCGCCCAGGGGAACCGCGAGGCCGTCCGCCGGCGCGCTGCCCTGCGCCAGCGCCTCGGTGCCGCCGACATCGCGCGGGCGCAGCAGCTCGCCACGGTGCTGGTCCGCAAGATCCTGGCGCTAGGCCCGGGCTAGCGCCTAGAGCGACCACTCGTTGGACCCGCCGTCGCCGGCGAGCGTGGTGCGGGTCATGTGGCGCGGCTGGTCCGGCGGGTGGCCGAGGCCGCGATGCAGCACGCAGCGATTGTCCCACAGCACCAGATCGCCCGCCCGCCAGCGATGGGTGAAGACGCGGGGCGGCCGGCACGCCTCCTCGCACAGACGTTCTAGAAGGGCGCGGCTCTCCCCCTCGTCCTCGCCGACGAGATGGCTCGCATGGCGCCCGATATAGAGGCAGGGCCGACCGGTCGCCGGGTGGCGCCGCACCACCGGGTGGGCGACCGGCGGCAGCGCGTCCCATTCCGCCTGGCTCAGCGCCTCGGTGCCGCCGACCCGGCCCTGGCTGTAGGCGTAGCTGTGGACCGCCGTCTTGTCGGCGAGCCAGTCCCGCAGCTCCGTCTCCAGCGCATCGTAGGCCGCGCGCATGTCGGCGAAGGCGGTCTCCCCGCCGGTCGCCGGCACCGTCCTCGCGGCCAGCGCCGAGCCCTTGGACGGGACGCGCTTGTAGGACGAATCGGTGTGCCAGTAATTGTTGCCCTCAAGGAACAGCCCGTGCGCGCTGTCGGCCGGCCACAGCCCACCGTTCTCGCGCATATTGGAGAGCACGATGATCTCCGGGTCGGCGCCCACGTTGTTCTCCGTCAGGCTGCGCTCCAGCGGCCCGAAGCGGCGGCTGAAGGCGCCCTGTTCGGCCTCCGACAGATGCTGGTCCGGGAACACCAGGACGGCGTGGTCGTCCCACGCGCGCGCGATCGCGGCGAAGGTCGCATCGTCGATGGAGGCAAGCCCGACGCCCCGCACCGTGGCGCCCAGCGTCGCCTCGATGGGCAAGATTTCGAGCGCCATACGCGTCCTCCCCCCGGCACCGATCCCGCCCCGTCAGGATACACCCTCCGTCGCGCCGCGACAGCCACGGAGGCAGACCGATCCTCTGCCGGGCGCCGGTTCGGATATCCGGGACGTTCTCACCGCGCGGCATCGCCGCCGCTCAGGGCGAGGTATCCCCGCGCCCCTCATCCCGAGCAGGTCTGCCGGGACCGTACCGAGGGACCGCCGCGTCCTCTCCCGCTCGTCACGGTCGGCGGCCGCATTCCCGACCGCCGAACCGAACGGCGCGGCCGGCCCATCCGAAATCCTAGAGCATTCCGCCTGCGCCTTCCTTTCTTATCTGCCCACGACAGTAGAATCGGCGGCGAAAACGACAACCGCCGAGTAGTAGATCCAGCCTTACTTAGTTCTATGACGACATGCCACGACAAAATAGGCCTGGCAAAGCCCGGCCAAGGTGGCCTCGTGTAAACCCTGGAAGGCGCACGAGACAAACATATCAGCGCGGAAATCCTAAAGCATTCCGTGAACCGGTCAACTGCGCCTTCCTTCTCGTGGAGAAACAGCCATGGCTGATGCTTATTACGAGTTGAAGAAGACCTCCGACGATCAATACATGTTCAACCTGCACGCTTCGGGACCCGGCGAAGTGATCGCGACATCGGAGCGGTACACGACCAAGCAGGCCGCGCAGCGGGGAATAGAAAGCGTTCGGCGGCACGCATCGACGACCAAGGTCGAGGACCTCACAAAGGACAAGGACAAGGACAAGACATAGGCCATCGGTGCGGTTGGTGGGGCGGCCCACTCGTTCTGGCGGGCCGCCCTCGCCGCACCCGGCGCATGTCGGCGCAACATCGAGTAGTACGCGATCCTGCAATTCGAGTCTGAGTTCCGGAGCGCCGCCGTTCCTGGTAGCTGGACATGCCGTCAGTCATTTGAAATCACATACAGATAGGAGGATCCATGTCTGAGGATGAAAAGACCGATCCCGCAAAACCCATAACGGAAAGAAAAGCGATGCTGAGGAACAGCGAGAACACAATCGTAGCGCCGTTCGTATGATCGTGACCTACGTGGCGACTGGATTCCTTTTTGTCGTGGGAGCGGCTATTGTGGGATATTTCATCGCCACCGACAAACACGATGACGGCAAAGACATATTCTTGGCCATCCTTCCAATTGCCTCGGCGGTCATCACTTATTGGTTCGCCGCCAGACAGAGCGGCTCAACGGCAAGGAGCGTAAACGGATGAATGCAAAGATTAGTCACGCATGTACTTCTTCATTTGCGTTCTCGATGCCGGTGATTGGCTTTGTCCTCGCCTTGGGGATTGGCCTGGTTTGGGGCCCGACCAAGGAAACGAGCGGTGGAAAGGAACGGCAAACGGAAGCGCCGCAAAGCGCGACGACCAAGCAGTAATCGAAACAACACCCAATTGTTTAAACGCCGCGTTATTCCCCACTTCGCGCATTCGGCGGCCGGTAGGTGCGCCCCCAGCCTCCGGTGCATAGGCGGGGGTGACAGCCGGTGTTTATGCGCCGGGCGCCCCCTGTCCCCCCGTCATGCCGATCGGAGTGCTGCGGGTGCGAAGCGGAGAAATCTCGCGCAGACGTGGTGGCATCGAGGCCGGAAGATATCTCCGCTGCGCTGCGCCACGCGCGGCTCCGGACGATATGATGAGGAGGGACTACCTCCCCTGTCACCCCGGACGGAGCGAAATGAAATTCCGGGGTCCAGAGCCAAGCACAGGCCCCCGGGTACGGGAGGCAGCGGGGGGCCGGATGAAGGGTTGCCAGACAGGTCCGACATGTCTACGTTCTGGGCCAATACAACCCACCGGATCACCGCCCGAAAAGGGATACACGGGGTCCGGTCAACATGACCCCAGGGACGCCTTGTGCGTCCCTGTATTTTTTTGGGATCCGACGTGCCGGACGACGATCCGCAGCATCGCGAACGCCACCGTGTGAGGGTGTTCGTCGATTTCTAGAATTTTTCGCTGTCCATGCGGGAGGTGGAGGAAGCGTTCCGCACCGACTGGTCGAAGCTTGGACCCGTATTGGCCCAGGCCGCATCGACGCTCGTCGACGCCGCGGCAACCGGCACATATCAGGGGCTGAATTTCTATGGCTCCTACGACCCTGCGAGCGAAAGGGACCGGGGGCTGAGGAGTTGGGCGACGACGGTCGTCGATACGTTTCCGGGCGTGAGCGTTTCGATCGTTCCGCGCCAGAAGAAGCGGTCTCCGCCAAGATGCCCGGCCTGTCATGGGGCGGTGGCGCAATGCCCCGCTTGCAATGCGGACATGCGGGGTACCGAAGAGAAGGGCGTGGATGTTCGAATGGCGACGGACATGATCAGCCTGGCCTGGGTCGACAACTACGATATCGCCGTGCTGGTTTCGTCCGATCGGGATTTCGTGCCGGTGGCCGAATTCCTTGAGACGAGGGGCATAAAGGTCATCCACGGCGCGTTCCCTCCGAAGGGCTCGCAGCTCATGCGGAAGTGCTGGGGAAGCATCGACATCGCCAAGCTCAGAAACGATTTCCGATTCGTGAGGTGACCGGGAAAGAGTGTGCGGCGAACCGCCGGATCGGGAAGATATCTCCTCGTCGGCGAGCTCGGAGCAGGCCACTCCCCCGCCCCCTCGGCGGCCTTGAGGCGCCGGCTCCGCTCGATAGGGCGAAGGGGTCAGCCTCCCACCCCACCCGCCGTCGATCGATGTCGCGCCGTGCCCGCTTGCGCAGGACAGCCGGCTTGCCGCTCACCGCCCGCCGGCTTCGCGGACCCGGCCGCGGAGCCGGTCGAAATAGTCCGCATCGGCCATACCCGCCCGCGGCGACGCCGCGCCTTCGAGAAGCAGCGCGCGCAGGCGCTGGCGGTCCCGGTCCTTGCGGATCAGGTCGCGGACATACTCGCTTGCGCTGCCGCAGCCGCGCGCGCTGACCTGATCGTCCACGAAGGATTGGCCTCGGGAAGCGATATGTTCATCGTGGTCATGGTCCGACGCTAGCGGATTGGCAAAGATTAAGATCCGCCATCGATCGCGCCGCCGCATCCGCGCGATCCCGTTGTCGGGAAGGGCGATGGGCGGAGAGAGCCAGGTTCCGCCGCTACCCGGGCCGCTCCCCGCCCGCCAGAACTTGCCTGGAGGACCTGCTTTTGTTATATTGTTGTATAATATTGGAGATGTCCATGCATACGACCAACCTGCGCAAGGTCGGCGGTTCCGTCATGCTCGCGGTTCCCCCCGCCCTTCTCGACCTCCTGAAGCTCCGCGCCGGGGCCAGGGTGGATATCGACGTGGAGGACGGCCGCCTGGTCATCCAGCCCAAACCGCGCCCCAGCTATTCGCTCGATGAGCTTCTGGCGCAATGCGACGAGACCGGTGCTCCGTCCGCCGAGGATCGTGCCTGGATCGATGCCAAGCCCGTCGGCGAAGAGCTGCTGTAGTGAGGCGGGGCGACATCTGGCTGGTCAGCCTGGATCCCACCGCCGGCCATGAACAGCAGGGTACCCGGCCCGTACTGATCGTTTCCCCCGCCGCCTTCAACGAGCTGACCGGGACCCCGGTCGTATTGCCCATCACCACGGGCGGAGGCTTCGCCCGCAGGCGCGGATTCGCGGTGTCTCTCGAAGGCGCGGGCACCCGAACGACCGGCGTGATCCGCTGCGACCAGCCTCGCGCCCTCGATCTCGGCGCGAGGAAGGGCCGACATGTCGACACGGTCCCCGAGCGCATCGTGCACGAGGTGCTTGCCCGGCTCGCCACCCTCCTCGAATAACCGACGGCGGGGAGAGCGCACCCCCCGGCCCGCCCCGAGCCCGTCGAAGGGTCCCCCCCGCTACCCCGGCGCGCCGCCGCGGGTGTGGCGGTCGCGGTTGTCGAACAGCGCCTGGTCGGCGTAGCCCATGAATTCGGGCTGCGCCTTGCCGGCCATGACCTGGAGATAGACCGGCTCCACGGTGTCGTTGGCGTAGCCGTGGATGACGCCGGCCGGGCAGGAGACGCAGTCCCACGGGCCGAGCGCCACCTCCAGACGCCTGCCGTCCTCCTCCTCGAAGAACACCGTCAAATGCCCCTGCAGCACGAAGAACACCTCCTCGACCTCGTGCGTATGGGGCGCGTTGCCCTCGCCCGGCGGCACGTACATGACGCTCAAGGTGAACGCCCTCGCCGGGATCGCCGCTTCGTCGGGCTTGCCGCTGGTATTGCCGATGAAGCGGTGCTGCGCCCGCCGGTAGCCGTCGATCAGCGCGTCCGCGAAGGCCGCCCAGTCGGGCTTGCGGTCGGCGAACCGGGCGACATAGCGGGCGGCGATCTCCTCCAGTCCGAGCCCGGCGATTTCGGGCGGGCGGGCGTGGCGCGCGGTCTTCGCGGTCATGGCCGCCCCACTCACGATTTCGGAACGAACGCGTTGGTGAAGTAGGCGTCGATCGGGAGTTCCTTCTTGATCCGCTTGAACTCGATCAGCGTCTTCTGCGCCTTCTCTATATCGCCCGGCGGGGTCCAGCCGGACGGCTTGCCCTTGCTGGCCTCGTTCTCCAACAGGTCGAACGACGCCTTGAGGATGTCGAGCGAGATCCCGGGCTTGAGGTTGGGCGCGACCTTGCGCAGCGACGCGATCGCGGCCTCCGGCTCCTTCTGGCCGAGCGCCAGCGCCTCGCGGAAGCCCACCACCATGCGGCGCACCAGGTCCGGGTTGTCCTTGATGGTGTCGTTATGGGCGATCAGCGCGAGCCCGGGCACCACGATGCCGCCCGAGGCATAGCTGAAATAGGTCGATGGGATGCCTGCCGCGGTCGCCTTGGGCGCCTGCAGGAAGCCGAAGGAATCGATGCCGTCGACCTTGGCCGTCAACAGCGCGGCAAGCTTGGCGGCGGGCTCCATGAACACCAGCTTGACCTTGCCCTCGATCCCGTTCTTCTTGGCGAGCGCCTTGAAATATGCCGCCGTCGCGCCGCCCGCCGAGAAGCCGATCCGGGAGCCGGCGAGGTCCTTCCAGCTCTTCCAGCCGTTCTTCCTGGGGAAGATGATGGCGACCGGGTTGGTTCGGAGATAGGAGGCGACGATCCTGACCGGCAGCCCCTTGGAGACCAGCACCATCACCGCGCCGCCGTCGGCGGTGCCGAAGGTGACGGTCTTGTTGCCGACGGTCTGGGCGGAGATCACCGAGCCGCGGCCGTCGCGGATGTCGATTTCGATGCCGTTCCTGGCGAAGATTCCCTTGTCCCTGGCGTGGTACCAGATCGCGTGATAGGCGCTCTTGATCCAGTCGGTCCTGATCGAGACCTTGTCGGCCGCCTGGGCCGAAATCGAGACGGCGAGGAGCGTGGCCGCGGCCGCGGCCGTAATTGCGGTTCTCATGGTTTCCTCCTTGGTTTCTTGTGCGGTTACGCCGTTCAACCCGTATGCGCGCGCTGCGACACGTGCCACGGGATCATCAGCCGCTCCAGGACTTCGATGGCGTAGAAGAAGGCCATCGCGAGCAGCGAAAGCACGAACAGGATGGCGAACAGGAGCGCGGTGTCGAGCTCGCCCGCCGCGCTCAGCAGCAGATAGCCGAGCCCGTTATCCGAGCCGATGAACTCGCCGGTCAGCGCCCCCACCACGGCGAGCGCCGAGCCCACCTTGAGCCCGCCGAACATGCTGGGGAGCGCGCCGGGCAGGCGCAGGCGGAGAAAGATCCGCCGCGGCGGCGCGCCCATCGAGCGCGCGAGCTGCACCAGCGCCGGGTCGATGCTGCGCAGGCCGACGATGGTGTCGACCACGATCGGGAAGAAGCAGATCAGGAAGGCCACCGCCACCTTGGGGAACATGCCGAAGCCGAACCAGACCACGAAAAGCGGGGCCAGCGCGATCTTCGGAATGCTCTGGGTCGCCACCATCGGCGGGTACAGGATCCGTTCCAGCGTCGACGAGGACACCACGATTACCGCGAGCGGCACGCCGACGACGATGGCGAGGATATAGCCGGACAGCACCGACAGGATCGTCCAGCCCGAATGGGGGATCATCTGCAGCCAGTTGTCGCGCCCGGAATCGAGCACCTCCCCGGGGCCGGGGAGCAGATAGCTCGGGGTTTCGAACAGCCAGACGATCCCGGCCCAGAGGCCGATCAGCGCGCCGAACGAGACCACCATCCAGAACGCGTCGCGGCTCCATTTCCGGTTCCATAACGCCATCGTCGGTCCTCGTCGGGTCAGCGGCTGATCACGCCCATCTCCTGGAACATCAGCCTGATCTCGTGGACGATCCCGGTAAAGCCGGTTGTGTCATGGACGTTGAGGTCGCGCGGCCGGTCGATGTCGATGTCGAGGATCGCCCTTATGGCGCCGGGCCGGGGCGTCATCACGATCACCCGGTCGGACAGGAACACCGCCTCCGAGATCGAATGGGTGACGAAGAGCACGGTCTTCTGGGTGCGGTGCCAGACGGTCTGGAGGTCGACCTGCATCTGCTCGCGGGTCAGCGCATCGAGCGCGCCGAACGGCTCGTCCATCAGCAGCATCGGCGGGTCGAGGAGGAGGGCGCGGCAGAGCGCGACGCGCTGGCGCATGCCGCCGGACAGCTCGAACGGCCGCTTGCCCTCGAATCCGTCCAGCCCGACCGAGGTCAGCAGTTCCTGCGCGCGGGCGCGATAGGCGCCTTCGTCGAGCCCGCGCATCACGCAGGGCAGCAGCACGTTGCCGGTCACCGTGCGCCAGTCGAGCAGCAAATCGCTCTGGAAGACGAAGCCGAGATCGGTATAGGGCTCGGCGATGCGCATGCCGCCGATGCGGATCTCGCCCGCCGTGGCCTCCAGCAGCCCGGCGACCAGCGAGAGCAGCGTCGACTTGCCGCAGCCGCTCGGGCCGACGATGGTGACGAACTCGCCGCGCCGGACGCTGAGGTCGAGGCCTTCGAGCGCCACCACCTTCTCGCCGTCCTGGCCGACGAAGGTCTTGTTGAGCGCGGCGACCTCGATGAAGGCGCGCTCGGCCCCGGCCTCCGGCAGCGCCACGGCGCCGGGAGACGATCGCTGCAGCATGGCGCGCTATCCTCCTGCCCGGGACCGATCCACCGACTCTCGGGCAGGTGGGCGGCGGCGGTCAAGACCCGCGGGTGCGGCGTTGCGGAATGTCCGGTGCCGGGTTACCAATCGCGGGCGGGCGCGCCGCGCCTCGCGAAGGGGAGGGTTTCATGAAATACGTATTGCTCGGCCGGCAGAGCGCCGAGTGGCTGACCAAGCACGACGAGCGCAACCGGCTGGCGCGCGCCAAGGCGCGGGAGCTCGGGATCAAGATCCAGTCGGTGCTCTATACTCAGGGGCCGTACGACTTCGTCGACGTGGTCGACGCCCCGTCGCCGGAGGCGATGCTCGACTTCTCGGTGTGGTATGCGGCCCAGGGCTTCGGCTCGTTCCAGAGCCTGCCGGCGTTCGACGGCAAGACGATGGCCGCGGCCTCCAGGCAGGACTAACGCGCCTCCAGCTCGTCCAGCATGGCGTGGTCAGGGCCGCTGGTCGAAGGGCTTGCCGAACGCGGCCTCGTATTCCGCCTCGTCCCAGAAGCCGATCAGGATACCGGGCGGCTCGCCGCCGCTGATCCGCTCGATGGTCTCGGGCTCCAGCGTGATCCGGCAATGGTGTTGCCGCGCCCAGGCGAACAGCGCCTCGTGCAGCCTGGCGCGGACCTCCGCGTGTTCCGTCTCCGGGCTCGCGCCGAGGTCGCGGAGCTCGTCCGGGTCCGCCTCGAGGTCGAACAGCATCGGGCGGAACCCCTCGGCGTGGATGTATTTCCAGCGCGCGTCGCGGATCATCAGGAGCCTCGCATCCTCCTGCGCGTTGCCGATGGCGAGCCGCGCCGGCCGGGTCGCGTAGTCGTATTCGGAGATCGCGTAGCGCCGCCAGCTCTCCGGCGCGCCCGGCGAATGGAGCAGGGGGTCGAGCGCCCGCCCCTCGATGATGTGCGGCAGGTCCCGGCCGCCGAAATAGCGCAGGAAGGTCGGCGCGAGGTCGATGCACTCGACCAGCTCGCCCCGAATTTGGCCCCGCGTCGCGTCGGCTTCGTCGCGCGGGTCGTAGACGATCAGCGGTACCTTGACGGAGGTGTCGTGGAACAGATCCTTCTCGCCCATCCAGTGATCGCCCAGATAGTCGCCGTGGTCGGAGGTGAACACGATCATCGTGTTCTCCATCAGCCCGCGCCCCTCCATCCAGGCGAACAGCCGCCCCATCTGGTCGTCGATCTGCTTGATCAGCCCCATATAGGCGGGGATCACGCGCTCACGCACCTCGTCGCGCGAGAAAGTCCGGCAGATCCGCGATTCGATATAGGCGCGGAACACCGGGTGGTCGGTGGCGCGCTCCGCCTCGGACCGCACCGCGGGCAAGATATGCTCCTTGCCGTACATGTCGTGGTAGGGGGCGGGGACGATATAGGGCCAGTGCGGCTTGATGTAAGAGAGGTGGCAGAGCCAGGGCTTATCCCCCGCCTGGTCCATGAAGTCGATGGCGCGGCCGGTCATATAGGGGGTTTCCGACAGCTCCTCGTCGATATTGGCCGGCAGGTTGGAATATTTCATCAGCCAGCCGGAGCGCAGCTCGCCGTCCTCGTCTACGCCTGCATTGGCGTGCTCTTCCCATGGGTTGGGCGCGTTCACCCCGCGCTCCCTGAGCCAGTCGTTATAGTCGGGGTCGGGGTCGATCGGACCGTAGGGGTGCAGCCCGTCGTCGCGCTCGAAGGGCTCGAAGCCGCATTCCGAGATGTGGATCCCGATGGTCGAGCCGGGGTCGATGCCGAGCCATTCCATGCCCTTGGCGTCGGCGATCATGTGGGTCTTGCCGACGATCGCCGGGGTGACGCCGATGTCGCGCAGATGGTCGCCCAGCGTCGGCTCGCCGACGCGCAGCGGAAAGCCGTTCCAGGTCACCCCGTGCGAGCGGCAATACCGCCCGGTATAGGAGGACATGCGCGATGGGCCGCAGAACGGCGACTGCACATAGGCGTTGGCGAACCGCACCCCGCGCGCCGCCAGCCGGTCGAGATGGGGGGTGTGCAGATGCGGATGGCCGTAGCACGACAGATAGTCCCAGCGCAGCTGGTCGGCCATGATCCACAACACGTTGCGCGCTTCGCCCATGTTCCCTCTCCGATGCAAGCGGGCCATCCCCGGCCGGACCCGGAATGTGCCGCAAGGCGTCCGGCCGGGCAATCGGGGGGCGTTCGATACGCGGCTTCAGCCTGTCCCGAGCGAAGTCGAGGGGCCGCTACTCAGGGGGACGTCGCGCGCAACGCCCGCGCGGTCAGTAGTCGCCCCAGGCGCGCTGCACCGCCGGGCGTGCCTCGATCGCATCGTGCCACCGCTTGAGATTGGGGTAGTCGTCGAGCCCTATGCCGTTCGCCCCGTGGATGTGAACGTCGGGGTAGGATGAAATATCGGCGATCGAGTAGGAGCCGGCGAAGTACTCGTTGTCCGCCAGATGCCGGTCGAAGATCGCCAGCAGGTCGCGCAGCACGGTGTCGTAATGCGCCTTGGCGGGCGGTACCTCCTCGCCGAAGCGGTGGAAGAACAGGCCGAACTGCTGGGCGAGCGGGGTGAAGGTGGAGGTGCCGAAGAAGAACCACTGATCGACCGCCGGGCGCAGCGCCGGGTCGTCCGGGTAGAGCGCGCCGCCCGCCTTCTCGGCGAGGTATTTGAGGATCGCGCCGGATTCGCACAGCGTCACCCTGCGGCCGCCGGGCCCGTCCGGATCGACGATCGCCGGAATCTTGTGACCCGGGCTTATCTTCATGAAGTCCGGGTCGAACTGGGCCTGCTCGCGCAAGTTGACCGGCTTGATCGCGTAGTCGAGCCCGGTCTCCTCGACCATCTGCCGTGCCTTGTAGCCGTTGTCGGTAGTCCAGAAATAGAGATCGATCACCGCATCCTCCCCGGTTGTCTCACCGGAGTGTATCGGGCGGGCGCGGCCTCGCCTATCGGGAGCGGGAAGCCGCGGCGGAACGGCCGCGCCACTTACTTGCCTCGCGGGCGCGTGCTACAAGACCGCTGCCGCCGGGGCCGGTCGTTCGGGGTCCGGTGCGCGCGGCGTCCGGCATTCATCAAAGCTATATGAAAACAAGGTCTTATGACTGATTTACAAGCCAATTCGCGCATCGGGATCGATATCGGCGGCACCTTCACCGATGTCGTGCTGATCCGCGACAAGGCGGTCTATCGCGGCAAGTCGGACACCACGCATTACGACCTCAAGGTCGGCTTCATGAACGCCACGAGGGCGGCGGCGGAGCGCGCCGGGGTGGCGCTCGACGACGCGCTGCGCGAGGCCCGGTCGATCGCCTATTCGACCACCGTCGGCACCAACGCGCTGATCGAGCGGCGCGGCGCCAAGCTCGGTCTGATCACCACCAAGGGGTTCGAGCACACCGTCCATGTCGGGCGCGCGCGCAACTGGGGCGACGGGCTGCCGACCGAGAAGAAATACGACCGCGGCCGCGCCGTCCGCCCGGTGCCGCTGATCCCGCAGGACCGCATCGTCGGCGTCCAGGAGCGCATCGACAATCTCGGCAATGTCATCATCCCGATGCGCGACGAGGACGTGCGCCGTCAGGTCCAGTATCTGGTCGACAAGGGGGTGCGCGGCTTCGTCGTCGTGCTGCTCAACGCCTATGTCAACCCGGACCACGAGACGCGCATCGGCGGGATCATCGCCGAACAGTTCCCCGAATGCTTTCTCGGCCATATGCCGGTCTTCCTGTCGCACCAGATCTCGCCCAAGGCAGGCGAGTACCGGCGCTCGATGACGGTGATCATCGACGCCTATCTGCGCGACCTGACCGAGGGGCATGTGCTCCGCCTCTCCGACGATCTGCGCGAGATCGGCTACAAGCGCCCGGTCTTCGTCGCCAAGAACACCGGCGGGCTGTCCTCGCTGTCGCGCTCCCAGGCGCTGCATCTGCTGGGCTCCAGCCCGGCGGCGTCGGTGATCGGCTCGGACCGGCTCGGCCAGCTCATCGGCGCGCCCAACGTGATCGTCTCCGACATGGGCGGCACCAGCTTCGATGTCGGGCTGGTCGTCGAGGGAAGGGACCGGGTCTACGAATACGACCCCGTGGTCGACCGGTTCCGGGTGCAGATCCCCTATGTCGCCCACTGGTCGGTCGGCGCCGGCGGCGGGTCGATCGCCAAGCTGGTCGACGGCGAGCTCAGGGTCGGGCCGGAAAGCGCGGGCTCCAACCCGGGCCCCGCCTGCTACGGCCGCGGCGGCGAGGAGCCGACGGTGACCGACGCCGACGTGGTGCTCGGCTATATCAACCCGGACAATTTCCTCGGCGGGCGCATCCGCATCGACGCCGCGCGCGCCGAGGCCGCCATCCGGAGCCGCATCGCCGAGCCCCTCGGCCGGTCGGTCACCGAGGCGGCGTGGGACATAAAGCGGCTGATCGACGGCTATATGGGCCAGGAGATGTACCGCATCTGCGCCCTCACCTCGGGCCAGGACCCGCGCGATTTCGTTCTCTTCGCGCTCGGCGGGGCGGGGCCGGCGCATGCGACCGGCTATGCCGATGGCGCGGATGTCGGGCGGGTGGCGACGTTCTCCGTCTCCAGCGTGTTCGGCGCCTTTTCGACCCTCACCATGGACGTGCTTCAGACCTATGAGCGGACGCTCCATCTCAACCTTTATTCGCACCGCGACGGGACTTACGCGGCGGACAATATCGAGCGCTTCAACCAGGAGGTCGAACGGCTGACCGCGATCGGCGAGCGCGACATGGCGGAGGAGGGGTTCGACCTCTCATCGGTCACCATCGAGCTCGAAGTCCATCTGTGCTACGGCCAGCAGCGCCAGACCCTGCCGGTCCCCGTCCCCGGGCTGCGGCTGGACACGGGCGACGACGTCAAGGCGATCTGCGACGACTTCAACGCGCGCTACGCCGAGAAATACGGCGCCGGCGCGTGCTACCCCGAGGCCGGGATCGAGATGGTCGAGATGCGCGTCAACGCCGTCGGCCCGGCCGAGAAGCACGAATTCACCAAGCTCAAGCGCGACCGCGACCCGGAAGCCTCGCGCATGGGCTCGCGCAAGGCCTATTGGGGGCCAGACCACGGCCATATCGACACCCCGGTCTATCGCCGCGAGACGCTGGGCGCCAGGGTGACGATCCCCGGCCCGGTCCTCTGCGAGGCCGACGATACCGTCATCGTCGCCCCGCCGGGCTGGCGCATCCGCACCGACGACTGGGGGACCGGGTGGATCGAGCGCCTGGACTGACGGCGAGAGGGAAGGGCGGAGCGAAGCGTGGGTGAGCTCTTCGACCGCCATGTCAGCCTGTTCGACTGGCTGATCTACGACCGGGACGTCTATGGCAGGCGTCCGGGCTGCGATCCCGAGCTGATCTGCCGCGGGCTGGAGCCGGTCACCGAGACCGAGCGCCGCGGCATGGCGCGATTGAGCGACGTCGACGCGGACATCCTGACCCACAAGCTGAGCTCGATCGTCGAGGAGGCGCGCGACGTCTATATGGCGCTCTCGATCTCGGAAGGGATCATCACCGGCGACATGAATTGCGGCATCTTCACCGCCTCCGGCGATCCGGTGGTGGTGGGGACCGGCATCTACTTCCACACTTTGCTCAACAACGCGCAGCTCAAATACATCCTCAAATACTATCGCGACGACCCCTCGGTCGGGCTCGCCGACGGCGACATCTTCTTTTTCAACGAGGAGCTGGCGGGTGGCGTCCACAATCTCGACATGTTCTCGGCCATGCCGATCTTCCACGAGGGCGAGTTCGTCGCCTGGGCGGAGGTCGGCGGCCACCAGGGCGATACCGGCTCGATCACCCCGGGCGGGTTCGCGCCGACCGCCAAGTCGCGCTACGAGGAAGGCTTCCACATGCCGGCCGTGCGGATCGGCCGCAACTTCCAGCTCCGCCAGGACGTGCTCGACTACATGGCCGGCACGGTGCGCAACCCGCTGGTCTTTGCCGCCGATCTGAAATCGCGCGTCGCCACGCTGTTGCAGATCCGCCGGCGCTTCCTGCGCGAGGTCGAGCGCCGCGGCGCCGAGCCGGTGCTCGGCGGGATGCGCCGGGTGCTGGTGCGCGGCGAGCAGAACGCCCGCGCCCGGCTGCGCGAGATCAATGACGGGGTGTTCCGCTCGGTCCTGTTCAACGACGACCACGGCACGTTTTTCGGGCTGACCCGGGTGCCGGTCACCGTGGTCAAGGAGGACGACCGGCTCGCCGTCATTCTCCAGGGCGTCTCGCCGGAGAATGACGAAGGGCCGTTCAATTCGAGCTGGCACCTGACCCGCGCGGCGACGGCGGTCTATCTGTTCTCCTATTTCTTCCGCGGCCTGTTGCCGGCCAATGCCGGGCTGCTGGAGCCGGTCAGCTACTATGTCGAGGGGCCGTCGATGATGAACGCCCCCGACGAGCTGGCGCACGGGCTCGCCAACCAGACCTGCTCGTTCGCCACCCAGAACATGTACATGGTCGGCGCCAAGATGCTGTTTTCGAGCGAGCATCGCGAGGCGGTGCAGGCGCCGCAGTCGCGCAACTACTCGCTGCCCATCTTCGGCGGCGTCAACCGGCGCGGCTATTACGGCGCCAATTTCGGCGGCGCCGCCAATGCCGGCGGCGGCGGCGGGCGCTACGACATGGATGGCGAGCACGCGCTCGGCTTCTACTGGGGGCCGTGGACCGATGCCGGGGAGGTCGAGGAGCAGGACGAGCGGCTGCCGCATCTGATCCTGTCGCGCAAGCTCGACAAGAATTTCCACGGTTTCGGCAAGTACCGCGGCGGCACGCCGCTGCTCGAGGTGGCGATCGGCTGCGGCGAGGCCGATTGCGCGATGAGCTCCTGGGGCAGCTGCGACAAGCTGAGCTTCAACTACGGGCTGTTCGGCGGCTATGCCGGCCCGCCCAACCCGCGGCTGGTGATCCGCGACAACGACCTGGCCGAGCGGGTGCGGGCGGGCGAGGATCTGGAGCTCGGCCAGTACGCGCTGCTGGCGGGCAAGCGGCTCGGCGGCGACTACGTCGTCACCTCGTCGTCGAAGGACGCCGAGGGGTTCGGCGAGAACGACCTCGTGGTCCACTCGGTGGGCGCCGGCGGCGGCTATGGCGACGTGCTGGAGCGCGACCCCGGTCTGGTGCTGGCCGACCTCGCCGACGAGTTGATCACCCGCGAGGTGGCGGAAAAGATCTACGGCGTCGCCCTCGACGAAGACGGCGCGCGGGCGGACGAAGAGGCGACCGCGCGGATCCGCGCGCGCATCCGCAGGCAGCGCCTGGCGAAGGGCCGGAAGTTCGACGAATTCATCCGCGGCTGGAAGAAGAAACGCCCGCCCGAAGCCGTGCTCGAAAAATACGGCAACTGGCCCGAACCCCGGCTCGACACATACGACGAGCCGTTCTGGGGCCTCTATCGCTGATGGCGCCGCCGCCGCCGCCGATGTTGACAGAAGTAGGCCACTGGCCTACATACCTGAGATGGAGTTCGAGTGGGACGATGGCAAGAGTGATGACTGCTTCACGCATCGCGGTTTCGACTTCAGCTATGCGATTCGTGCGTTTCTCGACCCGAATCGGATTATCCGCCGGGACCGGCGCTGGGACTATGGAGAGGATCGCTACCGGTTGCTCGGTGCGATCGAGGCGCGCGTGTTCATTCTGATCTACACGATGCGAGGGTCCGTCATTCGTATCATTTCGGCTCGCAAGGCCAACAGGAAGGAAGTTGGGGACTATGAGCAGAACGCGCGTCGGGATTGATCCCGACAAACCGGGGAGCGTCCCTGCGGGACGGGTCGACTACGAGGTTCTCGACCGAACCACCGAACGCGACCTCGCCTTGCAGCAGCGGGAGGACGAAGACGAAGCGACACGGGACATGGCCAGATTTGCCCGACGCGTCCGCAAGCGTCTGGGTCTCACACAGCGGGAGTTCGCGCGGCGCATCGACGTGCCGCAGGAGACGATCCGCAACTGGGAACAGGGAAAACGCTGCCCTACCGGCGCCGCCCGTGCCTTGCTCAGAGTGCTCGACAAGGCTCCAGAGACCGCTCTGCGGGTTTTGACTTGAGGCCGGCCGTAGATAAACGTCGGGCACCGTCGTCCGTGACGGGAACGGGACGGAACGGCTGATGGCGACGCCGCTCGACCGCCGTCTCGAGGCCGCGCCGGCGCCGCTCTTCGCGCCGCTCGGGCTCGCCTTGCCCCTCCGCATCGAGCAGACCGGGCGGGACGCGTTCGCGGCCGACCCGGCGCTCGCCAGCTTCGCCCTGCGCTCGGCCCGGGCGGTGCTGGAGGCGGATGCGGTTTCCGCCTCGTTCGATCCCTCCGCCGAAGCCCTCGATGCCGCGCCGTTCGCGGCGACGCTGGCGCTGACCCGGATTCTGGCCGACGAGATGGGCGAGGAGGCCGCCGCTCTCGGCATCCTCGCGGCGCCTTCCACGCTGGTGTCGGGCGGTGGGACGGTCGACGAGGCGGCCCGGCTGGCGAGTGCGGCGGTGGACGGGCTGTGCGGCGCGGGCGTCGCCGCGCTGGTCCTGCTGGAGGCGGTCGAGGCCCCGGACCCGAAATTGTTCGCCAGCTTCGATGCCGCCTTCAACCTCGCGCATTACTATCAGGTCCCGGTGCTTTATCTTGCCCGCCATGCGCTCGCGCCCGGCATCGCCGAGGCGGCGCGCAAGGCCGGCGCGCGCTGGGCGGTGGGGCCGGGCGATGCCGACGGCAATGTGGCGTCGGTGCCGCTGAATTTGTTCGACGGGGACGGCCAGGCGGCGTCCGCCTGGGCGGCGGGTCTGCCTGCCGGGATGCGCCTCTATGTCTCGTCGTGGGAGCTGCCGGCCGATATGCCGGTCGAATCCGTCGCCGCGCTGCGCCGCGCGCTCTGCGCCTGAGAGGGGGAGAGTTGTACAGTATCGATATCGATATCGGGGGAACCTTCACCGACGGGTTTTTTTCCGACGGCACGCGGGTCGAGACCGGCAAGGTGCTCACCACCCCGCACGACATTACCGAGAGCTTCATGAGTTGCGTCGAGGAGGGGAGCGCCGCCTTCGGCCTCGATCTCGGCGTTTTTCTGCGCCAGACCGAGGTCGCGCGGGTTTCGACCACGGTCGGCACCAATTTGCTGGTCGAGCGGAGCGGGCCCCGCCTCGGGCTGATCGTGACCGCCGGGCACGAGAAAGACCTCTACGCCAAGGACGGCAAGGCCGGCATTCTCGACCGCTTCGTATCCGCCGGCATGGTGGCCGGCGTCGACGAGCAGGTCGACGACCGCGGCCGGGTGCGCAAACCCATCCAGCCCGAGCCGCTGCTGGAGGCGGTGCGCGCGCTGCTCGGCGACGGCGCCCGGATGATCGGCATCAGCTTCCGCAACGCCTGGCGCAACGCCGACAACGAGATCCGCGCCCGGGCGCTGATCCGCGAGCGCTACCCGGTCCACTATCTGCGCTCGGTGCCGCTGCAGATCGGCACCGAGGTGATCCATGTCGCCGACGATCACGGGCGGACCAACTCGCTGGCGCTCAACGCCTATATCCATTCGGAGATGGCGCGCACCCTCTACCGGGCCGAGGACAAGCTGCGCGCCGCCGGCTATGACCGGCCTCTGCTGGTCGTCCATTCGAGCGGCGGCAACGCCAGGGTGGCCAAGACGGTCGCGCTCAACACGCTGCATTCCGGGCCGGCGGTGGCGATCCGCGGTGCCGCCCATCTCGCGCGGCGCCTCAGGCTCGACCAGGTGGTGACCACCGATATGGGGGGCACCAGCCTCGACATCGCGATGATCAAGGGCGCCGCCGCGCCGTTCTCCGCCGAGCCCCGGGTGGAGGACATCCCGCTATCGACCCCGATGATCGGGGTCGAATCGCTCGGCGCCGGCGGCGGCAGCATCGCCTCGGTGGCGAACGGCAGGCTCCGGGTCGGGCCGCGCAGCGCCGGCGCCGCCCCGGGCCCGGCCTGCTACGCCAAGGGCGGGATGGAACCCACGGTGACCGACGCCAATCTGCTGCTCGGCTATATCGACCCCGAAGCCTTCATGGGCGGGCGGATGCGGCTCGATGTCGCGCTCGCCGAGCGGGCGATGGAGCGCCGCGTGGGGCGCGAGCGGGGCATCGGCGTCGAGACCGCGGCGCTCGAGGTGCGCGAGGCGATCGACCGCCAGATGGCGCTCGAAATCCGCCGCAGGCTGCGGGCGGCGGGCTACGACCCGGCGCGGGTGGCGCTGTTCTCCTTCGGCGGCAGCGGGCCGCTGCATGCCTGCGCGGTGGCCGATCTGCTCGGCATCGCGAGGATCTATGCCTTCCCCTTTGGCTCGGTGTTCAGCGCCTTCGGCTCGTCCACCACCAATGTCCGCCACGCCTATGCCCGGACTCTCGGCATCCCGATCGGCCAGGCCGACAGGGCTGACGAAATTCTGGACGGGTTCCGCGACCAGGCGCTGGCCGATATGCGGAGCGAGGGGTTCGACGCCAAGGCGGTCAAGACCGCGTCCGAGGTCGTGGTGACCACCGGCAAGCGGTTGAAGACGGTTCCGGTGCGCGGCGGCCGGCGCGGCACCATCGCCAAGGCGCTGGAGGACGAGCGCGGCCGCATCCAGACGGTGCGGCTGTCCGCCGAGTGCGAGGTGCCGCACTGGACGCCGGTCAAGGCGGAGGAACGGGCGCGCCGGGCGCCGCGCCCGCTGGGCCGGCGCACCGTCCGCTGGGTGGCGGGGGGAAGGTTGGCGACCCAGGTCTATGCCCGCGACAGCCTCGCGCCCGGCCATGTCATCCGCGGCCCGGCGATGGTCGACGGGCCGGACACCTCCTATGCGGTGGCCCCCGGCTGGCGCCTCACGGTGGACGATTTCTCGAACTTCGTCCTAAGACGGGCCGACTCATAGGGCGGCTACCGGCGCCCGGCAGGCTCTCCGCGCGGTCGCGCCCCTGCGACAATTTGTCCAATCGATCCTTTCGCCGGCGCTGGTATGGTCCTCCCTGCATGCGGTTTTGCTGTCCAAGGAAGCCGCGATTGCCTCCCTGCTCTTGGACGTTTCCTCCCCACTTGGTGGCCGCCCCCCCGGCGGCCACCATCTTTTTCGGGATCCCCGCCGCGGCGGAACTTCCGCCTGCGACAATTTGTCCAATTGCTGGCCGCGGAGGCATCGGTAGAGTTCCAGGTGCCGTACGCGGCTCAGTTGTCCGGGGAGCCGCATGAGAGTTCCACCGCCTGGACGCCCCTCCAAAACTGGTGGCCACCCTCCCCTCCGGGCGGTCACCTCTTTGTCCGGTTGAGGGCGGCGGCGCCCGGCTCAGGGGCGCGAGGCGTCGCCGTCGCCGAGCGGGCGGATCATCAGCACGCTGTCCACCCAGCGGTCGAACTTGTAGCCGGCGGCGGGCAGGGTGCCGGCATGGCGGAAACCGTGCCGCTTGTGGAACCCGATCGAGGCCGCGTTGTCGGAATCGCCGATCACCGCGATCATCTGCCGGTAGCCGAGCGCGGCGCAGCGCTCGACCAGCGCCTCGATCAGCAGGCCGCCGACGCCGCGCCGGGTCGCGTCGCGTCGCACATAGATCGAATGCTCGAGGGTGAAGCGATAGGCGCGGCGCCGCCGGTAGAGGGCCGCGTAGGCGAAGCCCGCCACCTCGCCGCCGGTCTCGGCGACCAGATAGGGCAGCCCGTCCGCGCTCACCGCGCGCCAGCGTTCGATCAGCTCCGCCACCCCGGGCGGTTCGATCTCGAACGACGCGGTGCCGCAGCGGACATGGCGGGCATAGATCCCGGCGATCGCCGGGAAATCCGCCTCGGCGGCGTCGCGCAGCGCGATCTCCTCTGTCGAAAGCGCGGCGTCGATCATTCGGCGGCCAGATCGACCTTGCAGAGGCGGATCAGCGCCGACACCACCGATGTCATATGCCTGGCGATGTCGGCGAGCGCCGGAAGCCGTCCGATCGCGTCCTCGTCCATATAGAGCGCGCGGTTGGTTTCGATCTGCAACGCATGCACGCCCTCGCCGGGGTGTCCGTAATGCCGCGTGGTATAGCCGCCGGCGAACGGCTTGTTGCGGGCGACGGTGTAGCCGTAATCGCCCAGTACCCGCTCGACGGTGGCGGCGATCGCGCCGTCGCAGGTGGTGCCGAAGGCATCGCCCAGGATGAAGTCGGCGCGCCCGCGCCCCGCGTCGGGGTCCATCGGCGCGCCGACCGAGGGCATCGAGTGGCAATCGACAAGCACGCAATAGCCGAAGCGGTCGCGGGTCCGGTCGATCAGATCGCCAAGCGCTGCGTGATAGGGGCGGTAGCAGGTGTCGATCCGCCGCAACGCCTCGTCGAAGCGGAGCTTGGCGCCGTAGATTTCCTTGCCGCTGGAGACCACCCGCGCGATGGTGCCGAGCCCGGCCGCCACCCGGGTCGAGTTGACGTTGACATAGGGCGGCAGCTCGTCCTCGAACATCTCCTGGTCGAGTTCGAAGGGCTCGAAGGGCTCGCGGTTGGCTCGTCGATCGACGAAGGCGCGGGGGAAATTCGCCCGCAGCAGCGGCACGCCGAGCGCCTGGGCGCCGAGATAGAGTTCGTCGACATAGCTGTCCTCCGACCGGCGGAGGTCGAGCGGACCGAGCGGTGAGGAGGCGACGAAGTCGGGCGGGTAGTCGGTGCCGCTATGGGGCGAGGCGAGGACCACCGGCGCCGCCTGCTCCTTCGGCCAAATGACTTCGTGGAGGTCCGTGGCCTGGATGCGCGGATCTGTGGCTTTTTCCATGATTCGAGAGATGTAGCGGATCGCCTTTGCCCTGTCATCCGCGGCAATGTCGCACCCTTGCCAAGCCGGCGCCCCAGGCGATAGAACCGTGGGCGAGGGGCGCGTAGCTCAGCGGGAGAGCACTACGTTGACATCGTAGGGGTCGCTGGTTCAATCCCAGCCGCGCCCACCATCCCCCATCCGCCGTTTCGACCGACCCCGGACACGATCCAGGGGAGCGGAGAAATCCGGCGCAACCCTTCGATACGCGGCATAGCCTGTCCCGAGCGCAGCCGAGGGGCCGCTACTCAGGGCGGGGCCCCTCACCGGGGTCGATCCGCGTTACGGCGTCATCACCTCGCCCGGTATATTCGACGATATCGCGCATGGCCAGCGCACCCTGCACGATCCCGCGTTCAAGAAGCTGTTCTGGCCGATCGGCGAGCCCAAGGGGCTGAAGACGGTCGGCATGACCTGCGATGGCTATACCGACTACGCGACCACGACGCCGATCCGCAAGCTCGCCGATTTCAGGGGCAAGAAGATCCGCGTGTTCGGCAGCAAGATCGAGTTGGAGACGCTGCGCCGGGTCGGCGCCACCGGAGTGCCGATGCCGCTCGCCGAGGTCATCCCGGCGATCCAGCAGCGGACCATCGACGGCAACAAGGCGGCGATGCCGGTCTTCGTGCCGTTCGGCTACCAGAAAATCGCCAAATACGTGCTCCGCGCCGGGCAATCGATCATCTGCATCGCCAAGCTGGTCAGCAAGGCCTGGTACACCCGGCTGCCGGGCGAGTTGCGCCAGGCCCTCGATGAGGCGGCGGCGCAGGCGGACCGGGAGATGCTTCCCTGGAGCATCGCCTTCAACGACCGGCTCTACGGGATCTGGACCAGGACCGGCGGGGTGCTCACCGAGCTCGCGCCGGACGAGCAGGCCGAGCTCCGGCGGCGGCTGTCGACGGTCAGCGAGGCGGTGCTCAAGGACCAGCCCAAGGTGCTCGCGGTCTACAAGGCGATGGTGGAAGCGGCCGAGCGCACGCGGGGCAAGTAGAGGCCCTTCGATACGCGGCTTCGCCGCTACTCAGGGTGAGGGGATTTTTTCTCTTCCCTCATCCCGAGCAGGCGCGCGAGCGCCGTATCGAGGGACGCCCCCCTTACGCGCAGGCCATCGCGTAGATGCCCGACACCCCGTCGGGGAGTGGGAGGTCGCGCCAGGTGGCGCCCGAATCTTCGGTGCCGAAGACCTGTCCGCCGCGCGCGCCGCAATAGATGCGGGCCGGGTCGACCGGGCTTTCGGCGACGGTCATCAGCGTCGAGCCGATGGGAAGGTCGGCATCGAAGCGCCGCCAGCTCCTGGCGCCGTCGTCCGAGCACCAGAGCGCGCCGGCGTCGCTCACCGAGGCCGGGCTGAGCGCGGCGAAGATGCGCTCCGGATCGTGCGGCGAGACGCGGATGTCGCGGGCATAGGTCATCGGAGAGAACCGGCCGATCCCGAGCTCGGACCAGTGCTCGCCGTCGTCCTCGGTGCGGAACAGCCCCATGCGGTTGGCGAGATAGACCTTGCCGGGCTCGCTGCGGCTGATGGAAATCGCATGGATGTCCACCATGCCCTCATGCGGGTCGCCGGTGAGCAGCCCGCTCTGCAAATGCTCATGCGCCCCGGCGAGGGCCAGCAGGTCGCCGCTCACATCGTCCCAATTGTCGCCGCCGTCGAGGCTGCGCACCACGCCGAGCACTTCGAGCCCGGCATAGACGTGGCGGGGCCGGTTGGGGTCGATGGCGATGCGGGTGACCCGCGTGGCGAACGGGCATTCGGGAATGCCGCCGGGCGCCGGCACGTCGAGCTTCTCCCAGCTCCCGCCGCCGTCATTCGTGCGCCAGATGGCAAACCCCTCGACGCCGACGAACACGGTGTCGGCGTCGCCCGGGTCGAAGGCGATCGACCAGACCGTCCGCAGCTCCCCGGGCAAGGCGAGCGAGGCCCAATTGTCGCCGCCGTCGTCGCTGCGATAGACCCCGTCCTGGGTGCCGGCGAGGACCACGCGCACATCCTCGGGGTGGAGCTGGATCGCGCGTATCTCGGGGTTCTCCGGCAGGCCCCGGGTCAGCGGATGCCAGCTATCGTCGCCGGGGCGCTGCCGGAAAAAGCCGCAGGTGCGGACGCTCGGCCCGCTCGCCTGCCAATGCCCCACACCGACATAGATATTGCCAGTCATCGTGTCCTCCCCGGCCCCGCGGGCCTGGTTTCAATCCGCCCGATGATCCCGCCGCCTTGCCGCCGCGTCCAGCACTATTCGTCCGCGCCGTCGTCCCGGTCGAGCCAGCCGGCTTCGATCTCGGGCAGCGGGATCGCATCCAGCAGCCGCCTGGTGTAGGCGTGCCGGGGTCGCGCGAAAATCTCCGCGCAGCCGCCCTGCTCGACCGCCTCGCCGTCGAGCATGACCAGGACGCGGTCGCAGACGGCGCGGATCACCGAGAGGTCGTGGCTGATGAAGAGCAGCGCGAGGCCCATCTCCTCGCGCAGCCCGCGCAGCAGGTCGAGGATCTGGGCCTGCACCGAGACGTCGAGGCCGGAGACGATCTCGTCGGCGACGACGAAGCGCGGGCCGACGCCGATGGCGCGGGCGATTGCCACCCGCTGGCGCTGACCGCCGGAGAGCTGGTGCGGGTAGCGCAGGGCGGCGTCCGCCGGCAGCCCCACCCGCTCGAGCAGCGCCACGGCGGCGTCCCGCGCCTCGCCCGCCGAACCCGCCAGCCCGAAGGCGCGCAAGGGCCGGGCGAGGATGCCGCCGATTCGGTGGCGCGGGTTGAGCGAGGATTGCGGGTCCTGGAAGACGATCTGCATGTGCCGGCGGAGCGGGCGCAGCTCGTCCTCCGCGAGGCCGGTGATGTCGCGCCCCTCGAAGCGGATGCTGCCCGCGCTCGGGCGCAGCAGCCGGATCACGGCGCGGCCGAGGGTGGTCTTTCCCGATCCCGATTCGCCGACCACCCCGACCGCCTCCCCCGGGCCGATATCGAGGTCGATCCCGCTCAGGATCGTCTTTAGCGGCGCCGGGCCGAGCAGCGGTTTACGGGCGCGGTCGGGGAGGGCGACGGCGAGGCCGCGAACCTCAAGCATCGCCGCGCTCCGCGTCATAGGCGTAGGATTCGCGCCACAGAAGCTCGGCAAGCGCGGCCGGGACCGGGCGTAGCGCCGCCGCCGGTCGGTCGTGGCGCGGCGTCGCCTCGAACAGCGCGCTTGTATAGGGGTGGCTCGGCGCGCCGACGATGTCCGCCGCCGTCCCGGTTTCCAGAATGCGCCCGGCATAGATCACGCTCACCGCGTCGGCGATCTTGGCGATCACGCCGAGGTCGTGGGTGATGAACAGAACCGACGCGCCGGTCCGGGCCTGTTGCTCCCTGATCAGCCGCAGGATCCGCTTCTGCACCGTGACGTCGAGCGCCGTCGTCGGCTCGTCGGCGATCACCAGCTTGGGCTCGCAGGAGAACGCGATGGCGATGATCGCGCGCTGGCGCATGCCGCCCGACAGCTCGTGCGGGTAGAGGCGGAGGACGCGCTCCGGGTCGCGGATGCGCACGTCGCGCAGCAGCTCGACCGCGCGCGCCCGGGCCCGGCCGCGCGAGAGCCCCAGATGGTGGCGCAGCACGTCGGTCATCTGGGTGCCGATGCGGAGCACCGGGTTGAGCGCCGTCATCGGGTCCTGGAGGATCATCGAGATCTCGCATCCCAGAAGCCCGCCGGGCCGGACCGCGCCGGGCCCGACGAGGGTCCTGCCGTCGAAACGGATGGTGCCGCCGGCGATCCGCGCGGCCCGGGGCAGGATGCCGAGGATCGCCTTGCCGACCATGGTCTTGCCGCCGCCCGATTCGCCGACCAGCCCATGCACCCCGCCGCGCTCCACCGACAGCGAAACGCCGCGCAGGATCGGGGTGGATGCGCCGCGCGCGCGGATTTCAAGATGCAGATCCTCGACCGAGAGCAACGCGGTCATTTCGACATCACCGGGTCGAGGCTCTGGCGCATCCCGTCGCCCAGCATGTTGAGGCCCAGCACCGACAGGATGATGCAGCCGATCGGCAGCGTCATCACCCACCAGGCCTGGCGCAGATATTCGCGGCCCTCGGCGATCATCCCGCCCCAGGTCGCGATGTTGGAAGACGAGAACCCGACGAAGCTCAGGATCGCCTCGACGATGATCGCGATCCCCATCTCCAGCGCGAACAGGACCAGAATCAGCGGCGCGACATTGGGCAGGATCTCGTCGATCAGGATCCGCGCCCGGGAGCGGCCGATGCTGACCGCCGAGAGCACGAAATCCTGTTCGCGCAGCACCAGCACCTCCGCGCGCACCACGCGGCAGAACCGCGTCCAGTCGATCACCACGATCGCGATGACCACGGAATGCAGGCCGCTGCCGATCACCGCGACGAGGACGATGGCCAGCAGAACCGGCGGGAAGGAGAGGAAAATCTCGACCGTGCGCGAAATCAGCGCGTCGAGCCAGCCGCCATAGAACCCGGCGACCAGGCCGAGCGAAATCCCGATCAGGGCGGAGAACAGCGCGCCCAGGACCGCGACGATGACCGCCGGGCGGGCGCCATGGATCAGCCGCGAAAGCACGTCCCGGCCGAGCGAGTCGGTGCCGAGCAGGTAGCCGGGCTCGGCCTTTTCCGACCAGGCCGGCGGGATGTATTGGGCGAGCAGATCCTGGTCGAGCGGATCGAGCGGCGCCAGCACCGGGGCGAAGACCGCGCAGAGGACGAGCAGCGCCAGCACCGCACCGCCGAAGACGAGCCGCGCGTTAGCCATGCCGGACCCTCGGGTTCAGCAGCGCATAAGTCATGTCGATCGCCAGGTTGAGCGCGATGAACAGCACCGCGAAGGCAAGCGTGATGCCCTGGATCAGCGGCAAATCGCGGTTGACCACCGCGCTCACCGCGAGGTTGCCGATCCCGGGATAGGCGAAGATCAGCTCGATCAGCACCGTGCCGCCGACCAGGAACATGAACTGCACGCCGCTCAGCGTGATCGTCGGGATCAGCGCGTTGGGGAGCGCGTGCCGGACCAGGATATGCAGCCGGCCGAACCCCTTGACCTCGGCGAGCAGCACGTAGTCCTGCGCCATCGCCTCCATCAGCGAGGTCTTGAGCACCCGGGCCACCACCGCGGTCAAGGGCAAAGCGAGGGCGAGGCCCGGAAGCAGCATATGCGAGAGCAGCAGGCGGATTGTGCCGAAATCGCCGCGAACCACGCTCTCGACAAAGTAGAACTGGGTGGCGAATTCGATCGGCAGCGCCGGGTCGAGCCGGCCCGAGATCGGCAGCACCGGGATCAGGACGCCGAAGAAGAGGATCAGCAGCAGGGCCCAGAGGAAGTCGGGGATCGCCACCGCGAGCCCGTTCACCGCGTCGACCGCGGCCTCGGGCCAGCGCCCGCGCCAATAGACCGCGGCGAGGGCCAGCGCGATGCCGAGCGCGACGCCGAGCAGGATGGCGAACCCGGCGAGCTCCAGCGTCGACGGCAGCCGGCCGAGGATCAGCGTCGTCACATCCTGCTTGAAGGTGATCGAGGTGCCGAAATCGCCCTGCACCGCGCTGCCGAGATAGAGGACGAACTGGTCGAGGATCGGCTTGTCGAGGCCGTAGAAGGCGCGCAGCCGCTCGACGTCCGCCACCGTCGATTCGGGGCCGATCATCATCGCCACCGGATCTCCCGGCACCACCCGGAGCAGCACGAACACGATGACGGCGACGCCGAACAGCGTCGGCACCGCCATCCACAGCCGCGTCAGGAAATACCGTGCCGACATTCAGGGCGCCCGCGCCGGAGCCCTCCGGCGCGGGGTCCGGAGGTCAGCCCCGCGTCATCTGGGCGGGCAGGACGAAGTTCGCAATATGCGGCTTGAAGCCGAGCCCGGCCTTGTGCACCACCGGCTGGTGGAACTGCCAGAGCGGCAGGACCAGCGCGTTCTCGGCGATGTACTTGTTGGCCGCGTCGTAGCCCGCGATCCGCTTGCCGTAATCGGTCTCCTGGAACAGCTTGAGGATGATGCCGGTCATCTCCTTGCCGTCCCAGACGGCGTGCGGGCCGGGGCCGAACATGGCATGCCCGGTCGAGCTCTCGGGATCGGCCGAGGAATTGCCCCAGCTGTAATAGGCCGCCGGCGCCAGCTTGTCCTGGGCGCGGAGCTGGAAGTGCTTGGCGATCTCGTAGACCTCGATCTCGGCCTGGATCCCGACGCGGCGCCACATGCCGACGATCGCCTGGACCGATTCGTAGTCCTTGGGCTTGTAGCCGCGCGTGGTCTGGATCTTGAACGACACCGGCTTGTCGCGCGAAAAGCCGCTGGCCGCCAGCAGCTTCTTCGCCAGATCCGGATCGTAGGGCGTGGAGATCTTCGGGTTGTAGCCGACATAGTGCGGCGTGAGCAGCGTGTCGATCGGCGTCGCCAGCCCGCCCATCAGCCGCTCCACGATCGCCTTCTTGTCGATCGCGTGGACCATCGCCTTGCGCACATTGGCATCGACCATCGGGCCGATGTCGTTGATGAAGATCATCGCGATGTCGCTCACCGGGTGCGCGACGCCGGCGAGGCCGGGCTTCTTGCGGAGCCGTTCGAACTCCTCATGCGGCAAATCGAGGGTGAGGTCGGACGAGCCGCTCTCGATCTCCGCCACCCGGCTCGACGTGTCGGTGACGAATTTGAAGACCACGGTCTCGAAGACCGGCCTGGGGCCCCAGTAGTTGGGGTTGCGCCTGAGCCGCGCGAAGGAGCCGCGGGAGAAGCGTTCCAGCCGGTAGGGGCCGGAGCCCATCGGCGCCTTCTCGAAGCCTTCCTTGCCGACCTTCTCGTAGTAATGCGGCGGCAGGAGATAGCCGCCAAGGAAGCTCAGCCAGGTCAGGATGGTCGCCCGGTAGGGGTTGAGGTCGGCGGTGATCACGTCGCCGTCGGCCTTGAGGTTCTTGAGGCTGCCCCAGACGATCTGCACCGGATTGCCGGTCTTCGGATCGCCGAGTCGCCTGAGGTTCCAGACCACGTCGTCGGCGGTGATCGGCTTGCCGTCGGCCCAGCGGCGGCCGGAGCCCACGCGCAGCCGGATGCCGGAATTGTCGGCCGTATAGGCCCATTCGGTCAGCACCCCCGGGATCTGGTCGAGATTGGGCGCCTGGTCGACATACTGGTCGAAGATCGACTTGTAGATCGAGGCGAGGGCGGGGTTGACCGCCGACGTGCCGGTGGTCGGATCCCATGACGGCACCGGCAGGTTGTAGGCGATGGTCAGGGTATCGCCGATCGCCGCGCGCGCCGCTTCGGACCAGAGGATCGAGCCGAGCCCGCCGGCGCCGATCGCGGCCGCGCCGGTGGCGGCCAGGAATTCGCGTCTGTTGCTGCGTGGCATGGTCGACGACCTCCCTTTTTCTTCCCTGGCCGCATCGTAGACCACGCGTCCGATTGCGTCTCGGCGAACCGCGCCCCAATGAGAAGGGGCGCCCGAAGGCGCCCCGTGGTCGAGAACCGCGGCTTGTGCCGCCTAGCGGCGGTCGCCGAAAAAGTGCAGCAGCAACATGAACAGGTTGATGAAGTCGAGATAGAGCCGGAGCGCGCCCATGATGGCGAGCTTCGCCGAGGTCTCCGAATCGTGCCACTCGGCATATTCGTTCTTGATCTTCTGGGTGTCGTAGGCGGTCAGCCCGACGAAGATGATCACCCCGATCACCGAGACCGCGAATTGCAGCGCGCTGGAGCCGATGAACATGTTGACGATCGAGGCGAGGATGATGCCGATCAGCCCCATGAACAGGAACGATCCCATCCCCGACAAATCGCGCTTGGTGGTGTAGCCCCAGAGGCTCATCCCGGCGAAGGTGCCGGCGGTGATGAAGAACACGCGGGCGATGCTGGCCCCGGTGAACATCAGGAAGATGCTCGCCATGGAGAGCCCCATGAGCCCGGCGAAGGCCCAGAACAGGGTCTGCGCGGTGGAGGCGCGCATGGTCTGGATCTTGAAGCTCAGGAAGAAGATGAAGCCGAGCGGCGCCAGCATCACCACCCAGATCAGCGGGGTGGCGGCGAGTTGTTCGTAGACGCCGTACCGGGCCGCCGCGAAGGCGACGATCCCGGTCAGCGCCAGGCCCGAGGCCATGTAGTTGTAGACCCGGAGCATATGCGCCCTGAGGCCGGCATCGAATACCTCGCGTGTCTCGGCCCCGCGCGCGACGGTCCGTTCCGTTCCGAACGCCATGAGCATCCTCTCGTAAGCTGTGGTTGAACGTGGCTACCATATGGTCGGACGGGGCCGGAAATCAAGAGTTCGTGCCGCCGCCGTCACCTCCCCCGCCCGCCATTTCGACCCGACGCCGCCGGCGGCGCGAAGAAGAAGGCGGCCGCCCGGGGGGCGGCCGCCAGTTGGGGAGGAAACGTCCAAGAGCAGGGAGGCAATCGCGGCTTCCTCGGACAACGAAACCGCATGCAGGTCGGAAAATACCGATGCCCACGGCAGGATCAATTGACAAATTGTCGCAGGGGCGCGCGCCTACTCGTTGCGGAGCAGCGGGGCTGCCTTGTCGCCGAGCGCGCGCCAGGTGCCGACGAATCCGAAGGCGAGGGTGAGCGCCGCCGAGCCGGCGAGGGTGGCGACGACGATCCAGGGCTGGAACAGCCACTCGAACTGCATCAGGCGGGTCACCACGGCCCAGGCGGCGATCGTGCCGATCAGCCCGGCGACAACCGCCGTTGCCGCGCCGAGCAGCCCGTACTCGATGGCATAGGCCTGAAGCACCCGTCGCCGGGTGGCGCCCAGCACCTTGAGCACCACCGCATCGTAGACCCGGCGCCGGTGGCCCGCCGCCGCCGCGCCGGCCAGCACGAGGATGCCGGCCAGCAGCGTCACCGCGGCGGCGGTCCGCACGGCGTTGGCGATCCGGTCCAGGATCCCGCGGGCGAGATCCAGCACCTCGCCGACGCGGATCGCGGTCACGTTGGGCAGGCCGTCGGTCACCGCGGCCTCGATGCCGGCGAGCGCCCCGGGCGGCGCGTTGAGGGTGGCGAGCTGGGTTTGCGGCGCGCTCTCCAGCACCCCCGGCGAGAACACCATCACGAAATTGATCCTGAGCGACCGCCAGCGCACCTCGCGGATATTGGCGATCGTTCCGGTGATCGCACGCCCGAGGACGTCGACGGTGAGTGTATCGCCAATGCCGATCCCGAGCCCGGTTGCGGCGTCGTGGGACAGCGATATCAGCGGCGGGCCGACATAGTCGGCCGGCCACCAGCGTCCCGCCACGAGCTCGGTCCCGGGGGACGGGGTGGTGGACCA
This sequence comes from Alphaproteobacteria bacterium, assembly GCA_965205995.1. Taxonomy (GTDB): domain Bacteria; phylum Pseudomonadota; class Alphaproteobacteria; order MPNO01; family MPNO01; genus MPNO01. Next base: position 1,278,011 of record OZ242200.1, on the reverse strand, counting down.
GGTGATACCGCGGTCGCCGCGCAGAAGCCACCGCGCCCCGGGCTCGATCGCGGCTTCCGAGGCCGGCTTGCCGGCGATACGGAGGATCCGGCCGCGCAGCATCGGCACCCGGCGCAGGCCGCTCGCCTCCGGCGCCGCCGCGACGATCCGCTCGAACGCGCCGACCTGGTCGGGCTGCAGATCGACGAAGTAGAAATCGGGCGCGCCGGAGGGCAGGCTGTTCGCCACCTGGTGGCGCAGATTGCCCTCGATCGACACCGTCGCCACCAGCACGGCGAGGCCGAGCCCGAGCGACATCACGATTTTAGCCGACGGCGCGCCCGGGCGATGCAGATTGGCAAGCGCGAGGCGGAGCGAGGCGCCGCGCACGCGGCGGAACTGCGCCGCCCCGCGTTCGAGGCCGTAGCCGGCGGCCCGGAACAGCGCGAACGCCGCAACCGTGCCGCCGATGAACCAGAGCGCCACGGCGAGATTGTCCGAGGTCGCGATCACCAGGGCCGCGAGTGCCGCGGCGATAGCGGCGGTGGCGGCGATCGCCCAAAGGCGGGGCCAGGCGCGGAACTCGACGATCGTCGCCCGGAACAGCACCGATCCCGGAACCTCGCAGGCGCGCGCCACCGGCCAGACCGAGAACAGCAGCGCGACCAGCAGGCCGAAGGCGGCGGCGAGGCCGAGCACGCCGGGATAGACGCCGAAGCGCGCATCGACGCCGAGCGCCGCGCTGACGGCCCCGCCGGCGAGCGGAGGGGCGGCGGCGCCCAGCACCAGGCCGATGGCGATCCCGAGCGCGGCCATCGCCAGGATCTGGATCAGATAGACGCCGAAGATCGTGCCGCTCGAAGCGCCGATGCATTTGAGGGTCGCGATGGTCTCCATGCGCCCGGCGAGATAGTTGCCGACGGCGTTGCCGACACCCACCCCGCCGACCAGAAGCGCGGTCAGCCCGATCAGGGTCAGGAAGACCTGGGTAGCGTCGATGAAGCGCTCCGCCGCGGGCGAAGCGTTGGAGCGGTCGCGCACCCGCCAGGCGGCGTCGGGGAAGCGCCGGTCGAGGCGTGCGCGCCAGTCTTCGATGTCGGCGCCGGGTGCGAGCCTCATCTTGTAGAAATAGCGGACCAGGCTGCCCGGGCGGATCAGCCCGGTCGCCGGCATCGCGTCGGCGGATACGATCACCTTGGGGCCGAGCCCGATCAGCCCGCCATCGCCCAGCCGGTCGGGCTCCTTGGCGATGGTGCCGCGGATCTCGAAATCGGCGTCGCCGATGCGGATCCGCGCGCCCGGTTCGACGGCGAGCCGGCGCAGCAGGCGCTCCTCCACCACCGCGCCCGGCAGCCCGTTGGCGCCTGTGGCGAGCGCGTCGCGGACCGGTCGTCCGGGGCTGAGCGCGAGACTGCCGTAAAGCGGGTAGGCGCCATCGACCGCCTTGAGCTCGATCAGCGAGCGGGCGCTGCGGTCTGCGGTGCGGGTCATCGCCCGCATGCGCATCGAGCGCGACACCTCGCCCGAGGCTTCGAGCCAGGCCCTCCCCTCGGCGGCGATGTCGCGATGCAGGCTGCGGATCGCGATGTCGCCGCCCAGCGTCTCGCGGCCGTCGGCGTCGATTCCGTCCTGGATCGCCGAGGTGGTCGAGCCCACCGCCGCGACGGCGGCGACGCCGACCGCGAGACAGGCGACGAAGATCCGGAAACCCCGCAGACCGCCGCGCAGCTCGCGCAGCGCGAGCCGGGCCGCCACGGCCGCGCCGCCGCTCACGGCGTCATCCGGTCGGCGCCGATCCGCCCGTCCGACAGCACCACCTTGCGCGCGCAGCGCTCGGCCAGAGACGGGTTGTGGGTGATCAGAAGCAGCGTCGTTCCCGCCTCCGCGACCAGGGAGAACAAGAGATCGATCACCGCGTTTCCGGTGTCGCCGTCGAGATTGCCGGTGGGCTCGTCGGCCAGCAGCAACGCCGGCCGGGTGACGAAGGCGCGGGCAAGCGCCACCCGCTGCTGCTCGCCGCCCGAAAGCTGGCCCGGGTAATGGCCGAGGCGATGGCCGAGCCCGACCCGTCCGAGGGCCTCCTCGGCCTCCGCGAAGGCGGCGCCGCTGCCGCCGAGCTCGCGCGGGACGGCGACGTTCTCCAGCGCGGTCATCGTCGGTACGAGGTGGAAGTTCTGGAACACGATGCCGATATATCGCAGGCGGAGGCGGGCCAGCGCGTCCTCGTCGAGGGAAGCGAGCTCGCGGCCGTCGATCGCGACCCTGCCGCGGGTCTGGCGTTCGAGGCCGGCAATCACCATCATCAGGCTGGTTTTTCCCGATCCCGATGGCCCGACCACGCTGATCGTTTCGCCACGCCCGACCGAGAGATCGATGCCGCGAAGAATGTCGACCCGCCCCGCCGCGCTTTCGAGGCTGAGCTCGATCCCGTCGAGGTCGACAAGCGGAGCGGAGTCGGGAGAGGGAGCGGCTTCGCGGGGCATCTTCGGCATTCGGTCGGGGTACAGGGCTCGATATGGCGGTTTCGCCGCGGGAATCAACATTTTCCGCCGCGCCCTGCTGGCCGTCCTGCTCGCTGGCGTGCTCGGCCTGCCGGCCGGGGCGGCGGGCGAGATCAGGCTGCTCGCGTTCGGCGACAGCCTGACCTCCGGTTGGGGGCTCCAGGCGGACGATGCCTTCCCGGCCCGGCTCGAACGGGCGCTGCATGAAGCCGGGCGCAGGGATGTGCGGGTCATCGCGGCCGGCGTTGCCGGCGACACCTCGGCCGGCGGGCGCGCCCGGCTCGGCTGGTCGCTCGCCGATCGCCCCCACGCGGCGATCGTCGAGCTCGGCGCGAATGACGGGCTGCGCGGCATCGACCCCGCCGTGACCCGCGACAATCTCGACGCGATCCTCACCGAGTTGAAGCGCCGCGGCATCCCGGTGCTGCTGGCGGGGATGTATGCCCCGCCAAATCTCGGCCGCGAATACGGGGCGGCGTTCAACGCCATCTATCCCGGCCTCGCCGGGAAGCACGGCGTCCGCCTCTACCCCTTTTTCCTCGACGGCGTCGCGGTCGAGCCGGATCTCAACCAGCCCGACGGGCTCCATCCCAACGCGGACGGCGTGGCCGTTATCGTGGAGCGGATCCTGCCTTATGTTATGCAGGTGCTGCCGTGACCGGGAGGGTCCCATGACGATCCAGAGCTTCCGCGCCGGGCATGCCGGCGGCGGCGACTGGGAAAGCATCGCCGAACGCTGCATCGAACAGCTCGGCCCCACCCGGGACGCGACGCTCGGCTTCGTCTATGTGACCGATTTGCTCGCCGATTCGCTCGACCGGATCCTCGCGCGGCTCAAGGACGCGACCGGGATCGCGGACTGGGTCGGCACCATCGGCTTCGGCGTCTGCGTCGGCGGCAAGGAGTATTTCAACACCCCGGCGATGGCCGTGCTTGCCGGCGCGGTGCACGAGGACAGCTACCGGATCCTGCCCACCATCTCGCGGCCCGGCGAGCCCCTGCCGGGGGATCTCGGCGAATGGACGGCGCGCCGGCGCCCGCTTCTCGGCGTGGTCCACGGCGACCCGCGCAACCAGTATCTGCCGGCGATCATCGATTCGCTCTGCGACGACACCGATTGTTTCCTGGTCGGCGGGCTGACCGCCTCGCGGGGCGCGTTCAGCCAGATCGCCGGCGACATCGTCGAGGGCGGGCTGTCGGGCGTGCTGCTGGCCCAGGATGTCGGCGTGGCGACCGGGCTCAGCCAGGGCTGCACGCCGATCGGCGAGGTGCATGACGTGACCAGGGCGCGCGACAACGTGCTCTACGAGCTCAACAACCGGCCGGCGCTCGATGTCTTCAAGGAGGATATCGGCGAGGTGCTGGCGCGCAATCTGGAACGCGTCGGGGGCTATATCCATGCCGCCCTGCCGATCTCCGGCAGCGACACCGCCGATTACCTGGTGCGCAACGTGATGGGCATCGATCCCGGCAATGGCTGGCTGTCGATCGGCGAGCGCCTCAAGGAGGGCGACAGGATCCTGTTCGTCCGCCGCGACGGGCCGAGCGCCTTCACCGACCTCGAACGCATGCTGGGCGACGTGACCGGCCGGGCCCGGGATGCGTCCCGGGCCGGGCTCTACTTCTCCTGCGTCGCGCGCGGGCCCAACATGTTCGCCGAGAACGACCAGGAGATGACCGCGGTCGCCGAGGCCGTGGGCCGGGAGGTGCCGATCGTCGGGTTCTACGCGAATGGCGAGATCTCCAACAACCGGCTCTACGGCTATACCGGCGTTCTCACGCTGATCCTCTAGGCGCCGCCGCGACGCGCGACCGATGATCCGCCTGTTCTTCGGCCTGGAGCTGCCCCACGAGCTCCGCCTGCGCATCGGGGCGCTCGCCGGCGGCATCGACGGCGCGCGCTGGGTGGCGCCGGAGGATTTGCATGTCACGCTCCGCTTCATCGGCGAGGTCGACGAGCCGGCGATGGAGGATATCGCCGCCGAGGCCGCCGCGATCCGCTTCCAGCCGTTCGCGGTCACCCTCGCCGGGGCCGGCCATTTCGAGCGCCGGGGCAGGGTCAGCGCGGTGTGGCTCGGGGTCGAGCCCGGCACGGCGCTCGCCGCGCTGCGCGACCGCATCGAGGCGGCTTCGGTGCGCGCCGGGCAGCCGCCCGAGGGCCGCAAGTTCAGGCCGCATGTGACGGTGGCGCGGTTCACCCGCGCACGGCCCGGCGCGGTGCGCGGCTGGCTCGCCGCGAACACGCTGTTCCGCGCCTACCCGTTCACCGCCGAGCGCTTCGTCCTGTTCTCCAGCACCCTCGGACGCTCGGGCTCGACCTATGTCACGGAATGCGCGTTCCCGCCGGAGGGGTGATCGATCCGCCTTACTCCCAGAGGATGTCCTCGCGGCTGACGCTCACCGTGCCGTCGGTGGCGAGGCGGACGCTATTGACCGTCTTCGCGAGGTCGGGCGAACCCGAATACCAGGCGGGCACCGCCCCGTTGCCCACCGGGACCGGCCGGTTCCAGTGGCCGAGCGCCAGGTAGTCGGCGCCGGTCGCCGCGATCTCGGCATCCGAAATGATCCAGGACGGGCGGTGCGCCGCGCCCGCATCTTCCCCGCCCTGGTAGTGGCCGTGCGCCATCGCGACCTGCCATCGCGTGGTCCGCGGCCGGGCGGTTTCCAGCGGCGCCATGTTCCCGTAATCGGTGTGGGCGACGCCCCACACTTCGAGGTCGAGCTGCGGGAAACCCACCGCGTGGTCGTGGGTCAGGCCGAGGATGCTGACAGTCTCCGCCTCGCTTATGCCGCAGCGGCGATAGACCGAATCTGCGGTCAGCGGGTCGTGATTGCCGGGCAGCACGACGATCGGCACGCCGCAATCCGCCAGCAGCCCGGCGGCGCGTTCGAGCAGCGGGTCGGGCAGCCGGTTGTGCTCGAACACGTCGCCGGCCAGCAGCACGATGTCGGCGGCGAGCGCCACGGCGGTCCGCAGCACGGATGCGAGGCCGCGCGCGCCGTCGCCGCCATGGACGCGCGCGGTATACCCGTCGTCGACATGGATGTCCGAGCTGTGGACGAGCACGATGTCCCGCCCGGCCGATGCGTTCAAACCTTCGATCTCCCCGGGGTGCGGCGTCCCCTGATATACACGATCAGTCGGCGTCGTAGCGCATCGTCCAGCGCGCCGGGCCGAACACCTGCATCAGCGCCTTGGTGCCGGGCGCGGCCGCCGACATGCTGCCGATATGGGAGACCCCGCCGTCATAGGTGACGGTCCAGCCGCGGTCGGGGGACGGGCAGTCGAGTGTGAGGGTTGCCGACCCCGCCCCCGGCAGGCGCTGGAGGATGCGCACCCCGCCGCCCGAGAGGACCTGCATGACCTCGTCGACGGCGGTGCCGTCTTCGGCGACGTTGACGTGGAACCGGTCGAAGCGGCTGTAGTCGGCACCCGCCTCGACGACGAAAAGCTGCGGGTAGGCGTAGCCGTGGTTGGCGACCTCGGTCTCCAGCGCACCGCCGCCGGGGACATGCGGCGTGCGCCCCGCCTCGGCGAGTTTTTCGAGCAGCGCCGTGCGGGGAAGCAGCATTGTCTCCTCGATCCGCGCCGACTCGGCGGCGGTGAGCGTCGGCCGGGCGAGCAATGCCCGGATATCGGCCGCGACCGCGCCGAGATCGAGCGGCCAGACCCGGGCGCCGAACCTGGCGAGCGCCGCGTTGACGGCCCCGATTTCGGCCAGCGCGGAGCTGTCTCCGCGCTCCAGGCGGAGCCCGGACGTCACGACAGCCTCCCAGGCGGCGGGTACTCGATCGTCACGGTTGCAAGTCGGACCATGGTTCGCCGAGGCGTTTGCGCGCGGCGACTATCGGGCATTGCGCCGCAAGTCGCAATCGGGTCACCGCCAGGAGCGAACTTCCATACCGCTGCGCCTCGGGAAAATGGCATATGATGCCTACATCGATTGACCTGCGGAAAACCCGTCATGCCCACGCGCTATATCGTCCGTTCAAATCGCCAGGCCGCCTTGGTTGAGCGGCGGGACGCAGAGGTCCGCCTCAGGGCGATGCGCGACGCGGTGGAGGCCGGCATCGCCGACATCGAGGCAGGACGCTACCGGGTATTCGACACGGCGGATGCGCTGCGCGAGGGACTGGCCGCCCTTGCCGACGAAGCGATTTGCGGCGCCACTCCCTCCGAAGACCGAACGTGACCGGCGGCAGCCGCCGATGGTTGGCCCGTCCGGCGCTGCGATCCGGGGCCCAAGAGAACGCTCAATGACTCCGCCGACCTGGCGCACGCCGGTGGTCGTCCTTGCCGGCGGCACGGCGATCCTGCTGCTCTCTTTCGGGCTGCGCCAGAATCTCGGCCTCTATATGGCGCCGATCAGCACCGGGCTCGGCTGGGACCGCGAGGTGTTCGCCTTCGCGGTGGCGCTGCAGAGCCTGGTCTGGGGCATCTCGACCCCCTTCATGGGCTGGCTGGCGGACCGCTTCGGGCCGGGGAAGGTGGTGGCGGCCGGCGGTCTGATCTATGCCGCCGGGCTGTTGCTGATGGCGGAGGCGAGCGCCCCCGTCGATGCGACCATCGGGGTCGGGTTCATGACCGGGTTCGGCATGAGCATGACCGGGTTTCCGATCATCCTCGCCACCATCAGCCGGATCGCGCCGCCGGGCAAGCGCAGCATCTATCTCGGTATCGCCAGCGCCGGCGGCTCATCGGGCCAGCTTCTCCTGGTGCCGTTCGGCCAGTGGCTGCTGATCGGCAACGGCTGGTCGGCGGCGCTGATCGTCATCGCCGGCATGGCGGCGCTGATCGTGCCGCTCGCCGCCATCCTGGCCGGCGGCAACCGCGCGGGCACGGAGGAGGCGTCCACCCAGCGCATCGGCGCCGCCTTGCGCGAGGCGGGCGGCCATGGCGGCTACCATCTGCTGAATGCCGGCTATTTCGTCTGCGGCTTCCAGACGATGTTCATCGGCGCGCATCTGCCGGCCTATCTCTCGGATCTGCAACAGCCGTCCTGGCTCGGCGCGACGGCGCTCGCGCTGATCGGCGGGTTCAACATCGTCGGCTGCATCTTCTGGGCCAATCTCGGCGCCAGGCGGTCGATGAAATATCTGCTCTCGATCATCTACGGCGCGCGCGCCGTCGTCATGGCGGTGTTCATCATGCTGCCGATCTCGGCCGCCAGCGTGATCGTCTTCGCCTGCCTGATGGGGCTCATGTGGCTCGCCACCGTGCCGCTCACCACCGGGGTGGTGGCGCAGATCTTCGGCACACGGTTCATCGCCACGCTGGTCGGGATCACCTTCTTCAGCCACCAGATCGGGAGCTTTCTCGGCATCTGGCTGGGCGGTATCGTCTACGACGCGATGGGCAATTACGACCTCATCTTCTGGGGCGGGGTGGGGCTGGGCGTCGCCGCGGCGGGGCTCCACATCCCGATCGACGACCGGCCGCTGCGGCGCCCGGCGCCGGCCGTGGCGGCGTGAACCGGTGAGCGTCCCCGTCATCGACCTCTCCGGCGGCCGCGCCGCGGCGGCTGCGGCGGTCGGTCGCGCGGTCGAGGAAATCGGTTTCCTCGTCGTCGCCGGCCACGGCGTTCCGGCATCGACAATGGGGGCGATGCGCGAAGCCGCCCGCGCGCTGTTCGCCCGGCCGGCGGCGGAAAAGGCGGCGCTCGCCGACGCGGCGGGCACGCTCAACCGCGGCTACACGCCCTTCCGGTCCGAGTACAACGGCTCGACCAGGACCGAAAGAGCACCCGCCGATCTCCGCGAGGGATTCATCTTCGGGCCCTTCGACCTGCCGGACGACCCGTATTTCGCCGCGCCCGGGGCCGGCTTCGCCTATCAGGACAATATCTGGCCGGGCGGCGCGGGCGGCGCCAACGGCACGGTCGCCGCCTTCAAGGCCTATTACCGCGCGCTGGAAGCGCTCAATGTCGCCCTGCTCGGCATCTTCGCCGACGCGCTCGGGCTTCCGAACCGGTTCTTCCTCGACAAGTTCGACCGCCACGCCAGCACGGTCCGCGTGCTGCACTACCCGGCGCAGCCCGAACCGCCGGCGGCAGGCGCGCTCCGCTGCGGCGCGCATACCGATTTCGGCAGCCACACCATCCTGCTCGCCGACGACAGCCCGGGCGGGCTCCAGGTGCGCGGTCGGGACGGCGGCTGGATCGACGTCAAGCCGCCGGCCGACAGCTTCGTCGTCAATATCGGCGATCTGATGATGACCTGGACCAACGACCGGTGGCTGTCCAACCTCCACCGCGTCGCCAACCCGCCCGCCGGCGTGCGCACCGGTCGGCTGTCGATCGCCTTCTTCGCCCATCCCAACCACGACGCGTCGATCGAATGCATCGAGACCTGCCGGCGCCCCGGCGAGCAGGCGCGGCACCGGCCGGTGCTCGCCGGCGACTACCGCCGCCGCCAGGTGACGACGATCACCGCCGGGGCGGGCTGACACCGGTCAGCCGGCCCGGGCGTTGGGGCTCGACAGCTCGACGCAGAAGCCGGCATGGGCCCATTCGCACTCGTCGTACAGGATTCGATATTCCTTGGGGTAATGTCTCACCGGTCCCGCGAAGCACCGCAGCGTCAAGCCCTTGTGGTCGAACCCGGCTTCAATCAGGTCTTCGATCTGTGCCGCCTGTTGGCCTATCCGCTGTTTCGCCGTCTCGTTCGCGGTCGCCTTCTTGGCCAGCATCAAGGCCAGGAATCCGCGTCTCAGCGAACCGTCGTGCTGCCGGTTGCATTGCAGGACGAGGTCGCGAATTTTTTCCAAATCCCCAAAGCATTGATTCCGGTCCCACATCCGCTTCACCTCGACGACGCAGGCCGGTCTCTCGTCCCTGTCGAGTAGTACGATATCCGCAAGATTCTTGCCGCGGAGGGCTCTCTTTGGCCGGCCGCGGGGGCGCATGGCGCCCGCCCATTCCAGTATGTAGCGGAACGCCAATTCCATCACGAGGCTCTCTCGGTCGTTCTGTCTGGAACTGAGCCGCTTCGCGATGAACGAGACCATCAGCCCTTCCACTCCCGAATCGGTGACCCACCACCCGTTCGACCACTTCTCGTACTCTACATTTGCCGCCCTTATGCCCGCGAATATGGCACTTCTCATCGCTTTACTACTTGGCATCCAATATTTCTCCTTTCAATTGAGGTCTATCCACCGAGCCGCCAGCCCAGCCCATGGGCAGACTCAGCTTCCCTGACGGTCCCTCTCCGAACCGCATTCCCCGACAAGAGGAAAATTCAGAGATTTATTCGATCTCGATCCGCGTTGAGGCAAATCCGTGCCGGATCGAAGCGGATTTTCCATCCGAGCCCCGGCGATTACCGCCGCCAAATGACGGCGCTCAGCCGGCGTTGGGACTCGACAGCTCGACGCAGAAGCCGGCATGGGCCCATTCGCACTCGTCGTAGATGATCCGATATTTCTCCGGGTAGCGTCTCACCGGTCCCGCGAAGCACCGCAGCGTCAATCCTCTGCTGTCGAACCCGGCTTCAATCAGGTCTTCGATCTGTTCCGCCTGTTTTCCCACCCTCTGTTTCGCCGTCTCGTTCGCGGTCTCCTTCTTGGCCAGCATCAAGGCCAGGAATCCGCGTCTCAGCGAACCGTCGTGCTGCCGGTTGCATTGCAGGACGAGATCCCGAATTCGGGCCAGATCCCCGAAGCACCGCGCCCGGTCCCACAGCCGTTTGACCTCGATGACGCAGACCGGTCTTCCGTTCCCGTTGAAGAGCACGATATCCGCGCGATTGATTCCCTTGAGGGTCGCCCGCGGCCGGCCGCGGCGGCGGCTGATGCCCGACCAGTCCACTATGTTGCGGAACGGCAGCTCCATCACGAGGCTCTCGCCGTCGCTCTGTTTGGAACCGAGGCTCTCCGCGATGGCCGAGACCAGCAGACTTTCAACGCCGGAATCGGTCAGCCACCAGCCGTTGGACAATTCCTCGTATTTGACGTTCGCCGATCTTGTGCCCGCGAATATGGCTTCTCTGATCGTTTTTCTGCTGGGCATCCAAAATTTCTCCGTCAAATAGAAGCTCATCCGCGAGGCAACGCCTTTGGGTGCAAACCGCACGCCAGGACATTTCCAAATATGCAGATAGATAATGGTTTCATAATCAAAAGGTATTTAAGCGCTGTCAACGGCGGGCAGGTGTCGAGAATGAGCCGCCTGTTCAAGCCAACGGGCGGGGCCGGCTCCGGTCGCTATGACGAGGGAGGGGGTCAGGGGCGCGGCGTGCGCGCGCCCTTCGATACGCGGCGTAGCCTGTCCCGAGCGGGACGGTCGCTTACCCGCCTTCCTGTCCGCGCGGCGAGACGTCGGCGACGCGGCAATAGGCCGCGATCCCGGCGGCGAGCGCCAGCGCGAGGAAGCCGAAGGCGGCGCGGTAGGCGATCTCCGGCGCCTCGATGCCCTCGGGTGCGAAGGCGCCGACGATCACCCCGGCGATCGCCTGCAGGACGAACACGCCGAGCATCACCGCGAGGTTCTGCAGGGTGAGCCCGCGGCCGATCAGCCGGTCGGGCAGGATCGCCCGGGCATGGGCGTGGATCAGCATGAAGAACGCGCTGGCGACGGTGAACAGGCCGAGCAGGCCGAGCGCGGCCCAGAGGGCGAGGCCGGGCACCGAAGCGAGGACCAACAGCAGCGCGACCGCGAGGCAGCCGCCGCCCAGGACCGCCGTCTTGCGCGAATCCAGCCAGCGCTCGACATGGCTGAACAGCAGCACCGAGCCCAGCAGCACGACGTTGAGGCCGAGAAGCGCGTTGCCGCGGTCGACCCCGCGCAGCCCGTGGACGTCGTTGAGATAGGGGCCGGCCCACAGCCCGACGATGGCGATCATCGTGCCGTAGCTCACGAACTGGACGGCGCAGATCCAGCGCATATCGCGCAGCGCCAGCACCCGGCCCAGCCCGCGCCACATCTCGGCCGCGGTCTCCACCCCGGATTCGGCCGGGGCGGCGCCCGGCGGCGCGTCGCGGACGATCGCGAAGAGCAGGACCGCGATGGCTCCCGTCACCGCCGCCATCGCCAGGAACGCGCCGCGCCAGCCGATCGCCTCCGACACCGCGGCCAGCGGGGTCGAGGCCAGCAGCGCGCCGAGCCCGCCGATGGTGAAGAGCAGCGAGATCAGCCTCGCGTAGCGCTCGCGCTCGAACCAGCGGGCGATCACCACCATCGGGCCCATCAGCCCCAGCGCGCAGCCGATGCCGATCAGGGCGCGGCCGGCGATCAGCTCCGGGCCGCTCTGCGCCCAAGCGTAGAGCAGCGAGCCGGCGACGGCGAGCAGGAACAGCCCGGGCACCATCCGCCTGGCGCCGTAGCGGTCGAGCAATATCCCGGCCGGGATCTGCATCGCCGCGAAGGCGAGGAAGTAGGTCCCGTTGACCACCCCCATGGTCTCGGTGCGGATCGACAGCTCGGCCATCAGCTCGGGCGCGATGACGGCGTTGGACACCCGGAAGAACTGGCTCGCCACCAGCCCGGTGCAGAGCACGGCGTAGATCACGTAGCCCTGGCGGATGAGCGTTCGGTCGGAGGAGGTCACCGGATCAGGTGCGCGCCCGCGTGCCCGACGCCCGGGCGACGAGATCGTCGGGGATGTCGTCGAACGAGGCGTAGTTGAACGCGTACAGCCTGGCATAGAGGCCCTGGGCCTCGATCAGCGCCTCGTGGCTGCCGGTCTCGACGATGCGGCCCTCGTTGAGGACGACGATGCGGTCGGCGCCGCGCACGGTGGCGAGGCGGTGGGCGATCACGATGCCGGTGCGCCCCTCCAGCAGGCGTTCGAGCGCGATCTGGATCTGGCGCTCGGTGTAGGAATCGATATTCGCGGTCGCTTCGTCGAGGATCAGGATCGGCGTGTCGGCGACCAGCGCGCGGGCGAAGCTCAGCAACTGCCGCTGGCCGAGCGAGAGGTTGCGCCCCTGCTGGTCGAGCACGGTGTCGTAGCCGTCGGCGAGCTGGACGATGAAGTCATGCGCGCCGACCGCGCGGGCGGCGCGCTCGATGTCCTCGCGGGTCGCCTTGTCGGTGGAGAAGCGGATGTTGTCGAGCACCGTGCCGGTGAACAGATAGGGGTCCTGGAGGACCATCGCGATGTGCCGCCCGAGCGCCGCCTTGGCGTATTCCCGGACGTCGTGCCCGTCGATCGAGATACGGCCGTCCCAGACGTCGTAGAACCGGTGGAGGAGGGCGATCATGCTGGTCTTGCCGGATCCGGTGGGACCCACCAGCGCCACCGTCTCGCCCGGCGCCACCGAAAAGCTCACCTCGTGCAGCACCTTCTGGCCGGGGGCGTAGCCGAAGGTGACGCAATCGAAATCGATCGCGCCCCGCACCCGCTTGGGAAACAGCGCGTCCGGCTTGTCGGTGATCGCCAGCGCCACGTCGAGCACCTCGAAGATGCGCTGCCCCGACGCCATCGCGCGCTGCATGATGCTGTACTGGATGGTGAGCGAGCGGATCGGGTCGAAGAAGCGCTGGACGTAGAACAGGAAGGCGACCATCACCCCGATTTCGAGCGCGCTGTCGAGCACCAGCGAGCCGCCCAGCACCACCACGATGGCGAGCGCCGCCCCGGTCAGGGTGTCGACCACCGGCACCATCGCCTGGGCGTATCTGGCCGCGCGCAGATGGGCGTCGAGGTTCTCGCCCGCCTTGTCGCCGTAAAGCAGGAAATTGACGTCCTCGCGGCGCATCCCCTGGACGGTGCGCACCGCGTGGATCGCCTCGGCCAGCGCGCCGTTGGCGATCGAGTTGGTCTCGCGCGCGCGGCGGAAGGCGATCTTGGCCCGCGGCAGCCAGACGATGCGGACCACCGCCAGCGTCGGCACCAGCACCAAGGTGAGCAGCCCGAGCTCCAAATTGAGCGTCAGCATGATGACGACGATGCCGACCAGCAGCAGCAGGTCGCCGAAGGCGGTGACCGAGTTTTCGAGGAATTCCTGCAGCGAGTTCACGTCGCCCTGCAGGCGGGACATCATCCGCCCGACCTCGGTCTTGTCCATGAAGGAGAGCGACACCTCCTGGAGATGGGCGAACATGGCGCGGCGGAGATCGAAGATCACCCGCTCGCCGATATGGCCCACCAGGCGGTCCTGGAGGTAGCTGGCGGCGTAGCTGACCAGGATGACGACGCCGAACACGGCGGCGGTGAGCTGCAGATGCACGACGTCGCCGCCATCGGCGAGGATCGCCTCGTCGATCGCATGGCGGATGATCAGCGGGATCAGGAGCTGGGCCCCGGTAAAGACCAGCACCGCCCCGAGCGCGATCAGGAGCCAGCGCGTATAGGGCCGGACATAGGCCATGAAGCGGCTCGCCACGCGGCGGTCGTAGGCGGCGCCGAAAATCTCCTCGTCGCGGCTGATCTGCGAGCCGACGACGGCGCGCGGCGGCCGGGCAGATCCGGTGGCGGCGCTCATTCCGCCGCCCCCTGCAATCCGCCGTCGAGGCTTTCGCGGGCCTGCAGGGCAAAAATCCTGGCGTAGTGACCGCCCCGGGCGATCAGCGCCTCATGCGTGCCGCGCTCGATCACCTGCCCCGCTTCCAGCACCAGGATCTCGTCGGCGTCGCGGATCGCGGCGAGCCGGTGCGAGACGACGATCCGCGCCGTGTCCTCGGCGCGTTCCGACAGCGCCTCGCGGATCTGGCTCTCGGTCGCCGCGTCGATCGCCGCCGTCGAGTCGTCGAACACCAGCACCGCCGGGTGGAGCAGCGCGGTCCGGGCGATCGCCACGCGCTGTTTCTGGCCGCCCGACAGCGATACGCCGCGCTCGCCGACCAGGGTCTCGTAGCCCTCGGCGAGCCGGCCGATGAAGCCGTCGATCTGGGCCAGCTCGGCGGCGTCGCGGATCGGGGCTTCCTCGGTCCACGGATCGCCATAGGCGATGTTGTTGTCGATCGAGGCGGTGAACAGGAACGGGTCCTGCTGCACCACGCGGACGGCGCGGCGCAGGCTGTCGAGGGTGACGCCCCTTATATCCTGCCCGTCGATGGCGATACGCCCGCCGCCGACGTCGTAGTAGCGGGGCAGCAGATAGGCGATGGTGGACTTGCCGCTGCCCGGCGGGCCGACGATGCCGAGCATCCGCCCGCGCCGGAGCTCGAACGAGACGCCGTCGAGGGCGAGCGGGCCGTCCGCGTCATAGGCGAAGCTGACATTCTCGAAACGCAGCGTGCCGTCGGTAACCGCGAGCTCGCGCGCGTCCGGGGCGTCGCGGATCGTGGGCTCCAGATCGATCACCGCGAACAGCCGCGCACCGCAGGACGTGCCCCGGGCGAAGGAATTCACCACCAGCCCGAGCGAGCGCACCGGGAGCTGCAATATGGTGATGAAGGTCAGGAACTCGGTCAGCGTGCCCACCGTCATCGTGCCCGCGATCACCCGCTCGCCGCCGACCCAGAGCACCAGCCCCATGGCGACGAAATAGGCGAAGGTCATCTCGGTGGTCGAGGCGACGCGGACATTGATGCGCCGCGTCGACAGAAGCAGCGCCTCGGCCGCCGCCTCGTCGTACTTGCCGAGCTCGAACGGCTCGGCGCCGAAGGCGCGAACCACCCTTATCCCGGTCAGGTTCTCGTCCATGATCCGGCCGAGCACCGCCATCCGGTCCTGGAACAGGGTCCACAGATAGCGCAGCCGGAGCCGCGTCGTCGTCGACCGCCAGGCGATATAGGGGGCGAAGCTGAGGCTGAGGAGCCCGAGGACCAGGTCGGTGGAGAGCAGCAGAGCCGCGCCGACGCTGATCAGGACTACCATCAGCACCGCGCGCAGCAGCCCCATATTGACAAGCGAGCGGACGCCTTCGAGGTCGAGCATGCCGCGGGTTATCAGCTCGCCGGTATGGATACTGTCGTGGAAGGAGAAGCCGAGGCGCTGCAGCTTCTGGTAGAAGGTGAGGCGGAGGTCGTGGGCGAGGCGGTGGCCGATCGCCTCGCCGCTATAGTTGTGGGCCAGCGTGAAGACCCCGCGCAGGATCGACGCGCCGAGCAGCAGGAGCGCCGCCTGGTAGAGCGCCGCGCGTGCGGTCTCCGGCGTCGCCGCTTCGTCGTCGAGCAGGCTGAGCGCGCCGTCGACGGCATCGCCGACCAGGCCCGGGATCGCGAGCTGGAAGGCCGACGCCACCAGGGTCGCCAGCAACGCCACCGCGATCCCGGCGCGGTAGCGCAGCGCGATCCTGACGATCCGCCAGACGATCTCCGCATCGCCCGGCGCCGAGCCGCCCTCCATGCCGGCATAGGCGCGGGAATAGGCGCGCGGCTTGACATCCGCCGCCGGGTCGCCATCGAAGTCGCTGTGTGAGGAGCTGGTGCCTGGACTCATTTCCGACCGGAACGCTCGCGCCGAATGCCCTGGAGCGGGCGCTCGGCGGCCAAACGTCTATATAGGCTGCCGCCCGCCGAAATGCCAAACCGCCAGGCGCGTTATGCTACTTGCCCGCGCTTACGCGATCCGCGCCCCGGCCGCCGTGGAGCGCCCGGGGAAGCGGTCGAAAGCCGGCGCCACCTCGGTCATGAAACGCTCCATTTGCTCGCGGACCATGGCATCCGGCTTCCGGCCGTAGTTGAAGTAGAGGATCACCTCCTCGATCCCCGCCTCCGCGACCTCGCCGAGCCGGTCGACGATCGCCTGCGGCGGGCCGAGCAGGATGGAGTTGGGCCCGAGGTCGTCGGTCTTGAGATCGGCGAGCGCCTCGCCGATACGGCGGTAATACTGCATCGTCGGCGGCAGTTTCGCGCCCATGGTCTTCCTGTTGCGGAGGCCCGAAATGGTAAAGTAGTCGACCAGAAGGTCGCGCGCGGCAGCCTCCTCCGCGGGCGTGTCTGCGATGTGGATGAAGTAGCTGCACTTGACGCGCCCGGGCTCCGCCTCGGCCGCGGCGCAGACCTCGCGCCAGGCGGCGACCGCCTCGTGCAGCCCGCCGAAGACGAGGGAGGCGGCGAACGGGGCGAGCATCAGGTTCCAGCCGTAGCGCGCCGCCACCTCCATGCTGTAGCGCGAGAACGATCCCATATAGGGAACGAACGGCTTCTGCACCGGCTTCGGGCAGACCTCGATCCCCTGCACCGAGTAGTGACTGCCCTCGAAGCTCGTCGGGCCTTCGTCGTTCCAGCAGCGGTAGAGGAGCTCCACGCCCTCGGCGAAGATTTCGGACGAAGCCTGGAAGTCGGCACCGAACGGCCCGTATTCGTGGCTGTCGTAGCCGCGGCCGAGCGCGAAGTCGACACGCCCGCCCGACAATACGTCGAGGCTCGCCCATTCCTCGGCGACCTGGACCGGATGGTGGATCGGCAGCACCACCACCGCCGGGCCGAGCCGGATCCGCGTCGTAGCCGCGGCGATCGAGGCCAGCACCAGCGACGGCATGGGCACGCAGCCGCGCCGGTTGAAATGATGCTCGCCGATCCAGGCCGAATGCATGCCAATCGATTCGGCGAACACCGCCTGGTCGCGAATCTCCATCATGAACGCTTGCGCCGTCCGGGGGTTGTCGGGATAGCGGTTGTCGCTCAGCGTGAAATAGCCGAATTCCATCCTCGGGCCTCCGCTTCTCTCCGTGCGACGTCCGGCCCACGATCCCACGGCATCGGCCCGGCCGCCACCGCCAAACGCTCATCGATCGCCGGTCGGACGATTTCGGGTGCGGCTCAAACGTGTTGGAGCGGAGATCCCGGGAAGCCGGCAAATCCTCGCCCGGCTTCCCCGAACCGGCGCCGACTCCAGGAGCAGAACGGCCGCGGCGATCGCGAGGGTCGGACTATTGCGGGCGGGTGGCGCCACCACGACTATATAGGACGGGGCCCGCGCGAACGCCATGCGGGCAGGCCCGACCGTCATTTCGACCGGGCGAAGCGAGCGGAGAAATCGCGTTTCCGGGGACGCGGGACATCTGCGCGCCGCCGCGCTGCGCACGGCTCCGGTCGATATGACGATGAGGGGACAGGCCGTGGGCGGGCGGGACCTCACGTCTCGCCGCAACCGCCCAGGTGAGCGCTCAGGCCGCGGAACCCGCGCCCCGTCCGCTCGTCCTGGTTTGGCGCGGAAGTCTTGGCCTTCGGCGTATGCACCAACTGTCGATGGAATAGAGCACAACGAAGAAAATGCTCAATTCGGTGAGGAGGCCATCGACGCTCAGCGGAGTCGACCGGACCAGGTCGATGATCCGGTCGAATACTCCGTACAGGACAGTCATCAGCGTCGTGTATGCAAGCCGGAAAGGGACGCTGTCGCGGTCGTAAGCGAACGGGTTTTTCATGGCAGCCCGCCACTTTTCCCGGTGGTGGAACCCCGCCAAGCCTATGGCATTGGACGCGGCCAGGCAATACGACTTTCAACTTCGAAAGGAAATAAATACTACACATACAATCCAGGATGAGTCGACGCTCCGTGCCCTGCAGTGTCACGCCGGGGTGGAACACAGCGCCACCCCGTCGTTTCGACCGGAGCGTCGGCGGGCGCGAGATTTCTCCGCTCGCTTCGCCCGGCCGGTGCGGCGGAGGCTACCCCGCGTACTTGCCCGAGACCTGCTTGGTGTGCGGGCCGTCGAGCCCCGTCTCGGCGTGCTCCAGCCTTGTCACCCGGTCCCAGCCGCGCTTGAGGTCGTCGCGGATGTCGATGGCGAGCCGGCCGACGCTCTCGATCTCGAGCTCGACCCGGTCGCCGTCCTGGAACGGGTGGAGGCCGCGATGGTTGGTGCCCGTCGCCACGATGTCGCCCGGCACCAGCGGGTGGATCGAGGACAGCCATTCGATACAGCGCGGGATCTTGTGCGCCATGTCGTCGGTGTTGAAGTTCTGCATCAACTCGCCGTTGTTCCACAGCTTGACCTGGAGGTTCTGCGGGTCGTCGATCTCGTCCTTGGTGACGATCCACGGGCCGGTCGGCGCGAAGGTGGCGCGCGACTTGACCTGGAAGAAGGTGTTGCCGGGCGGCGGCAAAGCGCGGGCCGAGCCGTCGATGAAGCAGGTATAGCCGAAGATGTGATCCATCGCCTCGGCCTGGCCGATATTGTCGGCGCGCTTGCCGATGATGACGGCGAGTTCCGCCTCGCCCTCGAACACCGCGGCCGGCACGTCGGTCAGGATCATGGTGTCGCCATGGCCGATGAGCGCGCCGGGCGATTTGTGGAACGCGTTGATCTGCGCCGGTTCGCTCCTGGTGCCGTCCTCCATGTAGTTGACCGCCATGCAGTCGATGGTGGTCGGCTTGGGGACCGGCGGGCGGATGCGGACATTGGCCAGCGGCACGCCCCCGCCGTTCGACGCCGCCGCCTCGAGCTTGCCGCGGTAATCGTCGAAGCGCTCGATCAGCCCGTTGATCAGGTCGCCCCGGTCGATATGGGGGATGTCGGAGACGATGTCGGTGACATCGACCACCGCATCCCCGGCGAGCACGCCGAGCCGGAAATCGTCGAAATAGAGCAGTCTCATTCTGGTTTTCCTTCGCGGGTTGGAAGCCGGGCCTCCTGGCCCGGCCGGAGCTGGATGTCGAACGCCGCCAGCAGCGCGGCGGTGGCGCCGTACATCCCCATCAGCGAGACCAGATCGACCAAATCGCCGGTGCCGAAGATCGCGTGCGCTTTCGCGTAAGTGGCGGAATCGACGCGGCGGTCGTCGAACAGGGCGCGGCCCAGCGCGATCACCGCCGCCTCGGTCCCGTCGAGCCCGTCGAGCGGCGCGTCCGTCCGGATCGCCTCCACGGTCTCCGGGGACACCCCCTCGGCCAGCGCCGCGGGTTCGTGCTGCGCCCATTCGAACTGGCAGTCATGGGCGCGCGCGGTGACCAGGATGGCGATCTCGCGCACCGCGCCGGACAGGTTCGTCCCCCAGCGCAGATAGCTGTTGAGCGGCTGGGTGACCGCGGCCAGCGCCGGGCTGTTGAGCCTGAGCCCGCCCGGCCCGTAGAGCCCGACCAGCGACCGGGTCTGCGGCCCGGCGAGCTGGTCGAAGATCTCGCGCGCCGCCTCGGGCAGATCCTCGCGGCGCGGCAAGGACAGCCGGCTCCCGGATTCGGGGTCGATGTCGGAGGGCAGGTCGGTCATTTTCGCTGATTCTCGTCCGATTTCGGCCTGTCATAAACGACCGGCGCCCGGCCGGCAAATCGGCGTCCGCCCCATCCCGTCATTTCGACCGGAGCCGCGCGGAGCGCGCCGGAGCGGAGAAATCTCGCCGAGTGGGCACGAGATTTCTCCGCTCCGCGCCTTCGGCGCTCTGGTCGAAATGACGAGGTGGTGGACGGGCCCTACCCCGCCTCGATGAGCCGCCGGATTTCGGGCGGGGAGAGGGGGAGGGCGTCGGGCGAGACGCCGAGCGCGTCGGCCACCGCGTTGGCGATCAGCCCGCCGGCCGGGATGACGCCGCCTTCGCCCGCGCCCTTGACGCCGAGCGGGTTGACCGGCGAGGGGTGGTCCTCGCGCATGATCGTGACGATCCGGGGGGTCTCGCAGGCGCCCGGCATCAGGTAGTCGGCGAGCGTCGTCGACAGCGGCTGGCCGGCGGCGTAGGGCATGTCCTCGAACAGCGCGCCGCCGATCCCCTGCACCGCGGCGCCCACCGCCTGGCCGGCGAGGGTGGCCGGGTTGACGATGCGCCCGACATCCTCGACCGCGACATAGTCCAGGATCTCGACCGCGCCGGTTTCCGGATCGACCGCGATCTGGGCCGCGTGCGCGCCATACGCATAGGTGTGGCGGTGGTTGTCGAAACCCTCCTCGGCCTCGATCCCGGCATCGGCGATGGCGGCGAGCGGCAGCGACGCCCCGCCCGGGCCGGCCAGAAGGTCGCCGTCGACGATGCGGATGTCCGCCGGGCCGCAGCCCAGCCGCGCCGCGGCCTCGCTTCGGATCTTCGTCCGCAGGCTTTCGGCGGCGCGGAGGATCGCCGAGCCCGCCATCACCGTCGAGCGCGAATGGTACGACCCGAATCCCTGGCTGACATCGGCGGTCGAGCCGTGATGGACGCCGGAGACCGCCGCCAGCGGGCGTTCGAGCGCATCCGCCGCGATCTGCGCGAACACCGTCTCGATGCCCTGGCCGAGCGACGACGAGCCGACATGGACGGCGACCCTGCCGTCGGCCTCCATCACCAGGCGCGCGTTCTCGCGCGGCCCGGCGGCGCCGCCCTCGATGAACGGGCCGATTGCGATGCCCCGGCGCCGACCGTCGACGATCGTGCCCGAGAGCGCCGCCTTCTCCCGCCAGCCGAACGCGTCCAGGCAGCGGTCGAGCGTCTCGACGTGATCGCCGCTGTCGAGCGCGTCGTCGCGCGGGAACGGCGCGATACTGGCCAGCGCATAGGGCATTTCGGCGGCGCGCGGCAGGTTGCGGCGGCGGAATTCGGCGCGGTCGATGCCGAGATCGGCGGCGGCGAGGTCGAGCACGCGTTCGCGGAAGAAATCGGCCTCGAACCGGCCGGGTCCGCGATAGGTGCCGACCGGCGATTTCGAGGTCAGGGCCAGCGCCACGCTCGCGTCGATATGCGCGATCCGGTAGGGGCCGCTCAGGAACTGGGCGATGTTGCGCGGACCGATGGTGCCGTTGGTCCTGACATAGGCGCCGATATCGGCCACCACCTGGCCGCGCAGGGCGAGGATCGTGCCGTCGTCGGCGCAGGCGATCTCGATCTCGCAGCTGGCCTCGCGCGCGTGGGCGGAGGCGATCAGATGCTCGCGGCGGTCCTCGATCCACTTGACCGGCCGGCCGAGATGCCAGGCGGCGAAGGGGATCAGGAAATCCTCGGGAAAGCCCTCGCCGCGCAGCCCGAACCCGCCGCCGACATCGTTCTCGACCATGGCGATGGCGTCCTCGGCGAGCCCGAGCTGGCCGGCCAGCGCGCTGCGCACCGCGAACGACGCCTTGGCCGCGCCCGAGACGGTGAGAAGCGCGCCGTCCCATTCGGCGAGCAGCCCGCGCGGCTCCATCGGCATCGCCGAGTGGCGCTGCACGGACAAGCTCTCGCGGCGGGTATAGGGGGCGGCCGCGAACGCCGCCGCCGCGTCGCCCTTGGCGGCGCGATAGGTGATCGCGACATCGTCGGGGCAGGCATCGAACAGCGGCGCGTCCCCGACCGGCTCGATCTCCAGCGCAATCGCGCCCGCCGCGTCTTCAGCGACCGCGCGGCTCTCGGCGACGACCAGCGCCACCGGTTCGCCGACGAAGCGCACGACCCCGGCGGCGATCGCCGGCTGGGCGAAGGGTTCGAGCTCGGGCAGCGGGCAGAGCCGGATCGGGGTGACCGGCACCCGGCCGAGCCGGTCCGCGATATCGCCGGCGGCGATGACGGCGGCGACCCCCGGCATCCGGCGCGCGTCCCCGACCGCGATGCGGACGATCCGCCCGCGCGGCTCGGGGCTCCTGAGGATCGCCGCGTGCAGCATGCCGGGGCGGCGCAAATCGTCTACATAGGCGCCGGTCCCGGTGAGGAACCGGAAATCCTCCCGGCGCGGAACCGGGGCGCCGATCAGGGCGTTGCGCAATCGCCTAACCTCGTGCCGTCGAGATAACCGATGATGTCACCTTGGGCTTGATCCGGGGCGTGTCGAAGGGCCTACCGCCGGCCCACGCTCGGATGGCGCAGCGCGAGGCTGGCGGCGAGGGCGGCGGCGGCGAGCGGCAGGATCACGAAGATCATCGGGTTCGCGGTGCCGTCGGCGAACAGCCCGGTCAGCTGGGACGCGGCGGCGCCGAAGAACATCTGCATGAACACGCCGATGCCCGACGCCGTGCCGGCCAGGTCCTTGTCGACCGCGATGGCGCCCGACTGGGCGCTCGGCAAGGCGAGACCCTGACTGAGCGTCATGACGAAGCCGGGGACGAAGATGCCGAGCGGCGTCGGCCCGTCCAGCCAGCAGGTCGCGGCGAGCGCGACCGCACCGGCGAGGCAGAGCAGCGAGCCGGCCATCAGCATCCTGTGGATCGGCACCCGGAGGCCGAACCGGGCGGCGATGAAATTGCCCACCAGATACCCCGCCGGGAAGAACATGAAATAGAGCCCGTATTCCGCCGCCGGCCGCTGCAGGGTTTCGTTCATCAGGAAGGACGCCGAGGTCGCCACCGCGAAAAACGCGCCCGAGACGACGCCCGAATGCAGGACATAGAGCGTGAACCGGCGTTGCACGAACAGCCGCCCATAGGCCCCGAGCATCGCCCGTGAGCCGGCGATCCGCTGCCCGGCGGCGCGGGTCTCGGGGATGAGGAATATCGAAAACACCGCGAGCAGCACGCCGGCGCCGCCGGCGAACCAGAAGATCGACCGCCAGCCCAGCCCGTCCACCAGCGCGCCGCCGAGCGGCGGCGCGAGCAGCGGTCCCATCACATAGGCCATCGTCAACAGCGCGATGATCTGGGTCAGCCTGTCGAGCCCGAAGACGTCGCGCGCGATGGCGCGCGCCAGCACCAGCCCGCCCGCCGCGCCGGTCGCCTGCAGCAGCCGGCCGAGGATCAGCACCTCGATCCGCTCGGCGACGGCGCAGATCAGCGAGCCCGCGACGAACAGCACGATGCCGCCGAGCAGGACCGGCTTGCGCCCGAGACCGTCTGAAAGCGACCCCACCGCGAGCGTCACCGCGGCGAGTGTGAACATCGAGATGCTGAAGGTGAGCTGCGCCGTCGCCGAGGACACCGCAAACGCGGACTTGATGGCGGGCAGGGCGGGCAGATAGAAATGGATCGACAGCGGGTTGATCAGCGTGATCGCGGCGAGCAGCCCGAGGAAGCCGTAATCCCGCGGCCCGAGCGGCTTCACTTCCGGCGCGCCGGGGTTCGGGGCTTGCGGGGTGGCAAGGCGGACGCAAGGATCATCGGCGGCAATGGATCGACCCTTCATCATCGACGAACCGGAGAGCGAGCGTTTCCGGCTCAACCGCCGGGTCCTCGTCGACCCCGGGATCCTCGAAATCGAGCGCCGGCGGATCTTCGACGCGTGCTGGATCTATCTCGGCCACGATTCGGAGATCCCCGGCAACGGCGACTTCCGCACCCGCCTGGTGGCCGGCCGTCCGGTGCTTTTCGTGCGCGACAAGGCGGGGAGGGTGCGCGCCTTCCTCAACACATGCAGGCATCGCGGCACCATGGTCTGCCGCGAGCGCGAGGGCAACCGGTCGCGCTTCACCTGCCTCTATCACGGCTGGACCTATGACTCAGCCGGCGCGCTCACCCACGTCCCGGGCCAGGACTCATACGGCGCGGGTTTCGACAAGGCCGATTTCGCGCTCGGCGAGGTGCCGGCGCTGGACCGGTATCGCGGCTTCTGGTTCGCCCATTTCGGGAGCGCGCCCGAGCCCCTGGCCGAGTATCTCGCGGGTGCCAGGGAATATCTCGACCTGGTCGTCGACCAGTCGCCCACCGGGCGGCTCGAGATCGTCGCCGGCACCCAGGAATACGACATCCGCGCCAACTGGAAGCTGCTGGTCGAGAACAGCTTCGACGACTACCACCTGCACGCCACCCATTCGACCTATCTCGACTACATGAAGGATTCGGGGGTTTCGGTG
The DNA here is from genome assembly GCA_965205995.1 of Alphaproteobacteria bacterium. Lineage (GTDB taxonomy): Bacteria > Pseudomonadota > Alphaproteobacteria > MPNO01 > MPNO01 > MPNO01. The sequence continues at coordinate 1,254,039 of OZ242200.1, read as the reverse complement.
AGCATGCCGAGGGGGCTGATGATGCCGGCGCCGGGTATCGGCAAGGCGCTCGGCAACGGCCACGCGGTGGTCGACAATGTGAACTTCCGCGGCCGGCCGATCGCCGCCTGGATCCCGCTTTACGGCGAAGAGGCGAAGGAAGAGGTCGCGGCGGTGCGCGAAGAGCTCGTCGCCCGGATGGGCGAGGAGCGCGCGCGGCGCGTCGCCGACACCAACCGCAATCTGGTGGTGTTTCCCAACCTGGTGATCAATGACGGCTCGGCGGTGACAATCCGCACCTTCTGGCCGACCGCCGTCGACCGCATGCGGGTGACCGCCTGGGCGGCCGGCCCGGTCGAGGAATCGGAGAGTTCGCGCGCGCGCCGGCTCGACAGCTTCCTCACCTTCTACGGGCCGGGCGGGCTCGCCACCCCCGACGACGTCGAGGCGCTGGAGGCAGTGCAGGAGGGGTTGTCCACCTGGCGCGAGATCGGCTGGTCGGAAATCTCGCGCGGGATGAACAAGACGGGCGAGCAGCTCAACACCGACGAGCTCCATCTGCGAGCCTTCTGGCGCCGCTGGAACGCGCTGATGACCGGCGCGCCCGCATGACAGCGATCGACGCGGTCGGGCGCGAGGAGGTGGAAGCGCTGTTCTTCGAGGAGGCGGCGCTGCTGGATGCCTGGCGGCTCGACGACTGGCTCGCTTTGCTGACCGCGGACGCGCGCTATCTGGTGCCGCCGAACGACGTTCCCGACGGCGATCCCCGCAACACGCTGTTCACCATCGCCGACGACATCAGGCGGATCCACGGCCGGGTCAAGCGGCTGAAAAGCGCCGACGCGCATGCCGAGCGGCCGCGCTCGCGCACGCGCCGGCTGGTCTCCAACATCCGCATCGTCGAGCGCGGCGAAAGCGAGCTGGTCGCCGAGGCCAATTTCATCGTCTACCGGTTCCGCCGCAACGAGCGCATCGGCGAATATGTCGGGCGCTACCGCTACCGGCTGAGGCCGACGGAGAACGGGCTCCGCATCGCCGAGCGCCGCGCGATCCTCGACAGCGAGGAACTCGGCGGGCTCGGCTCGGTGAGCTTTATCCTCTGAGCGCTTGCGGAGCTCAGGCGACCATGGCGCTTTCGGCGCGGCCGTAATCGAACGGCTCGGGGTCGATGTCGCCGGCGTAGATCGCCTGGACCCGGTCCTCGCTGAGGGGGAAGCTGAACTCGGCGTTGCGCATCGGAATGCGCAGCCTGAGCTGTTCCAGCACCAGCGTCTCCAGCAGATCGAGCTGCTGGTCCGACCAGCCCTCGCCGTCGAGGCCGATGACCCCTTCCAGCATGTGGCCGAACTCGTCCTCATAGACCTTGGTGCAGGCATCCGCGATCATGTCGTCGACCCCGCCGCGTCCCTTGAGCCGCATCCCCTCGCGGAACAGGGTGCAGTAGCCGCCCTCGGTGAAACGGCTGGCGCGGACGCCGAGTTCGCCATGCTCCGCGTTATGGCGGTGGCGCGTCCGGGTGAGCTCCACGTCCTCGTCCCAGGTTTCCAGCTCATGCGGGTTCATCGGCGGCGTGCCCGGGCCGCGGATGCCGTCGTAGACGTCGGCGAAGCGGATATAGTGGTCGAACTCGTCGTGCAGCATCTCGATCAGCTCCAGCGCGTAGCGCCGGTCGACGCCGCTTTCACCGACATCGATCCGGGGAAAAATCTCGCCGAGCTCGGTGATCGGCCCCATGAACACGCCCAAATTCCTGTATTCGCCGATCCCGGTGCCGTTGAACTCCTTCGAGCACTGCCGGCGCAGCCACAACAGCTCGCTTTCGGGATTGCGCACGGGGGAATCCCAATAGGTCCGGACCACCTCGGCCTCGCCCGCCCAGAGCGGCGCGGACACGTCGATCAGCCTGGTCAGTCTCTCGCTCAATGCCATGAACCCAACCCTCCGTTGCGGTCGTCCCTCTCCGGCTGGCAGTTTACGCACAACCGGCCGGGCGGGCCACACGGGCAGGTCGAAATGACCGGTGGGCGCGCGGAGGAAGCGGAACCGCGATCCGGAGGCGACGATGTACTGTCTGGCCTATATGACCGCGGCGAGCGTCGAGGAGGCCAAATCCATCGGCCGCGCGCTGGTGGAAGAGAGGCTCGCCGCTTGCGTCAACGTCCTCCCGGGCATGGTTTCGCTCTACCGGTGGGACGGCGCAGTCGAGGAGGCGGAGGAGGCGGTGCTGATCGCCAAGACCCGGGCGGAGAAGTTCGACGCGCTGGCGAAGCGGGTCGAGGAGATTCATCCTTACGACACCCCCTGCGTGATCCGGCTCGACATCTCGTCCGGCCTGCCGCCGTTTCTCGACTGGATCGCCGAAGAGACCGCATGACCCCGTTCTTGCCCTCGCTCCCGCGCCGCGCTAGCGTCCGGGCGCGATGAGCGAAACCGTCAGACTGGCGCATCACGATTCCTACCCGGACCGCCGGATCCGCACCATCCTCGCCAATGTGCGGACCATCGCGATGGTCGGCGCGAGCACGCTGTGGCGGCGCCCGAGCTTCTACGCCATGAAATATTTGCAAAAGCGCGGCTACCGGGTGATCCCGGTCAATCCGGCGCGGGCGGGGGCGGAGATCCTGGGCGAGACGGTCCACCCCGACCTCGCCAGCGTTCCCGGCACCATCGACATGGTCGACGTCTTCCGCCCCTCCGAAGAGGCGCTGGAGATCGCCAGGGACGCGATCGCCAACCAGCAGGCCAAGGGCATCCAGGTGCTCTGGATGCAGCTCGCGGTGCGCGACGACGAGGCGGCGCGGCTGGCCGAGGAGGCGGGGCTGGTGGTGGTGATGGACCGCTGCCCCAAGATCGAATATGCGCGCCTCTCGGGCGAGCTCGGCTGGAGCGGCATCAACACCGGCATCGTCACCGCCAAGAGCCTGAGGCCACCCCGGGGATGACCGAACCCGGGCGCATCAAGGCGCTGCTGGATGCCCTCCCCGACGAGGCGGAGGCGCGCGAGCCCGGCTTCGAGACCCTCGCCGTCCATGCCGGGGCGCGGCCCGACCCGGTGACCGGCGCCCGCGCGACGCCGATCTACCAGACCACCTCCTATGCCTTCGACGACGCAGACCACGCGGCCGAGCTCTTCAACCTGCAGACCTTCGGCTACATCTATTCGCGCATCACCAACCCGACCGTCGCGGTGCTGGAGGAGCGCATCGCGGCGCTGGAGGGGGGCAGGGGCGCGGTGGCGACCGCGTCGGGCCACGCCGCGCAGTTCCTGGTCGCCGCGACGCTGCTCGAGCCGGGCGACGAGTTCGTCGCCTCGCGCCATCTCTATGGCGGCTCGCTCACCCAGTTCGGCATCACCTTCGCCAAGCTCGGCTGGACCTGTCGCTTCGTCGACATGACGGAAGTCGACAATGTGCGCGCGGCGATGACGGAAAGGGTGAAGTTCGTCTTCTGCGAATCGCTCGCCAACCCGGGCGGGGTGGTGATCGATATCGAACCGATCGCCGCCATCGCCGCCGAGTGGGGGGTGCCGCTGGTGGTCGACAACACGCTGGCCTCGCCCTGGCTCCTGCGCCCGTTCGACTGGGGCGCCGACATCGCGGTCCATTCGATGACCAAGTTCATCGGCGGGCACGGCAACACGATGGGCGGCGTGGTCGTCGAATCGGGCCGGTTCGACTGGACCCTGAACGACAAGTTCCCCGGGCTCGCGCAGCCCGACCCGGCCTATCACGGCCTCACCTTCGCCGAGACCTTCGGCGATTTCGCACTGACGATGAAGATGCGCGCCGTCGCCCTCCGCGACTACGGGGCGAGCCTGTCGGCGCAATCCGCCTTCGCCCTGTTGCAGGGGGTCGAGACCCTGCCGCTCAGGATGGAGCGGCATTGCGAGAACGCGCTCGCGGTGGCGCGCTGGCTCGAAGCCCATCCGAGGGTCGTCTGGGTGTCCTATGCCGGGCTCGACTCGTCGCCCTACCGGGCGCTCGCCGGGAAATATCTGCCGCGCGGCGCGGGCGCGGTGCTGACCTTCGGCGTCGAGGGCGGCTATGCGGCCGGGGTCGCCGTGGTCGACCGGGTGGAGCTGTTCTCCCATCTCGCCAATATCGGCGACACCAGGAGCCTGATCATCCACCCCGCCTCCACCACCCACCGCCAGCTCGACGAGGAACAGCAGATCCGCGCCGGCGCCGGCCCCGACGTGATCCGCCTCTCCATCGGCATCGAGACGGTGGACGATCTGATCGCCGATCTGGACCGGGCGCTGGCGGGGGCGTGAGCGCCCCCCGGCGTCACCCCGTCGCCAGATCCTGCTGGTCGGCGGCGTTGTAGTTGGCGTCGTACCACCAGGCGAGGTGGTCTCCGTAGACGACCGGCGGCCAGCGCGGCGGGTTGTCCGGCCCCGCGCAGCTCGGCGCGCAGCTTATCTCGGCGTCGAGATCGGGGCCGAAGAAATAGGGGATCGCGTAGCGGCGGCGCCCCACCGGCGGCAGCGCGCGGTGCGGGGTCGATTTGTAGCGCCCGTTGGTCCAGCGGTGCAGCATGTCGCCGGTGTTGACGACAAAGGAGTCCTCGACGAAGGGCACATCCTCCCATTCGTCCCCGTCGTCCCCGTCGCGCCGGATCTGCAGCCCCGGCACGACCGACTGGGCGAGGAAGGTCAGGAAATTGACGTCGGTGTGGGGCGCGATGCCGTAGCGCCCCGGCTCGCGCGCCGCCGGCGGGTAGTGGGAGAGCCGGAAGGAGAACTGGCTGCGCGTGAACCGGGGCGCGAACCAGTCCTCCGGCAGGGAGAGGGAGAGCGCAAGCGCCGGCAACAGGCTCAACGCCAGCCGGTCCACCGTCGCGCAATACTCCAGCAGGGTTTCCCGGAACCCGGGGAGGTTCGCCGGCCAGCGATTGGGTCCGGCGAAGCGCCGCCCGGCGAGCGGATCGTCCGGGCCGCGTTCGCGCTTGACGAAGAAGGCCTCGTTCATGTCCGGCAGCGCGGCTTCGCTCGCCCGCGAGGTGCGCACGTTGTAGCGCGCCATCGCCATGTAGCCGTTGTTGTGCTCGTTCATCAGCACGTCGTGCTTGGCCGCTTCGGGCTGGGCGTGGAACCGTTCAGCCTCCGCGAACACGCGGCGGATGAGCTCCCGCTCCACGCCGTGGTTCACGACGATGAAGAAGCCGACATGCTCCAGCGTGGCCGCCAGCGCGCCGGCCACTTCGTCCCGGCTCCGCGAGAGGTCGATCAACGGGATCATGGAATCGTCTCCTGCCGCCGTCCCTCGATACGGCTAACACCCCTCACCCTGAGTAGCGGCGAAGCCGCGTATCGAAGGGCGCTCCTCAGCGGTCTTCCCAGCGCGGCGCGCGTTTTTCGAGAAACGCATCGACGCCTTCGCCGGCGTCGCGCGACAGCATGTTGCGGGTCATCGCCTCGCTCGCGGTCTTGTAGGCGTCGGCGAACCCGGCCTCGATCTGGCGGTAGAACGCTTCCTTGCCGATGGCGATGGTGAGCGCCGATTTGCCGGCGATCCGGTGCGCGAGGGTCCGCGTTTCGGCCTCCAGATCCTCCGGCGCGACGACGCGGTTGACGAGGCCGTAATCGGCCGCGGTCCCGGCATCGATGGGATCGCCGGTGAGCAGCATCTCCATCATCCGCTTGCGCGGCACGTTGCGGCTGATGGCGACCATCGGCGTCGAGCAGAACAGGCCGATATCGACGCCCGGCGTCGCGAATTTCGCATCGCTCGAGGCCACCGCGAGGTCGCAGGTCGCCACCAGCTGGCAGCCCGCCGCCGTCGCCGTTCCCTGGACCCGGGCGATCACCGGCTTGGCCAGGCGGATCAGCGAAAGCATCAGCTTGCCGCTCTGGCCGAACAGCGCCGCATAGGCCTCCCGGGTCGGGGTCGCGCGCATTTCCCGCATGTCGTGGCCGGCGCAGAAGGCGGGGCCGTTGGCGCCGATCACCAGGACGCGGACCGCCGGGTCGGCGGCGATCGCGGCGATCTCGGCCTCAAGCGCCGTCATCATGGCGCTCGAAAGCGCGTTGCGCGCCGCCGGGCGGTTGAGGATCAGCGTCGCGATCCCGTCCGCGTCGCTTCTGAGGATGGACGCGTCGGTCGCCGCGTCGGTCGCGGTGTGGGTGGCCAGGGTCGCTGCCATGGGTCCGGCCTCGCTGCCGTTCGTCGTCACGGTCCAATCTGGCCCGCCTTGCTGCGCCGCGCAAGTGCGGCGGGGGCGGATCCATGGAGACCATACATAACTTGTTACGCTATCATAAACGTCTGTAGCCAAACGGCTTTCTGGCATTGACAGTCAGGAATCTTCTGCGATACTCGCGCCCCGTTCCGCACAGGCGGACGGAATTCTACGGGCGGGGCAGACAATGCGCACCTATTCCGCAAAACCCGCGGATGTCGACAGCAAGTGGTATCTGGTCGATGCCGACGGTCTGGTGGTCGGCCGGCTGGCCGCGGTGGTCGCCAGCATGCTGCGCGGCAAGCACAAGCCGATCTTCACGCCGCATATCGATTGCGGCGACAGCATCGTGGTGATCAACGCCGAAAAGATCCGCTTCACCGGGCGCAAGCGGGAGCAGAAGACCTATTACCGCCATACCGGCTATCCCGGCGGCATCAAGAGCACGACGCCCGAGAAAATCCTGGCCGGCGCCCATCCCGAGCGGGTGGTCCAGAAGGCGGTGCAGCGGATGCTCCCCAGGGGCCCGCTCGGCCGCCAGCAGTTCACCAAGCTCCGGGTCTATGCCGGACCCGACCACCCGCACGGGGCCCAGCAGCCCGAGACGCTGGACATCGCCGCGCTCAATCCGAAGAACGCCAGGAGCAGATGATGGCAGACCAGGACGCACCGACGCTCGGCGACGTGATGCCCGCGGGGCTGGTCGGGGAAGCCGCGCCTCCGCCCGAAGCCGCGCCGGTCTATGAGCGCAAGGTCGACGAGCAGGGCCGCTCCTACGCGACCGGCAAGCGCAAGAACGCGGTCGCCCGGGTATGGATCAAGCCGGGCGCCGGGCGGGTCACCGTCAACGGGCGCCAGGGCGAGGCCTATTTCGCGCGCCCGGTCCTCCAGATGCTGCTCAACCAGCCCTTCCTGGTGGCCGACCGCGACGCCCAGTACGACGTCTGGTGCACGGTCAAGGGCGGCGGGCTGTCGGGCCAGGCGGGCGCGGTGCGCCACGGCATTTCGCGCGCGCTGGTCCATGCCGAGCCGACGCTGCGCCCGATCCTCAAGCGCGGCGGGTTCCTCACCCGCGACGCCCGCGTGGTCGAGCGCAAGAAATACGGCAAGCGCAAGGCGCGACGCAGCTTCCAGTTCTCGAAGCGCTAGACCCCAGACCCCGTTTCGCCGACAATCCGGCGGATCGCTGGAGGTGATGCCATGGCGAGCACAGCAAACGCCGTTCGGACCGCGATCCTCGGCGCCAGCGGCTATACCGGCGCCGAGCTGGTGCGGATCCTGCTGCACCACCCGTCGGTCGAGATCGTGACGCTCACCGCCGACCGCCACGCGGGCAAGCCGTTCGACGCGGTGTTCCCGCAATTCGCCGCGCGCGGCCTGCCCGATCTGATCCGCATCGAGGACGCCGACTGGGGCGCGCACGACCTGGTCTTCTGCTGCCTGCCGCACGGCACCACGCAGGAGGTGATCGCCGCCCTTCCGGACGACTTGAAAGTTGTTGATCTGTCGGCCGATTTCCGCCTCTTCGACCCCGACACCTACGCCGAGTGGTACGGCCACGAGCACCGCGCGCCGGCGCTCCAGCAACAGGCGGTCTACGGCCTGACCGAGCTCGCCCGCGAGGAGGTGAGGGGGGGCCGGCTGGTCGCCAACCCCGGCTGCTACCCGACCTCGGCGATCCTGCCGCTCGCGCCGCTGCTCGGCGACGGCGCGATCGAGCGCGAGATCATCATCGATTCGAAATCCGGGGTCTCCGGCGCCGGCCGGGCGGCGAAGGAGGCGAGCCTGTTCGCCGAGGTGTCCGAGGGCATCCACGCCTACGGCATCGCCGCCCACCGCCACGCGCCCGAGATCGAGCAGGAGCTGAGCAAGGCGGCCGACGCGCCGATCCTGGTCAACTTCACCCCGCATCTGATGCCGATGAACCGGGGCATGCTGTCGACCATCTATGTGCGGCTCGCCGGCGGCGCCAAGGCCGACGATCTGCGCGCCATCCTGGCGGCGCGCTATGACGGCGAGCCCTTCGTCCGCGTGGTGCCCGACGGCACGGTGCCCGCGACCCGCCATGTGCGGGGCTCCAACCACTGCCTGATCGGGGTGTTCCCCGACCGCCTGCCGGGGCGCGCGATCATCGTCTCGGTGCTCGACAATCTGGTGAAGGGGGCGGCCGGCCAGGCGGTGCAGAACATGAACCTGATCTGCGCGCTGCCCGAGACGACGGCGCTGCAGCAGGAGCCCCTGTTCCCGTGAGCACGGCGCGCATGGAAGCGGCCGGAGCGCCGGGGGAGGTGGCCGAGGGAGTAAGTCTGCTGCCCTATCGCGGCGTCTGGCCGCGCATCGATCCGACCGCCTTCATCGCCGAGGGCTGCCGCATCGTCGGCGACGTCGAGATCGGCGCGGAGGCCAATATCTGGTTCAACTGCGTGATCCGCGGCGACGAGCACACGGTACGGATCGGCCCGCGCTCGAACATCCAGGACGGCACCGTGATCCACGTCCACAGCGCCAAGCAGGGCACCTATATCGGCGCCGACGTCACCGTCGGCCACATGGCGCTGCTGCACGCCTGCACGATTGAGGATGGCGGGTTCGTCGGCATGGGCGCGATCGTGCTCGACGAGGCGGTGATCGAGAGCGGCGGGATGCTCGCCGCCGGCGCCATGCTGACCCAGGGCAAGCGTCTGCCCGCCGGCGAGCTCTGGGCCGGCAGCCCGGCGCGCCGCGCCCGCGAATTGACCGAAGACGAGATCGCCGCCTTCGGGCGCACCGTCGAGACCTACCGCGCCCGCGGCCAGGAATACCGCCGCGCCCGCCGCGACGGGGTCTGACGCGCAAGCGGCGGCACGATTGGGGGGAGCGCCCGGCGCCGGCCTGTGCGAGGATGGCGGCGGCCACGGCCCGGGATGTCCTCCCGAAGCCGCAGGATGGCGGAAGGCTGCAGGTTGAAGGAGCCGCGGCAATTCGATCTGTTCGGGGACCGCCCGCCGGCGCCGCCGGGCGCCCGGTCCGCATCGCCGCCGCTACGGCCCGAAACGCTTTCGGACGACGAGATTCTCGACCGGCTGCCGGCTGCGGGACTCCGGGATGCTCTGCTGCTTTGCAGCCTCGTCGTCGAACGCAATCTCGGGGACCGCGCGGTGCCGGCGTTGGACCGGCTGTGGCGTCGCTTCAAGGGGTTTGGCCGCGAGCGCCGCCTGCCCGAACAGGAAGCGGTGGTGGAGACGCTGGCGCTGATCGGCACGAGACGGGCAAAGGACCTGCTCGCCCGCATCGTCACCGCAGCGGATTTGCCGCCTCCTCTGCTGCCCGTTTCCCTGCGGGCGGCGCTCGCCGCCGGGCTTGGTCTGCCGCGCGGGTTCACCGGTCCTCTCCTGCGCCATGCCGATCCGGAGGTCAGGGAGCGCGCCGCGCGCTTGTGCCAATTCGGCAGGTCCGACATCTCCGCGCTGGAGGGGCTGGTCGGCGACACCCATCCGCCGGTCCGAAGGGCGGCGGCGGTCGTCCTTGGACGGATGGGCCGCGTGAGCGCGAAGGCCGTCCTGCTCGAAGAGCTGGAGCGGGACCCGGCGAGCGAGATCGTAACCGCGCTTTCGGGCATCGCCGACGACGACATCGCGGTTCATATGGGCCGGTGCGCCGGGGCGCATCCGGCGCTTGCCGAAACGATTGCAGCGGAGCTGGAGGAGATGGAGACGGAGCTGTCCCTCAAGATCGCCCGCCGCATCCTCTGACATGACCGCCACGCCTCTCGACACCGTGATCCGGCGTTGCCGCGCGCTGCTGGCGGCCGACGGCGGGGTCGCGCTCAAGGATTGCGACATCCTGATCCGCGGCGGGCTCATCGCCGGGATCGCCGCACCGGGCGAGGCCGGACCCGCCGCCCGAATCGTCGAGGGCAAGGACAGGCTGGCCGCCCCCGGGCTGGTCAACGCGCACACCCATTCGCCGCTCAACCTGCTGCGCGGCACGGCGGACGGGATGGACCATGTCGGCTTCATGTGGACCAACCAGGCCGACACCGCGGGCCGCGGTGCCGAGGAGATCGCGATCAGCGCGGCGCTCGGCGCGCTCGACATGCTGCGGTCGGGCGTCACCGCGGCGATCGACCACTACCCGGAGCAGAACTGCGCCGTCCAGGATGTCGGCCCCCTCGCGCGCGCCTATGCCGGGATCGGCATGCGGGCGGCGATCGCGCTCCGCGTGTTCGACCGCGCCTATGACGACATCGACCCCGCCCGGATCGACGGCGTCGACCTCTCGATCGCCCGCGATCTCGGCGACAACCCGCTGGCGCCTCTCCCCGCCGACGAGATCGCATCGGTGTGCGAGGAAGCGGCCGATACCTGGCACGGCCATGGGGGGCTGGTCTCGATCATGCCCGGCCCGTCGAACCCGATCCGCTGTTCGGACGAAATGCTGGTCCGCTGCCACGAAATCGCCGCTTCGCGCGATCTCGGCATCCACACCCATCTGCTGGAAACCCGGATCCAGCGAACCCTGGCCGAAGAGCGCTACGGAAAATCGATGGTCGCCCAGCTCGAGGCGCTCGGCATCCTCGACCGCCGCTGGTCGTTCGCCCATGCGGTGTGGGTCGAGGACGACGACCTCTTGGCCGAGCGCGGCGCGGTCGACCTCGGCGCCGGCACGGCCCCGGTTGCTGCCGAGCGCGGCGCGGTGGCGGTCCACAACCCGCACAGCAACGCCAAGATCGGCGCCGGCACGGCCCCGGTCGCGCGGATGCTGGCGAGCGGCGTGGCCGTCGCGCTCGGCACCGACGGGGCGAGCACCAACGACACGCTGTCGATCCACGAGGCGATGAGCCTCGCGCTGCTGTTGCCGCGGATCGCCGGGCTGCCCCGCGCCGAATGGCCCGACGCGGCCGCCGCCTTCGGCATGGCGACCGAGGGCGGGGGAGCGGCCTTCGTCGGCGGTCCCCGTCTCGGCGCGATCGAGGCCGGCGCGGCGGCCGATATCGTGCTCTACGACCTCGATTCGCCCAGCCTCGCGCCGCTCAACGACCCGCTCCAGCAACTCGTCTTCGCCGAGCGCGGCCGGTCGGTCCGCACCGTGCTGGTCGCCGGCCAAATCGTCTACGAGGACGGCAGCTTCGCATCCGCCGATGCCGACGCGGCGATCCAGGCGGCGAAGGGGATGCGCGACAGCCAGAAGGCGCGCAACCGGGCGCTCTACCGCTTCGCCCAGGCGCTGGCGGCGGCGCAGGAGAGCGCGGCGGAGAACTGACGGGTAAGGAAGCAAGGAATCCTTCCTTCCTTACTGTCGAGGCTTGGCGAAAACCCGCTCCGGCCGTCGCTTACTTGAGGGCGCCGTCTGCTAGGATGCCCCGGCGAGGCGCTTTACCGGGAGGAGAGATGACGCAGGCTTTGGTGGTTCACGAATATGGCGGCCCGGAGGTTCTGACGCCCGAGGAAGTGCCGGTCGCGGCGCCCGGCCCGGGCGAGGTTCTGCTGCGCCACAGCGCGATCGGCGTCAATATGAGCGACACCTACCGGCGGCGCGGGGTCTATCCGCTCACTCTGCCGGTGATCGTCGGTTCCGAGGGTGCGGGCACGGTCGAGGCGCTCGGCCCCGATGTCGACACAATCGCGGTCGGCGATCGCGTGGCTTACGCCGGGCCGCTCGGGAGCTATGCCGGGGAACGGCTGATCGCCGCCGACCAGGTCGTGCGCCTGCCCGACGGGATCGACGACCGGATTGCGGCGGCGATGATGCTGAAGGGCCTCACCGTGCATTATCTCCTCCACTGGACCCATGCGGTGCAGCCGGGCGATGCCGTGGTGATCCACGCCGCGGCCGGCGGGGTCGGGCTGATCTTCTGCCAATGGGCGAAGCATCTCGGCGCGACGGTGATCGGCACCGTCGGCTCGGACGAGAAGGCGGCGCTCGCCTCGGCGCATGGCTGCGACCATCCCATCGTCTACACGCGCGAGAACTTCGCGGACCGGGTGCTGGAGATCACCGGCGGGGCGGGCGCGCATGCGGTCTACGATTCGATCGGCCGCGACACTTTCCTCGACTCGATTCGCTGCACGCGCGCGCGTGGCACCATCGCCGGGTTCGGCCAGGCATCCGGCCCGTTCCCGCCGCTCGACACCGGGCTGCTCCAGGGCGGCTCGAAATTCGTCACCCGGCCCGGCCTCGCCGACCACGTCGCGACGCGCGAGATGATCGAGACCGCGTGCGCGCGCCTGTTCGACCTCGTCGAGCGCGGCATCGTCACCATCAACGTCAACCAGGACTGGCCCTTGGCCCAAGCCGCGGAGGCGCACCGGGCGCTGGAGGCCCGCGCCACCACCGGCTCGACCGTCCTGATCCCCTGAGGGAGGGCGCGATGAACAAGGATCTGAGGACGTTCCTCGCCGAGGCCCGGCAGATGGGCCCGGATTATTTCGCGACCGTCGCCCGCCCGGTCGATCCGGTCTACGAGCCCTGCGTGATCCAGCAGAAGCTCGCGGCGCAGGACGACTACCCGGTCATCCGCTTCGAGAAGATCAAGGGCTCGGAGCTGCCGCTGGTCACCAATCTGTTCGGCAAGTACGAGCTCCTCGGCCTCGCCCTCGGCGTCGACCCCGACCGGCCCAAATCCGAGATCCTCGACCGGTTCCGCGAGCGCGTCGCCAAACCGCTCCCCACCGTCGCGGTCGCGCGCGAGGACGCGCCGGTCAAGCAGATCACGATCGGCAGGGACGAGGTCGATCTCGGCACGCTGCCGGTGGTCAAGCACGCCGAGAAGAATTCCGGAAAGTACATCGCCATCGGCTGCCTGGTGGTCAGGGACCCCGAGACCGGGGTGCTCAATGCAGGCGTCTACCGCCACGAGATCAAGGGCAGGGCCGAGCTCGCCTGCATGTTCAACCCGGCCCATCACGCGGGCTACATCTACCGAAAATACCGCGAGATGAATAGGCGCATGGACGCAATTCTGTTCATCGGCCACCACCCGGCCGCGATCCTCGGCACGCTGTCGAAGCAGGCCTTCGACTCGGACGAATACGAGATGATGGGCGCGCTGATGGGCGAGCCGCTCGAGGTGGTGCCGGGCGAGACCGTCGACATCCCGGTCCCGGCCTGGGCGGAGATCGCGATCGAGGGCTTCCTCGACCCCGCCAGGGAGACCGACGACGGGCCGTTCTCCGAATACACCGGGTTCTACGGCCCGGCCAAGGACCCGGTCGGGCTGATGCAGGTGACCGGGATCACCATGCGCCGGGACGCGATCTATCACGACCTCGACCCGTCGCATCGCGAGCACAATTTGGCCGGCGCGCTGACCTTCGAGACCGCGCTCTTCAACTCGGTCGCCAAGCTGGTGCCCTCGGTCACCGGCGTCCATCTGCCGCCGTCCGGCAACTGCACCTTCACCGCCTATATCAAGATCAAAAAGCGGGTGCCGGGCGAGGGCAAGTCGGCCGGGCTGGCGGCGCTGGCGGGCGATCCCAACGTCAAGATCGCCATCGTGGTCGACGACGAGATCGACATCTACAACGATTCCGACGTGCTGTGGGCGATCTCCACCCACGTCCAGGCCGACCGCGACGTGACGACCATCCCGTTCGCCATGGGCGCCCATCTCGACCCCTCGGCCTATGGCGAGGTGAGGACCGAGAAGGGCCCGATGCAGACCAAGATGATCGTCGACGCGACCCGCCCGGCAACGCTGCCCTTCGCCGACCGCATCGTCCCGCCCAAGGAGGCCTGGGACCGGATCAGGCTGGAGGACTATATCGACGGTTAGGGCGGGTAGGGCGCCGCCCGGCGCGAATCGTTGACTTGCTTGCGCGGTGCTGAAAGCATCGCCCACCGTCCGGCCCCAACGGGAGACTCATCATGGCCAAGCTCCGGCATATCGCGATTTCCGTCGCGGATCTCGAAACCGCGCAGAAATTCTTCGAGAACGCGTTCGACATGAAGGCGGTCGGCAAGGCCGGCAGCGGCGTCTACATGTCGGACGGCACGATCAACATCGCCCTGCTCGCCCGCGAGGGACGGCCGCTCGGCTATGAGGGCGAGGAGCCGTTCTACGGCATCGAGCATTTCGGCATCTGGGTCGACGACATCGACGAGGCGTGCAAGAAGGTCGAGGCGGCCGGCGCGACTCATGTCATGGGCGAGCCGACCGGCAGCCCCGACACCTTCTACGAGGTGAAGTACCGCGATCCTCTGGGCCAGCTCTTCGACCTGACCGCGAACGGCTGGAAGGGCGCGGTCAAGGAGGTGGTGCCCGCCGAAGAGCGGGAGACCGTGGAAGCGGCGGAGTAGGCGCGGTGCCGGAGGCGGTCTACGATCTCGTCATCGCCTGCGACGACGCGGTCGATCCCGGCACCTTGTATCGCGGGCCGGCCGAGATCGCGGTCAAAGACGGCAGGATCGCGGGGTTCGCGGCCGAGCTGCCGCCGCACCGGGCGGGCCGGCGGATCGACGCGCGCGGCAGGCTGGTCTGCCCCGGGCTGATCGATTTCCACGTCCATGTCTATGAATGGGTGACCAATTTCGGCCTGCATCCGGACGAGGCGGGCGTGCATTCGGGCGCCACCACGATCGTCGACCAGGGGAGCGCCGGCGCCTGGACCATCGGCGGGTTCGACGCCTATATCGCCCGCCCGGCCGAGACCGATGTCCGGGCCTTCGTTTCCGCCAACCTCGCCGGCGCGCTCCAGGGCGGGATGGAGGGCACCGTCCTCCACAACCCCGGTATGATGCGGATCCAGGCGATCGCCGAGGCGGCCGCCGCCTGGCCCCATCTGGTCAAGGGCATCAAGAGCCACGGCGAATCGGGCGGGCTGTCGCATTGGGGGCTCGAGGTGCTGAAGATGGCGGTCGAGGCCGGCGCCCGACCGGGCTCCCGCTCTATGTCCACACCGGCGAGCTGTTCCCCGTCGCCGAGGCGAACCGCCCCGACCCCGCCCATGTGCTGGAGCAGGTGGTGCCGGTGCTGAACCCGGGGACGACGCTCGCCCATGTCTACAGCACCATGCCCGACGGCATCATGGGGCAGGGCGGCGGCGTCCCCACGATCGTCCACGAGGCGCTGGACCGCGGCATCCATTTCGATATCGGCCACGGGGTCAATTTCTCATTCGAGATCGCGCGGCGGATGATGGGCGCCGGCGTGCTGCCCAACACGATATCGAGCGACGTGCATTCCGACTTCCACGCCTATCACGACGATTCGAAGCTCGATTACAGCCTGTGCGGGGCGATGTCGAAGCTGTGGGCGCTCGGCATGGATCTGGCGGATGTGGTGCGCCGGGCGACGCTCAACCCGGCCCTGATCCTCGGTGAGCAAGACGAGATCGGAACCTTTGCTGCGGGCAGCCGCGCCGACATCACGATCCTCGACCTCGCCGAGGGGCGCTGGACGCTCACCGATTCGATGGGCGAGGCGCTCGCGGTCGACCGCCGGCTGGTGCCGGAGAGGGTGTTCCGCGAGGGGAGGGAGATCGTCCCCAACCGGCGCCTGCTGAAGGATGTCTGCGCGCCGGAGATGTCGAGCGCGGCCTAGCGCGCCCTTCGATACGCCCACTCAGGGTGAGGGATTGTTCCTCATCCCGAGTAGCCCCGGACCCGATCCGGGGCGTATCGAGAGATCGTGTGTCAGGGGGTGCCGTGCGGCGGGCGCGGTGCGCGCCCGCCGAGGCTAGTCAGTCAAGGGCGACGAGGTTCTCCGCCGATGCCCGGCCGTCGCGGCCCGGGACGAGTTCGTATTCGACCTTCTGGCCTTCGCGCAGGCCGTTGAGCCCCGCGCGTTCCACCGCGGAGATATGCACGAAGGCGTCCTTCGATCCATCGCTCGGCTGGATGAAACCGAAACCCTTCGTCGCATTGAACCATTTCACGGTACCGGTCGGCATAGCCACTCCTTTCGCATTGTCGCTTGCCCGCGCCAGCGTCGTCGCCCTGCGCGGACGTTCTCAAGATGGTCACTTCCAGGAGCAGCTTGATAAGACGCCGTCATAGCTTAGCAAGATACGTCATGGTCATTCGCGCCATCGGCTACTTCATCGCATCAGTCGGCGCGCTTTGCAAGCCCGCCGATGCATGACCCCGCCGGCGTCATCCAGCCGCCGGCGGCTCATGGGCGCCGAAGGACCCACGCCGGAG
Organism: Alphaproteobacteria bacterium; assembly: GCA_965205995.1. Taxonomy (GTDB): domain Bacteria; phylum Pseudomonadota; class Alphaproteobacteria; order MPNO01; family MPNO01; genus MPNO01. The sequence goes on along the minus strand of OZ242200.1, from coordinate 1,237,761 downwards.
CTTGTCGATATAGAAGGAATCGAAGGCCGATGGCGGGTATCTGGGCTGCTCGCCTTCGGCGGCGATGCAGCGGATTTCCGCGTCGTAGTTGGGGTTGTGGAAGAACACGATCGAGATCCGGTCGGGGCTGTCGGCGCCCGACGGCAGGCCGACCCGGTGCAGCGTCGAGACCCAGCGGTCGTTGGTCCAGCGCATCATCGCGTCGCCGATATTGCAGATGAACCCGCCATCCGGCCGCACGACGTCGATCCAGTCGCCGTGGCGCAGCTTGACCTGGAGCCCGCCCGGCAGATTGTCGCCGCGCAGGATGGTGAGCGATCCGTAGTCGTGATGCTCGCCCGCCCGGCGCTGGCCCTCCGCCGCGCCGTCGGTGCGCCCGGGATAGCGGATCAGCCTGAGGCTGGACGAGTGGCGGTCGATCCGGTCGTCGAAATAGCAATCCGCCTGGCCGAGCGCGCGGGCGAAGATCCGCATCACGGTGTGCGAAACGCCCTCCATCAGCCGGAAATAGCCCTCCATCGAGGCGCGGAATTCGGGCCGCCCTGCGGGCCAGATATTGGGCGCGAAGAAGGTCCGCGCCCTGGCGCAGCTATGATAGGCATCGTCCGGTACCGCGACCGGCCCGATCGCGAAGCTCTCCTGCAGATCGGGCGGGGTGTCCGTGCCCAGCGAATAGGCGAGCGCCCGGTCGCCGAGCGAATTCCAGCCGCGGCTGATGCGGTCCGCCGGGCGCTCGACGAGGCGCTTGCGCGCTTCGGGAAGCGCGAAGAACGCGACCGCCTGGCGGCGCAGCTCGTCGACGGTTTCCTCCTTCACGCCGTGGCCGGCGATGGCGAAGAAGCCGGTTTCCTCGCAGGCCCGGCCGACGGCGCCGGCCACGGCGTCGCGCTCGGCCTCGCCGCCCTTGACGAAGGGCTCGATGTCGATCGTGGGCACGGGGTGGCCGGGCATCTCTTCTCCCCTCGCGCGGCGGCGGGCGCTTGCGGCTGGCGATCTGTATCGAGCCTCATAGTACCGCTAGACTTGGCGCAACGGCCACAACCGGGCTGCGGCGATGGAGCCTTACCAGAGGCGGAACCGGCATTTCGAGGATCTCACCGCCCGGCGCGGTCTGGTCTGGATGGGGCAGAACACCAACCATCTGCCCACCCACCCCGACGTCAAGCGGGCGATGATCGCGGCGATCGAGGACGAGGATTACCACGCCTACGCGCCGCCGACCGGGCTGGAGGAGCTGCGCCGGCTGATCCTCGCCGATTTCGGCGTCGACGATGCCGACGTGCTGATCACCGACGGCGCGGTCGAGGGGCTGTACCATGCCTGCCGGCACGTGCTGCGCCCGGGCGAGCGGATGATCACCACCGATCCCGGCTGGCCCTGGCCGGAGGCGTTCTCGCGCCTCTCGGGCGCGAAGGTGGAGGCGCTGCCGATCTACCGGGCGGAGCAGGGCTACAAGCTCACGCCCGGCCAGCTCGCGGCCGCCGTCGCCGGGGGCGGGGTCGGGCTGATCTATCTGATCGACCCGCTCAACCCGCTCGGCGTCGGCTACTCGGCGGACGAGATCGCCGGCTTTGCCGGCATCGCGCGCGACGCCGGTGCCTGGCTGATCCACGACTGCACCTATCGCCATTTCGCGCATGACCACACGCTCGCCTGGCGCCATTACCCGGAACGGACGATCACCACCTACAGCTTCTCCAAATGGCTCGGCCTCGCCGGGCTCAGGCTGGGCGGGCTGATGGCGCGGCCGGCGGCGATCGAGATGCTGTCGGACGGCCAGCCCAACAGCCTCGGCTCCAACCTGGTGTCGCAGAGGGGCGCGATCGCCGGGCTCAGGACCAAGGCGGAATGGTTTCCCGAGGTCAACCGGATCCAGCGCGCGAACCAGGCGGCGATCCACGAGGCGGTCCGGCCGATCAACGGGCTCGACATGCCGGTCTACCCGTCCAACGGCAATTTCGTCGCGATCGACGTGAGCGCGGCGGGGATCGCGCCGGAGACGCTTTGCGAGCTCTATCTCGAACGCGGCATCATGATCCGCCAGGCGGCCTACCAGTCGAAGCTCTTCGCCGAGCGCTTCGTCAAGGTCTCGACCACGGTGCCGGCGGCGGATGCCGCGCGGTTCTGCGCGCTGCTGCCGGAGCTCGCCGCCGCCGCGATCGACCGCGGCCGCGGCGAGCGCGCGTTCTATTGAGGGAAGAAAGATGGGCGTCGGGGTTCCGCTGATCGACATCTCGGGCTTCGCCCAGCGGCGCGGCCGGCGAACGGGCGAGGATTGCCGCCGAGGTGGCCCGGGCGGTGGAAACCATCGGCTTCTTCGCGATTACCGGGCACGGCGTCCCCGGGGCGCTGATGCGCGAGACCGGGGCGCGGCTCGGCGCGTTCTTCGACCTGCCCGATGCGGTGAAGGCGAACTATGTCGGCACCGCCAACAGCAAGAACCGGGGCTATCTGCCCTATGGGCGGGATTTCGTCTCGGCCTCGGTCGGCGGGGTGGCGCCGCCCGACTGGCGCGAGACCTTCGGCTTCGGCCGTTTCGACATGCCGAACGCCGACCCCTATTTCGCCGACCCCTCGGCCGCCTATGCCTACGAGCCCAACATCCTGCCGGCGGAGATCGACGGCCTCGCCGACACCGCGCGCGAATATTACGCGGCGCTCGAAGGGCTGAACGCGAGGCTGCTGGCGATTTTCGAGTGCGCGCTCGGCCTGGAGGAGGGGTTCCTGCAACGCCGTTTCGACCGCCACGCCTCGATATTGCGCGCCATCAACTACCCCGAACAGGACGCCCCGCCGGTCGAGGGCCAGCTGCGCTGCGGCGCGCATACCGATTTCGGCTCCCACACGCTTTTGATGGTCGACGACGCCCCGGGCGGGCTCCAGGTGCGCGACCTCTCCGGGCGCTGGGTCGACGTCGCGCCGCCGCCCGGCTCCTACGTGGTCAATATCGGCGATCTGCTGATGAGCTGGACCAACGACCGCTGGCTCTCCAACTTTCACCGCGTGGTCAACCCGCCGGCCGACGCGGCGGGGCGCACGCGGCGCCAGTCGGTCGCCTTCTTCGTCCAGCCCGACTACGACGCGGTCATCGAATGCATCGAGAGCTGCCGCGCGCCCGGCGAGGCGCCGAAGCACGCGCCGGTCATCGCCTGGCAATACCGCCGACGCCAAGCTCACCAGGACCACGAATCCCGACGCCGCCGCGTGACCGGCGCGGGCTGAATTGAGGGGAGGCGCCGATGCCTTTTGCCGAGGCCGACGGGGCGAGGCTCTATTACGAGGAGACCGGGGCGGGCGATCCGATCGTCTTCGTCCACGAATTCGCCGGCGACTGCCGCAGCTGGGAGCCGCAGATCCGGTATTTCTCGCGGCGCTATCGCTGCGTCGCCTTCAACGCGCGCGGCTACCCGCCGTCCGAGGTGCCGGACGACCAGGCGCTCTATTCGCAGGCCATCGCGGCCGACGATATCGCTGCCGTGATGCGGGGCGCGGGCATCGAACGCGCGCATGTCGTCGGCATGTCGATGGGCGGGTTCGCTGCCCTCCATTTCGGACTGCGCTATGCCGGGATGGCGCGCTCCATCGTCGTCGGCGCCTGCGGCTACGGCGCCAAGCCGGAGGAGAGTGCGCAATACGCGCTCGATTCCGAAGCCATCGCGGTCGAATACGAAAAGCGCGGCGCGGCCGAGGTGGCGGAGATCTACGCCAACGGCGCCTACCGCCTCCAGCTCAAGCAGAAGGACCCGCGCGGCTGGGCCGAGTTCCGCGACCAGCTCGCCGAGCACTCGGTCGAGGGATCCGCGCGCACCATGCGGGGCGTCCAGAAGCACCGCCCCTCGCTGTGGCATCTGGAGGACGGGCTCGCCGAAATGTCGGTGCCGGCGCTGGTCGTCGCCGGCGACGAGGACGATTGGTGCCTGGAGCCCGGGATCTACCTCAAGCGAACCATCCCGACCGCGGCGCTGTTGATCGTGCCGAAGACGGGGCATGCGGTGAATCTCGAGGAGCCGGCGCTGTTCAACCAGGCCTTGGCCGATTTCTTCGCCACCGTCGAGGCCGGAAAATGGACCGAGCGGCCGTTCGCCCAGGGCGCATCGGCGCTGCTGTCGGGTTTCCAGGACGAGGGTTCGTGAACGCCGCCGCCGAAATCGACGAGGCCAGGCTCTGGCGGCGCCACATGGCGCTCGCCGAGATCGGCGCGACCGCCAAGGGCGGCGTCAACCGCCAGGCGCTGAGCGCCGAGGAGGCGCGCGCCCGCGCCTTGCTCGCCGGCTGGGCCGCCGAACTCGGCTACCGCGTACTGATCGACGGCATCTCGAACCTGTTCATCCGCCGCGAGGGCGCCGACCCCGGGCTCGCGCCGGTGCTCACGGGATCGCATATCGACAGCCAGCCGACCGGCGGCAAGTTCGACGGCGCCTATGGCGTGCTCGCGGGGCTCGAGGCGTTGCAGGCGCTGGATGCGTCCGGGATCGAGACCGCGCGGCCGATCGAGGTGGTGGCCTGGCTCAACGAGGAGGGCTCGCGCTTCGCCCCCGGGATGATGGGATCGGAGGCGTTCGCCGGCCTTCGCGGCCTCGACGAGATCCTGGCGGTGGTCGACCGCGCGGGGATCAGCGTCGCCGAAGACCTGCCGCGGGCGCTCGCCGCGACGCCGGAGGCGGAACCGCGCGGCATCGGGTTTCCGGTCGCGGCCTATGTCGAGGCGCATATCGAGCAGGGCCCGGCGCTGGAGCGCGCGGGGCTTCCGATCGGCGTGGTGACCGGCATCCAGGGGGTGCGCCGCATGCGCGTCCGGGTGCGGGGCGAGGAGGCGCATGCCGGCACCACGCCCGGATCGGCGCGGCGCGACGCGCTGTGGGAGGCAGCCCGGATGATCGATGCGCTGCACCGCAACATCCAACGCACCGAGGAGCACCGCTTCACCGTCGGCATGATGGAGATCCGCCCCAACGTGCCATCGGTGGTGGCGGCCGACGTGCTGTTCTCGATCGACATCCGCCACCCCGACAGCGACACCCTGGCCCGGCTCGAAGCCGGGGTCGAGGGGATCTGCCGCGGCGCGTCGGTCGCCTGCGGGTTCGAGAGCTGGACCATCGCCGAGGCGCCCTCGATCCGGTTCGACGAAAAGGTGGTCGGCACCGTCGAGGCGGCGGCCCGGGATCTCGGGCTCGGCAACATGCGGCTCTTTTCGGGCGCCGGGCACGATGCGCGCCAGCTCAGCTTATGTCTGCCCGACCGGCATGATCTTCGTCCCCTGCGAGAAGGGGATCAGCCACAACGAGGCCGAGAACGCGTCCCCGTCCGACCTCGCCGACGGCGCGCGGGTTCTCGCCGAAACCCTGGTGCGGCTGGCCGGCGCCTGATGGGGTCACCGGCGCTGCGCGGCGCGGCGTGGATGACGCTTGCCGCGATGATGTACACCCTCACCGGCGTCATCGTCCGGCACCTCGCCGATTCCTATTCGGTCTTCGAGGTCGGGCTTTTCCGCAGCGTCGTCGCGGTGGCGGTGCTGTTTCCGGTCGCCACCGGCTTCAGCCTGAAACGCGTGCGCGCGGCCGTGTCGACCGAGCGTTTTTCGCTGCATCTGCTGCGCAGCGTCCTCGCCTATGCGGGGATCATGTGCTGGTTCTACGGCGTCAGCCGGATTCCGCTTTCCGACTACTACGCGCTCCAGTTCCTGACGCCGCTGTTCACCATGGCCGGCGCCGCGCTGCTGCTCGGCGAGCCGACCCGGCTCAGGAACTGGCTCGCGGTGCTCGCCGGGTTCGCCGGCGCCATGGTGATCATCCGCCCCGGGCTGATCGAGGTGGGCGCGGGCACGCTGGCGGCGGTCGGCGCCGCGCTCCTGTTCGCGTCGGTCAACAACACGGTGCGGGTGCTGTCGCGCACCGAAAGCGCGACCACCGTCGTCGCCTGGGGCAATCTGATCCTGATCCCGCTATCGGCGGTGCCGGCGATCCCCGAATGGGTCACCCCGACATGGGACGATCTGCCTTGGCTCTGCTGCGTCGGGGTGACCGCGACCGTGGCCCAGTTCGCGATCACCCGCGCGGTGGCCACCGCCGAGGCGCGGATCATCCAGCCGCTCGACTTCACCCGCCTGCCGTTTGCCGCCGCGCTCGGCTGGATCGTCTTCGGCGAGAGTTCCGATCTCTGGACCTGGGCCGGCGCGGCGGTCATCTTCGCCGCCGCCTCCTACGTGCTGCTGCGCAGCGAGCGGAAATAGCCGTCAGGCGGGGAGGTAGCGGTCGCGCCCGACATTGCCCTTCGAGGTTGATGCCCTCGATGCGGACGAGCCGCGTCGTGTTCTCGCGCCGCGGCGCGCCGCGGCGAGTGCAGGTCGCCCTCGTTGTAGCAGGCCGCCATGCCGGGTTCGAGGTTGTAGACCCGGACCGCCTCGACCAGTCCCGGGCTCGTCGCCCTCGGGCGCCTTGAGCTTGCGCCATTCGGTCATCTCGGTCACCCCCTCGGCCTGGCCGTAGATCGCCCAGGACGGGCCGTGGTCGTGCGGGTTGCTGCCCTTCGCGCCCTCATAGACATGGGCGAGGATGCAGAACCCGTAATCCGGGTCCTGGTAGAGCAGCTTGCGCGGCGATGAGTTGTCCGGCCCGAAATGGGCGGCGACGAACGCGCCGTCGCTGAGCGCAGCTTCCAGATGCCGGCGCACCGCCTCGCGCCCGTCGGGCCCGTTGTCGGAATCGATCGCCGCGTGGCAGTCTGCGGCAAGCTGGTCAAGCGTATAGGGCATGGTCCGGTCTCCGCATGGATGCGATGGGATCGGCGCGCATTATAACCCCGGGCAAGGCGGTATGGGAGACGAACGATGAAGGTGAGGCGGGTGGTCACCGGCCATGACGACAGGGGCAAATCGGTGGCGATCATCGACGACATCGCGGCCAATGCGACGTCCAGGCGGCCGGGCCACGATTCGCGGCTGGTCTGGACCACCGACGGCGAGACCCCGCCCAACCGGGGCAACGAGGACGCCGGCGCGCGCATTATCGGCCGCCCGCCATCCGGCGGCGGCACCGTCTTTCGGGTGCTCGAGCTCCAGCCCGACCAGGAACTCGAGATGCACCGCACCGCGACCATCGACTATGTGATGATGATCGAGGGGTCGATGAACCTGGTGCTCGACGACAGCGAGATCGCGCTCCGCCCCGGCGACTGCCTGGTGCAGCGCGGCACCAACCACGCCTGGCGCAATACCGGCGACGGGCCGTGCCGCTTCGCCGCCGTGCTGGTCGACGCGCCGGACTGAGGATTGGCGCTCCGCGCGCCTGCGGCGGGCTACTCAGCGGTGGCATCATGGCGGCGCGGCGCGGTCCGTCGCGGTGAAGGGAGAATTGTCGATGGCGGGCGCGAACCGCGGCTATGCCGATTTGCAGGAACATCTGGAAGCGCTGGATGCGGCCGGGCTGCTGCTGGCCGTCGACGAGCCGGTCAACAAGGACACCGAGATGGTGCCGCTGGTGCGCTGGCAGTTCCGCGGCGGGCTCGACGAAAGCGAGCGCCGCGCCTTCCTGTTCCGCAACGTCACCGACAGCCTGGAGCGGCGCTACGACATCCCCGTGGTGATCGGCGCGCTGGCCGCCAACCGGGCGGTCTACAGCGTCGGCATGCGGGCCGGGGTCGGGGAGATCCAGGCCAAGTGGGACCGCGCCATCGCCGATCCGATCCCGCCGCGCCGGGTCAACACCGCGCCCTGCCAGGAGGTGGTGATCGAAGGCGATGCGCTGCTGGGCGAGGGCAACGGGCTCGACGCTTTGCCGATCCCGATCTCCACCCCCGGCTTCGACAGCGCGCCGACGCTGGCGGCGACCAACGTGATCACCCGCGATCCCGAGACCGGCGTGCAGAACATGGGCACCTACCGCGCCGCGCTGAAGGCGCCGGACCGGCTGGTGGTCCGCATGGCGACCCGGGTCGGCGGCGCCGGCGGCTATGTCCACTGGAAGAAGCACAAGGCGAAAAGCGAGGAGCTGCCCTGCGCGATCGTCCTCGGCTGTCCGCCGCTGGTCGCCTTCATGGGGCCGCAGAAGCTGCAGATCGACGTCGACGAGTTCGGCATCGCCGGCGGGCTCGCGGGCGAGCCGATCAACGTGGTGCGCGGCAAGACGGTGGATCTGCTGGTCCCGGCCGAGGCCGAGCTGGTCATCGAGGGGATGATCGACACCGACATGCTGGAGCCCGAGGGGCCGTTCGGCGAGAGCCACGGCCATGTCGCGCTCGAGGAGTTCAACATGCCGATGCGGGTCACCGCGATCACCCGCAAGGCGAAACCGGTGATTCCCTCCTATATCAGCCAGGTCGCGCCGTCCGAATCGAGCGTCATCAAGCGGGTCGCCTACGAGCCGCTGTTTCTCGGCCATCTGCGCGACACGCTGGGGATCAAGGCGGTCACCGCGGTGTCGCTGCACGAGAAGCTGACCGGGCTGCTGCGGGTGACCATCGTCACCCTGGAACCCGGCGCGCCGCGCACCGAGGTGTGGCGCGCGCTCTACGGCGCGGCCAGCTTCAAGGGCGATTGCAGCAAGATCTGCATCGCGGTCAATGACGACATCGACGCCGACAATGCGGACGCGCTGCTCTGGGCGATGGCCTATCGCCACAACCCGGTCGAGGATGTGGTGACGCTGCCGCATCGCGGCCAGGGCCACGGCCCCAAGCGGGAGCACAAGGGCGAGGAGGATTCGACCCTCCTGATCGACGCGACGATGAAGTCGCCGATGCCGCCTCTGGCGCTTCCCACCCGCGACTACATGGAGGGCGCGAAGGCGCTCTGGGAACGCCTCGATTTGCCCCGGCTCAAGCCCGAAACGCCGTGGTACGGCTATTCGCTCGGCGACTGGTCGGACGAGTGGGAACAGGCGGCGCGGCGCGCCGCGGAGGGGCATTATCTCGAAAACGGACGGCGCACCCTGCAACGCCGGCGGCCCGGGCTGGTGCCCGAAACGTCGGTGCGGGACGTCGAGCCCGACCGCTAGAGCCGAGGAGGAACCGATGGCCGCGGATGGAAGCCTGCGCGAGTCGCTGACCGAGAAGGCGGCGGCGATGGTGCCGGCGCTGCTCGAACGCCAGAAGGAGGCGGACGCGCTGCGCCGCATCCCCGACTCGACCCACCGCGATTTCCTCGACGCGGGGTTCTACCGGATCTACCAGCCGAGGCGCTTCGGCGGGCTGGAATGCGAGAACCGGGCGATCATCGACATCGCCGGCGAGCTCGGCCGCGGCTGCGGGTCGAGCGCCTGGATCTTCACCAACCTGGCCGCCCAGGCCCTGGTGCTCTCGATGAACTGCCGCGAGGCGCAGGACGACGTGTGGGGCGCCAACCCCGAAGCCTTGATCGCATCGGGGCTTTCGGTCTCGGGCGCGACCGCCCGGCCGGTCGACGACGGCATCCTGCTCGACGGCGTCTGGAGTTTCTCGAGCGGCGTCGATTTCGCCGACTGGCTCCATCTCCAGGTCTTCGTGCCGCAGGAGGACGGGCCGCCCGAGCCCCGCTTCGCGCTGGTGCCCCAGGGCTCGTTCGAGATCGTCGACGACTGGAACGCGACCGGGCTGCTGGCGACCGGCAGCAAGTCGGTGCGGCTGAACCGGGTGTTGGTGCCGAATTACCGCAGCGTGGCCGCGGGCAACCTGTCCGGCGGCAAGGGTCTCAGCCGGGACATCAACTCAGCGCCGCTCTACCAAATCTCCATCTGGTCGGCCGGGACCCAGATCTTCTCCGCCCCCGCGGTCGGGATCGCGCGCGGCGCGCTCGACTATGTCGAGAACGAGTTCAAGGACAGGGTGGGGGTGGTCGGGGTCAAGCTCGCCGAACTGCCGACCGCCCAGGCCCGCGTCGCCGAAGCCAATGCCGAGATCGACGCGGCGAAGGCGCTCCTGATCCAGGTCAGCGTCGAGGCGACCGACTACGCCGAGCGCGACATCCACCCGGCGCTCGAACAGCGCGCCCGCTGGCGGCTGAACAACGCCTATGCGACCCAGCTCTCGATCCGCGCGGTCGAGCGCCTCTACCCGCTGCTCGGCGCGCGCGGCCTCGACGCGGCGAACCCGTTCATGCGCGCCTGGCGGGATGTGCACGCGGTGGGGCAGCAGATCACCCAGGCCTGGGACATGCAGGCGACCAATGCCGGGCGCATCCGCTTCGGCCTGCCGTCGGTCGATCCGCGTCTTTGAGAGGCCGCCGATGAAGGGGACAGCGCTCTTCGCAGCCGCCCTCTGTCTCGCTTTGGCAGGCGGGGCCGGGGCGGCGGACAAGTTCGTCTTCGGCACCAACTGGAAGGCCGAGGCCGAGCATGGCGGCTTCTACCAGGCACTGGCCGAGGGCCGCTATACGGGATACGGGCTCGACGTGACGATCCGCGAGGGCGGGCCGCAGGTGAACCACAACCAGCTTCTGGCGGCCGGCGTGCTCGATGCGGCGTTGATCAGCAACAACGCCGAGGGGCTCAACTTCCTCAAACACGACATCCCGATGGTCACCGTCGCCGCGTTCTTCCAGAAGGACCCGCAGGTCCTGCTCGCCCATCCCGGCTCCGCCATCCGCTCGATCCCCGAGATGAAGGGCCGGCCGATCATGATTTCGGCCGACGCCCGCGACACCTGGTGGCGCTATTTCGAACTGCGTTTCGGCTTCGACGACAGCGATATCCGGCGCTACACCTTCAACCTCGCGCCGTTTCTGGTGAACCCCGATGCGATCCAGCAGGGCTATGTCACCTCCGAGCCCTTCCTGGCGCAGAGCGAGGGGGTCAGGGCCAAGGTGTTCCTGATCGCCGATACCGGCTGGCCGGCCTATTCCACCCTGGTGACGGTCTCGAAAGAGCTGGTCGCGCGCCGGCCCTCGGCGGTGCGGCGCTTCCTGAATGCCTCGATCGAAGGCTGGTACAGCTATCTCTACGGCGACCCGGCGCCGGGAAACCGGCTGATCGGGAAGACCAACCCGGAGATGCCCGACACGCTGATCGCCTACGGCATCGCCAAGATGAAGCAACACGGGATCGTCGATTCGGGCGATGCGCTGACCCTCGGCATCGGCGCGATGACCGAAAAGCGGCTCCAGGCGTTCTTCGACGCGATGGCGCGCGCCAAGGTCTACCCGGCGGACATGGACCATCTGGCCGCCTTCGACCTCCGCTTCGTCAACCGGGGGCACGGCCTCGAGATGCGGCGTTGACGGCGGCTGCGGGCGCCTGCTCGGGATGAGGGATATTTATCGGCCACACCCCCGTCCTCACCCTGAGTAGCCCCCGGAGGGGGCGTATCGAAGGGGGCGCCATCCAACCCGAGGGGTTCAGAAGCTGTACAGCACCCCGACCTCGAAATTGTGGTCCTCACCCTGATCCAACCCGGGGGTTCAGAAGCTGGCACCCCGATTCGAAACGCCGGGGACCATTGAAACGCCCTGCCGTAATCGCCCTCGGCGGTCCCGAAATAGCGATAGCCCAGCAGGACCTCCGCCCGGTCGGACAGCGGATAGCCGACCCCCGCCAAGACCTGATAGGCGAACACACTTGCCTCGCCCGTACCCCCGACGTCGATGGCCGTGTCGATCTCCGCCGTGTGCTTCGCCAGCCCCAGGCCGAGCCCGGCATAGGGGCGGAATCCGCCGAGGTCGAAGCTGTAGATGCCGTTGGCCATGAGGCTGACGGTGCTGAGAATCCCCTTCGGGTTTGACCCTCGTCTCCTTCGAAGTCGTATTGCGGTAGCCGAGTTCGAGCTCGGCCCGCAGCCCGGAGGCCAGGATTCGGCCGCCGGCGGCGAGGACGCCGAAGCCGTTCTTCATCGGGATGTCCACGGCTCCCTCCGAGTCCGACCATTCCGTATCCCGCGGGAGCACGAACAATCCGCTGACCGACGCATAGTAGCCTTCGCGGTCCTGAGCCATGCCGGCGCCGCCGAGGCAGACGATCGCCGCGGCCACCGGAACGAATACAATCGATCGTAGAATGTTCATCTTCTTCTGCTCCCTCCAGTAGCATCGCCATCCGGCCTTACGCCGAGCAAGGTGCGCGGGCTGCCAGCCATGCGAACCGGCAATCGTCACCCCACTCGCATGCAGTATAACCAGACATGCTTGTGGGGTATATATTTATGCGTTTCGGCTATGTCAGCCGGCGGGGGCGGTCTCTCGATACGCCCCGGATCAAGTCCGGGCTACTCGGGATGAGGAAATTTTTTTGCCCGCCCCGCCCTCACCCTGAGCAGCCCCGAAGGGGCGTATCGAAAGGCGGGCAAACGCCCCGGCGGTGTCGCTATTTCTCCGCCTCGATCGGGTTCGAGAGCACGCCGATGCCTTCGATCTCGATCTCGCAGGTGTCGCCGGGGGTCATGAAGATCGGCGGTTTGCGCACGAAGCCGACGCCGGACGGGGTGCCGGTGACGATGATGTCGCCGGGCTCGAGCGCGAAGATCTTGCTGCATTCGTTGACCAGCGTGGCTACGTCGAAAATCATCGACGACGTGGTCGAGGATTGCAGCGTATCGCCGTTCAGCCGCGCCTCGATCTTCAGCCCCTTGGCGCCCTTGTTGGGCAGCTCGTCGGGGGTGACGATCTCCGGGCCGAACGAGCCCGAGTCATCGAAGCTCTTGCCGATCATCCACTGCGAGGTCTTAAGCTGATAGTCGCGGATCGACCCCTCATTGGCGATCGAGTAGCCGGCGACGTGATCGAGCGCCCGCGCCTTGGCGATCCGGCGGCCCGGCTTGCCGATGACGGCGACGAGTTCGGCCTCGTAGTCGTGATGCTTGGACGCCTTGGGCCGCAGGATCGGCTGGCCGTGGCCGACCAGCGAGGCCGGGGTGCGCAGGAACAGCACCGGGTAGTCGGGCGGCGTCATGTTCGCCTCGGCCGCGTGGTCGCGGTAGTTGAGCCCGACGCAGATCACCTTGCCCGGGTTGGGGACCGGCGGCAGATAGGTGACGCGCCGCGTGATCACCGCCCCTTCCGGCGGCTTGCCGGCGGCCCGAGCGGCCTTGGCGAGCGCGCGGTCGCCGCCCGCCAGCAAGCCGATCATGTCCTGCGGCAGGCTCTCGTCCGCGACCGACAGGTCGACGATGCCGTCGTCGGTGCGTACGCCGATGGCGCTGCCGCGGCCCTTCTTGAAAGTTACCAGACGCATTTCCCTCTCCTCGGTTTTGCGCCGGCCGCCGTCGCGGCGACCGGCTAGTTCTCGGGATCCCCGTCGGTCAGGTAATCCCACATCCGCTCGAAGATCCGGCCGGTGCTCACCGCCCGCGCGCGGGCTTCGTCGAGCGGGATCTCGACCGATTCGGCGTTGCCGCTGACCGCCATCACGGCAAGCTCGGTGCGCGCCGCCTCTTCCAGAAAGAAAGCCATGACGATGCTTTCCTCGACCGTCGCCCCGGTCAGGATCGCCCCGTTGCCGCGCATCACGAGCGCCCGCGACTCGCCGAGGCATTCGGCGAGCCGGGCCGCCGCCTCGTCCGAGCGCAGCAGGGCCGGGTCGTCCCAGAGCGCCGGCCCCGGGGCGAAATAACAACCGAAACCGTGCCGTGCGCGGGGCACAAGGCGGAAGGTCGAGAGCGTCATGGTCTCGCGCAGGAAAGTCCGGCAGATGCCGTTGACGTCCCGCCGCCGCCGGTAGATCTGCTGGTGGCAGCGCACCTCGCCGAGCACGCCTTCCGGCAGCGCGCCCTTGATCGGCACCACGGTTCCCGGATCGCCCGGGCGGATCAGCCCCATCGGCTTGGCCGCGCAGACCAGGAAGCGTTGGTCGTCCAGCCTGGCGCTGACATGGCCGAAGGCGTGGCCGAGATCGTGCCTGGCGAGCGCCCGCGCGGCCTTGCGGACGCGGATCTCCGTCGCCTCGATGGGCTCGCCGAGGGCGCCGAATTCGGTGTCAGCCAAATTCTGCCCCCGAGCCGCCCGCGCGGCGGCTGCGACCGGCGGCGGTCAGTTCTTGAACTCCACGATGTCGGGTTTCGAGCCCCACATGCAGAGCGAGGAATCGTCGAACGGGAATTGCCGCGGCCGGTAATCCGGATCCTCGATCAGCCTCACCCCGTGCGAATATTCGTAGATCATCTCGTCCGGCCCCTCGAAATAGAGGAAGCGGGCGCCCGAGGTCGGGTGGCGGCCGGGGCCGAACACGATCCTCACCTGCCGCTCGGTCAGGAAGTAGTGCGAGCGCATGATGTCGTCGACGCTCTCGACCTGGAAGTTGATGTGCTGCACGCCGGGTGCGCTCGCCGGGAACAGGGCGAGACGGTGATGCACCTTGTCGAAGGACATCAGCGCCGCGTCGCCGATCCAGTCATTGGCGCGGATGTTGAAATGCGCGGTCCAGAACGCCTCGTCGCGCGGCGCGTCGGTGGTCTTGAGCCCGACATGGGAGAATTCCTGGATCCCCGCGTCGCGGCTCGGGAAATAGCGCCGGCCGCTGTGATAGGGGCGCAGCACGAGATCGATGCCGTTGCCGGTCGGATCGCGGAAGTTGACGTAGTCGGTCACCCGGCGCCGGGCGGCGTCGGCGGGCGTGCCCCGCGTCACCGCGACGCCCGAAGCCTCCAGCTCGGCGGCGGCGCGGTCCAGCGTCTCCGCGGTCTCCACCTCGAAGCCGATCGTGTGGTCGTCGGGCTCGCCTTCGAAGTAGCAGATATTGTGGTCCCGGTCGTCGCCGCGCACATAGGCCGATCCGTTCTCGCGCCGGACCAGTTCCAGACCGAGGGTCTCGGTCGCGAACTTGACCGCCGAGTCGACCTCGCGCGTGCCCAGGCGAACGTACCGGATGTCGACGAGCTTGATCATGGATGCCTCGCAGTGCTGCGTCTTTCGCGCCGCCGGTCCCAAGCCTTACCATGATACCCGCACCCGACCGGCTTTCAATCGCCTCTATCCCGGCCGCCGGCGCGCGGCCCCGGGTTCTAGGCCAGGCGCACGACCTCTCCCGATTCCGTCTTGCCGAAGCGGCGCAGGAAACCGAGCGTGGCGAGCGTCGGCTCGTCGCTGACCACGAACAGGATCGCGTCCTCGCTTTCCGAGCCGTTGACATGCTCGAACCAGGTTCCGCCCGGCACCGCGATGGCGTCGAACCGCTGCCAGTCGAGCCTTTCGCCGTCGACGATGGAATGCCCGCTGCCCTCGAACGGGAAGCAGACCAGGCTCGCGTTCTGGCGCTGCGCCCGGGTGCGCTCGCCGGGCCTGAGTAGCTGGCCGAAAAAGGTCATCGTGGGGTAGGGGGGGCGGCCCGTGGTCGGGTCGATATATTCCACCATGATCGCGTCATGCGGGCTGCCCTCGTGATCGCGGAACTTTTCCAGCAGCTCCCGCGTGCTCTCCCAGCGATAGACATACATCGGCGAAGAGCGCCCGGCGCCGCGGCCGTGATCGACGAAGCGCGGCAGCAGCCCGCCCTGGCCGTAGACCCGCGAGGAGTGGTCGTCCGAGAAACGGGCGGTCTGTTCCCGCTTGGCCACGCCGTCCTCGACATAGTGGTGCTCGAAGCTGGCGGAGTTGAGAACTTCGGTCAGCGGCAAGTCGAGGACGCTGACATTGACCGCGAAATCGTCGCCCCGGTTGCCGTGGTTGTGCCACGCATCGGCCGGCGTCAGCACGAGGTCGCCCGGGCCGAAGACGATGTCCTCGCCCTCCACGCCGGTGAAGTTGCTCTCCCCGGTGAGCCCGATCCTGACCGCGTTTATCGAGTGCCGGTGCGGCGGCATGATCTCGCGCGGATCGTTGAGCCGGTAGGCGGTATAGAGCGTAGTCACCGTCGCCCGCACCGGGGCGAGGCCGGGATTGACCAGGACCACCGACCGGCGCTCCGAATCGTCCATCGAGACAAGTTCGGCCGCCTCGTAAAGAATCGGCTCTATCTCATTGTATTTCCATACAAATGGACGCGCCTTCCCGGCCTTGAGGATCTGCGCGTCCTCGTCGTTCTCGGTATCGCTGCGGACCGCCCAGTAGGGCGCCATGTCATGCGCATCGAGTCTCCGGTAGAGCGCATCGAGGCGCGCGTCGCGGTTGGAGCCCGTTGCCGGTTCGCTCGCTGTCGGTTCCACGGTGGCCATGGGTTTTCCTCCCAGCCTGTCCCTGTTTACAGCTTTACGCGTCAGACCGCCGTTTGGTGGCGTTCGACACAGACCGCGACGACCTCGTCGGGGTCGCGCTTCCACCAGTTGCCGGCGGAGAAGATCTCCACCTCGTTCATGCCATCGTAACCCGCCTGCTCGACCAGGCGCCGGATACGGGGGATATCGACCACCCCGTCGCCCATCATCCCCCGGTCGAACACCAGGTCGCTGGTATCGGCGAGCCAATCGTTGACGTGAAAGGCGAGGATGCGTCCGCCGGCGCGAGCGATCTCCTCGTCGAGCGCGGGGTCCCACCAGACATGGTAGACATCGACCGCGACACCGACGCCCTCGCCGAGCGCATCGCAGAGATCGTTGGCGAGCTTGAGCGTGGTCACGCAGCCGCGGGTGGAACAGGTCATCGGGTGCATCGGCTCGATGGCGAGCGGCACCCCGGCGGCGCGCGCCGCCGGCAGGATCTCGGCAACCCCGTCGGCGAAGCGGGCGCGGGCGCCGGGCAGGTCCTTCGAGCCCTCCTGCAAGCCGCCGGCGACCAGGATCAGCGCGCGCGCGCCGATGGTCGCGGCCTCCTCGATCGTCCGCAGATTGTCGTCGATCGTGGCCTGCCAGGTGGAGGCATCGGCGCCGCCGAACAGGCCGCCGCGGCAGAGCCCGGTCACCGTCATTCCGTGATCGCCGAGCAGCGCCGCCGCGTCGCCGACGCCGCATTCCGCGAGCTTCTCCCGCCACACCGAGATGCCGCGAACCCCCTGCCGCGCGTAACCCTCGATCGCCTCGCGCAGCGTCCACTGGTCGCGCGTCGTGACCTGGTTGATCGAGAGCTTTTCGATCCCGGGCATCAGGCGGCGATCCCGTGCATCCGCATCGTGGCCCGCATCCGCCCGGCCGCGCGCTCGTTATCCGATAGCAGACCGGCCTTGTCGGCGAGGCGGAAGATCTCCGCGAGATGGACGATGGAGCGCGCGCTCTGCTGCCCGCCGACCATGACGAAATGGTCCTGCAGCCCGTTGAGATAGGCCATGAACACGACGCCCGTCTTGTAGAACCGGGTCGGCGCCCTGAAGATGTGGCGCGACAGCTCCACGGTCGGCGCGAGGATGCTGCGGAAGTCTTCGGTCCGGTTGCCGGCGAGCGCCCCCAGCGCGGCCGATGCCGCCGGCGCGATGGCATCGAAAATGCCGAGCAGCGCGTCCGAATAGCCTTCTTCGTCGCCCTCGATCAGCTCCGGGTAGTTGAAGTCGTCGCCGGTATACATGCGCACGCCCTCCGGCAGGCGGCGGCGCAGCGCGATCTCCTTGTCCTTGTCGAGCAGCGAGATCTTGATCCCGTCGACCTTCGCGGCATTGGCCTCGATCACCGAAACGCAGACCTCCATCGCCTGCCAGTGGTCGTCATGCCCCCAATAGCCGGCCAGCGCCGGGTCGAACATCTCGCCGAGCCAGTGGACGATCACCGGCTCGGCGACCTGCGACAGGATCCGGTCATAGACCCTGACATAGTCCTCCGGCCCCCTGGCGGAGGCGGCGAGCGCGCGCGAGGCCATCAGGATGATCCGCCCGCCCAGCCCTTCGACCGCGCCGCACTGCTCCTCGTAAGCCGCGATGACATCGTCGACCGCGAGGTCCGGATCGGGCGCGACCTGGTCGGTGCCCGCCCCCGAGGCGAGCACGGCGCCCGGCGTGGCGCGCGCCTCGGCGACGCTGCGGCGGATCAGTTCGAGCGAGGTCTCCCAGTCGAGCCCCATGCCGCGCTGGGCGGTGTCCATCGCCTCCGCCACGCCGAGGCCGAGCGTCCAGAGATGACGGCGGAAGGCGAGGGTTGCCTCCCAGTCGATCGCCGGGGCGAGCCAGGGGTCGATATCGGCGAGGGGGTCGGCGACGACATGGGCGGCGGCGAAGGCGACCCGGTTGAACGGGCGCTGCGGGGGGCCGGCGGCTTCGCGCGGCGCGCCCATCTCGAAGGCCGCGATCTTGCCGTCGGCGGTCGGCAGGTCGACAATCGTCATCGGCCGGCCTCCAGCGGCTCGACGTCGATCCAGCGCCGCTCCTCCCAGCTCTGCATCGCCCGTTCGGCGAGCTGCACGCCCTTGGCGCCCTCCAGCAGGTCCCAGGTGAACGCCCCGTCGTCGTAGAGCGAACGGATGAACATCTCCCATTCGGTCTTGAAGCCGTTGTCGAAGGAGAGGTCGGCGCCGTACTCCTCCCAGGTGCCGAAGAAGTCGATGGTCTGCGGCTCGTCGGGGTTCCAGACCGGCGAGGGGGTGGCGTCCCGGTCCTGCACGAAACAGCGGGTCAGCCCCGACACCGCGGCGCCGAGGACCCCGTCGGCGTGGAAGGTCACCAGATCGTCCTTGCGCACCCTGGTGCACCAGGAGGCGAAGATCTGGACGACGGCGCCGTTATCGAGCTCGATCAGCGCGCAGGACGCATCGTCGGCATCGGCGTCATAGGGCTCGTCTTTCTCGTCCCAGCGCCGGTCGAAGTTGATCGCGCCCCGGCAGACGACGCTCCGGACCTTGCCGAACACGTTGTCGAGCACGTAGCGCCAGTGCGGCATCATGTCGAGGATGATCCCGCCCGCGTCGGCCTTGCGGTAGTTCCAGGACGGCCGCTGCGCCGGCCGCCAGTCGCCCTCGAACACCCAGTAGCCGAAATCGATCTTGACCGAGAGCAGCCGGCCGAGCACGCCCGAGTCGATCAGGCGCTTCATCTTGAGCAGGCCGGGGAGGAAGATCTTGTCCTGCACGACGCCGTGGCGCACGCGCGCCTTCTCGGCGCGGCGGTACACGTCGAGCGCGTCCTCCAGCGTCGCCGCGGAGGGCTTTTCGCAATAGATATGCTTGCCCGCGTCGATCGCTTTGCGCAGGATCTCGGCGCGATGGACGGTGCTCGCGGTATCGAAGAACAGCGGATAGTCGGGGTCCTTGATGGCCGCGTCGAGATCGGTCGTCCATTTGTCGAAGCCGTGGGCGGCGCCGAGCGCGGCGAGCCGGTCCCCGCTGCGGCCGACGAAGAGCGGATCCGGCACGATCCGCCGCCCGTCGCTGAGCGCCACGCCGCCGTCTTCGCGGATCTTCTTGATCGACCGGATGAGATGCTGGTTGGTCCCCATCCGGCCGCTGACGCCGTTCATGACGATGCCGAGACGTATTTCGGCCATGCGCATCTCCCGCTATGCCCGGCCAAGGATCGCCCATCGGCGCCGGCAGATCAAACCTGGCGTCCGCGATGAGCCTGCCCGAGATACCCGAATCCGAGGCCGCCGGGCGCATCGCCGGGATCTACCGCGCGATCCTCGATGCCACCGGGCTACCCTCGACCAATTTGGTCTGGCGGCACATGGCTTCATACCCGGGCGTGCTCGAATGGGCCTATGACGCCCTCGATGGGGCTTTTTCCGCCGGTGCGTTCCGCGCGCTCGGCGCCGATATCGCCGCCTCGATGCCGCCGGTTCCGATGCCGCCTCTGGCAGACGATGACGGTCTCGACCGGACCACGCTCGAAGCCGCCGCTCCGGTGATGGCGTTTTACAACCGCGCCAATCCGATAAACCTGGTCGCGCTGTTCGCGTTGCGCCGCGTTCTTGCGGGCGAAGTTTCGGGGTCCGGTTTCGCTTCGCCGCCGCCCCGCGAAGCGCCGCTGCCCCGGCTTCCCCCGGTCGCCGGCGAAGTCGACGACGCGACCCAGGCCCTGATGGCCTCGCTCGCCGGCATGCTCGCCGGACCCGACAGCGCGCTCATGCCGACCGCGCTGCGTCATCTCGCCAACTGGCCGGCGACAATTCCCGCCCTGCACCGCCGGGTGGCGGGGTTGGTTGCGTCGGGGGCGCTCGATGCGGGCGCGGACGCGCTCTCCCGCGCGGCGGGGCAAGCGGCCGCGCGGGTGTCCCTCGTTGCGCCCGGCTCGGCGGACCCGGCCGAGGAAACCCGACGGGCGATCGAGGGCGCGATCGACGTGTTCCTCGCGCCGATATCGCGCATGGCGGTCGTCGGGCGCGGCTTCGAATCGGTCATCCGGGAAGCGCTCGCAAAGTGACCGAGCGCGTCGAATGCGCGGTTATCGGCGCCGGCGTCATCGGGCTCGCCGTCGCGCGGCGCCTCGCCCGCGCCGGCATCGAGGTGGTGATCCTCGAACGCGCCGAGGCGATCGGGACGGAGACCAGCTCGCGGAACAGCGAGATCGTGCATGCCGGCATCTACTATTCGAAGGACAGTCTGAAGGCGCTCACCTGCGTCGCCGGCAAGCGCGCGCTCTACGATTACTGCGCGGCGCGCGGGATCGAGCACCGGCGCTGCGGCAAGATCATCGTCGCCACCGACGACTCCCAGGTGGGCGAGCTCGCCGCGATCGAGGCGCGCGCGGCCGCCAACGGCGTCGGCGATCTCTCCTGGCTCACCCCGTCCGAGGTGGCGCGGATGGAGCCCGCCGTCCATTGCGTCGCGGCGCTGCACTCGCCCTCGACCGGGATCGTCGATTCGCACGCTCTGATGCTGTCTTTCCAGGGCGAGGCCGAGGAGCGGGGCGCGATGATCGCCTACCACGCGCCGGTCGCCGGCTGCCGCGTCGAGGACGACGGCATCCTGGTCGATGTCGGCGGCGCGACTCCGATGACGCTGAAGGCGGAGCGGCTGGTCAACGCGGCCGGGATCTGGGCGCCGGCGGTCGCGCGCACCATCGACGGGCTCGACCCGGCGAGCGTGCCCAGGGACTATCTCTGCAAGGGCAACTATTACACCCTGGCCGGCAAGTCGCCGTTCACCCGCCCGGTCTATCCGGTGCCGGAGAAGGCCGGGCTCGGCGTCCATGTCACCGTCGATCTCGCGGGTCAGGCGCGCTTCGGGCCGGATGTCGAATGGATCGATACGATCGACTACGACGTCGATCCCGCCCGGGCGGATGCGTTCTACGCGGCGATAAGGCGCTACTGGCCGGGGCTTCCGGACGGCGCGATCCAGGCGGGGTATGCCGGGATCCGCCCGAAGCTCCAGGCGCCGGGCGAGCCGGCCGCCGATTTCGTCGTCCAGGGCCCTTCGGCGCATGGGATCGACGGGCTGGTCAATCTCTACGGCATCGAATCGCCCGGGCTGACCGCGGCGCTGGCGCTCGCCGATCTCGTCGCAGAAATTTTGTCCGCCGGGTGTTGAACCCGCCGATCCGCCCCCCACATCGATCGTTGTCGAATGCCCGCTATCGGATTCGACGAAACCGGCCGACCCGAAGGGTGGCCACATATGCGAATCGCTCAACCCAGGAGGATTCTGACATGCGCGAATTCGATTTCTCCCCTCTGTTCCGCTCCGCCATCGGTTTCGACCGTTTGCCGTCGCTGATCGACACGGCGCTGCGCAGCGACGTCTCGGTCGGGTCCTACCCGCCCTACAACATCGAGAAGGTCGCGGACGACGCCTACCGGGTCACCCTGGCGGTGGCCGGGTTCGGCCTCGACGACATCAACGTCGAGATGCGCGACGGCCTGTTGATCGTCAAGGGCGCCAAGCCCGAGGGCGAGCCGAAGGCCAGCTATCTCCATCGCGGGATCGCCGAGCGCGCCTTCGAGCGCCGGTTCCAGCTCGCCGAGCATGTCGAGGTCCGCGGCGCCGGGCTCGATAACGGCCTGTTGAACATCGACCTGGTTCGCGACGTGCCGGAGGCGCTCAAGCCGCGCCGGATCGAGGTCAAGGCAGGCGGGCCGCCGGCGATCGAGGGCAAGCCGGCGATCGAGGCCAAGAAGGCCGCCTAAACCGGTTTTCCGGTCGACAGAGGGGCCGGGCGGCAGGGCCGTCCGGCTCCCTGCTTGACAAAACGGCGCCGGCGCACAAGTTTCTCGCTGCCCCAGCCGACCCCAGACGGAAGGATCGTGGTGAAGCCCCGCTGCATGACAGCATCACGATGGCGACCCCTTATCGCGGAGGTGCCGAGACGATGAGCGAAATGCTCCGCATCCGGGAGCTCACCAAGCGTTTCGGCGCGCTGACCGCGGTGGACAATATCAGCCTCACCGTCGACCGCGGCGAGGTGCTCGGCTTTCTCGGCCCGAACGGGGCCGGAAAATCCACCACGATGAAGATGGTGACGGGCTTCCTGCCACCGACATCGGGGACCGCCGAGCTGTGCGGCTTCGATGTCACCCGGGATCCGATCGAGGTCAAGCGCAGAGTCGGCTATTTGCCCGAAGGCGCGCCGCTCTACGAGGACATGACGCCGCGCGCCTTCCTCACCTTCGTCAGCGAGGTGCGGGGCATGGACGGCGCCCGGCGCGCCGCCGCGATCGAGCGCGCCGCCGGGATGATCAACATCGCCGATGTGATGCACCAGCCGATCGGAACCCTGTCCAAGGGCTACAAGCGCCGCGTCGGCCTTGCCCAGGCGATCATCCACGATCCCGAAGTCCTGATCCTCGACGAGCCGACCGACGGGCTCGACCCCAACCAGAAGCACGAGGTGCGCGAGCTGATCTCGAAGATGGCCGAAGACAAGGCCATCGTCATCTCGACCCATCTGCTGGAGGAGGTCGAGGCGGTGTGCACCCGCGCCGTGATCATCTCGCGCGGCAAGATCGTCACCGACGGCACGCCCGGGGACCTGCTTGCCCGGTCGCGCTACCACAACGCGGTCAGCGTGCGGACCGACATCGCCCAGGCCGTCGCCGTCGCCGCCGCGCTCAAGACGATCGAAGGGATCGAGCGGGTCGAAACCGCCGAGCGCAACGAGTTCGGCGCCAGACTCGTCGCGGTGCCCGCCAATGGCGCCGTGATCCTGCCGCAGGTCAGCGAGACGCTGCGGGCGAACGGGTTGAACGTCGAAGAGATATCGGCGGAGCGCGGCCGGCTGGACGAGGTGTTCCGCATGCTCACGGTCGGCGAATAGGGCGCGGAGGAGGGGCGATGCGGGCAACGACTGCGATCTGCAAGCGCGAGTTGATCGCCTATTTCACGACGCCGCTGGCGTATGTGTTCATCGTCATATTCCTCGGCTTGACCGGCGCGGTGACGTTCTATTTCGGCGGCTTCTTCGACCGCGGCCAGGCCGACCTCCAGGTCTTCTTCTCGTTCCATCCCTGGCTCTATCTGTTCCTCATCCCGGCGGTCGGGATGCGGCTCTGGGCCGAGGAGCGGAAGACCGGCACGATCGAGCTCCTGATGACGCTGCCGGTCTCGACCACCCATGCGGTGATCGGCAAGTTCCTGGCGTCGTGGATCTTCGCCGCCATCGCGCTCGCGCTCACCTTCCCGATCTGGATCACGGTCAACTATCTCGGCGCGCCCGATAACGGGGTGATCGTCGCGGGCTATATCGCGAGCCTGCTGATGGCCGGCGCGTTCCTGTCGATCGGCTGCTTCGTCTCGGCGCTCACCCGCAACCAGGTGATCGCTTTCGTGATCGCCGCGGCGGTCTGCTTCGCCTTCATGATGAGCGGGCTCGAGCTCGTGCTCGGCGCCTTCAAGGGCTGGGCGCCCGATTTCGTGGTCGATCTGATCGCCTCGCTCAGCTTCCTCACGCATTTCGAGGGCATCATCAAGGGCGTGGTCGATCTCCGCGACGTCATCTATCTGCTGTCGGCGATGGTGATCTTCCTGTTCGCCAACCGGCTGGTGATCGATCTCAAGAGGGGGGACTGACCGTGGGCTCTTGGGATCGGCGCACGCTGGGCCTCGCGGGGCTTTTCCTCGCGGTCATCCTGTTCCTCGCCGTCAACATCTTCGCCAACGGCGCGTTCAGGAGCCTGCAGGCCGATCTGACGGAGAACGGCCTCTATTCGGTCTCCGGGGGAACCGAAAAGGTCCTCGCCGAATTGAAGGAGCCGGTGACCCTCCGCTATTTCCTTTCGCGCCGCCTGATCGATCTGAGCCCCGGGCTCGGCACCTATTCGCAGCGCGTGCTCGAACTCCTGCAAAGCTATGTCGACGCCGCCGGCGGCAAGATCCGCCTCGAGATCGTCGATCCCAAGCCGTTCTCCAACGAGGAGGACCGCGCGGTCGGGTTCGGGCTCCAGGGGGTGCCGCTCAGCGACGCCGGGGAGCTCGGCTATTTCGGGCTCGCCGGCACCAACACCACCGACGACCAGGATGTGATCGGCTTCTTCCAGCCCCAGCGCGAGCCGTTCCTCGAATACGATCTCACCCGGCTGGTGCACAATTTGGCCAACCCGAAGAAGAAAATCATCGGGCTGGTCGCCGGCATCCCGATCGACGCCGACCCGGCCAACCAGTACAAGCCGTGGCGCGTGGTCGAGCAGATGAAGCAGTTCTTCGAGGTCAAGAGCCTCGGCCTCGATCCCAAGATCACCGGCGACATCGACGTGCTGATGATCGTCCATCCCTTCGGTCTCTCCGACAAGTCGCTCTATGCCATCGACCAGTTCGTGATGGCCGGCGGCAAGACCATGGTGTTCGTCGACCCCTATGCCGAGGAGGGCTCGCGCTCCAACGCGGCGATGCGCCTGCCGCCCGACCGGGGCTCGAACCTGGAAAAGCTGTTCAAGGCCTGGGGCGTCGAATACGCCCAGGACCGGGTGCTCGCCGATCTCGGCATCGCCCAGCGCGTGCAGGCCGGCGCCGATGCGCAGGGGCGCCCGGTGATCACCAACTATGTCTCGTGGCTGTCCTTCCCGGCTGACCGGCTCAAATCCGACGACGTGATCACCGGCCAGCTGCAGGCGATCAACGTCGCCACCGCGGGCTTCATCGCCAAGGCGAAGGACGCGGATGTCGTCTTCGATCCGCTGATCGTCTCGACCGAGGCTTCGGCGCCGATGGATGCGCAGAAATTCCGCTTCCAGCCCAACCCCGCCGAAATCCTCAAATCGTTCGAGCCCAAGGGCAAGTCCCTGACGCTCGCCGCGCGGCTGAGCGGCAAGCTCAAGAGCGCCTTCCCCGACGGCCCGCCGCCCGACAAGGACAAGAAGGAGGAGGCCGGGAAGGACGCGTCCGGGAAGGCCCATCTCAAGGAGGCGAAGGAGGTCGTCAACCTGATCGTCGTCGCCGACAGCGACATCCTGGCCGACACGTTCTGGCTCCAGATCCAGGACTTCTTCGGCCAGCGCCTCGTCGTGCCGACCGCCAACAACGCCGATTTCGTGATCAACGCGCTCGACAATCTGTCCGGTTCGAGCGAGCTGATCGGGCTGCGCAGCCGCGGTTTCTCCGACCGGCCCTTCGACCGGGTGACCGAAATCCAGCGGGCGGCCGAGCTGCAATACCGCGACCGCGAGCGCGCGCTGATCAAGCAGCTCCAGGAGGTCGAGGGCAAGCTCAAGGACCTCACCACCAAGGAGCAGAAAGGCGCGGCGGTCATCCTGACGGCGGATCAGAAACAGGCGATCGAGGATTTCCGGCGCCAAATCATCAAGGTCCGGAGCCAGCTCAGGGATGTGCGCCGGGCGCTGCGGGAAGACATCGATACCCTCGATGCCTGGATGAAGATCCTCAACATTGCGGCAATGCCGGCGCTGATCGTGCTGTTCGCGGTCGGCCTGCTGATCGGGCGCAACCGACGAACCCGCCGGCGCTACGCCGGGTCGGTCGGCTGACGATGCGCCGGCGCGTGGAGAACCTGCGATGAATCCTCGCTCATTCCTGGTCCTCGCGGCCGTGACCGCTCTGGCGGTGATCGCCGCGATCCTCGCCGTCATCGCCCAGCCGGCGCTGACCACCCTCGACAAGGGCGAGGAGAGCGCGTTCGAATCCCTCGCCGAGCGCGTGAACGACGCCGCCGAGGTCACGGTCCAGTCCAACGAGGCCACATTCGCCATCGTCAAGACCGGGACCGGCTGGGGCTTGAAGGACCGGGCGAAATATCCGGTCCATTTCGACAAGGTCAAAACCGCGCTGGTCGGGCTTTCGGAGCTCAAGCTGCTGGAGGCAAAGACCAGCGATCCCTCGCGCTACAAGCGGCTCGAGGTCGAGGAGCCCGACGCCAAGGAAGCCCAATCCGTGCGCTTCGAGATCAAGGACGGCGGCGGCAAGGCGATGGCGTCCGGCATCATCGGCAGGCTCAATCCCAATTTGTTCGGCGAGGGCGGCGGCGGCACCTATCTGCGGCGCGGCAAGGAGGAGCGATCCTGGCTTGCGGCGGGCGAGGTCTCGCTGGGCAAGACGCGCAACGACTGGCTGGTCCGCGACATCGTCGACATCGCCGCCGAGAAAGTCCGCCGCGCCGTGGTCCGCCAGCCCGACGGCGCCGAGATCGTGATTACCCAGGAAAAACCCGACAGCCGCGAATACAAGCTGGACGGCATCCCGGAGGGACGCAAGCTCAAGGACTCGGGCGAGGCCAAGAACCTGGCCGGCGGGCTGTGGCGCCTCACCTTCGAGGACGTGAAGCCCGCAGCCGACGTGACGTTCCCCGAGACACCCAATGTCAGCGTCTACGAGACCTTCGACGGGCTCAAGATCCATATCGAGATGACGACGGTCGACAAGGTGGTGTGGGGACGGTTTTCCGCCTCCGCCGAGGGCGCGAGCGGCGACAAGGCGGACGAAATCCGCAAGCAGGCCGAAGAGATCACCGCGCGCGCCAAGGGCTGGGTCTACGAGCTCTCCGCCGGCGAAGGCGAGCGGCTGACGACGAAGATCGCCGACATCCTCGAAAAGCCCAAGAAGAGCTGACGGCCGGCGCCGCTGGCGAACCCTCTCCAAATCGACCCGGCCGGGCGGCGGATTGACACCCGCAGGACGGCTCCCGATCATCGCGCCGCCAGCGTTCGAACCGCCGGAAGGCTCCACCGATGACCGTCCTGTTGCTGCGCCCGGCGGATCTCCAGGGCCTGGTCACGATGGCCGATGCGATCGAGGTCATCGAGCAGGGCTACCGGGAGGCGGCCGGCTTTCCCGTGATCAACGCCCCCAGGCGCCGGGTCCATTCGCCGTCCGGCGTCCGGGTGAGCAATTTTCCGGGCGGGGTGCACGGGCTCGGGGTGATCGGCGCGCAGACCCGGGCCGAGCTGGTCGAGCAGAGCGAAACCAACCAGAGCTACCGGTTCCGCGGTCCGCCGGTGCATGTGCTGAACGATTCGAGGACCGGCGAATTGCTCGCCATCCTGATCGGCGAGATCGACGAGAAGACGCTCGGGCCGACCAGCCTGATGGCGTTTCGGACGGCGGCGACGAGCGGCGTCGGGTTCCGCCATCTGGTGCGCGAGGACGCCCGCATCGCCGGCCTGTTCGGCTCGGCCGGGCAGGCCGCGAACCAGCTCCTCGCCCTGTTGACGGTGCGCGATATCGACCGCGTCAAGCTCTATAGCCGCGATCCCGACAACCGGCGGCGCTTCGCCGCCGAATACGGCCCCAGGTTCGGCGTCGAGATCGAGCCTGTCGCCTCGCCGCGCGAAGCGGTCGAGGGCGTCGATGCGATCGTCGTTGCCACCAACACCAACGTCCCGGTCTTCGACGGCGACTGGCTGGTTCCCGGCCAGCACGTCACCGGCATCATCGGTTCCAACATCCAGCTCGTCGAGGGCGGGTTCCTCAAGCGCCGGCGGCGCGAGATCGACGACCGCACCGCCGCGCGCGCCGACGTCATCGTTGCCAATCTCCGGGAATCGGTGATTTCCGAGCAGCAGGGCGATCTGTTCGAGCCCATCGAGCGCGGGCTGATCGACGCCGGCGATATCCTCAATCTCGGCGACGTCGCCGCCGGCACGGCGCCCGGCCGGGTGTCGGCCGGGCAGATCACCTATCACAAGAACAACAACGGGACCGGCGCGTCCGAGCTCGCCCTTGCCGGGCGGGCATACGCGCTCGCCAAGGCGGCGGGGCGGGGGATCGAGATCGACCTCGAACCCGCCCTGACCTGACCCACTCCGAATCGGAACCCGATGCCGGGACTCGATTTCGACGCGGGGCAAGCCACGGCGCTTCTGCTGGCGGCGACGGTCGCGGGCGTGCTGCGCGGCTTTTCGGGATTCGGCGCGGCGCTGGTGCTGGCGCCCGTGGTCAGCCTCATCGTCGGCACGCATGTCGCGGTTCCGGCGATCATCCTGTCGATCTTCGTCACCACGGTTCAGCTCTTCGCGCCGACCTGGTCGCAGGTCCGCTGGTCCGATCAGCTCGCGCTGTCGCTGGCGGGCTGCATCGGGGTGCCGGCGGGGGTGGTGTTGCTGATCTATCTCGACCCGGAGCTGATGCGCCGCTCGATCTCGGCGGTCACCGCGCTGTTCGCGCTGTTCCTGTTGACCGGATGGCGCTCCAGCCGCCCGCCGACCCGTTTCGGCTCGGCGGCGATGGGCGGGCTCGGCGGGGTGCTGTCGGGCGCCGCCTCGATCGGCGGCCCGCCGGTGATCGTCTATCTGCTGGCCGGGCCCGGCAGCGCGGCCCAGACCCGGGCCAGCCTGATCTACTATTTCGCATTCACCCAGTTGACCGCCATCGTCATGTTCTCCATCGGCGGGTTGATGAACTGGGAAGTCGTGGTCACCGCCGCGGTGGTCTCGCCCTCGCTCATCCTCGGGACCTGGGCCGGGGCCAGGCTCTTCCATCTGGCGAGCGAACGGATCTTTCGCATCGCCGCGCTGACGATCCTGCTGATCGTCGGCGTTTCCACCTTCTTCGCCTGATGACGCTGTTCGGCCTCGATGCGTGGGAGCTCGCCCTGGTGACGGCGGCCTTCGCCGCGTCGGGCATCGTCAGGGGGTTCGGCGGCGGGATCGGCGCCAATTTCCTGACCGCCCCGGTTCTCGCCGCGCTGATCGGCCCGCGCGAGGCGGTGCCGATCGTGCTCCTGATGAACCTGGTCGGCAACGCCCAGCTCATGCCCGAGATCCTGCCGCGCGTGCGCTGGCGGGAGGGTTGGCCGATCTTCGTCTTTCCGGTGTTGACGGTGCCCGTCGGCGCGTGGCTGCTGTTCACCGTCGACGAGGACCTGATGCGCCGCCTGATCGCGGCGGCCGCGGCCGGGTTCTCGCTGTTGCTGCTGAGCGGCTGGCGCTATCGCGGCCGCCACCTAACGGCTCTCTCCATCGTGACCAGCTCGGTGTCGGGGGTCCTGGTCGGCTCGATTTCGCTCGGCGGGCCGCCGGTCTTCCTCTATCTCCTGGCGGCCTCGGGAGACGCCGCGACCAACCGGGCGCAGTTCGTGATGTTCGGCGCCATCGCCGGGATCGCCGCGCTGATCCTGTTCCTTTCGGCGGGCGCCATCAGGCTCGACATGGCCCTGTTCGCGGGATTCCTGCTGATCCCGGCGGCGGTCGGCATCTGGCTCGGCTCGATCCTGTTTCGCCGCGCCAGCGAGGACGTGTTCCGGCGGGTCTGCCTGTGGGGGCTGGTCGCGGTGTCGCTCTGCGTGCTGGTCCTCTAGCGCCGACCGCTAGCCGCGCTGCTCCGACATCGGGACGCCGGGCGGCAGATCGAACAGGCCGTCGGGGAGCGATTCGATATAGGCGACCGCCTCGTCGGTCGACACGAGATCGGCGTATTTGGCGTTCATGTCGCAGAGATTGATCGCATGGCTCGCCTCCGAGCGGTCGAAACAGCCCTCCTCGACCAGCGTGGTGCGGAAATTCTCGCTGAAGGCGTCGAGCACCGAGGCGCGGACGCAGCCGCTGGTGGTGGTGCCGACCATGAGGATCGAATCGGCTTTCAGGTTGGTCAGGAAGGACGACAGCGGGGTGCCGTGAAAGGCGCTCGGCTTGAGCTTCTCGATCACGATGTCCTGCGGGGCGGGGGCGATTTCCGGGTTGATCTGGTTGCCGTCGAGGTTGGAGCGCGGATCGTCGCCCGCCCGCCACTCGCCGGTGCGGTTGTTCTTCCACGCCCAGGAGCCGCGGTCCCAGCCATCGGTCCGCATCGAGGCCGTGGTGTAGATCACCGGGATGCCCTTATTGCGCCCGGCCTCGATCAGCCGCTTGATGTAGCGCATCGACTCCCAGGCCTCCTCGCCGCAGGAGTTGGGCCAGGTCTTGATCGAATCGAGGATCGGCTCAGGCCGGTCGCCGGTAAAATTGTAGTTGACGTCGATCACCACGATCGCCGGCCGCTCGCCGAACCCGGCCCGCTCGCCATACCCCGCCGCGCCGAAGACCTGCTTGTCGCGTTCGGTGAGAAACTGGTTCCAGACGGGTTCCTTCATCGCCTTGCCTCCCCGGGCCGGGTTGCGTCATCATGCGGCAAGGAGCGTAGGCGCGCGAAATCGCGTGCGCAAGCGCGGCCCCGCGCGGGCCGCGCGCGGACACCGACGGAGGATACCGCAATGAAGGTCGCCCGCCTCAACCACATCAATATCCGCACCATGAAGATGGAGGAGACCAAGGACTTCTATGTCGAGAAGCTCGGCCTCGAAGTCGGTTTCCGCCCGCCCTTCGACGAGCACGGCTACTGGCTGTATGCGGACGACATCGCGATCGTCCATTTGTCCTACAGCCAGGACGGCGAAGCGCGCCGTACCCACGCCGAGTCGATGGGCGACGGGCTCGACCATATCGGCCTCGACGCCGAGGGCTTCGATGCCATGCTCGACCATCTTCGGCGCAACGGAACCCGGTACAACAAGCGCCTCGTCGGCGGCGGCACGATCGCCCAGATCTTCTTCTACGACCCCAACGGCGTCCTGGTGGAACTCGCCTACGACGTCGTCACGGAGGGCATCGACCCGGCGACCTTCGAGGAGGAGCTCGAGGCGGTGCCGCTCTAGCGGCCGCGGCCCGCCGCTATTTCGGCGGCGGGGGCATGCGGTCGAATTTTTTCGTCGTCTCGGAGTGCCGGGTGCAGGGCAGCGCCCGGGAAACGAAAACCTCGATTTGCGGCTGGACGAAGCCCGCATCGTCGATCGAGCCCACCTTGACCGACCTGACCCCGGCCCCGCCGGACGACCAGCCGAAGAGCTGCGACCCGCATTCCGGGCAGAACTCCTTGGTCATCGTGTTGCCGCTGTCGGCGGCATGGCTGTAGCTCTTGGTGGTTCCCTGCAGGATCGTCAGATCCTCTTTCCTGACGAACACGTTGGTCGCGAATGTCGACCCCGTCGCCCGCCGGCAGTCGTCGCAATGGCACTGCGCGATCCGCACCGGCTCCCCGCTCACCGCATAGCGCACCGCGCCGCATAGGCATCCGCCTGCAAATTCGGTCACTTCCGCCCCCGTTCCTGTGGGTCGTGCTTTGCAGCACCGGCGACAGGTTAGCACCGCGTCCTTCGTGCCGCGAACCGCGCCCGGATCAATGGAAATCCCGCGACGGGTATTGCCGCCTGTCCGCGCCGGACGGCCGGGCGATTTCGTCGGCGCGCGCGAGCGGCGGCTTCAGCGGGCCGGCGCCGGCGGCGAGCGCCCGCAGGCGGTGGGTGAGATCCTCCAGGCGCCGGGCGACGACATGGATGACGATGCCCTCGCGCTGCAACTCGCCGCTCACCCTGAGCAGGCGGGCCGCCATCGCCTCGCGGCGGTAGCGCTCGAAAATCCTCGGCCAGACGACGAGATTGGCGATCCCGGTCTCGTCTTCCAGGGTGACGAAGATCACGCCCGAGGCGGTGCCCGGGCGCTGGCGCACCAGGACGAGGCCGGCGACCGTCACCCGCGCGCCGTTGTCGAGCTCGACCAGGCGGCCGGCCGGGGTGACGCGTTCCTCCGCCAGCTCGCCGCGCATCAGCGCCAGCGGATGGTCCTTCAGCGACATCCTGATCGTCGCGTAGTCCCGTGAGACCTCCTCGCCCGGGCTCATCGGCGGCAGCGCGATCCCGGGTTCCGGCCGGCGCGCGCCGGCCCTGGCGAAGAGGGGAAGCGGGGTTGGGCCGAGCGCGCGGACGGCCCAGAGCGCCTGGCGCCTCGTGCGGCCGGTCGAGCCGAAGCTATCGGCCCCGGCGAGGGTTTCCAGCACCGACACCGGAAGCCCGCTGCGGTCCCGCAGATCCGCCGGATCGGCGAAGGGCCGGCGGGCCGGCTCCTCGCGGGCCTTGACGATCGCTTCGGCGCTCGCCGCCGCCAAACCCTTGATCTGGCGTAAGCCGAGGCGCAGCGCGCGCGGCCGGGCGCCGCCTTCGGCCGCTTCGAGGGTGCAGTCCCAGTCCGAATGGTTGACGTCGGCCGCCAGCACGGAAACCCCGTGCTCCCTGGCGTCGCGGACCAGCTGGGCGGGGGCGTAGAAGCCCATCGGCTGGCTGTTGAGGATGGCGGCGGCGAACACGTCGGGGTAGTGGCATTTGAGCCAGGCCGAGACATAGACCAGCAAGGCGAAGGACGCCGCGTGCGATTCCGGAAAACCGTAATCGCCGAAGCCCTCGATCTGGCGGAAGCAGCGCTCGGCGAAGTCCCGCTGGTAGCCGTTCCGGACCATGCCCTCGATCAGCTTGGTGCGGAATTCGCCGATGGTCCCGACATGGCGGAAGGTCGCCATGGCGCGGCGCAGCCGGTCGGCCTCGGACGGGGTGAACCCGGCGGCGACGATGGCGATTTTCATCGCCTGCTCCTGGAACAGGGGCACGCCGAGCGTCTTGCCGAGCACGTCGCGCAGCGCGTCGGAGGGAAACTCGACCGTCTCCTCGCCGTTGCGGCGGCGCAGATAGGGGTGAACCATGTCGCCCTGGATCGGACCCGGGCGGACGATCGCGACCTCGATCACCAGGTCGTAGAACGAGCGCGGGCGCAGCCGCGGCAGCATCGTCATCTGCGCCCGGCTCTCGACCTGGAAGACGCCGATCGAATCGGCCTCGCACAGCATGTCGTAGACCGCCGGGTCTTCGGCCGGGATGTCGGCGAGCCCGTAATCGACCCCGTGGGAGGAGCGCAGCAGGTCGAGCCCCTTGCGGATGCAGGTCAGCATGCCGAGCCCGAGCACGTCGATCTTGAGCATGCCGAGCGCGTCGAGATCGTCCTTGTCCCATTCGATGACGGTGCGGTCCTTCATCGCCGCGTTGGCGATCGGGACGATTTCCGACAGCGGCCCGCGGGTGATGACGAAGCCGCCGACATGCTGCGACAGATGGCGCGGGAAACCGGTGAGCTCGCCGGCGAGCTCGAGGGTGAGGGCCAGCCTTTCGTCCTCCGGGTCGAGCCCGGCCTCGCGGATATGGGTCTCCTTCACCGGGTCCGACCGCCAGCCCCAGACCGTGCCCGAAAGCGCGGCCACGGTGTCGAGCGAAAGCCCGAGCGCCTTGCCCACCTCGCGCAGCGCGCTGCGGGCGCGGTAGTGGATCACCGTCGCGGTGAGCCCGGCCCGCTCGCGGCCGTATTTCCGGTAGATGTGCTGGATCACCTCCTCGCGGCGCTCGTGCTCGAAATCGATGTCGATATCGGGCGGCTCGTTGCGCTCGGCGCTGACGAAACGCTCGAACAGGAGATCCATCCGGCTCGGGTCGACCGCGGTGATGCCGAGGCAGTAGCAGACCGCCGAGTTGGCCGCCGATCCGCGGCCCTGGCACAGGATCCCGCGGCCCCGGGCGAAGCAGACGATGCTGTGGACGGTCAGGAAATAGGCGGCGTAGTCGAGCCCGGCGATCAAATCGAGCTCGTAGGCGATCTGGCGGGCGACCGCGTCGGGGACGCCGCCGGGGTAGCGGGTTCGCGCGCCCTCCCAGGTCAGGCGCCGGAGCGCGCCGTCCGGGGTGTCGCCGGGGGAGGCCTCGTCGTCCGGGTATTCGTAGCGCAGCTCGTCGAGCGAGAAGCGGCAGGCATCCGCGATGGCCACGCTGCGGGCGACGGCGTCCGGATGATCGCGAAACAGCCGCGCCATCTCGGCCGCGGGTTTGAGATGGCGCTCGGCGTTGGCGGCGAGGCGGTAGCCGGCCTCGTCGATCGTGCAGCGCTCGCGGATGCAGGTCAGCACGTCGGCGAGGCGCCGCCGCGCGGGCGCATGCGCGTGGATGTCGTTGGTCGCCACCAGCGGGGTTCCGGCGCGCTCGCCGATCCCGGCAAGCCGGTCGATCCGCTCCCGGTCGTCGCCGCGATAGAGATGGCTGGCGGCGAGATAGACCGAATTCCCGATGCGGCGCCGCAGCGCGGACAAATGTTGCTCGAAGCCCCGGTCGGGGGTGTCCCCGGGTGGCAGCACGATCAGGATCTGGCCCGTCGCGCGGTCGAGCAAATCGGCAAGCCCGATCTCGCATTCCCCCTTGGGGGCGCGGCGCCGGCCGATCGTCAGGAGCTGCGAGAGCCGGCCATAGGCAATGCGGTCGCGGGGCAGGCAGAGCATGCCGGGCGCGTCGGCGAAATCGAGCCTGGCGCCGACGACGAGCCTGATGCCGGTCTCCCGCGCGGCCGCATGGGCGCGGACCACGCCGGCCAGCGTGTTGCGGTCGGTCACCGCGATCGCATGGAGGCCGAGCGCGGCAGCCGCCCGCACCAGCTCGCCGGGATGCGAGGCGCCGCGGAGGAAGGTGAAGTTGGTCGTCACCTGGAGTTCGGCATAGGGCGCGGTCATGCGAACAGCCCATGGAGGAACCAGGCGGGCGGCGCGCCGGGGCGGTACAGCCCCTCGCGGTAGAGCCAGTAGCGGCGCCCGTTCTCGTCCTCGACCCGGTAGTAGTCGCGCAGCTCCGAGGCGTCGTCGGCGCCCGGCATGCGCCACCATTCCGGCGCGATGCGCTCCGGCCCCTCGGCGCGGACCACGAGGCGGCGCACGCGGCGCCAGCGGAACATGACGGGCGGGTCGTCGGGGACCGGCGCCACCGCCTCGATCGGCTCGGGCGGGGCCAGCAAGCGGATCGGCCGGGGCAAGGCGGGCCAGGCCGCCGGGGATCCGACCGCCCCGCCGAGCGCCGGCGCCGCGATCGCCGCGCGCTCGGGCAAATGGCTCTCGCGCGGGACGAAGCGGAGAACGCGCCCGCCGCCGAGCCGGTTGGCCAGGCGGTCGATCAGCGCGTCGGCATCGCCGCCCGCCGCCGCCTCGTGGAAGGCGGCCTGGCGGGGGGCGAGCGGTTCGGTGAGGGGCGCCGCCAGGGTCATCGCCTCGATCCCGTAGGCGGTCTCGAACGAGTCCAGCGGCGCGGCGAAGAGCCGGGCGAGATGGCCGGCGGCGCGGGACGGCCTTCCGGTGCCGACGGCGAAGCGATGGACATGGCCGGCCGGCTCGAAAAGCGAGAGCGCCAGCTTGCGGGCGCCGCGCCCGGCGAGCTCGAGATCGCGGACGAGGTCGCCGAGCAGGCGGTCGAGCGCCGCGGCGATGTCTCCGGCCCGGCCGATCGGCTCGGCGAAATCGATGCGGGCGAAACAGGGCGTTTCCGGCGCCGCCGGCGCGATCGGCTCGTTGACCTCCCCCAGCGCGGCGTCGAGCCGGGCCGCGATCCGGTCTCCGAAGCGGTCGGCGACGGCGCCGCGCGGCAAATCGAGCAGGGCGGCCACGCTGCGCAGCCCGAGCGCGTCGAGCGAGGCGACGGTTTCCGGCGCGAGCCTGAGCGCCGCCGCCGGCAAGGGCGCGAGCGCCCGCCGCGCGCCGCCGCGGGGGACGATCCCGGTCGGTGCCGCGTCGCCGGTCGCGAACCGGCAGACCGCCCAGGCCGCGCCCGGCGTGTCGGCGATCGCGGCGCGGGACTCGTAGCCCGCCGCCGCGAGGCGCCCGACCAGGTCGCCGGCCAGCGCCGCCTCGCCGCCGGAAAGATGGGCGCAGCCGGAGATGTCGAGCCAGATCGAGCCGCCGCCGTCGGGCGCGTCCCCGGCGGGCAAGACGGGCGCGGTCCACGGGCTGTAGCGCCCGCACCAGCCGGCCAGGCGCGCGAGCGCCCGGCTTTCGGCCGCCGGGTCGGCGGGCACCGAGCGGAGCGACGGCAGGATGGCGCGCGCATCGCCGAGCGGCTGGCCGGAATGGAGCCCGGCGGAATCGGCGGCGCGGTTGAGGCCAGCCAGCAACAGCCGGCCCTCGCGCGCCTCGACGGTGGCGAGCGGAGCCTCCCGCCGCGGGCCGGGAGCGCTAGGCCCGGCGGCGCGGCTCAGCCTGTCGGTCGCAAAGCGCGGCAGCCAGAGCGAGACCACGCGTCTCATCGCGCCACTCCACGTCCCAATCGCCGGGCGGACCGCCGCGGCAGCGAAACATTTCGAGCCGCCAGCCGGGCCCCGCCGCGCGGGGCGCCGCGCCGACACGCCAGCGGGTTGTCGCGGCGCTCGGGGCGGCGCTCGGGGCGGCGGCGGGCGGGGCGGCGCCGGCAGGGCGCAGCATCAGCGCGGTCACCCCGCTTGCCGCGGCGGCGTGCTGGAGTCGCCGGCTCTCGGTCAGCGAGACCGCGGCGAGCGCGCCGACCGCCGCGGCGAGCGCGCCGCAGCGAAGCCCGTCTTCCATCGCCTGCAGCGTCTCGGCATCGTTTGCGGTGCGGGCGACGACCAGCCGCTCGGGCTCGAGCCCGAAGCGCCGCAGCCCCGGCGGATGCAGCGCCCCGGCGTCGAGAACGCGGCCGCCCTCGCACCAGAGCACCGGGCCGTCCCCCGCGAGCGCCGCGAGATAGGCGGAGAACGCGCTCGCCGTCCCGGCCATGCCGCTATCCGCGGCGACGATCTCGTGCAGCGCGCCGGCGGGCAGCCCGCCCCAGGGAAGGTGTTCGTCGATCTCGTCCACGCCGAGCGGCAGGACGGCCGCCTCCGCGCCGGGCCAGGCCGGTTCTGCCCCCTCGATTCGGCGAATCGCGGCGCGCAGCCGTTCCAGGGCGGCAGGATCCCGCAGCTCCGGCCTGCGCAAGGGGGCACGCGGATCGCCGCCGGTCGGGCGCCCCGTCGGGGGCGGCGGATTCCGGGGGAAAAGCGGGGATGTGCCGATGACGCGAAACGCGGGCCGCATGGGGAACCTTTCTCTTTTGTTCTCTATATATTCTATGTTTGTTCTCATTCCAGGTCAAGCTCTCCGGAGCTCCGCCGCCGCCGGGGCGGCCGGGCGCGGCCGGGCGTGTTCGTGTCGTCTCCGGGCCCGCGAATATGCTATACGACTGGAGTTTCGGCCCGCGACGCGGCGAGGAGCCGGCTGCCCCGTGTCCAAAATGCAGTTCTATGTGCTCAGACAGATCGTCGTCGTGCTGGCGACCGTCGCGGTCGGCATCTTCGGGATCATCTGGCTCACCAAGTCGCTCTCCCTGATCGATCTGGTGATGAACCGCGGCCTGTCCTGGTCCCTGTTCGCCTGGATCACCACGTTGTTGCTGCCCGCGTCCTTCGCCGTGGTCGGGCCGGTCTCGCTGTTCATCGCGATCGCTTTCGTCTACCACCGGCTCATTGTGGACAGCGAGCTGGTCGTCATGCAGAACGCCGGGGTGAGCCGCCTCCAACTGGCCCGCCCCGCGCTGCTGGCTTCGGCGGCGATGGTCGGCATCGGCTATCTGGTCTCGCTCTATTTGCTGCCGCTCGCCTACCGCGACTACCGCGACCTGAAATTCCAGGTCAGAAACAACTACTCCTCGGTGCTGATCCAGGAGGGGGTGTTCTCACAGTTCGTTCCCGGCGTGACCATGTATGTTCGCAAGCGCGACCCCGACGGCGCGCTGATGGGCATCCTGGTGCATGACAACCGCCAGCCCGACAGCGCGGTCACCGCGCTGGCCGAGCGCGGCGCCCTGCTCCCCGGCGACAACGGCCCGCGCATGGTGATGGTCCGCGGACACCGGCAGGAACGGCGCGCCGGCCAGGGGGTCTCGCACCTCCAGTTCGAGCGCTACGAATTGCAGTTCACGACGCAATCCAAATCCGGTTTCGGCCGATGGGAGAGTCCGCACGAGCAGTTCCTCAACGACCTGTTCGATCCCCCCGAGGCCGTCGGCGGCCGTTCCCGCTACCACCAGTTCCGGATGGAAGGCCATGACCGCCTGACCGCGCCTTTGATGAGCCTGGCCCTGCCGCTGGTTGCCCTGGCGCTGCTGCTCGGCGCAGAGTTCAACCGGCGCGGACACATGGTCCGCATTCTGGTCGCGGTCGCCATCGTCGCTGCGCTGGAAGTGTCGATGATCGGGTTCAAGAGCCTCGGCCGCCGCATCCCGGAGCTCACCCCGCTGATCTATGTCTGTCCGCTGGCGACGATCTCGTTTTGCCTGCTGTCGCTGTGGCGAGGGCCGCTCGGACTGTGGCGGCGGGTGAGCCCCGGCATGGCCGCTCCATCCTAGCCACGGCCGCGGTTCGAGATGCGCATTTCGCTCCGCCTGTCGTTCTATGCCCTGCGGCTGTTCTCGCTGTGGATGATCGGCGTCCTGTTCGCCCTGGCGGCGGTGATCCTGCTGTTCCACTCCGTCGAGCTTTTCCGCCGGGTGGCGCAGAACGAGGAGGCGACCTTCTGGCTCATCGTGTCGATGAGCCTGATGAATGTTCCGCATATGGTGGAGCGCGCCTTTCCCGTCGCCACGCTGATCGCCACGATGCTGACGCTGTGGCGGTTCAACCGGCACCATGAGCTCATCGTCCTGCGCTCGTTCGGCGTTTCGGTGTGGCAGACGCTGTTGCCCCTGGCGGTCGGCGCCGCCGCCATCGGGGTCGTGGAGCTGGTGGCGTTCAACCCCATCTCCGCGGCGCTCTATGCGCAGTACCAGTCGCTGGAGGACACCATCCTCAAGCGCAGATCGGCTTCCGCGTCGATCAGCGGCGGCGGCGTGTGGTTCCGCCAGCCGACGGGGAACGGCCACTATTTCATGCACGCCAACAAGATAGAGCCCGCCACCGGCCTCCTGAATTCCGTGATGGTGCTCATGATGGAGGGCGAGGACCGGTTCGTCGGCCGCATCGATGCGGATCGGGCGCGGCTGGGGTGGGGGTATTGGGCGCTCTACGACGTGACGGTCGACACGCCGCCCGCCCCGCCGCGCAAGACGCCGGCCTACCGGCTGGAGACCGACCTTACGCTGGACAAGATCCAGGACAGCTTCGCCGATCCGGCCACGCTCTCGTTCTTCGAGCTCCCGGCCTTCGTGCGCGTGCTCGAAGCCGCCGGGGTTTCCGCGATCAGCCACCGGCTGCACTGGCAAATCCTGCTCGCCCAGCCCTTGCTCATGGTTTCGATCGTGCTGGTGGCGGCGACGTTCTCGCTCCGCCCGGTGCGGCGCGGCGGCACAAGGCTGCTCTTCGTCACCGGGCTGGTCTGCGGCTTCGGCCTGTTCATCGTGACCGATGTCATCGCCGCCCTCGGCGCCTCGGCGCGCATTCCGGTCTGGCTGGCGGCGTGGAGCCCGACGGTCATCGCGACGATGCTCGGATCGGCGATGCTGTTTCACCTCGAGGACGGTTGAGCCGCAATGCGTCGCCAATTGACCGCCGCGGTCGTCGCGGCGCTGCTCGCCGGTCTGGCGGGCGCCGCCTGGGCGCAGGGCCGGAGCCCGGTCGCGCCGCCGCGGCCGGATGAACCCGCCTCCTTCAAGGCGGACGAGTTGACGCATAGCCGCGACGCCAACGTGGTGACCGCGACCGGCAATGTGAAGATCGTCCAGGGCGGGCGCGTCCTGCGAGCGGAGAAGGTGGTCTATGACCGCGCCGCCGACCGCATGAGCGCGTCGGGCGACGTGGTCATCCTGGACCCGGGCGGGGACATGTTCTTCGCCGATTCCCTGGAAATCTCCGGGGACCTCAAGGACGGCGCGGCGGAGCGCATCCGCATCCGCCTCCGGGACAACGCCCGCCTCGCCGGTACGGCGGGCCGGCGCATCGGCGGCACCAGGACCGAGCTCGACGATGCGGTGTTTACCACCTGCCCGGCCTGCGAGGACGATCCCGAGCGGCCGCCGGCCTGGCGGATCACGGCCGGAGAGGTCGTCCGCGACACCGAGGACGAGACCATCACATACCGCGACGCGGTCCTCGAGCTGTGGGGCGTGCCGGTTCTCTACACGCCCTATTTCAGGCAGCCCGATATCGAAGTGCGGCGCAAGTCCGGGCTGCTCGTCCCCACCTTCGGCGTCGATGGCGAGCTCGGGGCGATCGCGCGGCTGCCCGTGTTCTGGGCGATCGCGCCCGACAAGGATGCGACCGTCACGCCGATCCTCACCCAGAACGAGGGCGGCATCGCTCTGGTCGAGTACCGCCAGCATTTCCCGGGCGGCGCCTTCACCGCGGAAGGCAGCATCACCAGCGCGAGCACGGATACCGAGTCCCACGCCACCCGCGGCCATCTCGACGCCGAATTCGCCTATGACATCGACGATGCCTGGCGCGCCGGCGCCGTGGTCAGCATCGCCTCGGACGACACCTATCTCGGCCGCTACGATTTCTCCGAAGAGCGGACGCTGACCAGCAACGCCTTCGTCGAAGGGTTTTGGGGACGCAACTACGCCGCGGCGAATCTTTACCGTTTCCAGGGGCTGCGGCCGACCGACGATCCCGACACGCTGCCGCTGGTGGTGCCCGAGGTCGACTTCAATTTTATGGGCGCGCGGGACCGGCTGGGCGGGCGCATCAGGTTCGACGCCAATCTGCGAACCCTGGTCCGCCAGCTCGGTACCGACAGCGTGAGGCTGTCGCTGAACTCAGGCTGGCAGCTTCCCCATACCAGCCCCGGCGGCCACCGCCTCACCTTGTTCGCGCGGTTGCAGACCGACGCCTACTGGATCGACGCGCAGGCCGATGGGGACAGGTCCAGCAGGAGCCGCGCGGATTTCGCCGGCCGCGCTTTTCCCCAGGCGGGAGTCGATTGGCGCTTTCCGCTCATCCGCGACTCCCGACGGTTCACCCAGATCGTCGAGCCCGCCCTCGGCGTCGTCGTCGCGCCGCGCTCCGGCAACCCCGAGCGCATCCCGAACGAGGACAGCCTCGATCTCGAACTCGACGACACCAACGTGTTCGATCGCTCGCGCGCGACCGGGCTCGATCTGGTGGAGGACGGCACGCGGCTCTATTACGGGCTGCGGGGCTCCTTGCTCCACCGGAACGGCATGAGCACGAACGCCTTTCTCGGGCAGACCTTCCGTTTCGGCGGCACCGATCTGTTCCCGACCGGCGTCGGGCTCGACAACGATCTTTCCAACATCGTCGGCCGCTTCGATCTCAGGCTCGGCGAATATGTCGGGCTGCTCTACCGGTTTCGCTTCGACCACACCGAGTTGATGGCGAGACGGGACGAGGTGAGCGCCCATCTGGGTCCCGAGAGATTCAGGATCTCGACCAACTACCTGTTCATCGACGACCAGGGGGCGCCGGAGTCGTTCGAAGAGCGCCGGGAGATAAACCTGAAACTGTCGACGCGGATC
Source organism: Alphaproteobacteria bacterium (assembly GCA_965205995.1). Taxonomy (GTDB): domain Bacteria; phylum Pseudomonadota; class Alphaproteobacteria; order MPNO01; family MPNO01; genus MPNO01. Next base: position 1,196,638 of record OZ242200.1, on the reverse strand, counting down.
ACCGATTCGGTCTCGCTGAGCGGCGAGACCCAGCGCGATATCGCGGGCGGGCGCTTTCTGTGGCACCGGGGCGAAATCGGCTATCGCGGCGATTGCTACAATATCGCCTTCAGCTTCAAGCGCTCGCTGACCAGGGACCGCGACATCCGGCCGACGGACACCTTCTTCATCCGGATCGGCCTGACGACGAGCCCCGGCGCGCCCGGGCGTTAGGGCCTATCCGTTTTAAGTGGAACCGCAGCCCGCTTCGCGGCGTCCCTCGATACGGCGCTTGCGCGCCTACTCGGGATGAGGGGGATTTTTGGCCGCCCAAAACCCATCCCTCACCCTTTTATGAGGCTTTCTGTGTCAAGGGGGGGATTAGGGTTTCAGGTCATGTCGGTTTTTCCTGTTTCGGTTTGCGTTTGCGGGTTTGACTTGCATTGCCGGGCCGGAACGTTTTGGTCTTCGGTCACGCGTGTTACGCGGTTCCACCTTTTATGCGGTCGGTTCGGGCAGTGCCGTCCCCGTACCCCGATCCCGCTTGCTGCGGGCGCAACGTTCCGGGTGGTGGGAGCTCTCTGAGTATCGGCGTCTTTCAGCCCAGGGTGAGGTCGCTCACGCACCGCCCGGCCCAGTTCCGGCCGGGGTCCGGCCGGGTGTGGGCTCAGGCGAGCCTGGCGCCTGACGGCACCAGCCCGGTCTCGGCGAAGCGCCACAGCGCGATCAGCAGCTTTCGGGCGAGCGCGGCGATCATCACCCGGCGGCTGCGTTGGTCGCCGCCGGCGGTGCGTTCGCGATACCACCGGGTGAGCGCGCTGTCGGGCTGGAAGCGCAGCCAGCGCCATGCCATCTGGACGAGTTGGGCGCGGATCCAGCCCGGCCCGTCGCGGCCGATCCCCTTGAGCCGGACCAGCGTCGCCATCTTGGCCGCCGCCCGCGCCGCGCCGTCGGCGCAGTCCGGCGCCGCCGCCAAGGCCTCGCCGCGGCGCACCTCCGCGTCGCGCTCGGCCTCGACCTCGGCGATCCGACGCGCAACCAGGGCGAGCCGCTCGGCAAGCCGTTCGACCTCGCGCCGGGCGCGCGGCGGCAGCGCCGCGCCACAGGCGGTCTTCGCCTCGGCAAGCCTGGTCGCGAACCCCCGCACGCGCGGCGCCAGGTCGAAGATGCCGTGCAGCTTCAACAGACCGCCGATCCGGTTGCTCAGCGCCGTGCGCTCCTTCACCAGACAACGCCGCTCGCGAAGCGGACGACGGCGGTCCTCCTCGGCAACGCTCGGCACCCGGACCCGGCTCAACACCGCCGCATCGCCCCGGTCATAGGCCAGAAGCGCGCGCACCATCTTCCTGGCGTCGATCCGGTCGGTCTTGCGCTGCTTCGCCTTGCGGTTCACCAACAGGCTCGCAGGGTCCAGGACAACCGTCTCCAGCGACATCTCATGATCCAGCCAGCGCGCCAGCCAGAACCCTTCGTAACCCGCCTCGTAACAGCACAGAACGCCGACCGCGCGGCCCACAGCCCGTTCCGCCTTGGCCCGATGGCGCTCGATCGGATCCCGCAGCCCGCCGGTATCCGAGGCCCCCAGCGTGTGCAAGCCGATCCGCCCACCCGACGGGCTCTCGATCCCGATAACCCAGCTCTTGCGGCTGACCTCGATCGCAACATACAGCGTGCTATGCTCGCTACCGGCCGGCGCCGCGGTCTCGTTCCTCGGGGGCATCCCAGATCTCCTCATGAGGGTTGACGACAACGACACCCTAGCGCCGGTCGCCGATTCGCCTCATAGGATCTGAGTAGCGGCGAAGCCGCGTATCGAAGGGCGCGCATCGGCATGGTTGGCGGTTCCAAGTAAAACGGACACACCCTAGCCCGGAAGGTAGGCCGCGAGCTCCTTCTCGACCGCCTTCGCATCCGCGGCCAGGCCTTCGGCGATGCCCTGCGCCATCGCATCGGGGTAGAGGTCTTCGACATCGTTCGCGATCGCCTCGACGATGGCCGCGGCCACGTCTTCCGGCCTGGCATCGCCGCCCGGCGTCATATCGGTGTCCACCGCGCCCGGCAGCACCCCGAGGACGCGCGTGCCCTGGCCCGCGAGCTCGGCGCGCACGCCCTGCGTCATCGAATATTCCGCCGCTTTCGATGCGCAGTAGCTGCCGATGGCGGGCAGGTTCACCCGGCCGATGACCGAGAGGATGTTGACGATCGTCCCGCCGCCATTCGCCTTGAGCACCGGCGCGAAGGCGCGGCACATCGAGAGCGTGCCGAGATAGTTGACCTCGATTTCCGCGCGCGCGTTGGCCAGCGCCTCGGGCTCGGCGACCAGCGGACGGTTCCGGTTGACGCCTGCGTTGTTGATCAGCAGCGTCACGTCGGCGCAGCTTCCGGCCGCCTGCGCCACCTGTTCGGGGCGGGTCACGTCGAGCGCGACCGGGACGATCCGCGCGTCTTCGGCGAGCTCGCCGAGCGTCGCCGGGTCGCGCGCGGCGGCATAGATCCGGGGCGCCCCCGCCGCCAGCAGGCAGTCCACCGTGCGGCGGCCGATGCCGCGATTGGCGCCGGTGATCAGGACGGTCGCGTTCGATATATCCATGGTACCTATTCCGCGGGTTCGCTTTCGGCCCAGCGCGCCATCAGGCGGTTCGAATCCACCTTGGTCGCATCGAGCATTTTCCGGGCCACGTCGTGCCCTCCGACCGGCAGCCCCTCCGGGTCGAGCAGCCCGATCTGGACCAGCACCGAGGCCTGATCCCAGTAGATGTGCTCGTGATAGAGCTTGTCGCCGCGGAAATTGATGATCGCGATGACCGGCATCTCGACATATTTCCCGGTCGGCGCCACCCCGGGCAGCAGCCAGTCGATCTCGGTGGTGTGGGTGAAGCAGAACAGCATCTCGTCGACCACCCGGTCGGCGCCGATGGTGCGCGATACCGGGACCAGGCTGGTGTCTTCCGGGTTGGCGTGGACGAAGTGGTTGAGATAGAAGCGATGGAGGTTCTTGTAGCCGACCCCGCCGGTCATCGTCGGGATGTGGTTGACATAGGGCTCGGCCACCATCGTCGCCATCGTCGCGTCGACATCGCGGGTGATGAACTCGTACTCGCAATGCTTGTCCCAGAGATGGTTGAGATCGTAGTCGGGGCCCAAAGCGCGCCTGAGCGCCGCGATCGTCCGGCTATGCGCCATCGACGAGGACGGCTTGTCGAAAATGTCGCGGTCGCCGTTGTAGAAGCCGTGATCGGCGCCCGGATAGCTGTATATCTCGATGTCGGTGCGGTCCTTGAAGGCATCGCGGAGCGCGGCCACGCCTTCCGGCGGCATCCACTGGTCGAGCTCGGGGCAGTGGAACACCATGGGGCAGGCGATGCGGTCCGCTTCGCCCAGAAGCTCCGGCAGGCCGACGCCGTAAAACGAGATCGCCACCGCGGGTTCGAGCCGGGAGGCGGTCAGATAGGCGAGCTTGCCGCCGAGGCAAAAGCCCATGAAGCCGACACCCCCCGAGCACTCGGGAAGCGCGCGGAGCGCATCCATCGCCGCGCCGATATCCTCGATCGAACGGTCGATGTCGAACCGCTCGAAATAGCCGAACGCCTTGGCGAATTCCGCTTCCGAGTAGCCGAGCTCGATCCCCGGCTCGATGCGCCAGAACAGGTCCGGGACCAGGACGGCATAGCCCTCCTCGGCGAAAAGATCGGCGGTCGCCCGCATCGAGGCGTTGATGCCGAAGATCTCCTGGCCGAGCACCAGGCCGGGCCCGGAGCCCGCCTCCGGCACCGCCAGATAGGCGTTGAACCGCCCGCCGTCCGCGGCGGCGATCTCGATCAAGCGCCCTGCCATGTCTTCCTCCCTGCCGGCATGTCCTAAGTCGCGGCCATTATAGACGAACACAGCTTCCCGCAGGTCGCCCCTTCGATACGCGGCGGAGCCTGTCCCGAGCGAAGCCGAGGGGCCGGCCCGGGCGCATGTTGGCCACCCAATCCCCGCATATTCTGCGGAGATTAGGTGGCTGGTTCGACGCGCGCATCGCCCCGAGCCATCGCGGGACAGATCGAACCGGTGGGGTCGAGGCCGGTAAACCGGCGGTTTGCGTCCCCGGGGGAGCGGAAACCGGGCGGTTCGCGAATTTATGTTTCGCGCGAGCCACTTTTTGCCGGATATGACGTTTTCTTAACGCGATAAATAAGTCAGCAATGCTGACCTATGTTTCACGTGAAACATTAGCGCGCATCCGGGTCGGTTGGAGCCGTTGCCGCGGTTGTTTCCCCATCGCCGGGTCAGCCCTCGTCCCGGTACAGCCCCCGCGCGCGGTGCCAGTCCTCGATCCCCCGGTCGGGGTAAATCTCGAAACGCGAAATCTCCTTCCCTTCCGGGATGTCGGCCCAGTCCGGGGCGTAGCGCGTCATCAGCACCGTCTTTTCCGGCGGACTGGGGAGCGGCGTGTCGATCGCCGAGGCGAAGGGGTGGATGAGCTCGGCCCAGCTCGGATCCCAGAGCCAGAGCGCCGAGCCGCATTTGCTGCAAAAGCTCCTGCGCGCGGTGCTCAGCCCGTCGTCTTCCAGATGGCCGCGCTCGTTGCCGGCGGCGCGGTAGATCGCGATGTTCTCCTCGCCCTCGATTTCCAGCGTGTCGGCGACGCCCATGATGTTGATGGCGAAGCCGCCGCCGCCCGCCGTCTTGCGGCAGATCGAGCAATAGCAGAGGTTGTACGGGTAGGGGGTGTGCGAGGCGAGGCTGAACCTCACCGCGCCGCAATGGCAGGACCCTTCGAGCTTCACCGTTCGATCTCCCCGTCGCGCGTGTCGCAGCACCCGGACAGTACGGCACGCCGGGGCGGTTGCGGCAACCCGGCGCGCCGATCATGATCGGCCGCGATGCGGCTCGCCGCAGGACTGGGTTGAGCCCGCGCCGATGTCCATCGAATCCCTCGCCGTCGTCATAGCCGCGCTCCTCGTCGGGACCCTCGGCAAGGCGATCACCGGGTTTGGGCTGCCGCTGATCGCGGTGCCCGCGATGGCGGCGTTCATCGACGTGCAGACCGCCGTGGTGGTGATGGTGCTGCCGTCGACGATTTCCAATGTCTGGCTGATGTGGACGTTCCGGCGCGAGGCGGGGGCGATTCCGGGGCTCTGGGCGGCGATCGGCGCCGGCCTGATCGGCATAGGGCTCGGCGCCTGGCTGCTCCGGGTGCTCGACCCGGCGGTCATGTCGCTCGCGCTATCCTGCTGGATCGCGGTCTATCTTCTCACCCAGCTCGCCCGGCGCGAGATCCCGCGCTCGCTGACCGGCAGCCGCGGCGTATTCGCGGCCGCCATCGGGCTCGGCGGCGTCTGCCAGGGCGCGACCGGGATCGCCGGGCCGATCATCGTCACCTTCATGCATGCGATGCGCCTAGAACGCGGCGTTCTCGTCTTCGGCCTGTCCGCGATCTTCTTTTCCTACGGGCTGATCCAGGCCGGGTTCTACTGGTCGCTCGGCATGGTGACCGAGGCGCGGATGCTGCAAAGCCTGGCCGCCACGATCCCGGTTCTCCTCGGCATGCCGCTCGGACTGTGGATCGGCCGCCGCATCCGGGCGAAGACCTTCGGCTACGTCGTCGTCGCGCTGCTGGTCGCGTCGGGCACGAAGCTGTTCGTCGACGGGCTCGGCGCCTTCTCCTGACTCTCAGGCGGCGTCCGGGGAGCGCTCGAGCGTTCGTCCGAACAAGGTGAACCAGATCATGATCGCCACCGCGAGCCCGAGCGCGGGCAGAGCGCTGAAATTCACCCAGCTCCAGCCGAGGAAGTGGATCAGCGCGCCGGAGGAAAGCGAGCCGATGGCAACGAAGGTGTAGACGATGAAGTTGGACGCGCCCTGCGCCCGGTTGCGCTCCGCCGGGGTATGGGCGCCGGCGAGCAATGTCGTTCCCGCGGTGAAGGCGAAGTTCCAGCCGATCCCCAGCAGCAGCATCGCCAGCCAGTAGTCGAACACCGCCTCGCCGCTCAAGGCGACCGCGACGCAGACGAACTGGAGCGCGAAGCCGGTGAAGATGATGGCGATCTCGCCGACTTTCTTGATGAACCAGCCGGTCACGAAAGCGGGCCCGAACATGCCGATGCTGTGCCACATGATCACGAAAGCGGTCGCTTCGAAGTGGTGCTGGGAATGGTGCTCCATGGCGATCGGCGTGGCGGTCATCAGGATCGCCATCACGCTGTGCGCGATCAGCACCGACGCCGTGGCGGCGACGAAGGTGGGCTGGACCACGATGGAGCCCAGCGGGCGCTGTTTCTGCGCCGCCTGGGCGGCGGTCAGCGGCGGGATGTTGAGGAACATCAGCACCAGCGCGCTCGAGAGCGTCGCGGCGACCAGGAAGAGATAGGAGCCGAGGAACCTCGTCTCCGCGAACATGTCTTCGCCGATCTTGGCGAACTCCGCGCCGACCACGGCGGCGACCACCCCGCCGGCCAGCACCAGCGACACCGCGGTGCCCCGGAATTCCCTCGACGCCGTATCGGTCGCCGCGAAGCGATAGAGCTGGGTGAAGCCGGAAAAGAAGCCGAAGACCAGGTTGCCGATCGTGAAGGTCCAGAAATCGGCCTCCAGTAACCCGATTATGCAGATGGTGCCGCCGGCCGCGCCGATCAGCGAACCGATGACGAAACCGGCCCGGCGCCCGACCCGGCGCATCAGCATCGAGGCCGGGTAGGAGGCCGCCGCGGTGCCGACGATCACCAGCGCCGCCGGCAACGTCGCCAACCCCTTGTACTCGGCGAAGCTGTAGGCGACCAGCGCCCCGGTGGTAACCAGAAGCGTGCGCCCGGCGCCGAACAGCATCTGGCAGGTCGCGAGCACCAGCACGTTGCGCCGCTCCTGGACGATGAACACCGACCAGATCGCTGCGAGACCCCTGTTCATGCGGATCGCCTGCTCCCGCTCGGACGCATCGCGCCCCGGTTGCTATGATGGCAACCCATCATAGCCGCCCGCGCGCGGGCGAATCCAACCGGAGACCGAACCGACCCATGCCCGAGAGCGCCGACAGGTTGATTACGAACATCGATTGGTTGATCACCGTTGACGAAACCCGCCGGATCGTCCGCGACGCGGCGATCGCCATCGCCGGCCGAAAGATCGCGGCAATCGGCAAGACGGCCGCGATCGAGGCCGGGTGGCGGGCCGAGGCGGTCACCGATGCGACCGGCATGGTGGGGACGCCCGGCTTCGTCGACAACCACCTGCATTCGTCGTTCCAGATGGCGCGCGGGCTCGCCGACGAGGCCAACGCCCAGTCCTTCCTGTTCGACCACATGTACCCCTATGAGGGCGCGATGGAGCGCCGCGATGTGCTGGTCAGCGCGTCGCTGACCGCGATGGAGATGCTGCGCCACGGGGTGACCTGCTTCGTCGATCCCGGCAACTACCACCCCGACGCCACCGTCGAGGCGGTGGGCAAGGCGGGGATGCGGATGGTGATCGCGCGATCCTCGTTCGACCGCACCAAATCGGTGATGGGGATCCTGCCCGAGACGATGATCGAGACCGCCGAAGACTGCATCGCGCGCACGGCGGAGCTGATGGGGCGCTTCGCCGGCGCCCATGACGGGCGGATCTCGGTGAGCGCCTCGTTCCGCGGGCTCAACAACGCCTCCGACGAGCTGATCACCGGCCTCAAGGCGCTGGCGGACAAGCACGACACCATGCTCCAGACCCATGCCTGCTTCTCCTATTCGACCCATGACGGCTGCCTTGCCGCGTTCGGCGCGCCCGAGATCGAGCGGCTGGAAACGCTCGGCGTGCTCGACGAGCGCATGCTGCTGGTCCATTCCGGCTGGCTGGAGCCGCATGAGGTCGAGATCATCGCCCGGCGCCGCCCCACCCTGGTCGCGGCGCCGTCGTCGAGCATGCATAACGGCTACGGCAATTTCGTCATGGGCAAGCTGCCCGAGCTCGCCGCGCTCGGCGTCAATGTCGCCATCGGCTCGGACCACGCCTGCTCCGGCATCACCGACATGGCGCAGGAGATGCTGCTGCTCGCCGGCGGCTACAAGGAGGTGCGGATCAACCCCCGCGTGCTGCCGCCCGAGCAGGTGGTCGAGATGGCCACCATCAACGGCGCGCGCGGCGCCGGGCTCGCCGGGAGCATCGGCAGCATCGAAGTCGGCAAGGAGGCCGATATCGTCCTGTTCGACACGCGGTATCCGGAATGGCAGCCGCTCTACAACCCGGTCTCCAACCTGGTTTACGCGGCGACCGGTAATTCGGTGAGCGAGGTCTTCGTCGGCGGCGCCCATCTCGTCGCCGGCGGGCACTGCACGACCATCGACGAGGCGGCGGTGCTCCGCGAGGTCGCCGAGACCGCCGGGCGCATCGCCAGCCGCCTCGACATGGACCGCATCGTCAAGCTGACCTGGCCTGTGGAATAAGGGGGCGATACCCGCGCTGCTGGCGCCTGCCAGCGGTTGCGCCTATGCTCGCGCAAACGTCAACCCAGCCGGACGGGCCTTCATGAGCACCATTCTGGAACGAACCATCGACCGCGACGCCGCGCCCGAATTCGTCGAGGCCGAAGTCAGATATGTCATCGACGACGGCATCCCGCCGTACCGCTATATCGACTGGCCGGAGATGGACGACCAGGCGCATCCACCGGCCTACGAGCCGAGGCGGGTGAAGATCAGGAACGGCCGGCTGCCGGGCGAGAAATTCGCGCTCGCGACGCACGGCTTCACCCTGGTCGAGCACCGGACGGAAATGCAGGATTTCTTCGACGAGGACGAGATCCTTCGCGTCTACTACCCCGAGACCGAGGCGCTGATCAAAGCCGAATCGAGGGCCAAACGCGTTCTCGTTTTCGACCACACCGTGCGCACCGCCGACAAGTCGCGGCTCACCGAACGCTGGGTGCGCGAGACCGTTCACGCGGTCCACAACGACTATACCGAGCGCTCGGCGCCGCAGCGGGTGCGCGATTTCCTGCCGCCCGAGGAGGCCGAGGCAGCGCTCGAGGGCCGCTACGGGATCGTCCAGACCTGGCGCTCGATCGCGCCCCGGGTCGAATCCGAGCCGCTCGCGATGGCCGACGGAAGGACGATCCCCGAGCTCGGCTTCATCCCCTATCAGCGGCGCTACAAGGACCGCACCGGGGAGACCTACCACATCTCCTACAGCCCGGAGCACCGCTTCTTCTACTTCCCGCAGATGACGCGGGACGAGGCGATGGTCTTCAAGGTGTTCGACACCGACCCCTCGGCCGGGACCCGCTTCACCGCCCACACCGCCTTCGACGACCCGACGACGCCGCCCGATGCGAAGGGGCGCGAGAGCATCGAGATGCGGGCGCTGGTCTTCTACTAGAATCGGCCTGGCTTCGGCAGCCTGACAAGCGGTCAACGAGGAGCGAAAAGATGCCGCGTTTCAAGGATTTCGAGCCCACCGGGGTGATCCCGGCGACGCTGCTCGCCTTCAACGAGGATTTCAGCATCGACGAGGCGGCCACGCGGCAGCATCTGCGCGACGTCTGCTCGGTCGACGGCATCTCCGCGGTCGCGGTCAACGCGCACGCATCGGAAGTGCATGCCTGCAGCTTCGAGGAGCAGGTCCGCATCCTCGACCTCACCATGGAGGAGGTCGGCGACCGGCTGCCGGTGATCAACGGGGTCTATGCCGACGGCAGTATCGAAGCCGCGCGGATCGCCCGCATGGCCGAGGCCGGCGGGGCGTCGGCGCTGCTCGTCCTGCCGCCCCATTCGATCGGGCTGTTCGGCGGGCAGCAGCGCCCGGAAAGCGCGGTCACCCATTTCAGCATGATCGCCGAGGCGACCGATTTGCCGATCGTGGTGTTCCAGTATCCGGGCGCCTATGCCTACCCGCTGGACACGCTGCTCTCGATGATCGACGCGGTGCCGACCATCCGCGCGATCAAGGACTGGTCGCCGCCGATGGAGCACGAGCGCCACATCCGCACCCTGCAATCGCTGCCCCGCCCGGTGCATGTGCTGAGCACCAACAGCGCCTGGCTGATGTCCTCGCTGACGATGGGTTGCGACGGGCTGCTGTCGGGCGCCGGCAGCGTGATCGCCGATCTCCAGGTGGCGCTGTTCCGGGCGGTCAAGGCGGGCGATCTCGGCCGCGCGCAGGCGATCAACGAGCGCATCTACCCGGCCGCCGCCTGCTTCTATACCGAGCCCTTCGGCGACATGCACAACCGCATGAAGGAAGCGCTGGTAATTCTCGGCCGGCTGCCCCGCGCGGTGGTCCGCCCGCCGCTGGTCAAGCCCGAGCCGGACGAGATCGACCGCATCGCCCGGGCGATGGCCGACGCCCGGATCGAGCGCGCCGGCGCGATCCTCGAAGCCGCCTGACCGCGGCGGCCCGACCGTGATCGTCATATTCGGCGCCTCGGGCGCCGTCGGCACCCCCGCGATCCGGCATCTGGCCCGGGCGGGGAGGGAGATCCGCGCGTTCACCTCGAATGCGCGCTCGGCCGAGCGGCTTTCCGGGCTCGGCGTGGGCGAGACCGCCATCGGCGACTTCCGATCCGATGCCGATGTCGCGCGCGCCATGGCCGGCGCGGACTCGGTCCTCCTGGTCTCGCCGCGCTTCACCGAGGACGAGGCCGAGATCGGCATCCGCGTCGTCGAGGCGGCGAAGGCGGCGGGCGTCGGGCACCTGGTCTACTCGTCCGCCTTCCACCCCCAGCTCTCGAAGATGGACCACCACGCGGCCAAGCTCCGCATCGAGGAGGCGGTGATCGAATCCGGCCTCGCCTTCACCATCGTCCAGCCTTCGATGTTCATGCAGAACGTCCGCATCGAGTGGCGCGAGCTGGTGGAGGAGGGGGTCTACCCGCGCCCCTATTCGCCCGACCGCAAGATGAGCGTCATCGACACCGAGGATCTCGGCGAGGCGGTGGCGCGCATAGTGACCGATCCCGGGCTCCGCGGCGGCACTTACGAGCTGTGCAGCGGCGACTCGCTCACCCATTCGGAGATGGCGGCGGTGTTCTCCGACGTGCTCCGCCGCCCGGTGACGGGGCAGAAGCGCTCGCTCGAGGCGTGGAAGGAATGGGCGGCGGCGCGCGGCTGGGCGGAGTGGTCGATCGAAGCCTATGCCAAGATGTGCAACCACTACGACGCGCATGGCTATGCCGGCGGCAACGCGCTCGCTTTGCGCGCCATCCTCGGCCGCGAGCCCACCGGATACCGCGCCTTCGCCGAACGGTTCGCGGGGGAGATGGATTAGCGCCCCGTCCCCGGCTTCGGCAGCGTCACCACGGCTTCAAGCCCGCCGCCTTCGCGATCCCCCAGCGCGATGTCGCCGCCGCAGCGCCTGATCGCGGTCCGAGCGATCGCGAGGCCGAGCCCGGTGCCGCCGGTCTCGCGGCTGCGCGAGGTCTCCAGCCGGCGGAACGGCGCGAACACCGCCTCGCGCTCGGCCTCGGGGATACCGGGGCCGCGGTCGGCGACGGTGAAGCGGACCGAATCGTCGTCCTCGGCGAGCCCCATTTCCGCCTCGCCGCCATAGGCGATCGCATTGTCGATCAGATTGGCGAGCGCGCGGCGGATCGCTGCCGGCGGGCAGGTCAGGACGAGTCGGTCGGGGCCGTCATAGCGCGCGGTCTCACCGGCATCGGTCGCGTTGTCGCAGAGCGCCTGCGCCATCGAGGCGAGGTCGACCGGCTCATGCGCCTCCTCCGTCGCCTCGTCGCGCGCGAAGGCGAGGGCCGCCTCGAGCATCGCCTGCATCTCCTCGACATCGCCCTCGGCGCGGGCGCGCTGCGTATCGTCGGCGATGAACTCGACGCGGAGGCGGAGCCGGGTGAGCGCGGTGCGCATGTCGTGCGAGATCGCCGCGAGCATCAAGTTGCGGTCCCCGACCAGCCGCCGCAGCCTCTCCTGCATCCGGTTGAAAATCCGCGCGGCCCGGCGCAGCTCGGGCGATCCGGTCTCGGGGAGAGGCGGCGCGGTGAGGACGTCGCGGCCGATCCGGTCGGCGGCGTCGGAGAAGCGGCGGACCGGCCTGGTCACCCGGCGCGACACCCAGGCCGCGAACAGCACCACGAACAGCCCGCCGATCACCAGCCAGGACGCCATCCGGAGCGCCCAGCGGAGCGAGGTCAACTCGGTCGCGGCGGTGAACACCGCCCAGGACCCGTCCCGGAGTCCGACCGCGATGACCGCCTTGCGCCGGCTCGGCAGCAGGTCAGGCTCGCCGCCGCCGGGCCGGTTGCGCCACTCCGACCACCGCCACGGCCGGGCTTCGGGAACCGAGACGGCGAGTTTCCGCCCCGCCAGCAGCGGCGCGAGATGATGCCGGACGAAACTCTCCGCCGCCGGCTCCGACGGCGGGAAGGACGGCTGGCCGGGGGAAAGCGAGACCCTGAGCGTCGGGCTGTCGATCGAGGCGAGCAGGCGGGTGCGGCCGGCGGCCGGGGTCTCCTCCATCAGTCCGACAGTCGCGACGATCCGGTCGGCGACCGAATGCGAGAACAGATGCAGCGTCGCATCGGCGCGGTCGCGGACATAGGCGAGCATGCTGATCGCGAGCAAGGCGAACAGCGCCAGCATCAGGATCACCGCGATGCGCGAGGCCACCGTGTCGGGCCAGAGGCGGCGCAGCCCGCCGGGGACGCGGAGGGTCATTGCCGCTCGACCGGGAGGGTGAAGATGTAGCCGCCCGAGCGCACGGTCTTGATGACTTCCGGCTTCTTCGGATCGGCCTCGATCTTGCGCCTGAGCCGGCTGACCTGCACGTCGATACTGCGGTCGAAGGGCTGGGCGTCGCGGCCCTTGGTGAGGTCGAGGAGTTGGTCGCGCGAGAGCACCCGCCGGGGACGCTCGACGAAGGCCGCGAGAAGATCGAACCCGCCCGCGGTCAGCTCGACGAGAACGCCGTCGGGGTCGCGCAGCTCGCGCCGCGCGGGGTCGAGCCGCCACCCCGCGAAGACGAGCGTACCCCCTTCCGGGTGGGGGAGGGGTCCCTCGGCGCGGCGCAGCACCGCGCGGATGCGCGCCAGCAGCTCGCGCGGGTTGAACGGCTTGGTCAAATAGTCGTCGGCGCCGATCTCCAGCCCGATGATCCGGTCGGTGTCCTCCGCCACCGCGGTCAGCATGACGATCGGGATCCGGGTGGCGGCGCGCAGCCGCCGGCAGATCGACAGCCCGTCCTCGCCCGGCAGCATCAGATCGAGAACGATCAGGTCGAAACGCCCGTCGCGCAACAGCCGGTCCATCTCCTTCGCATCGGGCGCGCTGTCGACCCGGAAACCGTGTTTTCTCAAATACCGCCCGGTGAGGTCGCGGATCTCGCGGTCGTCGTCGACGATGAGGATGTGGGCGCTCATCGTCCGACTATAGGCACGCGCCGCGAAGCGGCGGCGGAAATTTGTAACCGGGAATTGCCGCGCACGGCTCCGCAACGCGCCGTTACAAATCCCCGGAAGCGGCGACACACGCCGGCAAGGAATCGCCTCCATACGGGTCGCATCGTTCCAACCGACCGCGTTGAGGAGGCGATGACAGATGACCCACGAAACCGAATCGAAGAAGGACGCGATCGGGGCGCGCCGCGCCTTGTGGGCGTCGGGCGTGTTCTATGCCCTGATCGCGTTCGAATTTTTCTACATGGCGTCGCCGTTCGCGGCCTATTTCTACGGCGTCTACGGCCCCGGGCTCGACTGGCTGGAAGGTTCGGAGACCACGAGCTGGCTCATCCGGTTCTTCATGCCCCATCTGGTCGAGGAGACGACCTCCTGGCCGGTCGACGTCCACGAATGGGCGGGGAGGGTGCTGTTCCTGGGCGGCCTCGCCGGCTTCGCCATCGGCGCGGTCCAGGTCTACGGCGCGAAGCTTCGCGGCAGGGGCGCCGTTACCGGCGGGGTGTACCGCCATATCCGGCATCCGCAATATCTCGCGCTGATCGTCGCCAGCATCGGCATGATGCTGCTCTGGCCGCGCTATCTGGTGGTGGTGGCGACGGTCACGGTGATCTTCGCCTATATCGGGCTGGCGCGGGCCGAGGAACGGCTGTGCCGGGCCCGGTTTCCCGGATACGCGGGCTACGCGGCGCGCACGGGCATGTTCCTCCCGCCGCGGTTCAGCCTCCGCCTCGCCCCGCCGGCGGGCGAGGGACGGGCGGCGCGTCTCGCGTTCTGGGGGCTGGCCTATTCGGCGGCGCTCGGCTTCGGCCTCCTGGTCGCGTCCGGCATCCGGGCCCACGCGATCGATTCGCTCTACGTCCACGAGGCCCCGGAAGGGGTTTACCTGTCCGTCGCCCGTATCGCGGATGAGGATCTCGCGGCGATCGCCCAAATCGCCCGCGCGGCGCCGGCGGCGGAGGCGGCGCTATCGGGAAGGACGCAGCTCATCGCCTACGTCCTGCCGCGCGCGATGTATGTCTCCGAGATCCCCATGGTCCTGCCGCCCGGCGCGAAATTCGCCCACCGCGTTCCGCCCGGCCGCGACCCGGCCCGGTACAAGATCGTCTTCACCCAGGCGGTGTTCGGCGATTCGGGCGGGCATACGGGCCGGGACATCATCCGGCGCGCCGTCAACAAGAAGCCGCTGGCCGAGATCCACCTCGATTTCGGCGCCCGCAAAGTCACCGCGGCCTTCCCGCCGCCGGCAAAGCCGTTCTACGGCAACCGGCAGGTGCCGGTGTTCTGAGGAAAAGCCATGCGCATCAACCCGCAGAGCCTGTTCCAGCGGATCGGGACCAATGTCTACACCTTCGAGGAGCCCGGCGAACTCGTCACCGAAGGGCTTTTCGCGGTCAGCCGGAACCCGATGTATCTCGGCCTGGCGGTGGCCGGGCGGGAGCCGCCCTGGTCTCGGCGACGCTGTCCGCGCTCATCCTCAGCGCGGCCTTCGCGGCCGTCATGCGGCTCTGGTACATCGCCCACGAGGAGGCCGCGATGCGCCGCAAGTTCGGCGACCGCTACGACGCCTATCGCCGACGGGTCCCGCGCTGGCTCGGTTGGCGCCGGAGCGACGGGTGAGCGGCGGAAATCGGTAACCGTGGATTGCCGTCTGCGGTTCCGTAACGCGGCGTTACAAATCTACCCCTTCGGCGAAACACGCCGGCAATGAAGCGTCCCCATATCGGTCCTGTCGTTGAAACCCATGGAGGATGGACAGCATGCAACGCAAGACCCTGATCGTCTCGATATCGTCGCTCGGCGCCGCCGCGCTGGTCGCCGTCGCGGTGTCCGCCGCCGGCTCCGGCGGCGCCTCCGCCTACGGAAGATGGGCCGGAGGCCATGGCTGGGGCGGACCGCCGGGAGGGCACGCCGCGCGGATCTGCAGCGACCGGCGCGACGCGCGGATCGACGATGGGATCCGCTTCGTCGAGGCGTTCGTCACCTTCACCCCGGAACAGACCGGGCCGTGGAACGCGCTGACGACCGCGGTCAGGAGCGGCAGCGCCAGGATCGGCCAGGCCTGCGAGACCGCGACCGCCGAGGGCAGCCCGTCGCAGGCGCCGCAACGCCTCGCCCGGGCCGAACTCGCGCTCACCACCGCGCTCGGCGTGGTGCAGGAGGTGCGCCCCGCCTTCGCCGATCTCTACGGCAAGCTCAATGACGAGCAGCGCGCCCGGATCGACGAACTGCTTTCGCATCGCGGCCGTTTCGGACGCTGACGTTTCCACGCTCAAGCGCAAAGCCGGGGCCGCTTCGGCGGCCCCGGTCTTGCTTGTGTGGTTACGGTAACGCGAGGCCGTTCTTCAAGCGGAGACCGCTTTGGTTGAGTCTCCTGGCTTGGGGGGAATTCGGGGGAATTTTGTTCTTCCCACTCGCGATCCACACATAGGGGATATCTTTGCCGGCCCGTTCGGTCAGTTGCCTGAGCTGTTCGGCTTCACCGTTCAACCAAATCTTCAGCCATTCCAGTTTCCCGAGCACCGCCGAAACTTCGCTCGTTTTCGCCGAGTGGACCTCAACCCAGATTGCTCGTTCCCGTCCCTTCGCCGGCTTGTAGCCGAGGCCGTAGTCCCAGCGACGGTCATTGGGCCGCTGTCGAACGAGCGCCGCGTCCAGTTCGATGCTCCCCGTAAGCCGCCGGGAATCGTCGCACTCGACAAGGTGCCGGTGCTTGTTTTCCAGCGCCTGTTTGCCGGGGCGATAGCTGCCGTTCACCGGATGCGGCGCGGCTTCCACGGCCCTCTTAAAGGTCATGAGTCTTCGTTGCGATTGGCGACTTCGGCGACAATATCGCCCACCCTGCCGGAAAACTCCGTCAAGCCGCCCCAGCCGCCCTCGGCGATATCCTCCGCGCCAGGATCGAGGTCGGATATGTCGCGCACCCTGCCGTCCCGCGCGAAATAATAGGTCTGGAAAGTGCTCTCAAGTACACTTTCCGCCAGCAGCCTGGTCTTCGGCGTCGAGCGAAGGCCGAGAAGTCTCAACACATCCTTTCGGTCTCCGGCGTTTTCCTTAAAGAAACGCAGCGCCCAGACGATGTCGAGGACATGGGGAGAATGGGTGGAGAGGCAGACGCGGTATCCGCGCATTCGTAATTCCATGACCAGGTTGAGCACGGCGCCGATCCCGCTCGGATGCAGCCCCGTTTCCGGTTCCTCGATCACGACCCATTCGAGTTCGTCGCGGCGCGGCATTGCCGAAGGAGGCAAGAGCCAGTACAGCCCCAACAGCAGCGGCACGAATTCACGCTGCCCCGCCGACCACACGAGATAAGGCAGGGGTCGGCCGGAATTCGACTTGAGCACCAGGCGACGCTGATGCGCCGAGGTATCCGTGCGCAGCCCGAACCCGCCGAAAATATGCTCTTCGAGAGGTTCCCGCAGCACCGCCGCCAAACGATTCCGACGCGGAAAGACATCTTCGTCGAGGCCGATTTCGTTTTGCACGATCCAGTGCAGCTTGTCGCTGAAATCGCGCAGGACGAAGGGATCGCCGGCCCGGTAATCGGTGAACGGGCGGGTCATGCCGTCGCGCAGGCTCATCACCCGCTGCGCCGGGATGTAGAACATTTTCTCCGGCCTTTCGGCCCGGCCCGGGCGGGCATAGTCAGTAAGGTCGGTCTGCGTCCGTTTCTTTCCGAGGACAAGGCGGCTCTCCCCCTTCCGCCAGATCGACGCCATGCCCTCGCCGAAATAGAGATCGAAAAAACCGTCAGCGTCGCCGTGCTGAGACAAGCCGTAATGCTGCATCGTCCAGTGGATCGAACGCCTGTCCACGAGCAGTTTCAGGAGCTGCAGGAAAATGCTTTTACCCGTCGCCTGCGGCCCGACGAAGATCGTCAGGTCGCCGAAACGGATATCCGCTTCACGGACCGGCCCGATATTCCTCGCCCTTATCCGCTCCACCATGTGAGGGTCGTCCCGGCGATGTCCGTCGCGTTCCGATACTCTATCGGACGGTCCGTTGCCCGGCCAGCATTCGAGGGGCTGGGCCACTATGCCGCCGGGCGGCTTTCCCCGACCGGTCCGCCGCGCGAATATGCACAGATGGGGAGAGACCGATGACGCGCGAGGCGGCGATTGCCCGGGCGGAGGCCTATTTCGACGACGGCGGGTTCGAGGCAGATCTGGCGCGCCGCGTCGCGATCGCCTCGACCAGCCAGGAAGACGCCGCCCGTCCGGCGCTCAGGCGCTATTTGGCGGACGAGATCGCGCCTGCCGTGGACGCGCTCGGCTTCTCCGCCGAGCTGGTGGAAAACCCCGAGCCCGGCGGCCCGCCCTTCCTGCTCGCCGAGAGGATCGAGCCCGGGGCGGCGCTCACCCTGCTCTCCTATGCCCATGGCGATGTGGTGCGGGGCCTCGACGGCGGGTGGAGCGGCGGGCTCGCCCCGTGGACGCTGAGCCGCCGCGGCGAACGGCTCTACGGGCGCGGCACGGCCGACAACAAGGGCCAGCACAGCGTCAATCTCGGCGCGCTCGCCGCGGTGATCGCCGCGCGGGGCGGGCTCGGCTTCTCGATGAAGATCCTGTTCGAGACGGGCGAGGAGGTGGGCTCGCCCGGGCTGCGCGCGCTCTGCGGAGGCGCGCTGCGCGCGCGCCTCGGCGCCGATCTGTTCATCGCCTCGGACGGGCCGCGCCTCGCCCCCGACCGGCCGACGATCTTCCTCGGCTCGCGCGGCGGCGAGCCGGTCGAGCTCGTCGTCGATCTGCGCGCCGGCGCCCACCATTCGGGCAATTGGGGCGGTGCGCTCGCCAACCCGGCGACCATTCTGAGCGCCGCCATCGCCAGCATCGTCGACCGGCGCGGCGCGATCCTGGTGCCCGAGCTGCGCCCGGCGCTGCCCGATTCGGTGCGCCGCGCGCTCGCCGGGCTCGAAGTCTCCGGCGGCGCCGACGGCCCGGCGGTGGACGAGGGCTGGGGCGAGCCCGGCCTGACCCCGGCGGAGCGGGTCTACGGATGGAACTGCTTCGAGGTGCTGGCGCTGCATGCCGGGACGCCGGAGGCCGTGGTCAACGCGATCCCCGGCTCGGCGCGCGCCCATTGCCAGCTCCGCTTCGTCGCCGGCACCGATGCCGACGACATCGCCCCCGCGATCCGGCGCCATCTCGACCGCGAAGGCTTTTCGCAGGTCGAGCTGCGCGCCCGCGCGGATGGCCGGTTCCCGGCGACCAGGCTCGACCCCGACAACCCGTGGGTGGGCTGGGCTGCGCGCTCGATCGCCGCCACCGCCGGCGCGCCGCCGGTGGTGCTGCCCAATCTCGGCGGCTCGCTGCCCAATGACGTGTTCGCCGACATCCTCGGCCTGCCGACGATCTGGGTGCCGCATTCCTATCCCGGCTGCTCGCAGCACGCCCCCGACGAGCACCTCCTCGCACCGGTCGCGCGCGAGGGGCTGGCGATCATGGCCGGGCTGTTCTGGGATTTGGCGGAGACGGGCGGGCCTTTTTAGGCGGCCGCGTATTCCTCCAGGGTCTCGAAGGGGCGGCTGCCCTCGGTCGTGGTCCGGCGCAGCAGGCGGCGCTCGGCCTCCGGGAAGTCGGTGCGCGCGTGGGTGACGCAGCGGTTGTCCCACATCACCAGATCGCCGACTTGCCAGACATGCTCGTAGACGATGGACGAATCCTCGCTCGCCGCCAGCAGCTCGTCGATCAGCGCGTCGCTTTCGGCCTCGTCCATGCCGTCGATCCGCGCCGTCATCAGCCGGTTGACGTAGAGCGCCTTGCGCCCGGTCTCGCCATGGGCAATGGCGATCGGGTGGGAGAAGTGGCGCACGTCCGACATGTCGTCGCGCACACGCGGCCGGTCGGTGCGGCGGTATTCGTGCATCTGCAGCGCGGTGCGCCCGCGGATCCGCTGCCTGGTCGCGTCGGACAGGCGGTCATAGGCTGCGTACATGTTGGCGAACAGCGTGTTGCCGCCCTCCGACGGGATTTCCAGCGCGTAAAGCATTGTCGCCTGGTGCGGATTCTCGTCGTAGCACATGTCGGAGTGGAACCACATCTCCCCGTCATGGGCGAGGCCGAGCGGCTTGCCGTCGCGGCGGATGTTGGAGACCATCATGATGCCGGGCTCCAGCTTCTCGCCGTCGAGCCCGCGCTGCGGGCGTGGCGAGAACACCCCGCCGGGCTGGCCGAACAGCCGGGCGAAGGCGAGCTGCCGATGCTGGTCGATGTCCTGGCCGCGGAACACCAGGACCAGATGGTCGAGCCACGCGCGGCGCAGCAGCGCCGCCTCGTCGCCATCGATCGGGCCGCTCAGATCGATGCCGGCAACCTCGGCCCCGAGCGTTTCGGAAGCGGGCAGGATCTCGATGCTCATCGGCGGCTTCCTCCGTCGATTTCCGGGCCGGGCCGGGTCGACGGCGATTATGGCGAGCCCGCGAATCGGGCGCAATCGCCGGGCGCTTGGGTGTTGACGAAGCGGGTCCGCATGGCCAGCATGGCGCCACAAAAATACATAGATATCCAAGGGAGTGCGGACCCGCGGAGCGCTGGCGCCAGAGGCGGTTTACTGGCGCGGCCGATCCGGCGATAGTGCCGGACAGGCGCCCGCGCGGCCACGGAAGGGAGTACGACGATGAAGCCTCACAAGGTCTTGATCGCATTCGCGGCGGCGTCCGCCGCGCTGGCAACGGCGATGTCGACGGCGACGGCCAAGGACGAGCTCGGCGCGGTGACCGCGCTGCAGCTCACCAACACGATCGCGAAGTCTTTCGTCCGCAACTACCTCGAGGCCTCCAACCAGGCCAAGGGTCCGGTCAAGATCAAGTATGTCGGCGGCCAGGAAGTGGTGCCGCCGCGAAAGGCGGCAAACGCGCTGAAGCGAGGCCAGTTCGATTTGTTGAGCTGCCCGACCGCCTACTATATCGGCACCGTGCCCGAGGGCTACGCGCTGCTGGCGGCCAACCAGGGGCCGCGCGCGCTGCGCGCCAACGGCGCCTGGGAGGTTCTCGAAGAAATCTACATGAAGAAGGCGGGTGCCGTGCTTCTGGCCTGGGGCGAGAGCATGACCTCCTACAACATGTACCTGGCGGTATTGCCCAAGTTCCGCGCCGACGGGTTGCCCGATTTGTCGGGGATCAAGATGCGCGCGACCGGCACCTACCGGCCGCTGTTCCGGGCGCTCGGAGCCTCGACGATCAACATCAAATCCTCCGAGGTGTTCACGGCGTTGCAGCGCGGCACCGTGAAGGGGGTCGGCTGGCCCGATGTCGGGCTCGTGCCGCAGGGGTGGCAAAACCTGCTGAAATACCGGGTTACCCCGAACTTCTACCAGACCAACCAGGTATTGACGATCAACCCGGGGGTCTGGAAGTCCCTGACCAAGGCGCAGCAGGGCTTCCTCAAGGCTCAGGCTCTCGAATACGAGACCACATCGATCCACTGGCTCGAAGGCGAGCGTGCGAAGGAGGAGAAGATCCTGCACGCGGCCGGCGTGAAGGACATCGCGCTGAGCGGCGGGACCGCCGAGCGGTATCTGGATCTCGCCCACCAGGAGATCTGGACGCAGCTCAAGGAGCGCTCCGACTACCACGACAAGCTGAAGCCGCTGATGTATATCCCCGGAAAGCCCAACCGGCAGGTCGATATCGGCCGCGCGCTGCGGCAATAGGGCGCCGGCGGAAACGAGGGAAACGATACGGCGGCGGCAGGCGCGGCCGGCCGGAATCTCCGGCATTGCTTGCGTAACCCGGACTTGCTCCAATCGAAGCACCCAAAAAGGAGAGGGAGCCATGAAGACACGCATCGCACTGACCGGCTTGGCGGCAGCCTCTGCCATGACAGCCGGGATCGGCACGGCGTCGGCAATGGTCGACACGCTTACCGCGGTCGGTACGCTCACCCAGGGCAACCAGATTCAGATCAGTTTCCGCGAAAACTTCATGAAACCGGCCAACGAGCGCTTCAAGGGCAAGATCGAGATCAAGTTCCTCGGCGGCCAGGAGATCGTGCCGCCGCGCAAGGCGGTGACCGCGCTCAGGCGGGGCCAGTTCAGCGCGCTGCACAGCCCGACCGCGTATTATATCGGCACCGTTCCCGAGGGGTATGCGCTCCAGGCCGCAAATCAGGGTCCGACGGCGCTGCGCGCCAACGGCGGCTGGGAGATCCTTCAAGAGGCTTATCTCAAGAAGGCCGGCGCGCATCTGCTGGCCTGGGGCGAGAACATGACGTCCTACAACACGTTTCTCATGAAGATGCCGAAATTCGACAAGGATGGCGTGCCCGATCTGACGGGGTTGAAGATGCGCGCGACCGGCACCTACCGGCCGCTGTTCCGGGCGCTCGGCGCGACCACCATCAACATCAAGTCGTCCGAGATCTTCACCGCGGTACAGCGCGGCACTGTCGACGGGTTCGGCTGGATCGATGTCGCGCTGGTGCCGCTCGGACTGCACAAGGTGGCCAAGTTCCGGATCCAGCCGGGCTACTACCAATCGAACACCGTGCTGACGATCCACGCCGATACGTGGAACAAGCTGGCACGAGAGAAGAAGGACATGCTCACCGACCTCGCCAAGACATACGAGACCACGTCGGTGCACTGGATGGAGAAGGAACGGAGCGCAGAGGACAAGGTTGTGATGGCCGCGGGGGTGAAGGACCTCGTGCTCCAGGGCAAGGCGGCGGCGCGCTATCTCGACATCGCTCACGGGGAGATCTGGAAAGAGCTCAAGGAGCGGTCCGAGTACCACGACAGGCTGCGGCCGCTGATGTACATCCCGGGCAAGCCCAACCGGCAGGCCGATCTCGGCCGCGCGCTCCGGAAATAGGGCGCCGCAGGACGGCGGCGGTTGGCCGATAGCGCTATCGACATGCGGGAGTTGTTGACGCGGCACGCCGCTCTTGGCCGCGTTACGTGAACCGAAACTGGAGATGACGAAAATGAAAACACGATTCGCACTGACCGGCTTGGTCGCAGCGGCCGCCATGACGGCCGGGATCGGCACGGCCGCCGCGATGGCCGACAAGCTCAACGCGGTCACCTCGCTCGACCAGAACAACGTGCTGGTGGTCAGCTTCAAGACCAACTATCTCAACCCGGCCAATGAACGCTTCAAGGGCAAGATCGAGATCAAGTATCTCGGCGGCCAGGAGATCGTGCCGCCGCGCAAGGCCGTCACCGCGCTGAGACGGGGCCAGTTCAACGTGCTGCACAGCCCGACCGCCTACTATATCGGTACCGTGCCCGAGGGCTACGCCATCCTCGCCGCCAACCAGGGTCCGAAGGCGCTGCGCGCCAACGGCGCCTGGGAGATCCTCCAGGAGATCTATCTCAAGAAGGCCGGCGCGCATCTGCTGGCCTGGGGCGAGAACATGACCTCCTACAACGCCTATCTCCTCAAGATGCCGAAATTCGACAAGGACGGCGTGCCCGATTTTACGGGGTTGAAGATGCGCGCGACCGGCACCTACCGGCCGCTGTTCCGGGCGCTCGGGGCGACGACCATCAACATCAAGTCGTCCGAGGTCTTCACCGCGCTGCAGCGCGGCACGGTCGACGGTTTCGGCTTCACCGACATCTCGATCGTTCCGCTCGGCGTGCACAAGATCATCAAGTTCCGGGTGCAGCCGAACTTTTACCAGACCAACACGGTGGTGACGGTCCACGCCGATAGCTGGAACAAGCTGGCGAAGGAAAAGCGGGACGCGATGACCGCCCTCGCGAAGGAGTACGAGACCACCTCGGTGCACTGGATCGAGACCCAGCGCAAGGCGGAGGACAAGATGGTGATGGCCGCGGGCGTGAAGGACATCGTCCTCAAGGGCAACGCCGCGGCGCGCTATCTCGACATCGCGCATCAGGAGATCTGGAAGGAGCTCAAGACGCGGTCCGAGTACCACGACAGGCTGAAGCCGCTGATGTACATTCCGGGCAAGCCCAACCGCCAGGCCGATCTCGGCCGCGCGCTCAGGCAATAGGTTCCGGGCCGACTATCGCAGAACCCGGCGAAGGAGGCGGGAGAGGCCGTGACGCTTGAGTCCTTCGACCGGGGTCTCGAACGGGTCGTCGGCGTGCTGGTATGGATCGCCTGCGCGCTGATCCCGTGCATCTTCACGATGATCGTGATCGACGTGTCGATCCGGACCATCGGGTTCACCCCGCCGCTTTTCACCTCCACGGTGGTCGAGTACGCGCTGCTCTACGTGGCGATGTTCTCGGCCCCGTGGCTGGTGCGCCAGAAGGGCCATGTCGCGATCGAGGCGATGGTCGCGATGCTGCCGCCGGCGATCCGCGAGGGGCTGGCCAAGGCGGTGTATTTCGTCTGCGCCTTCGTCGCGGCCTATTTCACGTGGCTCTCGATCGAGCTGTTCTTCGAGGCCATCGAGACCGGCAATCTCGACGTGCGCGGGATCGACATGCCCTATTGGCTGCAGTTCCTGCCGATGCCCTTCGGCTACGGGCTTGTGTCGCTCGAGTTCCTGATGTTTCTGCTCGGGCTCCGGCACTACTACACCTACGACCTCGGCGAGGTGAAGGACAGCGTCTGAGCCATGGAATGGTATGAGGCAGGAGCGGTTCTTCTGGGGTGCGTCGTCGCCGGGATGGCGCTCGGCTTCCCGGTCGCGTTCACCTTCCTGATCGCCAATGTGCTGGGCATGTTCGTGTTCGCCAACGGCTGGTCGAACCTGATCCAGATCGCCGACAACGCGCCGCAGCTGATCACCACCTTCACGCTTTCGCCGATCCCGATGTTCATCCTGATGGGCGCGCTGTTCTTCCATACCGGGCTCGCGATCCGGGTGTTCGACGCACTCGATAAGCTGCTCGGGCGGGTTCCGGGCCGGCTCTGCTTCCTGACCGTGATCGGCGGCTCACTGTTCTCGACGCTGACCGGCTCGACGATGGCCAACACCGCCATGCTGGGCTCGCTTCTGGTGCCCGAGATGACCCGGCGGGGCTACAACAAGCGCATGTCGATGGGGCCGATCCTCGGCACCGGCGGGCTCGCGATGATCATCCCGCCGTCTTCGCTCGGCGTGCTGCTGGCCTCGATCGCCGGGGTCGACGTGGGCGCGCTGCTGATCGCCGGCCTGCTGCCGGGGTTCCTGCTGGCCGCGCTCTATGCGGCGATGATCCTGCTGCAGCTCAAGATCAACCCCGACGCCGCGCCGAGCTACGAGATCGAGCCGACCAGCTGGAAGGAGAAGCTCTACCAGGTGGCGGTCAACATCCTGCCGATGAGTCTGGTCGTCTTCATGGTGATCGGCTTCATCGTGCTGGGCTGGGCGACGCCGTCCGAATCGGCGTCGTTCGGGGTGGTCGGGGTGTGCATCCTCGCCATCGCCTTCCGCGTCTTCACCTGGCAGGCGTTCAAGACCTCGCTGGTCGGCGCGATAAGGGTGGTCGGGATGGTGTTCTTCATCCTGATGAACTCGACCGTGTTCAGCCAACTGCTGTCGATGTCGGGCGCCGGGCGCGGGCTCACCGAATGGGCGACCGGATTCGAGGTGGCGCCGCTGGTGATCCTGACGGCGATGTTCCTGGTCCTGATCATGCTCGGCATGTTCATGGACCAGGTCTCGATGATGCTGATCACCGTGCCGATCTTCTATCCGATCGCGCAGACGCTGGGCTACGACCTGATCTGGTTCTCGCTGATCGTGCTGATGTCGCTGGAGATGAGCGCCACCACCCCGCCCTTCGGGCTGCTGCTCTACATCATGATGGGGATGGTGCGCGGGACGACGCTGTTCGAGGTCGCGTCCTATGCGATTCCGTTCCTGTTCTGCGACCTCATCCTGATCATCATCCTGGTCATGGCGCCGGGGATCGCCCTCTATCTGCCCAGCCTGATGTGAGTTCTTCGCCGACGGGATAAATGCGCCCGGAATCAGGGAGAGGGACCGTGGACCCACGCGACCGCATCGAATACAGCGCCATCGTCGACCGGCCGCCGCTCGAACTGCCCGACGGCGCGCGTATCGTCGTCTGGCCGGTCTTCAATATCGAGAACTGGGACACCGCCAAGCCGATGCCGCGCGCGGTGCTGACGCCGCCCGGCGAGACGCTGTTCGTGCCCGACATCCCCAACTGGAGCTGGCAGGAATACGGCATGCGGGTCGGGTTCTGGCGCATCAAGGCCGCCTTCGACCGGCTCGGCATCAAGCCCACCTTCTCGCTCAACGCCTCGGTCTGCGACGTCTATCCCAGGATCGCCGAGGCGGCGCTCGAAGCCGGCTGGGAATTCCTGCCGCATACCTACCACCAGGGGCCGATGCATTTGCTGGAGGACGAGCGCCGCACCATCGAGGAGACCGTCGAGCGGATCGGGGCGTTCACCGGGACCCGGCCGCGCGGCTGGATCGGCCCCGGCCTCACCCAGACCTACGAGACCTCGGATTTGCTCAAGGAGGCGGGGCTCGATTACGTCGCCGATTTCGTCTGGGACGACGAGCCGACGCTGGTCAAGACCCGCGCCGGCGATCTGGTCAACCTGCCCTATTCGGTCGAGCTCAACGACATCGCGATGATCATCCTGCAGAACCATCGCGGCGCCGAGATCTACGACCGCACCATGGACCAGTTCGAGCGGCTCTACGAGGAGAGCGCCGGGCGGGCCAAGTTCATGGGCTTCGGCATCCACCCCTATATCAGCGGCGTGCCGCACCGCATCAAGCATCTCGAAGCGATGCTGGCCCAGATGGCGGCGCGGCCCGGCGTGGTGTTCTGGTCGGGGGCCGAGATCGCCGACTGGTTCAGAGGGACGCTAGGCTAGGCCTAAAAGCCGCTTGGCGTTGCCCGACAGGATCCGCTCCCGCGCCTCCGCACCGATGCCGTCATGCCCGGTCACCACCTCGACCGGGCGCTCGTAGCCCATGTCGAAGCAGTAGTCGCTGCCGAGCATCACCCGGTCCGCGCCGACCAGGTCGATGAGATAGGCGAGCGCCTTGTCGGAGTGGCTGACGGTGTCGTAGTGGAACCGCCTGATGTATTCCATCGGCCCCTTGTCCCGGTCGCGATGCGCCATCTCCGGCCGCACGTGGTGGCCGTGCTGGAGGCGGCCGACGACATAGGGGAAGACGCCGCCGGCATGCGGCAGGCAGACGTCGAGACCGGGGAAACGGTCGAGCGTGCCGGAAAAGATCAGATGCGCCGCCGCGATCCCCGATTCCATCGGGTTGCCCAGCAGGTTGGTGAGGTAGTAGCGCGCGAGCCGCTGCGGGTCGACGACATGCACCGGGTGCAGGAACAGCGGCAGGCCGAGCCCGTCGATCGCCTCGAAGATGGGCAGGTAGTCCTCGTCGCCGAGCTCGCTTTGGCGTACCCGGGTCATCGAATAGACCCCCCTGATGCCGGGCAGGGCGGCGGCGCGTTCGAGCTCCTTCACCGCCAGCGCGGGCTCGTGCCAGGGCAGCGTCGCCAGCCCGACCAGCCGCTCGGGGTATTTTTCATGCGCCGCCGCGCAGCCGTCGTTGAACGCCGCCGCCAGCGACAGCGCGTCCTCGCCATCGGCGAAATCGATCATCGGGCCGGTCAGCGACAGCGCGTGGATCTCCACCCCGATCTCGTCCATCTCGGCGACGCGGAGGTCGATATCGGTGAATTTCTGCGGCAGCGGCCCCATCGATATCGGCCCGCCGGTGACGGTGAATCCCGCCGCCCCGGAGGTCGCCGCGCCGCCATAGCGATGGCCGTCCCGCGCGAGCGTCTGCAAATATTCCGGCGGGTAGAAATGGGCGTGGATGTCGATCGGCGAATGGCTGTGCAACACCGGGCTCCTTCTCGTCGGGGGCGGCACCATAGCCATGTTTTCCACCGCGGAAAACGCGCTAAACTCCGCCGTCTGAGCGAGAGCCGGGAGGCGAAGCCATGACGTCGCATGTACTCGGCGGTGCGTTCGTTCCCCATGCGCCGCAGTTCTTCACCATGCCCGAGACCGAGGACCCCGCCACGGTGGCGCGGGTGCGCGAGGTGGCGGCGCGGATCGGCGGGGCGCTGGCGGCGCTCGAACCCGATGTCTGGATCGTCATCGCCAACGACCACGTCAACCAGTTCTTCCTGCACTGCACGCCGGCCTTCACGCTGCATACCGGCGCCGAGGTCAGGGGCTCGTTCGCCGGGCGCGACTTCCGCCACGAGGTGGCGAGCGCCACCGCGCACGCGATGATCCGCCATCTCCAGGCCGAGGGGTTCGATCCCGCCTTCACCTCGACCGCCGAGATCGACTACGCCTTCGGCATCCCGCTCGCCCATCTCGGGGTCAACGCGCCGATCGTCCCGCTCTACGTCAACGCCTATGTGCCGCCGCAGCCGTCGATGGAGCGCTGCTACGGCTTCGGCCAGGCGCTTGCGCGCGCGCTCGCCGCCATCGACGTCCGCGCGGTGGTGGTCGCCAGCGGCGGCATGTCCCATTTCCCGGGCACCGAGCGCTATTCCAACCCCGACCTCGAATTCGACAAGGCGCTGCTGGAGCCGCTCGGCCGCGGCCGGCTGAGGACGCTGCTGTCGCTCGACGAGAAGCGGCTCGACGCGACCGGCAATGTCGAGCTCCGATGCTGGGCGATCGGCGCCGGCGCGCTCGGCGAACGGGTGCCCGATATCGTCCAGCTCGACCCGAGCTGGCACCATATCTACGGCTCGCTCGGCTGGTTCACCCCCGAGCCGGACTCCGCCCATGTGCCGCACTACCCGCCGGTCCATGCCGAGCGGGTGGAACTCACCCGAATCCTGCATCTGCTCTCGAACAGCGCCCGGGAGCGGGCACGCTATGTCGGCGATCCCGCCGCCTACGCGGCGGCTTCCGGGCTCGGCGAAGAGGAGACCGCGGCGCTGGCGAGCCTCGACATGGAGCGGATGCGCGCGCTCGGCGTCCATCCGATGGTGCCTTTCCTCACCCGGCTGCAGATCGACCACGAACGGACCCTCTGATGGTCTGGACCGGGCTGGCGGCGGCCGCGCTGGCCGCCTGGCTCGGCCTGCTGGCGGGGCGCGGCGGCTTCTGGCGGGCGCGACCGCGGCTCGACGGGGCGGGCGCCGCGCCGCCGCCCGAGGACTGGCCGGCGGTCGCCGCGGTGGTGCCGGCCAGGGACGAGCGCGAGACCATAGGCCACGCGGTGGCCGCGCTCGCCGGGCAGGACTACCCCGGCGAATTCTCGGTCGTCGTCGTCGATGACGGGAGCGGCGACGGAACCGCCGCCATCGCCCGTGCGGCGGGTGAGGGCGCCGATGTCGCGGTGATCGAAGCGGGGCCGCTGGCGGCCGGGTGGAAGGGCAAGGTCTGGGCGCTGTCCCGCGGCCTTGCCTATGTCGCGGATCGGCGGCGGCCCCGCTATCTGTGGCTGACCGACGCCGATGTCGTGCATCCGCCCGACATGCTGCGCGCGCTGGTCTCCGAGGCCGAGGCGCGCGCGCTCGACCTGCTCTCGCTGATGGTGCGGTTGCGCGCCGACTCGTTCTGGGAGCGGCTGCTGATCCCGCCCTTCATCCTGTTCTTCGGGAAGCTCTACCCGTTCGCCTGGGTCAACGATCCCGGCCGGCGGATCGCCGCGGCGGCGGGCGGCTGCGTGCTGCTCAGGCGCAGCGCGCTGGAACGGATCGGCGGGATCGGAGCGATCCGGGGCGCGCTGATCGACGACATCGCGCTCGCGCGCGCGGTGAAGCCGGGCGGGCCGATCCGGCTTGCGCTGACCGACGGGTCGCGCAGCATCCGGCGCTACAGCGGTCTCGGCGAGATCTGGGCGATGGTGGCGCGGTCCGCCTTCGACCAGCTCGGTTATTCCGCGCTCGCGCTGATCGGCACCGTGCTCGGCATGGCGCTGGTCTATCTCGCGCCCCCGGCCGCGTTGCTTTGCCTGCCGCTGCACGGGGGGTGGATCGCCGCCGGGCTCGGCGCCGCGGCCTGGGCGGCGATGGCGTTCGCGGCCTGGCCGGTCAACCGGCTCTACGGCCTGCCGGCGATCGCCGGGCTCGCCCTGCCGGTCGCGGCGGCGCTGTTCGTCGCGATGTGCGTCGATTCCGCGCGCTGCCACTGGCAGGGCGCCGGGCAGGCCTGGAAATCCCGCGTCTACGCCCCCGGGTCCGCAGATGGCTGACGCCGCCGGGTCCGACCAATTGGCGACGCCGTCCGGCAAGTGGTCGGGGGACGAGAATTTTCCCGTCGGGTCGTGGCTCCTGCCGGCCCGGCTGCGCCCGCACATCAAGACCTATTACGCGATCGCCAGGACCACCGACGACATCGCCGACAACCCCGATCTTCCGCCGGAGGAGAAGCTCCGCCGGCTCGACGCATTCGAGGCCGCGGTCAAGGGGGAGGTCCCGGCCGGGCCCGGGCTCGAAAAGGCCGTCCGGATGCGGCAAAGCCTCGCCGAGACCGGGCTGGACCCGCGCCACGTCGTCGACATCATCGCCGCGTTCAAGCAGGACGCGACCAAGCGGCGCTATGCCGATTGGGACGAGCTGATGGGGTATTGCAACCTGTCCGCCGCGCCGGTCGGGCGCTACGTCCTCGACCTGCACGGAGAGGACCGCGCCACCTGGCGGGCATCGGACCCGCTCTGCGGCGCGCTCCAGCTGCTCAATCACCTGCAGGACTGCCAGGACGACTACCGCGCGTTCGACCGGGTCTATCTGCCGGAACCCTGGCTGGAGGAGGCGGGGATCGGCGCGGACGCGCTCGACGCCGGCCGGTCGAGCGCCGCGCTGCGCTCGGTCCTCGACCGCATGCTCGACGGCATCGACGGGCTGATGGCGGACGCCCGGGCGCTGCCCGGCGCGGTCAGCAACCGGCGGCTGGCGATGGAGACGGCGATCATCGTCCGCCTCGCCCGCCGGCTCGCGGCCCTGCTGCGCGCCGGCGACCCGCTCGCCGGGAGGGTGGCGCTCAGCCGCCGGGATTTCGTCCGCGCCGGAATCGGCGGCGCGCTGGGCGGGCTGCTGCTGGGGCGGTAGGGGGCCGGGCTAGCGCCTCCCCTTCGCCGCCAGCTCGGCGGTCTTGTCCCTGATCCGCTTCACCAGGGCGTTCACCCCCTCCTTGCGCAATATCCCCGAATACTCCGAACGCTTGGTCGCCACCTCGCTCACCGCGCCCTTGAGATAGACGTCGATGACGCGCCAGCCGTCGCCGAACCGGCTCAGCAGATAGTTGAGCTTGGTGTCCTCCCGCTTCGATCCGACGATGCTGGTCTTGACCAGAACGGTTTTCGGGCGCAGCGCCGCCGAGCCGAGGATTTTGAAGCTCTGGCCCGAATACCCGTCGAACCGATGGGCATAGGTCGCGGCAACCAGGCCGGAGAAGGCGGCGGCGAAGCTCTTCTTCTCCGCCTTGGAAAAGCGCTTCCAGTGACGCCCGCCGGCCACCATCCGGCTCATCAGCCGGAGATGGAACGCCTCCTCGATCGCCGGCGCGAGCAGGCGGTGCCGCCCCGCATAGCCGAGCGTCTTGGCGCCCTTCATGACTTCGAGCAGGGTCGCGTGAAACGCCTCGACCACCTTGACCGGGTCGGACCGGTCGGCCGCCGCCGGCCCGGCGAGCGCGAACAGGAGCGCGCCGACGCCGAGCGTCGAGACTATCGAGCGTATCGTCCGGGGCAATCGGGCCTCCGCAACCTGGTTGGCCGGCATCGTAGCGCCTCGCGCCCGGGCGCGTCATCCGCCACCGCGAGCGGCGATTGGACATGGCTACCGGATCGCCCGATAATCGCCGAGGACTTCGCGCGTCCCGGATGCCGCGAGGGGCCGATTGGAGGTGTGTGCATGGGTGTAGCGCTGGGCCAGCAACTCCGTATCGGCGCCTATATCCTGAAACAGCGGCTCTGCGGCAACCGGCGCTACCCGCTGGTCCTGATGCTGGAGCCGTTGTTCCGCTGCAACCTCGCCTGCGCCGGCTGCGGCAAGATCGACTATCCCGATCCGATCCTCGACCGGCGGATGAGCGTCGCCGACGCCGTCGGCGCGGTCGAGGAATGCGGCGCGCCGGTGGTGTCGATCGCCGGCGGCGAACCGCTGATCCACCGCGAGATCGGCGGCATCGTCGCGGCCATCGTCGCGCGCAAGAAATATGTCTATCTCTGCACCAACGCGCTGCTCCTGGAGAAGAAGCTCGACCTCTTCGAGCCCAGCCCGTTCTTCTCCTTCTCGATCCATCTCGACGGCACCCGCGCGGTGCATGACCGCTCGGTCTGCCAAGACGGCGTCTACGACGCGGCAATCCGGGCGATCGCCGCCGCCCGCGCCAAGGGGTTCCGGGTGTCGGTCAATTGCACACTGTTCGACGGCGTGGACGCCGGCGAGGTCGCGGAATTCTTCGACAGCCTCGCCGGGCTCGGGGTCGACGGCGTCACGGTCTCGCCGGGCTACGCATATGAGCGCGCCCCCGACCAGCAGCATTTCCTCAACCGGCGCAAGACCAAGGAGCTGTTCCGCGCCATCTTCGCGCGCGGCCGCGTCAGGAAGTGGCCGCTCAACCACTCCGCCCTCTATCTCGACTTCCTCGCCGGCAACCGGGACTATCGCTGCACCCCGTGGGGCAACCCGACGCGCAACGTGTTCGGCTGGCAGCGCCCCTGCTATTTGCTGGGCGAGGGCTATGCGCCGTCGTTCCGCGAGCTGATGGACGGAACCGACTGGGACTCATACGGCACCGGCAATTACGAGAAATGCGCCGACTGCATGGCCCATTGCGGCTACGAGGCGAGCGCGGTCGCGGACCTCGCCGCGCATCCGTGGAAGGCGCTCCCCCTCGCCCTGTTCGGCATCCGCACCGAGGGCAAGATGGCCCCCGAGATCCCGCTGGAGGGCGCGCGGCCGGCGCAATTCACGTTCGGCGCCCTGGTCGAGGAACGCACCGCCGCGCTGGAGCGCGACGACGCGGCGTAAAGCGGCGCCCGCCCTTCGATACGCGGCGCAGCCCGTCCCGAGCGGAGCCGAGGGGCGGCTGCTCGGGGGTTTTTCTTATGTCCTCATCCCGGGCAGGCGCGCCGGGGCCGTATCGAGGGACGCCCCGCCGCCGCGGTTCCGGCTAAAGCGGATTCGTTCTAGCCCTTGCGGGTTTCCTCCGCGACGGACTTGATGAGCTGCCACATTTCGCGCGTCCTCGGATCGTTGCCGAGCACCCTCTCACCGATCGGCTTGGCACGGCGCATGAACTCAGCCCGGTCCTCCGCCGACAGCCTGTGGACGGTGCCGCCTTCTTCCACCCACTTCTTTTCCCAGAACTCGTTGAGCCCTTTCGATATCCGCAAGCCTGCCTCGGCGGCCTCCGGCCCGAGATCGAATAGGGACTTGCGCAGATCCGCCGGCAGCTTGTTGAGCCACAGCTTGCTGAAAAACAGGCCCGTCGGAATGAACCCGCCATGGGTCAGCGTGATGTGCTTGGCGACGCTGTAGAACTTGGACGGCCCCATGACCAGGATCGCGCTCCGCGCACCGTCGATCACCTTGCGCTGGATGGCCGGCAAGACCTCCGAATACGCCATCGGAATGCCCGTCATGCCGATGGCCTTCGTCAGCTCGATTTCGAGCTTGCTGGCCAGCACGCGGATCTTCTTGCCTTTCATGCTTTCCAGCGTGGCCAGGGGCACGCGCGCGGCGATCGCGCCCTCCCCGGAACCGAACAGATAGGAACCGACGATACCCTTGGCCTCGGCGAGCTTGAGCAATTTGTCGCGCGCTTTGGGATGATTGACGGTTCGATGCAGATGCTCGATGTCATCGAACAGCCCGGGTGCGTCGAGCACTTGAAACGCCGCGTTGATCCCGACGAAGAACCCGGGCGGTGTGTGGAACGCTTCTTGCGTGCCGAGCTGGATACCTTCGATCTGACGCGGGATCTTGCCCAGCTGAGCCGCCGGGAAAAGGCGAACCTTGAACCGGCCGTCGGTCCTCTTTTCGATCTCTTTCTTGAAATACCTGGACGATCCGTGCTGCGGACCGTTGATCGATCCAAATCCGATTTTCAAGTCCAGGCTCTGGGCTAAACTGCCGCCTGCCCAAGTCGCCATGGCGACGGTAGCGACCAAACTAACAACGGTGACCGGCCGCACTGAAGTCATCTTCATTCGAGCCTCCCGTCCATTGGCGCCGAAGCATCGCTTCCGGCTTGAAAATCGTTCCTTCGCCGAGCTTCCTCAGATGGATTCACCGATCTTCCACGACGGCATCAGGATTCAAATCCGACCACAAATCCGCGCTAACCGGTGAAAGCGAAATCCGGCCCGCCCGCCGCGACCACGCGGCGGAGCGCGGCGAGCGCCCGGCGATAATCCAGCGCCAGCGCGGCCAGCGCCGGGAGTTCGCCCGGCCGCTTGCACAGCTCGACGAGAACCCGGGCGCGCCGCCTGCCGCGGGAGGCGAGCGCCGATGCCGGGACGCTTCGCCCCGCCGGGTCGGCGATCGCGCGGATGGCGATCGCCGGCAGCCCGGCCCCGGCCACCGCGTGGCTTTCCATGTCGACGGCGGCGGCGCCCGAGGATGCGGCGAGCGCGGCCTTGGCGGCGGCGTCCGCGACCGGCGCGTCGGCCCCGGCGATCGGCGCGCGGATGACGGGCAGCGCGGGCGCCAGCGCGGCGGCGAGCCGGTCCGCCCATTCGCCGGCGATGCCGAGCGGGCCGCCGTCCGGAGCGACGATGCCGGTGGCGATCACCACCGTCCCCGGAGGCAGCCCGGGATCTAGCCCGCCGGCGACGCCGAAGCTCACCAGCCCGGCGGCGCCCCACTCGACCAGGGACTCCGCGTGGGACCGCGCCCGTTCCGGCGAGGCGTTGCAGCAGAGGATCCGGATGTTGTCGCCGCCGCGCGCCGCCCGGGCTTCTCCAGGAAGGCCGGTGACGATCCCCAGACGCCGCGCCGGGCTCACAACCCGAAGGGCGAGGTCTTGGCGGTGCCGCCGATGAGCCGACGATAGCGCGCCAGCGCGAGGATCGGGAAATAGGCGCTGTAGCCGTGATACCGGAGATAGAAGACGCGGGGAAAGCCGACCGCGTTGGTATGGTCGTCGCGCCAGGTGCAGCCGTCCCGCGGCGCGTCGAGCAGATATTCGATGCCGCGCCGCGCCGCCGCGCCGTCGACCTCGCCGGCGGCCATCAAGGCGAGCACCGCCCAGGACGTCTGGCTCGGTGTCGAGGAATGGGCCTCGGCGCGCCGGCCCGGCCAGTAGACCGCGCCGTTCTCGCCCCAGCCGCCGTCTGCGCGCTGCCGCCCTTCCAGCCAGCGGACCGCGCGGCGGATATGGGGCGCCGAGGGATCCTCCTCCAGCGCGTTGAGCGCGGTGAGAACGCACCAGGTGCCGTAGACATAGTTCATGCCCCAGCGCCCGTACCAGGAGCCGTCCTCCTCCTGTTCGCGGATCAGGAAGTCGATGCCGCGCGCCACGGCCGGGTCGTCGCGCGTTCGGCCGAGCTGCCCGAGCATGCCGATGCAACGCGCGGTCACGTCCGATGTCGGCGGGTCGAGCATCGCGCCGTGGTCGGCGAAGGGGATGCGGTTGAGATAGTCCTTGGTGTTGTCGATGTCGAACGAGCCCCAGCCGCCATTGGAGCTCTGCATGCCGGCGACCCAGGTGGCGCCGCGGCGGATCGCTTCACCGGCGCCCTCCGGCCGGGCGCGGTCGAGCGCCATGACGACGACCGAGCTGTCGTCGGTGTCGGGGTAGTGCTCGTTGCGGTATTCGAACGCCCAGCCGCCGGGTTCGAGCCCGGGACGGTCGCGCGCCCAATCGCCCCTGGTATCGGTGATCTGTTCGTCCAGCAGCCAGGAAGAGGCGCGCCTGGCGGCGGTCTCGTTGTCCTCGCCGCCGGTCTCCATCAGGGCGTGCGCCGCGAGCGCGGTATCCCAGGTCGGCGACAGGCAGGGCTGGCAGATGGTCTCCCCGTTCTCCACCGCGAGCAGCCGCCTCACCGCGGCCAACGCATCGACGAACAGCGGATCGTCCCTGGCATGGCCCAGCGCGCGGAACGCCATCGCCGCATAGGCCATCGCCGGGAAGATGCCGCCGATCCCGTGGTCGCCGTTGCGCCGTTCGACGATGAACGCCAGCGCCCGGTCGAGGGCGCGCCGCTTCAGCGCGGCCGGGACGAGGGGAAGCGCGAGGCGGAGCGCCCGGTCGACCCCGAGGAAGAACCTGGCGAGCAGCCCCCTGGTGGACGGGACCAGCGCCGGGCAGTGCCGCCACGGGTCGGCCGCGAACAGCTCGCCGATGCCGGTCTCCCGCGGGTTGGCCGCGCGCGGCCGGCGGTCGAGCACCACCAGGAGCGGCACGATCGTCGTGCGCGACCAGTAGGACACCTTGTCGAGGTGGATCGGGAACCAGCGCGGCAGCAGCAGGATTTCCAGCGGCATCGCCGGCACCGCGCGCCACGGCAACTGCCCGAACAGCGCCAGCGCGATGCGGGTGAACACGTTGCACCGCGCGGCGCCGCCCCGTTCGAGGATCGCCGTCCGCGCCTTTCTCATATGCGGCGCGTCCGGGTCGTCGCCGACGCATTTCAGGGCGAAATAGGCCTTTACGGACGCGCTGACATCGGTCTCGCCGTCATGATAGAGCGGCCAGCCGCCGTCGGCGCCCTGGCGGCTGCGGATATAGGCGGCGATCCGGGCCTCCACCCCGTCGTCGATCTCGTCGATGAAATGCTCGAGCAGGATATATTCGGCGGGGATCGTCACATCGGCTTCGAGGGGGAATGCCCAGTGACCGTCGGCCTTCTGGCGGGCGCGCAAGGAAGCTGCGGCGTGTCCGACTTCCCGGTCGATACGCGCTGCCAGCCCCTTCGGACCGGGGTCGGTCGCCGCGGCCGGCGCCGGCGGCGCTGCCCCCGCGGCGACGTCTTCATGCGCGTATTCTTCCACCCGGCCCCCTTCCAAACGCCCCACAACTTGCCCGGATCACGCAACCCATTGGTGCGTAACCCTAAATGTAGCACTGAGTCTTGTCCATGATCGCCGGCGAATCAGCCCAACACCCCGTATCTGAGCGCGATCAGGATTTTCTCCGGCCGGGAGATGCGGACCGGGGTTTCGAGGTGCGACCAGCCCCTGCGTTCGAGCTCCCCGAGCACGCGGCGGTAGTTCATCATCATCGCCCGGGCGGGGCGAAGCGCCCGGCGGTCGCAGGCGCGGAACGCCGTCTCCGCCTCGGCGAAGCGGGCGCGCGCGATCCGGGCGAGCGCCTGGCAAGCCTCGGGGATCGCCGGATGGCGCAGGGTCTCGCGCGGCGTTGCGATCTCGATTGCCGCCTCGTCGAGCAATTCGCGCGGCAGGTAGAGCCGGTCCCGCTCCGCGTCCTCGATCAGGTCGCGGAGGATATTGGTGAGCTGCAGCGCCGTGCCGAGCGACAGCGCGAAGGACTGTTCCGCCGGCCCCGCGGCGCCGAAGGCGCGGATCGCGAGCAGCCCGACGGCGCCCGCCACCCGGTGGCAGTAAAGCTCCAGCTCCGCCAGAGCCGGCGCCCTGAGCCCGTCGCCCGCATCCATCCGCATCCCCTCGATCACCGAGAGGAAATCCTCGCGGCGCAGCCCGAACCGGCGCACCGGCTCGGCCAGGGCGCGGGCGGTGAGCTGCGCCGGGGCGCCGGCATAGAGCGCGTCGATCTCGTTGCGCCACAAATCGAGGCGGCGGCGCTTCTCGTCGGGCGCGTCCTCGCCGTCGGCGATATCGTCGACCTCGCGGCAGAACGCGTAGATCGCCAACATCGCCTCGCGGCGCCGCCGCGGCATCAGGCGCATCGCCCAGTAGAACGATGTGCCGGAGGCGGCGGTGACGGCGCGGACATGCGCCTTTGCCCGACCATCGGTTCCGGAATCCATCCATCACAACTATTGCCCCGCGCGGCGATTCGCAATAGCCCGCTCGCGGCAACCGCCGCCGGAAAACCGCGCCCCGCCGGCACCGAGCCGCTTGACCCGGATGCCGCGGAGCCTATCGTAACGCTGCAACGACGTTTCACATATGAAATGCCTCCAGGCGGGAACCGCGCCATGCCCGTAACAGATTACGAACCGGGAAATATTCGGCACCAGACCCAGGTCGACGCGGCGCCGGGAGATTATGCGGCGGCGCTGGCCGACCGGCTGGAGGAGATTTTCGGGCGCGGCATCCACGATCTCGACGGCATCGTCGGGGCGCTCAACCAGGACGGGCCGGCCCCGGAAGGCGCGGAGAGCTGGACCGCGGAACTCTTCGAGGCCGAGATGACGCGGCTCGGCCCGTAAGGGGAGGATCGGGATGGAGATATCCGATGCCGGGACGCTGTTCGATCTCGGCGTGCGCAACCGCTGGTACGCGATTGCCGCGAGCTGGATGATCGAGGATCGGCCGGTCGCGCTGACGCGGCTCGGCGAGCGCATCGTCGTCTGGCGCGACGAAGACCGGGTCCAAGTGCTCGCCGACCGCTGCCCGCATCGCGGCGCGCAGCTCTCGAAGGGCTGGAATCTCGGCGACCGCCTGGCCTGCTGGTATCACGGGCTGGAGGTCGACGGCACCGGCACCGTGGTCGCGATGCCGGCGATCGGCGACTGCCCGCTGGTCGGCACGAGGGCGGTGAAATCCTACCCCGCCTTCGAGCATATGGGCGGCATCTTCGCCTATTTCGGCGACGCGCTGCATCCCGAGCCGGTGCCGTTCGAATACCCCGAGGAGCTGCGCTCGCCGGAATGGAGCGCGATCCTCTGCACCTCGCATTGGCGCTGCAACTACCGCTACGCGATCGACAACGTGATGGACCCGATGCACGGCGCCTATCTGCACGCCGAATCGCATTCCATGGGGCGCGGCGACAAGGACGCGAGGATGCGGATCCGCGAGACCGAGCACGGGCTGATGTTCGAAAAGACCAACCAGCGCGGGGTCAATTTCGACTGGGTCGAGTTCGCCGATACCGGGGCGCAGTGGATGCGGCTCTCGATCCCCTATCAGCGCAATGCCGGGCCGGGCGGCGCCTTCGGCATCGTCGGCTTCGTCACCCCGATCGACAGCGACAATTGCCGCGTCTTCTTCTGGCGCACCCGCAAGGTGGCGGGCTGGGAGCGTTCGGTCTGGCGGTTCATGTACAAGCACAAGCTGGAGACCCTGCACTGGGAGGTGCTGGAGCAGGACCGCATCCTCCTCGAAGGCATGCCGAGCGACGCGCGCGACCACGAATTCCTCTACCAGCACGACACCGGGATGGCGCGCGTCCGGCGGCTGATCGAGGACGAAGCCGAACGCCAGGCCGCCGCGCTGGCGGCCGACGGCACCGCCGCCGAGGCGGCCGAATAGGAGGACGCCATGGAGACCGCGACCGGCCGCAGCCTCGCCGACTGGATGGAGGCCCGCATCGCCCGCTACGACACCCGGCGCTACGACTGGGACGCGCTCAAGTTCCAGGCCGATTACGATCCCAAATACCGGCGCGCGCAGATGCGCTATCTCGGCACCGGCGGCACCGGGGTGACGGACGATTCCAACGCCGTGCCGTCGGAACATTTCACCTTCTCGACCATGGTGCTGCCGCCCGGCTGCGAGGGGCCGTCGCATGTCCATGACGACGTGGAGGAGGTGTTCTTCATGCTGCGCGGCAGGATCCGCCTGACGCTGGAGCGCGACGGCGAGAGCTTCGAGACCGAGCTCGGCGAGCGCGATCTGATCTCGGTGCCGCCCGGGGTCTATCGCGGGCTGGTCAACGAAGGCGAGGAGGAGGCGCTGATGTGCGTGATGCTGGGCGCCTCCAGGCCGCGCATCCCGACCTACCCGCCCGACCACCCGCTCGCCGGGATCAAGCGCTAGCGTGGCCCTGCCGCCGCTCGAGACCGTCGAACGGCACGGCCGGCGGATCGCCTGGCGCGCGGCCGGGGAGGGGCCGCCGGTCCTGCTGCTGCACGGTATCGGCTCGGGCTCGGCCTCCTGGGAGGCGCAGCTCGACGCGCTCGCCGGGCGCTACCGGGCGATCGCCTGGGACGCGCCGGGCTATGGCGGCTCGGACCCGCTGCCCGGCGACACCCCGCCTTCGGGCGCCTATGGCGACGCGGTGGCCGACCTCCTCGACGGGCTCGGGATCGGGCGCGTCAACCTGGTCGGCCATTCCCTCGGCGGGCTGATCGCGGCGTCCTTCGCCGCCCGCCACCCCCAACGGCTCGCGAGCCTCACCCTGTCGGACGCGGCGGCGGGGTATCTGAATTCCCCCGAGGAAATCCGCGTCGGCCGGCTGAACGCCCGCGTCGAGGCGATGACCACGCTCGGCCCGGCGGAGGTCGCCAAGCGGCGCGCCCGCGAGGTGCTCGCCCCCGGCGCGCCCGACGAAACTTACGAGAAGGTGCGCGCGGTGCAGAGCCGGGTTCGCCCCGAAGGCTACGCCCAGGCCGCGCGGATGCTGCATGGCTCGGACATCTTCGCCGACGCCGCCTGGATCCGCGCGCCGGTGCTGGTGATGTATGGCAGCGAGGACAAGGTGACGCCCGAGGCGATCGGCCGCGACATCGCCGCCGCGATTCCGGGCGCGCGCTACCTCACCCTCGAAGGCCTCGGCCATGCGAGCTATGTCGAGGGGCCGGCGGCGTTCAACGCCGCGCTCACCGGATTCCTGGACGGGGCCGGAACGAGCGGCGACCGCCCCCCGTCCCCGGCCGCCGCGCCGGCTGGGTAGGAACGGTGGATCTCGGGCTTGCGGACAAGGTGGCGGCGATCACCGGCGGGTCGTCGGGGATCGGCCTGGCGGCGGCGCGGATCTTCCTCGAGGAGGGCGGCCGGGTGGCGATCTGCGGCCGGTCCAGCGAACGGCTGGCCGGCGCCGAACGGGCGCTCGCCGGGCCGCACGGCGCGGACCGGGTGCTGGCGGTCGCCTGCGACGTTACCGATCCGGTCCAGGTGGCGGCGTTCCGCGACCGCGTGGCGGCGCGCTTCGGCCGCGCCGACATCTTGATCGCCAATGCCGGCCAGGCGCGCCGCGGCGGGTTCGACGACCTCGCCGACGACGAGTGGCGCGCCGAGCTCGACCTCAAATTCTTCTCCGTCCTGCACCCGGTGCGCGCCTTCCGGAAGCTGCTCGAAGCGGCCGCGCCGTCGGCCATCGTCTGCACCAGCGCCCTGCTCGCGCGCCGACCCGAGCCGTGGCTGATCGCGACTTCGGCCGCCCGCGCCGGCGTGCTGAACCTCGCCAAGTCGATGAGCCGCGACTTCGCGCCCAAGGGAATCCGCGTCAACTCCGTCCTGATCGGGCTGGTCGATTCGGGGCAGTGGAACCGCCGCCACGAAGAGGGCGCGGGCGCCGGGAAGAGCAAGCAAGAGTGGTTCGCCGCGCTCGCCGCGGAGCGAGGCATTCCGCTCGGCCGGCTCGGCGAGGCCGACGAGGCGGCCAGGGTGATCGTCTTTCTCGCCTCTCCCGCGGCGAGCTATCTGACCGGCGAGACGATCGAGGTCGCGGGGGGGCAGGGGCATCATGTCTGAGCGGGTTGCGGCGGGCGAAATCGTCGCCGCGTTTCTCGAAGCCGCCGGGGTGGACGCCGCCTTC
The DNA here is from genome assembly GCA_965205995.1 of Alphaproteobacteria bacterium. Classification (GTDB taxonomy): domain Bacteria; phylum Pseudomonadota; class Alphaproteobacteria; order MPNO01; family MPNO01; genus MPNO01. Next base: position 1,155,851 of record OZ242200.1, on the reverse strand, counting down.
GGGGTGATCTCGATCCACAACATGCCGATGCTCGATGCGATCGGGCGGCGCAACCGCATCCGCTTCGTGCCGGCCCGCGGCGAGGCCGGCGCGGTCAACATGGCCGATGCCCACGCGCGCGTCTCCGGCGGGCTCGGCGTCGCCTTCACCAGCACCGGGACCGGCGCCGGCAATGCCTGCGGCGCGCTGGTCGAGGCGCAGACCGCCGGCACGCCGCTGCTCCATCTGACCGGCCAGATCGAAACCGAATATCTCGACCAGGACCGCGGCTATATCCACGAGGCGCGCGACCAGCTGACCATGCTGCGCGGCGCCTCGAAGGCCGCCTTGCGGGTGCGCAGCGCCGCCGATTTGCCGGGCGCCCTGCGCGAGGCCGCGCGCGTCGCGCAGACCCCGCCCGCCGGCCCGGTGAGCGTCGAGATCCCGGTCGACATCCAGGAGGCCTCGCTGGCGAGACCGGCCTCGCTGGCGCCGCTGGCGCCGGCCGATCCCGAACCCGACGCGGCGGCGCTCGATGATCTCGCCGACGCCCTGGCGGCGGCGCGGCGGCCGATGCTGTGGCTCGGCGGCGGCGCGCGCCGGGCGGGGGCCGAAGCCCGTGCGCTCGCGGGTCTCGGCTTCGGCATCGTCACCAGCATCCAGGGGCGGGGCATCGTCGCCGAGGGCGGCCCGATGTCGCTCGGCGCTTGGAACTTCCAGCCGCCGGTCGAGGCGTTCTACGCGACCTGCGACGCGATGCTGGTGGTCGGTTCCCGGCTGCGCGGCAACGAGACGCTCAAATACCGGCTCGCTCTGCCGAAACCGCTCTACCGGATCGACGCCGATCCCCGGGCCGACGGGCGGTCCTTCGCCAACGATATCTTCGTCTGCGGCGACGCGGCGCGGACGATGGCCGGGCTCGCCGCCCGGCTCGGCGGGCGGATGGCGGTCGACCCGGCGCTCGGCGCCGATCTCGCCGCCGCCCGCGAGGCCGCCGAGGCGGCGCTTCGCCAGACCCTCGGGCCCTACGAACGGCTGATGGACGACCTCCAGGCGGCGGTCCCCGACGATGTCGTCTGGGTGCGCGACATCACGCTTTCGAACAGCATGTGGGGCAACCGCGCGCCGCGCCTTTCGGGGCCGCGCGACGGGGTGCATGCGCTCGGCGGCGGCATCGGCCAGGCGCTGCCGATGGCGATCGGCGCCGCGCTCGCCGCGCCCGGGCGCAAGACCGTGGCGCTCGCCGGCGACGGCGGGCTCTCGCTCTCGCTCGGCGAGATGTCGACCCTGGTGCAGGAGCGCGCCGATGTCGCCCTCATCGTGATGAACGACGGCGGCTACGGGGTGATCCGCAACATCCAGGACCGCGGCTTCGGCGGGCGACACCTCTATACCGACATCGCGCTCCCCGATCTCGCGGCGCTCGCTGGCGGGCTCGGCCTGCCGTTCCGCCGCGTCGGCGATACCGACGGCATGCGCGCGGCGCTCGACTGGGCGATTGCCGAGGACGGCCCGGCGATGGTCGAGATCGACATGACCGCAATCGGCCCGTTCGCGGCCCCCTTCGCCGGCCCGCCGGTGCGGGCGAAGGGATGAGCGGGCCCTTCGTTACGCGCCAGGGAACAAGCCCATGCTGAAAATCGTCCTGATCGGCCGCGGCGCGATCGCCACCGAGGTGCTGAAACATATCCGGCCCGTTGCCGGGGTGAGCGTCACCGGCGCGATCGTCCGTCCCGGCCGGGTGGCCGACGCCCGTGCCGCCCTGCCGCCGGCGATCGAGGTGGCGAGCGCCATCGGCGATCTCGCGACCGCGCCCGACCTGATCGCCGAATGCGCCGGGCACGCGGCGGTTGCCGAATACGGCGAGGAGGCGCTGAGGCGCGGCATCGACTTCCTGGCGATTTCCATCGGCGCGCTCGCCGATGCGGATCTCCGCCGCCGGCTGGAGGCCGCGGCGGCGGCGGGCGGGGGGAAGCTGATCCTGCCCGCCGGCGCGGTCGCCGGCGCCGATGCCCTGGCGGCGGCGCGAATCGGCGGGCTGGAGCGCGTCGTCTACACCTCGCGCAAGCCGCCGGCGGCGTGGCGCGGGACCCCGGCCGAGGAGGCGCACGAGCTCGATGCGCTTGTCGGACCCACCGTGCTGTTCGAGGGCCCGGCGGATGCGGCGGCGACGCTCTATCCGCAGAACGCCAACGTGGCCGCCACCATCGCGCTCGCCGGCGCCGGGTTCGACCGCACCGAGGTCCGGCTGGTCGCCGACCCGGCGGCCGGCGGCAATATCCACACCGTCCGCGCCGAGGGGGCGTTCGGCGCCTTCGACATCGAAATCCGCGGCAAGCCGCTCCCCGACAACCCGAAGACCTCGACGCTCGCCGCCCACAGCGTGGTCGCCGAGATCCTGCGCCGCGCCGCCGCAATGGAGATCTAGCCGGCCGGTTCGGCCGCCCGCCCTTCGATACGCCCCGGAACAAAGCCGGAGTGAATTGCCTATCATTCCGGCAAGGCATTGTTATTATTTGTAAAAAATCCTTTCTTCCGAGAGCGCTGAACCGAAATCTCAGGACCAGTCATCAAACCGAATGCAGATTTTTTCAATATCGAGACTGTTGCCGGCTGCGTTTGGCAACGGATTTCGATTTTCGAGCCTCCAAGCAAGGTAACCGTTCCATCGGGCCGTGGGGAAGTCATCCGCCTGATTGGACGAGCACTCCGACGACAACGGTGACAATGAGGTTTTAGCGATTGAGTGTACGCTTCCAATCGCGTCGGAGGGGCCGGAGCCAGATATCCTTGCGGGGCTTGTCGAAGAGCTTGTCGCGGTCGTAGCGCCCCCCGAGCATGCGCGCCAGCTTCTTGTAAGCGCTGTAGCGGTCGCAGACGATGACCGCGGAGAGGACGATTCCGGCGAACAGCTTCTCGGCCGCCTCGGCGCTGCGGCTCGCATCGATGTGGAAGCAGACCGCGTCGTCGCTGACCGAGGTCCACAGCCACGCCCGGTTGGAGCGGTCTTCCCCGCGCAGTTCCTGCACACGCCAACCGGTCTCGTCGGCATGACGCAGCACCGCCTCGTTCTGGTGGGCGAGGATCGCCTCGAACAGTGGCGCGAACAGCGGCACGAAGCGCTTCAGGCTGTTGGCCAGCGTCCCCGGCGAGACCGCCAGCTCCTGGGCGGACATCCATGCGGCGATGCGGTGCACCGGGCGCAAGCAGACACAAAGTTCGAAGAGGAAGCGCGCCCAGAAGGTGATTCCGTAGGGCGTGCCACGGAACAGCCGCGGCACCGGGGGCGCGGACACTTCCATGGGCGAGGACGCGCACGCGCACGTCCGGCGCCAGCGCGGACGGCTGATCACGCGCTTGTGGGCCTTGACCTCGATCTCGACGAGGGTGGATTCCTCGGCGCCGTTTGGCGCATAGGGTTGTCCGCACTGTACGCAGACGCACGCATCCGGCGGCGGGGCGAGTATTTCGGGGCGCTCATCGAGACCGGGCCGCTGGGTACGGCCGTGGCCGGGCGCGCCACGCTGGTGGCCGCGCTTGCGTGTGGAGCGCGGCTTCTTCTGCTGCTCGCTCTTGCGCCCGTAGAGCCTCCTCGACAGCACCGCCCCGGTCGAGCGCAGCCTGGCTAGCTCGGCTTCCAGCGCCTCGATCCGGTTCCGCGCACCCTTCGCGGTCCTGCGCAACCGGGCGTTCTCTCTGGACAGCAACGTGATCGTGGCCTTCTGGCGCCGCGATCTTCTCAGAGCCGCACGCAGGTGCGCGGCCTCGTCGGACGGCAGCTTCGACAGCGTCGCCCCGACCGCCCGGAGCTTGACCGGTCGAGCCTTCAAGGCCTCCCTCCCGGCCTTGGCTCCGTCCAGGGCAATGCGCAGCCAGAAGACCTCCTCCGTCAGCGATCGAACACATCGCCGCCCATTGCGAGCCATGCTCGCCCTGATGCTCGAAAACCAGCCGGACAGCCCGTTCGCGAACCTCCGCCGGATAACGTGTCGAATGTCTTCCCATAACAGCTCCCCCTTCTCACAAAATGGAGCCTCCGGGAAAGCCGGGGCGGTTCAGACGGTCAGTCGCTCAAGACGCCCGCCGCCTTGGCGGTATGAGTTGCGATCGCGTCCATCAGGGGCGGTGAAAGGCAGTCGTAAGGCTCCAAGCCGAGTTCTCTCAGCCTGCCCCTGATGCCATCCATCGCATCGGGGCTGGTTCCCGATTCGATGACCGAAGAAACGAAAGCGGCGAACTCGGGTCCCGCCCAACCCTCTTCCCTGGAAAGCTCGGTATGAATGAAATCCAGCCCGTGGAAGGGATGGCCCGTGTTCTCGATCCGGCCATACATGTGAACGCCGCAGTCCCTGCAGGCGTGTCGCTGGATCGCCGCGGACGGATCCACGGCCGCGAGTTTATGCCCGTTCGCGGTCACGCTGACGTTCTCCCGCGACACGACCGCGATCTGCGAGAACACCGTGCCCTCGGGCTTCCAGCACTTCGAGCAGCCGCAGACGTGATTGTGCGCGCATTGCCCCTTGACCGCCACTTGGACGGCGTCTTGATTGCACTTGCACACAAGGGTCCCGCCCGCGAAATCCTGCGCCCCGGGTTTCACACCCTGATCCACGGCAGGGTGGATTGAAGTCGCGCTTGTCATTTTCGTCGTCCTCCCTTGTTCGATGTCAGTCGGAATTCGCGATTGTAGATTGTCGAAAAAACTCCCTGTCGATGCAATCGTGCTACCGCGGCGACGGCCGTTCAACGCATTTCTTGGTCTGTTTGTCAATCGGCTTTGAAGTTTGACCCCAGATTGGCGTGGGCCCCTGGGGTCGGACAGTTGGATTGAATTGATTTGACCGGTGCGCCGGGCATTCGAAGGATCGACGCCCGACGTCGAATGGGCGCCACCGTGGATCATGCCGGGCGGTTGCTCGACTGCGCCGCCTACAAGCTGGATCATGCCGGGCGGTTGCTCGACTGCGCCGCCTACAAGCTCGGCGACCACGAGAGCTACATCGGCCTGAACGAGCAGGACACGCACCCTCGTGTGGTCGCCAGGCAGCCGACCTCGTCGATCACCAGCAGGTGCTGGCGGGCGTAGAAGCGCAGCCTGCGCTGAAGCCGGCTATCGCTGTCGATGGAGGCGAGTTCGCCGAGCATGTTGCCGGCGTCGGGAAGACCGTGCGGCGAGGGACGGCTCATGACGGGCTCGGTCGGGAATCCCTGCTCTACGGTCGGTGGTTGGCCCGAAAGCGACAGTCGGCGGGTAACGAAGACGCTGACCTATCGCGCCCTGCCACTGCCGGCAGCCAACATTCGCAGGAGAGCGCTCGATCGAAGCCCGGATCGCGAGACGCGACGCCCCGCCGACACCGTCTGGCGGCACCGACCAATGGATCGTGGACGACGACATGGATACGCTGGAGCGCCATAGCCTGCTCTACGCGATACACATCTGGCCCGCGGTTCACCGCCCGATGGCAAACGAATAAAGAAGGGCCGCCCGGAGGCGGCCCTTCCCTACTCTACCGCCGGCCGCGATCCGCGGCCGGTTGCGGCCGATGGCTACATCATGCCGCCCATGCCGCCCATGTCGCCCATGCCGCCCGGGGGCATGCCCGGAGCGGACTTGTCCTCGGGCTTCTCGGCCACCATCGCCTCGGTGGTGATCAGCAGCCCGGCGACCGAAGCCGCGTCCTGGATCGTCGCCCGGACCACCTTGGTCGGGTCGATGATGCCGGCCTTGACCAGGTCGGTGTACTCGCACGCCGCGGCGTCGAACCCGTAATTGGCGGCCTTCGATTCCAGGATCTTGCCGACCACGATCGAGCCCTCGAAACCGGCATTCTCGGCGATCTGCCGGACCGGCGCCTGCAAGGCGCGGCGCACGATCTCGACGCCTGCCTGCTGGTCGGGGTTGTCGAGCTTGATCTTGGCAAGCCCCTGAGAGGCGAACAGCAGCGCGGTGCCGCCGCCGGCGACGATGCCTTCCTCGACCGCGGCGCGGGTCGAGTTCATCGCATCCTCGACGCGGTCGCGCTTCTCCTTCACCTCTACCTCGGTCGCCCCGCCGACGCGGATCACCGCGACGCCGCCGGCGAGCTTGGCAAGCCGCTCCTGCAGCTTCTCGCGGTCGTAGTCGGACGAAGTCTCCTCGACCTGCGCCCGGATCTGGCTGCAACGGCCCGAGATGTCGCCCTTCTTGCCGGCGCCATCGACGATGGTGGTCTCATCCTTGGTGATCGAGACCTTTTTCGCGCTGCCGAGCATGTCGAGGCTGACGTTCTCGAGCTTGATCCCGAGATCTTCCGAGACCACCTGGCCGCCGGTGAGGATGGCGATGTCTTCCAGCATCGCCTTGCGGCGATCGCCGAAGCCGGGCGCCTTGACGGCGGCGACCTTGAGCCCGCCGCGCAGGCGGTTGACCACCAGCGTCGCCAGCGCCTCGCCCTCGACGTCCTCGGCGATGATCAGCAGCGGCCGACTCGACTGGACGATCGATTCGAGCAGCGGCAGCATCGACTGAAGGCCCGAGAGCTTCTTCTCATGCAGCAGGATGAAGGGGTTCTCGAGGTCCGCGAGCATCTTCTCGGCATTGGTGACGAAATAGGGCGAGATGTAGCCGCGGTCGAACTGCATGCCCTCGACCACGTCGAGCTCGGTCGCCAGGCTCTTCGCCTCCTCGACCGTGATCACGCCTTCCTGGCCGACCTTCTGCATCGCGTCGGCGATCATGTTGCCGATCTCGCGCTCGCCATTCGCCGAGACGGTGCCGACCTGGGCGATCTCTTCCTCGGTCTTCACCTTCTTGGAGCGCTTGTGGACGCCCTTGACGACCTCTTCGACCGCGATATCGACGCCGCGCTTGAGGTCCATCGGGTTCATGCCCGCGGCAACCGATTTGAGGCCTTCCTTGACGATCGCCTGGGCCAGAATGGTCGCCGTGGTGGTGCCGTCGCCGGCGTCGTCATTGGTCTTCGACGCGACCTCGCGCACCATCTGCGCGCCCATGTTCTCGAACTTGTCCTCGAGCTCGATTTCCTTGGCGACGGTGACCCCGTCCTTGCAGATACGAGGCGCGCCGAATGCCTTGTCGAGGATGACGTTGCGGCCCTTTGGGCCGAGCGTGACCCTGACCGCATCGGTCAGGATGTCGATGCCCCGGAGCATACGCGTCCGCGCATCGGTGTTGAATCTTACTTCTTTAACAGCCATGACCCGCTCCGCCTATTCAATGATGCCCATGATGTCGGATTCCTTCATGATGAGGAGATCCTGACCATCGATTTTCACTTCCGTACCGGACCACTTGCCGTAGAGGATCCTGTCGCCCTTCTTGACGTCGAGCGCGGTGATCTTGCCGTCTTCGGAGCGAGCCCCTTTACCGGCGGCGACGATCTTCCCCTCCATCGGCTTTTCCTTGGCCGTGTCCGGAATGATGATACCGCCGGCCGTCTTCTCCTCGGCCTCCAGCGGCTCAACCAGCACGCGATCGTGCAATGGCCTGAGTTTCATCCTTGTATCTCCTGACTGGTCGAATGTTCCGGCCCCGCGGCGTTGCCGCCCGCGGAGCCCCGGATACCGGATCGACACGGAGGAGCGCCTACCTTGTTAGCACTCTCTCTGGTCGAGTGCCGGACATCTAGTCATTCGATCCAAGTCTGTCAACGGCCCGGAGGTCAGGAGGACGGTCGATGCGGCCAACCGGGCTCTTTAATTGGCCGCACGCACCGTGCCGTTCGAAGAAAATGCTCGCATCACCAGGGCGATACGGCTTCGGCGAGCTGGACACGGTGGTGCCGGCCTACGCCGCGACCGTCCACAAGAGCCAGGGCTCGGAGTATCCGGTCGTGGTGATCCCGGTGCTGACCCAGCACTACGCGATGCTGCGGCGGAACCTGCTCTACACCGGGGTGAAGCGGGGCAAGCGTCTGGTGGAGCTGGTAGGCCAGAAGAAGGCCGTCGCCATAGCCGTGCGCAACGTCTCGGGACGGCGGCGCTGGTCGAAATTGGATGAGAGGTTGAGCGGTCCGGCAGCGGATCGGGCAAGCGACAGCACAGGCGGCGTCGGGTCGAGCACAGGCGGGACACGGAACGCTTCCTGCATGCGCTCGGAGAGCGGCTCGGCCAGTTCGATCTGGCCCTGCATCCGGACAAGACCCGGCTCATCGAGTTCGGACGGCACGCCGAGGCGAACCGCCGAGCGCGGGGGGAGGGCCGCCCGGAGACGTTCGACTTTCTGGGCTTCACGCACTACTGCCGGAAGACCAGGAGCGGGCGGTTCGGGCTCGGGCGCAAGCCCGCTGCGAAGCAGGTGAGGCGCACTCTGCGGCGCATCGCAGACGTTCTACGGCGGCGCATGCACCACGACCTCCATGAGGTCGCGCGGTGGCTGGGGCGGGTCGTCAACGGGTGGCTGAACTACTATGCCGTCCCGACCAGTTCTCCCCGCCTGGAACAGTTCATCCGCATCCTGCAAAGGGTATGGATGAAGGTCTTGCGTCGGCGGTCGCAGCGGGGTCGTTTCAGCTGGCAATGGCTGAAGGCCCTTGTGGATCGCTACTGGCCAAAGCCCTTGATCCGACACCCGTGGCCGGGCGCGCGGTTTGCCATCAAATACCCAAGGTAGGAGCCGGATGCGTTAACGCGCACGTCCGGATCTGGTGCGCCAGGCGAACTGGCAGAAGGTAGGGGGTGCAAGTCCCCCGAAACGAAGGAGTAACCGAACCACGTTTCTCCGCGAGCCGTGCGTCGGCTCCCGCGAGGGGGCAGGCGAAGCGTCGGTAGCGGTACGGATGGGCAGGGCTATTGAGCATCGAAAAAGCGATGGTCCGGGGTGCCGAGGCTTTCAGATCGGTCGAAGGCAACATCGCAGGCATCGTTTTGGTGAGATGTCGGCGAGCCCCGCGGTGTCAGAGAACCCATGCACGTTCGCACGCCTTCTGTCGGGACCCTGGGAGGTCTTCAAACTGCCCCGGATGTCGTAAAGGGGCCGCGTAGGGAATGGAGAAAACCGAAGCCTATGATGAACGGTTTGAAGAAGTCGGATGAGGCCATACGACCTGTGAGGGCGGCGAACAAGGGAGCGCGAGCTTCTGCGGAGTCGCCGGAGGAAAGGGCCTCAACCAAGGGGAATTCGGATTGCCAAAGCACGCGCCGAACTCAGTGTCGGGCAAGCGTGCCACAGGCGGCGGCCCGGATACGGAAAGCTGCGGAGAGAGACCCGAAGGAACATCTCACCGCGCTCTTCCACCACATCACGCCGGATGCGCTGCACCGGGCGTTCCACGCACTAAAGCGGGACGCTGCGGCGGGTGTCGACGGCATCACGTGGGATATGTATGGCGAAGGTCTGGATGAGCGCTTGCTCGACCTGCACCGGCGTCTGCACAGCGGGGGAGCGTACCGGGCGCCGCCGGTTCGGCGGGTAGAGATACCCAAGCCGGACGGCGGAACACGACCGCTCGGGATCGCGGCGCTGGAGGACAAGATCGTCCAGAAAGCGGTTGTGGATGTGATCCTGACACCAATCTACGAGGTGGAGTTTCTTGGCTTCAGCTACGGGTTCCGACCGGGGCGGGGCGCGCACGATGCGCTCGATGCCCTGGCCTTCGGGATAGAACGGCGCAAGGTCAGCTGGATAGCCGACGCGGATCTACGGGCGTACTTCGACACAATCCCGAGGGATTGGTTGATCACGTTCCTTGAGCACCGCATCGGCGACAGACGGGTCATCCGCCTGATCCGGAAATGGCTGAACGCTGGCGTCATGGACGGTGGATCATGGACAGACGCGGGCATGGGCACGCCGCAGGGGGCAGTAGTTTCCCCCGTCTTGGCGAACGTGTTCCTGCACTACGTACTCGACCTGTGGTTCGACAAGAAATGGCGCCCGAACGCCCCGGATGGCGAAGCGATCATCGTCCGTTACGCCGACGATATCGTTGTCGGGTTCCAACACAAGCGGGATGCGGAGCGGTATCTCCGCGACGTTCGGGAGAGGCTGGCCCGGTTCGGTCTCAGCCTCCACCAGGACAAGACCCGCCTCGTGGAGTTTGGCCGGTTCGCGGTGAAGAACCGTCGCCAGCGCGGGGTGGGCAAGCCGGAGACTTTCGACTTCCTGGGCTTCACGCACTACTGCACGACGACCCGGAGAGGACGCTTTCGGCTTGGTCGCAAACCGGTCGCCAAACGGGTCAACAGGACCCTGGCGCGCATCGATGAGGTGCTTCGCAAGCGCTGGCATCACGACATCTGGGAGGTCGGAAAGTGGCTCGGGCGGGTCTGCGAAGGCTGGCTCAACTACTTTGCCGTCCCGGGGTCGGGCCGGTTCATCCGTGCGTTCCACCGCAGGCTGCAACGCCTGTGGATGCGGGCGCTACGCCGGCGGTCCCAGCGAGCCCGATTCAGTTGGAAGCGACTGGAGCGCATAACCGAAATCCTGTGGTCACGCGCCTCCATCCGCCACCCATGGCCGGACCAGCGGTTTGCCGTCAATCACCCGAGGTAGGAGCCGGATGGTTCAACGACCACGTCCGGATCTGCGCGGGGGGTGCGCAGCAATACGCATTCCTACCGCAACTGCGGGGGGCGCCGGGCAACCGGCGTCCCTACCGCGACACCGCGAATCCGGCGGCATTTGACCGTCTGGGTTATGGCGGTTCGCCGTCTCTCACGGTTCTTGGTGGGGTTTCTCCGTTGTTGGTTTCCACGGGCTGGCCAGCGGCCAGCCCGATGCGAGCCAAAGCGAGCCCTTTTCGGGTTGCGATGCGTTGGCGAGCGCGGCGGCAAGCTCCCTCATTCAGCATGCCGCCGTGCGCAACGTCTCGGGCCGGCGTCGCCGGTCGAAACTCAACGAGTGGCTCGGCGATGAGGATGTAAGCGGTGTGGGCAGCCGGGTTGCGCTCTCTTCCGGTTCTGATTCAGGAAACGCACTCGCAAGCGGAAATAGCGTTGCATGGCTGACGACGCTTCCGCCGCTTCTCGTTGTCCGCGGGCACGACATGACTTAGGCTGCGGCACTGTGGCGACATGTGGGCCAAGAAGACACAGGCCAAGAATACACACCGGGGGTAGTCGCGACGGGAGGTTTCGCCCGGTCGGTCCCCGGGCTAGGGAGGAACTCATGGATAAATCCAATATCGTCGCGACCAAGGACCAGCTCCGCCGGATGTATGAGAACATGGTCAAGGCACGCTACTACGAGGATACCCTGGCGGCGATCTATATGGAGGGGAAGACTCCCGCGTTTGACATCGGCGCCGGCACCGTGCCTGGCGAGATGCATCTGGCGGCGGGCCAGGAGCCCTGCGCCGTGGGTGTGTGCGCACATCTGCGGCCGGACGATTCGGTCACCGCCACCCATCGGCCGCACCATGTCGCCATCGCCAAGGGCGTCGACCTCAACCGCATGACCGCGGAGATTTTCGGCAAGAAGGACGGCTTATCCGGCGGCCGCGGCGGCCACATGCATTTGTTCGATCCGGCGGTCAATTTCGGTTGCAGCGGCATCATCGGCGAAAGCGCCGGCGTCGCCGTCGGCGCCGCCATGGCAAGAAAGATGCAGGGCACCGACGGCGTCGCGATATCCTATATGGGCGAAGGGGTGACGAACCAGGGAGCGTTTCACGAGGCGGTCAATCTCGCCGCCGTGTGGAAGCTGCCAGTGCTTTTCGTGGTCGAGGACAACGGCTACGCCATCTCGGTGACCAAGGACGCATCTACTGCGGTCAAGCGCAACAGCGACAGGGCCGCCGCCTACGGCATCCCCGGCGAATATATCGAGAACAACGACACCATGGGGGTGTTTCGGGCGGCCGGGGAGGGAATTGCGCGGGCCCGGGCCGGCGAAGGACCGATGCTGATTGAGATCGAGACCTATCGCTATTACGGCCATTTCCAGGGTGACGCCGAGGCCTACCGCCCGGCAGGCGAAGTCGAAGAACTCAAGGGCAAGGATCCGATCGACATTTTCCGCGCCTACATCACGGGCGACGGCGGAATCGGCGAGCAGGAAGCCGACGGTCTCGCGGACAAGGCGCGCAAGGAGGTCGACGCGGCAATCGAGTTTGCCCGCAACAGTCCTTACCCGGAACCCGAGGAAGCGCTCGAGAAAGTGTTCGTCTAGTTGGCCTGGCGTCCCGGTGCGATCACAGGGCGCCGACGACGCGAATATCGGGCCAAGCGAACAGATGCCGCACAAATTGCCCCGACAGGCGTGCCGCGGAAATCGCGGCCCGCCGGCCGCCGCGGGGGCAGGACGGGGATAGAGGGAGGAAATCGATCATGTCCAGTTCAGAGCGTACGCTCACCATTTCACGGGCCATGTCCGAAGCCATCGCGCAGGAAATGCGCACCGATCCCAATGTCTTCGTTATGGGGGAGGACGTCGGTGCCTATGGCGGCATCTTTGGCTCGACGGCCGGGCTCTACGACGAGTTCGGAGCCCAGCGCGTTATCGACACGCCGATCTCCGAGACCGGGTTCCTGGGCGCGGCGGTGGGCGCCGCCATGTCCGGCATGCGGCCGATCGCGGAGCTGATGTTTGTCGATTTCTTCGGAGTCTGCATGGACCCGATTTACAACATGGCGGCCAAGAACATCTATTTCTCGGGCGGCGGGTTTCGCATGCCGTTGGTCATCACCACCGCCGTCGGCGGTGGCTATTCCGACGCCGGCCAGCACTCGCAGACGCTCTATGCCACCTTCGCCCACATGCCCGGGCTCAAGGTCGTCGTCCCGTCTACCGCATATGACGCCAAGGGGCTGATGACCGCCGCGATCCGCGACGACAACCCGGTTTTTTACATGTTCCACAAGGGCATGCAGGGGCTCGGTTGGATGGCGTCGGTCGCGGGCGCGGCGACCGAGGTGCCCGAGGAGCCCTACGAGCTTCCGTTCGGCGAAGCGGCGATACGGCGCGAGGGCAGGGATGTGACCATCGTCGCCATCGGCTTGATGGTGCATCGCGCCTTGGAAGCAGCGCAGGCGCTTGAGGCAAATGGCGTCGACGCCGAGGTCATCGACCTGCGCACCCTGGTCCCGCTCGATCGCGACGCGGTTTGCAACTCGGTCAAGAAGACCGGCCGCTTAGTCGTCGCAGATGAGGACTACACGAGCTATGGCGTCACCGCCGAGATCATCGCCTCGGTAGTCGAGCGCGACATCGGCATGTTGAAATCGGCGCCGAAGCGGGTGGCGTATCCGGACATCCAAGTGCCATACAGCCGCCCGATGGAGCAGTTCGCGCTGCCGAACGCCGACAAGATCGCTGCCGCGGTCCAAGCGACCCTCGTTTAGCGAGGGCCGGCGATGACGGAGCTGCGCGTCCCCAAGGACATGTGGGACACGACGAAGACGCCCGAGGCGGTGATTGTCAACTGGTACTACCGGGATCGCACGACGGTCGAGGCGGGGGTGCCGCTGGTCGAGATCATGGTCGAGAAGACGCAGTTCGAAATCGTTTCGCCCGCAGCCGGCGTGCTGCGCATCCTCGCCCCACCGGAGACGGTGGTGACGCCGGGAACGGTCATCGCCCAGATCGGCTAACATGGACGGCGCGGCGACGAGGTTGTCGGCCCAACCGGTTGCGGCGGATGGAGACAGGGTCTTCTCCGCTTTCCCCCGCTGGCATTTCTGGGACGACCGCGCTGGCGGCGATCCCGAGGCCCGGCTAGCGCGCGACGTGGCGCTTGGCGAGGCAATGGCACGAGCCGACTCACTGCCTACTTTCCGCCTTTGGCAAAACCAACGCGCCCTGGTGGTAAGCCGGCGGGAGAGCCGCCTGCAACGGTTCGCGGCGGCCTCGCAGAGGCTCGCGCAGGAGGGCTGGCCGGTGCTGGTGCGCGACAGCGGCGGCGGTCCGGTGCCGCATGGCGAAGGAATACTCCACCTTTCGCTTGTGCTCCCCCGAGGTGACGCCCCGGTATTCTCAATCGAGGCGCTTTACCGGGCGCTGTGCAAGCCGCTCCGAATCGCCCTGGGCGGCCTCGGTATCGAAACCGACCTCGGCGCGGTGCCTGGCGCTTTCTGCGACGGCCGCTTCAACCTCGTCCATGGGGGCCGCAAGCTGGCCGGCACCGCGCAGCGGTGGCGGGGAGGACCGGCCGGGACCGGTGTCATCGGCGGCTATGCCCTGGCTCACGCCCTTCTGGTCGTAGACCATGATCTCTCCGCGGCGAACGCCGCGCTCAACCGTTTCTATGCGCTTGTCGGGAGCGACCAGCGTGTCGATCCCTGCGCTTCGACCACCGTGCGCGCCTGTTTATGCGCCGGCGGACGTCCCGTCGACCTGCCCCCCGGGAATAGACTGACCGATACCGTTCGCGCCGGCATCGCCGCTGCAACAAAATTGTTACTGGAGGGGCGGGAAGAAGGGTCTGATCGCGTCGACACTTCAACAGTTCCCCGGACATTGTCGGCTTGAGGCTCCTGGTGAGGCTCCTTAGCCCAAGGTTAACACGGCATTTTGAAGATCGTTCATTATCAGTGTCTTATGGAGCAATAATTCCGCGTAGGGCACTACATTCCGGTTTTTTCGCCTGGTCCGGGATCAGACGATCATTTTCCTGATGCCTCCGGGAGCGGGATCGATTCCGAGCGCGCGAAAGATTTTCTGCTGTTCGGGCTCGGCCCGTGTGGCCTTGCGGACATGCAAGGTGCGGCCATCCTTGCGCCTGAAGGTCGCGGTGACCCGCTGCTGGCCTTCGAGGATGGCTCGCAGGCTGGCCCAGCTCTCGCCCTCACCCTTCTCGCCGAGGCGTCGGCGGATGGTCTGCACCATCTGGTAGGCGATCACGGTGATGAACAGATGGCCGTCGGAGCGCCCCTGGGTGCGGTGGAAGATGGGGCGCAGGCCGAGTTCCGACTTGAGCGAGCGGAACACGGCCTCGACATCGGTGAGCGAAGTGTAGGTGCGCCACAGCGTCTCCTCGTCCCAGTCCTGGACGTTGGTGCGCAGGCAGTAGACGCCGGGATGGGTGATCATGGTGCCGGCGAGCGGGCGGCGCTCCCAGGTGACGGCCCGCGCCTTCTCGCCGCTGTCGTCGGCGATGACGTCGATATCGTAGTGGGCCGCGGCGCCGCGGCTCTTCTCCCTGATCCGGCCGATCCGCTGCCAGACATGGTCGAGCCTCTTGCGGGTGCGCGGCCGCTTGAGGCCGTCGTTGAGCTTGCTCATCTCGCCCTCGAAGCGCGCGGCGAAGCGGTTTGCGATGCCCTGTTCCTTCTTCGCCCGCGCCTCGGAGTAGCAGTAGAGCCGCGCCTCTCCACCTTCGGCGTCGACCACCTTGTGCACATGGACCGTCTGGCGCGACCGGGTCTCGATGGCCAGCGCCAGATCGGGATCGAAGCGGCGGGTGCGTTCCCGGCTGACCGCCAGATAGCGGTAGCCGTTCTCGCGCAGCCAGGCGATGTTGGCCTCGGTGGCGATCCCCGCGTCCATCACCACCAGCGCGTCCGCCGGCGCGCCCAGGGCCTCGAGCATCGACGCCAGGGTCTTGTCTTCGTTGACCGCGCCGGAGAACACCTCGGAGCGGCGCACGAAGCCCGAGCCGTCGAGCACCAGCCCCAGGGTCAAGAGCGGGCAATCGCCGCGCTTCTCCTTGGAATGGCCGCGTTCGGCCTTGGTCTGGCCCGCCGCCGTGCCCTCGAAGAAGGTGTTGGTCAGGTCGTAGAGCGTCACCGTGGAGCGCAGCCCGAACAGATCCGTCGCCCGATCGAACAGCTGCGCCTCGATCGCCGCGCGCTGCGCCACCAGGGCATCGGAGACACGGTACAGCCGCATCATGCTCATGCGCTCGAAGTCCACCCCCAGCAGCTCGCCGAGCGCCGAACGCTCGCACAGCCAGCGCCAACTGGCGCGCTCCGAGCCCGGCGCCGCCATGCGGGCGATCACGGTGGCCATGGCGAGCGCGCGCTGCGTGCCGTTGAAGCCCAGCCGCTCCAGCAAAGCCTCCAGGCCGAGCCTCTCCATGGCCCACAGCCCGACATGCTCGACGCCGACCGAACGCGGGCGGATCAGCTCCAGCGAGCCGACATCCACCGTCTGCAGGTCGGGGCGCCCGGTCCCGCCGGACGGCGCGCTGTTGAGCAGCTGCGCGGCGATGCGCTGGGCGTGCCGCTCGACCTCCTCCGGACAGGACAGCGGAACCAGCTCGGCCTGGCGGTCGAGCAGCTGCCCGACGCGGGCGCACAGCACGGCCCAGTGACGGCGTTCGACCGGGAAGTCGCTCCCCAGGTGGAGCAGGGTGCGCTGGCGGACCTTCTCGCCGCTGCGCTCCGAGCGCACAAGGCGATGCGAATAATAGACCTCGCCGCGCTCGCCGGTTCTGGTCCTGGTGCGCCGAATGAACATCGGGCACAGCATAGGGGCGGGCGCAAGAGTACGGAACCACACCACCAAAATATTATGGCACTACATTGCGCCCCCGAAAACCTCTATCCAGCAATATCAATGACTTGACCGCGGAATGCCGCTCAATCTCGTCCGAATCCTGTGCCCCACCGTTAAACTTGGGCTAACAAGGTAGGCGCTCCTCCGTGTCGATCCGGTATCCGGGGCTCCGCGGGCGGCAACGCCGCGGGGCCGGAACATTCGACCAGTCAGGAGATACAAGGATGAAACTCAGGCCATTGCACGATCGCGTGCTGGTTGAGCCGCTGGAGGCCGAGGAGAAGACGGCCGGCGGTATCATCATTCCGGACACGGCCAAGGAAAAGCCGATGGAGGGGAAGATCGTCGCCGCCGGTAAAGGTGCTCGCTCCGAAGACGGCAAGATCACCGCGCTCGACGTCAAGAAGGGCGACAGGATCCTCTACGGCAAGTGGTCCGGTACGGAAGTGAAAATCGATGGTCAGGATCTCCTCATCATGAAGGAATCCGACATCATGGGCATCATTGAATAGGCGGAGCGGGTCATGGCTGTTAAAGAAGTAAGATTCAACACCGATGCGCGGACGCGTATGCTCCGGGGCATCGACATCCTGACCGATGCGGTCAGGGTCACGCTCGGCCCAAAGGGCCGCAACGTCATCCTCGACAAGGCATTCGGCGCGCCTCGTATCTGCAAGGACGGGGTCACCGTCGCCAAGGAAATCGAGCTCGAGGACAAGTTCGAGAACATGGGCGCGCAGATGGTGCGCGAGGTCGCGTCGAAGACCAATGACGACGCCGGCGACGGCACCACCACGGCGACCATTCTGGCCCAGGCGATCGTCAAGGAAGGCCTCAAATCGGTTGCCGCGGGCATGAACCCGATGGACCTCAAGCGCGGCGTCGACCTCGCGGTCGAAGAGGTCGTCAAGGGCGTCCACAAGCGCTCCAAGAAGGTGAAGACCGAGGAAGAGATCGCCCAGGTCGGCACCGTCTCGGCGAATGGCGAGCGCGAGATCGGCAACATGATCGCCGACGCGATGCAGAAGGTCGGCCAGGAAGGCGTGATCACGGTCGAGGAGGCGAAGAGCCTGGCGACCGAGCTCGACGTGGTCGAGGGCATGCAGTTCGACCGCGGCTACATCTCGCCCTATTTCGTCACCAATGCCGAGAAGATGCTCGCGGACCTCGAGAACCCCTTCATCCTGCTGCATGAGAAGAAGCTCTCGGGCCTTCAGTCGATGCTGCCGCTGCTCGAATCGATCGTCCAGTCGAGTCGGCCGCTGCTGATCATCGCCGAGGACGTCGAGGGCGAGGCGCTGGCGACGCTGGTGGTCAACCGCCTGCGCGGCGGGCTCAAGGTCGCCGCCGTCAAGGCGCCCGGCTTCGGCGATCGCCGCAAGGCGATGCTGGAAGACATCGCCATCCTCACCGGCGGCCAGGTGGTCTCGGAAGATCTCGGGATCAAGCTCGAGAACGTCAGCCTCGACATGCTCGGCAGCGCGAAAAAGGTCTCGATCACCAAGGATGAGACCACCATCGTCGATGGCGCCGGCAAGAAGGGCGACATCTCGGGCCGTTGCAGCCAGATCCGGGCGCAGGTCGAGGAGACTTCGTCCGACTACGACCGCGAGAAGCTGCAGGAGCGGCTTGCCAAGCTCGCCGGCGGCGTCGCGGTGATCCGCGTCGGCGGGGCGACCGAGGTAGAGGTGAAGGAGAAGCGCGACCGCGTCGAGGATGCGATGAACTCGACCCGCGCCGCGGTCGAGGAAGGCATCGTCGCCGGCGGCGGCACCGCGCTGCTGTTCGCCTCTCAGGGGCTTGCCAAGATCAAGCTCGACAACCCCGACCAGCAGGCAGGCGTCGAGATCGTGCGCCGCGCCTTGCAGGCGCCGGTCCGGCAGATCGCCGAGAATGCCGGTTTCGAGGGCTCGATCGTGGTCGGCAAGATCCTGGAATCGAAGGCCGCCAATTACGGGTTCGACGCCGCGGCGTGCGAGTACACCGACCTGGTCAAGGCCGGCATCATCGACCCGACCAAGGTGGTCCGGGCGACGATCCAGGACGCGGCTTCGGTCGCCGGGCTGCTGATCACCACCGAGGCGATGGTGGCCGAGAAGCCCGAGGACAAGTCCGCTCCGGGCATGCCCCCGGGCGGCATGGGCGACATGGGCGGCATGGGCGGCATGATGTAGCCATCGGCCGCAACCGGCCGCGGATCGCGGCCGGCGGTAGAGTAGGGAAGGGCCGCCTCCGGGCGGCCCTTCTTTATTCGTTTGCCATCGGGCGGTGAACCGCGGGCCAGATGTGTATCGCGTAGAGCAGGCTATGGCGCTCCAGCGTATCCATGTCGTCGTCCACGATCCATTGGTCGGTGCCGCCAGACGGTGTCGGCGGGGCGTCGCGTCTCGCGATCCGGGCTTCGATCGAGCGCTCTCCTGCGAATGTTGGCTGCCGGCAGTGGCAGGGCGCGATAGGTCAGCGTCTTCGTTACCCGCCGACTGTCGCTTTCGGGCCAACCACCGACCGTAGAGCAGGGATTCCCGACCGAGCCCGTCATGAGCCGTCCCTCGCCGCACGGTCTTCCCGACAGGGTCGAACCCGAGGCGAAACGCAGCTTCGCGCGCCGCCCGGCGGGTCCTATGATCGTTCCGTGCACACCCTCTGCCGCGACTGCGGCGACCGGCCGCCTTCCGATGCCGAGGCCTGCCCGGCCTGCGAGTCGACGCGTGTCCTGCGCCACGCCGAGCTGCACGATCTCGCCATCGCCCATCTCGACTGCGACGCCTTCTACGCCACGATCGAGAAGCGCGACCGTCCGGAACTCCGCGACGTCCCGGTGATCGTCGGCGGCCGCCACTGCGGCGTGGTAGCCGCCTGCTGCTACATCGCCCGCACCTACGGGGTGCATTCGGCCATGCCGATGTTCCAGGCTCTACGGCGCTGCCCCGACGCCGCCGTGGTCAAGCCCGACATGAATAAATACGCCACCGTCGGTCGCGAGGTCCGAACGATGATGCTCCAGCTCACGCCGCTGGTGGAGCCCCTCTCCATCGACGAGGCCTTCATGGACCTCTCCGGCACCGGGTCGCTCCATCGCGCCAGTGCCGCCGAGACCCTGGCCAGGCTAGCGTGCCGGGTGGAGGAGGAGCTTTCCATCACCGTCTCCATCGGGCTCAGCTACAACAAGTCCCTGGCCAAGATCGCCTCCGACCTCGACAAGCCGCGTGGCTTCGCCGTGATAGGCCGCGCCGACGCGCGGGCGTTTGCCGACAAGCCGGAAGGCCTTCTGTGGGGCGTGGGCGAGGCCATGCAGAGGCGCCTCGCCGGCGACGGGATCGTGTCGATCGGCGAGCTCGCCCGCCTCGACGAACCCACCCTCGTCGCCCGATACGGCAAGATCGGCAGGCGGCTCTACCTGTGCGCCCGCGGCGAGGACGACCGCCCGGTCGATCCCGACCGCGAGGCCAAGAGCATCTCCTCGGAGCCCTACGCCTTTACCCGCGAGGATATCGACGCCTTCCTGCAAGAACACGGTTGCCCGCCGGAGAAGGCGCTGGCGGTCGACGGCGAATATTGCAGCTGGTACGGCAGCCGCGCCATCGCCGGCCTGCGCTATCCGAAGGATCTGGCGGCGAACGTCCGCAGGCGCGGCTGAAGCGGTCGATCGGCGGGATCCTCCGGGACCGGCTTCGAAAATTGGTGTGGCGGAACGCGATCTGATAAGGAAATTGCGTGACTATGATCGCAGCCTATGTCGGGGCCGCTCTCGCCGAGATTGCCGGATGCTTCGCGTTCTGGGCGTGGCTGCGCCTCGACAAGTCGGTCTGGTGGCTGCTGCCGGGCATGGTCTCGCTGGCGGTCTTCGCCTGGCTGCTGACCCTGGTCGATGTGCAGGCGGCCGGGCGCGCCTAAGCGGCCTATGGCGGCATCTACGTTGCCGCCTCGGTGATGTGGCTGTGGCTCGTCGAGGGCGTCGGCCCGGACCGCTGGGATTTGATCGGCGCCTGAACGGTATCCTCGCAGCAGCCGCGATTCGTTCGGGCGACGGGCCGGTGCCATTCGGCGCTCGACCAACGTGCCGAGCGAAAGGAAATGATTTCGGCCGTTTCCTTTGGCTCCGGGGGCATCGCTGGGGCCCGCTTTCTCGGACAAATCCATCACGGAAGGCTCGAATCTCAACCTTCGGCGAACAGTTCCGGGGGCCTAACGATTCGAAAACCGCTGCTCCTGGTCAGTCGCCAATTTCTTTCGACGTGCCTGCTGAGACGATCGGATCCTCATGTTCCACCAAAGGAAATGGAAAATCATCGCCCGAGCCCGTGTGCGCGACGAAGAGACAATCCAGACTACAGCCGCATTTCACGTCGGTATCCATCATCCCGGTCGCGAAGTGGTACGTCTGAGCACCCGGGTTGCCAATCCCCACAGGTTGCACCACCAGGCTCAGGAATTGCGATACCATCAGTCCGGCTGCCCCCAATGCGAATCCGAAGACGTTCTCGTTCTGCCGTAGAACGTGATCGGTCGGCAGCCGTTCGATGTAGCTGGGGTCGTCGAGGAGCCCTTGCCGCTCAAGCGTGACGTTCGCCGGGTCGAACTGGCCCAGGCACTCCAGACAGCTTCTGCCTGCGACAGCCACGTGCGCCCGCCATTCCGCGCCCCGCACCATCACCGTTCGAACTCCCGTCTTCCGGTGCGAATCCAGAACCGGGCACTCAGGGCCCCATCGGTCCCCATTGTCAGCCCTACCAACGGCAGGACTGTCGTTCCCAGGATCGACGGAACCATGCGTCGCTCGCTTGCCACGTCCATGTCGCTCATGCCCTGCCATCCGGGCGTGAGATGGCTGTGCAGAAAGGCGATGCCGGCTTGCTTGGCCAAAGCGGCGTCGACGACGCGATCAAGGTATTCCGGCAAGAAACTCGCGTTACCGTGCAATCGTCGCTCGCCGTCCCGTGGAAGAATTACCTCCCTCAGTACACACGTTGTCCGCGTTCCACCCGTGCTTGATGTCCATAGGGCAAAGCATAGGTCCTCCTGTCTCTGCCCCTTGCTCGTATGTTGGAGAAGGTGTTCTTTCAGGGGCATCTCCTGCTGCTCGGACATCGGCGCGCTCTGCAACAGGTCCGACGTCGTTACCGATGCCGGGTGTCTCAAGCGATTCGATCGGGTGAGTCCGGCGGCCAGGGACTGCTGGAAAGAAACCGCAACCGCCGTCATTTCCGGCGAGAATTACAATTGCACGATTTCTGCCCGGTGCATGATTTCCGGGACGATGTTCTTCTACCGGCACAGCAGTATTTCCGTTCCCTGGCTCGATCTGGACGAAGTTCACAACTGCAACGGCAGGCTGACGCGCGGGCCTTGCCTCCGTCCCCAACCCGGCGCGAGCTGGTTGTCGGTAAGCGATGCGCGGGTCCGGAAACGATCGATTTGCCAAGCTGGCCGCCCCGCTCCGATGCGCTCCGCAGGTCCCACAGCTTGGCCGAGAATACGTCAATGCACTAACATTCAAGCGGGACCAGTCGGTGGGGCAGGTCAGTTCCCCTGGCGCACTTTCGGCGATCGGGCCGGAGTTCACGGGGAGGGATCGACCGGCCGCCTCATAGAGGGATCCACGGTGTCGAGCCGAACCTGTCCAAGGGCGGAACATGAAAGAAAAAGTCAGCCGAGGCCGTTTCTTTGAGGATTTTCGCTTGGGCGAGGAACTGATCCACGCAACGCCGCGCACCGTGAGTTCGGGGGATGTGGCCCTCTACCTGGCGCTCTACGGCACGCGATTCGCGGTCAACGCTTCCGACCCATTCGCGCGCCGGCTCGGTTTCGCCGCTGCGCCGCTGGACGACTTTCT
The DNA here is from genome assembly GCA_965205995.1 of Alphaproteobacteria bacterium. Classification (GTDB taxonomy): domain Bacteria; phylum Pseudomonadota; class Alphaproteobacteria; order MPNO01; family MPNO01; genus MPNO01. The sequence continues at coordinate 1,133,661 of OZ242200.1, read as the reverse complement.
TGTCTTTCACCTCGTCTTCGGGCGCACCGTGGCCGATGTGTCCTGGAACGGCGTTTCCAATCTCGGCTACGCGGACGGCCGGTTCGGCGTCCCCGTTTACGCGGGAGACACGTTGTCCGCGACATCGAGGGTGATCGGGCTCCGCCAGAACAGGAGCGGCGAGACCGGCATCGTCTATGTGCGGTCGCGAGGCATCAATCAGGACGGCGATCCGGTCGTCGAATTCGCCCGTTGGGTGATGGTGCGAAAGCGCGACCGGGAAGCGCCGACACCGGAGCCCGTGCTGCCGGAGCTCGGCGAGTCGGTTCCCGCCGAAAAACTTGTCGTACCCGAAGGGCTCGCGGTGGCAGACTACGACACCCGGATTTCCGGATCCGCGCATCTCTGGGAAGACTATGCGCCCGGTGAGCGGCTGGACCACATCGACGGGGTAACCGTCGAGGAAACGGACCAGGCCATGGTCACCCGCCTCTACCAGAACAACGCCCCGGTCCATCTCAACCGGCACATGATGGAAGCGAGCCGTTTCGGCCGCCGCATCGTCATGGCGGGTCACGTGATCAGCATAGCGCGAACGCTGTCGTTCAACGGGCTCGGCAACGCTTTCCGCGTCGCCGCGATCAACGGCGGCCGGCACGTCGCGCCGGTCTTCGCCGGAGACACGTTGTACGCCTGGTCGGAGGTTCTGGAGAGGTTGCCGCTTCCCGGTCGCGACGACCTGGGCGCGCTGCGCTTGCACACCGTTGCCGTGAATGATCGGACCTGCGCCGATTTTCCTCTCAGGACGTCCGCCGGCGACTACGATCCCGCAGTGGTCCTTGAGCTGGACTACACCGTGCTCCTGCCTCGCCGCGAAGGCGTTGTCCGGTGACGTCGAAAAGGCCGGGATCAGACCGGCGGCAGTCGGATCGCTCCGTCGAGCCGTACAACCTCGCCATTCATCATCGCATTTCCGATAAGGTGGGCGGCGAGCTCCGCATACTCCTCCGGTCGTCCCAGACGCGCGGGGAAAGGGACCGAGGCGCCCAGGGTCTCGCGTACCGCTTCGGGCAAGCGCCCCATCATCGGCGTGTCGAAAAGGCCGGGAGCGATCGTGTTCACCCGAATACCCGACCGGGAAAGTTCGCGCGCGGCCGGCAGGGTCAAACCGATGATGCCCGCTTTGGCGGCCGCGTAGGCGGTGTGACCGACCTGTCCTTCGTAGCCGACGATCGACGCGGTGTTGACGACGACACCGCGCTCGCCGGACTCAAGCGGATTGAGAGCCTTCATGTCCGCAACAGCGAGCCGGAGCACGTTATAGGTGCCGATCAGGTTCACCGAGACCATGCGGGCGAAATGCTCCAGCGGGGTGGCCCGTCCTTCTCGCCCGACGATCCGGCCGGGCGTATCGATTCCGGCACAACTCACCAGAATGCGGGCCGGACCATGCGCGGCGCGGGCTGCTGCCAAGGCATCCTCGACGCCATCCGGGTCCGTGATATCGCAGGGCGCCGCCATACCGCCCGTTTCGTCTGCCGTGGCGCGCGCCCCCGCGGCCACTATGTCAAGGCAGGCAACCTTTGCCCCACGGGACGCCAAGGCCAGCGCCGTCGCCTTTCCAAGACCCGACGCCGCGCCGGTCACGATCGCGGCGTGACCGCTGATCTCGATTTCCCGTCTCCTCTCTCGCCAGGCATATCGATCCGTTTCTGCGGGGTACCCGGGTCCCGACGGCACGCCGCTGCGCGAAGCGTGCGCTGCCTGTTCATCGGCGATCGGGAGGCACTATACTTTCACCGCAGAAAGAACAAGAACGCTGGAATCGCCGTTACAGTGAGCCGAGCGAATTTCGTATATCGGGGGGAGGCCTGCATGGCACCGAATGCGCTGGATACCGGCACGCCGATCTACGGCCCAAGCGAAATCACCGAGGAAGCCTTCAAGGACACCCCGGAAGAATACCAGGAACTGGTGCGGTGGGTGGTCGGACGGCAGCTTCTGGAAGAGTTGTCCGCAGCATGCATCTTTGCCAAGGCAGCGCCGCTCTTCTACCACGAAGGGCCGGAAAAGGTCCGGTATTGCATACATTTGGCCGAGGAAGAGGTCGGACACTGCCGTGCGGTGGGCCGGATCCTGCCCGGGATCGGCCTCGATTACAGCCTGTTTGCCAATCACGACAGGCCGTTCGCCCAGGATTTCCACGGTGACCGGGAGTTCCCGCAGAGTTGGGAAGACGTTCTGGTCTTCAACTGGCTGGCGGAGGAAAGCGGCCGGTTGTTCCTTTGGTCGATGCGGGATACCAGCTACGCGCCTTATGCCAACGTCAACCGGGCGATCATCGCCGAGGAAGAACGTCACGCCGAGGGCGGTCCCACGCACTTGATCCGGCACATCGAGGAAAACGGGGACGAGGCGCGGGAGAAAGTCCAGGCAAGGGTCAACGACTGGTTCCCCAAGGCGATCCGGCTCCTCGGGGTACCGCGCAGCGAGAAGCAGCAAAAGTTCCATCACTACGGCCTCAAGGCGGAGGATACCGAGGAACAGTTGCCGCTCTGGCTCGATGCCGTTTTGCCCTGGTCCGAACAGCTCGGGCTGACGGTGCCGACGGCAGAGGATATTCGCGCGACCGGCCTGTTTGTGCCCTCCCACATCGACTGGTGAGAGCGGGGTGGTCGATCGCGCTGGTCGGGGATCGTGAACATCACCGGCTTCTCGGCGGACCAAGCCAGGGAGGCCTGCGATCGGCTGAGCCGCTCCACCGTTCCCGAAATTTTCGCCGAACGTGTCGCGGAGTCCGCAAACACCGTCGCGCTTCGCTACAAAATGGAGGGTCTCTACAGGGAGCTTGGCTGGGCCGAGTATCTGGTGCGCGTAAAAATGGTGGCCGCAGGGTTGCTGGCGCTGGGGCTCGCCCGGGGCGACAGGGTGGCGATCATGGGCGATCCCACCGTCGAATATCTACTCGCGCATATGGCCGGTATTTTCGCTGCCGCCGTGCCGTACGGTATCTACCCGACATCGTCCCCGAGCGAGGTGGCCTTTCAGCTACGAAAGGGTGGCGCAAGGCTCGTCGTCGCCGGCGATCAGGAACATCTGGACAAGGTGCTGGGTGCGGAAGCGGCAACGGGGCAGATGCTGGTCGACCACATCGTCCTCATCGATTGCCGAACCCGGTTCCTGTACAAGGACCCGCGCATACTGGCGTTCGCCGAGCTCGAAGAGCGGTACGGCATCGACGACAAAGCGGTTCGAGAATGCGACGAGCGCATTGCCGACCTCGGCCCCGAATCGCCTGTCGGGCTGATATTCACATCCGGCACCAGCGGCGACGCAAAAGGCGCCATGTACACGCATGGGGGAATCCTCGTGGGTCTCGGCTATTGCCTCTTTTGTGCAATGCCGGAACTGGCGGAGCGCCCGCATCGGGTGGTCACCCATCTTCCCCTAGCTCACGGGATGGGGCAGGGGCTGAGCCTTTTCATTCCGCTCTTTGCCGATGTCATCCAGCACATTCCCGAGCGCGGCCAGCCCCTGGGCTCCCTGCTTCGGGAAGTCCGCCCGACCTCGTTATTGGGTGTGCCCCGCATCTGGCAGAAATTCGGCTCTCAGATATCGACCGCCGTCGACATGTCGGGTGACCTGCGGCGAAGGCTTTTCAAGCTCGCCGAACAGGCCGGGCGCGAGCGGGCGAAGCGGCTATGGAACAGCCGTCGACGCCGTGCCGGGTTGTTGCTGGAAGCCCGGTATCGACTGCTGCATGCGCTGATGATTTGGCCGGCGCTCTACAAGACGGGCATGGCCCATATCGTCGGCGGCGCCAGCGGGGGAGCCCCGCTGCCAGAAGGTGTGCAGGAACGGTGGCAGGCCTGGGGAATTCCCCTGAGAAACTTCTACGGTACGACCGAAACGGGGGTAACCTCGCTTCAGAACGCACCGTGGCCGCGTCCGGTAGACCCTTTGCAAACGATCTACCCCAACAAAGTCGTCGCCGGCACGGACGACGAGATCATCGTCGCCGGGCCGGGGAGCTTCTTGTGCTACTGGGAAGACCCCGAGGAGACCGCCCTCGCCCGTACCGAGAACGGCAGCGTGGCGACGGGAGATATCGGCGCCTTCGACGAGAGCGGCTGCGTTCTGATCGTCGATCGCAAGAAGGACATCCTGATTACCAGCGGCGGCAAGAACATAGCGCCGGCGACGGTCGAGAACGCCCTGAAGATGTCCCCCTATGTCAGCGAGGCGATCATTTTCGGCGACAACCGCAAGTACCTTACCGCGCTGATCGAGATCGACTTCGACACGCTGTCCCATTGGGCGCGAACGAACCACGTTCCCTACACGGGATTCAAGAGTCTGGTTGAGAATGACAAGGTGATCCGCCACGTCGGCGAGGAGGTAACCCGTGCCAACGAACTGCTGGCCCGGCCCGAGCAGATCAAGTTTTTCCGCATCCTGCCGAAGGAACTGGATCCGGAAGAAGGAGACACGACGCCCACACGCAAGGTCAAGCGTGCACACGCTTATGACATGTTCCAGCACCTTATCGAGGACATGTATGAGGGAACCTGACCTGGCACGGCACCGCTTTGCCAACGCGGCATCGAGCTCAGGTCACAGGGACGAAGGAGTGCGTCCATCGCTGGCCCTCATTCCGAGATGAAGGGGCCCAACCAACGGGAGGAAACTGTCATGAAACGCACGTCCACATCCGTTTTCGCAGCATTTCTGTGCGCGACAGGATTGGCCACCGGCCTAGCTGCGCCCGCCGCGGCGGAAAGCTATAAGCTGGGTTACATCACCGACCTGTCCGGTCCGTTCGTGGACACATTCAAGCCGGTCCTGCAGGGCTTCGAGCTCTACATGAAACGTGTCAACACCGCGGGAGGGATCAACGGGCGCAAGGTGGAGATTGTCACTCGCGACGACCAGTTGAATGCCCAGCGCGCCTCAGCCCATGCTCGCGAGCTGATCAGCAGCGAAGGGGTGAACAGCCTTTGGGCGATGAGCATGTCGAGCACCCTTCCCGGCATCTACAAGCTCGCCAAACGACACAAGGTTCCGGCGATATCTTCGGTAAGCGCCATCGGCATGACCCTGCCGCCGGCACTTGACTACGCGTATTCGACAGGCAATCCGTTCAATGTCGCGGGCGAGGTTGCGGGCAAGCTTGCCTCACAGCTGTTCCCCGGCAAGGGGCGCATGACCTGCGTGACGATCGAATCCGCCGGCGGGTTCGCCGCCTGCGCCCACACCGAGGCATCGTTCAAGGATCGCGGGTTCACGGTGGAGAAGGTCTTCTTCTCGCCGCGCAAGGTCGAGTTCGGACCGTTGGGACAGAAGATTGCCGGGACCAAGCCGCAGCTCGTCGTCACCCATCTGCCGCCCCGGCTGACCGAAGGCGTGATGATCCATACCCGTGCGGGCGGCTACAAGGGCCCCATGATGTTCAACAACGTCAGCATCAGCGAGGCGGGCCTGATCCAGGGTATCGAGAAGGCCGGTGTCTCGGAGGGCGTGTACACGTTCTCCCGCTACACGCTGGCCCATGAAGAAACGCCCGATTTGGCGGAAATAAAGGCGACGGCCAAGAAATTCGGGATGGACCCCAATGTGATCGCGGTCAACCACGTCATCGGATGGGTGAGCGCCAGGCTGGCCGAAGCAGCGTTGAAGAAGTGCGGCTGGCCGTGCTCGGGGGAAGCCCTGAACAAGGCGCTGGGCGACATTTCAGTAGACATGGGACAGCTCACAGGCGGACCGATCACCTTCAAGGGCAACGACCATCAGGGCACGTCCTGGTGGAAGGTCTACAAGTTCGATGGCGCATCGAAGAAATTCAAGCCCGTCACCGGCTGGGTCGCCGCTCCGAGCACGCTTCAGTACAAGATCAAGAATTGAAGAGGCCGCGCGGAGCAGCTCTTCTTTGGGATCGGGGCGGACCGCAGGCCTGACTTTTCTCTAGTCGACCGCCATTCGGGCACTGGCTGACCGAATAGGACGACACGGACGAGGGTGCCGCGATGCTGCAGGTGATAACCGTCCTGGAGATCGCCGGAGTCTATGCGTTGCTGGCGCTCGGCCTGGTGATGATCTATCGCACGAGCCGGGTCCTCAATCTGGCGCAGGGCGAGCTCGCGATCATTTGTGCCTATGTCGCCGCGGTAACGACAGGGGCCGGCCTGCCCTGGTTCATCGCCATTCCTGTCACATTGGCCACGGGCGCCGTCGTCGGCGCGCTCATCTATGTTTCGATCATGCGCCGCATTCTCGGCGAATCCCCGGTCGTGGGGATCATGACGACTGTGGGCGTTGCGATCCTGATCCGCGGTCTGATGGTCATTTTCTTCGGTGGCGATACGAAGATGCTCGACTCGCCATTCGAAAATGCCGTCGTTTTCGCGGGCACGGAATTGGGGGCCGAACATCTGATGGTGCTCGGTGGATCCTGGGGCTGCGTGCTGCTGATCATTATCTTCAACTTCTATTCCAGCACCGGCCTCTTGATGCGTGCCGTCAGCGACGACGTGACTCTTTCCGCGCAGCGCGGCATCAATGTCGACCGCATCGTCGGTATCGCCTGGGTGCTGGCGCTGGTGGTCGGAGCGGCGGCAGGGTATCTGCACGGACAGCGCGCCCTGATTTCGACAGCCGCAACGCTGATCGGCGTCAACGCCCTGATCGCCGCCTTCATAGGCGGAATGGACAGCTTTCGCGGGGCCATCGTCGGCGCCCTGACGGTGGCGGTGGTGGAGTTCGTCACCATCCAGCTCGTGGAGTCCCATTGGGCGGAAATCGCCCTGGTCGTCCTGATGCTGGTCGTCCTGACGTTCCGTCCGTGGGGGCTGTTCGGAACCGTCGAAGAACTGGAACGCGTGTGAGCGCGGGCGGAAACAACGCGGCTCGTCGGCCGCCCACCCTCCCGACGCGCATCACCCACCGGTTCGAACTGTTTCGCGGGCGCGAATGGGTGTGGCTCGGCTTTGGCGCGGCCGCCGCCGTCGCCTGGCCCACGCTGGTTACCCAGCATTGGCTGCATATCACCAATTTGTCGCTGATCGCGGTCATGGGAGCGGTGGGCCTCAACCTGTTGACCGGGAATGCGCGGCTAGTCTCGCTCGGCCAGGCGGCATTCCTCGCCATCGGCGGTTTCGCCGCCGGCGCGATGTCCCATCACTTCGCGGCCCCGTTCTGGCTTAGCCTGATCGTCGCGACGCTATCCGGCGGTCTTTTCGGACTCATCGTCGCCATCCCGTCCCTGAGACTGAAGGCGCTCTACGTCGCCATCACGACCCTTGCTCTCCATTTCGGCGTGACCGCGGCGTTTGCGGTCTATCTGGCCCGCGTCATCCGGACGGAAGGCATATTGATCGACCCCCCCGATTTGGGTTTCGTCGAGCTCTATGACGCAACGCCCTGGTACTATTTCCTCCTCTTGATCGCCGCCCTGGTCGTCATCGGCGCGCTGAACTTGCAGCGCAGCCATTTGGGACGGCGCTGGGTCGCGGTGGCGGACCACGAGGTGGCGTCCGCGGCGCTCGGTATTTCGGTTCACCGGGCCAAGCTCTCGGTCTTTGTCATCACCTCCATGCTGGTATCGTTCGCCGGTTGCCTCGGCGCCTACTACGAAGGTGTCGTGACCGAGGGTTTCTACGATCTCCATCTCGCCATCGCCTATCTGGCGATGATCATCGTTGGCGGGCTGGGAAGCGTGCTGGGCTCGATTCTCGGAGCCTTCCTGATCACTCTGATGCCCTACGGGCTGGATTTCCTCCTCAAGATCGGCGGCGTCAAAATCTCGGCAGGCTCGATCAGCGGAATGCACTCCGTGCTGTACGGCATGCTGATCGTGGGCTTCATGCTGTTCGAGCCGCTCGGCCTGGCCGAAATCTGGCGCCGGGTTCGAGACTATTTCTTGCTCTGGCCGTTCAAATACCGGCCGCTGGACCAGATGAGGCAAAGATGAGCGAGCCGCTTTTGGTCACCGAACAGCTCGAAGTGGTTTACGGAGAGGTGGTTCGCGCCATGCAGGGCGTCTCCCTTTCCGTTCGCGAGGGATCCATCGTCGCGTTGATCGGTCTGAATGGCGCCGGCAAGACGAGCACGTTGCGGGCGATCTCCGGTTTTCTGCCGGCCGAAAAGGCGGAAATCACCGATGGCGCGATCCGTTTCGCCGGACGGTCCATCCGGGGCCTTCGGCCCGATCAAACAGCGCGGATGGGAATCGCCCTGGTGCCCGAGCAGCACAAGGTCTTCACCACGCTCAGCATTCACGAGAATATCGAGATCGGCTGGTGCGGTCGGCGTTCGAAGGAAGGCATCGACCCCAAGGTCACGCTTTCCAATGTCTATGATTTGTTTCCGCTGCTCGCGGAAAAGCGAGACCGTCGCGCGATCCTCGTCTCGGGCGGCGAACGGCAGCTGACCGCCATCGCCGCGGCGTTGCTGAGTCAGCCCCGCCTGATGATGGTCGATGAAGTCTCGCTCGGCCTGTCCCCGGCGATGGCGAGTCTGGTGCTGTCCAGCCTGCAGGACCTCAACCGCGAACTCGGTCTGACACTCCTGATCGTCGATCAAAACGTTCGGGCCGCGCTGGAAATCGCAGATCACGGCTACATCATGGAAAACGGCATCATCGTCTATGACGGCACGGCCGACACCCTGAAGGCGCATGGCGACGTGCAGGAATTCTATCTCGGCGTCAGCGGCGACGAACGCCAGAGCTACCGTGACGTCAAACAATACCGGCGGACACGGCGCTGGTGGGGATGAGGATGGAAGCGCGGCTCGAGATCCGGGGCGTTCACCTCGATTTCGGCGAGATCAGGGCGCTGCGCGGCGTGGATGCCGAAATCCCGTCCCGCGGCATTACCGCCTTGATCGGGCCCAACGGAGCGGGAAAGACGGCCCTCCTGAACACTATCAGCGGAATTTACCGACCGCAGTCGGGCCAGGTCCTGCTCGACGGAGAGGAGCTGGTCGGCCTGCCGCCGCATGCCGTCGCCAAGGCGGGTGTGGGGCGGAGCTTCCAGCATCTCGAGCTGTTTCCCCGATTGACGGTCACCGAGAATCTGCTGGTTGCCCGCGACTCCCTCTTCTCCGGAAATCCCGCTTCCGCGATGCTGTTCTACGGTTCGGCGCGCCGTCAGGAAACGCACCATCGGGCGGCGGTGGAATCGATCGTCGATTTCTTCGAACTCTGGCCTTATCGCGATGTTCTGGCCAAGGCGCTTCCCTACGGGGTGCAAAAGCTGGTCGGTTTCGCTCGGGCCATGGCGCTGGAACCCAAGCTCTTGTTGCTCGACGAGCCGGGCAGCGGATTGACCCGCGACGAGAAGGAAGATCTTGCCCGTTTTCTTCTCAGGCTGCGCGATGACCGAAAAATTCCGATCCTGTGGATCGAGCACGATCTGGACATGGTGCTCGATCTGGCGGACAGAATTTACGCGCTCGATCTCGGCCGGGTTATTGCGTCCGGGGATTCCAACGCGATCCGCGACAACGCGGCCGTCGCCGCATCCTATCTCGGTTAGCCACGCGGATGCGCCGCGCGGAACCGGCCTTATCGACCCGATGGGAGATCATGCGATGAGACTCAGGGAAGTCAGCATGGTGGCTTCTGACTGCGGCCGAACGGCGGCTTTGCTGGCGCGGCTTCTGGACTGCGAAGTGTCGCCTGCGGTGGTATGTCCCGATCCGCCCGTCCAGTCGCGGTTTGCGAGTCTGCGATGCGGAGACGCAACGCTCGCCGTCATGGAGAGCACCGCTTCCGGCAGTCCGATAGACCGCTTCGTCACCGCGCGGGGCGAGGGGCTCTTTTCCATCACATTCGAGGTGGATGACATCGAAGCGGCGATGGCGCATTTTCGCGATTGCGGTGCAGAATTCGTGTGCGAGGAACCGGTGCGACTCACGGACTATTCCACCGGGTTCGACACATATCGGGAGTGCCTAGTCAACTTTACCCATCCCCGGTCGACGGCGCGGATCCTGATCGAGCTGCAGGAGCTTCGCGAGTAGCCGCGGACTTGGTCACCGGAGACAGGGATCGCGAGGACGCCGTGACCAGATCGTTTTGTCGTGTCTGCGAACTCGGCTGCGGCTCGAAGGTCGAGGTGGACGGCGAGGTTGTTACCGTCGTCCCCGACGCACAAAACCCCTATTCCAAGGGCTATTTTTGCGTCAAGGGGCGCTGGGCGGGGGCCCTCGAGACGAATCCGGACCGGTTGGATTCGCCCCTGCTTCGTCGCAACGGACAGCTTGGCCCGGCTTCCTGGACGGAGGCGATCGACACGATCGGCGGGCGCCTGCGGGAGGTTGCCGCAGAGTACGGTTCCCGGTCGATCGCCGTGTTCTCGGGGAACTCGGCGGCCTATTCGGGACATTTGAGCCTCGCTGTTCGCAACCTGATGGCCGGGCTCGGCACCGACACGCTGTTCACCGCGTTCACGGTCGACTGCGTCGCCCGTTACCATGTCGCCGCCGAGGCCCTGAACCTGATGTATGCGGTCCCCGTCCCCTTTTACGACGCGGTTCCCGGCATCCTCCTGATGGGGTCGAACGCGACCGTAAGTCAGTGGAGCCCCGGCGGAAGCACGCCCGGCGGCGCGAAGGTGGCGCGCGACCTGCGCGCGCGCGGCGGCTGGCTCGGCGTCGTCGACCCCGTCCGTCATCGGATCGCCGATCTGGCCGATGACCATTTGGCCATACGCCCGGGAACCGACGTCGTCTTTCTCGCCGGATTGCTGTCGTTCGTATGGCACGGGGGCCATGTCGCGCGCGACTATGTGAGGAGACACTGCCTCGGACTGGAAGCAGTCGCGGCGGCGTGCGGCGAATGGAGCCCGAACGATATCGCATCGGTCTGCGGACTCCGCGCCGCGGACGTCACGCGGGTGTTCGAGCAAGTGGTCGCGCGCCCGGCCGTGGTGCTCGATCGTTCAGGCCTGAGCATGGCGCCCAACGCCACCGTCACCGCCGGTCTTGCCCTGGCGGTCAACGCATCGCTTGGCCGCCTTGATGTTGAAGACGGGCTGTTCGTCCCCGACTATTCACCGGTTCGTGGAAGAGCGATCCACGGGCGGCCCGACGGAGTGCGGTACGGAAGGGAATGGCCCAGCGCGCTGTTGGCGGAGGCGATCCTCGGCGGAAATACTTCTCGAACCGCGACCGGTGTTCCCGAGGTCAAGGCGCTCATCGTCGTCGGCGGCAACCCGGCGCGGAGCTTGCCCAATTCCGGTCGCGTCGCGGAGGCCCTATCGGCCCTCGACCTGCTGGTGGTGGTCGACATATTTCCCACCGATACCGTGCGCTTGGCGCACGCCGTGCTGCCCGGCAGCGGGCATTACCAAAGGGCCGATTTCAATCTGCTGAGCGCCGGACTCACCCCCGAGCGCTATCGAATTTGGACCGAGGCCGCACTACCGCTCCGCCGCGGCCAACGCGAGGAGTTGTGGATCGCGGATCGCGTCGCTGCGGCCTTCAACGGGGCGCATGTCGATGGGGAGCCCGAGACATTCCGCGATGCGTTGGCGAGCTGGGGCGAGGCGGGGCCGGACTGGGCGGGTGGCGTCGTCAGCGCCAAGCGATGCGGCAGGTATTTGGAGGCGGGCTTTCCGACGCCCTCCGGCCGTATCGAGTTCGATCGTCCCTGGACCGGAGGGATAAGCGCCGCTTTGCGATCGGCATGCGCGGTACTGCCCAGGGAACGGGGTGTGCTCGCCGTAGCCGGCCGTCGGGTCTCCCATGCCGTCAACTCGTTCCTTCACAACATCCCGGAAGCTGCCGTACGGGGGAATCCCGCGGTCATCTCGCCGGGCGATGCGCGGGCTCTCGGACTGAGTGCGGGCGAACGGGTGTGTCTCGGAGGACCGGGCGGCACCACCCAGGCGGTGCTCGCTGTAAGCGCTCGCGTACCCGATGGCTCGATCGCGCTGGCCCACGGGTGGAGCCACGACAATCTGGACGGGATGTCCCATGCTGGGAAGGGATCGGGTGCCAACGCAAACGCGCTAACAAGCGACATCGATATCGATCCGTTTTGCGGTATGCCGGTCTTTCAAGGCCATCGGGTACGGATCAGCAAGACGGCCGAGGGAGGCAGCCTCGACATATCGGCTCAGAATTCGGATCCGGCGGTAAGCTCCGGGGGAGAGCCGCCTCCACCGTGCAGTGCCCCGAGAAGTGCCGTGACGCGATCTTCCGCGACGCGCCAGACGGCGCCGGGACCCGACACGGTCTTGCCAGCCGCCGACACCCCACCTTAAGCTACCTTCCAGCCGCCACCTTCGCGGCTGGAAATTCCACCGGACTCCCTCATAAAGGGTCGACCGCCCAAATCGGGCCGGTCAGTGGAGATTGCCGCCCTCGAACGGGAGGATCGGGTCGACAATCGGCGCCTCCCAGAGCCATCCGGAACATCCGGCGGGCTCAGGCTGAGATACACTGCCACGCAATTCTGGAGGAACCAGCCATGGCCGCGCGACTCGTAGGAAATGGCCTCCGCGAAACCGTGCGCGGTCTAGTGTATTGGCAATCGCTACCCCCTGGCTCTAAGCACCAAAGCGGTCTTGAATGCGTGATGGGGAGACTGACATGAAAATCGGCCGCGTCGACGCAAACGGGTTGCGCGTTTCGGTGCCATTCGACGACTTCGGCGTCGACCGGACCGTGGTGCTCAATGTCTGCCATGTCGAGGTCGAAACCGACGATGGATTGATCGGCTACGGGTTTACAGCGATCGTCGAGGGTGAGGTCGTCGCGAATATCATCAACGCCGTTGCGGGTCCATCGATCCTCGGTGAGGACCCGATGGCGAACGAGCGCATTTGGGAGCGGCTCTATTGGAAGATGAGCCCTCGCGGCCAGACCGGATACGCGAGCCACGCGATCGCCGCGATCGACGTCGCGCTCTGGGACATCAAAGGCAAGTTCCTGAACCAACCGGTTTGGCGCCTCCTCGGCGGTGCCCGAAGCAAGGTTGAAACGTACGCGACGTTCGGGTTTCCGGTTTTCGACAGGGAGCAACTTGCCGAGGCCGCCAAGACATGGCAGTCGAAAGGCTATCGCAAGCTCAAGATGGTGGTCGCCAATGAAGCGCTTCCAAACCGCGACACGATCCGCCCGGTGGATGAGGTCATTTGCGAAGACGCGATGCGCGTGCGGGCGGTGCGGGAGGCCGTCGGCGACGACGTCGATCTGTTCATCGACGCGAATTGCCGCCTCGATCCGTTTCAGGCCCGCAAGCTCACCAAACTAATAGAGGACTGCGGGATTACGTATTTCGAGGAGCCGATTACCCACAACGATGTTCGTCAACTCGCGAAATTGCGCCAACTGACAAGCATCCCGCTCGCCGCCGGCCAGAATGAAGGCCTCGCCTGGCGGTTTCGCGACATGCTGGTGCATGAAGCGGTCGACTACGTGCAGCCCAACGTCGTGATCGGCGGCGGGTTCACCCAATGCGTCAAGATCGCAGGCATGGCGGCCGCATTCAATGTCCCGATCTGCAACGGCGGCGCCTGGATGCATCATAACATGCATCTGCATGCCGGCGTGGCCAACGGAACCATGGTCGAGCACCACTATGTCGCGACCGAGATCTGCAAGCAAATGTATCGCGATCTCCCCGAGCCGGTCGACGGCTGGCTTACCTTGCCCGAGACACCGGGCCTCGGCTTCACGCCCGATCTCGACGCGATCCGCGAGCTCCCCAAGACGTGATCGGGGCGGGATCTCACCGGGGTGCGCGGAGGGCATCGAAGCCCGCACAGGCATCGGCGTGGACTATGCCGACATCAGGCGAGGTGTCCTTCGCCCCGCCCGGATCGGGTTCAACCTCTGCCATGCGGTGGTGCCGCACTACGCCCGGCCGCTGCCGACGAATGCACAGATGGGCCAGACCGGCATCAGATATCCGGGGCGCGCCGGTGCCAGTCGGTTGCGCGCTGGAACGCCCCGCCCAACGCAAACAGCGTTTCCTCCTCAAACGGTCGCGCCGCGATCTGAATCCCTAGCGGAATGCCGTTCGATCCGATTCCGATCGGGCAAGAGATTATCGGGATCCCAAGCAAACTGAGCGGCCGCGTGAACCGAGGAAAGGTCGTCCAGAATCGGTCGACGCTGCCTGGCCCGAGAGGATCGCACTCGGCCATCGTCGGCGCGCGGCCCGGATAGGAGGGCAGCGCGATTGCATCGATGCGCGTAAATACCGAACGCACGAAATCTTCGATCACCTTGGTGCGCAGCCGCATCGCATTCAGGTAGCTGGCGGCCGGGATCAGGAGGCCGGATTCGAGGTGATCGCGAATATAGGCCGCGTAATCGTCGCCGCGTTCCGTCAGCCACGCCTCGTGCAGCGCTGCGGCTTCAGCCTTGGATATCAGGTCGCAAAGATCGAACATCAAATCTTCATCGGGTATCTCGATTTCGACGACCGAGACGCCCGTCCCGCGAAATACATCGAGTGCTGCCGCAAGAGCAGTGCGGGTTTCCGGATCGACGTCTTGCGTCGACCCGGAAACCGGGACGCCCAGTGTGAGCCCGGCCACGGGAGCCTCGATCGCCGTGAGAAATTTCGGCACCGGCAGCGCAGAGCAACAGGGATCTCTCGGATCCGCTCCGGCAATCACATCCAACATCAACGCACAATCACTTGTCGAGCGAACAAGCGGCCCGACCGTATCCAGCGACCAGGATCTTGGCATCACCCCGTGCAGGCTGACCCGTCCCTGGGTCGGCCGTATGGTCGTCAGGGAGCACAGCGCCGCAGGCCATCTGAGTGAGCCCCCGGTATCCGTTCCGAGCGATCCATAGATCAGCCGGGCGGCGACCGCCGACGCCGAGCCGCTCGACGATCCGCCCGGCGAATAGTCGGTGTTCCAAGGATTGAGACAGTCGCCAAAATGCAGATTGTGGCCGGTGCCGCCGGCGGCGAATTCGCTCATGTGCAACCGGCCGATGTCGATCGCACCGGCGAGGGAGAGGCGTTCGAGTACGGTCGCCGTCGTCGTGCCACGGACGCCGCCCAGGATCCTGGATCCGCAGGTCGCGACCTGGTTCTCGCGCGAGAACAGATCCTTGTGCGCCATGGGCACGCCGTGCAATGGCCCAACCGGCTCACCCGTTGACAGCCTGTCATCGGCTCGTCGCGCCTGCGTCCGCGCGCCATCGGCGTCAAGGACGATGAAGCAGTTGAGGCGCCCGGCGAGGCGTTCGGCGCGCGCTAGACAGGCCTCGGTCGCCTCAAGCGAGGAGATTTGGCGCGAGCGGATCGCTGCGGCAACAGCCGTCAGGTCCAGACTTGCGATCTCCGCTGTCATAAAGATTCTTTTCGCAGGTCTTCGAGGAGCCCGATCAACCCGCGTGGAACATCGTCGAGACTCAGCCGGGCGGTCGCCTTGCCGACCGCGTCGTCCAGCCGGAGGGACTCCGCGAGGATCGCTTGCGCCCGGTGGCTGCCGCGCGTTGTCGCAAAAAACGGCCTTGCCGACAGGTTCGTTGCGCCTCGTGGGTTATCCATTTTGCAGACCGCTATTCCCGTCGTGGAATTCTGTCGACAGTGTCACCGAATTGGAGTGGCGATGAGTCATGGTGCTGCCCCCAGAAGTGGTGTGGCTCAGCGGAGTGTTGGTCATCGGCGTCTTCCGGTGCTGTTCGGTTGCGTCTCTGAACTTTCACGGAATCGCCACCGACGAGCGACGACCGACGAAATAATGAACCTGCGCACGCTTGTCCAAAAGTTCGGCGGACGCCGATCTATTGCATGAGATAAACATGTTTGCGTCCAAGCCGTTGATCGGACCGGAAGCAATCGCTTCTACCGGCAATATGGGGCGCAGGGCCGATGTCGTCCAAATTCTCTCCGACGATGACGCCATCGTCCGGCTCGTCGGCACGCCTCTACTCGAAGGGAACGAAGAACCGGCCGCCCGGTGAACCTGAAACGGGACGCTGGAAACGATCGCCCAGATGAATGATGATCCTCTAATCGACCTGCCTTGTGTAACGCGCTGATCGTCCCGGTTGATGCCGGGGAGCGCGGCCATCGGCCGTCATCTGCGCTGCTCCATGGGGCACGGTCCAAGTTGTGCGGAGGACAAAGCGATGACGCAGGACGTTGGACGACTGTCCGAAGCTTTCAGCGCGCTCGTCGTCAGCGCCTGCGAGGAATCCTCGTTCCGGCGCGACGGTCTGTGGGCCAGCTTCGAGTATCGCGACCTCGGCGCCGCCGAAGCCACCGACGGTCAGGTGGGCGCATTTCATATGCGTGCGCTGGGGCCGTGCGAGGGTCCGATGGGCTGGCATTGGCATGACCTGACCTTTCATCTGGTTTACATCCTGAAGGGACGCGTGAGCTATCGCTGGGAGGGCAGTGACGAGGTTGTCGTCGCGAAGGCCGGTGACTCGATGATCCAGCCTCCGGGCGGCGCTCACAACGTCCTTGACTACTCGGAAGATGTCGAGGTGCTCGAAATCACGATGCCGGCAAAGTATCCAACGATCGATGTCGGTGATTTGGATTGAGCGCCGGCGCCCTTGATCGACCGTGTGTCTCCCATCCTTCGCGACGCGGCCTTGTCACCCGCTCTGCAGGACGAGGGTGTAGTGTTTCCTCGGCCGACCCCGCCATTTTGACTCGGTGTCGACAAACGGCTTAGACTTCAATGTCCCACAAATACTCTGCGGCCGTTGCGTAGAGGACCAGGAGAGCCCTGATGTCTCGATCGAACCTGCCAGCCTATGACGAGCCATGGCCGACGAGCGATCTCACGCGTGTTCCGCACACCGTGTATCTCGATAGAGATATCTTCGCCGCCGAGAACGAGCGGATATTCCGCGGCCCGACCTGGAATTATCTCGGGCTCGAATGCGAGGTGCCGGAACCCGGTGACTTCGTGTCGACCTATGTCGGCACAATCCCTGTGGTGCTCAACCGCGGACACGATGGTTCACTCCATGCGTTCGTCAACCGCTGTGCCCACCGCGGCGCCATGGTGGTGCGGGAGAATCGCGGCAATTGCGACAACCACACCTGCATCTATCACCAATGGACCTATGACAACGAAGGCAAGCTGGTTGGCGCGCCCTACCGCAAGGGAATCAAGGGCAACGGCGGTTTCCCCGACGATTTCCAGCTTGCCGATCATGGCCTCGAGAAATTGCGAATCGAAAGCTATGCGGGTGTTGTATTCGGCACATTCGACGAGGACATGGAGCCGTTGGGCGCGTATATGGAAAAACCGGTCCGCGACCGGTTCGACACCTTATGCGGTCGGCCGTACCGGGTGACGGGCTATCAGCGGCAGATCGTCGAGGGCAATTGGAAGCTTTATTTCGAGAACGTCAAGGACTGCTATCACGGCTCCCTCCTTCACATGTTCAATTCCAATTTCGGGTTCTTCCGATCTACGCAACGCGGATCGTCGGTGATGACGAAGGGCGGGCTGCACTCGATCCTGACGACCTACGGCAAGACCGATGAGGAGCTCGGTGACACTTTCAAAGAGATCGCGACGCACAAGCCGAAATTCACGCTTGAAGACACCGCGGTCATCGACGTCGTCCGCGAACACAGCGATGGCATGGTAACCACCATTCTCACGCTGTTCCCGACATTCGTGCTGGCGCAAATCGGAAACCACCTCGGGTTCCGCCACATTCGACCGAGAGGACCGGACAAGTTCGAGTTGGTCTGGATCAACTTCGAATATGAAGACGACGACGACTATCATCGCAGCGTGCGGCGGAAGCAAGGCAACCTGCTCGGCCCATCGGGCTATCTGTCGATGGAGGATGCCGAAGCGTTGGAGATCGCGAACAAGGCGTTTATAGGCGAATTCGGACGCGGATACTCCTTCATCGAGATGGGTGGCCGCGAGTCCGCTGATCAGGATCACCTCGTAACCGAAGCACCGATTCGCGGCTTTTGGCGCGGCTACTGCGATATAATGGGAATTCCGTTCGACGACTGACGGCTGACTCGGGCGAGTAGAAGGAGGCAGCGAAGATGTCCGATTCGGTTATGGCCAGTCGAAAGGCTTCGACGGACGAGGCGGTGGACAGCGCAACCGAGCGCAAAATCGAAAAGATGTTCTATCGCTATGCAAAATGCCTCGATGATGACCGGCTTGAGGAGTGGCCCTTGTTCTTCATCGAGTCCGGCCGCTATATCATTCATCCCCGGGACAACCTTGACGCCGGTCTTGAAGGCTATTGGATCTATTGCGATCACCGCCGGATGATCCGCGATCGGGTCCTTTCGCTGCGCGAGGCCAATATCTACAATATCCATTACGCCCGTCATCTGATCAGCAACGTGCTGGTGATCGGCCACGACGGGTCGGCCTATGACGTTCGCGCCAACTATGTCGTGTTGCAGACCGACAATGAAGGCGTCACCCACACGTTCAGCACCGGTGAGTACCGCGCCAAGGTCGTGTTCGAAGATGACGAGCCTAAGTTTACCGAAAACATCGTAGTTCCTGATACCTACCTGGTTAAAGCGCTGATCGCGATTCCACTGTGATTGCACCCCGAACGGTCTCGGTGAAAAGATCTCGGTTCCCGCACATCACGGCAAAAATATCCAGCATTTCTCGGACTTGATCGTCGATTTGCGCAGCGGAAACTGGCGCTACCCGATGGAGAATGCAGTCGACGATGCCAGTGCCAAGTATCTGCACCGCAACAACCTGTGTTTTTTCTTCACCAGGCTCCTGGCCTCGATTACGATGCCGTCATAGCAGTCCATCGAGCCGCTCATTCGTGATTCAGGAACATGGGGCTGACCCATGCGATGTGGCTGTTTCGCTTGCGCACACGCAAATAGACTTAGCCCCGCTCCCCCCGTCACCGGCGGGGAGCAGGTATCGGCCACAGTGCTGGACGCCCGAGGCGCCAGCCGGTGCCACTGTCAGGCCTCGTTGGGAAAGGAGCCGGCAAAGCGGTTCAAGGAGCCCGCACAGAATTCGGTGATCGTCGCGATCACCGTGTCTTCGATCGGCTTGCGAAGCCTGAGACCGACCCGGGTCCCGGTTCCGCCTGCCATCTCCAGCACCGCGCTCTGGCTGGGATCTTGGCGATAGGCACCGCGCCGCCAAGTATAGCCCGTCACATGCGCGGCGTTTTCGCTGCCGCGATCGACACGGTGCCCTGTTAACGGCGGCGAGATTATTTACCGGTGCGGCGGCGCAAAAAATGTACCACGGGCATCGGGCGGTAGCTTGTCGCCGTAGTCCAGGGGAGGGACCCGCGCGCGGGGCGATGCGCCCTGTGCGCGGCTGACGGCGGCCCGCGCGTGGGAGAGGCCTGTGGGCCCACGGGGGCAAGCGGGGTTATTCAGAGGTGGGCCGGCATCGCGATCGGCTTTGCTTGAGCCGGTAGCTCTCGCCGTTCATCTCCAGGATGTGGACATGGTGCCGCCCCGCGCCGTGGCGCTCGATCATGATGTCGTTGACGATCCGTTCGCAGGTCTCGTCCATGTCCCGCTCGGAATAGTGCGGGCGCCCCTACATCAAGGTTCGCGGCAAGTGGGTGAACCGCCCCGGCTTTCCCGGCGGCAGTTACGTTTGGGTCATGCAGCCATATCGAGGTTCTTGCTGGCGGCATAGTGATTTGCTTCGGCCTCTGCGGGCGGGATGTTGCCGATGGGGCCGAGCAGGCGTTGATTATTGAACCAGTCCACCCATTCGAGGGTGGCGTATTCGACGGCCTCGAACGATCTCCACGGGCCGCGCCGGTGGATCGGATCGCCTTGTCGGCCTTGTAGAGGCCGTTGATCGTTTCGGCTGTCGCCGACGCTGCCGACCGAAGGATCGATCCCGGCTTCGGCCAGGCGCCCGGAGTATTTGATCGAGAGGTATTGGACACCGCGATCGCTGTGATGCACGAGGCCCGATCCCTTGGCGGGCTTCCTGGCATGTATCGCCTGTTCCAGGGCATCCAGAACGAAGCTTGCATGGGCCGTGCGGCTCACCCGCCATCCGACGATGCGGCGTGCGAAGGCATCGATCACGAAGGCCACATAGACGAACCCGGCCCAGGTCGCGACATAGGTGAAGTCCGCCACCCACAGACGATTGGGCTCGGGCGCCTGGAACTGCCGGTTCACCCTGTCGAGCGGGCACGCCGCTCCCTTGTCGCTGACCGTGGTCTTCACCGGCTTGCCCCCGATCGCCCCGGCAAGGCCGAGATCGCGCATCGGCCGCTCGACGGTGCAGCGGGCCACGTCCCGGCCTTCGCGCCGTAACTGGCGCCAGACCTTGCGGGCACCATAGACCGAGTAGTTCGCCTCGAAGACGCGCTCGATCTCCTCCATCAGTACCAGATCACGCCGGGCGCGATCCGGCAGCAATAACGGATCGCGCTGTCTGGCGGCATGAAGGCGGTATGTGGATGGGGCGATCGGCAGAACCTTGCAGATCGGCTCGACCCCATAGATATCGCGATGCTCGTTGATGAAGGCGATCATCGCTTGAGTGGGCGGTCGAGCTCCGCCTGGGCAAAATATGCGCTGGCCTTGCGCAGAATCTCGTTCGCCTGGCGCAGCTCGCGAACCTCGCGTTCCAGCGCCCTGAGGCGCTCACGATCGTCGCTGGTCATGCCCGGCCTGGCAGCGCTGTCTCGTTCAGCCTGACGGACCCACCGCCGCAGCGTCTCGGTCGTGCAGCCGAACTTCGCCGCGATCGAACACATCGCCGCCCATTGCGAGCCATGCTCGCCCTGATGCTCGAAAACCAGCCGGACTGCCCGTTCGCGAACCTCCGCCGGATAACGTGTCGAATGTCTTCCCATAACAGCTCCCCCTTCTCACAAGATGGAGCCGCCGGGAAAGCCGGGGCGGTTCAGATGCCGGCGTGCGGTATGTGGTGGGCGCAAACTCGTTCAGCCTGGTTGGCAGCGTTGGCGAGATGGATGAGGGTAGCGCCTCACATACGGCGATCATGGGCAGCTATGCCCGGACGCTCGGCCCCGGTGTGAAGGTTCACACGAACCTGCTCTGGAACGAAACGGAGAAGGGGGACGGGTCCGTCGAGAACTCGGGTGTCGCTTTGATCACCGGCATCAAGGTGGTGTTCTAGCGTCCAACGCTTTTCCGGGGCCGGGCGACCGGCGCCGGGCACATCTTCGAAGGGCGGCGCGAGCCGCCCTTCTTTTTTTGCCATGGCTCGACCTCATCACGGCTGCGTCCGATCGACGGCTGACCCGGACCCGGCGAGGCGGTAGACTGGCGGCCGCCTAAGCTTGGGGGAATTCCGCCGGTGCGAGACCAGCCGCAGCCCATCCAGGACCTGCTCGACGGCCCGGTCGCCGTGGTCAATATCGGGCTTGCGCAGTTCGCGCGAACCCTCGAAGGGCAGGGGGTCGACGTGGTCCAGGTCGACTGGAGCCCGCCGGCGGGCGGCGACAGGCGGCTGATCGATCTTCTGGACAAGCTCGGTGCGTGATGGCGGGTGACGTCGCGGCCTCGATCGAGGCGGCCAATGCGCGCGCGGTCGAACGCATGCTCGCGGCCGATCCCGTGCTCCTCGACATTGCCGTCGCCGGCGACGTCATCGAGGGCCTCGAGGGCTGCACGATCCTGCATGCCGGGCCGCCGATCGCCTGGCCCGATATGTGCGGCCCGCTCAGGGGCGCCATCGCCGGCGCCATCGTGCTGGAGGGCTGGGCGGGCGATCTGGACAAGGCGGCCGAACTCGCCGCCTCGGGCGGGATCGCCTTTCACCCCAACCACCATTTCGGCGCCGTCGGGCCGATGACCGGGCTGATCACCCCGTCGATGCCGGTGCTGGCGGTGGAGAACCGGGCGTTCGGAAACCGCGCCTACTGCACCCTCAACGAGGGGCTCGGAAAGGTCATGCGCTTCGGCGGCAACGATGCCGAGGTGCTGGCCCGGCTGCGCTGGCTCGCCGACGCGTTCGGCCCCGCCTTCGGCGCCGCCTTGCGCGAGGCGGGCGGGATACCGCTCAAGGCGATGATCGCGCGCGGGCTGTCGATGGGCGACGAGATGCACCAGCGCAATGTCGGCTGCACCGGTCTTCTGCTGCGCGCCGTCGCGCCGTCGCTCGCGCGCGCGGTGGACGACCGGGCGGAGCTGGCCGGGCTGTTCGAATTCATCGGCGGCAACGACCAGTTCTTCCTCAACGTGGCGATGGCGATGGGCAAGGCGATCATGGACCCGGTGCGCGGGATCGAGGGGGCGTGCGTGGTCACCGCGATGAGCCGTAACGGGACCATGTTCGGCATCCGGGTCAGCGGCCTCGGCGACCGCTGGTTCACCGCCCCGGTGGAGATGCCGCGCGGGCTCTACTTCCCGGGTTTCTCGGAGGACGACGCCAACCCGGATATGGGCGATTCGACGATCATCGAGACCGTCGGGCTCGGCGGCTTCGCCATGGCCGCCGCGCCGGCCGTCGCCGGGTTCGTCGGGGCGGGGAATGCGGCGGATGCGCTCGACTACACCCGCGCCATGGAGGAGATCACCGTGGCGCGGAACCCCGAATGGACCATCCCCGCGCTCGACTTCGCGGGCGTCCCCACCGGCATCGACATCCGCAAGGTGGTCGCCACCGGCCAGGCGCCGACGATCAACACGGGGATCGCCCACAGGCAAGCCGGCATCGGCCAGGTCGGCGCCGGCGTGGTGCGCGCGCCGATGGCCTGCTTCGAACGCGCGCTCGAGGCCTTCGCCGCCGAGATGGGCATCGCATGAGCCGAGGCGTCGCCGGGACCCGGCTTCGCGCCGGCTTCTATCTCGATTCGGTCGCCCTGATGCGGATCTCGCGGGCCGTCGAGGACCTCGCCGGGGTCGCCGCCGCCTCGCTGATGATGGGCAGCCCGTCCAACAAGGAATTGCTGCGCGACGCCGGGCTGCTGGATGCCGGTGCGGAGGGCGCCGGTCCCAACGATCTGGTGATCGCAATACGGGCGGAAGACGGGCACGCGCTCGGCGCGGCGTTCGATGCGGCGGAAGCGGCGCTCCGCGGCCCGGCCGGCGGCGACCGGCAGGGGAAGGGCTGGAACCCGCGCTCCCTCGAAACCGGGCTGCGCGCGCTGCCCGCGGCCAATCTCGCGATCGTCTCGGTGCCCGGCGACTTCGCCGCCCGCGAGGCCCGCCGCGCGCTCGAGCGCGGGCTCAACGTGATGCTGTTTTCCGACAATGTCGCAATCGAGGACGAGGTGGCGCTGAAGGCGCTCGCCCGCCAAAACGGCCTCCTGATGATGGGGCCGGATTGCGGCACCGCCGTTATTGCCGGTGCGCCGATCGGTTTCGCCAACGCGGTGCCGCGGGGCGATATCGGCCTGATCGCGGCCTCCGGCACCGGGCTGCAGGAGGTCGCCTGCCTGATCGCCCGGGCCGGCGGCGGGATCAGCCACGGGATCGGCGTCGGCGGGCGCGACCTCGGCGCCGCCGTGGGCGGCGCGATGACGCTGACCGCGATCGACGCGCTCGACCGCGACCGGGCGACGCGGCGCGTCGTGCTGATCTCGAAGCCGCCGGATCCGGAGACCGCGAGGCGAATCGCCAAGCGCATCGCGGAGAGCCGCAAGCGTTTCACCCTCTGTTGCATCGGCATGCGGAAGATGGACCTGCCGGAGAACGCGTATCAGGCGGCGACGCTCCGCGAGGCGGCGGGGGACGCGCTGGCGGGGGCGGGCGCTTCCGAGCCCGGGAGCACGCTGGAAGCCGCCGGCAGGCTCACCCGAAGGGGCGGCGCGCTGCGCGGCCTGTTCAGCGGCGGATCGCTCTGCGCCGAAGCGCAAGCGGTGCTGATGTCCGCCGGGATCCCGTTCTCCTCCAACGTGCCCATACCCGGCGCGGCAATGGCCGCGCGCGACGACGACGCGGGTCACCGGCTGATCGATCTCGGCGCCGACGAATACACCCGCGGCAGGCCCCACCCGATGATCGAGCCGGCGATCCGCGATGCGCCTCTCGCCGCCGCGCTCGCCGATCCCGCCGTGGCCGTGGTCCTGGTCGATGTCGTCCTCGGCCACGGCGCGCATGAAGACCCCGCCGGCTCGCTTGCCGCCGTGCTGGCGGCGCATCGGGGCGCCGCGCCGGCGGTGATCGCCTCGGTCTGCGGCACCGAGGAAGACCCGCAGATCCGCTCGCATCAGGTCGCGGCGCTGCGCGAGGCCGGTATCGTCGTCGCCGAATCCAATGCGGGCGCGGCCGAGACCGCCGCCGCATTGCTGTCGGGCTGAGCCGCGAGCCGCCTGTCGATCGCCTTGAGCGCGGAAACCGCGCCCGCCATCGCGTCCCATCCCGAGCTGTGGCCGATGGCATCGAGCGCTTCGAGCGCGGAAGCGAGCGTTTGGCGGTCCCCGCTCGCCAGCGCGTCGATCGACCGGTGGAGGGCATCGGCGCCGAGCCCGCGCGCCGCCGCGTCGAGATGCGCCGCGCTGATCCGGTTGGTCGCCCGCGGGGCGGCGGCGAGCACGGGCGCGGCCAGCGCGGAAGCGGCATTGGTAAAGCCGGACATCGCGAGCGCGATCATCATCCCGCCGAGGAAATCGTCGCCCGAGGGGGTAAGCCCGGGTCCGAGGCCGAGCAGCCGTTCGACCGGCTCCTGCGGCGGCGGGCCGCCCGCCGCAACCCAGGATTCGAGCGCGGCGATCGCCGGCCGCGCCCGGTCGATCAACGGGGTGCGGGGCAGGGCGTTTCGCCCGGCGGGATGGACGAACGGCGCCAGTCCTTCGCCGAGCGCGAACCGGGCGAGCGCGTCGGAGAGTTGTGCGAACGCCGCGGCGAGACCGTCCCTTGTCCAGGCATGGGGGCCGCGCGGCGGATCGTGGAGCGCGGCTCCCCGGAAGGTCAGCACATGGAGCGCGCCGATCAGGATGCCGGCGCCGCAGGCGGCGACCGGATCGCCCGGCATCAGCCCGGCATCGTCCCAGACCGGCAGGGATTCGCCCGCCGCGGCCAGCGCGTTGAGCGGGCCGGCGCCGAGAGCGGTCGGCCCGATACAGGCGATGGCGCCCGAATCGTCGTGGCTGAGATAGACGCTGCGGCGGAACACCGCCAGCACCGAGCCGCCGTCCCGTGCCAGCGCCCGCAGGCAGCCCGCGGCATCGCGGCCGATCAGGCCGAGGCGGATCGCGGGTTCACCCATCGGCGACGATGTGGGTTCCCGTCCTGCCCTCCAGCGCATCGACCGCCCGGTCCAGCGGTCCGATCACGACCCGCTTGCCGCCGCGTTCGATGAAGTCGATCGCGGCGTCGATCTTGGGCCCCATGCTGCCCGGCGGGAACTGCCCGTCGTCGCGGAAGCCCTTGATTTCGCGGAGGGTGACGGCATCGAGGCCGCGCTGGGACGGGGTGCCGAAATCGATCGCCACCCTGTCGATCCCGGTGAGGATCATGATCGTGTCGATGCCGAGCGCCCGGGCCATCAGCGCCGAGGTCAGGTCCTTGTCGATGACCGCCTCGACGCCGGTGCGGGTCCCGTCGGCGAGGCGCAGGACCGGGATGCCGCCGCCGCCGCCGGCGATCACCACCGCGCCCTGGGCGGCGATATCGCGGACCAGCGAAAGATCGGCGATGTGCCGCGGCCTGGGCGAAGGCACCACATGGCGCCAGCCGCGCCCGGAATCCTCGCGCATCTCCCAACCGGTCTCGCGGGCGAGCGCCTGCGCCTCCTCTTCGGAGTAGAAATAGCCGATCGGCTTGGTCGGGTTCTCGAAGGCCGGATCGTCAGGGTCGACCTCGACCTGGGTCAGGAGGCACACCACGAGCCTGGGATTGCCGATGATGCGCAGCGCGTTCTCCATCGCCTGCAACAGGAGATAGGCGACCCCTCCCTGGCTGTGGGCGACGCAGATATCGAGCGACATCGGCGCCACGCGGGCGCGCGCGATTGCCTGGCGCATCAGGATCTTGCCGACCACGGGGCCGTTGCCGTGGGTCAGCACCAACTCGTTGCCGACACGCATCAGCGGCAGCAGGGACGCCGCGGTCCGTTCCGCGTATTCCTTCTGTTCGGCGACGGTGCCGGAGGTGGTCTCCGGGTGGACGGCGTTGCCGCCGATGGCGACCAGGAGACGGTCCGGAATCGGGAATTGGGCCAAGGGGGTTCGCTCCGTGAACCGGGCGAGCCTAGCCCACCGTCCCGCGCTTTGCGACGCGTAATCGTTGTGGCGCCGGGCGAATTGGGCTATCGCCCCCTGTCGGAGAGGCCAGAGCCCGGAAAACTGAACGCATGTCGGACCTGTTCGGAGATCTCAACCCGCCGCCGCGCCTGTTGATGGGGCCGGGTCCGATCAATGTCGATCCGCGCGTTTTGCGGGCCATGTCGATGCCGATGCTGGGCCAGTTCGACCCGGTCTTCACCGGCTACATGAACGAGGTCATGGCGCTGTCGCGCCAGGTGTGGCGCACCGGAAACCACTGGTCGCTGCTGGTCGACGGCACGGCGCGCGCGGCGATCGAGGCGATCCTGGTCTCCGTGATCGAGCCGGGCGACCGGGTGCTGGTTCCGGTTTCCGGCCGGTTCGGACAGCTGCTCTGCGAGATCGCCGAGCGCGCCGGCGCCGAAATCTGCACCATCGAGACCGAATGGGGCACGGTGTTCACCCCCGACCGGGTCGAGGACGCGCTCAAGCGCGAACGGCCCAAGCTGGTGGCGGCGGTCCACGGCGACACCTCGACGACGATGGCCCAGCCGCTCGACGAGATCGGCCCGCTTTGCCGGCGCTACGGCGCCATCCTGTTCGTCGACGCGACGGCGACGCTGGGCGGGATGAAGCTGCCGGTCGACGAGTGGGATATCGACGCCGCCGCCGCCGGTCTCCAGAAATGCCTCTCCGGCCCGTCCGGCTCGGCGCCGATCACCTTCAACGAACGCGTGGTCGAGACGCTCCGCCCCAGGCGCCACATCGAGCGGGGCATCCGCCCCGAAGGCATCGCCGAAGGGGAAGGCGCGCAGATACGTTCCAACTATTTCGACCTGCCGATGCTGATGGATTATTGGAGCGAGATGCGCCTCAACCACCACACCGAGGCGACGTCGATGCTCTACGGCGCCCGGGAGTGCTTCCGCATCGCCCTCCAGGAAGGGCTCGATGCGCGGTTCGCCCGCCACGTGCTGGTCGGGCGGGCGCTCGTCGCCGGGCTTCAGGCGATGGGGCTCGAGATCTTCGGCGACATCGCCAACAAGATGCCCAACGTCACCGGCATCGTGATCCCCGACGGGGTCGACGGCGACCGCGTGATCCGTTCCATGCTGGACGACTTCAGCATCGAGATCGGCACCTCGTTCGGCCCGCTGCGCGGCCGGATCTGGCGGATCGGGACGATGGCCTATAACTGCCGCAAGGACGCGGTTCTCATCACCCTCGCGGCCCTGGAAGCGACGCTCCGCCAGTGCGGCTATGCCGCCCCGCCCGGCGCCGGCGTCGATGTGGCGCTCGCGGTCTTCCGGGACCCCGGGACCGGCTAGGGAGCGGCGCGGGGATTGGGGCGGTTCTACCGACAAGCGAGATCCGCGCCCGCGGCGGGCGGGTTCGGCGTGTTCCTCGACGCCCGTCCGGTGCGGACGCCGGGAAAGCGGATTCTGGTCGTGCCGAGCGCCCCGCTCGCCGAGGCCATTGCCGGGGAATGGTCGGTCCAGGGAGAGACGGTGGATCCCATGGCGATGCCGCTGACCAGGCTTGCGAACACGGCGCTCGATATCGTGGGCCGGCGGCGGGCGGAGGTCGTGGCGGAGATCGCCGGCTACGGGGAGACCGATCTGGTCTGCTACCGCGTCGAACGGCCGGAGGAATTGCGGCGGCGGCAGGAGGCGGCCTGGGACCCGCTGGTCGACTGGATCGCCGACGAGTTCGGCGGCCGCTTGCGGGTGACGACGGGGCTCATGCCGGCGCCGCAGCCCAGCGAAGCCATCGATGCGCTGCGCCAGGCGGTGACCGCGTTCGACGATTTCGTGCTGGCGGCCTTTCAGCGCGCCACCGGAACGGTCGGCTCGATCGTCCTGGCGCTGGCGATGACGGCGGGACGGATCACCGCCGAGGAGGCCTGGGCCGCGTCGGTAATCGACGAGAGCTACCAGGCCGATCGCTGGGGCCAGGACCAGGAAGCCGAAGCGGCAAGCGACGTCCTGCGCCGCGAACTCGCCGCCGCCGACCGCTTCATCGTTCTCTGCCGGTCGCGAGCGCCGGCATGACGGCTTCGCGCGGCGTTTCCCCGAACGCCGCCGCGAAGTGACGCATCAGCGCGTCGTCCACCTCGTCCATCGAGGCCGCGATGCCGAGTTCGGCGAGTGAGGTCACCCCGTGCTCGCCGATGCCGCAGGGAACGATCCCGTCGTAATGCGAGAGGTCGGGAGCGACGTTCAGCGACACGCCGTGATAGCTGATCCAGTGTCGCAGCCGAAGGCCGATGGCGGCGATCTTGGCCTCGCCGCCCGGCCGCTCCACCCAGATTCCGACACGGCCCTCGCGGCGCTCCCCGCGAACCCCGAGCCCGGCGAGGGTGGCGATCAGCCACGCTTCGACCGAGCGCACGAAACGGCGCACGTCGCGCCCGCGCGGGGCGAGGTCGAGCATCAGATAGACCACGCGCTGGCCCGGGCCGTGATAGGTGAATTCGCCGCCGCGCCCGCTGCGGTGGACCGGAAAGAGCCCGGGCGCGAGCAGATCGCCCGGCCGCGCGGAGGTGCCGGCGGTATAGAGCGGGGGATGCTCCACCAGCCAGGCGAGCTCCCCGGCGGTTCCGGCGCGGATGGCGGCAACCCGTTCCTCCATCCTCCGCACCGCGTCCGCATAGGGCTGCAGCCCCGGTTCCACCACCCACTCGATTGTCATCGGCGACCCCTGCCGGATGCCTTGCGGCGGGCACAGCATTTTGCTATGTCCGCTCCGGGTAATTTGGCCATCGATTGGCCCAAGTCCAACAGCTATGCGGTCGTGGCGGAACTGGTAGACGCGCAGCGTTGAGGTCGCTGTGGGAGCAATCCCGTGGAAGTTCGAGTCTTCTCGACCGCACCATCTCGCAGGGCCCGCCCAATCGATGGGCGGGCCCGTTCCGTTTCCGGCATCGGGGCCCTTCGGAGGCTGACATGATCCAGTCGCGCGACGTGGCGGCGGAGGGTGGCGATGCCACGGTGCTCCGCGAGCCGATCGGCCTCGACCCCGCGGTCGTGCGCGCGGTTATCGATGCGCTCGAGTCCGACCGAACCGAGGACGCGGCGGAGCTTGTCGGGTCGCTCCATTTCGCCGAGATCGCCGATCTCCTGGAACAGCTCAACCCCGATCACCGCGCCAGGGCGGTCGACGTTCTGGGACCCGACTTCCCGCCCGAGATCCTGCCCGAACTCGACGACGCGGTGTTCGGGGACATCGTGGCGCATCTCGGCACCCAACGTCTGGCGGGCGCGATCGCCGGGCTCGAATCCGACGATGCGCTGTTGCTGATCTCCTCGCTCGACGAGGCCCAGCAGCGCCAGGTGATGCAGGCGATCCCCGACGCGCTGCGCAATGCGCTGGAACGGGGGCTGGCCTATCCCGAGGACAGCGCGGGACGGCTGATGCAGCGCGACCTCGTCGCGGTGCCGACCTTCTGGACCGTCGGCGAGACCATCGACTTCCTGCGCGAGGCCGACAACCTGCCGAACGATTTCTACGACATCTTCGTGGTCGATCCGGGCCACCGCCCGGTCGGCGTCGTCGGTCTGAGCCATGTGCTCCGCACAAGGCGTCCGGTGCCGATGAAGGAGCTGTCGCGCGGCGAGGTGGTGACCGTTCCCGTCGGCATGGACCAGGAAGAGGTCGCCTACGCCTTCGCGCAGATGAATCTGGTCTCCGCTCCCGTGGTCGACGGGGGCGGTCGGCTGATCGGGGTGATCACCGTCGATGACATTGTCGATGTCATCCATGAGGAGGTGGAAGAAGACCTGATGCGCCTCGGCGGCGTCTCGGAGACGGATATCTACGAGGCCGTGATCGACACCGGGAAAGCCCGGTTTTCCTGGCTCTTCGTCAACCTGGTGACGGCGATCCTCGCCTCCGTCGTGATCTGGATGTTCGAGGCGACGATCGAGCAGATCGTCATTCTCGCGGTGCTGATGCCGATCGCCGCCTCGATGGGCGGGAACGCCGGCACCCAATCCCTGACCGTCGCGGTGCGGGCGATCGCCATGCGCGATCTGACCTCGGCCAATGCCTGGCGGGTGCTGTCGAAGGAAGGGCTCGTCGGCCTCCTGAACGGCGTGCTGTTCGCGCTGATCGTCGGCGTCGTCGCCTGGGTCTGGTCGGGCGAAACCTCGATCGGCCTGGTGATGGCCGCGGCGATGGCGGTCACCATGGTGATCGCCGGGCTCGCCGGCACGGCGATCCCGTTCTGCCTGTCGCGAACCGCGATCGACCCGGCGATCGCCTCGGGCGTGCTGCTGACGACGATCACCGACGCGATCGCCTTCCTCGCCTTTCTCGGCCTGGCCGCGTGGTGGCTGATCTGACTGCCCCGGCTTGGTCCCGGGGCGCCGGGGTGAAAGAATAGGGCGAAGCCGAGAGGGGGCTGATGATGGCAAGAACCGAGCCGCCGCGAGGCTGGCCCGCGGGCCGCAGGATCGCGGTTTCCTTCCATGTCATGTGCGAGGCCTGGACCGATGACGCCGCCCCCGGCGTCGGGCCCATGGGCAATCCGATCAAGGCCGGCGTGCTCGACACCCAGGCGCGGTCATGGGCGCGCTACGGCATGACCGAGGGCGCGTGGCGGCTGCTCGACATCGTCGCCGGGGCCGGCATCCCGTGCACCGCCTATGCCAGCGGCATCATCGCCGAACGCTGGCCGGAGCTGCTGCGGCGCATCGACGGCGACGGGCACGCCATCGGCGCGCACGCATGGGCCCAGAACATCCTTCCCGTCTACCAGGACCGCGAAACCGAGGAAGCCGATCTCGTCCGCGGGATCGAGGCTTTCGAAGCCTGCATCCGCAAGCGCCCGGAGGGGTTCATCAGCCCGCGCGGAACCAGCAGCGAGAACACCCGGGAACTGCTCGCCAAGCACGGTTTCCGCTGGACCGCGGACACGTTCGACGCCGACCTGCCCTATCTGACCCAGACCGCGGAAGGGCCGCTCGCCTGCGTTCCGTTCACGATGGAGGTCAACGACCTTCCGATCACCATGCGCTACGGCCACGAACCGGAGGCGTTCACGCGGACTCTCTCGCGCATCCTCGACCGCTGGGACGACATCGGCAGCCCGGTGGCGACGCTCGATGTCACGGCGCACGCCCATGTCTTCGGCCGGCCGGCCGGGGCGATCGAGTTCAAGGCCGCCATCGACATGGTCAAGCGCCTCGACCGGGTGTGGATCACCACCCACGACCAGCTGGCCGAGCTGGCCTTTCTGGAGTGAGCGGGCCGGCCCCAATCCCGGTCCACGTGCTTGCCGGGTTCCTCGGCAGCGGCAAGACGACGCTGCTCAACCGGCTTCTCGCCTCGCCCGCCTTCGGCGACAGCGCGGTGATCGTCAACGAGTTCGGCGCGGTCGCCGTCGATCACGCGATGATCACCGAGGCGGCGGAAGAGATGATGATCCTGAAGAGCGGCTGCGTTTGCTGCTCGATCCGCGGCGACCTCGTCGACGCGCTCTCCGACCTCGCCGGGCGGCGGCGGGTGGGCGCGGTGCCCCCCTTCGCGCGGGTCATCGTCGAGACCACCGGGCTCGCCGATCCCGGCCCGATCCTGCAGACCCTGATGACCGACCCCGCGCTCATCGGCCGGTTTCGGGCCGGCTCCGTGACGACCACGGTGGATGCGGTCAACGGTGCCGAACAGATCGGCCGTCACGGCGAGGCGCGTCGCCAGATCGCGGCGGCCGACCGGATCGTCCTCACCAAGCTCGACATCGCCGACGCCGGCGCCGAGGCGGCGCTGACCGGGACGGTGGCGCGCATCAACCCGACCGGCCCGGTGCTGCCGGGCGCGACGGTCGATGCCGAAGCGCTGATGGCGCCCGCCAACCCCGTCATCGGGCGGATCGAGGACGGCGGCCACGAACCGCATAGCGGGATCGCCGCTCATTGTTTGATCGTCGAGCGGCCGCTACGCTGGGCCGGTTTTGTGCGCTGGCTCGATTCGCTGACCGCGCTCAGGGGCGCCGATGTGCTGCGTATCAAAGGGGTGGTGCGCACGCGGGAATACGACCGGCCGATCGCGGTAAACGGAATTCACCATTTGCTGCACCCCCCGGTGGCGCTCGAAGCATGGCCCGACGGGCGCGCGGAAACGCGGCTCGTCGTCATCGCCGAGGGGATCGACCGGCTCGATCTCCGGCACGGGCTCGATGCCGCGGGGGCGTGACGAGAAGGAGGAGAGGATGAGCCAGGACGAATCGCGCAACATGACGCTGATCGCCCACGACCCCCTGGCCGGCTGGGGCGGCATGGGCGAGGGGATGGTGATCCAGGAGGCCTCCGGCGGGCGGCGTATCCTGTGGCTCGCGCATGAGGGGCCGCCGAAGAATTTCACCGGCGTCGACGTCACCGATCCCGCCAAGCCCAGGGTCATCGTCCAGACCGATCTCGCGCACAACAACATGCGCTCCAACTCGCTCGACCTGGTGGGCGACATCATGGCGGTCGCCTATCAGACGAGGGGCCCGGGCGGCCTCATGGACCCCGGGTTCGGGCTCGAGCCCGCGGGCATCGAGCTGTTCGACGTCAGCACCCCCGAATCGCCCAGGACCATCGGCTTCTTCGACTGTTCCGGGCCGCATTCGATGGGGGTGCACCAGCTCTGGTTCGCCGACGGGAAATACATCCACTTCTCCGGCGGCGCGGCCGATTTCGAACCCACTCACCCGGCCGATTCCCAGTTCTACCGTTCGATCGACGTCTCCGATCCGACCAAACCGGTCGAGGTGGGCCGCTGGTGGGTGCCGGGAACCCGGGTTGGCGACGACGCGCCGCCGCCGAAACGCCATCCGCAATACGACATCGGCATCCGGGCGCACAACACCAACGTCTATCCCGAGCGTCCCGACCGGGTCTATCTCGCCTATATCGACGGCGGGATCTACATCCTCGACATCGCCGACATGGCGAACCCGAAACCGGTCGGCCATTGGAACCCGCACCCGCCGCAAAACGGGTTCAGCCATACCGTGCTGCCGCTGTTCGACAGCGAATTGCTGATCGTCAGCGACGAATGCATCCTGGACGCCGGACGGGACTGGCCCAAGCTTACCTGGGTGCTCGACGGGCGCGACGAGACCAACCCGGTGCCGATCTCGACCCTGCCGCTGCCGCCGGTCGAGGAGTACAGCCAGCGCGGCGGGCGCTACGGATCGCACAACATCCACGAGAACCAGCCGGGCTCGTTCTCATCGGACACGTTGATCTTCGGCACCTATTTCAACGGCGGCATCCGGGTGCACGACGTTTCCGACCCCTATCGGCCGGAAGAGGTCGCCTATTACGTGCCGGCGACGCCGGAGGGCTCGCGCGTCGGCGCGGTGCAGCTCAACGACGTGTTCGTCGACGAGAACCGGCTGGTCTACACGGTCGACCGGTTCACCGGCGGGCTCTACGTGCTCGAACTCGATATCTGAGGGTCGGCATAGGCCTCGATCCCGCGCGCCTTGAAGGGGCCGGAGGGGATGCCGATCCCCTCCGCGAAGCGCTCGAAGAGGGGCGGGAGGTCGAGCGCGCCGACCTCCGCATCGGGCGGGCAACGGATGACCGCCACGCCGGCCGTGCGTAGCCGGGCGAGTTCTCCTTCGCGCCGGGGGTGTGGCGCGCCTCGGCCCTCGATCTCGATCGCCAGCGCGGAGCCGCCGATCCAGAAGGCGCAGTCGCAGCGGATCATGCCGCCCTCGGCCGGGATGAAGGCGCGCGGCAGCGGGCGCGGCGCGGCGAAGACGAAGGCCCGGTAGTCGAACAGCGAGCCCAGCGATCCGAGCCGCGCGCGCAATGTTTCGGCCTCGTCATCCACCCGGCGGCGGATATGCGCGAAGTAGCGCCGCAGGAATGCCGCCTGCGGCTTCGACCACGGGTCGGCACGCGACAGGGCGTCGTCCTCGATCTGGCGCAGCTCTTCCCCGGCGGTGCCGCGTCGGGGGGCCGGGATCGCGTACTGGCCGTCCTGCAGGCGGAGCGGTTCGGCCGGGTCGTTGACGACGACATGCGGAACCGAGCATCGCAACCGGCCGTCGGGTCCTCGCGCGATCCAGCCTTCCCGCCAGCGCGCGCAGCCATAGGGAACGATCGGGCTTTCCGCCGTCATCCCCTCAGTCGACCACCGCGATCGCGTTGATCTCGACCAGGCAGCGCGGGTCGGTGGCGAGCGCGACCACCTGGACGGTGGTGGTCGTCGGCTTGTTGTCGCCGAAATACTCCGCCCACACCTTGTTCAGCGAATCCTGGTCCGCCAGGTCGGTCACGAAGCGGTTGGCGCTGACGATGTCGGAGAAATCGGCGCCCACCGCCTCGAGGCCGCGCCTGAGCTGGTCGAGGGCCGCGCGCGACTGGCCCTCCATGTCGGTCGGCATGGTGTCGAACTCTTCCGGGCGGTGCGGGTGGTGGTGGTAAACCGGCGCCGCCGTCACCCCGGCGAGGTACACCGTCTTGCCGCCGGTGACGGTGATTGCGGGGGCGTAAGGCATCCACATGTCCGGCGCGTCGGGCCAGTGCACGTGCTCGATCGATTTCGCCATCCTCGACTCCCTTCCTCGCCCGTCTGCCGCCGGGCGGTCGATCCGAACTATATGGGATGCGCCGCCCGCTTGGCAGCCCGTGGACGCCCCGCCAAACTGGCGCCGTCCCGAGAGAGGAGACGGCAATGGACCAGCGCGCAGATCGTTTCGCTTCCGAGGTTCCGGTCAATCTGCCGCACAACCGGGCGGAGCCCGAATACGGCTCCGACCGGATATGCGATCTGCTCCAGGCGATGGGGTTCGAGCACGTCATGCTCACCCCCGGGTCGAGCTTTCGCGGGCTGCACGATTCGCTGGTGAACCACACCCAGAACGCCGGTCCCGAGATCATCCTGTGCGGCGCCGAGGAGATCGCGCTCCACATGGCGCAGGGCTACAGCAAGGTCACCGGCAAGGCGAGCCTGGTCATCCTCCACGACCTGGTCGGGCTGCAGCACGCGATGATGGCGTTCTACAACGCCTGGGCGGACGAGGTGCCGATCCTGGTGCTGGGCGGGTCCGGTCCGGCCGACCCGGCCGACCGCCGCGCCATCGACTGGCTTCATTCGGCCAACACCCAGTGCGAATCGGTGCGGCCCTACACCAAGTGGACCGATGAACCGGTGACGCTGAAAGCGTTGTTCGAATCGGTGCTGCGGGCGCGCCGCATCGCCGAGAGCGCGCCGCAGCGCCCGACCTATGTTTCCATCGATGCGGGGCTTCAGGAGGCGCGGCTCGGCGAGGCTCCGGCGCTCCCCGATGTCGGCCTGCCGCGCTACCGCGCGGCGCCGCCGATCGCCGCCGCCGAGTCCGAGATCGCCGCGGCGGCGGAGCTGCTGACCGGGGCGTCGATGCCGCTGGTCTTCGGCGGCCGGTTCGGCCGCCGCGCGGAGGCGGGACCGCCTTTGGTCAGGCTGATCGAGTTGCTGGGCGCGGCCTACCAGGACGGCACCGACATCGTCTGCGTCCCGACCGCCCATCCGCAGAACCTGAACGGCGGTTACCGATCGCCGCCCAACCCGATCCGCAGCGAATCCGACGTCGTGCTCGGCATCGACTGCCCCGACTTGACCGCGCTGGTCGGCGGCTATGCCGGGGCGCGCGGCGATACGCGCAACGCGACCACCGGCTCGCGCAAGGTGATCGACCTTTCGGTCAACGATCTCGGCGTCGACCACTGGTCGAACGCGGGCGGCGG
The DNA here is from genome assembly GCA_965205995.1 of Alphaproteobacteria bacterium. Lineage (GTDB taxonomy): Bacteria > Pseudomonadota > Alphaproteobacteria > MPNO01 > MPNO01 > MPNO01. The sequence continues at coordinate 1,097,848 of OZ242200.1, read as the reverse complement.
CCTCGCCCCGCTGGACGTCCAGCTGCTCGCCGAACCGCTGCACGGGCTCGACCAGCTGGTGGCCGAGATCGAGCGCCGCGCGAAGGGCGAGCCGGGCTGGTACAGGCGTGCCCAGGAGCGCCGCGAGGATCTCGGCGAACGGCACGAAAAGCTGCGCAGCGCCCAGCGCGAGCGGGTGGAGCGGGACTGGGACGCGGTGCCGATCTCGGTCCCCCGGATGATGGGCGAGCTGTGGCAGGCGGTGCGCAGCCGGGACTGGGTCCTGGTCGCCCGCAACGGACGCTGCTGGTACGAGGGGATCTGGGATTTCCCGGGCGCCGGGTGTTTGCTCGGCCATAACGGCGGCGGCGGTGTCGGCTACGGGCCGGGCGGGGTCGTGGGCGCCGCGCTGGCGCTGCGCCGCAGCGGCAAATTCCCCCTCGCCATCCTCGGCGACGGCGACTTCACGATGAACCCGTCGGCGCTATGGACGGCGGCGCATTACCGGATCCCGTGCCTGATCGTGCTGCACAACAACACCTCGTTCGGCAATGACGAGGAGCATCAGATCGCGCTCGCCGAGGCACGCGGACGCCCGGTCGACAACGCCTGGATCGGCCAGCGCATGGTCGCCCCGGAACCCGATTACGCGGCGATCGCGCGCGGCTACGGCGCCTGGGGCGCGGGTCCGATCGCCGATCCGGCCGATCTGGCCGGCGCGTTCCGGGATGCGGTGGCCGAGGTGGCGAAAGGCGGGGTCGCCCTGGTCGACGTCCACACCCAGCTTAAATAGCCGGCGAAGCCCGCCGTGCATTCGCGGCCGCCAGCAGGGACCGGCTCCACAGTTGCGACCGGGCAGCGGGACAGGCAAGAGGACACCATGACCGACGCGGGAGCCGTATTCCGTTTTCTCTGCGACAACCGATTCCGCCCCGACGATATTCCCGACCGGCCCGAGCCCGGCGTCTGCGCGATCTTTCCCTTCGCCGGCGACTCGAGGATCCTGGAGAAGCGACTCATCAAGGAGAACGAACCGCCCCTCAACCTGACTGATTGGCGTAACCCTCAGAAGGCGCAGATTCAGGCTCTGAGAGAAGTTTGCAAGGAAGAAGCGAAGCGTGTCTGGGAGCGCTACCATATAAGTCTGCCCTGAAATCTGCTGCCCCGTTTCCCCTTCGCGGACCTCGCGCGGTCGTGGCAAAATTTTCCGCTCCTCCGCGCGTCGTACCGCCCCGGCCGACATGAGGATCGAAGGTGGGTGAAAGTCCTTGCAACCGGCCTCGCGCCGTCGAAACAAAGACGCGCGGCGGATTGGCGCTGCTAGACGTCCACACCCGGCTTGAGTAGCGGGCGCAAAGGCTGCCGATCGTCCCGTGGTGGCGGGAAGGATCGCTCGGGAGTTCGACGCGGGGCGGTTTCCTCGACCCGGCACAACCCGCCGCTCGATCCAGGTCGACAAAGTAGCAATCAGTAGCTACCTTACGCCGCATGAGATCGGTCGGGATCAAGATACTGAACAGCCGGTTGAGCGAGTACGTCCGGCTTGCGGCGTCCGGCGAAACGATCCTGGTGACCGACCGTGACCGGGTGGTGGCGGAGCTTGGCCCACCCAAAGAGACCCGCAGTCCGATTCTGGCCGACGCATTCCTGGCCGACGCGGTGCGGTCGGGCGTGCTCACGCTGCCGGCGCTGGCCGGCTCGGGGCGGCCGCCACCGACGAAGCCTGTTGCCCCGCTGAAAGAAATTCTCGCGGAACTGGACGAGAACCGGCGCGACCGGTGATTTACCTGGACACCTCCGTTGCCCTCGCGCACCTCCTCTCCGAAGATCGCCGCCCGCCTGATTCGCTCTGGAACGAGACTTTGGTTTCCAGCCGATTGCTGGAGTACGAGCTATGGACGCCGCTGCACGCGCGCGGACTCGCCGATTCCCACGGCGAGGCCGCCCGTTGGCTGATAGGACGGGTTGCGATGCTGGAGCTTACCCCGTCGGTACTCGGGCGGGCGCTGGATGCCTTCCCCGGCCCTGGTGCGCTGCGGACGCTCGATGCGTTGCATCTGGCGTCATGTGCATATTTGGTCGATCACGGTCAGACGGTCGCCCTGGCGAGCTTCGACCGGCGGATGACCGCGGTCGCCCGCGCGATGGATGTTCCCCTCTTCGAACTGGAGGGCCCGTAAGCCGCGGGGATCGGTCGATCGCGCCCCGCGCTCAGGCGTTCGCCGTCGCCTCCGCGCGGATCCGCTCCTCGAGGAACCGCCGCGCCTGGAGCTGCGCGCGATCGGCGTTGATGTCGATCGACCCGTCGAAGGCGGTCGTCGCGCCCAGCCGTTCCTGCTGCGCATCGATCATCTCGACGTCTTCGTAGAAGGTGTCGCGCGAGCCCTCGAAAAGGGTTTGGGTCAGCGCCTCGTCCTGCAGCCGGAAATCCCGGGCGTAGCCCCAGTGGTAGTGGCTGGTGGTCTCGGTTTCCGGCGTCAGCAGATGCGTCGACCAGATCGAGAAGCCCTGGCTCCGGTCGCCTTCCGGCGCCCCGGTCCCGGTCGGCGCGGCGCCGATGTCGAGATAGATGTTGGACGGCGCCAGCCAGGTGACATGCTGCCAGCGGTCGCAATTGCCGTCGAAGCCGCCGACCCTGGCGAAGAGCGGGGGCGTCTTCAAGTCGATCATCCAGCGGCCGACGCGAACCCCGTTTTCCAGGCGCTCGGTTTCGGTCGGCCATATTGCCTCGGCCGGATCGCCGCCGATGGTGTTCTTGTGCAGGTAGATGACATGGGTGAGGTCGAGCAGATTGTCGGTGAGAAGCTGGTAGTTGCCCCTGACGTGGAACCGGCCGGGCGAGCTGACCCAGCCCGGATCGTCGAGCCAGAAGAGCTCGGGGATCGCGCTTTCGTCGACCTCTTCCGGATCGCCCATCCAGATCCAGATCGTCTTCCACTTCTCGCGCAGCGGATAGCATCTGACCCGCGCGCCCGGCGGCACCCGCGACTGCCCGGGAACCTCGATGACCGCGCCAGTATCGTCGTAGCGCAGGCCGTGATAGCCGCATTGGAGCTCGTCGCCCACGCAGGTGCCGCGCGACAGCGGCGCGGCGCGGTGACAGCAGCGGTCGGCGAGCGCCACCGGCGTGCCGTCCTGCTTGCGGAAAAAGACCACGGGTTCGTTGAGGATCGTGCGCGACTCGGGGCCGCGCCCGAGATCCTTGGACCAATACGCGGCGTACCAGCAATTCCTGAGAAACATCGCCCTTCCTATTTTCCGGCGTCGGCGGCCATCGTCGGGCGCGGCATCGCGTTCCTGCCGGTGTTTATGCCGTCCACCAGGTGCCATTCCGAGAACCGGTTGTTGCGGAACGCGGTCGGCTTCCAGTCCGCCGTCAAATAGTCGGAATCGGCGAAGTATTCGACCGCGCCCTCGCAGGGGCTCTTGAAGTACCAGAAATAGGCCGACGACACCGGATGGCGTCCCGGCCCCACCTCGGTATCCCAGCCCTTGCGGTCGAAATAGATGCCGCCGCCGAAGACCTCGTGGATATCGCGCACCTCGAAGGCGACGTGGTGGAAGGCGGTGCCGCCGTCCCCGCTCCTGATCAGGAAGAGGTTGTGGTGGTCCGCTTCGGGCGTGCAGCGGAGGAACAGCCCGCGCCCGCCGGAATAGCGGTCCGATATCGGGAAGCCGAGACGATCGCCATAGAACTTCTCGGCCGGCTTTAGGTCCGGCAGCGCGAAGCCGATATGTCCCATCCGGATCGGCCGGGCGCGCTTGTAGATCTTCGCGCGTTCGTCGGGGCGCTCGATATCGCCATAGCCGTTGATCGCCGACCGCCCGGCGTCGACTTGCTTCTCGTGTGTCCAGACGCGGAAGCCGACCGCGATGTCGTAGGGATCGACGCAGTGGATCGTCCCGTCCGCGTCGACCGTGACCTCGCGGTCCCTGGCGATCTCCCGATGCACGGCATCGAGGTCCTCCTGGGTCTCGACCCCCCAGACCGCCTCGCGGAAGTTCATGCCCGGGACCGCCGGCGGCGGCAGCGAGCGGTGCCCGGCGGGGCGGATGTCGAGCCTGGCGCCGATCCCGGTCTCGAAGATGGCGCCGGCCCGCCGGTCGCTCACCTTGGTGAGGCCCCAATCGGTGTAGAACCGCTTCGCGGCCTTCATGTCGGGCGCCGCGAAGACCAGCGTGTCGATGTCGACGAAGTTCATGGATCGATCCTCAGGCGAATGCGATCTTCGATTGCGCCGCCTGCATCCGCTCCGACGGCGGTCCGCTGACGCCCCAGCGGTCGCTCCAACCGGGCGGGTTGAGATTGGCCCAGTAATCGGCGCTCCGCCTGGGATAGCTGTCGTCCACCTGCTCGACCTCCGAGGTGTACTCGATGACGTAGTCGTCGGGGCCGAGGAAATAGGAGAACACGTTGGCGCCCGGCCCGTGCCGGCCGACGCCCCATTCGATGGGATAGCCGGCATCGCGCATCCGCCCCGCGCCGCGCATCACCGAATCGAGGTCGATCATCTCGAAGGCGATGTGGTGGAGCGTCGGCGCCGCGCCCTCGCCGAGCGCGAGGCTGTGATGATCCGAGTTGCAGCGCAGGAAGCAGAGGAAACCGGTCCGGTCGCTGACCGTGAAGCCGAGCCCTTCGGTGAACAGCGAGATCGAGCCTTCCATGTCCGCGGCGTTGAGCACGCAGTGCGAGATCTTGCGCGGCCTGTCCGCCGCGTCCGCCGCGTCGCCATGGGTCTCGACATCGGCCGAAACCCCGAGGCTGCGTCCTTCCCTGTCCCTGAAGGCGAACCCGTAGCCGCCGCCCGGGCCGGTCAGCGCCGCCGGCGCGCCGATCTCCGGCGGGCCGAGCGCCGACACCCTCTCGTGCAGCCCATCCACGGCGCGCTTGTCCGGGGCCGCGAAATTCACCCGGACCAGGGCCGGCTCCGCACGCTCGTGCAGCGCGAGGATATGGTGTTCCGGACCGGTGCCGCGGAGATAGCGCGACCCGCCATCCTCCGCCACGACGTCGAGGTGCCAGACGTCGCTGTAGAACTCGGCCGCCGCGTCCACGTCGCGGACGCCGAGCTCGACGCTCCTGACCGCCGTCACCTGCACATCGTTCATCGCTGTCCTCCCGGGAGATGGTTGGGCCGACTGCCTTGCCCTATTTCGACGTCCCGACCCAGCCGTTCTGGGAAATATCGAAAATTATGCCGTTCGGGTCGCGGTATTTCTTCTCGTAGTAGAGCGATTCCTTGTCGATCGGCAGATCGAGAAAGAAGGTTCCGCCATTGGCTTCGATATCCTTCTCGGCATCCTCGAGATCGTCGACCAAGAAGCCGAAATGGTGCACGCCGACATAGTCCTTGCCGCGCTCTTCGCCGGCGGCTTCGTCGGTCTTGTAGTCGAGGATCGCGAGGTTGATCACGCCGTCCGACAGATAGACGCCGTCGGCGAGCGAGGCGCTGGTCTCGCCCACGCGCTTCATTTCGAAGACCTCTTCGTAGAACTTGGCGGTCGCCTCGACGTCGTCGCAGGCGATGGCGATATGGCGCAATTTGGCCATGGCGGATCCTCCCGGTTAGCGGGTGCGCTAGCTTACCGTAGCATGAACCGTCCCGGCGGCAAGCCTCGCTCAATAGCCCAGCGCACAGCCATCCTTGCGCGGGTCGGAACCGCCGACGAGAACGCCGCCCGAGCGGTCGATCGTCACCGCCTGACCGCCCCCCAGCGGCGTTCCCGCCGGGCAGACATCGTGGCCCATCGCGGCGAGCGCGTCCGCCGTGTCGCCTGGGATGCCGGCCTCCAGCGCCAGCGCGCCGCCGAAATGGAAGATGCGCGGGGCGTCGATCGCGCTCTGGACGTCGAGGCCGCAATCGAGCACGCCGGTGACCAGATGGACATGGCCGAACGGTTGGTAGTGCCCGCCCATCACCCCGAACGGCATGACCGCCGCGCCGTCCTTCGCCATCATACCGGGCATGATGGTGTGCAGCGACCGCTTGGACGGGCCGATGGCGTTGGGGTGGTCGCGGTCGATCAGGAAGGCGCTGCCGCGGTTCTGGAACAACACGCCGGTCCGGGCGTCGGCGATCGCTGAGCCGAACATCGCGAACAGCGAGTTGATGAAGCTGATCGCGTTGCCGTCCCCGTCGACCACCGCGAGGTACACCGTGTCCGAACTCGCCGGCGATCTGGCCGGCGGCAGCGCGTCCATCGCGCGGCCGGGGTCGATATGCCGGCGGAGCTCCGCCGCATACCCCTCCGAGAGCAGCGCATCGACCGGGATCTGGGCCCTTTCCGGGTCGCCGATATGGAGGTCGCGGTCGCGATAGGCGAGCCGCCCGGCCTCCGCCTCGAGATGCAGCCGGCGGGGGTCCGTCGGACCCGACCCCTCCAGCTCGAAGCCGGACAGGATGTTGAACATCAGGAGCGCGGTCAGCCCTTGCCCGTTGGGCGGGCACTCGTAGATCTCGTGGCCGCGATAGGTGGTGACGATCGGCTCGACATAGTTGCCGCGATGCGCCGCGAAATCCTCGACCGTATGCAGCCCGCCATAGGAGGCGAGCGTCGCCGCCATCTGCGCCGTCGCCCCGCTTTCGTAAAACGCCGCCGGCCCGTCGGCGGCGATGCCCGACAGCGTCGCCGACAGCGCCGGCAGGCGGAGGATCTCGCCCGCGCGGTATGCCCGGCCGCCGCGAAGATAAAGCGCCGATGTCTCGGGCGTCTGCGCAAGCAGGCGCTCGCAGCCGGCCCAGTCATGGGCCACCCGCGGGTGGATCACGGACCCGTCCGCGGCCAGCCGGATCGCCGGGGTCAGCAGCGCGCCGAACGGCTTGCGGCCGTGATCGCGGACCAGCCGGTCCCAGGCTTCGACGGCGCCCGGGATGTTGACCGCGTGCGGCCCGATGACCGGCATCTGGCGAACGCCGTTGCCGATATACCAGTCGATTTCCGCCGCGCGCGGGCTGCGGCCCGAACCGTTATAGGCGATCACGCCGCCGCCGGCCGGCGCGTAAAGGACGAAGCAGTCGCCGCCGATCCCGGTCATATGCGGCTCGACCACCGCGAGCACCGCCGCCGCCGCGACCGCCGCGTCGACCGCGTTGCCGCCGGATTTGAGCGTCTCGATGGCGGTCAGCGTCGCCAGCGGGTGCGAGGTCGCCGCCATGCCGCCGGTGCCGTAGACCGGCGACCGCCCCGGCAGTTCGAAATTGCGCATCGTTCAGCCGCGGCCGAGCAGGAAGTCGATATGGATGCGGTTGAAGGTCTCGGCATCCTCGAATTGCGGCCAATGCCCGCAATCCTGCATGACGACGAACTTGGCGCCCGGGATCATCCGGGCCAGCGTTTCGCCGACATCGACCGAGGCGGTCGGGTCGTGGCTGGTCCAGAGCACCAGGGTCGGCGCCGTAATCGCTGCCCATTCCTCCGCCTTGACGGCGAAGCGCCGCCGCGCTTCCGGGGTATGGAGGCAGAGGATGCGGGTGACGCCGGCCTTCATCTCGGGTCGGGAATAGATCGCTTGGCGGCTCGCCACCAGATCGTCGTGGACGTCGGAATTCGTGTGCATCAGCCATTCGAGCCGCTTTTGCACGCGCTCCCAGCTCGGGTCCTCCACCGCCGCCGCGGTCGAGGCGCGGAGCGCCGCCAGCGCGTCCGGGTCGACCATGTCGGCCCCCGCGGTGTTGAGCACCATCCGGTCGACCCGGCCGGGATGGACGATGGCGAAGGCGCCCGCGACCCAGCCGCCGAGCGATTCCCCCGACAAGGACACCCTCTCGATACCCACCGCATCGAGGAACCCCGCCAGATGGTCGATATAGCGCGGGATCTCGTAGTCGTAGTCCGGTTTTCCGGTATAGCCGTGGCCCAGCATGTCGATCGCGTAGGTGTTGAAATGCGGTGCGTGGGCGGCGAGGTTGCGCACATACGCCTCAGCGTGACCGCCGGTGCCGTGCAGGAAGACGAGGGCGGGCTTGTCGGCGCCGCCGGCACGGAGGTAACGGGTGGCGATCCCGCCGACATCGACATAACCCTGCTCGAAGGGGACGCCCTGCAAATCCGCCCAGATGCTTTCGAATGCGCCGTCCCGGTCTGCCGTCATCGCCTCCCTCCCGTTTTCCCGAACTCGCCCAGCCCGCCGGGCGATGTCAAGGGCGGTGCCGTCAGGCGCCGTCCTTGCGCATGTCGGCGACGACCTTGCTGCCGGCGGCGACCATCAGCCGCTGGTCGCTCATCACCGTCACCAGATCGAAGCCCATCTCCACCATGCGCCGCGCATATCGGGTATCGTTGCACTGGATACCGGCGCGTTTCCCGCGCCGCTTGGCGGCGGCGAGGATGGTCTCGATCGCCTCGAACACAACCGGATTGGTCTGGTCGAGCCCGGGCTTGCCGCCGAGCGACAGCGACAGGTCGGACGGGCCGATATAGACCGCGTCGACCTCATCCACCGCGAGGATGGCATCGAGGTTGGTGAGCGCATCGGTGGTCTCGATCATCGCGAAGGTGACGATCGTGTCGTCGGCATGGTCGAAATAATCCGCGCCCCCGTAGAGCAGGGCCCGTATCGGGCCGGAGCTCCGATAGCCGCGCGGCGGGTAGCGGCAGGCCCTGGCGAAGCGCTCCGCCTCCTCGGCCGAATTGACCAGCGGACAGATCAGCCCATAGGCGCCGGCGTCCAGCATCTTCATGACGATCGCGGGGTCGTTCCAGGGCACGCGGGCCATCGGCGCCGCCTGGGTGGTCGAGATCGCCTGGAACATGCCAACGGCGTCCTGGTAGTCGACCACCCCATGCTGCATGTCGACGGTGACCGAGTCCCAGCCGAGACTTGCCATGACCTCTGCCGAGAAGGCGCTGGGAATGGCGCACCAGGCGTTGAGCACTGCCTTGCCCTCTGCCCAGATCTGGCGAACCGGATTTGCCCGCATTGTTGCTCCTCAAGTGATGGCGCGCGCGCCGATATCGCGGCGGCAGAAACCCCCGGGCCAATCGATCGCATCCACCGCGCGATAGGCGAGACTTTGCGCCTCGGCGATTGACGGGGCCAGCGCGGTAATCCCGAGCACCCGTCCGCCGGCCGCCCGGATCGTGCCGCCGTCCTCCTTGGTGCCGGCGTGGAACACGGTCACGCCGTCGATCGCCGACGACGCGTCGAGGCCGCCGATGGCGCTGCCCTTCTCATAGGCGTCCGGATAGCCCTTCGACGCCATTACCACGGTCAGCGCCGCGTCGTCATGCCAGCGGAGGTCGAACATGTCGAGCACCCCGTCGGCGCTCGCGATCAGGGCCGGCAGGAGGTCGGAAGCGAGCCGGACCATCAGCGCCTGGCATTCCGGGTCGCCGAAGCGGACATTGTATTCGAGCAGCCGGGGCTCGCCGTCCTCGATCATCAGCCCGGCATAGAGCACCCCCTTGAACGGCGCCCCCTCTTCCTTCATCGCGGCGACGGTCGGTCGGACGATGCGCGCCATGATGCGCTCGGCGATTTCTTCGGTGACGACGGGCGCGGGCGAATAGGCGCCCATCCCGCCGGTATTGGGGCCGGTGTCGCCGTCGCCCGCCCGCTTGTGATCCTGCGCGGCGGCCAGCGGCAGCGCCGTCTCGCCGTCCACCAGTGCGAAGAAGCTCGCCTCCTCGCCGGTAAGGAATTCCTCGATCACGATCTCCTCGCCCGCGGCGCCGAAGCGTCCGCCGGTCAGCATCTCCCTGGCGGCGGCGAGCGCGGCGTCGCGGGTTTCCGCGATCGCCACCCCCTTGCCGGCGGCGAGCCCGTCCGCCTTGACCACGATGGGGAGCGGGTGGTCCTCCAGGAACGCCTTCGCTGCCTCCGGGTCTCTGAACCGGCCATAGGATGCGGTCGGGATGCCGTGGCGCGCACACAGCTCCTTGGTGAAGGCTTTCGACCCCTCCAGCCGGGCCGCGGCGGCGGTGGGGCCGAAGGCCTTGATACCGGCTTCCTCCAGACGATCGACCAGCCCCGCGACCAGCGGGGCCTCGGGACCGACGACGACGAAATCGATCCGCTGCCGGCGGGCGAAGTCCAGAATGCCGTCCAGGTCTTCCGCCTGGACGGGCACGCAAACCGCATCCGCGGCGATGCCCGCATTGCCGGGCGCGCAGAACAGCGTCTCGACCAGCGGGGAGGCGGCGATCGTCCAGCACAGCGCGTGTTCGCGGCCCCCGCCGCCGACCACCAGCACCCGCATCGTCTACGCTCCCCGTACAACCCGGCGCAGCATTAGCATAGAATGCCCGCATGGCGGACACCCCCCCGTCGACGGCGGCCGAGCACAACGTCGTCGAATACTCGGTCAGCGAAATCTCCCAGGCCGTCAAGCGGACGCTGGAGGGAAATTTCGAGCATGTGCGGGTCCGGGGCGAGGCGGGCAGGCCCAACTATCACGGCTCCGGCCATCTCTACTTCACGCTGAAGGACGATTCGGCGTCGCTCGACGCGGTGTGCTGGCGCGGCACCGTCGGCCGCCTCGGGCTGCGCCTCGAAGAGGGCATGGAAATCGTCTGCACCGGGCGGATCTCGTCCTACCCGCGCAGCTCGCGCTACCAGATCGTCGTCGAATCCATCGAGCTGGCGGGGGAGGGGGCGCTTCTCAAGCTGCTGGAAGACCGCCGCAAGCGGCTCGCCGCGGAAGGGCTGTTCGACGAGGCGCGCAAGAAGGACATCCCCTTCCTGCCCGGCATCATCGGCGTCGTCACCTCGCCCACCGGCGCGGTGATCCGCGACATTCTTCACCGCCTCGCCGACCGCTTTCCCCGCCGCGTGATCCTATGGCCGGTGCCGGTCCAGGGCGAAGGCGCGGATGCCCGGGTGGCTGCCGCCATCGCCGGGTTTAACGCGCTGGCGCCCGACGGGCCGGTGCCGCGCCCCGATTTGCTGATCGTCGCCCGCGGCGGCGGCAGTCTCGAAGATTTGTGGACCTTCAACGAGGAAGCCGTGGTCCGCGCCGCCGCTGCCTCGGAAATCCCGCTGATCTCGGCGATCGGGCACGAGACCGACACGACGCTGATCGATTTCGTCGCCGACCGGCGCGCGCCGACGCCGAGCGCCGCGGCCGAGATGGCGGTCCCGGTGCGCGCCGATCTGCGTAACCAGATCCTCGATATCGAGCGCAGGATCGGCGCGGCGATCGACCGCGGCCTGCGCGATAAAATACGCGGCGTCGAGGGATTCGCGCGCGGGCTGCCGAGGCCCGACCGCCTCCTCGAACAGGCGAACCAGGCGGTCGACGACCAGAGCGACCGGCTGCGCAACGCGCTTGCCAATCTGCTCGCGGCGCGCGGCGCCACGGTCGAGCGCGCCGCCGCCGGTATCCGAAGCCCGGCGGAGCAGGTAGCGCGGGCAAGCGAGCGCGTCGGCGGCTTCTCGGAACGGCTCTCGAACGCGGTCGATGGACGCCTCGCCAACGCGCGGGCGCGTTACCGCGCGACCGACGCCGCCCGGCGCATGACGGCATCGGTGGAGCGCCGGTGGACCGCGCTGGACGCAAGGCTCGGGGGGCTCGCCGCGCTTCACGAGAGCCTCTCCTATCGGCGGGTGTTGGAGCGCGGCTTCGCCGTCATCCGGGACACCGCCGGCAAGCCGGTCGCGCGGGCCGCCCACGCCGTGCCGGGGAGCGCAGTGGAGATCCAGTTCGCCGACGCGCGCGTCGGCGCGCGGCTCGACGGAATGGGGGGTCCGTCGCGCAAGCCGAAGCGTGGCTCCGGCGACGAGACGCAGGGAAAGCTGCTATAGGCGCGTTGGTCCGCGCTCCCTTGCAGACCCTTTTAGCCTGCGATCCCCGCGCGTTCCTCGATCGCATCGATCAGGGCGTCGGCGCCGGCCCGGTCCTCCCACTCGAAGGCGATGTCGAGGACTGCGACGGCATCGCGGACGGCGGGCGGCAGCCTGACCGCGTCTTTCGCGGTGGTCACCGCCACCGCGTCCAGCCTTTCCGCGGTTTCGACCAGCGCCGCGATCTCCGCCTCGCGGAACCGATGGTGGTCCGGAAAGGCTTGTGCGCGCGCGATCCGGCATCCGAGGGCCCGGAGGGTTTCGAAGAACTTTTCGGGGCGGGCGATGCCGGCGAAGGCCACCACCCGCCTGCCCGCGATTTCCGCGCTGCCTTGCTCCGGGGCGAGGCGACCGCGGAGCGCGCGAAGCCCGGCGGGCAGGGCGCCGACGATTCCCGCCGCGTCGGCACCGATCACGATCGCCGCATCGGCGCGCGCGAGCCCCGCCGCCACTCTCTCGCGCAGGGGACCCGCCGGCAGCAGCCGTCCGTTGCCGAAGCCGTATTCGCCGTCGATGACGACGATGGAATAGGCCTTCTCGACGGTCGCGTTCTGATGGCCGTCATCCATGAGCACCAGCGCGGCGCCGCCATCCGCCGCGGCTGCGGCGCCCGCCGGGCGATCCGCGGAAACCCAGCTCGGCGCGACCCGGGCGAGCAGCAACGCCTCGTCGCCCACGTCGTCCGCGCCGTGCCGGCGGAGATCCACCATGAGCGGTCCTTTCTCGCCGCCGCCATAGCCGCGCGACAGAAAATGCACCGCATGCCGGCGGGCGGCGAGCTCCGCGCCGAGGGCCAGCGCCACCGGCGTCTTGCCGGCGCCGCCGGCGACCAGATTGCCGACGCAGACGACAGGGACGGGTGGCCTCGCGGCGCGGGCAGCTCCCCGCCGCCTCGCCGCGATCGCGCCATAGACCCATGCGGCGGGGGCCAGCGCGCGGGCGGCGAGGCTGTCGCGCCGCCAGAATTCAGGCGTGCGCACCGGTGCCCCCTGCGGCCTGGTCGAGAAACGGCGCGATGGCGCAAGTGACCGCATCGAGAATGCGTGTCTTGCCTTGTGCGATGCGCGAAGCTGCGGCGCAGCTTCGCGACCGCATCGCCTCGTCGGTGAGGAGGGCGGTGACCGCGTCCGCCAGCGCCGCCTCCGTCTCGACCCGCGTGCTGCCGCCCGCCTTCTCCATCTCGTCGGCGATCTCGACGAAGTTCGTCATGTGCGGGCCGTGGAGAATGGCGCAGTCGAGCCGCGCCGGTTCGAGCAGGTTCTGTCCGCCGTGGGGGACCAGCGAGCCGCCTATGAAACCCACCTGGGCCAGACGGTAGATCGCGCCGAGCTCGCCGAGCCCGTCGGCCACATAGATCGCCGAATCGGGCGCCTCGTCGGCCGAGCGCAGCGCCACCGTGTGACCGGCTTGCCGAAGCCGCGCGGCGATACCCGGCCCGCGCCGGGGGTGGCGCGGCACCAGGATCAGGAGCGCGTCGGCCAGGCGGGAGCGGATCGCCGCATGGGCGGCGGCGAGGCGCTCCTCTTCGCCTTCATGGGTGCTCGCACCGATCCACAGCGGACGCCCGGCGCAGCGCCGTTTCAGGGCCTCGAGCATCTCCTCGTCGAACGGCAATGCCGCCGCCGCCAGTTTCAGATTGCCGACGCAGCGGACGTCGCGCGCGCCGAGGACGCGAAACCGCGCCGCGTCTTCCTCCGTCTGGGCGAGACAGAGCGCAAAGCTCTGCAACAACCGCCGGGAGAGCCCCGGCAGGCGCTGCCAGTTTTTGAGAGACCGGGGCGACATGCGCGCATTGACCAGAAGCGACGGAATCGACCGTGCCTCGATCGCGCCCAAGGTCGCCGGCCAGAGTTCGGATTCGATGCGAATCGCGAGATCGGGACGCCAATGGTCGAGAAAGGCCCCCACCCAGCCTGGCCGGTCCACCGGCGCGAACTGGTGGATCGCCCCTTCGGGCAGTCGGTCCGCCATCATCCGCGCCGAGGTGACGGTTCCGGTGGTGACCAGCGATGTGAGCCGGGGCCAGCGCTCGGCGATGACGTCGACCAGCGGCAGGAAGGAAAGCGACTCGCCGACGCTGGCTGCGTGGAGCCAGACCAGCGGTCCCGGCGGGCGCGCCAGCGAAGCGCGGCCGAAGCGCTCCTCCACGCGCTCGGGGTCCTCCTTGCCGATTCGCGCCCGATATCCGACATGGCGCCGCAGGACGAGCGACGCCGCCGTCACCGCCGCGCAGTAGAGACCGAGCACCGGGTGGGGTCTGCGATGCTGCGGCGCGGTCATGTCACCCGCCGGGTCGCCCGTTCACTCGGCGGCGTCGGCGTCGGCAGGTGCCGCTCCGGAAGCGTCTTCGATATCGACGAACTGGAGCGCGTATTGCCGCGCATAGGCGCCGCCGGCCTCGATCAGCTCGGCGTGGGTGCCCGACTCGACCACCCGGCCGTGTTCGATGACATAGATCAAATCGGAACCGACCACGGTGGACAGGCGGTGAGCGATGACAATTGTCGTCCGGCCCTGCTTCAGACGATCGAGCGCCTCCCGGACCGCGCGCTCGGACTCGGTGTCGAGCGAGGATGTGGCCTCGTCGAGCAGCAGGATCGGCGCATCCTTGAGCATGGCGCGGGCGATCGAAATTCGCTGGCGCTGACCCCCCGAAAGGCGCTCGCCGAGCTCTCCGACCCGGGTGTCGTATCCTTTCGGGAGCGTCTCGATGAAGTCATGCGCTCCGGCGTTCCTGGCGGCTGCCACGATCTCGTCCATCGTCGCCCCGGCCCGGCCGTATCCGATGTTGTCTCGAACCGTGTCGTCGAACAGTGTCACTTCCTGGCTTACCAGCCCGATCGATCCGCGGAGCGAGGCGAGCGTGACACCGCGCACATCCTGGCCGTCGATGCCGATCGCGCCTGCTTCCGCGTCGTAGAAGCGGGGGATCAGGTTGAGCAGGGTCGACTTCCCGGCGCCCGACGGGCCCACCAGGGCGACCGTCGTCCCGGCCGGCGCGATGAGATCGATATCGGCCACCGCCGGAACGCCGGGAGTGTAGGAAAAGCGCACGGTGTCGAAACGAACCTCCCCGCCCTTGACGGCGAGGGGTTGGGCGTTCGGCGCGTCGACGATTTCGGGCTCTATATCGAGCACCGCGAAGACACGCTGCGCTGCCGCCAGACCCTCCTGCAACGCGGCGCTGAGCGTGGCGATTGCCTTGAGCGGCCGGTAGGCGGCCATGAGCGCCAGGATGAACGAGCCGAACGTGCCCGGCGTGCTCGTTCCCTCGATCACCAAGCTGCCCCCGACCAGGATGACGACGGCGAACATCACCCCGCCCAGCACTTCCATCACCGGCCGCATGATCGCGGCGATCCGGGCGGCGCGGTAGCTGCGCTTGAAGACTTGCTCGATCGCGGAATGCGCGCGGGCCACCTCCGCCCGCTCCATGCAATACGCCTTGATCAGCCGCGCCGCGGGAAAGCTCTCATTGAGCCGGATGGTGAGGTCCGCCATCCTCGCCTGGGTGATCGAGGCGGCGCGCCGTATCCGGCGGCCGATGGAGACTATCGGCCAGATCGCAACCGGAAATATCACCACGGCGATCAGCGCCATCAGCCATTCCTGGTAGAACATCACCGCCATCAAGAAAACCAGCTGCAGGGGGTGTCTGATCAACCCCACAATCGGCCGGACCAGGGTCGTCCGAAGCATGGAGGCGTCGCTGGTGAAGCGCGCGATCAGATTGCCGGTCTGGGTGTTGACGAAGAAGCCCAGATCGGCGCGCATCAGCTTGACATACATGTCGCGCCGGAAATCGGCGACGAGGCGTTCGCCGACCCAGGCCGTCAGTACGTGCTGGAGATAGGTGGCGCCGCCACCGAGAAGCGAGAGTGCAAAGACTCCCAAGGGAATCAAGTAGAGCAACACCCGGTCGCCCGCAATGAAGACGTCGTCGAGCGCCGGTTGCATCAGCCACACGATGCCGGCGACCGCCGCTGACGCGACAACCATGCAGAACAGCGAGGCCGCGATCGGAGCGGAATAGCCCCGCAGCCGCTCGCGGAGCACACGGCGCATGAGATCCCGGGTGTTCGATCGGCCGGCGACCCCCGCCGACAAGCCGCTACTGTGCGGACCGGACATGCGAATTTCCGAAACGGTGATGGTTGGATTCTATCACGTTGAGCGCCGCCAGAGCGGGCCTCAAATTCCCGCGATGGTCATCCCGTCGATGCGGATCGTCGGCGCATCGACCCCGAAGCGGAATTCGAGATCGTCGGCCGGCGTCAAGCTGGCGAACATGTCCCTGAGGTTGCCGGCCACGGTGACCTCGCTCACCGGATAGGCGATCTCGCCGTTCTCGATCCAGTACCCGGTCGCCCCCCGGCTGTAGTCGCCGGTCACCCCGTTCACCCCCATGCCGATCAGCTCGGTGACGTAGAAACCGCTCTCGATCTCTCCGATCAACGCTTCGGACGACGCGGTGCCCGGCCGCATCCACAGATTGGTCGCCGCGGGCGAAGGCGGGGAGGAGGTCCCGCGCGCGGCGTGACCCGTGGTTTCGAGCCCGAGCTGGCGGGCCGAGGCGAGGTCCAGCACCCAGGTCCCGAGCACGCCGTCCTCGACCAGCGCGCGCCGCCGGTTCGCCACCCCCTCGGCGTCGAACGGTTTGGAACGCAGCCCGCGCGGGCGGTGCGGATCGTCGACGATGTCTATTCCATTCGGAAAGACCCGCTCGCCCAGCCGGTCCTTGAGAAACGATGTCCCGCGCGCGACCGACGGGCCGTTGATCGCCTGCGCGAGATGGCGAACCAACCCGCCCGAGACGCGGCTGTCATAGACCACCGGCACCCGTGAGGTCTCTACTTTGCGCGCGCCGAGCCGGCGCACCGCGCGCCCTCCGGCGTTGGCGCCGATCTCCGCCGGTGCGCGCAGATCGCTGCCATAGACCGCGGTGTGGAAATCGTAGTCGCGTTCCATCGCCGTGCCCTCGCCGGCGAGGACGGACGCGGCGATGCTCTGCGACGACAGCCGGTATTCCCGGGCGAAGCCGTTGGTCGCGGCGAGCGCGATGGTCGAGCGGCTCCACCCCGCCTCCGCGCCCTCGGAATTGGTGACGCCGTCGACGGCGCGCGCGGCATCCTCGGCCTCCCGGGCGCGGGCCACCAGGATTTCCGCCGAAGGCTCGTCGGCATCGCAGATGTCGAGGTCCTTGACCTCGGTCGCGATCTGGCCCGGATCGGCGATGCCGCAATAGGGGTCTTCGGGAGCCGCCCGCGCCATTGCCAGCGCGCGCTCGACCAGCGCGTCGAGCGAGTCCGGGGTGAAATCGGTGGTGGAGGCGATCGCCTGGCGCTTCCCCACCAGGACCCTGAGCCCGAGGTCGCGGCTTTCCGAGCGTTCGAGCTTCTCGGACTTGCCGAGTCGCTGGGCGACCGCGAGCGAGGCCGCTTCGAAGAACACCGCATCCCCGCTATCGGCGCCCGCCCGCTTGGCGGCCGCGAGCAGGTTTGCCAGAAGATCGAGAGGATCCGAGACGGTCGACATTGAGGGCTCCGGTTGCGCGCCCGGTCTTATAGGCGATCCGGGCGGGCGGTGCGAGGACAAGACACTCAGCGCCAGATGGGGTCGCCCGCCCCCGGCAGGCCGTATTCCGCCCATCTGCGCGTGACTTCGGCGATCACCTCCCCGTCCATCCGGATCGGCCGCCCCCAAGGGCGGGAGGTCTCGGGCGGGATCTTGGTCGTCGCGTCGATCCCCAGCTTGGCGCCGAGCCCGGGTTCCGGGGAGGCGAAATCGAGCGTGTCGATCGGCGTGTTCTCGATCACCGTGAGATCGCGCGCCGGATCGACATTGGTGGCGATCGCCCAGACCACGTCGGTCCAGCGCCGTGTGTCGAGTTCGGCATCCACCACGATCACGAATTTGGTGTACATGAACTGCCGGAGATAGGACCAGACCGCCATCATGATGCGCTTGGCGTGGCCCGGATACGCCTTCTTGAGCCCGACCACCGCAACCCGGTAGCTGCAGGCCTCGGGCGGCAGCCAGAAGTCGCTGATTTCGGGGAATTGCTGGATCAGGAGCGGCACGAAGATCTCGTTCAGCGCCTCGCCCAGCACCGAGGGCTCGTCCGGCGGACGGCCGGTGAAGGTGGTGAGGTAGAGGGGCGCGCGCCGCATCGTCATCGCCTTGACGGTGAACACCGGGAAGCTGTCGGCCGGGTTGTAGTAGCCCGTGTGGTCGCCATACGGTCCCTCTTCGCCGTACTCGTCGAGCGAGACCTCGCCTTCCAGCACGATCTCGGCGTCGGCCGGGACCTTGAGCGGCACCGTCTTGCAGTCGACGAGGTCGAGCCGGCGGCCGCGCAGCAGACCGGCGAAGCGGTATTCCGACATCGTCTCGGGCACCGGCGCCACGGCAGCGACGATGGTCGCGGGATCGGCGCCGATCACCGCCGCGGCGGGCAGCGTCCGTCCCCCGCCGTCTCCGGTCTCCGCGCGCTCGGCATGGTGGCGCGCGCCGCCGCGATGCCGCAGCCACCGCATCAGGGTGGTATTCCGGCCGGTGACCTGCATGCGGTAGATGCCGAGATTGGTTCGCCCGCGCGCATCGGCGGTCGCCACCAGCGGCCAGGTGATCAGCGGCGCCGGCTCATCGGGCCAGCACATCTGCACCGGCAGGCGGGCGAGATCGACGTCGTCGCCGGTGAGCACGACCTCCTGGCAGGGGGCGCGGCTGACGGTGCGCGGCTTCATCGCCATCGCGGTCTTGAGCAGCGGCAGCATCTCCAGTGCCTCGCGCCAGCCTCCCGGGGGTTCCGGCTGGCGCAGGAAGGCGAGCTGCTCGCCGAGCTCGCGAAGCGTATCCGGCTCGCGCCCCATCCCCCAGGCGACGCGCTCGACCGTGCCGAACAAATTGGCGAGGACCGGCATCTCGGACGGCGTCCCGTCCGCCTTGACCGGGTTTTCGAAGATCACCGCGGGGCCGCGTTCGGCAAGCAGGCGGGTCTGGATCTCGGTCATTTCGAGCGCCGTGGATACCGGGGTCGAGACGCGCACCAGCCGGCCCTCGGATTCGAGCCGGTCGGCGAACGCGCGCAGATCCGCGTAGCTCCTGACTTGTGTGTTCATCGGGCGGCGGGCTCCCGGGGCAGGACGGCTTGCCCCCGCTGGACGCGGCCCGTCATGCTGCCAAAGGACGGCGCTCTTGGCCATGGCGCCGAAAGGCGCCGGCCGGCGGGTCAGTTGAGGTGTTTGGGAAGGTCCTTGACCGCGTCGTCGATCAGAACCGATGCGCGGTCCGCCCCGAGGCGTTCGCCGATGACCCGGGCGGTCGCGGCGATCGCGACATCGACGGCGGCGTTGCGCACCTGGCGCAGCGCGTCGGCCTCGGCCTGGGCGATTTTCTCCTGCGCCAGCGCCTTGCGGCGTTCGAGCGTCCGCTCCAGCGTCTCCATCGCCTCCGCCCGCAACCGCTCGGCTTCGTTGCGCGCCTGCTCGATCATCTGCGCGGCCTCGCGCGCGGCGTCGCGCTGCTTGCGCTGGTATTCCGCCAGCAAATGCTGGGCTTCCTCGTGCAGCTTCCGGGCCTCGTCGAGGGTCTGCCTGATCCGCTCGCCTCTCGCGTCGAGGGCCGTGGTGAGGGCGCGCCATACCGGCCGGGCGATGCCGGCAGCGAAAATCGCGAAACCCACCGCGACCCAGAATTCCGGCGTCGAAAGCATCAGCCGCGCTCCCGCATCGCTTGCGCGACCGCGGCCTCGGCGGCGCCCCGGTCGGCGGCGATCCCGCTCAACCGTTCGGCGGCCAGCCCGGCGAGCTCGACGGCGATGGTCTCGACATCCGCCATCGCCTGTTCACGCGCCGCCTGGATGCGCGCCTCGCCTTCCGCCGCCGCCTCGGCCAGCAGGCGCGTCAGCGCCTCGTTCTTCTCCGCCGCCTCGGCCGCGAACCGGTCGGCGCCGTCGCGCAGGACGACCTGGGCCTCCGCCCGTGCTCTTGCTGCCGCCTCCTCATAGGCCGAGAGAACCGACACGGCCTCCGATTTGAACTCGTCCGCCCTGCGCAGATCGGCGTCGATGCGCTCCTGGCGGGTCACCAGGATCTGCGAGATCCGGGGCAGGGCCGAGCGCATCATGACGACGTAGAGGACGCCGAAGGTCAGGAACAGCCAGACCACCTGGCTGAGATAGGTGTCGATCTGTTCGAGCTGGGGCATGATCGCGCCGGAGGGTCTCGCCGTGAGCGGCTAGCCGAACAGGATGACCAGCGCGACCACCAGCGCGAACAGCGCGATGGCCTCGACCAGGGCGAAACCCAGCATGGTCATTGGAAAGACGTCGCCGCGGGCCGCCGGGTTGCGCGCCACCGCCGAGATGAACGACGAGAAGATCGAGCCGATCCCGATACCCGATCCGACCACCCCGATAACCGCGAGACCGGCGCCGATGACCTTGGCTGCTTCAAGCTCCATGATGTCCTCTCTTTCGCAGGATACGCCCGCTCAGTGCAGATGCAGAGCGTCGTTGATGTACAGGCATGTGAGGATCGCGAACACATAGGCCTGAAGGAACGCGATCACCAGTTCGAGCCCCGACAGCGCCGCGACAAAGGCGAGCGGAAGGACGCCCGCCACCCCGAGCGCCGGGACGAAACCGGCGAAGACCTTGAGGAGGGTGTGCCCGGCAAGCATGTTCGCGAACAGCCGGACCGACAGGCTGATCGGCCGCGACAGATAGGAGATGATCTCGATCGGGATCAGCAGGGGCCACAGCGCCACGGAAACGCCGGGCGGCACGAAGAACGTGACGAAATGGAACCCGTGCTTGACGAAGCCCAGGATCGTCACCCCCACGAACACCACCGCCGCCAGCGCGAAGGTCACGATGATGTGGCTGGTGAAGGTGAAGCTGTAGGGGATCATCCCCAGCATGTTGCCGAACAGCACGAACATGAACAGCGCGAAGACGAAGGGGAAATACTGCCGCCCGTCCGGCCCCACGGTCTCGCGCAGCAGGCCGACGATGAATTCGTAGGACAGCTCCACCATCGACTGCCAGCGTCCCGGCACCAGCGCCCGCTTGCGTGTGCCGAGGAGCAGGAACAGCGTGATCAGGAGCAGCGCGATCACCATCATCAGCGACGAGTTGGTGAACGAGATGTCGGCCTCGCCGAGATGGATCGGCAGCAGGGTCTTGATCTCGAACTGCGCGAGGGGACCGTGATGTTCAGCGCTTGCCATTATGCTCCGCCTCCGATCCCTTGACCCGTGTCCCGCTGCCCTTCGCGTCGCCGGCGGTCTGGCCCATTCCCGACACCGTCCGAAAAACGCTCAACATCCCGGCGGCGGCGCCGAGAACGAAGAACACGATCATCAGCCACGGCGCCGTTCCGAGCCAGCTATCGAGCAGCAGCCCGATACCGACGCCGACCACAAGGGCGGCGACCAGTTCCACGCCGACCCTGAGCGCCATGCTGATCCCGCGGCCGCGCTCGGCAGCGGCGTCCGCTCCGTCGTCGTCTTCGGCGCGGAGCCGTTTGAGCCGCGTATCCAGATCCCGGAGGGGTTGCGGTAGCTCGCGCTCGGCCATGGATCGTTTGTAACGCCACGCCACGCACCCCAAGCGCAGGGAGCGCCAAGGCCAATGGCGGGCGCACGATAGGGAGCCGCCGAAACCCTGTCAAGGCCTATCGAAGAGCTCTCAACTTCTTGAAACAAAAGAACAAACCGGCATGCGGGAAGCCGCTCAACGCAGGCTCCGCGGCATGTCGAATCCGCCTCTAGGCCGGTTCGCGCAGCCGCTCCGCGGCCATCAGATCGACCGAGACGAGTTGCGAGACCCCGGGCTCCGGCATGGTGACCCCGTAGAGCCGCTCCATCCGCGCCATGGTCAGGCGGTGATGGGTGATCAGGAGGAAACGGGTCTCGCCGTCGCGGGAGATCTCGTCGAGAAGATTGCAAAACCGGTCGACATTGTTGTCGTCGAGCGGCGCGTCGACCTCATCGAGGACGCAGACCGGCGCCGGGTTGGTCAGAAATACCGCGAAGAGAAGCGAAATCGCGGTCAGCGCCTGCTCGCCGCCGGACATCAGCGACATCGACTGAAGCCGTTTGCCGGGCGGGCTCGCCATCACCTCCAGCCCGGATTCGAACGGGTCCTCCGATTCGGTCAGCGCGAGCCGGGCGCTGCCGCCGCCGAACAGCTGGGTGAAGATGGTGCGGAAATGGCCGTCGACGGCCTCGAACGCCGCGAGCAGGCGTTCGCGGCCCTCCCGGTTGAGACCCGCGATCCCGTGGCGCAGCTTGGCGATGGCGCCCAACAGGTCCTCCCGCTCGCTTTGCATCTCCCCGATCCGCGTATCGAGCTCGGCCGCCTCGATATCGGCGCGCAAATTGACTGGGCCGATGTTCTCGCGTTCGCGGTTGAGCTTGTCGAGCCTCGCCTCGAGCGCGTCCGCATCGGGCAGTTCCGCGTCAGGGTCGATCCCGGCGGTCTCGGCGATCGCTTCGGGGGCGCAGCCGAGCCGTTCGCGGACCCGCTCGGCGACATTGTCCAGGCTTTGTTTCTCCTGTTCGAGCTCGGCCTCGCGGCGGACCCGTTGCTCGCGCCTTTCGGCAAGCCGGTTCTCGTCGGACCGCAGCGACCGCGCGGCGTCTTCGAGCCGCGCTTCCGCATCCGCGAGAGCCGCGGCCTCCCGGTCGCGTCGCGAATCCGCTTCGGCGATGTCGGCGCCGAGCGCCTCACCCTCGCGGGCCAGCGCTTCCGGACGCTCGGCCAGCGTGGCGCGTTCTTCCGCCGCCTCGGCGATACGGGCCGCGAAATCCTCGATGCCGCGCTCGGCGGCGGCCGCGCGTTCCCGCCAGGACCGGATGTCGATTTCGATTGCCGATTTCCGCCGCGCGCGCTGCTCGGCGTCGGCGAGTTTCCGCTGATAGTCCTGGCCGATCCCGGCGACCCGGGCGCGGGTTTCCTCGAGGGCGGCTTTCGCCCGCTCCACCGCCTCGCGCTGCAGCGTGGAATCGGGGAGGGAAGCGAGTTCCTCGCCGGCCGCCGCCAGCGCGCCATCCGCCTCGGCGAACTCGACCGCCATGCCGGCCTGCGCGTCCTCCGCCGACCTGCGGTAGGAGCGTTCGCCGGCGAGCGCCGCCGCGGCCTCCGATTCGACCGCCTTGGCCGCGGCGAGGGCCGATTCCGCATCCCGCCGAGCCGCGCGCGCGGCATCTTCCGCCGCGACCGCCGCGCGCAGGCGGGCGCCGGTCGTATCGGCGGCCGCGGCCGCGCCTGCGCGCGACACCTCGAAAGCGGCGAGGGTGCCGCGCAGCCCCTCCAGGCGGTTGCGCTGGGCCATCCGCTTCGCCGCCGCCGTCGGCGCCCCCGCGGCCACGCGAAACCCGTCCCAGCGCCACAGCGCGCCCGACCGCGCGACGAGGCGCTGGCCCTGAACCAGATGCGCGGCCAGCGCATCGCCATCCGCCGCGTCGTCGATCAGCCCGACTTGCGAGAGCCTTGGCCGCAGCGCGGCCGGTGCATCGACGAACCGGGACAAGGGAGAGGTGCCGTGCGGCAGGTCCGGCGCTCGGGCGCCGCTCTCGGTCTCGCGCCAATGCACGGGCGCGGCCTCGTCGCCCGATGCGAGGAGATCGTCGCCGAGTGCGGCGCCGAGCGCGACTTCGTATCCGGGCTCGACCGCGACCAGGTCGATCATCGGCGGCCAGAGCCCCGATTCCCCGAGATCGAGCAGCCCGGCGAGCGCGTCGATCTCCGATTTCGCCTTGTCGGCCTCGCCGTCGGCGCCGCGCAGGGCAAGGCGGGCGTCCTCGTCGGCCGAGGCGGCGCGGCCGCGCTCGGCCTCCGCGGTCTCAAGCGCGGCTTGCGCCTCCTCCAGCCCTGTCGCGGCGGCGGCGGTGCCGGCCTCCGCATCGGCCAGCGCCCGCTCGAACTGCGGCAGCGGGGGGTGCTTCGCCTCGTCGTCGGCGAGCTGGTTCCGGCGCGCGGCGATGCGGTCCCGCCGCGTCCGGGTTTCCGCGGCCCGCTGCTCCAGCGCGCTCCTCCGGGCATTGGCCTCGGTGAGATCCCGCAGCGCCGCCGAATGCGCCTGCTCGGAGGCTTCGTCCGCTTGCCTGGCGCGGGCGAGTTCCGCGGTGAGCTCGGCCAGCGCCGCTTCATGCCCCTCTTCCCGGGCGGCGATGTCTTCGAGCTCCGCGGCGAGCCGCGCGCGGGCTTCATCGGCGTCCGAGCGGCGGTCGCGCGCGCCGGCGGCGTCGCCTTCCAGCTGTCGGATTTGCAGGTCGAGCGCATCCACCGCCCGCGCGACCCGGCGCGCCTCCTGTTCGAGCCCGTCGCGCTTGACCAGCAGCATCCGCAATGCGTCCGCCGCCTCCCGTTCCGCCTCGCGCAGCGGCGGGATCGCCGCCGCGGCGTCCTCGCGGGCCGCGGTCGCGCGCGCGACCACGCCGGTGACCTCGACCACCGCCGTCTCGGCGAGCGCGAGCGCGTCCCGGGCGTCCGCCATCGCCCGGGTGACGGCGATCCAGCGCCGGTGGAGAAGAGAGGCCTCGGCGCGCCGGATGCGATCGCTCAGATTCCGGTAGCGGGTGGCCTGGCGCGCCTGGCGCTTGAGCCCGCGATGCTGCTCCTCGAGCGCGCCGATGACGTCTTCCAGCCGGTCGAGATTGGTCTCCGCAGCGCGCAGCCGCAGCTCCGCCTCGTGGCGGCGGGCATGCAGCCCGGTGATGCCGGCGGCCTCTTCGAGCACCCGGCGCCGCTCGGCCGGCTTGGCGCTGACCAAATCGCCGACCTGTCCCTGGTTCACGATCGCCGTGGTGCGGGCGCCGGACGCCGCGTCGGCGAACAGGGTCTGCACGTCGCGCGCGCGCGCCTCGCGGCCGTTGACGCGGAACTGCGAGCCGCTGCCGCGCTCGATCCTGCGCGCGACGTTGATCTCCGGCCCCTCGTTATAGGCGGCCGGCGCGTCGCGTTCGGCGTTGTCGAGGGTCAGCAGCACCTCGGCCATGTTGCGCGCCGGCCGGCCGGAAGTGCCCGAGAAGATCACCTCGTCCATCTCGGAGGACCGCATCTGCCGCGGCGCGGTCTCGCCCATCACCCAGCGCAGCGCCTCGACGATATTGGACTTGCCGCAGCCATTGGGGCCGACGATCCCGGTGAGACCCGGATCGATGTAGAAATCGGTCGGCTCGACGAAGGATTTGAACCCGGTGAGGCGCAGGCGTGAGAATTTCACGGAGGTCCGTCCTCGCTATGACCGCGACAGGATCGCTTCTATCACGGCCCGGATTTGCTCCAGCGTCACATCGCCGCGATATTTCGCGCCGTTGACGATCACGGTCGGCGTCGAGTCCACCTTGAATTTCTGGGTGCCCGTCAGGCGCTGCTGGAGAACGGCGTTCTGGATCTTTTGGTCCTTGAAGCAGGACTCCAGTTTCTTCTTCGATATCCCGCCGAGCATCGCGAGCCCGGTGAGCGCGGCGAGGGGGTCCTGCGCGCCCGCCCAGCGCGGCTGTTCCCTGAACAGCAAATCCACCATCCCGAAATAGCGGTTCGCCGCGGAACAGCGGGCGACGACCGAGGCGGCGAAGGCTTGGCGGTCGAGCGGAAAATCGCGATAAACCAGCCGCGCCTTGCCGGTATCGATATAGGCCTTCTTCAGCTCGGGCACGATGTCGGCATGGAAGCGCGCGCAATGCCCGCAGGTGAAGGACGCGTATTCGACGATCGTCACCGGCGCGTCGGCGCGGCCGAGAATTCTGTCGTCGGCGGTCACCGGGACCGATCCGAAAATTGCTTCGGGCTTCGGCGGGGCGCCCCAGGCGATGCCGAAGACGATCGTCGAGAGGCCGAGACCGGCCGCAACCCGGATCGACATCCGGCGCATCGAATCCCACATATTCCACATATCCCGCATCAGACCACAATATTTAGATGATTTTCGCACCCCGCGTCCAGCGCGGAGTGACTCGACCCCGGTTTCGATCGTCCGCTTTCCGGCCGTTCGCCCCGCCTCACTCGCGCTCGGCGGCGGCGGAGCCGGCCCCGATGGCCTTGCCGAGCCCGCGCAGCGCCTCTCTCAACCGGGGATCGCCGATTCCGTGGATCTCCGGCCCGGTGTCCGTTGTCGGCCGCCCGCGCTGCTCCCCTCCGGTCGGGCGGGAGGCCGCGCCGGCGGGATCGGTGCGCACCGGGCCCTGGTGCAGCGCGAGCCGGGCGATCGCGGCGTAGCCGTAGAAGCCGTTGAGCCGTTCGACGATTCGTGGCGTGTTGTGCTGGAGGTCGGTGGCGTAGGCGCCCTCGACCCGGATGTGCAGCGTGCCGCCGCTCCGCGACCCGCGCGGAAAATCGACTTTGAGCGGAGCCGCGTGGTCCGCCGTCTCCTCGCCGACAATCGCTCGCCAGGCGGTCGCCAGAGCAGGCTCGGTGAATCCGCGGCGTCGAAACGCCTTGCCGACGATCCCGGGAATCAAGCCGCTCAACCGTGCGGGCAATGACCGCTCCATCGCTGACCGATCGCAACGGTCGCATGGTAGGCTCGGTGCCCGGGCAAGACAACGAAACGGCGCTTGGCAAACCAGGGTTGGATGCGTGGGGGAGAGCACTCCAGCGAAGAAGCTGCTCGCCTGGTACGACCGGCACCGTCGGGATTTGCCCTGGCGGGCGAGGCCCGGGACGCGGCCCGACCCCTATTGCGTCTGGCTCAGCGAGATCATGCTGCAGCAGACCACCGTCGCCGCCGCGAAGGGATATTTCACGCGTTTCATCGCCCGCTGGCCAATCCTGGAAGCGCTCGCCGCGGCGGAGCTCGACGAGGTGCTGCACGCCTGGCAGGGGCTCGGCTACTATGCAAGGGCGCGCAACCTGCACAAATGCGCGATGCTGGTCGTCTCCCAACACGGCGGCCGCTTCCCCGACAGCGAGCAGGGTCTGCGCGCGCTCCCCGGGATCGGCGCCTACACCGCGGCGGCGATCGCCGCGATCGCTTTCGACCGCCCAGCCACGGCGGTCGACGGCAATGTCGAACGCGTCGTCGCGCGGCTGTTCGCGGTCGAGGATCCGCTGCCGCGCGCCAAGACCGCGCTCTACCGGCTTGCCGCCGGCCTCACACCGCGTTTGCGCCCGGGCGATTACGCCCAGGCGATGATGGATCTGGGCGCCACAATCTGCACGCCCAGATTGCCCGGTTGCGGGCGCTGTCCGCTTTCCGGGGGCTGCGCGGGTTTGCGCGCCGGGGTGGCGGAAGACCTGCCGCGGCGCCAATCGAGGGCGGCGCGCCCGACACGCTATGGCACGGCTTTCTGGGCCATGCGGGCGGACGGGGCGGTGCTGCTCAGGCGGCGTCCCGAGAGCGGGCTGCTCGGCGGGATGATGGAAATTCCCTCAACCGGATGGGAGAGCGAACCGCGTCCGGCTGTCCAGGCGCTGGCCGAGGCGCCGGCACCGGCCGACTGGCGAGCCCTCCCGGGACGGGTGCGCCACATTTTCACCCATTTCCATCTGGAGCTGGAGGTGATGTCCGGTGTCGTCCGGGACTCGGACGGAGCCGACGGGCTCTGGGTTCCGGTGGCGCTGCTCGGCGAGCACGCCTTGCCGTCGGTGATGAAGAAAATCGTCCGGCACGCGCTATCGCACGCCGCTTAGCCGGCCCCGCCCTCCAGGATCGCGCGTATCGGCGCAAAGCTGCGCCGGTGGTGCGGGGTGGGGCCGAACTGTGCGAGGGCGTGGCGGTGCTCCGCCGTCCCGTAGCCCGCGTTGCGCTCCCAGCCGAAGCCGGGGTAGCGCGCCGCAAGCCGCGTCATGATCAGGTCGCGCGTCACCTTGGCGACGATCGAGGCGGCGGCGATCGACAGCGAGCGCGAATCGCCGCGCACCACGGTCTCGACCCGGCAGGGCAGGTCGGGCGCCCGGTTGCCGTCCACCAGGGCGGCGGCGGGGCACCGCGGCAGGGCGGCGAGCGCCCGGTTCATTGCCTGGAAGGTGGCCTGCAATATGTCGATCTCCTCGATCTCGCGGACGCCTGCCGCGCCGACGCCGATCTCGGCGCAGCCCAGGAGGCCGCGATAGAGGTCTCGCCGCTTCGCCGGCGACAGGGTCTTGGAGTCGTCGAGACCGCCGGCGAGGGAGGCGGGCAGCGTCCGGGTATCGAGGATCACCGCCGCCGCGACCACCGGTCCCGCCCACGGTCCGCGCCCGGCTTCGTCGATCCCGGCAACCAGCCCGCCGGCGGCGCGCTCCAGCGCGAAGTCAGGCATCCGCCCGGCGCGCGCCCGCCGCGCGATCGGCTGTTTTGACCGGGATGCGCACGCGCCCTATCTTTCGGTCTGGGCCGCTCAAGGTCCCCGACGGAGACACCGAATGACCAAGAAGTATCACCTGATCAGCTCGTTCACCTGACCCTGGGTGCAGCGCGCCGTGATCCTAATGCGCGCCAAACAGGTCGAGTTCGACGTAACCTACATCAATCTTCGCGAGAAGCCCGACTGGTTCCTGAAGATCTCGCCGCACGGCAAGGTGCCGGTGCTCGTCGTCGACGATCAGCCGCTCTACGAATCCAACGCGATCGCCGAGTTCCTCGACGAGATGGTGCCGCCCCGGCTCCACCCGGAGGATCCGGTGAAGCGCGCCCGCAACCGGGCGTGGACCGACTTCACCCCGGATTTCGCCAAGGCGCTGATGGGCGTCTACTACACCAAGACCCCGGAGGCGATGGCCGAGGGGCTGGCCCAGGCCCCCAAGCGGGTGGCGCGCCTCGAAGAGGCGATCGGGCGCGAGCGCGGCAATGACGGCCCGTTCTTCAACGGCGAGACGCTGTGCCTCGTCGATGCGGCCTATGCGCCGTTCTTCCAGCGCTTCGCCTTCGCCGAACGCTTCCTCGCGACCGGGCTTCTGGATGCCTTCCCGCGGGTCAAGGCATGGTCGGACGCGCTGCTCGCCGAGGAGCTGGTGACCGGCTCGGTGGTCTCGCATTTCGAGGACGAGTTCGCGGCGAACCTGATCAGGCGGGAGTTCTACGTCGCCCGCTTCCTCGACGCCGGGACCGCGGCCGCGGAGTAGGCCGGGTTGCCGCGCCCGGCCGGGATCGATGGATGAGGGCGCCGCCCCCGCGGGGGCGGTATCCGCGGGAGACCTGATCGAGCGCGCCCGCGCTCTGGTACCGGTTCTGCGCGACCGCCAGGCGGAAGTCGCAGGGCTGCGGCGGATCCCCGACGAAATCGTGGATCGCCTGCGCGCGGCCGATCTCTACCGCGTGCTGCTGCCGCGGCGCTTCGGCGGCTTCGAGCTCGGCTGGGACGACTTCTTCCGCATCGCCGCCGCGGTCGGCTCGGGCTGCGGTTCGACCGGCTGGGTCTACAGCACCGGCATGCAGCATTCCTGGTCGATCGGGCTGTTCGCGCCCGAGGCGCAGGACGACGTCTGGGGTCCCGATCCCGGCGTGCTCGCGGCATCGTCATTCGCCCCGACCGGGCTTGCCGTCCCGGTCGAGGGCGGTTTCCGGCTGAGCGGGCGGTGGATGTTCTGCAGCGGGATCGACAACAGCCGGTGGTCGATCCTCGGCGGGCGGATCGCGGACGGCCCGGACGCCGCGCCGCGCGATGTGGGGCTCTTTCTGGTGCCGGCCGCGGACTACGAGGTCGAGGACAACTGGCATGTCGTCGGTCTTGAAGGAACGGGGAGCAAGAACGCCCGCGTCGACGACCGGTTCGTGCCCGGCCATCGTTTCCTGAGCTTCGCCGAGGCGAATTCCGGCGCACCGCCCGGCGCCGCGGCGAATGACGGCGCGCTTTTCCGCGTCCCGTTCTTTGCCGCGGTGTCGATCTGTCTCTCGGCGCCGGCGATCGGCGCCGCCATCGGCGCGCTCGAGGATTATCGCGAGACCATCGGCGTCCGCAGGACGCGGGGTGCCGCGCTTTCCGGCTCGTCGCCGATGTCGGGATACCAGTCGATCCAGCTTCGGGTCGCGGAGGCCGCCGCGAATGTCGATGCGGCGACGCTTCTGGTCGAACGCGACTGCCGGGAGATCATGGAGGCCGCGCGGGCCGGGCGCATCCAGGACGAAGCCCTCCGCGCGCGCAACAAGGGCAATTTGAGCTACGCCGTCCGCCTTTCGGCCCGCGCGGTCGACCTCCTCTTCGACTCGGTCGGCGGACAGGGGTTGTTCCTGGAGAACCGCTTGCAGCGCGCGTGGCGCGACGTCCACGCGGCGGCGAAACATATCAGCCTCGCCTGGGATGCGACCGGCGCGGTCTACGGAAGAACCCTGCTCGGCCTTCCCGCCGCCTCGCAACAGATCTGAGCATCGACGCGCCGCCGCGGGCGAATGCAACCGGCGTCCTTGGCTCCGGAAGTCATAGGTATTATCTTACCTTCAGCTTACGCGGACTTTTGCAGGCAGATCGCGATGTCGACGCCCGAACGGCTCACCACCACTGTCTCGACAAAGGGTCAGGTCGTCCTGCCCAGGGCGATCCGCCAGGCGCTGCGTTGGGAGGCCGGGATGCGGCTGATCGTGGAGGGCACCCCCGAGGGCGTGCTGTTGAGACCTGAGCCGATGTTCCCGGAGACCCGGCCCGAGGACGTTTACGGCTGCCTCGACTGGCAGGGCCCGCCCAAATCCTTGGAGGAGATGGACGAAGCCGTTCTCGAGGAAGCGAAACGGCGTCATGAGGGCGGTTGATACCAATGTCGTCGTTCGATACCTGACCGGCGACGGCCCGGATCAGACCGCGAGGGTGCGGGACGCGATCGAGGCCAAGCGGGTCTACGTACCCACCACGGTTCTGCTCGAAACCGAATGGGTGCTCCGCCGCGCATACGGATACGCGCCCAATGAAATCGTCGGGGTCCTACGCGCTCTTGCGGGGCTTCCACAGGTTCGGGTCGAAAATGCCGCTTTGCTGGCCGGAGCTCTCGAACACGCGGAACGCGGCATGGATTTCGCCGATGCGCTGCATCTGGGCGCCGCCGCGCAGTGCGACGCGATGCTGACCTTCGACCGCCGCTTCATACGACTGGCCAGGAATGCGTCCGTCAGGGTCGTAGAACCCTGACCCACTCGGCGCGCCGAAGCCCGCTTGCGGATGGCGGCGGCGGCCCGCTAGGCTGCTTGCGGCTGGACGCAATCGGGATGGGACGATGAAGACACGCAGCTTCTCGCAGGCCGAGATGGAGACGCGGGTCGCGCGCTTCGCCGGCATGGCGCCCAACAAGGTCGCCTTCCTCGATACCCGGCTCCCGGACCACCACCGCGACGTCTTCAACATGATCGGCTACGGGGTCAACGAGGACCCCGACACCAAGCCGGCGATCGCCGATGCCCAGGGCTTCACCGTCACCCATAACGGCTGCGAGCCCGGCAAGGGGTCGGCGCTGCATACCCATGACACGATCGAGGTGTTCATCCCGCTGACCGGGCGCTGGTCGATCTATTGGGGCGACGAGGGCGAGCACGAGGTGATCCTCGAGCAGGGCGACGTGATCTCGGTGCCGACCGGGGTGATGCGCGGCTTCAGGAACGCGGGCGACGACTACGCCGTCCTGATGGCGGTCATCGAGGGCAGCACCCCGCCGGGCGTGACCTGGCACGAAGGCGTTATCGAGGCGGCCCGCGAATCGGGCTTGGAGCTCGACGGGAAAGGCATGATCAAGAAGGGCTGAAGCGCCCGCCGGGGAGGCATCATGGATCTGATCGTTCGCAACGCGCGATTGCTCGACCGCGACGGTGCGTGGGAAATCGCGGTCGAGGACGGCCGGATCGCCGCCATCGACCGCAGGATCGAGGCCAGCGCGGAGCTGGAGATCGACGCCGAGGGCCGGCTCGCCGCGCCGACCTATGTCAACGGGCATGTCCATCTCGACAAGTGCAATCTCGGCGACGTGATGCGGCCGAACCTCACCAACAGCTTCCAGGAATGCCTGGAGATCACCTGGGAGCACAAGCGCAGCTACACGGTGGACGACATCGTCGAGCGCGCGAGCCGGGCGATCGACGAGGGGATTCTCAACGGCACGACCGTGTTCCGCGTCTTCGCCGATGTCGATTCCATCGGCGGGCTGCGGCCGCTCGAAGGGATCATCGCGCTCCGTGAGAAATACGCCGGGATCGTCGAGATCGAGGCGGTCGACTTTCCCCAGGAAGCGATCGTCCGCGACCCCGGCACCGACGCGCTGATGGAGGAGGGGATGCGCATCGGCGCCGACGTGGTCGGCGGGCTGCCCTGGCACGAGTATCTCGACGAGGACGCGCGCGCCCATATCGACATCTGCTTCGACCTCGCCAGGAAATACGACAAGGACATCCACATGCTGGTGGATGACACCGACAATTCGAACAGCCGCTCGCTCGAATATCTCGCCGCCAAGACCATCCGCGAGAATTACCAGGGCCGGGTTTCCGCGAGCCATTGCGGCGCGCTCGCCGCTTATGACGAGGTCCACGCCCACAAGGTGATGAATTTGGTGCGCGACGCCGGGGTCTCGATCTCGTCCAACCCGCAGATCAGCCTGGTGGCGCAGGGGCGCTATGACACCAACAACATGCGGCGCGGGGTGACTCGCACCAAGGATTTGTGGAAGCTCGGCGCCAACGTGTTCTCGTCGCAGGACGACGTGAACGACCCCTATTATCCGTTCGGGCGCAACGACCAGCAGGAGGTCGCGGCCCATGTCTGCCATGCCTGCCACATGACCTATCCCGACGAGATCCGGGCGGTGTTCGATTTCATCACCGTCAACGCCGCCAAGGCGCTCCGGCTCGAAGGCTACGGTCTCGATGTCGGGACGAAGGCGGACTTCAACGTCCTCGCCGCGCCGACGGTGCAGCACGTGCTGCGCCTGCAACAGCCGCCCGCCTGGGTGATCAAGGGCGGCAAGGTGCTGGCGCGGAACGCGCTCGACCGGGACCTCTCGACCGGGCTCTGACGGCTAGGCCGCCTGCTCGGCGAGGGTGTAGTCGAAGGCGATCGGCTCGATGTCGCCCGCGAAGATTTCCTCGATGCGGCGCTCGGAAACCGGCTCGCCGAACTGGCCGTTACGCATGCGCACGCGGCGTCGAAGCTGGCCGGTGACCAGCTCCCCGGCCAGCGCCCAGTCGGTCTCCGCCGGGTCGAGCCCGCCGATCCCGAACACGCCCCTCAGCATGTGGCCGACCTCGTCGTCATAGACCCGCTGGCAGGTCGCGTCGCGATCCTGTCGTCGATGCCGCCGCGCCCGGCGAGCTTCGCGCCTTCCGAATAGAGCGTGCAGTAGCCGCCCTCGGTGAAGTCCATCGCCGCCTGGCCGAACGCGCCATGGGTCCGGCGCATCTCGCGGCGGAAGTCGTCGAGCGCCTTGCCCTCGGCCCAGTTCTCGCACATGCAGGGCGTCAGCGCCGGCGCGCCGGGCGGGCCGAGCTCGTCGTATATGTCGGCGAACAGGCAGTAATGATGGTACTCGGCGTAGAGCGACTCGACCCGCTCCAACAGCTCATGGCGGTCGAGCCCGCTGTCGAGCTCGGGGCGCAGTTCGATGATTTCGCGGCCCCATTCCACCAATATGCCGTGCTCCGGCTCGCCGTATCCCGAGCCGAAGAACTCCTTGAAGCATTGCCGCTTGAGCCAGACCCGGTCGGTCTCGGCGCTGCGCGCGGGCGAGTCGAAATAGGTCCGCGCGATTTCCGCCTCGCCGGCCCAGAGCGGCGCGCTCGCGTCGATCAAGTCCCTGAGATGATCGTTCATGGTCCCGGGCTCCGTTTGCCGGCGCCCAGTCTACCCCCGCCGGGCGTTCGCCTTCAAACCGCCTCGCCCTAGATCGCCGTGTAGCCCGCGTCGACGAAGAAGTCCGAGCCCGAGGTGAAGGTCGAATCGTCGCCCGCCAACCAGAGCGCCGCCTTCGCCACCTCGTCGGGCTGGCCGAGGCGGTGCTGGAGCAGCCGCGCGCCGTGGCGTTCGCGCACCCCGTCCATCGAGGCGTTGCGGACCAGGAGGCGCGGGGTCTCGATGGGGCCCGGGAGGATCGCGTTGGCGCGGATGTTGTCGTCCGCGTGGTCGATGGCGATCGCCTTGGCGAGCATCCTGACCCCGCCCTTGGAGGCGCAATAGGCGGGGCGCTCGCTGGCGCCGATATGGCCGTAGATCGAGGACACCAGCACGATGGTCCCGCCGCCGGCCGCCTTGAGATGGGGGATGGCGAGCTTGGCGACGATGAACATGCCGGTCAGGTTGACGTCGATCACCGCCCTCCAGGTCTCGACCGGCATGTCGGCGACCGTGTGTTTGGCTTCGGAATAGGCGGCGGCGTCGAACACGGTGTCGATCCTGCCGAACGCCGCGACCGTCTCCTCCAGCGCGGCGGATACCGCGTCGGCGTCGGTGACGTCGCAGACCAGCGCGATCGCGCGCCCGCCGGCCGCCTCGATATCCGCTGCGGTCTGCCTGACCGTTTCCTCGACGATGTCGACGCAGGCCACCATCGCGCCTTCCGCGGCGTAGAGCCGTGCCGTCGCGCCGGCGATGCCGCCGCCGGCCGCGGTCACGAACGCCGCCTTGCCGTCCAGTCGTCCCATCTATGCCTCCTCGTTGAGCAATGCGAACAGCCGCGCCGGGGTCACCGGCAGGCGGGCGATCGCGCCGGGGCGTCCGATGGCGTCGTCGATCGCCGCCGCCACCGCCGCGCCGGCGCCGTTGATCCCGGCTTCGCCCGCCCCCTTGAGGCCGAGCGGGTTGGTGCCCGAAGGCGCGTCCTCTCGCACCATCGAATCGATCCGCGGAATTTCTTCCGAGCCCGGAATCAGGTAGTCGACGAAGCTCGCCGACAGCGGCTGGCCGGCCGCGTCGTACAGGAACTCCTCGAAGAGCGCCCCGCCCAGACCCTGCGCCGCGCCGCCATGGATCTGGCCCTCGACGAGCATCGGGTTGACCGCGCGGCCGATGTCGAAGGCGACGACGAAGCGCTCGATCTCGATGCCGCAGGTCTCGCGGTCGATCGCCAGCAGCACCAGATGGATGCCGTAGGGGTAGGTCATGTGCTCGACCTCGAAGGTCGCCTCGGCGGTCGCCCGCGCGTTCCCCTGTTCCTCGGCGAGCGCCGCCGCGACCGCGCCGAGCGCCGCCGACGGCCCGTCCCCGCTTGCGCTCACCATGCCGTCGGCGAAGCCGATCCCGTCCTCCCCGGTCTGCAGCAGCCGCGCGGCGACCGGGCGCAAAGCGTCCTTGAGGTGCTGCGCCGCGAGATGCGTCGCCATGCCGGTCATCACCGTTACCCGCGAGGCGAAGGCGCCCATGCCGCGCTCGATCCGGTCGGTCTGGCCGTGGGTGACGGTGATCCGGCGGTAGTCGACGCCGAGTGCTTCGGCGCAGATCTGCGCCACCACGGTCTCGACCCCCTGGCCGACCGAGGCGACGCCGGTGATCACCTCGATGGAGCCGTCGGGCGCGATCTCGATGCGCACGTCGTCGAACGGGCCGAGGCCGCTCTTCTCGACGAAATAGCCGATCCCGAGGCCGACGCATTCGCCGTCCGCGCGGCGCCGCGCGATGTCTTCCCGCAGCTTCGGGTATTCGACGCGCTCCAGCAGACGGTCGAGCAGGTCTTCGTAGAGCCCCGAATCGAGCAGCACCGGGGTTTCCATCGCCTGGAAATAGCGCGAATAGGGCATGTGTGCGGCCGGGATCATGTTGCGCCGCCGGATTTCGATCCGGTCGATCCCGACGCGGTCGGCCACCGCGTCGAGCATCCGCTCGCGTGCGAAGGTCGATTCGTAGCGCCCCGGCGCCCGGTAGGTTCCGGCGGGCGTCTTGTTGGTCAGCCGGACATGGGCGCGGGCGCGGTAGGCGGGGATGATATAGGGGCCCGGCAGCATCGCCGTCGCGAGGTCGACGACGGTGACGCCGTGGCTCCGCACATAGGCGCCCTGGTCGGAATAGATCTCGTCGTCGAGCCCGAGGATGAAGCCGCGCGAATCGATGGCGGCGCGGATCCGGTGGACCTGGTCGCGCGAGTGGTTGAGGGCGAGCAGGTTCTCGCGCCGGTCCTCGATCCACTTGACCGGCCGTCCGAGCCGGGTCGCGGCGATGCAGACCAGCACGTCCTCGGGGTAGAGCTCGCCCCGCATGCCGAAGCCGCCGCCGACATGGCCCTCGAAGAGCTGCAACTCGTCGCGCCCGAGCCCGAGCATTGCGGCGATCGCATTGCGGTTGTAATGCGGCACCTTGGCCGCGCCGTAGAGCTCGATCCGCGCGCGCTCGTGGTTGTAGAGCGCGAGCGCGCCGCGGGTCTCGATCGGCACCCCGCTATGCCGGCCGACGGCGAATTCGCGCTCCAGGATGTCGTCGGCATTGGCGAAGGCGGCGTCGAGATCGCCATAGTATTTTTCGACCAGCGCCGCCTCGCAGCCGAGCCCGGGGAGGAAGGCGGGCGGCGCCTCGGTGCAGGCGAGATAGGGGGTCTGCTCCTCGATCTCCACCTCGACGGCCTCCGCCGCGTCCTCGGCGACATAGCGCTGCTCGGCGAAGACCAGCGCCACCGGCTCGCCGACATAGCGCACGACCCCCTGCGCCAGCACCGGCTGGCGGTAGGCTTCGAGCCCCTCCACCCGGGAGAGCCGGAAATCGATCGGCGGGATGTCGGCCACGTCCGCGCCGGTCCAGATGGCGACGACGCCCGCCATCGCCAGCGCCTCGTCGATCCGGATCGCGGCGATGCGGCCGAACGCCGAGGGCGAGCGCACCACCCGCATGTGAAGCTGGCCGGGAAGGTTGTAGTCGTCCGCGAAGCGCCCGCTTCCGGTCAGTAGCGGCCCGTCCTCCAGACGGGTTACGCTTTTGCCGATCAGGGACACGGGACGCGGGCGGCTTGCGTCGGGATGTGCAAACGCGGTCTCATGCGGCGAGACGATAGCAAGGCGCGGTCAGAGGCGCCAATCGAGGCCGGGACACCAGGAGGCACGCCATGAGGATGGTCGATCTTTCGCACATGATGAACCTGCATACGCCGGGCTGGGTCGGCTATGCCGGCAACAAGATGTATTACGCCCAGAACCTGCAGACCAAGGCGATCGTCGCCCAGCGGATCGACACCGCCCTCCATGTCGGCACCCATCTCGACGGCGCCATGCACGCGACCGACGCCAAGGGCGACATGGCGTCCTACCCGCTCGACTACCTGGTGAGCCCGGGCTGCGTGGTGGACGTGTCCGAGCACATGGACGACTGGGCGTTGATCACGCCGGAGATGATGGAAAGCGCGGATGTGGAGATCAAGGAGGGCGACATCCTGATCGTCCACACCGGCTATCACCGCTACTACGAGGGCCGGCCGCAGCAGGACCTCGTGCGCTATTTCTGCCTCCACCCCGGCGGCAGTTTCGCCCTGCTGCAATGGATGCTGGACAAGAAGATCAAGTGGTTCGGCATCGATTGCGGGTCGGGCGACCACGCGATGAACACCTCGATCCGCTATATGCGCCCGGACCTCACCGAGGAGTTCGAGAAACAGGTGGGGATGAGCTGCCGCGACTATTTCGGCGAATACGAGTACACCCACAGCCTGTCGGGGCGAAAGGTGAAGGCGGACATCTTCCCCTTCCACTCCTACGCCTTCCAGGAGGGGCTGATCCACGCCGAGAATGTCGGTGGCGACATCGAGCGCGTGCTCAACCAGCGCTGCGTGATCGGCGCCTTCCCGTGGCGCTACGAGGGGCTCGAAGCCTGTCCCTGCCGGATTGCTTCTTCGGCGTGGACGACGACATCGAGGCGGTGGGCGACTTCGCCAACGCGATCGCCGCGCCCTAGGCCGCCTGTCGCAGGCGGAGGCGGTCGAGGACTTCCTCGAGCACCATCACGTCGGCGTATTTGTGGTGCATGTCGAACAGATTCACCTTGTGCGACAGCTCGCTCCGGTCGAACACGCATTCCTCGACGATGGTGACGTGGAACCCGGCCGAATAGGCATCGACCACCGAGGCGCGGACGCAGCCCGACGTGCTCTCGCCGCAGACGATCAGGCTGTTCACGTCGAGCTCGTTGAGATGGGCGGCCAGCGGCGTGCCGGCGAAGGCGCTGGCGCGCTCCTTGCGGAACACCGCATCGCCTTCCTCCGGGGCGAAGGCCTCGAAGATCTCGTAGGCGTCCGGGCCGATGGCGTCGGTGCGCCGGCGCTTGGTCGAGTGGACCCGCGTCTTCCGGGTCGAGCCGGTGACGTAGAGCACCGGCAGCCCGGCCGCCCGGGCGGCGGCGAACAGCGCCTTGGTCGGCTCGATCGCCTGCCACGCATGGATGCCGCAGGTATTCGGGTGCTCCAGCAGCTCGTGAGGCGGGTGCGGCCCGCCGCGATAGACCAGATCGTAGAGGTCGATCGCCAGCAGCGCCGGCCGGGTGCCGATGTGCAACTCGCGGCGATAGCATTCGTAGACCCGGAGGACTTCCGGCGAAACGACGTCCTTCCAGCAGTGATCCTCGAAATCGCGCGCCATGACGCCGCCTCCCGGTTGCCGCGCCGCCAGTCTAGCCGCCCGTTGTCCCGCCACAAGCGCGCCGTGCTACCCTCCCGCCCCGACGAAAACGCATTCTGGGAAAAGTCCAATGGCGGAAACCGCGCCTTCCCTCCGGCTGACCGATGAGGGGGCGATGAAGATCCTCAACGCCGCGATCGCCAAGGCGCGAGAGATGGGGGTGCCGCAATGCATCTCCATCGTCGATGCCGGCGGTCACCTGCTGGCGTTCTCGCGGATGGACGGGGCGTTCGTGCTGTCGATCGATTCGTCGCTGGTGAAGGCGATGACGGCGGCCTCCTATGGCGAGCCCACCGGCCATCTTCCCGAGGGCGTCGATCTCAAGCTCGCTATCGCTACGGGCGGCAAGCGGGTCAACTTGCCGGGCGGGCTGCCGATCGTCGTCGACGGCCATTTGGTGGGGGCCATCGGCGTCGGCTCGGGGGCGGGCCACGAGGATCTCAAGGTCGCCAATGCCGGCCTCGCCGCGCTTCCCGGAACCCAGCGCTTCGACCTGTAGGGCACCCTGCGATACGCGAATTTATGTTTCGCGCGAGCCAGTTTTTTGCCGAATAAGACGTTTTCTTAACGCGATAGATAGGTCAGTACTGCTGACTTATGTTTCACGTGAAACATTAGAGCCCTCTGGGTCAGTCGAACATCGCGACGCAGTCGATCTCCACGTTGACGCCCTTGCGGTGGGGCGTTCCGCCGATGCAGGTCCGCGTCACCTTCTCGCCCTGCATGAACTCGGTGAACGCCACGTTGAACTTGGGAAAGTCGGCGGCGTCGCGCAGGCACACCCGCATGTTGACGACATTGGCGAAATCCGCCCCCGCCGCCTCCAGGATGTTGCCCAGATTGGTCAGCGTCTGACGGGTCTGCTCGGCGATGTCGTCGGAGACGATCTCGCGGGTCTCCGGGTCGAGCGCGCCCTGGCCCGAGACGAACAGCATGTTGCCGAAGCGGATCGCCTGGGCGAGCGGGGAGGGGGTTGCCCGGTCGGTGAAGCCGGTGGTCGGCGAATGCGCCGAGGTGACGATTTGCTTCGGCATGGTCGTTCTCCCGGTGTCGTGGCGGGTCAGGGGCGCGGCATCACCGTGCCGCAATCGGCGCAGGTCCGCGCCTCCTCCGAATCGAAGAACCTGGCATAGGCCTTCGATACCGGGTCGAGGGCGTAGTCGCTGACCGTGAACTTCTCCTCGTGCAGCAGCGCCTCGCAATTGTCGCAATACCACTGGAAGCGGTCGATTTCGCCCTCGCGGCGCTTCCTCTCGATCACCAGGACGAAGGCGTCGGGCGGGAAGCGCGGCGAATGGGGGACGCCGGCGGGGGTGTAGATGGTCGCACCCTCCACGAGCTCGGCGATCTCCTCCTTGCCTTCGGGGGTCCGGTAATGAAGCTTCATGTCCCCCTTGATCATCAGCATCACCTCGTCCGCCGGGTCGATGTGGAACTCGCTCCGGTATTCGCGCCCGCGGGCGACGAAGGCGAGCGACTGCTCCTCCTGCCAGAGCACGCGGACACGCTCGCCGGTGGCGGCGAGCTCGGCGGCGACCGCTTTCAGGTCGGCAATCGGCATTTGCATGGCTGGGCCTCCGGTTCGATGGCCAAGCCTAGCGCGAATGCGCGCCGCTTGCGACATCATGCGGCATCCCGGCGCGCCATCCTGCCGCCGCCGTCCAGCCCGAGCACCTCGGCGGGAAAGACCGGGCAGGATAGACCCTGGAAAGGGAAAGACCTCGCAATGGCCGTGGAAGGAGAGGCGGCCGGAATAGGCCGCGTCGATCGCCCGGGCGAGGTCGATCAGCGTCCGGTACTGCGCGGCGGTGAAATTCTCCGCCGCCAGCCCGTGCAGGCAGATCGCGATGGTCGCGCCGTTGTGGCCCGCCTGCGCGGCGGGGGTCCGCTCCAGCGGCCGGCCGGTCTCCAGCGTGCCGTCGCTCCGGATGAAATAGTGGTAGCCGACATCCGCCCAGCCGTTGCCGTCGACATGCCAGGAGCGGATCGTGCCGATGTCGTCATGGTCGGGATTGTCGCTCGCGCTGCAATGCAGGAAGACGCGGTCCACAAGGCGGTCGGGCTTGTCGAAGGTCATCGGCGTTCTCCGTCCCGGGCAACGAAAAAGGGCGCCGGAAGTTCCGGCGCCCCGATTTGGCTAGCATGACAAAACTACATCATAACGCGTCCCATGTCAATATTTATTTACCATAAGTAACATTATTTTGGCCGTTCCGCCGATAGGACGCGCGCCGACCCTGGCGCGACATAGCCACGGCCGCGCATTGTTGGTAGCGTCCCGGCCGATTGCGATCCCTGCCAGGAGCCAGCCGTGTCGACGGTCAACCCGGTTACCCCTTTCGACGGTCCCAACTCCTATGTCGGGCGGACCCTGTCGCGCCCCGGCGCCAGGCGGGCGGTGGCGGGTCGGGGCCGCTACACCGACGATATCTCGCTGCCGCGCATGGTGCATGCGGCGTTCGTGCGCAGCCCCTACGGCCATGCGCGCATCCTCCGCATCGACACACGGGCGGCGGCGGCGCATCCGGGCGTCGTGCGCGCGATGACCGGCGCCGAGCTCGCCGAGCACTGCCCGCCCTGGTCGGGGCTGCTGACCAGCTTCGAGGGGATGAAGGCCGCCCGGCAATACGCGATGGCGGTCGAGCGGGCGTGCTGGCAGGGCGAGCCCGTCGCGGTGGTCTGCGCGCGCACCCGCGCCGAGGCCGAGGACGCGGCCGAGCTGGTCGACATCGAGTGGGAGGAGCTCCCCGTCGTCATCGACAAGGAGACAGCGCTCGGGCCGGGCGCGACGATCCTCCACCCGGAACTCGGCGACAACCTTGCCTGGCGGCGCGACATCGACAACGGCGACGTCGAGGCCGCCTTCGCGGCGGACGGCGCGGTGACGGTCGAGGAGACCTATTATTTCGGTCGCCACACCGCGGTCAGCCTGGAGCCCCGCGCGTTGCTCGCCGACTGGGACCCGGGAACGGAGAAGCTCACCGTCCACACCTCCAGCCAGGTGCCGCACATGATCAAGACCGTGTTCGCGCGGCACCTGCCGGTCGAGGAGCACAATGTTCGCATCGTCGCGCCCGATGTCGGCGGATCGTTCGGGCTGAAGATCCACACCTATGGCGACGAGGTCGCCGCCTGCGCGCTCGCGATCTTGCTGAAGCGCCCGGTCAAGTTCGTCGCCGACCGGCTCGAATCCTTCGTCTCCGACATCCACGCCCGCGAGAACCGGATCGGGGCGCGGATGGCCGTCACCCCGGACGGCGAGATCACCGCGCTCGAAATCGACGATCTGTCCGGCGTCGGCGCCTACTCGCAATACCCCCGGACCAGCGTCTTCGAGGCCAACCAGATCCTCAATATCACCGGCGGTCCCTACAAGCACCCGAACTACCGGGCGGTGGCCCGGATCGTCTATCTCAACGGCGTGCCGACCTCGCAATATCGCGGCGTCGGCCACCCGATCGGCATTTCGGCGGGCGAGGCGCTGCTCGATCTCGCCGCCGGGGCGATCGGCATGGACCCGGTGGAAATGCGCCGGCGCAATCTGATGGAGGACGATTCATACCCCCGCCGCACCGCCTCGGGGGTGCATGTCCAGGATCTGTCGCACCAGGCCTGCCTCGAACAGCTGGTCGAGCGGATCGGCTACCGGGAGCTCCGCGCCGAGCAGGAGGCGCTGCGCAAAGACGGGATCTGGCGCGGCATCGGCGTGTGTTCGTTCATCAAGGGGACGGCGCCCGGGCCGGAAGGCTATTACGGCGCCGGCAAGGCGCCCATCGCCTCGCAGGACGCCTGCACGATGAGCCTGGACCCGGGCGGCGGCGTGCTGTGCGCCGTCGGCGTCACCGAGCAGGGGCAGGGGGCGGACGCCGTCGTGCGCCAGATCGCGGCGACCGCCATCGGCGTCCCGATCGAGCGGGTCCGCGTGATCTCCGGCGACACCGACGCGGTGCCCTATGGCGGCGGCACCTATGCCAGCCGGGCGACGGCGATCGGCGGCGAGGCGACCTGGCTCGCCGGGCGCGCGCTGCGCCAGGAGATCCTCAGGCTCGCCGGCGCGCTCTTGCAGACCGCGCCCGACCGGCTCGACGTGGCGGGCGGCGAGGTGGTCGATGCCGGCGGCGACACGTCCCGGATCCCGCTCGCCGAGATCGGCCGGATCGGCCATTTCCAGCTCGGCGAGCTGCCCAACGACGTCCAGCCCGAGCTCACCCAGACGCGGCATTTCCGGCTGCGCGACAGGATCTACATCTTCACCAACGGCGCGCATGCCTCGCATGTCGAGGTCGATGTCGAGACCGGCATGGTGCGGCTGCTGAACCACTGGGTGGTGGAGGATTGCGGCCGGGTGATCAACCCGCTGCTGGCCGACGAGCAGGTCCGCGGCGGCGCCGTCCAGGGCATCGGCGGCGGGCTCTACGAGCACTGCATCTACGACGAGAACGCCCAGCTGGTGAACGGCACGATGGTCGACTATTTGACCCCGATGGCGCTCGAAATGCCGGATATCGACGTCGCCCACGTCCAGACGCCGACCGCCGAATCCGAGCTCGGCGCCAAGGGCGTCGGCGAATCCGGCGTCGGCGGCGCGCCATCGGCGGTGATGAACGCGATCAACGACGCGCTCAGGCCCTTCGGCGCGCGGGTGA
The DNA here is from genome assembly GCA_965205995.1 of Alphaproteobacteria bacterium. Classification (GTDB taxonomy): domain Bacteria; phylum Pseudomonadota; class Alphaproteobacteria; order MPNO01; family MPNO01; genus MPNO01. The sequence continues at coordinate 1,054,958 of OZ242200.1, read as the reverse complement.
GGGAACACCCGATCACGCCGGAGACCATCCTCAGGGCGCTCGGCCGGGTGGCGTAGCCGGGGGCATCCCCTTCGACAAGCTCAGGGCAGGCTCTCGATACGGCGCTTGCGCGCCTACTCGGGATGAGGAAATTTTTCTTGCCACGTCCACCCTCACCCCGAGTAGCCCCGAAGGGGCGTATCGAAGGGCGGGCGAGCGCCGATGTTGACATCCGGCTAAAACAACTATTTCTCTAGTTATATGGAAACAAAGCACAGCACCATACCCAACCTCGCACTCTCCATCGAGGAGGCGGCACGGGGATTCGGCGCCTGCGGATCCGAACCGAGGCTTGCGGTGCTTCGCCTGCTGGTCCGCGCCGGCGACGAGGGACTCGCCGTCGGGCAGATCCAGCAGCGCTCCGGCTTGCCGGCCTCGACACTCGCCCATCATCTCCGGTCCCTTGCGGCGGGCGGGCTGGTGGCGCAGGAGCGCGATGGCCGCGCCGTGGTCAGCCGCGCTGCCTACCGGCATATCGAGGCCCTGGCGGCCTTTCTGCTCGACGAATGCTGCGTCGATGCCGGACCGTCGCGCCAGGCGCTGGCCGCGCTCGCCGCGCTGCGGAGCGAGGCGCCGTGACGGAACTGGTAGTTCGCGGTATCGGCGGGCTGCGTACCGGGTTCATGGGCGCGGTGTCGGTGTGGGGGTTCATCCTCGCGATCCCCCTCGCCGTGGCGGCCCTCGACCTGCCGGGCCTCGCCGGCATCCTGCGCACCGCTCTGGGCGGGTTTGCGGGAACGCTGCCTTATGTCGTTGCGGCGGTCGCGCTCATTGCCGGCCTCAAGGCGACCGGGGCGACGGCGCTGGTCGCGCGCGCCTTCGAGGGTCGCGAGACCCGCATGATCGTGCTGGCGGCGCTCCTCGGAGGCCTCGCCCCCTTCTGCTCGTGCGAGGTCATCCCCTTCATCGCGGCCCTGCTCGCGGTCGATTCGCCGATCTCGGCGCCTTCGTCGGGTGAAGTATCCGCATCGAGCGCCGCCCACGTCCCCGGCAGCAGGTCCCCACCGGCAAAGCCTATCGGGTTCCGCTTCAACCGGGTGGGCCGTTGCTGCGACCGGCGCCAGATCCGCGCTCAATCCCGGTTTTCGGCCCCGCCTCTTGCGTGATAGGCTCGCTCTATCAAAGGGGAGACGACCATGTTGAAACGTATTGCGCTTTTGCCGCTCGGCTGCCTTGCGGCGGCGCTGGCGGCGGCGCCCGCCGGCGCCGAGACCGTGCTCAAGATTTCGAGCTGGGCGCCGCCGACCCATTTCCTCAACGCGACCATCTGGCCGACCTGGGGCAAATGGGTCGCCGAGGCGACCCAGGGACGGGTGAAGACCAAGATCGAGTACAAGCTCGCATCGCCGCTCAAGCAGTTCGGCGTGGTGCGCGACAGCATCGCCGACGCCGGCTGGATCTTCCACGGCTACAACACCCGCTATGTCGCGACCCAGGTCGTCGAGATGCCCAATCTCGGCACCAGCGCCGAGGCCGCGGCCGTCGCCTATTGGAAGGTGCATGAGAAATACCTGCACAAGGCGAACGAGCATCGCGGCACGGTGCTGCTCGGGCTGATGTCGCACGGACCGGCGGTGATCCAAACCAAGAAGCGGCTCAAGTCGCTCGCCGACCTCAAGGGGTTGAAGATCCGGGTTCCCGGCGGGGTCGGCAGCCTGGTCGGCAAGGCGCTCGGCGTCACCGCGGTGAAGCTGCCCGCGCCCAAGGTCTACGAAGCCCTGTCGTCGGGCGTGGCGGACGGCATCTTCATGCCGATGGAGACCCAGAAGACCTTCCGCCTCAAGGAAGTCGTTCCGCACGTGATGATCATGCCGGGCGGGCTCTACTACGGAAGCTTCGCGCTTCTGATCAACCCGGGCACGCTCAAGAAGCTGTCGGATGCCGACCGCAAGGCGGTGATGAGCGTCTCCGGCGCCAAGCTGTCGCAGTTCGCGGGCACCGTATGGGATGCCGGCGACAAGGCGGGCCTCGCCGCGGCCAAGGCGGCCGGAACCTCGATCCAGACCGCCAGCGCCGCCATGAAAGAGAACTATCTCGGCCTGATGAAGCCGGTCGAAGAGGCGTGGATCGCGCGGGCCAGCAAGGGCGGGTACGACGCCCGGGCGGCGCTCGCCGAGCTGCGCCAGACCGCCCGCGCCTATGACAAGGCCAAGTGAGCGAAGCAAGTCCCGCTGACGGGACACCCCCTTCCGGACGGCGCGGCGGCAAGTGGCTGATCGCCGTTCCGGAAGGGATCTCCGCCGTGGTGCTGTTCGCGCTGATGGCGATGACCTGCGTCGACGTCATCGGGCGCGAGCTTCTGGGCGCCCCGCTCGACGGCGCGACCGAGCTGACGCAGCTCATGCTCGGCCTCATCGTGTTCGCCATCCTGCCCTCGGTGTGCGTCCGTGAGGAGCACGTCTCCGTCGATCTGCTCGATATCTGGTATCCCGAGCGTCTGGTTCCGCTGCGCCAGGCGATACTGAACGCGATCATGGCGGTCGCGCTCGCTTTCGTCGCCTGGCGGGTCTGGATCATCGCCGACCTCACGGCGGAATACGGCGATGCGACCGAGTTCCTTGAGATCAAGCTCGCGCCGATCACCTATTTCATCGCCGCCTTGAGCGCCTGCGGCGCGGTGGCGTTCGCCTTCAACGTCGTTCGCTACGCGCGCGGGTCCGGAACTTTGCCCGACAGCGCGGGCGACGATCGCGGCACCGTCTGACAGGACAGCGATTCGGATCCCATGGACGTTGTCATCATCGGCTTTGTGCTGCTGCTGGCGCTGGTGTTCCTGCGCTTGCCGATCGCCTTCGCGATGGGGCTCGTCGGCTTCGCCGGCTTCGGCTATCTCTCGGGATGGCAGCCATCGCTTTCGATGGTCGGCACGCTGGTCTCCGAGACCGCGCTATCCTATGGCCTGTCGGTGGTGCCGCTGTTCATCCTGATGGGCAATCTGGTCTCCCGGGCGGGGCTTTCGGGCGAGCTCTACGGTGCCTCCCACGCCTTTCTCGGCCACCGCCGCGGCGGGCTCTCGATGGCGACCATCGTGGCTTGCGGCGGGTTTTCCGCGATTTGCGGGTCCAGCCTCGCGACCGCGGCGACGATGTCCAAGGTCGCCATGCCGCCGATGCGCCGCTACGGCTATTCCGACAGCCTGGCCTCGGCGTCGATCGCCGCCGGCGGGACGCTCGGCATCCTGATCCCGCCGAGCGTCATCCTGGTGATCTACGGGCTGATGACCGAGACCAGCATCCGCGAGCTGTTCGCCGCCGGCTTCATCCCCGGCCTGGTGGGGATCGCGTTCTATCTCGCCGCCGTACAGTGGGTCGTCTGGCGACGGCCGGAGGAGGGGCCGAGGGCGGAGCGCTTCCCCTGGCCGGAACGCTTCGCCGCGCTCAGGGGGGTCTGGGGGACGCTGCTTCTCTTCATCCTGGTGATGGGCGGGATCTATGGCGGGCTGTTCACCCCGACCGAGGCCGCCGGCGTCGGGGCGGGCGGCGCGTTCCTGATCGCGTACGCCCGCGGCGCGCTCACCTGGCGGTCGCTGCTGGAGGTGCTGACCGACTCAGCGCGTACCACGGCGATGCTGTTCATCGTGCTGATCGGGGCGCTGATCTTCTCCAACTTCGTCAACCGGGGCGGGTTGCCGGCCGGGCTCCTGTCGCTGGTCACCGGCTACGAGCTGTCGCCGCTGATGGTGATCGTGATCATCCTCGCGATCTATCTCGTGCTCGGCTGCGTCTTCGAGAGCCTGTCGATGCTGCTGCTCACCATCCCGATCTTCTTCCCCGTCGTGCAGGGGCTCGGCTATGCCGGGCTCGGCGAGGAGGCGATCCTGGTCTGGTTCGGCATCATCGCGGTGGTGGTGACCGAGATCAGCCTGATCACCCCGCCCGTCGGGCTCAACGTCTTCGTGCTCGCCGGCGTGCTCAAGGACGTCAAGACCAGCACCGTGTTCAAGGGCGTCACGCCGTTCTGGTGCGCCGACATCGTGCGCCTCGCGCTGCTCGTCGGGATACCGTCGCTGTCGCTCTTCCTGCCGCGGCTGTTCTACCACTGACCGGCCATCTTTCCGTACCGGAGAGGCCCTAGTTCCACAGCCTTTCGCTGGCCAGCCTCGCGCCCTCGACCAGCGCCTCGAGCTTGGCCCATTGGATGGTCGGGTGGACGCGGCGGTGGAACGGGCTCTGCGCGAAGCCGCAATCGGTCGAGCCGATGACGTTCTCGCGCCCGACCAGCTCGGCCAGCCGCGCGATGCGCTCGGCCACCAGCTCGGGATGCTCGACGACATTGGTGGCGTGGCTGATCACCCCCGGGATCAGAACCTTGCCGTCCGGCAGCTTGACGTCCTTCCACACCGCCCATTCGTGCTCGTGGCGCGGGTTCGCCATCTCCAGCACATAGGCGCCGGCGTTGACGCTCAGGATGAGATCGACGATGTCGCCGATCGGGACATCGCTGGTATGCGGGCCGGGCCAGCTCCCCCAGCACACATGATAGCGCACCTGCTCTTCGGGAATCCCGTCCAGCGCGTGGTTGAGCGCCTCCATGTGCAGGCCGAGCCATTTGCGAAAATCCTGCAGGGTCGCCGGCGGCACCATCCGGTCGTAGGTGACCGCGGCGCGCGCGTCGTCGATCTGGACCAGCAGGCCGGACTCGGCGATCGTCCTGTATTCGACCCGCATGGCGTCGGCGATGGCGAAGATCAGTTCCTCGTCGCTCTTGTAGTACTCGTTCCTGCGGTCGGGGATGACACTGGCCGGTGCGGCGACGGGAAGGAATCCTTCGGCGACGTCGACTCCGGCGAGCGCCGCCTTGAAATTCCCGATATCGCGCTCCAGCTGATCCTGGCCGGTATAGGCGATCGGCGCGACGCAGACCGATTCGTATTGCCGCCCCGCGCCGCCGTCGAATCGTCCCTGCGACCGGTCGTGCGCGTCGAGCTCGGCGTAGAACTCGGGAAAGCGCTCGCGGTCGAGACCGCGGACGAACGGGTCGCTCGCGCCGGGCGCCACCGGACGCCGTTCGAACCCGCTCAGCCGTTCGAGCGCGTATTGCGACCAGCTGATCGACTTGCCGAACTCGCCGTCGCTGATGACGTCTACCCCGGTTTCGGCCTGGCGTTGCGCGATCGCGGCCACCGACTCCTCCAGCACCCTGCGGTGATACGTCTCGTCCACCGCTTCGCCGCGCTGCTTCGCGGCCAGGATGTCCTGTATTTCCTTCGGCCGGATCAGGCTCCCCACATGGGTGGTCAGGATTCGATCCGTGCTCCGATTCATCGGGATTTCCTTCGTTTGACCCGCGTTCGACCGCTGGGGCAACTATAATATGAATCCCGCGAGGCGGAGACAGAACCGGCGCCTAACGCAGCTTGCATCCCGGAGTCCGGACAACGAAGGAGAGGGTCATGAAGAACAGCGCAGACAGGATCCTGACCACCCATGTCGGGAGTCTGCCGCGGCCGCAGGCGCTGGTCGACGCGTTCGTTGCCGAGGACCGCGGGGTCGCCATCGACCGCGCGGCTTACGAATCCACGCTCAAGGCCGCGGTCGACGAGGTCGTCGCGCGGCAGGTCGCGCTCGGGATCGATATCGTCGACGACGGCGAATTCTCCAAGCGCGGCTTCGCCGTCTACGCCAATGAGCGCCTGGAAGGCTACGAGGCCCGCCCCAGGCCGCGCGGGACCCCATGGGCCGGCTCGCGCGAGGCGCTGGCCTTTCCCGAATTCTACGAAGCCGCCCGGCCGCACGGCGCCGGCGCGGTCTTGCCCGTCGCCGAGATGGTCTGCGTCGGGCCGGTCCGCTACCGGGGGCGGGACCAGCTCGACCGCGACCTCGCCAATCTGCGTGCCGCCGTCGACGCCCATGGCGCGGAAGAGGCGTTCGTCCCCGCCATCTCCCCGGTCGACATCGCCGGCAACCAGAAGAACGAGCACTATTCCTCCGACCAGGAATTCCTCTACGCGGTCGCCGATGCGATGAACGAGGAATACCGGGCGATCGTCGATGCCGGGTTCATCCTGCAGATCGACGACCCGCATCTGGTCACCCGCTACGTCAAGACGCCCGATCTGGAAATGGACGAATACCGCATATGGGTCGCGGCCCAGGTCGAGGCGATCAACCATGCACTGAAGGGGGTGCCGGAGGACCGGGTGCGCTACCACACCTGCTACGGCATCAACATGGGACCGAGGGTGCACGAGGTCGAACTCGGCTGGGTGCTCGACATCGTGCTCCGGGTCGAGGCGGGCGCCTTTTCCTTCGAGGCGGCGAACCCGCGCCACGAGCACGAATGGCAGCTCTGGAAGGACACCGAATTGCCCGACGGGAAGCTGTTGATACCCGGCGTCATCACCCACTCTTCGGTCCTCGTCGAGCACCCGGATCTGATCGCCGAGCGGATCCTCCGGTTCGCCGGGCTGGTCGGCCGCGAGAACGTGATCGCCGGCGGCGATTGCGGCTTCGGCACCAGCGCAAGCGCGACGCCCGAAGTCCATCCGAGCATCGTCTGGGCCAAGTTCGAAGCCCTGGCCGAGGGCGCGCGCATCGCCAGCCGGGCGCTGTGGCCGTAGCCCCCGGACAAGCGGGTCAAACGACGCGCTGGCGAATAGCCGGGGTGTGTCGGCTCACACCCCGCCCCAGATCTCCTCGGCCAGGGTCACCACCAGGTCGAGCTTGCGGCGCTGGTCGTCGGGGCTGATCTTGTTGCCGTGCTCGGTCGAGGCGAAGCCGCATTGCGGCGCGATGCCGAGCTGGTCGAGATCGGCGTATTTCGAGGCTTCGTCGAACTTGCGCTTGAGGTCGTCGACGCTTTCGAGCTCCGGCGTCTTGGTGGTGATGAAACCGGGCAGAACCCGCTGGTTGCCCTTGGCGAGCAGGCCGAGCGGCTCAAGCCCGCCGGCGCGCTCGGTGTCGTATTCCATGAAGAAGATGTCGACCCCGGTCTTGTTGAACACCGCATCGGCGGCCGGGTCGTAGGCGCCTTCCGCCGCGTAGGTCGACTGGAAATTGCCGCGGCAGAGATGCATCGCCACCGTCATGTCGTCCGGCCGGTCCTCGATCGCCTGGTTCATCATCCAGGCATAGCGGTCGATCAGCCAGTCCGGGTCGAGGCCCGCCGCCTCCTTCTCGGCGCGGTGCCTGGGATCGCAGAGATAGGCGAAGAAGATGTCGTCGAGCTGGATGTAGCGGCAGCCGGCGTCGTGGAACGCCTGAATTGCCTTCCGGTAGGTCGCCGCGATGTCGGCGAACAGCACGTCCATGTCGCCGTATTCCGGCACATGGATGTCTTCCGGCGCGGTGCGGAAATGGCAGCAGCTCGGGCCCGGGATGGAGATCTTGGGCAAGACGCTCGCGTGCGATGCGACGAATTTGAAATGGTCGAGCATCGGGTGGTCGTCCGGGAAGTCGAGCTTGCCGGTGATCGTCGGGTAGAGGGGCGGGATTTGCACGCCGGCGAACTGCACCCCCTGTTCGCGGCGCTCGAACTCGAAGCCGGTCAGCATCCCCATGAAGTCGTAATGCCAGAACAGGCGGCGGTACTCGCCGTCGGTCACCGCCTTGAGGCCGATGTCCTCCTGCAAGCGGATGGCTTCGGCGATCGCCTCGTCCTCGATGGCGCGCAATTCCTCTTCCGGCATCGTCTTCTCGGCGAGGCATTTGCGCCGCGCCTCGGCGACGCTGGCCGGACGCAGCAGGCTGCCGACGTGATCGGCGCGGAAGGGCGGTCGTTGGCTGCTCATGGTGTTTCCCCGCTTGTGGTGGCGCGCGGACGCGCTAGACGATTGCGTTGGCCTCCTCGACCATGGCGATCAGCGACGACTGCCGGAGATAGGCCCGCGCTGCGCCGGGGTCGTCCGCAGTCCGGCGCAACTCGTCGAAGCGCCGTTTGCGGATTTCCGGGTCGCGCTCGCCGAGCATCTCCTTGTTCCGGATCGACTGGGCCTGGACGTATTTTTCCGCCATCGGACGGCGCTGGCGATCATAGCGGTCGAGCAGAGCCTCGTCGCCTTCGCCGCGCCAGATCGCGGTCAGCTTCTCCGCCAGGTTCAGCCCGTCATGGATGCCGCTGTTCATCCCCATGCCGCCGACCGGGTTGTTCACATGCGCGGCATCGCCGGCCAGCATCACCCGGCCGCGCCGGAACGAGGCCGCGACCCGCTGGTGGATCGCGTAGAGGTTGCGGTGCTCGATCCCGTAGGGCGGATCGTAGGGCAGGCACTCGGCGAAGCGCGCCTGGATCCATTCATCGGCCAGCACCTCTTCGTCGGGCTGGTCGGTAAAGGCGGGGAAGAGCGCCCGCCACACGCCCTCGCCGGTTTCGCCCGGCACCTTGATGATCGCGCTCCACTGGTCGGGATGGGCGATATAGTTGCGGTAGCGGAACCCGTCCGCGGCGCCGAAATCGAACCGGGTCGAGACGATGATGAACCGCTCCTCCCAGGTGAAGCCGGGGAAGTCGATACCGGCCGACCTGCGCACCGCGCTGCGCCCGCCGTCGCAGCCGACGAGGTAGCGTCCGGCGATCCGGTCGGTGCCGCCATCGGGCAACCGGACCTCCACCTCCACCCCGTCCGCGGTCTGGCGGATCTCCGTCGCCTCGTGCTCGCGGCGGAGGTCGAAACAGTCGAATTTGCGAGCGCGCGCCTCGGCGATTGAGATGGTCTTGTGCTGCTCGAGCTGGAGCGCGAAGGGGAACGGGGTCTCGCCGGCCAGAACGGCGTAGTCGAACTCGGCGACGATTTCGCCGCTCGCGCGGTCGCGGAACTGGAACTGCGGCGAGTGCAGCCCGCGCTCCAGCGCCTCCCCGGTCATGCCGAGCGGGTCGAGCATGGCGAGCGTCGAGGGGTGGAGCGTCGATGCGCGGTGATCGGTGGGGATGTCCGCCAGCCAGTCGAGCACGGTGACGGGCACGCCTTCGCGGGCGAGGGCGAGCCCGGTGGTCATGCCGACCGGGCCGGCGCCGACGACGATGACGCGGTTGGAATCTGTCATGGCGAGACTGATAGACATTTGGCGGCGGGGCGGCAACGGGCCGGGTCGGCGCAACACTTGACGCGCCCCGACCGCCGGTTCACCGTATGGCCGGCTGGGGTGTCCGGCGCGCTGCGTCCGGGCTGAGAGCACACCCACGGAACCTGATCTGGATCATGCCAGCGAAGGGAGCAACCGCCGCAAGACTCGATCTGGACGCCGCGCTCGCCGGGCTGCGGTGCGCGGACGGCTTCGCCCGCATCGCGCGGGAGCAGCTCGAGCCGATGCCCGTCAAGGGGCTGTTTCACGACCATGTGCGCATCGCCGGCACGAAGTGGCTGCTGCGCCTGCCCCGGGCGAGCCAGTTCGAGCTCACGCCCGCCGACAACCTCGACTACCAGGAAGCCTGCTTCGCCCACGCCGCGCCGAGCGGCTGCACCCCCGCCCTCGCTGGCCGGATCGAGCCGCGACCGGGCCTGCCCTGGGGCGGCCTCGTCGTCGCCATGGTCGCGGGCGGGCCGGCGCGGCTGCCGGGCGACCTCGCGGCCATCGCCGCCTGCCTCGCCGGAATTCACGCCTTGCCGCCGCCCTCCGAAGGCGAACGACGGCCGCTTGCCGTTCATGCCGATCCGATTGCCGGCGTGCTCGGTTTCATCGAACCACAGGCGCTCTATTTCGACCGCGCGGGGATGACGGCCCCGGCGCGGGCGCAGATCGCCGAGGAACTCGGCTGGGCGCGGGGCTATGCCGCGCGCCGCGCCGGTGCGCGGCAGCCGATCGCGCTCTGCGCCACCGATGCCCACCCCGGCAACTTCCTGGTCGAGCGCCGGGCGGGGGAGGCGCGCGCGGTCTTCGTCGATCTTGAAAAGGTCCTCTACGGCTCGCCCGCCATCGATGTGGCGCATGCCAGCCTCTACACCTCGACGATGTGGGACGCCGATTGCGCCTTAGCGCTCTCGCATGACGACGTGCGCGGCTTCTATACCGCCTATCTCGACGCGGTTCCGCCCGGTCTCGCGACCGCGCTGCGGCCGTGGCTGATGCCGATGCGGCGCCTCACATGGCTGCGCACCATGACCTGGTTCGCGAAGTGGCGGGTCGAGGCGGGCGCCCGCCATGCCGGCAAGGCGGGCGAAGCCGAGAGCGTCTGGTGGCGCGCCGCGGCGGCGGCGCCCGGGCTGGTCGCCGACATCGCGCGGCGCATCGACGGTTTCTTCGAGGCCGCGACAATCGCCCGGGTGCGCGAGGAATGGCTGGGCTCGGGCGCCATCGACTTCGCCGCCTGACGGATCAGGCCAGGATCACCGCCCCGGTTTCCGCCATCGCCGCGATCTCGCCGGAATCGTAGCCGTATTCGCCCAGAATCTCGGCCGAGTGCTCGCCGAGCACCGGCGCCCCCCGCCGGACATTCGCCGGCGTCGCGGCGAGCTTGATCGGCGGGCCGAGCGTGCGCACCGGGCCGAGCCGGCTGTGGTCGACCTCCAGGATCATCTCGCGCGCGAGGGTTTGCGGATCCTCGGTCATCTCTCCGATGTCGAGCACCGGCCCGGCCGGGACGCCGAGCTCTTCCAGCGTCGCCAGCAGTTTTTCCGAGCCATGCGCCCGGAACAGCGGGGCCAGCGCCTCGTTGAGCTCCGCCAAATTGTCCATCCGGTCGTCATTGGTGAGAAACCGCGGATCCTCGGTGAGCTCGGGCGCGCCAAGCGCCTTGGCGAGCCTCGGCCAGTTGGCGTTGTTGCCGGCGCCGACGGTGATCCAGCCGTCGGCGGTCTCGTAAGCCTGGTAGGGGGCGGCCAGCGGGTGGGCCGAGCCCAGCGGCGGCGGCGGGTCGCCGGTGGCGAGGAACATCGCGGTCTGATGGAAGGTGGCCGAAATCGCCGCCTCGAACAGCGAGGTTTCGAGAAACTGCCCTTCGCCGGTCTTGAGCCGGTGGGAATAGGCCGAGACGATGCCGAGCGCGGCGAGGATGCCGGCCGCGAAATCGGCGATCGGCGATCCCACCTTGACCGGCGGGCGGCCCGGCCCCTCGCCGGTGATGCTCATCAGCCCCGACATGGCCTGGGCGACGAGATCGTAGCCGCCGCGCCCGGCATAGGGGCCGGTCCGCCCGAAACCGGAGATGGTCGCGTAGACCAGCGCCGGGTTCTCCGCCTTGAGGTCGTCATAGCCGAGCCCCATGCGTTCCATGGCGCCGGGGCGGTAGTTCTCAATCAGCACGTCCGCGGTCCGCACCAGGCGCAGGAACGCCGCCTTGGCGGATTCCTGCTTGAGGTCGAGGGCGATCGCGCGCTTGTTGCGGTTGAGCATCATGAAGGCCGCCGATTCGCCCTCGATCGAGGGCGGCGTCATGCGGCGCACGTCGTCGCCCATCGGCGCGCGCTCGACCTTGATCACATCGGCGCCGAGATCGGCCAGCATGTAGCCGCATGTCGGGCCCGCGACCACCTGCGCGCATTCGATCACCCTGACGCCCGCGAGAGGCCCGGTGGCCGGCGCGCTGTCCCGGATTCCGCTCATCGTTCAGCGGCCCTTGAAGGCGGGCTTTTCCTTGGCGAGGAACGCCCGGTAGCCCTCGTGATAGTCCTCGCTATCGGCGTAGGAGAACGAATCCGCGATCTCTTCGTCGGTGAGCGGGGACGGGTCGGCGAGCCGGTGGACGGCCTTGCGGTGCCAGCGCGCGGCCAGCGGCGCGCCCTCGGCGATGCGCCGCGCCGACGCGTAGGCCTCCTCTTCCAGGGCGTCGTCGTCGACGACCCGGTTGATCATGCCCTTGGCGAAGGCTTCCTCGGCGGTATAGACGCGGCCTTCGAGCGCGATCTCGAGAGCGTTCGCCCGGCCCACCGCGGCGATCATCGTGTCGAGCAGCCCGTATCCGAGATAGAGCCCGACCAGCCGCGCCGGCACTCCGAGCCGGCTCGACCGCGCGGCGATCCTGATGTCGCAGGCCGTCGCGATCTCGAACCCGCCGCCGAGGCAGTATCCGTGGATCATCGCGACCACCGGATGGCGGCCCTTGGCGATCGCCTCGCAGGCGCGATGGGTCTTGCCCATATAGCTCCTGGCCAGCTCCGCGTTGGAATGCTCGTCCATGAAACCCGACATGTCCGCCCCGGCCGCGAATGCGTCGGGTCCCGCGCCGCGCAGCACGACGCAGCGCAGGCCGTCGTCTTCGGACAACTCCTCGAAGGCCTCCGAAAGCGCTTCCCAGCCGGCGGCGTTGAGCGCGTTGCGCTTTTCCGGACGGTTGATCGTGACCGTCGCGATTCCGCCGTCGCGGTCGATCAACACCACCGCCATCGGATACCCCCACTCATCGATTTCCTCCGCCGCCGGTTGCCGGCGGGCGCGCCATTCTGCCCGAGCGCCCTGGGCGGTGCCAGAGGGCGGCCGAGTTGCCGCCCGACGCCGGGATATGGCCTTATGCGGCGCGGACGCAATGCATCGGAGGAACGGGTGAACGAGCTTTCGGAACGGCGCGCATCGGTGCTCGCGGAACTCGACGGGCTGCGTTGGGAGATCGACGCCAAGGCGGGGCAGGGGACGGCGATCTTCGACCGGCCGCCCCTCAACGTGGTGAGCTTCGCCGCCCGCGCCCAGTTCGCCGCGATCCTCGAAGAGCTCGACGCCCATCCCGATGTCCGCGTGATCGTGGTCCGCGGCGCGAACGGGGTGTTCAGCTCGGGCGGAGATATCGCGGGGTTCCAGCAAGTGCCGGCCGACGGCATGGCCGACCTCGCCTGGGCGGTGGCGGCGCCCGAGCGCTGCCGCAAACCGGTGATCGCCGCCATCGAGGGATACGCGATGGGCGTCGCCTTCGAGATCGCGCTCGCCTGCGACTTCCGGATCGCCGCGAAAGGCACGGAGTTCGCGCTGCCCGAAATCAATCTCGGCGCGATTCCGGGATCGGGCGGGACGCAGCGCCTCGCCCGCATCGCCGGGCTCGGGCGCGCCAAGGAGATGATCATGCGTGGACGCCGGATCGGCGTCGCCGAGGCCGAAGCGTGGGGGCTGGTCTGCGAGACCGTCCCGGCGGGCGGGCTGGACGAGGCGATCGCGCGCTGGGTCGGCGACCTCGCCGCCCGGCCCGCAATCCCGCTCGCGACCCTCAAGCGGGTGCTCAACGAGACCTATGAGACGCCGCTCTCGGCCGGTCTCCGGAACGAAGGCCAGGCGTTCGAGAAAATCCGCTTCGGCGAGGCCTTCGCGCGCGGAATCGAGGCCTTTCTCAACAAGAAAAAACCCGATTTTTCAGATCTTTAGGGAAGGATCCCAACTCTCCCTCCGGCCCTTGCGGGTGCGGCGAAACTTCAAGTAACACATTACCTTAGGATTTTATGATAACCTATTAATTTAATTAAGTATTAGCTGTCCATGCGTCCTACGCCCCTTTCCTCTCGGCTTCCGGGCCGGTTTCCCGCACCGCCTCGCCGGCCCAGGAGTCGGTCGTTTCCCGGGTCAGGTTGTCCTCGACCGCGTCCTGGAGGGCGGCGATTTCGATCTGGTGCAGCGAGCCGCTGCTGTTCAGCCGGCTCGCCGCCGCCGCGGCCCGGCCCATGGCGAAGCAGGGCCCCATCACGCGGAGGCTGGCCAGCGCCGCCGGTTCGGCGTCGATGCAGCGCCCGGCGACCACCACGTTGTGCAGGCCCTCCGGCAGCATGGCGCCGAAGGGGATGTAGTGGATGTGGTCCTCGCCGAACAGCGTCCAGTGCGCGCCCGCCGGCTCGCCGTGCAGTTCGATCGGCCAGGTGGTGCGGGCGATGGCGTCCGGCGGCCGGGCCCCGGTCGCGACATCCTCCACCGTGACATGGCGACGCCCCACGATCGTGCGGGTCTGACGGATTCCGGCATTGCCGTAGACCGCGACCTTCGCCTCCCCGAACGCCTCGGGCAGTTCGCGTTTGAACAGACGGAGCAGCGCGTCGACCTGCCGCCTGCCCTCGATCCCCGCCAACGCCAGCCCGGCCGGCTCCATCGGCGTTTCGACATGGGTCAGGTTGAGCAGGAGCTTGCGCGTGCCCGGCACGACGAAGACCGGCCCTTCGGCGCGCACCAGGCCGAACTCGTCCGCATGCTTGCGGATCAGATCGTGGTAGAGCGAGCGCGGGTAGCCGGCGCAGTGCCCGGTATCGACCTCCTCCAGGATCGCCATCACCGTGCCGAGGACCTGCCGGTCCGATTCCCGCAACTCCAGCCCCGCCAGCCAGGGAAGGACGGCGTCGCCCGAGGCGTCGACGAACCGGCCGGCCTCGACGCGAGCATCGCCGAACCGCGTCGCGAGGGACAGCGCCTCCACATAGCCGTCGCGGTGCTCGACCCGGCGCACGATGGCGCCGGGCAGGGGGACGATCCCGGTCTCGACGATTTTCCGTTCGGCCCAGCGCATCCAGGCGTTCGGCACATAGTCGAGAATGAAGGTGCCGCGGACGCGGCGCAGCGCGGCGTCGCCCTCCGCGAACAGCGTCTCGAACAACTCGTCCATCGCGCCGTGGGTCAGGCGCCTGGGCACCGGCCCATTGCGGAACAGCCCGCAGATGGTGCCGAGCGCCGCGCCGACCGCCTGCCCGCCGAGCTGGTGGGCGGCATCCACCAGGACGACGGTCTGCCCGAGCCCGACCGCCTCCAGCGCCGCCGACATGCCCGCCGCGCCGGACCCGACCACGCAAAGATCGCCGCGATGGACCCGCGCCGGCCGGTTCTGGATACGCACGGTCTTCATCCCGGGGAACTCAGTCATTGACCCCTCCCACCGGCGCCGCGCGGAGCCTTCTTGCACCCCATCCCCTCCCGCCTTCGGCGGGCGCGGTTCAGGGGACGAACTGCTCGTTCAGTATCCGGTCTTCGAGATTGTGCTCCGGATCGAACAGCAGATGGAGGGTTGCGGAGCGATCTTCCTGGACCACGACCGAGCGCACGTCGCGCACTTCGGTATAGTCGGCGACCGCGCTGACCGGCCGCTTCTTCGGCTCCAGCACGTCGATCCTGAGCCTTGCCGAAGACGGCAGCAGCGCGCCGCGCCACCGCCGCGGCCGGAACGCGCTGATCGGTGTGAGCGCCAGGAGCTGCGCGCCGAGGGGAATGATCGGGCCGTGCGCCGACAGGTTGTACGCGGTGCTGCCCGCCGACGTCGCAACGATAGCGCCGTCGCATACAAGCTCCGGCATCCGCACCGTTCCATCGATACGGATCCGCACCCTGGCCGCCTGCCGCGTCTCGCGCAGCAGGGCCACTTCGTTTATGGCGAGCGCCGCCACCTTGGAGCCGTCGATGGAGGTCGCCTTCATCGACAGAGGTCTGAGTTCGACCTGCTGGGCGGCGGCGAGCCTTTCGCGCAATCCGCGGTCGCTATAGGCATTGAGCAGGAAGCCCACCGTGCCCCGGTTCATGCCATAGATCGGAACCCTGCGCCTGATGAAGCGGTGCAGCGTCTCCAGCATGAGACCGTCGCCGCCGAGCACGACGATGACATCGGCTTCATCGGGCTTGACCGAGCCGTAGCGCTTGTCGAGCGTCTTGAGTGCGCTCTGCGCCTGGCGGGTGGACCCGGCGACGAAGGCGATTCGGTCGCGGTTCATGGCATCGGGCGGGCGAGGCGGCGTTTCGGGTCGGCCGCGCGCGGCGGCGGTCCGGGCTAACCCTCGGCCGGCGGCTCCTCATCGGCTTCTTCTTCGGCAGCGGGGTCTTCGGCGGGTGGTTCCTCGTCGGCGCGCTCGGCGCCGAATCCGACCCCACCGATCTCGTCGTCGTCGTCGTAGTCGGCGCCGATGGTCTCGCCGCGCGCCTGGGCCTCGGCCTCGTCCTGGGTTCGCGCGACGTTCACGGTGATGGTGACCGAGACCTCCGGATGGAGTTGCACGCGAACCGGGTGGAGACCGACCGTCTTGATCGGACGGTCGAGCGCGACCTGGTTGCGTGCGATGGTAAAGCCGGCCTCGACCATCGCCTCCGCGATATCGCGCTTCGTCACCGAGCCGTATAGCTGGGCGCTCTCCGAAGCCTGGCGGGTGAGCACCACCGTCAGCCCGTCGAAATTGCCCGACACCTTCTCGGCTTCTTCGCGCCGGGCGAAGTTGTCCGCCTCGAGTTGCACGCGCCGCGATTCGAAGGTCTCGATGTTGTCTCCGGTCGCGCGCAGCGCCTTGTTCCGCGGCAGCAGAAAATTCCGCGCATAGCCCGCCTTGACGTCGACCACTTCGCCCATCTGGCCGAGCTTCTCGATGCGCTCCAACAGGATCACCTGCATCGCTACTCCTCCTCGTCTTGACGGCGGCCGCCTGAAAACCGCTGTCTCAGGGAAAGCCATGTCTCAAGAACGCCGATCGCCGCGACGACCAGCGCGGGCCAGCCTGTCATGAACATGCCGAAATAAACGCAAATCAGGATAAACGTCCGTGCAGGCCAGCGCACCGACACCGCATGTATAACCGACAGGCCGAGAAAGACAAAGGGAAGCGCGGCCACGATCGCCGCGTTTCCGCCGAAATCGCCGATCTGTCCCGGCAGGAAAGAGGCAATCAGCGCCGCCGCCAGCGCAAACGAAAGCCATTGCGGCAGCCACAAGTCGCGAAACGGCGCACCGGGGCGGATATTGAGTGAAAACCGGGAGAGCGCGCCCTGGGCGAGCAGCCCGTTGACGATGACCATGATCTGCCAGGAGGTGAGCACCAGCGCCGGAAGCAGCCAGGCGAGACGGTCTCGGGCGGCGGCGACGGCCTGCCGGCTCGAGTCGTCGCCGACGAGCCCGCGCATCATCTCCGCGAGCAGCGCCTTGCCCGCCCCGATCATGCCGCCTTCATGGCTCCCGAACAGGAGAGCCGCCGCCAGCAGAGCCGCGAGCGCTATCGCGTTCAGCATCGCCACGAGATGGCCCAGCGGGTACCACTCGGTGCTGCCGTCCGGGTTGGTCCGGCTGAGCAGTGACCGGTTGGTGAGCACCAATACGGGGAGGGCGACGGTCACCAGGAAGAGCGCCGCCACGCTCAGCGGCAGGGCCACGGCGATCAGCACCGCTCCGATGCCCGTGGCGAGGCTGGCGTAGCGAAACCCCGCGCCGAGCCCGATGGCGAACAGCGGCAGCTGAGCGAGATAGGCGAGGATCAGCGAGCCGAACGAGCCCAGCCCCACGGCCACATAGAACAGCGCCGTAAGGGCGCCCGCGCCGACCGCGAGGATGAGCTGGCGGGACATGCGGCGGCGCCGCCCGCTGACGCCGTCAGCGGATGAGGAAGGGCAGGAGCGCGATATTGCGGGCGCGTTTGATCGCCTGGGCGAGCTCACGCTGCTTCTTGGTGGAGACCGCGGTGATGCGGCTCGGCACGATCTTGCCGCGTTCGGAGATGAAGCGCTGCAACAGCCTCACGTCCTTGTAATCGATTTTCGGCGCGTTGGGCCCCGAGAACGGACAACTCTTCTGCCGCCGGAAGAAAGGCCGCCGGCTCATTCCGTGGTCTCCTTCGTCTCATCGGCCGCCTTGGCCTCGGTCGGCTCCGCGGCCTGCCCGGTCGGCTTCGCGTCCGGTTCGGTCGGCTTCGCGTCGGTTCGGTCGGCTTCGCGTCCGGTTCGGTCGGCTGCGCGGCTTGTTCGGTCGGCTGCGCGGCTTGTTCGTCGGCTGCGCGGCTTGTTCGGTCGGCTGCGCGTCCGGTTCGGTCGGCTTCGCGTCCGGTTCGGTCGGCTTCGCGTCCGGTTCGGTCGGCTTCGCGGCCTGCGGCCTGCCGCCGTCGCGGCCGCCGAAACCGCGTCCGCGCCCGCGTCCGCGATCGTCGCGCGACCCGCGGGTCATCATGACCGAGGGGTTTTCTTCGAGCTCATCGACCCGGACGGTGAGATAGCGCAGCACGTCTTCGCTAAGCCTCATATTACGCTCGTATTCTCCGACCGCCTCGCTCGGAGCGTCGATATTGAGCAGCGAATAATGCCCCTTGCGATTTTTCTTGATCCGGTAGGAGAGGTTCTTCAGGCCCCAGTATTCGTTCTTGGTCACGCGCCCGCCGCTGGTCTCGATGATCTCGGTCAGGCGTTGGGTCAGCGCCTCCACCTGCGCGGCCGAGATATCGGGCCGCGCGATATAGACGCTTTCGTAGAATGCCACTTCGCGACGCTCCCTGACTGCCATGCCGGCGCTGACGGCAAATACCCCGATGTCTCGCGACTGAGTGCCCGAGCCGGACTACCGATTTAGGCAAACCGTCACAGACAAGCAACGCCCATCCGCTCGACGGCGCGCGGACTATACACAATTCACCCTACCGCGCAACCGCTTGACAGGACGGGGGCGCCAATGTCTGTTCTCGCGCCGGCCCCTGTCGGCCCCGTTTCGTGGATCCAGAGCGGTAGCGAAATGACCATCGCCTTTGTGTTTCCGGGGCAGGGCTCCCAGGCCGTCGGTATGGGGGAGGCGTTTCTGAGCGCGTTTCCGATCGCCAGGGAGACCCTGGAGGAAGTCGACGACGCTCTCGAACAGAACCTGTCGCGCCTCATCCGCGAGGGCCCCGAAGAAGATCTCAGGCTGACCGAGAACGCGCAGCCCGCCTTGATGGCGATCAGCATCGCCGTGCTCCGGGTGATCGCCCGGGAGGCCGATTTCGACATTTCCGGGCGGGTGACCCATGTCGCCGGCCACTCCCTCGGCGAATACTCCGCGCTCGCCGCCGCGGGTACGTTCGCGCTGCCGGATGCGGCGCGACTGCTCAAGACGCGGGGCAAGGCGATGCAGGATGCGGTGCCGGTCGGCGAAGGCGCGATGGCGGCCCTGCTCGGCGCCACGCTCGACCAGGCGAGCGAGATCGCAACGGATGCGGCCGAGGACCAGGTCTGCGATATCGCCAACGACAACGCGCCCGGCCAGGTGGTGCTTTCCGGCAACAAGGAGGCGGTCGAGCGCGCGGTGGCGCTGGCCAAGGAGCGCGGCATCCGGCGCGCGATCATGCTCCCCGTTTCGGCGCCGTTCCACTGCCGTCTGCTGCAGCCGGCGGCCGAGGCGATGAAGGACGCGCTGGCCGCGACGGACATGACACCGCCCGAGCCGGCGCTGGTGGCCAATGTCTCGGCCGAACCGGTCTCGGATCCCGAAGAAATCCGCGAGCTTCTCGTCGCCCAGGTGACCGGGCGCGTCCGCTGGCGCGAATCCGTGCTGGCTATGCGCGACACCGGCGCCGAAACCGTGGTCGAGCTCGGCGCCGGAAAGGTCCTGACCGGGCTTGCCCGGCGGATCGATCCGGAACTCGGCGCGCTTTCCGTGGAAAGCCCCGACGACCTCGAGGCGCTGTTGAAGCTTTGACTATCGCGGGTTAGGGACATGTTCGATCTTCGAAACAGACGCGCTCTGGTCACCGGTGCGTCGGGCGGCATCGGCGGAGCGGTCGCATCGGCCCTCCACCGCCAGGGGGCGACGGTGGCGCTGGCCGGCCGCAACCGGGAGGCGCTGGAGGCGCGCGCCGCCGCGCTCGGCGACCGCGCCCATGTGCTGACCGCCGACCTGGCCGACCCCGCTGCGACCGATTCCCTCGCCAAGGCGGCCGTCGAGGCCATGGGCGCGATCGACATCCTGGTCAACAACGCGGGCCTCGCACGCGACAATTTGTTCGTCCGGGTCAGGGACGAGGACTGGCATGGCGTGCTCGACGTCAACCTGACCGCCGGGTTCAGGCTCGCGCGGGCGGCGCTGCGCGGGATGATGCGCGCACGCTGGGGCCGGATCGTCGCCATCACCTCGATCGTCGGCCAGACCGGCAATCCGGGCCAGGCGAACTACGCCGCCGCCAAGGCCGGCATGACCGGGATGAGCAAGGCGCTCGCGGCCGAGGTCGCGGCGCGCAACATCACCGTCAACTGCGTCGCGCCGGGCTTCATCGACACCGCGATGACGCAGAGTCTCGACGACGACCAGACCGCGAAACTCACCGAACGGATCCCGGCCGGCCGCCTCGGCACGCCCGACGATGTCGCCGCCTGCGTGGCCTTCCTGGCGAGCGACGAAGCGGCCTACATCACCGGGCAGACGCTCAGCGTGAACGGCGGGATGGCCATGCTTTAGCAGGTCGCCGGTTTCGCCGCGCGCTGGCAAGACGATACCTATCATGATAGGTATCGGCCCTCGTCTTGCGGCCAAGTAACCCGTTGGACCTTCCCCTGTACCGGGTCCGGCGTCTACCACACCGAGGAACCCTGACATGAGCGACACTCCCAACCGTGTGAAGAAGATCGTGGTCGAGCATCTAGGCGTCGACGAAGCCAAGGTCACCGACAATGCGAGCTTCATCGACGACCTCGGCGCCGACAGCCTCGACACCGTCGAACTCGTGATGGCGTTCGAGGAAGAGTTCGGCTGCGAGATTCCGGATGACGCGGCGGAGAAGATTCTGACTGTCAAGGATGCGATCAACTTCATCGAAGAAAACGCGAACGCCTGATCGTGCGGGCGCTCGAGGTTGGTAGGACCGGATGAACGGCCCGCAATGACGCAAGAGCGGCCGGTGCGGCCATGAAACGCGTTGTCGTTACCGGACTTGGGCTGGTGACCCCGCTGGGCGCCGGTGTCGGCCATGTGTGGGGTCGCCTGATCAACGGCGAATCGGGGATCAAGGCGGTGCAAGCCTTCGATGTCTCCGACCTGCCCTGCAAGATCGCCGGCACGGTTCCCATCGGCGACAGCGGCGACGGGCATTTCGACCCCGATTCGGTGGTGAGCGCGAAGGACCGGCGCAAGATGGACGACTTCATCGTCTATGCGCTGGGCGCCGCGACCGAGGCGGTAGAGGATTCGGGCTGGACGCCGGAGCGGGAAGAAGACCGCGAGAGGACGGG
Organism: Alphaproteobacteria bacterium; assembly: GCA_965205995.1. Lineage (GTDB taxonomy): Bacteria > Pseudomonadota > Alphaproteobacteria > MPNO01 > MPNO01 > MPNO01. Next base: position 1,034,160 of record OZ242200.1, on the reverse strand, counting down.
CGTGCTGATCGGCTCCGGGATCGGCGGCCTCAAGATCATATTCGACGGCTCGCTGACGATGGACCAGCGCGGCCCGCGCCGGGTGACGCCGTTCTTCATCCCGGCCAGCCTGATCAACCTCGCTTCGGGGCAGGTCTCGATTCGCTACGGCTTCAAGGGCCCGAACCACTCCGTCGTGACCGCCTGCGCGACCGGGGCGCATGCGATCGGCGACGCCGCGCGGATGATCATGCTCGACGATGCCGATGTGATGGTTGCCGGCGGCGCGGAAGCGGCCGTCTGCCGGATCGGCATCGCCGGCTTCGCGTCGGCGCGGGCGCTTTCGACCGGTTTCAACGACACGCCCGAGCGCGCCTCGCGCCCGTGGGACCGCGACCGCGACGGCTTCGTGATGGGCGAGGGCGCCGGCATCGTCGTGCTGGAGGAGCTGGGGCACGCAAAGAAGCGCGGTGCGAAGATCTATGGCGAGGTCGTCGGTTACGGCATGTCGGGCGATGCGCATCACATCACCTCGCCGCCGGTAGACGGCAATGGCGGTTACCGTTCCATGAAGGCCGCCCTCAAGCGGGCGAAGCTGAATACCGACGAGATCGACTACATCAACGCGCACGGGACCTCGACGCCGCTCGGCGACGAGATCGAGCTCGGCGCGGTCAAGCGGATGTTCGGCGACGACGCCTACGATTTGTCGATGTCGTCCACCAAATCCGCGATCGGCCACCTCCTCGGGGCCGCGGGCAGTGTCGAGGCGATCTTTTCGATCATGGCGATCAATGACGGTGTGGTCCCGCCGACCCTCAACCTCGATAACCCCTCGGAAGGCTGCGACCTCGACCTTGCGCCGATCCAGGCCAGGGAGCGTCCGATCCGCAACGCCCTGTCCAACTCCTTCGGATTCGGCGGCACAAACGCTTCCCTGATTTTCGCCGCGCCGCCCTGATCCCGCGGTCCCGCCGATGCCTCGGCTTGCCCTTCATGCGGCTGTGTTCGGGTTGCCCGGGGTGGTTTCGTTCGTGCTCGGCTTCGCCTATTGGGCGCATCTTCAGTTCGTCCGGCCGGGGCCGTTGACGGCCGCCAGGACGGTGGTGATCCAGAAGGGCGCGGGGGTCGAACGCATCGCCAGGACGCTGCTTGCCGGCGGGGTGATCGGCGACCGGTTCCTGTTCGAGGCGGGCGTCCGGGTCACCGGGCGGAGCCGGGTGATGCGCCCCGGAGAATACCGCTTCCCCGCCGGCGTCTCGATGGACGAAACGATCGCGCTGCTCGCCCGGGGCGCGACGGTAAAGCGCAAGATCACCATCGCCGAGGGACTCACCACGACCGCGGTGCTCGGTCTCATCGGCGCCAATGAGGGACTCGCGGGCGCGCTCCCGGCGGACGTCGAAGAGGGGTCGCTCCTGCCGGAGACCTATTATTTCTCGCTCGGCGACACCCGTGCGACGTTCGTCCGGCGAATGCGCGAATCGATGACGGAGACTCTCCTGTCGCTATGGGACCGACGCGCGCCCGGTCTCGCGTTGGCGGGGCCGGAAGAAGCCCTGGTGCTCGCCTCGATCATCGAGCGGGAAACCGCGCTCGCCAGCGAGCGGGCGCGCGTTTCCGCCGTGTTCCACAACCGGCTTCGCCGCGGGATGCGCCTGCAATCGGACCCCACGGTGGTCTACGCGCTGACCGGCGGCAAGGCGCCGCTCGACCGGCCGCTCAGCAAGACCGACTTGCGGATCGAATCGCCCTACAACACCTATCGGGTGACCGGCCTGCCGCCCGCGCCGATCGCAAACCCGGGCCGCGCCTCGATCGAAGCGGCGCTCCATCCGGCGGAGAGCGATGCGCTCTATTTCGTTGCCGACGGCACGGGCGGGCATGCCTTCGCCCGCAGTTTCACGGAGCACCTTGGCAATGTCGCCCGGTGGCGGCGTATCGAACGCGAACGCCGGCAGGGGCTACAGACGCCCTAGCGCTTATTCCGCGGCCGGGCGCCCCGGGGGCTGCGGTTCGGCGGCCGATTCGGACGACGTCCCGATCGCCAGGTCGCGGTCGTTGCGCGGGATTCGGACGTCGGTGTCTATGGGCCGCGTTTCCGGCAGCGGCCGGGACGCTCCTTCGACCTCCAGCTCGGCGAAGCGGCGTGCCTGGGGCATCACCCTGGACTCCAGGCTGCCGACAAACTCGTTGTAGCGCTCGACCGATCTTGCGATGTCCCTTCCCAGGTCGACGATGTGGACGCCCATCGTGCTCATCCTCTGGTAAAGCTCCTGGCCGAGCCTGGCGACCTCCCTGGCGTTGTCCGCGACCTTCTCCTGCCGCCAGCCGAAAGCGACGGCCTTGGCGAGGCCGAGCATCACCGTCGGCGTGACGATGAGCACGTTGGATTTCAGCGCCTCGTCGTAGAGCGTCGGGTCGCGCTCTATCGCCGCGGCGTAAAAATTGTCGCCGGGCACGAACATCACGACGAAGTCGGGCGTCGTGTCCAGCGCGTCCTGATAGCGTTTCGAGGCGAGGCTGCGCATGTGGGCGCGAAGCTGCTGGGCGTGGCGCTCCAGATGCTCCCGCCGGGCGTCCTCGTCCTCCGTCTCGACCGCGTCCATATAGGCGGTGAGGGAGGTCTTGGCATCGACGACCATGTGGCGCCCGCCCGGCAGGCGGATGATCACGTCCGGGCGCAGCAGCCCGGCCTCCCCGGACAGCGACCGCTCGGTCTCGAAATCGCAATATTCCGTCATGCCCGAGAGTTCGAGTACGTTCCTGAGCGTTTCTTCGCCCCATCGCCCGCGCGTCTTGGGCGCCGCCCGCAGCGCGTTGACCAGCCTCGCGGCCTCGCCCCGGACCCGCTCCTGGCCATCGACGACGTTCTTCAACTCGTTGGTGAGGCTCCCGTAATGCTCCCGGCGGGTCTTTTCGATCTCTTCGAGGTTCTTGCGCCACTCGGTGAGCGCGGTCTTGATCGGCTTGAGTTCGCCGTCGACGCGCTCGCGGTGCTTGTCGAAGACTTCGTTGGCGAGGCCGAGAAAGGAGCTCTGGTTGTCCTTCAGCGCCTGTTGCGCGAGCCCCTTGAGCTCTTTCCCGATATCGCCGCGAACCCGCTCGAGCGAATCGATTTTCTCCTTGTGTGCGCGCTCCACCGCTTCGAGCCTGGCGTGGGCGGCGGCGAGCGCCGCGCGCTCCGTCGCCAGGTCGCGCAACGCCGAATCCGCGCGCTCGCGTTCCCCGTCGCGCGCGGCGGCCAGCCGCGCGGTCTCGCCCCGCCGCGCGAGCCAGACCACAGCCGCGCCGGCCGCGAGCCCGAGGAGCGCTGCAACCATCGGATCCATCGGGAACTCCCTCATCGAGGCGGGCTTCGAATCTACGCCTCGCCGGGGAGGGAGGCGAGCCGAAAACCCGCCCGGGAAGCGCGCGATTCGTTTCCGACATCGGCGATCTGTACTATAGAGACCCCGCTGCGAGGCGGGTGGAATCTCCCTGCCGCGCAACAATGCGGACACCGTGAAAGACCATGGCCGAAGCGCAAGCAACCGGAATTTCCAGGGGCGCGGTAACCGAATCGGCGCCCATGCTCCAGAGCATGACCGGCTTCGCCCGCGCCGAGGGCGGTGAGGGCGATGTCCGCTGGGCGTGGGAGGCCAGAAGTGTCAACGCCCGCAACCTCGATGTTCGGGTTCGCATGCCGCACGGCCATGACGCGATCGAGCCTCAAGCGCGCGGCCTGACGGCGGAGCGGTTCAGCCGCGGCTCGCTGTCCCTCCATTTGTCGGTCAGCCAGGTCCAGCGCGCGCCCGACATACGGGTGAATGAGGATGTCCTGGAACGGCTCGCGGCGACCCACCGGTCGTTGCGCGACCGGTTCGACGCGCCGCCCGCAAGGCTCGAGGCGCTGATGGCGATGCCGGGCGTGCTGGAGAGGGTGGAGGCGGAGGAGACCGAAGCCGAGCGCGAACGCCGCCACGCCGCGATCGCTGCGACTCTGGAGGCTGCGCTCGACAATCTCGCCGCCGCCCGGCGCGAGGAGGGCGGGCGCATCGAAGCGGTTCTCGAGCGGCACCTGGACCGGATCGACGAGCTGGCGGCGGCGGCGGCGGCCACCGCGGCGCTTCAGCCCGAGCGGTTCCGCGACCGGATCCGCGACCAGATTGCCGTGCTGCTCGATTCGAATCCGCCGGTCGCCGAGGACCGGCTGGCCCAGGAGGTCGCCTATCTCGCCGCGCGCACCGACATAGGCGAGGAGATCGACCGGCTGATCGGCCATGTCGCTGCCGCGCGGGAGCTGGTGAGCGGAGGCGGACCGGTCGGCCGGCGGCTCGACTTTCTGTGCCAGGAATTCAACCGCGAATCCAACACGCTATGCTCCAAATCGACGGATCTCGACCTGACGCGGATCGGACTCGATCTCAAGGCGGCGGTCGAGGGGCTCCGCGAACAGGTCCAGAACGTCGAATAGCCATGAGCGGAGACCGGATTCGCCGCCGCGGGCTCATGCTGGTCCTGTCCTCGCCGTCAGGGGCGGGCAAGACGACCATCTCGCGGCGGCTGCTGGAATCCGCTGACGGTCTCGCGCTGTCGATTTCGGTGACGACGCGCCCCAAGCGCCCGGACGAGGTCCACGGGCGCGACTACCTGTTCGTCGACCCTTATGAGTTCGAGAAGATGCGGGAGGCCGGTGAACTGCTAGAGAATGCGCAGGTGTTCGGATACGAGTACGGCACCCCGTTGGCTCCCGTGGAGAAGGCACTTGGCGAGGGTCAGGACGTGCTGTTCGACATCGATTGGCAGGGCGCGCGCCAGCTCGCCGACCAAGCGCCGCGCGACCTGGTCAGCATCTTCATCCTGCCGCCCTCGACCGGAGAGTTGCATGCGCGGCTCAGGCGGCGCGCCCAGGACCCGGACGAAGTGGTTGACCAGCGCATGAGCCGGGCGCCCGACGAGATCGGCCATTGGACCGAATTCGACTACGTGGTGGTAAACCGCGACCTTCAGGAGAGCGTGGCCAGCGTGCGCGCGATCCTCGCGGCGGAGCGATTGCGGCGGGAGCGGCAGATCGGCCTTGCCGGCTTCGTCAAGCGGTTGAGCGAGGGTCTCTGATCCGCGCGAGACCGCGGGCGAGAGCGCAGAACGCCTCGGGCGCAAGCGTTTCGGCGCGCGCCGTTGCCGCGATCCCCGCCTCTGCCAGCAGCGCCTCCGGGTCCTCGACCAGCCCGCTCAGAGCGGAGCGCAGCATCTTGCGCCGGCGCCCGAATGCGGCAGCCGTGACCGCCTCGAGGGTGGCCATGTCGGCGGTTGCCAGCGGCGCTTCGCGGGGCACCAGCCGCAGGACGGTAGAGGTCACCTTGGGCGGCGGCACGAAGGCGGTCGGCGCGACGTCGAAGACCCGCCGGGCCTCGCAGAGCCACTGGGCGATGACCGCGAGACGGCCATAGGCGCCGCTTCCGGGCGCCGCGGCGATGCGCTCGGCGACCTCCTTCTGGAACATCAGCGTCATCGCCGCGATCGATTCGATGCGGCGCAGCCAGCCGATCAGGAGCGGGGTGGAGACGTTGTAGGGCAGGTTGGCGACGATCATCACCCGGCCCGTCCCGGCAAAGCCGGCAATATCGGTGTCCAGCGCGTCGCCGGCGACGACGCTGAGCCGGCTCCGGTATCGCGCGGCAAGATCCGACAACGCGTCCACGCAGCGCGGGTCGCGTTCGATCGCAACCACGCGTGCCGCATCCGTCTCCAGCAGGGCCCGGGTGAGCCCGCCCGGCCCGGGTCCGACCTCGACCACGGTTTGTCCGGTCAGGTCGCCGGCGGCGCGGACGATGCGGCGGGCGAGGTTGAGATCGAGGAGGAAATGCTGGCCCAGCCGGCGTCTGGCGCGAATCCCGTGGCGGGCGATGACCTCGCGAAGCGGCGGCAGGGTATCAGGCAACTGAGGCCGGGGCGCTGCCCCGCGCGCGCGTTTCGGCCATCCGTGCGGCGAGGCGCAGCGCGGCGATCAGACTGTCCGGCCGGGCCGTTCCCCTGCCGGCGATGTCATAGGCGGTGCCGTGGTCGGGCGAGGTGCGGATTATCGGCAGGCCCAGCGTGACGTTGACCCCGCCGTCGAAATCCAGCGTCTTTATCGGGATCAGCGCCTGGTCGTGGTACATGCAGAGCGCCGCGTCGTAGCCTCGGCGCGCACGGTCGTGGAACAGGGTATCCGCCGGCGCCGGCCCGCTGACGGCGATGCCGTCGCGGCGCAGGGCGTCGATCGCCGGCGCGATGATCTCGATCTCCTCGCGGCCCATATGGCCGTCTTCCCCGGCATGGGGGTTGAGGCCGGCAACCGCCAGCCGCGGCGCGGCAATCCCAAAATCGCGCGCAAGCCGCTGGGCGGCGACGCGCCCACAATGGACGATGGCATCCGCGGTGAGGGCTTTCACCGCCGCTGCCAGAGCGAGATGGACGGTTACCGGTACGACGCGAAGCATGTCGCTGACCAGCATCATCACCGGCGCTGCCGTGCTTCCGCAGCGTTCCGCCAGGTATTCGGTGTGGCCAGGATGGTCGAAGCCGCACTGGTAGAGCACCGCCTTGTTGATCGGATTGGTAACCACCGCGGCGACATCGCCCGACCGGGCGAGCGAGACCGCGCGATCGATCGCCTCGATGACGGAAGGCGCGTTCGCGGGATCGGGCTTGCCGCCGATTGCGGGGGCCGGGACGGCGATCGGCAGCACCGGGAACGCGTCTGCGAACGCGCGGGCCGCGTCGCCGGCGGCGGCGACAGCAACGACCGGGGCATCGAGCCCCAATGCGGCGGCGAGCGCCCTCACATGATCTTCCGCACCGAGAAATACAAAGGGCGGGATACCCGCTTCCCGGCGCCGGACCCACGCCTGCAGCGCGATCTCGGCGCCGATACCGGCGCAGTCTCCCATGGTCAGGGCGAGAGGGCGCAATCCGCTGCTCCCCGCTAGACCCGGAGATCGACGACCGCAGCGCTCCTGAGATCCCTGAGGTAGCGCTGTGCCGCGAGACCGAGCCGCCGCTCGCGGAGCCTTTGCGTCACCGACCCGCGGTCGGGCAATTCCGACTTGGGCAGGGTGCGGCCGCATACCGCTGTCAGCACGATACCGCCGGGAACCCTTATCGGCGAACCCGCCTGTCCGACGCCGACATTGGCGACGCTCTTCCACATCTCGGCGGACAAATCGGCGCGCTTGAGCGTGCCGAGGTCCCGCGGCGCTTCCGCGCCGAGGCGCCGGGCGACGCCGGAGAGATCTTCGCAGCCATCGATCGCTCTGCCTTCGGACCTGACCCGATCGAGGCGGGCCTGGGCCCGCGCGGGGTCGCCGCCGTCCGCCACCGGGACGAAGATCTGCTTCAAGTCGAGCGTGGCCGCGTTGGCGTTGCCGGTGGCGACGCTGCGGCTTTCGATCAGCGTGAGGATGCGGAAACCCGAATCCGTGCGTATCGGGTCCGACACCGCGCCCGACGCCAGGCGTTCGACCGCGGCCACGACCTCGGGATCGAGCTCCGAGCGTGCGGCCCAGCCCAGATCGCCGCCGACCGCGGCCGTCGCGGTTTGGGAGAATTGACTCGCCAGGGGGCCGAACCGGGCGCCCTCCCGGATCTGCTCGACCATGCGCCTGGCGGTCTCCCGGACCGCCGCCTCGTCGTCCGGCTTGTTGACCGGAAGGAAGATCTCGCCGAGGCGCCAGGCGTCCTCGCCTTCGGTCGCCTTGAGCCGTGCCATGACCTCCGCCACCTCCTCCTCGCCGACAACCACCCTCGGGGCAAGGCGGCGATGAACCAGCTTGGACCAGGCGATCCGGGCGCGAATCTGCGCGCGAAGCGAGCCGTAGCTCACCCGATTGTCCGCCAGCACCGAGGGCAGGCTTTCGGGCTTCATGCGGTTCGCCCGTTCCACATCCAAGACGTTCTGCGAAATCTCGCGGTCGGAAACCGACAGGCCGCGCCTTTTGGCCTCCTGGAGTTGAAGACGCTCGTCGATCAGGGAACGGAGCACTTGGCTTGCGATCCGCCGCCGCGACTCGGTCGTGTCTTTGATGCCGCTCAGGAACAGGACGAGGCGGATGCGATCCCGGAGATCGCGGACGGAGATCACCTCATCATTGACGACCACGGCGATCCGCTGCACCGACTGGGCACGGGCGGACGGCGCCAATGCGACCATGCTTGCCAGGAGAAAGACGAAAATACTGCGCATCGACCTGTTCACGATGACTCGCTCGAGCCGGCGGATCGGCCGGCTAAAGCGTTGTGTTTATAGCGCGTTGTCCGAAACCCTGTCCATTTTGCGATGATCCGCGATCGACATGGGAGACCGGCGTCCCGCACGGGATAGCCGCTGGGGTGTCGTCACGACCGGAAACGCATGCCCATCCGAGCCGGCGGTTGTGGCGGAATGGCGGCCTCCGTAAGTTTGCCTTGCCGACGACGCCCGGTTGCGTCCGGCCCGATTATCAGGAGACCGCTTATGAAAATCAGCTTTGCAGGCCCGAATCTCTCGCGCAGCGGCGGGCTCGCCGTAGGCGTGCTCGACGGGGCGGCGCTTGGCCCGACCGCCGAGGAAGTCGACAAGGCGACGGACGGCGCACTGTCTCGGGCGATCGGATCGAGCCGCTTCAGCGGCAAGGCCAATCAGACGCTGATCCTCAACGCACCGGTTGGCGTGGCCGCGAGCCGGGTGGTCCTCGTCGGGCTTGGCAAGCCAGACGGGCTGGATGCCCGTGCCGCGCAGGCGGTGGGCGGGACGATCGTCGCTACGCTCGAGAAAAGCGGCGACAGCGCGGCCACGATTGCGGTCGATACCGTGGATGGGGCGCCGCTGGGCGCGGCGGAAATGGCGGCCAATGTCGGCTTCGGCGCGCTGCTGCGAGGCTATCGGTTCGACAAGTATCGCACCAAGCAGAAACCGGACGACAAGCCCAGCCTCAACCGGCTGACGGTGGCCACCGCCGAGCACGCGCGGGCGCGCAGCGCATTCCGCCCGCTCGCCGAGGTGGCGGAGGGGGTGTTCCTTACCCGCGATCTGGTGTCGGAGCCCGCCAATGTGATTTTCCCGGCCAGCCTTGCCGAACGGGCCAAGGCGCTGACCGAGCTCGGGGTGGCGGTCGAGATCCTCGACGAGAACCGGATGGCGAAGCTCGGCATGGGGGCGCTCCTCGGCGTGGCCCAGGGAAGCGCCAACGCGCCCAGGCTGGTGACCATGCGCTGGAACGGCGCGCCGAGGGCGAAGGACAAGCAGCCGATCGCCTTTGTCGGAAAAGGCGTGACCTTCGATACCGGCGGAATTTCGATCAAGGCTTCCGGCGGCATGGAAGACATGAAATGGGATATGGGCGGCGCCGGCGTCGTGATCGGGCTGATGCGCGCGCTCGCCGGGCGCAAGGCCAAGGTCAACGCGGTTGGCATGATCGGGCTGGTCGAGAACATGCCCTCGGCGACCGCACAGCGGCCGGGCGACGTGGTGACGTCGATGTCGGGCCAGACGGTCGAGGTCATCAATACCGACGCCGAGGGGCGCCTCGTATTGTGCGACGTGTTCTGGTACTGCCAGGAAAAATACCGGCCGCGGGCGATTGTCGATCTCGCCACACTGACCGGGGCGATCATCATCTCGCTCGGACACCAGAAGGCCGGGCTGTTCGCCAATGACGACACGCTGGCGAGCCGGCTTGTTGCGGCGGGGAGCGCGGTCGGCGAGCAATTGTGGCGGATGCCGCTCGGCGATGCCTATGACAGGCAAATCGACTCCGACATAGCCGATATGAAGAATATCGGCGGGCGCGAGGCCGGGTCGATCACCGCCGCCCAGTTCCTCCAGCGCTTCATCAAGGAGGGGACGCCCTGGGCCCATCTCGACATCGCCGGCGTCACCTGGTCGAAGAAGAACGCCGCGACCGTGCCCAAGGGCGGCACCGGGTTCGGCGTGCGGCTGCTCGATCGACTGGTGCGGGAGCATTACGAAGGCTGAGCCCCCGGTGACCGATATCGGCTTCTACCACCTGACCCGCAATACCCTCGTCCAGGCGTTGCCCAGGCTGCTGGAAAAGGTCTATGCGAGCGGCGCGCGCGCGGTCGTGGTTACCGGCTCGGCAGAGCGGACCGGAGCGCTGGACACGGTCCTGTGGACCTATGACCAGAACGCGTTCCTGCCGCACGGCACCGCGCGCGACGGCAATGCGGAGGAGCAGCCGATCTGGATCACGGACCAGGACGAGAATCCCAACGGGGCGACTATTCTCGTCCTGACCGACGGGGCGGTCTCGGGTCGCATTGGCGAATATGCCCGCTGTCTGGAGATGTTCGATGGCAACGATTCCGCGGCCGTGGAACAGGCGCGGGAGCATTGGAAATCCTATGCGGCGGCGGGCCATAGCCTCACCTATTGGCAGCAAGCGCCGTCCGGCCGCTGGGAAGAGAAGGGCTGAAGGCCGGTTGCCGCATCCTCCGGATGCAGATATATAGCCGCGCCATTGGTCCACAGGGGCATTCCGACATGGCTGCAGAACGCACGCTCTCGATCATCAAGCCCGACGCGACCCGCCGAAACCTGACAGGACAGATCAACGCCCGGCTCGAGGAAGCGGGGCTGAGGATCGTGGCGCAGCGGCGCATCCGGCTGTCCCTGGAGCAGGCACGGCAATTCTACGCCGTCCATGCCGGCCGCGCCTTCTTCGACGATTTGTGCGAATTCATGGTATCCGGCCCGGTTGTCGTGCAGGTGCTCGAAGGAGAAGACGCGGTCGCGCGGAACCGCGGAGCGATGGGGGCCACCAACCCCGCGAACGCCGCGGCGGGCACGATCCGCAAGGCGTTCGGGGAATCGATCGAGGCGAACTCGGTGCACGGCTCCGATTCGGCGGAGAACGCCGCGACCGAAATCGGTTTCTTCTTCTCGGAATGCGATATCGTCGGCTAGGCGCCGACGCCCTGCTCAGAGCAGGAACAGTGCCATCAGCACCAACGCGGCTATGACGGCTGCTGCCGACAAACCCGTGAACAGCACGAAACCCTTCCACCCCGCCGCATGGCGGACATTTTCCTGTTCGATGTCGAAAGCCATTCCGGTCCTCTCCACGGTCGGTCGAACGGGCGAAGCTATATCCGACTCCGCGGGCGAGCGGAAGACGTCAGTCGCATCGCGGCGGTGAAGGCGATATCAGCGCGAATCGAGGCGCCGCGGCGCCTACGATCGTGCAGCCTTCCCCCGCCGCCTGCACCCGTCCCTCCGCGATCAATCGGACCGCAAGCGGCAGGCAGCGGTGCTCCGCCTCGAGAACGCGCGCGGCGAGACTCGCGGGGTCGTCGCCCTCGGCGACCGGCACCGCCGCTTGGACGATGATCGGGCCGCGATCCATCTCGGCGCGGACGAAATGGACGGTGCAGCCGCTGACCCGCACGCCGGCGGCGAGCGCCCGGGCGTGGGTGTCGAGCCCTGGGAAGGCAGGCAGCAGCGAAGGGTGAATGTTGATCAGCCTGTCATGCCAGCGCTGCACGAACCAGGGCGTGAGCAGGCGCATGAAACCGGCGAGGCAGACCAGCCCGGCATCGGCCTCGGCGAGCGCAGCATCGAGCGCGCGTTCGAAAGCCCCGCGATCCGGGAACCCGCGATGATCGACCACTCTGGTCGGAATTCCGGCCAGGCGCGCACGTTCAAGACCCTGCGCATCCGGGCGGTTCGACACCGCAAGGCCGATTTCGGCCGGGTAATCGGCTGCCGCGCAGGCATCGATCAGGGATTGCAGGTTGGTGCCGCGCCCCGAGATCAGCACCCCCAGCCTCAGCCGCGCCATGCCGTCTCGTGGCCCTGGATATGAACTGCCGGGAGGTCGGGCGTGCGCTGCGCGATACCGCCTATCTCGTAGACCCGTTCGCCATGGGTTTCGAACACCCGGCGGGCATCCTCCGCCCGTTCGGCGGCGACGATTGCGACGAGGCCGATGCCGCAGTTGAAGATTTCCGCCAGATCCGCCGCGGCGAGGCCGCCGGCCTCCGCCAGCCAGGCGAACACTTTGGGCAGCGGCCAGCAACCGGCATCGATCTCCGCGGCGAGGCCGGCGGGCAGGATTCGGCCGATATTCTCGATCAATCCGCCGCCGGTGATATGCGCGAATCCGTGGACCAGTCTTTCGCGATGCGCGGCCAGGGCGGTGGAGACGTAGAGCCGGGTCGGCGTCAGCAGGGCCGCGCCGAGCGGCCGGTCCTCGAAGGGCGCTGCGTCGTGCCAGGCCAGGCCCGCATCCGCGACGATTCGCCGTACCAGAGAAAACCCGTTCGCGTGGACGCCGGACGAAGCGAGGGCGAGAACCCGGTCCCCTTCCCGGATTTCCTCGCCGGTGAGCAGCGTTCCGCGTTCCGCCGCGCCGACCGCGAAACCGGCGAGATCGTATTCCCCCTCCGGGTAGTGACCCGGCATCTCCGCCGTCTCGCCGCCGATCAGGCCGCAGCCGGCTTCCGCGCAGCCCCGCGCGACGCCTTCGATCACTGTCGCGGCAACCCCTTCCTCCAGCCGGCCGGTAGCGAAATAGTCGAGAAAGAACAACGGCTCCGCGCCCTGGACTACAATGTCGTTGACGCACATGGCGACCAGATCGATGCCGATCGTCTCGTGCAGACCGCAGGCGATCGCGATTCTGAGCTTGGTTCCCACACCGTCGGTCGCGGCGACCAGAACCGGGTCCGAGAAACCGGCGGCGCGCGGGTCGAAGAGCCCTCCGAACCCGCCGATTTCTCCCATCGAGCCGGGCCGGGCGGTGGATCGCGCCAACGGGCGAATCGCGTCCACAAGGCGGGAAGCCGCGTGAATATCGACACCCGCGTCGCTATATGGAGAACGGTCGATGACTGCCCCGCGAGAACTGGAGTGCTAGACTGCGGCCGACAAACCGTCCCGTCCCGGGCTCGCCGCAGGACGAGGATAGACGATCGGCGGCCGTTTTCAATGGCGGGACTTCCGCAACAGGAAAGGAGAATGCGCCTGTCAGGAGCGAAAATAGCCGCCGGAATCCTGTTTCTTGGAGCCGCCCTGGCCGCCGTTCGGCCTGCCAGCGCGGCCGACGCTTCGGTCTTCGCGGTCCGCGATGTGGCGGTCGATTCGACCGCCGCGAATGCCACCGACGCGCGCGAGAAAGCGCTGGCCGAAGGCCATTCGGTCGCCTTCCGCCGCCTGATCGCGCGGATCGTGCCCTTGAACGCCGCCCGGAACGTCCCGAAACTCGCCCCCGGCGCGATCGCGTCCCTGGTGCAGAGCTTCGAGGTCGACGGAGAAAAGACCTCCCGGGTGCGCTACCTCGCGCGGCTGACGTTTCAGTTCGACCGTGCCGCCCTCCGCCGCTTCCTGCGCGCGCGCGGCGTGCCGTTCGCCGCGACCAAGTCCAAGCCCGTGCTGGTGCTGCCGGTGCTGCGCAAGGCGGGGACGTATTTGCTGTGGGACCGGCCCAACCCGTGGCGCGATGCGTGGGCAAGCCTGCCTCGCGCCGGAGAATTGGTGCCGCTGCTCTCTCCGGCAGGCGATTTGCAGGACCTCCGGGACATCAGCGCCCGGCAGGCGGTTTCGGCCGACCCGGTGCGGCTTCGCGCGATCGCGGCGCGCTACGGGGCGGCATCGGTCGCCGTGATGGTGGCCTCACCCCTTCGCCTGGGCAATTCCCCGCCCGCGATTCGGGTCTCGGTCACCACCTACGGCGCCGACAAGGCCGAACAGACCGTCGTCGAAAGCCATCCCGCCGATCCCTCCGCCACCGTCGACCGGCAATTCTTGTCCGCGGCCTCCGGCGCCGCCCGGCGAATCCAGGAGGCCTGGAAGTCCGGCAATCTGCTGGTCTTCGACCGGGAAGGACAAATCGACGCCGTGGTGCCGGTGTCCGGGCTCGATGAGTGGGTTGCGATCAGGCGAGCGCTGTCGGACACGCCGTCGAGCGACGGGACCCAGGTGCTGTCCCTGTCGCGAAACGCGGTTCGCGTGCGTCTCCGCTATTTCGGCGACGCGGACGGGTTCCAGTCGGCGCTGCGCAGGAACGATCTGCGTCTGAGCCACGGGGACGACGGCTGGGTGCTAAGGCGCGGCGGCGCCGGGTCAGAAGCGAACAAAGCCGCGGGATCCGGTCCGTGAACATTCCGAACCTGATCAGCCTTTCCAGGCTGCTCTCGGTCCCGCTGATCATCTACCTGATCATGAACGCGTCCTATGGCTGGGCGTTCGCGCTCTTCCTGCTCGCCGGAGCTTCGGACGCCCTCGACGGCTACCTCGCCAAGACGCTCGACCAGACCTCGAACGTCGGCGTCTATCTCGATCCGCTGGCCGACAAGGCTCTGATCGTCAGCGTTTACGTGACGCTTGGCTTGCAAGGGCTGATCGACGATTTTGTCGTCATCCTGGTGGTCTTCCGCGATGTCCTGATCGTCGGCGGGGTGCTGCTGCTGCTGGTTATGCGCAGGCATTGGGAGGTCCGTCCCGTGCTGTTGAGCAAGGTCAATACGGGGGTGCAAATCTTCCTGGCGGCCGTGGTGCTGGCGCAGGCGGGGATTTCCATCGAGATATCCCAGGCGATCGAGCTCGCCCAATATGCGGTGATCGCGACGACGGTGGGCTCCGGCGCCTGGTATCTGGTGGCCTGGGCGCGCAAGGTCGCCGGCGCCGACATGCGATGATGACGGCGCAGCGGCAAACCATTTACTGGCTGCTGGCGGGCGCGGGATTCGTTTTCGCGGTCTTTCTGCTGCGCGGCATCCTGCTTCCCTTCGTCCTTGGCATGGCGGCCGCCTACTTCCTCGACCCGGCGGCCGACTGGCTCGAGCGCCGCAGGCTTTCCCGAACCCTCGCCGCGACGGCGCTTACCGTCGCCTTTCTGGTCGTCGTAGCCCTCTTTTTCGTCCTCCTGGTGCCGTTGCTCCAGTCCCAGTTGATCGGCTTCGCCGGGCGCATCCCGGCCTATGTGGAGATGCTGCGCCTCGTGGCCGGCGACGCCTTTGCGATGATTCAGGCGAACCTGCCGGAAAGCGCGATCGTACGTCTCCGCGAGGCCGCGGGAGGTCTTGCATCGGCCACGGTGAGCTGGCTCGGAGACGTGGTCTCCGGAATCTGGAGCGGCGGGCTTGCGCTGGTGAACCTCTTGTCGCTGGTCGTCATTACGCCGATCGTCACGTTCTATCTTCTGCGCGACTGGGACCGGATCGTTGCGACGGTGGATAGCTGGCTGCCCCGCGACCATGCCGGCACCATCCGCGGGCAGGTCAAGCTGGTCGACGAGACGCTGGCCGGGTTCGTGCGCGGGCAGGGGCTGGTCTGCCTCGGTCTCGGCACGTTCTACGCCGTCGCCCTGTCCATCGCCGGGCTGGAATTCGCCGTCGTGATCGGCCTCGGCACCGGGTTGATATCGTTCGTTCCCTATTTCGGAATGCTGGTGGGGCTCTGCGCCTCGGTCGGTCTCGCCATCGCGCAGTTCGACACGTGGCAGCCGATCGCGATCGTCGCCGGCATTTTCGTGGTCGGTCAGATCGTCGAAGGCAATTTCGTGACGCCCAAGCTGGTGGGCGACCGTGTCGGCCTGCACCCGGTCTGGATGATCTTCGCCCTGCTGGCCGGCGGTGCGCTGTTCGGATTCCTCGGCGTCCTGCTGGCGGTGCCCGCCGCCGCGACGATCGGCGTCCTGGCGCGTTTCCTGGTATCGCGCTACACCGCGAGCCGGCTTTTTCTGGGCGCCGGCGGCGAACCCGATGGCGAGTGACCGCCCCGGCGGCGCACAGCTTTCCCTTCCGCTAGACCAGAGGCCGGCTTACGGGAGGGACGACTTCCTGATCGCCGATTGCAACCGCGCAGCGCTGGCCTGGATCGAGGCGTGGCCCCGTTGGCCGGGCTCGCTGGCCGTGCTCGCCGGCCCCGAGGGAAGCGGCAAGACCCATCTTGCCCATATCTGGAGCCGCCTCGCCGGCGCGCGGACGGTCGCCGCCGGCAGCATCGATCTCGACGCTATCGCCGGCGCGCCGCTGGCGGTCGAGGGGATCGACCGGGCGCCCGACGACGCGATCCTCCTCCACGCCCTCAACCGCGTGGCCGAGGCGGGCGGCCATGTGCTGGCGACGGCGCGGTTGGCGCCCGGCTACTGGCGCGGCCGGCTGCCCGATCTGGTGTCGCGGCTGCGCGCGGCGCCGACGGTGGAGATCGGCCGGCCCGATGACGAACTGATCACTGCGGTGCTGCAAAAACTGTTCCGCGACCGGCAGGTCGAGGTGCGCGGCGAGGCCGTCGAATACCTGCTGCGCCACATGGAGCGGAGCCTGGAGGCGGCGCGCCACACGGTCGCCGAAGCCGACCGGCTGGCGCTCGCCGAACGCCGGCCGATCACGATTCCGCTCCTCCGCCGGGTCCTTGGCGGCTGAGACGGTCGCGCGCCGCCGCCCGGGCGCGTTATTCGGTACCGCCGATTACCCTGATATCGCCGCCCTCCATCCCGAGCGCGATTTCACCGTGCTTGAGCGCGAGCGCGTCGTTTCCGAAAATTTCCCGGCGCCAGCCCCGGAGCGCCCGCACCTCGGCGTTGTCGTCGCGGGCGATGGCGTCGATTTCATCGGCGCTGGCGACCAGCTTCTGGGCGACGTCGTTCTCTTCGCAGCGCAGCTTGAGCAGCACCTTCAGGAGATCGGCGGCCGGGCCGGCATGGTTGGCGGCCGGCTGCGGCCCGCGCGCCTCGGGCCAGGTCGAAGGCGGCGCGGCCCGCACCGCGGCGACGATGCCGAGAAGGGCGTCCGCGGCCTCCTTGCCCATATGGCCCCGGCTCAGGCTGCGCAGGTTCCAGAGCTCTTCGCGGGTCCCGGGTTCCTGCGCCGCGATGTCGTTCATCGCCTCGTCGCGCAGCACCCGGTTTCGCGGCACGTCGCGGCGCTGCGCTTCGGCCTCGCGCCAGGCCGCGAGGTCGCGCAGCACCGCCAGTTGGCGCGGCTTTCTCAGGCGGGTCTTGACCCGGAGCCAGGCCGTCGCCGGATCGAGGCGGTAGATCGCCGGGTCGGTGAGCGTGGCCATCTCCTCGGCAAGCCAGCTCTCGCGCTGGTCGCGGTCGAGCCGGGCGGCGATCTTTTCGTAGACGACGCGGAGATGGGTGACGTCGGAGATCGCGTAGTCGTACATTTTCCGCGGCAGGGGCCGGCGCGACCAATCGGTGAAGCGCTGCGACTTGTCTATCGTCGCGCGCGCCAGCTTCGCGACCAGCCGGTCGTAGCCCACCTGGTCGCCGAACCCGCAGACCATCGCCGCGACCTGGGTATCGAAGACCGGCCCCGGAACGCAGCCGTCGAGATGGTAGAAGATCTCGATATCCTGGCGCGCGGCGTGAACACCTTGAGCACCGCGGGATCGCGCATCAACCCGAAAAGCGGCGTCAGATCGATGTCCGGCGCCATCGCGTCGACCGCCGCCGCCTCGTCCACCGAGGCAAGCTGCACCAGGCACAGGCGCGGCCAATAGGTGATGTCGCGCATGAACTCGGTGTCGACGGTGATGTAACGCGAGGCCGCGAGCCGATCGCAAAGGGCGCGAAGGGACCCGGTGTCGGCGATGAGATGCATGGTCGAGTCTATACACGGTTTCACATAGGCGGAAAAGCGACCCCCGGCAGGCCGCCGCTCGCTTGACAAACCGCCTTGCCCGTGCGCTTTTGCGCCCGCCCTCGCGATCCGTTTTGGGTCGCCGGGCATCCCGCGTCATCCCCGCAGAAATCGAAGGTGAGAACGATGCACGCCTATCGCACACACACATGCGGTGAGCTGAGGCGCGAGCACGAGGGCGATCCCGCCCGCCTGTCGGGCTGGGTCCATCGCAAGCGCGACCACGGGAATCTGTTGTTCGTCGATCTGCGGGACCACTACGGGTTGACCCAATGCGTCATCGATTCCACCAGCCCGGTCTTCGCGGCGGTCGACTCGATCCGGCTGGAGGCGGTGGTGACGGTGACCGGCCAAGTGGTGCGGCGAAGCGCCGATACGATCAACCCCGATCTCCCCACCGGAGAGGTCGAGCTGTCGATCCAGAGCTTCGAGGTGCAGTCCCACGCCGATCCGCTCCCGCTGGAGGTCAACAGCGACCGCGACTACAGCGAGGAGATCCGGCTTCGCTACCGGTTCCTCGATCTTCGGCGCGAAAAGATGCACCGCAACATCGTCCTCAGATCGGCGGTCATCCAGAGCATCCGGCGGCGCATGATCGCGGGCGGTTTCACCGAGTTTCAGACCCCGATTCTGAGCGCGGCCAGCCCCGAGGGAGCACGGGATTTTCTGGTGCCGAGCCGGCTTCACCCGGGAAATTTCTACGCTCTCCCGCAGGCGCCCCAGCAGTTCAAGCAGCTCATCATGAGCGCCGGATTCGACCGCTATTTCCAGATCGCGCCGTGTTTCCGGGACGAGGACGCGCGCGCCGACCGCTCTCCGGGCGAGTTCTACCAGCTCGATTTCGAGATGTCCTTCGTCACCCAGGAAGACGTGTTCGCCGCGCTCGAACCGGTCATGTTCGGCGTCTTCGAGGAATTCGCGAACGGCCGTCCGGTGTCCCCGGCGCCGTTTCCGCGCATCGCTTACGCCGATGCCATGCTGGCCTATGGCAGCGACAAGCCCGATCTGCGCAACCCGCTCAGGATCGCCGACGCGACCGCGGTCTGGCGCGGCACGGACTTCAAGATTTTCGCCCGGCCGATCGAGTCCGGCGCGGTGGTGCGCGCGATCCCGGCGCCCGGAGCCGCCGCCAGGCCGCGCAGCTTCTTCGACAAGCTGAACGACTGGGCGCGGGAGGTGGGTGCCGGCGGGCTGGGCTACATCGTGTTCGACGGCGGCGAGGCCAAGGGACCCATCGCGAAGTTTCTCGATGCGTCCCGCATGCATGCGCTCCGCGAGGCGACCGGCACGGGCGACGGCGACGCCGTCTTTTTCAGCTGCGGCGAGGCGGACCAGGCGGCCCGGTTCGCCGGGCTCGCGCGCACCCGCATCGGCGAGGAGCTCGGCCTCGTCGAGCGCGATCGATTCCGCTTCTGCTGGATCGTCGACTACCCGATGTATGAACGCGACGAGAAAACCGCGGCGATCGAATTCTCGCACAACCCGTTCTCGATGCCGCAGGGCGGGCTGGAGGCGCTGGAGACGCAGGATCCCCTGTCGATCCTCGCCTATCAGTACGACATCGTGTGCAACGGGGTGGAACTGTCCAGCGGCGCGATACGGAACCATCGCCCGGACATCATGTACAAGGCGTTCGAAATCGCGGGCTACGGGCGCGACGAGGTCGAGGCGCGCTTCGGCGGGATGCTCAACGCGCTGCGTTTCGGCGCACCGCCCCACGGGGGCTCGGCGCCCGGGATCGACCGCATCGTGATGCTGCTGGCCGATGAGCCCAATATCCGCGAGATCGTGCTGTTTCCGATGAACCAGCAGGCGCAGGACCTGATGATGCAGTCGCCCGCCCCGGTGTCCGAGGACCGGCTGCGCGAACTCTCGATCCGCCTTGCCCTTCCCCCGGGCGACGCGGCGAAGTCGTAGAACAGGGTTTGCGGGGCGCCGCTCGGGAAGCGGGCCGCGTGCCTACCGGATCTTGGATTCCTTGAACAGGACGTGCTTGCGCGCGACCGGATCGTATTTCCGGAATTCGAGCTTTCCCGTCGTCGTCCGCGTGTTCTTCTTGGCGATGTAGTAGTAGCCGGTATCCGCGGAGCTCACGAGCTTGATCAGGGTCGTTGTCGGCTTGGCCATGGTACTGCTCTCTGCAACCCGTTCGGTCTGCGGCCGAAGATAAGGGCCGGCTTCGCGCTGTCAAGGCCGCGGCGGAGAGTCGTCCCAAAGCACCGAGCAGACCAGCGATCCGGTGGCCCGGTGGACCTCGGCCAACCGCACCCGGAGCGCATCGCCCAGGGTGGCGATCGCCACGCCCCGCCGGTCGGACAATCGAAGCCCCGTCCTGTCCACCCGCAGCGGTCCGAACGGCAGGCTCGAAAGCGGCACGAGGGCGCTGGCGCCGGTCTCCTCCATCCGGACGAACAGCCCGGCGCGGGTGATCCCCGTGATTCTGGCGGCGAATTCGCCGCCCACCCGGTCGGCGAGATAGATCGCGCATAGCCGATCGACCGCGTCGCGCTCGGCCGCTGCCGCGCGACGCTCGGTGGCGGAAATATGTTTGGCGGTCGTTTCCGCCCGATCCCGCCCGTCGCCGTCGAGCCCGTCCTCCCCGAGCCCGCAGGCGGCGATCAACGCGCGGTGAACCATGAGATCGGCATAGCGGCGGATCGGCGAGGTAAAATGGGCGTAGCGGTCGAGCGCCAGTCCGAAATGGCCGATATTGCCGGTGCTGTAGGCCGCCTGCGCTTGCGCCCTGAGGATCGCTTCGCTGACCAGCTCGGCCTCGGGCGTGCCGGCGACCCGGTCGAGCAAGCGGGAGAAATGGCTGGCCCGCAGAGCCCCGCCTCGCGCGAGGTTCAGACCGAGGCTCGCCAGAACTTCCCGCAGTGCTTCGATCCGGTCATCGCCCGGGCTGTCGTGGACGCGATAGACGCAAAGCGCGCGCTCCGCTTCCAGCATCTCGGCCGCGGCCACGTTGGCGGCGATCATGAATTCTTCGATCAGGCGATGGGCGTCGAGCGTCCGGCGGCGTTCGATGGCCGCGATCGAACCGTCTTCGGCGAAGCTGATCCGGCGTTCCGGGATGTCGAGGTCGAGGGTGCCGCGGGCGCGCCGCGCCAGGCTCAGCGCCGTGAATGCAAGGTGACAGGCTTCCATCCCGGAAGCGCCCGCATGCGCCGGGCGGGCGCCCTCGATCGTCGCCTGGACCTCCGAATAGGTCAGGCGCGCGGCCGAGCGCATCAACCCGCGGACGAAGCGGTGCCGGCGCTTGCGGCCTTGCGAATCGATCCACAGATGGACCGCGAGGCAGGGCCGGTCCTCGCCCGGCCTGAGCGAGCACCAGTGGTTCGACAGCGCCTCCGGCAGCATCGGCACGACCCGGTCGGGAAAATAGACCGAATTGCCGCGCAGCCGCGCCGATTCGTCCAGCGCGGAGCCGGGCCGGACATACCAGGCGACATCGGCGATCGCGACGATCATATGGTAGCCGCCCGCGGGGTCGGCTTCAGCCCAGATCGCGTCGTCGAAATCCCGCGCGTCCTCGCCGTCGACGGTCGCCAGAGGGATGTCCCGAAGGTCCTCGCGCTGTCCGAGCGGCGCGGCGCCGGCGGACTCCGCTTCGGCGATCGCCTCGTCCGGGAAGCGGTCGGGAATGCGGTGCTCGGCGATCGCGATCAGGCTCGCCGTCTTGTGCGGGGCGCCACGGCCCAGGGTCTCGATCACACGGGCCCGGGGCAGGCCGAGCCGCCGGCCGGGCACGGTCTCCGCCCGCACCAGCTCGCCCGGCCTCGCGTCCATGCAATCGCGGTTGGCTATCGCGAACGAGGTCTTGACGCGCCGGCTGGTGGGGTCCAGCCGGCCATATCCGCCGACCCGCCGGAAGATGCCGACCACGCTTCGGTCTTCCGCCTGCGGCAATCGTCGAATCGTGCGCGCCTGGTATGACTCGGGTCCGAGCTTTTCGATCCGCGCGAGGATGCGGTCGCCCGAAACGACGGCCGAACCCTCGCGGCTGTCGGGCAGCAACTCGATGGACGCCGTTGCGCCCCTCCCGGATCCGCTGACCGGCCGCGCCGAGGCGACCCCGTCTTCGTCGACGTCGATGACCTCCAGCACCGCGACCGGGGGCAATTCGCCGCGGCCGCCGCGTGGTTTTTCCGCCCCGGCGGTTTCGCGGATGCCCGAACGTCCTGGCCGGCGGGTGGCCGTCTTCCTGCGTCTCAAGGCGGCTGCCGGTCGCTCACGCTTCGGCCGTTTCGGTCTTGGCCTTCTTCCTGCCACGGGTGCCCGTCTTGGTGCGGGGCTTGCCTCCGCCCTTGGCCGCGCGCGCGGCCAGAAGCGCGACCGCGGTTTCCATGGTCAGCGAATCGACCTCCTCGTCCTTGGGCAGCGAGGCGTTGGTTCGCCCGTGCTTGACATAGGGACCGTAGCGGCCGGAGAGGATTTCGACCGGCTTGCCGTCCGCCGGATGGTTGCCGAGCGCGCGCAGCGCCTTTGCCCCGCCCCGCTTCGGCGCTTCGTCGATCAGGGTCACCGCGCGGTTGAGGCCGATCGTCAGAAGGTCCTCGTCGGGACCCAGCGACGTATACCGGCCGTCATGGCGGAGATAGGGACCGTAACGGCCGAGCCCCGCCGCGATCGTCTTGCCCGTCGTCGGGTGGACGCCGACTTCGCGCGGCAGCGACAGAAGCGCCAGCGCCTGATCGAGCGTGATCTCCTCGGGGTTCATCGACTTGAGCAGCGAAGAGCGCTTTGGTTTCTGCTTGTCCTTGGCTTCGCCGGCCTGGACGTAGAAGCCGTAAGGCCCCTTGCGCAGCGTCACCGCCTCTCCGGTCCCGGGGTCGTCGCCGAGCGTCCTCGGACCCGCCAGACCGTCCTCATCCGCCGGGTTGACCGTGAGCGGACGGGTGAAGGCGCAATCGGGATAGTTGGAACAGCCCACGAACCCGCCTTTGCGGCCGAGCTTGAGCCCGAGCCGGCCGTCCGCGCAGGCCGGGCATTTCCGCGGGCTCCCCCCGTCCTTGCCGTCGGTCGGAAAGAAATGCGGCCCGAGATCCTCGTCGAGCGCGTCGATCACCTTGCTGACCGTGAGGTCCTTTGTCTCGCCGACCGCGGCGGAAAAGCCCCGCCAGAACTCCTCCAGCACCGCGCGCCATTCGCGTTCGCCCCTGGCGATCGCGTCGAGCTCGTCCTCCAGCTCGGCGGTGAAGTTGTACTGGACATAGCGGTTGAAAAAGCCGGACAGGAACGCGGTGACGATGCGGCCCCGGTCTTCCGGCACGAACCGCCGGCTCTCCAGCCGGACATAGTCGCGCTCCTGGAGGACGTCGAGGATCTTGGCGTAGGTCGACGGACGGCCGATGCCGAGCTCCTCCAGCCTGCGCACCAGGCTCGCCTCCGAGTAGCGCGGGGGCGGCTTGGTGAAGTGCTGTTCCGGGCTGGTCTTCCCGCGGTCGAGTTCCTCGTCCTCCGCCATCGGCGGCAGGATGCGCTCGTTCTCGTTGTCGGCCGTGTCGTCGCGCCCTTCCTCGTAAAGCCGCAGGAAGCCGTCGAACAGCACCACCGAGCCGGTGGCGCGGAAGGTGACCGACCGGTCCGGCGAGGCGATGTCCACGGCGACCTGCTCGAGGGTCGCGCTTTCCATCTGGCTTGCCACCGCGCGCGTCCAGACCAACTCGTAGAGCCGCAGCGCGTCGCGGCCCAGCGCGCCGGCGACCGAGGCCGGCCGGCGCCCGGCGTCGGTCGGGCGGATCGCCTCATGCGCCTCCTGCGCGTTCCGGGTGCGCGTCCGGAAACGATGGGGACGCGCGGGAACATAGGAGGGTCCGTACTCCGTCTCGATCAGCCGGCGCATCGCCTGGCGCGCTTCGTTGGCGAGGTTGATGCTGTCCGTCCGCATATAGGTGATGAGGCCCACGGTCTCGCCGCCGAGGTCGATCCCCTCATACAGCTGCTGCGCGGTGCGCATGGTCCTGGAGGCGCTGAACCCCAGCTTGCGCGAGGCTTCCTGCTGCAGCGTCGATGTGGTGAATGGCGGCTGCGGGTTGCGCCGCACCCGTTTCTTCTCGATCGCGGAAACGGCGTATGCGTGGCGCTCGATCTCGGCCACCGCCGCCGCCGCCGCTTCCTCGTTCGGGATGTCGTACCGGTCCAGCTTGGCGCCCTTCAGATGGGTAAGCCGGGCCGCCACGGTCGCCTTGCGCGCGGTCAGGAACTCGGCCTCGACCGACCAGTATTCGCGCGGCTTGAAGATCTCGATCTCCGCCTCGCGCTCGCAGATCAGGCGGAGCGCGACCGACTGGACCCGGCCGGCCGAGCGGGCGCCCGGCAGCTTGCGCCACAGCACGGGGGAGAGGGTGAAGCCGACGAGGTAATCGAGCGCGCGGCGCGCGAGATAGGCGTCGACCAGCCCCTGGTCGAGTTCCCGGGGATGGCTCAGGGCCTCGTTGACGGCGCTCTCCGTGACCTCGTGGAACACGACCCGCTTGACATCGACGCCTTCGAGAGCCGCCTGTTCGGCGAGCACCGCGTGGACATGCCAGGAGATCGCCTCGCCCTCGCGATCGGGGTCGGTTGCGAGGTAGAGATGCCGGGCGCGCTTGACCGCCTTGACGATCGCGGAAAGGTTTTTCTGCGACCGCGCAACGACCTGCCACTGCATCGCGAAACCGTCATCCGGGAGGACGGACCCATCCTTTTCGGGCAGGTCCCGGACATGGCCATTGCTCGCGAACACGGCGTAACGGCCGGCGACGTATTTCGCGATGGTCTTCGCCTTGGTCGGCGATTCGACGACGACGACATCCATTACGCGCGGCGCCCGCTCATCCACTTGCCGGCTGGCGATTGACCGTCCCCGGACCCAAAAAACCCTGCCGTTTCTTCATGTTATCAGGGACACGCGGTTCCCTGGCTGGCGCAACACGCGGCCTGCAAGCTCCAATTCGAGCAGGATGGTCTGCACCGATGCGGCTGACAATTGGCATTCGCGAACGAGTTCGTCAACCGTCACCGGTGTGTGAGCGAGACGATCGACCACGATCCCGCGGGCGCTTTCGTCGATCTCGCTCCCGGTGAAGGCACCGCTGTCGGCCGACGATTCGGGCGCCGGGCGGACGGTCCCCGCCATGCCGTCGACGGCCGCGACGACATCGTCCGCCCTCTCGACCAGGACCGCCCCCTGGCGCAGCAGGTCGTTGGGCCCGGCGGCCCGCGGATCGAGCGGCGAGCCGGGAACGGCGAAGACGATCCTTCCCTGTTCGTTGGCGAGCCGGGCGGTGATCAGCGAGCCCGAGCGCAGATTGGCTTCCACCACCACCACACCCAGCGAGAGCCCGGAAATGATCCGGTTGCGCGGCGGGAAGTGGCGCGCGGTCGGCGCGGTGCCGAGGCGCTGATCGGAGACCACCGTGCCTTCGGCGGCCAGGCGGCGGTAAAGCGTCTCGTTCTCGCGCGGATAGGGCACGTCGACCCCGCCGGCAAGCACGGCGACGGAACCCGTCGCGAGCGATCCTTCATGGGCCGCGCTGTCGATGCCGCGCGCCATGCCGGACACGACGACAATCCCCGCCGCGCCGAGGTCGCCGGCGAGACCGCGGGCGAATTTTCGCCCGACCGCCGAGCCGTTCCGCATCCCCACCATGCCGATCGCCGGCGCCGCAAGGCGGGCGGCATCGCCGAGCACGGAGAGCGCGGCCGGCGCGTCGGGGATCGCCGCGAGGGCTTGCGGATAGTCCGGATCGCCGATCAGGATCATTCGCCCGCCAAGCGCTTCGAGCGCGGCGAGCTCGGCGTCGGCTTCCTCTTGCGGGCAGGGCCGGAGCGGACGCCGCCGCCCGCCGCGCGCCGACATCGCGGGCAGGGCGTCGAGCGCCTCGTCGGCGCCGCCGAAATGCGCCATCAGCTGTCCGTAGGTGCGCGGCCCGACCCCCTCGCTCCGGGCGAGCCTGAGCCGGGCCAGCCGGTCGGGGTGTCCGGTCACCCGCCGCCGCCGATGCGCGGCTCCGTACCGGTCAACAGCCGGCGGATGTTGCCGAAATGGCGCAGCCAGACCAGCACCGCCATGAGGACCGAGAACTCCATCTTCTGCGGATCTGCGAGCTGCCAGAGATAGACCGGCGCGAGCCCGAACGCGACGAGCGCGGATAGCGACGAGTAGCGGACGATGCCGGCGACCGCCAACCAGGTGAGGCAGGCGAGCCCGCCCGCCGGCCAGGACAGCCCGAGCAGGATTCCGAGCCCGGTCGCCACTCCCTTGCCGCCCCGGAAGCGGAGCCAGACGGGAAACAGGTGGCCGATCAGGACGCCCAGCGCGGCGACGATGGCGATATCGGGACCCCAATGCATCGCGATCAGGACGGCGGCCGCGCCCTTGCCGCCGTCGAGCAGCAGCGTCAGCCCGGCGAGCGGCTTCGAGCCGGTCCGCAGCACGTTGGTGGCGCCGATATTGCCCGACCCGATCGCGCGGATGTCGCCGAGCCCGGCGAGGCGCGTGAGGATCAGACCGAAAGGGACCGAACCCAGCAGATAGGCAAGCGCGAAGGCCGTCCCGAGATAGGGCGCAGCATGCGCCCAGCTGATCGGATAGATCATCCGATCACCGGGTGCCGGCTACTCGGCGGCCTGTTCGATGCGTTCTTCCGGGGTCTCCTTTTCCATCGAGAACAGTGTCTCGACCGCCACATAGTCCTTGTAGCCGAGCCGGCCGAGCGGGCGGATCCTCGCGACATCCACCAGCCCCTCGGCGGTCAGCGCCTCGTCGTCGATATGTACCCCTATGACCTCGCCGAGCACTACCCTGTGCGCCGCCCGGGGGGTTTTGCCGGGAAGCTCCAGCGTCCGGTAGTGGCGGCATTCGAAATGGACCGGGGCGCCCTTGACCCGGGGCGGGCGCACCAGGCTCGAGGGCAGCGGCTCGAGCCCCGCGGCGGTCAGCTCGTCGACGCCGCGCTCGACGATCAGGCCGGACTGGTTCATCGCCTCGCGCTGTTTCCAGGTCGCCATGTTGTAGACGAACTCTCCGGTCTGCTCGATGTTGAGCACCGTGTCCTTGTGCGCCGAATCCGGGTGCATGCCCGACGAGAACAGCACATAGGGCGGGTTGTAGCTCAGCATGTTGAAGAAGCTGAAAGGCGCGAGATTGACCGCCCCATCGGCGTCCACGGTCGAGATCCAGCCGATCGGCCTGGGGAGCACGCAGGCCTTCAGCGGGTTGTAGGGAAGCCCGTGATCGTTGTTTCGCGGTTCGTAGAACATGCTGCCTCGCCGGTTGATGCGCCGGGCGCGATTATCGGGCCTCGGGGGCGGAATGAAAAGCGCCCGACCCGCGCCTTGATTGCCAGGCGCGGCCGTCTATGGTCGCATCCGAGCGGTCGAAATCCGGGAAGGGGGCGCATTCATGGCACTCGGCAACGAGATCGTCGTCGGCACGTCGATCAACAACACCATGGGGATCACCGGGAAATCCTACGATCTCCTGCAATTGCTGCACGCCGCCCGCGAGGCCGAGGCGATGGGGTTCGACGCCGTCTGGGTGCACGATGCGCTCGGCGGGCGCCGCACCACGGCGGCCTATTGCCCGATCGGGGCGCTGACCGCCGCGGCCGCCCAGACCAGCCGCATCAAGCTCTGCACCGGCATCCTCATTCCGCAGATCCGCAACCCGGTTCACGTCGCCCAGCAATGGGCGACGCTGTGGGAGGTCTCGGAGGGCCGCGCGATCCTCGGCGCCGGCACCGGCGCGGGGAAGTCGACGATCTTCAAGCGCCAGTTCGACGCCCTGGTCGCGGTGCGCGGACCCAACAAGGAGGCGCTGCAGCCGGGGCAGTTCTTCGCCCGCCGCACCGCCCTGTTCGCCGAATGCCTGGACGTGATGAACCGGCTGTGGACCGAGGACAAGTTCGCCTATGACGGCGAGTTCTTCTGCTTCGGCGAGATGACGCTGGGGATCGCGCGCCCCTCCGACAAGCCGCCGATCCTGGTCGGCGGCGGCATCTACGTCCCGATCGACGGCGTCGGCGCCCACCACTACACCTGGAACGAGAAGGTCGCGGGCACGCTGATGATGGGCCCCAGGATCCGCCAGGTGATCGCCGAGCAGGGCGACGGCTGGCTCGCCGTCCATCCGGCGCCCGACGAGTACCGCGAAATCTGGGCCGATATCGAGCGCATCGCGGCGGATTCCGGGAAGCCGCCGGGCTCGGACGCGGTCTATGGCGGCCCGACGGTCAAGGGCATGAACTGGTTCGCCAATTGCGACGACGACCCGCGCAAGGCGTGGGAGGGGGTGCAGAACCAGCTCACCGACTTCCACGGCCCGCCGCCCGGCAAGGAAAAAGCCTCCCCGGATCTGGTGGATCGCTGGGCGCTCTCAGGATCCGGCAGGGAGATGGCGGAGAAGATCAACCGCTATATCGATCTCGGGGTCACGGTCTTCCAGCTCGTCATCGCCTCGCCGGATCAGCTCGGCATGATGCGCAGGATCGCCGAGGAGGTGCTGCCGCATGTCAAGCGCGAGGCGGCCGTCCACTGACCGGACGGCGCCGCGCTCTTGGGTTCACGCGTCGAAGGTTCCGTCGATCAGCACGAAGCAGATGAAGCAGGGTGCGTCCGAGCGGTTCGACCAGGCGTGGTTGGTGCCGCGCTGCACGCAGACATCGCCCGCCTTCATGAGCACCTCGGAATCGTCGAGCACGAGCCAGATCTCGCCTTCGAGGCAGATCGCGTAATCGATCGTCTCGGTCCGGTGCATCAGCGGATGGGGCGGGTCTCCCGATGAGTCCGCCGCATGGGCGGCGCCGAGCTGGGAGAAGCTCGCATGGGCCGTCGCGCGGTCGATGTTGTCGATCCAGTCCTTTTCCGGCGCGTACTCGATCACCCGGCAGATCGACCCGTTGGGCGGCGGCTCCAGCGCGATCCGGCCTTCCATCGTCTCTTCCTGGCTCATGAGATGGGCCGGCGATTCGCCGACCTGCCAGATATTGTTGATCTGCACCCCGGGCCGGTGGTCGGGCCTGAACACGTTGGGCGTCGTCCCGTCGGCGATCACGATGGCCTTTCCGTTCTCGTCATGGCCGGTGACGATACGCCTGGTATCTCTTGTCATCTGGGTTCTCCGTTCAGTCGTTGTCAGAAAGATTGCGAATCCGGTCCAGCGCGCCCTGGAGGATGTAGGCCGCGGCGAGCCGGTCGACCGCCGCCGCGCGTTTGCGCCGCGACAGATCGGCCTCGATCATCGTCCGCGTCACCGCGGCGGTGGAAAGGCGCTCGTCCCAGAAGGCGGCCGCGATGTCGCGCCGGGCCAGAAGAGTGGCCGCGAACTGCCGCACCGACTGGCAGCGCCTTCCCTCGCTGCCGTCCATGTTGATCGGCAGGCCGATCACGAGGCCGTCCACCCCGTGCTCGTCGACGAGCGCGAAGACCCGACCGGCATCGGCGGCGAACTTGCCGCGCCGGATGGTTTCGAGCGGCGAGGCGAGGGCGAGGGCGGTCGTGCCGAGCGCGATCCCGATGGTCTTCTCCCCGACATCCAGCGCCATCAGCCGCGCGCGCGGCGCCAGCGCCTCCAGATCGACAATCGCCAAGACACCTCCGATTGCGGTTCGCGGCGCCGTTTTCATATACGGCCCGGCGCATGGGTGCCAGCTTGCCGGGTCGCATGACCGGATGTAGGTTCCCGCCACCTCCACCCACGGTTCGGAGAGCGAGACATGGCGGTCGATACCGACACCGTGCGCCGCATCGCGATGCTCGCGCGGCTCGACGTGCCCGAGGGGCAAATGGCGGAGCTGACGGGCGAGCTCAGCAAGATCCTGGACTGGATGGGGCTGCTCAACGAGGTCGACACCGAGGGCGTCGCGCCGATGACCGCGGTCAAGCCGATGCCGCTCCGCCAGCGCCCCGACGCGGTCACCGAGGGCGGTATCGCCGAGGATCTGGTGGCCAACGCGCCGCAGGCGGCGGGCCCGTTCTACACCGTCCCCAAGGTCATCGAATGATGGCCGACCGGGCGCTCACCGAACTCACGATCGCGGCGGCGCGCGACCGGTTGGCCGGCGGCGAGATCTCCGCCCGCGAGCTCGCCGAGGCCCATGTCGAGGCGATCGCCGACGCGCGCGCCCTCAACGCCTTCATCACCGAGACGCCGGAGCGCGCGATCGCCGACGCCGAGGCCTCCGACGCCCGGAGGAGGCGCGGGGACACCGGCGCCCTGGAAGGAATTCCGCTCGGGATCAAGGATTTGTTCTGCACCCGGGGCGTGATGTCGACCGCGGCCTCGGGGATTCTCGACGGCTTCGTGCCGCCCTACGAATCGACGGTCAGCGCCAATCTCTTCGCCGCCGGCGCGGTCATGCTCGGCAAGCTCAATCTCGACGAATTCGCGATGGGCTCGTCCAACGAGACCAGCCATTTCGGCCCGGTGGAAAACCCCTGGCGGCGGCAGAGCGACAACCGGCCGCTGGTCCCCGGCGGATCCTCGGGCGGGTCGGGCGCGGCGGTCGCCGCCAGGCTTTGCCTCGGGGCGACCGGGACCGACACCGGCGGTTCGATCCGCCAACCGGCCGCGTTCTGCGGCGTGGTCGGCGCCAAGCCGACCTACGGCCGCTGCTCGCGCTGGGGGATCGTCGCCTTCGCGTCCTCGCTCGACCAGGCCGGCCCGATCGCGCGCAGCGTTCGCGACACCGCGATCATGCTGGGCGCGATGGCGGGATTCGACCCCGGGGATTCGACCTCCGTCGATATCGAGGTGCCCGATTTCGAGGCCACGCTCGAGGATGGCGTCGCCGGTCTCAGGGTTGGCATCCCGGCCGAGTATTCGCTCGACGAGACGCCGGACGACATCCGCGCCCTGTGGGACTCGGGGATCGCGTGGCTCAGGGATGCCGGCGCCGAACCGGTCGAAATCAGCCTGCCGCACACCGCGTATGCGCTGCCGGCCTACCACCTGATCGCGCCCGCCGAGGCGTCGTCCAACCTCGCGCGCTATGACGGGGTGCGCTACGGCCGGAGGGTCGACGGAGAAGACCTCATCGACACCTATGCGAGGACCCGGGGCGCGGGGTTCGGCGCCGAGGTCCGCCGCCGCATCCTGATCGGAACCTATGCGCTGTCGGCCGGCTACTACGACGCGTATTACCTCAAGGCCCAGAAGGTGCGAACCCTGGTCGCGCAGGATTTCGCCGGCGCTTTCGAATCCTGCGATTTTCTGCTGACGCCGACCTGTCCGTCGGATGCGTTCGCGATCGGCGAGAAACTGGACGACCCGATCGCGATGTATCTGAATGACGTGCTGACGGTGCCTGCGAGCCTCGCCGGGCTCCCCGCGATGTCGGTGCCGGCGGGGCTGTCCTCGGGCGGGCTGCCGCTCGGATTGCAGATCGTCGCCCGCGCCTTCGACGAGGAAACGATGTTCCGCGCCGCCCGGGCGATCGAGAAGGCCGCCGCCTTCGAGGCGAGGCCGGGGCCGCGCGGCTGAGCCGCCGGGCCCGGACTCCGTGGCCATCGTCTGGTACCTGCTGATCCATGTCAGCCTCGGGCTGATCGGCCGCGACGTGTTCCACTTCAGCAATCTCGGGGCGCTGCTCTGCGTTGCCGTCAGCGCGGTCGTGCAGGGATACGCGATGTGGGAGATCCACCGACGCTCGTGGCCGATGTTTCTCGCGAACTTCGACGCAAATGCGCCGGCCGCCGCCGTCACCGCGGCGCGGCGCGGTTACTGGAACCGGCTCGGGCGTGTGTTTATCTTCCGGGTCTCGGCGTTCAGCATCCTCACCTTGTTGATCGCCTCTCTTACTCGCGGGGCCGGGTCGTGAGCCTGATCGAAGGACGCAGCGGAGCGTGGGAAACCGTGATCGGCATGGAGGTCCATGCCCAGATCGTCTCCCGTTCCAAGCTGTTCTCGGGTGCTTCCACCGCCTTCGGGGGCGAGCCCAACGCTCAGGTTTCGCTGGTCGATGCGGCGATGCCCGGGATGCTGCCGGTGGTCAACGAATACTGCGTCGAGCAGGCGGTCCGCACCGGGCTCGGGCTCGGCGCCCAGATCAACCTGGTCTCGGTGTTCGACCGCAAGAACTATTTTTATCCGGACCTGCCGCAGGGCTACCAGATCTCGCAATACACACAGCCCGTCGTCGGCCGCGGCGCGGTCGAGATCGCGCTTGAGGACGGCGGCCGCAGGACCGTCCGCATCCTCCGTCTCCACCTCGAACAGGATGCGGGCAAGAGCCTCCACGACCGGGATCCGCGCAGGACCTGGGTCGATCTGAACCGGGCCGGCGTCGCGCTGATGGAGATCGTGAGCGAGCCCGACATGCGCTCGCCGGAAGAGGCCGCTTCCTTCATGACGAAGGTCCGTTCGATCCTCCGCTATCTCGGAACCTGCGACGGCAACATGCAGGAAGGCTCGCTGCGCGCCGACGTCAACGTCTCGGTGCGGCGTCCGGGCGGGGATCTGGGCACCAGGTGCGAGATCAAGAACCTGAATTCCATCCGCTCCATCCGCGAGGCGGCCGCCCACGAAGCGCGGCGCCAGGTCGGCGTCATCGAGGACGGCGGCAGCATCGACCAGCAAACCCGGCTGTTCGACACCGACCGCGGCGTCACCCGGTCGATGCGCAGCAAGGAGGAGGAGCACGATTACCGCTACTTCCCCGATCCGGATCTGATGCCGCTGGTTCTCGACGAGGCGTTCGTCGACGGCATCCGGACGAATCTCCCGGAGCTTCCCGATGCGAAGAAGGAGCGGTTCGTCGCAAAGCTGGGGCTGTCCGACGAGGACGCCGAGGTTCTCGTCGCCGACCGCGAGAATGCGGAATATTTCGAGGCCGTGGCCCGCGGCCGCGATGCGAAACTCGCCGCCAACTGGGTGATCCGCGACCTGTTCGGCGCGCTCAACAAATCGGGTCTCGCGATACGCCAAGCGCCGGTCGCGGCATCGAATCTGGGCCGGCTGATCGACCTGATGCAGACGGGGACCGTATCGGGGCGGACCGCCAGGGAGGTCTTCGAGATCATGTTCGAGACCGGCCGCGATGCGCAAACGATCGTCGAGGAGCGCGGTCTGGAGCAGGTCAGCGACTCCGGCGCGATCGAGGCGATCGTCGATACCATCCTCGCCGAACGGGCCGACATGGTCGCCGAGTACCGGGGCGGCAAGACCAGGCTGCTGGGGTACTTCGTGGGTCAGGTCATGAAGGCGAGCCGGGGCAAGGCCAACCCGACCACCGTGAACGAAATCCTGCGCGCCAGGCTCGACGGCTGAGCAGCGGCAAAGAAGGGGAGAGACCGATGATCGATTGCTACACATGGCCCACGCCGAACGGCCACAAGATCCACATCATGCTCGAGGAGTGCGGCCTCGAATGGACCGTGCATCCCATCAACATCCAGGAAGGCGCCCAGTTTGAGCCCGATTTCCTCAAGATCAGCCCGAACAACAAGATGCCGGCGATCGTCGACCGCGACGGCCCGGGAGGCAGGGAAATCCCGGTCTTCGAGACCGGCGCGATCCTGGTCTATCTGGCCGAGAAGACCGGCCGCTTCATGCCCGAAGAGCCGCACGCGCGTTATGACGTGCTGCAATGGCTGATGTGGCAGATGGGCGGCGTCGGCCCCATGCTGGGCCAGGCGCATCACTTCCATTCCTACGCCCCCGAGCGCTTCGAGCGCGACAAGCTGCAATACGGGATCGACCGCTACGTCAACGAAGCGACCCGCCTCTACGGCGTCCTGGAAAAGCGCCTCGACGGGCGCGACTGGGTGGCGGCCGACGACTACACCGTCGCCGACATGGCGATCTTCCCGTGGCTCCGCTTTCCCGAACGGCAGGGCGTCGACATCGAGGCGTTCCCCAACGTGAAGCGCTGGCGCGACAAGATCTGGGCCCGCCCCGCGGTCGAACGCGCGCTGGAGACGCTCGCCGACGACGCCCGCCGCGGCCCCGGCTATTCCGACAAGGCCTGGGAGCTGCTCTACGGTAAGACCCAGGCCGCGCAGGGCGGGTCGTAGGGCGTATCGAAGGACGCACCGCCGCCACGGTTCCATCCAAGTCGGATAGGCGCTGGCCACACGCCGAAAGGAGGCAATCGACCGATGCCCGACAAGCCGTCCATGTTCGACCGGGCCATGCCGGTGCTTGCCTCGCTGGATATCGCGGCTTCGCTGGACTTCTTCCAGAAGCTCGGCTTCGAGACCCACGATTTCGGCGACAGCAATTACGGCATCGCCATCTGCGAGCATATCGAGATCCACTTCTGGCTCTGCCCGGACAGGCACGTTGCGGAAAACACCTCCTGCTACGTCCGCGTGAACGACATTCATACGCTGCACGCGGATCTCGCAGAGCGCATCGATGTGGGCAAGGTCGTCGAGACGCCGTGGGGCATGGACGAACTCCATGTGTACGACCCGAGCGGCTGCCTGGTGAAGTTCGGTCAGCTGACGGAGAGGTTCAACCCGGCCGAGGCCGCGCAGGAAACGCCTTCGGGCTGAATGGGCGATACGGGTCCTGTCCCCGCCGCGTCATGGCCGGACTTGTTCCGGCCATCCACGCCGCCCGCCGAACTCAACCCGACCGGTCGACGGAGATGCCCGGAACGAGTCCGGGCATGACGGGTTGGGGGAATGGCCGGCGCGATCCGTTGACACGGGGGTATCGGGGCCGCAGCATCGCACGGGCTGGATTCAGTGGAGAGAGCCGCATCCATGGTCGACGCCCCATCCACCCAGGCCGAAAAGGCCGAGCGCTTCCACGCCCTGCACCGGGGCGCGGAGCCTTTCATCCTCGCGAACGCGTTCGATGCCGGTTCGGCCCGCATCCTGGCCGGTCTGGGGTTCGAGGCGCTGGCGACCACGAGCGGCGGTTTCGCCGGCACGCTCGGCCGGTGCGACGGCGAGGTCACGCGCGACGAGGCCCTGGACCATGCGCGCGCCGTCGTGGACGCGGTCGAGCTGCCGGTTTCGGCCGATCTGGAGAACGGCTTCGGCCACGAACCCGAAATTGCGGCGAAAACCGTGACGCTGGCGGCCGAGGCGGGGCTGGTCGGGTGCACCATCGAGGACTATACGGGCGACGCGGACAATCCGTTCTATGACCGCGACCTGGCCGCGGAACGCATCGCCGCGGCGGCCGAGGCCGCCCGGTCGGTCGGCTTTCGCTTCACGCTGACCGCGCGGAGCGAATGTTTCATCCGCGGCCTTCCGGACCTCTACGAGGTCATCGCCCGGCTGCAGGCCTACGAACGCGCCGGGGCCGATGTCCTGATGGCGCCGGCGTTGCCGGACATGGCGGCGGTCGGCGCGGTGTGCGGTGCCGTATCCAAGCCGGTCAACTTCATGGCCGGCATCGCGGGCAAGTCCTTTCCGGTAGCCGATCTCGCGGCGGCGGGCGTGCGGCGCATCAGCCTCGCGACGTCGCTGTACCGCGCGGCGATGAGCGGCGTCGTCGCGGCGGCGACCGAAGCGATGGAAAAGGGCAGCTTCTCCTACGTCGACGAAGTCATGTCGTCCCCGGAGGTCGCCCGCTACATGCGGCGCTGATCCCGGCCTTCCGGCTTTCGCATGCCGTCCTTCGATACACCCCGGATCAAGTCCGGGGCTACTCAGGATGAGGAGAGGTTGGTGTGCCTCAAAAAATCCCCTCATCCTGAGTAGCCTCCGAAGGGGCGTATCGAAGGACGCCCTACGGGTTCCCGGCGATCAGGCTGTCGATCTCGTCCCCGCTCATCTGAAAGCGGAACTGCTCGTTCCGCATCAGCACCCGCTGGATCGACACCTCGCGGATGGCGCGTTTCATCCGCGCGAGGTCGTCTTGCGTGCGGACCGCCTCGGCGGCATCGGCGGCCGCGTCCTCGTAATGGTCCTTTTCGTCGTCGTGGATGATCTTCATCGCGGCGGCGAGCTTTTCTTCGAGCGCGCCGCCCGAGAGCTTCGATGCCTCGCGGAAGGTGCTGGCGCCGCCGCCCTCGGTGAGCCCCATCGCCGCGACCAGGCGGGGATCGCCCGATTCGACGTGAGCCCGGCGCATCTCGTTGAGCTTCACGTCTTCGGGAAGCTGCTTCGCGTCGCCGGGGGCGAGCTTGCGTCCGAGCACGAATTCGAGCACCTCGGCGAGCACCACATAATGCTCGAACTCCTCGGTCATCATCTTGAGCGCGCCCAGCATGTCGCGCCGGTCGATGTCGTCGTCGAGCCCCCTGAAGCGCTCGACGATCCCGCAGAATTCCATATGGAGTCCGTTGGCGAAGCCGTCCGTCGGGCCGTAGCCGATCGCCGGGTTGAGCTCCTTGTAGACCGCCGAACGCAGGTAGTGGATGTAGTCGTCCCGGCTCGGCGGGCCGGCGAAGAACCGCCTCGTGATCTCCGCCTCGGCGTCCCAGAACGGTTTCGCGGCCGCGATCAGCGCGGCGGCATGGTCGGTCATCGCGCCCTCTCCACCCGGTTCCGTCCGGGTTCCGAATAAGCCACGCGACCCTTCGATGTCAAAGCGGCGGCGCGGTATAGTGCCGGCCATGACGACCCTTGAAGCCGATATCGCGCCCGAGGCCGGGACGCGCCGCGACCTCGTAGGGATGTCGCGCGAGGAAATGGGCGCGGCGCTCGCCGCGCTCGGCCTGCCCGCCTTCCGCACCAAGCAGGTCTGGCACTGGATCTACTGCCGCGGCGCGACCGGGTTCGACGCGATGACGACGCTCGCCAAGCCGCTGCGCCTTCTCCTCGCCGAGCATTTCGCGATTTCGCGGCCCAACGTATCCAGCGCACAGGTTGCGGTGGACCGCACGCGCAAATGGCTGGTCGGTTTCGCCGACGGCAGCGAGGCCGAGACCGTCTTCATCCCCGAAGACGACCGGGGCGCGCTCTGCGTTTCCTCCCAGGTCGGCTGCACCCTCAACTGCTCGTTCTGCCACACCGGCACCCAGAGCTGGGTGCGCAACCTCACGGCCGGCGACATCGTCGGCCAGGTGATGCTGGCGCGCGACGCGCTGGGCGAGTGGCCGGTGGCGGAGAACGGCCAGCGGCTCCTGTCCAACATCGTCCTGATGGGGATGGGCGAGCCGCTCTACAACTACGACAACGTCGTCAAGGCGATGAACATCGTCATGGACATGGAGGGCATCGCGATCAGCCGGCGGCGGATCACGCTGTCGACCGCGGGCGTGGTGCCCAGGATCGCCGATGTCGGGCGCGACCTCGGGGTCAGGCTGGCGATATCGCTCCACGCGGTGACGGACGAGCTGCGCGACGTACTGGTCCCGCTCAACCGGCGCTACCCGATCGCCGAGCTGCTGGCGGCCTGCCGCGACTACCCCGGCGGGCGCAACGCGCGGCGCATTACCTTCGAATACGTGATGCTGAAGGGCGTCAACGATTCGGAAGCGGATGCGCGCGCCCTGGTCCGCCTGGTCCGCGGCATCCCCGCCAAGATGAACCTGATCCCCTTCAACCCCTGGCCCGGCGCACCCTTCGAATGCTCCACGCCGAAGGCGATCGAGCGCTTTGCCGCGATCGTCAACCGCGCCGGCTACGCCTCTCCGGTGCGCACCCCGCGCGGCCGCGACATCCTGGCCGCCTGCGGCCAGCTCAAATCCGAGAGCGTGCGCGTGCCGGCCCGGGCGCGGGCGGGCTGAACCCGGCGCTTTTCACAAGGGGAGGGGAGATGGCCGAAGACGTGAAAAAGGTGGTGCTCGCCTATTCCGGCGGGCTCGACACCTCGGTCATCCTCAGATGGCTCCAGGAGACCTATCGCTGCGAGGTGGTCACCTTCACCGCCGATCTCGGCCAGGGCGAGGAGCTCGAACCGGCCCGGAGGAAGGCCGAGCAGGCGGGGGTTCGCGAGATCTATGTCGACGATCTGCGCGAGGAATTCGTCCGTGACTTCGTATTCCCGATGTTCCGCGCCAACGCGCTCTATGAGGGGTGCTACCTGCTGGGCACCTCCATCGCGCGGCCGCTGATCGCCAAGCGCCAGATCGAGATCGCGCGCGAGACCGGGGCCGACGCGGTGAGCCACGGCGCTACCGGGAAAGGCAACGACCAGGTCCGTTTCGAACTCGGCTATTACGCGTTCGAGCCCGGTATCACGGTGATCGCGCCGTGGCGCGAATGGGATCTGGATTCGCGCACCAAGCTGCTCGATTTCGCGGAGAAGCACCAGATCCCGATCGAGCGCGACAAGCGCGGCGAGCCTCCGTATTCCATCGACGCCAATCTGCTGCACACCTCCTTCGAGGGCCGCGCGCTCGAGGATCCCTGGGTCGAGCCGGACGAGGCGATGTTCATCCGCACCGTCTCGCCCGAGGCCGCGCCCGATGCGGCAAGGACGATCGAGATCGATTTCGAGCGCGGCGATCCGGTGGCGATCGACGGCGAAGGGCTGTCGCCGGCCGCCCTGCTGGCGCGCTTGAACGAACTCGGCGGCATGAACGGGATCGGGCGGCTCGACCTGGTCGAGAACCGCTATGTCGGGATGAAGTCGCGCGGCGTCTACGAGACCCCGGGCGGCACCATCCTCCATGCGGCGCACCGGGCGATCGAAAGCATCACCCTCGACCGCGAGGCGGCGCATCTCAAGGACGAGGCGATGCCGCGCTACGCCTCGCTGGTCTATAACGGGTACTGGTTCGCCCCCGAGCGCGAGATGCTCCAGGCGATGGTGGATGCGAGCCAGGAGCGGGTCTCGGGCACGGTTCGCCTGAAGCTCTACAAGGGAAGCGTGACGGTCACCGGCAGGCGGTCGCCGAACAGCCTCTATTCCGAAGCCCATGTGACCTTCGAGGCGGACAGCGTCTACGACCAGCGCGATGCGGAAGGGTTCATCCGGCTCAACGCGCTCAGGCTCAAGCTGCTCAACCGGCGGCGCTGACGCCCGATGGCTGCGATCTGGCGCGGCGCGTTCTGGATGGCGCTCGCCGCGCTCTCCTTCGCCGTGCTGCTGGCGAGCGTGCGCATGCTCTCGGACAGCTTCCCGACGATCGAGATCGTCTTCGTGCGCGCGCTGGTGGGCATCTTCCTGATCGTGCCGACGATCGCCCGGAGCGGGCTCGCGCGCCTCCGGACGCGGCGCCTGCCGATGCATTTCGTCCGCACCGCCTTCGCCTTCGGGGCGATGCTGAGCATGTATTACGGGCTCATCCACATCCCGGTCGGCGACGTGACCGCCTTGTCCTTCCTGATCCCGGTGTTCTGCACGCTCGCCGCCGGGCTGGTGCTGCGCGAGACGGTCGACGCCGCGCGGTGGACCGCGACGGCGGTCGGGTTTCTCGGCGCGCTGGTGATCGTCAGGCCGGGCATGGAATCGGTCAGCCTGCCCATGCTGGCGGTGATCCTGTCCTGCGCGTTCTACGCGGGGGCCTGGACCTCGGTGAAGTTCCTGACCACGACCGAGCCCGCCTCGGTGATCGTGTTCTACATGAACCTGATGATGTTGCCGCTGACCCTGATCCCGTCGCTCTTCGTCTGGGTCACCCCGGGCTGGGAGGATTTGCCGGTGCTGCTGGTGATGGGGGTTTCGGGCTGGACCGCCCATTTCTGCCAGGCGCGGGCCTTCGCCGCGGCGGATGCGAGCGCGGTGATGCCGTTCGATTTCCTCAGGCTACCGTTCACCGCCGGGCTCGGCTGGCTGCTCTTCAACGAGATCGTGGATGGCTGGACCTGGGCCGGCGCCGGGGTGATCTTCGCCAGCACCTATTTCATCACCGTCCGGGAGTCGCGGCTGCGGGGTTAGGACAGGCGGATGGCCGCCGGCACCTCGATCCCGCGCCGCCGGCACGCGGCGATCGCCGTATTTCGCAGCAGGCAGGCGATGGTCATCGGCCCGACTCCGCCCGGCACCGGGGTGATCGCGCCGGCGATGTCCTTCGCGGTCTCGAATTCGACATCGCCCACCAGCACGCCCTTGCCATCCGGCCCCTCGACCCGGTTGATCCCGACATCGATCACCGTCGCGCCCGGCCCGACCCAGTCGCCCTTGATCATCCGCGGACGGCCCACCGCGGCGATCAGGATGTGGGCTTCCCGGCAGCGCCGGTCCAGATCGACGGTGCGGGAATGGGCGATGGTCACGGTGCAATGGGCGGCGAGCAGGAGCTGGGCGACGGGTTTGCCGACGATGTTGGACCTGCCGACGACGACGGCGCGGAGCCCCTTCGGATCGGGGTGGATCGTCCGCAGCAGGATCATGCAGCCGGCCGGCGTGCACGGCACCATCGCCTCCAGCCCGACGGACAGCCTGCCCGCGTTGGTGGTGTGGAACCCGTCCACATCCTTGAGCGGATCGATCGACTCGGTCACCCGGGCGGAATCGATGCCCGCAGGCAAAGGCAGCTGGACCAGGATCCCGTCGACCTCCGGGTCGGCGTTCAGCCCGCCGACGAGATCGAGCAGGGCGGTTTCGGCGACGTCGGCGTCCGGCGCGTGCTCGATGGAGCGGATGCCGGCCTCGGCGCACATCCGGATCTTGTTGCGGACATAGACCCGGCTCGCCGGATCGTCGCCCACCAATACGGTGGCGAGACCCGGGACGATGCCGCGCCCGGCGAGCGCCGCAACCGCCTCCGCCACCCGCCCGCGCAGATCGGCGGCGACCGCCTTGCCGTCTATCAGGCGGCTCATCCGCCGATCTCGAAGGCGAGATTGTGGATCACGTTGCGGAGGAAAACGATGGCCAGCAGCAGGACCAGCGGCGACAGGTCGATCGAGCCGAGATTGGGGATGAAGCGGCGAATCGGCGCCAGGACCGGCTCGGTGAGCCGGTGCGTGAAATAGCCGATCGCGTAGACGAACCGGTTGCTCGTGTTGACGACGTTGAACGAATACAGCCAGCTCATCGCCACGGACACGATGAGCAGCCACATATAGAGCCAGAGTATCGTGCTGACGATGCCGAGAATCGGGCCGAGGATGACATTCATGGTCGCGCGGTCTCGCTCCTGCCGCCGGGCGGGGCGAAACTAGCCCCCGCGGATCGGCCACGCAAGCGGCGCGGCAAGGCGGACGCTTGACATCCACAGGCGCGGCTCGACATTATCCCGCGCCTTCGGTGGACGGGGCCGTAGCTCAGTTGGGAGAGCGCGACGTTCGCAATGTCGAGGTCAGGGGTTCGACTCCCCTCGGCTCCACCACTGCTTTCCGCCGATAGTCCCAAAAATTTCCTAAAACCCCTGTCTTCAGGGGGTTTTCCTATCTCCGATGCTTGAGCCCGGCCCCGGTCGTCAATCGCGCGTGTCGATTCCGCGCACCGCGTGCACCAGCCAATGCGCCCTCGCCACGATCCGGTGGTCTTCGCGAAAATAGCCCATCAGCTGGACCCCGAGCGGCATCCCTGCCACCGAGAGCAGTGGCAGGTTGAGCGCCGGGCAGCCCAGGATCGACGATGGCTCGCCGTAGACCACGTCGCCCACCGGCATGCCAACGGGCGCCGGATCGACCTGGTTGAGGGTGATGAACCCGTCGGCCCGGCCGCTGAGCGTTCGATGCCGAGCGCGGAAGGCGATGCACCACTCCAGCGCTTCCGCGTACGCCTCCGGCGTCAACTCGCGACCGGCGGCCACGCGCTCCTGCACGCGAGGGCTCAACAGATCCCAATGCCGGTCGGCGTACATCGCGAGCGGCCAGCGCCCCTCGTAGGTCAGCATCAGGGTCATGACGTCGCGCAGAACGACGAGGTCCCGCTCATAGGCCTCGATCTCCGGATCGTCGGTGCGGCGGACGATTTCGATTCCCGCGGCGGCAAGCGTGCCCAGATAGTCTTCGAACGCGGCCCTGGTCTCCTCCGTGGTGGCCGCCCAGCCGGCCGTATCGAGACGGATCAGGCGATCGGGTTTCGCCGGCCGCGGCAGCGTCGGAGGGCCCGCGAGGCTGGGATGGCCCGGATCGCCGCCGGCGATGCGCGAGACGCAATGCGAGGCGATCCACATGTCGGCCAGCGTCCCGGCGATGAAGCCGACATGGATCAGGCTCGGTGCGGACGGGAAGCCGCCGAGTGAGTTGATCGCGCCGTACGAGGCCTTGAGCGTGTAGGCGCCGCAATAGGCCGCGGGCCTGAGGATGGAGCCGCGCACCTGCGAGCCGGTCGCGGCCGGCACCATGCCGGCGCCCACCGCGGCGCCGCTGCCGCTGGACGAGCCGCCGGGGGTGCGCCCCACATCCCAGGGGTTGCGCGCCGGGCCCGGCGTTGCGAAGGCGAACTCGGTGGTGACGGTCTTGCCCACGATCGCGGCGCCCGCCTTGCGCAGCGCGTATACGCAGGCCGCGTCCCAGCCCGACGACCGGCCCTCGAAGATGGGGCTGCCCACCTGCATGGGCATGTCCTCGGTCTCGAAGACGTCCTTGATGGCGACCGGCAGGCCGTCGAGCTCGGAGAGCGGCCGTCCGTCCCGGTAGCGGGCGGTCGAAGCATCGGCGGCCCTGCGCGCGCCGTCGAGGTTGAGGGTGACGAACGCCTCGATCGCGGGCTCGCGGTCCTCGATGGTCCCGATGCAGCGTTCCAGATAGGCGCGCGGCGTGTCGCTCCCGTCCACAAACCCGGGTACGGCGTTGCTGAACGAGAGCAGAGTGACGGTCTTGGGGTCGTACATGGCTCGTTTGCCCGGATGGCGGCGTGTTCAGGCTTCGGCCGGCGGGGCGGCGAACAACCGGCGGAGCACGGTCAGGTCGGCGCCGCCATGGCCTTCCGCGGCGGCGCGGCGGTAGGCGCCCAGCGCGGCCGCGAAACCCGGCGCCGCAAACCCTGTCTCGGCGCGCAGCGCGTCGGCCAGGCGGAGGTCCTTGAGCACGCGGTCGACCGCGAAGCCGGGCGTCTCGTCGCCGGCAGCGATTCGGGCGTGCTTGTCCCCGATCATCGGGTGCCCGGCGGCCGAGGTCTCGAAGATCGCGAGCAGCGTCTCGAGCGGGATACCCAGCCGTTCGCCGAGCGCCAGCCCCTCGCAGAACACCGATGCGTATGAAAGGTAGATCATCTGGTTGAGGAGTTTGACCGCATTCCCGGCCCCGGTCGGGCCGACATGGTGGATCCGGTCGCCGAGGGATCGGAGGATCGGAAGCGCCCGGGCGAAGGTTTCGGAATCGCCGCCCACCATGATCGTCATTTCGCCCCGTGCCGCGGCATCGGCCGCGATCCGGTTGACCGGCGCGTCGATATAGCTGGCGCCGCGCTCGGCGAAGCGGCGGGCGAGGGCGCGGCTCTGCTCGGGGCCGATGGTCGAGGTTTCGATCACCATGAGGCCCGCCCGGGCTGCCGAGAGCACCCCGTCGGCGCCGGTCATCACCGCGTCCACCTCGCTCGGGCCCGGAACGCTCGAGACCACGATTTCGGAGCGCTGCGTTGCCTCCGCCGGGCTCGCCGCC
Organism: Alphaproteobacteria bacterium; assembly: GCA_965205995.1. Taxonomy (GTDB): domain Bacteria; phylum Pseudomonadota; class Alphaproteobacteria; order MPNO01; family MPNO01; genus MPNO01. Next base: position 991,248 of record OZ242200.1, on the reverse strand, counting down.
CAGCGCGCCCCGGCCTCGATCGCACGCTCCGCCGCGCCGGGGTCGATGTCGTGGACATCGAGCGCGTGACCCGCGGCGAGCAGGTTGAGAGCCATCGGCGCGCCCATGCGGCCAAGCCCGATGAAGGCGATATTCATCGTCGTCTCAGGCCACGGCCGTTGCGGCGACCTGGCCCTCGGCGACCTGTCGAAGGAGGCGGCGCATGCGCGTCAGCCCGACATCGGTCTGCAGCAGCCACTCGTCGTCGGGCCCATCGGCGTGCATCGATTCCAGCATCTCGCGATCCTGGTCGAGCACGTCGAGATGACGGCCTTCCAGCCGATTGCGATAGAGGAAACGCCACAAATCGCGGCGCCAGCCCGAGGAGCGTTGCGAGCGGAACACCCAGAAGAGGCATGATTCACGGCCGATCGGCGTGACGAACCCGCCGATCCTGAAGAACCCGCCACCGCCCGAGGCCGGGTAGGGAATCTCGGTCTGTATCCAGATGTTGTTGTCCGGATGGTGGAACAGCTCGGTACGGTCGATATTGACGCCGATCTGGTTTTCGCGGCGGACAACGAAGCCCGTGGCCGTCGGCTCGATCTTCAACCGGTCCTGCTTGTTGCCGTAAGCGAGGGTGTAGCTCCCGGCGTGGAGGTAGGAGCCGTGCATCGGGTCGAGCCGGTTGTCGAGCACCGCGCGGTAGGGGCAGTGCCACATCTGGGAGAAGAGGAAAGACGACCATTCGTCGGAGGCGAACTCTTCCGGCAGAATCATCTCCGGCGGGTCTCGATGCGCCGCGTCGCCGAAATAGATCCAGACGGCGCCATTGAACTCGCGGCAGGGGTAGCTCCGCACCGCCTTCTGCCCGACAAAGGGGCAGTCCGGCGTCGGTGGGATGGCGGTGATCACGCCGTGTCCGTCGAGCCTCAACCCGTGATAGGCGCAGGCGATGTCGCCGTCCTGGACGCGTCCCCTGGACAGGCGCGCGCCGCGATGCGGACAGCGGTCGGCGACCGCTCTCACCTTGCCCCCGCTGTCGCGCCAGACGACGAGGTCTTGGCCGAGCCGTCTGAGCCCGACCGGCTCGAAGCCGATTTCGCGGGCATCGGAGACCAGGTACCAAAGGTTCAGAAGGCCGGTCGCCAGCCGCTCCTGGACGGCGTCTTCGTCGTTCATCGGATGCGTCGCGCGCAAGGCGTCTCCTCCGGCTTCCCGGCCGTCAGGTCGCCGCTGCGAGGCGGGCCAGCTCCTGGGCGAGCGCGGCCTCGTCCCAGCGCTCGCCGCGCGGGCCGGTGACGCCGATCGCGTTCAGCCTCTCGGAGAGGGCGGCCAGACTCTCGGCGCCGTCGGCGAGCGCGATCTCCAGCCCATCGCCGAGCCGGTCTTCATAACTTTCCCCGGGACTGCCGGTCATGGCCGCCGCTCCCGAAGGCCCACGTTCGAAAGCCGATCCTCGGGGAGAGCCGACCCGGGGTCAAGCAACGATGCCGGACGTTTCCCGCCGCCGCCCGAAACCGTCCGGCTCACGGGGCCCACCCCGGATCCACGCGCAATCGGTCTCGCGCGCACGCAAGACACTGGAAGAGCCGTTCCGCGAATCCCATATGCAAGCTTGTACAGCATGCGGCCGGCCGGCCTGAACAACGGGAGCGCCGCCATGTTCGAAGAGCGTCTCGGTCTGTCCATCGCCGGGGATGGGCGAGGGTTTCGCCAACACGCGTCCGGCACCTCCCCGCTTCGTCGCGGTATGTCCCCGCGAGCGCGTCGTCGTGCCGCATGGGCACGCCGGCGCATCCCCGCGAAACTGCGCCAGATCTGCTGAGAGGGTTTGCGCGTTTTGAGGCTTCGAGAGGAGTGCAGGATGAGCCACGAACGATCCGCCGATCGGATCATCGACGTCTTGCGGGAAGCGGAGGTTCTGATCTCGGAAGGCCGAACGACCGGCGATGCCTGCCGTGGCCTCGGCATCTCGGAACAGAGCTATGCCCGCTGGCGGCAGGAGCAAGGCGGTCCGTGCGCGGATCTGGCCCGGCAACCGATCGAGGCGCCTGGTGCCTACTTCGCCCCCCATGGCGGCATGCCGGCCCAGTCGGCGCTTATGACCGGCCGCGCGGTCTTTACCGAAGCCTATGCGGTTATCCCGCGCGGCGTCTTCAGGGACATCGTCGCGAGCCGGCTGCCCGGCTGGCGGGAGACGCGGAGCTGGATCGTCGCCCGCCCGCTGTCGGGTTTCGCCGAGACGTTCGCGCAGCTGGTCATGGAAGTCGCCCCGGGCGGCGGCAGCGACCGGCCCGAGCCGGATCGCGAGGCCGAGGGCGCGATCTTCGTCACCCACGGCGCGCTGACCGTCGCGCTCGACCGGGAGATACATCGCCTGGACCCTGGCGGATTTGCCTATCTGCCGCCCAAGGCGCCATGGACGGTCGAGAACGCCGGCGTCCGACCCGCGCGGTTCCACTGGATCCGCAAGCGCTACGAGCCGATGGACGGGATCGTCGCGCCGGACCCGGTCTTTGCCAATGAACAAGAGATCGAGCCCACCTCGATGCCCGACACACAAGACCGTTGGGCCACGACCGTCTTCGTCGATCCGGGGGATCTGCGCCACGACATGCATGTCAGCATCGTCACCTTCGCGCCGGGCGCGACGATACCGTTCGAAGAGACCCATGTGATGGAGCACGGGTTGTATGTGTTGGAGGGCAAGGCGGTCTACAAGCTGAACCGCGACTGGGTGGAGGTGGAGGCCGGCGACTTCATGTGGCTGCGCGCGTTCTGTCCGCAGGCCTGCTATGCCGGCGGCCCGGGCCGGTTCCGGTATCTGCTCTACAAGGACGTGAACCGGCACCCGCGACTGACGCCGTTCGGAGCGGGCCGGTGACGCGGGACATCTTCATCCGGCCGCTCGCGGCGGAAGACTTCGCTTCCTATGGCGATGTGATCGAGGCGAGGGGCACTCCGGATTTGGTCGTCAACCGGGGCAAATGCATGCGCCACCACGACCGGGCCGAGCTCGATTTCGGCGGCGGGCGGGCCGGGATCAGCGTTCTCGTCGGCGAGCCCTGCGACCTGCCCTTGACGCTGCGGATGATGGAGCGCCACCCGCTCGGCAGCCAGGCTTTCCTGCCGCTCTCGGGCGATCCGTTCCTGGCGATCGTGGCGGAGGATGCCGACGGCGCCCCCACCCGGCCCGAAGCATTCCTGACCGCGCCGGGCCAGGGCGTGAATTACCGCCGCGGCGTCTGGCACGGGGTGCTGACCCCGCTCGGACGAACCGGCCAATTCGCCGTCGTCGACAGAATCGGCGCCGGCGACAATCTGCAGGAACACTGGTTCGAGACACCGTGGGTGGTGCGCAGCGCGCAAGGGGTGGAACGCCGCTAGGAGCGCCACGGCTTCGGTCAGCGGGTGGCCTCCGCCACCCGGTTCGCGTCACGACGGATAGATCTCGCGGCGCAGGGCATCGGCGATCGAGGCCACCGCGGGGCCGAACGCCCGGCGCTGCGTCAGGTCCGGCAGGACCTCCCGGACCACGGCCTCGATACCCGCCAGAAGCGGCGGGACGGGCCGGCCGGTGACGTCGAGGGCGCGCAGCGCGATCGGCACGAGACTGGCAAGCGCCATGTCGAGACACTGGCCGGCGCGATCCTGCTTGGTCCATGCCAGGAACACCGGGCTCGCCACGTCGTTCTGGCCGAAACCTCCCGATTCGCTGCCGGGGAGCAATGTGGCCTGGGCGTAGAGGCGGGCTTCTTCTTCGTAGCCGGTCTGGGCCATCGGCAGACCTCCCATATAGGCGCGACGGACATCGCCGCCGGCTTCGGCAGCGACCAGCTGATCGGGCAGCAGCGAGACCGCGCCGTCCAGGAGCTTCGCACCCTGGCGTCCGGCAAGAACGCAGAGATTGGCGCAGGCGGCGGTCAGGGCGTCCATGGCGAGCACCGCGTGCGGGTTGTGATAGCCGCCGGTCGACACGAAACGACCGAAGGGGTGGTCCTCGTCGAAATCGTCGATCCATACCGGGTTGTCGGTCACCGCCTGAAGCGACTCAGCCGCGATCTCGGCGGCCATGGTCGCGGCGCGCCGCGCCTGGCCCAGCATCCGCGGCACGATGCGGTAGCTGACCGGCGCCTGAAAGGGGCGCCGTTTCCCGCCATGGCCGCCGCCCACCAGTTCGCGAAGCCGTCCGAGCGCCCAGGAGTCGTGGGGGTTGTTCCAGTACTCGTCGAGCGCGGGGTCGAGATGGCCGAGCGGGGCGTTGAAGGCCTCGAAGGAGAGCGCGAAGATGCGCGCCGCCAGATCGAAGCGGTTGTCGGCGACCAGCGCGGCATCGGTGACCAGGCCGGTGGCCGACGGCGACCCGTTGATCAGGCACAGCACGTCCTTGACCGCGGGCTTCGCTTTCTCCACCAGGCCGGTGAACAGGTGGCTGAGCGAAAGGATCTCGCCCGCGCCGCCCTGGCCCTTTGTCGGGACCGTGGGCATGCTGTCCTCGTCCAGCATCGCGGCAACGCCCCGGGCAATCTCCGGCGATACCGCGGCGTGGCCCTCCACGAAGTTGGCGAGCCGCGCGAGCACGATCGCACGCACCGCGCGTTCGGGCAGCGGGTCGCCCCAGCCTGCCGCGGCTCCCGCAGGCGCCATGCCCGCCCAGTGCTCGCGTTGCTCGGGCGTGAGTTTCGTCCGGGCGAGCTGGCCCGTACCCGAAGTCACGCCATAGATCGTGACGTCCGGGTCATGTTCGAGAATGCGTTCCAGCCGGTCCCGGCCTTGCGCCATGGCCGCGAGCGCCGTGGCGCCGAATTCGACGCCTTCGCCTTCCCAGGCGCCTTCGCCTTCCCACCCGCCGGGCGGCCTCAAGCGTGAGATCGGCGCGGGTTTCCACGATTACCGTCATGATCCGATACCTTGCGGGCCTGCGGTGCGCGACGGGCCGAACCACGAGGCCGGGCGAGGCCGACCGCAGGCACCGAACGGTCCGAGAAAGCTGTCTTCCGCATCGGCTGTCAACGACAGGGAGAACGGATCCCCGCCGGCAAATCGACAGCGCGGCGGCGCGCGCGCTAGAGCGCGTCCGTTTTTCTTGGAACCGCCAACGATGCCGATGCGCGCCCTTCGATACGCGGCTTCGCCGCTACTCAGGGTGAGGGATGGGTTTTGGGCGGCCAAAAATCCCCCTCATCCCGAACAGGCCCCCCTCGGCTTCGCTCGGGACAGGCTGCGCGCCGTATCGAGGCCTCATCCCGAACAGGCCCCCCTCGGCTTCGCTCGGGACAGGCTGCGCGCCGTATCGAGGGACGCCACGCCGCCGCGGTTCCACCCAAGTCGGATACGCTCTATAAGCGGGATCGAGAGGCAGCAGGGGAGGGGGAGATGTCGGTCTCCGGATCTTCAGCCGAAGCCGCCGCCGCGGGCATGTCGGCCGAGACCGTCGCCGCGATCGTCGAGGCCTTCAACCGCCACGACGTCGACGCGATCATGAGCTATTTCGCCGACGACGCCGTCTGGGTAATGGCGCGGGGGCCTCACCCCTGGGGCCGCGAATTCGTGGGCGCCCAGGCGGTCCGCGAAGCCCTGGCGGAGCGCTTCGCATCCATCCCCGATGCGCATTGGGAAGATGGCGGCAACTGGGTGCTGGGAGAAATCGGCGTCTCGGAATGGACGCTGACCGGGACCACCGCGACGGGCGAAAAGCTCGAACTGCAAGGCTGCGATTTGTGGAAGTTCCGGGACGGCAAGGTGACCAGGAAGGACACCTACTGGAAGCAGATCCAGGAGGATTTCACCTGACCGGGCGGCGGGCCGGGCGAAGATCGGCGACATTGCTCACGCGGTAACGGGTTCGCTAGAGTTCCGGGCAGCTTCGATGAGTGGGGGGACCCAAAGATGGCCCAAGGCGAAGACGCTTCGTTACCCCGCCCGGCGATCCCCGGGTTGAGCGCCAAAGGGCTCGACCGGATCCGCCGGCCGATCGGCAGCGCCCGCCATGTGCCTGGCGCGTTCTACTTCTCGCCCGAAATCGAGGCGCTGGAGAAGCAGAACATCTTCATGAAGGACTGGCTCTGCGTCGCCCGTGTCGAGGAGCTGGCGAACCCGGGCGACTACATGGCGTTCCGCGTCATGGGAGAACCGGCCATCGTCGTCCGCGACGACGACGGCGTGCTCCGGGCGTTCTCCAATACCTGCGCCCATCGCGGGGTCGAGGTGATCCGGGGCGAGGGCAATACCGGCCATTTCAGCTGCCCCTATCACGGCTGGAGCTACGATCTCAAAGGCGCGCTGACCGGCGCTGCGTTCATGGAGGAGTCCGAGGCGTTCGATCCCGGACGATGCGGCCTGCCGCCGCTGCGGCTCGCTATCTGGGCGGGCTGGATCTTCATCTCCTTCGACGACGACGCGCCACCGCTTGCCGATTTCGTCGCGCATTTCGAGCAGGAGTTCGGCTTCCTCCGGCAGCAGGATTGCCGCCTCGCGGTCAAGGTCGAAGTCGAGTTCGACTGCAACTGGAAGCTGCTCGTCGAGAACCTGCTGGACGTCTACCACGCGGCCACGCTGCACGCGAAGACGATCGGCGCCAAGCGCGGCCGGGCCGACAAATACCCGTTCAAGCTGTTCGAGCGCGGCGGCACCAGCATGTTCTACCACTCGTCCCCGATGGTGCCGGGCGGCAAAAGCCTGTTCGGCAAGATGCCGTGGCTCGGGGACAGGCCCGACAACTTCGCCTGCTCGGGCCACCTGTCGCCCAACATGCAGTTGATCGCCCGTTCGGACAACGTGCATCCCTTCGTGATCTGGCCGCTCGGGCCCGACCGCTGCCGCGTCGTCAACTACACGCTGTTTCCCGAGCGGCACTTCGCCCGGCCCGATTTCGCGGAAAAGGCCGAGATCTACCGGGACTACCTGATCGAGGTCGTCGAGGAGGACCGGGCGATGGTGGCCTCGCTGCAGCAGAACATGAAGTCGCGGCGATTGCGGCCGGGCCCGCTGTCCAAGCTGGAGCTCGGCATCTACCACGTCATCAACGACGTCCTCGATCGCGTCCATGGCGACGGGAGCCCGATCTAGCCGCGGCGGTTGCCGGCCCTCGTTTGCAAACAACGCCGGGCTGCTAATATCCTTGCCGTAGAAGCACAAACGCGCCCGAAGGCGCCGCGCTCGTCCCTGGGGAGGAAGCCACGTTTTCAGTGATCGACGGATCGCGGTCCGCGAAACGCCCGGGTGCGGCCGATGATTGAGTGGTGGATCCCGCTCCTGGTCATCTTCGGCGGGGCGATGTTCCTGCTGCTCAAGGGGATACCGGTCGCCTTCGCCTTCGTGATCGTGAACATGCTCGGCGTCCTCATCCTCCAGGGCGGCGGCGCGGCGTTCAACACCTTCACCGCCAGCATGTACGCATCGGTGACCAGCTTCACGCTGCTGCCGATCACCCTGTTCATCCTGATGGGAGAAATCCTCTGGCACTCGAACGTCGCGTTTCGCGCCGTCGACGTGCTCGACAAGCTGATGGGCCGATTGCCCGGAAGGCTCAGCATCCTGACCGTCGCCTCGGGCACCATGTTTTCCAGCCTGAGCGGCTCGACCATGGCCAACACCGCGCTGCTCGGGACCATGCTGCTGCCCGACATGCAGCGCCGCGGCTACAAGGAGCCGATGTCGATCGGGCCGATCATCGCCAGCGGCGGGCTGGCCATGATCGTGCCGCCGAGCTCGCTCGCGGTCATCCTGGCCGCGATCGGCAAGCTGTCGATCGGCCGGCTGCTGATCGCCGCGCTGATCCCCGGGCTGATCATGGCGGCGCTCTACATCGCCTACATCGTCATCCGCTGCAAGCTCCAGCCCGAGCTCACCCCGGCCTATGAGGTCGAGCGGACGCCGTGGCGCGAGCGCATCGTCGGAATCGTCAAATACCTGCTGCCGCTCGGCTTCATCGTCTTCCTGGTCACCGGGGTGATCGTGATCGGAATGGCCACGCCGACCGAAGCGGCGGCGATGGGCTGCATGGGCTCGTTCATCGTCGCCTTCGCCTATGGCGGGCTGACCCGCGAGGTGATCGTGAAATCGGTCACCGGCACCGTGAAGATCTCGGTGATGATGTTCGCCATCCTGATCGGCGCCATCGGTTTCAGCCAGATCATGGCGTATTCGGGGGCCACGCGCGGCCTGCTGACCGCGGTCGGAGATCTCGACATCCATCCGCTGCTGCTGATCGTCTGCATGCAGCTGGTGGTCCTGGTCCTCGGCACTTTCATGGAGCAGGTGGCGATCATGCTGATCACGCTGCCGCTCTATATCCCGATCGTGAAGCTGCTGGGCTACGACCCGATCTGGTTCGGCGTGCTCATGCTGATCAATCTGGAAATGGCGCTGACCACGCCGCCCTTCGGGATGCTGCTGTTCGTGATGAAGGGGGTGGCGCCGCCCGGCACCAAGATCAGGGCGATCTACATGGCCGGGCTGCCGTTCCTCGTGTGCGACCTGATCGCGCTTGCCGTGGTCCTGCTGGTGCCCGAGACCACGACCCTGTTGCAGGATCTCTTTTTCAGGTGACGACGCACGACGCAATTGGACGCGGCGCCCGAATTGCGCAGGGGAAATGCGGGGTGCTACCCTTTTCACGGGCATCTGGCGGCGGCGCCGTCGGCCAAGGCTACGAAACGAACCAATCAACCGGGGGGAACAAATGTCGTTTGCCAAACTACGGAAAGTCTCGCTGGCGCTGGCGGTTGCCGGCGCGATCGGCCTGTTCGGCCACACCGCCACCGTCAAGGCGGCGGATCCGATCATTCTCAAGGGCCTGCTTCCCTGGCCCGCCGACTTCATCGGCAGCCACGGCTTCCTGACATTCCAGAAGGAGGTCAACAAGGCGCTCAAGGGCAAGGTGATCGTCAGCCTGATCGGGGGTTCCGAGGTGGTGCCGCCATTCGAGCAGTTCGAGGCGGTGCGCGACGGCGTCGTCGACGTGCTGCTGACCGCGGGCGCCTATTACCGGGCCACCGTGCCGGAAGCGGCGGCGAGCCTCGGGGTCAAGAAGTTCGCCAGCGAGCTGCGCCCGCTCGGCTATACGGCGTTGATGCGGAAGATTCACGCCGAGCACGGTGTCTACTACCACTCGCATGTCGGCGGCACCAAGGGCAACGGCTATCGCTGCTACGGCAACAAGAAGATCGCGAGCTCCGATCTGACCGGATTGAAGATGCGGGTCTCGCCGACCTATGTGCCCCTGGTCAAGGGCCTCAACGGCACGCCGATCCTGATGAAGGCCGGCGAGGTCTACACGGCGATGGAACGCGGCGTGGTCGACGGCTTCTGCTGGACCTTCCTCGGGATCCGCGATTTCGGCTTCCACGAGGTCACCAAGTATGTCTACGACATCCCGTTCTATTCGAACGACACGGCGGTGCTGATCAACATGAAGACCTGGAACGGCCTGCCGGCGGATATCCGCAAGGTGATCGACGACCTCGGACCGGCGATCGAAAAGGCGGAGGAAAAGTTTCTGACCGAGAGGAACAACCAGGAGGATGCCGCTCTCAAGAAGGAGGGGCTTGAGTACATCCGCCTGAGCGACGCGGAAACCAAGAAGTGGCTTGCCGCGGCCTATGACGCGCATTGGGCCGAGATCGAGAAGAAGAGCCCGAAATACGGCAAGGAGCTCAGGAAATTCGCCAACTAGGCACGGTATCGGGGGAGGCGGCCGCCGACCGGCCGCCGCCTCACCCCGATCCCCGAACGGGTGTGAAGGCGCAGGTCTCATGAACCCTGTCGCCGCATACGATCGTTTCCTCGGCCTGCTCGCCGCGGTCGTCGGGGTGATGGTGCTGGCGTCGATGGTGTTCGTGGTCGTCGACGTGCTGCTGCGCTATTTCTTCGGCGCGCCGATCGGCTGGGTGATCGAGGTCTGCGAGTATTTCCTGCTGTTCACCCCGTTCCTCGGCATGGCGTGGCTGGTGCGCCAGGCCGAGGGCCATATCCGCATCGACGTGCTGGTCCAGATGCTCAGCGCCCGCACCCAGGCGGTTCTCAACTGCTGGGGTTCGTTCCTGATCGTCGCGGCGCTGGTGCCGGGCGCCTATTACTCGGCGATCTCGGCCTGGAGCCATATCCAACGCAACGTCATGACGCCCGGCGTCTATCCCATCCCCAAGGGCTATCTGATGTTCGTCATCACGCTCGGCTTCGGGCTCACGGCCATCGAATTCACCCGCAAGGCCTGGGGCCACTACAAGGAAATACGCGCGCCGTAGCGGCGGCCGGGCGGTCTCACCGCCCCGGGGCGCGCTGGTCGTCCGGGATCACCTCGCCCTTGAGCACCATCGGTTCGTCGTCGAGCCAGACCGAGCAATGGCGCATCGGGATGTCGAGATGGCAGAGCGTGTCGCGCGGCCCGCCGGCGTCGTCGTTGGGGCCGGTCGAGAACATGAAATTGCCGTAGAACGCCCGCCCGTCATTGCCGTTGGTCTGCGCCTTGTCCATCATCCCGAGCGCGGTCCAGCTCGCCCGCGGCTGCAACCCCCAACCGACATGCGACATCGCGAAACCGTCGCGGTCGTTGTAGCTCTCGATGAACTCCCGCATATAGGCGGCGTCGAAATCGCCCGAGATTCCGGTGACGAAGCCGTTCTCCAAGTCGACCCGGATCGGCGTCTGCACATAGGATTTGAAGGGGAAGACGATGTCGCCCCGGTCGACGACGATGGTGCCGCGCGCGGATCGTTCGTTCGGCCAGGTGGCGACGAAACCGGCGGGCCAGTGGTCCCAGTGGCCGGGGTCGTCGGCATAGCCGTATTCGTAGAGCACCGGGTATTCGCCGAGCTCGCATGCGAAATTCGTCCCGGCGTCCGATTCGACCCGCATCGTGCGGGCGGCTTCGATCCGCCTGCCCGCCGCGTAGACCCGGCGCTTGTCGTCCTCGCTGGGCATCATCCGCGCCAGGGCTTCCGGCGGTTCGGTGACATAGAGGATGCGGGTGTCCGCCGCCCGGATATGCGGCAGCTCGCCGCCCCGCAGCAGATGCAGCCCGACCAGGTCGATCACCATGTCGGCGGCGCGCATCGCGTCCATCGCGACCTCGTTCTCGCGCAGCCGGGCGCCGCCGATATGGGGCTCCATGTGGATCGTCGTGGCGCCGATCCCGATGCTCGCATTGCGGGCCGCCTTGACGTTTTCCGGCCTTGCCTCGGGTTTTGTCAGCACGACGACGGTTTCCCCGTCATGCAGCTTGCAGAGGCGCAGCACCTCTTCCCACATCCGTATCTGCTGCGATTCGCTGAGTGCCATCGGACGATCCCGGTCGCTATCGGAGGGCGAAGGTTAGCACGAAGCGGCGCCTTCTATTTCCCATAGCCCGGCCTGCGGTCGATCAGGCGCTTCGGCTTGCCTTCGCGCCCGCCGACATTGGCGATCTCGTCGAGGCTGCCCCGGGCCACCAGCTCGACCGTGACGCCGAGCCCGAGATCGCCCCTGAGCAATTCCTCCATGCGCTCTTTCAGGCCGTCGGCGGCGCCGGCGTCGCTGCGCACCTCGATCTGGACGGTCATCTCCTCGCGCCTGACGCCGTTCCTCTCGACGCTCTCGGCGATGCACACCCACTCGCCGGTGGTGCGCTCGTCGTCCTGCACCGCGTTGAGGCAGGCCATCGGGTTGAGGTTCACGCCGCGGATCTTGACCATGTCGTCGGAGCGGCCGAGGAAGTGGTCCATGCGGCGGAAGTTGCTGCCGCACCCGCAGGCGCCGGTGTGGCGGATGCGCCCGAGGTCGCGCAGGTTGAAGCGGACGATCGGCGGCAGCGCCCGGTAGAACACCGTCACCACCAGATTGCCGCTCTCGCCGTCCGCCACCGGTTCGCCGGTTTCGGTGTCGACGATCTCGAAATACATGCAGTCTTCCGAGAAATGGAGGCCGTTCTTGTGGCGGCACTCGAAGGCGCCCTCGCCCATCTCGTTGGTGCCGTAATTGTCGTAGACGTCGCAGCCCAGCACCTCTTCCATCTCGGCGCGGAGTGCGCCCCTGGTGTCGGGGCCGAGGAAGGTGAGCACGCATTTGGTGTCGAGCTCGCGGAAATCGCGGCCGAGCTCCTCGCGGCTCGCCTGGGCGAGGCGCAGCATGTATTCCGGGAACGAGCACCACAAATTGGTGCCGTAATCGAAGGCGATCTCCATCTGCCGCCGGCTCGGGGTCACCACGCCGGTGCCGGTGGTCAGCGGCAGGACGCCGAGATAATCGTGCGCGGCCTTGTAGACGCACCAGCCCAGATTGCCGAGCGCGAGCGTCACCGGGATCTGCATCACGTCGCCCGGCCGGGCGCCGAGCAGATAGAGCGAACGCGCCACGGTGAGGCCGTTGAGCTCCCATTCCTGCGGCCGGTAGAGCGTCGCCCTGGGCTTGCCCGTGGTGCCGCCCGAGGTCTGCATCTTGAGCGGCGCCGCCGTGCGCCCCGCCGCACCGACATCGTGGAATTCGCCGAATGGCGGGTGTTCGAGCTGGTCCTGCTTGACGTCGTCGGAGTTGTAGGCCGGGATCTTGTGGCTGTCGTCGATGCTCCCGACGTCGCCGGGTTCGAGCCCGGCCGCGCGCCAGCGCTTGCGGTAGAACGGGTTGTTCCAGCCGAGTTCCACACATCTCAGGAAGCGCTCGTTCTGCAGCGCGCGCACCCGGCCGGCCGGCCATTTGTAGACCGTGTCCGCGAAAACGTCGGGGACCGGATAGTCCCGATGGAGCCGCGCCCAGTCGATGGAGTCGTGGTAGATCGGCAAGCCGGTCGACGGAAACCCGTTCACTTCGGCTGGTCCTCCCCTGGGTGAGCACCGCGCTCTATGCTACCCCGCAGGACGCCATCGGGGGAGCTCATGAGGGTCTTCGACTGCCATTCGCATTGGAGCACCGAGCGCGGCTACATCTTCCAGGACCCGGTCGAGCGCGCCAGCCAGGAACGGATCTGGCGCACCGCCGCCAAGCTCGAAACCGAGCAGGAGATGGCCGACACGTTCCGCAGGAACAACGTGCGCACCGTGCTCGACCTCGCTTTGACCCTCTGGATGGACGATCTCGACGAGATCAGGGAGATCCACGACTACTGCTTCGACGTCGCGCGCCGGCACCGCGACGCGATCTTCGGCCACTGGCTGTCGTTCAACCCCGAGATCGGCAAGGCCGGGATCGCGGAGTTCGAGCGCGCGGCCGCCGCCGACGCCGGGTTCATCGGCTTCGGCATCGTCGGCCAGATCGAGGGCGGCTATCCCGCCAGCGACCCGATCTGGGACCCGTTCTACAAGGCTTCGATAGACGCCGGGATTCCGGTGCTGATCCATTGCGGCCTCACCGGCATCGGCCAGGGCCAGCCGGGGGGCAAGGGCATCCTGCTCGACAACGGCCATCCGAGGCATATCGATGCGGTGGCCGCGCGCTTCCCCGCGCTCAAGATCCTCGCCGCGCGGCCGGCGTTTCCGTGGCAGGACGAGATGATCGCCATCCTGTTGCACAAGGGCAACGTGCATTACGAGCTGCACGGCTGGTCGCCGAAGACGCTCCCGCCACAGCTGGTGCGCGAGATCGGCGGGCGGTTGCAGGACCGCATCATGTTCGGCTGCGATTATCCGGTGCTCAAATTCGAGATGATGATCGACCGCTGGCAGGGCCTCGACCTGTCCGGCGAGGTGCTCGAAAAGATCTTCTACAGGAACGCCGAAGCCTATTTTCCGGGCGCGGCAACCGACGGGTGACGCCGCCATGAAATCGTTCACCCTCTGCAACGCCCGGGTCCCGGTCTCACTGCTCGCCGGGCCGCCGGGCGGCCTGGCGGTCGACGCCGAGGGTCTGGCGAGCGCGGACATCGAGATCGAGGCAGGCCGCATCCGCGCGATCCGCTCGCCCTCCGGTCTCGTCGAACCCGGCGACCGCGATCTCGATGGCGGCCAGCTATGGCCGTGCTTCGCCGACATCCACACCCATCTCGATATCGGCCACATCTGGACCCGCGCCCCCAATGCCGACGGCTCCTTCTGGACGGCGGCCGGCGCGGTGGCGAATGACCGGGATACCCACTGGTCGGCGGACGACCTCCGCGCCCGGATGGATTTCGGCCTCAGATGCAGCTACGCGCACGGCACCCGCGCCATACGCACGCATTTGCAGTCCCCGCCCGGGCAGGCGGAAACCACCTGGGGCGTGTTCCGCGAGCTGCGCGAGGAGTGGCGGGGGAGGATCGATCTGCAGGGCGTGAACCTGCTCATGGTCGAGGAATTCCGCGACGGCAAGAGCGACGCCATCGTCGATCTCGTCGCCCGATCGGGCGGCATCGTCGGCGCGGTGATCTTCATGATCCCGGACATCGACGACGTGCTGGACGATATCTTCCGTCTCGCATCCGACCGCGCGCTCGACATCGACCTGCATGTCGACGAAAGCCTCGACGCGCGCGATCGCACCCTGCGGCACGTCGCCGAAGCGGCCCGCCGCAACCGTTTCGCCGGGCGGCTGCAATGCGGGCATTGCTGCAGCCTGGCGGTGCAATCGGCGGACGACGCGGATCGAACCCTCGATCTCGTGGCCGAGGCGGGCATCGCCGTGGTCAGCCTGCCGATGTGCAACATCTTCCTGCAGGATCGCGCGCCGGACCGGACCCCGCGCCAGCGCGGCGTCACCCTGGTGCGCGAGATGGCGGTGCGCGGCATCCCGGTTTCGTTCGCGAGCGACAATTGCCGCGATCCGTTCTACGGCTACGGCGATCACGACATGCTCGAGGTGTTCTGCCAGGCCGCCCGAATCGCCCATGTCGACCTGCCGATGAACGACTGGCCGCGCAGCGTGACCGCGACGCCCATCGAAATCATGGGGCTCGACGGTTCGGGCCTGATCCAGGTCGGCGAACCGGCCGATCTGGTGCTGTTCAGAGGGCGGGGTTTCAGCGAGCTCCTGTCGCGGCCCGAGAGCGCCCGCGCGGTGCTGCGCGGCGGGGAGGCGATCGACACGGCGCCGCCGGACTACCGGGAGCTGGACGATTTGTTCCGGCATCCACGGTAGAGGGTTCCGGGGAAAACATGGCGATCGCCTTCGCCGGCCCGGCGGTCGCGGTGGGCTACAACACCGGCGCCGATAGGGTGGAGACGATCCAGAAGGCGGGTGTGCATCGCACGCTGTTGCATTTTAGTCACGGTGTATAATTTGCTGTAACCGTCTGCTGAACGACGTTGTAGACTCTCCGGTAAGCCGGTTAGTCTCGGGGTCACAAGAATAAAGGGCCGCGACGGGACATTACCGCGTTGCGGGGCGGACATGCTGACCAGATTGCCGGTTCATTTGTTCTCGGAAGACCTGGCGGCGCGGCCGGGGGCAGGCCGGCGCTGGCGGATGGCGGCCGAGCCGCTCATGGCGGTGCTCGCCGGCCTCTCGTGGCTGCCGGCCGCAATGGCGGTGGTCGGCGTCGCCTTGGGCGGAGCGGCGCTGCCGGCGGACCCGGAAGGGTGGGTTTATCTCGCGGCGGGAGGCCTGCCGCTCGTGCTGGCCTGGTTCGCGCTGGGGCCGGTGCGGTCGCTCTCGGCATGGACGGCGTTTCCGGTGCTGGCGCCACTCAGCATCTTTGGCTGCGTCCTGGCGGCGGAGGCCGGTGCGGCGACGCAGGCCGCGGTGGCCGCGGCGATCGGCCTGCCGATCTGGCTTGTGTTCCTCATGTCGCGCCGCGTTCGCCGCAACACGGTCTGCGTCGAAAACACGGTTTGGCGCGTCGGATCGGTCACCTGGTGAGGCTTTAGCTCCACCCGTTCCCGAAATCCGGGCTAACCTTTCAGCGCTCGGCGCCCAACCCGATATTGCGCCCGCCATAGCGGCGCAGCCTGAGATCCGCCTGCTCCTTGTGGCCCCAGAACTTCTCGATCGCGCAGAGCCGCGAGCAATAGTCGCCGATGGCGACGCTCGCCTCCTCGGTGCAGCTCTGATAGGTGACGGTCTTGAGGAACTTGCCGACCCAGAGCCCGCCCGTGTAACGCGCCGCCCCCATGGTCGGCAGAGTGTGGTTGGTGCCGATCACCTTGTCGCCATACGAGACGTTGGTTTCCGGGCCGAGGAACATCGAGCCGTAATTGCGCATCCGCTCGAGGAACCAGCGCGGCTCGCGCGTCAGCACCTCGACATGCTCGCAGGCGATTTCATCGGCCACGGCGGCGGCCTCCTCGTCGGAATCGACCAGGACGATGCGGCCGTAATCCCGCCAGGCGGCGCCCGCGACCTCGGCGGTCGGAAGCACCGCGAGCTGGCGCTCGATCTCGGGCGGGACCGCGGCGGCGAGCGCGGCCGAGCCGGTGATCAGCGTGGCCGGCGAGGTCGGGCCGTGCTCGGCCTGGCCGAGAAGGTCGGTGACCACCATTTCAGCATCCGCGGTCTCATCGGCGATCACCAGGATTTCGGTCGGCCCGGCGAACAGGTCGATGCCCACCCGGCCGTAGAGCTGGCGCTTGGCTTCGGCGACATAGGCGTTGCCGGGTCCGACCAGCATGTCCACCGGGGCGATCGAGCCGGTGCCGAGCGCCATCGCGCCGACCGCCTGGACGCCGCCCAGAATGTAGATCTCGTCGGCGCCGGCGAGCGCCATCGCGGCCACGGTCTCGGCGTGCGGGGCGCCGTCGGTCGGCGGGGTGCAGGCGGCGATCCGCTCGACGCCCGCGACCTTGGCCGTGATCACGCTCATATGCGCAGACGCCACCATCGGGTAGCGCCCGCCCGGGACATAGCAGCCGACGCTCCCCACCGGGATATTGCGATGGCCCAGCGTGACGCCCGGCAACGTCTCGACCTCGACATCCAACATCGAGTCGCGCTGGATCCGGGCGAAGTTGCGGATCTGGGTCTGGGCGAAGGCGATGTCGTCCACGGTATCGGCCGGCACCGAGGCGATCAGCGCGTCGATCTCGCCGGCGGTGAGGCGAAAGCTCTCCGGCGACCAGTTGTCGAATTTCTCCGACAGCGCGCGGACCGCCGCGTCGCCGCTTCTCTCGATATCGGCGAGGATGTCCTCGACCGTCTTGCGGACCGCGCTGTCGTCGGCGCGCCGATCCGCCGCGCTCCTCGCGTCCTTCAGGATCCTGGCCATCGGGACTACTTGATCGCCATCGGGTTGAGGGGCGAGCCCACCGCCTTGGTGATCGGCAGCGGCGGCGCGCAGAAGAAGAACTCGTAGACCCGGTCCGCCGCGCAATCCTCGGCCAGCTCCTTGAGATAGAAGATCTCGCCCATGGTGATGCCGATCATCGGGATCACCACCCAGTGCCAGGGCTGCTGCGCCTCGTCGGTCTCGTTGGGGCGCACCTCGCAGCCCCAGGTATCGGTGCAGATCGCGGCGATCTCCTTCCGGTGGATCCAGTCGGCGGTCTCGAAGGCGAGGCCCGGCGCCTCGCCGCCGGCATAGCCGCCCCATTCGCCGTCGGCGAGGCGCTGCTCCATCTGCCCGGTGCGCACGATCACGAAATCGCCGCGGCGGATTTCGACCCCCTGGGCTTGCGCGGTCTCGTCGAGGTCCCGGTTGGTGATCGCGGTGCCGTCTTCGAAGCAGTCGACCCCGCAATGGCGGGCGACGTCGAGCAGCACGCCGCGCCCGGCCATCTTGTCCTTCACCTTCTCGATGCCGTTCTTCTGGGCGCCGTCGGAATCGACCAGCCGCGCGTCGTAGCCGTTCCACATCTTGTCGTCGTAGAAGATGTGGCCGAGCGCGTCCCACTGGGTGCCGCATTGGAGCGGCAGCGAGACCATGTCGTCGGCGTAGCGGATCCCGCCCGCGTCCTGGTTGCCGGAGACCGCGTCGGTGCCGGTGGCCAGCATCGTGTGGATCGGGTTGAAGCGGTTGCCCCACAGGCCCTTCTGCGGCCCGTTGCGGTCGAAGTTGAGACCGAGCGAGAAGGTCCGGCCCTTGCGGATCAGCCCGGCCGCGGCGACCACCGTCTCCGGCGTGATGTAGTTGAGGGTGCCGATTTCGTCGTCCGGCCCCCACTTGCCCCAGTTCTTGCAACGCTCCGCGGTCTCGCGGAGGATCGCCATGTCGAGCTTGCCCTCGCTGTATCGTCGCGGCATCGGACCCTCCTTGGTGATGGCGGCACGATTAGGTTTGATGGCGATTGTCGAGTCAACACTGGGGGAAGGGATGGCGGAACGCCCATCGGAGAAGCTGAGGACGCCGTCGATGCGGCTCGACGGGCTGGCGGCCGCGGTGACCGGGGCCGGGCGCGGGATCGGGCGGGCGGCATCCCTCGCGCTCGCCCAGGCGGGCGCCCATGTCGCGTTGATCAGCCGCACCCGCGCCGACCTCGACGAGGTCGCGGCGCTGATCCGGGCCGACGGCGGCACCGCCGAGCCCGTGGTCTGCGACGTCACCGACAGCGCGGCGATCGCATCCGCCTTCGCCGGGCTGGAGCGCCTCGACATCCTGGTCAACAACGCCGGCTGCAACATCCCCGAGCCCTTCCTCGAGGTGACCGAGGAGCACTACGACACCGTCATGAACCTCAATTTGAAGGCGGTTTTCATGGTGGGCCAGGCCGCCGCGCGCCGGATGGTCGAAAGCAAGGAGGGCGGGGCGATCGTCAACATCTCGTCCCAGCTCGGCCATGTCGGCGCCCCCAACCGGACCGTCTATGTGGCTTCGAAGCACGCGGTCGAAGGGCTGACCAAGTCGATGGCGCTCGATCTGGCGCAACACCGGATCAGGGTCAATTCGATCGGGCCGACCTTCATCGTGACGCCGATGACCCGGCCGTTCTTCGAGAACAAGGCGTTCCACGACGACACGATTTCCCGGATACCGCTCGGCAGGCTCGGCACTCTGGAGGACGTGATGGGGGCGGTGGTGTTCCTCGCCTCGCCGGCATCGGCCCTGATCACCGGCACGGCGCTGGTGGTCGACGGCGGCTGGAACGCCTGGTGAGCCCCGCCGTTGTCTCCACGCCATCGGCCAAGAGCTGCCTCGGCGCTGGACGGAAATGCAACGGCCTCCTAGATTTCAGCAGGTATCGTGACGAAACCTGCCGACGGGCGAACCGCTATCTACATAAGGTCGCCGTCATCCCCAACAGACGGTCGGCTGGTTGCGTTCGTAGAGGGAGACAAGGCATGAACAGGCGGTTGACCGCGATCGTCGAACGCGAGGGCGACGGATATGTCGCCCTGTGTCCGGAGGTGGATGTCGCCAGCCAGGGTGACACCGTGACAGAGGCGCGCGACAACCTGGCCGAGGCGCTGACCCTGTTCTTCGAGACCGCCAGCGCCGAGGAAGTCGACAGGCGCCTGCGCGGCGAAGTCTACGTGACCCACATCGAAGTCCCTGTTGCCTAGCCTGCGAATCCTTTCAGGCCGGGAAGTCTGATCCTCTCGTCTCATGGTTTCGTGGAAGCAAGAAGGCGGGGTAGCCATATCGCGATGCAGAAAACCGACGCGGACGGCACGGTCACTGTCCCGGTCCCCGACCGCCGGGAGTTGCGCGCGGGTACGCGATGTCGATCGTCCGGCAGTCCGGCCTGCCCCGTTCGGCGTTCGAGCGGCGGCCCTGAAGCCGACCGAAGGGAGAACCGGCTCCGTCGAAGATCGTGCCGCTGCCTCGCCTATCGCGATGAGATGCAGGGATGACAGCGGGGCGCGGGCGGGGACGGGCTGAGGATCGAAAGCCTGGCCGGTCGCGCTACTTGCGGCTGCGGGCCCCCTGGTGTATGCGCCACCGGGATCGCCTCGCGCGTCCGCTACAGGGAGAAACCGAGCATGTCACCGTCCATGACCATGAAATCGCTCGCTTTGGGCGTCGCCGCCCTCGGCCTTGCCGCCGCCATGCCGGCTTCGGTCGACGCCAAGTCGTTCACTCTGCGCATCGGCGCGGGCCAGGCGATGAAGCCGCTCGAGCCGATCTTCATGGCCAGCACCTATTTCGTGCCGACGGTGAAGGCGCGGGTGGAGAAGGAGACCGGCCACAAGATCCGCTTCATCGAGGCCTATGGCGGCACCGTGGCGGGGCCGTTCGACGTGCTCGAATCGGTCGAGAAGGGGCTGTTCGATATCGGTCTCTGGTGCGCCTGCTTCGAGCCGACCAAGGCGGTCCACTTCGCCTTCCACTATTTCGTGCCCTTCGTCACCGACGATCCGGTGCTGCAGCACAAGATCACGCGGGCGACCTACAAGCAGTTCCCGGCATGGACCGAGTCGCTCAAGAAATTCAACCAGAAATGGCTCGGCGCCGGCACCTTCTCGTCCTACGGGCTCGGCACCAAGTTCAAATGGTCCAAGATGTCCGACCTCAAGGGCCACAAGATCGCCGGCGCCGGCCCCAACCTGCCGTGGCTCAAGCTGACCGGCGCGACGGCGGTCCAGACCAGCCTGAACGAGGCCTACAACTCGCTGCAATCGGGCGTATACGAGGGTCTGGTGATCTTCCCGACCGCCTGGCTCGGCTTCAAGCTCAACGAGCCGGCGCCGGTCTTCACCGTGGTCGGCTGGGGCTCGACCTCGCTCTACCAGATGTCGATGAACCTCAAGAGCTACGACAAGCTGCCGCCCGAGATCCGCAAGATCATCGACGAGGAATCCGAGACCTGGATGGTCAAGTCGGCCGAGGAGTCCTCCAGGCGCTTCGATGCCTCGCTCAAGAAGCTCGCCGCGACCGGCAGCACGATCCAGCATTTGCCGTTCAGCGAGCGCGCCAAGATGGCCGCGGCGCTCGGCGGCTGGCCGCGCGAGAACGCCAAGAAGTTCGACAGCCAGGGCCTGCCCGGGACCGCGCTGATGAAGGCCTATCTCAAGAACGCCGAAGCCGCCGGCATCGAGCTGCCGCACAAATACGATCTCGACTAGGGCGGCGGGCATGATCAGGGCGGCGGTCGTCGGCCTCGGCTGGTGGGGCCAGCGGATCTGGACATCGCTCCAGGGAAGCGAGCGGATCGAGGTGGTGCGTGGCGTCGACGTGAGCTTCGACCATCTGGGCGAGTTCGCCGAGCGCTCCGGGCTGCCGCTTGTCCAGAACCTGGAGGAGGTGCTCGGGGACGACGCCGTCGATGCGGTGATCCTCACCACCCCGCACGCGCTGCACGAGGACCAGGTGGTGGCGGCCGCCGGGGCGGGCAAGCAGATCTTTTGCGAGAAGCCGCTGGCGCTCAACGGCGCTTCGGCGGGGCGCATGCTGGACGCCTGCGCGGCGCGCGGCCTGCTCCTCGGCATCGGCCACGAACGGCGCTACGAGCCGGCGCTGATCGAGGTCAAGCGCATGGTCGATGACGGCGAGATCGGGACGCTGCGCCATCTCGAGGTCAACTGGTCCTACAGCCTCATGGCCTCGGCGCAGATACCGGCCTGGCGCCAGGACCCGGCGCAGGCGCCGGCCGGGCTGATGACCGCGGTCGGCGTCCACATCACCGATTACCTGCAGAGCATCGCCGGGCCGGTCGCCCAGCTGAACGCGACGCTCAGGCGGCACCGCGAGGACCGGCCTTCCGACGCGACGCTCTCGGTCCAGTTCGACTTCGCCTCGGGCGCCACGGGCTATATGTGCAATATCGGGCCGACGCCCTATTACCAGCGGATCACGCTGTTCGGCGACGAGGGCTGGGTCGAGCACCGCGAGACCGCCCACATCGCCGACCCCGACCCGGCTTTGGTCGCCTGGCGCGGGCTCGACGAGGAGATCTGGTCCCGGACCTTCGACCCGATCGACCAGGTGCGCGCCAATCTCGAGGCCTGGGCCGCTTCGGTCGAGGACGGCGCGGACTACAAGTTCACCGACCGGCAGAAGCTGCACAATGTCGAGATCCTCGAGGCGATCGTGAAATCGACGCAGTCAGGGGTGACCGAAAAAGTCGGGTAGTTTGCGCTGCAAGAAAATTTTTTCTTGACTCGGGACACGTTTTGGCATAGTTTTGCCATAATCGCGAGAACGCGGCGCCGGGGAGACCGGCGCCGCGTTCTCGCGAATCTCAGCGGGTGAGCACGGTCGCGGTCACCGGCCAGATCCAGATCACCACCATGACCACCAGCATCAGGATCCAGTAGGGGATCGAGCCGCCGAAGATCTCCTTCAGCGTGACCGAGGGATCGGGCACGGCGCCCTTCACGGTGTAGACCAGCAGCCCGAAGGGCGGTGTCAGCAGCCCCGCCTCGATCGCCAGAATGCCGAAGATCGCAAAGGCATATGTGTTCCAGCCGCCGGCCTCGGCGAGCGGCCAGAAGATCGGCACCGTCAAGAGGATGATCGAGATCGAATCGATCAGCGTCCCCATGGCGAGCCAGATCAGGATCATCAGCAGGGTGACCCCGAACGGACCCAGCCCGAGCCCGTCGATGGTGTCCTGGATCACCCCGATGATGCCGCCCAGCGCGAGGAACTTGGCGTACATCGACGCGGTCATCAGGAGGAACAATATGGGCGCGATGGTCTTGCCCGAATCGATGATCGCCTCGCGGTACTCGCGCCCCTTGAGCCGCTTGATCGCCGAGAAGAGCAGCGCCCCGCCGCAGCCGACGGCGGCCGATTCGGACGGCGTGAAGAACCCCGCGAACAGCCCGCCGAGGACCAGCAGGATCAGCGCGACGACACCGAGCCCGCTCACCACCTCGGACAGGGTGGGCGGCTCCTCGTCGAGCGTATCCATGCTCGGCGCGGCCTCGGGCCTCAGCTTGGCGTAGCCCACGCAATAGAACCCCATCAGCGCGGCCAGGATCAGACCGGGGATGAACCCGGCGAGGAACAGCTTGCCGATCGATTCCTCGATCACGATGCCCCAGACGATCAGCAGCACGCTCGGCGGGATCAGCATGCCGAGGCTCGACGACCCGGCGATCGCGCCCAGCGCGTAGGACCGGTTGTAGCCGAAGCGCCGCATTTCCGGGTACGAGATGCGCGAAAACGCCATCGCCGAGGCGATGCTGACCCCGGTGACCGCGGAGAAGACCGCGTTGCCGAACACGGTGGCCACCGCCAGCCTGCCCGGCAGCGCCCGCAGGAAGTAGTTGCAGATCTTGTAGAGGTCCCGCGCCATGCCCGATTTGGACATGAACTCGCCCATCAGGACGAAGAGCGGGATCGCCGCGAAGACCGAGTTGCGCAGCACCGCATAGGCCGCCTGGTTGGCGAGCTCCATGGTGATTCCGAGGTCGTCGAACAGCAGGAAGGTGCCGCCGAGCGAGACCATCGCCAGCACGATGCCGATATGGAGACCGGCGACGATCAGGCCGATCAGCGCGACCAGGATGATGACGAGGACGAACTCGGGCTCCAAAACGCTCTCCCCCGGCGCGGCCGTTGCGCCGGCACGGCTAGGCGGGTTCGGTGTCCGCCTTCCCGGTGACGGTGACGTAGAACAGTTGCAGATAGACCAACGCGCAGATCGCGCTGAATACGATGATCAGCGTGCGCACCGGGTAGATCGGCACCTCGAACGCACCGGCGCCCTCGATCTCCAGAAGCTCCCAGCTCACGATCATCCCGTCCCACCCGCCGAAGATGATCGCCAGGAACAGGGCAACGCCGAGGAGATAGGACGCGCAGTCGATCGCCCGCCGGGGGATCTGGCCGATGGCGTTGTAGACGATCGTGGTGCGCAGCATCGCGCCGCGCTTGATGGTCGAGGGCAGTTCGAGGAACAGGATGCCGACGATCGAGTTGCCGACGATCTCATGGGTGCCGAGAAACGGCGTGTCGAACAGCTCCCGGCCGATGATGTCGTAGAGGAAGATGGCGGCGAGCAGCAGGATCCAGAACGCCGAGATGGTGCTCAGCGTCTCCGTCGCGCGGGTCGCGAAGTCCTGCTTCGCCCCCGCCGCCATGTCGGGATCGTCTGCCATCGCCAGGGCCCGGTGATTCTTCTCTTTGCCGGGACAGACTAGAGCGATGCGCTGAAGCGCACAAATTTCTTCCCCCACCGGCCACCATCGCGCCATGATAGGGGAAACCGAATCGAGCGAACGGGGGAGGGAGATGGCGAACCGGGTCTACACTCCGAGCAAGGAGGAATTCGAGAGCCGCATCGGCAGGTTCGAGGATCTGAAGCCGATGTCGACCGCGGGCGAGATCGGCTGGGTCGGGCAGGATGCGATGGACATCATCTTCGCCCGCAAGCTGATGCCGGTGATCCTCGACGACGACACCAAGAACCCGTTCGGCAACGATGCGCCGATCTTCGGCGCCGCCGGGTCGACGATGTTCGTTTCGATCATGCCGCCGGGGCAGGGGCCTTGCCTGCATTCCCACAACACCACATTCGAGACCTTCATCGTTCTCCAGGGCGAGATCGAATATTACGTCGGCGAGCCCGTCGAGCACCGGGCGAGGCTCGGCCAGTGGGACACGTTCTCCTGCCCGCCCGGCGTCTATCGCGGTTTCCACAATGTCGGCGACATCGACGCGGTCCAGCTCACCGTGATCACCGGCCTCGGCGCGGATCGGGACGACGTCTCGATGCCCGATTCGATCGCCAGGCAGATCGAGGGCGCGCATGGCGAAAAAGTGCTCGAGGCGATCCAGGGCGTCTTCGACTTCGACCCGCCGGCGGCCTGACCATGGTTGAAGATCGCTGGATTCTCGACCGCCCCAACTCCTATATCGGGCGCAGCGTGCCGAGGCCCGATGCAAGGCGCCTGACGCATGGGCGGGGCACCTTTGTCGACGACATCGTCCTGCCCAGGATGGTGCATGCCGCCTTCCTGCGCAGCCCCTACGCCCATGCCCGGATCGTCTCCATCGACACCCAAGCGGCCGCTTCCGCGCCGGGCGTCGTCGCGGTGGTGACGGGGGAGGAGCTCGCCCGCATCCACGAGCCCTGGGTCGGCGTGCTCACCCATCTGGAGGGGCTCAAATCCGCGCCCCAGCGGGCCTTGCCGGTGGATTGCGCGCGCTGGCAGGGGGAGGCGGTGGTGGCCGTCGTCGCCGCGCGGCGCGAACAGGCCGAGGATGCCGCCGAGCTGGTCGAGATCGCGTGGGAGGAGCTCCCCGCCGCGACCGACATGGAGACCGCGCTCGATCCCGACACCCCGGTCATCCATGCCGATCTCGGCGACAACCTCGCCTGGCAGCGCCAGTTTGCCGCCGGCGATGTCGATGCCGCCTATGCCGAAGCCGACGCGGTGGTCGAGGAGACCTACCATTTCGGCCGCCATACCGGCGTCACGCTGGAGCCGCGGGGGATCGTCGCGGATTTCGATCCGTCGACCCGGAACCTGGTCGTCCACCATTCCACCCAGTCGCCCCACATGATGCAGGGAATATTCGCGCTGCATTTCGGGCTCGAGGAGCACCGGGTGCGGGTGATCGCCAAGGACGTCGGCGGCTCGTTCGGGATCAAGGTCCACACCTATGCCGACGAGATGGCGACGGTCGGGCTGTCGATCGCCCTCAAGCGCCCGGTCAAGTTCGTCGCCGACCGGCTGGAATCGTTCCTGTCCGACATCCACGCCCGCGACCACCGCATCGACGCGAAGATCGCGATGGCGAAGGACGGCCGGATTCTGGCGATGGAGATCGACGACCTGACCGGCGTCGGGCCGTATTCGATGTATCCCAGGACCAGCGCGATCGAGGCCAACCAGATCGTCAACATGGTCGGCGGGCCCTACGCGTTCGACAACTACCGGGCGCGCGCCCGCGTGGTTTTCCTCAACAAGAACATGATGTGCCAGTACCGCGCGGTCGGCCATCCGGTCATGTGCGCGGTGACCGAAGGGCTGGTCGATTCGGGCGCCCGCGCGGTCGGCATGGACCCGGCCGAGATACGCCGGATCAACGTGTATCCGGACGACGCCTATCCGCTGAAATCCCCCCAGGGGATGAACTTCGAGAACCTCTCCCACCAGGAGAGCTTGAAGAAAATCCTGGAGACGATGGACTATGACGGGCTTTGCCGGGCGCGCGACCGGCTGAGGGAGGACGGCGTCTGGCGCGGCGTCGGGCTCGCCAGCTTCATCGAGGTCACCAACCCGTCGGCGATGTTCTACGGCATCGGCGGGGCCCGCATCTCGGCCCAGGACGGGGCGACGATGCGGCTCGATGCCCGCGGCAACGTCTTCGTCTCCACCGGCGCCACCGAACAGGGCCAGGGCATGGAGACCGTCGCCGCCCAGGTCGCGGCGACCGCGATGGGGGTTCCCATCGAGCGGGTGAGGGTGATCTCCGGCGATACCGATCACACGCCCTATGGCGGCGGCACCTGGGCGTCCCGCGCGGCCGGGATCGGCGGCGAGGCCATCGCCCAGACGGGGAAGGCGCTGCGCGCCCAGATCCTCGACGTCGCCGCGGTCATGCTGCAGGCCGAGGCCGGGGAGCTCGATATCCGCAACGGCGTCGTGGTCGACCGCGAGACCGGAGCCGAACGCATCGGCCTCGATGAGATCGGGCGCATCTGCTATTTCCGCCCCGACACCCTGCCGCTCGACCATCAGGCCGAGCTCGTCGCGACCCGCCACTACGTGCCCAAGGACTATCCCTTCGCCTTCACCAACGGGGTGCAGGGCGCCTATCTGGAGGTCGATGCCGAGACCGGGTTCGTGACGCTGCTCAACCACTGGTGCGTCGAGGATTGCGGCACGGTGATCAATCCGCAGATGGTCGACGAACAGATCCGGGGCGGCATCGCCCAGGGCCTGGGCGGCGCGCTCTGGGAGCACTGCATCTATGACGAGGCGGGCCAGCTCCAGAACGGCACCATGGCGGATTACCTGGTGCCGCTTTCCACCGAGCTGTGCGACATCGAGTGCGGACACGTGGTGTCGATGACCGGTTCGTCGGAGCTCGGCGCCAAGGGCGCGGGCGAGGCCGGCACCTGTGGCGCGCCGGCGGTGGTGATGAACGCGATCAACGACGCGCTCGCGCCGCTCGGCGCCAAGGTCGCCGCGATGCCCTTCACCCCCGACCGGATACTCGAGGCGATCGCCGCCGCCGGGCGGGGGTGAGCCCGACTGTCGCCCCGGGAAAAGCCCGGGGTGACGAGGCCGTCCCTCGATACGGCGCTTCGCGCCTGCTCGGGATGTAGCGGCTCCTCGACTTCGCTCGGGACAGGCTGCGCCGCGTATCGAAGGGCCGCGCCCCGCGTCAGGGCCGGACGATTGCGCGCATTCCCTTGAGCGGTCCTTTCGACCGCATCACGAGCCTGGTGAGCTCGGTCCTCTTGCGTAGCCCCTCCTTGATGTGGAACCAGCTCCGGCGAGCTCTCCGAAACGGATCCGCCCAGTCCTGTATCGGCGCCTCGGCGATCAGCGAGGGAAGCCCCTCGCTTCGCGTTCGATGGTGAACCACGGCGGGGCGGAGACTGTACGTTGTCAAGCCGTGATGCCAATAGCGCGCGAGCGACCTGTCGATACCGTCGTGGATCAGGGGATTCGCCTCCAGGAACCGCCGGGCTGCCGCGCGGGTGATCACGTAGCCTTGCGAGCCGAAATGGGACCAGCGGGTCCAGCCCAGGCGGTGCCCGGTCGGGAGTTCCGCGTGTGGAATGAACGGGCGCCTGGGCCCGAGGTGGAGGAAAACGATCCCGAACGGTTCCGTCGTGTGTTCGAGAGTCTTCAGGACAGCCGGAAATTCGGGCGAGAACGTCGCGTCGTCCTCCAGCACGGTCATGATTTCGGGCCCGTTCTCCACCAGGTCCAGGAATGCCTGCCGTTGACTGATCCAGTTGGCGATGGACCCCATGCGGATGGGTCGGCCGGCCTGGCGATACGCCGAACGGTCGATCAGGGGTTCGTACTCGGCCGGGAAATCATGTCCATCCACGGCGTCGCGCAGCTCGAACTCCAACTCGAGAGCTTCCAGGTCGGAAATGATTCGTCGACGTCGTTCGACCGCCCTTTCCAGACTGATGACGACTGTCTTCAGAGCGGAGGACCGATCAGAAATTGTCCTTGCGGGTGCGGACTTCGGCGAAGACCTCGACCGGCGTCCTGCCTTCCATGCCGACCGCCGAGGCGAAGTCGGGTATGTCGGCGCGGAGGAACGGGTTGGTCCGCCGCTCGAGCCCGAGCTGCGACGGCACGGTGCGCTGGCCGGCCGCGCGCTTGCGGTCTATCTCCAGGGCGTAGGCCGCGAGGTCGGCGTTGTCCGGCTCGACCGTGACCGCGAAGCGGGCATTGGACTGGGTGTATTCATGCGCGCAATAGACCATGGTCTCGTCGGGCAGCGGCTTGAACTTGGAGATCGAGTTCCACATCTGCTCATGCGTGCCCTCGAACACCCGGCCGCAGCCGAGCGCGAACAGCGTGTCGCCGCAGAACAGGGCTTTCGATTCCGGGAACCAGTAAGCGATATGCCCCCTGGTATGGCCCGGCACGTCGAACACCGTCGCCTCCGCCTCGTACAGGCTGTAGGTGTCGCCGTCGCCGACCTCGATGTCGATGCCCGGGATGCGGTCGCGGTCGGCGCGGGGACCGACCACGGTGCAGCCGGTGCGCTCCTTGATTTCCGGCACGCCGCCGATGTGGTCGTTGTGATGGTGGGTCGCCAGCACGTGGGTGAGGTTCCAGCCGAGCGCGTCCAGCGCCTCGAACACCGGCGCGGCATCCGACGGATCGACCACCGCAGCCTGGCCGGTCGAGGATTCGCGCAGGAGATAGACATAGTTGTCGACCCGCGTCGGGATCTGATGAATTTCGAGCGTCGACATGGCTGCGCCTTCTCCCGCAATCGTTACCATCCGGAGGGGCGCAAACTAGCAAGAAGCAGCGGCCCATGCCATCCGTGCCGCGATACCCGAGCCGTCGGATTTTTCGCCCCTGTCGAAACGACGGGGAAGGCGGAAATCGTTCCACCCAAAACGGATACGCTCTAGGCTGGCCGGATGTGGACCGACGTGGTCGAGTTGAGGAACTTCTACCGCTCCCGTATCGGCGGGTCCGCGCGCCGCGTGATCCGCGACCATGTCCGCGCGTGCTGGGGCGAGGTGACCGGTATGAGCGTGCTCGGGATCGGCTATCCCACGCCCTATCTCGGCCAGTTCCGCGTCGAGGCGGACCGGGTCATCGCCGTGATGCCGGCGCGTCAGGGAGTGATCCGCTGGCCGGGCGAGGGGGCCAATCTGGCGGCCCTCGCCGACGAGGCGGAGCTGCCCCTGCCCGACCTTTCGATGGATCGGGTGATCCTGGTCCACGCCTTGGAGTCGACCGAGCAGCTCAGGCCGATGCTGCGCGAGGTCTGGCGGGTGATGGCCGACGGGGCGAGGCTCGTCGTCGTGGTTCCCAACCGAACCGGAATCTGGGCCCGGCTCGACCGGACGCCTTTCGGACACGGCCACCCCTACTCGCAGTCCCAGCTTTCCCGGCTGCTGCGGGACGCCATGTTCAACCCCGTCGCGGCGCGCTACGGGCTGTTCGTGCCGCCAAGCCGCCGGCGGGTTCTCCATGCCGCCGCCCCGGCATGGGAGCGCATGGGCGGGCGCTGGTTTCCCCGCCTCGGCGGCGTGCTGATCGCCGAAGCGACCAAGCTGATCTACGCCGCGACGCCGGCCGCCATGCCTTCAACCCGCCGACGCGTCCTGGCGCCGCAGCAAAAAGATTCCCTCCCGGCTCCTTAGATTGGCGAACGGCCCGATCTTGCCGATCGTGCTGACGCGCCCGCTGCGGTCGAGAGAGACCGCGCGTTCCACCACCACCTCCAAATCCTGGCACAGCTCCTGGAAGTCGCGGATCGTGCAGAGGTGGATATTCGCGGTATCGTACCAGCGCTCGCCCGCCACGCCGATCACCGGCATGCGCCCCTCCCATACCAGCCGCCAGCGCGTGCCGAGCTGGCCGAAATTGGTGAAGGAAACGACCACCCGCGTCGCGATCCGCAGAAGCTGGCCCAGAAGATCGCGCGGCGCCCGCGTGGCCTGGAGGGTCTGGCTCATCACCGCGTAGTCGAACGCGCCCGGCGGGTAATCGGCCAGATCGGTGTCGGCGTCCCCCTGGATCACCGACAGCCCGCGCACCACGCAGGCATTCACCCCGTCCTGGCTGAGTTCGATCCCGCGCGCGTCGACATCCTTGAAATTCACCAGGTGATAGAGGAGTTCGCCGTCGCCGCAGCCGATATCGAGCACCCGCGAGCCCGGCTCGATCATGTCGGCGATGATCTGGAGATCGCGGCGGATCGCCGGTGCCGGAGCCCCGGTCGGCCCGGCGGTCATCGCTCCGCGAGGCCCCGGTGCCTCCCCGCGCCGTCGAGAAAGCCCCGGAACGTGATCGCGAACTCGGGCTCGTCGAGCAGGAAGGCATCGTGCCCCTTGTCGGTCTTCACCTCGACGAAGCTGACATTGGCGGCGACCGAGTTGAGCGCCCTCACCACCTCGCGGCTTTCGTTCGTCGGAAACAGCCAGTCGCTGGTGAAGGAGAACAGGCAGAACCTGACCGGGGTGCCGGCGAAGGCCTTGGACAGCGCCCCGCCATGCTCCGCCGCGATGTCGAAATAGTCCATCGCGCGGGTGATGTAGAGATAGGAGTTGGCATCGAAGCGTTCGACGAAGGTGCTGCCCTGGTGGCGCAGATAGCTCTCCACCTGGAAGTCGGCGTCGAAACCGAAGCTCAGCGCGTCCCGGCCCTGCAGCCGGCGGCCGAACTTGCGGTGCAGCGCCGAGTCCGACAAATAGGTGATATGGGCCGCCATGCGGGCCACCGCGAGGCCGCGGGTCGGCACCTTGCCGTGGCGCAGATAGTTGCCCTGGCACCAGTCGGGATCGGCCATGATGGCCTGGCGCGCGACTTCGTTGAACGCGATGTTCTGCGACGAGTGGCGCGCCGCCGCGGCGATCGGCACCGCCGCGAATACCCGTTCGGGATAGCGCGCCGCCCATTCGAGCACCTGCATCCCGCCCATCGAGCCGCCGGTCACGCAGAACAGCTGCTCGATCCCGAGGCGGTCGAGCAGCAGCGCCTGGACCCGCACCATGTCGCCGATGGTGATCACCGGGAAATCGAGACCGTAGGGCTCGCCGGTTTCCGGGTTGGGGTCCATCGGTCCGGTGGTCCCCATGCACCCGCCCAGCACGTTGGAGCAAATGATGAAGTAGCGGTCCGTGTCGAGCACCTTGCCCGGCCCGACCAGCCGGTCCCACCAGCCCGGCTTGCCGGTGACCGGGTGGGGCTCGGCGACGAACTGGTCGCCGCTCAGCGCGTGGCACACCAGGATCGCGTTCGAGCGTTCGGCGTTCAGCGTTCCGTAGGTCCGGAAGGCGACCGTGACCGGCCCCAGCGCGACGCCGCAATCGAGAAGCAGCGGCTCCTCGGTCGCCAGGCGGACATGCGTGCCCGGCATGTCCGCCTGCAACAGCGACGTCCAGCGATTGAGCTGTACGGGGTTCATGAGCTCAGTCTCGAATCCTCGAAGAACCGGCAACCGCGGCTATGTCACCCCGGGCAACGCCCGGCGGTGGCGGCGCCGATTGTAACCAATGCGGGGGCTGGTTATAAGTCGCCACAAATACGGCATGAATTCGTCCGGCCGACGGCAAATACAAATTCATAGGCGACGGGGTTAGACCAGACCGCCATGGCTCATTCCAAGGAGTCGCTTGCCGAGGTGAGAAAGCGCATCGACGCCATCGACGATCGTCTGCACGGTCTGTTGATGGAGCGCAGCGCGCTGGTCGGGTCCGTGGCCGATGCCAAATCCGGTTCCGCCGCGCCCGCCTACCGGCCCGGCCGGGAGGCGGAGATTCTGCAGCGCCTGGCCGACCGCCATGATGGCGAGTTTCCGCTCGTTTCCTTGCTGCTGATCTGGCGGCAGATCATTTCGGCGAGCCTGGGACTGCAGGAAGACTTCGTGGTGGCGGTCTATGGCGCCGAGGAATCGGACCCTCGTTGCGAAATCGCCGAGACCCATTTCGGCGCCGCGGCTCCGATCTCGCTGCACGGAACCGTCACCGGCGTGTTCATCGCGGTGACCCAGGGCGATGCGACGGTGGGGGTCCTGCCATTCCCCACCGACGGTCAGGAGACCCCCTGGTGGCCGCGCTTGTTGCAATATGGCGCCAGGGTCCCGGGCGCCGGCCGCCCGTCGATCGTGGCCCGGCTCCCCTTCGTGCCGATGCGGCGGCTGTCGGGCGCCGATCACGACTCCCTGGTCATCGCCATGCAGGCGCCGGAGCCGACCGCGCGCGATCGCAGCTTCGTCGTCGTCGAGTCCGGCAGCAACACCAGCCGCGCGCGGGTTCACGGCGCGTTCAAGTCCCGCGGGCTCGCATCGCGGCTGACACTGGCCCATCAGGACGATGTCGACCCCGACGCCACGCTGTTCCTGCTCGAGGTCGACGGTTTCGTCGAACAGGGGGACGACAGGATCGCCGCCATCGCCGAGGAAATCGGCGGGGACGACGCGGCGGCGGTTCGCGTGCTGGGCTCCTATGCCGAGCCCTTCGCCGCCAGCGACATCGACGCCCGCAGCGGCGGCAGCCGGCCGTGAGCGGGCCCGCCCCCCGGCCAGGCATCCTCAAAATCGCGGCTTACGTTCCCGGAGAGTCATCGATCCCGGGCCGCGCGCGGGTGATCAAGCTGTCGTCGAACGAAGGCGCCCTGGGACCGAGCCCGGCGGCGATGCGCGCTTTGGCCGAGACCGCGGCCGACATCCACCGCTACCCCGATGGCGGATCCGTGGCGCTGCGCGAGGCGATCGGCGCGGCCCACGGGCTCGATCCGGGGCGCATCGTCTGCGGCTCCGGCTCGGACGAGCTGCTTACTTTGCTGGCGCGCGGCTATGCCGGGCCCGGCGACCAGGTGCTGACCCATGTCCACGCCTTCGTCATGTACCGGCTCATCGGGTTCAGCGTCGGCGCCGAGGTGGTCGAGACGCCGGAACGCGACCTCACCGCCGATGTCGATGCCCTGCTGGCCGCGGTGACGCCCAAAACCCGGATCGTCTATATCGCCAACCCCAACAACCCGACCGGCACCTACATACCCGAGGAGGGCCTGGTGCGCCTGCGCGAGGGGCTGGCGGATGACGTGCTGCTGGTGATCGATTCCGCCTATGCCGAATACGTGACGCGCAACGACTATACGGCCGGGGTGTCGCTGGTCGATCGCGGCCGGAACACGGTGATGACGCGCACCTTCTCGAAAATCTACGGGCTCGGCGGCGCCCGGCTCGGCTGGGCCTATTGTCCGGAACCCATTGCCGACGTGCTCAATCGCATCCGCTCACCGTTCAGCGTCGCCGCGCCGGCGCAGGCGGCGGGGATTGCCGCCGTCAAGGACACCGATTTCCTCGCCCGGTCGCGCGACCACAACGCGGCCTGGCTCCCCTGGGTCTCCGAGCGGATCGCGGCCACCGGCCTGAAGGTGACGCCGAGCATCGGCAATTTCGTCCTCGTCGAGTTCCCCGAGGAGGAGGGCCGCAACGCCCGGGCCGGGCTCGCCCATCTCGCGCGCCACGGCCTGATCCCGCGCGCCGCCGCCGGCAACCGCCTGCCGAACCATCTTCGGATCACCCTCGGGCTGGAGGACGAAATGCGGGCCCTCGTCGACGCGATCGAGGCCTTTGCGGGCTGACCGATGGCGAATGGGGTCCTGTTCGAACGGATCGCCCTGATCGGAATCGGGCTGATCGGCTCTTCGCTGGCCCGCGTGGTCAGGCGCGACGGCCTCGCCAACCACATCGTCGGCTGCGCGCGCCGCGCCGAGACCCTCGAGGCCGCCCGCCGGCTCGGAATCGTCCACTCCACCACCCACGACCCATCCGAGGCGGCGGCGGGCGCCGATCTCGTGGTGATCTGCACGCCCATCGGCAGCTATGGCGCGATCGCCCGCGCCATCGCCCCCAGCCTCAAGCCGGGCGCCATCGTCTCCGATGTCGGCTCGGTCAAGCGCGCGGTGCTCGAATCCGTGCTCCCGCATCTCCCGGAAGGCGTTCACTTCGTCCCCGGCCATCCGATCGCCGGGACCGAGAACACCGGTCCGGAGGCCGGGTTCGACACGCTGTTCGAAGGGCGCTGGTTCCTGATCACCCCGCCGCCGGGAACCGACGAGGGCGCGATCGAGCTTGTGTCGGAGCTGTGGCGCCGCGCCGGCAGCATGATCGCCAGGATGGATGCGGCGCACCATGACAACGTGCTGGCGATCACCTCGCACATCCCGCATCTGATCGCCTACACGATCGTCGGCACGGCGACCGATCTGGAGGAGCATCTGAAGTCCGAGGTGATCAAGTACTCGGCCGCGGGTTTTCGCGATTTCACCCGGATCGCGGGGTCCGACCCGGTGATGTGGCGCGACGTCTTCCTCAACAACCGGGACGCCGTGCTCGAAATGCTGGGCCGCTTCACCGAGGACCTGTCGGCGCTTCAGCGGGCGGTGCGCGTCGGCGACGGGGCGGCGCTCGAATTGCTGTTCACCCGCACCCGCGACATCCGCCGCGGTGTCGTCGCCGCCCAGCAGCACATCCCGCCCCAGCCGGGCGACGACGGCTAGCCGTCCCAGTCGATCCGCGGCAGGCGCATCACCGAAAGCGGCCCGAGAAACAGCCGGCGGTCCTGGACGGTCACCGGCAGCGCGGATCCGCCGCCGCGCCCCTTGCCGGCGCCGGCGACGAGCTGGAGTGCGAGCCCGACCGCCCCGGCATCGCGCTGCTCGACCGCCCCGTGGGCGACGAGCGCGCGGACCAGGTCCCGACGGCCCTCGATGCGGAGCGACAGGGCGGCGATCGGCTGGAGGTCGCGGTCGAACGCGACGGTGCCCGAGCCGTTCACACGCGCGCGCCGCCGGCGCAGGACAATTTCGCCGATCTCGACCACGCCGCCGCCGTCGCGCCACACCGCGAGCGCCCTGGCCGTCGCCGCGCGCGGGACCGGACCGGTCAGCTTGGCGTTCAGCGAAACCCCGTCGATCCCACGGTCCGGCCCGCCGAGTTCGATCCCCGCGAGGCTGAGCGCGATCGTCGGACCCGGCGGCTCGGGCCCCCGCCCCGCATCGGCGCGGCCCGGCCGGTCCGGCAGGACGATCGTCGCTTCGGCGGACGCGATCGAGCGCGGCGGTTTCCCGTCCGCCCGGATCGCGATATTGCCCAGCGTGAGGACGATTCGGGTCTCCGTTCCCGGGCGCAGCAGCAGGCCAGAGGCGATGCCCAGCTTCGCCCGGATCGGGGAAGTATCGGAGCCGGGTCGAAGGCGGTGCTCGCCCGCGCCGGTAAAAGCGATGCGGGACGGGTTCCACGGCCAGGCCCTTGCGGTCACTCGCGGACCCTGCCAGCGCCAGCCCCCCAAAGCCTCGGGCGCCGCGAGCGACGGCGCCTCGACGATCGGGGCGAGGGGGCCGGGATAGCCTTCGATCCGGAACCGCTCGTAGGATACCGACCAGCCGCGCGCGCGCATCTCGGCGGCCCAGCCGTCGAACCCGCCGCGCAGCCTGTCGGCGGCGATCCACCAGATCGCGCTGTAGACAAGGGCGGCGAGGACAAACGCCGCCGCGCCGAACGCCGCCTTCCTAGCCCGCATTTCCCGCCAGGGTCATGGCCTGCGCGGCGCTGTCCGGCCGACAGGGCAGGAGAGGCGCGCGGCGCGATGCGGGGACATCGGGCAAGCGCTTCGACGCACCCTGTCGGCCGGACAGCGCCGCCCTCCGGGTCGCGCCCAGGCGCCCGCCCGCATCGTCGCGGGCCTCAACCGTAGTCCCCGCTACGCTTTTCGGCCCGCTCCTGGCGGATCGAACGCCTGGGCGCGACGCAGGCCGTGACCCTGGTGAGAAATGCGGGCTCGCCATCCGCCGGTTATATGCGGCGCCGCGGCGGCGGTCGAGCGGCGGCGGGCGGGCCGCTATTGTGGGCCGATGGGCAAGACTTCCGACCGCGCGCGCAGACCTCCCGGGCGATGACCGGCAGGGACAGATCCACCCCGCTCTGGGTGACGCTTGCGCCGGGGCTGTTCGTGCTGTGCTGGGCGTCGGGCTTCCCGGTCACCAGTTTCGGGATCGAATTCTCCGAGCCGTTGACCCTGCTGGCGATTCGATCGGCGCTCAACGTCATCGTCGTCGGCGCGGCGCTTCCCTTCCTCGCGGCGGCATGGCCGGCGACCTGGCGCGAGGCGGGACATATCGCCTGCGCCGGGTTCCTGCTTCACTCCGCCTATCTCTCCTGCATCTTCATAGCCCTGGGCGAGGGGGTGCCGCAGGCAACGGTCGCGCTGATCGCGGGGATGCAGCCGCTTGTCACCGCCGTGCTGGTCGGCCGCGCGCTCGGCGAACGGGTCGGCGCGGTCCAGTGGATCGGCTTCGTCCTCGGCTTCGCCGGGCTTGCCTGCGTGCTCGGCGAAAGCGTGAGCGTTGCTTCCGGCACGCCGCTCGGCTACATCGTCGCCGCCTTCACCCCTATCCTGATCACCGCAGCGTCGCTCTATCAGAAGCGCTACTGCGCGACGATGGATTTGAGGACGGGGATGATCATCCAGCACGGAACGGCGTTCTTCACCACCGGGGCGCTCGCGCTGTTGATCGAGACCAACGAGGTGGTTCCCGGCGTCGAGCTCGCGCTGGTCCTGATATGGCTCGTCCTGGTCCTGTCGGTGGCCGCGTCCAACCTCTATTACATCCTGCTGCGGCGCGGCGAGGCGGCCAGGGTATCCAGCCTGTTCTATCTGACCCCGCCGACGACCGTGCTGCTCGGCTATCTCGCCTTTGGCGAGACCTTCGGGCCGGTGGCGCTCGCCGGCTTCGCGCTCGCCGGCGTCGGCGTCTTTCTGGTGACCCGGCGCGGAGCGGTTGGCGCATGACCGCCGGCCGTTCCGCGCATGGGCTGTTTCTCGCCGCGGCGCCGCTGATCTTCGCGGTGACCTGGAGCACCGGGAACATCTTCACCAAATTCGGCATGCCCTATGTCGAGCCGCTGACCTTCCTGGCGCTCCGTTTCGCCTTCGGAACCCTGTTCCTGGTCGCCGTCGCCGCCGCCGTCCGCGCGCCCTGGCCGGGCAGCGCCGCCGAAGCCGGCCATGTGGTGGTGGCCGGGGTGCTGGTCCATTGCGGCTATCTGTGGCCGGTGTTCGTCGCCGTCGACCAGGGGGTGGCGATCGGCACGCTCGCGCTGATCGTCGGGTTGCAGCCTCTCCTGACCGCGATGATCGTCGGCCGGGCCCTCGGCGAGACCGTGAGCGCGCGCCGGTGGCTCGGGCTGGTGCTCGGCTTCGCCGGCGTCGTCATGGTGGTCTGGCGCAAGATCGACATCGCCGAGGGCACGCTGTTCGGCATGGCGCTGGGCGTGACCAGCGTGCTCGCGCTCACCATCGGCACCGTCTACCAGAAGCGCTTCTGCGCCGACATGGATTTGCGTTCGGGAACGGCGCTGCAGGCGGGGGTCAATGCGGTCCTCACCCTCGGCCTGGTGATGATGTTGGAGACGCGCGCGATCGAATGGACCGGAGAGTTCGTGTTTTCCCTGGCCTGGCTCGTTGTCGTGCTCACCATCGGCGCCTACAACCTGCTGTTCTATCTGCTGCGGCGCGGCGAGGCTTCGCGGGTGGCGAGCCTGTTCTATCTGACCCCGGCGATCACCGCCGCGATGGGCTATGCGATGACGAGGTTCTGGGTCCGGTTTCGATCGTCGGCATATTCGACGAGGTTCTGGGTCCGGTTTCGATCGTCGGCATGGCGGTTGCCGTGACCGGCTTCGCGCTGGCCTCGAGATGACCGCGAAGATCGTCTTCGACGGGCCGGGCGATGTCTGGTTCTTCGCCTACGGATCGCTGATGTGGGACCCCGGTTTCGCCTTCGTCGAGACGCGGAGCGCGCTGCTTCGCGGCTACCACCGCCGGTTCTGCGTCGACTCGACGGTCTATCGCGGGACGCCCGAGCGGCCGGGGCTGGTGCTCGGGCTCGATGCCGGCGGGTCCTGCCGCGGCCTAGCCTACCGGATCGCCGCGCGCCAGCGGGAGGCGGCCGCGCGCTATCTCGACCGGCGCGAACTCGCCGAGGACATATACAGGCTGCGCAAGGTGAGTCTTGAAACCGCCGGCGGGCGGGTGGCGGGGTTTACGCTGGCGGTCGACCGTCGGACGCCCTATTACGCGCGCGGGATCGACGCCGGGGAAGAGGTCCGCCGAATCGCCCTCTGCCGCGGCGAGCGGGGAACCAATGCGGACTATCTGCGGGACACGATCGCCCGGCTGGAAGCGCTCGGGGTTTGCGACGGCGGGCTCATCGCGCTGCGCCGCCGTGTAAGCGAGGTCGCCGATCCCGCCGGCGCCGGGAGCTGAACCGAAAATGGTCTTCGACTTCATCATCGTCGGCGGCGGATCGGCCGGCTGCGTGCTCGCCAACCGCCTGAGCGCGCGCCCGGCCAACCGGGTCCTGCTGGTCGAGGCGGGGGAGGATTTCGTCCCCGGAGAAGAGCCCGAGGCGCTGCGCGACATCTTCGGCGGCGCCGCCCATTCGAGCGGACGCTTCACCTGGTCCGGCCTCCAGGCGGTCTTCTCGCCCCGGCCCGGCAACGCGCCCGACCGCCGGGCGCGCCGGCGCTATATCCAGGGCCGGGTGATCGGCGGCGGCTCCTCGGTCAACGGCATGGTGTCGAACCGGGGGCTGCCCAGCGACTATGCCGACTGGGTCGCGCGCGGCGCCGCGGGCTGGGGCTGGGAGGACGTGCTTCCGTTCTTCATCAAGCTGGAGACCGATCTCGACCGTGGCGGCCCGCTGCACGGGAAGGACGGGCCGATCCGGATCAGCCGGGTGCCGGAGGAGAAATGGCCCGGCTTCACCAGGGGCTTCGCGGCGTCGGCCGAGGATCACGGCTTCGAAAACCTGCACGACCAGAACGCGCGTTTCGAAGACGGGTATTTCCCGATCGGCATCTGCAACGACGACGAGCGCCGGATTTCCACCGCCACCGCCTATCTCACAAGGGAAGTCCGCGCCCGCGCCAATTTCGAAATCCTCGACCGGGCGGTGGCGGAGCGGCTGCTGTTCGACGGCAGGCGGGTGACCGGGGTCCGCGTCCACCGTCCGGACGGGGTGCGCGATCTCCACGCCAGGGAGGTGGTCGTGTGCATGGGCGCGCTGCATTCGCCGCCCTTGCTGATGCGTTCCGGTGTCGGGCCGGCGGCGGCGCTGTCCGCGCTCGGCATCGAGGTGGTTCTCGACAAGCCCGGAATCGGCCAGCATCTGATGGAGCATCCCGGCGTCAATTTCGGCGGCTACATGAAGCGCAAGGCGAGACTCGCCGGCGGGCTGCGGCGGCCGTTCTATGCCGGGCTGCGCTATTCCTCCGGCCTCGAGGGCTGCCCGGGCGGCGACATGTATCTCATCCCGATGAACAAATCGGCCTGGCATTCTTTGGGCGACCGGCTCGGGCTGACGATGCTCTGGGTCAACAAGTCCTATTCCACCGGCGAAATTCGGCTGGTTTCGCCGGACTGGCGGGTAGAGCCCGAAATCGACTTCAACATGGTCTCCGACGAGCGCGACCTGGTCCGGCTGATGGAGGGCACGCGGCTGATGGCCAAAATCCAGTCGCACCCGGCGGTGCGCGGCCAGACCCACGAGGTCTTCCCGGTGAGCTATGGCGACCGGGCGCGGCGGGTCGCGGTGTATGGCCGCTACAACCGCTTCCAGACCTGGCTGGGCGGGCAGTTGATGGACAGCTGGGGGCCGCTCCGCCGCTGGATGATCGAGACCCTGATCGCCGACTGCCCCACCATCGAGGAACTGCTCGCCGACGAGTCCGTGATGAAGGACTGGATCGGGGATACCGTGCTCGGCCACTGGCACCCGTCCTGCACCAACCGCATGGGGGCGGAGGACGACCCGGGCGCCGTGACCGACCCGGAAGGGCGGGTCTGGGGCATCGGCGGGTTGCGGGTCTGCGACGCCTCGATCATGCCGGCGGTGCCCTGCGCCAACACCAACGTTCCGACCATCATGATCGGCGAGAAGCTGGCCCAGCATATCCTCGCCGCCGGGTAGCGCGGGCGGGCGAACCGGTCGGAATCGCTACCCATTGATCTTCGGATTCGGCTCCCGATCTATGCGGTGGGTTGCGGGGCTTGGCGCTCATGCCTGGGCGGTAAGAACCAGCGTGAACGGCGAACATGCGGCGCCGTGACGCGGCGCAAGACGGACGCTCAAAAAACGCTTGCATAGGTCGCCGTTCATCTCCATATCGCTGCGCGCTGTAGCTTCCGCGCAAACATCCGGAGAGGCCGCATACCGTGGCGCAGATGACCGCATTTCTTGCCCAGCCGAGGTCGATGTTCGCGCCGGTTGCCTCCCTGCTGGCCGGGGTGGCGCTCTTGATGCTGGGCAACGGCCTGTTCCTGACCCTGGTGCCGTTGCGGGCCGATCTGGAGGGGTTCGGCGCCGCCTGGATCGGAGCCATCGGCGCGGCCTATTTCACCGGCTTCGTGCTGGGCTGCTATCTGGTGCCGCCGCTGGTCGCCCAGGTGGGCCATATCCGCGTTTACGCCGCGGTCGCGGCTCTCGGCGCAATCGTTCCGCTGCTGCACTCGCTGGCGTTGACGCCGGTGGCCTGGATCGTCTTTCGCATCGTCCTCGGGCTGTGCATTTCGGGGCTCTACATGGTGATCGAGAGCTGGCTGAACGCCGCCTCGACCCGGCGCAACCGGGGCACGGTGTTCTCGGCCTATATCGCGATCCACCTCGCGTCGGTCACCGCGGGTCAATATCTCATCCTGATCGACTCCCCGGGAGGCTCGGTACTGTTTTCCGTGGCGACGATCCTGTTCGCGCTCGCCGTCGTCCCGGTCTGCCTGTCCCGCGCGCCCACGCCGCCGCTGCCGGTCAAGGCGCGCCCGGATTTGCGCAAGCTGTGGCGGAATTCTCAGGTCGCGGTGGTCGGCTGCTTGACCAACGGCATGGCCAACGGCGCGGTCTGGAGCCTGGCGCCGCTCTACGCCAAGAGCCTGGATCTGTCGCTCACCGGCATCGCCGCCTTCGTCAGCATCGCCATCCTGGGCGGGGCTTTCGTTCAATATCCGCTGGGCCGCCTCTCGGACCGCCTGCCCGACAGGCGCTGGCTGATCGCCGCTTTGTGCGCGGTCGCCACCTGCGCGGGCCTGGTGCTGCTGCTCGGAACCGACCTGCCCCTGCCGGCGGTGTATGCGGCCTATTTCCTGTTCGGGGCCGCGGCTTTCTCGGTCTACGGGTTCTCCGTCGCACATGCCAACGACCATGCCGAGCCGGGGGATTTTGTCGAGATCAGCGCGGGATTGCTGGTGATTTTCGGGGTCGGCGCCGTCGTCGGGCCGCTGCTCGCCTCGGGGCTGATGGAAGCGCTGGGATCCCGATACCTGTTCATGTTCACCTGCGCGGTGCATGGCGCGGTGGCGGTGTGGACCCTATGGCGGATGAAGCAGCGCGATGCCGTCGCCCCCGAAGACCGCGAGAACTATGTGCCGATGATCCGGACGTCGCCGAACGCCTTTGCCTTCGATCCGCGGGCCGAGGACACGACGCCCCGGTAGAGGACCCGGCCGACCGGAGGCGAATGGCGGCCGCGAAGGTCTCGACGATGGTATCTTCGGCCGAACAAGGAGACCGGAGATGAAGTTGATCAGCTACCGCCGCGGCGGCAAAGAGGGTTACGGCGTCGTCAAAGACGGCGGTATCGTCGATCTCGGCGCCCGCATCGGCGGCGAATTCCCGACCTTGCAAAGCGCGATCGCCGGTCTCGCGCTGTCCCGGATC
Source organism: Alphaproteobacteria bacterium (assembly GCA_965205995.1). Lineage (GTDB taxonomy): Bacteria > Pseudomonadota > Alphaproteobacteria > MPNO01 > MPNO01 > MPNO01. The sequence goes on along the minus strand of OZ242200.1, from coordinate 949,680 downwards.
GAGGAAGAAGCGGGGGCCGGAGCGGATTTCGCGCTCGACGAGGTCGAGTTCATGTTCCCGATCACCGCGCCCGAGAAGATCCTCTGCATCGGGCGGAACTATCGCGGCTATCACGAGGTGGTCGCCGATGGCGGCCCCGAATGGCCGAGCGTCTTCCCGCGTTTCCCGTCGAGCTTCGCTGCGCATGGCGAGCCGGTCCTCAAGCCCCGCGAATCCGACCAGCTCGATTTCGAGGGCGAGCTCGGCGTCATCATCGGCAAGGCCGGCCGGCGCATCCCCGAGGGGCGGGCGATGGACCATGTCGCCGGCTACACCGTGGTGAACGAGGGCTCGGTGCGCGACTGGCTGCGCCGCGGCACCCAGAACTGCCCCGGCAAGAATTTTTATCGCGCCGGCGCCATCGGCCCCTGCATGGTGACCGCCGACGAAGTCGGCGATATCGGCGATCTGAAGATCCGGACCCGGGTCGACGGGGAGACCCGCCAGGACGGCTCGACCGCCATGATGATCTTCAAGCTGCCGTTCCTGATCGCCCATATCTCGCGCTTCACCTGGCTCGAGCCGGGCGACATGATCGCCACCGGCAGCCCGGGCGGTTCGGCGGTCTCCGAGGAGGCCCCGCGCTGGCTCCGCGCCGGGCAGGAGGTCGAGGTCGAAATCGAGCGGGTCGGGGTGCTGAAGAACAAGGTGGCGGCGGAATAGGGCGCTACCCGCCCGAACGGCCGATCTCCTCCGCGTACCGCCTGATTTCCTCGATCCGCTGTTTCGGCCCCGGATGGGTCGAGAGCCAGGACGGGCCGCCCGGTTCCCTGCCCGCGGTCATCCGCTCGAAGAACAGCGCCAGCGCCGCCGGGTCGTACCCCGCTCTCGCCGCCAGCTCCATGCCGGCCCGGTCCGCCTCCCGTTCATGGTCGCGGGAAAAAGAGAGCGACAGCAGCAACCCGCCCTCCAGCAGCATGTCGTCCAGAATCGGTCCCACATCGCCCGCGATCATCGCGACCAGCAAATAGGTGCCGAGGCTGCGATAGACCTGCTTGAGGCCGTGGGCCTCGGCGACATGGACGATCTCGTGCCCCAGCACGCCGGCGAGCACGTCGGGTTCGGGAAAAATCCGGACCATCTGGTCGGTGACGAGGATGGTTCCGCCGGGCAGGGAAAAGGCGTTCGGACCGATCTTGGGCGTGCTGCGGAAGACCAGCTTGTAGTCCGCGAAGCGGGGCTCCGGCGCGACCGCCTTGAGCCGGTCGAAGATCTGGCGCACCCGGTCCCTTTCCGCGTCGCTCAGGGCGGACGGGTCGGCCAATGTCCGGTCGGCGATCGCGATATGGCCGTCGTCGATCGCCGACGGCAGCGCGTCCGGGGTGAGCGACACCGCGACGGCGACCAGCGCGCCCAGCCCCCAGCGCCAGACCGCGAAGGCCGCGCCGAAGGTGAGGGCGACCACCAGGATCAAATGGAGGCGATACGCCTCCCAGAGATGGAGGCGATCCGTCCCCGCCGCCCCGAGGAGCGCATCGACCGCCTCGTGGTCGTGGCTCTGAAAGCGCCACCCGCCGGGGAAAACGAGGGTGGAGGGGAGGCTGCCCAGCCTCCGCTCGCGGCGGATCGCCGACGGCGGAGCGCTGGCCAACGACTTCCCGTCCTTCGAGTCGACGAGATGAACCGTCCTGCCGTCGGGCGCTTCGGCCAGATGGGCGGCGATACGCCGTGATGAGCCGGCGGCGTATGCGTCGCCCGCCGGCGACGGCGCTTCAGACCCCCGCCCCGACATCGATTCCGTCAATGTCGATATAGGCGTCGCCGATCGCCGATTGCCGGCGCTCGGCCTCGCCGACGAAATCGTCGAGCGAACCGGCGGGCATCAGCCAGGTATGGGCGCAGAGATAGCGCGCGACGCGTATGCGCGCCCAGGGCAGCAGCATCCCCAAGGAGACGACGATCGCCACGGCGTTGCTGATCGCGATCCAGACCAGCCTGGTCGGCGAAATCGTCGATTCGAAACGGTGACCGCCTTCCAGGGCGATCCCGGTGTAGACGGCGTTGCGTACGAACGCGGCGTAGATCGTCGACAGCGGGAACACCGCGACGAACCAGATGCCGGCAACGACGATCAGGACCGGGATCATCTTGCCGTCGACCTGGCCGGCTTGGGCGGCGCCCATGAAGCCCTCCAATATCCCGCTGGTCAAAACCAGACCGACAGACACCGCGAAACCGAAGATCGCCCATATGGCCGCACAGAAGAAGGCAGCGAAAAACGGCCCTATTCCGCTGTCGAAGGTGAAACGGTGTCCTCCCAGACGATGGCGCCCGATCGTGTACCGCCCCACGGCCCTCGTCACATATGGAATCGTCAGATACAGGGTGAAGACGGTGAGAAACGGATAGAGCATGAACACCCGGAAGGCCCGCCAATAGCTTCCCTCGAAGCGGAAGCGCACATTGGACCAGCTCGTCATCGCCGCGTTGAAGCGCAGGCCGCGATTGATCAGCCAGGGCAGGATCGCCGCCAATACGACTATCACCGCCCCGTTGGCGATCGGAGAAATCGAGGACGAAACCGAATAGATGACGAACCCCGCGACCACGATCGCGCGGCCGATCAGGATCTGGACCCCCCGCGCGTGATACTCGAAGCGTCGGTCGTCGATGCTCGTGTTGCCGAGGAAGTATTTCTTGTTCCTGACCTTCGCCCAGGCCGAGTAGACGCCGAAGGTGACGATCGACAGCAGGAAGTTGACGATCCAGATACCGAAATATTCGCTGGCGTTGCCGGAAAACCGGACCGGGATAGCCTCGGTTGCGGAATCCATCTAAGATTTCCCGCTTTGCGTGTATTTCCCCTAGATGCGTCAATCTGCACCGGCTGTCAATTCGCGATCGATCAGTGGAAGAGGAGGGACGGGTACCAGAGGATCGCGACGATCCGGTCGAACATGACATAGAGGAAAACCCAGGCCGCCGCGGCGTAGATGAGGGCGACCCACCAGGCGTATCTTCCCCATACCAGGAGATAGAGGGCAACGAACACGGGTAGCGCGACAAGCTGGCCGGCAACGATGGTGGCGGCGAAGACGCCGATCCACCACAGATAGAGATGCGCGACCCGGCCGAGCTCGCCGCGCACCGGAAATACGTCGCCGCCGTCCGCGCGGATGCGCCGGACCTCGCGCGCGTTCTGCCAGAGCGCCAGGGCGGCGAGGCCGATCGCCAGGGTCAGGGTGATCATCGGGGTCCGGCCCACATCCGCCGGCCACGCGAAGGTCGGCGCCAGCCCGTACACCGACACCGCGAGCAACAGCCCCACCGCGACCAGCGACATCGCCGGGTCGGTGCGCCCGAGATCGGCCACGATCCTGGTGCCGGTTTGCCTCCGCGTGTTCCGGCGGCGGGCCGCGAAGACGATCGACAGCACGATCAGCGCGCCGATGATCAGGCAGATCGGGCGGGCGAGCCATGCAAGGCCGTCATGCGCCGAGTTGGTGATGAACAGCGCGTTCTCCATGATCGGGCCGATCACGAAGCCCAGCACCATCGGCGGCCGGGGGACGCCGCCCTGCTTCATCACATAGCCGACGGCGCCGAAGATCAGCAGCACGATCCAGTCGCCGAGATTGGCGTTGGCGAGCCACGCGCCCATGAAAACGAACAGCGCGACCGCCGGCACCACCAGATTGCCGGGGACGAAGGTCACCCGCGCGACCTGGCGGGCGAGCAGCATCAGCAGGAGGGCGCCCGCGACGTTGGCGATCACCAGCGTCCACATCATCGAGAAGGTGATGTGGAGCTTGCTGGTCAGCATCTCCGGCCCCGGGGTCATGCCCTGGATCAGGAGCGCGCCCAGGAGGATCGCCATCGAGGCGCTGCCCGGGATGCCGAAGGCGAGTGTGGGGATCAGCGCCCCGCCCTTCATCGCGTTGTTGGCGGTCTCGGGGGCGATCACGCCGCGCACGTCGCCCTTGCCGAATCCCTCCTTGTCCTTGCTGCTCTGGACCACGTGGCCGTAGGCGACCCAGTCGACGATGGAGCCGCCGAGCCCCGGCAGCATCCCCACATAGGCGCCGATCGCGGTGCAGCGCAGCACCAGCCACCAGTTGCGCCACGCATCGCCGATACCGGTCATCATCCCGCCCGCCACACGGTCCGCGGGCACCCGCGAGATCGAGCTGTTCCGCACCGCGAGGTCGATCACCTCGGGCAGGGCGAACAGCCCGAGCACGACCGGGATCAGCGGCAGCCCCTCCAGCAGGTAGGTCGCCCCCAGCCAGTAGCGGGGAACCGCCCCGTTCTCGGCATAGCCGACAAAGGAGAGCCCGAGCCCGATCAGCGCGGCGGTGAGCCCGCGGAGGATCGAATCGCCCGACAGCGAGCCCACCATGGCGAGCCCGAGCAGGCCCAGCATGAAGAACTCCGCCTGGGTGAAGGAGAGGATCAGCGGCTTGACGATGGGGATCGACAGGCCGAGCACCACCGCCCCCAGGAGGCCGCCGACGGCGGAGACCGTGAACGCCGCGCCGAAGGCGCGCGAGGCCTCGCCCTTCATCGCCATCGGGTAGCCGTCGAGGATCGTCGCCTGCGAGGCCGCGGTCCCGGGGATGCCGAGCAGCACCGAGGCGATGGTGTCGCTGGTGGTGGTCACCGCGAACATGCCGAGCAGGAAGGCGAGCGCCGGCACCGGCTCCATCGAGAAGGTGAAGGGCAGCAGGATCGCCATCCCCACCAGCCCCGAGAGACCCGGGACCGCGCCGAAATAGAGCCCGATGAAGACGCCGAGGAAAAGGTATCCGATCGCCGGCCAGGCGATCACCAATATCAGCCCGCTTAGCGCCGCATCGAACATATGGGCGTCCGGACAGGACACCCGGGCGGCGGGTAGCCGCCCGGGTGGGTCAATGGATCAGGAGCGCATCGGCTATTTCTTGCCGACGAACTCCTTGATGAAGGCGACCACCTTCGGCGAGACCTTGCCCGCCGCTGCCACATGCGCCTGCGCCGCGTCGGCCTGGATAATGGTCGGCGGCGCCTTGATCACCTTGGCGTAGTCCGAGGCGAAGTCCTTGTCCTTGGCGAGCGCCTCCCAGGCCGCGCGCAGCGCCTTGACCGCCTCGTCCGGCGTGCCCGCGGGCACGAAGGAGCCGCGCAGCATGCTGACCGACAGATTGTTGATCAGTCGGAACGCGTCGTAGAGCACGCCCGAGGGCTTCTTGCCCTTGAGCTTCTCGAAGACGTCGACATAGGTCGGGATGTTCTTGAGATGCGGGTTGCGCACCTGCTTGCCGTCTTGATCGACCGTGGCGTAGTACCAGAGCGCGATCGCATGGCCCGGCTGGATCAGATTGGGCTCCACGTTCTTGCGGAAACCGGGCACCGAGCCGCAGGAGTATTGGGTCTCGTTCTGCATCACCCCGGCGACCACCTTGGCGAGCCCCTTGTAGCCGGTGACGTATTTGTATTTCGCCCCCAGCATGTCGAGCGACATGCGCAGCCGGATGTCATGCGAAGACGTGGTCCGCATGCCGGCCGCCTTGAACTCCTCGATCTTCAGGAGGTCGTCGACCGTGTTCACGCCCGCGTCCTTGCGGATGTAGCAGACCTGGGGGTGGCCGATACCGGCGAGCCAGGTGAATTTGGAGAAATCGACCCGGAGACCCGGATCCTGGAGCAGCTGCGAGATCAGCGGCGGGGTGAAGATCGCGACCGACAGCCCGTCGGGCCTGGCGACCTCGCCCATATAGTTGGAGCCGATGATGCCCCCCGCCCCGGCGACGTTCTTCACGATGATTCGCGGATTCCCCGGGATGTGCTTGCTCAGATGCTTGGCGACCAGCCGCCCCTCGATGTCGGTCGGTCCGCCGGCCGAATAGTTGATCAGGATGGTGATGCGCTTGCCCTTGTAGAACTGCGCCTGCGCCGCGCCGGCGAACCCGATCAGGGCCGCCGCCGTGCCGGCCGCAACCACGCCCAGCAGTCGTTTCATCGTCGTTTCTCCCCTCATGTGTGCGGTCTAGCCGCGCTGGTCCGACAGCAGCGTCCCGAGCTTGAACGGCTCGAAGGTCGGCTTGTAGCTCTTCTCGTCGAGGAACTGGCGAAGCCCGGTGTTGTATGAATCCTCGGCGTCGCCGATCTTGATCGCCTGGCCCTTGGCGGCGAGGTAGTCGTAGGCCTGGTCGAAATCCATCGTGCGCACCTTGCGCACCGCCTGCTTGGTCGCGCGCAGCACCGCCGGGCTCTTCTTCATCAGCTTCTCGGCGAGCTTGACGGTCTCGGCCTCCAGCGCGTCGTCCGGCACGGCGTAGTTGATCATGCCGATCCGCGCCGCCTCGTCGCCGTCGAACGGATCGCCGAGGCAGGCGTAGTAGAGCGCGTGGCGCGGCAGCACCGCATCGGACACCACCTTGGCGACCAGCGCGCCGGGCAGGATGCCCCAGTTGACCTCCGACAACGAGAACGTCGCGCCCTTCGCGGCGATCGCGAAATCGGTCGCGAGGAGCTGCATGAACGCGCCGCCGACGCAATAGCCGTGGATCATCGCGATCGTCGGCTTGTCGTAGTTGTAGAGCCGCTGCCAGCGCCAGCTATTGGCGTAGAACTGCGCCTTCTTGCGCTCGAAGGGATCGTTCTCCAGCTCGCGGAAGAATTTCTTCAAATCCTGCCCGGCGCTGAAATTGCCGCCCGCCCCGGTGACCGCGATCACCCGCGCGTCCGGGTCGGTCTCGAGCCGGGCGAGCGCGTCGTCCATGTCGTAGTGCAGCTGCGGGCTCATGGCATTGCGCTTCTCGGGGCGGTTCATGATCGCCCATCCGATGCCGTCCCGGATCTCGACCTTCACGCATTCGTAGCTGTAATCGGCCATGACCTCTCCTTAAGGCGTCCTCGGTTCCGTCGTCGCGACTGGCAAAAGCTTATCGGAGGGCGGCGTCCGGTCAAAGCGGGGTCCGGTTCATCCGCCGTATTCGCGGAGCACGCGGCGGGCGAGCGCCATCTTGAGGATCTCGGTCGGACCCTCGGTGATCACGAAGCTCCGCTGGTCGCGCCACATCCGTTCGATCGGAAGGTCGGTGGTGAGACCGATCCCGCCATGGATCTGCAGGCAGCGGTCCGCCGCCTCGAACGAGGTGGTGTCGCCCAGGTATTTGCACATATAGGCCTCGTAGCGGACGTCCTCCCCGCGATCGGCCTTCCAGGCGGCGTGGTGGACCATGAGCCGGAGCCGGTGGAGATCGGCATAAGTGTCGACCAGCATCCACTGGACGGCCTGGCGCTCGGCGAGCGGCTTGCCGAACGTGACCCGCTCATTGGCGTAGCGCGCGCCCAGCTCAAGGCAGCGCTCCATCACCCCGATGCCGCGCGCGCCGTGTCGGATGCGCCCGGCGCTGATCCAGTTCTGGGCGAATTTGAACCCGTCGCCCTCCTCCCCGATGCGGTTCTCCACCGGCACCCGGACATCCTCGAAGGCGATCTCCCAGGGCCGGTCGTCCATCATCGTCTCCTGCGCCCTGAGCAGGGTGACGCCCGGCGTATCCATGTCGACCAGGAATCCCGAGATGCCGCCGCGCGAGCCCTTCGCCCGGTCGGTGGCGGCGAATACCTGGGCGAAATCGGCTTCATCGGCGCCGGTGATGAAGCGCTTCATGCCGTTGATCGCATAGTGGTCGCCGTCCCGCACGGCGGTTGAGCGCATGGCCCCCGGGTCGCCCCCGGCATCGGGCTCGGTCTGGGCGAAGCAGGCCTTCTTCTCGCCCGCGATGACGGGCAGCAGATAGCGCTCCTTCTGCTCGTCGTTGAGGAAATAGAGGATGGGGCTCACCGAAGGCCCGAAGATGCTGGCATTGCGCGACGGCAGGGCGATGGTGCGGGCGAGCTCGGACCACACCACAATGCGGGCCAAGAGGCCGAGCCCGAGCCCGCCATAGTCTTCCGGCACGTCGTAGAGCCAGAGCCCGAGCGCCTTCGCCTTGTCCTCCAGCACGGCGCGGATGTCCGGCTTGATCTTGCCGCCCTCGCAGGTCTCGCGCTCGATCGGGATCAGCTCGCGGTCGACGAAGCGGCGCACCGTCTCCTTGAGCATCGCGAGGTCTTCCGGAAGGTCGAAATTCATCGCGTCGTCCTCCATGCCGTCCCTCATCTCCGGGGCGTCTCCCTGATATCCACCGCGCGCACGCCTTCGCCCTCGGCAAGCACGATCAGCGGGTTGATCTCGATATCGGCCAGGCGGTCGCGCACGCCCAGGAACACCTCGCTTGCCGCCAGCATGGCGCCGACCAGCGCGTCCGTGTCGCGCGCCGGCTGGCCGCGGAAGGGGCCGAGCAGCGCGCGCCCGCGCAGCGAATCCAGCATCTCGCGCGCCTCGGTTTCGTCGATCGGCAGAAGCCGGAAGGCAAGGTCGCGCAGCACCTCGACATGGACGCCGCCGAGCCCGGCGACGATGACGGGGCCGAATTGCGGGTCGTCGCGCAGGCCGACGAACATTTCGAGCCCGGCCACCATCTCCTGAACCAGGAACCCGTCGAGCCGCGCCGACGGCTGCTCGCTCAGGAGCCGCGCCTTCATTTTGTCGGCGGCGCGGGCGACGGCGGCCGCATCGCCCAGGCCGAGCGCCACTCCGCCGATCTCCGTCTTGTGGACCGCCTCTGGCGATACGATCTTGAGCGCCACGGGATATCCGATGTTGCCGGCGATTCCGGCCGCCTCGTCGGCGGTCGCGGCAAGCCCGGCTTTCGGGCCCGGCACCCCGGCGGCGGCGAGCAGATCCGCGACCGCGCCCGATGCCGGCCGCGTCGGCGGGGGTTCCGCGGGAGGGCCGCGGCGTCTGCGTTCGGCGTAGACGCCGAGCGCCTTTACCGCGCGCACCGTCTCCGGCAGGCCCTGGAGGAAGGGCACGCCGGCCGCCGCCTGGAACGCGCGTCCGGCGTCGGTCACGTTCTGGCCCATCCGCCCGTGCGCCACCACCGAGGCCTGGCCGCGAGCCGCCGCCCGGAACACCTCGGGAGCGTCGCGCTCGCCCTCCTGCGCCGGCAGCTGGCCCTGCATCGACAGGATGTCGACCCCCGGGTCATCCGCGATCGCCCGGCAGATCTCGCGGAAATCCTCCGGCCGGCCGGCGAGCCCGGCGCCGCCGTCCAGCGGGTTGCCGGGCTTGAGCCCGCGGTCGAGGCGGGGCGCGATGGCGGCCCTGGTGTCCTCGCTCAACTCGGCGATCGCAAGGCCCACCTCGCTCGCGTAGTCGAGGAAGAGCCCCGTCGCCCCGCCCGAGTATCCGGCGAGCGCGACCCTCGGACCCTTGGGCAGGCGCACGGTCGAGAACATCAGCGCCGCCTCGATCAGATCGTCGAGCCCGTGGCAGCGCAGGATCCCGTAGCGCTCGCAGACCGCGTTGAAGATGTCGTCGTCGCCCGCGACCGCCCCGGTATGGCTCTCTGTGGCCGACCGGCCGCGCTCGCTCGCCCCGGTCTTGAGCGCGACGATCGGCTTTCCCGCCGCCAGCGCCTTGGCGGCCGCCGCCATGAACGCCTCGGGACGGCGGATCCCTTCCAGCATGCAGGCGATCACCCGGGTCCCGGGGTCGTCGACCAGGAAGGAGATGTAGTCGGCCGCGTCGAGGTCGAGCTCGTTGCCGCTGGACACCGCGTAGCTGAAGCCGAGGCCGCGCACCGCGCCCTGGCCGAGCCAGTACTGGAACGTCCCGCCGGACTGGAACACCACGCCGACCGCGCCTTGCGGCAGCGCGCGCACCCGTTCGGCCGGGTAGAACAGGTTGGATTCCGGCAGCGCCAGCGCGCCCATGCAGTTGGGCCCGCAGACCCGGAGCCCCCGTTCGCAGAGCTCGGCCAAGGCGCGCGAGCGCTCAGCCCCCGCCTCGTCGCCGCCCTCGCCGAACCGCGCGGCGAAGACCAGCGCCGATTTGAGCCCGTTGGCGAGGCCGTCGGCGAGCGTCTCGACGACGCTTTCCGCCGGGATGACGGTCAGCGCCAGGTCGACCGCCTCCGGCAGGCTCGCGAAGGACGGATGGACTTCGCGCCCCCACAGCCGGTCGCGCCGCGGGTTGATCAAATAGACCGGAACCGGAAAACCGGCATGCTCCATATTGCCGTATATGGCGCGCGGCCAGCCGCCCGCGCCGCTTTCCGAAGCGCCCACGATGGCAATGGAACGCGGCCTGAACAGCTGCTCGACTGACCTGAACACCTCGTCTCCGCCCCGGACCGCGACCGGGTGCAAGTATCGGCACCGGCCCTCCGGGGCGTCAACCGGGGCTCCTCACCTGACCGGATTACGTCTACACTCGCAAACGGAGGGTCGGATGAAATTCCCGACGCATGCCTTCTTTGCGGCAGTCGCTCTCGCGGCTGTCTGGATGTTTTCGGCTTCCGATGCGCGGGCCGACGCCATCGACGGCATGTGGTGCAAGGGCAGCCTGTCGATGCGGATCGAGGGTCCGGCGATCGTGACGCCGGGCGGCACTTCGATGACCGGCGACTACGAACGGCACGGTTTCCGGTATGTCGTTCCGCCTGGCGAGGCAAAGGCGGGGAAAACGGTCACCATGGTCCTGCTCGGCGAATACGATCTCGACGTGTCCGTCGGGGAAGATCCCACCGAACGCTGGCGGCGCTGCAAGCTGACCAGTTGACCCGGTTCCGGCTACCCTTCACATCGGATGGAGCGGTCCATGGACGAAATCGCGACGGTCGACCTCTTGTGCGTGGGATCGGGGCTGGCCGGGCTTTCGGCGGCCCTGGCGGCGGCGGGAAACGGGCTTGAGGCATGCGTCGTCGAGAAATCGCCCCGCCTCGGCGGCGGCAGCGCCATGTCGTCGGGCGGCTTGTGGATCGGCGCGAACCATCACCAGGCGGCGCACGGCCTGTCGGACAGTCTGGAGGAGACGCGCGCCTATCTCGATTTCATCGCCGGCGGTGCCGCGATCCCGGACAACCTCGCCGCGCTCTCCGGCAGATCCGACGAAGCGCTCAAGGCGTTCGAAGCCATGGGCGTTGCGCTCCAGATCCGCCCGAACGTACCGGACCATTTCTACCCGCAGGCGCCGGGCTCGACGGCCGGCGGCCGGTCCTTCACTGCGGCGCCGGTTGCGCGCGCCGAACTCGGCGAATGGTCCGAACTCATCGAGGAGAACCCGTATTTTCCGCCCGGCATGTCGAGCGCCGACATGGTCGCCTGGGGCGGGCTCGGCAACATGCAGGACTGGGATTCCGATTTGTTGCGGGAGCGGGCGGAGAGCGGCCGGCTGGGCACCGGCCAGGCGGTCGTCGGGCAGTTTCTCGCCGGGCTGAAACGCGTAGGCGTGCCGATCCTCACCGGGTTCGCGGCCACCTCGCTGGTCGTCCGCGACGGCCGGGTGGCGGGCGTTCGCGGCACGCGCGCCGGCCGTCCGGTCGAGATCGTGGCGCGGCGCGGGGTGGTGCTGGCGACCGGCGGCTATGAGAGCAACCCCGCCCTGGTGGAGCGGTTCGAAGGCGTGCCCGGCTGGCGCTCCATGTTTCCCGCCTCGATCACCGGCGACGCGATGACCATGGCGATGGAGATCGGCGCCGCCATCCATCGGGTGCCGGAAAATTTCTTCTTCTTCCTCGGATACGACATTCCGGGCGCGGGGCCCGGCGGAGCGGCGCGCTTCCGCATGACCGGCTTCACCGAGCTCAGCTATCCGCACTCGATGGTGGTCAACCGGGCGGGAAAGCGGTTCTTCGACGAATCCAGCTTCCAGAAGGGCGTGCGGGCGATCAAATCCTTCGACCAGCCGAGCCACCTCTATCCCAACCTGCCGAGTTTCATGATCTTCGACAGCCGGTTCCAGGAACGCTACTCCTTCGCCGGCGGGTCGCCCGGCGCGAAGGCGCCGGACTGGCTGGCGCGCGCGGACACGCTCGCCGGGCTTGCCGCAGAGCTCGGCATCGACGGGACGGCGCTCGAGGAAACCGCCGCCAACTTCAACCGCGAAGCGGAGCAGGGGCTCGATCCCGAATTCGGCCGCGGCGAATTCCTGTGGATCCAGGTGCTGTCCGGCGACGGCTCGCACCCGATCCACCCCAACCTGGCGCCGGTTTCCCGACCGCCTTTCTACGGCGTCCGCCTGCACCCCAGCGGATCGAGCTCGGCCGGCCTGCTGACCGACGCCGAGGCCCGGGTGGTCCATGTTCGCGGGCACCCCATCGAGGGGCTGTATGCCTGCGGCGGCGCCGCGGCGCCGACCGATTTCGGCGTCGGCTACCAGGCCGGGCTGCTGCTGGCCCGCGGCATGACGTTCGGCTACTTGGCCGCGCGCCATGCCTCGGGCGCGGCCGGTCACCCGCGCGGCGCTTGACGCGCTCTCCGGGCGGGATCGATAATCGACGCGAGACAGGGCGCGCGCGGCGCCGGTATCGGCTCTCGCAGGGTCGGTAGGAGCGGGGGGCGATATCGGAGATGAACGACACCGCCCAGCCTGATTTTCCTGCTTGGCTGCGCCTCCCCTCGGATTCTCTCGCCGCCATCGCCGGCGTGCTGATCCTGGTGATGATGGTTCATGTGACGGCGGACGTGTTCGGCCGGCTGGCGTTCAGCGCGCCGGTCGAAGGCACGCTTGAAATCGTCGCCGGCTATTACATGGTCGCGGTGGTGTTCCTGCCGCTCGCCCATGTCAGCCGCGGCGAGGGCCACATCTTCATCGAACTCTTCACCCGCGGGTTGCCGGACCGCGCCCGGTCCTGGATGGACGCGGCCGCAGCCACGCTGACCTTCGCCTATGTCGCGCTGATGGCCTGGCAGTGCGCGGAGGAGGCGATGATCCAGACCGCGGGCGGCGAGATGTGGGAGACGGCCGACGATCTTATCGTCATCTGGCCCAGCCGGTGGCTGATACCCATCGGCTGCGCGCTGATGGCCGCGCTGTTCGCCTGTCTCGTGGCGCGGCACGCGCGCCGGGGCGCCGGCCGGTGATCCGACAAACGCGCCGCCCGCCGTTGGCCGGGCGCCGGGAAACGCCGCGATGACGCCGCTGGAGATCGGCTTCGCCGGGACCGTCGCGGTGATCGTCCTGATCTCGCTCCGGGTTCCCATCGGCGCGGCGCTCGGTCTCGTCGCCTTCGTCGGGATCGTCAGCCTGCGCAATATCGATGTCGCGTTTGCCGCGCTGCGGACGACGCCCTTCGAGTTCGCCGCCCACTGGTCGCTTTCGGCGATCCCGATGTTCCTGCTGATGGGGGCGGTCGCCTACTACTCGGGGATTAGCTCGTCGCTGTTCCACGCGGCGCGGCTGTGGCTGGGCGCGCTGCCGGGCGGGCTCGCCGTGGCGGCCACCTTCGCCTGCGCCGGTTTCGCCGCGGCCTCCGGCGCGTCCATCGCCACCGCCGCGGCGATGGGGCGCATCACCATCCCGGAGATGCTCGCCGTCAAATACGACAAGGGTCTGGCCGCCGGGGTGGTGGCGAGCGCCGGCACGCTCGGCACCCTGATTCCGCCCAGCATCCTGATGGTGCTCTACGGCATCTTCGCCGAGGTTTCGGTCAGCAAGCTGTTCATCGCGGGGATCCTGCCGGGCATCCTGACGGCGTTCGTCTACAGCGCCATGATCGTCATCCGCTGCCGCCTCAACCCCGCGCTTGCCCCCAATATCGATTACCAGGCCACGTGGGGCGAGCGTTTCGCCGCGCTGAAGGAAATCTGGCCGCTGGCGGCTCTGGTTTTCGGCATCATCGGCGGCCTCTATACGGGCGTGTTCACCGCCACCGAGGCGGGCGCGGCCGGCGCCTCGCTCTCCATCGTGATCGTCTGGTTGCAGGGGCGCCTGACCCTCGAGACGCTCAAGGCGAGCGTGCTCGAAGCGCTGAGCAGCACCGCGCGCATCTTCTTCGTCGCGGTCGGCGCGGTCCTGCTGACCCGCTTCCTCGCTTTGACGGGCGTGCCCGGGTTCCTCGCCGATGCGGTCGGCAGCTGGGCCGCCGATCCCCTGTTGCTGGTGGTGGCCGCCTCGCTGATCTACGTCGTGCTCGGGATGTTCCTCGACCCGCTCGGCGTGATGCTGCTGACGCTGCCGCTCTTCCTGCCGATGTTCACCGCGCTCAACCTCGATTTGATCTGGTTCGGCATCCTGGTGATCAAATATCTCGAAATCGGGATGATCACGCCGCCGGTCGGGATGAACGTCTATGTCATCAAGAGCGTGGTCGGCGACAAGATCGAGCTCGAAACCATCTTCAAGGGCGTCGCGTGGTTCCTGGTTTGCGACGTCGTCGTGATCGCGCTTATCGTCGCATACCCCGACATTGCGTTACTGTTGCCGGGCATGATGAGATAACTAACGATTCCGGCGGACTGCCGGCGATCGGGAAACGGGAGGGACGGAAGATGAATCGGTTCAAATTGGCGGCACTTCTCGTCGCCGCCGGCGGGGTCGCGCTCACGCAGGGCGCGGCGGCGCGGGATCTGGTGTTCGGCAGCGCGCTGCCGCCGCAGCACAATGTCAACACGCACGGATTGAAGCCCACGCTCGACGCGCTCGCCAAGAAGACCGGCGGGAAGCTCAAATGGAAGCTGCTGACCGGCGGCCAGCTCTTCGGGTTGCGCGCCTCGCTGACCAATGTCGGCGGCGGCGTGGCGGACGGCGCCATCATCGTCCCGAGCTTCGTCCAGTCGAAGCTCCCCCATGTCTATACGATCACCGACATGGCGATGTTCGCCGAAGATCCGCTGGTGGCGGCGGCGGCATCCGCCGAGACGATCTTCCACGACTGTCCGGAATGCCTGGCCGACTACAGGAATCAGAAGACCGTGCCGCTCGGGTTCTACGGGCTCAACACCTACAAGCTGATGTGCAACACAAAGGTGACCAACCTCGCCGAGGTCAAGGGCAAGAGAACGCGGACTTCCGGCGCGAACGGGCGCTGGGCCAAGGCGATGGGCGGAACCCCGGTGTCGATGACCGGCTCCGACATGATCGAGGCGCTGCAGCGCGGCCAGATCGACTGCGCGATCGGCCCGCTCGCCTGGGTCAAGGCCTATTCGATCGGCGAGTACATCAAATACGTGCTCGACTTTCCGATGGGCAATTTCGCCGCGGCGGCCCATTTCGTGATGAACCGGGCGGCGTGGGACGCGCTCCCGCTCGAACACAAGAAGGCGCTTCTCGACGCCATGCCGGATTCGAGCGCGAAGACCACCATCGACGGCTACGCCAACGACGAGAAGATCGGCATCGGGATGGTGCGCGCTGCGGGCGGCGTGTTCACCAAGGGCGGGAAGGAGTTTACCGACCTTCTGGCAAGTCACCGCAGGTCGGAGATGGCGACCATCGTCGCCGGGGCCAAGAAGCGCCGGGTCAAGGACCCGAACAAGGTGATCGCGGCCTATAGCGCCAATGTGGCGAAGTGGGTAAAGCTGCTCGAGGGCAAGACGCGCGATACCGCGACTTTCCGGGCGCTGCTCAAGGAGCACGTCTACGACCGGATCGACCCGGCCAAGCTGTAGCCGCGGAGCGGGCGAGCAGGGCGGCCGCCGCCTCACGGCGGCCGCCTCCGATCGGAACAAGCCGGCGTGACATCCCGTGCCGCGCATATGCAGGCCCGGCTGGCGATGCACAACGCCAACCGGTTCAAGCTCGGCCTGTTCGGCTCGAACTGTTCTTCCGGACGCGCGGTCACCGGCGTGCCCGAGCGCTGGTCCGGCAGCTGGCCGGACAATCTGGCGCTCGCCCGGATGGCCGACGAGGCGGGCATCGATTTCATGCTGCCGGTCGGCCGCTGGAAGGGCTATGGCGGGGAAACCGACTACCAGGGCGAGACCCTGGAGTCGGTGACCTGGGCAACCGCGCTGCTGGCCCACACCGAGCGCATGACGGTGTTCGCCACCGTGCACGCGCCGCTGCTCCATCCCGTCACCGCGGCCAAGGCGTTCGTCACCGCCGACCTGGTGGGCGAGGGCCGGTTCGGCCTCAACATCGTCTGCGGCTGGAACGAGGGCGAGTTCGCCATGTTCGGCGTCGCCCAGCGCGACCACGAGGCGCGCTATGCCTATGGCCAGGAATGGATCGATGCGGTCCGGATGATGTGGGAGCGCGCGGACGCGTTCGACTTCGACGGCGAATTCCTCAAGCTCGCCGGCGTGCGCTCTGCGCCCAAGCCCTATGGGAATTCGCGCCCGCTGCTGATGAACGCCGGCGCCTCGCCGACCGGGCAGGCCTTCGCGGTGCGCAACTGCGATGCCCTGTTCTCGACCCGCCGGCGCGCCGCCACGATCGACGAGTTCGCCGAGGACATCCGGGCCGCCAAGCGCCTCGCCGCCGATCACGGCCGCGAGATCGACGTCTACTCGGTCGGCGTCGTCACCTGCCGGCCGACCATGGAAGAGGCCGAGGAGTACCACCGGCGCTGCGTCATCGACAACGCCGACTGGGGGGCGGTCGACAACATCCTGGCGATGCGGGGAGTCCATCCCGGGGACCTGCCCGCCGCCGAATTCGACGAACTCCGGCGGCAGATCGCCCACGGGCTCGGCGGCATCCCGATCGTCGGCGATCCCGACCACGTCGCCGCCGAGCTCGCCCGGTTCGCCGATGCCGGGCTGCGCGGGATCGGCATCTCCTTCGTCAACTACGCGGCCGAATTTCCGTTCTTCCGCGACGAGGTGCTGCCCCGGCTGGAGCGGCTGGGCCTGCGCGAAAAACGGCGGTGATGCGCGCCAGGCTTCGGCGTAATCCGGGATTTTCGAACCGTCGTCGGCGGTCTACTCCGCCATATGGGAAGGCCACTCGGCCGGGGCCTCGGCGCCGACGACATTGGCCATCATCGCGGTCTTGCAGAAATGGCCGATGGTGCCGACCAGATCGGCGAGACGGCGGTAGCCGAGCACCTCTTCGGCGGCGGCGAACCCGGCATCGCCGAGCGTGCCGTTCTCCAGCAGCTCCCGCGCCGCATCGTGGACGACCTCGTCGTCGCGGTTGTCGAAGCGCGGCTGCTCGCGGGCGTTCACCGCATCGACGATCGCGCGGTCGAGCCCGGCCTCCAGCGCCATGCGCGCCTGTGCCGCCCAGGGATAGGCGGCGTTCCAGCACCGCGCGGTGAGCAGGGCGACCATGCGAAGCTGCGGTTGGGTCAGCGAGCAATCCTCGAAATAGGCTGTCGAGGCGTTGTTGTTTTCCCACATCCCCGGCGCGTAGGCGTAGCCGACGGCGGGCCCCCGGCCGACCCGCCCGGTCGTCGCCACGGTCTCGTCGTACACCCGCTTCTGTTCGTCATCCATCTCGTCGCGCGTGAGCGCCGGTATTCTCGTCATGCTTCACTTCCTTTGGTGGCTCGGAGCCGCAGCGGCTCCGGAGGCGTTAGACCGGCCGACCGCCGGTATGCGAAGACGTGATCTTGAGCCGGTAGCCGTCGGCAAACGGGATGGTGAACGAGGAGTGGATCGACCCCGAGGCGATCTCCGACGGATCGAGCCCCATGTCGCGGTATTGCGCGTGCGCCGCCGCGACATCGTCGACCATCAGGTCGATCGGCGCCATCTGGCCCGGCGCGATGTCGTGGCCGCCGGCGCTGACGATCAGATGCGTCCCGCCGCGCAACTCCAGCACGGCGGAGGAGTCCCGCCGGGTCACCGGTCGGACGCCCAGCCGCTCCAGCAGATCGCACGCCTCGCCGAGGCTGTTCACGTCCAGCCTGACATGGCCGATCGCGACCGCCGGCCTGGCATCGTTCGGTTCCGTCATGGCGCATTCTCCCGGGTCTATCCGACGGGGTCGAGCGTGACTCGAAATCGACCGCCAGGCAATCCGGGCGTGTTTGTCGATATGCTGAGCCGGCGTCAAACAGGTATCATGGTGTGGAGGACGCCCGTCATGCGTATCCCGACCTATGAAGACGCGCTGACCGCGCATCGGCGGATCGCGCCCCACATCCATCGCACTCCGGTGCTGACCTCGGCCTCCCTGAACCGCATGACGGGAGCGGAGCTGTTCTTCAAATGCGAAAACCTCCAGCGGGCCGGGGCGTTCAAGACGCGCGGCGCTGCGAATGCGGTCTTCGGCCTCGCCGACGCGGAGGCGGGGAGAGGCGTGGCGACCCACAGCTCGGGCAATCACGCGCAGGCGCTCGCCTACGCCGCCCGGCGGCGCGGCATCCCCTGCCACGTGGTGATGCCGAGCGACGCCGTGCCGGCCAAGAAGGAGGCGGTGATCGCCTATGGCGGTAGGGTCGTCGAATGCGGGCCGTCGTACCCGGCGCGCGAGGCTGCCTTCGCCAGGGTGTGGGCGGAAACCGGCGCCGAGTTCGTGCATCCCTATGACGACCCGCGGGTGATCGCCGGCCAGGCCACCTGCGCGCGCGAGCTGATCGAGCAGACCGACGGGCTCGACGCCGCGATCGCGCCAATCGGCGGCGGCGGCATGGTGTCGGGGATCTGCCTCGCTTTCTCGGCGATCGCGCCGGATGTCGAAATCTACGCCGCCGAGCCGGAGCAGGCCGACGACGCCGCGCGCAGCTTCCGCGCCGGGCGGATCGTGGCCGACGAGGCGCCGCAGACGGTGGCCGGGCTGAAGGCGCCGCTGGGGGAACTGACCTGGCATTTCGTGTCGCGCGGCGTGGCCGACATCCTCACCGTCTCGGAACGCGAGATTGTCGAGGCGATGCGGCTGATGTGGTCGCGGATGAAGACGATGGTCGAGCCATCGAGCGCCGTGCCTCTCGCCGCGATTCTCAAGAACCGGCCCATCTTCGCCGGCAAGCGGGTCGGCGTCGTGGTCACCGGCGGCAATGTCGATCTCGACCGGCTTCCCTGGATGACGGGCTGATGGGGCGCGATCCCCATCGCGGCCGTCCTCGGTTAAGATCGGAAGGCGAGAGACGACGAGGGAGTAAGATCTTCATGGCACAGGCGGAATGGGCGAGGGATCACGTCAGGCGGTACCGCGAGACCGGCGGCGCCGACGGGCATATCTGGAAGGGTCACGACGGGACGGGAAATTTCCCCTGCCTGTTGTTGACGACGACCGGACGGACGAGCGGCGAAGCGCGGACCACGCCGCTGATCTACGGCTGCGACGGCGCGGACTACGTCGTCATCGCATCCCAGGGCGGGCGCCCCAACCATCCGTCCTGGTATCTCAACCTCTCGGCCAACCCGGTGGTGGACGTGCAGGTCGAAGCTGCAGCCTTCGCCGCGACCGCGCGGACCGCGGAAGGCGAGGATCGCGACCGGCTGTGGAAGATGATGGCGGAACTCTACCCGCCTTATGATGCGTACCGGGAGAAGGCGGCACCGACGCGCGAGATCCCGGTCGTGGTGCTGTCCCGGGCCTAGCGAAGCGCGGGCCGGCGCCATGGACGCACGCACACGAAATGCGGCTCCTGGGGTCGAAGAGCCCGTGCAGCCCGGTCGCCTCGCATTTCTTCGGTCGGGACATATATTGATAACAGGACGGTGCGCAGATACCGTTCTCGGCGCCAGGGGGGTCCCATGACGACGCGGTCAATTCTCGCATTGCTGATCGAGCCGGAGACCGACGACTCGGTGCTCCACACCGCGGGCACGATCGCCAGGGATTTTTCAGCCCATGTCGCGGTCACCCATGTCCGCGAACGGCCCCGCGCGATCGCCGCGATGGGCTATGAGGGCATCCACGCCTATGTCAGCCACGATCTCGAAGCCGAGCATATCGAGCGGGCCAACGAGATCGAGGCCGCATCGCGCGCCCGTTTCGACGCCTTCGTCGCCGCGAACGGCTTCGAGATCCGCACCGAGGCCGGGCATTCCGACCACCCGTCGGTGAGCTGGGAGGCGATCGACGAGTTCGGCCCCGACGTGGTGGCCAGGCGCGGCGGCGCCTATGACCTGATCGTCGTCGGCCGGCCCCTCGGCGGGTCGTCCAATCTCGACCTGCTGAGCGTCGAGTCGGCGATTTTCGCCACCGGGCGGCCGGTCCTGGTCAGCCCGCCCACCCCGCCCGAGCGTATCGGCGAGACCGTGCTGGTGGGCTGGAACCGGAGCGGCCCCGCCGCGCGGGCGTTCCACGCCGCCAAGGCGCTGCTGCTCGAACGGTCGAAGAAGGTGCGTCTGCTGTCGGTTACCACCGGCGCGAAGCAGGGCCCGTCGGCCGAGGCGATCAGCGAGAACCTCGCCTGGCACGGGATCGAGGCCGAGATCAGGGACCTTTCGCCGGACTACCGCTCGATCGGGGAGGTGCTGCTGGCCGAGGCGAGCGCGATCGGCGCCGACCTCCTGGTGATGGGCGCGTTCTCGCGCAGCCGGCTGCGCCAGCTCATCCTCGGCGGGGTGACGCAGCATGTGCTGACCCGCGCCGAGATGCCGGTCTTCATGGCGCATTGACCGGGGCCGGCCGCGCCCGGCCCAGCACCCGCTCGAAGCGCCGCGCGACCGCGATGGCGAGCCGGTCCGCGCCCCATTTCGCGACGATCTGGAGACCCACGGGAAGGCCGTCGCGATCGAACCCGCAGGGAATCGAGACCGCCGGCTGGCCCGACAGGTTGAACGGGTAGGTGTAGGGCGTCCAGGTCACCCAGGGGAGCGGCGCATCGGCCTCGCCGCCCGGCGGCACCTCGTCCTCGGCGGCGAAGGCGGTCAGCGGCATGGTCGGCATGACCAGCACGTCCCGGTCGTCGAGCAGGGCGGCGAGCGCCGCGTTGAGCCTGCGCCGGTCGTCGATCGCGCGAAGAAAATCCCCCAGCGCGTAGTCCCGCGCGAGCGATGCGCAGCGCACCAGACCCGGGTCCATCTCGCCGCCGCGCGCGGCGATCGTGTCGGCGAACCCGTAGCCGCGCCCGGTCACCCACAGGGTCTCGAAGATGCTGCGCGGCAGCGCGATCTCGAGGTCGATCTCCCCCCATGCGGCCGGAACCGCCGCGCGCAGCCGGGCCACGGCCTCCGCGAAGACCGCCGCCACGCCCTCCTCCGGCGCGACCCCGAAGGGCGCGGCGACGATCGCCGCTCGCAAGCCTCCCGCGCGCAGCCGGGCGAGCGATTGCGGCGATGTGGCGTCCGGCGCGCCGTAGGAAAGCGGGTCGCGCGGGTCCGGGCCGGCGGTCGCCGCGACGATGAGAGCCGCGTCCTCGACCGAGCGGGCGAGGGGGCCGACATGGGACAGCGATTCGGTCACCGTCCCCGGCCAGACCGGAATCAGGCCGAGCGTCGGCTTGATCCCCGCGATGCCGCAAAACGCGGCCGGGATGCGGATCGACCCGCCGGCGTCGGAGCCGAGCGCGACCGGCACCGCGCCCGAGGCGACGGTGGCCGCCGAGCCCGAGCTCGAACCGCCCGGGTTCCTGGCCGTGTTCCACGGGTTGCGGGTAATCCCGGTCAGCGGCGAGCTTCCGGTCCCCTTCCAGCCGAATTCCGGCATGGCGGTCTTGCCGACGATCACCGCGCCCGCCGCCAGCACGCGTTCGATCATCGGCGCGTTCGCCGTGGCGGGAGCGCCGGATGCGGTGCGCGAGCCGCGCGAGACCGGATGTCCGGCGAGATGGAAGTTGTCCTTGACCGCGATCGGTACCCCGTGGAGCGGGCCCCGCAGACGGCCCGTGCGGGCCTCGGCTTCCCTCTCGCCCGCAACGCGGAGCGCGTCTTCGTCGAGAAACCGCACATAGGCGTTGATCCGGGGCTCGGCCTGCCGCGCCCGGGCCAGCGCGTGCTCCGCGAGATGGACCGGCGAGACGGCGCCGTCCGCGACCAGCCGCGCCGCCCGCTTCGCCGTCAGGCGCCGGTAGCGGCCGGGCGAAAGATCGCCGTAGCTCATGGGGTCCGCCCCGCCCCGCCGAGCAGGTTGAGGGCGGCGAGCGCGTTGATCCTGGTCGCCGCCGCGATGTCGGCAAGCGCCAGCGACTCGTCGGGCTGGTAGACCGGCTCGCCGCCCGGGCCGAAGATCGCCGTCTCGCAGAGATCGCCGAAGCTCGCCGTGTCGCCGAGCCAGGAGCCGCCGACGAACACCGGCGGCCTCCCCATCACCGTTTCCCACGCCTCGGCGAGGCAACGCACGACCGGCGCATCGGTCGGCACCATGAAGGAATTCTTCTCGTCCGCGACGTCCAGCTCGACCCTGATCTCCGGGTCGCGTTCCCTCGCGCGCCCTATCGCCCCCTCGATCAGTGCCCGGACCTCGTCGAGCGGGACCCCCGGCTGCGGCCTCGTGTCCACGCGGATCGTGCAGCGGTCGGGGATCATCGAGGGCCCGCCCGGGAACAGGCCGCCGAAAATTCGCCCCACCGCGATGTAAAGCTCGGGTCCGACGAGCGCCTTCATCTCGTCTGCGATCTCCGGGAAGTGGCGGAGTTTGGCGATCTCGTCGACCACCGGCAGCATCTTCTCGATGGCGTTGACCGCGCGGTCCTTGTGGCAGGTGTGGGCCGAAAGGCCGATCGTCGAGACGTCGAAATAATAGCGCCCGCGATGGGCGACATAGATCTCCATCCCGGTCAGCTCGCCGAGGATGCAGTGGTCGAAGCGGTGGCGGCGGAACAGCTCGATACTGCCGGTCTGGTCGCCCATATGGTCGCAGACCGCGGCGAAGGTGATCTTTCCCGAGAAGTCGATGCCGGATTCGACGATCGTCTTGATCGCGCCCACCTGGCAGCCGAGCCCGGCCTTCATGTCCATCACCCCGTGCCCGAACATGCGTCCGTCCTCGATGGCGCCGTCGAACGGGTCGCGGGTCCAGCCCTCGCAGACCGGCTTGGTATCGAGATGGCCGGTGAACAGGAGATGCGGGCCGGGCTTGCCGCTGTCGACCTCCCAGAGCGTGTTGGACCGTCCGTCGAAGACCTCCTCGCGCCATACCCTGCCGACGCCGATCGCCGCGATCCGCGCCTCCAGCTCGGCGGCGAGGACGGCTTCCTTGCCGCAGGTGCTGTCGGTGCGTACCAGCCCTTGGGTGACATCGACCGAGAGCGCGTCGTCCAGCGCGCCCGTCACGCGTTCCACCACATCCGCTTGCATCGCCGGCCCCCTGTTCGCCCCGCCCGATTATGCGGCGCCGCGGGGCGCGTTGCATCCGCATTTCCGCGCCGCTAGCGTTGGCGCCGCGCCGGAGGAGGGGTTCGATGCGCTTCGGGATGACGACGATGGCGGTCGAGCCGCCCGACCGCTTCCGCCGCCTGGTCGAGATCGCGGACGACGGCGGCTGCGACTATCTGTGGGTCTGCGATTCCTCGCTCCATGCGCGCGACGTCTACAGCTATCTGACGGTGGCGGCGCTGGCGTCGAAGCGGCTGCGGATCGGGCCCAACTGCACCCACCCCTACACACGGCACCCGGCGATCAACCTCAACGCCATGGCGACCGTCCACGAGCTGTCGGGCGGGCGCGGCATCATCGCCGTCGCCACCGGCGACCGCCCGGTGATGGAGCTCGGCTACAAGATGGCGCGGGTCGCCGTCGTGCGCGAGATGATCGGGGTCATCCGCGCGCTAGAATCGGGTGAGACCGTGACGCGCGAGGGCGAGACCTTCACGCTGAACGGCGCGCGGCTCTATTTCGACCTCCCCGCGCCGCTGCCGGTCTATCTCGCGGCCTCCGGGCCGCGGATGCTGCGGATGGGCGGCGAGCTCGCCGACGGCGTGCTCTTCCTCGCCGGCGTGAACGAGGGCTGCGTGCGCTACGCCATGGAGCGGATTCGCGAGGGCGCGGAAGAGGCCGGGCGCGATCCCGGCGCGATCGATATCGGCTGCACGGTCTACGGCTCGCTACAGGACGATACGGAGGCGGCGCGGGCGCTCTGCCGTCCGATGGCCGCCTGGTTCCCGCAGACCTCGCGGCAATATGCCGAGATCGCGGGCGTGCCCAATGAGCGGATCGAGAGCATCCGGGCGGCCTATGCCGGCGGCCATTTCGACCAGGCCAGGGCGGCGATGGATTTCGTCACCGACGACATGATCGACGCCTTCACCGTCGGTGGGCCGCCGGAAATCTGGATCGACAGGCTGAGCCGGATCGCCGCGCTCGGCGTCGAGCACATCAATGTCTTCCTGCTCGGGCCCGACCGCGCGGAGATGGGAAGGCGGCTGGTGCAGGACGTGTTTCCGCATATCGGGAGGGGCTGACATGCCGCGGGCCGTCGTCAACGGCGTCTCCCTCAACTATGACGAATGGGGCGCGGGCCATCCTCTGCTCCTGCTGATGGGCTTCGGCGACGGGCTCGACGCCTGGGCGAACCAGATCCCCGCCTTCGCCGGGAAATTCCGCACCATCGCGCTCGACCACCGGGGCACCGGCCAATCGGAGGCGCCGCCGGGCGGCTATTCGATCCCGCAATTCGCCGATGACGCGATCGGCCTGCTCGACCGGCTCGGGGTCGAGCGGGCGCATGTGCTCGGCTATTCGATGGGCGGGCGCGTCGGCCAGGACATGGCCGCGCGCTACCCCGACCGCGTCTCCGCCCTGATCCTTGCCGCCTCGGCGGCGAAGGCCAATCCGCTCAACATCTACAGCCTGCGCGCGGCCGCGTGGCTCTACGAGACCCATGGACCCGAGGCCGCCGCGGCGTTCGGCCCGCTGATCTCCTTCACCCACGCCTATTTCGAGGATCATCTCGACAGCCTCACCGGGTCGCTCGGCGAGACCGTCTACGATCCGATGGCGCTCCACGCCTACCGGGGCCATGTCGAAGCCATCGAGAACCACGATTCGACCCCGATACTCGGCCGCATCGCCGCGCCGACGCTGGTGCTGATGGGGGATCGGGAATGGCTCAACCCGATGGCCGATGCGAAGGCGATGCTCGACGGCATCCCCGACGCCAGGCTCCGGGTCCTGGAGAATGGCGGGCACGGCTTCCTGTGGGAGATCCCGGACGCGTTCAACGAAGCGGTGATAGAATTCCTCGACCCGCTGACGCCGTGATTTGTATCCGCTTTCCCCCTATCGGTTGACGTATAATGGCGTGATGCGCTATTGGTGTGATCCGCTATCAATCGGATGATTCGGAGTTACAGGAACGCCGACACGGAGGCCGTCGCGAACCGGGAGCGGTGCGGGACATTCCCGATGGACATCCAGCGCCGTGCCCAGGCCAAGCTGATGATGCTGAACAACGCCAGGAACCTGAACGATCTGCGAGTGCCGCCGGGAAACCGTTTGGAATCGCTTTCCGGGGATCGGAGGGGACAGCACAGCATCCGCATCAACCAACAGTGGCGGATCTGTTTCTTCTGGAAGCAGGGGGATGCCTTCAGTGTCGAGATCGTCGACTATCACTGAGGAGGCGAGAACGTGACCGAATCGACTGCGCCCGGTCGTGGGAAGCTGGCCCCCATTCACCCGGGAGAGATTCTCTATGAGGAATTCCTCGTTCCGATGAAAATCACCCAGTATCGGCTGGCCCGGGCGATCGGCGTCGACCCGCGCCGGGTTCATGCGATCGTCCATGGCGAGCGGTCCGTCACGGCGGAGACCGCCCTGTTGTTCTCGCGGTTCTTCGGGAATTCGGCCGAGTTCTGGATGGGCCTGCAGAGCCAGTACGATCTGGAACGGGAACAGGACCGGCTGGCGGACAGGCTCGACAAGGTCTCCGCGCACAGCGCCCAGGCCCCGGCCTGATTCGCTTCCCCCCCGGGTGACGGCGCCAGCGCAGGCGCTTGCCTCCGCCGCCGCGGGATGCGAGGCTTTTCGCTCCCATTCCAACCGGTCCCCCCAAGGGCCACAAGAAGGAACGATGCGGCATGGCTAAACATCCATTTCCGGTCTTCGACGGCGACGGGCATGTGCTCGAGGACGATCAGGAGCTTCTCCAGCACTACGAGGGCCGCTTCGAGAACATGCGGATGCAGCGGACGTTCGGGATCTGGCCGAGCCTCGACGGCTGGGCGCGCGGCGTCATCAACAGCACCGAGGACGCGAGCCGCAAATACTTCCACACCAACGCCGATGTCTGGCGCGAGATGGTCGAGCTGATCGGGGTCGAGGGCACGGTGCTCTACCCGACGGCCGGGCTCGCCTGCGGGCTGATCTCGGATGTCGAATGGGCGGCGGCGACCGCGATCGCCTACAACAACTGGCTGGAGGCCCGCTATACGAGCGAGGACGAACGGTTCTTCGGCGCCGGCATGCTGGCGGTCCAGGACCCCGAGGCGGCGGCGGAAGAGATCGCGCGCTGCAAGAACGAGCGAGTCCGCTTCCCGGTCTGCGTGCTTCCGTCGATGACCATCCTCGGCAAGACCTATGGCGACGACTTCTTCTCGCCGATATTCGAGGCGGCCGAGAAGCACCAGATGCCGCTCGCCATCCACGGCGCGCCGAGCCGCGGGCTGGGCTTCGACCATTTCACCGAGTTCGTGAAGGTGCACACGCTGGAGCACCCGTTCCCGCTGATGATCCAGCTCACGGACATCGTCTTCTCGGGCGTCTTCGACCGCTATCCGGGGCTCCGCATCGCCTTCCTCGAGGGCGGCTGCACCTGGGTGCCGTTCATGATGGACCGGATGGACTACGAGTACGATTCGATCTTCGGCGCCACCACCCGCAAGCGGCTGAAGAAGCGGCCGTCGGACTATATCCGGGAAGGCGACAATTTCTGGGTCGCGATGGAGCTCGGCGAGCGCGGCCTCAAATACGCGATAGACGCGATGGGCTCCGAGCGGATCCTGTATGCGTCGGACTATCCGCACGAGCCGACCGAGGAGGATCTGACGACCGAGCTGCCCGAATTCATCGCTTCCAACGACTACAGCGAAGAGGTCAAGCGGAACGTGCTCTACAACAACATGATCAACTTCTACCAGCTCGCCTGAGCGCCGCCGCTCAGAGCGGCACGGCGAGCAAATTGTCGATGGCGAAGGTGTCGGCGACGACGATCTTCCTGCGGAAGCGGGGGCGGTCGGCCTCGAAGACGATCTCGTCCTCGTACTTGCCGGTCGAGTAGATCCGGGTCTCGCCCTCCTCGGTCGAGTGCAGGACGAGATAGCTCGCCGAGACCTCGAACGCCCCTTCCTGCGCGCCGTGGACGCGGATATTGGCGATCAGGTGGCGGATGTGGAGGAACGGATAGGTGAGGGTGTCGCGGAGCACCGTCACCCGGTCCTCCACCGCGCCCCGCGAATCGCAGAAGATCAGCGCGCCGGGAAGGCCGAGATCCCGGTTCTCGCGCGACTGGACCTCGTAGTGGCAGGATTCGGCAAAGAACCCGGGCCAGTCCTCGAAGCGGCGCTCGTCGAGGCACAGCGCGTAGTCGCTGTAGAGGTCGAGGATGGCGAAGACCGTGCTGTCATCCGCCATTCGCGACCGCCCCGTTGAAGCCCATCACCTTCCGGTAATATTGCCAGAAGCCGCGGATCGCGACCTCCTGGGCAAGCGTGTCCCGGTCGCCGACCGCGCCGCGCCCGCCCATCTCGATGAAGGAGTGCTCGCCGGTCTGGGTGCGCGTGCCCTGCTGGACGAGGCGCGCGGCCTCGCCGTCCTCCATCGAGATATAGCCCGCCGGGCCGATCATGTTGGCGAGGCGCAGCTTGTCCTCGTACTCGCTCTCGCTGCCGCCCTCGTAGCCGAAATAGGTCCAGTAGATCTCGAACTTCTCGGGCCCCTTGGGGCGGACGTGGCGGATCTGGAAGGCGTTGTCGACCTGGGCGACGACCAGCGAGGGGAAGATGGAGAGGATGACGGTCGTGGTGTTGTCGCCGAGCGATCTCTCGGTGCCGATGATCCGCGGGTCCTTGAGCGCATAGTCCGGGCGGTATTTCGAGTTGGTCTTGTACTGCTCCACCAGCAGCGCGTGGTCCTTGGCGTCGTCCCCGTCGGTCTGGACATGGATGCAGTTGTTCTTGCCGTCGGCGTCCAGATAGGTCCCGCCCGTCATCGCCGGCGTCTGGATGCCGAAGCTGACATGGAACAGATGCAGGAGCGGCGCGTGATAGGGATCGCGCGTGTTCTCGGCATACAGCTTCCAGTTCGCCTCGACGACCTGCCGGTAATAGCCGAGGATGCGGATCGGCCGGCCGGTGATGCGCTCGATATGCCGCATCGCGACCGGGCCGAGATAGTCTTCCAGCGGCGGCGCGTCGCGGTCGAAGCTGCCGAAGACCAGCCCCCGGAACGACGCGGTCCTGAGCTTCCGCATGCCGCGCCCGGCGACCTCGAAATCGTCCGGCATGCCGCCCTTGCCCTTGACCCCCTTCTGCTGGGGCACCGCGAGCAGGTTCCCCGCATGGTCGTAGCACCACATGTGATAGGGGCAGTGGAACTGGCTCGCGTTGCCGCGCAGCCGGGTGACCACCTGCGCGCCGCGATGCGCGCAGCGGTTCTCGAACGCGTGGATCGCGCCGTCCTTGCCGCGCACCGCCACCACTCGGCGCTCGCCGAAATAGGTCGTCTTGTAGTCGCCCTCGTTGGGGATCTCCTGCTCCAGCGCGAGATACTGCCAATGCGCGCCGCCGAAGACCCGGTCGAGCTCGATGTCGTAGAGGGCGCGGTCGTTGAACACCTCGAACGGCACCCTTGTGCAGTCCTCGGCGGTCCACTGGATATCGAGCCCGGTGCGGCGGGGCGCGGTCATTGGCGGTGCTCCGCTGGATGGCGAAGCCGGATGGTGACCCGATTCGGCGTGACACGCAATGCGCCGACGACGCATCATCGGCGCTGCGCACGGGGGTCACCAAAGGAGGGCAGGGGATGAAGCCGGCCGGTTCGAGGCAAATCGTGTTCGCTGTGACGGCAGGGCTTCTCTGCGCCCTGCTCGCCGCGGGGCCGGCAGCGGCGGCGCCCGACAGCAATCCCGAGGCGAGCGCGCCCCGGAACCCGGACTACGCCAGGGCGGCCCAGCTGATCGAGGCCGAAAAATTCGCCGCAGCGCTGCCGCTGCTCCGGAAGGCCGAGGCGAGGGAGCCCGACAACCCGGATGTCCACAACTATCTCGGCTACGCGCACCGCAAGCTGAAGCAGTACCACGCGGCGCTCAAGCACTACGAGATCGCGCTCCGCCTCGCGCCCCGGCACCGCGAGGCGAACGAGTATCTGGGCGAGCTCTACCTCGCGCTCGGCGACCTCGCCAAGGCCGAGGGGCGCCTGGCCGTCCTCGACAAGGCATGCGTGTTCGGCTGCGAGGAATACACCGAGCTCAAGGACGCGATCGCCGCCTACAAGGCGCGGATGGGGAAGGACAAGTGACGACGGGAACCCCGCCGTTCCGTGCGGATCATGTGGGAAGCCTGCTGCGGCCCGAGGAGCTGAAGGCCGCCAGGGACCGGCTGGAAGGCGACCACCATACGAGGGTGGACGACAGCCGCCGGTTCGACGCGCTCAGGGAGTTCGAGGACGAGGCGATAGTCGACGCCATACGGCTCCAGGAAAGCCTGGGTCTCCAGTCGGTTACCGATGGCGAGTTCCGGCGCCGGTCCTGGTGGCAGGATTTTGTCCTCGAACTGGACGGCACGTTCATCGACTTCGCCGAGTTCGCGATCGAATTCACCGACCCACAAGGCAACCGGCTGCCCGCGCCGGTCGCTCATGTCGACGGCAAGATCAGACGCACCCGCCCGATCAACCGGGATTCGTTCCTGTTTCTCAAGGGCCACGCGAAGGGCGTCGGCAAGGTCACGATGCCCTCGCCGCCGATCGTTCACTTCTTCGGCGGCAGAATGGCCGTCGATGCGTCGGTCTATCCCGATCTCGACGAATTCTGGTCCGATCTCGCCCGGGCTTATCGGCAGGAGATCGCCGACCTGGCGGAGGCCGGATGCACCTACATCCAGCTCGACGAGTGCATCCTCGCGCTGATGTGCGATGCGAAATTCCGCGCCCAGCTTCAGGCGCGCGGCGACGATCCCGACACCCTGCTCGAGACCTATGTGACCGTGATCGACGACGCGCTGTCGGACCGGCCCGACGGGGTCTTCGTCTCCATGCATCTGTGCCGGGGCAACAACCGGGGCCACTGGCTGGGCGAAGGCGGCTACGACTACGTGTCCGACCTGCTGTTCAACCGGATCGACGTCGATGCCTATTTCATGGAATACGATTCGCCGAGAGCCGGCGATTTCGGGCCGCTCGCCGGGCTGCCGGGCGGCAAGACCGTCGTGCTGGGCCTGGTGACGACCAAGTCGCCGGAGTTGGAAGACCCGGACGATCTCAAACGCCGGATCGACGAGGCCGCGCGCATGGCGCCGCTGGAGCAGCTGGCGCTGAGCCCGCAATGCGGCTTCGCGAGCCACTTCCTCGGCAATCCGCTGACCCTCGACGATCAGCGCCGCAAGCTCGACCTGGTGGTTCGCGTGGCCGGAGACGTGTGGGGGTAGCGGCTTGACGATACAATGGGGCAGACCGGGAGGAGACCCAAGATGAAACGCCTTCGCGGAACGCAGTCAGTCCTCGTCATTGCCGGCGCGCTTCTGGTGGCCGCGCCGGGCTCGGCCGAGACCGTGCTCAGGTTTTCATGGTTCGGGCCGCCGGTCGCCGATTTCAACAAGAACGGCGTGTTCAAATGGGGCGAACAGGTCGCGAAGGCCACCGAAGGCCGGGTCCGCATCGATTTCCTGGCGAAGTCGGCGGGTGCGCCGCCGGCGCATTTCGACTTGATCCGCAACGGTGTCGTGGACGCGGCCTACTACCTGCCCGGCATTACCAGAGGGCGTTTCGTGCTGCACCAGGCGGCGGAGTTTCCCTTCGGCGGCTCCAACGCGGCGGACAATTCGGTCGTTTACTGGCGGACCTACAAGAAGCATTTCGAGAAAGCGGGCGAGCACAAGGACGTGCAGGTCCTGACCGCCGTCACCCACGGGCCGGGGCTGATCCACAACTCGAAGCGGCCGATCGCTTCGGTGAAGGACTTGAAGGGGCTCAAGTTCCGCGTGCCCGGCGAAACCATCGGCACCCTGGCGAAGAGCCTGGGCGCCGTCCCGATGTTCGCCAGCATCGGCCAGGTGCCGCAGCTGGTGACCCGCGGCGTCGCCGACGGCGTCTTCCTGCCGTGGAACGCGGTCGGCGATTTCAAGCTCGCCAAGACCCTGAAATACACCACCGTCGTTCCGGGCGGCATCTACAACGTCACCTTCCATATCGCGGCGAACCCGAAGAAATGGTCGACGCTGTCGGCCGCCGACCGAAAGGCGATCATGGCGATTTCCGGCGAAGCCGGCGCCAGGGCGATCGGCGGATCCTGGGACGTCGGAGACCGTCGCAGCGCGGCGTATTCGAAAACCAGCAAGGCGCAGTGGACCGAGATGGATGCCGGCTTCCGCGCCGCGGTGGAAAAGGCGTTCCGTCCGATGCGCGACGCCTGGATCGAGGCGGCGAACGCGAAAGGCGTCGATGGCGAAGCGGCTCTCGCCTATATGAGCGAACAACGCGCCGCCCTCGGCGGGAAGTAGCGGAGAGTTGCATGACGAGCGCGCGCGGCGCGTTTTCCGTTAGTCCGCCGCGATAGGCGCTGTGCCCGGACCCGGTTTGGCGGTCGCCGCCGGCCGCGCCTATGCCCTGGTTTGCGGCGGGACCCTGCTCGTGCTCCTCGGATTGACGGTGCTCGATGTCGGCGGCCGGGAGGCCTTGAACCGGCCGCTGCCGGGCGGATACGAGATCAGCGAGCTTGTCCTGCTGGTGCTGTTCTTTCTGGCGTTGCCGGCGACGACGCTGCGCGACGAGCATATCACCGTAACCCTGATCGACCGCTGGCTGCCCGACCGGGCCCGGCAAGTGCTGGCAGGCCTGGCCGACCTCCTCACGGCGGCCATGCTTGCGGCGCTGGCTCCGTATCTCTGGCGTCATGCAGGGGAGGTCGCGCAGTACGGCGACGTGACGCTCTATCTCCAGATCGAAACGGCGCCGTTCGTTTACGTGGCGGCTGTCATGACGGGGCTTGCGTCGGTTCTTGCCGCTGCCCGGTTCGTGGGCCGCGCGGCCCCGGGCATTGCCGTGCGGAGTCGATAGCCGCCGATGGAAATGGCCGCAGCGGGATTCCTGGTCCTATTCCTGTTCGTCTTCCTTCGCGTCCCGGTGGCGATTGCCATGATTTCGATCGGAATCGCCGGCTTCGCCACAGTCAATGGATGGGGCGCCGCCCTCATCTCATCGTCCCAGGCGCTGCTCGACGCATCCAGGCAATACTCGCTCACCGTGATTCCGCTGTTCCTCCTCATGGGGAACATCATTGCCCGTGCAGGCTTCGCGGAGGATCTGTATGCCGCCTGCGAGGCCTGGATCGGCCACCGCAGAGGCGGTCTCGCGCGCGCCACGATCCTCTCCTGCGCCGCATTCAGCGCCGTCTGCGGCAGCTCGCTCGCCACCACGGCGACGATGAGCCGGGTCGCGCTCCCGCCGATGCAGAGGCTCGGCTACGCACCGTCGCTTGCGGCCGGATCGATCGCCGCCGGCGGAACGCTCGGTATCCTGATCCCGCCGAGCATCATCATGGTGCTCTACGGGATCATGACCAATACGGACATTTCCAAGCTCTTCATCGCCGGGATCCTTCCGGGTCTGCTCGGCGTGCTGCTCTATGTCCTGACCATAGCGATCCTGACCCGGCTGCGGCCCGGGATCGGGCCGCCGAGCGTCCGGGTCGGCTGGACGCTTCGGTGGCGGTCGATCGGCGCCGTCTGGGAGATGGTGCTCCTGTTCGTCCTGGTGATCGGGGGCATTTACGCCGGGGCCTTCACACCGACGGAAGCCGCGGGGGTCGGCGCCGGCGGCGCGCTGGCGGCCGCGATAGCGCGGCGCCGGATCTCGTTGCGTTCGATCGGCGAAGCGCTCTACGAAACCGCGCGCATGACCGCCGGCATCTTCCTGATCCTGGTGGGGGCGCTCGTCTTCTCGAATTTCCTGAACATGACGCCGCTCCCCAAGGCGCTCGGCGGCTGGGCGCTCGATTTCGGCACCGCTCCCATCTTCATCATTCTCAGCATTTCCGTCATCTACCTGATTCTCGGCTGCATCCTCGACAGCATCTCGATGATCCTTCTGACGGTTCCGCTGTTCTTCCCGGTGGTGAAGGAGGCGGGTATCGATCCTGTCTGGTTCGGCGTGCTGGTTGTCGTGGTCACCGAGATCAGCCTGATCACCCCGCCTATCGGGATGAACATCTTCGTGCTCAATGCAACGGCGGTCGATGTGCCGATCTCGACGATCTACCGGGGCGTGACGCCCTTCGTGCTCGCCGATGTGTGCCGCCTCGCTTTGATGATCGCCTTCCCCGCGATAGCGACGGTGCTGCCTTCGCTGATGTGAGGCGATACGAAGGGGTGGCGTCCGCGTCCCCGGCCGGACCGCCCGAAACCGCTTCTATACGATGGGCCAGCGCGAGATCGGCTTGACGTTGGCGCGCTCGATCAACCGGGGCGCCAGCGCGCGGCAGCGCGCATGCACCTCGGCGAGGTCCATGGTGGTGAGCTCGCGGTTCTCCATCAGGATCCTGCCGTCGACCATCACCGTGTCGACGCTGTCGCCGGTCGCCGAATAGACCAGGCTGTATACCAGATTGTAGCTCGGCACCCATTCCGGCCGGTCGATGTCGATCAGGATCAGATCGGCCTTCTTGCCGGGCTCGATGGCGCCGAGATCGTCCTCCCAGCCGGTCGCCCTGGCGCCGTCGAGCGTCGCCATCTCGATCACCTCTTCGGCGGTGATCGCCTCGGGGTCGAGGTGCGAATCCTTGGGCAGGGTGGCGGCGAGGAACATCGCCTGGAACATGTCCTTGTGGTCGGCCGAGTTGACCCCGTCGCAGCCGAGCGCCACCGTCACGCCCTTCTCGCGCATCTCCAGGAACTTGCCCATCCGGGTCGTCCCCTTGGCGAGCTTGAGCGCCGCCGGCGGGTTCTGGCACACCTTGGCGCCGGTCTCGGCCAGCATGTCGACCTCGAAGGATTCGACCGCCGTCATGTGGTTGAGATAGACGTTGGGGCCCAGCGCGCCGATCTCGTACATGTGCTCGACCGGGCGGTGGCCGGTCGCCCG
Organism: Alphaproteobacteria bacterium; assembly: GCA_965205995.1. GTDB lineage: Bacteria > Pseudomonadota > Alphaproteobacteria > MPNO01 > MPNO01 > MPNO01. The sequence goes on along the minus strand of OZ242200.1, from coordinate 915,822 downwards.
GAGCTCGCTCGCCACCTCCTCCTGCGAACTCGCCTTGTGCATCAGCGCAAACGTGCCGTATTGCGCGGCGATATCCCTGGCGCCCCGGGTGAGCTCGTCCGAGCAGGTGCCGACCCCCTCGATGGTCGCGAATACGCGGATGCGCCCGTCGGCGCAGCGATCCCAGGTTTGAATGTTGGATTCGGTGAGCGCCAGCGCCTCGTCGAGGGACATCGGCAGGAAATAGTCGGGGCATTTCTGGCCGTCGGGGCCGTTATGGTCCCAGACCCAGCTTCCCGTGGTCGCCCGCATCCCGGTCTCTACGATCGCGCCCAGCGTGCTGGCGAGGAACTTGCAGCCGGGCTCGACGAAGCAGGTGGTGCCGCTGCGGATCATCTCCGCCATCAGGCATTTGGCGTACCAGTACTCGTCCTCCTCGGTGATCGCGTCGAGATAGGGGTAGCACCAGTCCTTGAGCCAGTCGCTGGTCCGCAGATTGTCCGGGATAAGCCCGCGGGCGAGCTCGATCAGATGGGCGTGGCCGTCGATCAGCCCCGGCATGACCAGCTTGAGCGAGGCGTCGATGGTCTTTTCGGCGCTGTAGGCGGCGTCCAGCTCCGCCGTCTTGCCGACCGCCGCGATGCGGTCGCCGCGGATCGCGACGGCGCCGTCGGTGACGATGCGCCGCTCGCCGTCGACGGTGAGGATCGTGCCGTTCCTGATCAGGATATCGACCGCTTCCGGCGCCATGGCATCCTCCCTGCTTGCGGGAAGCCTAGCTGTGGTACGCGGGCGCGGCAATGTGCGCCGTGGGGTCGCGATTATCCCCTGGGCGCGCAGGATCGACGAAGACCAGCAACGGTCATGCAATTCGTCGCGCTTAGGCGGGCGTCCGTCGATCCAGTTCAGCTTGCGCGGCTTCATGGACAAATAGCGCTCCATGGCGAGGTCGTACTCGTCCTTCCCGCGCTGCGTCCCCACGCCTTCCTTGACGGTTATCTTCTTCATGGCACCGATTTCGTGGCGACCGCTTTTGTAAAGGCAGGGTCTCCGCCCGGCGGTCATCCCGCCGCCGGCTGCGCGGCGAAGCGCCCGCGGAACTCCCCGCGCATCTCCGAGACCTCGCGTGCCAGGTCGTCGACCTTGCCTTCGAGCCGATCCACCCTGCTTTCGAGCCTCAAAAACAGGCGGAACATGAACATGGCGAACGTCCCGCCGGATGCGAGCAGCGTCGCGAAGCCGCCCAGCATGGTGATGATCTCGGCGCTCATACAGTCAAAATAGCGCTCATTGCTCTAGCATTCCACCGGTTGAAGTCGGGGCTCTTCATGTCGTCCAAGGGTTGCGGGCGGGTTCCGCGATGCGTGCTATGCTGAGGTCATGAAGGATCCCTACGAAATCCTCGGGATCGAACCGGGCGCGACGCTGGATGAGGTCAAGCGCGCCTATCGCGCGCTGGCCAAGGAACTCCACCCCGACGCCAGTCCGGACGACACGGTGGCGGCCAGCCGTTTCCGCGAGGTCACCGACGCCTATGACCTGTTGAGCGATGCCGAGCGCCGGGCGGAGTTCGATGCCGGCGGCTGGCGGCGCGGCTATGCCGACGGGTTCGGGTCCGGTCGGGCGCCATGGGGCGGTGACGACGCATTCGACTTCAACGACGGGATCGGCGAACGCCCCATCGATCTGTTCGGCGACATCGCCGGCAACCGGCGCGGCCGCGTGTTCGGCGCCGCCAGCACCTCGCTCGCGCTGCCCGGCGAGGACCTCGCCGAGACCGTCGGCATCACCATCACGGAGGCGGAGGAGGGGGCCCGCAAGGTGGTCGAGCTGGTCACCGGCGCGCGGGTCGAGGTGATCGTCGCCCCCGGGACCGAGAGCGGCCGCACGCTCACCTTCGAGGGACTCGGCCTGCCCGGGATCGGCGGCGCGCGGCCCGGAAACCTCAACGTGGTCGTCGAGATCCTGCCCGCCCCGATGCTGGACGGCGGCGGTTCAGGCTGATCCGGCGCGCACGATCTTCGCGTCGCGCCAGGTGCAGTAATAGGTGCAGCCGAACAGAAGCGCCGCGCCCACCCAGGTCCAGACGCTCGGCAGCTCGTCGAAGAACACGAAGCCGAACAGCGCCACCAGCGGCAGGCGCAGATAGAGCACCGGCGAGACCAGGCTCGCCTCGGCGGCGGCGAGCGAGTTGGTGATGCAGATTTGCGCGCTCAGCGCCCCGATGGCGAAGGCGACGATCCACGGGATGTCGGCCAGCGTCGGCGTCACCCATGTCGCCGCCGCCGGTCCGATGGCGATCGGCAGCTGCAGGACGAAGCCGTAGAACAGGATCGTCCGGATCCCGTCGCTGCGCGCGAGAAAACGGGTCGAGACATCGACCACCGCGAACAGGAACGCGGCGGCGAGCGCGATGGCGACGCCTATGTTCACCTCCGCGAAGCCCGGGCGGACGATGATGAGAGCCCCGACGAAGCCCAGCACCGTCGCGATCCAGCGATGCGCGTAGGCGTGTTCCTTGAGCAGGATTACCGCGAGGATCACGGTGAAGATCGGCAGGGTGAACTGGAGCGCCACCGAATCGGCGATGGTGATCAGCCGCACCGAGTAATAGCCGCAGAACATCGCCGAATAGGCGAACGCGGCACGCCCCGCATAGAGCCAGAAATTGTCGGTCCTGAGCCCCGCGCGGCCCACCCGGAACATCCAGGGCAGCAGCACCGCGATCCCGAAGACGAGACGGAAGATGACGATCTCGAAGGTCGAATAGGTCGCGGACAGATGGCGGACCAGGGCGATCGTCACCGAGAAGGCGATTGCGGCGCCGAACATCCAGAGGGCGCCCGCGACCGGGTTGTGCCGCGCGACCCCTCTCACCCGCCGCCGCCGTTCAGCGCCCGCCAGACACGCTCCGGGGTCGCCGGCAGCGGGATATCCTCGACGCCGTGTGAGGCCAGCGCGTCGGCGATCGCGTTGATCGTCGCCGGCAGCGCGCCGGTCGGCCCCGATTCGCCCACCCCCTTGGCGCCGATCGGGTTGGAGGCGGTCGGGATCCCCGCGCTCGCCACCGCGAAGGCGCTGAGGTCGTCGGCGCGCGGCACGGCGTAGTCCATGAACGACCCGGTGAGGAGCTGGCCGCTTTCCGGGTCGGAGCGGATCTCCTCGAGCAGCGCCTGGCCGATGCCCTGGGCGATGCCGCCGTGGAGCTGGCCGGCATAGAGCATCGGGTTGATCACCCGGCCGGCGTCGGAGATTCCGGCGTAAGCCACGATCTCGACGGCGCCGGTCTCCGGGTCGATTTCGACCTCGCAGATTTGCGCCGAGCTCGGCCAGTTCCAGTATTCCGGCGCGTACCAGGCCTGCGCGCCGAGCCCCGGTTCGAGGCCGGGCGGCAGCGCCGCCGGCTCCACCGCCGCGCGCGCGATTTCGGTGAGCGGCACCGACCGGTCGGTCCCCGCGACCGTGAAGCGGGCCCCGGCATAGGCGATGTCGGGCTCGGCCGCTTCGAGCATGTGGGCGGCGATCTTGCTCCCCTTGTCGATCACCTTGTCGGCGGCGAGGCGGATCGCCGACCCGGCGATCGCGGTCGAGCGCGAGTTGAAGGTGCCGCGGCCATAGGCGACGAGGTCGGTGTCGCCCTGGACGAAGCGGATATCGCCGGCAGCCACGCCGAGGCTGTCGCACAGGATCTGCCGGAAGACCGTGGAATGGCCCTGGCCGTGGTCGATCGTCCCGGTCATCAGGGTCAGCCCGCCCGCGGGGTCGATGCGGATCTCCGCGGTCTCGACGATCGGCGTCGAGGTCTTCTTGACGGTGTTGGCGAAGCCGAACCCGCGCAGCCGGCCGCGCGCCTCGGCCTCGCGCCGCCGCGCCGGGAAACCGGCGCAGTCGGCCTGTTCCAGCGCGCGGTCGAGATTGGCGGGAAAATCGCCGCAATCGTAGATGTAGCCGAGCGCGTTGGTCCACGGCATCTGGTCCCGGGCGACGGTGTTGATGCGGCGGATCTCCGCCGGCGCCATGCCGAGCCTGCGGGCCGCGATATCGACCATCCGCTCGATGGCGAAGGCGGCCTCGGGCGCGCCCGAGCCGCGATAGGGCGAGGTCGAGGTGGTGTGGGTGTGGACCCCCTGCACCGAAACATGGGCGCAAGGCGTCCGGTAGACGCCGGCGAGGGTCCCCAGATTGCCGACCGCCGGGCGCGGACCCCGGGTCGAGAGATAGGCGCCGAGATTGGCGCTCGTCGCGACCTCCAGCGCGAGAAAGCGCCCGTCGTCGTCGAGCGCGAGCGCGGCCTCGGTCACGCATTCGCGCGCGTGGTCGTCGGTCGCCATGCCCTCGCCGCGGCCGGAAACCCATTTCACCGGCCGCCCGGTCTTCCGCGCCGCCCAGAGCACCAGGACCAGCTCCGGGTAGTTCGGCCCGCGCGTCCCGAAGCTGCCGCCGATATCGCCGCAGACCACGCGGACGCTGCTTTCCGGAACGCCGAACACCGCCTGCGCAAGCTCGCGCCTGAGGGTGTGCGGGTTCTGCACCCCCGAATGGAGGGTGTAGCGGCCGTCATGCGCATCGTAGCGGCCGATGCAGCCGCGCGGCTCGATCATCGCCCCGGTGATCCGGTTGATGGCGAAGGTTCGGCGGACGACATGCGACGCCCGCGCCAGCGCATCCGCGACCGCCGCCGCATCGCCCTCCCGATGGGCGAAGGCGATGTTGTCCGGGCAGAACGGCCAGACCGCCGGCGCGGCTGCGCCGAGCGCGTGGTCGATCGTGGTCACCGCGGGCAGGGGCTGGTAGTCGATCGCGATGCGCTCGGCCGCGTCCAGCGCCAGGGCTTCGGTCTCGGCGACGACGAAGGCGACCGGATCGCCGACGAACCGCACCCGGTCGGCGACCAGCGCGGGCCTCGGCGGGTCGATCATCGGCGTGCCGTCGGGCCGCGTAAGCTTGTCCTCGCAGGGCAGGCAGCCGTGGCCGTCGGCGTCCCAGTCGCGGCCGTCGAGCACGGCCAGGACCCCCGGCATCCGCGCCGCCTCCGTGGTGTCGATGGCGGCGATCCCGGCATGCGCATGGGGCGAGCGCAGGACGACGCCGTGTGCGAGGCTTTCGAAGGAGATGTCGTCGAGATAGCGGCCGCCGCCGGTCAGCAGCCGGCGGTCGTCCTCCCGGGGAACCGGGGCGCCGATCCCGTTGGCCGTCATCGCGGACCGGCGCCGCTTGGCCGTTGCGCTATTCGGCCGCGACGAGCTCCGGCTGCTCGATATGCGAGGCCTGCAGCGCGGGCATCACCTCGGCGGCGAACATCTCCATGTTCTTCCGGGTGAGGTCGCCCGGCAAAGTTCCGAACTGGCAGAGCGCCAGCACATTGCCGAGCGCCACGCGGCGCTGGCAGTCGAGCAGCTTCTCGCGCACCGTGTCGGGGCTGCCGATCACCACCACCTCGTCCTCGATCAGCGACTCCACGGTCTGGGTCTTGCTCAGGCTCGACTTGTGCTTGCGCACGTTCTTGAGCGAGGCGATCGAGGTGTAGCCCGGCGGCAGCAGCATTTCCGGCGGGTTGCGCAGGAACTTGTTGGCGAAGGCCTCGATATGGGGCCGCGCCTCGTCGCGCGCCTGCTCGTCGGTTTCGGCGACATAGATCGGCACCAGCCAGCCGAGCTGGTCGGGGCTCGCCTCGTAGCCGTATTCCCGCGCCTTGGCGCGATAGGCGTCCATGAACCGGGTGACCGCGCGGAACGGGCTGTAGGTCTGGAGATAGGTGTATTTGCGGTCCGGATGGGCGGTCCACTCGATGGTCTCGGTCGAGCCCTGGGACGGGCACCAGATCGGCGGGTGCGGCTGCTGGTAGGGGCGGGGCCAGAGATTGACGTATTCGAAGTGGTAGTGCTCTCCCTCGAAGGCGAACGGTCCCTCCTCGGTCCAGGCGCGGATCACCAGGTCATGCGCCTCGTGGAAGCGGTCATGCGAGAAGGCCGGGTTGGCGCCCATCGAGTAGTACTCGCAGCCGATGCCGCGGACCATGCCGCTGATCAGCCGCCCGCCCGAGATGCAGTCGATCATCGCGTGCTCTTCGGCGAGCGTCAGCGGATGCTCGCGGATGCCGAAGGCCGATCCGACGATGGCGAGCTTGACCCGCGTGGTGCGCCGCGCCAGCGCCGACGCGGTGACGATCGGCGAGGGCATGATGCCGTAGGCGTTCTGGTGGTGCTCGTTGACGCAGAGCCCGTCGAAGCCGAGCTCTTCGCCGTATTCGAGCTCGTCGAGATAGCGGTTGTAGAGCTCGTGCCCCTTCTTGGGGTCGAAATAGCTGTTGGGCAGAACCACCCATGCCGACCGGTACTTCTTGTCGTAGTCGAGATCGAGATAGGCGTAGGGCATCAAATGAAAGAGAAAGACCTTCATCGCGCGCATCCTGTCCTGTGGGCGGGAAGATTGTAGGCGATGGGGGCGGGGCTCACAACAAAGCCCCGCCGCGGGGGCCCACGACCGTCCTTGGGCGTCGATCTACGGCGTTGAACGAATGACCGATTCGCTCCAGTTTGCGGATTCGTGCGGGTTCCAGCTCGAAGTTTGATCTGGACGGAACGGGCCGATTGGGAGCGTCGAAGCAGCGAAGGTTGGTGTTGGCGACTCCGGAACGACGGTTCTGCAAAAGCGGTCGATTCCTAGATGGGATAGGCGGCCGAGACCCTGCTGTTGCGCGGCATCGATCCGCTGGTTCCGCTTGGCGAGGCCAAGGTGGCGCAGTCCCGCGACGGCATCTGCCACAAACTCCAATGAAGAAGTTAGTTTAAGAAGATCTTATAACAAATGGAAAAAACACTAATATGTTAAAGAAGAATGATGCCAAAAACAAGATCCACGACATCTATCTGAGCTGGCGCGTCGACGCAGCCGCCCCGACGCTTCACTGGCCCGACAAACGGGCTCTCGATTTCTTTCATTACCTCCAAGAGCAACACGCTCATCTCTTGGCGTTCAGGAACGCAGGAGTGGACAGGTGGCAGACGGTCAAGGGCTGGGTTCTCAATTGGGACAATCCATAGGGCGTAGCCGCCTTAGTTGGGACTCAACGGATTTCCCGGTGGCGGCTGCGTCCCTCGATACGGCGCTTCGTGCCTACTCAAGTTGAGGTTTTTTTGCTGTCCACACAGCACCGTCACCCTGAGTAGCCACGTAGGGGCGTATCGAACGGCGGGCAACCGCGACCGCCCAGCGCGACACGGCCCACGCCGAGGTGATGGAGAGCCCGTGGGCGCCGCGCGCCTGCCGAGGGTTGGTACGGGTGGCCGGACTCGAACCGGCAAGTCCTTGCGGACAGCGGCTTTTGAGGCCGCCGCGTCTACCAATTCCGCCACACCCGCAATTTCGCGCCGCAATGTGCATCAAATTCCCGCGGGTCACAACGAATCCGTGGCGGTTCCGGGGCTATAGTCGCCGCGACCCAAAGAAGGGAAGGCGGCGTGCTGAGACGCCTCTATGACTGGACGATGGGGCTTGCCGGGCGGCGGGATGCGGTCTGGGCGCTGGCCGCCGTCGCCTTTGTCGAGGGATCGTTTTTCCCGATCCCGCCCGATGTGCTGCTGATCCCTATGGTGCTGGCGGCGCGCGACCGGGCGTGGCGCATTGCCGCGATCTGCACCGCCGCGTCGGTGGCCGGCGGTGGGTTGGGCTACGCCATCGGCTATTTCCTGTTCGAGGCGGTGGGCGAACCCGTCCTCGCCTTCTACGGCCAGACCGAGGCATTCGCCGCGTTCGGCACGCGTTACAACGAATGGGGCGCGTGGATCGTCTTTATCGCCGGCGTCACGCCGTTTCCCTACAAGGTGATCGCCATCGCCAGCGGGGCGACCGGGCTCGACCCCGCCATTTTCGGCGTCGCCTCCATCGTGGCGCGCGGCCTCCGCTTCCTGGCGGTCGCCTGGCTGCTCTACTGGATCGGCCCGCCGATCCGCGCCTTCATCGAAAAGCGGCTCGGGCTGGTGACCCTCGTCTTCGTCGCGCTCTTGCTCGGCGGCTTTGCCGTTGCCAAATACGCCTTGTGACGATTGCCGGAAAATCCGCGCCCGCCGCGATCCTGGTCCTGAGCGCCCTGATCCTCGGGACCGGGCTCGCCTCGCAATATTTGGGCGGGCTCGCGCCCTGCGACCTCTGCATCTGGCAGCGCTGGCCCTACGCGGCGGCGATCGGGCTCTCGCTGGCGGCGCTGACGGTGCCGCGACGCCCGGCCGCGCGCTCGGCCGCGATCGGGCTTTGCGGCATCGTCTTCGCCATCGGCGGGGCGGTCGCGTTCTACCATCTCGGGGTGGAGGAGGGCTGGTTCCAGGGCCCCGCCGGCTGTTCCGCCGCTTCCATCGACGCGACGACCATCGAAGGGCTCAGACGCCAGCTCGAAGCGACCGCCATCGTCCGCTGCGACGAGGTACAATGGTCGCTGATGGGGATTTCGCTCGCCGGGTTCAACCTGATCGCATCGGCCGCGCTGGCGGCGGGCAGTCTCGTCCTTGCGCTCCGGTCCTGGAGGCGGCGGACATGACCGGTTCCGGCCGCCCCCGCCTGACCGCGGAAGACAGGCTGCCCGGCGATCCCGACCGCGACGAGACGGTCGCCCGGATGATCCGCGTCGACCAGGCCGGCGAGTACGGCGCGGTGCGGATCTATGCCGGACAGCGCGCGTTCCTGCGCCGCGGCGCGGCGGCGGACGCGGTCGACGAGATGGCCGCCAGGGAGGCCGAGCACCTGGACACCTTCAACAACCTCGTCGCCGCGCGCGGCGTCCGCCCCACCGCGCTCATGCCGGTCTGGCATGTCGCGGGCTATGTCCTCGGCGCGGCGACCGCGCTGATGGGCGAGCGCGCGGCGATGGCCTGCACCGAGGCGATCGAGGAGGTGATCGACCGCCACTACGCCGAACAGTCGGCGGCGCTCGGCGAGGACGAGGCGGCGCTTCGCGCGACCATCGAGGAATTCCGCGCCGACGAGATCGAGCATCGGGAGCTGGCCGTCGAGCACCAGGCGCACGAGGCGCCCGGCTACGAATTGCTCACCCGCGCCGTCAAGACCGGCTCAAGGCTCGCGATCTGGCTCTCGACGCGGGTGTGATCGTCGGCGAGAGGCGATCACCAGCCCCTCGATACGACGCTTGCGCGCCTACTCGGGATGAGGACACAGAAAACAACCCCTCACCCTGAGTAGCCGCGAAGCGGCGTATCGAAGGGTCGGCACCTCTTTTGCGGCGTTGCGCCGTAAAGGCGGTTCCGTCGAGACCGGCTACGCCCTAAACGGCGAAACCCGCCATCTCCCGGTCGACCCGGGCGAGGAACCGCTCGATGCGGCCCGCCGATGGCTTGTGCAGGCCGTAGAGCGGCAGATAGCGGACCCGCGCCCGCTTCGCCAGGAACCATGGCATGTAGCGCGTGAACATTTTTCGCGGCGGATCGCCGAACCGCCAGAGGATCGGCCGGCCGCGCCCGTAGGTGACGATGGCGGCCAGCGAGCGGATGTGGCGTAGATTGGCATGGAGCCGGCCGGTCTCGTCCTGGCGGAACGAGACGCCCGGCACCATCACCCGGTCGAAGAACCCCTTGAGGATCGCCGGCGGGCCGAGGGTCCAGGTGGGAAACACGAAGACCAGCCCTTCGGCCGCGAACAGGCGCTCGACATAGCCCGCGGTCCGCGCCCGGTTGGCGGCCTCGTCGAAATAGGCCGCGCGTTCCGCCGCCGTCAGCACCGGATCGAAGCCCTCGGCGTAGAGGTCGCAGAGATCGACGCTGTGCCCGGCATGCTCCAGCGCGGCGATGGCGCGGTCGCGGATCGCGGCGTTCAGGCTGTCGGCGCCGGGATGGGCGAAGACCAGGAGGATCTTCACGCGTCGACGAAGGGCGGCGGCGTGAACGCGGTGATTTCGGGAGGCGGCTCGTCGAACCGTTCGACCTCGACCAGCGCGGTCTGCGCCGCGCAGCACTGGGTGAGCGTCGAGGTCGGCTTGTCGACGGTCAGCACGTTGGGATTGCCGTGCTTCTCCAGGCTTCCCGGCGTCGCCGGGTCGAGGGGATCGAACCAGGCGCCGGTCGGGAGCTCGACCACGCCGGCGCGGATCGCGTGGCTGACGATGACGCCGGCGAGGCAGGCGCCGCGGTCGTTGAACACGCGCGCGACGTCGCCGTCGGCGATGCCCCTTGCGGCGGCGTCTTCGGGGTTCATCCGCATCGCCTCGCGCCCGGCGATCTTGGCGCCCCGGCTTACCGAACCGCAGTCGAGCTGGCTGTGGAGCCGCGCGCGCGGCTGGTTCGAGACCAAATGGAGCGGGAACCGCTCGGCCTTCTCGCTGCCGAGCCACTCGATCGGTTCCATCCAGGTCGGATGGCCGGGCACGTCGTCATAGCCGAACCCGGCGATGGTCTCCGAATAGATCTCGATCTTGCCCGACGGCGTCTTCAGCGCCGCCTTGTCCGGGTCGGCGCGGAAATCGGCGAAGGGGATCGGCGGGGTATCGGGCTGTGGCAGCTCGAAATGGCCCGCTTCCCAGAAGCCATCGAAACCCGGCATCTCGATCCCGTCTTTGGCGACGCGCTGGCGGTAGACGTCGTAGAGATGGCGCAGCCACTCCATTTCGCTCCGCCCCTCGGTGAAGGCTTCGGCGAAACCCAGCCGTTCCGCGAGGTCGCCGTAAATGTCGTATTCGCTGCGCGCCTCGCCGACCGGGTCGATCGCCTGCTGGTTGGCGATGACGAAACGGTCGAAATTGGACGCCGCGATGTCGTTGCGCTCCAGCGTCGTGGTGCAGGGCAGCACGATGTCGGCGCGCTTGGCGGCCGGCGTCCACCAGGGCTCGTGGATGACGATCGTCTCCGGTTTTGCCCAGCCCTTGAGCAGGTTGTTGAGGTCCTGCTGCTTGTGGAAGGGGTTGCCGCCGCACCAGTAGATCAGCTGGATATCCGGGTAGCTTCGGTCCTCGCCGTTGAAGCTGTAGGGCGCGCCCGGGTTGAGCAGCATGTCGGCCAGCCGGGCCACCGGGATCCAGCTATCGACCCCGCCTTTGCCCACCGGGATCTTGGGCGGGGCGACTTGCCGGGTGGCGGCGCCGATCCCGTGGATGGCGCCGTAGCCGAACCCGAACCCGCCGCCGGGCAGGCCGATCTGGCCCAGCATGGCGGCGAGCGCGATGGTCATCCAGTAGGGCTGCTCGCCGTGGTCGGCGCGCTGCACCGACCAGCTCACGGCGATCAGGGTGCGGCATGACGCCATGCGGCGGGCGAGCGCGCGGATGGTCTCGGCCGGCATGCCGGCGATCGCGGCGGCCCAGTCGGCGTCCTTGGCGATCCCGTCGGTCTCGCCCAGCAGATAGGCGCGCAACCGGTCGAAGCCGGTGCAGCAGCGCGCGAGGAAGCCCGCGTCGTGCAACCCCTCGACGAGCAGCGTGTGCGCGAGCCCCAGCATCGCGGCGAGATCGGTGTTGGGGCGGATGGAATGCCATTCGGCGGCGATTTCTTCGCCGGTGTCGTCGCGGATCGGGCTGATGCAGACGAACTCGGTCCCCGACTGGGTGGCGCGGCGGTGCCAGTCCGCGGCGTCGTGCGCGCCGAGGCCGCCCTGGTTGACGTTCGCGTTCTTCGGCGGCATGCCGCCGAAGGCGACCATGAGGTCGGTGTGCTCGACGATCGCCGGCCAGGTGTTGACCGGCCCGACCACCGGGCTCATCGAGCCGACGATGCGCGGCACGATCACGCTCGCCGCGCCGAAACTGTAATTCGTGACCTGGTTGACGAAGCCGCCATAGAGGTTGAGGAAGCGGGTGAGCTGGCCGCGCGCGTCGTGGAATCCGCCGGCGCTGGCCCAGCCGGAGCTGCCATAGACGGCTTCGTTGCCGTAAACCTTGCGCACCCGTTCGAGCTCACCCGCGACCAGGTCCAGCGCCCGGTCCCAGCCCACCTCCACGAAGGGCTCCACGCCCCGCAGCCCGGTATTCGTGCCCGGCCCGCCCTGCAGCCAGGACTTGCGCACCGCCGGCCGGGCGACGCGGCATTCGGCGTGGACCGCATCGGGCAGCGCCCGGAGGAACGGCGCCGGATTCGGGTCCTTCGCGAACGGCGTCACCCCGACCAGCCGCCCGTCCACCGCCTCGGCGGTGAAGGCGCCCCAATGGCTCGCCCCGAAAGCGGTCCGCGTCCCGTCAGGCATGGTCCCGGTCTCCTGTTGCGCCGCGTCTATCGTAGCGCATGAGGAAGGGCGTTGAACCCGTACAAGAGCGCCAGCGACGTATGCTCGACGAACCGGTGCACGTTCCGCAACGCCAAACCCTTGCTCGGAGTCGAGAGAAGCAGCTTTGTACCTGTTCCAGAGCGTGTCCGTTTTACTTGGAACCGCCAACGAAGCCGAGGCGCGCCCTTCGATACGCGGCTTCGCCGCTACTCAGGGTGAGGGATGGGTTTTGGGTGGCCAAAAAAATCTCCCTCATCCCGAGTAGGCCCGAAGGGCCGTATCGAGGGACGCACGGCCGCTGCGGTTCTTTCTAAAACGGACACGGGCTAGCCGCTCGCGCATTGGCGCTTCCGGTGGCCAGCGGCCGCGGCTAGACTGGCCGCACGTTCAGATCGGATTGTCGCGTCGATGCAAACCTATACCGCAGTCGTGGAGCGTTGCCGGGATACCGGCCTCTATGTCGGGTATGTCCCGGGCTTTCCGGGCGCCCACAGTCAGGGCGAGACGCTCGACGAGCTCAACGCCAATCTCGGGGAAGCCGTCGCCATGATCCTCGACGACTTCGTGGCGCACCGCCGATAGGCCGCATCTACCGCAGCGCGAGCGGCAGGCTGTTGAAGCCGCGGAAGCGCGCGCGGCCGCCGCGCTCCGGGGTGCCGGCGAGTTCGATATGGGGGAACCGGGCGAGCAGCTTGCCGATCGCCACCCTTCCTTCCATGCGGGCGAGCGACATCCCGGCGCAGGCATGGATCCCGGAGCCGAAGGCGAGATGCCGGTTGGGCGTCCGGCCGATATCGAGCCGGTCGGGGTCGGGGAATTCCGCCGGGTCGCGGTTGGCGGCGCCGATCGACATGTGGATATAGGTGCCCGCCGCGAGCTTCGCGCCGCCGAGCGTGGCGTCGACCGTCAGCCGCCGGTTGCCGATCTGGTTCGAGCTCTCGAAGCGCAGCAATTCCTCGACCGCGCTGCCGATCAGCCCGGGGTTCTCGCGCAGCCTCCGCATCTGGTCGGGAAAGCGGATCAGCGCCTCGACCCCGTTGCCGATCAGATTGGTGGTGGTCTCGTGGCCCGCGTTCAGCAGGAAGATGCAGTTGTGCAGCAATTCGAGCTCGCTCAGCGCCTCGCCGTCTCCGTCGGGGCCGATCAGCTTCGACAGCACCTCGGCATCGTCGTCGCCCGCATCCCGCAGGCGCCGGGCGACGAGGGTCCGCAGATAGTCCTTGAATTCGTCCACCGCGTCCGAGCCGTCGGCCACCTGGCCGGGGGTGGGCCGGGGTTCGAGGCCGCTCAATATCGCGACCGACCAGGCGCGCAGCGGCCCGCGCTCCGCGCGCGGGATGCCCAGCATGTCGCCGATCAGCTCGACCGGCAGCGCCGAGGCGAGGTCGCGGACCAGGTCGCAGGACCCGCGCGCGGCGATGCCGTCCAGCATCTCGTCGACCACCGCCTCGACGCGCGGCTGCAGCGCCCTGAGCGCGCGCGGGGTGAAGGCCGGCATCAGCCGCTTGCGCACCCTGGTGTGGTAGGGCGCGTCGTTGAAGACGAGGCTCGTCGTGTGGTGCTCGTAGAGCGGCGTGTCCCCCATCGCCGGGCGGAAATCGACCTTCTTGTCCGACGAGTAGCGCTCGGCGTCGTGATAGACCTCTGTAACGTCGGCATAGCGGGTGAGGAAGACCGACCCGTCCGCCATCGTCTTCACCGGCGCGTGCCGCCTGAGCGCGCGATAGGTCGGGAACGGGTCGTCGAGGAATTCCCGCGTCAGCCGCGATATCTCGAAGCCGTCGGCGAGCGCCCTGTCCACGGCGCCGGGATCGGTCCTCGATTCAGTCCCCGATACGGAACACGCGCTTCGCGGTCAGGCCGAGAATGTTGCGCTTCGCCTCTTCGTCGAAGAAGGGGAGGTCGAAGATCACGCTCGGCGCGTCGAAGTCCCAATGCGGCCAGTCCGACGAATACATCATCTGGGTCGAGGCTTTGAACGCGTCGCAGGTCGCCTCCAGCAGCTTCATGTTGGTGCGCTCCAGCGGCTGCGAGGTGTAGTACATCTCGCCGATATAATCGCTCGGCAGCCGCTTCAGCGCCGGCGCCTCGGACGAGCGCATCAGATATTCGTTGTCGAGCCGGGGCATCATGAAGGCGAGCCAGGCGATGCCGCTCTCGATCCAGACCACCGGCAGGTCGGGGAAGCGCTCCGGCAGGCCGTTCATCACCCAGTTGGCGAGATGCACCATGTTGCACAGCGAGAACGAGATCGCGTGCATGGTGAGGAAGCGGTTGAGCTGGCGGACATAGCCGTCGCCGCCCCAGTTGGGCCCGGCGTGGAAGCCGAGCGTCAGCCCGCGCTCCTCGATCATCCGGTAGAGCCGCATATAGGCGTTGTGATGCACCGGCTTGTAGCGCACCGAGGTGACCATGAAGCCGACCACGCCCTTGGTGTCGCCGTAGCGCTCGACGATCTCCTCGCAGGCCGGCGGGTCGTTGAACGGCAGATAGAGCAGGGACTTGATCCGGTCGTCGGCCGCCAGCACCCGGTCGGTGACCCAATGGTTGTAGCCGCGCGACAGCGCGATCTCGACATCCAGCTCGGGATGCAGCCCGAGCGCCAGCATCGGCGTCGGGAAGGTGACCTGGTAGTTGATGCCGAAGCTCTCGAGCGCGCGGCGGATCAGGCTGACATCGCGGTGGATGCCGGGCTCGCCGGGCTCGAGAATGCCCGGATCGTGCGGAATACGCCCGCCGACGTTCTGATGCGTCGGCCAGGCGCTCGCCTGCATGATGCCCGTCGTGACGGCGCTCTCTTGATCGCCGCTGCGGAAATTGGAGGCGATGTCGCGGATCACCGGATCGGGAATGTATTCGACGATCTCGGACCAGGACTGGTTCTCGAAATGATGCGCATCGACGTCGACGATCAGATAGTCGTCGAAATTGCGCTCCTTCGCCTGGCGCGCTGCGTGGGCGAGGATGTCGCGTGTGCCGGCGCTCCGCTTGAGTTCGGGGAGCTGGGTCTGGCCGACGCCGTGTTCGATCGTGTCCATCTTTGGCCTCGCTTGGGTTTCAGCGCCTGGGAATGCCGACGACGCATTACCGGCGGCAAGTCTATGAGAAGTCCTCGCCGCGCGGCAAGCCGCACGGTTGCCGCCCGCGCCGGCCGCTGCTAGGTTCCCGACGCTGCCGGCCTAGCGAATGCGCGCATTACCGAAACCCAGGCGATGTCGTTCGCGCGCGCGTTTCCTTGCCGGCAGAACCCAGCCTTCGGAGCAGGCCATGCCAAGCGAGCCGCGTTACCCCCATGAAGACCTCGAATACGGCGAGACCCTGGAGGTCGCGCCCGGCGTCTTCTGGCTCAAGATGCCTCTCCCCTTCGCGCTCGACCACATCAACCTCTATCTGATCGAGGACGGCGACGGCTGGACCGTGATCGACACCGGATGGAACGGCGACGACGTCAAGGGGCACTGGCTCAACGTGCTAGAACGCTTCGGCGGACGGCCGCTCAAGCGCGCCATCGTCACCCATTTCCACCCCGACCATCTCGGCCTCGCAGGCTGGCTGCAAGACGAGTTCGGCACCTCGCTGTGGATGACCTACGGCGAATGGCTGCAGGCCCATCTCGCCTGGACCCAGGACGTCACCCACGATGTCGAGGCCTGGATGCAGTTCTTCCGGGTCAACGGGCTCGACGACGACAGCGTCGATGCCTATCGCGCCGGGGTGGGGAATTTCGGCCGCTGGACGACGCCGGTGCCGTCGCGCGTGCGGCGGATCTGGCACAATGGCGGGTTCGAGATCGGCGGCCGCGATTGGCAGGTGATCGTCGGCGGCGGGCACTCGCCGGAGCACGCCTCGCTCTACTGCCCCGAGCTCAAGCTGCTGATCGCGGGCGACCAGGTGCTGCCCCGCATCACCACCAATATCAGCGTCTGGTATGCCGAGCCCGAGGGCGACCCGCTGCGCCATTTCGTCGAGAGCTTCGACCGCTTCCGGCATTTGCCCGGGGAGTGCTTCGTCCTGCCGTCGCACAACCGGCCCTTCTACGGGCTGCTCGAACGGCTCGACTACCTCCAGGAGCATCACCGCGAGCGGCTCGACATCGCGCGCGATTTCTGCACCGAGCCGAGGACCGCGCTCGACCTCATCCCGGTGCTGTTCAAGCGCAAGCTCGACAACCACCAGATCGCCTTCGCGATGGGCGAGGCGCTGTCCCATCTGCATTATCTGGTGACCGACGGGACGCTGGTCCGCTTCGAGGACGAGGCCGACGGGCTGATCCGCTACCGGCAGGCGGGCTGATGCTCCGGCCGGGTTCCGTCGGCGTTTTCGAGGTCGTCGTCGAGGACCGCCACACCGCGCACGCGATGGGGAATGTCGGCGTGCTTGTGCTCTCGACACCGACGCTCGCGCATTTCTGCGCGCTGGCCGCCCGCGAAGCCGTCCTGCCCGGGCTCGGCGACGGGGAGGTCGCGGTTCCGCTGCGCGCGACCGTCAGCCATCTCAAGGCCTCGCCCCCCGGCGCGCGCATCGTGGCGACGGCGCGCGTTACCGCCGTGGAGGGCAGGCGGATCGGCCTCGCCGTCGAGGCGCGGGACGCAAGCGAGGCCGTGATGACCGGCACCCAGGTCTGGGCGATCGAGGACCGCGCGGCCCTCCTCGCCACGGCCTAGCGGATGGGCGCCTATTCCATCGGCATGACCGGGCGCTATGAGGCGGCGGTCGAGCCGCGCCATTGCGGGCCCGAGAACGGCTATCCCGACCTCCCCTTTCTCTCCGACCCCTGGCTCACCCTGTTCTGCGAAATCGCCTGCGACGAGGCGATGAAGCCGGGATACGCCGCGGGCGAGGCGAGCGTCGGCGTGCATCTCGACCTCGAACGCCTGGCGCCGGTCCCGGTCGGACGCCAGGTGAGCATGGAAGCGCGGGTTGCCGCCGTCGACGGCCGCCGGCTCCGCTTCGAGGTGACCGGGGAGGAGGGGGGCCGCGTCTTCGTGCGCGGCACGCATGACCGCGTGGCGGTGGACCGGGAACGCTTCCTCGCGCGGCTGCCCGGTTCCTGATGTTTCACGTGAAACATCGGTCAGGAGTGCTGCCCTATAAGCGGCCGAAACCTTAATCCTTTACATGAACTTTATGGGTCTAAACCCCCAAAAATGTTTCACGTGAAACATTGTCCCGAAACGGGACTAATTTTGCGTCCCCAGGGGACGCGGGCCGCCGTCGACATTGCGGAAACGCGCGGCGCGGCGTAGGGTAGACGCAACACGTCATCGTCTACCCTGGAAGAAGCGATGAGCCTCAACATCAAGAACGAGGAAACCTGCCGCCTCGCGGCCGAGCTCGCCGAGCTGACCGGCGAGACCAAGACCGGCGCCATCACCGCCGCGCTCCGGGAACGGCTGGAACGGGAAAAGCGGGCGCGGGACAAGGAGGCGCTCCTGCGGGATATCCGCGCTATCGCCGAGCGTTGCGCCAAGCACCTTGGACCCGGGCCGTCCGCCATCGAGCACGGCGATTTCCTCTATGACGAGCGCGGGCTACCCAAGTGATCGTCGACACCTCCGCGGTGTGGGCGATCCTGTTCAGAGAGCCGGACGCCGAGCGGTTCGAAGACTCGATTGCCGCTAACTGGCCGCGCCGCATGTCGGTCTCCAACGCGCTGGAAGCGTCCATCGTCGCGGAAGGCCGGGGCGGGGAGGCGGCGGGGCACGCGCTCGACCGGTTCCTGGAGCGGGCGGAAATCGAGCTCGTGCCGGTCACGGCGGAGCAGTTGACGGCCGCCCGGCGCGCCTGGCGGCGCTTCGGTAAGGGCAACCACCCGGCGGCGCTCAACTTCGGCGACTGCTTCGCCTACGCCCTCGCCGAGGTGACCGGCGAGGCGCTGCTGTTCAAGGGCGAGGACTTCTCCCTGACCGATATCGAGGCGGCGTAAGCGGGCGGCCGGCAATCCCCGATGCCGCTTCGGGGCGGCCGAACGGAGGAACACGATGACCGATGTTGCCGAAAATCCGATGGGGCTGAACGGATTCGATATCGTCGAATTCGCCTCTCCGGAGCCCGGGCCCTGGACATGGGCGCCCAACCGATCGACATGCCGACCGGACCGGTCGCCGCCTCTGACCCCGCGATGCGGGGGCGCTCGTCAGGTCCGGGATAGGGATGTACGATGACGCGCCTGCGGGCGTCCCTGACGGGACGATGCGATAGCGGGCGAGGGGGTGGCGATGAGCGACCGGCCGATCGAGAGCAACCCCGACATTCTCGGCGGCGCTCCCGTGTTTTCCGGCACCCGGGTTCCGGTGCGCATCCTGATCGAGCATCTGGAGGCGGGCGACCGGCTCGACGAATTTCTGGAAGACTTCCCCACTGTCTCGCGCGACCAGGCCGTCGCCGTCCTCGAACGGGCGAAGGCGATGCTGGTGGGCGGGGCGAGTGAAGCTGCTGCTTGACGAGTCCGCGCCGAAGCGGCTCGCTTCTTCCTTTCCCGAACGGTTTTACGTCCGCACCGTCCAACAGATGGGTTGGGCGGACAGCAAGAACGGCGAATTGCTGGTCCTCGCAGCGGCGAGCGGCTTCGACGCCCTCGTTACGGTAGACCGGGGATTCGAGCACGAGCAGAACGCGGATGACCTTCCGGTCCCGGTCGTCATCGTGATCGCGGCACGAAACCGGTTGCAGGAATTGCGGCCGCTTGTCCCCGGTATCGTGTCGGTACTATCCGGAAATTTGCGGCGGCGTATCTACCGCGTCTCGGCGTGAGCCCGCCCCTACTTCTTCTCGATCCCGCGATGCGCTTCCTTGCCCCAGAGCTCGCGCACGCGGTTGTCGCGGCCGCAGCCGTAGCGGTAGAAGCGGTAGCGGAGCGGGTTCTTCATGTAATAGTCCTGATGGTATTCCTCGGCCGGGTAGAAGGCCTTGGCCATCACGATCGGGGTGACGATCGAGCCCTTGAGCGCGCCCGACTTGTCGATCGCCTGCTTGGACGCGATTGCCGCGCGCTCCTGGTCCGGCGAATTGAAGAACACGGCGGTCCGGTAGCTGTCGCCCCGGTCGCAGAACTGCCCGCCGGCATCGGTCGGGTCGACGCTGTGCCAGAACACGTCGAGCAGCGTGTCGTAGCCCACCTTCGCCGGGTCGTAGGTGATGCGCACCGCCTCGTAATGCCCGGTGTCGCCGCCGGTGACGGTCTCGTAGGTCGGGTCGTCGAGCGTGCCGCCGGTATAGCCCGACTCGGTCTTCAGCACCCCCGGCAATTGGTCGAAATCGGATTCGACGCACCAGAAGCAGCCGCCGGCGAAGGTCGCGACCGCCTGCGCCGCCGAGGCCGCGCCGCCGCCCATGAGCAGCGAAGCGGCGAGCAGAACGCCGGCCGCCTTGCCTGCAATTCCTGAAATGCGCATCGAATCCTCCCTTTATTGTCGGCGTTCGCCGTCTCAGACCGAAATGGGCGTGCCGACGCCGTCTTGCAACCCCCCATGTCCTTGCCCGCGCACGACGATTTGACCACCATCGAGGGCAGGCAGAGGAGGACGGGCAATGGGCGAGTTCGCGATCGGCCAGCCGGTGTCGCGGCTGGAGGACCCCAGGCTGCTGAAGGGGCTCGGCCGCTATATCGACGATCTCGATCTGCCGGGCCAGGCCTACGCCTGCATCCTGCGCTCGCCTTACGCCCATGCCCGGATCCGCGCCATCGACGCCGGCGCGGCAACCGCGATGCCAGGCGTGCTCGGGGTGCTGACCGGCGCCGATTGCGAGGCCGACGGGCTCGGCCATTTGCCCTGCGACCAGAAGCGGTTCCGCCGCGACGGCAGCGACATGTACCGCCCGCCGCGCCCGGTCCTGGTGCGCGACCGGGTGCGGGTGGTGGGCGACTATGTGGCGATGGTCGTCGCCGAGACCGCGTCGGGCGCGCGCGACGCGGCCGAGCGCATCGCCGTCGACTACGAGGAGCTGGCGGCGGTGGTCTCGCCGGCGGACGCCGCGGCCGACGGCGCCCCGCTACTCTGGGAGGACTGCCCCGGCAATGAGTGCTTCTTCCACGAGGACGGCGACGCGGAGGCCGTCGAGGCCGCCTTCGCCGCCGCCGATCTCGTCGTCGAGCGCCGCTTCACGATCAGCCGGGTGACCGCCGCGCCGATCGGCCCGCGCGGCTGTATCGGCGAATACGATCCCTCGCTCGAACGCTACACCCTGCGCACCGGGGTGCAGCAGGCGCATATGCTCCGCATGCATCTGGCGCGTACCGTGTTCGGCATTCCGGAGACCCGGGTCCGCGTCATCGCCCCCGATATCGGCGGCAGCTTCGGGCTCTACAGCAATGTCTACCCGGAAAACGCGCTCGTCCTCTGGGCCGCCAGGCGTTTCGCGCGCCCGGTCAAATGGACCGCCGAGCGCAGCGAATGCATGCTGAGCGACGATTCGGCGCGGGACTGCGTCTCGGACGCGGCGCTGGCGCTCGACCGCGACGGGCGGTTTCTCGCGCTGCGCTGCAGGAGCTTCGCCAATCTCGGCGCCTATTTGTCGCTGCGCGGCCCGCTGCCGCCGGTGGTCAATCTCGGCACGCTGGCCGGCACCTATATTACGCCCGCGATTCATGTCCGGGTCTCGGGCATGTTCACCAACACGTTCTGCACCTCGCCCTATCGCGGCGCCGGCAGGCCCGAGGCCTCGACGGTGCTGGAGCAGCTCATCGACGAGGCGGCGCGCCGCCTCGCCCTCGACCCGGCCGAAATCCGCCGCCGCAACACCATCCCCGCCGACGCCATGCCCTACAGGACGGCGCTCACCTTCACCTATGACAGCGGCGATTTCGGCAAGAATTTGGACGATGCGCTGGCGCTCGCCGGCTACGCGGGCTTCGAGGCGCGGCGGGAAGAAGCCGCTTCGCGCGGGAAGCTGCGCGGGATCGGCATCTCCAACACCGTCCACCGCGCCGCCGGGCTGGAGCTCGAAGCGGCGCAGATCCGCTTCGATGGCAGCGGCAGCGCGACGCTGATGGTGGGCTCGGTCCATCACGGCCAGGGCCATGCGACCACCTTCACCCAGATCGTCTGCGGCCGGCTGGGGCTCGAGCCCGAATCGGTGCGCTTCGTCTCCGGCGACACCGACATGGTGACCTTCGGGCGCGGCTCGTTCGCGTCCCGCTCCGCCGCGCTCGGCGGCTCGGCGGTGGCCCTCGCCGCCGACAGGATCGTCGAGAAGGGGAGGGTTATCGCCGCCGCCCTGCTGGAGGCGGCGCCCGAGGATATCGAATTCGCCGACGGGCTTTTCGCGGTCTCCGGCACCGACCGTTCGGTCGACATCGCCGACGTCGCCGCGGCGGCCTATGCGCCGCGCGACCTGCCGCTCGACATCGAGCCCGGGCTCGACGAGACGGCGATGTTCCGCCCCGGCGCGCTCACCTTCCCCAATGGCTGCCATGTCGCCGAGGTCGAAATCGACCCCGACACCGGGTTCGTCGAGATCGTCGGCTACGCGGTGGTCGACGATTTCGGCACCATCCTCAACCCGCTATTGCTCGAAGGGCAGATCCATGGCGGGCTCGCCCAGGGGATCGGCCAGGCGCTGATGGAGGACGTCGCCTTCGATCGCCGGACCGGCCAGCTCCTCGCCGGCTCGTTCATGGATTACTGCATGCCGCGCGCCGACGACCTGCCGTCCTATATCGCGGCGTTCAACGTGGTGCCGACCGGGGTCAACCCGATCGGGGTGAAGGGGGCGGGCGAGGCCGGCGCGGTGGGCGCCCTGCCGGCGACGATGAACGCGCTGGTCGACGCGCTCGCGCCGGCGGGGGTCGAACACATCCAGATGCCGGCAACCCCCGAACGCATCTGGCGCGCGATCCGCGCGGCGGACGGCGCCGGCCGGAATCAGAAGCTGTAGCGCCAGCCGGCGAGCAGGGTGAGTTCGGGATCGGCCGCGGCGTCGTGGCCCGGCTGCCGGGTCCAGCCGGCGCCGATGCGGAGCTCGCCGCCATCGGCGAGGGACCGATGCCACTGGGCGGAGACGTCGATCTGCCGGCCGCTGGGCTCAAGACCGGCGGAGAGCGAGCGGCGCAGCACCCCACCCTCCTTGGTGCGGCCGACCGGAACCGTGAGCCTGGCCCGCCCGGCCTCGACGCGGAGCGGCTGCGCCAGCGACACCGTCAACCCGTCGCCATAGGCCAGCCTCGTCTCCGCCTTGACGGCGAAGGCGCTGGTGGTGAGCGGCGAGATGCTGGCGAGCATGCCGCCTTGCGCCGCCGCCCGGACAGTGCCGATCTCGGCGCCGGCGCCGAGCCGCCATGAGCCGATGCGCGCGCTGCCCTCGATGCCGGCGAAGGCGGAAGAGCCGGACAGCCGGCCGAAGGCGCCGGCGGCGCCGCTGCCCAGCACGGTCTCGCGCTCGGCGATCCAGCCGCTTGTGAGGCCGAGCGCGCTGCCGTCGGGGCGCCATGAGAGGGTGGCGCCCGATGCCGGGTTCTCCCCGCTCAGGCCCTCGGTCGAGAAGGCGGCGACGCTCAACCCGTCCCGCGCCGTGCCGAGGGTGAGCGCTTGCCCCGCCAGCGCGAGATGGCCGGCCTCGGTGCCGGGCGCCTGCACGATGCCGAGGCTCAACCCATCGCCGCCGGCGAGCGATGCGGTTCGGGGCCGCAGCAAGCCCGTCTCCCCGACCTCCCGCGGGACCGTGAAGGCGCGCAGCCGCGCGGCGGCGGAGGGGCCGGGAGCGGCGCCGGCAAACGCGCCGAGCGGGTACCAGAACGGCGCGCCGAGGCTGTCGAAGGCGGCGATCTCGTGCCCGGCAAACGCCCGCGAGAGCCCGTCGCCGAGCGCCCCGCCGAGGGCGAAGCGGGTCTGCGCCAGTCCGGTGCCCGGGCCGTCGACCCGCTCGCCGAGGACGACGCTGGTGACGCCGACCGGCGCCGTCGCGGCGCCGAGATCGAGCAGACCCTGGCCATAGATGCTGCTGTCGGCATAGATGCCGGTCTTGTCGGCGGTCGCCATCATCCGCTCGACCAGTTTCGTGTTGGAGAGCCCGCCGCGGAAATAGGATTTCATCACCGCGAGACCGCCCGTCACCATCGGCGCGGCGAACGACGTTCCCGATTCCGTGCTGGCGTCCCGGGCGCCCGGGCTCATGTCGTCGCGGTCCGGCCCGAAATAGGCCGCCCGGACACCCACGCCGGGCGCCGCGACGCACCAGTCCTCGGCGATCCCGCAGCGGTTCGACCAGGGAGCGATGCTGCCGTCCCGGCCGACAGCCACCACGGCGATCATGTGCCCGCGCAGCTCGGAAATCCGCGCCGGGAGGCCCGGCGTGATCGAGACCGACCGGGCGTTTACCCGATTTACGCCGTTCACCTCCACGCAAAGGTCGGGGTGGCTTGTGAAGTCGTTCGGGTCGCAGCGTCTCCCGCGCCCGTTGCCGGCGGCGAAGACGAAGACGGTTTTCCTGCTCGGGCCGCTCTGAGCCAGCGCCGCGATCGCAGCGTCGAAATTGGCGCGGAGCTGCGCCTCTGAATACTGCTCGATGATGCCGTTGAAGACGAAGCTCATATTCGCGAAATCGATGGACCGGGTACCGCTGGACCAGTCGGTAACCTCGGCGATCATCGACGCCCAAGCACTGTCGCGACTGTCGAGACTGGTCAGCGGTATCGGGACATAGTTTCCGGGGCCAGCCCTTCCCAGGGGAATCGCGAACATCGCGATGTCGGCACCCCAGGCGACGCCGCGCGGGGCGTTCGTCTGCTTGGCAAAGTCGTTGCTCGGACGGCCGACCATCACGCTCGCCACCGCGGTGCCGTGCGAATCTTCGTCGCCGGTCTCGTCGACCGCGCCTGGCAGAAAGCGTTCGGTCACGATCTTGCCGTCGAACACCGGGTGCCCCGTGTCGATCCCCGTGTCGACCGCGCCGAGGGTCTGGCCGCTGCCTGGCGCCGTCCCGGTGCCGTACTCGGCTTCCAGCCGCGCGTAGGCCCGGTCCGCCTTTATCGTGCGCAGCCCCCACTGGTTGTAGAGAACGCCGCCCGAACCGCCCCCGCCCCCGCAGCCGGAAAGAAACACGGCTGCGCCAAGCAGCGGGATCCATGCCCGCAGGCGCCACATCGATCGATCGGTCCAGCTCGGCATCGCGACTCTTTCTCCGCCTGGGGAGCGCTGTCCACACCCGCCGAACGGCCATTGGCTAGAGGATCAACGAGGTTCGAGCCGAGCGTGTCGGATGCAATTCAATCATATAAATAATGATATGATAAGATAACAATATAGGTATTTTTGTCGGAACACGGATCTGGCGCGCGATCCGTACTCTGCCGGCCGGCCGATGCGGGGGTCGCGGTTTGGCGCTCAGAAGCTGTAGCGCCAGCTTGCGAGGAGGCTGAGTTCGGGATCGGCCGCGGCGTCGTGACCCGGCTGCCGGGTCCAGCCCGCGCCGAGGCGGAGTTCGCCGCCGACCGCCAGGGTTCGATGCCATTGGACGGTAAGGTCGATCTGCCGGCCCGTCGGCGCGAGCCCGGCGGCGAGCTGCCGGCGCAGCACCCGCCCGTCCAGGGTGCGCCCAACCGGAACCGACAGGCGAACCCGCCCGGCCTCGACGCGGAGCGGCTGCGCCAGCGCAAACCGCAGCCCGTCCCGGTTGGCCAGCCTTCTCTCCGCCTTGACGACGAAGGCGCTGGTGGTGAGCGGGGACAGGCGGTCGACCATGCCGCCTTGCGCCGCCGCCCGGACGGTGCCGATTTCGGCGCCGGCGCCGAGCCGCCAGGAGCCAATGCGGGCGTTGCCCTCGATGCCGGCGAAGGCGGAAGAGCCGAACAGCCGGCCGAAGGCGCCGGCGGCGCTGCTGCCCAGCACGGTCTCGCGCTCGGCGATCCAGCCGCTTGTGAGGCTCAACAGGGTCCCGTTAGGCCGCCAGGACAGGGTGGCGCCCGATGCCGGGTTCTGCCCGATCCCTTCGGTCGAGAAGGCGGCGACGCTCAACCCGCCCCGGGCGCCGCCGAAAGCAAGCGCGCGGCCGGCGAGCGCGAGATGGCCGCCGCCGGTGACGGGCGGTTGCATGATACCGAGGCTCAACCGGTTGTCCCCGGCCAGCGCGGCGTAGCGGGGCCGCAGCACGCCGGTCTCGCGGCCCCGCGGCGGCGCCGCGAAATCACGCAGCCGCGCCGAGACCGAGGCGCCGGGAGCGGCGCCGGCAAACGCGCCGAGCGGGTACCAGAACGGCGCGCCGAGGTTGTCGAAGGCGGCGATCTCGTGCCCGGCGAGCGCCTGCGCGAGCCCGTCCCCAAGCGCGCCGCCGAGCGCGAGGCGGGTCTGCGCAAGGGCGGCGCCCCGGCCGTCGACGCGACCGCCGCGGGCGACGCTGGTGACGCCGACCGGCCTCGTCGCGGCGCCCAGATCGAGCAGACCCTGGCCGTAGATGGCGCGGTTCGCATAGATGCCGGTCTTCTTGGCGGTCGCCATCATTCGCTCGACCAGCGCCGTGTTGGAGAGTTGGCGGCGGAAATAGTGCTTCATCACCGCCAGGGACCCCGTGACCATCGGTGCGGCGAACGACGTTCCGCTGACGTCGGCGGCGCCCCGGAGCCCCGGGCTGCCGTCGTCGGGGTCGGGCCCGAAATAGGCCGCCCGGACCCCCTCCCCGGGGGCCGCGATGCACCACTCGGCGGCGATGCCGCAGCGGTTGGAGAACGAGGCCATATCGTAATCCCCGTCCTCGTCGTCGTCCGGGGCGACGGCCACGACGGCGATCATATGCCCCTGCAACTCCGGGATGCGCGCCGGCAGGCCGGACAGAATCTCGACCGAATTGGCGTTGAGGAATCCGTTCACGCAGAGACCGGGGTTGTTCGTGAAGTCGGACGCGTCGCAAAGGGCTTCGTTCGCGTTGCCGGCGGCCCAGACGAAGACGGTTTTTTCGGCCGCGCCGGCCTGGGCCAGCGCGGCGATCGTGTCGCCGAAATTGTCGCGGAGCTGCTGCGTGGAATACTGCTCGATGTTTCCGGTGAACCCCACGCTCGCATTGACGAAATCGAGCGTCCTCCCGCCGTTCGACCAGGCGGTCACTTCGTCGATTATGGAGGCCCATCGATCGTCGGCGCTGGCCAGGCCGGTCAACGGAATCGGGGGATAGGTCGGGTGGACCGGGCCGCCGAGCGGAATCGCGAACATCGCGATATCGGCGCCCCAGGCGATGCCGCGCCCGGCTCTCACCAGGCTGAAGCCCGTGGCGGGCGGTCGCCCCGCGACGACGCTGGCGACCGCCGTGCCGTGCGACATTTCGTCGCCGGTCTCGTCGGTGGCTCCGGTGATGAAGCGTTCGGTCACCCTCTTCCCGGCAAAGACCGGGTGTCCGGTATCGATGCCGCTGTCGATCAGGCCGACGGTCTGGCCGCTGCCGGGTGCGGTGCCGCGGCCGTGCCTGACTTCGACCTGCGCATAGGACCGTTCCGCCCCGATCGCGCGCAACCCCCATTGATTGTACAGAATGCCGCTCGTCTCCGATCCTCCTCCACTGCCGCAGGCCGAAACCAGCGGTGCCGCGATCAGCAGGTGAACGAGGACACGGAGTGCCCGCATCGGTCGACGGTTCGCGCTTGGCATCCCGATCCTTTCTCCGCCCGGCATCCAATCATGTCGATGCGGATATATTGGGATGCGTATCTGATATTTCCATGCACGGCCCAAGCCGACCCCGCGAGCGCTGCGGGCTGCGGTGGGAGGCGGTCGGGGGCCGGGTTCAGAAAGCGTAGCGCCAGCCGGCGAGGAGGGTGAGTTCGGGATCGGCCGCGGCGTCGTGGCCGGGCTGCCGGGTGACGCCGGCGCCGATGCGGATCTCGCCGCCGTCGGCGAGGGATCGGCGCCACTCGGCGGTAAGGTCGATCTGCCGCCCGCTGGGGGCGAGACCGGCGGCGAGCTGCCGGCGCAGCACCCGCCCGTCCCGGGTGCGCCCGACCGGAACCGACAGGCGAACCCGCCCGGCCTCGACGCGGAGCGGCTGCGCCAGCGCAAACCGCAGCCCGTCGCCGTCGGCCAGCCTCGTCTCCGCCTCGACGGCGAAGGCGCTGGTGGTGAGCGGCGAGAAGCCGGCGAGCATGCCGCCTTGCGCCGCCGCCCGGACGGTGCCGATTTCGGCCCCGGCGCCGAGCCGCCAGGAGCCAATGCGGGCGTTGCCCTCGATGCCGGCGAAGGCGGAAGAGCCGGACAGCCGGCCGAAGGCGCCGGCGGCGCTGCTGCCCAGCACGGTCTCGCGCTCGGCGATCCAGCCGCTTGTGAGACCCAGCGGGCTGCCGTCGGGGCGCCATGAGAGGGTGGCGCCCGATGCCGGGTTTTCCCCGCTTAGTCCTTCGGTCGAGAAGGCGGCGACGCTCAGCCCGTCCCGTTCCGCCGTGCCTAGGGTGAGTGCTTGCCCTGCCAGCGCGAGATGGCCGCCCTCGGTGCCGGGCGCCTGCATGATGCCCAGCTTCAACCGGTCGCCGCCGGCGAGCGATGCGAAGCGGGGCCGCAGCACATCCGGCTCCCGATCCCCCGGCGGCGCCGTGAGGGACCTCAGCCGCGCGGCGGCGGAGGGACGGGAAGCGGCGCCGGCCAGATCGCCGAGCGGAAACCAGAACGGCGCGCGGAGGCTGTCGAAGGCGACGATCTCGTAGCCGGCGAGCGCCCGCGCGAGCCCGTCCCCGAGCGCGCCGCCGAGGGCGAAGCGGGTCTGCGACAGATTGTCGCCCCGCCCGTCCACCCGGTCGCCGAGCGCGACGCTGGCGACGCCGACCGGTGTCGTCGCGGCGCCGAGATCGAGCAGACCCTGGCCATAGATGCTGCTGTCGGCATAGATGCCGGTCTTGTCGGCCGTCGCCATCATTCGCGCGACCAGCGCCGTATTGGAGAGCTGGCTGCGGAAATAGTGCTTCATCACGACCAGTCCGCCCGTCACCATCGGCGCGGCGAACGACGTTCCGCTGGGGCTGTAGGCGCCCTGGACGCCCGGGCTGTCGTCGTCGGAGTGGGGCCCGAAATAGGCCGCCCGGACCTCCTGCCCGGGGGCCGCGATGCACCAATCGGCGGCGATGCCGCAGCGATTGGAGAAGGCGGCGATCTCGTAGTCCCCGTCGCCGTCGCTGTCCGGGGCCACGGCAACGGCGGCGATCAGGTGCCCGCGCAGCTCCGGGATTCGCGCCGGCAGGCCGGGCAAGACCTCGACCGATTTGGCGTTGACGAATCCGCCCGCGCAGAGATCGGGGTTGTTCGTGAAGTCGGCCGCGTCGCAGGGGTCTCCATGCCCGTTGCCGGCCGACCAGACGAAGACGGTCTTTTCGCCCGCGCCGGCCTGCGCCAGCGCGGCGATGGTATCGCTGAAATTGTCGCGGAGCTGCTGTGCGGAGTATTGCTCGACGATTCCTTCGAGGCCCACGCTCACATTGACAAAATCGAGGGTCCTCCCGCCGCTCGACCAGGCGACCGCTTGGTCGATTCTGGGCGCCCATCGATCGTCGGCCCGGGCCAGGCCGGTCGACGAAATCGGATTGTAATCCGCCACCCCCGCGCCGAGCGGAATCGCGAGCATCGCGATTTCGGCGCCCGAGGCGACGCCGCGCGCTGCCGTCACGGCGCTGGTGAATGAGGCGGACGGATGTCCCGCGATGACGCTTGCGACCGCGGTGCCGTGCGACGTTTCGTCGCCGGTCTCATCGGTGGCTCTGGTGAGGAAACGTTCGGTCACCCTCTTCCCGGCAAAGACCTGGTGTCCGGCATCGATGCCGCTGTCGATCAGGCCGACGGTCTGGCCGCTGCCCGGTCTGCTATCGGTGCCGTGATCGAGCTCGAGCTGCGCATATGCCCGGTCGGCGCGAATCGCGGTCAGCCCCCATTGATTCTTGAAATCGTCCTCGCCGCGGTGCCCGTCCTCGATCGTCTTGCGCTCTTCGCGGTAGTTCTGCGCGGAAACACAGCCGAAGTCCGCCGTCTGGATGCAATCTGGCGGCGGCTCGGATGAAGGGCTGCCTCCGCCTCCGCCGCAAGCCGAAACGAGCAGGGCGGCGGCGAGTATCGGGGCGGCCGCTCGAATCCGCCGCAACGCCAACAGTCCAAGAACTTGCATCGAAATATTTTTCCAACAAATAAATTCAGCTAGAATAGCGCAGTTGAGCGGCCGGGAGCGCCGCGCGGATAGCGGAGGAATGAATGCCCAAAGTGCTGACCGAAGACCAGATCGGATTCTTCGAACGCGAGGGATACCTGTTCCCGGTCGACGGTGTCGACAAGGAGAAATGCGACGATCTCCTCGGTGCGATGAACAAGTTCGAAGAGGACCGGGGCATCAATCCGGGCGTCTTCAAGCTCAAGGGCCATCTCTGCCTGCCCGAGACCTGGGACCTGCTCCGCGAGCCGCGCATCCTCGATGCGGCCGAGGACATCATCGGCCCCAACATCCTCGCCTTCGGTTCGCGCTTCTGGGTCAAGCCGGCGGGCGACGGCTCCTTCGTCTCCTGGCACCAGGATTCGGCCTATTTCGGCTGCGACCCGCATGACATGGTGACCTGCTGGCTCGCGCTCACCCCGGCCAACAAGGGGAACGGCTGCCTCAGGGTGATGCCGGGCTCGCACGAGGTGGGCTACCAGCACAAGGAAAGCCACGAGAACGCCCCCGGCGAGGCGCCGGGCGAAAAGAAGAACATGCTGGGCCGCGGCCAGACCATCCAGGGGCTCGACGAATCCAGGGCGGTCTTCATGGAGCTGGAGCAGGGCCAGTTCTCGATGCACACCGAGCGCACCGCGCACGCATCGTTCCCCAACGACTCGACCGAGACCCGGGTCGGCTATTCGTTCTTCCTCATCCCGCCGCATGTCAGGTCGACGCTCGAGCGCCGGCCCGCGACGCTGGTCCGCGGGGTCGACGAGTACAACCACTGGGACACCGACCCGGTGCCGACCGAGGATCGCCTGCCCGCCCTGATCAAGATGATGCTGGAGCACAACGCGCAATACACCAACCCGGAATTCAGGCAGAGCGCCTGAACCAGGCGGTTCGGCCGGCGGGGAGCCTTGGGCAAGAGCGAATATATTCTGATCGGCGGGTTGCTGTTTCTCGGCGCGGTCTCGCTGCCGCTGGTCAAGGACGTCTATCTCGTCCAGGACATCGTGCTCGCGCTTTGCAGCGGTCTCGGCTTCCAGTAGGAAGCCGGCGGTTCACCGCCCTTCTTTGCGCCAGGCGAGCATCAGCGCGCCGATGCCGAGTATCAGCACCGCGAGCGGCGGCAGGATCGGTATTTCGGTGATGCTGGCCACCCGGTAGTCGCGGTTCGCCACCAGCCCCATCCAGCCGGGCCCGGCGGCGAGGCGCTCCGGGCGCACGCGCCGGAACGCGGGAAGGCCGTCCGCGAGCCACGCGATGCCGCCGCCGGTTCTCGCCGCTATCCCGGAGAGCCTGTCCGCGGTGGTGCGCATGTCGGCGAACTCGACCGGGTTCGGGCTCATGACGGCGGCCATGGCGGTTCGCTCCCCGTCGCCCACCCGGTAAAGCCCCATTTCTTCGGCGATGACGGTTGCCCGCGCCCGGCCGCCGCCGTCTTCCTTGAGCGCGACGGTCGTCGTCCTGCCCGACGGCGCGGTGACCTCGACCGGGGGATGGCCGCGTTCGAGGCTGCGCCGGGTGATGACCAGGCCGCGCCGGTCGGCGGCGACGCGGAGGTCGTTTTCCTCCAGATCCGGCTCCTTCATCAGCCAGTGCGACAGCCGGCGCAGGATCTCCGAATGGGGGCCGCCGGTCTCGAAGCCGCGCGCCCACAGCCAGATGTGGTCGCTGAGGAGCTGCGCCACGCGGCCCTCGCCGACCCGGTCGACGATCAGCAGCGGCCGGTCTTCGGCGCCGTGCATCAGGATCGTGCCGCGCGGTGCGCCGACCTCGATCTGGCGGAACCAGCGGCCCCAGCGCGACCGCGCGCCCGCGGCGCCGAAAAGATCTGCGGTCACCGGATGGCGCCCGCCGATTTCGCTCACCACCGGCTTGAAGCCGCGCTCCAGCACGCGTCCGGTCGGCGCGCCGGGAAGGATCGCGCCGAGCGGCGTCTGGTACAAGCTGAGCGCCGAGGCGAAGCCCGGCCCCGCCACCTCCAGCACCGCGCCGCCCGCTTCGACGAAGCGCGCGATGTTGTCGAGATAGATCGCCGGCAACACCCCGCGGCGGCGGTACCGGTCGAAGATGATCAGGTCGAAATCCTCGAGCTTGACCTCGAACAGTTCGCGGATCGGGAAGGCGATCAGCGACAGCTCGCGAACCGGTGTGGCGTCGAGCTTCTCCGGCGGACGCAGGATGGTGAAATGGACCAGATCGACCGACGGATCGGCCTTGAGGAAATTGCGCCACACCCGCCCGCCGGGATGCGGCTCCCCCGACACCAACAGCACCCGGAGCCGTTCGCGCACGCCGGAAATCTCGACCACGTTCCGGTTGTTCACCTCGGTCAATTCGCCCGGCCGGCCGTCGACCTCGAGCTCGAAGATGTTGAGCCCGGCGTGATCGATTTCGATGTCGATCTTCTGCGCGGCGCCGATCGTGGCGTCGAGCCGGCGAACCGCCTTGCCGTCGCGGGCGATGGCGACCCGGACCCGGCCGCCGGCGGCGGCCGGGTCCTCGATGCGGATCTCGATCTGCGCCTTGGTGCCGACCAGGCCGAAGCTCGGCGCCTTGTCGACGAAGACGATCCGGTCGTGCTCGCCGGGCTTGCCGTTGAGCAGCGCATGCAGGGGGCCGGCGAAACGCGGCGCGGCGTCGTCCGGGGGAACGTCGTGAACCTGGCCGTCGGTCAGCAGGATTGTCCCGGCGATGCGGCGCTGCGACGTGCTCGACAGGCTGCGGCCCAGCGCCTCGAACAACCGCGTGCCGGCGCGGGCGCCGACGCTCTGATCCGCGCCGGTCCGCACAATTCTGACATCCAAATTATCGAATTTCTTCAATATATTGGACAGTATTTCTAAAGTTTCTTCCGAGCGTTGGCGGCGTCCGTCGATCCTCTGGCTTTCCGATTCGTCGACCACGATTGTGACCAGATCGGGGATCGGCTCGCGCTCCTCGTCGACCAGCGCCGGGTTGGCGAGGGCGAGCCACAGCGCGGCGATGGCGAGCGTCCGCCAGGCCAGGCCGCGGGCGCGCGTGAAGGCGCCGGCGGCGAGCACCGCGAGCCCGAGCGCGCCGACGGCGGCGAGCACGATCCAGTCGAACATCGGCGCGAAGGCGATCGATGTCATTGGCCGAGCCGTTCGATGATCGCCGGCACGTGGACCTGGTCGGTCTTGTAGTTGCCGGTCAGGGCATACATCACCCAGTTGACCCCGAAGCGATAGGCCATCTCGCGCTGCAGCTCGCCCTGCGGGACGACCGGAAACATCGCCGCGCCGAGCCGGTCGACCGCCCAGGCGCCCGACCAGTCATTGGAGCCGATGATCACCGACGAGACGCCGTCATTGTGGCGCCCGCCGCGCCGTTCGACCCAGACCCGCCCGCCGGTCCAGCGGCCGGGGAAATCGCCCAGCAAATAGAACGCCTTGGTCAGCACGTGGTCGCGCGGCACCGGGATCAGCGTCGAGATGTCGAGACCCCGCAGCAGCCGGCGCAGATGCTGCCCCGCCGCCCCGTCGCCGCCGAAGGCGCCGGACAGGAACTCGCCGCGTTCCCTGGTGTCGAACAGGATCGTGCCGCCGCTTCTCAGATACCGGTTGAGCTTTTCCAGCCCGCGGTCGGATGGCGGCGGCTGGCGGATCGAAACCGCCCAGTAGAGCAGCGGGAAGAAGGCGAGCTCGTCGCGCTCGATATCCACCCCCAGCGGGTCAGCCGGCTCGACCGAGGTGCGCTGGCGCAGCACCCGGGTGAGGCCCGCGAGCCCGGCGCGGGAAATTTCGTCGGAGGAACGGTCGCCGGTGATCACATAGGCGAGGCGGGTCTCCAGCGTGGCGTGCAGCGCCCGCGCGTCGGCGCCGGCGGTCTGGGCATCCACCGGCCCGCCATGGACCAGCAGCGCCAGCGCCAGCATTGCGGCGGCCGCGACGCCGGCCGCCGGCTTGATCGGGCGCAGCCGGACCAGCCCCCGCATCGCCAGGCCGATCGCGGTATCGGCGATCGCCAGAAGCAGCGCCGCCAGGAGCAGCCAGGGCGCCAGAGAAAGCGCGGCGTCGCTCGCCCGGTAACCGATCCGGTTCACCCCCGCGGGCAGCGGGCCGAGCGCCGCGAGGGTCCGCACCCCGTCCGCCAGGTTGAGCGCCCGGCGCGCCGTGTCGGTGCCGTAATAGCCGGGCGGCGTGGCCGGGCCCGGGGCCGGCTCGGCGACGGCGCGGGTCGGGATCGCGCCGGCCAGCGCCGGCGGATCGCCGAGCGCGCCGAACCCGTCGAGGGTCTGCAGCGGCGGCAGGCTGGTCCGCGAATCCTCGCCGATGACGCCCTGCGACAAATCGACGATGCGGCGCAGCAGATCGACGAACAGGCCGGAGATCGGCAGGTTGGACCATTCCGTATTGGCGGTGACATGGACCAGGACGATCCAGCCGAGCCCGTTCCGTTCCGCGGTGATCAGCGGGGTCCCGTCGCTGAGCCGCGCCCAGGTCTTCTCGTTGAGCTGCAGCGAGGGTTCGGCGAGGACCTGGCGCCGCACCCGGATGTCGTGCGGGATCTCGAGGCCGAAGAACGGGCTCGCCTCGTCGAACGGCGCGAGCCGCGCCGGCGCGGTCCAGGACAGGGCGCCGCCGAGCACCCGGCCGCCGCTCCGCAGCTTGACCGGCAGCAGCGTATCGGCGTTGCGGGCGAGCTTCGGCCCGGAGAACCGGACCGCGACGCCGCCGCGCTCGATCCAGCGCGTGAGCCCTTCGGTCTGCTCGCCGCCGAGCCGGCCGATATCGGCCAGCACGATGACCGAAAAAGGCTGCGCGACCAGCTCGCCCAGCGTGCCCCGGGTGACCTCGCTGAACGGCTCCAGCGCGCGCTGGAGAAAATAGAGCGCGCTCAACAGAGGCTGGTCGGTCTCCGAGGTGTCGCCGGAGACCAGCCCGACCGGGCGCCGCCGCCAGCGCTCGTCGAGCAGGAAGATCCCGCCCGCCGTGTTCTCGTCCTCGATCTCGATCCGGGCGATCGCATTGCGGAGCCGGGCCGGCAGGGCGAAGCGCACGCCGCTCTGCCGCTCGCCGGTCTCGAAGGCGGCCCGCTCGCGGGCCAGCACCCTTCCGTCCTCGGCGATCGCGCGAACCCAGCGCGCGGCGCGGGCGCGGTCATCGGCGCGTTCGACGACCGCCTCGATGCCGCCGGGATCGCTTCCCCCGGCGCGCAGCAGCATCGCCGTCGAGCCCGGGCTGTCGCTGACCATGTCGAGCCCGCCGTGGCGCTGCATGCGCCGCGCGAGGTCCCGCGTGCCGCCGATCTCCATGCCGTCGCCGAACCAGACGACATGCGCCGAGCCGTCGACCGAGAGCTCTTCCGCCGCGGCGAGCAGGGCGCGGTGATCGGCCGCCCAGGGCGCCGGCTCGACCGCCCGCAGGATGTCGCGCGCCTCCTCGGCCCGCAGCGGATCGGAAAACCCGACCGGCCCGCCGCCGGTACCCCGGGCGGTGGTCGCCAGCCGCACCGGGCGGTTCTCGCGTTCCGCCCGGTCGAGGACCTCGTTCCACGCCGCCACCCGCTGCTCCCAGCCGCGCGCCGACGGCCATCCATTGTCGACGATCAGGATCAGCGGGCCGGAACCGCGCAGCCCCTCGCTCGGGTTGATGACCGGGCCGGCCAAAGCGAGGATCACCAGCAGGGCGATCAGGCTGCGCAGGACGATCAGCCAGAGCGGCGTGCGGGCGGGCGATTCCTCCGGCGAGCGCAAGCCGAGCACGAAGCGGATCGGCGGGAAGGCGACCAGCCTCGGCGCCGGCGGGGTCACCCGGAGCAGCCACCAGATCAGCGGCAGGATGAGCCCGGCGAGCAGGAACCAGGGGGCGGCAAGGCCGAGCGCGCCTAGACCCGGCACGAGGTCACGCCTCGGGCGGCGCGAGCGCCGCGTGCAGGGCCAGCAGCGCCGTTTGCGGCGGCTGATCCGTGACATGCGACGCGAAGGTCCAGCCCAGCGAACGGGTGAGGGTGCCCAGTGCCTGACGGTGCCGCCGCATCGCTTCCGCGTAATCCTCGCGGATGTTGTCGACCCGTCCTATCACCACCCCGCCCTCGTCTTCCAGCCCTTCGAAGTGGATGCGCCCGTCATAGGGAAGCGACAGCTCCGCCGGGTCGATGACCTGCAACAAATGGCCGGCGATGCCCATGGCGGCGAAGTCGCGGAGCGTGCGCTCGATTTCGCCGATCGGCGAAAGCATGTCGCCCAGCATCACCAGCCGGGCATGGCGCGGCAGAGGCTCGATCGGGGGCAGGCTGCGGTCTTCCTCCAGCGCGCGCACCAGGCGGTCGGTGAAGCGTTCCAGCGCGGCGCGGCCGTTATCGGGGGCGAGCCCCGATCCCAGCAGGGAGATCTGCTCGCCGCCGCGCACCAGGAGGATCGCCACCGCCAGCGCCAGCACCGCGGCGCGGTGCTGCTTGTCCGGCCATCCGGGGCTCGAGCGGAAGCGCATCGACGGCGAGCCGTCGCACCAGATCCAGACGCTCTGCGCGGCCTCCCACTCGGTCTCGCGGACATAGGCGAAGCGCGACTTCGCGGTCTGGCGCCAGTCGATCGACTGCGCGCTGTCGCCCGGCTGGTACTGGCGGAACTGCCAGAACGTGTCGCCGCTTCCGACCCGCCGGCGGCCGTGAATGCCGGGGATGATGGAGGAGGCGATCCGGTCGGCCTCGACCATCAGCTCGGGGATCGGGGCGGCCGCCTCCTCGGCGCTGCGCCGCAGCGCCGGGACGGCGCGGTTCAAGGAAACGCCGAACCGGTCTAGGCGAGGGGTGCGCACAATCTTCCGATGACGTCGTCGACCGCGATCCCGTCCGCCCGCGCGGCGAAGGTGACCGCCATGCGGTGGCGCAGCACCGGGCCGGCGAGCGCCAGCACATCGTCGAGCGAGGGGGCGAGCCGGCCGTCGAGCAGAGCGCGGGCGCGGCTTGCCAGCATCAGCGCCTGGCTCGCCCGCGGGCCCGGCCCCCAGGACACCTGGCCCGGCAAATCCGGCAGGTCGGTGCTGTCGGGCCGCCCGCGGCGGACCAGATCCAGGATGCCCTTGACCACCGATTCCCCCACCGGGATCGCGCGCACCAGCCGCTGTGCGGCGCGGAGCTCCTCGCCGGTCATCACCTGCTCGGCCGGCGGCTCGGCGGCGCCGGTGGTCGCGATCAGCATCCGGCGTTCGGCATCGAGGTCGGGATAGACCACGTCGATCTGCAGCAGGAAACGGTCGAGCTGCGCCTCCGGCAAGGGGTAGGTGCCTTCCTGTTCGAGGGGGTTCTGGGTCGCCAGCACGTGGAACGGCTGCGGCAGCGGGTGATAGCGCCCGGCGACCGAAACCCGGTGCTCCTGCATCGCCTGCAGCAGCGCCGACTGGGTGCGCGGGCTGGCGCGGTTGATTTCGTCGGCCATCAATAGCTGGGCGAAGACCGGCCCCTGGATGAAGCGAAAGCCGCGCCGCCCGGTGTCGCTCTCCTCCATCACCTCGGAGCCGAGGATGTCCGCCGGCATCAGATCCGGGGTGAACTGGACCCGCTTGTCGTCGAGCCCGAGAACCGTGCCGAGGGTTTCCACCAGCCTGGTCTTGCCGAGCCCGGGAAATCCGATGAGCAGGGCGTGACCGCCCGCGAGAAGGGTGATAAGGGTTTGCTCGACAACCTGCTCCTGGCCGAAGATCACCCGGCCGATGCGGTCGCGCACCATCGCCATGCGGTGGCCGAGCGCCTCGATCTCGGACGCGCGGGGCGGCGTTTCGGCTACGGTCGGGTTGTCGATTGACGGGTCTGGCACGGGCACCTCACGAAGGGCAGACGCAAACGATGTCGGAGTCTGATCTCCGCCGCCTCTCGCAAGCGCTGCGGCCGCGGCCGGCGGCCAGTGTCGGCACCGCTCCCGCCCAGCAATTCTGCGGCGATATCGACATGCGAATCGCGCGCGACGGAACGTGGTTTTACCACGGCTCGCCGATTGGCCGCAAACCTATCGTCAAGCTTTTCGCGAGCGTGCTGAAGCGCGATCCGGGCGGCGACTACTGGCTCGAAACGCCGTTCGAGAAGTGCCGGATCGCGGTCGACGACGCGCCCTTCACGGCGGTGGAGATGTTCGTCGACGGCGAAAGGGAGGGAAGGTGTATCCGCTTTCGCACCAATATCGACGAGATGGTGAGCGTCGATGCCGATCATCCGATTCGCGTCCACACCGATGCGGAAAGCGGCGAGCCGGCGCCCTATGTGCGGGTGCGGGACGGGCTCGACGCGCTCATCCTGCGCTCGGTGTTCTACGACCTCGTCGAGCTCGGCGAGGAGGCCGACGGCCCCGGCGGCGCGACCATCGGGGTGAGGAGCGGCGGCGGGTTCTTCGTCCTCGGCCCGGCGGAGCAGGGGTGACGGCGTGATCGATATCCGGGAGGAAACCATACGCGCGGCCTTCGGCGGTCCCGGCATCCCCGCCGCCGCCGCCGGCGACGGGCCCGACTGGATCGGCGCCAACGGCCGGGGCGGCGGGTCCGGGGCGCTGACGGCGGCGGCCGTCCTGGTACCCATCGTCCGCCGGGACGGCGCCCCCACGGTGCTGTTCACCCGCAGGACCGACCATCTGAAGTCCCATTCGGGGCAGATCTCGTTCCCCGGCGGCCGCATGGAGGAGCGGGACCCGACGCCCGAGGCCACCGCGCTGCGCGAAACCCGGGAGGAGATCGGCCTCGCCGAGAGCGAGGTGGAGGTGCTCGGGCGCCTCGACATAAGCGAGACCGGCACCGGCTACCGGGTGATTCCCGTGGTCGGTATGGTCGACCCGCCATTGTCGCTGGTCCCCGACGCGAACGAGGTGGCGGAGATATTCGAGGCGCCGCTCGACTTCCTGGTCGATCCCGCCAATCACCGCTTCGAGACCCGGACCCGCGACAATGTCGAGCGCCGGTTCCACGCGATTCCCTATGGCGGCTATTTCATTTGGGGGCTGACCGCGCGCATCCTGGTCAACCTCTCGGAGGTGCTCGCACGACGATGACCCGCATCCTGATCACCTATGTGGTGCCTTTGGTCCTGCCCGCCCTGGGCTGGTATCTGTGGCACCGGTTCCGCCCCGGCCAGCCCGAGGAGAAGAAGGGCTGGCAGGCGGCGCCCTGGCCCCTGCTCGGCGTCGCCGGGCTGATCCTGCTCGCCGCCACGCTCAGCGCCTATGCGCTGCTGGTCGGCGGCGAGCCCGGCGAGGTCTACCAGCCGGCCCGGCTGATCGACGGGGAAGTCGTGCCCGGGCGCCACTCGGACGGCAACTGAACGGCGCTTCGTTGGAACCGGCGGGACGCATCGAACCCGGGCCGTGGATGACCTCGGAGGCGGCGCGGACCCTCATCGCGCGCTTCGCGGCGGCGGACAGCACGGCGCGCTTCGTCGGCGGCTGCGTGCGCGACAGCCTCGCCGGCCGCGCGGTCAAGGACATCGACGTCGCCACCGAGGCGACCCCCGACCGGGTGGCGGCGCTGCTCGAGGGGCGCGGCGTCCGGGTGATCCCGACCGGGCTCGCCCACGGCACCGTGACCGCGGTCGTCGAGGGCACGGTGTTCGAGATCACCACCCTGCG
Source organism: Alphaproteobacteria bacterium (assembly GCA_965205995.1). Lineage (GTDB taxonomy): Bacteria > Pseudomonadota > Alphaproteobacteria > MPNO01 > MPNO01 > MPNO01. The sequence goes on along the minus strand of OZ242200.1, from coordinate 876,983 downwards.
CCGCGACGTCGAGACCGACGGGCGCCATGCCGCGGTCGCCTTCACCGACGACTGGCTGGCCGACGCGGCCCGGCGCGATTTCACCATCAACGCGCTCTATCTCGACGGCGACGGCACGCTCTACGACCCGACCGGCGGGCGCGCCGACCTCGAATCGGGGCGCGTGCGCTTCGTCGGCGCGGCGCATGACCGCCTGGCCGAGGACGTGCTGCGCCTGCTCCGCTTCTTCCGCTTCCACGCCTGGTACGGCACCGGCGCGCCGGACGCGGAAGCGATGGCGGGCTGCCGGGCCTTCGCGCCCAGGCTGCCCGGCCTGTCGGGCGAGCGGGTCTGGGCCGAGCTCGGCAGGATCCTCGGCGCGCCCGATCCGGCCGGCGCGCTGCGCCTGATGGACGGGGTGGGCGCGCTCGCCGAAATCGTCGCCGGCGCCGCCTCTTTCCGGCGGCTGGACAAACTCGTCGAAATCGAGGCGGCGCTCGGCCTCGAACCCTCGGCGATCCGCCGCCTCGCCGCCGTGCTCGACCTGGAGGCGGCCGATATCGGCCGTCTCGCCCGCAGGCAGCGCCTGTCGCGCGCCGAATCGGGACGTCTGGGGACGGCGGCTGAAACCGCCCGGGAGGTGATCGCCAAACCGGATGCCGCCGCGGCCGGTCGCCGGCTCTATCGTTGGGGCGAGGAGGCCTTCGGCGACGCGCTCGCGATCGCCTGGGCCGGGTGCCGCGCAGAGGGCGGCGACGAGGCCGGATTCGAGGCCGGCGGGCGCGCGCTGGCGGCGTGGCGGCGCCCGGTATTCCCGATCGGCGGCAAGGACGTCGTCGGCATCGGCGCGGCGCCGGGGCCGGCGGTCGGCAGGCTGCTCCGCGAGGTCGAGGAATGGTGGATCGCCGAGGGGTTCGCTCCCGATCGCGATTCCTGCCTTGATCGCCTTGCCGCCGCCCATGCGCGCGCAAGGCGATCCTGAAGAGGGGAGGGCGATGCAGACCGCGTTCGATCTTGTCTGGCTGTCGGCCGAGCGCACCCCGGACCATATCGCCATCGTCGACGACGAAACCGCGCGATCGCTCACCTACCGCGCGCTGATCGAGGAAATCGAAACCGTCGCCGCCGGCCTCGCAGAGCGCAAGGTGGGCGCCGGCGACCGGGTGGCGACGGCGCTCCCCGGCTGCTTCGACCATTGCATCGTCCTGCTCGCCTTGCAGCGCCTGGCCGCGGTGCCGCTGCTGCTGAACCACCGGCTCAAGCCGGATGAGATCGCCGCTTTGCTCGCCGACGGCGGCGCCGGGGCCGCGGCGATCGGGCGCGACGAGGCGCTCGCCGCCGCGGCGGCGGGCAGCCTGCCCGATGCCGCGCCCCTGCTCGCTCGCGGTCGGCGGCGCAGTCGGGTCGGGCGGGCGGAGGATTACGGCGCCTGCCGGGGCGACCGGTCGCGCCTCGCCCCGCCGCCGCGCCCGGACCCCGAGGACCCCGCCTTCGTCTTCTACACCTCGGGCACCACCGGCCTGCCCAAAGGCGTGGTCCTGGCCCACCGCACCACCGAGCACCGGATCATCTGGCTCGCGACCCAAGGCGGGCTGCGGCACGGCAACCACAACCGGACCCTCGGTTTCATGCCGCTCAGCCACGCCATCGGGTTCTATGGCGTGTTCCTGGTGACGCTCGCCTTCGGCGGAACCTATTACGCGATGCCGCGCTTCGATCCGGCGCGCGCCGTCGAGATGACCGAACGGCACGCGATCACCTATTTGTTCGCGGTGCCGACGCTCTACCACGCGATGACGCGGGCGCCCGGCTACGCGCCGGAGAAGATGCGCTCGCTGGAGCTGGTGCTCTATGGCGGCGGGGCGATCGATCCCGGGCTGATCCGCCACATGGACGAGGCGTGGCCGGCGGCGATCCGCCACATCTACGGCACCACCGAGACGATGTGCTCGCTCTACAACCCCGACCCGGTCGACCGCCCGGCCTCGCTCCGCCCCGGCTTCTATTCGCGGACCCGGGCGATCCGCATCGGCGGCGGCCCGGACGATGTCGTGGCGGCGGGGGAGGAGGGCGAGCTGATCATCGACGCCGGCGCGGACATGACCTTCTCGGGCTACCTCAACCGGCCCGGGACGACGGCCGAGCGGGTTCGCGACGGCTGGTACTTTTCCGGCGATGTCGTCGAGGTCGAGGCCAATGGCGATCTGACGCTGCGCGGGCGGGTCGACGACGTGATCCGTTCGGGCGGGGAAAACATTCACCCCGAGGAGGTGGAATCGGTCGTCGCTTCCCATCCCGGCGTCGCCGCGTGCTGCGCGGTCGCCCTGCCGGACGCCCATTGGGGCCAGGCCGTGCTCGCCTGCGTCGTGGCGTCGGGCGAGGCGCCCGGGGCCGCGGAGCTCGACGCGCATTGCCGGGCGAGCCGCCTCGCCGGCTTCAAGCGGCCCAGGGGTTATCTCTTCGTCGACGACCTGCCGCGCAACGCCGCCAACAAGGTGCTGCGCCGCGAGCTGCGCCGGATCGCCGAGGCGGCGGCCGCCGCCGGCGCGGTGCATGACCCGGCGGCAACCGGCTGACCGATCCCGCCGGCATCCGCATTGCGTTTGCCGGTTAACATATCCCGCGATGCGGCCTATCATCCCAGGCCAGTCGCGCTACGGCGTTATCGGCGCGCTCGAAGAAAGGTGACGACGATGGCAGCCCCCAGGCGGGTGAATCCGGACCGGGTCGTCGATGCGGCGCTGGGGCTTGCGGCGGCCCGGCCGTGGCGCGAGATCTCGCTTTCCGACATCGCCGGCGAGGCGGGGATCCGGCTCGACCAGCTCCACGCCCTGTTCCGCAGCAAGGCCGCGATTCTCGATGCCTTCACCGCGCGGATCGACGCCCAGGTGATCCAGGGGACCGACGAGGAAGCCGCCGCCGAGCCGGTTCGCGACCGGCTGTTCGACGTGCTGGCCCGGCGCTTCGAGGCGCTCCAGCCGCACCGCTTCGCGCTTGCCTCCATTGTCCGCGAAGGGCTGACCGCGCCGATCTCCGGGTTTTGCCGGGGGCGGCGCCTGCTGCGATCGATGACCTGGTCCCTGGAGACCGCGGGGGTCAGCGGGGCGGGCCCGTTCGGCGCAATTCGGGCGAGGGGGCTGGCCGCGGTCTTCATGTCCAGCCTGTTCGTTTTCCTGCGCGACGATTCGCCCGATCTTGCCAAGACGATGGCGCATCTCGACCGCAATCTCAGCCGCGCCGACCGCCTGATGGCGCGGCTCAACGCCAGACGGGCGGCAAATCCGGCCTAAACCGGCATGCGCAGCCGGGCGCGGACGCCGCCCGAAGGCGCGGTCTCGATCCTGATATCGCCGCCATGGCCGCGAATCACGTCGCGCGCGATGGTGAGGCCGAGACCGGTGCCCCCGGTCGCGGCGTTGCGTGAGCCCTCGATCCGGTAGAACGGCTTGAACACGTCCTCGCGAGCGCTTTCCGGAATGCCCGGCCCGTCATCGTCGACGATGATCTCGACCGCGTCCCGCGTCCGGCTCGCCCGGACCGAGACGTGGTCGGCGTGGCGGATGGCGTTCGAGATCACGTTGTTGAGACAGCGCCGGAAGGCGTTGGGACGGAGCTGGACGACCAGCCCGGCCGGCGCCCTGAAATCGACGTCGACCCCGTCGCGGCGCGCGCCCGACACCACCTCGTCGAGGATCGGCGCGACGTCGGCGCTGACCACCGCCTCCGTGCCTTCGCCGGCGGCGAAGGCCAGATATTCCTCGACCAGGGACTCCATCTCGGCGACATCGGATTTGAGGTCGTCGATCTGCCTGTCCTCGCCGAGCAGGGCGAGCTGCAGCTTGATCCGCGTCAGCGGCGTGCGCAGATCGTGCGAGACTCCGGCCAGCATCTCCGTGCGCTGCACGATCATGCGCCCGATACGCGCGCGCATCAGGTTGAATGCGGTGGTCAGGGTGCGGATCTCGTCCGCCCCCGCGGGGTTGACGTCGGGCACCTCCCGGCCCTTGCCGAAATCGTCCACCGCGACCGCGAGCCGGCGTATCGGCCGGACCTGGTTGCGCATGAAGATGACCGCGATGACGATCATGACGAGCGATGTGCCGACCAGCCAGGCGAGGAACAGATAGGTGGTTTCGCTGAACAGACGCCGCTTTTTCACGAATATGTCGAGAACCCCGTCGGCGAGCTGCACCTTGACGCGGATCCAGTCTCCGTAGCCTTCGGTCTCCATGTGGAAGGGTCCTGGAAGCCCGCCGCGGAGCGCCTGCGACAGGCGGCGATCGAGGATTCCGCTACCGATGATCGGCGCCCGCTGCGGCAGGATCGCCCCGAGGGCGAAACTCGCGCGCAGCCCCGCGGTCCGCGAAATCCTGAGCACCTTCCCGCGGTTCCCGTCCCCCGGGAAGGCGCGCATCCCCTCGATCACCAGCGCGATGTCGCCCGCCACGGTGGAGACCAGGCGCTTGGTGACGATTTCCCAGTGCCGGTCGTAGAACGCCCAGGTCGCCACCACCTGCACCACGATCATCGGCGCGACCAGGATCGTCACCGACCGGCCGATCAGGGATTTGGGCGCCAGGCGCTTGAGCAGACGGAACATCGCCGTCAATCCGGCTGCAGCATGTAGCCCTCGCCGCGCACCGTCTGCAGATAGCGCGGATGCCTCGGATCGGGCTCGATCTTGCGGCGCAGCCGCGTGACCTGGACGTCGACGGTGCGCGCGGAGCCTCCGATCCGGCTTTCCGCGATCAGGATTTCGCGCGAGAGCGTCACCCCGGGCCGGCGGGCAAGGGTCTGGAGCAGCCTGGCTTCGATCGGCGTGAGATGAATCGCGCGATCGTTCCTGGTGAGCGCCGATCGCTCGACATGGAAGCTGCGATCGCCGAGCCGCACCACCGGGGCGGGCACCGCTTGCGGCGCGCGGCGCAGCAGGTTGGACAGGCGGAGCACCAGCTCGCGCGGCTCGAACGGCTTGGCGAGATAGTCGTCGGCGCCCCGTTCGAGCCCGGCGATCCGGTGCTCCGGCTCGCCGCGCGCGGTCAATAGCAGGATCGGCGTGTCCGAGACCTGGCGCAGCCAGGCGGTCAGCGAGAACCCGTCCTCGCCAGGCATCATCACGTCGAGCACGACGAGGTCGAACGCCATGCTGCGGATCCTGGTCCGCGCGTCGGCCGCGTCGGCGGCCCCGGTCACGCGGTAGCCGTTGGCGATGAGATACTGCCCGAGCAGGTTGCGCAGCCTGTCGTCGTCGTCCACCACCAGGACATGCGGGGCGTGATCCTTCATCCGGTTGCCCGGCGCGGCGCGGCGGTCCCGCGGTTCACGGCCCCAGCGCCGTCGCCTCCGCCGCCATACCGCCGAACAGGGCGAGCATGCGCGCACGCCATTCGTGCACGGCGTCGTCGGGCTCGATCGCCGCATAGGGGCTGACGATGCGGAGCCACTGGCAGGTGCCCATGAGGATGTAGTCGGCATAGCCCGGCTCGTCGCCGGCGAGGAAGAGCTGGTCGGCGAGGACCGTTCGCACCGGGGCAAGCGCCGCCCGCGCCGCCGGCAGGCGTTCGTCCCGCAGGGCGTGCAGCGCATCGAGCGTCATGCCGAACCGCTTCTCCCGGGTTTCCAGGAAATAGGCGCGGTCGCGCTCGTCGATATTGTCGTAGACGTCGCGGACCACCAGCAGGATGAATTTGGGGTTGATCTCGAGATCGGCCCAGGAATTTATCAACCGCGCCATCGCCCGCTCCGCGCGGCTGGCGAACAAAGGCGGCCGGTCGGGATAGGCCTCGTCGAGATAGCACGCGATCGTCCACGAATCGTGGACCACCCGGTCGCCGTCGCGGAGCACCGGGATCCGGTCCTGGCCGCTGAAGGCGATCGCCTGCTTGTCGGCGAAGCGCACCGGCACGGTGTCGAAGGCGAGCCCCTTGTGGGCGAGGGCGAAGCGGGTGCGCCAGCAATACGGGCTGAACCGCAAATCGTCCCGGCCGACGAGTTCGTAGAGCGTGATCGCCATGGGTCCTCCCAATCGCCGAACCCGGCTACCATGCCATAACCGGGTGCGATGGCAAGCCCCCGATATGCCGGTCCGCCAAGGAACGCGGTCGGTTCCGATTGACGCCTTGCCACGCGCTTTCTAATTTCCCGGCCGGTTGCCCCCGGGCCAATAGCGCCCGGCACTCAAAGGAACTGGACAGAAAATGGTACCGCCGGCCGCGCCGCGGGTCCGCCCGACCCGCCCGTTCTTCTCGTCCGGCCCCTGCGCCAAGCGGCCGGGCTGGAGCGTCGATGCGCTGTCCGGCGCGCTGGTCGGCCGCTCGCACCGCTCGGCCGAGGGCAAGGCGCGCCTCGCCGAGGTGATCGAGCGGTCGCGCCGCATCCTCGGCCTGCCCGACGACTACCGGCTCGGCATCGTCCCGGCCTCGGACACCGGCGCGGTCGAGATGGCGCTGTGGTCCCTGCTCGGGCCGCGCGGCGTCGACCTCCTGGCCTGGGAAAGCTTCGGCGCCGGCTGGGTGAGCGACGTGACGGACCATCTCCGGATCGCCGACGCGAGGGTGCTGTCCGCCGGCTACGGCGATCTGCCCGACCTCGCCGAGGTCGATTTTTCCCGCGACGTGGTCTTCGCCTGGAACGGCACGACGTCGGGCGTGCGGGTCCCCGACGGCGATTGGATCGACCCGGATCGCGGCGGGCTTACGATCTGCGACGCCACCTCGGCGGTCTTTGCGCTCGACATTCCCTGGGACCGGCTCGACGTCGCGACCTGGTCCTGGCAGAAGGCGATGGGGGGCGAGGCGGCGCATGGCATGATCGCGCTCGGCCCGCGCGCCGTCGAACGGCTGGCGGGCTACACCCCGCCTTGGCCGGTCCCCAAGGTCTTCCGCCTGGCGGAGCGCGGCGCGCCGATCGAGGGAATCTTCCGCGGCGAGACCATCAACACGCCGTCGATGATCTGCGTCGAGGACGCGCTCGACGGCCTCCGCTGGGCCGAGGAGATCGGCGGGCTCGACGGGCTGATGGCGCGCAGCGCGGCCAACATGGCGGTGCTCGAGAACTGGGTCGGGGCGACCCCCTGGGTCGACTTCCTGGCCTCCTCGCCGGCGACCCGCTCGCCGACCTCGGTGTGCCTCCGCTTCGTCGATTCCTGGTTCGAGCGCCTGGCCGATGCGGAGCAGGCCGCCGTGCCCAGGCGCATCGAGGCGATGCTCGAAGCCGAAGGCATCGCCTGCGACATCAACGGCTACCGCTCGGCGCCGCCCGGGCTCCGCCTGTGGGCCGGGCCGACCGTCGAACGGGCCGATCTGGAGGCGCTCTGCGCCTGGCTGGACTGGGCCTATGCGCGGGTCCGCCACGGCGAGCCGGTGGCGGCCTGAGATCATGACGACGAACCGCGTCCTCATCTCCGACAAGCTCAGCGAACAGGCCGCCGGCATCTTCGGCGAGCGCGGCATCGCGGTCGATTTCGCCCCCGGGCTCGGCGCCGAGGCGCTGATCGAGCGGATCGGCGAGTATGACGGGCTCGCCGTCCGCTCGGCGACCAAGGTGACGTCCTCGGTGATCGCGGCGGCGGAGCGGCTGAAGGTGATCGGCCGCGCCGGGATCGGCGTCGACAATATCGACGTCGACGCCGCGAGCGCCCGCGGCGTGGTGGTGATGAACACGCCCTTCGGCAACGCGGTCACCACCGCCGAGCACGCCATCGCCCTGATCTTCGCCCTGGCGCGCCAGATCCCCGCCGCCGACAGCGACACCCAGTCCGGGGCGTGGAACCGGTCCAAATTCCTCGGCACCGAGCTTACCGGCAAGACGCTCGGCATCGTCGGCTGCGGCAATGTCGGCTCGGTGGTCGCCGACCGAGCGCTCGGGCTCAAGATGAAGGTGCTGGTCTACGACCCCTATCTCCCGGCCGAGCGCGCCGAGCGGCTGCGCGTCGTCAAGGTCGGGTTCGACGAGCTCCTCGAGCACGCCGACGTGATCAGCCTGCACACCCCGCTGACCGACAGCACGCGCGGCATCGTCGACGCGGCGGCGATCGCCAGGACCAAGCCCGGCGTGCGCATCGTCAACTGCGCCCGCGGCCAGCTGGTCGACGCGGCGGCGCTGGCCGACGCGCTGACCTCCGGCCAGGTCGGCGGCGTGGCGGTCGACGTCTATCCCGAGGAGCCGCCCGGCGACTACCCGCTGTTCGGCATGGACGGGGTGATCGCGACGCCGCATCTCGGCGCCTCGACCGCCGAGGCGCAGGAGAACGTGGCGATGCAGATCGCCGAGCAGATGTCCGACTATCTGCTCGACGGCGCGGTGCTGCACGCGGTCAACATGCCCTCGCTCAGCAGCGAGGAATCGGCCCGCCTCGCGCCCTTCATGGAGCTCGGCCGGCAGATCGGCAGCCTCGCCGGCCAGATCGCCGAGACCGGCTTCCGCGCGGTGGTGGTGGAATACGAGGGCGAGGCGGCGGAGCTCAACCACCGGCCGATGACGGCGGCGCTGCTCGAAGGGCTGCTCGCCCCGATCGTCGATTCGATCAACATCGTCAACGCGCCCATCGTCGCCCGCGAGCGCGGCATCCAGGTGACCGAGACCAACCACGCCGGCAGGACCGACTACCCCTCGCTGATCCGCCTGACGGTGACCACCGAACGGGCGACGCGCACCACCGCCGGCTCGTTGTTCTCCAACCGGATGCCGCGTATCGTCGAGCTCGACGGTATCCCGCTCGAAGCCTCGCTCGACAGCAACATGCTCTACATGGTGAACCGCGACGAGCCGGGGTTCATCGGCCGGCTCGGCTCCTGCCTCGGCGATGCCGGGGTGAATATCGCCACCTTCCATCTCGGCAGGTCGGGCCCGCGGGCGAACGCGGTCAGCCTGATCTCCGTCGACGGCCCGCTGCCGCCGGCGGTGCTCGACTGCGTCCGGGCGATCCCCGGCGTGGTCAGGGCCCGGGCGCTCACCTTCTAGCGGGCGCGGGGCAATGAACGACCGGGACCGCCCTGCGCTGCTGCCGTCCGGGCTGCGCGACGTGCTGCCGCCGGCCGCGGCGCAGGAGGCCGGCACGGTGGAGCGGCTGCTCGGCCTGTTCGAGCTCAACGGCTATGACCGGGTCAAGGCGCCGCTGGTCGAGTTCGAGGAGGGGCTGCTGAGCGGCGCCGGGGCGGCGACGGCGTCGGAAACCTTCCGGCTGATGGACCCCGCCTCGCAGCGCATGATGGGGGTGCGCGCCGACATCACCCCGCAGATCGCCCGCATCGCCGCCAGCCGCCTGGAGCACGCGCCCAGGCCGCTGCGCCTCTGCTATTCGGGCGACGTGCTCCGGATCAACGGCACCCATCTCCGCCCCGAACGCCAGTTCACCCAGGTCGGGATGGAGCTGATCGGCTCCGACGCCTCGCGCGCCGACGCCGAGATCGTGGTGCTCGCCGCCGAGGCGCTGACCCTGGTCGGCGCCGCCGATATCACGGTCGACCTCACCATGCCGCCACTCGCCCCCGCGGTCTGCGCCGCGCATGGGCGCCGGCTGGAGGACGACCCCGCTCTGCGCGAGGCGATCGACCACAAGGACGCGGCGGCGCTCGCCGGGTTCGGCGGCGGCCTCGCCGACACCCTCGGCGCGATGCTGGCCGCGGCCGGCCCGGCCGAGCGGTGCCACGACGCGCTGGACGCGCTCGATCTGCCGCCCGGCCCCGCCGCGGTGGGCCAGCGGCTCGGCGAGGTGATCGGCGAAATCCGCGCCGCCGCCCCCGAAATCAGGCTGACCGCCGATCCGCTGGAGAACCGGGGGTTCGAGTACCATAGCGGGATCTGTTTCACGATCTTCCCGAGCGGCGTGCGCGGCGAGCTGGCGAGCGGCGGGCGCTACGTCATCGGCAACGGCCAGGGCGAGGTCGCCACCGGCATCACCCTCTATGTCGACACCATCCTGCGCTCGCTGCCGGCGCCCGCAAATCCGCGCCGCGTGTTCCTGCCGGCCGGCACCGCGCCGGAAACCGGCCGCGCGCTGCGCGCCGAAGGCTGGATCACCGTCGCCGGGCTGCGCAAGGCGGACCCGCCGGAGGAGGAGGCGGTTCGGCTCGGCTGCACCCATCTTTGCCGCGCCGGCAGGCTGCTGGCAATCGGCCCGGCGGGCCGGGCGGGCTAGGCGGATGGCGAACGTCGCGGTCGTGGGCTCGCAATGGGGCGACGAGGGCAAGGGCAAGATCGTCGACTGGCTGTCCGAGCGCGCCGACGTGGTGGTGCGCTTCCAGGGCGGCCACAATGCCGGGCATACCCTGGTCATCGACGGCAAGACCTACAAGCTCAGCCTGCTGCCCTCCGGCGTGGTGCGCCCCGGCAAGCTGTCGATGATCGGCAGCGGCGTGGTGGTCGATCCCTGGGCGCTGCTCGACGAGATCGACGCGATCCGCCCGATGGGCGTCGAGGTGACGCCGGAAACCTTCTGCATCGCCGAAAACGCGTGCCTGATCCTGCCCTTGCATCCGCTGCTCGACCACGCCCGCGAGGCGGCCAGGGGGAGCGCGCGCATCGGCACCACCGGGCGCGGCATCGGCCCGGCCTATGAGGACAAGGTGGGCAGGCGGGCGATCCGGCTCTGCGACCTCGCCGACGCCGACGGGCTGGCGCTCCGCGTCGACCAGCTGCTCGACCACCACAACGCGCTGCGCCGCGGCCTCGGCGCCGAGCCCTTCGACCGCGACGAGCTGATCGAGCGGCTGCGCCAGGTGGCGCCCCGCATCCTGCCCTTCGCCGCGCCGGTCTGGCTCCGCCTCGACGAGGCGCGCAGGCAGGGCAGGCGCATCCTGTTCGAGGGCGCCCAGGGCGCCATGCTCGACGTCGATCACGGCACCTACCCCTATGTCACCTCGTCCAACACCCTGGCCGGCCAGGCCGCCGCCGGCAGCGGGCTCGGGCCGCGCTCGATCGGCTACGTCCTCGGCATCACCAAGGCCTATACCACGCGCGTGGGCAGCGGGCCGTTCCCGACCGAGCAGACGGGCGAGATCGGCCGCACCCTCGGCGAGCGCGGCCACGAGTTCGGCACCGTGACCGGGCGCAAGCGGCGCTGCGGCTGGTTCGACGCGGTGATGGTGCGCCAGGCGATCAAGATCGCCGGGATCGACGGCATCGCGCTGACCAAGCTCGACGTGCTCGACGGGATCGGCGCGCTCAACGTGTGCACCGGCTACGAGACCGGCGCCGGGCGGATCGACCGCTTTCCCGCCTCGGCGCGCGACCAGGCGGCGGTGCGCCCGGTCTACGAGACCCTCGCCGGCTGGTCCGAGAGCACCCGCGGCGCGCGCAGCTGGGCCGAGCTGCCGGCCGATGCGGTCAAGTATATCCGCCGCATCGAGGAGCTGATCGAGGCCCCCGTGGCCCTGCTCTCGACCAGCCCGGAACGCGAGGACACGGTGATGGTGCGCGACCCCTTCGCCGCCTGAGCGCGCCGTATCGAGGGACGGAGCGCTCAGCCGGTATGCGCCGGCGCGCGGTCCTCCGCGGCGGCGGCGGCGCGCATTGCCTTCTGGATCTTCTCGAAGGCGCGGACCTCGATCTGCCGCACCCGCTCGCGCGACACGCCGAACTCCTGGCTCAGCTGCTCCAGCGTCAGCGGCGCCTCGGCGAGCCGGCGCATGGTGAGGATCCGCTTCTCGCGCGGATTCAGATGCTCCAGCGCGTTCTGCAGCAGGGTGCGGCGGCGTTCGAGCTCCTGGGCCTCGGCGAGCAGGGTTTCCTGCGACTCCGAATCGTCGACCAGCCAGTCCATCCACTCGCCCTCGCTGTCCGCGCGGAGCGGCGCGTTGAGCGAGTTGTCGGGCCCCGACAGCCGGCGGTTCATCTGCACCACCTCGTCTTCCGAGACCTTCAGCCTTGTGGCGATCTCGGCCAGGTTCTCGGGGTGGAGGTCGCCTTCCTCGATCGCCTTGATCTCGCCCTTGATGCGGCGCAGGTTGAAGAACAGCTTTTTCTGCGCCGCCGTGGTGCCGATCTTCACCAGCGACCAGGAATGCAGGATGTATTCCTGGATCGCCGCGCGGATCCACCACATCGCATAGGTCGCCAGCCGGAAGCCGCGGTCGGGATCGAACCGCTTGACCGCCTGCATCATCCCGACATTGCCCTCGGAGACCAGCTCGCCCATCGGCAGCCCGTAGCCGCGATAGCCCGACGCGATCTTGGCCACCAGCCGCAGATGGCTGGTCACCATCCGGTGCGCCGCCTCGCTGTCGCCGTGCTCGCGCCAGCTCTTGGCCAGCATGAACTCCTCCTCCGGCTCCAGCAAAGGGAATTTGCGGATATCCCGGAGATAGCGCGAGAGATTGCTCTCGGGGTCGAGTTGAGGTACCGCCGGAACGGCCGCTGCAGTCGCCGAAGTCGCTGCCATCGACTTGTCCTCCTGTGGGCTGCCGCTCATCCTGTCTCCGCTATCGAAGGATGCCGCGACAACACGCTAGTCCAAGGCCTGTAGAAGAGATGGTATTGGCCCGGCCATTTTACCAGCTCTCCTCCAGAACGTTTTCCAATAGATTGAGTTCATTAGGCAAATCGCATTCGAAGAAAAGCTCCTCGCCGCTTGCCGGGTGGCGGAATCCGAGCCGGTGGGCGTGCAGCGCCTGACGTTCGAGGGCGGCCACCGAATCGGCGCCGCCGGCGCCGAGGGCGTGGCGCCTGGCCGCCGTCATCCCGCCGCCATAGACCGCGTCGCCGATCACCGGCAGGCCCCGCGCGGCGAGGTGGACGCGGATCTGGTGGGTCCGCCCGGTGGCCAGGCGGCATTCGAGCCGGCTCGCCGCGCCTCCGCCGAAGCGCCGCACCAGTCGGTAGCGGGTGAGCGCCGCCCTGCCGCCCGAGGCGAGCACCGCCATCTTCTTCCGGTTGCGCGCACTGCGGCCGATATTGCCCTCGATCTCGCCCGACGCGCGCGCAGGCGCGTTCCAGGCGAAAGCGGTATAGGCGCGGGCGACCGAGCGCGCCTTGAACTGGGCGGCGAGCGAGGCATGGCTGCGGTCGTTCTTGGCCGCCACCATGAGCCCGCTGGTCAGCTTGTCGAGCCGGTGGACGATGCCGGGGCGGCGCACCCCGCCGATGCCCGACAGGCTCGCGCCGCAATGGGCGATCAGCGCGTTGACCAGCGTGCCGTCGGGGTTTCCGGGGGCCGGGTGGACCACCAGCCCCGCCTGCTTGTCGACCACGATCACGTCATCGTCCTCGTGGATCACGGCGAGCGGGATGCGCTGCCCCGCCGGCACCGGATCGGCACTCTCGGGCACGATTACGGCGAAAATCTGGCCTGGTTTGACCTTGTAGGAGGGCTCTTCTATCGTCCCGGCCGGGCCGTCCCGGAGCGATACCGACCCGGTCTCGATCAGCCGCTTTATCCGGGTCCGCGACAGCCCGAGCGCCCCGGCGAGGACGCGGTCGAGCCGGCCGCTTGGCGCATCGGGCGGGGCGGTGACGATGCGGCGGTCGCTCGTCGGGCCGTCCTTGCAAGGCATCATGGCCGGAGAGTGAGCACAATCGATGCGGGCGCTCAAGGGTCTCGTGATCGTGATGGGTGCGCTAATTGTCGCAGGCCTTGTCACGGTCGTCGTCACCATCGCCAACCGGACGGTCGACGGCGGCGCCGCGACCGAGGCCGCCTTCGCCCTGCCCGCCGGCGCCGAGGTGCTGGAGACCGCGCTCGACGGCGGCAGGATCGCGCTCCGCCTCCGCCTCGCCGACGGGACCACGGCGATCCACGTCTTCGACCTCGCGACGGGCCGCCGCGCGGCAATCGCCCGGATCGAGGGGGGCGGGTAGGGGGGCGTCCCTCGATACGGCCCGCACCACACCCTCACCCTGAGTAGCCCCGGACTTGATCCGGGGCGTATCGAAGGGCGGCTTGATCCGTCCCCGGGAACCCGGTATCCATGGCGCCACGGCGTCCCCTTCGTCTAGTGGCCCAGGACATCGGCCTCTCACGCCGAAAACAGGGGTTCGACTCCCCTAGGGGACGCCAATTTCCTAATGCTCGCGCAGCAGGCGGCCGTAGCCGTCGATCCGGTCGTCGACCCCGCAGCGGCGCAGCGTCTGCCAGACGATCGCCTGTATGGCGGTGATCACCGCGACGCCGAGCGCGCGTTCCAGCGTCTCGACGATGCCGATGGTGGCCCAGTGGGGGGCGGGGATGTAGATCGCATCGGCGCCGGGGCGGTCGCGCCAGAGCGCCTCGGCGAGCCTCGCGACCTCGTCCTCCGGGAACGTGGCAAGCTCCGCCACCGTCCTGCCCGCGCCCTTCTGGCCCTTCAGATCGAAGCCGTAATGGCCGACATAGGACGTGTCGAACCCGCTTGGGTCGGCGAACGGGTGGAGGAGAACCGGCCTTTCGGCGCCCACCGCCCTCAGCGCGTCGATCTGCGCGGTGACGCTGGAGGTGACCGGAACGCCGATCTCGTCCTCGGTCCGGCGCATGGTCTCGGCGAGCCCGTCATAGCCCAGGGAAAGGTTGAGCGGCACCCCGCCGAACACCACGATATCGACCCCGGCCCGGCCCATTTCGCGCGCCGCCTCCAGCGTCATCTCGACGCTGCGGACAGTCTCCTCCCGGGTGAGCCGCTTGATCGCAAGCGTGGCGAGAACCAGCGTCACCCCCTCCGGCACCATCCGGTAGAACTCGCAGGGAAAGGTCTCGGTCAGAAAAGGCGGCGAGGTGTAGCCGATCCGGGCGCGATGGCCGTACATGGCGGGTGCTCCTGTTGTCACGGGGGGCGCATATCGACGGGGGAAGTTCACCGCTTCCGGCCGCGTTCTGGCAAGGGCCCCGCGGCGTCGCGCGGCCCCACCCCCCGTCATTTCGACTGGAGCGCCACGGGCGCGGAGCGGAGAAATCTGCCAGCGCAGGTGAAGACTCGGGAGCGAAGGAAACGGTCTTGACAACAGATTCGTTGCCAACGATGTTGTTGCCAATATTTTTGTTGGGAAAAGTTTCATGCTCAGGAAGGGCGGGAGCAACTGGGTCGAGGGAGACCGGTTCTTCGATCGCGAGGCCGAGCTCGAAGCGCTCGAAGAACGCGTTCGGGACGGAACCCACACCTTGCTGACGGCGCAGCGGCGCATGGGCAAGACAAGCCTCGTGCGGGAGTTGTTGCGGCGGTTGGCGGAGACGGGCGAATTCGAGACGGTTTTCGTCGATCTTGAGGGCGCCATGGACCCCGCCGACGCGGTCGCCGAGATCGGCGTACAAGCGAGGCCGCTGCGCGGCGCCTGGGATCGGATCAAGGATGGTTTCGCGAACTTGCTGCAAGACGTGGGCGACCGATTCGAGGAGTTGGCTGTCGCGGACATCAAGGTGAAACTGCGTGCCGGAATCGATGCCGGAAACTGGCCGCAGAGAGGCGATGCGGTCCTGGGGGCGCTGGCATCGAGCGACCGCCCGGTCGTTCTCGCGCTCGACGAACTGCCGATTCTCGTCAACCGACTGCTCAAGGACGACACGGGTGTCATCACGCCGCAAGGAAGGCGCGCGGCCGAGGAGTTCCTGAGCTGGCTGCGCAGGAACGGGCAGACGCATCGAGGCCGAATTTCGATGATTCTGTCCGGCAGTGTCGGCCTCGAACCGGTCCTGGAAGAGGCCGGGCTGAGCGCTCACGCCAACATATATTCCGCCTACGACCTGAAACCCTGGAGCGAGGAAACCGCCGCGTACTGCCTGACGGCGCTTGGCGAGACATACGGCATCGGACTTCCCCCGGAGATCGCCGAGGACATCTGCCGGCGGCTCCGCTGCTGCATCCCGCATCACGTGCAGATGTTCTTCGACAAACTCCACGACCATCTGCGGCGCGCCGGCCGGCGAGACGCGACACTGGAAGACTTGGAGTGGGTCTATTTGCACGAGATGCTGAGCGTCCGTGGGCAGGTCGATTTGCAACATTACGAGGGCCGGCTGGAGACGGTTCTCGGCAGGGCGGGGTATCCGATCGCTCTTGAGATACTGACCCGGACCGCCGTCGACGGCCGTTTGGACGACGAAGCGGTCGGCAGCTACAGCGCGTATTTCCCGGGCCGGAGCGAGAATGGCGCTCCCTCGGTCGGACACATACTGCACGTCCTGGAACATGACGGTTACCTGGAACGGCGGGACGGCGGCTACCGGTTCGTTTCCGGTCTCCTTGAGGACTGGTGGCGCGACCGTTACGGACGGAACTTCGTGCCCGCCGTCGCGCCCAGACCGCAAGGCGGGGGGGCGGGCCGATGACCGTCACAGCCAGGAAGTACAATCCGGGGTTCCTCTCCGACGACGATCTCGTGGCGTCCTTCTGCGTGCGCACGGACGAGTTCGATTCGATGGTCGAAATTCTGCGCGAGCCCTCGGGCAATTCGAACACGCACCAGATCGTCATCGGCCCGCGCGGCAGCGGCAAGACGAGCCTCCTGCTGCGGGTTGCGGCCGAGTTACGCCGGGACGACCGCCTGTCGTCGCGCTTTTTCCCGGTCGTCTTCGCGGAGGAAAGCTACGAGGTCTCGACCGCCGGCGAATTCTGGCTCGAATGCCTGTCCCGGCTGGCGGACCGGGCGCCGCGCGGGGAAGACGGCCCCGATCTCCGCCGCAGCTTCGAGGAACTGAGGCAAATCCGCGACGACCGGACGCTCGGGGACCGGTGCCTGGGCGTTCTCCAGGACTTCTCGGACCGGGAAGGCAGGCGCCTCGTCTTGATCGTCGAGAACCTGAACATGCTGTTCCGCGACATCCCGGACCCGGATACGGGATGGCGGCTGCGCCACACGCTCCAGACCGAGCCACGGATTCTCCTGCTGGCGAGCGCGACCAGCCGGTTCGAACACATCGACGACCCCAAACAAGCTCTCTACGACCTGTTCCGGGTGCTCACGCTTCGTCCCCTCGATACGGAAGACTGCGCGACCCTGTGGCAGGCGGTTTCCGGCCAGCAGAGGGCGCTTCAGACGATCCGGGCATTGCGGATCCTCACCGGTGGCAGCCCGCGGCTGCTGACCATCGTCGCCCGCTTCGGGGCGGAGCTGTCGTTTCGCGAGCTGATGGCCGACCTGCTCGATCTAGTCGACGACCACACCGAGTACTTCAAGAGCCATCTCGACGTGCTGCCGGCGCAGGAGCGCCGCGTCTACCTCGCCCTCGCCGATCTCTGGAAACCCGCGACCGCGCGGGAGATCGCCAACCGGGCGAGACTCGAAACCAGCAAATGCAGCGCGCATCTCGCCCGCCTGACCGAACGCGGTGCCGTGGAGGTGACCGGCGGCAGCCCGCGGCGCAAGCTCTATTACGTCGCCGAGCGACTCTACAACATCTACTACCTGATGCGCCGCGCGCGGGGGCCGTCCCCAATGATCGAAGCTCTGATCCGCTTCATGGAGGGGTACTATTCGGCCGCCGAATTGCGGGAATTCGGGACCCGAATCGCCCAGGAAGCGTCAGGCTTGGACGGCGAAATGCTAAAGGTTTACCGGACCGCATTCGAACGGCTCGTCCAATTGCCTTCGCTGGAAGCTCACCGCGAGGAACTGCTTTCGCTCGCGCCGGCTGGTCTCGCCGATCGGACGGGCGACCTCCCCATCCAGTCCGCGCCGCCATCGCTCGCCAGGGAGCTTGTCGGGAAGGCGATGACACTGATGGAGGGAGGCCGGTTGGAGGATGCGGTCGATGCTTGGGACGATGTGGTCCGGCGCTTCGGGGCAAGCGATTCAGGGGTGTTTCTTCCAGTCGTGGCGATGGCGCTGCTGGGCAAAGGGGCTGTGCTGGAGGAGCTGAACCGATCGGAAGAAGCGCTGGTTGCTTGGGACGAGGTCGTTTGTCGATTCGCAGCGAGCGATGAGCGCCCGCTTCTCCATGTAGTCGCGGTAGCCATGGGCTGGAAAGGCAATGCGCTTGTCCAGTTGAATCGGTTTAACGAAGCCCTGACCGCGTCGAGCCATTTGGTTGAGCGCTTTGGGGAAAGCGAGGCACCCGAAATTGTCGGACTGGTTGCCACGGCGCTTGAACACAAGGTCGTCGCGCTCCTTGGGTTGAACCGGCTGGAAGAGGCGTCTGCGGTGTCAGACGAGGTCGTGCGGCGCTTCGGCGGAAGCGATGTGCCGGAATTTCAGGGTACCGTCGCGGGGGCTCTTCTCGACAAGGGTGCAGCGCTCCTCGGATTGCGCCGGGCCGAGGAGGCGCTGGAGGTTTGGGGCGAGATCGAGCGGCGGTTCGGAACGAATGATTCGCCGAACGCGCGCAACGCGGTGACGACTGCGCTGGTGTTGAAGGCGGCAACGGATTTGGTGAGCGGTCGGGCTCGGACGGCGATTGCAGCGGTTGACCGAGCGTTCCGGCAGGGCGGCGCGGGATCGCCGGAGATCGAATTGTTCGCGCACATGACTCGCGCCCGGGCGCATCTGGTCGAAGGTGATGTCGCGGCATGTGTGCGGGATGTCGAGGCTGTTCTGGTAGTTCTCCCCACGCTCAGCGCTCTTCCGAAGGAAGTGCTCGACCTTTTGTCCGGGATGGCGGTCGATTTGGGTGCGGAAAAAATGCGCGACCTGATCCAGGCGTCGCCGGCGGCCGAGCTGCTGCTTCCGCTGACGAAGGCGCTGGAGATGGAGCTCGGTCTGGAGCCGCTTGCGGCGAAGGAGGTGGAGGAGGTCGCCGAGGACATCCGGCGGGATCTGGAGGCGCGGCGAAAGATGAAGCCGCGCGATGTCGGTGCCTCGGCACTGGGCCCCGGAACGAGTCCGGGGTGACAGCCTGCGCGGTTGCCGGCCCTTCGATACGCCCCTGCGGGGCTACTCAGGATGAGGGATATTTTTGGGAATTATATACTTGACTGAAAGGCCCCTCATAACTATATTATATGAGAGAGGGAGGGGAGATCAGTCATGGGACAGAAGGGACCGGGGAAGGCGCATCGCGAGGGCATATCCCTGTTTGAGCTGACCGAGATGTTTCCCGACGAGCAATCCGCCGCCAAGTGGTTTGAGAGCTTGGTGTGGCCGAACGGCGATAGGCATTGCCCGCGCTGTGGGTCCTTGGAGACCCGCATAGCGTCCGCGACTTCCGGCCTGCCCTATTACTGCCCGTCCTGCAAGCGGGCGTTCTCGGTGAAGATCGGGACCGCGCTGGAGAGGTCCAAGATATCTCTCCGCAAGTGGGTCTTCGCGATCTGCCTCGAAATGACCAGCCTCAAGGGCGTCTCGTCCATGAAGCTGCACCGGGACTTGGGCGTTACCCAGAAGACCGCTTGGTTCATGCTGAACCGTATCCGGGAGGCATGGGCGAACGAGGGAGCGCGGCGGTTCTGCGGCCCCGTGGAGGTAGACGAGACGTTCATCGGCGGGAAGCGCAAGAATATGTCCCTGTCCAAGCGCAGGGCGTTGAAGGGCACGGGCGCCGGGGGAGCCGTGGGTAAGGCTGTGGTGGCCGGGGCCAAGGACCGGGACAGCAATCACGTCAGCGCGGCCGTGGTGCGCGGCACGGACGCTCTGAGCTTACAGGGGTTCGTGATGGAGCGTGTGGCCGAGGACGCTAAGCTCTATACGGACGATGGCGCCGGCTACAAGGGCATCCGCTATGACCGGGAAGTCGTGAATCACTCGGTCTCGGAATACGTCCGGGGCCAAGCCCACACCAACGGGATCGAGTCTTTCTGGGCGCTCCTCAAGCGGGGCTACCACGGGACGTTCCACCACATCTCCCCAAAGCACCTTCATCGGTACGTGGCCGAGTTCGCCGGCCGGCACAATGTGAGGAACTGCGACACGATCGACCAGATGGCCTCGGTAGTCATGGGGCTGGTCGGCAAGCGGCTGATGTACAAGGACCTGATTGCCGACCGTCCTGACGAGTGGGCAGCCGAAGACATAGAGCGTGACGCACTCCGTGTATGGGGCGGTTGACTCCCCGGCCCGCCTGCCCTTAGCCTTTCTCCTGCAATGCTGCGTAGACCCGCTTAGTCGGGTCGCTCGCTGAATAGAACAGCCTTTGATCCGGCACAGGTTTGGCCACCCGAGCCCGGCAAACAGGTGGGACTCCACCCCTCTACGTGGCGTTGCACGGCCAGGCAGCCGCTGGGCCGGCCCAGAGGGGATAGATCCATGAAAACTCGGACCATGCTTCTGGCCACGGCGCTACTGTGGCCCGCGTCTGCGTATGCTGACAGCTTTGAAGTTCATTATGCCGAGATCAAGCAATGGGTAGTCGAGCCGTGCGCGGAAGTTGGCGCGGCTCTCGCTGTGCGTGTAGTGAGTCAGCAAGATCTCGATGCGCTGCCCTCGAAGGACGCCGAGAGGGGTATGCGAAAGCTGACTGCGTTTGCTCTCGTCCAGAAACAGGAAAACACGATTCGGACGATGGCTGCGCAGATGAACGCTAGTTCTACATGGGAAGACCGGCGCGCAGCCTACCCGTTGTTGCTCCAAATGTGCGTCGAGAAGATATCTGGCTGGTCCCGGTAGGGGGTCATCGTAAATTAGAAGGTCTGCTGTCTTTGGCTGGACAGTTCCGGTGGCCTGTGGTCGTGTACCCACACTGACAAGGTGGATGGTGGACTCGGTAGGAATCGAACCTGCAACCTATGCCTCCGACAGCATTACTCTATCCAGTTGAGCTACGGGTCCACCATCTCCTTTTAGCAAATCGGCCCCTCCGAGTGAACGGTTGAGATTCGACAAATGACCACCAAACCCAACCGTCGTCCTATCCTAAATCCCCGTTACAAAGGAGCTTCCCCCGAGGAAGTCGCCAAGGCCCTCCTTCGTAAATGGGGTCCCTCCCCCCAAGGTGCTGAAAACGCTGATAAACCCTCCCCTGACGAGGAGGCCGAAGTCGCGTAATCAAGGAAAATTTCAGTTAAGTATATAATTCCCATATTTTTTGTCCTCATCCCGAGCGGAGCCGAGGGGCGGCTACTCAGGGTGAGGGATATTTTATGCCCTCATCCCGAGTAGGCCCGAAGGGCCGTATCGAGGGACGCGCCTCAGGCGACCGGGTTGGCCCGCCCTTCGATACGCCGCTGCGCGGCTACTCAGGATGAGGGTGGGGTGCGGGCGGCCAACAAAATCACCTCATCCCGAGTAGGCGCGCGAGCGCCGTATCGAGGGACCGGGCCCACTCGCCGATTTTGCATTTGTGCGAACGAACCCTTTCGTCGGATAAACGGCGCATGACGATCCCCCGCCGCCCCGCGCCCCGATGCTGAGCGCCCTTTCCGCCCTGCGCCGCGGCCCGCCGGCCGATCCGGTTTCCGGCTGGTCGGTCGCCACCCTCATCTTCGGGCTGATGCTGATCGGGCCGTTCGTTGCGCTGGTCTATGCGATGACCGGGGACTCGGGCGGGCTGTGGCGACACCTGATGGAGACCGTCTTTCCCCGCTATGTCGCCAACACGGTGGCGCTGATGGCGGGCGTCGGGGTGCTGAGCCTGGCGTTCGGGCTGACCGCGGCGTGGCTGGTCACGCGCTACGAGTTCTTCGGCTCGCGGATCCTCGACTGGGCGCTGCTGCTGCCGGCGACGGTGCCGGCCTATATCATCGCCTACACCTATACCGATTTGCTGGAATATGCCGGGCCGGTCCAGGTTTTGCTGCGCGACATCTTCGGCTGGAGTTCGGTCCGGGACTACTGGTTCCCCGAGATCCGCTCGCTCGGCGGTGCGATCCTGGTGATGGGATCGGTGCTCTACCCCTATGTCTATCTGATGGCGCGGACCGCGTTCCGGCTGACGCCCGCCTCCTATTACGAAGTCGCGCTGCTGCACGACCGCAATATCGCGTTTACCGTCGGCATCCCGCTGGCGCGCCCGGCGATCATCGCCGGGCTGGCGCTGGTGCTGATGGAGGTGGTGTCGGATTTCGGCGCGGTCGAGTATTTCGCGGTCGAGACGCTGACCCTCGGGATCTTCAACGTCTGGCTCGGCATGAACAATTTGACCGCCGCGGCGCAGATCGCCGGCGTCGCCTTCGTGTTCATCCTCGGCCTGCTCTATATCGAGCGGCGCGCGCGCGGGCAGCAGCGCTTCTTCGATCCCGGCAGGCCGCGCGCTGGGCTGCCGCCGGTCCGGCTTTCCGGCGTGCGTGCGGCGGCCTGCATCATTGCCTGCCTGGTGCCGCTGGTCGCCGGCTTCGTGGTGCCGGTGGGCGTGCTGGTCTGGTTCGTCGCCGCCGGGCTGTCGTCGACCGATTACGGCGCGCTGGTGGCGACCACCGTCAACTCGCTCACGGTCTCCTTCGCCGCCGCGGCGATCGTCGTCGTCGTCGCGCTGGTGACGGTCCTGGTGGTGTCCTACAAGCGCCACCCGGCGCTCGGCGTCCTCACCGCGGTTTCGGCGATGGGCTACGCGTTTCCCGGCACCGTGCTCGCCATCGGCGTGGTGGTGTTCGCCGGCGCGGTCGATTCCGGGGTCGAGGCGGTGGTCGAGGGGGCGCTCGGTCTCGGCTTCGACGGGCTGCTGATCGGCGGCGTCGCGCTGTTGATCGCGGGCTATGTGGTGCGGTTCCAGGCGATCGGCTACGGCGCCACGGTGTCGGGCGTCAAGCGGCTCTCGCCCAACATCATGAACGCGAGCTACGTGCTCGGCCGCGGCTTTTCGCGCAGCCTGGCGACGCTGGCGCCGCCGCTGCTGCGCAGATCGATCCTCGCCGGCGGGCTGCTGGTCTTCGTCGACGTGATGAAGGAGCTGCCGATGACGCTGCTGCTGCGCCCGTTCAACTTCGAGACGCTGTCGACCTATGTCTACCAGTTCGCGACCGACGAGCTCTTGGAGCATTCGGCGCTCGCCGCGCTCGCCATCGTCGCCGCGGGGCTCGGGCCGGTGATCTGGATGAACGCCTCGCAGCGGCGCTGAGCCGGGCAGGCAGGGTCAGCCGGGGCCGTCGAACACGAAGCTCTGGCTGCGGTCGATGCCGATCCGCACCTTCTCGCCGACGCCGTGGCGGAACAGCCCGGGCAGGCGGGCGTGGAAATGGTCGTGCTCCCTCGCGCCTTGCTGAGGGCCCAGCCGGACCACGCTCGACGCGCCGGCGAAATGGACGCTGCAGACCTGCATCACCGGGCCGGGCCCGCCGTCGCCGTCGGGCGCGATCGACAGCCCGTCCGGGCGGATCAGCACCTCGACCGGGGCGCCGTCGCGGAAGCCGGGATTGGCGAGGGCGCCGAGGCAGGTGCGGATCTCCTCGCCCTCGACGGTGCCGGGAACCCGGTTGACGGCGCCGAAGAAGGCGGCGGTGAAGGCGTCGACCGGCGCCCGGTAGAGCGCGTCCGGGGTGCCGGTCTGGACCGCCTCGCCGTCGCGCATCAGGACGATGCGGTCGGCCGAGAGCAGCGCCTCCTCGGGGTCGTGGGTGACCATGAGGACGGTGACGGCGGCATCCTTGAGGATGCGGATGGTCTCCTCGCGAAGCCCGCCCCTGAGCGACGCATCGAGGCTGGAGAACGGCTCGTCGAGGAGGACCACGCGCGGCCTGGGGGCCAGCGCCCGGACCAGCGCCACCCGCTGCTGCTCGCCGCCGGACAAAGTGTGCGGGTAGCTCGCCGCCAGATGGCGCATGCGGACCCGCTCGAGCAGCGATTCCACGCGCCCCGTGTCGGCCGCCCGCTGCCGGCGGGACATCCCGTAGGCGATGTTCTGGGCCACCGTCAGATGCGGGAAGAGGGCGAAATCCTGGAACAAATAGCCGATGCCGCGGCGCGGCGGCGGCACCGTGTCGCGGGCATCCGACAGCACCCGCCCGGCGACGCCGATGCGGCCGCTCTGGGGGCGCTCCAGCCCGGCGATGGCGCGCAGCGTCGTGGTCTTGCCGCAGCCCGACGGGCCGAGCAGGCAGACCAACTCGCCCTCGGCGATCTCGAACGAGAGATCGCGCACCGCCTGTTTGCTGCCGAAGCTGACGCTCAGCTCTTGAAGTTTCAGCACCGCGCCCCACCCCCGCCGGAGACTCACGACCCCGTCACCGGGGCCCGTCCCCGGTGTGTGATTGATAATCAGTATCACCTTCGAGGCCGGTGGGGAAGGGGGTAAGCCGGGTTATTTTGGAGGGATGGCGGGCGGGGTGGGGATTCTTGTCAGCTTGCCCCGATCGAGCCCCAAATCTCGTCGGCGATTTCGAGGACCAGTTCGAGCTTGCGCCTGGTGTCGTCGGCATCGACCACCTGGCCGCCGCCGCCGGCCGAGGAGAAGCCGCATTGCGGGCCGATGGCGAGGCGTTCGAGCGGCGCGTGGCGGGCGGCCTGGTCGATCCGGCGCTTGACCGCGTCCTTGTCCTCGAGCATTGGGGTCTTGGTGCTGATCAGCCCGAGCACCGCGATCTTGTCTTCCGGCAGGAAGCGGAGCGGCGCGAAATCGCCGGCGCGTTCGCTGTCGTATTCGAGCTGCAGGATGTCGACGTCGAGCCCCTGGAAGACGCGCTCGGCGATCGGCTCGTAGCCGCCCTCGGCCATCCAGCGCCCCTTGAAATTGCCGCGGCACATATGCAGCCCGACCAGCATCCCCGCCGGCCGATCGCGGAGACCGCCGCGTTGATCAGCGCGACATAGGCGGAGGTGAGCTCGTCCGGGTCCTCGCCGCGCGCCGCAACGCCTGCCCGCGCGCCGGCATCGCAGTTGCAGGGAAGCGCGGTCTCGTCGAGCTGGACATAGGTGCAGCCGGCGGCGGCGAGCTCGGCGATCTCCTCGCGGTAGATCCGCACCAAATCGGCGAAATAGGCCCCGCGGCCGGCATAGGCGCCGGCCTCGAAGCTGCGCGGGCCGAGGAAGAAATGGAGCACCGGCGGCGAGGCGATGGTCGCCTTGGGCAGCCCCTTCGGCGAGAGCGCGGCGAGGAAGCGGTAGTCATCGGCGACGATCGGGCGTTTTCGCGCGAGCCTGCGCGCGGCGTAGGGCGAGGCGGCGACCCCCCCGTTCCCCGATGCCGACCTGAAGCCCAGCACCCCCTCCTCGCGCAGCCCGAAGCCGTCGAGCGCGTCGATCACCCCGGCCGACCAGGAGCGGCGGCGGAACTCGCCGTCGGTCACCGCCGGCAGGCCGATTTCGTCCTGGAAGGCGACGATCTCGCGGATCGCCGCGTCCTCGGCCGCGCGCAACCCCCCGGCGTCGAGCGTCCCCGCCCGGTGCGCGCGCACCGCATCGAGCAGCGCCGCGGGGCGCACGAAGCTCCCGACATGCTCGGCGCGGAAGGGCGAATTCATGGCGGACCTCCGGTCGCGGCGGGACTCAGGCTATAATCGAGCCCGCAGGGCCAGGGCAACAGCGCCGGAGGAGACCATGTCGCCGGAGGGCAGAATAGGCGGGATCGAATGGCATCGGATAATCGAATCCGAGGAGCCCGATTTCGAAATCTTCTTCCTGCTCCCCGACGCGACCGAGGAAACCCTCGCCCCGCACCGGGACTGGCTGGAGCCCCGCTTCCTCGACCCCGCGTCGAACAAGGTTGTCATGGCGATGCAGTCTTATGTGCTCAAGACCCGCCATTGCACAATCCTGGTCGATGCTTGCGTCGGCAACGACAAGGAGCGCCGCTTCCACCCGCCCTGGGCGCGGCGCAATTCGAGCCGCTATCTCGACAACCTCGCCGCCATCGGCCTCGCCGCCGAAGACATCGATTTCGTGATGTGCACCCATCTCCACGCCGACCATGTGGGCTGGAACACGCGCCTCGCGGGCGGGCGCTGGGTGCCGACCTTCGCCAACGCGCGCTATTTGTTCGCGCGCACCGAGTACGACCACTGGATCGAGATCAACAAGGGCGGCAAGAAATATTCCGACGGCTGCATCGACGACAGCGTGCTCCCGGTGGTCGAGGCCGGGCAGGCCGACATCGTGGCCGACGACCACCAATTCGACGATGAGATCCGCTTCGCCCCGACCCCCGGCCACACGCCGGGCCATGTCGCGATCGAGCTCGCCTCGCAGGGCGAGCGCGCGGTGCTCTCGGGCGACATCTGCCACACGCCCCTTCAATGCCGCGAGCCCGGCTGGAGCGCGATCGGCTGCGCCGACCGGGCGCAATCGGCGGCGACCCGGCGCGCCTTCCTGGAGCGCCACTGCGACACCGCGACGCTGGTGATGACCGCGCATTTCCCGTCGCCCTCGGTCGGTTTCGTGCGCGCGCGCGGCGATGCGTTCGACTTCGCTTACCGCGAATAGGGCGCGGACGGTCGGAACGGCGGCCGCGGCGATTATTTCCTTGATGACCGGCCGGGGGCACGGCAGAGTCGTCGCGGCAGGCGGCCCCGTGCGGCCGCGGAAGGAGTCCGGTGAGCCCGGAACTGATAGCGATCCTGGCAATCGGCGTGGCGCTGGCCGGCCTGATCCTGCGGGGCCAGCACGGGCTCGGCGCGCGCATGGACCGGCTCGACGCGCGCATGGACCGGCTGGAGACGCGCATGGACGCTCTGGCTGCGGAGATGCGGGAAGTCCGCGACCGCCTGAGCCGCCTGGAAGGCAAGATGGACTTCCTCGAGGGCTATATCGTCCGCCGCAACGAACCCGAACCGGCGGTGGAGTAGCCCGCCGAGACGCCGCCGCTCCCGCGTGCCCGATGCCGCCCGGACCCGTTCCGGCGTGCGGGGCCGCGACCCCCCCGTCACATCGACCGGAGCCGGGCAGAGCGCCGCGGTCGAAATGACGGGCGGAGGCGGAAGGTCGGGTAAATCGTCGGGGGAACGAGGACCGACATCGAATCGAACAAAGCAAGAACATCCTGGCGCGGCGGGGGGATCCATGGTAGGGGTGCCGACATGGCGGACAACTCGGCGATCGAATGGACCGACGCGACGTGGAACCCGGTGACGGGCTGCACGAAGATCACGCGCGGTTGCGACAACTGCTACGCGGCGCGTTTCGCCGAACGGTGGCGGGGCATCGAGGGTCACCCCTACGAGCAGGGCTTCGACCTTCGCCTCTGGCCGTCGCGGCTCGATCGGCCGGAGCGCTGGCGCAAGCCGCGCATGATCTTCGTCAATTCGATGAGCGACCTGTTCCACAAGCGCGTGCCGCGCGAGTTCATCGACGAGGTGTTCGACCGGATGGAAACGACGGACCGCCACATCTATCAGGTCCTGACGAAGCGGAGCTCGCGCATGCGCGATTATCTGCGCCGCAGATATCGCGACGGCGCGGCGCCGGGGCATATCTGGTGCGGCGTGTCGGTCGAGGACCGCCCGGGCCGGGCCAGAATCCGGCATCTGCAAGCGGCGCCGGCCACGATCCGGTTTCTGTCCATTGAGCCGCTGATCGGTCCGTTGGGCGATCATCGACCTGGACGGGATTGCGTGGGTCATCGTGGGCGGCGAGAGCGGCCCGAACGCGCGCCCGATGGAATACGACTGGGTTCGCGAAATCCGCGACCGGTGCGAAAACGCGGACGTGCCGTTCTTCTTCAAGCAGTGGGGCGGACCGACGCCGAAGGCCGGAGGCCGCGAGCTCGAAGGCGTGGAACACAACGCCATGCCGGGCGGTGCACGGAAGGAAAGCGGCCATGCCCTTCCAATGGCATCCTGACGAGCCTCCGCCAGAGATCGAAGAGCACAGCAAGGCAAAACTTCGCGTCTTGCGGAGGGGCTTGTATCGATAACTTGCCGAGCGGGAGGCCGACAGGCGTTGCGCGAAGCGCCGGGGCGTATCCGGTTCGAACGGGGCCGTTCCTCTCCCGGAGGGCGGGACAGATCCTGCGATCGCCGCAGCGGGGCGGGGTTGCCGATCCGCGCCCGCCGACCGCCCGTCAAGTCACCTGTAAAAGCCCCGGATTTCTCCCTCCCATGGGCACGAGAATTCTCCGCTCCGCTTCGCCCCGGTCGTCATGACGCCGCCGAGGCTCCGTCTCCCGCAACGACGGGGCGGGAGGGGTACCGGACGTATTCGCGGTCGGAGGAGTTCTGCATCGCTCGAATGTCCCGGAAGATCGCTTCCACGTCGTAGTCGAACCGGGCCGCGTGCTCGTCGCGCACCGTCCGTAGCTCGGCGATGATCGCGTCAGGTTGCGTCGTTTGCATGATCGGTCTCCAGCAACTCGTTGGGTGTGCAGATCACCGGCGGCTCATAACCCGTCCGTCGGCACACATGCTCGATCGCGAGCCGCATCGCGGCATTGGCGATGTGCCGGAAGTTCCACGTTACCAAATAGTCGACGCCGTTGGTGACGGCAATGGCGATATGCGCGGCGTCGGCGGCGGCCTGGCGCGGTACCGCCCCGGAATCGAGCAGTTCCCGGGCGAGAATTTCGGCTTCCGCGGTCGCATCGAGAAGTGTAACGGCTTCGAGCGCCGCCAACCGGGAGCGTCCGCATCCGGGTCTCCCGCTGCGGGGCGGCTTCCGCCACACGGGGCGACGGTCGGCAAAGTCAGGGTCTCGGCCAACGATCTGAAACGCTGTCGACCTTCGAACCGCACGGCTTCTCCGCCCAGGCCTTCGCCGGAATGACACGCTGATCCTTCCACCACCCCCAACGCCTTGACCGCGGATCTCCGGTGAGATCCTTCCGCTCGACGACCTTTCAAATAGGAAGACTGCGACAAGTCTGATCCGGGGTAACAGTCGGGGCGGCATCGTGTCCACGAACGATCCTCCCCACGCTCATCGACAAAATCGCCCCATCGCCGCGATCCGCCGCGCGGTGTCGGTGAAGTGCTGCACCTCCTCGGGCTTCAGCGGGCGGCCGAGGATGCCGCGCTCGCGGTAGGAGAGCCATTTCTTGAGCACCTGGTAGCCGCCGAGGCGGTAGGTCCAGACGGCGGCGGGGACGTTGCGCCAGAACGCTTCGCCGTTGAGGTAGATGTCGAAGGTCCTCCCGCCCGGCGTGGGGAGTGCGTCGCCCAGCGCCGCGCGCTCGTCCGCCGAGAAGGCGCGCTCGGCGGCGCGGCCCTGGCCCGGCATCACCGCGTCGCCCTGGCCGTAATGGCCCCAGCCGGCGGTGACGGCGAAATCCTCGCCCGCCATGTTGCGCCCGCCGGTCGTGGCGGGGACGGCGATGGCGGCGATCTCCGGCCTCAGCGGCGCCCGCGTCACGCCGGGGACGGGGGTGTCGGGATCGAGCAGCGCGGCGAGGTCGCGCCCGCGCGCCGCCGACCGGGCGAGTTCCTCCGCCGCGCCCTCTGCCTCGCCGTCCGGCCAGCCCGGCAGCGGGATGCGCGGACCTTCGGCCCGAAGCGCATCGGCGTTGAGTCGATTGTAGGTCGGATCGTGCAGCACCGTTCATCGCGTGATGAAGAAGGTCCATCACATTCGCGTCGAGGCGTTCCAAATACGATCGAGCGGTGCGCGACAGATTGGGACGGCGCTCACTCTGGTCGGCGGCGGATTCTAACCCGACATCGCCAAGCAATGCCGGAACGCAATAGACGCCGCTATTCATCTGATTGCGGTCGCCGATATTTGAAATGACGAGCGGGCGGTGACAAGTCGGGTCTGGCTTTGTTCTGAAAGACCAACCAAAGGTTCCCCTCGAACACGTTGGCTCTGTATTCGGTACGCTTCTCGTCGAGCAGCTTTGTGTCCTTCTCCCAATAGAGCCACGGCTGTCGAAGGGACGATAGGCGAATTGGATGAAGCCGGCTTGGTCCGGGCCGCCGCGGTTGAGCAACGCGTCACGCACAGCACGGGCATCGTATCGTCCCGGTTGAATTCATGACGCCCGGATAGCGCCGCTCGATTTCCTTCGTGGCTCATCGTCGAGTCGAAATAGTCCGCGACACGTGCACGAAGCCGGCCAGAATCGACGTCGACAAGAAAACCGTCGCGGCTGGTCTTGACACCGGGGAAACGACGGGAAACAGGTCGGTCAGCGTTGGCCAGTTGAACCAGTCGTCGCTCATCGACGTCTGTCCGAAGGGAATGCCGAGCGGTAGGATCGGCTCGATCGCTTCGTATAGCGCTTCCGGTTCGCTGATTCGGCCGTCTCGATAAGGTCCGCCGGCTTTCGCCTGTCCCCAAAGGTGCCGGAACTCGACCCTATCGGCGGGCTTGTGGTTCCGTCTTGCGCACCAGCGCGCAATGCCGGTGCCGACCTGAATGCCCGACCGGATCGCCCTCGGTCGAAAAGATGCTCGGGTCGGGCGAGCCGTCAGGCGCAGACCTTGCCGGTCTTGTACTTGTCGCCGTTCAGGCAATCGATGCGGACCGCATCGAACGCCTCAAGATAGCGTTCCCGCATTCCCGGTGAAGGAGAGGCCGTCGAGCCACGAATAGTTGGAGATGAAGCAGACCACGCCCTGGCCGGTCTTCTCGGCGATGCGCCGTTCGGCCATACGGAAGAAGCGGACATACGGATCGTTCAGCCCTTGAGCCTCGGGCCGGCGCACCCGCTTCGTCGTACGGTAGGCGTTGCGAAAGTTCCCGCTCCTCGTCCACCGCCATGCCGGCGATAGCCGTTATAGGGCGGATTGCCGAGGATCACGAGGATGGGCGTGTCCTGCTTCACCCGATCCGCGCGGTCGCGCTCCTCCTCCAGCTCGGGGAAGGGGAGCGGCTTGGACGTGTGCGGCTCCCAGCCGGTGAGCGCGTTGGTCAGGAACACCCCGGCGCGTTCGGTGTCGTCGGCGAGCGGGGCGTCGAGCTCCTGCATGGTGAGCCCGACCTGGAGATGGGCGACGACGAAGGGCGCCGGCATGATCTCGAAGCCGAACACGCGTTCGGTCGCCGCTTGTTTCACCCGCGCGCCGGCGAGCGCGCCGAGGCCCTGGGCTTCCAGATTGGCGGCGATGCGGCGCAGCACCTCCGCCGGAAAGGCGCCGGTGCCGCAGCACGGGTCGAGCACATAGACGTTTTCCGCCGCCAGCCCCTCCGGGATAGCGAGATCGTCCTTCAGCGCCTTGTCCACCCGGGCGACCATGTAGCGGACCACTTCGCGGGGCGTGTACCAGACCCCGAGCTGCTTCCTGAGCGCCGGGTCGAAGGCCTGGAGAAAGGGCTCGTAGAAATAGGGGACCGCCTCGCCCTCGTCGAAGCGGGCGAAGAAGGCGGTCCGGTCCACCCGGTCGAGCGCGGCCGCCGTCCAGTCCAGCAATTCGACGAGGCCGAGCGGTTGCAGCCGGCCGGGATCGGAGAGCTGCTGGAACAGCGCCCGCAGCACCGGCGCGCGCAAATGCCAGACCGCGTCGTGCCAGTTGAATTGCCCGGTCGGCGGCGGGGTCTGCCGGGCCCACAGCACCCAGGCCGAGAACACGCCGTAGAACAGGGTCTGCACCAGCGTCGAATGGAAGAAGCGGGCGCCCCTGTCGCCCTCGAAGCGGACGCCGAGCGCTTCTTCCAGCGCCGACCGCACCGCCCCGAGCGAGGGCGCGTCGCCCGCAGCCTCGACCCGCGCGAGGCCGTCGCGGGCGTAGGAGGCGAGCAGCCAGGCGAGGTCCTTCGGCTCGGCCAGCGCGGCGCGGTGCGACAGCGCGCGGGCGAGATATTCGCCGAGCCCCGCGCCGACCTCCCGGGCGAAGGCGCGCGGTTTTTCGATCTTGCGCCAGAACGCCTCCGCGCTCTCCGCCAGCCGGAAGGCCTCCAGCCTCGCCGGGCGGCCCGCCGCGTCGGCGCCGACCAGCACGAACTCGCGCAGATCGGTCGCCAGCACCAGCCCGTAGCGCTCCCGGTAGCGGCCGAGCTGGGCGCTCGCGGCGGTGAGCCAGGCGTCGTCCTCGGCCGGCTTGACCTCGACCGCGCCGCGCTCCGGCAACTGGCCTTCGCGCGGGCGGCCCTTCTGGACCTGCTTCGCCGCGTAGAGGCCGAAATCGGGGCGGCCCGCGCCCTGGTCGGCAAGCTCGCCGACGCAGAACACCTTCGGCTTGAGCGTGGCGCCGACCGCGTTCAGCAGGGTCCCGAGCGCCGGATGGTAGGAGAGCTCCCCGGTCGCCCCGCCGGTCGCGCGGATTCGCCCCAGCTCGGCGAAATACGCCTCGACTGCCGCCGCCGGTTTCACGCTCTTTGCCGCCATCGCCCCGTTGTGGCGCAGCGCGGCCCGACTCGCAAGCGCGGTTCCGCCCCTCCCGCTCGGTCGAAATGACGGATGGGGCGTCCCTCGATACGGCGCTGACGCGCGTACTCGGGATGAGGGGGGATTTTTTTCGCCGACCGCGGACATCCCTCAGCCGACGGCGCGGCCGGGTGGTTCGATCGGCCCGTCTCCGAATACGGCGGCAATGGGCCTGCTTCGCCGGACGGTTACGGTTCTACCACCGGTTGACGCCATCACAAGATGGAAATACCATAAATGGTGAATGATCGATTGGCCGCGAAATCTCGACGCGTCCGGGGGAATCCGCGTGAACATGAGAGTCTGCCTGCTGGTGCCCGTTTTGGTTGTATTGGCCGCATGCGCAGTGACCAAGCCGAGAGTTGCCGGCGTGGAAATCTCGAGAATCGGGATTATCAATGCTCTCCCCGAAGCGGGAGAAATTGTCCATAGAGGAGTTACGAATTCTCAGAACAAGCACGAAGATCTGGTTGTAGACTGGGATTTTTCCGCCCTGGTTTTCGAGAAGCTGAAGCAAAGACTGTCAGGCCGCGGTGTCGGTGTCGTGGACCTGACCGATGACGTCGATTACTCATCCAACGGCGATTCCCTGTTCGAAACCGGCTTTTCACTGAAATTCGGACTGTCTCCCCACGTTGTTTCCGATAAAGCCGGCGTTCGCCTTTCCATGCTGATGAAGACGCACAATCTGGATGCGATCGTCTTGCTTCGTCCCGCCGGCTACAATGAAGCATCGCCGTCCAATTGGCCAAAACACAATACTGCTGCATTCGGCTTTTATGGCGACTACGGCGGTCCGGGCCGGGGCAATCTTCAGCATACTTTCGTTCAAATCGAAACGCGCGTAATTGCCGGGAACCCGCCCAAGGTCATCGAGGATTTGCATTCCAGCAGCCTGGTAAAGCGCGGGACGGGAGCGGGCGGTCGGAGTCTCTCGGGATCGGAGCTGAAAAGTAGAATTTACGGTCAAATAAAAACGGCAGTTTCGGAAATAGTTCACGGTCTTGGATTGTAACTTGCGTCTGACTTCCGGCAGATCGAACGGGAGCAGGCTGGCTTCGGTCATGGCGGGCATGGCGTTTTCGTCGGTTCGGGAGAAAGGCGCCCGGGGGAGATACATGTTTTCGAAGAGAGCCGTCCGCTCAAGTCGGCAATATTCGGGCCTCGCTGCGCTGGCCCTTCTCGCGGCGGCGGCGTCCGGTTGTGCGGCGACCGAAGAGGTACGACAGGATCCGAACCTTGGCCCCGAAAACGCCGCCCACGTCACGATATATCGGCCGACCGGAGATTGGATGGGTCGGGCAATCGATTTTCGCGCATATGCCGGCGAGGCGTTTCTCGGCTCTCTTGAGCGTGGCGAAGGGATTGCTGCGTTTGTGAGGCCAGGACGGACGGAGATCCGCGTGCGGCCCCACTTCCTCGGAATTCCGGATGGATGGCCCGAGAAACTCGAACTCGATTTGCGCGCCGGCGAGCGCTACTATCTCCGGTTTTCCCAGTTCATCGATACGGTGGTGCCCTTGCCGAGCGGTACACTCATAAGCGGTGGAACGCAGTTACATACGGTTACGGAAACCGCTTACGACAATCGGGAATAATGCGCCCCGTTTCGGCGTTCGATCCCTGGTGCATTGCCGGGAGAAAGCGGTAACCGCTGCCCCCGCGGCGCCCTCAGGAGGTTTGCTTCAGACGTTCGGCAATCCAGAGCTTGATCAGCGATTGCCGGGGGACGCCGCGCATTCTGGCCTCCCGGTCGAGGGCGGCGACGACCCAGGCCGGGAAATCCACGTTGACGCGTCTGGCCTGGAGGTTGACCCGCCGCGCCCGCGACCAGTCCACATGTCCGCTTACATCGTCGGCGGAATCGAAGGCCCGGTCGAATTCATGGGCTTTCATAACGCTCAACCTCCTCCATGCGGGCGCGGCGGACCGAGATGATCCGTATGCTTTCACCGCGGCGCGTGCAGACCGCCGACCAGTGCTGTCCCCCGATCGTTTCGATGACTATGAAGCGCGGCTCGTCCACTGTCCGCGCCGGCGCTTCGAGCAGCCAGGGATCGTCCCACAGCGCCTGGGCGTCATTGAAGTCGATGCCGTGCTTGGTCCTGTTCGCCGCGCTCTTCTCCGGATCGAACTCGAACTCCATGCCCGTAGATGGCGCCGAAAGCATGCCAAATCAATACATAAATTCACAGCACCGGCGCATGCCCGGCCTTCGCCGGCCAGGACGGGGAAGGCGCAAGGGCGGACCGCCTTCCAGGGCGTCCGCCGCGCTTCAATCCATGGCCCGGGGATGGCATGATCGCCCGCAACCCATCCGAGGGGGAGACACGCCCATGTTCGGCAAGACGATCGGTGAAATTCCCGGCGACGCGGCGGCCGCGTTCGGCGACAAGACGGCGCTGATCTTCGCCGGGAAGGCGCTGTCCTTCGCCGAGATCGACCGGCTTTCGAGCCGGGTGGCGAGCGGGCTGCGCGAAATCGGCGTCGCGGCCGGCGACCGGGTGACGCTCTATGCCCAGAACAGCGTCGAATGGATCGTGAGCTACTACGCGATCGCCAAGGCGGGCGGGGTGATCAACCCGATCAACGTGATGCTGACGCCCGACGAGGTCGCCTATGTGGTCAAGGATTGCGGCGCGAAGGCGCTGTTCACCACCGCCGACCGGGCCGCGCCCATCCGGTCGCTGAAGGAAGACGGGCATCTGGCCGAGATCGTCGTCTTCGGCGAGGCCGACGGCGCGGCCTCCTTCGATACGCTCGCCGCTTCGGGGTCGGAGGATTTCGCGCCCGTGAAGGCCGACCCCGAATCGCTCTCGACCATCTGCTACACCTCGGGCACCACCGGCTTCCCCAAGGGGGCGATGCTGAGCCACCGGTCGGTGATCCTCAACGCCGCGGTGACGGCGGCGATGAACATGCGCACGAGCCACGACGTGCAGCTCACGGCGCTGCCTTGCGCGCATGTCTATGGCGGCACGCTGATGAACCTCAACTTCCTGTTCGGCTCGACGCTGGTGCTCTACGAGAGATTCGACGCAAGCGAAGCCTTGCAGGGCATCCAGGATTACCGCGCCACCGTCACCGACGGCGTGCCGACGATGTATTTCTACATGCTGGCGCACCCGGAATTCGAGAAATTCGACCTGTCCTCGCTGCAGCGCTCGGTCACCGGCGGGCAGACCATGCCGGTCGCCAAGGCGGAGGAGTGGCGCCGGCGCGCCGGCTGCGAGGTCTACGAGCTGTGGGGGATGACCGAGCTCGCCGGGCCCGGGCTGATGCAGCACTGCTACGGCGAGAACCGGCTGGGCTCGGTCGGCATCGAGATGTTCTACCACCGCGCCCGGATCGTCGACCCCGAGGACGCCTCGAAGGAGCTGCCGGCGGGCGAGGTGGGCGAGCTGATGTTCCGGGGCCCGTTCGTGATGATGGGCTATTACGGCAACGAGACGGCGACGCGCGAGACCATCGAGCCCGACGGATGGCTCCACTCCGGCGATCTCGGCAAGGTCGACGAGGACGGCTATTTCTACATCGTCGACCGCAAGAAGGACATGATCCTGACCGCCGGGTTCAACATCTACCCGGCGGAGATCGAGCGCGTGATCTCGGCCCACCCGGCGGTCGCCATGGTCGGCGTCGGAGCCAAGAAGGACGAGGCCAAGGGCGAGGTCGCCAAGGCCTATGTGGTGCTCAAGCCCGACGGCAAGGCCGGTTCGGACGAGCTGATCGGCTTCTGCCGCGACCGCCTCGCCGCCTACAAGGTGCCGCGCGAGGTGCAGATCGTCGCCGACCTGCCGACCACCTCGACCGGCAAGATCCTGCGCCGCGAGCTGCACACGCTGGAGGCGGGGTAGGGGGGAGGCGGGGTAGGGCGGTGAAGCTCTACGTCACCCCGACCTCGCCCTATGCCCGGCTCGCGATGATCGCGCGGCTGGAGAAGGGGGTGCACGGGATCGAGCTGGTGTGGACCCGGACGCGGGTCCCGGACGACCCGATGCTCGCCTTCAACCCGTCGGGGCGCGTCCCGTATTTGCGGCTCGACGACGGCACGGGCTTCGAGGACACCGGGGTGATCGTCGACTACATGGACGCGCTCGCCCCGCCGCGCCGCTTGGGCCCGCCCGACGGCGCGGCCCGCTGGCCGTTCCGCGCATGCCAGGCGACGGCGCGCAGCATGCTCGACGGGGTGGCGGTCTGGGCGCGGGAGATCATGCGCCCCGAGGACGAGCGCTCGCCCGGCACAATCGAGCACGAACGCCGCCGCGCAATGCGCCTCGCCGATTTCTTCGAGGCGGAGATCGGCGCCTTCGCCGGCCCGCTCGACATGCCGCAGATGCTCCTGTTCTGCGCGCTCGACATCGAACGCCGCCTGCCGGCCTTCGACTGGCGGGCGGGAAGGCCCGGGCTGGCCGCCTGGCACGCGCGGGTGGCGGCGCTGCCCGCGGTGGCGGGCTCGCTGCCGCCGCCGGGGGTGTGAGGGGGGCGGGCCGTGGTCCGGCTGGGTCGACGGCGGTCTGCGTGTTACAATCGCCGTGGATGCGCGGCGGGATGCGGAAGCCGCCGGAACCGATGTCGACGCCGATCGGGTGTTCGAGAGATGAATCCGCGACTGTCGATCCCCAAGCCCGAACTGGCCGCGTTCTGCCGGACGCAGGGCATCCGGCGACTCGCGATCTTCGGTTCGGCGCTGCGGGACGATTTCGGTCCCGAGAGCGATATCGACGTGCTGGTCGAGTTCGCGCCGGGCCGCGTTCCTGGCCTGCTGGGCATCGCCGGAATGGAGATCGAGCTGTCGCCGCTGTTCGGCGGCCGCAAGGTGGATTTGCGCACCCCTGAGGATTTGAGCCGCTATTTCCGCCAGGAAGTCCTCGACACGGCGGAAGTCCAGTATGCGCAGGGATGACGGGATTCGCCTGAGGCACATGCTGGACGCGGCGCGCGAAGCGGTATCCTTCGCGCGGGGCCGGACGCGCGACGATCTGGACAAGGACCGCCAACTGGTCCTCGCGGTGGTCAAGGATATCGAGATCGTCGGAGAGGCGGCGACCCGTGTTTCGGAACCCACGCGCCGACATTTGCCGGAGCTGCCGTGGGAACGGATCGTCGGGATGCGCAATCGGCTCGTACATGCCTATTTCGACATCAACCTCGACATCGTCTGGAAAACGATCGGAGAGGATTTGCCGGAACTGATCTCCCTGCTTGAACCCGCCATCCCGCCCGAGTCGAGTTCGCCGCCGGAGACGGAGTAGCGCCGCGCGCGCCGCCTAGCGAGCCCCCGGTTTCGCCGAAAACCGAAAATAGTGCCAGCCGAGATAGGCGAACGCCAGGCCGGTTGCCGGCCAGTGGATCGCCGGATCGAGCAGCAGGACGCCGAGCGCCAGCGCGAGCCGGAGCGCGATCTCCCACCACGGAAGGCGTCTGCGGTCGAACGCGATGACCGAGCTCGACACCAGGTAGATCGCCACCAGCATGCGGAAAATTATCGACCCGAAGGCCAGGCTGTCGAACGCCACCCCGCTCTCGGGCACGATCAGCATCACCGGGTAGAAGGCGAAGATGAAGGGCACGACGAATTTCACCAGGCCGATGCGCATCGCGTAGACCGAGGTGATCAGCGGCGCGCCGCCCGAGATCGACGCCGCGGCGTAGGCCGCGATCGCCACCGGCGGGGTGATCGACGAGGCGACGCCGAAATAGAACACGAAGAGATGCGCGGTCAGCACCGAGAGGCCGAGGTTCTGCATCGAGGGGCCGAGGATCAGGATGATCGTCAGATAGGCCGGCAGCGTCGGCATGCCCATGCCGAGCAACAGGGCCGCGAACGCCGCGGCCGCCAAAGTCAGGAACAATTGCGTGCCGGTGGCCTGGCCGACGAGCTGGGCGAAGTCGTTGGGCAGGCCGGTCGCGCCGAGCACGGCGACGACGATGCCGACGACGCCGATCGCCATCAGCAGCGAGGCATGGGTCTCGGCGCCGCGCACCAGGGCGGTGACGATCTTCAGCGGGTGGCGGCGGATTTCCGGGTTGAGAAAGCTCAGAACCACCACGCTGTACATCGCCAGCATGCCCGCCCCGGCCGGCGAGAACCCGCGCAGCAAGGTGAGGATGACCACCGCCACCGGGATCAGGATCATCGCCAAATTGACGAAATCCTGGGCGGTGACGGTGAGATCGTCATCCATGTCGGGCACCGCCTCGACCCCCAGGCGGCGCGATTCGAACACCACGCTGGTGAACAGGCTCGCGTAATAGGCGAGCGCCGGCACCAGCGCGGCGACGATGATCGTCAGATAGGAGAGGCCGGTGAAATCGGCCATCACCAGCGCGGCGGCGCCCATGATCGGCGGCATGATCTGCCCGGCGCTCGAGGCCGTCGCCTCGACCCCGCCGGCGAAGGCGGGGCTGAACCCCCGCTTCTTGATCATCGGGATGGTGATCACCCCGGTCGCCACCACGTTGGTGACCGCGCCGCCCGACATGGTGCCGAAGAGGCCGGAAGCGAGGATCGCGGCATGCGCCGGGCCGCCGCGGAAATTCCGCGTGACATGGAACGCGAGCTTGATCAGCGAGCGCCCGCCGCCCATCTGCTCCAGCATGGTGCCGAGGAGCACGAACGGGAACACGGTGAAGATCAGGATCCCCATCAGCGTGCCCAGGATGCCGTCATTGAGGTTGAACCAGAGGTCCTCGGCGGTATCGACGAACACGATCGGCGCGGTCCGGAAGATCCAGGGCCAATGCTCGCCCGTGAAGAAATAAATCAGCGCGACGACGCCGCAGATCGCCAGCGGCGCGCCCCAGACCTTCCAGCAGATGACGATGAACACCGCCGCGCCGAGGAGCGCCACGATCGGGTGGATCGGGTCGAAATCGAACAATCCCTCGCCGATCTCCGAGACATCGACGTAATAGCGCCAGAAACACCAGAACGCGGCGGCGAGCAGCGCGAGATCGATCGACAGGCCGAGCCGGATACGCGGGGAATTCCGCGCCGCGAAGTGCCGCGCGAAACCCTTGGCGGACAGAACGATGAACACCGAACAGCCGAGAAAGACCGGTCGGATCCATTCCGAATCGAACGGCCCCACCGTCGGCACGAACCAGAACTTCGGCGAGGAATTCGCGATGCCGAGCAGGGCCATGAACAGGGCGACCGCAAAGGCCGCCGCGGCTACCGCCCTGCCCGCCGGCGAACGGGACGCTTCGGGCCGCGCGCCGAGCGAAGCCATGTCAGGACGGGCCCTTCGGGGCGCCCCGCCTCATCCGCGACCCGCCGGTCGCGCTACGGCATCACCCTGGCCGGGATGGCGATGCCCTTCTCCTTGTAGTACCTGACCGCGCCCGGGTGCAGCATGGCGTTTATCCCGACGAACGGCATCTCCATCGTGATCGGCTTGAGGATCACCGATGTCTTGTGCACCTCGTCCAGATTGGCCCAGAACAGCTTGGTCATCTTGTAGGCCCGCTCGTCGGTCATGTCCTTGCGGACCGCCAGATAGAACGTCGCCGCGCCGCCGTTCAGCGTCTTGTCCCGGTTGACCTGGCCGCTATAGGTGTTGGCCGGGATCGTGCCGGTGAAGCGCCCGGGCCCCTTGAGCCATTTCTTCCAGGCCTGGGTCGAGATGTCGGCGTCGAGGAGGCGGAACTTCTTCGACATGCCGAGCTGCTCGATCATCGCCGCGCCCGGATTGACCGGACGGACGAAGACGTCGAGCTTGCCGTCCATCATCGCCTGCAGCCCCGAACCCCAGTTCAGCTTGACGGCCTTGTAGTCCTTGTTGGGCTCGTAGCCGGTGAGCG
The DNA here is from genome assembly GCA_965205995.1 of Alphaproteobacteria bacterium. Classification (GTDB taxonomy): domain Bacteria; phylum Pseudomonadota; class Alphaproteobacteria; order MPNO01; family MPNO01; genus MPNO01. The sequence goes on along the minus strand of OZ242200.1, from coordinate 837,268 downwards.
CCCGGATCATGGTCTGCACGGTGACCGACGCGGCGCCCGAGGGCGGGCCGACGAACACCCGTTTGCCCTTGATGTCGTGCCACGTCTCGATGCCGTCGACGTCGAAGGTCACGGCATGGAACACGACGCCCTGGAAGCCGAACAGCGCGCGGACGTTCTTGCCCGCCGCGATCGCCTCTTTATGGAGCTTCTTCTTGTACATGCGCGAGCCGGTGGCGAGGTACTTGAAGACCGAGGTGGGCATCGCCATCAGGTCGATCTGGTTGCGGCCCAGCTTCAACGCCGACTTGGTCAGGGTCTGGCTGTCGTTGATCTGGATATCGATCCCGAGATCCCGCTTGTAGATCTTCGAGGCCACGACGACCAGCGCGTGACCGGTCGAGCCGGGGTTGCCGGTCTCGGATTTGAGGATGGCCTGCGCACCCGCCGGGCCGACGGCCAGCGCGGCGATGCCGGCCGCGAGGATCGCGCTCAACAGTTTCGACATGGGCGGTTGCTCCCTTTCTCGACGTTTCTTGCGGTGTGTTGCGGTGCGGGTCCGGGTCTACAGACCTTTCGGCCCGCCGGCAACGGCGGCGCCCGCATCGACCGGTCGGCGCCCCATCGGGGTCCGACCTTCAAGGGCGGGCAGGGCCGACCATCCACGCGTATTTTCTGTGTCGGCCGTTAGATGAAGCTCTACGTCACCCCGACCTCGCCCTGCGCGCGGCTCGCGACGATCGCGCGAGATCCTGCGCCCCGAAGGCGAGCGAACGCCCACGATCGTCGAGCACCAACGCCGCCGCGCTGCCCGCCTCGCCGATTTCTTCGAGGCGCAAATCGGAACCCCCGCCTTCGACGGACCGTTTGAAATGCCGCAGCTTCTCCTGTTCTGCGTGCTCCATGTTGAACGCCGCCTGCCGGCATTCGATTGGTGCAACGGCCGGCTCGATGACAACTGTAGTCAATATTGACAACATGCCGCATGAGCCGTGACACGAGGCCGGTCGGTTGGATCGGGGCGGCGCGTAAGGTATTCGAATCGTTCCCTCTGGCCGTGCGGGACCGGGTCAACACGGACCGATGCCTGGCGGGTGGTCCATGTGACGGAAATTGCCGGGCGGCTTTGGGTGCTCCACGCGTTCCGCAAGAAATCGAAAACCGGGATCGGGACGCCGAGTGCGGAAATCGATCCGATCTGTGGTCGGCTGGCGCGCTTGAGAAGGGAATTGTCGTCATGACCGAGAGCGGCTTCGAAACGGTCGAGGGGAGCGGCAATGTGTTTCGCGATCTCGGCGACCCTGAAGCGGATTTGAAACAGGCCAAGGCGATCCTCGCGGCCCGGATTATCGCGGTGCTGAACGATCGCGGGCTTTCGGTGCGGAAAGCCGGCGCGCTGACGCGTTTCGCCGCGGCGGACTTCTCGCGCATCCGCAACGCGGATCTCGGGCGGTTCACGCTCGACCGGCTGATCAGGATACTCGCGGCGCTCGACGGCGACCTGCGTGTTACGATCTCCGTGGATGCGCGGCGGGGTGTGGAGCCCGCCGGCTTCCAAGTCGACGCCAATCGGGTGTTCGAGACATGAACCCGCGAGTGTGTATCCCGAAGGCCGAACTGGCCGCGTTCTGCCGGGCGCACGGCATCCGGCGGCTCGCGATCTTCGGTTCGGCGTTGCGGGACGATTTCGGTCCCGAGAGCGATATTGACGTTTTGATCGAATTCGAACCGGGCCGTGTGCCGGGGTTCCGTTTCGTGAGCATGACCGCCGAATTGTCGGAGCTGTTCGGCCGGCAAGTGGACGTTGTGACGCGCTCGTCGGTAGAGCGGAGCCCGAATTATATCCGCCGCAAGGAGATTCTCGATTCCGCCGAGGTCATCTATGCGGCGAGATGACTCGTATCTGCTCGACATGCTTGTCGCGGCGCGCAAGGCCGCGCGGTTCGCGGACGGCATGACCTATGCTCAATTCGAGCGGAGCGATCTGCATCAGAACGCGATTTTCAAAACCCTGGAGATCGTTGGCGAAGCCGCTTCCCGCGTAAGCGAAGCCGCCAAGGAGGCGCATACCGGGATTCCCTGGCGGGAAATTGTTGGACTGCGCAACCGGATCGTTCACGCCTATTTCGAAATCGACATCGAGGTTGTCTGGAAAATTGTGCATGAAGACCTGCCGGTGTTGATCCCACAACTCGAAAGCCTGGTCCCGCCGGAGACGGAGTAGCGGCGAGGAGCTGCGACCGTGAACGCGAGGAACGGGACGAGGCCCGTGCGTCCGGGCGAGATCCTGCGCGAGGAGATGGAAACGCGCCGGCAGGTCGCCTCCCTCCGCTGGCGGTATCCGGCACGCTGCGCGACAATCGCCGTGCAGAGCGCCAGGGAGAGGGACATGACGTATCGGGATTCTTCGAGACCGCCGTTCAGGGCCGACCATGTGGGCAGCCTGCTGCGCCCGCGGGAAATTCACCAGGCACGGGCGAAGGCCGCCGCCGGCGAGATGACCGCCGCCGAGCTCGCCGAAATCGAGGACCGCTGCATCGTCGACGCCATCCGGAAGCAGGAGGGGGCCGGCATCAAATCGGTGACCGACGGCGAGTTCCGGCGCGAATCCTGGCACTACGATTTTCTCTGCGGCCTCGACGGCATCGAGCAGTCGGCGCCGCATCAGGGCCCCACCTTCAAGGGCGGGCAGGGGGTTGCCTCGCTGGGGATCGCCGGCAGGGTCGCCAACCCCGGCGGGGTGATGCTGGATCACTTCCGGTTCCTGAAGGCGCATGTCGGCGAGACCCCGAAATTCTGCATCCCGTCGCCGAGCCTTGCCTACCACCGCAGCGGCCGCGCTTTGATCGACCGGGACGTCTATCCCGATCTGGATGAGTTCCGCGAGGATCTCTATGCCGCCTACCGCGACGAGGTGCGGATGCTGTATGACGAGGGCTGCCGCTATCTCCAGCTCGACGACACCACCTTCGCCATGCTCTGCGACCCCAAGGTGCGGAACCAGATGTCGGAACGCGGCGACGATCCGGCGGACCTCATCCGCATCTATGCGCGGGGCATCGCCGAAGCGCTCAAGCATCGCCCGGACGACATGACCCTCACCGTCCACATGTGCCGGGGCAATTTCAAGAGCTCCTGGATCGCCGAGGGCGGCTACGAACCGGTGGCGGAGGACATGTTCGCGGGCGTGCCGGTCGACGGGTTTTTCATGGAGTGGGACACCGACCGGGCCGGCGGGTTCGAGCCGCTGCGCTTCGCGCCGCGCGACAGGATGGTGGTGCTGGGGCTGGTGAGCTCCAAGCTCCCGGAGCTCGAATCGAAGGACGAGCTCAAGCGCCGGGTGGACGAGGCGGCCCGCTATCTGCCGCTGGAGAATCTGTGCCTCAGCCCGCAATGCGGCTTCGCCAGCATGGCGGTCGGCAACGAGGTGAGCGAGAACGCCCAGTGGGACAAGCTCGCTCTGGTGGCGGAAACCGCCGGGGAAATCTGGGGCGCCGCGTAAGGGGTTCGATCGGGCGGCCCTTCGATACGCGCCCGTCAGAACCGGCGCGAGGTTTCGAGCAGCACCTCCTCGCCGGTTTCGGTGCGGCCGTGGCGGCTGTAGAAATGGAGCGTCTTCAGCACCGGCTCGTCGGAGGAGACGAAGAAGATCGCGTCGTCCGTCACCCCCTCGTTGACATGCTCGACCCATTCGCCGCCCGGCACGCAGAAGGTGTCGAACGGCTCCCAGTCGAAGCGCCGCCCGCCGACGATGGAATGGCCGCGCCCCTCGAACACGGTGTAGATCAGGCTCGCGTTCTGGCGCGACGCCAGGGTTTTTTCACCGGGCCTCAGCATCTGGGCGAAGAAGGTCATGGTGGCGTAGGGCGCCTTGCCGGTGGTGGGATCGACGTATTCGACCGTCACCGCGTCATGGGGGCATCCCTCGAGGTCGCGCAGGTTTTCCAGCAATTCGCGCGTCGCCTCCCAGCGATAGACATACATCGGCGAGGCATTGCCGGTGCCGCGGTCGTGCGACACGCTGCGCGGCAGCAGCCCGCCCTGGCCGTAGGTGCGCCTGGAATACTCGGGATGGAAGCGGTTTTCCTGGGTTGCCTTGTGGATCCTGCGGCCGTGCTCGTCTTCCTCGAAATAGTCGCTCTCGAAATAGGTGGCGTTGAGCATGTTCACCAGCGGCATGTCGAGCACGCTGAGATTGACCGCCCCGCCTTCGCCCTCATTGCCGTGGTTGTGCCAGGTGTCGTGCGGCGTCAGCACCAGATCGCCGGGGCCGAAGGTGATGGGTTCGCCCTCGACCCCGGTAAAGTTGGTGTGCCCGGTCAGCCCGAAGCGGATCGCGTTGGGCGAGTGGCGGTGGGCCGGCGCGATCTCGTCGGGGTTGTTGATCCGGTAGGCGGCGAACATGGTGGTGACGGTCGCGATCAGCCCCTTCAGCGCCGGGTTGCACATGATCAGCGAACGGCGTTCGCTCTCGTTCATGTCGATCAGCTCGCCGGCCTTCTCCAGGCAGGGCCGGATGTCGCGGTATTTCCAGATATGCGGCACCGCCTTGTCGAAGCGGGCGAGGTCGCGCACCGCCTCGTGCTCGCCGGCCTTGCCGACCGACCAGAACTCGTAGAGGTCGAGCGCCTGCGTGCGCTCGTGCAGCGCCGCCATCTCCTCTTCCCAGCGGTCGTTGCTCCGGCGCTTCAAATCGCCGCTCAGGGTGGTCGCCATGGTCTTCTCCCCTCAGCCGAAATCCTTGCCGAGCTCGGCGAGCTCGGCCATCTGGCGGGCGTCGTCCGAGCCGGTGACTCGGACGCAGAGATGGGTCGCCCCGGCCGCGACGAAGCCGCCGAGCCAGCCGGTCACCGCCGCCCGGTCGCCGGCGAAGGCGTATTGCTCGCGCCGGACATGGTCCGCCGGCCGGTTGTAGTAGCGCGACAGATAGGAATCGAGCTCGGCTTCCGCCGCCCCGGGATCGTCGTTGATCGCGACCGTGACATAGGCCGCGCCCTCGATCTCGGCCGGGTCGCGCCCGGCCCCCTCGGCATCGGTCTTGAGCGCGTCCCAGCTCGCGCCCCATTGGGCGCCGCCGCCCGGCCCCGAGGGGAACCAGCCGTCGAAATTCACCGCGCAGCGCCTGAGCGCCGCCGGCACCCCGCCGCCGCCCCAGATTTTCGGCCCGCCCGGCGTGAAGGGCAGGGGCGCCAGCGTCGCCGCCGCGAGCTTCCAGCGCCCGTCCCAGTCGACCGGCTCGCCGGTCCACAGCGCGCGGCACAGGCGGAGCCCCTCCAGCATGCGCCCGATGCGCTTCTCGAAGGGGACGCCCGCGGCCTCGAACTCGGCGCGGATCGCCGGCGCGTCGCGCGCCGTGCCGACGCCGAGGATGAACCGGCCATGGGAGATCCGGTCGATCGTCGCGAGCTGGTGGGCGAGGAGGGTCGGGTTGCGCAGCATCGGCAGCAGCACCGCCGTCCCCAGCGCGATGCGGCCGGTCCGCGCGGCGATCGCCGCCAGCAGGGTCAGCGGGTCGTGGCGCGGCTTGGCGATCAGCGAATCGCCGATCCACACCGAGTCCAGCCCGACCTGCTCGGCCAGATCCCCGAGTTCGAGGATGCGGTCGGTGTCGTGCACCCCCACCATCACGCGCTCGCGGGTGGGGAGGAGATAGCCGAGCTTGACGGTCATGACTCATCCTTGCCGGGGAAAGCCGGAACTTGCCGGCAATGGCGATCGCCCGGCGTCTGCTCTAGGTTTCAGGGTACGCGCCACAGGCGGGCGGAACAAACCGTTCGGAGGCTCCCCGGCATGAAATTCGGTCTCTTCGGCGGCGCCATCGCCCGGCGCGGCGACGAAACCCCGGACAGCCAGGGCTACGGCAAGCTGATCGACCTGGTCCAGGAGGCCGAGGGTCTCGGCTACCACAGCATCTTCCTGGTCGAGCATCACTTCACCGGCGCGGGCCAGGTCTCGGCGACGCTCAATCTGCTGACCTATCTGGCGGCCAGGACCGAACGGATCCGGCTGGGAACGGCGGTCACCGTGCTGCCGTGGCACGATCCGGTGCTGCTCGCCGAGCAGGCCGCGACCCTCGACCTGCTGTCGCGCGGCCGGCTCGATTTCGGCATCGGCAAGGGCTACCGCGACGTCGAGTTCGAGAGCTTCCGCATTCCGAAGGAAGAAGCGCTGGAGCGTTACGAGGAATCGCTCGGGCTGATCCTCAAATCGTGGACCTCGGACGAGCGCTTCAGCCACCACGGCAAGTACTGGCAATACAGCGACATCGTGGTCGAACCGCCGGTGCTGCAGAAGCCCCACCCGCCGCTATGGACCGGCGCCGGCACCGATGAATCCATCGCCCGGGTCGCCGGGTCCGGGCTGAACGTCCTGTTCGACCAGTTCGCCAGCTTCGGCCGCACCGAGGAACGGCTCCGCGCATGGCGCGCGGCCTGTGCCGAGGCGGGCCGGGCGTTCGATCCCATGCATGTGGGCCTCGCCCGCGCCGTCGTCATCGCCGGGGACAAGCGGGAATACGAAGCCGCCGTCCGGGCGCGCGAGAAACGCGTCGCGCAGATGGTCGGGGCTTACGGTGCCCTGCCCGGGCTCGACGGGAAACAGCCCGACACCTATGCCGACCGCGGCCGGGCCTCCGATGCGCTGATCGGCGATCCGGATGCCGTCCTCCACCGGCTCCGCCATCTTCGCGAGATGGGGTTCGAATACGTCCTGATGCTGTTGCCGGACAATCTCGAGACGCTGCGCCGGTTCGCGCGCGAGATCATGCCCGAATTGCAGGGCGGAGAGCTGCCCGTCGCGTGATCGACCCCGGTATTGGTCACATTCAAACCGGCACGTCGCCGGCGATGCCGATGCGGCGCATCAGCCGGGTCTGGTCGCCCGGGAAGTCGCGCCTGGCGTGCTGGGCGCAGCGGTTGTCCCAGATCACCAGGTCGCCCTTGCGCCAGACATGCTCGTAGACGAATTCCGGGCGCTCCACGGAATCGAACAATCTCTCCAGGAGCGCCGCGCTGTCGGCTTGCGGCATGTCCAGGATCTCTTCGGTCATCAGGCGGTTGGCATAGACCGCCCTGGCGCCGGTCTCCGGGTGGGTGCGGACGACCGGGTGAATCGCCTGCGGCAGACCCGCGCGGTCGAGCGTCCCCGACTTAACCTGGACGCTGTAGTCGTAGATGTTGAAGGCGCGCCGGCCTTCCAGGCGCTCCTTGAGGTTCGCATCGAGCGCCTCATAGGCCATGCAGACATTGGCGAACAGCGTCTCGCCGCCGCGGTCCGGGATCTCGAGCGCGTACAGCACGGTCGCCATCAGCGGGCGTTCGAGGAACGCCGAATCGGAGTGGAACTGGAGCTCGCCGTCCGGCAGGGCGCCGATCGGCTCGCCGTCCTCGCGGATATTGGTGACCAGCAGGATGCGCCGGTCGGGGTTGTGTTTCCGCCTCAGCCGGTCGGGCGCCTGGGGGCTTTCGCTCACGGGGCCGAAATAATTGGCGAAGCGCGCCTGCGCCTCGCCGTCGAGCATTTGGCCGCGGAACACCAGCACGAAGTTTTCGAGCCAGGCGGAGCGCAGCGCGGCGATTGTCTCCCCGTCGAGCGGACAAGACAGGTCGAGCCCGCGGATTTCGGCGCCAAGCGCCGGTGACAGGCGGATCGTCTCGAACTCCATCATGGTCTGCCCATCCTCAATTCTGCCGCCCCGCTTCCTCGATCAGGCGGTGGATCCTCGCCGGGGTCAGCGGGGCCTCGCGGATCTCGACGCCGAGCGGAGCGAGCGCGTCGGCGAGCGCGTTGGCGACCGCGGCGAGCGCGCCGATGGTGCCACCCTCGCCGAGCCCGCGGAACCCGCCGAGCGTGTCCGGGAGCTCGGCTTCCAGATGGGTCACGCCCATCCGCGGCATGTCGCAGGAGCCCGGCACCACATAGTCGGCGAGGGTGGCGGTGAGCAGCTGGCCGCCCTCGTCATAGATCATTTCTTCCATCAGCGCCGCGCCGATGCCCTGGGCGATGCCGCCATGCGCCTGGCCGTCGGCGATCAGCGGGTTGATCACCCGGCCGCAATCCTCGACCGCGACATAGCGCGTCACCGTCGCGCCGCATGTCTCGCGGTCGATTTCCACCATTGCGATATGGGTCGCCGAGCTCGCGGTCGCGGTGAACGGGTCGTAGACCCTTGTCGCCTCCAGATTGCCGATCTCGTCGCGGATCGGCTTGGGCACCCGGCCCATCTCGGAATAGACCGCCCGGGCGAGATCCTTGAGCGTCATCGACCGGTCGGTGCCGGCGACCCGGATCACGCCGCCGGCGATCTCGATGTCGGTCTCGGCGGCTTCGAGCAGATGGGCGGCGCAGCGGACGATCTTTTCGCGCGCGCCGCGGGCGGCGAGGATCGCGGCGCCGCCGCCAAGCACCGCGCCGCGGCTCGCATAGGTGCCGGTCATGTGGCCGAGCGTGGCGCTGTCGCCGATCGTGACCTCGACATCGTCGAGGCCGACGCCGAGCTCGTCGGCGACGATCTGGCTGAGCGTGGTCTCGGTCCCCTGGCCCTGCGAGGGGACGCCGAAAATGGCGGTCACCGCGCCGGTGGCGTCGACCGCGACCGAGGCGGTCTCGGTGCCTGTGTTGACCGGCATGCCGGGCGCCGCGGAGATCCGCGAGCCGAGCCCGGTGAGCTCTGAATAGGAGGCGATGCCGATGCCGACCAGCCGGCCTTCGGCCCGCGCTTCGGCCTGCTCGGCGCGCAGGGTGTCGTAGCCGATCTCGCGGCACGCGGTCTCCAGCCCGTCGAGGAAGCTGGAGCGGTCCCAGACGATGCCCGACGCGGTTCGGTACGGGAACTCGTGCTCGGCGATCATGTTGCGGCGGCGGATTTCCACCGGGTCGAGCCCGAGCGCGCGCGCCGCCATGTCCATCATGCGCTCCATGACGAAGGTCGAGATCGGCCGCCCGACGCCGCGATAGGGCCCGCCGGCCGGTTTCGGCGTCGCCACCGCGCGGGCCCGCGCCCGGTAGTTGCCGACCCGGTAGGGGCCGGGCAGGAAGCTCACCACCTGGACCGGCTCGATACAGGCGGTCCAGGGATAGACCGAGTAGGACCCGACATCGCATAGCGCATCGGCCTCGAGCGCGACGATCCTGCCGTCCCCGTCGACGCCGAGCCCGGCCTCCAGGATCTCGTCGAAGGCCTGGGTGGTGGCGCTGAGATCCTCGCGCCGGTCGCCGAACCACTTGACCGGCCGGCCGAGCAGGAGGGCGATCGCGGCGAGGCAGATGTCCTCGGCGTAGAGCGCGGTCTTGGCGCCGAACCCGCCGCCCACGTCGGGCGTCGACACCCGGATGCGGCTCCCCGGCAGCGACAGGATCTCGGCAAGCGCGTCGCGGACGATGCCCGGCACCTGGGTGGTGGCGCAGAGATCGAGCTGGCGGGTCCGCCGGTCGTAGCGCGCGACGGCGCCCCGGGTCTCCAGCGCCATCGGCGTCTTGCGATGCACCCGGAAGCGGCCGCCGACGCGGACCGCCGCGCGGCTCATCGCGTCGTCCACGTCGCCGCGCGCGAAGCCGCGGGCGGCGATCACATTGCCGCCGGCCGCGTCGTGGATAAGCGGCGCCGCCGGCTCGGCCGCCAATTCGGGATCGGTGCTTCCGTCGAGCGGATCGATGTCGAGGACGATGCGCTCGGCCGCGTCCTCGGCGCGATAGCGGCTGTCCGCCACCACCGCGGCGACCGGCTCGCCGGCATAGCGGACGATGTCCGGGACCAGCGGGTAGAGCGGGGTGGGGTAGTAGTCCGACATCCGCGAGGTCGCCCGGATCGGCCGCGCGACGGCGGCGAGGTCTTCGGCGGTGAAGACGGCGACCACCCCCGGCATGGCGCGCGCCGCTACCGCGTCGATCCCGTTCAGCCGCCCATGCGCGACATCGGAGCGGCGGAAGGCGACATGGCAGAGCCCGTGCAGCCGCCGGTCGTCGATGAAATCGCCGAGCCCGCGCAGCAGCCGCCGGTCCTCGCGGCGGGTGATCCGCGCCCCCACCAGGCGCGGGCTCGCGGTCGCCGGGTCTTGTGCGGGCGGCGTCGCCACGGGTCAGCGCAGCAGGGCGCGGAACCGCGACGAGGCGGGGATTTCCCCCGCGCCGCTATAGGCCTCGTGGTTCCGGGGGATTTCGTCGGCCTCGTAGAGATAGTTGACCATCAGCCCGGCCGACTGGGCGAGGCCCTTGGGCGAAACATCGGCGAGCCAGTTCATGCGCTCCATCCGCGCGCCGTTCGACAGATGGAAATGCGCCACCGGATCGAGCGCCCGCCCCGATTTGCGCTTCTCCCGCGCGAGATAGTGCGCGCAGAGCCGGGCGAGGGGGCCGGCGAGCGCCTTGGCGAGCGCCGCGTCCTGGTGCCAGCCAGCGCCGCCGAGGAGCGCGGCGAGGCATTCCGCGTCGTCGCCGGATTCGCAGAAGGCGGCCAGCGCGCGGCGCTCGCCGCGGGTCATCAGCTCGCCCGGGGCGGCGCCCAGATGGCGGTCCAGCCAGGCCCGGAAACCCGGGATCGGCGACAGCGTGGCGAAACTCTCCAGGCTCTTCATCTCGGCCGCGAGCTGGTCGACCACCCGCTTGATCAGGAAGCCGCCGAAGCCGATCCCGTCGAGCCCGCGCTGGCAGTTCGAGATCGAGTAGAAGATCGCGGTGTCGGCGGCGCCGGGAAACTCCGGCTGGTCGCGCGCCGCGAGCAGGGTCTGGATGTTGTCGGCGATGCCGGCGGTCAGCGCGACCTCGACGAAGATCAGCGGCTCGTCCGGCATGCGCGGATGGAAATAGGCATAGCATCTGCGATCCACGCCGAGCCTCGACTTCATCTCGTTCCAGTCGGAGATCTCGTGCACCGCCTCGTATTCGATCAGCTTCTCGATGATCGCCGCCGGGGTGTCCCAGGTGATCTGCCGGAGTTCGAGAAAGCCGACGTCGAACCAGTTGGACAGCAGCGATTTAAGGTCGGCCTCGAGATCCGCATACGCCGCGTCCGCCGCCGCGAGGTCGAGCAGGGTGGCGCGCATGTCGACGAGGAACTTCACCCCGTCGGGGAGCGCGTTGAACTGGGTCAGCAGGCGCAGCCGCGGCGGTTCCAGCGCCGCGCGGAGCTGGCGCTCGCGCTGCTTGCGCCCGCCCCAGTCGTCGAGCTCGTCGAGGCCCATCGCGGCGGCGGCGATCGCCTGGCGGTCGGTGTCGAACTCGGTGGCGAGGATGCGCAGGAACCGCGCCCGCCCGCCGGCGGTGAGCGACATATAGGCGCGGCCGAGCGACGCCGCGCGGGCCCGCGCCGACACTTCGCCGCCGCGGCCTTCGAGGCAGGCGCGCATCTGCCGGCGCACCCGGTCGGCGTCGCGTTCGGACAGATCGGGGCTGAGCGGGGCGTCGTCGGAGGCGCCCGAGGTGATGTCGCGCCACTGGCCGAGGACGCGGTTGAAGGTGCGCTGCAACAGGCTCTCGTTTCCGTTCACCCCGCGATTCCCTCGTCCCGCAGTCTGCGCGCCGCGCGCAACAGATACCCGTCCTTGCCCGGCTTCGCCACAAGCTGGACGCCGAGCGGCAGATCGCCCGCCACCGGGACCGACAGCGCCGGGTAGCCGAGGAAGGAGAACGGCGCGGTGTAGCGTCCGAGCGCGCCCCGCACCGGCAGGGTCTCGCCGCCGATCTCGATCGTCGACTGGCCGATCCGGGTCGCCGGGAACGGGGTTGTCGGGGCGATCGCTATGTCGACGTCCTCGAACGCCGCCCGCGTGGTTTCCGCGTAGCGCCGGCGGAACTGCTGCGCCTTGGCCACCCAGAGCGACGGGATCATCGACGCGGCGACCCAGCGCGCCCGGGTGAAGCGGTCGAAATCGTCGATACGGTCCCTGATCTCGTCGAAATGCAGCGTCGCCGCCTCGGCCGAGGTGATCAGCAGCGAGGCCGCGACCGCCCGGTCGCTGTCCGGGATTTCGAGCCTGCGGTCGGCGCCGAGGCATTCGGCGACGCGCGCGACGGCGGCGAAGACCTCCGCCACGCCGCCGGTCGCGAAATGGCCGTCCGCGACGGCGGCGCGGAGCTCGGAAGGGGTCTCCAGATGCGGCGCCAGCGCATCCGGCCGGTCCGGGCTCGCCGAGGGATCGCGCGGGTCCGGCCCCTGGATCGCGTCGAGCGCGGCGGCCGCGTCGTCGGGCGTCGCGGCGAGGATTCCGACATGGTCGAAGCTCCAGGCGAGCGGCGCCACGCCGGCCCGCGAGACCCGCCCGTAGGTCGGCTTGAAGCCGTAAATCCCGCACAGCGCCGCCGGCACCCGCACCGAGCCGTTGGTGTCAGAGCCGAGCGCGAACGGCACCAGCCCGGCGGCGACGGCGGCGGCCGATCCGCTCGACGAGCCGCCGGCGATGCAGTCCGGGTCGCGCGGGTTGCGGACCGCGCCGTAATGCGCGTTCTCGCCGGTGAAGCCGTAGGCGAACTCGTCCATATGGGTGAGGCCGAGCAGGATCGCCCCGGCATCCTTGAGCCGGGAGACCGCCGTCGCGTCGCGCGCGGCGGGCGGGGCGTCGGCGCGAATGAGCGAGCCCGCGCGGGTCGGCCGCCCGGCGATGTCGAACAGATCCTTGGCCGCGAAGTGCCGCCCGGCGAGCGGACCGTCCCGGTCGGGACGCCGCGCGGCAGCCATCGCGTCGTCGCCCAGGATGTCGGCGAAGGCGTTGATCCGCGGGTTCTCGCGCCCGATCCGCTCCAGCGCCGCCGCGACGGCGCTCTCCGCCGGTCCCGTCAAGGCCGGTAGACCGCCGCCGGGTCCGGGGATTCGGACGCCTCGAAACCCTCCAGGCGCGCGAACAGCGTCATGAACTGGGCGAAATTGGCGACCACCGCCGGGCGCAGCGCCGGGTCCATCGCCACTCCGACGACCGCCGCGGCGCGGTCGACGAAGCCCTCCGCATCCTTCTCCATAAAGCCTTCCTGTCCGGTTGCGGCGCAACCTACACGACCGCGGATCGGCGCACCAACGCGCCTACTCGAGATGAGGAGAAAGAAAAGAACCCCTCACCCTGAGTAGCCGCGAAGCGGCGTATCGAAGGGCGGCCACCCGCACCGCTTCATGGCACCCCGCATTTGTTCCGCCGCACAGGGTGTCCGGAAGAGCGGGCAACGGTTCAAACTAAAACGGATACGCTCTGGGAACCGCCGATCGTCCTCTTGCTCGCCGATCTATGGAGCCCGTTTCGCCCCGAACGCGCCGACATAGGCGCCGGTGTCGAAGGTTCCGTACGTTTCGCTGTGGTCCGGGCCATGAAAGTTTCCTTCCAGGCGATCGGTGCCCACGCTCCCCGTTGCAAAGTGGCCGCGGGCCAGCCGCATGTCGGACCAGGCAGGCGAGCCGATGGGAAAACCGGTTATGTCGATATCGACGCCTACGCGGGGTCGGGACAGGTCGGCGATGGTGACGGTCGCGGTTCCCTGGCGTCGCTGGAACGTGCGGGTGGAGGCGGCTTCCGCAATGCCTCTCCACGTCGCACTCCCGATGCCCCCAGGGTTCGTGCCCGCAGCATCGCCAACGACGTAAGCACCGGCCCAGCTTATGTTTCCGGTGAAGGAGACCCCTTGTGACCGCCGGCTAGCCCGCCATCTCCGATTTCCACCGCCGCAAATCCGTATGTGCCCCAGAACCCATAGCTGGACGCGGAGGGGAAGTCCGTGACGGTGACGCCCTGGACACTGCTTGAGGTGTCGAATTTTGCCGCTGTGGTCACGGTATCGAAACCGCTCCTCGACCCGAGGGTCACTTCGGTCAGATCGATGTCGGTATCGGGATCGAGCAAGTCCGCCACTGTAACAACCGTGCCGTCCTGCCCCACGCAACGTGCACCGGAACACGAAAAGCGTTCGACCAAGCGGTCGCTTAGCGTTTGTCCTTGGGCAGATAATGAGTAATTGAGGCGAACGCTGGGAAGGAGCAGGGTGTCCGCCCGCTCCAGAATGCCCCCGAGCCGCACTACCCTGGGGTCCGACCGAACACGGTCGAGTTCTTCGTCGCTAAGCCCCGAGCCGCTACCTCCTCCTCCGCCGCAGGCGGACAGGAATAACACTCCGAGGACTGCGGTAAATGTGGCGATGCATTTCTTCGACTGCATAAATTTTTCCTTTTTTAATATTGCCTGACCGGCGGGCACCGAATGGTTGCCGGGAAATGATCACACGGGAGGCTGGCGTCCTCCCCGTGTCCGGTCGCGCGGGAAACGACCGCGGATCGGCGTGACAACGCGCCGCCGCGATTCGCTGCCCCGGATTCTTGCAGACTTGGGCGGATTGGGGGTGAAGCAATGTCGGCACCGGTTTCGGTCGCGACCCGGCCTCTGCCGCTCGACCGCGAACGCCGGGGGGCTGTCGAGCGCGCCGCCGCCGCGCTCGACGAGCGCTGGATGCGGGATCTGCTGGTGCGGCTGGTCGAGACCCCGAGCCCGTTCGGCGAGGAGCGCGCGATCGCCGGCCTGCTCGCCGATGAGATGGCCGGGCTCGGTCTCGCGGCCGAAATCCAGCCGCTCGATGCGCGCTCGGCCAACGCGATCGGCCGCCATCGCGGCGCCGGAGACGGCGCGGACTTGCTGCTGTTCGCGCCGCTCGACAGCCCGTTCACCGGCCGCGCCGAGGACGAGGTGCCCTGGGTCGGCGACAGCCTGCCCGACCACATGGTCGCCCGCGCCATCGTCGGCGAGGGCAGCGTGACCGGGCTGAGCGCCGACAACCCGAAGGCCCATATCGTCAGCATCCTCGCCGCTGTCCGCGCCGTGCTGTCGGCCGGAATCGCGCTGCCGGGCGGGCTCATTGCCGCCTTCGGCGCGGGCGGCGCGCCGGCCAATCCGCGCCCCGGCGACGACAGGCCCGTGGTCGGTCACGGGCGCGGCTGCCGGCACATGCTGGGCCACGGCCTCAGCCCCGACTTCGCGGTCGTCGCCAAGCCCGGCTACGCGGTGGCCTGGGAGGAGGTCGGGCTGTGCTGGTTCCGCATCCGCGTGCGCGGCGTCCAGACCTATGTCGGGCGCAAGCATTTCCTTGCCTACCGCAACCCGATCGCCGATGCGGCCCTTGTCGTCACCGGCCTCGAAGCCTGGTTCGACGACTACGCCAGGCGCCACACCGACGGGCTGGTGGCGCCGCAGGGCGCGGTCGGCGCGATCCAAGGCGGCTGGACCTACAAGCCGTCGATGGTGCCGGCGGCCTGCGACCTCTATGTCGACATGCGCATCAGCCCGCGCACCGCGCCGCAACAGGCGAGGCGCGAGCTCGGGGAGGCGCTCGCCGGGATCGCCGCCCGGCACGCGGGGCTGGAGACCGACTGCGAGACGATCCTCGAAATCCCGGGCCACGGCACCGATCCGGAAAACTGGATCGTCCAGTCCGCCATCCGCGGCTTCGAGGACATGGAGGGGAAACCGCACGCGCCCTTCCTCGACACCAGCGGGCAGACCGAGGCGGTGATCCTGCGCGAAGCCGGGATCCCGACCGCGCGGTTCGGCCTGCCGGCTGTCATGACCGCCTCGGCGGAGCGTCCCCGGCACTCGATGGGGCGTGTCGAGACCGCGGGAATGCGGCGCTTCGCGCGCTGCCTGATCTATACCATCGTTGACACCTGCACCCGGTCGAGGGCAGAGGTGGGTCTATGAAAACCGGGGAAACGGCCGCGAAACAGGGGATCGAGCGCTGGGAACGCTACGCGGCGGCGGTCGAGGGCCTGCCGGAATACTGGCACCCGGCCATGCCGTCGTCGAAGCTGGGCAGGAAGCCGAAGGCTTGGCGGCTGCTCGGCCGCGACCTCGTCTTCGTCCGCCATGCGGGCAAACCCCACGCGCTGGAGGACCGCTGCCCGCATCGCCAGATCCCGCTATCGGCGGGGCGCTGCGAGTTCCCCGGCACCATCACCTGCGCCTATCACGGCTGGACCTTCGATCTGGCGGACGGACGGCTGGTCGCCGCGCTGACCGACGGGCCGGATTCGCCGATCCGGGGCAAGATCGGGGTGCGCAGCTACCCGGCCGAGGAACGCTGCGGCATGGTCTGGGTGTGGATGGGCGACGGGGCGCCGGTGCCGGTCGAGGACGACATCCCCGAAGAGCTGCTGCGCGGCGACGCGCGGATCTTCGCGCTCTACCGGGAAGCCGAGGGCGACTGGCGCTACGCCGCCGAGAACGGCTTCGACGAGGCGCATGGCAAGATGCTGCACCGGAGCTCATGGTGGGTGGTCTTCCGCCGCATGGCGGGGTGGAACGAGACCGAGATCGTGCACGGCGAGAACGACCGCTGGCTCAGCCGCTACCAGCATTCGGTGCATGAGGACGACGACTATCCCGGGCTCGGCCGCTGGCCGCGCTTCAATTTCTGGCAGCGCCGGCAGAAGAAGGTGGCGCAGGGCTCCAACGAGCACGCCGTGTCGATCCGCCTGCCGGCCAATCTCCGGGTGCGCCAGCCCGGCCGGTCCAACTGGACGCATTACGAGTGGTATACGCCGATCGAGCGCGGCCGCTATCACTATCTGGTGTTCGCGGTGGCCTGGGCGAAGGGATGGCGCCGGGCGCTGTGGTGGCTGCGCTACTGGAGCTACATCCTCTGGGTCCACCACTACAATTTCAACAACCAGGATTTGTCCGTGGTGCCGCTGATGAAGGAAAGCCATCCCGAGCGGTTCTTCCGCCCCGATATCTCGATCACCGCCTGGCGGCGGATGGTCGAGAACGAGGCCCGCAGCCCGGCGGCGTCCCGATAACGGGTTTGACAATTGGGCGCGGACGGTGGAACGTGCCGGTTCATCAAGAATATCGTTGAACCGGACAGGGGGACGAAATGAGGTTTCGAATCGCGCTGATCGCACCGGCGCTCGCGCTGGCGGCGACGCCGGGTCTGGCTCAGGAGAAAGAGGTCAGGATCGGCTTCATCAACACCTTCTCGGGCGGCGCCGCGATCTACGGCAAGCACCAGAAGGACGCCGTCGAACTCGCCCTCGACCATCTCGGCCGCAAGATCGGCGGGCTCGACGTGAAGATGGTCTACGGCGACGACCAGCGGAAGCCCGATGTCGGGCGCCAGCAGGCCGACAAGATGCTCAAGAAGGACAAGGTGCATGCCGTCACGGGCATCATCTGGTCGAACATTCTCGCCGCGGTGCAGAAGCGTGTGATCCGGTCCAAGAAGATCCTGATCTCGACCAACGCCGGCTGGTCGGCGATGGCTGGGAAGAACTGCAGCCCGTATTTCTTTTCGACCTCCTGGAACAACGATCAGACGCCCGAAGCCATGGGCGAGTTGATGAACCAGGAGAAGCTCAACAACGTGTTTCTGATCTCGGCCAACTACCAGGCCGGCAAGGACATGCTGACCGGCTTCGAGCGGACCTATAAGGGCAATGTCAAGGGCCGTATCCTGTATCGCCTGGGCCAGCGCGACTACCAGGCGGAGATCTCTCAGATCCGCTCGGTCAAGCCGTCGGCGCTGTTCGGGTTCGTCCCGGGGGGGATGGGGATCGCCTTCTTGAAGCAGTACCGCGCGGCCGGGCTGCACAAGACAATCCCGTTCTATTCGGTCTTCACGGTCGACTACCTCTCGCTGCCGGGCCACGGCAAGGCGGCGATCGGCACCTTCCACACGTCCTATTGGAACAACGATTCCGACAACCCGGTGAACAAGCGTTTCATCGCCGATTTCAAGAAGAAGTACGGATACCATCCGTCGCTGTTCTCGGCGCAGGCCTACGACATGCCGTTCCTGGTGGACAGCGGCGTGAAGGGCGCGAAGGGCGATCCCAACAACGTGCGCGCGATGGTCGCCGCGATGGAGAAGGCGGATTTCCCGTCCGTTCGGGGGAAGTTCGCGTACAACATCAATCACATCCCGATCCAGAACTTCTACCGTCGCGAGGTCCGGGCCGACGCCAATGGCGATCCCGTGATCGTGACCACGGGCGTCGTCTACGAGAACCACAAGGATTCCTACTACAAAGAATGCAAGCCGAAGTGGTAGCCGCGGAGATACGGGGTGAGGCGGGGCTTGGCCCCGCCCGCCCCTCCGCGCATTCGGTCACACCCTCCCAACCGGCTTAAACCGCTTTTCGCATGACCTGGCTTCTGCTCGTCGAGCAGACGTTGAACGGCTTCCAGTTCGGCGTCTTCCTGTTCCTTGTGTCCGCCGGGCTGACGCTCGTGCTCGGCATCATGAACGTCGTCAACCTGGCGCACGGCTCGCTGTTCATGCTGGGCGCCTATTACGGGGCGACGGTCTTTGCCTGGACCGGCAGCTTCCTGCTCGGGCTCGTCGTCATGGTGCCGCTCGCGCTGATCAGCGGGATCGTCATCGAGCTCGTGGTCTTGCGCACCATGTACGACCGCGACCACATGGACCAGGTGCTGGCGACCTTCGGGCTGATTTTGTTCTTCAACGAAACGGTCCGCCTCGTCTGGGGGCCGGAGAGCAAGGCCCTGCCGGTACCGGAGTTCCTCGACGGCAGCGTCGAGATCCTGCCCGATACGCCCTATCCCGTAATTCGCCTCGCCATCATACTGGTCGGATTGGCGATCGGCGCCGGGCTCTATGTCCTGATCACCCGGACCAGGATCGGCATGCTGATCCGCGCCGGCGCGAGCAACCGGGCGATGGTTGCCGCGCTCGGGGTCAATATCCGCCTTCTTTACACCCTGGTCTTCGGCCTCGGCGCGATCCTCGCAGGCATTGCCGGGATGATGGCCGGGCCGATCCAGTCGGTCGAACCGGGCATGGGGGAGGACATGCTGATCCTCGCCTTCGTGGTGATCGTGATCGGCGGCATCGGCTCGATCAGGGGTGCGGTCATCGCCTCGGTGCTGATCGGCATCGTCGAGGTGGTCGGGCGCTCGATCCTGCCCTTCGCGCTGGCTAACTTCATGGGCGAGGACGCGGCGCAGACCGCGGGCCCCGCGGTGGCCTCGATGCTGATTTACGTATTGATGGCCGCGGTCCTGTTCTTCAAGCCCGCCGGACTGTTCCCGGCGCAGGCGGGGTGAGGCGATGTTGACGCGGACCAAGCTGATCTTCCTGATCGCCGGCATCGTCATCTGCGCGCTGGTGCCCCCGGTCGCGGGCGCAGCCGGGGAAGATTTCTATGTCGCGCTGTTCGCGCGCATCATGATCTTCGCGATCGCCGCGGTGAGCCTCGACCTGATTCTCGGCTTCGGCGGGATGATCAGCTTCGGCCACGCCGCCTATCTCGGCCTCGGCGCCTACGCGGTCGGTATCTTCTCGTTCTACGGCATCAATAACGGCTTCCTGCAATTCGCCGTCGCCATATTGGGGTCCGCGCTGGCCGCCCTCGTCATCGGCGCGATCTGCCTCAGGACCAGGGGGATCTACTTCATCATGATCACCCTGGCGCTGACCCAGATGCTCTATTTCCTCGGCATCAGCCTCGACGAGTACGGCGGCGACGACGGGCTCAACACCGACCGGAGCGAATTCTTCCCCGGCTTCGACCTCTACGAGGAGGTCAATCTCTATTACCTGATTCTGGCCTTCCTGATTCTTTGCGTGTTCATCATGCACCGGGTGATCAACTCGCGCTTCGGCATGGTGGTGCGCGGTTCCCACGAGAACGAGGACCGGATGCAGGCGATCGGCTTCCCCACCTTCCGCTACAAGCTCACCGCCTTCGTGATCTCGGGCACGATGTGCGGTATCGCCGGCGCGCTGCTCGCCAACCTCACCGAGTTCGTCACGCCCGAGTTCATGCACTGGTTCCGCTCGGGCGAGATCATGATCATGGTGCTGGTGGGCGGCATGGGTTCGCTGTTCGGGCCCGCCTTCGGGGCCGCGATCTATCTGCTCTTTGAGGAGTGGGTGCCCGACCTCATGGAAGCGGTCGCGACGGGCACCGGCCAGAACTGGCACTTCATCTTCGGCCCGCTGCTGGTCATCCTGGTGCTGTTCGCCAAGCAGGGGCTGTGGGGGCTGATCCCCGACCGAAACCGGCGCAATGGCTGACCCCATCCTCAGGGTCGAGGGGCTCAACAAGAGCTTCGGCGGCGTCGTCGCCACGCAAAATCTCGATTTCGAGGTCGAGCCGGGCGAGATCCACGCGGTGATCGGCCCCAACGGCGCCGGCAAGACGACCTTCGTCGCCCAGCTTTCCGGGATGCTCAAGCCGGACAGCGGGCGCATCGTCTTCGACGGCCGCGACATCACCCAGCTTTCCGCGCCGGCGCGCTCGCATGCCGGGCTCGCCCGGTCGTTCCAGATCACCAGCGTATTTCGCAACTTCACGGCGCTACAGAACGTCGCGCTCTCGATCCAGGCGCATACCGGGCACAGCTTCCGGATGTGGAAGCCGGCGGCCACGGATGCCGCGCTCAACGAGCCGGCGCAGGAGATCCTCGACCGGCTCGGTCTCGGCGCCCGCGCCGATATCCTCGCCGCTAATCTGGCCCATGGCGAGCAGCGGCAGCTGGAGATCGCGATGGCGCTCGCCACGAGCCCCAAGCTCCTGCTGCTCGACGAGCCGACGGCCGGGATGGGGCCCGAGGACACCCAGCGCATCACCGAGTTCCTCGCCGGGCTCAAGGGCACCTATTCGATGCTGCTGATCGAGCACGACATGGACACCGTCTTCGCGCTCGCCGACCGCATCACCGTGCTGGTCTACGGCCGCGTGATCGCCACCGGCGCGCCGGCGGCGATCCGCGCGAACGATGAGGTGCGGGCGGCCTATCTCGGCGAGGAGGAGGCGGAAATTGCTTGAGGTCAGGGATCTCGAGACCGCCTATGGCGAGAGCCAGGTCCTGTTCGGGATGAGCTTCAGCATCGGCGCCGGCGAGGTGATCAGCCTGATGGGCCGCAACGGCATGGGCAAGACCACGACCATCCGTTCGATCATGGGCCTCGTCCCGACCCGGGCGGGCTCGATAACCTTCGAGGGCGAGGAGGTCCGCGGCGAGGCGTCCTACAAGATCGGCCAGCGCGGGCTCGGGCTGGTGCCGGAAGGCCGACAGATCTTTCCGAACCTGTCGGTGCGCGAGAACCTGGTGGCGACCGCCGCCAACCGCGCCGGAAACGCGGCGCCGTGGACGCTCGAGCGCGTGTTCGACCTGTTCCCCGGGCTCGCCCAGCGCGCCTCCAACATGGGCTCGCAGCTGTCGGGCGGCGAGCAGCAGATGCTGGCCATCGGCCGGGCGCTGATGACCAACCCCAAGCTGTTGATCCTCGACGAGGCGACGGAGGGGCTGGCGCCGCTGATCCGCACGGAAATCTGGCGCTGCCTGTCCAATCTCAAGGCCGACGGCCAGTCGATCCTGGTGATCGACAAGAGCGTCGACGCGCTGACCCGCATCGGCGACCGCCACTACATCGTCGAGCGCGGCCGCGTCGTCTGGCAGGGCGATTCGGACGAACTGCGCACCAGCGAGGACGTCCAGCACACCTATCTCGGGGTGTGAGCCGGGCGTTCTAGAAGCGGCGCCGGGTGAGGATGGTCGAGCCGTCGCGCGCCTTGCGGGAAATCTGCAACAATCCGCCCTCTTGGCCGTACCAGAGTTCGCGCGGGGTCTTCCCCGTCAGGCGATAATGCCGGGCGGGAATGGTGCGGTTTCCGAGTTGAAGCGAGGTCTGTTCGGGCCCGCTGACGACGATCCGCTCCACCGTCCCGGTGGCGGTGTCGATCGCCGCCTTTTCCGACAGAATGTCGATGTTCCAGAACTCGCGGGTTTTGAGCGCGCGCGGCACGATGCGGGATGAGCCGTTCACGTCGATCGCGAGGCCGTGCTCGCGCGCCGTCACGCGGATTCGGGATTTCTCCCCGTTTTCGTCCGTCTCGGCTTCGTAGCGCTCGACCAGCCCGTCGCGCCAGACCGAGCGCGCGCGGCGCTCGAAGCGGTGGACCACGACGAACAGCATCCGCACCGCGATCTCGATCCGCGTGTCGACGACCAGCCGCCCGTCTTCGCGCGCGAAGGTGAGGACCCGGCGGCCGATCTCGGTACCGTCCCTCAAGACGGCGAATTCGAGCCGCTTGCCGGGCGGGACCCAGGGTTCGGCGGCGCCGGGCCGGGCCGGCAGCAGCGCCGCCAGCGCAGAGGCGAGAAGCAGGGCGCTGCCCGGCCGCCGCACTTCTACCCGCGGAAATGCTTGGAAAGCTGAAGCCGCTGGCCCTGATAGGACGAGCCGATTTCGCTGCCGTAGATCCTGTCCGTTTTGTCGGTCAGGCGCAGATAGCGCAGCCCGCCGATCACCTGCTCGTGCTCCAGCAGGAACGGCACGTCGTGGCTGCGGACTTCGAGCACCGCGCGGCTGCCGCCGCCGCCGGCCCCGGCCCAGCCGAACCCGGGGTCGAAGAAGCCGGCGTAATGGACGCGGAACTCGCCCACCTCGGTGTCGTAGGCGATCATCTCCGCGGCGTGATCGGGCGGCACCGTGATCGCTTCCCGGGTCGACAGGATGTAGAAATCGTCGGGGTTCAGGATGATCCCGCGCCCCGCGCGGGCCAGGATCGGCTCCCAGAAATCGGCCGCGTCGTGACCGCCGGCGCGGTCGAAATCGACGATCCCGGTATGCTGCTTCGCGCGGTAGCCGATCAGGGTGTCGCTGCCGTCCCCTTCGAGGTCGAGACGCAGCGGCAGCCCGCCGTCGCGGTGCCCCGGATCCCGCTCCATCTCGGGATCGACCAGGCCGATCTCCTCCTGCAATTGGCGCAATCTGGAGGCCGGGATGGCGGGCGTGCCGCGATGCAGGCGGATCTGGCTCAGCCGGCTTCCGGTGCGCACCAGGATGGAGAAGGTGCGCGGCGAGACCTCGGCATAGAGGCGGCCGTGATAGCCGCGCGCGACGGCGTCGAACCGGCTCGAACGGTCGGTGATCAGCCGGGTGAACACGTCGAGCCTGCCGGTCGAACTCCTCGGGTTGGCGAAGGCCGCGATCCGGTTGTCGAGGGCGAGATGCTCCAGCAGGGGAACGACATAGACGCAGCCGCGCTCCAGCACCGCGCCGCCCTCGAGGTCGATCTCGTGCATTCCCAGCGTTTCGAGCTTCTCCTCCACCGTGGCGCCGGGCCCCGGCAGGAAGCTCGCCTGCACCCGGTAGGCGACCGGCCCGAGCCGCAGATCGAGGCTCGCCGGCTGGATCATGTCCGGCACGAAGTCGGTGGTCGCCGAGATCGTGCGGTCGCGGATCAGGGCCGCAATGGTCTGCGCGGGAAAGATGCCGGTGCCGGACGGGGCGGAGGTGGGCGGGAAAAGGGTTTCGGAAGTCACCGCTTGGCGGCCCCGGGTTGGAGATGTTCGATCGCCGCAAACGGCGCTTCCGGCAGGGTAGCGATTCCGCCCCGGCGATCAACGGCGCCTTGCGGTCGGGCGGCGCCGCACCAGATATGGTTTAAGCCTAAAATAAATTGCGCCTTGCGGCAAACTGGTTTAGGCTTAAAGCAATATTCGGCGCGAGCGGAGGGCGGGGCGATGAAGATCGAGGTGATTGGCGGCGGCCCGGCCGGGCTCTATTTCGCGCTGCTGATGAAGGCGCGCGACCCGGGCCACGAGATCGTCATCTACGAGCAGAACCGGCGCGACGACACGTTCGGCTTCGGCGTCGTGTTCTCGGCCGAAACCCTCGGCCATTTCCGCGACTACGACGCGGCGAGCTACGACGCGATCCGCGCCGGGTTCGCCTATTGGGACGACATCGACATCTTCTACAAGGGACGCAAGACCACGTCCGGCGGGCACGGATTCTGCGGCATGTCGCGCAAGGCGCTGCTGCTGCTGTTGCAGGAACGCTGCCGCGAGCTCGGTGTCGCGATGGAGTTCGAGCGCGAGATCCGCTCCCTCGACGCGCTCCCGGAGGCCGATCTGGTGATCGCCTGCAACGGGATGAACTCCTGGGTCCGCGAGGAATATGCCGATTGCTTCCGGCCGAGCCATGACTGGCGGCCCAACAAGTTCGTATGGCTCGGCAGCACAAGGCCGCTGCCCGCCTTCACCTTCGATTTCCGCGAGAACGACGCCGGCATCTGGAACCTGCACGCCTACCAGTATGACGGCGGGATGAGCACCTGGATCGTCGAGACCACGGCGGAGACTTTTGCCCGCGCCGGGCTGGAGGAGGACGACGAGGAGGCGACCGTCGCCTATGTGGCGTCGCTCTACGAGGACCTGCTGGACGGCCATCCGGTGATCACCAACCGCTCGCTGTGGCGCAATTTCCCGACCATCCGCTGCGAGAGCTGGGTGCGCGACAACCTGGTGATCATGGGCGATGCCGCCCACACCGCGCATTTTTCCATCGGTTCGGGGACCAAGCTGGCGATGGAGGACGCGATCGCGCTGTTCGAGGAGTTCCGCGTCCATGACACCGTCGCCGGCGCGCTCGCCGCCTATGACGTCAACCGGCGCGACGAGGTGGGCCGCCTCCAGCACGCGGCCGATGTGTCGCTCGCCTGGTTCGAGCAGGTCGAGCGCTACTGGGCCATGGAGCCCAGCCAGTTCGCGTTCAGCCTGATGTCGCGCTCGAAGGCGATCACCTACGACAATCTGCGCACCCGCGACGCCGCGTTCGTCGCCGCCGTCGACCGCGATTTCGCGGCCGGAGTCGCGGAGCGCGAAAACCTGCCCGAAATCGCCGCCGCGCCGCCGCCGCCGATGTTCACCCCGCTCACCATCGGCAAGATGCGGCTGCAGAACCGCGTCGTCGTCGCCCCGATGTGCCAGTACTGCGCCGAGGACGGGGTGCCCGGCGAGTGGCACTACGTCCATCTCACCAGCCGGGCGCTGGGCGGGGCGGGGCTGGTCTATACCGAGATGTGCTGCATCGCCCCCGATGCGCGGATCACCCCGGGCTGCGCCGGCATCTGGAACGACGCGCAAGAGGCGGCGTGGAAACGCATCGCCGATTTCGCGCACGAATACAGCGCCGCCAGGCTCTGCATGCAGATCGGCCATGCCGGGCGCAAGGGCGCGACGAAACTCGCCTGGGACGGGATCGACCAGCCGCTGGAAGAGGGCGGGTGGGAGATCGTCGCCCCGTCGCCGCTCCCCTATCTGCCCCATTCGGCGGTCCCCCGCGAGATGGACCGCGCCGACATGGACCGGGTGAAGGCCGGGTTCGTCGCCGCCTTCGAGCGCGCCGCTCGGGCGGGTTACGACATGGCGGAGCTGCATTGCGCGCATGGCTATCTGCTCGGCGGGTTTCTCTCGCCGGCCACCAACCGGCGGACCGACGATTACGGCGGCAGCCTGGAGAACCGGCTGCGCTACCCGCTCGAAGTGTTCGACGCGGTGAGGGAAGCCTGGCCCGCCGACCGGCCGATCGCGATCCGCATCTCGGCCCATGACTGGGTGCAGGGCGGCAATGCCGGCGACGACGCGGTGGCGATCTCGAAGGCGTTCGTTGCCCGCGGGGTCGATCTGATCAACGTCTCGACCGGCCAGACCGCGTCGGAGGAAAAGCCGGTCTACGGCCGCATGTTCCAGACCCCGTTCTCCGAGCAGGTCCGCATCGAGGCCGCCGTCCCGACCCTGGTCGCCGGCAACATCTTCACCTGGGACCAGGTGAACACCATCGTCGCGGCCGGGCGCGCCGATCTGGTCGCGCTCGCCCGCACCCATCTCTACAACCCCAACTTCACCCAGCAGGCGGCGGCCTATTACGGCTGGGATCCGGTGCCCTGGCCGGACCAGTATCTGTCCGCCAAGTTCGCCGCCTACCGCCAGTTCGCGCGCGACCGCCAGGCGATCGAGGAGCTGCGCGAGGCGGCGAAGCCGGCTGAGCACGCGGCCCGCCGCCAGTTCCGGCGCGACGCCGGCGCCGACGAGTGGGAGACCAAGGGCGCCGCCGTCGGCGCCGCGGCGGCGAGCCAGGAGGCGGTGGCGGGCGGGGGGTGATCTCGGAGGCGCTACGCCGCCGACTGGCGGGGCGTCACGCGCTCGGCAATCTCGCGACCCGCTTCGATCTCCGCCTGGCGAAGCTCCCAAGTCTTCTGCAGGTTCAGCCAGAGTTGCGGCGTCGTCCCGAAATACCGCGCCAGCCGCAGCGCCGTATCAGCGCTCACGCCGCGCTGGCCGTTCAGAATCATCGTCACCCGATTGACCGGCACGCCGAGCGCCTTCGACAGCGCATTGGCCGACAACCCGATCTCGTCGAGTTCGTCACGCAATATCTCGCCCGGATGCACCGGCTTCATGCCGCTCTTTGCTTTCATCTCGTACCCCTCAGTGGTAGTCCACAATCTCCACGTCGCACGGCCCTTCGTCGGTCCATTGGAAGCAGATGCGCCATTGCGTGTTGATCCGAATGCTGTGCTGACCGGCACGGTCACCCTGCAACGCTTCCAGCCGGTTGCTTGGCAACGCGGCGAGGTCGCGGAGCCTCTCCGCGCCGTCCAGCAGCGTCAGCCGGCGGGCCGCTTGGTCGGCGAAACCGTGAAACGCCGCCACGCGCTGCCCCTCAAAGAAACGTCGCGTCTCCCGATCCTTGAAGCTTCGAATCATCCGCGCGGACTGTAGCGCCTGTTACGGCCTCCGTAAATGCACCTTGCCATTCGCCCGCTTCCCCCGATGCGGCGCTTGGTGGCCAACCTGTGCCATGCTATGCAAAATGGGCGGGGTACGAACGGGAGGCGGGGGCATGGCCGCGGTCAGGGACGAGGCGCTCGGCGACGATTCGCCGGCAGCGGTCGCCGAGCTCAGACGGCGCGCCGAGGCTGTCGCCCAGGACTTCAGGACACGGGTCGCCCAGGCCGAGAGGGAGCGCCGCGTTCCGGCCGAGAATATGGCGCAGATCCGCGAATCGGGCCTGCTCCGGGTGATCCAGTCGCGCGGCTGCGGCGGCCATGAGCTGTCGATGCGCGCGCATCTCGACGTCGTCTCGGCGATCGCCGAGGGGTGCTCGGCCACCGCCTGGGTGCTCGGCGTCATGCACGCCCATAGCTGGATGATGGCCCATTTCCCGGGCGAGGCGCGCCACGAAGTCTACGGCGCCGATCCCGACACCATGATCTCGGCGGTGATCGCGCCGCGCGGCAAGGCGGTGCTGAACGACGACGGCTCTTGCAGCCTCAGCGGGTTCTGGCCGTTCGGCTCGGGATGCGAGCACGCCTCCTGGCTGCTGCTCGGCGCCGAGATATCCGGTTCCGACGGCGCGCTCGTCGATCTCGCCGATTTCCTGGTGCCCGCGCGCGAGGTCGATATCCAGGACGACTGGTTCGTCGCCGGGCTTGCCGGCACCGGAAGCTGTTCGATCAAGCTCGATGGGCTCCACGTTCCGGCCCACCGGCGGCTGTCGATCCCGGCGCTGATCGAGGGCGCCACGCCCGGCATGCAAGAGGGCTATGACGGCTGGCTGCACAAGGCCGAGGCAGTTCCGGTCCTCGCGCTTTGCCTGTGCGGCGGGGCGCTCGGCCTCGCCCGCGCGGCGCTCGCCGAGTTCCGCCGGACGGTCCAGGCCAAGCCGGTCGCCTACACGCCGCACATCCATTCGGAATGGTCGGCGACCCATATCAAGCTCGGCGAGGCGGCGTCGCTGATCGACGCGGCGCATCTGATGCTCTACCGGGTGGCCGACGACATCGACTCCCACGCGCAGTCCGGAACGCCGATGACGATTGAAATGCGCGCCCGCATCCGGATGGATTGCTCGCAGGGCGTCAGGTTCGCGCTGGAAGGGGCGGAGAAGCTGTTCCTGATGGCCGGCGGTTCCAGCCTCGCGCTGCGCAGCCCGCTGCAACAGGCTTCGCGCGACCTGCATGCGATCAACATGCACGGGCTATTGTTGCCGGAAGCGAGCGCCGAGCTCTACGGCCGGGTGCTGCTTGGCCTGGAGCCCAACACCGATATCATCTGAACCCAACCGATGGCCGGCGATCCGAAGGTGCCGGCGCAGAAAAAGGGGAGGCCAAAATGACCATGAGCGAAAAGGGAAACAAGATCGATCGCCGGCGCGCCCTCAAATACGGCGGCGGCGTGCTCGCGGCGGCCGCGGCGTCGAGCTTTCCGGCGCCCGCCATCCATGCCGCCAGGGCGGTGAAGATCGGCTTCGTCAGCCCGCAATCGGGGCCGCTCGCGGCGTTCGGCGAGGCCGACCGGTTCGTGCTCGCCGATGCCCGCGCGGCGATCGGCGACGGCATCATGATCGGCAAGAAGAAGTACCCGGTCGAGATCGTCTCGCGCGATTCGCAGTCGAACCCCAACCGCGCCGCCGAGGTCGCGGCCGAGCTGATCCTCAAGCACGAGGTCAATCTGATGATCGGCTCGTCCAGCGGCACCACGGTCAACCCGGTCTCCGACCAGGCCGAGGCCAACGAGGTGCCCTGCGTCACCGCCGACACGCCGTGGCAGATCGTCTATTTCGGCCGCGGCGCGACGCCCGACAAGCCGTTCAAGTGGACCTACCACTTCTTCTGGGGCTTCGAGGACATGTTCAGCATCTTCATGGACATGTGGGACGCGCTCGGCACCAACAAGAAGATCGGCAGCCTGATCGAGAACAGCGAGGACGGCGTGAACGGCGGCGACCCCAAGCGCGGTTTCCGGCCGCCGATGGAAGCCCGCGGGTTCAAGTACAACCAGCCGCCGCTGTTCTCGATGGGAAGCCCCGATTTCACCGCCCAGATCGCGGAGTTCAAGAAGGACGGCGTGGAAATCCTCACCGGCATCGCGACGCCGCCCGACTTCACGACCTTCTGGACCCAGGCGGCGCAGCAGGGGCTGACCAAGCAGCTCAAGGCCGGGACCATGGCCAAGGCGCTGCTGTTCCCGCCGGCGGTCGAGGCGCTTGGCGAGCGCGGCAACGGGCTGACCACGGAGGTGTGGTGGTCGTCCTCGCATCCGTTCAAGTCGAACCTGACCGGCCAGTCGTCGCGCCAATTCGCCGACGCCTATACCGCCAAGACCGGCCGGCAATGGACCCAGCCCCTCGGCTTCAAGCACGCCAATATCGAGGTGGCGATCGACGTGCTGAAGCGCTGCGGCGATCCCGGCTCTCCCGAGGCGATACTGAACGCGATCGAGAACACCAACTACGAATCGATCGTCGGGCCGGTGTCGTGGAAGTTCGGCGACGAGCGCAACCCGGTGAAGAACGCCTGCCGCACGCCGCTGGTCGGCGGCCAGTGGAAGCGCGGCAAGACGTTCAAATACGAGCTCGAGGTGGTGCATAACGAACGGGCGAAGAATATCCCGCTGACCGGCAAGCTCGAGGCGCTGAGCTAAGCGGGTTCTCTCGGGCAAAGTCGCGCCCGAGGAGGTGCCCGCCCTTCGATACGCCCCGGATCAAGTCCGGGGCTACTCAGGGTGAGGGGATAGCTCTGGCATGCTCACCACCACCCCCTCATCCCGAGTAGGCCCGGAGGGCCGTATCGAGGGACGGGCGGCCGCCGGATGAGCGCGATCCTCTCGGTCGAGAACCTGTCCAAGAGCTTCGGCTCGCTCCTGGTCGTCGACTCCTTCGACGTGGCGGTCGAGGAGGGCGAGGCGCTCGGCATCATCGGCCCCAACGGTGCCGGGAAGAGCACGCTCTTCAACCTGATTACCGGCAGCCTGGCGCCCGACGACGGCAGGATCTTCTTCGCCGGCGAGGACATCACGCGCCTGCCGGCCCATCTCCGCTGCCGCGCGGGGATCGGGCGGTCCTACCAGATCCCGCACCCTTTCCGCGGGATGACGGTGTTCGAGAACCTGCTGGTCGGCGGCGCGTTCGGCGCCGGGCAGTCCGAAGCGGCGTCCTACGATCACTGCGTCGAGGTGCTGGGGCGCGCCGGGCTTGTGTCCAAGGCGAACGCGCTGGCGGGCTCGCTGACCCTGCTGGAGCGCAAGCGCCTCGAACTCGCCCGGGCGCTGGCCACCCGCCCGCGCGTCCTGTTGCTCGACGAGATCGCCGGCGGACTGACCGAGCACGAGATCCGCGAGCTCGTCGCCACCATCGGCGAGATCCGGAGCCAGGGCGTGTCCATCGTCTGGGTCGAGCATATCGTGCACGCGCTGATGTCGGTGGTGGACCGGCTTGTGGTGATCGATTTCGGCAGGAAGCTGGACGAGGGCGACCCGCGGACGGTGATCGACAACCCGGTCGTGCGCGAGGTCTATCTCGGGATCGCCGTCGAATGAGCCTCCTCGAGATCCGCAACCTCGATGCGTTCTACGGCGATTTCCAGGCCCTATTCGGCTTCGACTTCGCGCTCGAAGAGCACGAAACGGTGGCCGCCATCGGCGCCAACGGCGCCGGCAAGACGACGCTTCTCAGGGCGATCGCCGGCATGGTGGAGACGACCAGCGAGGTGCTCTCCTATCGCGGGGAGAGCATCCAGTCCCGCGAGGCCGCGGATATCGTCGCCCTCGGCGTCGCCATGGTGCCGGAAGGACGGCGCCTGTTCCCCAGCCTGAGCGTCGAGGAGAATCTGATCATCGGGGGATATAGCGGCCGCCAGGGGGGCTGGTCCCTGGACCGCGTGTACGAGCTGTTTCCGGCGCTGCGCAACCGGCGCTCGGTCCCCGGAACCGCGCTCAGCGGCGGCGAGCAGCAGATGACCGCCATCGGCCGCGCCCTGATGGCGAACCCGGACCTGATCCTGTTCGACGAATTGTCGCTCGGGCTGGCGCCGGTGGTGATCAAGGAGATTTACGAGGTTCTGCCGATCATCAAGGCGGAGGGGACCGCCATGGTGGTGGTCGAGCAGGACATCAACCGCGCGCTCGCCGTCGCCGACCGGGTCTATTGCCTGCAGGAGGGCCGCCTCGCCCTGAGCGGTGTGCCCGAAAGCCTCACCCGCGACCGGATCGCGGCCGCCTATTTCGGCACGTAGGGGCTCGTCCATTCGGCGCAGAAGGGGCTATCGTCGGTAGAATGACAGGCAGTGGAATTCTTCCTATACTTGCCGCATGAGCGCCGAGATCATCACCATGCTTGGCGGCTTCGCTACGCTGCTCGCCTCCGGCGGAACATTCGCCTTGTTCATGTTCCCTCTGTTCGTGAGGCTGGAGGGTAGGGTGGACGCCCTGGCTCGAGAGGTCGCCGATCTGCGCGGCGATTTCTCCGACCTGTCCCGCGAGGTTTCGGAGTTGCGCGGAGAATTCCGCGGTCGCTTCGGCGCGCAGCCGGCGGCGGAATGATCTTGTGTGCGGCAGCGCGCCCGCCGCCGCCTGAGAATCAGTCAAGCATGTAGTCCCCGAAAAAAGACGTGCATGGTCCGCTTGCACCGACCGTGACGACGTAAGAAGTCCGTTCCAGGAAAGACGGAGGGAGCGCAGCCGGGTCGCTGCCGGTATGCTCCAGCCATGATCGAGTGGATCAACAGCATCGTCCAGGGGGTGCTGACGGGCGGGCTCTATGCGCTGTTCGCCGCCGGCCTCGCCATCATCTTCGGCGTGATGCGGCTGGTGAACATCGCGCATGGCGATCTCATCGTGCTCGCGGCCTTCATCGCCATGGTGGTGATCGAGACCACCGGGGTCGATCCGTTCGTCAGCATGATCGCCGTCCTGCCGTTCATGTTCTTCTTCGGCTATCTGCTGCAGCGCGGCATCCTCAACTACACGCTCGGCGACGATCTTCTGCCGCCTTTGCTGGTCACCTTCGGCATCTCGATCGTCATCCAGAACCTGCTGCTGGAGATCTTTTCGGCCGATTCCCAGCGGCTCAAGGCGGGCCCGTTGGAGACAGCGAGCATCAAGCTCGCCGAGGGCATCGAGATCGGCACCCTGCCGCTCGTCGTCTTCGTCATCGCGGTCGTGCTGATCGTCGGGCTCCAAATCGGTTTCAGCCTGACGCGGCTCGGCCGGGCGTTCCGCGCGACCTCGGACGATGCCTCCACCGCCCGGCTCATGGGGATCAACCAGAAGCACATCTTCGGCCTCGCCATGGCGGTTTCCCTCGTGCTGGTGGGGATCGCCGGCGTCTTCCTCGGCATCAGGACCAATTTCGACCCCGCGCTCGGGCCGTCGCGGCTGCTGTTCGCCTTCGAAGCCGTGATCATCGGCGGGCTCGGCTCGATGTGGGGCACGCTGGCCGGCGGCGTCATCCTCGGCGTGGCGCAGAATATCGGCGCCAAGATCGATCCCGGCTGGCAGATCCTCGCCGGCCATATCGCCTTCCTGGTCATCCTGGTGCTGCGGCCGAACGGGCTGTTCCCGAGGACGCGCGATGACTAGCCGGGTGGTCCACTCGACCCGGGTGGTCCGCTCGACCCGGACGAGCCGCATCGGCATGGCGGTCGGGGCGGTGCTCGTCCTGGTCCTGTTGACGGTGCCTTTCTGGGGCGACCGGGCGTCGATGCGGCTGCTGGTCGAAATCTTCTACATCCTTGCCCTGGCGCAGCTCTGGAACCTGCTCGCCGGCTATGGCGGGCTGGTTTCGGTGGGCCAGCAGGCCTTTGTCGGGCTCGGCGGCTATCTCATGTTCATCCTCGTCATCTTCCTGGATATCGGCGCGATCTGGACGGTGCCGATGGCGGGCCTCCTCGGGGCGCTGATCTCGCTCCCCATCGCCTTCATCGTCTTCCGGCTCAGGGGCCATTATTTCGCCATCGGCACCTGGGTTGTGGCGGAGGTGTTCCTGCTCGGCTTCGCCCAGGTCAAGGCGCTCGGCGGCGGATCCGGGATGAGCCTGCCGATCGCCGCGATCAAATCGATCGCCGCGTCCCGGGCGGACCGGGATGCCACGATCTACTGGCTCGCGCTCGTCTTGGCGGTCGCCGTGATCGTCGGCATATATCTCCTGCTGCGCTCGCGCTACGGCCTCGCGCTGACCGCGATCCGCGATTCGGAGGAGGCCTCGCGCAGCCTCGGCGTCGACAATTTCCGGGCCAAGCTGCTGGTCTATATCCTGGCCGCGTTCGGGACCTCGGCGATCGGCGCGCTGATCTACATCACCAAGATACGGATCACGCCGAGCGCCGCCTTCGACATCAACTGGACCGTCACCATCATCTTCATCGTCGTGATCGGCGGTATCGGCTCCATCGAGGGGCCGATCGTCGGCACGCTGATCTTCTTCCTCCTGCGCGAGCCTCTGGCGCCCTACGGGACGTGGTACCTGATCCTGCTCGGCGTGACCGCGGTGGTGGTGATGCTGAAGGCGCCCAAGGGGCTCTGGGGGCTGTTCTCGCAGCGTTTCGACATCGCGCTGTTCCCGGTGCAGCGGCGTCTCCTGCTCGCCGCGGATGACGATCCCGGGAAGCCCGGCTGATCCATGTCCACCTTGCGTTGAACGGCATTTTGCGGATTTCCCGAGCCCGCGCCGCGATTTTCGCGGTCGGTTTTTTCGGCCTCGGCTTCGTCCCCATGATGACGGTCGCGGTGCCGCTCTGGGCGCTCGATATCGGGGCGACGCCGTTCATGATCGGGCTGGTGCTGGGCGCTCGCGCGGCGCTTTCGGCGGTGCTCTCGATCCCGGGCGGCGCGCTGATGGACCGGCTCGGGGTCAACCGGATCGCCGCCGCCGCGGCGATCGCGACCGCGCTGCTGATTCCGCTCTACCCGGCATTTCCCTCGGTCGCGGTGCTGATCGTCCTGCAGCTCCTGACCGGCTTCGCGCAGGCGCTGGTATGGATGGCGGCGCAAGCCCATATCGGGCGGATCAACCGGGACGATCCGGGGCTGATGGGGCGGTTCAGCTTCGTCTCGACCTCGGGCAATCTCGTCGCGCCGGTGCTCTGCGGGACCGCCTGGGACGCATTCGGCCCAGTGGGCGCATTCTCGCTGATCGGCGCCTGGGGCGTCGCCACCCTCGTGGTGATCGCGTTCCTGCCGAGGGATGTGCGGACGAACCAGCCGCCCGCCGGGAGCCGGCCGCGCCGGTCCTGGTTCGGCGACTACCGCGACGCCGTAACGATGCTCCGCGCGCCCGCGGTCGCCTTCGTCGTCGCGTGTTCGTTTCTGATGACCTGCGTTCACGCGCTCAGGCACTCGTTCTACCCGGTCTATCTGGACTCGCTCGACTTCAGCGGCACCACCATCGGCGTCCTGGTCGCCGTCGGTTCGGTGGTGGCTGGGCTCTCCGGGCTCACCGCCGGCCCGGTCTCCCGCAGGGTGCGCCCCAATCTGTTGCTGGTGGTCGCCATCGGCATCGCCGCGATCTGCCTCTCAAGCGTCGTCCTGTTCCGCGATTTCTGGGACCTGATGGGCGTCGCCGCGGGATGGGGCGTGGTCTCCGGCATCGCCTTTCCGCTGATGCTCTATGTGCTCGCGCGCTCGGTAAACGCGGAGCGGCAGGGAATGAGCGTCGGCATCAGGACCACCGTCAATCGCCTCGCGGGCTTCATAATTCCGATCGCCATGGGGGCGGCGGTCGACGGGTTCGGCCTCCAGACCGGGTTTTTTATCTTCGGCGCGGTTATCCTGTCGGCGCTCGGCTTCACCGCCATCCGCCTCATGCCGCGGGCCGCGCGGGGGACCGGGTAGTCGGACAACATCGCGGGAACGCCATGCAGATAACCATCGGGACATCCGAGCCGGGGAGCACGTTCTACACCGAGGCGGAGGCGATCGGGACGGTCGCCAGGGAGCAGGGGACGTTCGACCGTGTCGAGGTCTTCGCCACCCCGACGGCGAGCGTCGGCAATGCCGAACGCCTCGAATCGGGCGCGATCGAGTTCGGCCTGCTCGCCGCCAACTGGATCGGAAGGGCGGCGCGGGGCGAGGCGCCGTTCGCCCGACCGCTCGACATCCGCATGGCGGCGCCGGCGAATTCGGGGCCGATGTTCTTCATCGCGCTCGGCGGATCGGGTATCGAGACGGTCGACGATCTGCGCGGCAGGCGGGTTTCCATCGGCCCCGCCGGCAGCGGCATGGCGCAGCACGTCGCGACCATGTTCGAGGTGCTGGAAATCGGCTTCGAGAGCTTCGAGCCGGTGCATCTCAACTTCCTCGACGGCGCCGACGCGCTCGCCGCCGGCGAGATCGACGCCCAGTTCCAGTGCCCGATTCCCAACACGGTGATGACCGGGCTCGCCGAGCGG
Organism: Alphaproteobacteria bacterium; assembly: GCA_965205995.1. Classification (GTDB taxonomy): domain Bacteria; phylum Pseudomonadota; class Alphaproteobacteria; order MPNO01; family MPNO01; genus MPNO01. The sequence continues at coordinate 802,350 of OZ242200.1, read as the reverse complement.
GCCGACATCCGGGTCCTGGAGTATGGCGCGGGCCAGCTTGAAGCCCTGCTCGACCGGGTCGGGTTCTACCGCCCCGCCCAGGTGAGGGCGGGCGCGCTGCGCGGCCACGGTCGCGACAGCGCCCAGATCGGGGTGCTCAACGTGATCGCGACCCATGCCAGCACCCCCGAAGAGACGGTGCGCCGGCTCGCCCGGCTGATGGCGACGCAGCATGAGCGGCTGGCCGCGCTCAACCCGTTATTCGAAGGGCTTGGCCTGCTGTTCGACCCGTTGCGCAGCGAGGGCGCGGCGGGGTTCGCGATCGACGGCGTGCCGCTCCACCCCGGCGCGGTCGCGGCCTATCGCGAGCTCGGCCTGATCGCGGCCTAGCCTGCGAATTCGCGCACCAGCTCGAGCGCGAGCGCCTTGTTCTCCGGCGTGCCGCTGATCTGCAGGACCGGTTCCTCGACGCCTGCGCCGATATAGCGGGCCAGGCCCGCGCGGCAGTCGGCGGGCGTGCCGCCGACGCAAAACGCCTCGATCGCCTCGTCCGGGATCATCGCCGCGGCGGCGGCGAGGTCGCGCCGCCCCACCGCGTCGATGACCGCCGCGTGGTCGATGGGCAGCCCGGAACTCGCGATGTTGTCGGCGTGGCCCGCGCTGCGGAACAGATAGGCGAGCTTGGTCTTGAGGTCCTCGACCGCCGCTTTTCCGTCCGCCGAGACCGAGAAATAGATCAGGCTCGCCTTGCGGAGCGACTCCCGGCCCGCCGCCGCCGCGCCCTCGGCGGCGTGTGCGAGGCAGCGCCGGGTCGATTCGACGGTCAGCCCGCCCGACAGCAAGACGCCGTCGGCGATCCGGCCGGAGAGGCGGAGCACCTGCGGCCCGGTCGAGGCGACGTAGATCGGCAGCGGCGCCGAGGGGGCGAAATTCATATAGGCCCCGTCGAGACGGTAGGCCGGGCCGTCGCGCTGCACAGGCTCGCCGGTCCAGAGCGCGCGCAGATCCGCGACCATGTCGCCGATGGCGGCGACCGGGCGCACCGGCTGGTGCCCGGACTCCTTGAGGTTGAGCAGATTGCCCACCGACACCGCGACGGCGACGCGACCGGGCGCGAGCTCGTCGAGCGTCGCCAGCGCCATCGCGGTCGGGGTCGGGTGCCAGAGATAGGGGCTGATCGCGGTCGGCACCAGGCGCACCGTCCCGGTCGCGCCGGCGATCGCCGCGCAAGCGGTGACCGCCTCGCGATAGCCCATGTGCTCGGCGACCCAGACGCTCGCGGCGCCCGCCGCCTCCGCCCCCTGGGCGAGGCGGATCATCTCGCGCGCGTCGTCGAAACCGTCGAAGACGACGCCGATCCCGATCGTCATCCCAGTCCTCCGTCGTGCTGCGCGCGGGCGTCGACGCTTGATGGCGGGCGCCCGGGCTGTGATCTTGGCGGGGCCGCAACAACAGGTGCCGAGCCATGCTGTACATCGTTTACCAGATCGACAAGCCCGGTTCCGAAGAGATCCGGGCGAGGACCCGCGAAGATCATTTCGCCTATCTCGACGCGCATGAGGACATCCTCGTGCTCGGCGGCGCGCTGCTCGGCGACGACGGCAAGACGCGCAAGGGCAGCGTGCTGATCGTCAATGTCGGCTCCCGCGAGGAAGCCGAGGCGTTCTCCCGCGACGAGCCGTTCCGCAAGGCCGGGCTGTTCGAGCGCGTCGAGATCAGCCACATGCGCAAGGGGCAGTGGAACCCCGCCGCCGCGCCGAGGACCGCCGAGGGCGACTGAGCGCATCGCCGCCGGTCAGGCGGCAATCCCCTCGGGCAGCGGGTCGCGCTCGCCGAGCACCGCAATCCGGTAAATCTCGTTCATGCAGGCCCAGCGCGTCTTGACGGCGACGCTGGCGACCTCCAGGGCGCGGGCCGCCATCTCCTCGGTCCGGATCAGCCCCTCGACGAGCTGGATCTGGCGGCTCGAATGGTCGGCATCGGCGATATAGTGCTCGGCGAAGAACTCGATCGCCGGCTCGTCCATCTCGAGCCCGTGGAACTTCCTGAAGGCGGGCAAGGTGCGTTCGCCGTTGATCGCCGGCTGCTGGCCCTCCTGGGTCGACTGCATCGCGACGATCACCGGGAACGCCTCGTCGCGCACGGTGGCGAGGTAGAAATAGGACCGTGCGCGCCAGGCCGGCAGCTGCTCCGTCGCGCGGACCTCGTCGTCGGTCATGCCGGCGTAGCGGCAATAGCGGAAGATGAGCTCCATATGATCGTGCGGCTCCCGGTCCTCGCCCGGGCCGGCGACCAGCCCTTCCTCCTCGGCCAGGTTTTCCAGGATGAAGCGCCTTCCGTCGGGCGGCGCCTTGGCGTAGATCAGGCCGAAGCTCGGCAGCGCCCGCATGACATGCTGGTAGTGCTGCGCCATCAGCTTCGCCATCGGTTCCAGCCCGACGGTGCCGTCGTGGAACCCGAGATAGAAGGGATGGTTCTTGGTATGCCAGGTCTCGCGCAGGGCGACGATCTCCGCCGCCGTGCGCTTGCCGACCGGGTTGGTCTCGCCGCCCATTGCTTCCTCCCGCGCGGTTGGGCCTCGACCGAGGGTGATAGCCAAGCCGGCCGCGGGGTTCAACCGCCCGCGTCTGGACAAGGAAGACCCGATATGGGTGTTTAGCGCACGCAAGCGAGGGGGCGGGCGATGAGCTATGACGGGTTGCGGCCCTATCTCCAGGTCCTGGAGCAGCGGGGCATGATGCGCTGGGTCGACAAGGAGGTCGACAAGGACTGGGAGATCTCGGCGGTGCTGAGGATGATCTTCCGGGCGATGCCGGAAGAGAGCCGCTACGGCATCGGCTTTCGCAACATAAAGGGCTATCCCGGCGGCCGCGTCGTCGCCGGCGTGGTGGCTTCATCCCGCGAGATGGTCGCCACCGCGATCGGCTGCGAGCCCAACTCCGCGGCGATCCACCGGAAGGTCATCGACGGCATCGCCAACCCGATCGAGCCGGTGATCGTCGATGACGGCCCGTGCAAGGAAGTCATAATTTCGGGCGACGACGTCGACCTCAACGCCCTGCCGATCCCCGTCTGGACGCCGGAAAAGGACGCGGGGCCCTACCTCACGCCGCTCTGGGTGACCAAGGACCCGGATGACGGGCGGCGCAATATCGGCATCCGCCGCTGCCAGATAAAGGGCAGGGACAAGACCGGCATCCTGTTCGGCGCGCCCGACCGCGGCGGTGCGATCCACTGGGAGAAGTGGAAGGCCCGCGGCAAGAACATGCCGGCGGCGATCTTCATCGGCGGCGATCCGGTGCAATACGTTGTGGCGCCGGCGCGCTACGGCGCCGACGAGCTCGCGGTGGCCGGCGGGATCCGCGGCGAGGCGATCCCGATGGTGCGCTGCGAGACCGTCGATCTCGAAGTGCCGGCGCATTCCGAGATCGTCATCGAGGGCGAGATACTGACCGATTCGCTCGAACCCGAGGGCCCGTTCGGCGAGTTCACCGGATACATGGCGGGGGGCCGTCTGGCGCCGGTGTTCAAGGTCAGCTGCATCACCCACCGCAAGGACCCGATCCTGCTCGGCATCATCAGCCAGCTGCCGCCGTCAGAGAGCAGCATGATCAAGCGCTCGCTTCTGGAGGCCGGGCTGAAGAAGCATCTCAGCGAGGATCTGCGCATCCCCGGCATCGTCGACGTACACGCCCTGGAGGCGGGCGGCTGCACGGCGACGCTGTGGATCTCGCTGAAGAAGATGTATGCCGGCCATGTCGACCAGGCGGTGTTCGGCACGTTCGGCCATATGGGGATGAGCTATTTCAAGTGGATCGTCGTCACCGACGACGACATCGACATCGAGGACCCGTTCATGCGCGACTGGATCATGGCCTGGCGGGTCCGCCCGGAGCACGATTTGCGGGTGATCGAGACCCCCGCGGCCGTCGAGCTCGACCCGTCCTCCTTCGGCCCGGACGCGCCCGACGGCGGGCAGGCGTCGGGCGCGAAGGTGGTCATCGATGCGACCCGGAAATGGGACTATCCGGGAATTTCCCTGCCGCCGCTGGAAAAGCTGCGCGCGGTGGCTGCGGATTGGGAAAGCTACGGCCTGCCGCCGCTCGCGGATCTCAAGCTGCCGCGGGGCGAATAGGGGCTCAGCCCGGCGGGTCGACCTCGCACCAGACCGGGGTGTGGTCGGACGCCTTGGCCTTGCCGCGCGGATTGCGGTCGATGCCCGACGCCGACAGCCGGTCGGCGGCCTGCGGCGACAGCAGCAGACGGTCGATCAGGAGCCCGAAATCCTTCTGCCAGGCGCCGCCCTGATAGTCCCAGAAGCTGTATGAGTGCGGCGCCCGGTGGAAGGCGCGATAGGCATCCGTCAGGCCGAGATGCACCAGCGCGCGGTAACGCGACCGGGAATCCGGGCGGCACAGCGCATCGTCGGCCCAGCCCTCCGGGTCGTAGCAATCGCCATCGGTCGGTATGACGTTGTAGTCCCCGCCCAGCACCAGCGCCTCTTCCTGGCGCAGAAGGTCGCTTGTGTAGGCCACCAGCCGGTCCATCCAGCGCAGCTTGTAGTCGAACTTGTCGCCCGGCGCCGGGTTGCCGTTGGGCAGATAGATCGAGGCCACCCTGAGGTCGCCGACGAAGGCCTCGATATAGCGCGCCTGATCGTCGTCGGGATCGCCCGGCAGCCCGGTCCGCACATCCTCGATCGGCTGCCTGGAGAAGATTCCGACGCCGTTGAAGTTCTTTTGACCGCAGATCGCGACGTTGTAGCCCGCGTCCTCGATCGCCTCGCGCGGGAAGGTCTCGTCGGTCGCCTTCAGCTCCTGGGCGAGCACGATGTCCGGCGAGAATTCGGCCAGCCATTCGAGGACGCGCGGCAGGCGGGCGCGGATGGAATTGACGTTCCAGGTCGCGATCCTGGTCATCCGACCGCGAACGAGACCCCGCAGCCGCAAGTCGACGCCGCGTTCGGGTTGCGCATCGTGAAATAGGCGCCGACGAGCTCCTCGACATAGTCGATCTCGGCGCCGGCGAGGAATTCGAGCGAGATGTCGTCGATGACAACCCGCACGCCGTCGCGGACGAACACCGTGTCGTCGTCGTTGCAGGCATCGTCGAAGGCGAAGCTGTACTGGAAGCCGGAGCAGCCGCCGCCGCCCACGGCCACCCGCAGCATCGGCCCGGCGGCATCCTCGGCCTGTGCGAGTTCGCCAATCCTGCGCACCGCCGAATCGCTTATGGTAACCGCCGCCGCGACCGTTTCCGCGCCCTCCGACATGGGCAATTATCTAGGCCCGGGGCGCAACCCGGTCAAGCCGCTCCCGACAATAAGCACTTGAAACCGTTCCTTTCGTCGCGCAAACACGGACAGCCGATCGTTCCGTTGTCGGGCCCGGGGTCGAAATGAACGTTTTCAGCACGGTCAAGCAACTCATCGAGGACTCGCTTGCCGCCATCGCCGCGGAGGCCGGGCCGGGCCGGTCTGCGGATGGCGCCGATTTCTCGATCGAGCCGCCGCGCGATCCGCGCCACGGCGAGGTTTCGAGCAATGTCGCCCTGGTGCGGGCCAAGGCCCTGGGCATGAAGCCGCGGGACCTCGCCGACCGGCTGTCCGCGGCGCTGTCCACGCATGAAGAGGTGACCGAGGCGTCGGTCGCCGGGCCCGGCTTCGTCAATCTCCGCCTGCACGGCGATGTCTGGCGCGCGCGGCTCCGTGACATCCTCGCCGCCGGCATCGCATACGGCAATTCGGACCTCGGCGCGGGACAAAGGGTCAATGTCGAATACGTCTCGGTCAACCCGACCGGGCCGATGCATGTCGGCCACGGCAGAGGGGCCGTGGTCGGAGATGCGCTGGCCAATCTCTTGGCCAAGGTGGGCTATGCAGTAACCCGCGAGTACTACATCAACGACGCCGGCGTTCAGGTCGACCTGCTCGCGCGGTCCCTCTACCGCCGCTACTGCGACGAGATCGAAGAACAAACGATGGGGGAAGAGCCGGAGGGTTTCTACCCTGGTGAGTACCTCGTCGAGACGGCTCAGGCGCTGCTGGCTCGTGACGGCGTCAAGTGGCTGGTAGCCGGGGAAAATGAGTGGCTGCCGCCGGTCCGCGAATTCGCGATCGCGGCGATGATGGATTTGATCCGGGCGGATCTCGCGGCGCTCGGCATCGAGCATGACGTGTTCACTTCCGAACGCGAACTCGCCGCCTCCGGCGCGGTCGAACGGGCGCTCACCGATCTCGAAGGGCGCGGGCTGTTGCATGTCGGCGTGCTCGACCCGCCGAAGGGCAGGGCGGATGAAGACTGGGAGGCGCGGCCGCAGACCCTGTTCCGTTCGACCGCCTTCGGCGACGACACGGATCGGGCGATTCGCAAATCCGACGGCAGTTGGACCTATTTTGCAACCGACATGGCCTATCACCGCGACAAGTTCGAACGCGGCTTTCCGATGCTGATCGACGTGTGGGGCGCCGACCACAAGGGGTACGTCAAGCGCATGCAGGCGGCGGTCGCGGCGCTGAGCGGCGGCGAGGCCGATTTCGACGTGCTGATCTGCAATCTGGTCAACCTTTCCGAAGCCGGCCAGCCGATCAAGATGTCCAAGCGCGCGGGGACGTATGTGACGCTGCGCGAGGTGGTCGACCGTGTCGGCAAGGATGTCGTCCGCTTCATCATGCTCACCCGAGGGAACGAGGCCTCGCTGGATTTCGATCTTGCGCAGGTGGTCGAGCAATCGAAGGACAACCCCGTCTTCTATGTGCAATACGCCCACGCCCGGGCCTGTTCGGCCCTGAGAAACGCGGCCGCGGCCTTCCCGGGCGAAGATTTTTCCGACGCCGCGCTCGCCGGCGCCGCGTTCGACGCCCTGGACGAGCAGGAGCTCTCGCTGGTCCGCCGGCTGGCGGCATGGCCGCGCGTGGTCGAGGCCGCAGCCGAGGCGGCGGAGCCGCACCGCATCGCCTACGCGCTCTCCGAAATCGCGGCGGCGTTCCACGGGCTCTGGAACCTCGGAAATGTCGACGAGGATCGGCGCTTCGTCATCGCCGGCGACCCGGCGCTCAGCCGGGCCCGGCTGGCCCTCGTCCGCGCGACCGCGATCGTCATCGCCTCGGGCCTCGATATCATGGGCGTCGCGCCGGTCGAGGAAATGCGCTGATGGCGAGAAGCGCCGGCACGGGCCGGAGCGGTCGCGAAACGCCGGAAGAAGGGAATGGCGGGCGGTGGTTCCGGAAATTCCTTTCCGGCGCGGTCGGTGTCGCGGCTCTGGCCGCTTTCGCCGGGTTGCTGCTTCACGCCTATAGCGAAGGGCGGTCTTCCGCGACCGGCGGGGCCTCGGTGCTCATCAAGGCCGATCCCGGGCCGTTCAAGGTCAAGCCCGAATCGCCCGGCGGCCGCGCCACCCCCGACCGGGACAAACGGATCTACGACCGCATCCAGTCCGCGCCCGTCGGCGAGCCGGTCGAACGCCTCCTTCCGCTGCCCGAGGCGCCGGTCTCTCTGGACACCCTGCGGGCGGCGGAGCAGGACGCTCCGCTGACAATGGCGACCCCGGATCGTTCGGAGCCGCGCCCCAGGGCGGAGACCGCGGCGAAGGCGACCGCCCCCCCGGCGCGGCCATCCGCCCCCGCGGTCGAGCGCAAATACCGTCTCCAGCTCGCGGCGCTCCGCTCCAGAGCCGCCGCCGAAAAATCATGGAAACGGCTGCGCAGCCAGCATCGCAAATTGCTCTCCGGTCTCGGCCTCGCGATAGAGAGGAAGGATCTGGGGCCGCCCAAGGGGGTCTATTACCGGCTCCTCGCGGGTCCGGTGTCCAACCGCGAGACGGCGCGCCGGCTATGCGCGGCCCTGTCCAAGCGCAAAGTCAGCTGCCTTGTCGTCCAGCGTTGAGCGCGAGCCCCCTGCGGCGATCGTCTTCGGCTGCGCCGGCGAAGAGCCGACACGAGACGAACGCGCCCTGTTCGCCGACGCGGATCCCCTCGGTTTCATCCTGTTCAAGCGCAATTGCCGCGAGCCCCGGCAGGTCCGCGACCTGGTCTCGGCGCTGCGCGACAGCGTGGGACGGCAGGATGCGCCGGTCCTGATCGACCAGGAAGGCGGCAGGGTGCAGCGTCTCGCACCGCCGCATTGGCGGCGCCGGGCGCCGTGGCGCAGCTTCGGCGACATGGCGGCGGAGCAGGGTCTGGACCGCGCCGCCGATGCGGCCCGGATCGCCGCGCGGGAGATCGCCGGCGAACTTGCGGAGCTCGGAATAAGCGTCAATTGCCTGCCGCTGCTCGACGTGCCGGCGCCGGGCGGGCACGCGATCATCGGCGACCGCGCGTTCTCCGCCGATCCCGCGGTCGTCGCCGCGCTCGGCCGCGCGGTCTGCGAGGGGCTGCTCGCCGCTGGCGTCGTCCCCGTCGTCAAGCACATGCCCGGGCACGGGCGGGCGACGCTCGACAGCCACCTGTCGCTCCCCGTGGTCGATGCGCCGGAGGATGAGCTCGCGGTCGATTTCGCGCCGTTCCGGGCGCTTCGCGACATGCCCTGGGCGATGACCGCCCACGTCGTCTATACCGCGTTCGACGACACCGCCCCGGCAACCCTGTCGGCGGCCGTCGTGGAGCGTGCGATTCGCGGCTCGATCGGCTATCGCGGCCTGTTGATTTCGGACGATCTCTGCATGGGCGCATTGTCGGGCGCCCCCGCCGCCCGCGCGCGGGCGGCGTTCGATGCGGGCTGCGATGCGGTTCTCCACTGCAACGGGGAGCTGGCCGAGATGCGCGAAGCCATGACGGGGGTGCGCCGGATGACCGGCCGCGCCATGACCCGGTTCCGCAGCGGCCTTGCGATGGCCCGCGGCGGCATCCCGAACGCGGCGGAAGGCGTGGGAGAATGATGGAGCTGGCCTACACCGCGTCGGTATGGATCCTGCCCGTCCTGATCGCGATCACGCTGCACGAGGCGGCGCACGGCTATGTCGCCTGGAAGCTCGGGGACGACACGGCCAAGCGCCTGGGGCGCGTGACCTTCAACCCGCTCCGCCACGTCGACCCCTACGGCACCATCGTCATACCGGGGCTGTTGCTGGCGTTCAGCAATTTCGTCTTCGGTTGGGCGAAGCCGGTGCCGGTCGATTTCAGCCGCCTCGACAACCCCCGGCGGGACATGGTCTGGGTCGCCGCCGCCGGGCCGGCGATCAATATCGCTCTCGCCACGGTTTCGGCCGCCTTGCTGCATTCGATCCCGCTGCTGCCCGGCTCGGTTCAGCTCTGGGTGCTGGAGAATTTGCAGAACTCGATCCTGATCAACCTCGTGCTCGCGGTGTTCAACATGCTCCCGCTGCCGCCCTTGGACGGCGGCCGCATCGCGGTCGGACTGTTGCCGTTGCCGCTCGCCCGGCGGCTCGCCCGGATGGAGCGATTCGGCCTGTTCGTGATAATAGGCTTGCTGTTCATCCTGCCTTACGCGGGGCGGGAGATCGGGGTCGACCTCAATGTCTTCCCCTGGCTGATCGGGACACCGGTTCGTTTCCTGATGGACGTGATCGCGGGACTTGCGGGGCTTGGACCCTGACTGAAGACGACGAAGATCGGATGGAAGACGGGTTTCGGCCGGACCGGCGCGACGAAACCCTGGTGCTCGATCTCGACGGCTACGAGGGGCCGATCGACGTGCTGCTCGCGCTGGCGCGCCAGCAGAAGGTCGATCTCACCCGGATTTCCATCCTCGACCTCGCCGAGCAGTATCTCGCCTTCATCGTGGCGGCGCGGCGGATCGATCTGGAGATCGCCGCCGACTACCTGGTGATGGCGGCCTGGCTGGTCTATCTGAAGTCGCGGCTGCTGCTGCCCGAAGAGGAGGACGACGAGGAGCCCAGCGGCCCGGAGCTCGCCGAGGCGCTGTCCTTCCAGCTCCGCCGTCTGCAGGCGATGCAGGAGCGGGGGCAGCAGATGATGGCGCGCCCGCTGCTCGGCCGCGACGTCTTCGCCCGCGGCGATCCCCAGGAGACCGAGGTCGTTCGCAGCTCGGTATACGAGGTTTCCCTGTTCGACCTGCTGTCGGCCTATGGGGAAAACCGCCGGCGCGGCGCCGAAGCGGTGTTCGAGATCGAGCCGAGCACGCTCTATTCGATCGCCGAGGCGATCGAGCGGCTGAGCGGGCTCAGCGGCGGCACCGCCGGCTGGCGGACCCTGCTGGAATTCCTGCCGCCGGAGGCCGGAGGAGGGATCCGGCTGCGTTCGGCGGTCGCCTCCACCTTCGTCGCCGGGCTCGAGCTCGCGCGCATGGGCCGACTCGAGTTCAGGCAATTGAGCCCGTTCGGCCCCATATACATACGCGGCCGCAATGGCCCTCAACCCGTTCAGGAGGCCAGGAATGAAGCATGATCTGCGCCTTATGGAAGCGATCCTGTTCGCCGCTTCCGAACCGATCGACGAGGCCGCCCTGGCCGAGCGTTTCGCCGAGGGTACCGACATCGCGGCCCTGATCGACGAACTCGCGGCGGTCTATGCCGGGCGCGGCGTCAACCTGCTGCGCATCGGCGGCGGCTGGTGCTTCCGCACCGCCGAGGATCTTGCCGGCCACATGCGGCTCGAACGCAAGGTGAACCGCAAGCCCTCGCGGGCCGCGGTGGAGACGCTTGCCGTCATCGCCTATCACCAGCCGGTGACCCGGACCGAGGTCGAGGAGATCCGCGGGGTCGCGGCGAGCCGCGGAACCTTCGACATCCTGCTGGAAGCCGGCTGGATCCGGCCGGTCGGCAAACGCCGGACTCCGGGCCGTCCGGTGACATGGGGCACGACGGACGGGTTTCTGGTCCATTTCGGGCTGTCGAGCCTCGCCGACCTGCCCGGGATCGACGAGCTCAAGGCGACGGGGCTGCTCGATACCCGCCCCGCGAGCACGGCTATCGGCGCCGCGGAAACGCCCGACGGCGCGTCCGAAGAGGATGAAGGCGGCAACGGCGTCGTGGCCTTTTCCTTCGATCCGGCGGAGCCCGCCGAGTTCGCCGACGCTCCGGATTTCGCCCCGGCCGCCGCCGCCGAATAGGGGCAGGACAGCGCGCCGCGCCTGCCGCCGCGGGGCGGGCCGGTTTCGAACGCGTGTGCATGACCGCGCGGTTTCGGGTATATACGCTTTCTGCCAAACTCGCCGGTGGCGAAAACGGCAGGAAAGAAGGCAGGAGCACCCGCGATGGGATCGTTTAGCATCTGGCATTGGCTTGTCGTCCTCGTTGTGGTCCTCGTCCTGTTCGGGGGCGGCGGAAAGCTCTCGCGTCTCATGGGCGATGCGGCGCGCGGCATCAACGCCTTCAAGAAGGGCCTGAAGGACTCGGATCCAGCGGGCGCGGTGAAGGCGGACGCCCAGGAGCCCGCGAAGGAAATCCCGGCGGAAGCCCGGGAACGCGACGAAGCCGCCAAGAGCTGAGAACCGTGGACGGAGGGTGCGGCGCCGCGCGCTAGAAGCGGCCACCGGCCGGACACCCGCTTGGACGGCAACCTCATGATGGATCGGCCCGCCGATGCTTGACATCGGCAGTTGGGAATTCCTGATCGTTATCGTGATCGCGCTGATCGTGATCGGTCCGAAGGACTTGCCCGGCCTGGTGCGCACGGTCAGCCAATGGATCCGCCGCGCCAGGGAGCTTGCGCGCGAGTTCCAGGGCGGGCTGGAGGACATGGCGCGCGAGGCCGAGCTCGACAAGGTCAAGGACTCGCTGCAGGCGGAGCTCGACCCCGACGGCATGGTCAACACCATCAAGCGCGATATCGAGGACGAGATCGAAACCGAGTGGCTCGACGACGCGACGACGTTCGATTTCGAGGATGAAGAACGGGCGAAGGGGGAGGGGATCGAACCCGAGCCCTCGGAAGCCGAGCCCTCCGAAGCCGAGCCCTCCGAAGCCGAGCCGTCCGAAGCCGAGCCCTCCGAAGCCGAGCCCTCCGAAGCCGAGCCGTCCGAACCCGAGCCGTCCGAAACCGAGCCGTCCGAAACCGAGCCGTCCGAAACCGGAGAGAGCGCCGCCGCCCCGTCTTCCGAGGGCGACAAGGAAGCCGTCGCCGCCAAATCCGGTCCGGGTGAGTAAGCGTGGCAGCCGACGACACCAGGGAAGACAAGGCGATGCCGCTGCTCGATCACCTGATCGAGTTGCGCAGCCGGCTTATCTACAGCGCCATCGGCTTCATCGTCACGTTCTTCGCCTGCTTCTTCGTGGCCGAGGATATCTTCGCCTTCCTGGTGAGGCCGCTTGCCGCCGCGCTCGAGGACCGGGAAGGCGGGCGGATGATCTTCACCGCCCTCCACGAGGCGTTCTTCACATACGTCAAGGTGGCGTTCTTCACCGCCGCCCTGATTGCGTTCCCGCTGATCTCGATGCAGCTCTGGCTGTTCGTGGCCCCCGGCCTCTACAAGAACGAGCGCCGGGCGTTCCTGCCGTTTTTGCTCGCGACCCCGATCCTGTTCTGCACCGGCGCCGCGCTGGTCTATTACGCCGTGATGCCGGTGGCGTGGGAGTTCTTTCTCGATTTTCAGCGCCCCGCCGATCCCGGCGACCTGGCGATCGAGGTCGAGCCCAAGGTCGACCAGTATCTGTCGCTCGTGATGCGGCTGATCTTCGCCTTCGGAATCGGCTTCGAACTGCCGGTATTCCTGATGCTGCTGGCGCGCGCCGGGATCGTCACCGCGGACGGGCTCGCGGCCAAGCGGCGCTACGCGATCGTCGCGGTGTTCGTCGCCGCCGCGGTCCTGACACCGCCCGACGTTTTCAGCCAGATCGGGCTCGCATTGCCGATCATCCTGCTGTACGAAGCCTCGATTATCGGCGCGCGGATCATGGAGCGCAAACGCGCCGAGCGCGAAGCCGCCGAGGATGCGTCCGAATAGCCGGGCTTTCTGCGACAGCGGAGTAGTCGATGCTTGATCTTCGTTGGATCAGGGAGAACCCCGGCGACCTCGACCGCGGGCTGGAGCGCCGTGGGCTCGCGCCGCTCGGCGCCCGGATCCTCGCGCTGGACGGCGACCGCCGTGCGCGGCAGACCGAGCTCCAGACCCACCAGACCCGGCGCAACGAGGCCTCGCGCGAAATCGGGGCGGCGAAAAAGCAGGGCAGGGACGCGACCGCCCTGATCGACGAAGTCGCCGCCATCAAGACCCGTATGCAGACGCTGGAAGACGAGTGCTCGGGCATCGGGGCCGAGATCGACGCGCTCCTGACGGAGGTGCCCAACCTGCCCGCCGGGGACGTTCCCGACGGTCCCGACGAGAGCGCCAATGTCGAGCTCCGGCGCTTCGGCGCGCCGCCCGCATTTCCCTTCGAGGCCAGGGATCACGTCGAGATCGGCGAAGCCCTCGGCATGATGGACTTCGCCGCCGCCTCCAAGCTTTCCGGCGCCAGGTTCGTGGTCCTCAACGGCGCGCTCGCCCGGCTCGAGCGCGCGCTCGCGGGCTTCATGCTGGACCTGCACACCGCCGAGTTCGGCTATACCGAGGTCAGTACGCCGCTCCTGGTGCGGGACGCGGCGCTCTTCGGCACCGGCCAGCTACCCAAATTCGGCGAAGACCTGTTCCGCACCACGACCGGTCACTGGCTGATCCCGACCGCCGAGGTGCCGCTGACCAATCTGGTCGCCGGCGACATTCTCGACGCCGCCGGTCTGCCTCTCCGCTTCGTCGCGCTCACCCCCTGCTTCCGCTCGGAGGCCGGCGCAGCCGGGCGCGACACCCGCGGCATGCTGCGCCAGCACCAGTTCCAGAAAGTCGAGCTGGTCAGCATCGCCCGGCCCGAGGACTCGGCGGAGGAGCATGAGCGGATGACCGGGGCCGCCGAGGAGGTGCTCAAGCGGCTCGGCCTGCCTTACCGGGTGGTGGTCCTCGCCACCGGCGATCTCGGCTTCGCGGCGGAGAAGACCTATGACATCGAGGTCTGGCTACCGGGGCAGAAGGCCTATCGGGAGATCTCCAGCTGCTCGAATTGCGGCGACTTCCAGGCGCGGCGGATGCGCGCGCGCTACCGCCCCGGGGACCGCAAGGGGACCGCCTTCGTGCACACGCTCAACGGCTCCGGCGTCGCGGTCGGCCGGCTGCTGATCGCGGTGCTGGAAAACGGCCAGCAGGCCGACGGATCCGTTGCCGTGCCCGAGGCGCTGCGCCCCTATCTCGGCGGACTCGACGCGATTCGGCCGCCGGGGTAACGGGAAAACCGGGCCGCGCATGTGGACCCACGCAAAGGCTTTTCCGTGATCGAATACCAATCGAAGATCCGCCTGATCATGGAACTCCGGAGCCAGGGGATCACCGACCCGAAGGTGCTGTCTGCGATCGAGCGCGTGCCGCGCGAGATGTTCGTGCCCCGGGCCTTCCGCGCCCGCGCGCATGACAACAGCGCGCTCCCCATCGGCCGGGGCCAGACCATCTCCCAGCCCGCGGTGGTCGGCTACATGACCGAGGCGCTCGAACTCGACAAGCGCATGAAGGTGCTCGAGATCGGCACCGGATCCGGCTACCAGGCGGCGGTGCTGTCCGGGCTGTGCCGCCGGGTCTACACGATCGAGCGGTTGCGCTCCCTCCTGCGCGGCGCGGAGGAACGCTTCGAGAAGCTCCACCTGCCCAACATCACCACCAAGTGGGACGACGGCTCCAAAGGATGGCCGGAGGTAGCGCCTTTCGAGCGGATCATCGTCACCGCCGCCGCGGTCGACGTGCCGCCGGTGCTGCTTGCCCAGCTTGCGCCCGACGGGATCATGATCCTTCCGGTCGGCGGGGACGAGGAGGATCAGCAGCTCCTCAAATGCCGCCGCCGCGGCGACGAAATGGACTATGAGACGCTGTGGCCGGTGCGTTTCGTGCCGCTGCTGCCCGACGCGGTGGACGATTCCCGCGCCTGACGCCGATTCGTTTACGCCGATTGTATTTGGGATCGGTTGAGGTTAGTCTTCGAAAAGATTGATTCAGTGGACTCTTTTGACCGTGCTCCGATCCGTCATTCTGATCGTAGCGCTGTTCGCCGTGGCCGGCTGCGGCGGCGATCGCGATTATTCCGACGGCGGCGCGGCCCGCGACTCCGATTTGCGGGTGACCGCGGACGGGGGTGGGGCCGGCATCGCAGTCGTCCGCCGTGGCGACAGCCTCTACAAGATTGCCCGCCGGAACGCGGTGCCGCTGCGCGAATTGATCACCCTCAACGGGCTGCGTCCGCCCTATCGCATCCACCCCGGTCAGAAGCTCCGCCTGCCGGGCGCGAGGCTGCATGTGGTGCGCCGCGGCGACACCGTAGAGCGAATCGCCCGACGCTACGGCGTGTCCAGCAGGCGGCTTGCCGCGGCCAACGGGATCGGGCCGCCCTACCGGATCTACCCGGGCCAGGCGCTGCACCTTCCCGGATCGCATCGGGCTGCGGCGCGCCGGGCGGCGCAGCGCCCCGCAACCCCCCGGCGGGCACGATCCAAACCGCCGCGGACGGTATCGCTCGCACCGCCCCCGCCGCGCGCCGGCAAGCGGTTCCTGTGGCCGGTCCGGGGGCCGGTCGCGGTGAGATTCGGCAGCCGCGGACGCGGGCTGCGCAATGACGGGATCAACATCCTGGCGCGCCGCGGCACCGGCGTGCGCGCCGCCGAGAACGGGGTCGTCGCCTATTCGGGCAACGCGGTGCGCGGCTTCGGTAACCTGGTGCTGATCAAGCACGCGGGCGGCTGGATGAGCGCCTATGCCCATAACGACGTGCTGCTGGTGCGGGCCGGGCAGAGGGTGCGCCGCGGCGAGACCATCTCGCGGGTCGGCTCGTCCGGTAGCGTCAGCCGCCCGCAGCTCCATTTCGAACTCAGGCGGCACCGCCGCGCGGTCGATCCGCTGCGCTATATGGCGCCGGCGGGCCGGTCGATCAGCTCCCTCGCTCCGCCCGGTCCAGGGTCACCCCGATCTGCCCGGCCAGGTCCTGGATGAACTGCCAGGCGACCCGTCCGGAACGGGCGCCGCGGGTCACCGACCATTCCTTCGCCGATGCCCGCAGCCGGTCGCTGGGAACCGTGAGGCCGTAGCGGCTGGCATAGCCCTCGACGATGCGGAAATAGGTTTCCTGGTCGCAGTTGTGGAACCCCAGCCAGAGGCCGAACCGGTCCGACAGCGAGACCTTCTCGTCGACCGCCTCCGCCGGGGCGATCGCGGTCGATTGTTCGTTCTCGATCATCTCCCGCGGCATCAAATGGCGGCGGTTCGACGTCGCGTAGAAGATCACGTTGGCCGGCCGGCCCTCGATCCCGCCTTCCAGCAGCGCCTTGAGCGACTTGAAGGTCGTATCCTCGGCCTCGAAGGAAAGATCGTCGCAGAACAGGATGAAGCGGCGGTCGACGGCGCGCAGCATCGCCAGCAGCACCGGCAGGCTGCCGAGATCCTCGCGATGCACCTCGATCAGCCCGAGCCCGCCGCCGATCTCGGCGTTGATCGACCCGTGCACCGACTTGACCAGCGAGCTCTTGCCCATCCCGCGGGCGCCCCACAGCAGGGCGTTGTTGGCGGGAAGGCCGCGCGCGAAGCGCCGCGTATTCTCCAACAGGGTCGCCGCCGGCCGGTCGATGCCGACCAGCAGTTCGAGATCGATCCGGTTGATCCTGTGCACCGGGACCAGGCGGTTGTCCTCGGCGTGCCAGACAAAGGCCTCGCCGTTCCCGAGATCCGCCGGTGCCGGTCCGGCGGGCGCCGCGCGTTCCAGCGCATCGGCAATCCGCGCGAGCAGAACCCGGACCTCCGCGTCGTCCGCCTCGCCGTTTCCCTCCCGCGCCATCCCTCGCTTCCCCGTTGTTCGGCCCGCGCCGGGCCGGGCCGGCGCGAGACCCTAGTATACCGCGCCTCGCAGTCAAGGGCGGCGCGGCGGCCGGCGAATCGGTTGCATGTGCGAGGCCGGGCGCTATAGTCCGTGCGGTCGCATCGCCCGGTGCCTGGGCAGGTCCAGGCGGCCGCCGCGTCCCGGCAGCATCCTCGCGGAACCCAGCGAATTTGGAAGGAGACTCCCCCGATGATGATAGCGCCGGCGTTCGCCCAGGACGGGGGCGGCATGGGCGGCCTCGAGCCCCTGATCCCGTTGGTCCTGATTTTCGTGGTCTTCTACTTCCTGCTCATCCGTCCGCAGCAGAAGAAGGCCAAGGCGCATCGCGAGATGATCGGCGGGCTGCGGCGCGGCGACCGGGTGGTCACGTCCGGCGGAATCGTCGGCCAGGTCCAGCGCGTGTTGGGGGATACCGAGCTCAGCGTCGAAATCGCCGAGGGCGTCCGGGTCCGCGTCATGCGCTCCATGATCGCCGAGCTGGTCTCGAAACCGGCGCCGAGCCGGGCCCGGGACGACGACGATGACGAAGACGACGACGATGACGAGGAAGAGGAGCAGCCGGCGAGGCGCCGCCGGTCGCGCAGACGGCGGGACGAGCGCAGCCGCGATGACGGGAACGAAGCGGACGAAACCGACGAAACGGACGACGACGATGAGGCCAGGCGCTAGCCGCCGAGCGCGCGGGACGACCGACGGGGAAAACCGGCCCGCCCGATGATCTATTTCGCCAAGTGGAAAATCGTTCTTGTCGCGGTGGTTTGCGCGCTCGGTATTTTCTATGCCGCGCCCAACGTGTTCGACCGTAGCGCCCTCGAAGGCATTCCGGACGGGCTGCCCAACAAGCAGATCAGCCTGGGCCTCGACCTTCAGGGCGGCTCCCATTTGCTGCTGGAGGTCCAGGTCGAATCGGTGATCCGAGAGCGGCTTGTCGCCCTGGTCGATGCCGCGCGGACCGAGCTCAGACGGTCCCGGATCGGCTATCGCGGGCTCGGCATCCAGGGGCAGGGCATCGCCTTCACGCTGCGCGACCCCGACAAAATCGACGAGGCGCGCGGCATAGTCCGCCGCCTTGAGACCGGTACCGAGATTGCGGTGAGCGGCGACCGGTTCACCATCACCCTCACCGACCAGACCGTTCGCGACGTCAAGACCTCGGCCGTCAACCAGTCCATCGAGATCGTGCGCCGCAGGATCGACGAGACCGGCGTCCGCGAACCGGCGATCCAGCGCCAGGGCGCCGACCGGATCCTGGTCCAGCTTCCGGGCATCAAGGACCCGGAGCGGATCAAGCGCTTGCTCGGCAAGACCGCCAAGATGAATTTCCGCCTGGTCGATCAATCGATGTCGGCGGAGCAGGCGCGCCGCGGCCGCCCGCCGCCGGGCTCCGAGCTGTTGCCCGCCGACAACGAAATCGGCCCCGACGGCCAGGCCGTGCAATATCTTGTGCGCAAGCGGGTGATGGTGGGCGGCGACACGCTGGTCGACGCCCAGCCGACGGTGCAGGATGCGCAGCCCGTCGTCAGCTTCCGCTTCGACGCCGTCGGCGCGCGCCGCTTCGGCGACACCACGCGGCGCAATGTCGAGCGGCCGTTCGCCATCGTGCTGGACGGCAAGGTAATCAGCGCGCCGGTGATCCGCGAACCCATTCTGGGCGGCAGCGGGATCATTTCCGGCAATTTCACCGTCCAGTCGGCGCGCGACCTCGCTTTGCTGTTGCGCGCGGGCGCGCTGCCGGCACCCCTGACGGTGCTCGAGGAACGCACCGTCGGCCCCGGCATGGGCGCCGATTCGATCCGCGCCGGCAAGATCGCCAGCGTGCTCGCGATCGTGCTGGTGATCGTCTTCATGGCGGCGACCTACGGGATATTCGGCATGATGGCCGATATCGCGCTGATCCTGAACATGATCCTGATCGGCGCCGCATTGTCGTTGCTGCAGGCAACGCTGACGCTTCCCGGGATCGCCGGAATCGTGCTGACCATCGGCATGGCGGTCGACGCCAACGTGCTGATCTTCGAGCGGATACGCGAGGAGCAGAGAAACGGCCGAACGCCGATCTCGGCGGTCGATGCCGGCTACCAGCGCGCTCTCACCACGATCATCGATGCCAACCTGACCACGTTCATCGCGGCCGTGCTCCTGTTCCAGTTCGGCTCGGGACCGATCAAGGGGTTCGCGGTGACGCTCGCGATCGGGCTTCTCACCTCGATGTTCACCGCGATCATGGTCACCCGGCTGATGGTCGTCACCTGGCTCCGGCGGCGCCGGCCGCAGGTCCTGCCCCTCTGAACGGCGGAAGACCGCAATGCGCCTCGGCAGCCTGATCCCGACCGGAACCAAGATCGATTTCATGCGATTGCGCCGGGCCGCCGGCAGGGCGTCGATCGCGCTCACGGTGCTGTCGGCAATCCTGTTCCTGGCGGTCGGGCTCAACTACGGCATCGACTTTCGCGGCGGCATCCTGATCGAGATCAGGACCGAAGGCCCGTCGGATATCGGCCGGCTGCGCTCGGAACTCTCGACCCTGGATCTCGGCGAGGTCGAGCTTCAGGAATTCGGCGAGCCGACCGACGTGCTGATCCGGATCGAGCGTCAGACCGGCGACGAGCGGGAGCAGCTCAAGGCGGTCGAGGTGGTCAAGGGAGCGCTCGGCACCGGGGTCGACTACCGCCGGGTGGAGTTCGTCGGGCCCAAGGTGGGGGCGGAGCTGATCCAGGCCGGGATCACCGCCGTGCTGCTCGCGTTGACGGCGATGCTGGTCTACATCTGGTTCCGCTTCGAGTGGCAGTTCGGCGTCGGCGCGGTGATCGCGCTGATGCACGACGTGATCCTGACCATCGGAATATTCTCGGTGCTCGGGCTGGAGTTCAACCTGTCGACGGTGGCCGCGGTCCTGACGATTGCCGGGTATTCGATCAACGACACGGTGGTGATCTACGACCGCGTGCGCGAGAATCTGAGGAAATACAAGACCCTCCCCATCGACGACCTGTTGAATCTCAGCGTCAACCAAACCCTGTCGCGGACCATCCTCACCAGCGTGACCACGCTTCTCGCGCTGCTCTGCCTGTTCTTCTTCGGCGGGCAGGTCATCAAGGGGTTCAGCTTCGCGATGATCTGGGGGGTGATCGTGGGCACCTATTCCTCGATCTGGATCGCGGTGCCGCTTCTGACCTATATGAAGCTGAAGCGCGGCGGGCTTATCGTCGGCGAGATCGACGACGACGGCCCCGCCGGCACCCGCTAGCGGCATGGCCGAGGTCGCGCCGGTCGATCCCCGCGGCCGCAGCGTCATTCAGTCCTACGGCGATGGCCGGTTCCGGATTTCCGGGACGATTTTGACGGGTTCCGTGATCGTCCTTGTCGATGCGGTCCTCCCCTGGCCCGAGGGCGACGCGGGGACGGTGTCGATCGAGAGCCTCGCCGCCGTGGTCGATGCCGACCCGGCGGTGGAAATCCTGCTGCTCGGCACCGGGAGGACGATGCGTCCCCTCGACCCCGGGCTCCGTGCGGCGCTCAAGCGACACGGGATCGTCGGCGACGCGATGGACACCGGCGCCGCGTGCCGCACCTTCAATGTACTCGCCGGCGAAGACCGCCGGGTCGCCGCCGCGCTGGCGGCTATCGGCTGAGGCGGAATCGAAACGGGGGCCGCGAGGGCCCCCGTTCCCGGTATCGAACGGCCTAGAAGATGTTCTGGGCCGAGCTCATCGCGTACAGCATCGGGATCGACAGCATCGTGTTGGTCCGCGAGAACAGCATCGCGCGCCGTCCCGCCGCGGCCTTCGCGTCTGCCGCCGCCTCGACCATGCCCAGCGCGATCTTCTGCGCCGGCCAGATGATGAACCAGACGTTGAACCACATGATCGTGCCGAGCCACATGCCGATGCCGATCTGGCTGTGCCTGGCAACGTTGTCGGTCAGACCGATCGTGATCGCCTCGACGAAATAGCCTTGGAGCGCCGCCAGGATCAGCCCGGTGACGATCGTCCACATCGCACCCCAGCGGAACCAGAACAGCGCTGCCGGCGCGATCACCCCGGTGATCGCCGGCCGCTGGTCGGCGTCGATCTTGGGCATGTTCGGGATCTGCACGAAGTTGAAGTAGTAGAGGATGCCGATCCACATGATCCCGCCCAGCACGTGCAGCCAGCGGAACAGGAACGACCACCAAGCCTGGTCGAACGCCAGCCCCTCGCCATGCCACCAAACCATGCCGACGGCCAATACGACCGCGAGCACGAATCCCGCGATGATCGTATTGTTCAAGTTTACCAGGATCTTCGCCATATTCCCCCCCGAGGTTAACGCGGCCGCGGATACTACGGCCCGCCTCCAAGCTCCTATGTTCGCGGCAAGTTTCTGCGCCAACCCGAGTCGCGTCAAGCCGTTCGCGCGGGGGCCGGCCCTTCGAGGGCGATCTCCGCGGCGCGGAATCCCGACCGGATGCTGCCCTCGATGGTCGCCGGCAGGCCGGTCTCGGTCCAGTCGCCCGCCAGGATGACGTTCAGGAAGGCGGTGCGCGAGGCGGGCCGGCGCGCGACCTCGGCGGGGGTCTGGGCGAAAGTCGCCCGGCGCTCCTTGACGATCCGCCAGGGCGGCACCCGGTCCCCCGGACGGCCGAGGACGGGCGCGATTTCCCGCCACAGAAACTCGGCGAGGTCGCGGCGCGGCCGATCGATCAGCCGGTCGGCGGCGCTCACGGTGACCGAGACCGCGTTGCCGCGGGCGAACAGCCACTGCGCCTCGGTGCCGACCAACCCGAGAAAGGGCATGCCCCAGGGCAGTTCGACATTCCGGTCGGTACGGTAATGCGCATTCAGGATCGGGCTCGACCGTCCGGGTGTCCGGCTGCCGGGCAACAAAGCGGCGCAGATCTCCGGCGGGACCGCGAGCACCACGGCCTCGTCCTCCCCGACTTCGACGCCGCCGTCGGCGAAATCGAGCGCCGTGGCGCGACCCTCATCCAGGGCGATGGCGCGGAGGCGCGCATGGAACCGGATTTCTACGCCGTGCCCGGCGAGCCTCTGAACCGCCGGATCGACCAGGGCGGCCGACAGCCCGTTTGCGAAGAAGAACGGGCGGCAGGCCCTCTCGCCGCGCAGGAAGGTCGCCCGCAACGTGCGCCACAGCAGAAGCGCCGAACCTTCGCTCGCGTCGGTGTTGAGTATCGCCCGGCATAGCGGCTGCCAGAACCGTTGGTAGAGCCGGCCCCTTGTGCCGATGCAGTCGCTCACCGTGTCCCCGGGCGCGGCGCGGGCGAGGCGGGCGATCTCGAAATAGTCCGCGAGACTCGAACCGGCGACGCGGCGGCGGCGATCGAGCAGCCAGAACGGAATCGGCCCCCGGCCGGGCGCGACCCGCCAGGTTTCGCCGTTCGGGACATCGACGAAGGGAAAGGCCGCCGGCGCGATTTCCTCCGCTGCGTCGGCCGAGCCGGCATCCGCGAGATAGAGGCGGGTCGCCCGGTTGGCGCCCAGCACCATGTGGCTGCCGTTGTCGATGACGCAGCCCAGCTTTTCGTCGAAGAACGACCGGCAGCGTCCGCCCGCGTGACCGGCCGCCTCGTAAACCGTTACCGGGTTTCCGGCGCGCGCGAGACGGAGCGCGCAGGCGAGGCCGGAAAGCCCGGCGCCGACGACATGGACCCGGGTCACGCGCCGCCCCTTCGCTGGCGCCGGAGCTGGAACCAGACCATCGCGCGGTCGAGCGCGGTCAGCCCGACCGGCCCGGCCAGCGGGTCGCGGCGCCTGAGCCGGCGGGCGAGCCGGCGCCGTTCCGCGATTTCCTCCATCGCGGCTTGCCGCAAATCCGCATCCGCGATCGCACAGGCAGCGGCGAACGCATCCGCCATCATCGGGTCGATGCGGTCCAGCAGCCGGTCGAGCACCGAGCGCAGGCCGGGCCGGGCCTTGCGCTTCGCAAGGTCTTCGGGCGCGACCTTGGCGGACCGCAACCAGTCCCCGGGAAGGTAAATCCGGTCATGGGTGCGGTACTCGTCCCGGCAGTGGACGGCCAGATCGAGTATGTGGGCCGCCACGCAATAGACCTCCAGAGGCCGTCGTTCCGCCGCGTCCAGCCCGGAAGCCGCGCCGAAGCTGCCGGCGACCGGGGCGACCGCGAAGCCGGCATAGGACACCAGGTCGCTCCAATTGCGGAACCGCCTGACGGTGAGGGCTTTCTCGCGCGCCTGGTAGGCACGCTTCAGCGACAGGTCGTCCGTCGCCTCGGCGAGGCGGGCGAGCGCGTCGCGGCGCTCGTCGACCGGCCGCGCGGTGTCGTCGGCCAAAGCGCGGGCGTCTTCGAGCGCGGCGGCACAGGCGACAATCTCCGGCCAAGCCTCCAGCCGCCCCGTATCCAATGGCGTTATCGGGCGCATCCCCCCAATATACGCGGGTTTGGTGACACGGTGATGGACTCCGAGCCCCGATCCTACTGCGCGGCGGAGGTGCGCCGCCTCGACCGCGAGCGCTACCTTGCGGCGTTGTTCGCCCCGGCCGCGCGCCGCGAAGGGCTTTACGCGCTTTACGCCTTCAATCTCGAGATCGCGAAGACCGCCGAAATCGTCTCCGAGCCGATGCTGGGTGAAATCCGGCTGCAGTGGTGGCGCGAAGCGATCGACGGGATCTATGCCGGGTCGGTTCGCGAGCACCCGGTGGTTGCCGCGCTCGCCGAGGCGATAGACCGCCACGGCCTCGATCGCGCGCGCTTCCAGGCGATCGTCGACGGCCGCGCCGCCGATCTGGACTCCCGTCCGCCCG
Organism: Alphaproteobacteria bacterium; assembly: GCA_965205995.1. Classification (GTDB taxonomy): domain Bacteria; phylum Pseudomonadota; class Alphaproteobacteria; order MPNO01; family MPNO01; genus MPNO01. Next base: position 778,816 of record OZ242200.1, on the reverse strand, counting down.
CCGACCTCGACGCCCTGGAAACCTATGTCGGGGGCACCGCCGTTCCCCTGGTGGAGCTCGCCTGCGAAATCCTCGGGGCGAAGGACGAGGCGACGATGGCGTCCGCGCGCGAGGCGGGTCTCGGTCTCGGTCTCGCCGGCGTTCTGCGCGCAATCCCCTTTCACGCCCGCCAGCGCCGCCTCTACATACCGCTCTCGCTGCTGACCGATGCCGGCATCGCCGCCGCCACGCTGTTCGACCGCGCGCCGCCCAAAACCTTGGCCGACGCCGTCGCGCCGATCGCCGAACGCGCCCGCTCTCACATCGCCGCTTCCCGTCAGGCGCGCCGCGACATACCTGCCTCGGCGCGGGCGGCGTTCCTGCCGCTCGCTGTTGCCGAATCCTATCTTCGCCGTCTCGCGCGCAACGGGCACGACGCGTTCGATCCGCGAGCGGCTATTTCACCTCTCGCCGCGCAGCTCCGCGTCGCCCTGGCGGCGCTTACCAGGCGCTATTCGGCGGCATCCGGTATCGACCCCGACCAGCGGTCGAGGTCGATCAGCGCGCGGCTGCAATAGGCCCGCTTGCGCTCGCGCCCGCGCTTGCGCTCGGCGAGCGGCGGCAGGAGCCCGAAATTGACATTCATCGGCTGGAAGAGATCGGCCTCCGCGCCGCCGGTGATGTGGCCGAGCAGGGCACCCAAAGCGGTGGTCGGCGGCGGCGGCGCGAAAATCCGCCCGAGGCTGTCGGCGGCCGCGAAGCGCCCCGCGAGCAGACCGATCGCGGCGCTTTCGACATAGCCCTCGACACCGGTGATCTGCCCCGCGAAGCGAAGCCTGGGCGCGGCGCGGAGCCTGAGCGCGGGATCGAGAAGCCGGGGCGAGTTGATGAAGGTGTTGCGGTGCAGGCCGCCGAGACGGGCGAATTCGGCCTGCTCCAGCCCGGGGATGGTGCGAAAGATGCGCTGCTGTTCGCCGTGGCGCAGCTTGGTCTGGAAACCGACCAGGTTGTAGAGCGTGCCCAGCGCGTTGTCCTGGCGCAGCTGGACGACCGCGTGGGCGCGCTTGCCGGTACGCGGGTCGGTGAGCCCGACCGGCTTCATCGGCCCGAAGCGAAGCGTCTCGCGCCCGCGTTCCGCCATCACCTCGATCGGCAGGCAGCCCTCGAAATAAGGCGTGTCGCGCTCCCAGTCCTTGAACTCGGTCTTCTCCGCGCCGGTCAGCGCGTCGATGAAGGCGTTGTACTGCGCCTCGTCCATCGGGCAATTGACGTAGTCCGACCCGGTGCCCGCGGGACCGGGTTTGTCGTAACGGCTCTGGAACCACGCGGTTTCGAAATCGATCGATTCGCGGTAGACGATCGGCGCGATGGCGTCGAAGAAGGCGAGCGAGTCCTCGCCGGTCAACGCGCGAATCGCCTCGGCAAGCGGCGGCGAGGTCAGCGGCCCGGTGGCGACGATCGCGTTGGTCCACGCCTCCGGCGGGAGGCCGGCGATTTCGCCGCGTTCGATTTCGATCAGCGGCTCGGCCTCGATCGCCGCTTCGACGGCCTGCGAAAAGCCGTCTCGGTCGACCGCGAGCGCGCCGCCCGCGGGCACCTGGTTGGCGTCGGCGGCGGCGAGGACCACCGAGGACAGGCGCCGCATCTCTTCATGCAGAAGGCCGATCGCCGAGGCCTCCGCATCGTCCGAGCGAAACGAGTTGGAGCACACGAGCTCGGCGAGGCCGGCGGTCAGGTGCACCTCGGTGGCGCGCTCCGGCCGCATCTCGTGGAGCACCGCCGGCGCGCCGGCGCGGGCGATCTGCCACGCCGCCTCGGAGCCGGCCAGCCCGCCGCCGATGACGTGGACCGGTGTCATTGGCCCGCCGCGGTGTCCGCCCTGCGGCGTGTCACCAAAGAGAGCAGGGTCTGCATGCCGGCGTCTTCGATGCCCAGCGCGTTCAGATGGGAGACCGTGTTGTGGAGGTAGTCCCGGGACGACCCCAGCTCGCCCTCCCCGAAAGCGATATGGCGCGCGGCCTCCTCCAGCGGCACCCGTCCGGCATAGAAGATATGACCGGGGTTGGCGACGAAGGCGATCGCGCGGACCGGTCCTTCGGCCGTCCGGACCTCTACCCAGCGGGCGTTGTAGGCGGTCGACACCATTTCGCGCATGAACACGCTCTGCAACTCCGTGTCGGCCTCGTCGGCGGCGATCCTGAGGGCCAGCCCGTTGCAGGACCCGCCTTGCGCGAGCCCCAGCATCATGCCCGGCCGTTCGCGGCTGCCCCGTCCGATGGTCGACCAGAAGACGAAGCGGCGATGGTAGCCGAAAATGCGGCCGCTGCGCGCCTCCATGTGGTGAAAGGCGGGGTTCCACATCAGCGAGCCGTATCCGAAAACCCAGACATCTCGGCCGTCGGGCAGCTCGGCAAGCATGGCGCGCTTGATCGCCGTCCGCTCCTCGACCGATTTGATGCGCAGGTTGTAGCGGCGCGCATTCCGCCCGATGAATTTTTCGATTTCGCCGGACAGAATTGCCCCCCGGCTCAATTGATTGCCGCGCGGTTCGGTCATTCGGTCACCTGTAACCCCGATCCCCGACGACGGTCAGGCGCGGGCGCGTTGCGGGGCGGGATGCGATGTCGCGCCGTCCAGAACCCGGACCAAGTACCGGCCCGTGAAGCTCGCCGGGTTCCCGGCAACCTCCTCCGGCCTGCCGGTGGCGACGATGCGCCCGCCCTTGTCGCCGCCCTCGGGGCCGAGATCGATGATCCAGTCGGCGGTCTTGATGACCTCCAGATTGTGCTCGATCACGATCACCGTGTTGCCCTGGTCGACCAGAGCGTGGAGGACGGCGAGCAGGTTGCGGACATCCTCGAAGTGAAGCCCGGTCGTGGGCTCGTCCAGGATATAGACCGTCTTGCCGGTGGATCGCCTGGACAGCTCCTTGGAGAGCTTCACCCGCTGGGCCTCGCCGCCGGAGAGCGTCGTCGCCTGCTGGCCGACCTTGATATATCCGAGCCCGACCTTTTGCAGCATCAGCAGCTTGTCGCGGATCGCCGGCACCGCGCTGAAGAACGTGCAGCCCTCGTCCACCGTCATGTCCAGCACCTCGGCGATGGACTTGCCGCGAAACCCGACTTCCAGGGTTTCCCGGTTGTAGCGCCGCCCCCTGCAGACATCGCACTGGACATAGACGTCGGGCAGGAAGTGCATTTCGATCTTGATCTCGCCGTCGCCCTGGCAGGCCTCGCAGCGCCCGCCCTTGACGTTGAACGAGAACCGGCCCGGCTTGTAGCCGCGCGCCCGCGCTTCCGGCAGGTTCGAGAACCAGTCCCGGATCGGGGTGAAGGCGCCGGTATAGGTCGCCGGGTTGGAGCGCGGCGTCCGCCCGATCGGCGACTGGTCGATGTCGACGATCTTGTCGATCAGCTCGAGCCCCTCGATCCCCCGATGCGCGCCGGGATGGGCGCGCGCGCCGTGGATCCGCCGCGCGATCGCCTTGTAGAGGGTTTCGATGATCAGGGTCGACTTGCCGCTGCCGGAAACGCCGGTGACGCAGACGAACGCCCCGAGCGGGATTTCGGCCGAAACCGAGGCGAGGTTGTTGGCGCTCGCGCCCTCGATCCGGATGCAGCGGTCGGCGCGGATCGGGCGGCGCTCCGCCGGCACGTCGATCATGCGGTCGCCGCGGAGATATTTTGCCGTGAGGCTTTTCCTGGACCGAAGCACCGCCTCCGGCGTACCGGATGCGACCACCTCGCCGCCGTGAACGCCGGCGCCGGGGCCGAGATCGATCAGGTAATCGGCCGAGCGGATCGCTTCCTCGTCATGCTCGACGACGATCACCGTATTGCCGAGGTCGCGGAGCCGCTTGAGGGTCTCCAGAAGCCGGGCATTGTCGCGCTGGTGCAGCCCGATCGACGGCTCGTCGAGCACGTAGAGGACGCCGGTCAGCCCCGATCCGATCTGCGAGGCGAGCCGGATGCGCTGGCTCTCGCCGCCCGACAGCGTGGCCGAGCCGCGCGACAGCGTCAGGTATTCGAGCCCGACATTGGAAAGGAATCCCAGCCGCTCGTTGATCTCCTTCAGGATCGAGCGCGCGATCTCCCGGCTCTTCGGCGGCAGCGTCGCCGACAGCGAGCCGAACCAGCCGACCGCCTCGGCGATCGACATTTCCGCGATCTGGCTGATGTGAACCCCGGCGAGCTTGACCGCGAGCGCCTCCGGCTTGAGCCGCATGCCCTGGCAGGTGTCGCAATCCTGCACGTTCTGGTAACGCCCGAACTCTTCGCGCACCCAGGCCGAATCGGTCTCGCGGAAACGGCGTTCCATGTTGGGCAGCACGCCCTCGAAGGGGCGGTCGATGGTGTAGCTGCGCTTACCGTCGTTGTAGGACATCTCCACCGGCTCCTCGCCGGTGCCGTAGAGGATCCCCTGGCGGATTTCGCGCCCGAGTTCGCGGAAGGGGATCGTGGTCGAGGCGCCGAAATGGCGGGCGAGCGAGTCCAGGGTCTGCTCGTAATAGCTCGACGACGAGTTCGCCCACGGCGCGATCGCGCCCGAGCGCAGTGACTTGTCGGGATCGGGCACCACGAGATCGGGATCGAAGAACATCCTCGTGCCGAGGCCGTCGCAGGCCGGGCAGGCGCCGAACGGGTTGTTGAAGGAAAACAGCCGGGGCTCGATCTCGTCGATGGTGAAGCCGGAGACCGGGCAGGCGAACTTGGCCGAGAAGATCGTGCGCTCGCCGCTATCGGCGTCTTCCGCCACCGCGATGCCTTCGGTGAGCGCCAGCGCGGTCTCCAGCGAATCGGCGACCCGATTGCCGAGGTCGGGGCGGACGACCAGCCGGTCGACGACCACCTCGATGTCGTGCTTGAGCTTCTTGTCGAGGGCGGGGACGGCGTCGATGTCGTGCAGCGTGCCGTCGACCTTCACCCGCGCGAAACCCTGCTTCTGCAGGTTCTGGAATTCCTTGCGGTACTCCCCCTTGCGGCCGCGGACGATGGGGGCGAGCAGGTAGATCCGGGTGCCGTCGGCCATCGCCTGCATGCGGTCGACCATCTGCGACACCGTCTGGCTTTCGATCGGCAGACCGGTGGCGGGCGAGTAGGGGACGCCGACGCGGGCGAACAGGAGCCGCATGTAGTCGTAGATCTCGGTCACCGTGCCGACGGTGGAGCGCGGGTTGCGGGAGGTGGTCTTCTGCTCGATCGAGATCGCCGGCGACAGCCCGTCGATCGAATCGACATCCGGCTTCTGCATCAGCTCGAGGAACTGCCTTGCATAGGCCGACAGGCTTTCGACATAGCGCCGCTGCCCCTCGGCATAGATGGTGTCGAAGGCGAGTGTCGATTTTCCCGATCCGGACAGCCCGGTGAGGACGACGAGCGCGTTGCGCGGAATCTCCACGTCGACGTTCTTGAGATTGTGCTCCCGGGCGCCGCGAACGACGATCTTGGATTGCATGCTGTTTCGTGTCAGGGGCTGGGCCGCAGCCTACGCGGGCCGCTTCGGAATAACTACATCCGGCTTGAGCGCCCCGCAATGGCCCATTCTGCTAGCATGTGGACAAGGAAGGGATCGATGAAACGCTGCGCGATCATCGACGACTATCAGGGCTGCGCGCTGGAGATGGCGGATTGGGGCGCGCTGGCGCCCGGCGTCGAGGTCGAGGCGTTCCCCGACCACATCGCCGACGAGGACGAATTCGCCCGGCGCTATGGCGGGTTCGAGATCATCTGCGCGATGCGCGAACGGACGCCCTTTCCCCGGTCGATGTTCGAAAAGCTGCCCGGGCTGGAGCTCCTGCTGACCAGCGGGATGCGCAACCTCTCGATCGACGGGGCGGCGGCCCGGGACCATGGTGTGACGGTGTGCGGCACGCCCTCGCTGGGCTACCCGACGGCCGAGTTGACCTGGGGGCTGATCCTCGCTTTGGCGCGCTCGATCCCGGCCGAGGACCGGGCGACCCGCGCCGGCGGCTGGCAGGAGACGCTGGGCGTCGGGCTGGAGGGCAAGGTGCTCGGCATCGTCGGGCTCGGGCGGCTCGGCAGCCGGGTGGCCAAGGTCGGAACGGCGTTCGGCATGGAAGTGGTCGCCTGGAGCCAGAACCTGACCGGGGAGCGCTGCCGCGAGATCGGCGTCGCCCGCGCCGACAAGGAAACCCTGCTGCGGCGTTCGGATTTCATCTCGATCCATTTGCTGCTGAGCGAGCGGACGCGCGGGCTGATCGGCGCCTCCGAGCTCGCTCTGCTCAAGCCGGAAGCATTCCTGGTCAACACCTCGCGCGGTCCGATCGTCGACGAGGCGGCGCTGATCGGCGCGCTCGAAAGCCGGGCCATCGCCGGGGCCGGGCTCGATGTGTTCGACATCGAGCCGCTGCCGGCCGACCATCCGTTCCGGCGGCTCGACAACACCGTCATCACGCCGCATCTCGGCTATGTCTCGGCGGAGAACTATCGCGGCTTCTACGGCGGCATGGTCGAGGACATCCGGGCCTGGCTCGCCGGCGACCCGATCCGGAAGATAGAATTTTGAAGCCGCGCGACGCGGTTTCGCCGTGCCGGAAGCCGCCCGATCCGCTATGGTTTTGCAACGAACGGGACAGGGGAGGTGAAGGTGGCGGGAAGCGTCAACAAGGTCATCCTGATCGGCAATCTCGGACGCGACCCCGAGATCCGTCACACCAATGACGGGATGCCGATCGTCAATCTGTCGGTCGCTACATCCGAGCAGTGGCGCGACCGCACGTCCGGCGAACGGCGCGAGCGCACCGAATGGCATCGCGTGGTGATCTTCAACGAGCGGCTCGGCGAGGTCGCGCAGAAATACCTGCACAAGGGATCGAAGGTCTATCTGGAGGGTCAGCTCCAGACCCGCAAATGGACCGACCAGCAGGGTCAGGAACGATACTCGACCGAGGTCGTCATGCAACGCTTCCGCGGCGAGCTCACCATGCTCGACAGCCGAGGCGAGGGCGGCGGCGGGGGCGGCTACGATGCGCCGGCAGGCGGGTCGAGCTCCGGCGGGTCGAGCTCCGGTGGATCGGCCCCGGGCGGCGGGGATCTGGACGACGAGATCCCGTTCTGAGCGGCCAGGCGGAACCCGCCCGGCGGCTGGCCGGTGTGGAAAATTATATAACTGTCTCAGAATTCTAGGGTCGAGTTCTTAGATTCCAATTAAGAAAGAGCGGCGGCATCACGGCGGGCGCGGGATGGGCATCTCGGCGGCCCGCCGGGATTGAGCGGCAAGACCGATTCTGCTATTGTCGGGCAGCGGAATCTACGGCATCTCCTAACCGGTCGAGACGCCGCGTCTGAACCCCTCCCGAAGCCCCCGAACCGGACAAGCGAAACGCCTTGACTGACACGCTGGCTCCGCCGCCATCGCCCGAATTCGACATCGTGCCCGTGAGCCTCGAGGAGGAGATGGAACGCTCCTACCTCGACTACGCCATGAGCGTGATCGTGTCGCGGGCGCTGCCCGACGTGCGCGACGGCCTCAAGCCGGTCCACCGCCGCATCCTCTATGCGATGCACGAGGAGGGGTATGAGTGGAACCGGCCCTATCGCAAGTCGGCGCGCATCGTCGGCGACGTGATGGGCAAGTACCACCCGCATGGCGACCAGGCGATCTACGACGCGATGGTGCGCATGGCGCAGGACTTCTCCATGCGCCTGCCGCTGATCGACGGGCAGGGCAATTTCGGCTCGATGGACGGCGATCCGCCGGCGGCGATGCGCTACACCGAGGTGCGGCTGACCCGCGCGGCGCACGAGATGCTCGACGACATCGAGCGTGAGACGGTCGAGTTCCAGGCCAATTACGACGAGAGCGCGCACGAGCCGGACGTCCTGCCGGCGAGGATTCCCAACCTCCTGGTCAACGGCGCCGGCGGCATCGCCGTCGGCATGGCGACCAACGTCCCGCCGCACAATCTGGGGGAGATCGTCGATGCCTGCCTTGCGGTGGTCGACGAGCCGGATATCTCGATCGACCGCCTGATCGAAATCGTGCCGGGGCCCGATTTCCCGACCGGAGGGATCATCCTCGGCCGCTCGGGGATCAGGGCGGCCTACCATCTCGGCCGCGGCTCGGTCGTCATGCGGGGCCGCACCCATGTGGAGCAGATCCGCAAGAACCGCGAAGCGATCATCGTCACCGAAATTCCCTATCAGGTGAACAAGGCGCGGATGATCGAGAAGATCGCCGATCTGGTGCGCGAGAAGCGGATCGAGGGGATCTCCGACCTGCGCGACGAATCGGACCGGACGGGTGTCCGCGTGGTGATCGAGCTGCGCCGCGATGCCATGGCGGAAATCGTGCTGAACCAGCTTTTCCGCTATTCCCTGCTGCAGTCGACATTCGGCGTCAACACCCTCGCGCTCGACCGCGGGCGGCCCCAGCTGATGGATCTGAAGGCGCTGCTCCGCGCATTCGTCGAGTTCCGCGAAGACGTGATCCGCCGCCGCACCGTCTACGAGCTCGGCAAGGCGCGCGAGCGCGCCCATGTGCTCGCCGGGCTGGCCGTGGCGGTGGCCAATATCGACGAGATGATCGCCCTGATCCGCGCCGCCCCCGATCCCGTCGCCGCGCGCAGCCGGCTCGTCGAGCGGCCATGGCCGGCCGAGGATATGGGGCCGATCATCGCCCTCCTCGACGAACCGGGGCGCGGGGTGGTCGACGGCCGCTACAGCCTGTCCGAAGCCCAGGCGCGCGCCATCCTCGAACTCAGGCTGCAGCGCCTGACCGCGCTCGAACGCGACAAGATCGGCGACGAGCTCAAGACGCTTTCCGACAAGATCGTCGAGTATCTGGAGATCCTGGAATCGCGCGACCGGGTGATCGAGGTGCTGCGCGGCGAGCTTGAAGAGATCAAGGAATCCTACGCCACGCCGCGGCGCACGGTGATCGTCGAGTCCGAGTTCGACCAGGACATCGAGGATTTGATCCAGCGCGAAGCGATGGTCGTGACCGTGACCCATGCGGGCTACATCAAGCGGGTCGCGCTGTCGACCTACCGGGCGCAGCGCCGGGGCGGCAAGGGCCGCGCCGGCATGGCGACCAAGGAAGGCGATTTCCTCGAAAAGCTGTTCATCTGCGACACCCACACCCCGGTGCTGTTCTTCTCCTCGCGCGGCAAGGCGTACCGGCTCAAGGTCTACCGCCTGCCCGAGGCAACGCCCCAGGCGCGCGGCAAGGCGCTGGTCAACCTGCTGCCGCTGGAGAAGGACGAGACCATCACCACGATCATGCCGATGCCGGAGGACGAGGCCGACTGGCAGACCCTCGACATCATGTTCGCCACCGCGAGCGGCCGGGTCCGGCGCAACCGGTTGAGCGACTTCGCCAGCGTCATGGCGAACGGCAAGATCGCGATGAAGCTGGACGACGGCGACCGCCTGGTCGGGGTCGAGACCTGCGCCGCCGGCGAGAATGTCCTGCTCGCCGCGAGAAGCGGCAAATGCATCCGTTTCCCGGTCGACGAGGTGAGGGTGTTCAGCGGGCGCACCTCGACCGGGGTTCGCGGGATCAGACTCGCCAAAGGCGACCGCATCGTCTCGATGACCATCCTGCGCCACACCGATATCGATACCGTCTCCCGCGACGCCTATATTCGCCATGCCAATGCCAGGCGCCGGACCGACGGCGATGGGGGCGTTCCGGAAAACGGGCTTTCGCCGGAGACGATCGCGCGCTTCGAGGCGGCCGAGGAGTTCATCCTGAGCATCACCGAGAACGGCTACGGAAAGCGCACCTCGTCCTACCAGTACCGGACCACCGGAAGGGGCGGGCAGGGGATCGTCAATATCGAGACCTCCTTGCGCAACGGTCCCGTGGTGGCGACCTTCCCGGTCGAGGCCGCGGACGAGATCATGCTGGTGAGCGGTGCCGGCACCCTGATCCGCTCGCCGGTCGCGGATATCCGGATCGCCGGGCGAAATACCCAGGGCGTGAAGCTGTTCAACACCGCCGAGGGCGAGCGCGTGGTCTCCGCGGCGCGGTTCGCCAAAGAGTTCGACGAAATCGGCAACGGCGACGGGGACGACGACGGGGAAACGGCCTAGCTGAGGGCCGGCCAACGGGGCTGCGCGCGACGCCGGTTCGCGTGCGTCAATGGGGAGGCGCGGTCATGGCGACCGAACGCATCGGGGTCTATCCAGGCACTTTCGACCCGATCACCAACGGACATCTGGACATCATCCAGCGCGCCGCGACGGTGATGGACCGGCTCGTCGTGGGGGTCGCCGTCAACGCGGGGAAGGGGCCGCTGTTCGACGTCGACGAACGCGTGGGCATGGTTCGCGACGAGGTCGCCGCCCTCAATGACGGGGACGGCGAGCGGGTCCAGGTCGCCGCGTTCGACAATCTCCTGATGGACTTCGCCATCGACCAGGGCGCCTGCATGATCGTGCGCGGGCTGCGCGCGGTGTCCGACTTCGACTACGAGTTCCAGATGGCGAGCATGAACGCGAAGCTGAATTCCGGGGTCGAGACCGTCTGCCTGATGGCGTCGGACAAGCACCAGTTCATCGCCTCCCGCCTGGTCAAGGAGATCGCCATGCTGGGCGGCGAAATCTCGGCCTTCGTCTCGCCGCGCGTGGCCCGGCTCCTGGAAGAGCGCTGCGCCGGGCGATAGCCCCCGGCCGCCGGGCAACTTCTTGACCCCGCACACGGTTGGTCCATACTCTCGCGCCGCCCCAATCGGGGAAGCAGACCGGCGCGCGCATAGCTCAGGTGGTAGAGCAACTGACTTTTAATCAGTGGGTCCCAGGTTCGAGTCCTGGTGCGCGCACCAATTATATCAATGATTTATAGTTAATTATTCAGACAAGAATTACAGTATTTGAGATGGCCTGAAACGAGCATCAGGCGGATGCTCTCCTTTGCTCAGCCTGTTCCTCGTCGGCGGCATGAGCGGCTAGCTCGTCCGGGCCGATCCCGAGAAGGCGCATGGTGCGGACGATTCTCGGCAGTTCGTCGCGCAGGAACTCGTCCTTCATCTCGGCGAGAGCCCGCTCTACCGCATTCTCGCTCACGAAATAGCCCTGACCTCTCTGGCTGGCGATGATCCGCCTGTCGACAAGGGCCTGGTAACTTCGCGTGACGGTGTTCGGGTTGACCCCGAGGTCCACCGCCAGTTCCCGGATCGACGGGATCCTCTGTCCCGCGGTCCATTCGCCCTGCAGGATCCGCTCGCGGATCTGATCCGCGATCTGAAGATAGATGCCTTTCGGCTCGCTAAACTGCATCGTCCGCCTGGACCTTCCTCAGCCGGAGCCATGCAAGGTACCAGAGCGCGGACGGTATCAGGGCCAGGACTGCGTATACGATGCCGGTGTTCAATTCCAAATAGGCGCGCAGAGCCCGGAATATCTCCTTGCCGCCGCCGGGGCCGTCGGATGCGCCTCTGAGCGCGATTTCCGACACCGTCGCGACGACCGTCAGCGCGAGAAGCAGAACGACGATGACAAGCGTTGTCTTGAGGCCCGGCCAGCGGCGGAACCATGCCGCGCCCGCGAAATAGGGCGACTGAACGACGATGTAGAGGGCGATCCAAGTCCAGACCACGGGTCCGGAAGGATCGAAGAAAGGGCGCCGGTGCCCGAAGAAGACGAAGAGGTTGAGAGACTCGATCACCAGGGAGGCAAGGGCGCTGAATGTGAGCAAGAGAGCGGGGAGGACGACGGAGGTCCCGAGGAGGCGGGCGAGGCTCTTTTCCAGCGTGGAGGCGGGAAGAAGAAGAAAGGCCTCCTTCAAGGTCCGGTCGTGAAACGGCCGGAGCGCCTGGATGGTTGCGGGCATTCCGAAGCCGAAGAGCAGGATGACGAACCATCTCTGGTGAAAGGACGAATCGGGGTAGGACGAGGAACCCGCGATCAGGGAAGCCAGGAAAACGATCCCGGCGGCCGTTCCCGAGATCAGGACCACCCTGCCCCAATTGCCCACGAGGTCGCCGCTGACAAGAAGCCAGAGCCGGCGCAACGAAATCGCCTCGTTCACGGTCTCTACTCCTGCCAAAAGAGTCTGGCGAAGGCGCTGGGGTTCGCGGTGGACGCCTTGAAAAGAAGCTCCAGATCCGGCTGACCTCCGCCCGCGCCCGGAGCACCCCACACGCTGGCGTAGCCGCCCACCGTGGGTTCCGAATACAGCAGGCCGGCGGATTGCGGGTCGGGCGGCAGGGTGTCGCGGGAAAACCGGAGGCTGGCGGCGGTCTCCGCGACGCCCCGGCGGAGCAGGAACCTTCCCTGGTGCGCGATGAGGATGCTGTCGATCAGCGTCTCGACATCGCGCACCTGGTGGGTGGCGATGATGAGGATGCGCTCCTCGGTCAGGGACTCTGCGACGATTCGGCGAAACAGCCCCTTGGAGGGGATATCGAGGCCGTTGGTGGGCTCATCCAGGATAAGGAGGGAAGGCTGGCAGGCAAGGCCGAAGGCGAGGGAGAATTTCTTGCGCTCGCCGAGCGACAGGTTCGCGAGCTTGGGTCCACGCGGGACCTCGAGCTCGCCGAGCATGCGCTCCAGGAGATCGGCGTCGAATTTCGGGTAGAAGGGCGCGCGCAGCGCGATGTATTGCCGGTCCTGAATCGCCGGCAGGTGAAGCGTTTCCGAAAGCATGAAGATGCTGGACAGGAAATCGGCGCTCCGCCGGGCCGGTTCGTGGCCGAGGACGCGGATGCGGCCGGAATCCGGGAAGAGGAGGCCGGAAATAAGCTTGAGCAGGGTCGACTTGCCGGCGCCGTTGAGGCCCAGCAATCCGTATATCTTGCCGGGCTCAAGGACGAGATCGAGCGCCTCGAAGACGGGGCGCTGCCCATAGCCGAACCATACGCGCTCCATTTCCACCATGATCCGTACCGCCTAGCTTCCGCATCTCTTTATACTGTACTATAACACTAGTACAGTATAAAGAGATAATCAACCGCCCCCGGTGTCGCCGGTGCTTGCTAACCGCGCCAGACGCCCATAGCGTGCCAGGCCATTGTCCGAAACGCTGCCCGGGGAGAAACCATGTCCACCTTCGTTCTCGTCCACGGCGCCTGGCATAGCGGCGCGGAGCTGGAAGCCACCGCGGAGCCGATCCGGGCGGCCGGCCACGACGTCCACTGTCCGACGCTCGCCGGGAACCGGCCGGGCGACGCCAAGACGGCGGGTCTCGCCGAAGCCATTCAGTCGATCGTCGATTTTCTCGCCGACAACGATCTCGGCGACGTCGTCCTGATGGGCCACTCTTACGGTGGCATGGTGATCACCGGGGTCGCCGACAAGGCGCGGGACCGCATAAGGCGGCTGGTCTACTGGAACGCCTTCGTGCCGAATGACGGCGAATCGCTGAACGACATGGTGCCGCCCCATTACGTCCATTTGTTCGACCAGATCGCGGCCGAGATCGGCGACGGCTCGGTGGCGATGCCCTATCCGATCTGGCGCGAGGCGTTCATGAACGACGCGGACGGCGCGCTCTCCCAGGCCGCCTACGACACGCTGAACCCCCACCCCTACGCCACCTTCACCGAAAAGATCTCGCTCGCGGCCGACCCGGCGGCGATGGACGTGCCCAAGTCCTACATCAACTGCACCGAGGACACGTCCCTGCCGCACTCCATGACCTGGCATCCGCGCCTGTCGGAGAAGCTCGGCCTGTTCCGCCTGATCCAGATTCCGGGCGGGCACGAGGTCTGCTTCACCGCGCCCGGGCGCCTCGCCCGGGCGATCATGGCGATCATGGATGCCGGCCGGGACTAGGCTCGGTTTGCTTCCGAGAGGTCCGCAGCTAGCGGCGGAACAGCAGCCGGTCGAGCGAGACCGGCCCCGGCCCGAACGCCACCACGGCGAACAGGATGACCGCCCAGAACATGTGGGCGCTGATCCACGCATCCGGATAGACGAAGAACTGGATGACCATGGTCATCGTGAACATGCCGAGCGCGCTTAGCCTGGTGAACAGGCCGAGCACCAGCAGGATCGGCAATATGTGCTCGGCGATCGCGGTGAGGTGGGCCGTCAGCTCCGGCAGCGGCATGCCGAATTCTTCCCGGAACAGGAGATACTGGGTGTCCTTGACGGAGAAGATGTTCCACCCCTCGACCTTGGTGCGGCCGGAACGCCAGAACACGACGGCGATCGGCAGCCGGAGCACGAGCAGCGCGACCGGTCCCAGCCAGCGGTCGACGGACTCCGCGATCCGGTGGCCCAGATCGATCGCCTGCTTCACCCCGCCCATCACCGTCGGTTTGCCGTTGCTCATGCCTGTTCTCCTTCGCGCGGTTCGCCCGCCAGGCCTGCGAAAGCGCCGGCCGCGAGCAGCTCCCTGAACGCCGGAACGACGTCGAAATCTCCGTCGATCGACGCCGCTTCCGCATGCGCCGTCATCGGATCGCCTCCCGCAAGCAGGGTCTCGGCGAAAGCGCATTGCTCCGGGGCGAGCGACCCGACGCCGACGGAAAGGCCCGGCCGAACCACCAGCGCAGCCGCCGCCCCGGTTGTAAAGACGAGGTCGGCGTCGGGGACCTCGTCGCCGGCATTGGCATGCCAGATATCGGCGATAGGGTACTCGGACCGGACCAGCCGGGTCGCGGGATGCGGCGCGAGTCGCAGCGTCGCGAGATCGGCGCCGAGCGCCGTCAGCGCCGTCGGGTCGAGCGCCGGCGCATCGGCGGCGTGAAGCGATTCGAGTACCGCGCGCTCCAGCCTTGCGGTATCCGCGAGATAGGGCAGTTCGCGCGCCGGCGCGAAACCGGCGATGAAGTCGGCGAATTCCCCGCCATACAGGTTGAGGGTTCGCGCGTGCGCCGGATGGCCGGCGGCATAGACATTGGCCATCCGTTCGAAAAACGGCGTGCCGACAAGCCGCGCCACGGCCGGATAGGCCATCGCCAGCGCCTCGATCAGCGCGACGCGCACATTGTTGCGATAGATCCTGAACCGCCGAGCGGCGGCGCCGGAAAACCCGGCCGGCACCGCATCCGGCGCGTCATCTGCAGGGCGGCGGCAAATTCCGCCTGCAGGGCCGCGAGCGTCATGGTCCTATCGCCGGCCGCCTCACGCCGGCACCGGCTCGGCGAGGCACGACAACAGGGTTTCGGCTTTCGTCGCCTCGGCATACAGCACGTCCCAGGCGGGAATGTCCTTGTCCCATTCGACCAAAGTGGGCCGCGCGCCGACCCGCTCGATCAGCCTTGCATAGAGCCGCCAGACGGCGTCGTCGACCGCCGCGCCGTGGCTGTCGATCAGCACCCGCTCGCCGCCGGCGTCGTCGACCGTGAAGCCGGCAAGGTGGATTTCCCCGATCGGCTCGCCGGGGATGGCATCGACATAGGCCTCGGCGTCGAGACCGGTATTGACCGCGCTGACATGGATGTTGTTGACGTCGACCAGCAGGCCGCAGCCGGTACGCCGCGCCGCTTCGACGATGAACGCCAGCTCATCCATCTCGCAATCCGGCAAAGCCAGGTAGCTGGCCGGGTTCTCGATCAGGATCTCCCGCCCGAGGGCCTCCTGCATCTCGTCGACATTGTCGCACAGCCGGTCGAGCCCGGCCCGGTTGAGGCTCGGCGGCAGCAGATCGGCGAACCAGACGCCGCCATGCGACGACCAGGCGATGTGTTCGGAAACCAGTCCCGGCTGAAACCGGTCTGCGAGTGCGCGGAACGCGCCCAGATGGTCGCGGTCGAGCCGCTCCGCGCCGCCGAGCGACAGGCCGACGCCGTGCAGCGACAGCGGATAGACCTCGCGCAGCGCCTCCAGCACCGCCAGCCTCGGTCCTCCCGCGACCATGTAGTTTTCGGGATGGACCTCGAACCAGCCTGTCTCCGGCCGCTCTTCGCAGACCGTTTCGGCATGCTCACCCTTGAACCCGACGCCGGCCCGCGACGGACCGGACAGCGACGAAGGATGAGGGAGCGGCCATGGCGGGCGAATCGGGGACTGCCCGGTCGCCGCGGGCCGTGGCCCGGGCGGCGTCCGGGCGTTGACTAATCAGCCCGATCAGCTCTTCGGAACGTCGCGCTTCAGCTCGGCAAGGCTACCGGTGACCGAGCGGCCGTCCTTGGTCTTGAAGGTCATCTTTTCGCAACTGCCGGCGGGGACGTAGGTCCAGGCATTGCCCTGGTAGTTGACCGTCGAGCTGCCGGCGCAGGTCGTGCCCGGACCCGCCTTGCAGTCGTTCTTGCCGGCGAGCGAAACGCCGAAGCACTTGACCTTCTTGTCCGCCGCCTGCGCCACGTCGGAAGCGGCGAAGTTGGCGGCGGCCAGCAGCGCGGCCGCCATGATCAGTGGGCTCTTTTTCATCGGACACTCTCCCGCGTTTGTGTGGTTCCGGAGCGTTTCAACGCTCCGGTATTCGGTCTTGCGGCAGCATGCCGCCACCCCGCTCAACGTATGAGACGCCGACGATTCTCCGCAAGTAACGGTCGCGTTAAATCGATCACGTCTCTGCAACCGGAGCGGGAAATTCGCAACGCGGGGTAGCGTCTCGCCGCGACGCGTGCCGCGCCGATATTTATCCGTCCGCGCCCCAGACCATATAGCCGATCGCCGCACCGAGGCGGCCGAACACGCCGACCCGGGCGACATCGGCGCCGGCGACGAGCGGCACCTCCAGGGTTTCGAAGTCGGGAGCGGCGATCACCAGCATGGCGATCTTCGTCCCCTTCTCGATCGGCGCCGGAACCGGACCCTCATAGACGATTTTGACCTTGAGGCCCGGGCGCGACGCCCGCGGAAGGGACACCTTGATGTCGCGCTCTGTGACCAGGGGGACGACGTCCTCCTGACCGAGCCACACATCGGCCCGATCCACCACCGCGCCGCGCTCGAAGAGCGTGTAGTTCCTGAACGACTGGAACGCCCAGTTGAGCAGTCGGCGGGATTCGAACGACCGGGTCCTGGCGCTCGGCATGCCGGTGAGCACCATGACCACGCGCCGGTCGTTGCGTATGGCGGACGCCACCAGCCCGTAGCCGGCCGCCCGCGTATGGCCGGTCTTCAGCCCGTCCGCCCCGGTATCGCCATAGAGCAGGGGGTTGCGGTTGCCCTGCTTGATCTTGTTGTAGCGAAACGATTTCTCGGCGAAATAGGGGTAGTATTCCGGGAATTCCTCGATGATGCGCCGGGACAGGACCGCGAGGTCGCGCGGGCTCATCAGGTGGGCATCGTGCGGCCATCCGGTCGAGTTCACCAAATTGCTGTCGGTCAGCCCGATTTCTTCCGCCTTCCGGTTCATCGCATCGGCGAACGCGCTTTCCGCGCCCGACAGCCCCTCGGCGATGACGATGCAGGCGTCGTTGCCCGACTGAACGACGATCCCCCGCAGCAGATCCTCGATCCGCACCTGCTTTTTGACTTCGACGAACATCTTGGAACCGCCCATCCGCCAGGCCTTGCGGCTGACGACGTACTTGTCGTCGAGCGAGAGTTTGCCGCTCTTGAGCTGCTCGAAGGCCATGTAGATGGTCATCAGCTTGCTCAATGATGCGGGCGGCGTCGGCGTGGCGCTGTCCTTGTCCAAGAGGACCGCGCCGGTCTGGAGGTCGAGGATGTAGGCCTGTTTCGCGACCGTCTCCATCGCGCTCGAAGGCAGGGCCGCAAGACACAGTGCGGCGAGCGACGCGGTGCCGGCGGCGAACCCCCGGATCGATCGGGCGAATGAACTCATTCGAAGCTCCCTTGAGTGCGGCGCGCGCCGCCGTTCGGGCCGCTCCACTGATAGGACATGGGCATTGAGCCGTCCACCCCCGGATGGCGTGCGGAGGCCTTTTCCCGGCGTCAATCGGGGCTTGAGCCGTGGTGGAAATCGCTTCAAGCTTGACGCAGTCCAACACGAAGGGAGCGCCAGGCGATGAAACACGAAATTCCGGTCTTCGATGGCGACGGCCACGTCCTCGAGCCCGATAGCGAGCTTTCGCTGCATTACGAGGGCAAGTGGAAGGGCAACCGCCGCCTCGACGGCTTGACCATCTTCCCGAGCCTCGACGGCTGGGCGCGGAGCTCGATCGTCGAGGAGGGCGACGAGGGGCCCAGATACTGGTCGACCGACTCGGATGTCTGGGGCGAAATCCTGGACAAGATCGGGCTCGAAGGCAGCGTTCTCTACCCCACCGCGGGGCTCGCTTACGGGCTGATGCAGAGCGAGGAGTTCCAGACGGCGACGGTGATCGCCTACAACAACTGGCTGGAAGAGCATTACACCAAGAAGGACAGCCGGCTCTGGGGCGTCGGGATGGTCCCCTATAACGACGTCGAAGCGGCGAAGAAGGAAGTGATCCGCTGCGCGACCGAGCGGACCAATTTCGGCGCGATGCTGCTGCCGACGGTTACGGTCAACGGGCGGCATTTCGGCGATGAGTTCTACTGGCCGATCTACGAGGAAGCAGAACGCCAGGGGATGGCCATTGCCTTCCATGGCGCGCCGAGCCGCGGGTTCGGCCTCGACAATTTGAAGCCGTTCCTCAAGGTCCACACGCTGGAGCATCCGGTTCCGCTGATGATTCAGATGACCGACATGATGTTCAACGGCGTCTTCGAGACCTTCCCCAATCTCAAATTCGCTTTCCTCGAAGGCGGTTGCGCCTGGATCACCTTCATGATGGACCGGCTGGACTATGAGTTCAATTCGGTGTTCGGCGCCGCGGTCCGGCCCAAGCTGTCCAAGAAACCGTCCGACATCATCCGGGATACCGAGAGCATCTGGCTGTCCTGCGAGATGGGCGAGAAGAGCCTCAAATACGTCATCGATGCGATGGGTTCCGACCGGGTCATCTACGCGTCGGACTTCCCGCACGAGCCGACGGAAGACGATCTCACCGCCGACGTGCCCGATTTCCTCGCCGACAACGAGTACTCGATGGAGGTCAAGGAAAAGATCCTCTATCACAACACCAAGGCCCTCTACGGCATTCAATAGCCGAAGCCGCTCCGTTCGCCTGCGCCCGGCCAGACTCCGCGCTGGCCGGGCCGCCGGGGCGGGATTCCCCGCGGCATCGCCTGTGGTCTAGACTTCCGCCGTCAGCGGATTTGCGCAGCACGGGAGCGGCGGGGGTGCGGATTTTTTCACGCAAGAAGCGGCCGATGCATCTCGGCCGATACCCGATGGAAAAGATCAGGCGCGTCGAGCGTCCGACGACGCTGATCACCGACGCCGTCAGGCAGGTGCCCAAACGCGCCGGCTTCTTCGTGCGCGCCTTCTACGGCGATCTGGGTCCCAAGCCGGCCAAGGAGATCCGGCGCTTCATCACCAAGAACCCGCTGAACGCCGCGATCGGCCATCTCCACTGGAAGCATGTGCCCGCCCACAAGGGAGACGCGGCGGAAGAAAAGGCGCCGCTGCCGGACGACCCGGAAGAGGTCACGAAACACATCAAGTCGCTCTGCCATTTCCTCGACGCCGACATGGTCGGAATTTGCGAAATCCCCGAATACGCCTGGTTCTCGCATGAGAGCGACGGCACGCCGATCGCCACCCGGCACAAATACGCGGTCGTAATCGTGATCGACCAGGGCTGGGACACGTTCGAGGCATCGTCCGGGGACGACTGGGTATCGGGCGCCCAGAGCTACCGCGCCTATCTCAACGGTTCGACCACGGCCACGATCGTCGCCGACTACATCCGCCGTCTCGGCTACCCGGCCCAGGCCCATTCGAACGCCCATGGCGACGTGATGCAGATCCCGCTGATGCTGCTTGCCGGGCTCGGCGAGATGAGCCGCATCGGCGAACTCGTCCTCAACCCGTTTGTCGGGCCGCGCCACAAGACCGCCGTCGTCACCACCGATTTGCCGCTGGTTGCCGACAAGCCGATCGACTTCGGGCTCCAGGATTTCTGCGACAAATGCCGCAAATGCGCCCGCGAATGTCCGGCCCAGGCGATCCCGTTCGGCGACAAGGTGCTCTACAACGGCTACGAGATCTGGAAGCCCGACGTAGAAAAATGCACCAAATACCGGGTGACCAATCTGAAGGGTTCGGCCTGCGGTCGCTGCATGAAGATGTGTCCGTGGAACAAGGAAGGGCTGCTGGCGCACCGCCTGGCGATGTGGGCGGCGATCAAGCTGCCGTTCTCCCGCCGCTTGCTGATCTGGCTCGACGACGCGCTCGGCTACGGCAAGCGCAACCCGGTCAAGCGCTGGTGGCTGGACCTGGTGACGGAGGGCGGCCGGGTCGTCGCCGCGTCCGCCACCAACGAGCGCGACCTGTCGCTGGAGCGCGACGTGTCCGGCGGCAACGACCGGGTCGCGATGTACCCGGTCGAAAAGCTGCCGACGGCGGGGGACAAGGAAACCGTGCCGGTCGACCGCAGGGCCGGGCTCGACGACACCAGGAACGCCGCGAAGGAGCTTGAGGCGCTGAAGGCGGGGCGGGCCGCCCCGCCCATATGTTAGCCCGCCGCCGACCCGCCGAGCACGCCCTCCGCCTCGATCTCGACACTCATCTCGGGCGCCGCCAGCGCGCTCACCTCCACCAGCGTGGAGACCGGGAAGTCGCCCGAGAAGAACTCGCGCCGGGCGCGCCAGACCTCTTCGCGGTTGCGGATGTCGGTGACGAAGATGTTGACCCTGACGATGTCCGCCATCGACCCGCCCGCGGCTTCGATCAGATGCTTGATCTTGACCAGACAGGTCTTGGCCTGTTCGTACTCGTCCATGTCGGCCAGCGGCTTGAAATCGGCGCCGCGGGCGGTCATGCCGGCGATGAAGACCCGGTCGCCCGCAACCAGGCAGTTGGACCATGTCTCCGGCGGCGGCTCCGGCACCTCCGCGGATTGAACCCGTTCGATCGCCATTCCCGCCTCCCGGCTCCGTTTTCCGACACGTCCGGGGAGTTTCCGCCCGGCGCCGGGGCGGGGCAAGCCCCGCTTGCCGCCGGGCGATACGCCCCGTAGTTTGCCCGGGCGCCGCGCGCGGGACCTCGTCATACAAGGCAATTCGATGGGCAGGAGCCCGCTTCGACTCAGTTCCGACGGGCTTGCGATGCGCGTCCTGACCTCGCCCTATCTCGCGGTCACCGTGGCGATGCTGTGCTGGGCCGGCAGCACCGTGGTGGTGCGCGGCTTGCGGGCGGAGGTCCCGCCGCTCGGGCTCTCGTTCTGGCGCACCATGCTGGGCGCCGCCCTCGTCCTGCCCTTCGCCTGGCGCCCGATGATGCTGCAGATCCATCTCATCCGGCGGCATTTCTGGATCATCCTGCTGCTGTCTTTCCTGCTCATCGTTGCCGGCAACGGTGTGCTCTTCCTGTCGCTGCAATACACCATCGCCATCAATGTCGGGGTTCTGAACTCGTTCGAGCCGGTGCTGATCATCATCGCCGCGTGGGCGATCTTCCGCGACCGCGTGACGTTCAACCAACTGGCCGGGGTTCTGGTCTCACTGCTCGGCGTGTTTGCGTTGATCGGGCGCGGCGACCCACGGACGATTCTCGATCTCGACTTCAACGCGGGCGATATCCTGGTGCTGTTCGCCTATCTGAGCTGGGCGTTCTACGCCGTCTATCTCAGGCTCGCGCCGCGCGAGCTTGACCCGCGGGTGATGCTCTTCCTGCTACTGTTTCTGGGAGCGCTGCTGCTGATCCCGTTCTACGCCGTCGAATCGGCGTTCGACCGGCCGATGACTTTCGGCCTGCCCGCCCTCGCCGCGATCGTGGGCCTCGCCCTGTTTTCCTCGATCGGCGCGATCTATCTGTGGAACTATTCGATCCGGCATCTCGGCCCGTCGCGGGCGGGAATCTTCATCCACCTGATCGTGGCCTTCACCGTGATCATGGCGATCGTGTTCCTCGGCGAGGTTTTCGTCTGGTTCCACGCGGTTGGCGTTGCCCTGATCGGTGCCGGGATCTACCTCTCCATCTATCGCGGCCGCGGCGATAGCGGCTAGCATTGCCGCCGCCTAGACTGCCGGAATTCGATTCGCGAGACCGCACCGCATGCCGCATTGCCCCGCTTCGGACGCGTTGAAGCACGTCACCGTGCTCGATCTCACGCGAGTCCGCTCCGGCCCGACCTGCGTCCGGCAACTGGCGGACTGGGGAGCCGACGTGATCCGCATCGAAACCCCGGCCGCCTTCGCGGATGACGGCGCGGTGGGCTCGGCCCGCGCCAGCGCCGACTACCAGAGCCTCAACCGCAACAAGCGCTCGCTCACCCTCAACCTGAAGGCGGACGAGGGGCGCGCCCTGTTGCTGAAGCTGGTCGAGCGGGCCGATGTCGTGGTCGAGAACTTCCGCCCCGCGGTCAAGGACCGGCTCGGCATCGGCTACCAGGCGCTGCGGTCGGTCAATCCCCGGATCGTCCTCGGCAGCATCTCCGGCTTCGGACAGGACGGGCCGGACGCCGACCGCCCCGGTTTCGACCAGATCGCCCAGGGGATGGCCGGGCTGATGTCGATCACCGGCGAGCCGGGCAGGGGGCCGATGCGCGCCGGGATCCCGATCGCCGACCTGACGGCCGGGCTGTTCTGCGCGCTCGGGATTCTGGTCGCGCTTTACGAGCGCGAGCGGTCCGGCGAGGGGCAGTGGGTCGCGACCTCGCTGATCGAGGCGCAGGCATTCATGCTCGACTTTCAGGCCGCGCGCTATCTGATCGACGGCGAGGTGCCGGGGCAGGCGGGGAACGACCACCCGACCTCGATGCCGACCAGCGTCTACCCGACCGCCGACGGCCACATCAATATCGGCGTCTCGGGGCAGCGGATCTGGCAGCGCTTCTGCACCGCGATCGGCCGCGACGAGTGGTTCGACGACGCCCGCTTCGCCAGCGGGCAAAAGCGCTCCGAAAACCGCCTGGCGCTCAACGCGCTGATCGCCGATGTCACGCGCGCCGATTCCAGCGATTGCTGGATCGCCCTGTTCAACGAGGCCGGGGTGCCGGCCGGAAGGATCAACGATATCCGCCAGATGTTCGATGAACCCCAATTCGGGCATCTCGAAATCACCCAAGAGGTCGACACCGTCCCGTTCGGCAAGACCCGGATGGTGCGCCAGCCGATGCAGTTGAGCCGAACCCCGAGCCGGATCGCCGCGCCCGCGCCCGAGCTCGGCGAGCACGCCGAAGAGATCCTGGCCTCCATCGGCATCGACGCGGATGAAATCGCCGAGCTCCGCGCGCGCGGAGTGATCTGAAAGCCAGTCCCAAAGCGAAGGATGACCGGAATGGCCACCGACAAGATGCTGTCCGAGATCGACGCCGGTATCGGCCGGATGATCTTCAACAACCCCGAGCGCCGCAACGCCGTCTCGCTGGAGATGTGGGAGGCGGCCGAGGAGATCCTGCGCGGTTTCGCCGAGAATCCCGAGGTGCGCGTCGTGGTGCTGAGCGGGGCGGGCGGCCGGGCCTTCGTCTCCGGCGCCGACATTTCGAAGTTCGAGTCGGAGCGTTCGTCCGAGGCGGCGATCCGGCACTACAACGCCAGGGTCGGCGCCGCGAATGCGATGATCGAGACGCTGCCGAAACCCACCATCGCCGAAATCGACGGATATTGCGTCGGCGGCGGGCTGGGACTCGCGCTTTGCTGCGACCTCCGGTTCTGCTCGGAACAATCCCGCTTCGCGCTGCCGGCCGCCAAGCTCGGCCTGGGCTACGGGTTCGGCGGGCTGAAGCGCCTCGTCGATACCGTCGGCCCGGGGGCGGCGCGCGACATCGTCTTCTCCGCCCGCATGATCCCCGCCGGGGAAGCCTATGCGATCGGCCTCGTGCAGCGCGTCGTGCCGGACGGGACGCTCGCCGACACGGTGACCGAATACGCGCGGACCGTCGCCGCCAACGCCCCGCTCACGGTCAAGGGGATGAAGCTGATCGTCAACGAGGTGCTGAAATCCGACGGCGAGCGCGACATGGCGCGATGCCAGGAACTCGTCGATGCCTGCTTCGGCAGCGAGGACTATGTCGAAGGCCGCACCGCGTTCATGGAAAAGCGCCCGCCGGCGTTCAAGGGGCGATAGGCGGGCTGCCCGAGCCGGTTCGGCGGAATTCGGCCGCGTCGGAGATCTATGCCTTCCCCCAGCTTTCCCGGACGAGTCGCGTGCCGTCCTGGCCAAGGATCACGACATGGGCGGTTTGGGCCGTCTCGTTCCCGGGCAGCGGCATATCGCCCTTTTCCTTCGCGAACTGGGTCACGCTCGCCACCTCTCTGAACCGGGCGGCGCCCGCCAGGGCTTCGGCGTCGCCGGCGTAGTAGTCGAACCACGGCAGGCCTTCTTCGGCATAGGTCCTCGCCGAAGGCGGCCGGGTCGGCGGGCTCTCGCCGGTGATGGCCAACCATTGGACCGAGTTGACGATGGTGACGAAGCACCGGCTCCCGCGCCGCTGGTCCCAGGCGTCGAAATCGTGCGGGTCGGCATAGATTTCCTGTTTCATCCGCCCGCCGGGTGCGAGGCCCATGTCATACCCCTGGTGCAAGGCATAGGGTTCGGATATTTCGTCCATGGACGGACCGTGGGCGGTCAGCGCCATATAGCGATCCCGCTTCATCGGGTAGGCGACAATCTGCAATCCGCCGTGTTCCCCGGCGCCGGAAAGCTGTTCCTCCACGGTATAGCCCCGTCCCAGCGGCATGGCGACGAATTGGCGAACGATGCCGGCGTCCACGCAGTACCCATCGAGCCACGGCTGTTCGGGTAGCGCGGCGTAGTCCTGCGGGTCGCGGTTCAGATGGTCGGTCCAGCAATTGCCGGTGATCGCGCAGATTTTGCCCGTCGCCACCTTCACGGCGAACGGGTAGTCGGAGTGGAAGTTGATCCAGAGCGCCTCGGCTTGGTGCATGGGCGCGATCACGCCGCCGCGCCGCCGCCACTGCTTGGGCAAATGCGCCGCGTGGTCGTCCAGATGCCGTAGGGGGAACCGGCCGAGGCCCGGCGGCAGCGGATAGTCCCGTTCGTCGTCCGGTATGCGGAGCGTGCGCTGGAATTCTATCGCGCATCTCGCCGCTCGGTGAACTTCAGGAAACCGGAACTCCAGGCGGTCGCGTTCGAGGATGATCATGCCTCTTTCTCCCTACCAGTCTCCGTCCCTGACCACGCGGACCACGCGGAGCACGGCGTCGTCGGGCGCTTCCCTGAGTTGCCGGATCAGCTCGGCGAACAGCCGCGGCCGCTTGCGGATGATCTCCTGGAGGTCGCCGGAAACCTTTCCGGCCATCGCCAGCAGGACGTCCGGGTCCTGACCCAGCTCTCGCGCCAGACGGATTGTCGTCGCCTCCGACGGCGGCGCCACCTGACCGCGCTCGATCTTGCTCAGATAAGCCGGCTCGATGCCGACACGCTGGGCGACCTGGCGCACCGAGTACCGCCGGTCGTCACGCCTGAGGCACTCGCGTCGTTCGCGGATCGCGGGACCGAATTGCGTCATGTGTCATACATACTACACACTCTTCGTCAGTCAAGCCCCATGCCGGATTCGAAGGATACGGCGCGGTGAACCTGCCGGCCGCCCCGATGGGCCTAGAACAGATGCCCGCTCTTCTCCGCCTTGATCGACAGGTAGAACGCGTTGTGGTCGTTCGACGGGAAGCTGTGCGGCACGCGTTCGGCGATTTCGATGCCGAACCGGGCGAGCGCCTCGACCTTGTCCGGGTTGTTGGTCATCAGCCGCACCGATGAATAGCCCAGCCGGCGCAGCATCTCGGCGGCCGGCAGGAACACCCGTTCGTCGGCATCGAAGCCGAGGCGTTCGTTGGCCTCGACGGTATCGAAGCCGAGATCCTGCAACGCGTAGGCCCTGAGCTTGTTGATCAGCCCGATGCCGCGACCCTCCTGGGCGAGGTAGAGCAGGATACCGGCGCCCTCGGCCGAGATCTGTTCGATGGCGCCGCGAAGCTGCTGGCCGCAATCGCATTTGAGCGAGCCGAGAAGATCGCCGGTAAAGCACTCGGAATGGAGCCTTGCGAGAACCGGGCCGGGAACCTCGGGTTCGCCGATCTGAATCGCGAAATGCTCGGTTCCGCCGTCCCGCGGGCGGAACGCGAAGATGCGCGTCGCCTCGGCGCCTTCGAGCGGCACCGACGCTCCGGTTACCCGCTCCAGACGGTGCGAGGCGGCGACGTCGTAGGCCATCACGGCCGACGGGCCGACAAGGAGCAAGCCGGGCTTTTCCGCGGCGAGCGCGGCGGCGGCGTCTTCCACCTCGACGGCCACCACGGCGGGCAGGAGGCGCGCGATCTTGGCGAGGCGGATCGAGGCGACGACGCCCGCCGGGACCGGGTCGCGGCTTGCCTCGAACGGCCCGCGCAATGGCTGAGCGAGGTCGGTCGCCGGATCGGCGAGGCTTGCCAGGGCTTCGGTCGACAGCCAGCCCGGGATCGGAATCCGGACCACATCCGGCGTGTAGAGACGGATTTTGAGGGTCGCCGCGCGATTGTGGGTGATCACCAAATCGGGCTCTTTCCCCGCCAACCGGCGCAGCGCGTCGAGCCGGGGCGCCGAGATGAACTCGGCCGCGAACGCGACGACGCCTCCGGCCTCCCCGGTCTCGGCGAGAACCACGGGAAACCCGCGGCGAAGATCGCCGGCGGCGCGGTCGACCGCGGCGGTGCCGCCGGTGTCGAACGCCGACATCGCCTGCGGCGGCACCGGTTCGGCGCGCTTCGAACTCATGGCCACTAAATACGCCCTGCATGGCGTCCGGGCAACGCGGCGCCGTGCCTTGCCCGCTACGCCGCCTTATGCCAGTTTGGCGCCGTTGGCGATTCGGCGGGGCGGTGATGGATGCGCAGGAAGTAAAGGCATTGGCCAAGGATCTGGGTGCGGATCTGGTGGGGATCGCCGACGCTTCGATCCTCAACGCGTTCCCCCCCGACCCGCTCTACCCGCAGACGCCGGAGAGGATCTCGCCGCGGGTCAAGAGCGTGGTCGTGATCGTCCAGCATATCCCTGTCGGCGCCTTCAGATGCAAGACCACCGTGCCCGTCCAGTACATCGACATGCTGGTCCTGAGACGGATGGACAGGATCGCCTACCGTCTCGTGGACGCGCTCGAACGCGCCGGCCATCCGAGCTTCGTCACCGCGGGGCAGGAAACCGACTGGAGTTACAAACGCGCGAGCTACGGACGGTTGTCGACACGCCATCTCGGGACCGAGGCAGGGCTCGGCACGTTCGGGCTCGAGGTGAACATCCTGACGCCCGAGTTCGGACCCAGGCTCTACCTCACCGGCGTGCTCACGGAATGCGAGCTCGAGCCCGACCGCCCGATGACCGAGCAGGTCTGCATCGGGGAGAGTTGCAGCCGCTGCCTCTATTCCTGCCCGTCGGACGCGGTGCGTCATTTCGGCATAGACAAGCGCGCCTGCGCGACCGAGGCGCAGGAGTTCGGGTTCTGGACCATACTCCAGTTCTGGGAACATTTTGTCGGCTCCGACGACGAGACCAGACGGCGCCTGATCGCCGACCGCGAGGTCTACGGCTTCTGGCAGGGCTTGCTGAGGGTGGTAGGCTCCTTCGGCGATTGCCCGCGCTGCCTCGCGGTCTGTCCGGTCGGCAACGACTATCACGCCTATCTCGCCGATCTTCAGAAGGTCATCCCCGAAAAGACTCCCGAAAAGGTCGACAAGGCCAACGCGTTCAAGGAGGCCCGAAAGTCGGGCGCCGAGATCGACGGGCGCAACGACTGGAACGTCCGCTGGGTCGGGCCGGAGGGCTACAAGGGCATCGTCGCGCGCCAGCTCCAGGCCTTCAAGGCCATGCAGCGCGAGCGCGAGACCGCCGCAGCGGAGCAATAGATGGTCAGCGTATTCCAGACCCCTCTCGACTCCGGTCACATCAAGGAGAAGGCAAGGGCGCTCGGCGCCGACCTCGTCGGTATCGCCGACGGCGCGGTAATGGACGCCTACCCGCCGGATCCGCGCCACCCTCGCCGCCCGAAGGACCTCACCGAGCATGACGGCGGAAGGGCGATCGTGCTCGCCAAGCGCTATTCCGCCGGAACCACGCGGATCGCGCGCTGGGACGAGCGGCACAAGTATTACAACGACGAGCTCGTTCTGACGATGCTGGAGGAGACCGCGCTCGAGCTCGTCTTCTGGCTGGAAGACAACGGCTACCCGGCGATAATCGTCCCGCCGACCCACGCCGATCCGTGGCTCTATCGCGGAGACAAGAACCAGCACATGACGACGATATTGTCGCTCAGCCATGCAGCCGTCGAGGCGGGGCTCGGCACGCTGGGCCTCAACCAGCAGCTCATAACGCCCGAATTCGGCCCGCGCGTCATAGTCACCGCGGTGCTGTGCTCGGTGGATTGCGAGCCCGACGAGAGGCTGGAGGCGACGCTCTGCCTCGGCCCCGAATGCGGGCGCTGTCTCAGCGCCTGCCCGGGCGATGTGGTCGCGCATTGGGACCGGGACTGGCCGGCCTGCGACCGGTACCGGTCGCCGCACGGTTTCTCCCAGCTCGCCGACCATCTCGGCGACATCCTCGACGCCCCGGACGACGCCGCCAGGCTCGACATGATCCGCTCGGAGACCAGCTTCAACCTGTGGCAGAGCATCCTGCGCGGTGCGGGCGCCATCAACGGGTGCAGGCGCTGCCAGGATGTCTGCCCGGTCGGCGACGACTACGCGCCGATGATCGGCGACAGCCTCGATGAAATCCCGGAAGCGACGGCGGAGAAGGCCGAGCGCCTCGCCGCAATGGCGAGCGCCGAGGCCGCGGGGAAGTTGCCCGCTTCCTACGAGGAACAGAAACGCTGGATCGGCGCGCTCGGCTACCGCGGGGGCGACGAGGCGGAATGAGCGCTCTGGAGCGGCTGGCCGGGGGGCAGGGGGTCTATGCCGACCTTCGGCTCTGCATCCCGGAAAGCCCCGAGGAGATCGAGGCCATACAGCGGAGGCGCAAGCGCATCGCCGTCGAGCGCGCCCGGCGTTCCGCGTTCTGGCGCCCGCTTCTGGAGGGGATCGATCCCGACAAGCTCGACGATCCCGAGGAATGGTCGAAAATCCCGATCCTGACCAAGGACAAACTTCGGGAGATGACCACCGAGCGGTTCTACGAGGATTTCTGCACCGTCGGCGAACAGCCGGTGTGCGAGTACTGGCGTTCGGGCGGGAGCACCGGCAAGCCGTTGTTCTACCCGAAGACGTTCGAAGACATCCTGTTCAACATGGTCGGCTTCATCCGCACCTTCGCCGCGGCGGGAATCGACGGCGCGGAGAACGAGAAGGCGCATATCTCGACGCCGCTCGGCGTCCACCCGGTGGGGCATATGTGGGCGCGGGCGGCGCAGATCATGGGGATGGGGGCGGTTTGGGCGGGGTCCGGTGCGTCGCTGCCGTCGGTCCAGCAGCTGACTTTGATCGAGTCGCTCAAGCCCACGGTCTGGATGGGCATGTCGAGCTATGGCCTGCACCTCGCCAACCTCGCCAATACGCAGGGTATCGACCTCGCCGGGAGTTCCGTCACCAGAATGCTCTGCTCCGCCGAGGCGCTTTCCGCGGCCAAGCGGGACAAGCTCGAACGCGATTGGGGCGCGACGGTCTTCGACTGTTTCGGCATGACCGAGATCAGCATGCTGGCCGCCGAGGGCCCGTCGCGCCAGGGGTTCAGGATCTGGACCGACCTCGCGATATTCGAGGTGCTCGATCCCGATACTTACCAGCCGGTCGCGGACGGCGAGCCCGGCCACCTGGTTTGCACCTCGTTGTTCGGCAATAACGGGGCGCCCTTCCTGCGCTGGGATTCGGGCGACATCGTGGCGATCAACCCGGCCGAGAGCGACGACGGAGCGTTTTCCATCTTTCCGCTGCTGCGCCACGCCCATCGAACCGCCGGGTTCTTCAAGCTGCGCGGCGTCAACGTCAACCACCAGGAATTCGAGGACATGATGTTCGAGCACCGGTCGGTGAACGACTTCAAGCTCGAACTGATCGGCGATGCCGCCGGGCTGGAGCATTTGCGGGTGTCGGTCGAACTCCGCCGCGGCGCCGACATCGAGTCCCTGCGCGAGGATTTGGCGCGGCGCAGCAAGGCGACATTCGAACTCTCGCCCGACATCGTGATCCTGGAGCCCGGGATCCTGGCCCGCGAATTCGAGGCGAGCGTCAAGGCGCCCCGTTTCATCGACTTGCGGGAATAACCGAATCGGATATTCAATTGCTGCGCGAGAGCGCAAATTTGCCGAAATTGCCGCCGATTCGGCAAAGTGATTCGCTCCGGATAGCAAGAAATTCTCGTGCATAACCTGAGTGTATTTTCATAACTTACTGAAACAAAGCTATAAATGACGACTTTAGTGGCGCACAGCCGGAGGCGCGGCAAACCGTAACATTCCGCTAACGCCCGGAAAACATTTATGAAATAGTTCACGTGGATTTGCGGTTTCTCCCTTCCGCAGGTCCCTTGTGCGATGGGGGATTCGGGCTGTCCTGCCAGATGCCTCCCTGTTTTCCCCCAGTGACTTGCGGAGCTGAATTCGCTCGCGCGACCTAGGCTCCGCATCTTTTTGTTCGCTGGCGGATGGGGTGGGATTCGAACCCACGAGACGCTCACGCGCCTGCCGGTTTTCAAGACCGGTGCCTTCAACCGCTCGGCCACCCATCCGTCGCGTCTCCTGGCGTCAAACTGTATCCGTTCAGGCCGGATTGCAACCTGCCGCGCTGTCGCTTCCCGCGCCAATCCGGTGTAGGTTACGGCGCTTGGGAGAGAGCCGATGCAGACACTCGTGCTTGAGAACACGGCCCCGTTCCAGGGGCTATGCGAGCTGGTTGCCGACGCCGAGGGGCTGTTCGCGAAGGAAGGCCTGAGGATCGAGTGGGTCGACCGCGAGGCGGGGGTGGACCGGCGCACCCATGTCGAGATTCTCAGCCCCGACGGTCTCGATCCCCATTCGAGCCACGGCAGGCTTTTCGAGCAGGGCCGGGCGGACATGTACAACGCCTGCGAATGGGGAAATTACTGCCGGGTGCAGGATTCGGGGATCGAGAGCGGGCGGCAGATCGGCCGGCGGTCGATCGTCACCTACGCGGCGATCGCGGTGCGCCCGGACTCGGACGTCTTTACCGTCCAGCAGCTCGCCGACCGTCTGGTGGGGGTGCCGTTCTATTTCGGGACCCACTACCTCGCCCTCCACATGCTCGAGGGTTTCCTGCCGCGCGAGCGCATCCGGGTGTGCAGCGCCCCGATGGGGTCCCGCTTCCGTCTCGATTCGATGATGTCGGGGGAGATCGAGGCGACGACGCTGACCGAGCCCTATATCACCCTCGCCGAGAAGAAGGGCTGCCGCGTTCTGACGGCCGCCTTCTATCACGGCACCGAAGTCGCTTCGCACAAGGTCGACGCCGAGACCTATGCGCGGTTCAACCGCGCGGTCTGCGAGGCGGTGCGCCGGATCGACGCCGACAAGGGCAGCTACCTGCACTATTTCATCGACCATCACGCCCGCAACGATCCGGAGATCGCGGCGCTCGGCGTCGACGATCTCCGTCAGAGCCGGATCGTCGTGATCGAGCCGGCGCCGATCCCGGACCATGAGCTCGAACGCACCGCCGCCTGGATCCGCAGCTGGGGCATGCTGCGCGAGACCGGCGACGCGGCCTCCCTGGTCGATATCGAAATGCAGTCGGCGGCCCACCAGGCCGCCGAATAGCCGGCGTCTCGCCGCGGTTTCGACCGCGCGGCGGTGACCGCCGCCGGATGGATCGGCCGATCCCTTCTGCTATGCTCGGCGCGGAAATCGACGGAAATCGGCGGAAATCGGCGGAAATCGAATGTCCGGGGAGGGGGTTTTGGCCCAGGTGACGAGTTACGACTACGTGATCGTTGGCGCCGGGTCGGCCGGATGCGTGCTCGCGAGCCGGCTGAGCGAGGATCCCGAGGTCAAAATCCTGGTCGTCGAGGCCGGCGGGTGGGACCGGGATCCGATGATCCACATCCCGCTCGGCTGGGGAAAGATCCTCCAGGAACGCCGGCACGACTGGATGTATTTCACCGAGCCCGAGCCCAACCTCGACAACCGGTCCATCGAATGCGCGCGCGGCCGGGTGGTCGGCGGCTCGTCCTCGATCAATGCGATGGCGTATGTCCGCGGCCACCGGAGAGATTATGACCGCTGGCGCCAGAAGGGCTGCACCGGCTGGTCCTATGCCGACGTGCTGCCCTATTTCAAGCGCGCCGAGTCCTGGGAAAAGGGCGGCGACGATTTCCGCGGCAGCGAGGGCCCGCTCACGGTGCGGGCGGGGATCTTCGACGACCCGCTGCTGCACGCCTTCATCGAGGCCGGGCGCACGATCGGCCACGCATTCACCGAGGATTACAACGGCGCCCAGCAGGAAGGCTTTACCTGGATCCAGCAGACGATCCGCAACGGGCGCCGTTGCAGCGCCGCCGTCGCCTATCTGAAACCGGCGTTGAAGCGCGCCAATGTGACGCTCGAGACCGATGCCCTGGTCACCCGGCTGATTATCGAGAACGGCCGCGCGACCGGGCTCGAATTCGCCCGCGGCGGTCAGCTTCGCCGGGTCGGCTGCGAACGCGAAATCCTGCTCTCGGGCGGCGTCATCAACTCGCCGCAGGTCCTGATGCTGTCGGGGATCGGCCCGGCGGAAGAGCTCGCCGAACACGGGATCGACGCGGTGCACGACCTCAAGGGCGTCGGCAAGAACCTCCAGGACCATCTCTCGGCGACCGTCTCGTACAGCCGCGAGGACCGCGGCGCGTTCCACCGGCAGATGCGGATGGACCGGCTCGCCGTCGATATGCCGCGGGCCTATGTCGCCGGTTCCGGGCCGGCGACCGACCTCCCCGGCGGGATCATGGCCTTCCTCAAGTCGCGGCCCGAGGTCGAGCTGCCCGACATTCAATTCCTGTTCCGCGCTTTGCCCGACGCCACCTGGCCGTGGTTCCCCGTGGTCAAGCCCGGCTGGGCCGATGGCTTCGGCTGCCGGCCGGTTATGCTTCGTCCGCAGAGCCGGGGCGAGGTCAGGCTCGCTTCGGCGGATCCCCGGGACAAGATCCGGATCCATCAGAACTTCCTCTCGGAACAGGCCGATGTCCGCACCATCCGGGACGGGATGAAGCTGGTGCGCGAGGTCGGCGCGCAGGAACCGTTGAAGAAGTACGGCGCGATCGAGGTCAGCCCCGGCCCGGATGTGACCAGCGACGACGACATCGACGCCTTCGTCCGGCGCAACGCGGCGACCGCGCATCACCCGGCGGGCACCTGCCGCATGGGGAGCGACGACATGGCGGTGGTCGATCCCGAGCTGCGCCTGCGGGGCATCGAATCCGTGCGTGTGGTCGATGCCTCGGTCATGCCCGATCTCGTCGGCGGCAACATCAACGCGCCGGTGATCATGATCGCGGAGCGCGTCTCCGATCTGATTCGCGGCCGCCAGCCGCTTGCCCCCGCAGAGGCGTGACCGGCTTCGCCCGCCATACGGCTTGATCGGGCGATCCCGCGTGCGGCTTTTCTGCCTCGACCTCGAAGGCGTGCTGATCCCCGAAATCTGGATCGGTCTCGCCGAACGCACCGGCATCGACGCGCTGAGAGCGACCACCCGCGACGTGCCGGACTACAACGCGCTGATGCGCCAGCGGCTTCGCCTGCTGGAGCGCCACCGCCTCGGCCTCGGCGATGTCGAGGCGGTGGTCGCGACGATGGCGCCGCTGCCCGGTGCGCGCGAATTCCTGCACTGGCTGCGCGCGCTGGGTCCGGTGATCATCCTGTCCGACACCTATTACGAGTTCGCCGGCCCGCTGATGGCGCAGCTCGACCTGCCGACGCTGTTCTGCCATTCGCTCGCGGTCGAGGCGGACGGGAGGATCGCCGACTACCGGCTGCGGCATCCCGACCACAAGCGCGCCAGCGTGGAGGCGTTCCGCGCGCTGAACTTCCATGTCACGGCGGCGGGCGATTCCTACAACGACATCGCGATGCTCGAGGCGGCCGATTCGGGGATCCTGTTCCGCGCCCCGCCGTCGGTCAGGGAGGCCCATCCCGGCTTCCTGGCGGTCGACGACTACGCGGCGCTGGGGGAGGCGATTCTCGCCCGCGGCGCGCCCTGACATCGATGCTTTGTTCCCCGCCGGATCGGTCCTAGGATGGGAAAGCGTTGTCAATGGGAGACGTAGGGGAGACGTAACGATGACACCGCTCAGGAACTTCATTCTTGCGGGGGCCGGCGCCGCTCTCTTCGCTGCGGTCCCGGCGGTCGCGGATATCTCCATCGCGACGGTGGGGCCGATAACCGGCCAATACGCTTCGTTCGGCGAGCAGATGAAACGCGGGGCGGAGGCGGCGGTCCGCGACATCAACGCCAAGGGCGGCGTGATGGGCCAGAAGCTGAAGCTGGAAGTCGGCGACGATGCCTGCGACCCCAAGCAGGCGGTCGCGGTCGCCAATGACATGGCGTCGAAAGGCGTCCGCTTCGTCGCCGGGCATTTCTGCTCCGGCTCGTCGATCCCGGCATCCAACATCTATGCCGACGAGGGGATGATCCAGATTTCCCCGGCCTCCACCAATCCCAAGCTGACCGAGCGCGGTCTGGCAACCACCTTCCGGACCTGCGGCCGCGACGACCAGCAGGGCATCGTTGCCGGCAAGTTCCTTTCGGACCGGTTCGGCTCGAGCAAGATCGCCATCCTTCACGACAAGACGGCCTACGGCAAAGGGCTCGCCGACGAGACCCGCAAGGCGCTCAAGGCCAACGGCAAGAAGGACGCGCTCTACGAAGCCTATACCGCCGGAGAGAAGGACTATACGGCGCTGGTCTCCAAGCTGAAGCAGAACGCGATCGACGTCGTCTATGTCGGCGGCTACCACACCGAAGCCGGCCTCATCGTCCGCCAGATGCGGGCCCAGGGCATGAAGACCAGGCTGGTCTCGGGCGACGCGCTGGTCACCCAGGAGTATTGGGCGATTACCGGTGCCGCGGGCGAGGGGACGCTGATGACCTTCAGCCCCGACCCGCGCAAGAACCCCGGCGCGGCGCCCCTGGTCGAGCGGTTCCGCAAGGGCGGTTACGAGCCCGAGGGCTACACGCTCTATACCTATGGGGCGATCCAGGCCTGGGCGCTGGCGGTGGAGCGGGCGAAGTCGACGGACGCCGAGCCGGTGATCGAGCAGCTCCGCGCCGGCAAGTTCGATACCGTCCTCGGAAATATCGGCTTCGACGCCAAGGGCGACGTCACCGCGCCGGGCTATGTCTTCTACGAGTGGAAAAACGGCGACTACGACTACCTGAAATAGCCGGAAACCCGTGCGGCGCCGGGAATTCCGGCGGCGCCTGGCCGGGCGGGACGGTCAGGCCGTCGCGCGGCGCGCCTGCTGCGGCCGCTCGCCCTTCTTGCGGCCCAGCCCGATCCTCTTCGCGAATTCCGAGCGCTTCGCGGCGTAGTTCGGGGCGACCATCGGGTAGTCCGTCGGCAGTCCCCATTTGGTGCGGTATTCCTCGGGCGTCATGTCATAGACCGCACGAAGATGGCGCTTGAGCATCTTGAGCTTCTTGCCGTCTTCCAGGCAGACGATGTAGTCCGGCGTGAGCGAATGGCGGATACTTACGGCCGGCTTCGGCGGCTCGGTCCCGTGCCCGGCCCCCAAGTGATCGAGGCTGCAGAGCGAGGTGTAAACCGTGTTGATGACGTCCGGGACTTCGTCGGCGGTGACCGTGTTATTGCCGACATAGGCGGCGACGACTTGGACTGCCATGCGGAGTATTTCGGCCCGGTCCGCGGTACCCTTGGTATTGTCCACCATTTTACTTGACTGTCCTTGCGTGAGTGTTGAACGAACGGCTGATGACACGAAGAAATTCGATTGTCAAATAAAATTATATGTAACCGTAACAGAAGTAAATATTATGAGGCAAACCGACATCGCAACTGCCCATGTATTCCGTGGGAAATTAACAGAGATTTCGCAAGGATTCAAAAAAAATCGGCCGTTTGGGTTCTCGGCAATTGTCGCGAAGACTGCAAAGTCCCTGCTATACGGTCGCGGTTCTAGACTCGGCTCTTGCGGACACCCGAATCGAGCGACGCGCCGCTCTGCCGATTCTTGGCAAACGGCGTGACGCTATGCTATCAGGCGGTGACCTCAGCATTTGAGTCGATCGCGATGACCCGAATGACCGTCGCCTTGGCTGCGGACCACGCCGGGTTCTCGCTCAAGGCCCACCTCGTCGACTGGCTTTCCCGCAGGGGGATCGCCGCAACGGATCTCGGCACCGACAGCGAAGATGCGGTCGATTATCCGGATTTTGCCGAGGCGGTGGTCGGCGTCCTGCGCGGCGGCGGTGCGGAGCGCGGCGTGTTGATCTGCGGCACCGGCATCGGCATGTCGATCGCGGCGAACCGGCATCCCGGGATCCGCGCCGCGCTCGCGCAGGATGCGGAGGCGGCGCGGCTTGCGCGGCAGCACAACGATGCCAATGTTCTCGTCCTTGCGGGGCGCCGGATGTCGAAGGAGGAGGCGGAGGCGTGTGTCGAGGCATTCCTCGCCGCGCCGTTCGAAGGCGGGCGCCACCAACGCCGGCTCGGCAAGATCGCCCAGGGGACCGTATAGCGGAGATGACATGTCAGTAGAACAGTTCGGCGCCGACGCGGATCTTCGGGAGGATTTCTTCGAACACACGATCCGCGAGTCCGACCCCGCGCTGGACGCGGCCCTGCGTTCGGAGCTGTCGCGCCAGCAGAACCAGGTCGAGCTGATCGCGTCCGAGAACATCGTGTCGCACGCGGTGCTGGAAGCCGCGAGCTCGGTGCTGACCAACAAATACGCGGAGGGCTATCCCGGTCGTCGCTACTACGGCGGGTGCGAATTCGCCGACATTGTGGAATCTCTCGCCATCGAGCGCGCCAAGACGCTGTTCGATTGCGGTTTCGCGAATGTGCAGCCGCATTCCGGCGCCCAGGCGAACGCGGCGGTCTATTTCGCGCTCTGCAAACCCGGCGACACGATACTGGGCCTGTCGCTCGCCGCCGGCGGGCATCTGACCCATGGCGCGGCCCCCAACCTGTCGGGCAAATGGTTCGACGCCGTCCAGTACGGCGTCCGCCCCGAGGACGGCCGGATCGACATGGATGAAGTCGCGCGGCTGGCCGCCGAGCGCCGTCCCAAGATCATCGTTGCCGGCGGATCGGCCTATCCGCGGATCATCGATTTCGCCGCCTTCCGGGCGATCGCCGACGGGATCGGCGCCTATCTGTTCGTCGACATGGCCCATTTCGCGGGGCTGGTCGCGGGCGGCGTCCACCCCAGCCCGGTGCCGCATGCCCATGTCGTGGCGACGACGACCCACAAGACCCTGCGCGGGCCGCGCGGCGGGCTGGTGCTGACCAATGACGAGGCGATCGCGAAGAAGATCAATTCGTCGATTTTCCCCGGCACCCAGGGCGGGCCGCTGATGCATATCGTCGCCGCCAAGGCGGTGGCGCTGCGCGAGGCATTGCACCCGTCATTCCCGGCCTACGCTGCGGCGGTCGTCGAGAATGCCCGGATGCTCGCGCGAACCCTGGCCGATGGCGGGCTAGACATCGTGTCCGGCGGCACCGACACGCATCTGATGCTGGTCGACCTCAGACCGAAGGGCCTGACCGGCAAGATCGCCGAGCAGAGCCTCGAGCGCGCCGGGATCACCTGCAACAAGAACGCGGTCCCCTTCGATCCGGAGAAGCCGACCGTCACATCCGGCATAAGGCTCGGTTCTCCGGCCGCGACGACCCGCGGGTTCGGCCCCGCCGAGTTCGCGCGGGTGGGCGCGCTGATTCTCGAGGTGTTCGACGGTCTTGCGTCGGGCAGCAACGACAACAGCGCCGTCGAGGCGTCGGTTCGCGAGCGGGTTTTCACCATGTGCGGGCGTTTTCCGATATACCCCCGTCAATAGGCGGGGTTAGGATGCGCTGATGCGTTGTCCATTTTGCGGTCACGGCGACACTCAGGTTCGGGATTCGCGCCCGACGGAAGACAATTCCGCGATCCGCCGGCGCCGCTCCTGCCAGTCCTGCGGCCAGAGATTCACCACCTTCGAGAGGGTCCAGCTCCGCGAGTTGACCGTGGTCAAGAAAGGCGGCGCGCGCGAACCGCTCGACCGCGAGAAGCTGGAGCGGTCGATGAGAATCGCGCTCCGCAAGCGCCCGGTCGAGGCGGAGCGGGTCGAGATGGTCATCAACAGCATCATCCGGCGGCTGGAGAGTGCGGGGGAGACCGAAATCGACTCCGACACGATCGGCGAAATGGTGATGGATGCGCTCTCCACCCTGGACCAGGTCGCCTATGTGCGATTCGCCTCGGTCTATCGGAATTTTCGCGAGGCCCGCGATTTCGGAGACTTCATCGGCAATCTCGGTGCCGTCGAAAGCGGAGAGTGACCGCCGCTTCATGCGCGCCGCGATCGCGGTCGGGCGGCGCGCGCTGGGCAATGCCTGGCCCAACCCGGCGGTCGGCTGCGTGATCGCCCGCGACGGCGTCGCGGTGGGCCGCGGATGGACCGCTCCGGGCGGGCGCCCCCATGCCGAGACCGAGGCGCTGGTGCGCAGCGGAACCGCTTCCCGGGGCGCCACCGCCTATGTCACGCTGGAACCCTGCGCCCATATCGGCCAGACCCCGCCTTGCGCGGATGCGCTGGTCGAGGCCGGCATCGCCCGCGTCGTCATCGCCTGCCGCGATCCCGACCCGCGGGTGGACGGGCGGGGCATGGAGAGGTTGAGCGCGGCGGGTATCGCGGTCGAGGCGGGATTCTGCGCCGATGAGGCGGAAGAGGGGTTGAACGGCTTCCTCACCAGGGTGCGGCTCGGCCGCCCCGCGGTCACCCTCAAGCTCGCCACCACCCTCGACGGGCGGATCGCAACCCGTTCCGGCGAGAGCCGTTGGATCACCGGCGAGGCGGCGCGCAAAGCGGGCCACATGCTGCGCGCCCGGCACGACGCCATCCTGGTCGGCGCCGGCACCGCGCGCCGCGACGACCCGAGCCTCACCTGCCGGCTGCCCGGGCTCGACCGCCAGAGCCCGGTGCGCGTCGTCGTCGACGGGCGGGAGCCGCTGCCCGGGACCCACGCGCTGATCGCCGATGCGGGCCGCGTGCCGAGCTGGATCATGGTCGCCGCGCCGCGCGCTTCCGAACGCGAGCGCGCCTATCGCGGCGGCGGCGCAGCGGTCGAGGCGGTGGCGCCGGACGAAGCCGGAAATGTCGACCTCGACGCCGCGCTCGGCGTGCTCGCGGCGAAGGGGATTACCTCGGTGCTGGTCGAGGGCGGCGGGCGGATCGCGGCGGCGCTGCTCGCCGCCGGGCTGGTCGACCGGCTGATCTGGTACCGCGCGCCCCTGGCGATCGGCGGCGACGGTCGCCCGGCCATCGGGGAGCTCGGGATCGACGCGCTTGACGCCGCGCAGCACTTCGTGAAGATAGCGAGCCGGCCGGTGGGGGACGATGTCGAGGAGATTTTCCGGCCGGCTCGAACGCCGGGCGGTTGAGCGGACGGGCTGATGTTTACCGGAATCGTCACCGATCTGGGCCGGGTGCGCGCGATTTCCAAGACGGGCGACACGCGGTTCGATTTCGCGACCGGCTACGATACCGCCGAGATCGCGATCGGCGCCTCGATCGCCTGTTCGGGTCCGTGTCTCACGGTGGTCGACAAGGGGCGGGGCTGGTTCGCGGTCGAAGCCTCGGCCGAGACCCTGGCGCGGACCACGCTCGGAGGCTGGACGGTGGACGCGCCGGTCAATTTCGAGCGCGCGCTCAGGATCGGCGAGGAGCTCGGCGGGCATATCGTGTCGGGCCATGTCGACGGTGTGGCGACGGTGGTCGAGACCCGCGCCGAGGGCGACTCGACGCGCTTCGTCTTCGCCGCCCCGGAAGGGTTCGCCCGCTACGTCGCGCCCAAGGGGTCGATCGCGCTCGACGGGGTGTCGCTTACGGTCAACGAGGTTGACGAGACCGGCTTCGGGGTCAACATCATCTCCCATACGCGACGCCACACGACATTCGGCGGGCTGGCCGAGGGCGATCGGGTGAATTTCGAGGTCGACACCATCGCCCGCTATGTCGACCGGCTGATGGCGCGAAGCTGAAAAGGGGATTTCCTTGAGCGACAGCCTCAAACGTATCGCCCCGTCGAAAGTGGCGGCGGCGGCGCTCGACGACATCGCCGGCTTCCTGTCGCCGATCGAGGATGTGATCGAAGACATGCGCAACGGGCGCGTGGTGATCCTCGTCGACGACGAGAACCGCGAGAACGAGGGGGACCTCGTCGTCGCCGCCCAGATGGCGACGCCCGAGGTGGTCAATTTCATGGCGACCCACGGGCGCGGGCTGATCTGCCTGGCGATGACCCGGGGGCGGATCGAAAAGCTCGGCCTGCCGCTGATGTCGCAGAACAACCGCACCCGGCACCAGACCGCCTTCACGGTCTCCATCGAGGCGCGGGAAGGCGTCACCACGGGCATCTCCGCCCCGGACCGGGCGCGCACCGTGGCGGTGGCGATCGATCCCACCTCCGGCGCGGAGGACATCGTCACGCCGGGCCATATTTTCCCGCTGGTGGCGTGCGACGGCGGGGTGCTGGAACGGGCCGGCCATACCGAGGCTTCGGTCGACATCGCCCGGCTCGCCGGCCTCAACCCCGCCGGGGTGATCTGCGAGATCATGAAGGACGACGGCACCATGGCCCGTCTCCCGGATCTCATCCCGTTCGCCCAGTTCCACGGGCTCAAGGTCGCGACGATCGCCGATCTGATCGCCTATCGGCTGCGCCATGACAGCCTGGTCGAGCGGGTGCTGGCGACCCGGCTGACGCGGAAGCACGGCGGCGCGTTCCGGCTGATCGTCTACCTCAACAAGATCACCGGCGCCGAGCATCTGGCGCTGATCAAGGGCGACATTTCCGGGCCGGAGCCGGTGCTGGTGCGCATGCACGCGATCAACGTGCTCGACGATGTGATCCAGGACGAAACCGCCGGACGCGCGGGGGTGATCGAATCCTGCATCCGCACCATCGGCGAGGCGGGACGCGGCGTCGTGGTGCTGATCCGCGATTCGTTCGCCCAGAGCTTCGTCAACCAGGTGCGCCAGCGCCACGAGATCGCCGACGACCCGGGCGCCGCCTCGATGGAGGTCAGCCTGACCACCGGCGCCGAGCTCGCATTCCCTCCGCCGGCGCTGCGCGATTACGGGGTCGGCGCGCAGATCCTCCGCGACCTCGGCGTCATCGACATGATCCTGCTGACCAACCACAACCGCACCGTGGTCGGGCTCGAAGGGTACGGGATCAAGATCGTCGGACACCGTCCGATCGATCCGGTCCTGGGCTGAGGGGGCGACGATGGCGGCACATGTGATGATCGTCGAGGCGCGGTTCTACGAGGCCATCGCCGATGCGCTGGTCGACGGGGCGACGGCGGTGCTCGACGCGGCGGGCGCGACCTATGACCGGTTCGCGGTGCCGGGCGCGTTCGAAATCCCGGCCTCCATCGGCCATGCCGCCCGGGCGATGGAGGGGCCGGACCCGGCCTGCCGGTTCGACGGGTTCATCGCGCTCGGCTGCGTCATCCGCGGACAGACCACCCATTACGACTATGTCTGCACGGAGAGCGCGCGCGGGCTGCAGGATCTTGCGCTGCAAAGCGGGCTCGCCATCGGCTACGGCATCCTGACCTGCGAGAACGGCGATCAGGCGATGCACCGGGCGAGGCGGGACGAGGCGGATCGCGGCGGCGCGGCGGCGCGCGCCTGCCTCGCGATGATCGAGCTCAAAACGCGC
Source organism: Alphaproteobacteria bacterium (assembly GCA_965205995.1). Classification (GTDB taxonomy): domain Bacteria; phylum Pseudomonadota; class Alphaproteobacteria; order MPNO01; family MPNO01; genus MPNO01. The sequence continues at coordinate 737,176 of OZ242200.1, read as the reverse complement.
CTCGGGCTGTAGCGGCGATGTCCGAACCACCCGACGGCGCGGACCGGCCCAGGCCGAACAGGGCGGCGCCTTTGAGCGCCGCGCGCCTCGCCGCGGTCCAGGCGCTTTACCAGATGGAGATGACCGGCGCGCCGCTCGAGGACGTGCTGGCCCAGTTCCTCGAATTCCACCGCGCCGGGGTGCTCGACCAGGACGAGATTCCGGTGCGGCCGAAATCCGCGCTGTTCACCGAGATCCTGCGCGGGACGACGGTCCGCAGGGCCGAAATCGACACCATCCTGCGGGCCGCTCTCACCCCGTCCTGGCCGCTCGAGCGGCTTGAAGTGCTGCTCGGCTGCATCTTGCGGGCCGGCGTGTTCGAGCTGCTCGCGCGTCCCGGCGTCCCGGCGCGCGCGGCGATCGCCGAATATGTCGACCTCGCCGACGCGTTCTTCGCCGGCGCGCAGAAGGGAATGACGAACGCGGTTCTCGATGCCGTCGGACAGCGGCTCAGAAGCGGCGAGTTCGACCGATCCGGAGGCGCAGCGGGTGCCCGGGCGGCCGCGGCCGGGTGAGTTCGCGCTCATCCGGGAGTTGTTCGCACCGCTCGCTTCCGGCGAGCCCGGCGCGCTCGGACTTCTCGATGACGCGGCGCTGATCGAGCCCGCTCCGGGCTGCCAGCTGGTGACCTCCGTCGACATGCTGGTCGAAGGGGTCCACTTCCTCGCCGCCGATCCGGCTTTCCAGGTCGCGCAGAAGCTGTTGAGGGTCAACCTGTCCGACCTTGCGTCGATGGGGGCCCGGCCGCGGGCCTATCTGCTCGGCCTCGCCATCGCCGAGGCGGTCGATCTGGACTGGCTGGAGGAATTCGCGCGCGGCCTGGCGGCGGATCAGGCGCGGTTCGCGATCGCCCTGGCCGGCGGCGATACGACCGCGACGACCGGCCCCGCGGTCTTGTCGCTCACCGCGATCGGAGAGATCGCGCCCGGCACGGCGATGCTGCGGTCGAACGCCGCCGCCGGCGAGCATGTCTATGTCTCGGGCACCATCGGCGATGCCGCGCTGGGCCTTCGGGTCCTGAAGGGCGAGGATATCGGGCTCGTCGGGAGCGGCCGCGAGGCCGCGATTGCCCGCTACCGCGTACCGGAGCCGAGGCTCGGCCTCGGGATGGCGCTCCCCGCGTCTGCCGCCGCCGACGTGTCGGACGGTCTGATCGCCGATCTCGGCCATATCTGCCGGGCCTCCGGCCTCGGCGCGCGAATCGAGGCCGGCCGGGTGCCGCTTTCCGGTTCCGCCCGCGCGGCCCTCGCCCGGGGCGCGGTCGGACTCGCCGGTCTGCTGACCGGCGGCGACGACTACGAGCTGGTCTTCACCGCGCCGGCGGAGCGCAGCAACGCCGTCGGCGAAGCCGCGGCAAGATCCCGGGTGCCGGTCGCCCGAATCGGCACGATGACCGAGGGGGAGGGGGTAACGGTGCTAGACGGCGCGGGGGACGCGCTCGAAATCGCCGATACCGGCTACCGGCATTTCTAGGGCGGGCTCGGGTCGGACGGGACCTCCCGATGCGTATAAATCGGATATTCGCACACACCAAGCGCCGCTCCGCCGGGACCGCGCCGTGTCCCCGGGCATGGAGTAGGAGCTCTCGCTTCCCCGGGAGCTGTGGGTAAGCAGCCTGCCGCAGCGACCGCCATCGTGGGTCGAAATGAGTCTGCTTTTCCGTTGATTCCGCCACGCAAGCCGGCACGATGGCAGGGACGACGTAGCAGTGTCTGCACCGGAGTGCCGCTCATGATCGGATGGGAGAAAGAAACCGACGAGTTCGACGAGGACTGGTCGGACCAGCGTTGGCAAGACCGGATCAAGGATGAGGACCAGAGTGCCCTCTCGGACCGCGGCATCGAAGAGGCGAACCGGGGATTGCTGCGCCGCTATCGCGACTTCCGCCACGCCGCCGATGCGGTCACCGCGGCATGGCGGGAGTACAGGCATGTGGCGGCGGTGTCGCTGATCGGCTCCGTCGCCCGCGACCCTTGGAGGGAAGTGCCCCGCTTCGCGCCGTATCGGCGTGCCCGGATCGAACTCTGGCACGAGTGCAAGGACGTGGATCTCGCGCTCTGGCTTTCGGACATGGGCGATCTGAACGATCTTCGCCGCGCCCGTGCGCGAGCCTTGCGCGAGCCGGTCGACGAAAACCGCATCGGCGTTGCCACCCACCAGGTCGATGCCTTCATTCTTGAACCCGGCACGGACCGTTACCTCGGACGGCTCTGCGATTTCAACGCCTGCCCCAGGGGCAAGCCGGAATGCAGGACGCCGGGCTGCGGGAATGTCGAATTCCTGCGCCAGCACGAGGAATTCCGGTGGTGGCCGGAGAGCCTTGCGGCGGACCGCGCCGTCCGCCTCTTCGACCGCGCCGCGCAAACGCGCCGTCTCGCCGCCGATTTGCCGCTTCCCGGCGACGGCGGACACGACGCCCCGTCGAGCTCTCCGCTTTGCCCCTGACTGCCGACCTCTTGAGTGAGAACCCGCGCGAAGCCGCGTAGACCGATGCGGCCATACCGCGATCCGCCGATAAAACGATGGGACCACGATGGCCGATCTGGATATCGAGACCGCCGCGCTCGAAACGATCGTGGCCGCTTTGCGAGATGGCCGACTGAGCGCCGCCGCCATCGCCGACCGGGCGATCGCCAACCATGCGGCCCGCGGCGAGGCGCTCCACGCATACAAGACGTTCGACCCCGATCGCGTGCGCGCGGAGGCCGAGCTCGCCGATGCGGCATTCGCCGCCCACAACGATCTCGGCCCGTTGCAGGGCATCCCGGTCTCGATCAAGGACCTGTTCGGCGTTGCGGGCTATCCCACCTTCGCCGGCTGTCCACGCGAGCTGCCGGGCAAATGGCGTCGCGAGGGGCCGGTCGTCCGCTCGCTGCGTGGCCAGCTCGCGGTGATCGGCGGGAAGACCCACACCGTCCAGTTCGCCTATGGCGGGCTGGGCGCCAATCCTCACTGGGGCGCGCCGCGCAACCCGTGGGACGCGGCCGTGCATCGCTCGCCCGGCGGCTCGAGCTCGGGCGCCGGGGTCAGCCTGTGGGAGGGATCGGCGCTGCTGGCGATCGGCTCGGACACGGCCGGCTCGGTGCGCATCCCGGCCTCGATGACCGGCACCGCGGGGATTCGCCCGACAGCGGGCCGCTGGTCGACCGACGGCATCGTGCCGTTGAGCCCGACGCTCGACACCGCGGGCGTGCTCGCGCGTTCGGTTGCGGACATGACGATCGGCTTCGGCGCCATCGACCGAAGCGGCCAAGAGGATGCCGTCACCTGGACACGCCGGCTCGCGACCGCCGATCTTGCCGACTTCCATGTCGGGCTGTGCGACTGGTATTTCGAGGATTGCGATCCCGGCATCGCCGAAGGTGTCAAGTCCGCGCTCGACGAGCTCGCGCGGTCGGGCCTGCGCTTGTCGCCGGCGACGATCCCTCAATTCGAGCCCGCGACCGAGCTGTTCCGCCAGGGCGGGCTGCATGTCGGCGACTTCACGCGGTTCATCAACGGCGAGATGTCGGCGTACCGCGCCGACCTGGATCCGGCGGTCGCGATTCGTATCGAGGCAATGGAAGCCTTGCCGGCTTCGGAACATCTCCAGCGCGTGCACCTTCTCGGCGAGCTGTCGCGCGAGGCGCATCGTTCCTTCGACGGGCTGCACGCGCTGGTCGGTCCGACGCTGACGCTGACCCCGCCCGACATGGCGGAGATTGGCGGCCCCGAAGACCATCTCCGGCGAAACTTGCGGCTGGTTCGGAACACCAACACCGCGAGCCTGCTCGGCATGTGCGCGGTGACGCTGCCGGTGGCCCTCGATGGCGCCGGAATGCCGGTCGGGCTCCACATTGCCGCGCGCGGCGGCGACGAAGAAACCGCGCTGGCCCTTGCGCTCGCCTGCGAGCGCGCCCTCGGCCGGGCACGCGATCGTATCGGAACGCCGCCGATGTGTAGAGCCTGAACGCCGATACCGGCTACCGGCATTTCCGGGGCGGCGTCGGACGGGGTGCAATATGTATGATTCTGGAATTCATACACATTGCGCCCCCTCCTCGGGGCGACCCCGCCGTCCGCCTGAACCGTCGGCGCAGAACTCGCCGACAGGGCGTTGGCGCGCCTGCCCGGAACGCCGATGGCCGATCGCTTTCACGGCCCCCGAAAGGGGTCTGTCGAAGAGCCGTCCTGTCCCCGGGGGACGCGAAAATAGTACCGTTTCGGGACAATGTTTCACGTGAAACATAGGTCAACAATGCTGACTTATGTTTCACGTGAAACATTAGGCGCTTGACGGCGCGACGGGATCCGACCGTCGGCCGGACGCGCCGCGGCACGGGTTGGGACTTGTTTCGGGTTCGGGCCCGAATGGTTTAATTTGGCCCCGTGCAGTACTTCTCCGGCATCAACCGCAACGTCGCGCTTCTCGCGCTCTGCCAGGCGCTGATGATGACCACCACCTCGGCGATCATCGCCTCGGGGGCGCTCATCGGCTACGCGCTCGCCGAGGACAAGGCGCTCGCCACCCTGCCGATCGCCTTCCAGTTCGTGGCGACCATGCTGACCGCGGTCCCGGCGTCGCTCTACATGCGCCGGGTCGGGCGGCGGCTGGGGTTCATCACCGGCGCCCTGATCGGGGCGGCCGGCGGGGCGATCGCCACGGTGGCGATCGTGATCGCCTCGTTCTGGCTGTTCGCGCTGGGTGTCGGGCTGGTCGGTTCTCACCTCGCCTTCGGCCAGCTCTTCCGCTTCGCCGCCGCCGACACGGCCGGTCCCGACATGCGCAGCCGCGCGATCTCCCTGGTCCTGCTGGGCGGGGTGGTTGCCGCTTTCACCGGCCCCAACCTGGCGCGATTCACCAGGGACTTCTTCGACCCGCTTGCATTCGCCGGCACCTTCGCCGTGATCGTGGCGATCTACGTCGCGATGGCGCTCCTGGCATCGTTCCTCACCATCCCGCCGATGAGCGCGGCGGACAAGCGCGGGCCGCAGCGTCCGCTTCTGCAAATTCTCGGGCAGACCAAATGCATCGTGGCGATCGTCGGCGCGGTATCCGGTTATTCGGTGATGACGTTCGTGATGACCGTCACCCCGTTGGCGATGAAGGATTGCGGGTTCGGTTTCGGCGATTCGGCAACGGTGATCCAGTGGCACATCATCGGCATGTTCCTGCCCTCGTTCTTCACCGGCCACCTGGTCGCCCGTTTCGGCGCGACCAATATGATGATCGCCGGCGCGCTGCTCCAGGGGCTGTGCGTGGCGGTCAACCTGGCCGGGATCGAGTACCTCAACTTCCTGGGCGCGCTGGTTCTGCTCGGCGTGGGGTGGAACTTCCTGTTCATCGGCGGCACCACCCTGCTGACCGAATGCTACCGCCCCTCCGAAATGGCGAAGACCCAGGGGTTCAACGATTTCTGTATCTGGGGCTGCGTCGCCGTCGGCGCGCTGCTGTCCGGCGCGTCGATCCATCACCTGGGATGGGCGATCGTCAACGCCGTGACCGTCCCGCTGATCGCGATGGCGCTGATCGCCGCGGTCTGGCTCCGCTTCGATCTGGCGCGGCACCGGGCGGCGGCCTAGCCCGCGATATTGCCTCTCAAAGCGCGTTCTGGCATGTTCCGCGCGCTCATCCGAGCCTCATCGGTCGAAGAGCGAGCGGCTCTGCGCTCAAGGCCGCGCGTCGGGCGGCGGCTGTCTCGAAAAGACAAGGAATCCTACGAGCATGATGGCAACCTATTGGATGGTCATCGCCTGCGGTGTGCTGGCGATCCTCTACGGGCTCTATGCGGTCAGATCGATTCTCGCCGCGAGCCCCGGCACCGAACGCATGGTGGAAATCGCCGAGGCGATCCAGGAGGGCGCGCGCGCCTATCTCAACCGCCAGTATCTGACCATCGGCATCGTCGGAATCGTCGTCGGCGTGATCCTCGGCCTGCTGCTCGACGTCTATGTCGGGCTCGGCTTCTTCATCGGCGCGATCCTGTCCGGGGTGGCCGGCTATATCGGCATGAACGTCTCGGTCCGCGCCAATGTCAGGACGGCGAACGCGGCGCGCACCGGCGGCCTCAAGCCGGCCCTCGACATCGCCTTCAAGTCGGGTGCGGTGACCGGCATGCTGGTCGTCGGCCTCGGCCTGCTGGGGGTCACGGTCTACTACATGATCCTGCGCGGGATTCACGATCCGTCCGACCCGGCCGGGCTGCGCCACATTCTGGAAGCGTTGGTGGGCCTCGGCTTCGGCGCTTCCCTGATCTCGATCTTCGCCCGTCTCGGCGGCGGGATCTTCACCAAGGGCGCCGATGTCGGCGCCGACCTGGTGGGCAAGATCGAGGCCGGAATTCCCGAGGACGACCCGCGCAACGCGGGCGTCATCGCCGACAATGTGGGCGACAATGTCGGCGATTGCGCGGGCATGGCGGCCGATCTGTTCGAGACCTATGCGGTGACCGTGGTCGCGACCATGCTGCTGGGCGCGATTTTCTTCACCGGCGCCTTGCAGGAAGCGATGATGGCGCTGCCGCTGGCGATCGGCGCGGTCTGCATCATCGGCTCGGTGATCGGCACGTTCTTCGTCCGCCTCGGCGCCAGCAACAACGTGATGGCCGCGCTCTACAAGGGTTTATTGGTGGCCGCGCTGATTTCCGCGCTGCTGATCGCGCTCGCGGTCCATCTGATCTTCGGCAGCTTCACCGTCGACATCGCGCTCGCGGGCGGCAAGATCCAGCCCCGGCATCTGCTCTATTGCGCGCTGGTCGGCCTCGCGGTGACGGGGCTCCTGGTGTGGATCACCGAGTACTACACCTCGACCGCGTACCGCCCGGTCCGGAGCGTCGCCAAGGCGTCCGAGACCGGTCACGCCACCAACGTGATCCAGGGCCTCGCGGTCTCGCTCGAAGCGACCGCGCTGCCGGTGCTGGTGATCTGCGCCGGCATCATCGTCGCCTATTTCGCGGCCGGGCTCTACGGCATCGCGATCGCCGCCACGACGATGCTCGCCCAGGCCGGCATGGTGGTCGCGCTCGACGCCTACGGGCCGGTGACCGACAACGCCGGCGGCATCGCCGAAATGGCGGATCTGCCGGAGGAGGTGCGCAAGCACACCGACCTGCTCGACGCGGTCGGCAACACCACCAAGGCGGTCACCAAGGGATACGCCATCGGCTCCGCCGGTCTCGCGGCGCTGGTCCTGTTCGCGGCCTACACCCAGGATCTCAAATATTATTTCCCCGACCTCGCCGGCAGCATCTCGTTCCAGCTCGCCGATCCCTTCGTCGTGGTCGGCCTGTTCATCGGCGGTCTGCTGCCATTTCTGTTCGGCGCTCTCGGCATGATGGCGGTCGGCCGCGCGGGCGCCGCCGTGGTCGTCGAAGTCAGGCGGCAGTTCCGCGAGATCCCGGGGATCATGGAAGGGACCACCCGGCCGGAATACGGCCGGGCGGTCGACCTGCTCACCCGCGCCGCGATCCGCGAGATGATCGTGCCCTCGATGCTGCCGGTGCTGGCGCCGATCGTCGTCTACTTCGTCATGTCCTGGATCGGCGGCCCTGCGGCCGGGTTCACGACGCTGGGCGCGATGCTGCTCGGCACCATCGTCACCGGGCTCTTCGTCGCGATCTCGATGACCTCGGGCGGCGGCGCCTGGGACAACGCCAAGAAATACATCGAGGACGGGAACCACGGCGGCAAGGGCTCGGATGCCCATATGGCCGCGGTGACCGGCGATACCGTGGGCGATCCCTACAAGGATACCGCCGGCCCGGCGATCAACCCGATGATCAAGATCGTCAATATCGTGGCGCTGCTGCTGCTGGCGGTCCTGGCGGGCTGAGGGGCGGCTCTGGGGACCGCGCCCCCCGGCCCGGCCCCTACTGGCCCTTCGTCCGGGGCGAGAAACGGCCGATATTGCCGATGAGCTGTTCGATGATCGTCAACTCGTTGCCTTTTGTCGGCGTTACCCGATCCACGGTATCGGGTTTCGCGGCCTTGGTGGCGTCGACCTTCCTGACCCGGCTGACCCGGCCGTCGCCGCCGAACCGGATTTCGAGGACCTGATGCTCGACTACGTCCGGCTTGAAAAAGGCCGTCGTCTCGGTGCGCTTGCCGACATAGTACCAGATCTCGTCCTGCTCGAACGTCCCCCGGACCGAGGGGGAGCCGAGCGTTTCCCGCACCTGTTCGCGGGTCTGCTGGCCGGGCGCGATCTTCTCGGCGGCCTCGGCGAGCGGGATGTTGCCGTGGTTGTCGCTGGTGGGAGCGCAGGCGAGCAGCCCCGCCGCCGCTACCGCGACGACGCAAAGGGTGAAGCAGCGAACAGACTGTCGTCCCAGCATCGGCTCCGATATCCGCTATTCGATGGCCCGGGCATGACGATCGCTGGACCTCGTCCAGAGATTGCATCAAGTTCACCACCTGTCAATCCGCAGCGCCGGACGGCCGCAACATGTTGAAACGCATGCGCGACAGGAGAGCGTCCCGGGACTCTGCCGCTTCGCTCTACGCGCGGGTCGTGGAGCGGGCACGCTCGGCCGAGTTCTATACCGGGGGCGGGGTTCCCGACACGCTCGACGGCCGCTTCGAGCTCATCGCGCTGCACGCCTTCATCGTGTTGCACCGGCTCCAGCAAGACCCGGAGCGGACCGGCGACCTCGCGCAAACCCTGTTCGACACGATGTTCGACGACATGGACCGCAGCCTCAGGGAGATGGGCGCCGGCGATCTTGGCGTGGGGCGCCGCGTCAAGTTCATGGCGAGTGCGTTCCTCGGACGGGTCAAGGCCTATGAGCAGGGCCTCGCGGGCGGCGACGAAACCCTCCGCTCGGCGCTGCTCCGCAACCTCTACGGCACCGTCGCGGCGCCGCCGGACGGCGCGGCGGCACTGGCGCGCTATACGCGGGACCAGATCGCGGCGCTCCAGGCGCAGCCGCTCGACGAGCTGCTCCGGGGGCGCCTGCGCTTCGACGGCGGGCTCGCGCTTCCCGCCCGGGCCGGGTAGACGCCGCCATGACCCCCGAGTTCTCGCGCATCGTCGGCCTTGAGCGGATTTCCGAATCGGGCATCGTCCGCGAGATCGCGGCCGACGAAGTCGAACGCGGCGCGTTGGCGCGGCGCTTCGGGATCGTCGCGATCGAATCGCTTACCGCCAGGATCGCCCTGCGCCGCACCCGCGAGGGCGATATCGGCCTGGCGGCGCAAATCTCCGCGCGGGTGGTCCAGGAATGCGTGGTGACCCTGGAACCGGTTGAGAGCGAGATCGATGAAGAGGTGACGCTGCGGTTGCGCCCGGTGGACGAAGACACTCTCGCGCAGAAGACCGTGGTGATCCCGAGCGACGAGGATTTCGAGCCCTTCGCCGGCGAGACGCTCGATATCGGCGAGGCCGTCGCGGTCGAGCTCGCGCTGTCGCTCGATCCCTTTCCCCGTTCGCCGGACGCCGATAGCGCGCTCCAATCCGGCGGAAACGGCGATGTTTCGCCGGGCGCGAGCGAATCGCCGTTTCGTGCGCTGGTGGAACGGAGCGAAAACGGCTAGACTTTGCGTCGGCTTGCCGGCCGCGTGTCAGTCGGCTAGGTATCCGCGCAATCGGCGTCCCTCACCTCAAGCAGAGTCTGTAGCGATGGCTGTTCCGAAGAAGAAAGTGTCCAAGTCGCGCCGCAACATGCGGCGGTCGCATCACGCCCTGAGCACGGCGGCCTATGGCGAGTGCCCGAATTGCGGCGAATACAAGCGGCCGCACCATGTCTGTCCGTCATGCGGACATTACGACGGCCGGGAGGTCACCGAGGCGAGCACGGCGTAGGCTGCCGCACGCCGTTGGAGGGTCGATCCGGTTGACCGCGTTGCTGACAATTGCGCTGGACGCGATGGGCGGCGATCACGCGCCGCGCATCGTCGTCAGGGGCGCGAATATCGCGCGCAAGCGCTATCCCGGCGTCCGTTTCCGGCTGTTCGGAGACGAACGCAAGATCGCGCCGTTTCTCAAGCGGATGCCCAAGCTGCGCAAGGTCATCGCCATCGACCATACCGAGGACATGGTCACCGACGACGACAAGCCGTCCCAGGCGCTGCGCCAGGGCAAGCGGTCGAGCATGCGGCTGGCGATCAACGCCGTGCGCGACGGCGAGGCGGCGGGCGTCGTGTCCGCCGGCAATACCGGCGCGCTGATGGCGATGGCGAAGTTCACGCTCAAGACCCTGCCCGGCGTCGACCGCCCGGCGATCGCCGGGGTTTTCCCGAACTACCGCAGCGAGAGCGTGATGCTCGACCTCGGCGCCAATGTCGAGTGCGACGCGGACAACCTGATCCAGTTCGCGATCATGGGCTCCGAGTTCGGACGCAGCGTGCTGGGTCTCACCGACCCTTCGGTCGGCCTCCTCAATGTCGGCACCGAAGAGGTCAAGGGGCATGAGGCCGTCCGCCAGGCCGCCGCCATCCTCCGCGACGAGAACGCCGGCATCCGCTACCACGGATTCGTCGAAGGCGACGACATCGCCATGGGGACGGTGGACGTGATCGTCTCGGACGGGTTTTCCGGCAATATCGCGCTCAAGACGATCGAGGGGTCGGTCAAGCTCTACACCGAATTCCTGCGCAAGGCGTTCAAGAGCTCGGTGAGCTCGCGTCTCGGCTATCTTCTAGCCCGGCGCAGCCTCAACAAGCTGCGTGCCCGCGTCGATCCCCGGCGCTACAATGGCGCCATGTTCCTCGGGCTCAACGGAACCGTGGTCAAGAGCCACGGCTCGACCGACGCCTTCGGTTTCGCCAACGCGATCGGGGTGGCGGTCGACATGGCGGCGCATCGTTTCAACGAAAAGATCACCGCACAGCTCGACGGAGGATCGCTGTCGATGCAGGCCCGGACGCGCGCGGCCGCATCCTGATGGTGGCGCGGGCCGTCGTCGCCGGCTGCGGTGGGTATCTTCCCGAAAGGGTGCTGACCAACAAGGAACTCGCGCGGATGGTCGACACGTCGGACGAGTGGATCGTCCAGCGCACCGGCATCCGCGAACGACGCATCGCCGATGCCGGCCAGTTCACATCCCATCTGGCGACCGCCGCCGCCCGGACCGCCCTCGACGAGGCGGGCATGCAGCCGTCCGATCTCGACCTCGTCGTTGTCGCCACCGCGACGCCCGACGAGACCTTCCCCGCCACCGCGACCCGCGTGCAGAGCGCGCTCGGCATGCAGCGGGGCGCGGCATTCGACGTCCAGGCGGTTTGCTCGGGCTTCATCTATGCGCTCAACATCGCCGACAATTTCATTCGCCTCGGCCAGTCGGCTGCCGCCCTGGTGATCGGTGCGGAGACCTTTTCCCGGATCCTCGACTGGCAGGACAGGTCGACCTGCGTGCTGTTCGGCGACGGGGCGGGGGCGGTGGTGCTGCGCGCGGAGGAGGGGGCGGGGACGTCCGCCGATCGCGGCGTGCTTTCGAACCACCTGCATTCCGACGGACGCCATCACGACCTCCTGTTCGTCGACGGCGGGCCGTCGAGCACCGGTACCGTGGGCCATCTGAGGATGGCGGGGCGCGACGTGTTCCGCCACGCGGTGACCAATCTGGCGGCGGTGATGGAAGAGGCGTTGGCGGCCAACGGCCTCACCGCGGAGGATATCGACTGGGTGGTGCCGCACCAGGCCAACCAGCGGATCATCAAGAGCACGTCGGGCAGGCTCGGCATGCCGGAGGAAAAGGTGATCGTCACCGTCGACCATCACGCGAACACCTCGGCCGCGTCGATCCCGCTCGCCCTCGCCGAGGCGGTTGGCGACGGCCGGATCAAGCCCGGCGACCTCTGTCTTCTCGAGGCCATGGGCGGCGGCTTCGCCTGGGGTGCGAGCCTGGTCCGCTGGTAGGCGGGGTCCGGCCCGAAACCCGCGGGAATCGCACCGCACAATTGCACCTTGGCGCGGATTTACATTAGCCACATCGCCTATCCTATTGATAATTGACTGTATTCTCCGTACGGCGTACGCTGAACGGCGAACAGGCGAGGGCTTTGGCAAATGGCGTCAGCGACGGTGACGCGTGCGCACCTGGCGGAGGCGGTCTACCAGGAGGTCGGGCTGTCGCGCAACGAGTCGGCCGATCTGGTGGAGACCGTGCTGAAGGAGATCTCCGAGTCGCTGACGCGCGGCGAGTCGGTGAAGATTTCGTCGTTCGGCAGCTTTTCGGTGCGCCAGAAGGGTCCCAGGGTCGGACGCAACCCGAAGACCGGCGAGGAGGTCCCGATCCTGCCGCGCAGGGTGCTGGTGTTCCGCGCCTCGAACGTTCTCAAGTCCCGAATCAACCAATCGATTCCGGGCGGGGAAGCCGCCGATATGCCCGGCGACTGATCCATGGCGGAGCCGGCACATTCGGTCGAGCCCCGGCGCCGCGGGGCAGGCAAGTCGGCAACGGCGTTTCGCACCATCAGCGAGGTCGCGGGCGAGCTGGACGTTCCCCAGCATGTGCTGAGGTTCTGGGAGAGCAAGTTCATCCAGGTAAGGCCGATGAAGCGCGGCGGCGGGCGGCGGTATTACCGGCCCGAGGACGTCGATCTGCTGCGGTCGATCCGCGAATTGCTCTATACCGACGGATACACCATCAAGGGCGTGCAAAAGCTGCTGCGCGATGGCGGCGTGAAGTCCCTCACGGAGCGGCAGGGCGCGAGCGCCGCGCCTCCGGCGAACGAACCCACCCCGATAAGCCGGACGCAGCCGGTCGTCGGGACCGATCCCGTCCGGGCGCCGGCGGTGCAGCCCGATGGGTCCGAGGTCGCGGCCCTGAAGGCGGCGCTCGGCGAAATCCTCGAAGAGCTGGAGCGGATCAGGGCCCGGCTCCGCGATACTCTCGAATAGAACGGCGCATTTCGGGCCGTTGTCATCTCGTCCGAAGCTGCTATAAGGTCCGAAGCGTCTTCGGATCGCTGAACGGGTCGCGATATCGACGGAGCGTGGCGCAGTCTGGTAGCGCACTTGACTGGGGGTCAAGGGGTCGTAGGTTCAAATCCTATCGCTCCGACCAATGAAATCAGGGGTTTAGCGTGCGTCGCTAGGCCCCTGATCCGTTCTTGGCCGTAATGCCGATGTATTTTCAAAAAATAACTCGTGTTTACTGAGGTTTATGGAAAATACCTAAGGTATGATATGAATTTGGGTGGCCGAATCGATCTCCCGGTCTCCGGCAGACCCGGAAGGCGGCTGGATCCCGGGCGGATCGCGCGCTGCGCGGTTCTGTTCGCGCTGGCCGTCGGCCTGGCGGCCTGCGTGCGGGATGCCGAAGCACCGCCCAGGGTCGAGGCGGCCCCTCCGGCCGTGGCCCCGGCGCCGGTCCCCGAGCTGCCTCCTGCCGCGGAAATCGACGATCCGCCGGACAACGCCACCCGCCCGCCCGATACCGGGGCGGATGCGGCAGTGGTTATCGGCGTCCTCCTGCCGCTATCCGGCAGCGACGGCGAACTCGGCCGGACCATGCTGAACGGCGCGATGATGGCCGTCTTCGACCATGCCGCCCCCGGTTTCACATTCAAGCCTTACGATACCGGGGGCACGCCGCAGGGCGCGTCGGCCGCGGCGGAGAGGGCGCTGGGCGAAGGGGCGAGGCTGCTGCTCGGCCCGCTATTCTCCGATTCGGTGGCCGCCGTGGCGCCGCTCGCGCGGCGCGCGAAGGTCAATGCGATCGCGTTCACCAACGACCGTGCCGCGGCGGGCCGGAACGTCTTCGTCCTTGGCCATCGTCCCGAGCCGCAGATCCGGGCGGTCGTCGCCTATGCCGCCAGCCGCGGTATCCGAAGCTTCGCCGCCCTGATCCCGACGGGCAGGTTCGGCGCCCAGGCGGCGGTCGCGGCCGACGCGGCGGCCTGGGGGGCCGGCATCCGTCTGCACGAGATCGTCGCCTATGCCGACGACGTTCCCTCGATCGACCGCGCGGTGCGCCGTCTCGCCCGCTACGACGTCCGCAAGGCCGCGCTGGAGGAATATCGCGACGGTCTGAAGAAGCGCAACGACGCCGTATCGCGCGCCATCCTGGAGCAGTTGAAGAACCGCGACACCATGGGGGATGTGGGTTTCGACGCCATCCTGGTGCCGTCCGGCAGCAGCCCGGTCTACGCCATCGCGGCGCGGCTCCCCTATTACGATATTCCCAGCGACCGGGTCCGGGTGCTGGGTATTTCCACCTGGGGCCGTCTCGAGCTGAGATACGAGCCGGCGTTGAGGGGCGCGTGGTATGCGAGCCCCGCGACGGAGCTCAGCAGCCTTTTCAAGCGCCGCTTCGCCGACGCGTTCGGCAAGGCGCCCGGCCCGCTCGCGGCGCTCGCCTATGACGCGGCCGCGGTCGCGGCGCTTCTCGGAAGACGCGAGCGCGGGGCGGATTTCAGCGCCCGGGCGCTGGTCGACGCGCGCGGCTTCGAAGGCGCCTCCGGGCTGTTCCGGTTCCGCGCCGACGGGCTGTCGGAACGCAGCTATGCGATCATGGAGGTGGACCCGGGCGGCGTGAAGCAGGTAAGCGCCGCGAGCCGGGCCTTCGCCGGCCCGCGCGAGGAGGCGCGGCGCCCCGCGCCATCCGGGACGCACTGAGGCGAGGCGCGTCCGGATCGGGGCGGATCGGGCGGTCAGTCGAGGAGCGCGTCGATTTCGGCGTCGGTCGGGAAACGACCGGTCCCGAGCTTCGAATAGACGGTCGTGCCGTCGATGACGATTTCGAAGGCGCCCGTCGCGCCGGGCGCGATCTCGACATCGGCGGCGCCCAGCGCCTTGAGCCGGTCCCTCGCACGGAGGGCGCGGGGCTCGTAGTTTCAAACCCGGCAGTATTCGATCCGTATCGCCATATCCATTCCTCCAGGCGCGCTCTCGCTCCGGGTCTCCGGGTCTCGCGCGGCCGAATGGCTTGGTCTATAGTCCGCCTTTCGCCGGATCATAGGGCAAACGGGCCGCCCCGCAACGCGGGGGTGCGGGGAGGGGGCTGACGGTCGGCGCCGCGCCGGCCGGGTTGTGTATGCTCGCGAATATTGCACGCGAGGTATCGGAGCCGCGCGATGGCCGAGCGCACGATGCGCGGATGAGGGACCGGTTTCGCCGCGGGGGCGCGCTGACGGCGCTTCTGATCACCGTGTTCATGGATATGGTGGGGTTCGGCATCATCATCCCGCTTACCCCGTTCTGGGCCGAGCGGTTCGGGGCCGCGCCCGGCACGGTCACGCTTCTGTTCGCGACCTACTCGGCCTTCGGCTTCGTGTTCTCCTTCCTGTGGGGCTGGGCGAGCGACAAATGGGGGCGCAAGCCGGTGCTGCTGCTGAGCCTGCTGGGCTCGGTGGCCTCCTTCCTCTGGCTCGGTTTCGCCGATGCGCTCTGGATGCTGTTCGCGGCGCGCGCCATGGGCGGGATCTTCGGTGCCAATGTCGCGGTCGGCCAGGCCTATATCGCCGACGTGACGACGGATGAGAACCGGGCGAAGGGGCTCGGCCTGTTCGGCGCCGCCTTCGGGCTCGGCTTCGTGCTGGGTCCGGCGATCGGCGGCATCCTGGCCGGTCCCGACCCGGCGAACCCGGACTTCCGGACCCCCTTCCTGGCGGCGGCGGCGATGTCGTTTGTCGGCGTCGTTTTCGGCCTCGCGTTCCTTCGCGAACCGGAACGGCGCCAACGGTCGGGGGCGCGCTACAGCGTCCCGGCCCAGCTCGCCGGCTTCGCGACCATTCTGGCGGCGCCCGCGGTGGCGGTTCCGATTCTCTGCCTCGCCATGATGGGGTTCGTCATGGGCGGGCTCGAATCCACCTTCGCCATCTGGGCCGAGCGCGCCGTCGGATGGGGGCCGCGGGAGGTCGGGCTCTTCTTCGCCTATATCGGCGTGCTGCTGGTCGTCGTCCAGGGCGGGCTGGTCGGCGTCGCGGTCCGGCGGCTCGGCGAAGCGCGGCTCGCGGCGCCGGCGATCGCCGCGATGGCGGTCGGTATCGGCATGCTGCCGTGGTCGGGCACGGCCCCCCTGATCCTGGTTTCCGGCGCCTTGATCGTGCTCGGCTACGGGCTCGGGCAGCCCGCCTTGACCGCGCTGATATCGCGCGCCTCGCCGGGCGAAAGCCAGGGGGCGGTGCTCGGCGCGTCGCAATCGGTCCAGAGCCTGGTGCGCATCTTCGGGCCGATAACGGCGGGCGCGCTGTTCGCCGCCTACGGACGGGACATGCCCTATCTCGTCGGCGGCGCGATCCTCGCCGTCGCCTGCGCCGTCGCGCTCACTTTGGTCCGCGTCGGCAGGCGGGCCGGGTGACAGGTCGCCGGCAACATTGACAGGTGGCAAGCCATGGCGTTTTCGTGCCGCGCCAGCGACGGCTTGCCGAATCGGGGCTAAATCGGCACCATCGGGAGAATCTGGCCGAGGGTGGGGTCGCGCGGGGAACCGGCGACCCACGGACTCGGCCGTGGCGGTGTTCCGTTTGGGAGGCAATGGATGACGGGGTTGAGCTATGCCGCGCCGGACAGTCTCGACGCGGCGGTCGGCATGTTGGCCGGCGCCGGCGGCGGGGCGAGGATCCTGGCCGGAGGCACGGATGTGCTGGTCCTGCTGCACGGCGATCTGATCGAGCCGGATCTTATCGTCGACATAAAGAACATACCGGAACTGACTGAAATATCGGTCGAGGACGGCGCATACAGGATCGGCGCCGCGGCATCCGGCATGACGCTGTTGGATCATGAGGGGTTCGCCGGGACCTGGCCCGGGGTGATCGAGGGCGTGGCCCTGATCGGCTCGATCCAGGTGAAGGGCAGGGCGAGCGTCGGCGGCAATCTGTGCAACGGCTCGCCCGCCGCCGACAGCGTTCCGCCGCTGATCGCGGCCGGCGCCGTCGCCAACATCGCCGGCCCCGGGGGGAGGCGCGACCTGCCGGTCGAGGATTTCATCACCGGGCCCGGACAGACCGCGCTCGAAACTGGCGAGATCGTGGTCTCGTTCACCTTTCCCAGGCGCCCGCCGCATTCGGGGGATTGCTATCTCAGGCTGACGCCGAGGACCGAGATGGACATCGCGGTGGTCGGCGCGGCGGTCAATCTGACGCTCGACGATTCCGGGGTCTGCACCGCCGCCCGGGTCTCGCTCGGCGCGGTGGCGCCGAGGCCGCTATTGGTCGAGGCGGCGGGGGCGGCGCTGGTCGGGACCATGGTCGACGACGAGGCGCTGGGCGCGCTCGCCAAGGCGGCGAGCGCCGCCTGCAACCCGATCGACGACAAGCGCGGCACGATCGCGTACCGGATCAAGACCGCCGCGGTGATGACGCGGCGCGCGGCGGAAACCGCGCTGGCGCGGGCGAGGAGAAGCTGATGCCCAAGGCTCATGTGACGACGACAATCAACGGCGACGAGTACGAGGTCCTGTGCGAGCCGGGCCAGACCCTGGTCGACGTGCTGCGCAACGAACTCGGGCTGACCGGGACCAAGGAGGGGTGTTCGACCGGCGATTGCGGCGCCTGCTCGGTCATGCTCGACGGTTCGCTGGTCTGCTCCTGCCTGGTGCTGGCGATCGAGGCCGACGGCAAGGAGGTGGAGACGATCGAGGGGATGGCCGCGGGCGAGGACGAGCTGCACCCGCTGCAGCGGAATTTTCTCGAGCTCAACGGGCTCCAGTGCGGGATCTGCACCCCCGGCATCCTGATCGCGGCGCGGGCGCTGCTGGAGCGCAACCCGGACCCGACCGAAACCGAGATCCGTTTTTGGCTGGCCGGCAATCTGTGCCGGTGCACCGGCTATGACAAGGTCATCCGTTCCGTCCAGGCGGCGGCGGAAGAGATGAGGGAGGCTTGATTATGGCGAGCATTCTCGAGGACAGCGGCTTCAACCCCGATCGCGAACTCAAGGTGGTCGGCACCAACCCGGTCAAGCAGGACGGGCCCGACAAGGTCACCGGGCGCGCCAAGTTCGGCGCCGATCTGATCCTGCCCGGCATGCTGTTCGCCAAGATCCTCAGGAGCCCGCACCCGCACGCGGTCCTGAAGTCGATCGACACCTCCGCGGCGGAAGCCCTGCCGGGGGTGAAGGCGGTGGTCACCAGGGACGATTTTCCGGAGCTCCCGCTCGGCTCCCCGCCGGGCGATCTGTCGCGCAACATCATGGCGCGCGAGAAGGTCTTCTATGACGGCCATCCGGTCGCCGCGGTGGCCGCGACCAGCGAGCCCATCGCCAAGCGGGCGCTCAAGCTGATCGAGGTCGAGTACGAGCTGCTGCCGCATGTGATCGATCCGGTCGAGGCGATGCAGCCGGGCGCGCCGATCCTGCACGACCATTTGCGCAGCAAGGGCGTCGAGGGCGCCGGGGATACGCCGACCAACATCGTCGAGCGGCTCGACCTCGGGATGGGCGACGTGGAGGCCGGCTTCGCCGAAGCCGATGTGGTGATCGAGCGCGAATACGATTCCAAGCCGATGCACCAGGGCTATATCGAGCCCCAGGGCTGCGTCGCCAACTGCAACGAGGACGACCAGATCGAGCTCTGGTGCTGCACCCAGGGCACCCATGTCTTCCGCGACCGCCTGGCGGACATCCTCCGGCTCGATTCGTCGCGCATCAAGGTGATGCAGTCCGAGATGGGCGGCGGCTTCGGCGGCAAGACCGGTTTCTACGGCGAGCCGCTTGCGGTGGTGCTGTCGAAGAAGGCGCGCCGCCCGGTCAAGATCGTGCTCACGAGGAACGAGGTCTTCCGCTGTACCGGCCCGGTCTCGGGCACCCGTTCGCGGGTCAAGATGGGCTGCACCAGGGACGGCAGGATCACCGCGGCCGAGGCCGAGCTGATCTTCCAGACCGGCGCGTTCACCGGCTCGATGTTCTTCAACGCGCCGCATGCGATGTTCACCCGCTACGCGCTGGAGAACATCAAGACCACGTCCTATGAGGTGGTCTCCAACCGGCCCAAGGTGAACGCGTTCCGCGCGCCCTGCGTGCCGCAGATCGTGTTCGGGGTGGAGGCGATCGTCACCGAGCTGGCGAACAAGATCGGCATGGACGAGATCGACTTCCGGCTCAAGAACGCCGCCACCGAAGGCTATACCACGGTCTACGGCGCGACCTTCGGGCCGATCGGTTTCGTCGAGACGCTGGAGGCGGCGAAAAAGACCGATCACTACAATTCGCCGGTCAAGCCGGGCGAGGGGCGCGGCCTCGCATCCGGGTTCTGGTTCAACCGGGGCGGCGATACGACGGGATCGCTCACCATTACGCCCGACGGTTCGGTCAACATCATGCTCGGGACCTCGGACGTCGCCGGCTCGCGCGTCTCGATCAGCATGATGGCGGCGGAGGAGCTCGGCGTGCCGCTCGAAAAGGTGCGGTCGAACTTCGCCGACACCAGCGCCATCGGCAACAACCGGGTGACCGCCGGCAGCCGGACCACCTTCTCGTCCGGCATGGTGATCGTCGACAGCGCGCGCAAGGCGATCGACACGATGATCGATCGAGCGGCCGGGATCTGGGGCGTTTCTCCCGAGGAGGTCACCTTCGAGGACGGGCATTGCCGGCCTGCGAGCGCGAATGTCGGCGAGTTCGAGCCGCTTTCGATCAAGGACATCGCGTCCAGGACCAGCGTCAGCCATGGCGCCATCGCCGGTCATTCGGAGATGAACGTCACCGGCGAGGGGCCCGGCTTCGGCGTGCATATCGTCGACCTCAAGGTCGACCGCGGCACCGGGCGGGTGGACGTGACCCGCTACACCGTGATCGAGGATGCCGGCAAGGCGATCCATCCCATGCAGGTCGAGGGCCAGTACCAGGGCGGCGCGGTCCAGGGCGTCGGCTGGGCGCTCAACGAGGAATACATCTACCGCGAGGACGGGACGCTCGATAACCCGAGCTTCCTCGACTACCGGATGCCGGTGGCCTCCGACGTCCCGATGATCGATACCGTGATCGTCGAGGTGCCCAACCCCAACCATCCCTACGGGCTGAGGGGCGTGGGCGAGGTCCCGGTGGTGCCGACGCTGGCCGCGGTCGGCAACGCGATCGGCGATGCGATCGGCATCCGGCCGCAATCGCTGCCGATGTCGCCGCCCAAGCTCTTGGAGCTTATGGACGGCGGCGAGAAGGCGGCCGCCGAGTAGCGCAGCGCCTCCGCGCAAGGCGGTCGAAGCGGAAGAATTTCGCGGTTGACCTATCGTCTGGGCGTGGACGCGGGCGGTACCCATACCGTCCTCGTCGACGGGGCGGGCTCTGCCGCAATGGGCGAGACCGCCGCCGCCCCCCTGTTGTCACCCCGGACTTGTTCCGGGGCCCAGGGAAACCGGGCGGGGGCGGTGCCTGTGGCCCTGGGCCCCGGAACAAGTCCGGGGTGACAAGGGGGGAACAAGGAAGGCAGGTGAGAGCGTGCCGCAATCCGTGTCCCGATCCGGCGAATGCGCCGGTAATCCGCCTGTACCAACGCCTTGCACCCGGTCCAGCCCATCCAAACCGGACAGCAGTGGACTTGTTCCGGCCATCCATGCCGCCGGTCACCGGGGAGGGCAACCGGGGAGGGCGCGTCCTTCGATACGCCCGCCTTCGGCGGGCTACTCAGGATGAGGGATGGGGGGGCGCCCGCGGCGGGCTACTCAGGATGAGGGATGGGGGGGGACGCCCGCGGCGGGCTACTCAGGATGCAGGGAGGGTTCTGGGCGGCCACCACCCACCCTCATCCTGAGTAGCGGCGAAGCCGCGTATCGAAGGGGGCTTATCTACCTAGCTTGACGGGCGGTCGGCTGGCGCGGATCGGCAACGCGAACGCCTCCCCGTCGCGGCGGGCACAGGATCCGTTCCGTCTCCGCCGACCATGACGAGGAAGGAACGGTCCCGTACGAACCGGATACGCCCCAGTGCTTCCCGGAACGCCAGTCGGCCTCCCGCTCGTCAAGTAATCGGCATAAGCCCTATCGAAGGACGGGCCGCACCCGGCTCCCCGCTCCGTCCGTGTATACCCGGAACCAGTCCACTGCCGTCCGGTTTGGATTTTCGACACGAGCTCCGCGCCCATGAACGAGAACATCCTGTCGCCCCGGGCTCGTTCCGGGGGCCACAGGCACTGCCGTCGCCCGGTTTCCCCCCGGATGGGTGTCCGGGGGGAGAGGTGGGGAGGGTAGGTCTAAATTTTTCGTGATTATATAAAAAATGATTGACACGGGACGCGTTTCGGAGTATATTTGGCATAGTCGCGAAATGGGGCGCCGGAGATGCCGGCGCCCTTTTTCGTGCCCGCAACCCCGCAGAACGGAGCACCGCCGCGATGGACAAGTCTTTCGGACATCTCGAACACGTCGCGCCGGCAACCGTCTGGCAGAGCGAGCCGGGCGAATTCGTCCCCTGGCTCGCGGCGGAGGAAAACCTGCGGCGTCTCGGCCTGGCGTTGCGCGTCAATCTGGAACTGGTGGCCCGGGAAACGCGTATCGGGCGGTTCCGCGCCGACCTCCTGTGCCGGGACCGCGCCACCGGCGGCGCGGTGGTGATCGAGGCCCAGCTCGGGCCCAGCGACCACTCCCATCTCGGCCAGCTGCTGACCTATGCCCTCAGGCTGCCGGCTTGCGCGGTCTGGCTCGCCACCCGGTTCCACGAGGAGCACCGTGACGTGGTCGAGGAGCTGAACCGGCTCGGCGACGGCGCGTTCGGCTGTTTCGCCGTCGAGATGCGGTTGTGGACGATCGCCGGCTCCCCCGTGGCGCCCCAATTTTCCGTCGTCGCCGAACCCGACGACCCGGCCGCCGCCGCCGTCGGGGCGCTCGCCGACCGGATCGCCGGGGCAGGCGCGGCGCGGCCTCCTCCGCGCGCCGCTTCCTGCCCGGGATGCGACGACAATCCGATCAGGGTCCACCGGCGGCGCCGCGGCATGACGGTGAAACAGTTGGCCGACGCCGTCGGAATCAGTCACGGGTACATGTCGCATATCGAGACGGACCGGCATCGGGGCTCGCCCGCGACGCGGACCGCCATCGCGAACGCGCTGGACCTGCCGCCCGGCGCGCTGAACTGAAGCGACGCGCGGCGCATCGGGGGTGACCGTCCACCTCGCCAACCTCTACGCCGCGCCGGTGGAGATCGTCGAATCCGAATTCCCCTGCCGGATCCGCCGCTTCGAGCTCAACCCCGACAGCGGCGGGGCGGGGGAGTATCGCGGCGGGCTCAATTTCCGCCGGGTCTATGAGATGCTTGAGCCGGCCGAGCTGGTCTACCGGTCCGACCGCGCGTCGGTGCCGCCGTTCCCGGGAAGTGGACCGGACACCCCGGTCTCCCTGAACGGTTCGCTCAGGCCGAGGAACGACCCGAAGAATTCGCCCTCGCTGCCGTCGCTCTCCTGGAAGGAGACGCCATTGAAGCCAGCGACCAGTCGGGGGTTTCCATCGGTGTCCTGGCGGCTGGACAGCGCCCCTCCCCAGAAACCCTCCGACTGCATGACGGTCCGCTCCGGGTGTTTCACCGTCACCCTGTCGCGCTCGAATTGGCCGTCCTCCCTGATAATCGCGGTGGCGAGGTGTATTTCGTAGTCCTTGGCCAACCCTTGCAAGTCGATCAACTCCTGGCCGAGGAAAACGCCGAAATGCGCGCGCTGCGTGACCAGATCGCCGTCGCAGCCGATGCAGCCTTTCAAGCTGCGGTCCGCGAAGTCTGCGGTCAGGGTGAGCACCCCCTGGTACTCGTCGATCGCGAAGGCGCCCTCATCCTCTCCCCAGTCGCTCCCGGCCACGTATGTGTACAGCCCCCCGGCTTGACCCATGTAGACGGCCGTCCCGTCCACCGGCAACTCCGGCGCGACGCCATGGTCGAGTTCGGGGCCGTCGATGATCGCGTACCGATCCGCTTCCGCCAACGACAGCGCCGGCGGATGCTGGTCATAGAACTGCGCCCACCAGCCGAACACGAGGTAGTCCGACGGGTGGTCCGGGTCCCAGCTCAACAGGGCGTGGGCCACCGAGGTGTCCTCCTCGGTTTCCTTGAGGAAAGTAAAGGCCCGCGCCCGGTGGCCGGGCATGGGCGTATTCCCGGGGAGCGCCTGGATGACATCTTCCGTCGTGTTGACCGAGGCCTCGGTTCCGTCGTCCAGCGTCACGAAGAACCGCAGCTTCTCGCCGTTGAACTCCGAATTCCTCTCGAGTTGAATTGGGCCTTCGGATGGTGAGTCATGGCGGCTCGTGCAGGCGGTCAACACCAGCACGGCAACGAGCAGGATAGAAATGGATTTCACGTCAGCCCCCGAATCCGAGCGATAAAGTCTTTCGTGGCGCTTGACCGTCCCGTCCATCTACCCCGGTCCGGCGCGGTCGGACGCAAGCTGGCTATTCCTATGTCGATCTTCTCTCCTTCGCCCCCGGACTTGAAGCGCCGGACACATATTTTCTTGCGATTTCCGCAATAAAGAGAGGCGATCGGTGGACGGAATTACTCTCGGAGCCGCCAGCTTCAGCCGGACGATCGCCGGGTCGGCCTTGCCGATGCCCGCGAGCGATTATTTGTCACGCACGAGTCCGCGGCGCCGGGTTTGGAAGATTTCTCCGCGATGCACCGGGTGAAACAGCGGGTCGGAATCGACGTGACGCGGTCCCCCCCCCGCACGATGGCAACGGGCCGGGCCGCCGCTGCTACTCGGCCGGCGCCTCTCCGGCTGCCGTCTCGGTGCGACCGAGGATATAGCTCTCCACGAAAGCGAGCCTGCCCTTCACCTCGGCCAGACTCTGTTCGACCGAGCGCAGGCGTGCGTCGATGCCGTCGAGGCGCTCGTCGAAACGTTTCTCGATGCCGTCGAAACGCTTGTCGACGCCGTCGAAACGCTTGTCGATATCCCGGCGCAGCGAAGCGTTCAGCGTGACGATAAGCGCGGCCAGCGCGACAGCCACGCCCAGGATCGTGATCTGAACCGGCTCCACTACGCGAACTCCAGCACACTACTGCCATGCATTTTCATCATGAGTAAGGGCACGCTAGCAGACCGGTCGAAATTCGTCCACGCCGCCGGAATCAGGATCTGAGCCGCCCTCTGGCGATCGCCGCGCCCTCGACCAGGGCTTCCAGCTTCAGCCGGGCGATGGCGGGGTCGACCTTGCCGATCCCGGCGAAGGTCGCAAATCCGCAATCGGTGCCGGCGATCACGCGTTCGCGCCCGGCAAGGTCGACGAAGCGCCCGATGCGCTCGGCGACGAGTTCGGGGTGCTCGACAAAGTTGGTCGTCGAATCGATGACGCCCGGAATCAGGATCTTGTCGTCCCAGCCGCCCCGGTCGCGGAAAACGGTCCACTCATGGGCGTGGCGGGGGTTCGCCGCCTCGAACAGCAGCCCCCGCGGTTTGGCGGACAGCACCACGTCGGCGATCGCCTCCAGCGGGATGTCGCGATGATGCGGGCCTTCGTAATTGCCCCAGCAGAGGTGGAGGCGGGCGCGCTCCGGGGGCACGTTTTCGAGCGCCGCGTTGAGGACTTCCACCTGCATCGCCGCGCGGCGCAGGAAGGTCGCCTCGTCCTCGGCGCTGTAGACCACGTGGCGTCCCATGGCGAGGTCCGGGCAGTCGACCTGGAGGATCAGCCCGGCATCGGCGATGGCCTCGTACTCGCTTTTCATCGCCTCGGCGAGGGCGGCGAGATAGGCATCGGTATCGGGGTAGAAATCGTTCGCCTGGAAGATCGCGATCACCCCGGGCGAGGCCGCGTTCATGAAACCGTCGGCGACACCGGCCTCGGCGAGCGCCGCGGTCAGACGTCCGATCTCGCGCGCGAGCGGTTCGGTATCCGCGACCGCGACCGGGCCGGTGCAGCGCGGCCGGTGCAGCCGGCGGGTGCCGGCGGCCTGGCCCATCTGGCGGCGATAGGCGGGAAACTCGCCCAGATCGTCGAAGAGGAGGGACGGGCTCTCGCCCGAGAACCCGGTGAGCCGGTCCTGGATATAGGTGGCGTAGCCGGTGCGCCCGACCTCGCCGTCATTGACGATGTCGAGGCCGATGGCGCGCTGTTCGGCGACCGCGTCGCGCACCGCCTCCGCGGTCAGCCGGTCGAGCGCGTCTGCGTCATAGTCCTCGCCGTGCTCCTTTTTCAACAGCAACTCGGCCAGCGCATCCGGCCGCGGCAGGCTGCCGACATGGGTCGTGAGGATAGGCGCGCCTCCGGGCACGGGATCAGATGTAGTGGATCGTCTGGCCCATGAGCTCGCGCCAGGCCACGGGCGCGCCCGCCTTCTCGGCCGCTTCCTCGGGCGGAATGTTCGGGTCGAACAGCGCCGCGCGGAAGCGCCGCCCGTTCACCTCGTCGGCGGCGCGCGAGGCGAGCCAGACGATCGGCGCCCGCATCACCTCGGGCTGGATGAGGTAGTTGCGGTCGACATATTTGCCGTCGGCCGGGATCATCCGCGTATTCGCCCGCCCGCCGGGGACCAGCACGTTCGCGGTCACGCGGGTTTCCTCCAGCTCGAAGGCGAGGATCGAGGTCAGCGCCTCGGTCGCCGCCTTGGCGGGGCCGTAAGGGCCGAGGCCGGCGTTCAGCATCGTGTCCAGGCTGGTGGTCACGTTGACGATGCGCCCCCAGTTGCGTTCGAGCATGCCGGGGAGCGCGGCCCGGGACATGATGAAGGGACCCGAGGAATTGACCGCGATTGTCGCCAGCCAGAGGTCGAGATCGGCCTCCCAGATCGGGCGGCGCGGCGCGGTATTGGTGGGCGAGTGCTCCTGCGGGCCGAGGGCCGCGTTGTTGACCAGCATGTCGAGCTTGCCGAACGCCCCGCTCACTTCGGCGACCGCGCGCGCCGCGTCGTCGGCGTTGGTGACGTCGCCCTGGACCGCGAGCACGCGCCCCGGATCGGTGGCCGCGCCGATCTGGGCGGCGGCTTCGTCGAGCTCGGGTCGGTCGCGCTCCAACAGGGCGACGTTCGCGCCCGCCTCGGCCAGCGCGGTCGCCATTTCGCGGCCGAGACCGCGCCCCGCTCCGGTGACCAGGATCGATGTTCCGCTCAGATCGGCGCTCATTTTTCTCTCCGCTCGCGATCGGTAAAGGGTTCAGGCGCTACCCGGCGACGTCGAGAGCGATGTGGACGACCTCGTTGCCGTCATCCACCTCGCGCCCGAGCGCGCGCACCGCCGTGTCGGTTTCCTCCAGCGGGAACATGTGGGAGCAAAGCGGCCGGAGATCGTCGCCGCGGCGCCTGAGGATGTCGAGCGAACGCTCGATCGACACCCAGCCGGCGGACAACAGGCCGATCAGCTGGATCTCGTTGATCACGATCTTGTCGGTGATCAGATTGCCGACCGGCTTGAAGCTCTTGAGACCGGCAAGCACGATGCGCCCGCCGCGCCGCACCATGTCGACCGCATCGACGATCGGCTGGGTGGCGCCGGCCGAGACCTCGACCACGACATCGGCGCCGCGGCCGCCGGTCGCCTCGCGGACCCGCTCGACCGGGTTCTCGTTGTCGACATCGATCGTGATGTCGGCGCCGAGCTGCCTGGCGAGCTCGAGACGGTAGGCATCGTTTGCGGTGCCGGTGACGATGATCGTGCCCGCGCCCGCTTCGCGCGCGGCGACCAGGCACAGCAGCCCCCTTTGGCCCGGGCCCTCGATCACCACCGTCTCGCCGAGCTGGGTGTTGGGCGCCTCATAAGCCCAGCGCACCCCGTTGGAAAGCGGGTTGAACAGCGACAGGACATCGCGCGGGATGTCGTCCGAAACCTTGTGAACCAGGGTATTGGGGTGGAGATACATGTGGCTCGCATAGCCGCCCCAGAGTCCCGGCGCCTTCTCCGTCGAGGCGTAGAGCCCGTAGCCCATATTCGCCTCGCAAAGCGTCGTCTTGCCGATCGCGCACTGGAAGCAGTGGCCGCAGGGGATGATCGATTCGACCACCACCCGGTCGCCCTCCTTGACGCCCCAGCGCCTCGCCGCGTCGGGTCCCGCGCGGTCGATCCAGCCCATGATCTCGTGCCCCGGAACGATCGGGGTGACGTCCCACGGCGTGCCCGCGAGGTGGCCGGTATATTGCTCGTAATCGGTACCGCAAAGCCCCGCCGCCTCGACCCGCAAGACGCCTTCGTCCGGCGCGATATCGGGGAGGGGGAACTCCCGGAACTCGAAGCTGCGCGGCCCCGTGAGCACGGCCGCGTCGGCCTTCTCCGCCATGACGTCTTCCTCCCGAAGAGCGGGGCCGCCGCCGCTGCCGGCGGCGGCCCGCCCGGTTACGCCATCAGCTGCCGGCGTGCGACTTCGCGACGCTCTTCATCAGCTCGAACATCTCCTTGGTGTCCTTGCGCTTGCCAAGCACGTCGTCGCCGATTGGCTGAACCGTATCCATGAACTTCTTATGGTCGGCCGCCGACAGGCGGATGACCTCGGCCCCGCCGTCGCGCCATTTCTGCTCGGCACGCGAGCCGTAGTCCTGGGAGGTCTTGAACATGAAGCTCTCGACGGCCTTCCCGGCGTCCTCGACCGCCTGCTGCAGATCCTTCGGCAGCTTTTTGTAGAACGCCATCGAGACGTAGCCGATGCAGGGAATATAGGTGTCGTTCACCACGGTGATGAACTTGGCTTCGGTGAAATGCTTGGTCGCCGCCATCACCGTGATGTTGGACCGGATGCCGTCGATCAGCTTGCGCTGCAGCGCCGGCAGGGTTTCCGAATAGGGCATCGGTATGCCGGTCGCCCCGAGACGGGCCATCACCTCGGTCTCCACCTTGGTGGCCAGCACCCGGAATTTCATGCCCTTGAAATCGCCGAGCTTGCGAACCGGAGTAAGCGAGGCGTAGGAGGTCGGGCCGTACATCCAGATGCTGACACCCTTGACGCCCTTGGCCGTCGCCATGTTCAGGAACTTGTCGCGGAACCGCGGGTCGGTGATCGTCTTGTGGGCGTGCTCGGGGCTCGAGAAGACGCCCGGCACTTCGAGCACCTGGAAGCGCGGGTCGACACCCTTGAGGAAGCCCGCCGGGGTTCCGAAGAACTCGACCGTCCCGAGCTGCAGCCCCTCGATCAGGCGCGGAATCTTGCCGAGCTGGGCGGACGGGTAGAGCTCGGCGGTGATCCGGCCGCCCGACTTCATTTCGATCTGGCGCTTGTATTCCTTGATGAACTCGTGCAGCGGGTCGTTCGCGACCACGATCGCGAGCTTCATGACGTGCTTGCCCTGCGCCATTGCCGGCGCGCCGCCCCCCAGAAGGGCGAAGGCGGGGAGCGCGAGAGCGATCGCGCATATCCAGCGTTTGATCCCCATCGTGACAGTCTCCTCGATGATTGGCCAATCGGCCCCGCGAAAATTGCGCGGGCGCGAGATTGTCGCGTAACGGCAGGGGCGTGTAAACGCGGCCGTCCACGATGGAGAAACGTCGATTGATCGCCCGGCGCGTGATCTTCGTCGACACCGACGTCTTCATCTACGCGGTCGGCCGGCCGCATCCGCTCCGTGCCCCGGCGCGAACCTTCTTTGCCGCCTGCAGCCGCGATCGGATCCCGCTCGTCACCTCGGCCGAGGTGGTGCAGGAACTCCTGCATGTCTATCTCGGGGTCGGGAGGACGGCGACGCTCGACGCGGCGCTGATGTTGATCGAACGCTGCGAAGCCGATGTCTGGCCGTTGACTTACGAAGACGTGACGCTGGCGCGTCAGCTTCGCGACCGGTTCCCGAGCCTCGGCGGCCGCGGTCTCTGCCACCTGGCTTGCTGCCGGCGGCGCGGCGTCGGCGACATCAAGACATTCGACCGGGCCCTTGCCGCCGTCTCCGGCAAGATCGACGAGGGTGGGGCGTGATCCCACCACGGCTCCCGTTCGTCGCCGTTCGCCGCACTCAGCCGGAAGCAATCCGGGTCGCCGCGAATTCGGGGTAGGTCTCCGCCACCCGCTCGCGCACGACTTCGCGGATCAACGCCAGCCGGCCGGGTTCGGGAGGGGGGGTGCGCGGCACGTGCCGAGGGATGTCGAAGGCGAAGCCGGTCGCCTCCCGGATTTCCGCCAACTCTACCCCCGGATGCAGGCTTTGCAGGCGGAACCCGCCCGCATCCCGGTCGAACGCCATCACGCAGAGCCGGGTGACCAGGGCGTGGGGGCCGCCGGTGCGGTGGATTGCGGCCGGGCTGGTCCCCGGCGCGCTGATGAAATCGACCTTGGGCACCAGCACCCGGCGGCTGTGCTCCTCGCGGAAGAGGATCACGCGCGGAATGAGAAAATAGAGGAAGGCCGATCCGTAACTTCCTGGAAAACGGGTATTTACCTCGGGATAGGGCCCGGTGCCGACGAGGTTGATGTTGCCTTCGCCGTCGATCTGGCCGCCGCCCAGGAAGAAGGCGTCGATGCGCCCCTGCGCGGCGCGGTCGTGGATCTCGCTGCCGCCGTCGTTGAACGGGTTGTGGCGGCGGCTGCCGAGGATGCTGGCCCGGCTGCGGCCGTCGCTTTCGGCCTCGACCAGCAGCGCCGCCGTCGCCGCCACCGGCGAGTTGGTGCCGACGGCGACGTTGCGCAGCCCCTCGATCGTCCGCGCGAGCACGCAGGCGAGAAATTCGTCCTGCGTCGGCGGCGCGCTCACGCGGCTTCGCCGACACCCAGCACATGCCGGTCGAGCCAGGACTTGAAGCCGTCCTCGGTCGCGGCGGCGGCGGCGTATTCGGCGAGCTGTTGCCGGTCGGCCGCATAGGCGCCGGGCAGGGCGAGGGGCCAGGCGCCGCGCGGCGCGTGGGCCGAGGCCTCGACATAGATCGGCGCGATGGTGCCGGCGGTCATGCGTTCGTCGTCGAGCAGATTGCCGTCGTAATGCGCCTCGAAGGTCGCGACCGAAGTTTTCGCGGCATGGGCGAGCACGACCGCCTCGCGCGCGTTGCCGACCCAGAGATTGCCGTTCGAATCCCGCAGCCGCGCATGGATCAGCGCGACGTCGGGGCGCACCGCCGGCAGCACGACGACCGGGTCCTCGCCGGGCGCGAACGGGTTCTGCATCACCCGCCAGTCGTCGCGATGGGCGAGGATGTCGGAGCCTATGATGCCGCGCAGCGCGACGAACGGCATGCCCTTCTCGCCTGCCTGGACCGCGGCGTACATCGCCTGGCAGGTCGTGTCGACGATGCGGAGGCTGCCGCTCTCCGCCGCCCGGCGGAACCGGGGCGCGGCGCCGAACTCGCCGAGCGAGACGCCGCTGCACTCGATCGAGGCGACGCAGCCCGCGCCGATCAGGAGGTCGACCTGCAGCCCCGCCGAGGGCAGGCACCAGAGCCGCAAATCCCTGGCGCCGCGCCGGACCAGCGCCCGCACTGCCGCCATCGAGGTGCCCGCCTCCGGCTTGGGCAGCGCGAGCAGGCAGCCGTCGCCGATCTGCCGGGCGAGCTCTTCGATGGTGGTTTCCGAAGGCCGGGTCATGGGCTGCGCAGTTTCAGGGACGCCATACTGGCGCCCGCCGGGCGGTCTGACAACGGCGGCGGAATATCTTCGCCCGCCTCCTGTTGCCGAGCCCACATCTGCGCATAGGTGCCGTCATTCGCCAACAGGACGGCGTGGGTGCCGCGCTCGGCGATACGCCCTTGCTCCAGAACCAGGATCTCATCGGCATCGACGACGGTGGAAAGCCGATGGGCGATCACCAGCGTCGTGCGGTCCCTGGAAATTTCCTTCAGCGCGACCTGGATCTCGCGCTCGGTGCGGGTGTCGAGCGCCGAGGTGGCCTCGTCGAACATCAGGATGCGGGGACGCTTGAGGATGGTCCTCGCGATCGCCACGCGCTGCTTCTCGCCGCCCGACAGCTTGAGGCCGCGCTCCCCGACGAGGGTCTGGTAGCCGTCGGGCATCGCCATGATCTGGTCGTGGATCGCGGCCGTGCGCGCCGCCGCCTCGACCTCGCCCGGCGTCGCATCCGGCCGCCCGTAGGCGATGTTGTAATAGACGGTATCGTTGAACAGGACGGTGTCCTGCGGGACGATCCCGATCGCCGCCCGGACGCTCGCCTGGGTGACGGTCCTGATGTCCTGGCCGTCGATGGCAATGACGCCCCCGGTCACGTCGTAGAAGCGGTAGATCAGGCGCGACAGCGTCGATTTTCCGGCTCCCGTCGGCCCGACGATCGCGGTCCGCCGCCCGGCGGGCACGGCAAAGCTCACATCGTGCAGGATCCGGCGCCGGGGGTCGTATCCGAAGCAAACGCCGCTGAACACGATCTCGCCCGGGCCGTCGGCGAGCGGCGGGGCCTCTGGCGTGTCCTCGATTTCGGCCTCGACGTCGAGCAGGTAGAACATCGCCTCCATGTCGGTCAGCGACTGCTTGATCTCGCGATACACGAACCCGAGATAGTTGAGCGGCAAATAAAGCTGGATCAAATAGGTGTTGACCATCACGAAGTCGCCGAGGGTCATGGTTCCCCCGGCCACGCCGTAGCCCGCCATCAGCATCATCCCGGACAGGCCGCAGCCGACGATGAGAGCCTGTCCGATGTTGAGCAGCGACAGCGAGGCGTTGCTGGTCACCGCCGCCCGCTCGTAGCGTCGGAGCGCGCCGTCGAAGCGGCTCGCCTCATAGCCCTCATTGCCGAAATACTTGACGGTCTCGTAGTTCAGCAGGCTGTCGATCGCCCGCGTGTTCGCCTCCTGGTCGCTCTCGTTCATGCGCCTGCGGTATTTCAGGCGCCATTCGGTGACGATCATCGTGTAGGCGATGAAGCCGGCGATGGTCCCCAGCGTCACCAGCGCGAACCAGACATTGAACAGGGTCCACAGGATGCCGCAGACCATGGCGAGTTCGAGCAGCGTGGGCAGGATGTTGAACAGCGCGAAGCGCAGCAGGAAATCGATCGACTTGGTGCCGCGCTCGATCGCCCGCGACAGCCCGCCGGTCTGGCGGTCGAGATGGAAGCGGAGCGCCAGGCCGTGCAAATGGCGGAAGGTGGCCAGCGCGACCTTGCGGATCGCGCGCTGGCCGACCTTGGCGAAGACCGCGTCCCGGAGCTCGCCGAAGGCGGTGGCCAGCAGCCGGGCGACGCCGTAGCCGAGGATCACGCCGACCGGCACCACCACCAGGGCCTCGCCATCGGCGCCGAGGACGTCCACCGCTTCCTTGTAGAGAAACGGGATATAGACCGTCGCGATCTTGGCGAGCGCGAGGAAGGCGAGCGCCGCCGCCACCCGCAGCTTGATCTCGATTTCGCCCCTCGGCCAGAGATAAGGGAGGAGGGAAGCGAGCGCGCCCCACTCGAAACCGTCCTCCAGCTTGCGGCCCGCTCCGGTCCGCTCGGCCTCGGTCACGGCGCGTTTACTTGCATCTCGCCCATGTCCGCTCATATAGAGCCGTGCCATCGCGCTGGCCAGCACGGGGGCAGGAACTTCGTTGCTGAGTCGTGCGATCCTGTGGCACTAACGTCCCGGCTCCCAGCCTCGTCAGCAATCTGGAGAGGGGCCGATGCCAGATCGAACAGCTTGGCGACCGCATCTTTTTAGCGGCGTTGTCTGCATTGCGCTCGCGCTCGCCGGCGCGGCCGCTGCCGCGGCGGCCGATTTCGAGACCTGGCTCGAAGGCGTCCGCAAGGAAGCCCGCGAACGCGGCCTCAAGGAAGCGACGATCGAATCCGCGCTCTCGGACATCCGCCCGATCGCGCGCGTGGTCGAGTTGGACCGCAAGCAGCCGGAATTCAAGCTCACCCTCGAAGGGTATCTGGCGCGCGCGGTCTCCAAGGGGCGGATCGAGACGGGCAGGGCGCGGTTTGCCGAACACCGGGACATCCTCCGGGCGGTTTCGGCCAAGTACAACGTACAGCCCCGCTTCATCGTCGCGCTCTGGGGCATCGAGACCGATTTCGGGCGGTTCCTCGGCGGCTTTTCGGTGGTCCCGGCGCTGGCCTCGCTCGCCTATGACGGGCGGCGCTCGGCCTATTTCCGCAAGGAATTGTTCGATGCCCTGACGATCGTCGATCAGGGCCATATCACGGCGAAGAGCATGATGGGCTCCTGGGCCGGCGCGATGGGGCAAAACCAGTTCATGCCGTCCTCGTTCCTGCGCTTCGCGGTGGATCACAACGGCGACGGGCGGCGCGACATCTGGCGCACCCATGCCGACATCTTTGCATCCAGCGCCAACTATCTGAGCAATGTCGGCTGGCGCGGCGACCAGACCTGGGGGCGGAGGGTGCGCTTGCCCGAAAACTTCGATCGGGCGCTGATCGGGCCCAAGATCCGGAAAGGGCTGCGCGACTGGCAGCGTCTCGGCGTTCGCAGGCCCGACGGAAGCGACTTGCCCACCCGCAACCTGCAATCCTCCATCCTGCTGCCGGGCGGCGCGAACGGGCCGGCCTATGTGGTCTACGACAACTTCCGCGCGATCCTCCGCTGGAATCGGTCGAACCTGTTCGCGACCGCGGTGGGCACCCTTGCCGACCGCATCGCCGAGCGCTAGAAGCGAGGGTCGATGGACCCGGGCCGCACACAGATCCCGGCGCTTGACCGGTTTCGGCGCTGCCTTCGCGTCATCCCGGTTTCGGTCGCCGTCCTGGCCGTCGCGGCTTGCGGAAGCAGCGATCGCAAGAAGGCGTTTGTCGCCCCGCCGCCCCAGGAGGGGACCTACAAGATCGGGGAGCCCTACGATATAGACGGCGTCACCTACCGGCCGAGGGTCGACGAGAATTACGACGAGACCGGAATCGCGTCCTGGTACGGGCCCAAGTTTCATGGCAAGCGCACCGCGAATGGCGAGTTTTTCGACATGAACGCGGTGTCCGCCGCGCATCTGACATTGCCGATGCCCTCCATGGTGCGGGTCAGCAATCTGGACAACGGGCGCTCGCTCGCGGTTCGCGTCAACGACCGCGGCCCGTTCGTGCGCGGTCGCATCATCGACATGTCGCGCCGCGGCGCCCAGCTTCTGGGCTTCCGCTACAAGGGCACGGCGCGCGTCCGGGTCCGCATCATGCCCGAGGAAAGCCGGCGCCTGGCGGCCGTCGCCAAGGTGACGCCGCGCCCGTCCTCGATGGCCAGGCAACCGGACGGCGTCGTGTTCGAGCCCCTGCCGAAGCGCACGGGGACGGTCGAGACGGCTTCCCTGTCGGCCCCGGGCGCGGCGATCGAGCGCGTCTATATCCAGGCCGGCGCCTTCCTGAACAAGGAGAACGCAAACAAGCTGAAAGCAGCGCTCGCGCCGATCGGCCGCGCCGTCATCGCGCCGCGCGGCGAAGGGCCGCTGCTCTACCGCGTCCTGCTCGGCCCCTATGCCGACATAGCCCAGGCCCGGAGCCTGTTGGGCCTTGTGTCGGCCAGGAGCCGCGCCGACGCCAAGATCGTGTCGGATTGACCCGCATGCGCCGCAGAACCGCGTGAGACGGGGCCGCTTCATCACCATCGAGGGCGGCGAGGGGGCAGGGAAGTCGACCCAGACGGCCCGGCTCGCCCTGACCCTCGAGGCGCGCGGCATCGCCACCATGGTCACGCGGGAGCCCGGCGGCACGCCTGAAGCGGAGCGGATCCGCGCGCTGCTGCTCGATCCCGGCGAGGCGGGGTGGGAGCCGGCGACCGAGGTCCTGCTCTACTTCGCCGGGCGGGTGGAAAATGTCGCGAAGACGGTCGAGCCCGCGCTTGCCGCGGGCCGCACCGTGGTCTGCGACCGGTTCGCCGATTCGACCCTCGCCTATCAGGGCTACGGCGCCGGCGCTTCGACCGCGTTGATCCGGTCGATCGCGGAGGCCGCGCTGGGCGGGTTCCGGCCCGACCTCACGCTGATTCTCGATATCGATCCGGAGTTGGGGCTCGAGCGCACCCGAACCCGCTCGGCCGCGCAGGACCGGTACGAGAGCCAGCCGCTCGACTATCATCGGAGGGTGCGGGAAGGCTTCCTCGCGATCGCCGCCGGCGCGCCCGGGCGATGCGTCGTGCTGGACGCGGCCCCCGCGGAGGACCGGGTCGCCGGGGCGGTGCTCGCCGAGGTCGCGAAGCGGTTCGAGGAAATGGCGGGACGGACGGAACGCAAATGACGGGACTGCACCCGCGCGACAATTCCGTTCTTTTCGGCCACGAGCAGGAAGAAGCGGTTTTCCTGTCGGCCTGGCGCGCCGGCCGGGTCCCGCATGCATGGCTGATTACCGGGCCGGACGGTGTCGGCAAGGCGACGCTCGCCTACCGGATCGCGCGTTTCGTTCTTTCCGGCGGGGACGGCGCTTCCCTCGCGCTCGCCGAGGACCATCCGGTGTTTCGCCGTGTCGCCTCGGGCGGTCACTCCGATCTTCTCACGCTTGCGCGGGACCTCCAGGAGGAGGGGCCGAAAACCGTGATCGGGGTGAAAGCGGTACGCGCCGCCGGCGATTTCCTCCATTTGACCGCGGGCGAGGGGGCGTGGCGGGTGCTGATCGTCGACAGCGCCGACGAGCTCAACGCCAACGCCGCCAACGCGCTTCTAAAAATACTCGAAGAACCGTCGGACAACGTACTGATCCTGCTTGTTTCCCATTCTCCCTGGCGATTGTTGCCGACGATTCGCTCGCGCTGCTGCCGGCTGCCGCTCCGCCGGGTCTCCGACCCCGCGATGACCGAAATCCTGGGGCGTATCGGGGCGCGGACGGACGATCTCCAGAAGCTGCTCGCGATCGCCAATGGCAGCCCGGGACGCGCCATGGCGTTGCTTGAGGGGGGAGGGCTCGCGCTGCTGGATTCGGTGGTCGGGTTCGCCGCCGCGCTGCCCGAAATGGACGTGCCGGCGCTGCACGAATTCGCCGACCGCCTCGCCAAGCGCGACGCGGAGGCGGCCTATCGCACCGCGATGCAGCTCTTCCTCTGGTGGATCGCCCGCGTCGCGCGGGCGGGCGCGGATGGCGGGCTTTCCGGCGGCGAGGTCGTCGGCGGCGAAACCGAGGCCGCCGCCAGGATCGTCGACCGCGCCGGGCTTGATCGCCTCGCCGAGCTATGGGAGAAGTGTGCGCGGCTCATCGACCAAGCGGAAAGCGTCAGTCTCGACCGCAAGCAGGTCGTGCTCGGCGCGTTTCGGCAGCTCCAATCCGCGATGCGCGTCTGACCGCGCCCCAGCTCGGGAGGGCGGGATGTCCGACGAAAAGCGCTTTTACCTGACGACGCCGATCTACTACGTCAACGACGCGCCCCATATCGGCCACGCGTACACGACGCTGGCCTGCGACGCGCTCGCGCGCTTCATGCGGCTCGACGGCTATGACGTGTTCTTCCTGACCGGGACCGACGAGCACGGCCAGAAGGTCGAGAAGTCGGCCCAGGCGGCGGGCATCGATCCGCAGGCCTTCACCGACCGGGTGTCGGAAAATTTCCGCGCGCTCGCCAAGGCGATGAACTTTTCCAACGACGCCTTCATCCGCACCACCGAGCCGCGCCACGCCAGGGCCTCGCAGGCGATCTGGCAGGCCCTGATGGATAACGGCCACATCTATCTCGGCAGCTATTCCGGCTGGTACGCGGTCCGCGACGAGGCGTTCTACGACGAGAACGAGCTCGCCAAAGACGCCGACGGCATCAAGCGCGCGCCGTCGGGCGCCGAGGTCGAATGGGTCGAGGAGCCGAGCTATTTCTTCGACCTGTCCAAATGGCAGGATCGCCTGCTCGCCTTCTACGACGCCAATCCCGACTTCATCGCGCCGCCGTCCCGCCGCAACGAGGTGGTGAGCTTCGTCAGGGGCGGGCTCAGGGATCTCTCGATCTCGCGCACCAGCTTCAACTGGGGCGTCCCGGTGCCGAACGAACCCGGGCACATCATGTATGTTTGGCTGGACGCGCTTACCAACTATGCCACCGCGGTCGACTATCCGGATACCGAT
The DNA here is from genome assembly GCA_965205995.1 of Alphaproteobacteria bacterium. Taxonomy (GTDB): domain Bacteria; phylum Pseudomonadota; class Alphaproteobacteria; order MPNO01; family MPNO01; genus MPNO01. Next base: position 700,491 of record OZ242200.1, on the reverse strand, counting down.
TCTCACTCTTTTTCAAAGTATTGGCCATGTGATCTTCACATGGTGGGTAAGGACATCCTGCGCTTCCACGCGGTCTACTGGCCGGCCTTCCTGATGGGCGCCGGCATCGCCCCGCCGAAGCGGGTCTTCGCCCACGGATGGTGGACCAACGAGGGCCAGAAGATCTCGAAATCGGTCGGCAACATCATCGACCCGCTGGAGGTGGCCGAGCGCTACGGTCTCGACCAGATGCGGTATTTCCTGCTGCGCGAGGTTCCCTTCGGCAATGACGGGGATTTTTCGCACCGCGCGGTGGTGAACCGTATCAACGGCGATCTGGCGAACGATCTCGGCAATCTGGTGCAGCGCGTCTCGTCGATGATCCATCGCTATTTCGACGGCGTCATGCCGGAGCATGAGGGGGGCCACAGGGACCCCGACCGGGAGCTGCTGGAGGCCGCGGCCGGGCTGCTCGAAACCTGCCGGGGCCAAATGCGGGCCCAGGCATTTCACGAGGTGCTGGACGCGGTCTGGGCGGTGGTCCGGCAGGCCAATGCCTATGTCGACCGCCAGGCGCCCTGGGCCCTGATCAAGGAGGACAGGACGCGGACCGGCGCGGTGCTCGCCACCCTGGTCCAGACGATCCGCCGGATCGCGATCCTGTTGCAGCCCTTCATGCCCGAATCGGCGGGGCGCATACTCGACCAGATCGGCGTCGATCCCGGGCGGCGGACATTCGCCAATCTCGGCCCGGCCGATTCGGTGAAACCGGGGACAACGCTTCCCGACCCGAGCCCGGTGTTTCCCAGGCTGCAGGTGGACGCCGCCGAAGGAACTCCCGCCTGATGCTGGTCGACAGCCACTGCCACCTCGATTTCGATGCCTTCGACGAGGACCGCGCCGAGGCGCTCGGCCGCGCCGCCGCCGCCGGCGTCGGCCGCATGGTGACGATCTGCACCAGGCTCAGCAGGTTCGAGGAGGTGAGAGCGCTGGCGCGCGGCCATGGGTCGGTCGACTGCTCGGTCGGCGTCCATCCACACAACGTCGAGGAAGAGGGAATTGCCGAAACCGCGCGGCTGGTCGGGCTTGCCGCCGAGCCCGAAGTCGTCGGCATCGGCGAGACCGGCCTCGACTACTACTACGACCACAGCCCGCGCGAGGATCAGCGCGCGAGCTTCCGCAACCATATCGCCGCCGCGCGCGAGACCGGGTTGCCGCTGATCGTCCATACCCGCGATGCCGACGACGACACGGCGGCGATCCTCGGCGAAGAGATGGAGGAGGGGGGCTTTGCCGGGGTCATCCACTGCTTCAGCGCCGGCGCGGCGCTCGCCGAGGCCGCGATAGGCCTCGGGCTCTATATTTCCTTCTCCGGGATCGTGACATTCAAGAAATCGGACGCGCTGCGCGAAATCGCGGCCGGGGTTCCGCTGGACCGCATACTCGTCGAGACCGATGCCCCCTATCTTGCGCCGGTGCCGAATCGGGGGAAGCGCAACGAGCCCGCCTTCGTCGCCCACACCGCCGCCGCGATCGCCGCCGTCAAGGACATCGATCTTGACGCCGTTTCCCGACAGACGACGGACAACTTTTTCCGGTTATTCAGGAAATCGGCTGCTCGCGCGGGTCGATGAAGGTCACCGTACTCGGCTGCGGAAGCTCCCAGGGCGTGCCGATGATCGGCGGCCGTTGGGGACACTGCGACCCGGGCAATCCGCGCAACCGGCGGCGCCGGCCGTCCATCTTCGTCGAATGGAACGGGGTGAATATCCTGGTCGACACGGCGCCCGATCTCCGCGACCAGGTCCTCGACGCCGGAATCGAGCGGATCGACAGCGTTCTCTTCACCCACGCCCACGCGGACCACGTACACGGCATCGACGATCTCCGCGGCGTTTCGCGTGAGACCGGACGGGATATCGACGTTTATGCCGAGCCCGCGGTGCTCGACGAGATCGTCAGCCGGTTTCCCTATTTGTTCCACGGCGCGAGCGGCCCGGAGCGGAACTATCCGCCGATCCTTCGCCCGCATGCGATCGACGGGCCGTTCGAGACCCATGGCCGTCCGGTCGTGCCGTTCGATCAGGATCATGGAATCTGCCGGTCCACCGGCTTCCGATTCGGAGGCTTCGCGTATTCGACCGATGTGGTGCGCATGCCCGATGACAGCCTCGAGCTTGTCGCGGGCGTCGACACATGGATGGTCGACTGCCTGCGGCTGCACCGCGCGCACCCGACGCACGCGCACTGGCCGGTCACCAGCGCCTGGCTCGACCGCGTGAAGCCGCGCCGGGCGATTTTGACCCATATGAACCATCACGCCGATTACGAGGAGATGCGGGCGGCGACGCCGGACGATGTGGAGCCTGCCTATGACGGCATGCGATTTGAGTTGTCATAAGATATATTATGCGACATATATGAACAGGTCAGAGCGGAACCGCGGCTGATGGACGAGATGCGGAACAAACCGGACCCCACCCCTATCGAGGCGCTGTTGCGGCTGATGACGCGTCTCAGGGACCGCGAGCGCGGCTGCCCGTGGGACGCGGTCCAGACCTTTGCGAGCATCGCGCCCTATACCATCGAGGAGGCCTATGAGGTCGCGGACGCGATCGTGCGGGACGATCTGGCGGCGCTGGAGGAAGAGCTCGGCGATCTCCTCCTGCAGGTGGTCTTCCATGCCGAGATGGCGCGCGAGGCCGGCGCGTTCGACTTCGATTCGGTGGCGCGCGGGATTACCGGAAAGATGTATCGCCGCCATCCGCATGTATTCGGCGAGACGGCGGCCGGTTCGGAGCGCGCCGGCTGGGAAGCGATCAAGCACCGCGAACGCCGGGAAAAGGCGGAGAGCAAGGCGGAACGCTCGTCCGAGCTCGACGGGGTGGCGCTCGCCCTGCCCGCCCTCATGCGCGCCCGCAAGCTTCAGGAGCGCGCGGCCCGCGTCGGCTTCGACTGGCCCGATATCGACTCGACGGTCGCCAAGGTCGATGAGGAGCTTGCCGAGCTCAAGGACGCCATCGGCGAAGACGGGAGCGAGGCCGCGCTCGCCGAGGAGATCGGCGATCTGCTGTTCGCCTGCGTCAATGTCGCCCGCCGCCTGGGCATCGACCCGGAACAGGCGCTGCGCGGTTGCAACGACAAATTCGTCCGCCGTTTCAACGCTGTGGAAGACGGTCTCGGGAAAGCCGGAAAGGCGCCGCAGGACTCGACGCTGGAAGAAATGGACCGGCTCTGGAACGACGCCAAGAAGCGCGAACGCGGCGCGGGACGAACGCCCCCGGACTAGTCGTCCGTCAGCAGGAGCATCAGGCTCGACGTGTCGTAGCGTTTGCCGCCGCGCGCCTGGACATGCTTGTAAAACTGGTCGACCAGGGCGGTCAGCGGCAGGCGGGCGCCGTTGCGGTCCCCCTCCTCCATCGCGATGCCCAGATCCTTGCGCATCCAGTCGACCGCGAAGCCGTAGTCGTATTTTCCCGCCAGCATCGTCGACGCGCGGTTTTCCATCTGCCAGGACTGCGCGGCGCCGCCCGAGATGACCTCGACCGCGCGTTCGGCGTCGAGCCCCGCCCGGACCGCGAAGTTGAGCCCTTCCGACAGCCCCTGGACGATGCCGGCGATGCAGATCTGGTTGACCATCTTGGTGAGCTGGCCGTTCCCGGCGGCTCCCATGTGGACGATGGTGCGGCCATAGGCGCCCATCACCGGCTCCGCCCGCGCGAACGCGGCGTCGTCGCCGCCCACCATGATGGTGAGCACGCCGTTCTCCGCCCCGGCCTGTCCGCCCGAGACCGGCGCATCGAGAAATCCTATACCCGCTGGCGCCGCCGCCGCGGCGACCTCGCGGGCGACGATCGCCGAGGTGGTGGTGTGGTCGACCAGCACCGCGCCCTCACCCATGCCGGCAAGCGCGCCGTCGGGGCCCAGCACCACCTGGCGCAAATCGTCGTCGTTGCCGACGCAGGTGAACACGAAATCGGCGCCTTGCGCGGCTTCCGCCGGCGTTGCGGCGGCCTTGCCGCGATTCTGGCCCAGCCAGCTCTCCGCCTTCGCGCCGGTGCGGTTGTAAACCGTGACGTCGTGGCCCTTGGCCGCGAGATGGCCGGCCATCGGAAAGCCCATCACGCCAAGCCCTAGAAATGCCACGGATGCGGTCATCGGATGCCCCTTTCTCGTGCCGTGCGCCGGATCATAGGGAGGGCCCGAAGACCCGGCAATCCGGGCGTCAGATGCCGAGCGACCGGCGAATGCCGGATGCCAGATCGGCCCAAATCTCGGCGGTCGGCGCGAGCAGCAAGCCCTCCTGGTCCTTGCGCCCCGGCCGGTAGGCGGTGCCGTCGACGCAGGCATTGTGGCCGCCGGCTTCCGCGTGCAGCAGCTGGCCCGGCGCATGGTCCCACGGTTTGAGGCTGCGGTAGAACGCGAAATGGGTAAATCCGTCGGCCAGGGAAAGGTAGTCGACGCCGCAGCACTTGTTGTAGGTGCGCGCCTTGAACCGGGTGCTGAAGCTCTTGTCCTTGTTGAGCCGCCAACCGAAGGCGCCGGTCATTTCCGCCTCCGGCGCCGGTTCGGCGACGCGGAGCCGCGCGCCGTCGCGCCAGGCGCCGGCGCCACGCTCGACCACCGCGGCGGAATCCGCCAACGGGTCGTAGATCCACCCGGCCGCGGTCTCGCCGTCCATCACCAGCGCGACCATCACGGCGAAGCAGGCCTTGCCTTCGGAGTAGTTGGCGGTCCCGTCGATGGGATCGATGACCCAGACCGCGCCTGACCGGTTGAGCGCATCCTGCATCTCCGGCGCGGCCTCGGCGGCCTCCTCGGCGACGATGCCGGAACCCGGAATCAGGGCCGCGAGGCCTTCCGAGAGCGCCGCTTCCGCGCGTTCGTCGGCCACCGTGACCACCGCGCCGGAGCGCTTTTCCCATGAATCCGCGTCATCGAGGCGGCGGAAGCGTGGCAGGATCTCCGCTTCCGCGACCGCGCGCAGCAAGGCGGTGACGGCGTCGATATCGACCTTCATCGAGGCTCTTCGGGCGATGGGCGAATGGGCGAATGGGCGAGTTAGTCGGATCGGCGGCCCATGGCAAACGAATAAAGAAGGGCCGCCCGAGGCGGCCCTTCCCTACTCTACGCCCGGCCGCGATCCGCGGCCGGCTCGGATAGGAAGCTACATCATGCCGCCCATGTCGCCCATGCCGCCCGGGGGCATGCCCGGAGCGGACTTGTCCTCGGGCTTCTCGGCCACCATCGCCTCGGTGGTGATCAGCAGCCCGGCGACCGAAGCCGCGTCCTGGATCGTCGCCCGGACCACCTTGGTCGGGTCGATGATGCCGGCCTTGACCAGGTCGGTGTACTCGCACGCCGCGGCGTCGAACCCGTAATTGGCGGCCTTCGATTCCAGGATCTTGCCGACCACGATCGAGCCCTCGAAACCGGCATTCTCGGCGATCTGCCGGACCGGCGCCTGCAAGGCGCGGCGCACGATCTCGACGCCTGCCTGCTGGTCGGGGTTGTCGAGCTTGATCTTGGCAAGCCCCTGAGAGGCGAACAGCAGCGCGGTGCCGCCGCCGGCGACGATGCCTTCCTCGACCGCGGCGCGGGTCGAGTTCATCGCATCCTCGACGCGGTCGCGCTTCTCCTTCACCTCTACCTCGGTCGCCCCGCCGACGCGGATCACCGCGACGCCGCCGGCGAGCTTGGCAAGCCGCTCCTGCAGCTTCTCGCGGTCGTAGTCGGACGAAGTCTCCTCGACCTGCGCCCGGATCTGGCTGCAACGGCCCGAGATGTCGCCCTTCTTGCCGGCGCCATCGACGATGGTGGTCTCATCCTTGGTGATCGAGACCTTTTTCGCGCTGCCGAGCATGTCGAGGCTGACGTTCTCGAGCTTGATCCCGAGATCTTCCGAGACCACCTGGCCGCCGGTGAGGATGGCGATGTCTTCCAGCATCGCCTTGCGGCGATCGCCGAAGCCGGGCGCCTTGACGGCGGCGACCTTGAGCCCGCCGCGCAGGCGGTTGACCACCAGCGTCGCCAGCGCCTCGCCCTCGACGTCCTCGGCGATGATCAGCAGCGGCCGACTCGACTGGACGATCGATTCGAGCAGCGGCAGCATCGACTGAAGGCCCGAGAGCTTCTTCTCATGCAGCAGGATGAAGGGGTTCTCGAGGTCCGCGAGCATCTTCTCGGCATTGGTGACGAAATAGGGCGAGATGTAGCCGCGGTCGAACTGCATGCCCTCGACCACGTCGAGCTCGGTCGCCAGGCTCTTCGCCTCCTCGACCGTGATCACGCCTTCCTGGCCGACCTTCTGCATCGCGTCGGCGATCATGTTGCCGATCTCGCGCTCGCCATTCGCCGAGACGGTGCCGACCTGGGCGATCTCTTCCTCGGTCTTCACCTTCTTGGAGCGCTTGTGGACGCCCTTGACGACCTCTTCGACCGCGAGGTCGACGCCGCGCTTGAGGTCCATCGGGTTCATGCCCGCGGCAACCGATTTGAGGCCTTCCTTGACGATCGCCTGGGCCAGAATGGTCGCCGTGGTGGTGCCGTCGCCGGCGTCGTCATTGGTCTTCGACGCGACCTCGCGCACCATCTGCGCGCCCATGTTCTCGAACTTGTCCTCGAGCTCGATTTCCTTGGCGACGGTGACCCCGTCCTTGCAGATACGAGGCGCGCCGAATGCCTTGTCGAGGATGACGTTGCGGCCCTTTGGGCCGAGCGTGACCCTGACCGCATCGGTCAGGATGTCGATGCCCCGGAGCATACGCGTCCGCGCATCGGTGTTGAATCTTACTTCTTTAACAGCCATGACCCGCTCCGCCTATTCAATGATGCCCATGATGTCGGATTCCTTCATGATGAGGAGATCCTGACCATCGATTTTCACTTCCGTACCGGACCACTTGCCGTAGAGGATCCTGTCGCCCTTCTTGACGTCGAGCGCGGTGATCTTGCCGTCTTCGGAGCGAGCACCTTTACCGGCGGCGACGATCTTCCCCTCCATCGGCTTTTCCTTGGCCGTGTCCGGAATGATGATACCGCCGGCCGTCTTCTCCTCGGCCTCCAGCGGCTCAACCAGCACGCGATCGTGCAATGGCCTGAGTTTCATTTTTACACCTCCTGACTGGTCGAAATTCCCGGCGTCTCCGCCCCGCTTTCCGCGCACCGCTGAGACCGGATGAAATGAGAGGAGCGCCAACGGGTGTTAGCACTCTTCTCTATTGAGTGCTAACAAACTAGGCATTCGACCGGAGGCTGTCAACGGCTCCGAGTCAGGCTTTGCGATTGCCTGCGAAATTCCCGCCGGCGCGGCCGAGCCGCTCCAGGCGCCCGAGATCGGCGGGATCGAGCCCGACGCGGATATGCGCGCTGAGCCCGTCGTCCCTGCGGCTGAGCACCTCGCCGTAACGGTAGAGCCAGGCGATCCGCGCCCCGTCGGCAAGGTCGACCTCCAGCTCGACGATCCGCCGTCGCGATCCGAACGCGACATCGAGCCGGTCGAGGAGCCCACCGATCCCCTCGCCCGTGAGGGCCGAAATCGCGACCGCATCGTTTCGCCGGCCGGCGACGCCGGATGCCACGGCGCGCTCGTCCGATGCAAGCTTGTCGATCTTGTTGTGCACTTCGAAAAGAATTCCGTCGGCGGTATCGATGCCGAGCTGGTCGAGCACATCGTCGACGTCGCGGCACTGCGCCTCGCTATCCGGATGCGCGGCGTCGCGGACATGGATGATCAGGTCGGCGTCCAGCACCTCCTCCAGCGTGGCCCGGAAGGCGGCGATCAGCATCGTCGGCAGTTGGGAGACGAACCCGACCGTATCCGACAGGATCACCCGGCGCCCGGACGGAAGATCGATTCCCCGCATGGTGGGGTCGAGCGTGGCGAACAGGAGATCTTCGGCGACCACATGCGAATCGGTGAGCCGGTTGAACAGCGTCGATTTTCCCGCGTTGGTGTAGCCGACCAGCGCGGCGACCGGATAGGGAACCCGGCGCCGCGCCGCGCGATGAAGCCCCCGGGTCCGTGTCACCGTATCGAGTTCGCGCCGGATTCGCGTGATCCGCTCGTCGATCTGGCGGCGGTCGGCCTCGATCTGGGTCTCGCCGGGCCCGCCCATGAAGCCCCGGCCGCCGCGCTGGCGCTCGAGATGGGTCCAGCTTCTCACCAGGCGGCTGCGCTGATAGGTCAGATGCGCGAGCTCCACCTGGAGCACCCCCTCGCGGGTGCTCGCGCGGGCGCCGAAGATCTCGAGGATCAGCCCGGTGCGATCGATGACCTTTCGCTGCCAGGCGCGTTCCAGGTTGCGCTGTTGGATCGGCGTAAGCGCGGCGTCCACGCAAACGAGGTCGATCTCCGACGCCTCGACCGCCTCGGCGACGGAGTCCACGGTTCCCGCTCCGAAATAGGTCGAAGGCCTGCGCCGGGGCAGCGCCACGATATCCGCCCGCACGACCTCGAGACCGATGGCGCCGGCGAGGCCCACGGCCTCGTCGAGCCGCGCCTCGGGGCTGCGCGATTCGCGGCTGACGGTCTTTGTGTCGGGGTGGAGGACGGCGGCGCGCTCTGTCGTCGCCCTGCCCTCCTGGCCGGTCGGCCTAATCGTCGGCGTGCTCGACCTCGCGCTTCTCGTCATAGAGTTGCACCGGCGCCACCGGCATCACGGTCGAGACGGCGTGTTTGTAGACGAGCTGGGAGTGGCCGTCCCGCCGGAGAAGAATGCAAAAGTTGTCGAACCAGGTGACTATGCCCTGCAGTTTGACGCCGTTCACGAGGAAGACCGTGACCGGTGACTTGTTCTTCCTGATGTGGTTGAGGAACGTGTCTTGAAGGTTTTGAGCTTTTTCTGCTGACATCTAGGGTCCTGCTCTCTTCGAGTCTTGGATTCGAACCGTTGACGATGCGTCCCGACCGGCGGACCGCATCAACACACACAAGCGGGGGGATGATTACCGCAAAACCCGCGCCGAGGAAACATTTCGGATTACAGGCTTTCCACATGCTCGCGAAGCGCGCGGCAGCTGGCGAAATACGCCTGTGGCGGAAACGCCGCGAATTCGCCGCTGCGAGGCGGCGTCTGCCGCACCAGGATCCCGGTGCATCCGGCTTTGCGGGCGCATTCCAGATCGACCGAGGTGTCGCCGACGAACCAGACATCGGCGCCGCGTTTCACGCCGGCGCCGGAGAGCGCGAGGTCGACCGGTTCCGTGGCGGGCTTGTCGCGCGTCGCATCGCTCGCCCCGACCAGGCGGGAGAAATACCGTTCCCAGCCGAGATGGCCCGCCTCGCGCCGCAAGTTCTTGCCCATCTTGTTGCTGACGACGCTGAGATGGACGCCGCGCTCGGCGAGCGCGGCGATCAGCGCCTCGGCCCCTTCGCAGACCGCGAGCCGCTCGAGATGGATCGCGTCGAAGCGGCGATAGAAGATCGCGCACGCCTCCTCCCAGCGCGCGCCGAACATCGCCGGAAAGGCCTCGCGCAGCGCCCGCCGCACCCGCTCGCGGGTCTCCTCGATCGACCACGGCGCGTGCCCCATCGCCACCAGCGTGGCATTCATCGAATCGTGGATCACCGGCCAGGTATCGACCAGCGTGTTGTCCCAATCGAAAACCACGGCACGCGGAAGGCGGTCGACGGCGCTCATCGGCCTAGAAATAGTCCGGACGCACGGAGAACAACCGCTCGACATGCTTGATCGCGCTTCTGGCGACGAACATGACGATCCGGTCGCGGATGCGCAGCGCCGTCGATGCGCGCGGTATCGCCACCTTGCCGTCGCGCACGATGGCGCCGATCAGCACCCCCGGTGGCAGACCCGCCTCGCGAATCGTGTGGCCGGCAAGATCGGACGATTCGTGCAGCTCGGCCTCCATGATCTCGCCGATTCCCTGCGGCAGGGCATGCACCGCGCGGATGCGGCCGCGCCGGACGTGCTGGAGGATGGTCGAGACCGTGATCGCGTGGGGGCTGACCACGACATCGACGCCGAGCGTGCTGATCAGCGGCGCATAGTTCATGTTGTTGATCAACGTGATCGCCCTTCCGGCGCCGTAGCGCTTGGCGAGAAGCGAGGCGAGCACGTTGGTCTCGTCGTTGTTGGTCACCGCCACGATGGCCTCGGCGCTCGACACATTGGCTTCGTCGAGGATTTCGGGGTCGAGCGCGTCGCCGTTGAGGACCGTGACCCCGGCGAGCTCGACGGCGGCGCGTTCGGCCTGCGCCTTGTTGTACTCGATAATCTTCGCGCTGACGCCGGGATGTTCGTCGTGAATCAGCTGGGCAAGGCACTGGCCCACATGTCCCGCACCGGCGATCACCATGCGCCGGATTTCGGGCTCCTCGTGCCCGAACACCGCCATCGCCCGGGCAACATGGTCGTTGTCGGCGATGAAATAGACCTCGTCCCCGGCCAGCATTTGATCGTCCGCCGTCGGCACCAGCGTGGCGTCGCCGCGATTTATCCCCACCACCACGATATTCAGGTCCGGGAAGATGCCGGTGAGCTGGCGCAGCGGCGTGTTGATCACCGGGCAGTCGTCGCCGCAGCGCAGCGCGATGGCCCGCACCATGCCGTCGGCGAGAGAGATGGAATCGGTGGCGCCGGGCACCAGCAGGCGGCGCATGATCGCCCGCGCGACCTCCATCTCGGGCGAGATGATCACGTCGATCGGCATGTGGTCCCGGCTGAACAGATCGGCCCAGATCTGCTGCAGATAGGACTGGGCGCGTATGCGGGCGATCTTGGTCGGCACCTCGAACAGCGAATGCGCGACCTGGCAGGCCACCATGTTGACCTCGTCGGCCTGGGTGACCGCGATGATCATGTCGCAGTCGCCGGCCGCCGCACGCTCCAGCACATCGGGATGGGAGGCGAAGCCGACCAGCGTGCGGACATCGAGCGCGTTGCCGATCTGGCGCGACAGGTCTTCGGACCGGTCGATCACCGTCACGTCATTGCCTTCGGAGGCAAGCTGGCGTGCGATGTGGTATCCGACCTGGCCGGCGCCGCAGACGATCACCTTCATGGGTCTAGCTTCCGACGTTCAGGCGAAGCACGGCTCGGGCGCGCGCCTAGTCCGACCTGCCCGCCGGCGCCACACCGAGAGTCTTGAGCTTGCGATGCAGGGCGGAGCGCTCCATTCCGACGAACTGGGCCGTGCGCGAGACATTGCCGCCGAAGCGCTCGACCTGCGCGATCAAATATTCCCGTTCGAACCGTTCGCGCGCTTCGCGCAGCGGCAGCCCCAACGCCTCGCCGCTCTTGTCCCAGCGCAGCGGATCGGGGGTGTTGGCGACGATATCCGGCGGAAGCATGTCGGGCCGGATGAGGTCCCGACCGTTGCCGGGCGCCATGATCAGGATCCACTCGGCGACGTTGCGGAGCTGGCGCACATTGCCGGGCCAGTCATAGGCCTGCAGCGCCGCCAGCGCATCCTCTGCGAGCTTCCGGCACGGCATGCCGCTCGCCACCGCGGCGCGCTCCGCGAAATGGCGGAACAGCAGCGGTATGTCGTCGCGCCGCGACGTCAAATAAGGGATCTCGATCGGCACCACGTTGAGCCGGTAGTACAGGTCCTGTCGGAACCGGCCGGCCGCCATCTCGACACTCAAGTCCCGGCTGGTGGTGGCGATGACCCTGACGTCGACGGTGACCCTGGTGGCGCCGCCGATCCTTGCAAAGGACTGCTCCTGCAGGACGCGGACGATCTTGCCCTGGGTTTCCAGCGGCATGTCGGCGACCTCGTCGAGGAGCAGGGTTCCGCCATGCGCTTGCTCGAAAGTGCCGAGATGGGGCGCGGCGCCGTTTCCGACTTCGGAACCGAAAAGCTCGCCCTCCATGCGCTCGGGAGCCATGGTCGCGCAATTGAGCACAATGAAGGGGCCGTCCCGGCGTTGCGAACGCCCGTGCAGGGCGCGGGCCGCGACTTCCTTGCCGGAGCCGGGCGGGCCGCTGATCATCACGCGGCTGCCGGTCGGTGCGACCCGATCGATCGCGCTGCGGAGCTGACTCATGGACTGCGAGCGGCCGATCATCGTCCAGTCGGCGCTGGCCCGTTCCCGGAGCTCGGCGTTCTCGCGCTGGAGCCGCGCGGCGTCCATCGCCCGCCTGGCGGTCAGCACCAGGCGGTCGGCCTTGAACGGCTTCTCGACAAAATCGTAGGCACCGAGCTTGATCGCCTTTACCGCGGTCTCGATGGTTCCGTGGCCGCTGATCATCACGATCGGGATTTCCGGATATTGGACATTCAGAAGCTTCAGAAATTCGAGCCCGTCGCGATCGTCGCCGCGCAGCCAGATATCGAGAACGACCAGATGCGGGCGTCTCTCCTCGATCATCTCGAGCGCCGAGGAGGTGTCCGCGGCGGAGCGGCAGCGATAGCCCTCGTCCGAGAGGAAATCGGATGTGATTCGACGGATATCGAACTCGTCGTCGACGATAAGTACTTCGGCCTGCACGGTTTAAACTCTCCGGGGAATTCCCACCATGTCACCGTGTCATGGCCTCACAGTGACACTCCGCCCGTCCTTTGGAAAGACCAAACGGGCGCGGGCTCCGCCGCCGGGCGCGGCTTCCAGCACCACATCCCCGTTGTGGTCTTCCATGATTTTCTTGACGATCGCCAGCCCCAGCCCGGTGCCCTTCTCCCGCGTCGTGACATAGGGTTCGGTGAGCCGCTGCGGCGCCGTTCCCGGCAACCCCCGGCCGTTGTCCTCTACCGAAATGACGGCATGCCCGTCCGCATCCTGCACGGTGACCTCGACCCGGCCCGGCGCGACCCCGTCGCCACGGCCCTCGATCGCCTCGACAGCATTCTTGAGCAGGTTGGAGAGCGCGCGCGCCGCCAGCCCGGCATCGCATATGACGACCAAAGGCCCATCGGTCAGCCCGGCTTCGAAGGCGATCCCGGGATGCGCCTCCCGGTAAAGCGCAAGCTCGATCCGGCAGAGATCGGCGATGTCATTCGCGGCCATGACGGCGACCGGCATCCGGGCGAAATCGGAGAATTCGTCGACCATTCGACCGATGTCTCCGACATGCCGGACGATCGTCTCGGTGTAGTCCTCGAAAGATTTGGGGTCGCTGCTTATCTCGCCCAGATATTTGCGGCGCAGGCGCTCCGCCGATAGCTGGATCGGCGTCAGCGGATTCTTGATCTCGTGGGCGATACGGCGTGCAACGTCGGACCAGGCGGCCTTGCGCTGGGCGGCCAGCAGCTCGGAGATGTCGTCGAACGTGACCACGAAGCCTGCGATCGCATCGTCCTTGAGATCCGCCACGACGCGCACGAACAGGGTCCTCGTGGTTTCGCCATGCTTGAGACCGATCTCCGTCTCGGCCGCCCTGTCGGGCCGCATCCGTGTCTCGGTCAGCAGCGCGCTCATCTCCGGCGCGACCGCGACAAGGGGCTGGCCGATATGCAGATCGAGGTCCCGAGACAGGAGCTCGGAAGCCAACCGATTGGCCACCGTCACACGGCCCGCAGGATCGAGTCCCATCACCCCGGCCGATACGCCCGACAATACGGTCTCGATGAAGTTGCGCCTGGTATCGAGCTGACGGTTGGCCTCGAGAAGCTCGCCCCGCTGCACCTCAAGCTGGTTGGTCATGCGGTTGAACGCCTTGGTCAGGGAGCCGATTTCGTCTCCCTCGCCGCTTTCCTCGACCCGGGTGGACAGGTCGCCGCGGCGTACGCGCTCGGCCGCCGCGGCGAGCGCGGCAATCGGCCCGGCGAGCCGGGTCGCGAAGGTCAGCCCGGCCCAGATCGCGGCCATCAGCAATAGCAGCGCCACCAGCACGAACATCATCGCGAAGGTAATCTCGAAGGTCTGCCGCTGCCCTTCGAGAGACCGGTACTCGGCCACCGTTCGCCTGGTGCGCGCGATATGGTCCAGCACGCGGGGTTCGACGAAACGGCTGACGTAGAGAAACGCGTTTATCGCCCCGTCCAGCTTGACGATGGCGCGCATCCGGTCTTCCGAACCGCTCGCCAACACCACCAGCTCGCCCCGCTGCACCCTTTCGAGCGCCGATAGCGGTATCGGGTCCTGGTCGAGGACGAAGCTCTGGTTCCAGCGGGCGATTGCCCGCCCCGAGTTGTCGAAGACATAGGCCTCGCTCAGATTCCGCAGCACGCCTTGCGCGGCCATCATCTGATCGAACTTGGCGGGATCCGCCCATAGCTGCGGCGCCGCGCGGTTGACGTCCCGCGCAATGGCGAGAATGTCGCCGCGGATGACTTTCTGATGCTCGCGCAAATAGGATTCCGCGACGATAGAGGCCTCTTCGAGCGCGGTGTGGACGCGATCGCTGAACCAGGCCTGAACGCCGAGGCTGAAGAACACGGCCGAGAATACGGAAACGATGATCGCCGGGATCAGGGCGATCAGGCTGAACCAGAGAACCAGCCGGCTATGGAGCCTGGAGCCGACGGATCCGCGCCTGCGGGCAATCCAGATGCGCACCAGGCGTCGCGCGACGATCGCGCCGAGGGCAAGGAACAGCACCAGATCGATATTGAGCAGCAAGAGCAGCGCGCGCGGGTCGCTGGCGAACGGAAGCGAGCCCGAGAGCGCCGCGTAGGTGACCAGGGCGGAGGCAAGCGATGCAACCGCGAGCACCACCGCCGACTTGCGCCCCAATCGGTGCCGTCGCGCCCAAAGGGAAAGCCGAACGGGCCCGGACGCGTCCAATGCCGCCAATCTATTGGCCATTTCGTGTCGAACCGGTCACCCGCCCGCGCCCCGGATCAGCATCCCGCGAGCGCGGTCATCTTATTCCCCGTGCCGCGCCGATGTCGAGATCGCGGATTTTCTTGCGCAGCGTATTGCGGTTGAGCCCCAACAGGACCGCCGCCCGAAGCTGGTTGCCGCGCGTCGCACCGAGGGCGAGCGCGATCAACGACCGCTCGACTTCGCGCAACACCCGGCGGTGCAGACCGGGACCCGGAAGCCCCGGAGCGTGGGCTTCGAAATACCGCACGAGATGCCCTTCCACGGCGCGGGACAGGCTGTCCCGCCCGCCGGGCAGCGACGCCCCCGAACCCTCCAGCGCACGTTCGACGGCACCGAGCAGGCTCTCCCGATCGCGGGGTTGCTCGACATGGCGGGTGCGGATCGGAAACTCCAGCGGCGCGGGTCCGCCAAGCACGATGACCGGCATATCGGGCTGCGTTGCCGCCACCGCATCGGCGATCCTTGCGCCCGCGCTCGACAGCATCGCCGAATCGATCGCCACGGCATCGCCGGAGCCGGAGGCCAGGACGTGGCGGAACGCCTCCACGGTCGGCGCGAACAGGAGCGCAAACCCCGCCTCGTCCAGGAGCCGCTGGACCTCGCCGTCCGAGCTCGCCAGCACGATCACCGGGCCGCTCATGCCGCAAAGGCGTCGCCGCCCGCTCGCCCGAAAAAGCGCATGATCGCCGTGCGTACCTCGTTCGGCTCCGCGATCGCGTTGACCGTCGAGCGGAACGCGGCCCCGCCGCGGCAGGATTTGGCGTACCACGCGAGATGCTTGCGCGCCATGCGCACGCCGGTCACCGGGCCGTAATGCCGGACCATCGCATCGAAATGGCCGCGCACGATGGCGCAACGCTGCGCCGGGGCGGGATCGGGCTCGCGCGTCCCGGAGCGCAGATGGGCCATGGCCTGACGGAGAAACCACGGCCTGCCGCAAGCGCCGCGGCCGATCATCACGCCGTCGGCATTCGAGGCCCTGAGCGCGGCGCCGGCGTCCTCGGGAGTCGCGATATCGCCGTTCACGATCACCGGGATCGAGACGCTTGCCTTTACCGTGGCGACGAAGCGCCAGTCCGCCTGTCCGGTATAGAGCTGTGTCCGCGTCCGGCCATGGACGGTGATCAACCGGATTCCGCTATCCTCGGCGATGGCCGCAAGCCGGGGCGCGTTGAGATGGTCGTCGTCCCAGCCCATCCGCATCTTGAGCGTCACCGGCACATCGACCGCGCCCACCACGGCGCGGATGATGCGGGCGGCGTGGGCCTCGTCCCGCATCAGCGCCGAGCCGCACATCTTCTTGACCACCTTCTTCACCGGGCAGCCCATGTTGATGTCGATGACCGCCGCCCCGCGGCCGGCGGCGATCCGCGCCGCCTCGGCCATCGTCGCGGGGTCGTAGCCGACGAGCTGGACCGCCATGGGAAATTCCTCGGCGCAGTCGGTCGCGATCTTCAGAGATCCCGGCACCTGCCGGATCATCGCCTCGCTCGCGATCATTTCGGAAAACACCATCCCCGCCCCCCAGCTCTTGACCAGGCGGCGGAACGGCAGGTCGCTGACCCCGGACATGGGCGCCAGGAACACGGGATCCCGGATCTCGATCGGACCGATCGATACCGGAGCGAGGGAGGACATCGCATCTCAATCCATGGCTAGGTCGCGACTATAGCACCGTCCTTGCCGGCGCAAAGACAGCGCCGGTCTCGACGCTTGGCAATCGATTCGCGGCCGATTAGGGTCTCAGCGACAACCGTGCGGGTACGATTATGACGGGCTGCGTCGCCCTGATCCTTGCCGGCGGGCGCGGCACGCGCGTCGGTGCGGAGCTTGCCAAGCAGTATTTGGCGCTCGGCGACACCACGATTCTGCGCCACGCGGTAAGCAACTTCGTCGATCACCCCGATGTCGACGGCGTGCGCGTCGTGATCGGCGCGGCAGACCGGGAAGACTGCGACAGGGCGCTCGCCGGGCTCGATCTCCTCGATCCGGTCGCCGGCGGCGGGACGCGTCAGGCGTCGGCGCGGCTCGGCCTGGAGAGCCTGGTCCCCGTCGATCCGGACACGGTTCTCATCCACGACGCCGCGCGTCCCTTCGTCGACGCGGAGACGATTTCGCGGACGCTCGCGGCGCTCGACGCCCATCCGGGCGCGCTTCCGGCGATACCGGTCAGCGACACCCTGAAGCGGGCGCGGCGCGGCACCGGGACTCTCGTCGGCGAAACCGTCGGGCGCGCCGGTCTGTGGCGCGCCCAGACGCCGCAGGGTTTCCGCTTCCGCGAAATCCTGGCCGCGCACCGCGCCGCCGCTCGCCTCGCCCTGACCGACGATGCCGCGGTGGCCGAGCGCGCGGGTCTGGAGGTCGCTCTCGTTCCCGGCGGGGACGCCAATTTCAAGGTCACCACGGAACAGGATCTGGAGCGCGCGCGGCGCTGGCTTGCGGGAAACCCGTCGGAGATCCGCACCGGCACCGGGTTTGACGTCCACAAATTCGGCGATGGAACGGCTGTCACGCTGTGCGGCGTCGAGATCCCGCACGACCGGGCCCTGACCGGGCATTCGGATGCCGATGTCGGCATGCATGCGTTGACCGATGCTTTGCTCGGGGCGATTTCGGAGGGCGATATCGGCCGGCATTTCCCGCCATCGGACCCGCGCTGGCGGGGCGAGGCCTCGGCGACCTTCCTGCGCCGGGCGGCGGAACTGGTGCGCGGCCGGGGCGGCTCGATCGTCAATCTCGACCTCACCTTGATCTGCGAAACGCCGAAGATCGCGCCCCATCGCGACGCGATGGTCGGACGCATCGCCGCGGTGCTGGAGGTCGAGCCGGGCCGGGTCAGCATCAAGGCGACGACGACCGAAGGTCTCGGCTTCGCCGGCCGCGGCGAAGGGATCGCCGCCCAGGCGGTCGCCACCGTCCGCCTCCCCGCCTGATACCGCGATGACGGGTCCGACGAACGGTCGCGCGTCTTTTTCCCCGGCCTGGCGCGATGCGCCCACTTTCGTCGCCACCGTCGGCGGCATCGGTCTTCTGCCCCGCGCGCCCGGCAGCTGGGGGTCGCTCGCGGCCCTGCCGATCGCCTGGCTCGTGCTCCAGCAAATCGGACCCTATGCGCTGGGCGCCGCGGCGATCCTGGTGTTCGCGCTGGGTTGCTGGGCCTCGGCCGGGGCGATCCGGCGGACCGGCGAGGACGATCCGGGCCCCATCGTCATCGACGAAGTCGCGGGCCAGTTCGTGGCGCTGCTTCCCGCGGCAGCGGAGCTGTGGCAATTCGCGCTAGGCTTCGTCCTGTTTCGCATCGCCGACATCGCCAAGCCATGGCCGGTTTCCTGGGCCGACCGCAGGATCAAGGGGGGGTTCGGGGTGATGGCCGACGACGCGATCGCCGGGGTCTACGCGCTGGCCGGTTTGTGGCTGGTGAGGGAGGTGATGGTTTGAACATGGAAATCATGCGCCAATCGGAAGCGTTGCTTCGGCGCTGCCGGTCCGCGGGGCTGATGGTGGCGACGGTCGAGTCCTGCTCCGGCGGGCTGCTCGCCAGCGCGCTCACCTCGATCGCCGGTTCGTCGGATGTCTTCGAACGCGGTCTGGTCACCTACACGAACGAGGCCAAGACCGAGCTCGCCTCGGTCCCCGCGGAACTGATCGAAGCGCATGGCGCGGTGAGCGAAGAGGTGGCCCGCGCCATGGCGGAGGGCGGGCTCGTCAACAGCCGCGCCGATATCGCCGTCGGCATTACCGGGGTCGCGGGGCCCGGCGGCGGCAGCGAGGCCAAGCCGGTCGGCTGCGTCCACATCGCCGCCTCGCGGAGGGGAAGAACGACGCTCCACCGGCGCCATTTGTTCCCGGGCGACCGGACGAAGGTCCGGGAAGCCTCCGTGTTGGCGGCGATCGCCTTGATCGGACGCCTCGCGGGGTGACGCGGCGGCGCGTTGTCGGGGTCGATTTTTCCGGTGCCCGGCGGGCGGGCGATCACATCTGGATCGCGGTGGGAAGCCATCACCGGGGACGGCTGACGCTCGAAAGCTGCCGGCCGGCGCGGGAGCTGGCAGGCGGAGCGCGGGACCGCGAACCGGCGCTGGCCGCGCTGGTCGCGTTGCTCGCGAGCGAGCGCCGGGCGGCGGCGGGTCTCGACTTTCCGTTCAGCCTGCCCGAATCCCTGATAGAGGAGACGGGGTGGGAGGACTTCCTCCGCGCCTTTCCCGGGCGCTACCCCGACGCGGACTCGCTTCGGGCGGTCTGCCGGCGCGCCGCCGGCGGGCGCGAACTCAAGCGGCGCACCGATGTTGCGGCGAAGGTGCCCTTCTCGGCCTACAACCTCCGGCTCTACCGCCAGACCCACGCCGGGATCGCAAGCGTGCTCCTGCCGCTTGTCGAGCGCGGTGCCGCGACGGTCATGCCGATGCAGGCGCCGGCGCCGGGCAAGCTGCTTCTCGCCGAGACCTGTCCCGCTTCCGTCCTCAAGCGGCTCGAACTCTATACCCCCTACAAGGGGCGCGGAGACGGCTTGCGGGACGCCCGTCTGACCCTGTTGGATGAACTGATTGACAAGGGGTTATTGAACGAACCCAATAAATCGCTTGGCGAACGGATGATCGAGGATACGGGTGGCGACGCCTTGGACGCGGCGATTGCCGCGATCGCCGCCGCGAACCTGCCGCGACCGCGCGGGGCCGCGCGCGATCCCGTCGAGCGGATCGAGGGCCGGGTCTATTTCTGAAGCGGGGAGAAGATCCTCCGGCGAGGACCCTCCCGGAGTCTCCTGTCGCCGCCATAGAGAAAATCCGCGCGGCCGACAAAGGCCCCGACGCTGCGGCGGACCACCTCGTTGAACAGCGGTCCCATGATCTTGCGCAGCAGCATCGACCTGAATTCGAAATCGATGAAGAAATCGATCAGGCAGCCTTCGTCATTCGGGGTGAATTTCCAGCGGCTGTCGAGATAGCGGAACGGCCCGTCGAGATAGGCGATGTCGATGCGTTCGACCGGGTTCAGCGTCACCCGGGATCTGAATCTCTCGCTCAGCATCTTGAAACCGACACCGAGCTCGGCGTGGAGCAAATTGTCCTCGCGGCTGTATATCCGGCAATGGGTGCACCACGGCAGGAAGGCCGGATAGCGCTCGATATCGGCCACCAGATCGTAGATCTGGACAGGCTCGTAGGCGGCGTAGCGGGTTTCGGCGTAGGTCGGCATGACGTCAGCCGGACGCTTCTCCCTCGATTGCCCGGCGCGCCGCCCGCAGGGCTTCGAAGTCGCGGTCGGCGTGGTAGGACGAGCGGGTCAACGGCGTCGAGGACACCATCAGGAAGCCCTTGCCCTTGGCCATCGCCGCCAGATCCTCGAATTCCTCCGGGTTCCAGAACCGGTCGATCGGATGGTGCTTGGGCGTCGGCTGGAGATATTGGCCGATGGTGAGGAAATCGACTTCGGCAGACCGCAGGTCGTCCATCACCTGGTGAACCTCGTCGCGGCTTTCGCCAAGCCCCACCATCAGCCCGGATTTGGTGAAGATCGACGGGTCGAGCCGCTTCACCCCGTCGAGCAGCCTCAGCGAGTGGAAGTAGCGCGCCCCTGGCCGCACCGTCGGGTAAAGCCTCGGCACGGTTTCCAAATTGTGGTTGTAGACATCCGGGCCGGCCTCGACGACCTGCTCGATGGCCCCGTCCTTTCTCAGGAAATCGGGCGTCAGCACCTCGATCGTGGTGTCCGGGTTGCGCTGCCGGATCGCGCCGATGACGCGCGCGAAATGCCCCGCGCCGCCATCGTCGAGGTCGTCGCGGTCGACCGAGGTAATGACGACATGACGCAAGCCGAGCCGTGCGACCGCCTCCGCGACATGTCCGGGCTCGTTCGGGTCGACGCGGTCGGGAAGACCGGTCGCCACGTTGCAGAACGCGCAGGCGCGGGTGCAGACGGAACCCAGGATCATCATCGTCGCGTGGCGCTGAGCCCAGCACTCGCCGATATTGGGGCAGGCCGCTTCCTCGCACACCGTCGTCAAGCCGAGTTCGCGCATCAGCTCCCGGGTCTCGCCATAGACCGGCGAGACCGGCGCCCTGACCCGGATCCAGGGCGGCTTGCGCGGGATCGGGTTGTCCTTCCGTCCGATCTTTTCCGGATGGCGGATCGTTTCGGTTCGGTCGATGTCGGTCATTCCAGTGGCAACTGCCAAGCGGTTGATCTAGAAATGCAGAGCCCTGCCGTAAGCGTCAAGCACCGACTCGTGCATCGTCTCCGAAAGCGTCGGGTGCGGGAACACCGTCTCCATCAGTTCCGCCTCGGTGGTCTCGAGCGTCTTGGCGATGGCGAAACCCTGGATCAACTCGGTCACCTCGGCCCCGATCATGTGGGCGCCGAGCAATTGACCGGTCGCGGCATCGAACACCGTCTTGACCATCCCCTCGTCGTCGCCGAGCGCGATGGCCTTGCCGTTGCCGAGATAGGGGAAGCGGCCGATCCTGACCTCGTGCCCGGCCGCCCTCGCCGCCGCCTCGGTGAGGCCGATGCTGGCGATTTGCGGCCGGCAATAGGTGCAGCCCGGAATGCCCGAGACGTCGAGCGGGCGGGTCTCGATGCCGGCGATACGTTCGGCACAAATCACCCCCTCATGGCTTGCCTTGTGGGCCAGCCATGGCGGCCCGACCAGGTCGCCGATCGCATAGATTCCGGCCTCGCCCGTCTCGCACCACCGGTTGACGACCACATGACCGCGATCGACCTCGATTGCGGTTCCCTCGAGCCCGATATCTTCGACATTGCCGACGATCCCGACGGCGAGGATGACCTTGTCGACATCGATTTCGCGCCTCTCCCCGCCCGCCTCGACCGTCGCCCTGACACCATCGCCCACGCGATCCAGCCCGGTGACGGCGGCGCCGGTCAGGATAGTCATCCTCTGTTTTTCGAAGGCTTTTCTGGCCATTGTCGAGATTTCTTCATCTTCGACCGGAAGAATGCGGTCGAGGATTTCGACCACCGTCACCTCGGCTCCCAGGTCGCGGTAGAAGCTCGCGAATTCTATGCCGATCGCGCCCGAGCCGATCACCAGCAAGGATGACGGCATCCGGGACGGGATCATCGCTTCCCGGTAGGTCCAGACCCGCTCGCCGTCCGGCTCCAGCCCGGGCAGGGTACGGGCGCGCGCGCCGGTGGCGAGCACGACATGCGTCGCGGCGATTTCTTCCACCGGGACATTGTCGCGTTCGACCGCCACCCGCCCCGCGCCTTCGAGCCGGCCCCGCCCCTCGATGACGGCGACCTTGTTCTTGCGCAGAAGATGGCCAATCCCGGAACTCAGCCGCCCGGCGACGTCGCGCGACCGCTTGACGATTTTTTCCAGATCGAATGCGACCTCGCCCGCGGTGAAGCCGAAGGCGTCGAGGTTGCCCAGCAGGTGGTTGATTTCGGAGGTCCGGAGCAGCGCCTTGGTCGGAATGCAGCCCCAGTTGAGGCAGATCCCGCCGAGATGCTCGCGCTCGACCACGCAGGCCTTCATACCGAGCTGGGCGGCGCGGATCGCCGTGACGTATCCGCCCGGTCCGCCGCCGATAACGGCGATGTCGAAAGAATGCTGGGCCACCGACGACTCTCCGGATCAGGCCAGCATCGCGGGCGGATATTCGATGTTCCGCTTGATCGCGCGCAGCAACTCGGCCCCGATCGCGCCGTCCACCACGCGATGGTCGACCGACAGCGTGCATGTCATGACGGTGGCGGGAACGATCGCGCCGTCGCGGACCACCGGCCGCGCCTCCGCCGCGCCGACGGCGAGGATGCAGGCCTGCGGCGGGTTGATCACCGCATCGAAGCTCTTGACCCCGAACATGCCGAGATTGGAGATCGAGAAGCTGCCGCCCTGATATTCCTCGGGCATGAGCTTGCCCTCGCGGGCGCGCGCGGCGAGTTCCTTCATTTCGCTCGCGATCTCGACGAGACCCTTGGCATCGGCGTTCCTCACGATGGGGGTGATCAGCCCGCCGGGGATCGCCACGGCAACCGAAATGTCCGCCGCACGATGCTGCGTCATCGCCCCCTCGCCCGCCCAGGAGACATTCGCGGCCGGGACTTCGCGGAGCGCCAGCGCGCAGGCGCGAATGACGATGTCGTTGACCGAGATCTTCGCCGGCTCGATGCGCTTGTTGATCTCGCGCCGCACCGTGAGCAGTTCGTCCACCTCGCAGTCGACGGACAGATAGAAATGCGGGACCGTCGTCTTGGATTCCGTCATCCGCTCGGCGATCACGCGGCGCATGGTCGACAGTTTGACCGTTTCCGACGGGGCCGCTTCCGGCATGACGGCGGCCCGCGTCGGGGCGCGGACCGGTTCGGGCGCGGCCGATCCCGCGGCGAGCACGGCGTCGATATCGGCCTTGACGATCCGCCCCCCGGTCCCGCTGCCGCTTATGACGGCGAGATCGAGCCCCGCCTGGGCCGCCATGCGCCGGGCGAGCGGGCTTGCCGCGATCCGCTCTTCCGGCGCGGAACGGGCGGGCGGCGTTTCGGCTGCGCCTTGCGCGGCGGTTTCTACGGCGGGTACGGGTTTCTCCGCCGGCGCCGGCGTGTCCGCGATGGCGGCCGCGTCCTCGCCCTCGGCGATCAGGACGCCGATCACGGCGTTGACCGCAACCCCTTCGGAGCCCTCGGGCACGACGATCTTGCCCAGCACGCCCTCGTCGACCGCTTCGACCTCCATCGTCGCCTTGTCGGTCTCGATCTCGGCGATGACGTCCCCGGCCTCAACGGTATCGCCCTCGTTCTTGAGCCATTTGGCGAGGTTTCCCTCGGTCATGGTCGGCGACAGTGCCGGCATCAGGATATTGATCGGCATCGGATGTCCTGCCTCGGGAGTGTGCGCGCTCAGCCTCGGTACAGCACGTCTTTGGCGGCGCGCACGACGTCCTCGACCTGGGGGAGCGCGAGACGCTCGAGATTGGCGGCGTAAGGAAGGGGCACGTCGGCGGCGGTCACCCGCGCGACCGGCGCGTCGAGCCAGTCGAAAGCCTGCTCCATCATCACCGCGGCGAGTTCGGCTCCGATGCCGGCGAACGGCCAGCCCTCCTCCACCGATACCAGACGGCCGGTCTTCTCCACCGAATCAACCAGCGTCGCGGTATCCAGCGGCCGGACCGTCCTGAGGTCGATCACCTCGGCCTCGATGCCCTCGCCCGCCAGCGCCTCGGCGGCGTCCAGCGCATGACCCACGGCGATGGAAAAGGCTGCGATGGTCACGTCCGACCCGGCGCGGCAGATCTTCGCCTGTCCGATCGGCACCGTGAAGTCCTGGTCTGTCGGAACGTCGAACGAGGCCCCGTAGAGAATCTCGTTTTCGAGGAAGATCACCGGGTTCGGGTCGCGGATAGCGGATTTGAGGAGCCCCTTGGCGTCCGCCGCGCTGTAGGGCGAGACCACCTTGAGGCCCGGCACGTGGGCGAACCAGCTTGCGAAATTCTGCGAGTGCTGGGCGGCCACCCGGGCGGCGGCGCCGTTCGGGCCGCGAAACACCATCGGCGCCGAGATCTGCCCGCCCGACATGTAGAGGCTCTTGGCGGCCGAGTTGATGATCTGATCCATCGCCTGCATGGCGAAGTTGAAGGTCATGAACTCGACGATCGGCCGCAGTCCCGCAAATGCCGCCCCCACCCCGAGCCCGGTGAAGCCGTGCTCGGTAATCGGGGTGTCGACCACGCGGCGCGGGCCGAATTCCTCCAGCAGGCCCTGGCTCACCTTGTAGGCCCCCTGGTATTCGGCGACCTCCTCGCCCATCAGGAACACGGTCTCGTCGCGCCGCATCTCCTCCGCCATCGCGTCGCGCAGCGCCTCGCGGACGGTCTGGCGAACCGTCTCGCCGGAAGGAGCCTCCCTTTCGGGTGCGGCGGCGGCAGCGGCCGGCCGCGCAGCACCATGGCCGTTAGAGGGAACCGCGTTGCCGAGCGCCGACGGGTCCTCTCCGTCCACCAGCAGGACGCCGATAATCGAGTTGACCGCCACCCCCTCGGCGCCCTCGGGGACGACGATCCTGCCGAGCACGCCTTCGTCGACGGCCTCGACCTCCATCGTCGCCTTGTCGGTCTCGATTTCCGCGATCACCTCGCCCGAGCTCACCTGGTCTCCCTCGTTCTTGCGCCATCTGGCGAGATTGCCCTCGGTCATCGTGGGCGAAAGCGCCGGCATGAGAATGTTGATCGGCATGTCGGACTCTCAACTCCGCGACAGTCAGGCCTCGACCAGCACGTCGGTCAGGAGCTCGCTTGGATCGGGCTCCGGGCTGTTTTGCGCGAATTCGGCGGCATCGGCGACGACGGTCCGGATATCGCGGTCGATCTGCTTGAGCGAATCCTCGTCGACGGCCCCGATCGCGATGAGCTGGGTGCGGAGGTTCTGGATCGGGTCGTGGTCCGACCGCATCTCCGCGACTTCCTCCTTGCTCCGGTACTTGGCCGGATCGGACATCGAATGTCCCCGGTAGCGATAGGTCAGGGCTTCGAGCACGAACGGCCCGTCTCCCGAGCGGCAATGGCCGATCGCCGCCGCGCCGGCCTGCTTGACCGCGAGCACGTCCATCCCGTCGGTCTGGGCGGAGGGGATCCCGAAGGGCTCGGCGATCCGGTACAGGTCTTTCAAAGCCGAGGCGCGATCCACCGAGGTGCCCATTCCGTAACGGTTGTTCTCGATCACGAACACGATCGGCAGGGACCACAGCGCGGCGAGGTTGAGCGCCTCATGCACCTGACCCTGGTTCAGCGCGCCGTCGCCCATATAGGCGGCCGTCACGCCGCCGTCGCCCCGGTATTTCTGGGCGAATGCGACTCCCGTGCCGATCGGCACCTGGGCGCCGACGATGCCGTGCCCGCCGAAAAAGTTCCTGTCGCGGCTGAACATGTGCATCGAGCCGCCCTTGCCCTTGGAATAGCCGCTGCGCCGCCCGGTCAACTCGGCCATCACGCCTTTCGGGTCCATGCCGCAGGCCAGCATGTGGCCGTGATCCCGATAGGACGTGATCAGCGCGTCCACGGGTCCGGCCGAGGCCTGCATGCCGACGACAACGGCTTCCTGGCCGATATAGAGGTGGCAGAACCCGCCGATCAGACCCATGCCGTAAAGCTGTCCCGCGCGCTCCTCGAAGCGCCGGATGAGCAGCATCTGGCGGTAATAGGCGAGAAGCTCGTCCGGATCGGCATCGGTCGGCCCCAGCCCGCCATTGGCGGCTTTGCCGGGGGTGCCGCCCAGCGCCGATTTCGCAGCCTGTCCGGTTCCGGCTTTCTTCGGCCTAGCGGCCATCAGCGATATTCCCTTGCGTTTCCGAGCGATCGCGCAGCGAGTCGGATGGAGCGGCTACCGCCGATCGGAGGATACTAATCCACCCCGACGCCACGCAACAAAGGGATGCGTAAGTTTGTGTCGTTTTAACGCGGCTTTGCGCAACGAATCTACGCGGGCCGCACGGCCGGGCGGGGGCTCGCGGCGATCAGCGGCTGGAGGCGGGAGGGCCACCGACGACGGAAAATCGACGCGTCGTCTTGGGGTCGGAAAGCACCACGTCGCCGGGGGCGACGAGCCCCGTCATCACCCGGGCGCGCTCGTCGAGGTAATCGCGGTCCAGGCGATCCGCCCGCAGCGCCTCGACATGCCGGTCGAGGTTTAGCCGCTCCTGCGTGACCCTGGCGAGAGTCTGTTCGGCGCGGACGATCTCCTGATCGAGCCGGATGATTCGCAGCACGCCACGGTCGCCCTCGAAGGCGCCAAAGGCGAAATAAGCGGCCAGCGCGGCCCCGAGGACCGGGCCGGCCACGCTGCGCATCGCTCGACGCTTGTCCAACCTCATCGCCATATCCACAGGCAATCATATTGAGATTCAAGGAGTCAAGCGGCAAATTTCAAGTGTCGACACAGGGACGAAACGCATCGACCCGGGAAAATTCAGTCTTTTCCGTTGACCGACAGCGAGGCGGAACCGGCATATCGCGCCGCTTGGACCAGGCCTTCCTCGATGCGAATCAACCGGTTGTATTTCGCCGTCCGGTCGGATCGCGACAGCGAACCGGTCTTGATCTGCCCGCAATTCGTCGCCACCGCGAGATCGGCGATGGTGGTGTCCTCGGTTTCGCCCGAGCGATGCGAGATGACCGACGCATAGGACGCCTTGTGGGCGATCTCGACCGCCTCCAGGGTCTCGGTGAGAGTGCCGATCTGGTTGACCTTGACCAGGACCGCGTTGGCGATGCCGGCGGCGATGCCGCGCTTGAGGATCGCCGGGTTGGTGACGAACAGATCGTCGCCGACGAGTTGGACCCGGTCGCCGAGGACCCGGGTGAGCTTTGCCCAGCCGTCCCAGTCGTCCTCCGCCATCCCGTCCTCGAGCGAGGCGATGGGATAGCGGGCGCAGAGATCGGCGTAATAGGCGACCATCCCGTCGGCGTCGAGGGTGAGCCCCTCGCCTTCCAGCCGGTAGCGGCCGTCGCGGTGGAACTCGGTGGCGGCGGCATCGAGGGCGATCGTCACGTCCCCGCCCGGCGCGTAGCCCGCATCCGAGACCGATTTGAGGATGAAATCGAGCGCTTCGCCGGCGCTCGGCAGGTTGGGGGCGAAGCCGCCCTCGTCGCCCACGTTGACGCTGTGGCCGGCCGCGCCCAGCCGGCGCCGAAGGGCGGCGAATATTTCGGCGCCGCAGCGGACCGCCTCGGCGATCGAGCCCGCGCCCACCGGCATCACCATGAATTCCTGGAGGTCGATCGGGTTGTCGGCATGCGCGCCGCCATTGACGATGTTCATCATCGGCGTCGGCAGGGTGCGGGCGGAGACGCCGCCGACATAGCGATAGAGCGGCAGCCCCGCCTCTTCCGCCGCCGCCTTGGCGACCGCGAGGCTGACACCGAGGATCGCGTTGGCGCCGAGGCGGCCCTTGTTCTCGGTGCCGTCGAGCTCGATCATGATGCCGTCGACGACCGCCTGGTCGTCGGCATCCCGGCCGGCCAGCGCATCGGCGATCTCGCCATTGACCGCGCCGACGGCGTTGAGCACGCCCTTGCCGCCATAGCGCCCGGCATCGCCGTCGCGCAGCTCCACCGCCTCCCGGCTTCCCGTCGAGGCGCCGGACGGAACCGCCGCCCGTCCCGCCGCGCCGGTTTCCAGCAGCACATCCACCTCGACCGTGGGGTTGCCGCGGGAGTCGAGGATTTCCCGGGCCTGGATGTCGACGATCGCGGACATGGGCTACTCCTTGCGGCGCGGAAACTCAGAGCGCGAGAGACGGCAGGCTCTTGGCCAGCCGGTCGATGGCGACCAGCTGATCGAGCAGCGGCGCCAGCGCGTCCAGCGGCACCATCGCGGGACCGTCGCTCGGGGCGTTGTCCGGGTCGGGATGGGTCTCCATGAACACGGCGGCGACGCCGATCGCCACCGCCGCCCGGGCGAGCACGGGGACGAAGGCGCGCTGGCCGCCGCTTGCCGCTCCGAGACCGCCCGGCTGCTGCACCGAATGGGTCGCATCGAACACCACCGGGCATCCGGTCTCGGCAAGCTGCGGCAAGGCGCGCATGTCGTTTACCAGCGTGTTGTAGCCGAAACTCGAGCCGCGTTCGCAGACCATCACATCGCGATTGCCGGACGCGCGCGCCTTCTCCACCACATTGGCCATGTCCCAGGGGGCAAGAAACTGCCCCTTCTTGATGTTGAGCGGTTTTCCGGTTTCCGCGGCCGCCACGACGAGATCGGTCTGCCGGCAGAGGAAAGCCGGAATTTGCAAAATGTCGACCCGCTCGGCCGCCGGCGCGCATTGTTCCGGCAAATGGACATCGGTCAGCACCGGGCAGCCGCAGAGCTCCCGTATCTCGGCCAGGATGTCGAGTCCCTCCTCCATTCCGATCCCGCGCTTCGAGGAGATCGAGGTCCGGTTGGCCTTGTCGAAGGACGATTTGTAGATCAGCGCCGCCCCCGCGCGGCCGGCGATGTCGACCAGCCTCCTCGCGCATTCGAGCGCGTGGTCGCGGCTTTCGATCTGGCACGGCCCGGAGATCAGCGCGAGCGGGGCGTCGTTGGCCAGCTCGACCGAGCCGATGCGAATCCGGTGTGGAGCGGCCATCCCCTATACCAGGCGGGAGCGCTCGATCGCGGCGCGGATGAAGGATTTGAAGACCGGGTGCGGGTCGAACGGCTTCGACTTGAGCTCCGGGTGGAACTGGACCCCGAGATACCAGGGATGGGCCGGCAGCTCGACGATCTCCGGCAGCATCCCGTCGGGCGACAGGCCGGAGAACACCAGCCCGGCTTCTTCGAGTTGCGCGCGGTAGTTGATGTTGACCTCGTAGCGGTGGCGGTGGCGCTCGCTGATCAGGGCCCCGCCATAGATCTCGGCCGCCAGCGAAGGGGTCCCGATGGCGCAGTCATAGGCGCCCAGCCTCATCGTGCCGCCGAGATTGTCGCCAAGGCCGCGCTGCTCGATCTGGTCGCCCTTGATCCACTCGCTGAGCAGCCCGACGACGGGCTCGCGCGCCGGTCCGAACTCGGTCGACCCGGCGCCGCAGATGCCCGCGAGATTGCGCGCCGCCTCGATGACCGCCATCTGCATGCCGAAGCAGATCCCGAGATAGGGGACGTGGTGCTCGCGCGCGAAGCGGGCGGCCGCGATCTTGCCCTCGGCGCCGCGTTCGCCGAAGCCGCCCGGCACCAGGATCCCCTCGACGCCGGAGAGGTGGTGAACCGCATCCTCGGATTCGAAGATCTCGGAATCGATCCATTCCAGCCGCACCTTGACGCGGTTGGCGATACCGCCGTGCTCCAGCGCCTCGCCGAGGGATTTGTATGAATCGAGGACGGTGGTGTACTTGCCGACCACGGCGATGGCCACCTCTCCCTCCGGATTCCTGATCCCCTCGACGATTCCGGTCCAGCGCGCGAGGTCGGGTTCAGGGGTGTCGGCGATTCCGAAATGGCGGCAGACCTGAACGTCGAACCCGCGCTCGTGATAGCAGATCGGCACTTCGTAGATGGTCTCCATGTCGGGCGCCGCGATCGCGTTCTCGACGGGCACGTTGCAGAACAGAGCGATCTTCTTGCGGTCCTCCAGCGGCACATCCCGCTCGCAGCGGCACAGGATCAGGTCGGGCTGGATGCCGACGCTCTGCAGCTCCTTCACCGAGTGCTGGGTGGGCTTGGTCTTGAGCTCCCGGGCGGACTGGAGATAGGGAACCAGGGTGAGGTGCACCGTCATCGCCCGTTCCCGGCCAAGCTCGTTCGCCTTCTGGCGGATCGCTTCGAGGAAAGGCAGGCTCTCGATATCGCCCACCGTTCCGCCGATCTCGCACAGGATGAAATCGACGTCGCCGGCATCGGCGGAGATGAACGCCTTGATCGCATCGGTCACGTGCGGGATAACCTGGATCGTCGCGCCCAGATAGTCGCCCCGGCGCTCGCGTTCGATCACGTCCTGGTAGATCCGCCCGGTGGTGACGTTGTCGCTCTGGCTCGCCGGCACGCCGGTAAACCGCTCATAGTGGCCGAGATCGAGATCGGTTTCCGCCCCGTCGTCGGTGACATAGACCTCGCCATGCTGGGTCGGGCTCATCGTGCCCGGGTCGACATTGAGATAGGGATCGAGCTTGCGCAGCCGCACCCTGTAGCCGCGCGCCTGGAGCAGCGCGCCGAGCACGGCGGAGGCGAGCCCCTTGCCGAGGGAGGAGACGACGCCGCCGGTAATGAAGATGTAGCGTGTCATCGGCTTTCGCTCGCTGTCGCGCGCCGCGGTCGTTCCCGTCAATGGCTGCGCGCCGCCGGCGCGGCCCCTAGCGCGCCAGGGGAACGCTCGGCGATTGGGGTTCGGCCGGCTGGACGGGCGCCTGCTGCACCGGCTGGTCGAGCACCGAACGCGGTTGCTGGGTCGCGCCCGAGAGGATTGCGAGCACGATGCTCGTTGCCATGAAACAGGCGGCCAGCGTCGCCGTCACCCGGGTCAGCAGATTGGCCGATCCGCGGGTCGTCATCAGCCCGCCCATGGTGCCGCCGC
Source organism: Alphaproteobacteria bacterium (assembly GCA_965205995.1). GTDB lineage: Bacteria > Pseudomonadota > Alphaproteobacteria > MPNO01 > MPNO01 > MPNO01. The sequence goes on along the minus strand of OZ242200.1, from coordinate 669,781 downwards.
CCATGCCGAGCCCGCCCCCTTCGGACCGCTGCACCAGCACCACCCCGACCAGGGCGATAGCGATAAAGAGGTGAACCACGAGAATGATAGCGATCATGTCGGGCAGGCCTTCCTGCGATCAGCGCCGGCAAAGATGTAGCGTTATTGGCCCCTAATTGCTACGGACATGATCGACATATCGACCAGAAAGCGCCGGCATCGAGGCTTGCGCCGCCGACCAGGGCGCCGTTGACGTCCGCTATTTCCAATATGGCGGCGGCGTTCTCCGGCTTGACCGAACCGCCATAGAGGATACGGACGGCGCCGCCGTCGCCGAGGCGCCGGTTCAGCCGCGCCCGGATAAGGCCGTGGATCTCGCCGATCTCCGCCGGGTTCGGGGTCCGGCCGGTTCCGATCGCCCAGACCGGCTCATAGGCGATCACGGTGTCCGATGCCTTCGCTCCGTCCGGCAGGGAGGCCTCCAGCTGGGCGCCGACGACATCGACGGCGCGCCCGGCATCGCGATCCGCTTCCGTCTCGCCGACACAGACGATGGGGTTGAGGCCCGCCGCGATCGCCGCCTCCCCCTTGGCCCTGACCGTCGCGCTGTCCTCGCCGTGGTCGCCGCGCCGTTCGGAATGCCCGACGATCGCATAGCCGCAGCCGAGATCGGCGAGCATCGCCGCCGAGACATCGCCGGTATGGGCGCCGGAGGCGGCGATGTGGCAATCCTGCGCGCCCAGCCGGATTCCCGAGACCGATGCGAGCGCATCGGCGGCATCCGCGAGATAGGGGGAAGGCGGGCAGACCACGATGTCGCACGCCGCGCCCCCTTCTTGGACCATGGATGCGGCCAGCGCCGCAATCAGATCGCGCGTCATCCTGCGCGAGCCGTTCATCTTCCAGTTTCCCGCGACCAGCGGGCGGACGGAATCGGTCATGGGACGAAAATTTGCGAGGCGGTGTGGACGGGTCGGGTTTCTAGCACGGCCGGTCCGGCGGCGCCAGAAAACCGGGCGCTCGGGTCCGCGGTTGCGATCCCGCCTCCCAGCCAATAGATATAGCCGCGAGCGCTGCCCGTCGGTACGGCCGACCGAACAGGGGACCGGCACCATGCTTCAGGCGATGAAGAACAAAGCAGCCACCTGGGTGGTACGGATTCTCGCCGTGTTGCTGATCATCAGCTTCGCCGCCTGGGGCGTCGAGGACATGATTCGGGCAACCGGGCTTCCCACCGACGTGGCGGAGGTCGGCGCGACCAAGATCACCGCCAACGAGTTCGGCGCCGCCTTCCGCCGCCAGGTCGAGAACCTGCGCCGGACCCTCGGCCCGGATGTCAATTCGGAACAGGCGCGCGATCTCGGCGTGGCGGAAAGCACGCTGGAGGGGCTGATCTCGCAGCGCCTGCTGGACCTCTATGCCGAGGAGAACGGCATTCTCGTGGGCGACGACCAGGTGGTGCGCCAGCTGCACGCCGAGCCCGCCTTCCACGGCCCCGACGGCGGCTTCGACCGGATGATGTTCGAGAGCGCCCTCAACCGGCTCGGTATCCCGGAGCAGCGCTATGTCGCGGATGTGCGCCAGCAGATCAAGATGTCGCATCTGACCGGCGTTCTGCGCTCGGCGAGTCCCGCGCCCGGGCCGCTGGTCAGGGCGCTCTACCACTTTCGCAACGACAAGCGCATCGCGCGCTTCGTCGAGATCGACCGGCCGTCCGAGAGCACCCTGGCCCCGCCCGGCGACAGCACGTTGACCGATTTCCACAAGGAGAACGCAGCCGCGTTCACCGCGCCCGAGCGGCGCGATCTGACGGCGCTTTACCTGGACCCCAAGGACATCGCGGCCGAGATCGAGCCCGCGGAAGAGGATCTGCGCACCGAGTACGAGGACCGGCTCGACCGGCTTTCGGTCCCGGAACGCCGCCGCATAAGCCAGGTCGTCGTCCCCGACGAGGCCACGGCGAGGCGCGCCCTCGACGCGCTGAGGAGCGGCCGCGACATCGCCGAAGTCGCCTCGGCGGTCGCCGGAATGGACCGGGACGCGGTCGCGCTCGGCCTGCTGGCCAAGGCGGATTTGCCGCAGGACATCGCCGATGCGGCCTTCGCGCTGCAAGCGAACACACCGAGCGAACCCGTCCGGTCGCCGGTCGGCTGGCATATTCTGTCGGTCGACCGCATCGAACCGGGGCGAACCCCGGATTTCGCCGAAGTCCGGGCGAAGATCCGCGGGGATATAGCGCGCGAACAAGCCGTCGACGCCCTGGTCAAGCTGGCGAACCAGGTCGAGGACGCGTTGGCGGGCGGGGCTTCGATCGAGGAGGTGGCAGGCCAGGTCAACGCCAAGCTGCTCAAATTCCGCGCGCTCGAGCGCAGCGGACGGTCGGTCGCGGGAGATCCGAAGGACGGGCTGCCGGTGCTTCGGCGCTTTCTCGATGCCGCCTTCGAGACAGGCGACGCGCAGATGAGCGACCTGATCGAGACCTCCGAGGGGGGATATTTCCTGGTCCGCGTCGACCGCGTCACGCCGCCGGCGCTGGAACCGTTCGACAGGGTTCGCGACCGGGTCGCCGCCGCCTGGCGGTTCGACCGCCTCAACGCGGCGGCCAAGGAGCGCGCGGACAAGCTGCTGGGCGAAGTCAAGGCCGGGCGCAGCCTCGACACCGCCGCGCGGGAAATCGGGCTGAGCGTGAAGACCTCCTCCCCCTTCACCCGGTTCGACCGGGGCCGCGGCACGCCGCTCCCCGGCTCCCTCGCGGCCGCCTTGTTTCGCGCCAAGCCGGGCGAAGCGGCGCTGGGCGCGACCGAGAAAGGGTTCGCCGCCGCCGTGCTCGACCGGATCGAACCGGCAAACCCGTCCGCGGACAATGACGGGTTCGACGAGATCCGCAACCAGGTCAGGGTGGCGATGGCGTCGGATTTGCTGTCGCAATACACCGATGCGCTGCGCGGGGTCTATCCGGTGACGGTGAATTCGGGCGCGCTTCAGCGGCTGTTCGACGAGGGCGCGATCCGCCGCTGAATCGGTCCCGACCGCCGGGGATCGGCGAGGAATCCGGACACCGCTAAAGTCTTGCTTTAGCGCGGATCTGCAAAGTATTAGTATTTATGTCTTTTTGGAAGCGAATTATCAGCCATGAGTGAAGACTTCGAGGCCTTCAAAAGCGTGCTCGGCCGGGTCGCCAACGGCCATCGCCTCAGCGAGCGGGAGGCCGAGAGCGCGTTCGATACGATCATGACCGGCAACGCCACGCCGGCGCAGATCGGCGCGTTCCTGATGGCCCTCAGACTGCGCGGGGAGACGGTCGACGAGATCGCCGGGGCGGCCCGGACGATGCGCGCCAAGGCGGCCCGGATCGAGGCCCCGGACAACGCCATCGATGTCGTCGGCACCGGCGGAGATGGCGCGGGCACGCTCAACATCTCCACCGCCGCCGCGCTGGTGGTGGCCGGTTGCGGCATACCGGTCGCCAAGCACGGCAATCGCGCCTTGTCCTCCAGATCCGGGGCGGCGGATGTGCTGACCGCGCTCGGAGTCGATATCGAGGCCGCGTTCCCGCTGATCGAAAAATCGATCCGCGAAGCCGGCATCGGTTTCATGATGGCGCCCCGGCATCACAGCGCGACCCGGCACGTCGCCGGGCCGCGGGTCGAGCTCGCCGTGCGGACCATCTTCAACCTCCTCGGTCCCCTCTCCAACCCGGCTTTCGTGCGGCGGCTCCTGGTCGGCGTGTATGCCGTCGAATGGGTCGAGCCGCTGGCCGAAGTGCTGGGGCGCCTGGGGTCGGAGCGCGCCTGGGTGGTGCATGGCGCGGGCGGGCTCGACGAACTCACCTCCGCCGGCGAGACGATGGTGGCCGAATGGTCGGATGGCGGGGTGCGGAGCTTCACCGTGACCGCCGCCGATGCGGGCCTCGCCGAGGGCCGCATCGAGGAGCTCAAGGGCGGAACCGGGGCGTATAACGCCGAACGGCTCCGCGCCCTTCTCGACGGCGCGCCGGGCACCTACCGTGACAGCGCCATCATGACCGCTTCCGGCTCGCTGGTGGTCGCGGGCGCCGCAGAAGATCTGGTCGAGGGGGCGGCGCTCGCCGCGCGCTCCATCGACGGGGGCAAGGCGCGCGATGCGCTCGCCCGGATGGTCGAGATCTCCAACCAGGGCGACCGACCCCGATGAGCGACGTGCTGCAACGGATTTGCGCGGACAAGCGGGAGCATGTCGCCGGCTGCAAGCGGCGCCGGCCGATGAACGCGGTCCTGGAAGATGCCGAGACGGCCGCGCCGCCGCGGGGTTTCGCCGCCCGGCTGCGCCGCGCGCGGGAGCAAGGACGCTACGGCCTGATCGCAGAAATAAAGCGAGCATCGCCAAGCAAAGGTTTGATTCGCAAAGATTTCGATCCGGCCCGCCTCGCCCGGGACTACGAGGCCGGCGGCGCGGCATGTCTTTCGGTGCTGACCGATCCGCCCTATTTCCAGGGTGCCGACGAACACCTGTCGACGGCGCGCGCGGCGGTCGGCCTGCCGGTGCTGCGCAAGGATTTCATGCTCGATCCCTACCAGGTCGCGGAAGCGCGCGCGATCGGGGCCGACTGCATCCTGTTGATCGTGGCGGCGCTGGAAGACAGCCTCGCCCGGGAGCTCGCGGCGCTGGCGCGGGAGTTGGCGATGGATGTCCTTGTCGAGGTTCACGACGAGGACGAGCTCACCCGCGCGCTGTCGATCGGCGACGGGCTGGTCGGCATCAACAACCGCAACCTCAAGACGCTGGAGACCGACATCGCGACCACGCGCAGGCTGGCGCCCCTGGTGCCCGGGGACCGGCTGGTGGTGGGCGAAAGCGGGCTTTCCAGCCAGGCGGATCTGGCGTCGATGGAAGCCGTCGGGGTGACCACTTTCCTGATCGGCGAGGCGCTGATGAGCCAGGCTGACGTGCGCGCCGCGACCGAGGCGCTGCTGCGCCGCGAGGCGGCCTGACCGGATGGCCGAATTCAGCCATATCGACGCCGAGGGCAAGGCGGTCATGGTCGACGTCTCCGGGAAGGAGGTCACCGAAAGGACGGCGACCGCGCGGGGCTCGGTATCGATGGCGTCCGAAACGCTCCGCAGGATCGTCGCCGGCAGCGTCGCCAAGGGCGACGTGCTCACGGTCGCCCGCCTCGCCGGGATCATGGCGGCGAAGCGGACCGCGGATCTGATCCCCCTCTGCCATGCCCTGGCGCTGACCGCGATCGACATCGATCTGCGCTGCGACGAAGAGCGCAGCCTGGTCGAAATCGAGGCCACCTGCCGGCTCTCCGGACGCACCGGGGTCGAGATGGAAGCGTTGACGGCGGTCAGTGTCGCGGCGCTGACGGTTTACGATATGTGCAAGGCCGTGGACCGGGCCATGCGGATCGGCGATATCCGGCTGGTCCACAAGGCGGGCGGTCGGTCGGGCACGTTCGAAGCCGCGCGATGATCTCGGTCGCCGAAGCGCGCGGCCGCATCCTGGCGGCGCTCCAGCCGATGCCGGCCGAGCAAATCGGGCTCAGCGCGGCCTTGGGTCGCGTCCTCGCCGAGGACGTGGCGGCGCGGCGCACCCAGCCGCCGCTTGCGGTCTCCGCGATGGATGGCTACGCCGTCCGCGCCGCGGATGTCCGCACCCTGCCCGCCCGGCTTGCCGTGGTCGGCTACGCCCCGGCGGGGCGCGCCTTCGAGGGCAGCGTCGGCCCGGGGGAAGCGGTGCGCATCTTCACCGGCGCGGCGGTGCCCGACGGCGCCGATACCATCGTCATCCAGGAAAACACCAGGGATGCAGGCGGCGACCGTGTCGATGTGGTCGACGGCAAGGCTCCCAAGGGGCGCTTCGTCCGCCCCGCCGGGCTCGACTTCACCGAGGGCGAGGTGCTGCTCGAAGCGGGCCGGGTCCTGACGGCGCGCGATGTCGGGCTGGCGGCGGGGATGAACCTGCCCTGGCTGAAAGTCCGACGCCAGCCGCGGGTGGCGATCCTCGCGACCGGCGACGAGATCGTCATGCCGGGGGAGCCGATCGGGCGCGACCAGATCGTCAGTTCCAACGCCCTCGCGCTGGCCGGGTTCGTCACCGCCCTCGGCGCGGTTCCCGTCGATCTCGGGATCGCGCCGGATTCGGCGGCTTCGCTTAAAAGGATGGCGGCGGGCGCGCGCGGCACCGACCTGGTGCTGACCACCGGCGGCGCATCGGTCGGCGATCACGATTTGGTGCAGAGCGTCCTCGGCGAGGTCGGGCTCGAGGTCGATTTCTGGCGAATCGCGATGCGGCCGGGAAAGCCGCTGATCTTCGGGCGCCTCAACGGCACGCCGCTGCTCGGGCTGCCCGGCAACCCGGTCTCGTCGATGGTTTGCGCGATGATCTTCGTGAAACCCGCGCTCGGGGCGATGCTGGACGCCGCCGGCGGGTTCGATACAAGCGAGCCGGCGCGGCTCGGCGCCGGTCTCGGCGGCAACGACGAACGCGAGGACTATCTGCGGGCTTCCCTCGCCGCCGACCCGGATGGCGGCTTGACGGCCACGCCTTTCGACGTCCAGGACAGCGCGATGTTCGCCAATATGGCGCGCGCCGACTGCCTGATCGTCCGCGAGCCTTTCGCGCCGGCGGCTGCCAAGGGCGCGCGGATCCGCATCCTGCGGCTCGAAGGCGGGATGGTCGGTATCTGAGGAGCGAATCGGAAACCGCTTTAGGGCGTTGACCCGGAAATAGAACTTTACTAGAACATGGGGTCATGTTTATGTTTCGTTCTATATCTGGTAGCGATCCAGCGGACGGTGACCCATGTTGACGCCCAAGCAATACGAGCTGCTGGCCTATATCGACACGTTCATCGGCCAGCACGGGGTATCGCCTTCCTTCGACGAGATGAAGGAGGCGCTCACCCTCAAATCCAAGTCGGGCATCCATCGCCTGATCATCGCCCTGGAGGAGCGCGGCTTCATCCGCCGCCTGCCCCACCGCGCCCGCGCCCTCGAAGTGCTGCGCCGTCCCGAGACGATGGCCGAGGGCGCGCCGAAGCGGGGCGGCATGTTCGCGCCCAAGGTGATCGAAGGCGACTTCGCCAACGAGCTCGGCGGTGCGAGCGGCGGTGACGACCAGCAGGTCGTCGCGCTGCCGCTCTACGGCCGCATCGCGGCCGGCGTTCCCATCGAGGCGCTGCGCGACAACACGCGCAGCTTCGCGATGCCGCAATCCCTGCTCGGGTCGGGCGAACACTACGCCCTCGAGGTCGAAGGGGATTCGATGATCGATGCCGGGATTCACGACGGCGATGTCGCGGTGATCCGGCGCGGCGACACGGCGGAGAACGGCCACATCGTCGTCGCCCTGCTGGGCAACGAGGAGGTCACGCTGAAACGGTTCCGGCGGCGCGGCGATTCGATCGCGCTGGAGCCCGCCAACCCGAGCCACGAGACCCGCATTTTCGGCCCCGACCAAGTCAAGGTTCAGGGCCGGCTCGTCTGCCTGTTCCGCCAGTACTGAGCCGTCCAGGGGCGGGCGCCCCGGAGCTGGCGCGCGCTCTCGATCCGCGGACCGTCGGGCTCCAGCCATATGGCGAGCGCGCCTTCCCGGCGCCGCTCGCGCAGATCGATCACCCGCTCCGGCGCCCGGCATCGCCAACGCGCGACCCACATCGCCGCGATCAACAGCTCCGCTTCGTGGCAATCCTCCTGCAGGGCGGCGCGGTCGAGAACGACCGCGACCGTGGTGCCGCCGCGGCGCAGAATGCATCCGAGCCCGTCGCAGGAAAGCACGGCATCCCCGGTGCCGCGCCCGCCCGGCCACAATACGGGTTCGGCGAGCCCCGCGTTCCTGAGCCAGTACTGGCGGGTGAACCTGCGTGTCGCGGGTGCGATCGCAAGCCCGTCCCCGATCCGTATCGCGAAGGCGCCCGGGTCCAGCCCGGCCAGGATGTCCGGCGGACGGTCGCGCCATCCCGTCAATAGCGCGACCGCGATGCCGATCAGCCCAAGCGCTCGTAGCCGGCCGCGCCACAGGCAGAGCCAGAGCCCGCCGGTAGCGGTCAGCGCGAGGTAAGCGGCAGGCATTGCCGGAACCAGGCGCACCGCCGAGGGCCATGAAGAGACGGTCTCGGCGACGGCGATCACCACGGCGATCCCCCACCCCATCGGCGCCAAGGCCAGCCCTTCCAGGCCGAACGGCATCAGCAGGAACGCGAGGATGGCCCAGGGCATGATCCACAGCCCGGTAACCGGGACGGCGAGCAGGTTGGCGACGACGCCGAACACCGCAAACCGGTTGAAGTGATAGACCGCGAACGGCGCGGTCGCGAGCCCCGCGATCAGCGTCGTCAGCCCGACGCCGAACGCGTAGAGCGCGAGGCGCGAGGCCGGAATCCGCGCGCAACCCGGCTAGCCGTTCGCTGACCGACTCATAGAAGGCGACCAGCGCGACCACGGCGGCGAACGACATCTGGAAGCTCGCGCCCAACAGGCTTTCGGGCGCGATCAGCAGCACCGCGGCGGCGGCGACCGCGACCAGCCGCATCGAGATCGCGGCCCGGTCCAGCATCACCGCGAGCAGCGCCACGGAAAGCATGAGGAAGGCGCGCTGGGTCGGGATCGAGGCGCCGGATATCAGGAGATACACCAGGGCGCCGGCAAAGGCGCCCGCTGCCGCCCATTTCTTGATCGGGTAGCGCAGCGCGATGACGGGCACGGCGGCGAGACCGGCCCTGAGACCGCCGAACAGCAAGGCCGCGACCAGCGAGAAGTGAAGCCCGGAAATCGCGAGGAGGTGCGCGAGTCCGGCATCGCGCATCGCCACCAGGACCCGTTCCGGGATGGCGCCGCGCTCTCCGGTGGTCAAGGCGGCGGCCACGGCGCCCTCCGCGCCGGGAAGCGCGGAGGCGATCCGTCGGGTGATGCGCTGGCGCAGAAGGTTGACCCGGGCGCGGATGCCGGGGGGATCGCGGGCGGCCGCGATGGCCGGCCGGGAGACGGCAAAGCCGACCGCTCCGAGGCTCAGAAAATAGGCCCGTCTCGCGAAATCGAACCCGCCCGGGACCACCGGGGCGAGCGGCGGCTGGAGCATCGCGCGGACCGAGAAGCGGCTTCCCGGTTCGAACGCGGGATCGGTGGTGCGGACGCTGATCCGGATGCGTCGGGGCGTCGCTTCGGCGGCGAGCCTGGATATCCGGGGATCGGCGATGGTCGTCCGCCATGCGCCGCGCTTGTCGCGCGATGCGGCCTCGATCGTTCCGGTAACGGTCACCGGTCCGATGCGCCTTTCGAGCACCGGCGCGGCGACCGCGAGCGTGCGGAGCTGGGCGAGCGAGAAACCGGCGGCGAAGGCGGCGAGCGCGATCAGCGCGGCACCGCCGGGACGGCCGCGCAGGACGAACGCCGCGGCGATCGTCGCGCCCGACACCGGGATCAGCCAGTGCGGCGGTTCGCGCGGCAGCGCGAAATAGACCGCGATCCCGAGCCCGAGCGCCACCGGCAGCCACAGCACCCAACGGTCCCGCTCGGCCGAAACCGCGTCCGGAAGGTTCCACCCGAGGCCGCGCTTTACGCCCGCGTTGCCAAGCCCGCTGTTCATCGTGTAAGCGCTGACCCGCGCCGGAGCCTTCCCGCTACGGTGCCCAACAGCCGGACTGCCGAGGAGCCGCCATGACGGTCGTCACCCGCTTTGCCCCCTCGCCGACCGGGTTTCTCCATATCGGCGGCGCGCGGACGGCGTTGTTCAACTGGCTGTTCGCGCGCCGTCACGGCGGCCGGTTCCTGCTCAGGATCGAGGACACCGACCGCCGCCGTTACAGCGAAGAAGCGGTCGCGGCGATCTATGACGGCCTCTCCTGGCTCGGGCTTGACTGGGATGGTGAGCCGGTAAGCCAGTTTTTGCGCCTCCCGCGCCATGTCGAGGCGGCGCACCGCCTGCTCGACCAAGGCAAAGCCTATTACTGTTATGCCACACCGGAGGAGCTCGCCGAAATGCGCGAGCGCGCCAAGGCCGAAGGACGGGCGATGCTCTATGACGGTCGCTGGCGCGACCGCGATCCGGCCGAAGCGCCGCCCGGAATCGACCCGGTGATCCGGTTCAGGGCGCCGCGCGAGGGCGAGACCGCGATCGAGGACGCCGTGCAGGGGCGTGTCCGGGTCGCCAACCGCCAGCTCGACGACATGGTGCTGCTGAGGAGCCACGGTACCCCCACCTATATGCTCGCCGTCGTCGTCGACGACCACGAGATGGGGATCACCCATGCGATCCGGGGCGACGACCACCTGAACAACGCGTTTCGCCAGACCCAGCTTTTCCGTGCCCTGGGCTGGGAAACCCCGGTCTACGCCCATATCCCGCTGATCCACGGCGCCGACGGCGCCAAGCTGTCGAAGCGGCACGGCGCGCTCGGCGTGGATGCCTATCGCGATCTCGGCATTCTCCCCGATGCGCTGGTGAACCTCCTGCTGCGCCTGGGCTGGAGCCATGGCGACGACGAGATCATCGCCCGCGACCGGGCAATCGCCTGGTTCGATCTCGACCATGTCGGGCGCGGCGCCGCGCGGTTCGATCTCGACCGGCTGATGAGCCTCAACGCCCATTACCTGCAGGAAACGGCGGCGGACGCCCTGGTCGCGCTCATTCGCCCCCGCCTGGAGGAGAGGCTGGGGATCGCCCTCGACGAAGACAGGGCGGCGCGGCTGAGGCGGGCGATGCCCGGTCTGAAGCCGCGCGCGAACAGCCTTGTCGCGCTGGCCGAGAATTCCGCTTTCTACATTGCCGAGCGGCCCATAGCCATCGATGCCAGGGCGCGGAAGCTGCTGGGCGAGGACGCCCTGTCGGCGCTCGGGGCGCTGCTGCCGACGCTGGAGTCGCTCGAATCCTGGGCAGAGGACGAGATCGAGCGGGCGGTTCGCGATTTCGCGCAAGCGCGGGAGATCAAGCTCGGCGCCGTCGCACAGCCTCTCCGTGCAAGTCTTGCCGGCAGCACCGTCTCGCCCGGGATTTTCGAGGTCGCCGCGGTGCTCGGGCGGGCGGAGACGCTGGGCCGGATCCGGGATGCGCTCGGGTCCGTCGACCGGGACCCCAACGGCTCGTCAATTTGATCTGAGGGCACGAAATCATTAGAGTCCGGCGCCGGCGCGCCGCCGGACTTTCTGGCCAACGGGGGACAACGGAGATGAGCACCGACCTGACCGGCAACGGTACCCCGCCCGAGGACAGCATCACGATCGTCAACAACGGCTCCGGCGAGCAGGTCACCTTCCCCGTACTGCAGGGGACCTGCGGCCCCAAGGTCATCGACGTCCGCAATCTCTACGGCGCGACCGATATGTTCACCTACGACCCGGGGTTCACCGCCACCGGGAGTTGCGAATCCAAGATCACCTATATCGACGGCGAAGCCGGAATCCTTCTCCATCGCGGCTATCCGATCGAGGATCTGGCCCTGAACAGCGACTTCATGGAAGTCTGCTATCTCCTGCTCTACGGCGAACTGCCCACGAAGGAGGAAAAAGACACCTTCGTGCACGCCATCACCCATCACACGATGGTGCACGAACAGCTTCACAAGTTCATCGACGGGTTCCGTCGCGATGCGCACCCGATGGCCATTATGTGCGGCGTGGTCGGCGCCCTGTCGGCGTTCTATCACGACAGCACAGATATCTCCGATCCGTACCAGCGCATGGTCGCGTCCTATCGGATGATCGCGAAGATGCCGACCATCGCGGCCTGGGCGTTCAAGTATTCGCAGGGCCAGCCATTCATCTATCCGCGCAACAACCTCAACTACGCCGAGAACTTCATCCACATGATGTTCGCGACGCCGTGCGAGGACTATGAGATCAGCCCGGTGATCGCCAGGGCGCTCGACCGCATCCTGATCCTGCATGCCGATCACGAACAGAACGCCTCGACCTCGACGGTCCGGCTGGCGGGATCGAGCGGCGCCAACCCGTTCGCCTGCATCGCCGCCGGGATCGCCAGCCTGTGGGGTCCCGCGCATGGCGGCGCCAACGAGGCGGTGCTCAACATGCTCAACGAGATCGGCAGCCCCAACCGTATCGGCGAATTCGTCGACAAGGCCAAGAACCCCGACGACCCGTTCCGCCTGATGGGCTTCGGGCACCGGGTGTACAAGAATTTCGATCCCCGGGCGCGGCTGATGCGCGAATCCTGCCACGAGGTGCTCAACGAGCTCGAGATCGAGAACGAGCCGCTGCTCGAACTTGCGATGGAGCTCGAGCGTTTCGCGCTGGAGGACAGCTATTTCGTGGACCGCCGCCTGTACCCCAATGTCGACTTCTATTCCGGCATCATCTTCAAGGCGATCGGCATCCCGGTCAGCATGTTCACGGTGCTGTTCGCGGTCGCCCGCACGGTCGGCTGGGTCGCCCAGTGGAACGAGATGGTCGAGGACCCGAACCAGAAGATCGGCCGGCCGCGCCAGCTCTATACCGGGTACGAGCAGCGCCGCTACGTGCCGATCGCCAAGCGGGGCTGAACGGGGCCCCTAGGACCGCTGGATCAATTCGATCCGGTAGCCGTCCGGGTCCTCGATGAACGCCATATGGGTCTGGCTGCCGCCGAATTTCATCGGCCCCGGCGGCCGGGGAATGCTGACCCCTTCCTTCTCCAGCGCTTCGCAGGTGCCGTAGACATCGGGAACCGCGACCGCGAGATGGCCGAAGGCGGCCCCCAGATCGTAGGCGTCCTCCTGGTCCCAGTTATGGGTCAGCTCGATCACGGTGTTATCGGTCTCTTCGCCATAGCCGACGAAGGCCAGGGTAAACCGGCCGTCGGCAAACTCGCGGCGCCGCAGCAGGTTCATGCCAAGGTGCCGGGTATAGAAGTCGAGCGACTTCTCAAGGTCCTTGACCCGGATCATCGTGTGGAGAAAGCGGTAGCTCGTCTTGTCCGCGGCGTCGGTCATGTGACAACTCCCTGTTCGGTACGGGTTTCCGCCCGGCGGCGCACGACATCCAGTATCGCCGCGGCCGCCCGGGCGCTCGGGCTCTCGTCGCCGGGACCGAGCGCGGCGAGCGCGCTGGCGACCGCCTCGCGCTGCGCGCTGCGCGCGCCGTCGTCCCGCAGAAGCGCCAGGGCGGCCTCCGCGAGCCGGTTCCCGGTGCAGTTCTCCTGAAGAAACTCGGGGATCGCCGGCCGGTCAAGCACCAGGTTGACGATCGTCGCATAGCGGACGCGGATCATCCGGCGAAGGATCGATGCCGTGAGCGGGTTGAGCCTGTAGGCGATAACCATCGGCACGCCGGCGAGCGCGAGGTCCAGCGCCACCGTGCCGGATGCCGCGATCGCCGCGTCGCACGCCGCCATCGCCGCGTGGCGTTCCTGCCGGTCGGCGGTGACCGTGACCGGTACCGGCAATCGGGCGGCGGCGTTCCGGATCAGGGCCGCATGCGCCGGGACCGCGGGAATCACGACCCGAACAGCCGGTTCGACCGCCGCGATCCGCCGCACCGCGTCGGCGAAGACCGGCATCAGGCGGGAAATCTCGCCGCGGCGGCTCCCCGGGAGCAGCCCGATGACCGGCCCGGCGGGTATTGCGTGGCGCGCGCGGAAGGCCGCCCCGTCATCGGCCGCGATCTCGGTTTCCAGCCCGGGATGCCCGACGAAGGTGCAGTCGAGCCGTTCGGCCTCGAAAAAAGGCGGTTCGAACGGAAACAGGGCGAGAAGATGATCGATCTTCCGGGCGAGCTTGCGCGCGCGCCCCGCGCGCCAGGCCCAGACCGTCGGCGCGACATAGTGGATCAATGCGGCGTCGACGCCGCCGAGGCGGCGCCAGACGCCGTTGGCGAACGCGGGCGCGTCGATGGTTATGACCGCGTCGGGCGACAGACGGCGGATGGCGCCGGCGGTCTCCGACATGCGGCGCATGATTCCGATCGCCCGTGGAACCACCTCCACCAGCCCCATCACCGAGAGTTCCTCGATGGGGAACAGGCTTTCGAGGCCCTGGGCGGCCATCGCTTCGCCGCCTATGCCGGCGATGCGCAGCTCGCCGCCGGTGGCCTCCCTGAGCGCCGGGATGAGCCGGCCGCCGATCTCGTCGCCGGACGGCTCGCCCGCGACCAGGAAGAATAGCGGGGAGCGCGGCTCCATTGGGACCGCCCTTCACTCCGCTTCGTCGATGCCGATGACGAAGATGCCGGCGGCATCGGCCACCCGGATGACCTCTTCGGTATCGACGATCAGCGCGCGCCCCGCTGCGACGGCGACACCCCAGAGCCCCGCCCGCGCGGCGTTCGCCACCGTGCGCGGCCCGATCGTCGGCAGGTCGATGCGGATGTCCTGCCCCGGCTTGCAGGCCTTGACCAGCACGCCACCCCCGCCCGGGGCGAGCAGCGGCGCGCAGCGTTCGATCAGCGCGTCGGTTCCTTCCGCGGCCTCCACCCCGATAACCCGTCCCTGCTGGACGACCACCGCCTGGCCGACATCCAGCGCGCCCAGCGCGCGGGCGACCTCGAAACCGCGCGCGATATCGGTGCGCTGCGCCTCGTCGGGCGCGCGGGCGGTATAGGCGCCCGCCTTCGCGGCGAGAGAGGTGGCCAGGGTTTCCGGTGCCACGACCCGAAGACCCTCGGTTTCGAGCGCATCCGCGATCGCGTCCAGGATCGAGCCGTCGCGATAATAGGAACGTCCGACCCGCAGGAGAAGACGCGCCGTCCAGGCGTCGGGCCGGAGCGAGCGAAGCGGCGGCCGGTCGACACCGCCGACGAGGACGACCTCCTCCGCGCCGGCGGATTTGAGGAGTTCGACACCCTTTCCCGCCTCGCCGAGGCGGATCCAAGCATCGGGCGAGCGCGAAAACGACGCCGGATCGGCCTGGTCCGTGAGCCCGATGACGAACGGATCGCGTCCGGCCTCCCGGCAGGCCGCGATCACGCGGTCGGGTATGTCGCCGGCGCCGGCGACAATCCCGATCCTAGGGGGCATTGCCCGCCTTGGGCTGGCAGATCGCGCGGTTCGAATCGGCGCGGATGAACGTCACGATATCCATGACCGGCACGTTGTCCGAGTACATCAGGGCCACATCTTCGAGACGCTCGGCGAGAGTCCCCTCTTCCGCGAAGAGGAGCCGGTAGGCGGCGCGAAGCGCCTGGATATCGGTGCGCGAAAAGTCCCGGCGCCGGAGGCCCACGACGTTGAGGCCGATCAGACGGGCGCGGTCCCCGGTGGCCGATCCGTAAGGGATGACGTCCTGCACCACCGCGGACACGCCGCCGATGATCGCATGGGCGCCGATTCGGCAGTGCTGGTGGACCGCGGCCAGACCGCCGATGATCGCGAAATCGTCCACCACGACATGCCCGCCCAGCGTGGCGTTGTTGGCGCAGATGACGTGATTTCCGATCTTGCAGTCGTGGGCGACGTGAGTCCCGGTCATGAACAGCCCGTTATCGCCGACCCGGGTCAGCATGCCGCCGCCCTCGGTCCCCGGGTTCATGGTGACTTGCTCGCGGATGGTGTTAGCGGCGCCGATCTCGAGCCTGGAGGGTTCGCCCCTGTATTTGAGGTCCTGCGGCGGCAGGCCAATGGAGGCGAAGGGGTAGACGCAGGTGTCGGCCCCGATCGTCGTGCGGCCCGCGACCACCACATGGGAGACCAGCCGGACGCCGCTCCCGAGCACCGCGTCGTGACCGACGGTGCAGTAAGGGCCGATAGCGACGCCCTCCCCCAGCTCGGCCCCCGATTCGACGATCGCCGTGGGGTGAATCTCGGCCATGAAGCCTAGCGGTCCCGGATCATTGCGGCGTAGGTGGCTTCGGCGGCCACCGAGCCCTCGACAACGGCTTTACCGCTGAACTTCCAGACATTGCCGCGGCTGTGCACCTTCTCGACTTCGATCCGAACCGAATCGCCCGGGACGACCGGCTTGCGGAACCGGGCGCCGTCGACCGACATGAAATAGACCAGCTTGCCTTCGGCCCCGGCTCCCAGCGTGTGCACGACCAGCACCGCCGCCGTCTGCGCCATCGCTTCGATCAGCAGGACCCCCGGCATGACCTTGGCGCCCTGAAAATGGCCCTGAAAATGCGCTTCGTTGATCGAGACGTTCTTGAGCCCGGTTGCCCGCACGTTGGGGACGAGTTCGAGCACCCGGTCGATCATGAGAAACGGATACCGGTGCGGGATCATTTCCATGACCCGCTCGATCGAGATATCGGTGATTGGAACTTCGGTCTCTACAATGTCCATGGGCTGTGGCTATTCTCGTTCCGACAGCCGTCTCAAGGTGGCGACTCGGCGAAAGAACTGCTTGATCGGCACCGCGGGCGCACCTGCAACGGTTTCACCTTCCGCGACATCGCGCATGACCCCCGCCTTGGCGGCAATCCTGGCGCCGGCGCCGATCCTGAGATGTCCAGCGACACCGCCTTGAGCGGCGACCACGGCGAAATCTCCAAGAGTGGTGCTCCCGGAAATGCCAGCTTGGGCAACAACAATACAGCCGCGTCCGAGGACCACATTGTGACCGATCTGGACCAGGTTATCAATCCTGGTTCCCTGGCCGATCACGGTGTCGGGGCCGGCGCCGCGGTCGATGGTGGAATTGGCGCCGATCTCGACGTCGTCCTCGATCAGAACGCGGCCGATCTGGGGGATGTCCACATGGCTGCCGGCATCCTTGTCGGTCGCGAAACCGAACCCGTCTTCGCCGATCCGGACGCCGGCGAGCATGCGCACTCGGGACCCGACGACGCAATGGCCGAGGCTGCACCCCGGTCCGATTCGGACATCCTCGCCGATCGTCACCCCGCGTCCGATCGCGACGTGGGGACCGATGTGGCAGCGCGGCCCGATGGAAACCCCCGCCGCTATGGCGGCAAAGGGATCGATCCGGCAACCCGGTCCGATCGCCGCCTTCGGGTCGACCGACGCCGTCGGGGCGATCCCGGGCTCGACGGGCGGGATCGGATAGAAAGCCCGACTCACCCGGGCAAAGGCCAAATACGGCGTTTCGGTCACCAGCAACGCCATTTCGGACGGCGCCATGCCGGTGTCGGCGTCCCGGATCAGGCAGGCGCCGGCGGCGCTGGCGGCCAGGCTATCGGCATAGCGCCGGTTGTCGTAAAAGCTGACCTCCCCCGCGCGCGCGGCGTGGAGCGGCCCTACGTCGTCCATTTGGCGTTCCGGATCGGCGTTCGCGCCCAGCGCCGCGCCGCCGAGTTCGGCGAGTTCAGCGAGGGAGAACGGGCCAGCTCGATCGAAAAAACGAGGATCCGCCATACTCAGTTGTTCGGCGCCGGCGCCTTGCCATCGGCCGGTTTCGTCACACTCACCTTGACCGACGGCAGGCTCTCGTCGACGTGGCGCAGCACCTCCCCCGTTATGTCGAGTTTCTGGTCCGCAAGCAGGACGAGCGATTTCGGCAAGACGATGTCGAACTTGCGTTCTTCCGCTATCTTGGCCGCCGCGACCACCATGGATCGGTGGACGCTGCGCATGGCGGTGCTGTAGGCGTTGTCGAGTTGACGCTTGCGATTCTGAAAATCGATCTGGGCCTCGCGCGCCTGCTCCTCATAGACGCTCCGCCTCTTGGCGAAAGCCTGCGGGGAAAGAATTGCGCGCTGGCGCTGCAGATCCAGGCTGGCTTTCCGCAGCTCCGTTTCCCGCTCCCTGACCGAGGACTGGTAATTCGTGCGCAGCTTTTCGATCTGCGGGCGCACGCTCTTGGCGGCTTTGGAGTTCCGGAGAATATGCTGCACATCGACGACGCCGATGGAAGGGCGTTTTTCCTGAGCGGTCGCGGTCCACGGCAGCGATACATCGAGAATACAGATCGCCAAGCCGGCGGCGAGAACGGGGAGGTAGCGTTGGGCGATGGACTGCATGGCGCTGCTAGAACCTTGTTCCGAAGCTGAAACGGACGAGTTGGGTTTCGTCGTAGCTTTCCTTGTGGATGGGCCAGGCGAAATCGATATTCATCGGCCCGAGCACAGACGCCCAGGACAGTCCCATGCCCGCCGACGCACGGATGCTGGCGACATCCAAAATGCCGGCCTCGTCTCCCTCGGTGATTCCGGTGCTTCCGTAATCGACGAAGGCACGCCCGCGTAACCCCGCCTCGTTGGGGAGGCCGAGCGGGAAGGAAACCGCGACAGAGCCCGCATAGTACCAATTCCCGCCGACCGCATCTTCGGTATTCATATCGCGCGGGCTCGCGCCGGCGAGGGCGAAGCCTCTCACTTCGTCGCTACCGAGGAAGAACCGGTCGAGAATTCGAGTGTCCTGGCCGAGCCCGAATACGTAGCCGCTGCCAAACGTCGCGCTGCCGGTCAGGGTGTCGGTGATGGGGATGAACGCCGATCCCCTGACCTCGGTCTTCAGGAACTTCACCTCCCCGCCGATCCCGGCGAGTTCGTGGTCCATGCTGGCAAGCAGGCCTTCCCGTGGCGAGAAGCGGCTGTCTCTCGTGTCGTAGACGATGGCATGGCCGATCGCCGAGAGCACGGCATCGCCTTCCTGTTCGGCGATCACCGACGCGGCATCGCTCGAGATCCCGGAGATATCGTCCCGCCGCAGCGTATACCGCCAGCGCTGTCTCAGATCCTCGGCGACCGGATATGCAATGCGCAGGGCGAATCCTTGCGTTTCCTGGTCGAAGGAACTCTGTTCCTGGTAATCGCGCGCCGTGCTGAACACATCGAATCCTGCCGCCAGCTTGCGGTCGAGGAAGTAAGGTTCGGTGAAATTCAGCTCGATTTGCTGCTCTCTCTGGGCGATCTGCGCACGTATTCTCGCATCCTGGCCTTTTCCTAACAGGTTACGTTCGCGCAGCACAATGTCGGCGATCCCTCCCACCGCGGTCGAATAGCCGGCGCCGAAAGAAATTTCTCCGGTGGAACGTTCCGTGACGCTGACCTCGATCACGGTCTGATCCGGGGCCGAGCCCGGAACGTTCTTGATCTCGACGCCCTCGAAGAAGCCCAGATTGCGGAGGCTACGGCGTGCGCGGCGGATGTAGTCGCTGTTGAAGGCATCGCCTTCGACGAGGCGGAACTCCCGCCGGATCACCTGGTCCTCGGTACGAAGGTTTCCGCGAATTTCGATCCGCTCGACGAAAACGCGCGGACCCTGATCGATCTCGAATGAAACGCCGATGCGTCGATTTTCGCGATCGCGTTCAATTTCGGGCTTCACATCGACAAACGCATAGCCGGCACGGCCGGCGGCGTCGGTCAGGGCGCTTGTCGCGTTTTCGACGTCTTCGGCGCTGTACGGATCGCCCTCGGCGATCTCGACGGCCTCCTTGATGGGCTTTAGATCGAGGTCCCGCAACGTGGTGGTGACGCCGATCTTGCCGAATCGGTAATGCTTGCCCTCTTCCAGGGTGAAGGTGATGAAGAAGGCTTCCTGGTTGGGCGTGAGTTCGGCAACCGCCGAGACCACGCGAAAGTCCGCGTAGCCGGCGTTCAGATATTTGCGGCGTACCAGTTCCCGATCGAATGTCAGCCGATCCGGGTCATAAAGGTCGCCGCCGCTGAAGAAGCTGAATATCCCGGATTCCCTGGTTTGAATGGCATCTCTGAGCTCGCCGTCGGTAAACCGCGCGTTGCCGATGAAGGTGATCCGGCGGACATCGGTGGGGCTGCCTTCGTGAATTTCGAAGATCAGGTTCACCCGGTTCTGCGGAAGCTGGACCACTTTCGGCACGACCCGGGCGGCGAACCTGCCGCTGCCGCGATAGATTTCGATGATCCGCAACAGATCGGCCTGGACCCGCGACCGCGTATAGACGACACGGGGCCGAAGCGTGATCTCGTCCCGCAGGATTTCATCCTCGATGCGCAGGTTTCCCTCGAATGCGATCCGGTTGATGATCGGGTTCTCGACGATCCGGACCACGACCTCGCTTCCTTCGCGCCGAACCGCCACATCGGCGAACAGGCCGGTCTCGAACAGGCGTTTTAGCGATTCGTCGAGGTCGGCGTCGGTGATAGTGGCGCCGGATTTGAACGTCATGTAGGAGCGAACGGTTTCGGGTTCGACACGCTCCGAACCCTCGATGCGGATCGCGCTCACCGGCCCGCGCGGGTCTTGCGCCTGGGCGGCATCGACGAATGCCAGCACCCCGAGGATCGCGGCGAGCGTTCCCGCCGCCGCGGCAATCCGCCTAAAGAAACACAACACGCCTTGCCTCACGCTTGCCCTAGGTTACCAGATCGACAAGGAAGTCGAAGATCCGGAGCTGCAGCAGGTCGTTCCAAGTCACGAATACCATAAGCCCCAGCACCAAGGCGATTCCCATACGGTAGCCATATTCCCGCACCCGTCGGCCGGGCGGCCGTCCCGCCACGGCTTCGATCGCATAGAACATCAGATGCCCGCCATCCAGCAGCGGTATGGGAAACAGGTTGATCAGCCCGAGATTGATCGACAGGGTGGCGACGAAGGCGACCATGCTGAGCACCCCGGCTTGCCAGACATCGCCTGAAATCTGCGCGATTCGTATCGGACCTCCCAGATCGCTGGTATCCCGGGTGCCGGACAGCATCTGTCCGACTGCCTGGAAGATCTCCCCGATTATGCGGAACATCTCGGCGGTGCCGCGGATCACCGCTTCGCCGGGATCGTGGCGGACGATGGTCATCCCGCCGCCGGTTCGGGACACGCCGAGGCGGCCCATCTTCTGCAGGCCGCCAGGGCCGCCCACCTGGACTTCGTCGGGTACGGCAAACAGCTTCACGCGCCTGCCCTCCCGCTCCACCTCGAGTTCCAGCCGTATCCCGGGGGAAAAGCGGACAATGCGGGCGAACTGCTCGAAACGTTCGATCTCGCTGCCGTTGACATTGCGGATTATGTCGCCCGCCTTGATCCCGGCGCGTTCCGCCGCGCTGCCTTCGATCACCGCGGTGATGTTGGCCGGGGTCGAGCGCTCGCCGATGGTCGCGAAGATCGCCGCCAACAGGACCAAGGCGAACAGGAAATTGGCGAACGGACCGGCGAAGACGATCGCGGCGCGGCGCCAAAGCGCCTTGGTGTGGAACGAAACCCGCTCCTCCTCGGGGCTCAGCCTGGTCCCGCCCTCCCCCTCCCCGGTTGGCGGAAGCATTTCGCCGAACATCTTGACGTAGCCGCCGATCGGGATCCAACTCACCTTCCAGCGGGTCCCGAGGGAATCCGTCCGGCCGCAGATTTCTCCGCCAAAACCGACGGAAAACACTTCCACCCGAACGCCGCACCAGCGCGCGACGAGGTAATGTCCCATTTCATGCACGAACACCAGGATGGTGATCGCGATCAGGAAGGGGAGGAGGTATTCCTGCAGCAAGACCAGAAAGGAAAGCACCAGATCCACGCCGTTACCGAACACTTCCATCGTCTCCGCTATCCACCGGCCGGCATGACCGCACGCTCCATCGACGCCCGGGCATGGACGCGCGCCAGCCGGTCGGCCTCGCGCACGTCATCCAGGGTCGCCATGTCGGCGCCCGCCATCGCATCCAGCACGGTCTCGACGATACCGGCGATGTCGAGGAAACCGATTCGTCCGGCAAGGAATTGCTTCACCGCTTCCTCATTGGCGGCGTTGAGCACCGTCGGTGCGGCGCCTCCGGCGGCCAGTGCCTCGCGCGCGAGGCGCAGCGCCG
Source organism: Alphaproteobacteria bacterium (assembly GCA_965205995.1). GTDB lineage: Bacteria > Pseudomonadota > Alphaproteobacteria > MPNO01 > MPNO01 > MPNO01. The sequence continues at coordinate 648,218 of OZ242200.1, read as the reverse complement.
GGAACCGCACCGGATCCGGCTCTTCGAAATCGAGCCTGGCGACCGCGTTGAGGTCGAGCCGTTCGCTCGGCGTGCTCATCCGCTCGGGCCAGGCAAGGGCGTAGGAGATCGGGATGCGCATATCCGGGGCGCCGAGCTGGGCCAGCACCGATCCGTCGATATAGGCGACCATCGAATGGACGATCGATTGCGGGTGGACCACGATCTCGATCCGTTCGCCGGGCAGGCCGAACAGGTGATGGGCCTCGATCAGCTCCAGCCCCTTGTTCATCATGGTTGCCGAATCGACCGAGATTTTCGCGCCCATGTCCCAGTTCGGGTGCGCCACCGCCTGCGCCGGCGTGGCGCGCGCGATTTCATCCATCGATGCGGTCCGGAACGGTCCGCCCGAGGCGGTGAGGATGATTTTTTCGATCGTTTCGGGCGCCCCGGAGGCGAAAACCTGGTAGATCGCGTTGTGCTCGGAATCGACCGGCAGCAACGTCGCGCCGTTCGCCTCGACCTCGCGCATGAAGAGCGAGCCGGCGCAGACCAGGCATTCCTTGTTGGCCAGGCCGACGATCGCCCCGCGCCTGACCGCGGCGAGGGTGGGCGCGAGTCCCGCGGCTCCGACGATGCCGGCCATCACCCATTCGGCCTGCCGCTCCGCCGCCTCGACCAGGGCCTCGGCGCCGGCCGCGCAGGCGATTCCGGAGGGGCCCAGCGCGTCCGAGAGGGCGCGGTATTGCGCGGGGTCGGCAACGGCGGCGAAACCGGCTCCCACGCGGCGCGCCTGATCGGCGAGAAGCTCCGCGTTGGTGTTGGCGGTGAGCGCCACGATCTCGAACCGCTCCGGCTCGCGCTCGATCAGGTCGATGGTGCTGCACCCGATGGACCCGGTGGAGCCGAGAATCGTCACCTTGCGCGGCGCGCCGGGAGCTACCATGCGAGAATCCCCGCATTGGTGAGCAGAACCAGCGCCACCAGCGCCGGGGCGGCCGTCAGCATTCCGTCGAGGCGGTCGAGTACGCCACCGTGGCCGGGGATCAGGTTGCTTGCGTCCTTTGCGCCGAAGCGCCGCTTGACGAACGATATCCCGAGATCCCCCGCCTGGGCGACCACCGCCGCGCAGGCGCCCAGGATGCACAGCAGCCAGGGGGTTTCCGCCCCCGCCCAGACGGCGAACAGGAACCCCCAGAGCGCGGCCACCGCGATCGCGCCGATCAGCCCGGCCCAGGTCTTGTTGGGGCTGATCCGGGGCGCCAGCCGCGTGCCGCCCACCAGCCGTCCGACCGCGAACGCCGCGATATCCGTGGCCCAGACGGCGCCGATCAGCCAAAGCGCGGTCTCGAAGCCACCGGTCGGCAGGCCGCGGAGCCACATCAACGCCGCGCAGGGAACGCCGATCACGATCGGACCGGCCGAGATCCAGGCAGGATGATTGCGATGCGAGGCGGTCGCCGCCGCATAGGCCGCCAGAGTTCCAAGGACCAGCGCGGCGCTGACCACGTCGAACCGCCCGCTCCAGGCCGCCATGCCCGCGACCACGAGACTGAGGACCACGGCCCAGCCGCTCAACCCGAAGCGCCGCTCGCCGCACATCCGGTCCCATTCCCAGGCCATCGCCACGGCCGCGACGGTCACCACGGTTTCGAGAAAAGGCGAGCCCAGATACAGCGCCGCCAGCACCGCCGGCCCGAGCACCGCAGACGACAAGACGCGCTTGGCAAGCCCGGGAATCCCGGCGTCAGCCGACACGGGTGGTTCCGAACCGCCGCTCGCGCCGGTGGAATTCGCGAACGGCCGAGACAAAATCCTCGCGCGAAAAATCCGGCCAGAGCGTGTCGAGAAACACCAGCTCGGAATAGGCGCATTGCCAGAGGAGGAAGTTGCTGATCCGCTGCTCTCCGCTGGTACGGATCACCAGATCGGGGTCGGGGATGTTCGCGGTGAATAATTCGCGGCTCAGCGCCGCCTCGTCGATCGCCTCCGGGTCGATTTCGCCCGCCGCCGCCCGCCGGGCCAGGCTGCGGGCCGCCTGGGTGATCTCCTGCCTCCCGCTATAGCTGAGCGCGATCATCAATGTGAGCCCGGAGTTGCGGCGGGTGCGCCTTTCCGCCGTCTCGAGAAGCGCGACGATATCCCTGGCGAGCCGGAGGCGGTCGCCGATGAACAGGATCCTGACCCCCTGCCGGTCGAGCGCCGCCACCTCGTCGCGGAGATAGCTCCGCAACAGCCGCATCAACTCGTCGATCTCTCGCGCCGGGCGGTTCCAGTTCTCGTGCGAGAACCCGTACAGCGTCAGATAGGAGATGCCGAGCTCGGCGGCGCTGGTGACCGCCCGCATGGCCGCCTCCGCTCCCCGCCGGTGGCCCACCGCGCGCTCCAGGTTGCGCGCCTCCGCCCAGCGGCCGTTGCCGTCCATGATCACGGCGACATGGGTCGGCGCCATTTCGTCGGGATAGGCGAGGGCCGGCTCCAGTGTCTTCAAACCTGCAATATCTCCGCCTCCTTGGTCGACAGCGCCGCGTCGATCGCTGCGATGGTAACGTCGGTCAATTGCTGGATTTCGGTCGACCAGGCGCGTTGCTCGTCCTGCGAGATCTCGCCGTCCTTTTCCTTCTTCCTGAACCGGTCGACGCCGTCGCGCCGGACATTGCGCACGGCCACCCGGGCCTGTTCGGCATATTTGTTGGCGACCTTGGTGAGCTCCACGCGGCGTTCCTCGGTGAGCTGCGGAATCGGCACCCTGACAATATTGCCCTCGGTCTGCGGGTTGAGCCCGAGCCCCGAATCCCGGATGGCTCTCTCGACCGCGCCGACCTGGCCCTGGTCCCAGACCTGGACGGTGAGCATGCGCGGATCGGGAACGCCGATCGTGCCGACCTGGTTGATCGGCATCCTGTTGCCATAGGCTTCGACGGTCAGCGGTTCGAGCAGGGCGACCGAGGCGCGGCCGGTTCTCAGCCCGGCGAATTCGCGCCGCAGCGCCTCGATGGCGCCGTTCATCCGCCGTTCGATATCGGCTAATTCAGGCTCCGCCACGATTCCAGTCTCCCTCGGCGATTAGGGTGTAGGTGCCCCCGCCGGCCACGATCTCGGCGAAGGCTCCGGAAGTTTGTAGCGAAAATACCAGAATTGGTATCTTGTTTTCGCGTGCCAGGGAAACCGCGGAGGCATCCATCACCTTCAGGTCGCGCGACAGCACGTCGAGATAGCCCAGCCTTTCATAGCGCACCGCATCGCGATCCAGCTTGGGATCGGCCGAGTATACCCCATCGACCTGGGTGCCCTTGAACAGCGCGTCGCAGCCCATCTCGCTCGCCCTGAGCGCGGCCGCGGTATCGGTGGTAAAGAACGGATTGCCGGTGCCGGCGGCGAAGATTACCACCCGGCCCTTCTCCATATGCCGGATTGCGCGCCTGCGAATATAGGGTTCGCACACCGATTCCATGCGGATCGCCGAGAGCACCCGCGTGTTGACCCCGTGCCGTTCGAGCACGCCCTGCAAGGCGAGGGCGTTCATCACGGTCGCCAGCATGCCGATATAGTCGGCCGTCGCCTGTTCCATGCCGAGCGCGGCCCCGGAGACCCCGCGGAAGACGTTGCCGCCGCCGATGACGACGCAGAGCTCGACACCGATCCCCGCGACCGAACGGATTTCCAGCGCGATCCGCTCCACCGTGTCGGGGTCCAGCCCGTACTGCCCAGAGCCCATGAGGGCTTCGCCCGAGAGTTTGAGCAGTATGCGCCTGAAAGTCACGAGCTCGCCGGTTCCCTGTCGATCGCCGCGCTCCCTCAGCCGCCCACCGTCGCGGCGACCTCGGCGGCGAAGTCCACTTCCTTCTTCTCGATTCCCTCCCCCAGCGCGAAGCGCTGGAAGCCGGCGACCGAGACCGGCGCGCCGATTTCCCCGGCAAGCGCTTCGACCGCCTTGGAGACCTTGGACTCACCGTCGATCACGAAGGTTTGTTCCAGCAGGACCGTATCTTCGTAGAACTTTCTGAGGCGTCCCTCGACCATCTTGCCGATGATGTTCTCCGGCCGGCCGCTGGCCCGGGCCTGCTCGGTCAGCACCGCGCGCTCGCGGTCGAGCGCCGCCGGGTCGATGCCGTCGATCGCGGTCCATTGCGGGCTCGCCGCCGCGACATGCATCGCGAGCTGGCGCGCCAGCCCGTAGAGGGGTCCGGTCGCGCCGGACGATTCGAGCCCGACCAGCACCGCGATCCTGCCGAGCCCGGGCGCGACGCTGTTGTGGACATAGCTCCCGATCGCGCCGTTCCCGACCGAGAGCCGCTCGACCCGCCTGAGCGACATGTTCTCGCCGATCCTGGCGATCAGATCGGTCATCCGCGACGCCACCGTCCCCTCGCCCATCGGGGCATCGCCCAGGGATTCGACGGGACCGCTGGTGTCGAGCGCGATCCGCGCCACATCGCTCACGAAGGACTGGAACTCCTCGTTGCGGCCGACGAAATCGGTCTCGGCGTTTATCTCGACCACCGCGCCATTGGTTCCGTCCGTGGCCACCGCCACCAGACCCTCGGCGGCGACGCGCCCGGCCTTCTTGGCCGCCGCGGCAAGTCCGTTCTTGCGCAGCCAGTCCACCGCCGCGTCGATCCCGCCGTCCGATTCGCTGAGCGCCTTCTTGCAGTCCATCATGCCGGCTCCGGTCTTGTCCCGAAGCGCCTTGACCAGACTGGCCGTAATCTCCGCCATCATGTCCTCATCGTCTCTCGGGAACCCGGAACGGGCTCCGATATCGCACAACCTGCGGCAAACGGGATTGCCCGCCGCGTCAGGCCTGGGCTGCGCCTTCCTCGGCCGTTTCCGGCGCGGGTTCGGCTGCCTGCTCCGCGGGCGGGGTCTCCGAGGGCTGGTCCCCGCCCTCTGCCCCGACTTCCTCGGCGAGGCCGTCCGACGGCGTCTCCTCGGGCAGGCCTTCGACCGGCGTCTCCTCGGGCAGGTCTTCCACCGGCGTCTCCTCGGACTCGCCGATATCGCTGCCGCTGGCGATCGCCTCCTGCTGCAGCCCGTCCAGCACCGCCCGCGACACAAGATCGCAGTAGAGCGCGATCGAGCGGATCGCATCGTCGTTGCCGGGGATCGCGAAGGTGATGCCGTCGGGATCGGAATTGCTGTCGATCACTCCGACCACCGGAATCTTGAGTTTCCTGGCCTCCTTGATCGCGATCGACTCCTTGTTGGTGTCGATCACGAACAGGGCGTCGGGAAGCCCGCCCATTTCCTTGATGCCGCCGAGCGCGCGCTGGAGCTTTTCGCGCTCTCGGGTGAGGCCCAGCAGTTCCTTCTTGGTGAGCCCGCTCTCCTCGGTCTCCAGCGCCTCGTCGAGGTCGCGCAGCCGCTGGATGGATGCGGTGATGGTCTTCCAGTTGGTCAGCGTTCCGCCCAGCCAGCGGTGGTTGACGAAATACTGCCCGCTGCGCCCGGCCGCTTCCGCGACCAGCTCGCTCGCCTGGCGCTTGGTCCCGACGAACAGAATGCGCCCGCCCGCCGCGGTGGTCTCGCGGATCGCCGCCAGCGCGGCGTGGAGCATCGGCATCGTCTGCTGGAGGTCGATGATGTGGATGCCGTTCCTGACGCCGAAGATGAAGGGCGACATCTTGGGGTTCCAGCGCTTGGTGTGGTGGCCGAAATGGACCCCCGCCTCAAGCAACTGGCGCATGGAGAATTCAGGCATTGCCATGATCGTTGTCCTTGTCCGGTTGTCCCTCCGCGGGCAATGCGGCGCGGGATCGGACAATTCGACCGTCCCTGCCGACCGGATGGAAGGCGATTCGCCTCCCGCAGCCCGCGTGCGTTCTCTGAAGCGAGGTTGTGATAAACCGGCCGGCCCGCATTCGCAAGCGAATTCAGGCGCCTTGGCGGACCCGGAGGGCGCTCAGAGCTCGTTGACTTCGCTCACCCCGGCAAGCGCATCGAGCGCCGGCGGGCCGTCGGCCGGCACCGTGTAGCCGCCCGGCAGCATCACCTCCACCTCGCGCCCGGAATCGATGCCGATCAGGATGCTCACGCGGCCCCGGCCGCGCTTCCAGCGGCCGATCTCGGACTTGACGGTCGGCAGGCAGGCGGAATCGGCGACCCGCACCTGGAGCCCGGTCTCGATCTCGTCGATTGCCCGCCCCAGCGGTTCGATGCGGTGCGCGATCAGGCGAAGGCCGTCGCCTTCGACGCGCGATTCCGCGGTGACCAGAATTTGGCTGTTGGCCTCCAGATGGTCGCGGGTCTGGGCGAGAAGATCGCTGAACGCGACGACCTCGAAAGCGCCGGAGGAATCGGTCAGCCGGATATAGGCGAAGCGGGTCCCTTTCGGGGATGTGCGTTCCTGCCGCGCGGCCACGATGCCGGCGAGCTTGCAGGTTCCCGACTGGCCGCGCCGCGCCACCTCGGCATAGGGCACGACGCCGAGGCGCTTCAGACGCCGTTCGCTGGCGTCCAGCGGGTGGGCGGAAAGGTAGAAGCCGACCGCGTCGAACTCAAGATCGAGGCGTTCCATGGCGGTCCAGTCGGCAATTTCGGAGCGCCGTCGATCGACCGGCGGCAGCCCGTCCCCGCCTTCGCCGAAAAGGCTGGTCTGGTTGCTGTCGCGCGCCTGGGCGGAAGCCTGGCCGAGCCGCACCAGGCGGTCGATCGCCTCGAAGGTCTGGCGCCGGTTAGGGTTGAGTCCATCGAGCGCCCCGGCGCGCACCAGGTTTTCGAGCTGCTGCCGGTTCGCCAGCGCGCCGCCGAGCCGTTGCGCGAGATCGAACTCGTCCGTGAACGGCCCGCCGGATTCGCGTTCGGCGGCAAGGTCCTCCATCGCCTGCGCGCCGACCTTGCGGATCGCCGCGAGGGCGTAGCGGATCGCCTTTCTCTCGCTCCCGTTGCTTGTCGTCTCGACCGAGAACGCGGCCTGGGAACGGTTGACGTCGGGTGGCAGCAGCGGGATATCCAGGCGCTGCAGTTCCTGGCGGATGACGCCGAGCTTGTCGGTGTTGCCGAGGTCGAGCGTCATCAGGGCGGCGAAGAACTCGACCGGGTGATTGGCCTTCAACCAGGCGGTCTGGTAGGCGATCAGCGCATAGGCCGCGGCGTGCGACTTGTTGAAGCCGTAGCCGGCGAACTTGTCGACCTGCTCGAATATCTGCTTGGCCTTCGATTCGTCCACGCCGCGCGCGACCGCGCCGTCGACGAAGGCGTCGCGCTGGGCGTCCATCTCGGACTGGATCTTCTTGCCCATCGCGCGGCGCAGCAGATCGGCCCGGGCGAGGCTGAACCCGGAGAGCTTCTGCGCGATCCGCATGACCTGTTCCTGGTAGATGATCACGCCGAAGGTCTCGCGCAGGATGTCCTCCAGATCGGGGTGCAGGTAGTCCGGCTGCTCGAGCCCGTGCTTGCAGTTGTTGTAGCGCGGGATGTTGTCCATCGGCCCCGGGCGGTAGAGGGCGACCAGCGCGATGAGATCCTCGATGCAGTCGGGCTGCATCTGGCGCAGCGCATCGCGCATGCCGGCGCTTTCCATCTGGAACACCCCGGCCGTGTCGCCGCGGCTCAGCATCGCATAGGTGCTGGAATCGTCGAACGGCAGCGCCAGCAGATCCGGCCGCCCATCCTGCGGGATCAGCTTCAGCGCCCGGTCGAGCACGCTCAGCGTCTTCAGGCCGAGAAAGTCGAACTTCACCAGCCCGGCGAGCTCGGTGTATTTCATCGAGAACTGGGTCGCCGGCAGCTCCGAGCGCGGGTCGCGGTAGAGCGGGACCAGCTCGGTCAGCGGCCGGTCGGCGATCACCACCCCGGCGGCATGGGTCGAGGTGTGGCGGTAGAGCCCTTCGAGGGCCATCGCGAGGTCGAGCAGCCGCGCCACCTGCTCGTCGCCGGCGCGCATCTCGCGCAGCTGCGGCTCCTTCTCCAGCGCTTCCGCGAGGGTCGGCGGATGGGCCGGGTTGAACGGGACCAGTTTCGAGATCCGGTCGACCTGCCCGTACGGCATGCCGAGAACCCGCCCCACGTCGCGGATCGCCGCCCGCGCCTGTAGCGTCCCGAAGGTGATGATCTGGGCCACCCGGTCGGCGCCGTACTTGTCCTGGACGTAGCGGATCACCTCGTCGCGCCGGTCCTGGCAGAAATCGATGTCGAAATCCGGCATCGACACGCGGTCCGGGTTGAGGAAGCGCTCGAACAGGAGGCCGAAGCGCAGCGGGTCGAGATCGGTGATGGTCAGCGCCCAGGCGACCACGGAGCCGGCGCCCGAGCCGCGCCCGGGACCGACCGGAATCTGCCGCTTCTTCGCCCATTGGATGAAATCGGCGACGATCAGGAAATATCCGGGAAACCCCATCCCGACGATCGTCTCCAGCTCGTAGGCGAGCCGTTGGCGATAGGGTTTCGCCGCCTCCCGCTTCTGCTCGGCGGCCGCGCCCGCGGGATAGACCCCCGCTTCGAGGCGGGCCTCCAGCCCGGCCTCGGCGGCGGCGGTCAGCGCGTCTGCCTCGGTCTCGCCCTGCGCCGTCTCGTAGCGCGGCAGGATCGGGGCGCGCGGCTCCGGCATGTAGGCGCAGCGCCTGGCGATCGTCAGCGTGTTGTCTAGCGCCTCGGGCAAATCCGCGAACAGCGCGCGCATCTCGGCTGTGCTGCGAAACCGGTGGTCGGGGGTCAGCCTGCGCCGGTCCTGCTCGGCCACATGCGCGCCGTCGGCGATGCAGAGCAGCGCATCGTGGGCGTCATACATCGAGGCATCGGCGAAATAGGCTTCGTTGGTGGCGACCAGCGGCAGGTCGCGGGTCATCGCGAGGTCGATCAGATCGTCCTCGATCCGCCTCTCGATCTCCTCGCCGTGGCGGGTGATCTCGATATAGAGCCGGTCCGCAAAGACCTCCCTCAGCATTTGCAGCGCGCCGCTCGCCTTCTGCACCTGCCCGTCGGCGAGCAGCCGGCCGAGCGCGCCCGAGGCGCCGGCGGTAAGCGCGATCAGCCCCGATGCATGCGCCGCGATATCCGAAAACGAGACATGCGCATCGCCCGCCTCGGCTTCGAGGAACGCCCGGGACGCCAGTGTCATCAAATTGCCGTACCCCTCCTCGTTCTGCACCAGGAGGACCAGCGAGTCGCGCCGTCGCCTGCGTCCGTTGCGCGCGCCCGGCCGCATTGCGCTCTCGGCCGCGGAAGCGGCTTCCATCGGCGCCACGGCGAGCTGGCAGCCGATGATCGGCTGCACCCCCCTGGCGGCGGCGGCCATGGCGAATTCGAGCGCGCCGAACAAATTGTGGGCATCGGTCACCGCGACCGCCGGCATCGCTTCGGCGACGCAGAGCTCCACAAGATCGGGGATCTTGATGGCGCCTTCCGAGAGCGAATAGGCCGTATGGGCCCGGAGATGGACGTATTCGGCGTGGGGCATGGACCGGCGGACGATGAAAAACCTTGTTTGCAAGTTTTTCACGCGGGAGACGAATCACCAATCGCGCGACGACGCGCGTCTGTGGATTATTCGGCGGGCTGCCGCGGCGCGCCCTGGCCCGAAACGATGGTGCCGTCGCGCAAGACCAGGCGGCGGTCCATCCGGGCGGCGAGCTCCGTATTGTGGGTCGCGATCAGGGCCGCGACACCGTGCTCGCGGACCGCCGTGAGAAGTATCCCGAAGACCGACAGGGCGGTCTGCGGGTCGAGATTGCCGGTCGGCTCGTCGGCGATCAGCACTTTCGGGCGGTTGGCGAGCGCGCGTCCGATCGCGACCCTCTGCTGCTCGCCGCCGGACAGCCGCGCCGGGCGATGGCTGGCGCGTTCGGCGAGCCCGATCTGTCCCAGCAGCGCGCGCGCGCGGGTCGCCGCCTCCCGCTTCGGGCGCCCGGCGATCATCTGCGGCAGAACGATGTTCTCGAGCGCCGAGAACTCGGGCAACAAGTGATGGAACTGGTAGACGAAGCCGATCCCGCCGCGCCGGATCGCGGTGCGCCGGTCGTCGCCGAGCGCGGTGCAGTCCTCGCCGCCGAAGCGGACCGACCCCCCGGTCGGGCGGTCGAGCAGACCGGCGATATGGAGCAAAGTCGACTTGCCGGCTCCCGACGGGCCGACGATGGCGACGATCTCGCCCGGCATGATGGAGAGGCTGGCCGATTTCAGCACGTCGAGCCCGCCGCCCGCCTGGCGGTAGGTCTTGGCGACCTCGTCGAGCGCCACGGCCGGATCACTCATAGCGCAGCGCCTCCACCGGATCGAGCCGCGCCGCCCGCCACGCCGGGTAGAGGGTTGCCAGCAGCGAAAGTGCGATCGACAGGCCGACGACGAAGAGCACGTCGTCGGTCTCGACCCGGGACGGCAGGCGCGACAGGAAATAGATCTCGGGCGCGAACAGGTTGGTGCCGGAGAGGCTTTCGAGCCAGCCGCGGATGGTCTCGATATTGCTCGCGAAGGCAAGGCCGAGCACGAAGCCGAGCCCGGTTCCGACGATGCCGATGGAGGCTCCGGCGAGCAGGAATATGCGCATCACCACACCCCGGCTCGCCCCCATGGTCCTCAGGATCGCGATGTCGGCGCCCTTGTCCTTGACCAGCATGATGAGGCTGGAAACGATATTGAACGCGGCCACCAGGATGATGAGCGTCAGGATGACGAACATCACGTTGCGCTCCACCTCGATGGCGTTGAAGAAGGTCGCGTTCGACTGCTGCCAGTCGATCAGTCGCAGCTTCCGTTCGGTCTGCGCCCGGATCAGACCCTTGATTCCGTCGACGCTGTCCGGGTCGTCGAGAAAGACCTCGAGCTGGTTCACCGCCGGCCCGGTCCGGAAGTGGATCTGCGCGGCTTCCAGCGGCATGAAGACGAAGCCGTTGTCGTACTGGAACATGCCGACATCGAAGATCGCGGCGACCTTGTAGGTCTTGATCCGGGGCACGGTGCCGAAGGCGGTCGATTCCGTTTCCGGCGAGATCAGCCGCAATTTCGAGCCCGGCGCGAGCCCGTAGCGCCGCGCGAAGCTGTCGCCCACCAGGACGGCGCTCCTGCCCTTGAAATCGTCCAGGCTGCCGCGCTTGATGCCCCCGGCGATGGCGCGCCTGGCCTTCAGATCGTCCGGGCGCAGCGCGCGGACCAGGGCGCCGCCCGCGACCCCGTTCGCGGTCGCCATCACCTGTCCTTCGACGATGGGGGTGACGCTGACGACGCCCGGAAGGGTCCGCAGCTTCGCCGCCAGCGGGTCGAAATCGGCCAGGGTGCCGGACACCGCGCGCACGCCGAGATGGCCGTTGAGCCCGAGGATGCGGGTCATCAGTTCGGCGCGGAAGCCGTTCATCACCGACATCACCACGATCAGCGTGCCGACGCCGAGCGCGATGCCGGCGAGCGAGAACCCGGCGATCACCGAGATGAACCCCTCTTCGCGCCGGGCGCGCAGATAGCGCATCGCGATCATGCGCTCGAGCGGCGAGAAAATCACGAAGTGGCCGAGCCCCCGGCGCCTGACGGAGACGTCAGCCGGGCGAGCGCCGATTCGACCGAGAGTTCTTCGCGCGCGCCGGTGTCGCGCCGCTTGAGCTCGACGCTGCCGCCACCGATCCCGCGCGGACCGACGATGACCTGCCAGGGCAGGCCGATCAGATCCATGTCGGCGAACTTGGCGCCGGCGCGCAGGCTGCGGTCGTCGATCAGGGTCTCGCAGCCGGTTCCTTCGAGCGTCCGGTAAATCTCCTCGCAGGCGGCATCGCATTTGGCATCGCCGGGTTTCAGATTGACCAGACCGACCCGGAACGGCGCCACCGCTTCGGGCCAGACGATGCCGTCGTCGTCATGCGAGGCCTCGATGATGGCGCCGACGAGGCGCGAGACGCCGATGCCGTAGGACCCCATCTCCAGGAAGATCTCCTCGTCGTCGGGGCCGCGCACGGCCGCGTTCATCGCCTTGGAGTATTTGGTGCCGAAGTAAAAGATGTGGCCGACCTCGATCCCCCGCGCCCGGACCAGGTCGTCGCCGAGGGTGGCGGCCTCGGCCTCGTCGTATTTCTCGTCGGTCGCCGCGTAGTGGCCGGTCCAGCGCGCGACCTCGGGCGCGAGGTCCGCCTCGTAGTCGATGTCCTCGCCCAGCACATCCTGCTCGACGAGGTCGCGGTGGCAATACACCTCGCTCTCGCCGGTGCCGGCGAGGATGATGAATTCATGGCTGAGATCGCCGCCGATCGGGCCGGTATCGGCCTGCATCGGGATCGCCCTCAGCCCGAGCCGCGCGAAGGTGCGCAAATACGCGACGAACATCTTGTTGTAGGACCGGCGCGCGCCCTCGTAGTCGAGATCGAAGGAGTAGCTGTCCTTCATGAGGAACTCGCGGCCCCGCATCACACCGAAGCGCGGGCGTACCTCGTCGCGAAATTTCCACTGGATATGGTAAAGGAGTTTAGGAAGTTCCCGGTAACTCTTAATGTAATGTCTGAAGATTTCGGTGATCTGTTCCTCGTTGGTCGGGCCGTACAGCATGTCGCGGCCGTGACGGTCCTCGATGCGCAGCATCTCCTTGCCGTAACCCTCGTAGCGCCCGCTCTCGCGCCACAGATCCGCCGACTGGATGGTCGGCATCAGCATTTCCTGGCACCCCGCGCGGTCCTGTTCCTCGCGCACGATGCGCTCGACATTGCGCAGCGCCCGGAAGCCGAGCGGCAGCCAGGAATAGATGCCGGCGCTGGCCTGGCGGATCATCCCGGCGCGCAGCATCAGCCGGTGCGAGACGATCTGCGCCTCGGCCGGATCGTCCCTCGAAGTGGGCAGGAAGAAACTCGACAGCCGCATCTGGTCCTCGGTCCGGGCCGGCGTCAGGAGCGCCGGACTCTACAAAATAACCCCGACAGGCCGCAACGCCCGCCCCTGCGCCAGCGGCCGGAAAACGGGCAGGAAAAAGCCCGGCGCCGCGAGAGCGCCGGGCTTTCCCGACCTGTGTCCTACTTCTTGCCGGGCAGCTTGCCCTGCACGCCCTCGACATACCAGTCCATCGAGAGCAGCATCTTGTCTTCGGCCACCTTGCCCTTGGGGATGACGACCTTGCCGGCCTGGTTGCGCACCGGCCCCTGGAAGGGGTGGCGCTTGCCCGACTTGATGTCGGCCACGGCCTGGGTGGCGAGCGCGACCACGTCCTTGGGGATCGCCGGGTTGTAGGGCGCCATCACCACCATCCCGGGCTTGAGCCCGAGCCAGACGTCCTGCGACTTCCAGGTGCCGTCGAGCACCGCCTTGGTACGGGCGACGTAGTAGCTGTCCCAGTCGTCGACGATCGCGGTCAGATGCGCCTTCGCCCCGAACTTGGTCATGTCGGAGGCCTGGCCGACCGCCCAGACGCCCCGCTTCTGCGCGATCTGCACCGGAGCGGGCGAATCGGTGTGCTGCAGGATGACGTCGGCGCCCTGGTCGATCAGCGCCTTGGCGGCGTCGCTTTCCTTGCCGGGGTCGTACCAGGTGTTGACCCAGACCACCTTGACCTCGGCCTTCGGGTTGACCTCGCGGAGCGCCAGGGTGAAGGCGTTGATGCCGCGCACCACCTCGGGAATCGGGAACGAGGCGATATAGCCGATGACGTTCGACTTGGTCATCTTGCCGGCGATCAGCCCGGCCACCGTCCGGCCCTCGTAGAAGCGGGCCGAGTAGGTCGCGAGGTTCGGCACGCGCTTGTAGCCGGTGGCGTGCTCGAACTTCACCTTGGGGAACTTCTTGGCGACCTTGACGGTCGGGTTCATGTAGCCGAACGAGGTGGTGAAGATCAGCCCGTGGCCGGTCGTGGCGAGCTGGCGGATGACGCGTTCGGCGTCGGCGCCCTCGCTCACGCTCTCGACATAGGTCGTCTCGACCTTGTCGCCCAACGCCTTCTCGACCGCGAGGCGGCCTACGTCATGGCGGTAGGTCCAGCCGTGATCGCCGATCGGGCCGACATAGACGAAGCCCACCTTGAGCTTGTCGGCGGCCTGGGCGCCGGCGGCAAGTCCGAGCGCCGCCGCCGCGGCCACTACGAGTGCTGCGCGTTTCATGGATCGCCTCTCCTTGTCTTGCGGGAGCCCGCATCATAGCCGAACGAAGCCGGGATTTGTAAGGCCGCGGATCAGCTTTCCGGGCGGAAGACCCGGCCGATATCGGCCGGCGCGTTGAGCCGGATCAGGGCGCGGTCGCTGGAAATCAGCACCAGCACCAGGATGGTCGCGAGATAGGGCAGCATCGAGAGGGTCTGCGAGGCGATGCCGAGCCCGAATCCCTGTCCGTGGAGCTGCAGGATGGTGACGCCGCCGAACAGATAGGCGCCGAGCAGCACCCTGCCCGGCCGCCAGGTCGCGAACACCACCAGCGCCAGCGCGATCCAGCCCCTGCCGGCGGTCATGTTCTCGATCCACATCGGGGTGTAGGCGAGCGAGAGATAGGCGCCGCCCAGCCCGGCCATGGCGCCGCCGAAGGCGATCGCGAGATAGCGGATGGCGATCACCGGGTAGCCGATCGCATGCGCCGCGTTGTGCGACTCGCCGACGGCGCGCAGGATCAGCCCGGCGCGGGTCCGGTACAGGAACCAGGCGACGACGCCCACCATCACGAAGGAGAAATAGACCAGGAAGTCGTGGCCGAAGACCACCGGTCCGATGAAGGCGATGTCGCTGATGCCGGGAATGTCGAGCTTCGCCAGCGCATCCAGCGGAGTCCCGACATAGCCCTGGCCGATCAGCGCGCTGAGCCCGATGCCGAAGATGGTCAGCGCAAGCCCGGTGGCGACCTGGTTGGCGACCAGCGACAGCGTCAACAGGGCGAAGACCAGCGACAGCCCGGTCGCCGCCGCGGCCCCGGCGACGATGCCCAGCGCGGAGCTTCCGGTGATCGTCGCCGTCGCGAAGGCGGTCACCGCGCCGGTCACCATCATGCCTTCGACACCGAGATTGAGCACGCCGGCCTTCTCGGTCACCAGTTCGCCGAGCGCGGCGTAGAGCAGCGGCGTCGCGGCGGCCATCATGGAGACGAGGACGGCGGCGGCGGTGTCCATCTCAGCCCCTCTGCCCGGCGGCGAGGCGCGGGCGGAAGCGGATGCGGTAGCGGATCAGCACATCGGTCCCCAGCAGGAAGAACAGCAGCATCCCCTGGAACACCCCGGTCAAAGCGAGCGGCAGCTTCATCTCGATCTGCGCCAACTCGCCGCCCAGATAGCTGAGCGCGATCAGCAGCGATGCGAAGAGAACGCCCACCGGGTGAAGCCGGCCGAGAAAGGCGACGATGATCGCGGTGAAGCCGTAGCCCGGCGACACCACCGGCAGGAGCTGGCCGATCGGCCCAGCCACCTCGAACATGCCGGCGAGCCCGGCGAGCGCGCCGGAGATGCAGAGCGTCGTCCAGATCAGCCTCTTCTCGGAGAATCCGGCATAGCTGGCCGCCGCCGGGGACTGACCCACCACCTTGATCTGGAAGCCGACGAAGGCGCGGCTGAGCACCACCCAGCCGGCGACGACGATCAGGAGCGCGATCGGGGCGGCGACCGAAAGCCGGGTCTCGTCGAGGATGATGGGGAGCAGCGTCGAGCCCTCGAACATCCGCGATTCGGGAAAATTCAGCCCCTCCGGGTCGCGCCAAGGCCCGTGCACCAGATAGCTCAGTAACAGCGTCGCCACATAGGTCAGCATCAGGCTGGTGAGGATTTCGTTGGCGTTGAAGCGCACCCGGAGAAAGGCCGGGATCGCGCCCCAGACCAGCCCGCCCAGCATGCCGGCGGCGGCCATCGCCGGCAGCACCAGCCAGCTTTCCGCGCCGTGCAGGGCGAGCGCCATGCCGCCGCCGCAGATCGCGCCCAGGGTGAACTGTCCCTCGGCGCCGATATTCCACACATTGGCGCGAAAACCCAGCGCCAGCCCGATGGCGATGACGGCGAGCGGCGTCGCCTTTACCAGGAGTTCGGAAACCCCGTAGACGGTCGACACCGGCTTGACGAAGAAGGTGTAGAGCGCGCGGCCCGGATCGAAGCCGAGCGCCGCGAACAGGATCACCCCGGCGATCAGGGTCAGCCCGACGGCGATCAGCGGCGTCAGCACCGTCATCGCGGCGGAGGCGGCGCTCCTGGGCTCCAACCTAGCCCGCATGGGTCTCGACGATCTCGCCGTCCTCGTCGAACATGCCGCCCATCAGCAGCCCGGCCTGGGCGATGGTGGTGTCCTTGGTCGGGCGGCTCGCGGACAGCCTGCCCTCGCAGATCACCGCGAGGCGGTCGCTGATCGCGAACAGCTCGTCCAGGTCCTGCGAGATCACCAGCACCGCCGCCCCCGCCTTTGCGAGGTCGAGCAGCGCCTGCTGGATCGCCGCCGCGGCGCCCGCGTCGACGCCCCAGGTGGGATGCGCGGCGATGAGGATTTCCGGGCTCTGCAGGATTTCGCGTCCGATGATGAATTTTTGCAGATTGCCGCCCGACAGGCTGCCCGCCGCCGCGGCGGTGCCCGGGGTCATCACGCTATAGGCCTCGACGATGTCGGCGGCGAAGCTGTGCATGGCGCGGAGCTGCAACAGCCCGTGGCGCAGCAGCCCGTCGCGGAGATAGGCGCTCAGGAAGCCGTTCTCGGCGAGTGACATCTCGGGCACCGTGGCCTGGCCGAGCCGTTCTTCCGGCACCACGCAGAGGCCGCGCGCCCGGCGGGCGCGCGGGCCGAGACGCCCGACCGGCTCGCCGTCGAGCAGGATCGATCCGGCCTGCGGGCACGGGGCCTCGCCGCTGAGCGCCGCCAGCAGCTCGGGCTGGCCGTTCCCGGCGACGCCGGCGATGCCGAGGATTTCGCCGGCCCGCACGGCCAGGCTGACATTGCGGATCGGCGTGCCGAAGGGATGGTCGGATTCGAGCGAGAGCGCGTCGACCGCCAGCCGCTCCCTGCCGGTCTCGTCTCCGGCGGCGCGGACCGGGGTTGCCAGCTCGCCGCCGATCATCATCTGGGCGAGGCCGCGGGCGGTCTCCTCGCGCGGATCGCAGGTCGCCACCACCCGGCCGCCGCGCAGCACCGTCGCCGCCTCGCAGAGGGCGCGGATCTCCTCCAGCTTGTGCGAGATATAGAGCACCGTCACCCCTTCCGAGGCGAGCCGGCGCAGGGTCTCGAACAGCCGCTCCGCCTCCTGCGGGGTCAGCACCGAGGTCGGCTCGTCCATGATCAACAGGCTCGGGTTTTGCAACAGGCAGCGGACGATCTCCACCCGCTGCCGCTCGCCGACCGACAGCGTATGCACATGGCGGCCCGGATCGAGCGCCAGCCCGTAGCGCGCCGAGACCTCGCCGATGCGCTCGGTGAGGTCGCGCATCGGCACCTTCTCGTCGATGCCGAGCCAGATGTTCTCCGCCACCGTCAGCGAGTCGAAGAGCGAGAAATGCTGGAACACCATGCCGATGCCGAGCCGGCGAGCCTGCGCCGGGGAGGCGGCCTGAACCGGCCTGCCGTTCCACCGCATCTCGCCCGAATCGGCGCGCAGCACGCCATAGACGATCTTCACCAGGGTCGATTTACCGGCGCCGTTCTCGCCCAGCAGCGCATGGATCTCGCCCGGGTTGAGCGAAAGCGAGACGTCGTCATTGGCGACGACCCCGGGAAATGTCTTGCGGATATTGCTGAGCGCGAGACGCGCCGCTACGTCTTCAGGCGCCACCGCCAATCTTCCAAAATTGCATGCGCTTGCCGGGCTTTCTGCCTGGTTTCCGAGCGGCGGCCGCGATCATGGCATATTCGCCTGCCCGCCGCACCCGTCTCCCGCATTCCGCTTCAGGCCACACTCCAGGGCGGCCTCAGGGCCAGAATCCGGCGATGGACCGGACAGGTTTCGTCATGCGCGCCCGGCAGGTAGCCGGTGCTCATCAGGAATTCGCCGGTGATCTCGCCGCCGGTGAAGCGGAACGTCTTCTTGAACAGTCCTACCCACTCGTCCTTCGACAGAGGGTGGCGGCTGTCCAGCCAGGCGGCGAAGGAGCCGTGTTCGGCGATCAGCCCCTCGACGATGCCGGCGTTGTGAATGACCGCGTCGACCTTGAGCCGGTTGCGGATGATGCCGGCATCGGCGAGGAGCCGCGCCCGTTCGGCCTCCCCGTATCGCGCGACCTTGCGGATTTCGAAGCCGTCGAAGGCGGCGAAGAACGCCTGCCGCTTTTTCAGGACCGTGAGCCAGGACAGCCCCGCCTGGTTGATCTCCAGCGCCAGCCGCTCGAACAGCACCGCATCCCCGTGCGCGGGAAAGCCGTATTCGGTGTCGTGATAGGGGCCGTGAAAGGGATGGCCGGGGGCGATCTCGCAATAGGACATCGTCAGCCGCGGAACGAGATCAGCTCGGCGGCAATCAGCCAATAGGCGATGCCCCACAGCACCGCGGTAATCGCGGTGGCGATTCCCGCCTTGAGCCACAGCCGCGGCCTGACCGGCGCGCCGTCCGCATGGCCTTCCGCGACCGTCTCGCCGGCCTCGTGCGGCGCGCGGATGCCGAAGGGAAGGGTCACGAAGAAGACCAGCCACCAGAGGATCAGGAAGACGACCAGCCCGGAAAGCCAGCTCATCCGGGCGGCCTCGGCTCAGACCCGGACGACATGGACATGGGTGAGCGGGCGCTTTCCGGTCAGCCGCCGCAACAGGCCGGAAAGCGCCCTCCGCGCCGCCTCGCCGACGTTCTCGTCGTCGCGCCGGGCCTTTTTCGGCAGCTCGTCGATCGCATCGATCATCGCGTCGATCGCGTCCTCCTCGATCTCGTCGGTATCGTCGGGCTCGGTCATCCCGTGCAGCGTCACCCTGGGGTCGGCCGCGAGCTCGCCGCGGCGGTCGAGGACGATCGTCGCCACCGCCGAGCCGGCGAAGCCGATCCGGTTGCGCGCGCGCACCGCCGCGCCGTCGACCGGAACGAGCCGCTTGCCGTCGAGCCCGAGACGCCCGGTCTCGACCTCGCCCATCGCCTCGAGCGGCCCGGGAATCAGCCGCACAAAAGTGCCGTTCTCGGCCACCAGCGCGTCCGGCACCCCGGCCGAGCGGGCGAGCGCGACCTGTTCGAAGAGATGGCGCGCCTCGCCGTGGATCGGCACCACGGCGTCGGGGTCGAGCGAGTCGTAGAGCGCCCTCAGCTCCTCGCGCGCCGGGTGGCCGGAGACATGGGTGTCGCGCGCGCCGTCGACGATCACCTCGATGCCCTGCCGCACGAGCTGGTTCTGCACCCGGGAGATCGCGATTTCGTTGCCGGGAATCTGGCGCGAGGAATAGATCACCGTATCGCCCGCCTCCAGCGTGACGGCCGGATGGTCGCCGGAGGCGATCCGGCTCAGCGCCGAGAGCTTCTCCCCCTGGCTGCCGGTCACCGCCATCAGCACCCTCTCGGGGGGCAAATATCCGACGTCGTGCTCGGTCAGGAAGGGCGGGGTGTCGGCGAGGTAGCCGGTCTCGCGCGCCGCCTCCACCATGCGCCACAGCGACCGTCCGACCAGGCAGGCCTGGCGGTCGTTGGCCGCGGCGGCGTGGGCGATGCTCGCGATCCGCGCGATGTTGCTGGAGAAGCAGGCGATGGCGACGCGCCCGGCGCAGCCGGCGACGATGTCCGTCAGGCTGTCCCGCAGCGGGCCCTCGGAACCGGCGCGCCCCTCGACCATGGCGTTGGTCGAATCGACCAGCAGGGCCTTGGTGCCCTCCCGGCCGAGCGCGCGCAGACCTTCCATGTCGGTCTCGGTGCCGACCAGCGGCACCGGGTCGAGCTTCCAGTCGGTGGCGTGGACGGCGAGCCCCGCCGGGGTGCGGATGGCCAGCACATGGCCTTCCGGGATCGAATGCGCGGCGCTCAGGAACTCGATTTCGAAGGGGCCGACATCGAACCGCGCATTGGGCGCAACGACATGGAGCGGAACGTCCTTCAAGCCGGCCTCCCCGAGCTTGCGCCTGAGCACCGCCGCCGCGAAGGGCGAAGCGTAGACCGGGCAGCGCAGCCTCGGCCAGAGGATGGCGACCGCGCCCAGATGGTCCTCATGCGCATGGGTCAGCACGATCCCGTCCAGGTTCGCGCGCCGTTCGACGATAAAGGCGGGATCCGGAACCATGATATCGATTCCCGGCGTCGATTCGTCGGCGAAGCCGATGCCGAGATCGACCATCAGCCAGCGCCCGCCGAAACCGTAGAGGTTGAGGTTCATGCCGATCTCGCCGGCGCCGCCGAGGGCGACGAAGCAGAGCTCGCCCGGCGCCGCCCCGAACTGTCCGTTGGCGCCCGTCATCGGTCCCGGTTCCGGCGCCAGATCGAGGCCAGGCCGCGCAGCGTCATCTCGGGGTCGACGTCGCCGATGACAGGCGTTCCCTCGGCGAATAGCGGCGCGAGGCCGCCGGTGGCGATAACCTTCATGTCACTGCCATACTCCCCGACGATCCGTTCCACCAGCCCCTCGATCAACCCGATATACCCCCAATAGATGCCCGACAGCATCGCCGGCACGGTCCGCTTGCCGATCACGCTCGACGGACGCCGGACGGCGACGCGCGGGAGCTGCGCCGCCGCCGCGTGCAGCGCATCGAGCGAGAGGTTGATTCCGGGCGCGATCACGCCGCCGACATAGCTGCCCTCGCCGTCGACGACATCGAAGGTGGTGGCGGTGCCGAAATCGATGACGATCAGGGGTCCGCCGTACCGTTCATGGGCGCCGACGGCGTTGACCAGGCGGTCGGTGCCGACCTCGGACGGGCTGTCCACCAGCACTCCGATGCCGATCTCGACCCCCGGCTCGCCGACCACCAGGGGGTCGCAGTCGAAATAGCTTCGGCACAGCGACCGCAGGCTGAACAGCGCCTCGGGGACCACCGTGGCGATGATCGCCGCGTCGACATCGGTCGCGGACAGGCCGCGCAGCGACATCAGCTGGTGCAGCCAGACCGCGTATTCGTCGGCGGTGCGCTTCGCATCGCTGGAACTCCGCCAGACGCCCTGCTGCTCCTCGCCCTCATAGAGCGCGAAGACGATGTTGGTGTTGCCCGAATCGACGGTCAGCAGCACCGGCGCCTCCCGAATGATATTTCGCCGGCGCCGATCTCGATTTCGCTGCCCGACGCATCGACGAGGACGAGCGCGCCGTCCGCCGTGAGCCGGTCGAAGCGGCCGGTGACGGCGCCGCGCGCCGACTGCGCGGTGACCTGTTCGCCGACCCCGGCGGCGCGGGAAAGCCAGGCCTGGCGCACCGGGCCGAATCCCTCGGCGAGCCAGCGCCGGTACCAGCCATCGAAGCTGGCGCAGATGTCGGCGGCGAGCATGGCAGCGTCGCGCCGTCCGCCGAGATCGGCGGCGGTTTCGCGCACCCCGTCCGGGGTCCGGGCGGTGTTCACGCCGATCCCCACCGCCGCCGCCCCGCCATCGGCTTCGACCAGGATACCGGCGATCTTGCGTCCCTCCACCAGGAGATCGTTGGGCCATTTGAAGCGGTGGCCGGTCGCCGGAGGCAGCGCGTCGCCGAGCGCGACGGCGGCGACGAAGGAAAGCTGGGCCACCGCGCTCCCCTCCGGCGGGCGGACGAGAACGGTCATGAACAGATTGCCCGGCGCGGAGATCCAGCTTCGCCCGCGCCGGCCGCGCCCGGCGGTCTGCTCGTCGGCGACGACGACCGTGCCGTCGGGCGCCCCGTCCGCGGCGCGGCGCAGCGCCTCGGCATTGGTGCTGTCGATCCGCCGCAGCCCGACGACCCGGTAACCTGCCGGAAGAGCCACCGGCGGGTCAGGTGAAGAAAAGCACGGTTGCGGCAATTTCGGCGGCCCGCACGATCGGCGCCTGGAACGCGATGAACCCGACGACCAGCACGCTGGAGATCGCGACGATCGCGCCGAGGCTGCGTCCCATCGGCTTGTCGAAGGCCTCCGCGGGTTCGTCGAAATACATGATCTTGACGATGCGGACATAGTAGAAGGCCGAAATCACGCTGGTCAGCACGCCGATCACCGCCAGCGTGTAGAGCCCGGCATCGACCGCCGCCAGGAAGACGTAGAGTTTCGAGAAAAACCCGGCGAGCGGCGGGATCCCCGCCATCGAGAACATGAATATGGCGAGCGCGAGCGCCATCAGCGGCGCGTTGCGCGAGAGCCCGGCGAGGTCGGACAGGCCTTCCACCATGCGTCCGTTCTGGCGCATCGCCAGCACGCAGGCGAAGGTGCCCGCGGTCATCACCAGATAGACCGCCATGTAGATCACGATCCCGCGCACGCCGTCGGCGCTGCCGGCCGCGAGACCGACCAGGGCAAAGCCGACATGGCCGATCGAGCTATAGGCCAGCAGCCGCTTGATATTGGTCTGCCAGATCGCCGCCAGCGCGCCGAGGATCATCGAAAGGATCGAGATGAAGATGACGATCTGCTGCCATTGCTGGAACAGATCGAAGAACGGCCCGATCAGAACCCGCACGAACAGCGCCATCGCGGCGATCTTGGGGGCGATGGCGAAGAAGGCGGTCACCGGCGTCGGCGCGCCCTGGTAGACGTCGGGCGTCCACATGTGGAAGGGAACCGCGGAAATCTTGAAGGCGAGCCCGGCCATGACGAAGACGAGCCCGACGACGACGCCGATCTCCGGCGTCCCGCCGGGGCGGGAGAACAGCCCCGCCAGGGTCTCGAAATTGGTCGAGCCGGCGAAGCCGTAGACCATCGAGCAGCCATAGAGCAGCATCCCCGACGACAGCGCGCCGAGGACGAAATATTTGAGCCCGGCTTCCGAGGACCGCGCGGAATCGCGCCGGAAGGCGGCGATCACGTAGAGCGCGAGGGACTGCAGCTCGAGCCCCACATAGAGCGAGATCAGGTCGTTCGCCGAGATCATCATCGACATCCCGAGCGTCGCGAAGACGATCAGGATGGGGTATTCGGGGCGGCCGATGCGTTCGCGGCGGTTGTATCCGAACGACATGACGATGGCCAGCGCCGAGCCCAGATAGACCAGCCATTTCATGAAATGCCCGAACGCATCGACCACGAACTGGTCGCCGAACAGGGTGGTGCGGATCTCGGTCGTGGAGCTCGCCGCGACGCCGGCGCCGACGATCGCGGCAACCGAAAGCCAGCTCACGGTGTGGTAAGAGCGGTCGCCGAGGAACACCCCCAGCATCAGGAGCGCCATCGCGCCGCAGACCAGGACGAGCTCGGGCAGGATGAGGGTCAGATCGGGCAGCGCGCCGGTCATCTCACCGCCCCGCCACCGTGAGTGCGTTCGACGCCTTGAGCGCGACCTCGTAGTTCTGGATCAGATTGGCGACGGAAGCGTGGATCACGTCGAGGACCGGCTCCGGCCAGATGCCCATCCACAGGGTCGCCGCCACCAGCGGCGCGAAGACCGCGATCTCGCGCCGGTTGAGATCCATCATCGTCTTGAGGTCTTCCTTGGTGAGCGCGCCGAAGATCACCCGACGATAGAGATAGAGCATATAGGCGGCGCCGAGAACGATGCCCGTGGTCGCCAGGAGCGCGAGCCAGGTATTGACCTGGAAGGCGCCGACGAGGACCAGGAACTCGCCGACGAAACCGCTGGTCCCGGGCAGGCCGACCGAGCCGAGGGTGAACACCATGAACACCGCCGCGTAGAGCGGCATGCGGTGAACCAGCCCGCCATAGCGCGCGATCTCGCGGCTGTGCAGCCGGTCATAGACCACGCCGACGCAGAGGAACAGCGCCGCCGAGATCACGCCGTGGCTCAGCATCTGGACGATCGCGCCTTCGACGCCCTGCGTCCTCGCGGTGAAGATCCCGATCGTGACGAAGCCCATATGGGCGACCGACGAATAGGCGATCAGCTTCTTCATGTCCTCCTGGGCGAGCGCGACGAGGGAGGTGTAGACGATCGCGATGATGCTCAGCGTGAAGACGAAGGGGGCGAAGAAGTCGCTGGCCACCGGCAGCATCGGCAGCGAGAAGCGCAGGAAACCGTAGGCCCCCATCTTCAGGAGCACGCCGGCGAGGATCACCGAGCCCGCCGTCGGCGCCTCGACATGGGCGTCCGGCAGCCAGGTGTGGACCGGCCACATCGGCACCTTGACCGCGAAGCTCGCGAAGAAGGCAAGCCAGAGCCAGAGCTGCAATCCGGGGTCGAAGCCGATCTCGATGAGGCGGACGATATCGGTGCTCTCGGCGTCGAAATAGATCACCATGATGGCGACCAGCATCAGCACCGATCCGGTCAGCGTGTAGAGGAAGAACTTGAACGCCGCGTAGACCCGGTTGGAGCCGCCCCAGACGCCGATGATCAGGAACATCGGGATCAGCACGCCCTCGAAGAAGATGTAGAACAGCACAAAATCGAGCGCGCAGAACATCCCGACCATGAAGGTCTCGAGCAGCAGGAAGGCGATCATGTATTCCTTGACGCGGGTCTGGATCGCCTCCCAGCTCGCCAGCACGCAGAGCGGGGTGAGGAAGGTCGACAGGATCACGAACAGCATCGAGATTCCGTCGACGCCGAGATGGTAGCTGGCGCCGAGGATGGGGATCCACTCGGCGCGCTCGACGAACTGGAACGACGCGGTCGAATTGTCGAAGTCGATCCAGATCCCGAGCGACAGCGCGAAGGTGATCAGCGAGGTCCAGAGCGCGGTCATCCGCGCGTTGCGCGCCACAATGCGTTCGTCGCCGCGCACGATGAACACGAACAGCGCGCCGACCGTCGGCAGGAAGATCACCAGGCTGAGAATCGGCCAGTCGGTCACGCCGGATACCCCTCAGCCCTGCGCATAGAGGTACCAGGTCACGAAGGCGGCGACGCCGATCAGCATCGCGAAGGCGTAGTGATAGACATAGCCCGATTGCAGCAGGCTGGCCCGGCGCGCGAGCACCCTTGCGACCGCCGCCAGCCCGTCCGGGCCGAGCCCGTCGATCAGCGTGCCGTCGCCCTCCTTCCAGAGGCCGCGGCCGAGCCGGTGCGCCGGGCGCACGAAGAGCCGGTCATAGAGCTCGTCGAAATACCACTTGTTGAGCACGAAGCGGTAGATCCCGCCCAGCCGGCCGGCGAGCGCGACCGGGATGTGCGGCCTGAACATGTAGAACCAGTAAGCGAGCGCGATCCCGGCCACAGCGACCGCGATCGGCAGCGCGACCACCCAGAGCGGCGCGTGGTGGGCGTTCGCCAGCGCGTCGTGGCCGGGCAGGACGACGATCGAATCGCCCCAGAACGCCTCCATCCCGCCGCCGACGAAATAGCGGTAGCCGATCATGCCGGAGACCACGGCGCCGATGGCCAGCACGATCAGCGGCGCGATCATCGAGACCGGCGATTCGTGGACATGCGCCATGGTGCGTTCGTCCGACCTCGGCGCGCCGTGGAAGGTCATGATCAAGAGCCGCCAGGAATAGAACGCGGTCATGAAGGCCGCCGCGATACCGGCCCAGAAGGCGAAGTCTCCGGCGATGGTGTGCGCGCCGAAGGCCGATTCGATGATCACGTCCTTCGAGTAGAAGCCGGCGAAGAACGGGATGCCGGCGAGCGCCAGGCTGCCGATCCACATCAGCACATAGGTCATCGGGATCAGGGTGTAGATCCCGCCCATCTTGCGCATGTCCTGTTCGGCCGACATCGCGTGGATCACCGAGCCCGCGCCGAGGAACAGGAGCGCCTTGAAGAAGGCGTGGGTCATCAAATGGAAGATGCCGGCCGAATAGGCCGACACCCCGCAGGCGAAGAACATGTAGCCGAGCTGGCTGCAGGTCGAATAGGCGATCACCCGCTTGATGTCGTTCTGGCAGAGCCCGATGGTCGCGGCGAAGAACGCCGTCGCCCCGCCGACCACCACCACCAGGGTCAGAGCGGCCGGGGCGTGCTCGAACAAGGGCGACATGCGGGCGACCAGGAAGACGCCGGCGGTGACCATGGTCGCCGCGTGGATCAGGGCCGAGACCGGTGTCGGGCCCTCCATCGCGTCGGGCAGCCAGGTGTGCAGGCCGAGCTGGGCCGACTTCCCCATCGCGCCGATGAACAGGAGGATGCAGAGGACGTTCAGCGCCTGGGCCTCGAAGCCGAGGAAGGCGATCGTCGTATCCGCCTTCTCCGGCGCGGCGGCGAAGATCGCCGGCAGCTCGATCGAGCCGAAGACGAAAAACACGCCCATGATGCCGAGCGCGAAGCCGAAATCGCCGACCCGGTTGACGATGAACGCCTTGATCGCCGCCGCGTTGGCGGCCGGCCGGTCGTACCAGAAGCCGATCAGGAAATAGGAGCAGAGCCCCACCCCTTCCCAGCCGAAGAAGAGCTGGAGCAGATTGTCCGCCGTCACCAGCGCCAGCATGAAGAAGGTGAACAGGCTGAGATAGGCCATGAAGCGCGGGATCGACGGGTCGTGGTGCATGTAGCCGATCGAGTAGACATGCACGCAGGCCGAAACCACTGTCACCACGAAGACCATCACCGCGGTGAGCTGGTCGAAGCGCAGCGTCCAGACCGCGTCGAACGTGCCCGACGTCATCCAGGAGAACAGCACGACCGAGCGCGGCTCGCCGCCGAGCGCGACCTCGTAGAAGATCAGGAGCGAGATCGCGGCCGAGGCGATCAGCGCCCCGCAGGTCGCGTATTGCGAGGCCCGGTCGCCGATCAGCCGGCCGAACAGCCCGGCGATGCAGGCGCCGATCAGCGGCAGGAAGACGGCGAGTGAATAGAGCACGCCCTAGCCCCGCATCAGGTTGATGTCCTCGACCGCGATCGAGCCGCGGTTGCGGAAATAGACGACGATGATGGCGAGCCCGATCGCCGCCTCCGCCGCCGCGATGGCGAGCACCAGCAGGGCGAAGACCTGGCCCACCAGATCCTGGTGGTGGACCGAGAAGGCGACCAGGTTGATGTTGACCGCGAGCAGGATCAGCTCGATCGACATCAGGATGACGATCACGTTCTTGCGGTTGAGGAAGATGCCGAAGATCCCGAGGGTGAACAGGATCGCGGCGACGGTCAGGTAATGCGCGAGACCGACCATGTCAGACGCCGCTCCCCGGCTCGACCTTTCTGAGCTCCACCGCATCCGCGCGGCCGCGCCTGAGCTGGTCGCCGATGCGCTGCTTGCGCACCCCCTCGCGGGCGCGCAGCGTGAGCACGATGGCGCCGATCATGGCGATCAGCAGGATCACCCCGGCCGCCTGGAAGGCATAGATGTAGTCGGTATAGAGGATGCGCCCGAGCGCGTGGGTGTTGGTGACGTCGCCCGCCGGCGGGGTCGGCGAGGCGCGGATCATCGCCTCCTCGGGCGCGAATGCCCAGCCCGCGAAGACCAGCACCAGCTCGGCCAGCAGGACGATGCCGATCAGCGCCCCGGTCGGCAGATATTGCAGGAAGCCCTGGCGCAGCTCGACGAAGTTGATGTCGAGCATCATCACCACGAACAGGAACAGCACCGCCACCGCGCCGACATAGACGATGATCAGCACCATCGCGATGAACTCGGCGCCCAGCAGAACGAACAGCCCGGCCGCGTTGAAGAAGGCGAGGATCAGGAACAGCACCGAATGCACCGGGTTGCGCGCCGAGATCACCATCACCCCGGCGGCGACGGCGACGGCGGCGAAGAGATAGAAGGCGATGGTCTGGACGATCATCGGCGACGCCTAGCGATAGGGCGCATCGGCGCTGAGCCTGGCGGCGAGGTCCGCCTCCCAGCGATCGCCGTTGTCGAGGAGCTTGTCCTTGTTGTACATCAGCTCCTCGCGGGTTTCGGTCGCGAACTCGAAATTGGGCCCCTCGACGATTGCATCGACCGGGCAGGCCTCCTCGCAGAACCCGCAATAGATGCACTTGGTCATGTCGATGTCGTAGCGCGTCGTCCGCCGGCTGCCGTCGGCGCGCGGCTCGGCCTCGATGGTGATCGCCTGGGCCGGGCAGATCGCCTCGCACAGCTTGCAGGCGATGCACCGCTCCTCGCCGTTGGGATAGCGGCGCAGCGCATGCTCGCCGCGGAAGCGCGGGCTCAGCGGGCCCTTCTCGTAGGGGTAGTTGAGGGTCACCTTGGGCTTGAAGAAATAGCGCAGGGTGACCGCCATCCCCGACAGCAGCTCGGTCAGGAAGAGCGCCCGGGCGGAACGGTCGAGCAAGGCCATCACATCACCCCCGTCGGCGCCGTGCCGGTGGCCACCAGATAGCCGGCGACGAGCACCAGCCAGAGCAGCGAGCCCGGCAGGAACACCTTCCAGCCGAGCCGCATCAGCTGGTCGTAGCGATAGCGCGGGAAGGTCGCGCGCACCCACAGGAAGACGAACAGGCAGAACGCCACCTTGGCGCCGAACCAGATGACGCCCGGGATCCAGTTGAACGGCGCAACGTCGATCAGCGGCAGCCAGCCGCCGAGGAACAGCACCGTCGTCATCGCGCTCATCAGGATCATGTTGGCGTATTCGCCGACGAAGAAGAGCGCGAATGCGATCGACGAGTATTCGACGTTGTAGCCCGCCACCAGCTCGGCCTCGGCCTCGGGCAGGTCGAACGGCGCGCGGTTGGTCTCGGCCAGCGTCGAGATGAAGAACATCACGAACATCGGCAGCAGCGGGATGCAGAACCACAGCCCTTCCTGCGCCTTTACGATCGCGCTCATGTTGAGCGAGCCGACGCAGAGCAGCACGCTGATGATCACGAAGCCGATCGCCACCTCGTAGGACACCATCTGGGCGGCCGAGCGCAGCGCGCCGAGGAAGGCGTATTTCGAGTTCGACGCCCAGCCCGCCATGATGATGCCGTAGACGCCGAGCGAGGAAATGGCGAAGAGATAGAGGATGCCGACATTGATGTCGGCGAGCACCCAGCCCTCGTCGAACGGAATCACCGCCCAGGCGATCAGGCTGAGGATGAAGGTCAGCATCGGCGCCAGCAGGAACACCACCCGGTTGGCGCCGACCGGGATGATGGTCTCCTTGAACAGGACCTTGATCCCGTCGGCGATCGGCTGCAGCAGGCCGAACGGGCCGACCACGTTGGGGCCCTTGCGGAGCTGCATCGCGGCGATCACCTTGCGCTCGGCTAAGGTCATGTAGGCGGCGGCGGCCAGCACCGGGGCGACGATGGCGACGATCGAAAGGACGATCAGCACCGCCGGCCAGAGATAGATGTCGAGGAAGCTATCCATCGGCCGCCGTCGCATCGGCGGGCGCGAGGAAGGCCCGCGCGCATGCCGCCATGGTTTCCGACGACCGGGAGATCGGGTCGGTCATGTAGTAGTTGCCGATGACGGTGCCGAACGGCCCGGCATCGGGCGGCCCGTCCTCGCCGAAAGCCGCCCAGGGGGCGCGCTCGACCGTACCGGTTCCGGCGAAGACCGGGGCGATTTCCGCCATCCGCGCGCGCACCGCCTCGACCGTGTCGCAGGGGAGCGGCGTGCCCATGCGCTCCGACAGCGCGCGCAGGATGCGCCAGTCCTCGCGCGCCTCGCCCGGCGGGTGCACCGCGCGGGCGGTGCGCTGCGCCCGGCCCTCGAGGTTGACGTAGGTCGCTTCCTTCTCGGTATAGGCGGCGCCCGGCAGGATCACGTCGGCGCGCATCGCCCCGGCATCGCCGTGATGGCCCTGATAGACCACGAAGGCGCCGCCGAGCCGGGCGGTGTCGATCTCGTCGGCGCCGAGCAGATAGACCGCTTCGATCTCGCCGTTTTCGGCGCCCGCCAGGATCCCCGCGACGTCGCGCCCGCTTTCGCCGGGCACCAGCCCGAGGTCGAGCGCGCCCACCCGGGCGGCGGCGCGGTGCAGCACGCTGAACCCGTTCCACCCCTCGCCCGCCATGCCGCAGCGCTCGGCGAGCGCCCGGGCGGTGCCGAGGATGCGCGCCCCGTCGGCGCGCGCGAACGCCGCCTCGCCGAGCACGATCATCGGACGCTCCGCCGCTTCGAGCACGGCGCTGAAGTCATGGTTCCCGGCGGCGATATCCGCGAGCAGCTTTGCCTCGTTCCCCAGATGGTCGTAGCCATAGGCGAGGTCGACCGCCTCGCCGATCAGGGCGACCCGGAACCCGCCCATCGAATGGCGTTTGCGGATGCGCGCGTTGACCAGCGGCGCCTCCCGGCGCGGGTCGGCGCCGACGATCAGGCAGGCATCGGCCTCCTCGATCCCGGCGATGGATGTGTTGAACAGATAGCCCGCGCGCGCTCCTGCCGTAAACTTCGCCCCCTCCTGGCGCGAATCGACATGCGGCGAGCCGAGCGCGGCGAACAGATCCTTGAGCATCGCCATCGATTCGCAGTCGGCGAGGTCGCCGGCGATCGCGGCGATGCGCTTCGGCCCTGCTTTGCCGAACCCGTCGGCGGCCGCGGCGAGCGCGTCGGCCCAGCTCGCCGGGGCGAGCTTGCCGTCCTTGCGCACATAGGGGGTGTCGAGGCGCTGGCGGCGCAGCCCGTCGCAGGCGAACCGCGCCTTGTCGGAGATCCACTCCTCGTTGATATCCTCGTTCAGCAGCGGGATCACCCGCTGCACCTCGCCGCCGCGCGAATCGACCCGGATATTGCTGCCGACCGCGTCCATCACGTCGATGGTCTCGGTCTTGGTCAGCTCCCAGGGCCTGGCGTTGAAGGCGTAGGGTTTCGAGGTCAGCGCGCCGACCGGGCAGAGATCGATGATATTGCCCGACAGCTCGGAGGTCAGCGCCTTCTCGACATAGGTGCCGACCTCCATGTGCTCGCCGCGCCCGGTGGCGCCGAGCTCCTCGACGCCGGCCACCTCGGTGATGAAGCGGATGCAGCGCGTGCAGTGGATGCAGCGCGTCATATGGGTCTCGACCAGCGGGCCGAAATCCTTGTCCGCCACCGCGCGCTTGTTCTCGGCGAAGCGCGACCGGTCGAAACCGTAGGCCATCGCCTGGTCCTGCAGATCGCACTCGCCGCCCTGGTCGCAGATCGGGCAATCCAGCGGGTGGTTGATCAGCAGGAACTCCATCACCCCCTGGCGCGCCTTCCGCACCGTCGGCGTGTTGGTGCGGATCACCATGTTGTTGCCGACCGGCATCGCGCAGGAGGCGATCGGCTTGGGCGAGCGCTCCATCTCGACCAGGCACATGCGGCAATTGCCGGCGATCGACAGGCGCTCGTGGTAGCAGAAGCGCGGAATCTCCACCCCCGCCTCCTCGCAGGCCTGGAGAACGGTGATCCCGTCCGCGACCTCGATCTCAACGCCGTCGATGGTCAGTGTCGCCATGGTTCCCGCTCCGCCCGCGAGCTAACGCCGCTCGGACGGCTTATCCTTGTCAGAGTGCCCATCGGATTCAGCAGAACCCCGACCGCCTTTCTCGCTCTCCGGCGACGTCGGCGGCGTTCTGGGCGGATCCCTATCCGGCTTGTAGCCGCGTTTTTCGTCGATTCTATACCTGTATCCGCTTTTTTTGCGTGCTTGGTCAGCCATCATCATCTCCAGGGAAAGACCTTCACATACCGGTAATCGGCGGGCCGCAGCAAAATCCCGGGATCGCCGATTTCCGGTTTAACGAAATGCCCTTGAGGGTCGATCTCCCAAAGCTCCTGGATATAGATATGCCCAGGCTCGGGATAGGAACTCGCAAACGACTCCTGACCGAACACCCCGCCCACGACATTACCATCCGTCAGAAAAGCCTGCACCCAAACGCCTTCGGGATGGGAATCGAAGAAATCGTCCCAGGCCGTCCGGGATTGCGGCGATATCAGTTTCTTGCGCTCGGCGAACCGCAGGACGCGATGTGCGACGAAGGGCCAGATCGCAGGCGCCACCACCAGCGTCGCCAGCGCTACGAGCCAAGCCCAAAGCGGAGTGGCGTCGACGAAGCCATTTCGAAACAGGAATTGGATCGGCCAAAAACAGATCACAAAGTTCAGAAGGCTGAAACAAATCGCTTCGAGGACCCGCTCCTTCAGCAACCGGTCCTTGTGCGCCACAAGAAGGTCGAAGAAATACAGTGAGATCGCGCCGGGCAGAACGAAAAAAGCGAACGCCAGCAAGTATTCGATCTTGAGTTCGGACATCCTGTCTACGCCGTCGCCCCGCGGCCCGATTTGCGCGCGACGATCCGGCTTTCTACCTCGTCGCGGAAATGGCGCATCAGACCCTGGATCGGCCAGGCCGAGGCGTCGCCATGGGCGCAGATCGTGTGGCCCTCGATCTCGTAGCCGACGGCCAGCAGCATGTCGATTTCCTCGATCTCGGCATCGCCGCGGACCAGCCGCTCCATCACCCGCCACATCCAGCCGGTGCCCTCGCGGCACGGCGTGCACTGGCCGCAGGATTCGTGCATGTAGAATTTGGAGAGCCGCGCGATGGCGGCGACCACGTCGGTCGAGCGGTCCATGACGATCACCGCCGCCGTGCCGAGCCCCGATTTGAGCTCGCGCAGCCCGTCGAAATCCATGATCGCGGTGTCGCAGAGCGATTTCGGCAGCAGCGGCACCGACGAGCCGCCGGGGATCACCGCCTTGAGGTTGTCCCAGCCGCCGCGCACCCCGCCCGCGTGCTTCTCGATCAGCTCGCGCAGCGGGATCCCCATCTCCTCCTCGACATTGCACGGGTCGTTCACATGGCCGGAGATGCAGAACACCTTGGTCCCGGTGTTGTTCTCGCGCCCGAACCCGGCGAACCAGGCGGGGCCGCGGCGCAGGATCGTCGGCACCACGGCGATGGTCTCGACATTGTTGATCGTCGTCGGACAACCGTAGAGCCCGGTATTGGCCGGGAACGGCGGCTTGATCCGGGGCATCCCCTTCTTGCCCTCGAGGCTTTCGAGCAGCCCGGTCTCCTCGCCGCAGATATAGGCGCCGGCGCCGCGATGGACGACGACATCGAAATCCCAGCCCGAGCCGCAGGAATCCGGGCCGATCAGCCCGGCCTCGCGCGCCTCGGCGACCGCGCCCTCCAGCCGCTCGGCCTCGCGGAAGAATTCGCCCCTGACATAGATGAAGGCAACATGCGCCCCCATCGCGAAGCCGGCCAGCAGCGCCCCCTCGATCAGTTTATGAGGATCGTTGCGTAAGATATCGCGATCCTTGCAGGTTCCGGGCTCACTCTCGTCCGCGTTGATGACCAGATAAGATGGCCGCCCGTCGGACTCCTTGGGCATGAAGGACCATTTGAGCCCGGTCGGGAAACCGGCCCCGCCGCGCCCGCGCAGGCCGGAATCCTTGACTTCCTGGACCAGGGTGTCGCGGCCCCTGGCGAGCAATTCGCGGGTGCCGTCCCAATCGCCGCGGCGCCTCGCCCCGGCGAGCCGCCAGTCGTCCTGGCCGTAGAGATTGGTGAAGATCCGGTCCCTGTCGGCGAGGCCCATCAGGCGCCCTTCCCTGCGCCGGGCGGCGCGATATCGGTGAGCGACGTCCATTCGCCGACCGGCTCCGAGCCCCGGCGTCCGATCTGCGAGCCGGGTTCGGGCGGTTCGCCGGCGCGGAACGCCTTCAGGATCGTCACCGTCTTCTCCGGGTCGAGGTCCTCGTAATAGTCGTCGCCGATCCAGACGACCGGCGCGTTGACGCAGGCGCCGAGGCACTCGAACTCGGTCAGGGTGAACTTGCCGTCCTCGCTCGTGCCGCCCACCTCGACGCCGAGCTCGCGCTTGCAGGCATCGAGGATGCCGGTGCTGCCGCGCAGCATGCAGGGCGTCGTCGTGCAGACCCGCACCACATGCTCGCCCACCGGCTCGGTGTGCAGCATCTCGTAGAACGAGACGATCTCGTAGATCCGGATCGGCGCCATGTCGAGCATCCGGGCGACGTGCTCCAGCGCCTCGGGCGACAGCCAGCCGCGGTTCTGGCGCTGGGCGATGTCGAGCACCGCGAGCACCGCCGAGGCCTGACGTCCCGCCGGATAGCGGGCGATGAAGGCATCGGCCTTCGCCCGGTTTTCCGGCGTCAGCGCGAATTCGCCGCTCACCGGTCGATCTCCCCGAAGACGATATCCATCGAGCCCACGATGGCCACCAGGTCGGCGAGCATGTGGCCCTTGGTCATGAACTCGGTCGCCTGGAGGAAGGCGAAACCGGGCGCCCGGATCTTGCAGCGATAGGGCTTGTTGCTGCCGTCGGAGACGAGATAGACGCCGAACTCCCCCTTGGGCGCCTCGACCGCCGTGTAGGTTTCGCCCGCCGGCACCTTGTAGCCCTCGGTATAGAGCTTGAAGTGGTGGATCAGGGCCTCCATCGAGCCCTTCATCTCGGCCCGGCTGGGCGGCGAGATCTTGTTGTCCTGCGTCTTGATCGGGCCGCCCGGAAGCTCGTCGAGGCACTGCCCGATGATGCGGAGCGATTGGCGCATCTCCTCGATCCGCACCAGATAGCGGTCGTAGCAGTCGCCGTTCTTGCCCACCGGAATGTCGAAATCCATCCGTCCGTAGACATCGTAAGGCTGCGCCTTGCGCAGGTCCCAGGGCAGGCCCGTGCCGCGCAGCATCGGCCCCGACAGGCCCCAGTCGAGCGCGTCTTCCTGCGAGATGACGCCGATATCCACCGTGCGCTGCTTGAAGATGCGGTTCTCGGTCAGCAGCGATTCGGTGTCGTCGATGAATTTGGGGAAGGTCTCGCAAAACGCGGCGATCTCGTCGACCAGACCCGCCGGCATGTCGCGGTGGACGCCGCCCGGGCGGAAATAGGCCGCGTGCAGCCTGGCGCCCGAAACCTTGTCGTAGAACCCCATCATCTTCTCGCGCTCCTCGAAACCCCAGAGGAACGGGGTCATCGCGCCGACATCGAGGGCGAAGGTGCAGACATTCATGACGTGGTTGAGGAGCCGGGTGATCTCGCTGAACAGCACGCGGACATACTGGCCGCGCTCGGGCACCTCGATACCCAGCAGGTTTTCGGTGGCCAAAGCGAAGGCGTGCTCCTGGCACATCGGCGCGACATAGTCGAGCCGGTCGAAATAGGGCACCGCCTGGGTATAGGTCTTGTACTCGATCAGTTTCTCGGTGCCGCGATGCAGCAGACCGATATGCGGGTCGGCGCGCTCGATCACCTCGCCGTCCATCTCGACCACGAGCCTCAGCACCCCGTGCGCGGCGGGGTGCTGCGGGCCGAAATTCATCGTCAGGTTCTTGATCTCGCTCTCGGCCAAGCGTCTATTCCCCGCTCCCGCCCTCGGCCTTCTCGTCGCCCGGCAGGATGTATTCGGCGCCTTCCCAGGGGCTCATGAAGTCGAAGTCCCGGAAGTCCTGGGTGAGCTGCACCGGTTCGTAGGCGCAGCGCTTCTGCTCGTCGTCATAGCGCAGCTCGACGAAGCCGGTGAGCGGAAAATCCTTCCTCAGCGGATGCCCCTCGAACCCGTAATCGGTCATGATCCGGCGCAAATCCGGGTTGCCGGCGAAGTAGATGCCGTAAAGATCCCAGGCCTCGCGCTCGTACCACCCGGCGGCGGAAAACACGCCCACCGCCGTCGGCACCGGGGTTTCCGCGTCCACCGCCGCCTTGACGCGGATGCGCTGGTTGTGGCGCAGGCTGAGCAGGTTGTAGACGACCTCGAAGCGCCGTTCGCGCTCCGGATAGTCGACGCCGCAGATGTCGACCAGAACCTTGAACAGGCAATGCGCGTCGTCGCGCAGCCAGGTCAAAGTTCGTTCGACCTTCGCGGCGGGCACGGTGAGGACGAGCTCGTCCCCGGCGAACGCGATATCGGCGCCCTCGACCGCGAGGGTCGTGCCGATATACTCGCCGAGTTCGATGAGCGCCTGGTTCATCCTGTGCCTTGCGGGGTTCGCTGGCTCGACATCACCCGTCAGCGGGCGAAGGTGCTCGTCCGCTTGATCTTCTTCTGCAGCTGGAGAATCCCGTAGAGCAACGCCTCCGCCGTGGGCGGGCAGCCGGGGACGTAGATGTCGACCGGGACGATGCGGTCGCATCCGCGCACCACCGAATAGGAATAGTGGTAGTAGCCGCCGCCATTGGCGCAGCTTCCCATCGAAATCACCCAGCGCGGCTCGGCCATCTGGTCGTAGACCTTGCGCAGCGCCGGCGCCATCTTGTTGGTCAGCGTTCCGGCGACGATCATCACGTCGGACTGGCGCGGGCTGGGACGGAAGATCACCCCGAACCGGTCGAGATCGTAGCGGCTGGCGGCGGAGTGCATCATCTCGACCGCGCAGCAGGCGAGGCCGAACGTCATCGGCCACAGCGATCCGCTTTGCGCCCAGCTCATCACCTTGTCGATCTGGGTGACGATGAAGCCCTTGTCGGCCAGCGCCGAATCGATCGCCCGCATCGCGCCGTCGGTGTCGGTGGGATCGACGCCTACTCCCATTCGAGTGCGCCCTTCTTCCATTCGTAGACGAAGCCGATGGTGAGAACCGCGAGGAAAACCACCATCGACCAGAAGCCCAGCATGCCGATCGTCCCGAGCGAGATCGCCCAGGGAAACAGGAACGCGATTTCGAGATCGAAGATGATGAACAGGATGGCGACGAGATAGAACCGGACGTCGAACTGGCTGCGCGCGTCGCCGAACGCCTCGAACCCGCATTCATAGGCCGAGACTTTCTCGCTGTCCGGCCGCTGCCGGGCGATGACGTAGGAGGCGGCGACCGCCGCCACGGCCATCGCGGCGGCGATGCCGAGGAATATCAGGATCGGCAGATACTCGAGCAGCATCGAGTCGAGCGCCATCTCCTCCCCTCCCCGGGCGCGCAGTCCCCGGGCGCGCGGCAGGCAATCGGATGCAGGACTTATAGGCACATGCCAGCGGAAATTCAAAGCAATTGCGTGGGGTTCCGGCGCCTCTGCGGCGCATCCCGCTTGACGCCGGCCCGGCGCGGTCTCTAGCCTTGAGTCCCGGCGACCGGACGTGGGGCTTCCGTGCCACTGGTTGCGTCCGGACGGTTCGCCGGGACCCGACAGAAAGGGAGGACATATGATGATCAAGGGAATCGGAGCGCTTGCCGCCGTGGCGGCCGCGGCCGGGCTTGCGATGGGCGCGCCCGGATCGGCCGACGCCGCCACGAAGCGCCAATTCATAACCATCGGCACGGGCGGCCCGACCGGCGTCTATTTCGTCGTCGGCAATACGATCTGCCGCCTGGTCCACAAGGAAGCCGCGGAAGGCCGCAAGAAGGGCCGCAAGCACGGCATCCGCTGCTCGGCGCCGTCGAGCGCCGGGTCGACCTACAATATCGGGCAGATCGCCGCCGGCGAGTTCGACTTCGGCGTTGCCCAGTCCGACTGGCAACACCACGCCTATAACGGCACGTCCGACAAGGTCACCAAGTTCAAGAAGCTGCGCGCGGTATTCTCGGTTCATCCGGAGCCCTACCACATCATCGTCGGCAAGGGCTCGGGCATCGATTCATGGGCCGGCCTCAAGGGCAAGAGGTTCAATATCGGCAATCCCGGCTCCGGCCAGCGCGGCACCACCGAAGTGCTGATGAAGGGCTATGGAACCATGGTCGGCGACTTCAAGCTGGCGACCGAGCTGACCTCTTCGGAGCAGTCCAAGGCGCTGTGCGACGGCAAGATCGACGCCTATGGCTATACCGTCGGCGTGCCCAATGCCGGCGTCTCGGTGGCGACCGACGGCTGCGGCGCGCGCATCATCAACCTGGCCGGCGCGGTAGAGAAGAAGCTGGTCTCGCAGAACCCCTTCTATGCGTTCGCGACCATTCCGAAGGGGACCTACAAGACCACAACCGCCGACGTCACGACCTTCGGCGTCATGGCGACGTTCGTCACCAGCGCCGACGTGTCCGACCAGGTGGTCTACGAGGTCACGCGGGCGGCGATCGAGAACATCGCGGATTTCCGCAAGCTGCATCCGGCCTTCCGCAACCTCGATCCCAAGCGGATGATGAAGGACGGGCTGTCGGCGCCGCTGCATAACGGGGCCGCGAAGTACTTCAAAGAAAAGGGCATGTAGCAGCCGGTCGCCGGCGCGTCGGGCTCGATTCCGACCGGGGCGGGTCCTCGCGGCTGCCGCGCGGGACCCGCCCCGATGCGCCCGGATGACGGATGGCGGATCGGGACCACAGGAACGAATCGGAGCCATCGCCGGATCGGCTCCGGGAAACGCTTGAAGAGCTGGAGAATACCGGCCGCGGGATGGCGCCGGCGCTCGCCGCCGTCGTCGGCGGCATCGCCGCGCTGTGGTCGTTGTTCCAGCTCTGGATCGCCTCGCCGCTGCCGTTTGCGCTCGGCATCGGCATCATCGTCGACGTGCCCGCGCGCGGCGTGCATCTCGCCTTCGGGCTGGTCCTCTGTTTCCTGCTGTTTCCGATCTCCAAGCGGCTGCGGCGGGCCGACGGCCTGCCGCTCTACGATGTCGCGCTGGCGATCCTCGGCTGCGGCGCGGCGCTCTATCTGTTTCTCGGCTATGACGGCCTGGTCGCGCGCCGCGGGATCCTGCTGACCTACGATCTCTCGCTGTTCGGTTGGGAATTCGCCTTCCCCGTCGAGGCGGTGATCGGCGGCATCGGTATTCTGCTCTTGCTGGAGGCGACGCGCCGCAGCATCGGCATCCCGCTGGTGATCGTCGCGGGGGTGTTCCTGGTCTATTCGATCTTCGGCCAGTCGATGCCCGAGATCGTCTCGCACAAGGGCGTCTCGATCGAGCGGCTGATCGGCTATCAATGGATGGGCGGCGAGGCGGTTTTCGGCATTCCGATCGATGTCTCGGTGAGCTTCGTCTTCCTGTTCGTGCTGTTCGGCGCGCTGCTCGACAAGGCGGGCGCCGGCCAATATTTCCTCGATCTGTCGTTTGCCCTTGTCGGGCGCTATCGCGGCGGTCCGGCCAAGGCGGCGATCCTGGCCTCGGGCATGACCGGCATGATCTCCGGCTCCTCGATCGCCAATGTCGTGACCACCGGGACCTTCACCATCCCGGTCATGCGCAGGACCGGGTTGCCGGCGGTCAAGGCCGGCGCGATCGAGGTCGCGGCCTCGACCAACGGCCAGATCATGCCGCCGATCATGGGCGCGGCGGCGTTCATCATCGCCGAGTTCATCGGTATCAGCTATTTCGACGTCGTGGTCGCCGCGGCCCTCCCGGCGGCGATCAGCTATATGGCGCTTTTCTACATATCGCATCTCGAGGCCTTGAAGCTCGGCCTGACCGGGTTGCCGCGGGCGGATATTCCGCATCTGCGCCGGACCTTCTTCCGCGGCGTCCATTTCCTGACCCCGATCGTCGTGCTGGTCTATCTGCTGATGGTCGAGCGCTGGACCGCGGGCAGCGCCGTCTTCTGGTCGATCGTGCTGCTGATGGCGATCATCGTCGCCCAGCACGCGGTGGCCGCGGCGACCGGCGGCGAGCGCGGGATCGGCCGCGCCATCGTCGACGGGGTGGTCGCGATCTATGAGGGTCTGGTCTCCGGCGCGCGCAACATGGTCAATATCGCGGTCGCGGTCGCGGTCGCCGGGATCATCGTCGGCGCGGTCTCCTCGACCGGGCTCAACAACGCCATGATCGGGGTGGTCGAGGCGATCTCGGGCGGCAATATCTATGTCCTGCTCCTCCTGACCGCCGTGGTCTGCATCATTCTCGGCATGGGGCTGCCGACGACCGCGAACTACATCGTCGTCGCGTCGCTGATGGCCGGCGTCGTCGTCGAGCTGGGCAATGCCTCGGGCCTGGTTCTGCCGCTGATCGCGGTCCACCTGTACGTGTTCTATTTCGGGCTGATGGCGGATTCGACGCCGCCGGTGTGCCTCGCCGCGTTCGCCGCCTCCGCCATATCGGGCGCGGATCCGCTGCGCACCGGGGTCCAGTCCTTCCTCTACGACATCCGCACGGCGATCCTGCCGCTGGTCTTCGTGTTCAACCCCGAGCTCCTGCTGATCGGCGTCGAGAGCGTCGGCCACGGCGTGCTGGTGTTCGCGGTCTCGCTGATCGCGATCCTGTCGTTCAGCTCGCTCACCCAGGGCTGGCTGCTGGTCCGCCTGCGGATCTACGAGGGGGTACTCCTGGTCCTGGTGATCGCCGCGCTGTTCCGGCCGGATTTCGTGCTCGACCTGGTCAAGCCCGAGTTCCGTTCCGTCGGCATCGCCGAGGCGCAGGCGGTGCCGAGCGCGATACCCGAAGACCGCAAGATCAGGCTCCATGCCGTGCGCTCGACCAATTACGGCGACCGCTACAAGCTGTTCGCGATCTCCCCGCCGCCGCCCGAGGGCGAACAATCGCTGGCGCGGCGCATCGGCGTCGAACTCGCCCCCGCCGAGGGCGGCGGCTACGAGGTGAGCAACGTCGCCTTCGAGGGCCCGGCCGAGAAGGCGGGGCTCGCCTTCGGCGACCGGATCACCGAGATCGACGTCGCGCAGATCGACCGCCCGCCCAAGGAGATCGTCTACCCGTTCGGCCTGGCGGTGCTCGCCTTGGTGCTGCTGAGCCAGTGGCGCCGCCGCCGCGCGGCCTAGCCCGCGGGGTTTTGTCCGACAGCGACACGGCGGCGGGGCGTCCCTTGATACGGTCCCTGCGGGGCCTGCTCGGGATGAGGCATTTTTCGTGAACCCCTCACCCTGAGCAGCCGCCCCTCGGCTTCGCTCGAAACAGGCTGCGCGGCGTATCGAAGGGGCCTTACAAAGGAAGGTCTGCGCTGCGTCATGCGGCGGCGGGTTCACCCTCCGGGCGCTTCCGGCTATCGTCCGGGACCATGGAAGCGTTTGTGGAGGAGCACGGCGCCAAGCTCGTGATAGCGATCGCGGCCGCGGCGGCGGCCTTTCTGCTCAAGCTCGGGCGCGACTTCGTCGTCGACAAAAGCCGCCAAGCCGCCAGTGTGCGGATCGTCGCCGTCTATATCCGCCGCGCCGTCGAGGGGTGGGACCATCCCGACATACAGCCGGACGAGTCGAACCCGAAGAAGCGCCGGCGGATCGTGAAACTGCGCATCCACATCAGGAACACCCTGCGGGCGGCGCGAGGGCCCGGCGGAGAGCCGTTCACGTCCTTCATCCCCTTTTCCCCGCACGACAATCTCACCGTTGCCGAGGTTCGCGATTTCCTCGGCTTCCTGGACAGTCGGACGATCGACGCGGTGGTGAAGTTCGTGCAGAGCGAAGCAATCACCCACGCGCTCGCCGAGGACTTCCGGAGCGAGTACGTGCGGCGGCAATTCGACGCGAGAAGAAAGGCCCGCCTCTTGTTCATATTCAACCGGCGGGTCGTCGCGGCCTACGACGCCGGACAGGAAGCCCGGAACGCCCTTGAGCCTCTTTGCCCGCGGGCATTGTGGTGGCTGCCCTTGGGTTACCGGCTGTGGCGGGGAGGGTGCGATGCTGGCGGCAGTGCCGCGGCCGCCGCTAGGTTCAAACGAGGGGAAGAGTGCCGGGTCCGCGCATGTCGCGATCTCTCGAGTCGGTTTCACGCCAAATGTGGCCCGTCCGGCCGGCGGCGTCAAGGGCATGCCGGGGCTGGACCGGGTTCCGGGGCCGCCGCATGACGCAGCGCCAACCTCCCTTTGTAAGCCCCTATCGAAGGGCGGCCTAGCCCGCCTCGGCCAGCAGGCGGTGCTGCTCCAGCAGGTCGGCCAGCGCGTCCGGGTCGCCGCGCCCGAGGCCGCATTCGGCGGCGATGCCGGAGACGGTCGCGAATTTGCGCGCCTGGGCGAGCTTGCGCGCGTTGCCCCCCGGGTCGCCCTCATGCACCAGCCCGAGATAGAGCGCCGTGCCCTCGCGCAAATCGAGACCTGCGAGCGGGCGGAAAAACGCCTCGTCGCCGCGCTCCCTCGGCACCGGCATGTGGATGAACCGGACCGGACGCGCGACCGCGCCGGAAATGCCGTTGGCCATCTCCACGCAGACCCCGAGATCCTTGGGCTGCACCATGTGCTCGTCCTGCGGGCTGCCGTAGCACAAATGATAACCGAGATCGATGTCGCCCGGCACCATGTCGCCGATGGCGCCGAGCGAATCGAGGATCTGCCCCCGGCGGTCCCCTGGGCCGTAATAGCCCTCCCACATCAGGACTTCCGGGCAGACATCCCACTGATAGGCGATCTCGCCATGCGGCAGGGCGTCGGAGATGCGCCCGAACTCGGCGCGCAGATGGGCGGTGTAGGCCGGCGCGAAATCGTCATAGGCGTTGGGCGAGATGAAGTTGTAGGCGATGGCGAGCGGCGTCGCCATGCAGATCTGGTACTTGGCCGCCGCCGGGACCGCCCCCTCGGCCTTGAGCCCGGCGAAGATCCGGTAATTGCCGATCGCGTCGTCGGCATAGCCGGTGGCGAAGGCGAGGCTCGCCGGATCGACGCCCGCGCGGATCCTTCGCCGCTCCACCTCATAGACCACCTTGCCGTCCCACTGGGTGAACCGGAATGTCGGCACGGTCGGGTCGATCTCGAGGTCGGGATGGGCCTTGAGCTGGTCGTTGATGAAGCTGATCCAGCGCCTGCGCCGGCCGGTCTCGCCATCCGGCAGGCAGTGCATATGGGCGCCGAGCGCCCCGCCGATCGCGCGGAACGCGGTCTCCGCATCCGCCACCGGCAGGCTGCCGATCATGTGCACCGCAAGCCCGCTCGCCTTCTCGCTCATCGTTCCCTCCCCTGGTTGCCGCGGGAGTTTGGCGGCGGCGGGCGCCGCCTGTCCAGCGGGGCCATGACGAGGGCGCCCGTGTTGACCGGTATTTTCGCCCCTTCTACCCTCTCCGTGCCAGCAAAACCGGGAGCGGAAACGTGCCCAAATCCCTCACCGAGGAACAGGTGGCGGGGTTCCGCCGCGACGGCTTCGTCTTTCCCATCGACGGCCTCGCGATGTCGGAGGCCGGGGCCGCGATCGCCTGCCTCGACCGCTACGAGCGCGATTCCGGCGAGAAGGCGCAGGCGACGCTCGCCCACAAATCGCATCTGCCGTTCCGCCTGTTCTGCGACATCGTCCGCCACCCCCGCATCCTCGACGCAATCGAGGATCTGATCGGCCCCGACATCCTGTGCTGGGGGTCGAGCTTCTTCGTCAAGGAGGCGCGCGATCCGGCCTATGTGTCGTGGCATTGCGACACCTATTACTACGGCATCGAGCCCAAAGAGACGGTGACCGCCTGGGTCGCCTTCACCCCGTCGAGCCGCGATTCGGGCTGCATCCGCTGCATCCCCGGAAGCCACCTCGCCGAGACCGCTTTCGACGAGACGCCGGATGCCGCCAACATGCTGACCAGGGGCCAGACCACGCGCGGCGTCGACGAGGCGCGCGCCGTCCATATGCCGCTGGCGGCGGGGCAGTTCTCGATCCACCACGAATGCACCGTGCATTCGTCCGAGCCCAACCACGCGGACCACCGGCGGATCGGCCTCTCGATCCATTACTGCCCGACCCATGCCCGCCAGACCCGCTATGCCGAGCGGCCCTCGGCGGCGCTGGTGCGCGGCACCGACCGCCACGGCCACTGGGACCGTGAGCCGCGGACCGAGATCGAGTTCGACGCCGAAGCCGCCGCCCGGATGAAGGCGATCCGCGACGGCTTCATCGGCCGGCGCAGGGGCTAGGGGATCCGCCTTCGATCGACGAGTCCCTCGATGCGCTGCGGTCGAAATGACGAGAGGGGGGATGGCGGGAGTGACGGGACTCGAACCCGCGGCCTCTGGCGTGACAGGCCAGCGCTCTAACCAGCTGAGCTACACCCCCCGAGCAGGCGATGGTGTAGAACGCCGGGGAGCGCGGAGTCAACCGGCGGCCTGCGATGGTGGGTCGAAAGGGAAATGTGGTGGGCGGTGACGGGATCGAACCGCCGACTTCCACGGTGTAAACGTGGCGCTCTACCGGCTGAGCTAACCGCCCGCGCCGCCGGACCCTAGCCGGTCAGCGGCGTTCCGGTCAACGCGGGCGACTATAGGAACCGCGGCAACGCGGCTAGTTGACGGCGTCCTTGAGCGCCTTGCCCGCCTTGAACTTGGGCTGCATCGACGCCGCGATCTGGATGGTCGCGCCGGTCTGCGGGTTGCGGCCGGTGCTGGCGGCGCGCCGGGACACGCTGAAGGTCCCGAACCCGACCACGCGCACCTCGTCGCCGCCGCTCAGCGACGCCGTGATGCAGTCGAACACGGCATCGACCGCCTTCGCCGAATCGCCCTTCGAGATCTCCGCATTTTCCGCCACGGACTGGACAAGATCGCTCTTGTTCACCTCACGCCTCCTTCATGATCGCAGTAAAGGGGAATGGCCTGGAAGCGCGTCAACCAAGCCGCCGAATTCCGCCCATGCTGCTTCCGATGCCGCACGGACCACCCTGGAGTGTAGTTCCTTGAAAATTCGAGCGTCAATCGCGAAAACGCCGGGAATCCGGGGTTTTCGCGAATCGCCCGGCCGGCGCCGGGGGCTAGTGGGTGACGACGCCGCTCACATCGCGGCCTTCGCCGGCGGGCCGCACGGGTTCGGCTTCCCCCGGGTTCCACACGATCGGCACGGGCTGGCGCACCAGCGCCTGGGAGACGATCTCGTCGACCGAGGCGACCGGCACGATCTTGAGGTTGCGCTTGACGTTGTCCGGGATCTCGGCGAGGTCCTTCTCGTTCTCGCGCGGGATCAGCACCGTGCTCAGTCCGCCGCGCAGGGCGGCCAGCAGCTTTTCCTTGAGCCCGCCGATGGGGAGCACCCGGCCGCGCAGCGTCAGCTCGCCGGTCATCGCCACATCGCGCCGCACCGGGATGCCGGTGAGCGCGGACACGATCGAGGTGCACATCGCCACCCCGGCCGACGGCCCGTCCTTGGGCGTCGCGCCGTCGGGCACGTGGACATGGATGTCGCTTTTCTCGAACACGGTCGGCTTGATGCCGAACTCGATGCTGCGCGAGCGCACGTAGCTGCGCGCCGCCTGCACCGATTCCTGCATCACGTCGCCGAGCTTGCCGGTATGGGCGATGGTCCCCTTGCCCGGCAGGGTCACCGCCTCCACCGACAGCATCTCGCCGCCCATCTCGGTCCAGGCGAGGCCGGTGGTAACGCCCACCAGGTCCTCTTCCTCCAGCTCGCCGTAGCGGAAGCGCCGGACGCCGGCATATTTCTCCACCGAGCGCCTGGTGACCCGGATCTGCTTGCGGTCCCCGGTCAGCACCTCCTTGACCGCCTTGCGCGACATATTGGCGAT
The DNA here is from genome assembly GCA_965205995.1 of Alphaproteobacteria bacterium. Classification (GTDB taxonomy): domain Bacteria; phylum Pseudomonadota; class Alphaproteobacteria; order MPNO01; family MPNO01; genus MPNO01. The sequence continues at coordinate 603,352 of OZ242200.1, read as the reverse complement.
CTCGCGCTCGAGATTGCGCACCCCGGCCTCGCGGGTGTAGTAGCGGATCAGGTCGCGCAGGGCGTCGTCGGAGATCGACCACTCCTTGACCTTGAGCCCGTGCGCCTTGACCTGCTTGGGGATCAGGTGGCGCTTGGCGATCTCCACCTTCTCGTCCTCGGTGTAGCCGGCGATGCGGATGATCTCCATCCGGTCCATCAGCGGCTGCGGCATCCTGAGCGTGTTCGCCGTGGTCACGAAGAGCACGTCGGACAGGTCGTAATCGACCTCCAGATAGTGGTCGTTGAAGGTGCTGTTCTGCTCGGGGTCGAGCACTTCGAGCAACGCCGACGACGGGTCGCCGCGCCAGTCGGCGCCGAGCTTGTCGACCTCGTCCAGCAGGAATAGCGGGTTCGACGTCCTGGCCTTCTTCATGCCCTGGACGATCTTGCCGGGCATCGAGCCGATATAGGTCCGGCGGTGGCCGCGGATCTCGGCCTCGTCGCGCACCCCGCCGAGCGACATGCGCACGAAGCTGCGCCCGGTGGCGCGGGCGATCGACTTGCCGAGCGAGGTCTTGCCGACGCCGGGCGGGCCGACCAGGCAGAGGATCGGCCCCTTGACCTTGCGCACGCGCTGCTGCACGGCGAGGTATTCGACGATCCGCTCCTTGACCTTCTCCAGCCCGCAATGGTCCTCGTCGAGCACCCGCTGGGCGCCGCCGAGATCGCGCTTGATCCGCGAGCGCTTGCGCCAGGGAATGTTGAGCAGCCAGTCGAGATAGTTGCGCACCACCGTCGCCTCGGCCGACATCGGGCTCATCGAGCGCAGCTTCTTGAGCTCCTGCAGCGCCTTCTCGCGGGCTTCCTTGCTGAGCTTGGTCTTCTCGATCCGCTCCTCGATCTCGCCCGCCTCGTCGCGGCCGTCCTCGCCTTCGCCGAGCTCCTTCTGGATCGCCTTGAGCTGCTCGTTGAGATAGTACTCGCGCTGCGTCTTCTCCATCTGCCGCTTGACCCGGCTGCGGATCCGCTTCTCGACCTGGAGGACGCCGATCTCGCTTTCCATGAAGCCGTAGGCGCGCTCCAGCCGGGCCGCGACGCCGACCGTCTCCAGCAGCTCCTGCTTCTCCGAGATCTTCAGCGCCAGATGCGAGGCGATGGTATCGGCGAGCTTGCTGGGATCTTCGATTTGATTAAGCGAAACAAGGACTTCCGGAGGGATTTTCTTGTTCAGCTTTATGTACTGCTCGAACTGTTTGACCACCGACCGCGCGAGCGCTTCGAGCTCGTCGGCCTCCTGCTGCTCGTCGTCGACCGGATCGGCTTCGGCCTGGAAGAACTCCTCGGTCCTGGTGAACCGGGCGATCCGCGCCCGCCTGGATCCCTCGACCAGCACCTTGACCGTGCCGTCGGGCAGCTTGAGGAGCTGCAGCACCGTGCCGATGGTGCCCAGCGCGTGGATATCCTCGGGCCCCGGATCGTCCTGGCTCGCGTTCTTCTGGGCGACCAGCAGGATCTGCTTGTCGTCGTTCATCACGTCTTCCAGCGCGCGCACCGACTTCTCGCGCCCGACGAAGAGCGGCACGATCATGTGCGGGAATACGACGATGTCCCTCAGCGGAAGCAAAGGGAAGACGGGACGCGTGATATCTGACATGGCGCGATCCGGACCTGTTGGATCAGGCCCTCCGCCGGGCGCGGCAGAGGGCCTTGAGGGCGAGATGGTAACATGGATTGGATCGGCGAAACTTCAACCCCGGCGACTCAAGCCGACGAGCCTGACTCCTCGAGCCGGTCGGCGTAGATATAGAGCGGTTTGGCCCGCCCTTCGACGACCTCGCCGTTGATGGCGATCTCCTCGACATCCTCCAGCCCGGGCAGCTCGAACATGGTCTCCAGCAGGATCGATTCGAGGATCGAGCGCAGCCCGCGCGCGCCGGTCTTGCGGCCGATCGCCTTGCCCGCCACCGCCTTCAGCGCGTCCTCGGTGAAGTTGAGCTCGACGCTCTCCATCTCGAACAGCCGGCCGTATTGCTTGATCAGCGCGTTCTTGGGCAGGGTCAGGATCTTGATCAGCGCATCCTCGCTCAGATCCTCCAGCGTGGCGATCACCGGCAGGCGGCCGACGAATTCGGGAATCAGGCCGAATCTGAGCAAATCCTCGGGCTCGATCCCGCGCAGCACCTCGCCGGTCGCCCGGTCGTCCGGGCTCCGCACATCCGCCCCGAAGCCGATCGAGGTGCCCTGCCCGCGCGCCGAGATGATCTTCTCCAGCCCGGAGAAGGCGCCGCCGCAGACGAACAGGATGTTGGTGGTGTCGACCTGCAGGAACTCCTGCTGCGGGTGCTTGCGGCCGCCCTGCGGGGGCACCGAGGCGACGGTGCCCTCCATGATCTTGAGCAGCGCCTGCTGGACCCCCTCGCCCGACACGTCGCGGGTGATCGAGGGGTTGTCCGATTTGCGCGATATCTTGTCGACCTCGTCGATATAGACGATGCCGCGCTGCGCGCGCTCGACATTGTAGTCGGCCGACTGGAGCAATTTCAGGATGATGTTCTCGACATCCTCGCCGACATAGCCCGCCTCGGTCAGCGTGGTCGCGTCCGCCATGGTGAACGGCACGTCGAGGATGCGGGCCAGGGTCTGGGCGAGCAGGGTCTTGCCGCAGCCGGTCGGGCCGATCAGCAGGATGTTCGACTTGGCGATCTCGATCTCGTTGTTCTTGGTGCCGGCCGACAGCCGCTTGTAATGGTTGTGCACGGCGACCGAGAGCACCCGCTTGGCGTGGTCCTGGCCGATCACATAGTCGTCGAGCACGGTGCAGATCTCGCGCGGGGTCGGCACGCCCTCGCGCGACTTGACCAGCGTCGTCTTGCTCTCCTCGCGGATGATGTCCATGCAGAGCTCGACGCACTCGTCGCAGATGAACACTGTCGGCCCGGCGATCAGCTTGCGGACCTCGTGCTGGCTCTTGCCGCAGAAGGAACAATAGAGGACGTTCTTGGTATCGCCGCTGGCGGACTTGTTCATCGGTACCTCGTCGACAATCGGCGCCGCCGGGAGTCTAACCGAGCCGGCAACAATCGTCTATCGGCAATGTCCTGCGACCGAGCGCCGCAGGCGTTCGCGCCGCCGGCGCGCCGTCGCCAACGGCATGGACGGCCCGCGATTTCCCCTGCGGTTCGGACCGACAGGCGCGGTGCCCGCCCCGGGCGCGCCGCGCGGGCCGGCTCAGCGCTCGCGGTCGAGGAAGGCGCGCATGCGCCGGCGCGGCTCGTCGCTCGCGAATCCCTCGGCGAGGCAGTCGATGCCCCGCTCGACCGCTTCGGCGAGCGGCAGCTCCTCCCAGTCGCGCAGCAGCGCCTTCTGCAGGCGGATGGCGCCGGGCGCGGCCCGGCAGATCGCCTCAATTGTGCCGGCGAGCGCGTCGTCGAGCCCGCCTTCGGGGACCAGCGAATCGACCAGGCCCCAGTCATGGGCGCGCTCCGCGCCGATGGTCTCGCCGGTATAGACCAGGCGGGACGCGCGCCCCCAGCCCACCAGGCGCGGCAGCAGCGCCGCCTCGATGACCGAGGGGATGCCGATCCGGACCTCGGGCATGCCGAATTCGGCGGTCGTGTCGGCCACCCGGAGATCGCAGGATGCGGCGATTTCGAGCCCCGCCCCGAGGCAGTATCCGGACATCCGCCCCACCACCGGGACCGGGGCGCGGCGGATCGCGCTGCACAGATCGTGGATCGAGGTAATGAACGGGCGGGCGGTTTCGGGCGTCAGGTCCACCATGGCGCGGATGTCCGCCCCGCCGATGAAGGCGCGCTCGCCCGCGCCGCGCAGCACGATGGCCCGCATATCGGGGCTCTCGCCGGCCTGGCGGATGGCGGCGCAAAGCGCGTCGGCGCCATCGCCGTCGATGACGTTGAGCTTGTCCGCATTGTCATGGCAAACCGTCGCGACCCGCCCGCCCCGGCTGTCGCCGATCTCGACACGAACCTCGCTCAAAACCCCCTCCCGCTCCGCCGGCAACCGAGCTTGGCGGAAAATCCGCCTTGCGCCAATGTCCGGCCGCCCCGGTCGGCGGCGGCGCGGCGCATCCGGGCGCCTGGGGTCTTGCAGCCGCAGCAAGAAACGGAATGACGATCCCGGCTCGCCCATGTGACCTTGCGGGTGCAGACTTCGCGGCGACTCGGATCGAGGTCTCCTGTGCAGGAACCCAAGGCGATGAACCCCACCGAGTGGGGTCTGCTGGTGCTGCTGTCCGTGCTGTGGGGCGGCGCCTATTTCTGCGTCGGCGTCGCGGTGGTCGAGCTGCCGCCGCTCACCGTCGTTCTGGCCCGGGTGGGGATCGCGGCGGCGATTCTCCTCGCCGTGACCCTGTTCCTCGGCCATTCCCTGCCGCGCACGCTATCCGCGTGGACGCCGTTTCTCGTCATGGGGCTGCTCAACAACGCGGTCCCGTTCAGCTTTCTCACCGCCGGCCAGACCATAGTCAGCGTCGGTCTGGCAGCGATCATCAACGGCATGACGCCGTTGTTCACCGCCCTGGTGATGGCGTCGTTCCGGGAAGAGAGGCTGACGGCGCTCAGGGCGGTTGGCGTGCTGCTGGGCGTCGCCGGCGTGATCCTCATCAGCCGCCTGGACGCGGCGGTGGCGGACGCGCGGCTTCTGGGGATCGGGCTTTGCCTGGCGGCAACGCTGAGCTACGGATTTGCCGCGCTGTGGGGGCGCCGGCATCTCGCCGATACGCCGCCGCTGAAATCGGCGACCTGCCAGCTCCTGTCCTCGACCCTCGTGATGGCGGTGGTTGTCGCGATCGTCGATCGGCCGTGGACCCTGCCGATGCCCGGCGCCGAAATCTGGATGGCGCTGGGCGGTCTCGCTTTGTTCGGAACGGCCATCGCGTATGTGGTGTTCTTCGAGATCCTCACGCGTGCCGGTGCCAGCAACGTGATGCTGGTCACGCTGCTGATGCCGGTGACGGCGCTGCTGCTGGGAAACCTGTTCCTCGCCGAACCCATAGTCCTGCGCGAGCTGGCCGGCGCGGCAACCATCGGCCTGGGGCTGTTGTTTATCGACGGCCGGCTGCCCCGCAGGGCGATGCGGGCCGCATCCAGGCGTGGCGGGCGCTGAGCGGAGCCCGGCCGATCGACGCTCACGAACGGAACAGGACCGCCCTTGCCGCCAGGGATGCCGATCCGGCATCGACGGGTTAGGATCGGCCGGGAGTCAGCCGCGCGAACAGCGTCCTGCATCCAACCGGAGCGCCAAGGCCATGAAGTTCGGGGTATTCGATCACGTCGACCGGTCCAGCCTCACTTTGGCCGATCAATTCGACCGGAGACTGGACTACGTCGCCGCCCTCGATGAGGCCGGTTTCTTCTGCTACCACGTCGCCGAGCACCATGCGACGCCGCTGAACATGGTGCCGGTTCCGGGCGTTTACCTGGGCGCGGTCGCCAACGCCACCAGGACCATACGGCTGGGTCCTCTATGCTACCTCCTGCCCTTGTATTCGCCGCTGCGCCTGATCGAGGAGATCGCGATTCTCGATCACCTGTCGCGCGGGCGGTTCGATCTTGGCGTGGGCCGGGGCGTTTCGCCCTTCGAGTTGAACTTCCACCAGGTCGACCCCGCGAATTCGCAGGCAATCTTCCTGGAAGCCCTCGACGCGGTCGTTCACGGGCTGACCCACGACGAGCTGAACCATGAGGGGCGGTATTTTCGCTATAGCGGCGTGCCGATGGAGCTTCGACCCCTGCAGGAACCGCATCCTCCCATCTGGTATCCCTCCTCCACCCCGGGGAGCGCGGCGGCGGTCGGAAAGGCCGGCTACAATTTCGTCACGCTGGGCGCCGTCGACGCCGCCAAGGCGTGCATCGATGCATTCGTGAGCACCTATTCGGGACCGTTCGGCCCGGCGCTCGACTTTCCCGGCGGCGCGGCGATCGGCGTCGCCCGCCATGTGGTCGTGGGAGAAACCGTCGAGGATGCGATGCGGGTCGCGCGGCCGGCATACAAGAGCTGGCACATGAGCCTCACCAAGCTGTTCCGGGAGAACGGGGTCGAAGGCCCGAAATTCGCGCGCGGTACCCTCGACACGGTCGAAGGCTCGATCGCGGCCGGGTCGGACATCGTGGGCGATCCCGCGACGGTGTGCGCGGAAATCGAACGCCAGATCGCGGCGCTCGGGATCAACTACATGATCTGCCAGTTCTATTTCGGCGACATGGAACACGCCGATGCGATGCGCTCGGTCGAGCTTTTCGGAACCGAGGTCATGTCCCGGGTCCAGTAGGCGGAACCCCGCTCGGGATGAGGATAAAACCCTCACCCTGAGTAGACCCGGACTTTATCCGGGGCGTATCGAAGGGCGCCTCAGCCGGCGACCGCGGGCCTCATTTCCGGTCGATCCGATTATACGAGGACCCGACGACCTTCGCGCCTTCGAGCCACGTCACCACGTCGGCGAGCGAACGCTTGCCCGAGCAGTCGCGGAACACGATCGAGGTGTCATAGTATTCATAGGCGGCGCGGTTGACCTTCCACCGCTTGGCGAGGAGGCCCAGCCGGGCGATGAAACAAAGCCGCCCGTAATTCCGGCCGCGCGTCGCATGGACCCAGCCGCCGCGCCGGCGGGAGGTATGGATTTCCACCGACTCCTCGACATCGAACGGCTCACCGGCCCCCCGCCAGTAGCGCTCGGCGGTCTTGCGCGCGTACCAGGCGCTGCGGAGGTTGTTGCTTGAGCGCCTGTTGTAGCCGCGGGTCGAGGGTAAATGCTCGACGAACAGAAAGCCCTGGGGGCCGTCGAACCACACGCGCTGGTGAACGAGCGCATGGTCGCGTACCCGTCGCTCGGCGCTGATGAATTCCGCGCCCGGCAGGTCGACGATATTCAGCACGAACTCGTGCGTCGGTATGGATCGCCAGGAGGACAGATCCATTTTGAAGCCGCCGGAATCGCGCGGCCGGTTGTCCTGGGAGAGCGCGGCCGGGCTGCCGAACGCCAGAGCGGCGATGACCGCAACCGCACCGAACGTACCGAGCGGGCGCGGGTTCATGGGCATTCCTCCTGCGGACGATCGGGGCAGGTCGCCGCCCACGGCCACCGTCGACAGGGCCATAGTATGGTTCCGGAGGATCGCGAGGTTGAGCCAGGAGGCACGGATGCCCGATCAAAATTAAGTGACCTCGCGGCGGGCGCGGCCTCCTTCCCCCGAGGATCGTCGAGGCGCGCCGGCTGCTGGCGTGGGCCAGGAAGCGGATCGCGCGCCTCGCCGACGACCGTGAGGTCGGGATCGACGGGAAGACGGAGCAGCCGCTACCGCGTCGCCCCGGGCGCGGCGCTGGTGACACATCGAACCGGACGGTGATAGGTGAACTCGCCGTCCTCGCTCCGGTACATCAGGGCGGCGGGCGCTCGACCGCCAACGCTCAGGGTAAAGGACCGCGGGCCGATGCTCGCGGGGGTGTAGACGACGCCCTCCCGCACCACCGGAGGGCCCAATTCCGATGCGGTGGGACGCGGCTCTGGCCGTGGTTCGGACGCGCAGGCCGCGACGAGTACGGCCAAGCCACCGAACGCGAGTCGGAGAAGCCCGTCCATCGGATCACCAGCTCGCGCGGTAGGCGACCCCGATGTTCGCTTCGCCCTCGCCCGGGACATGGCCCGCATTCGTCGCACCGCCGACCTCCATCGCGATGTTCCCGCCAAGCGCTGCGAAGTCGTGGCGAAGCGTCATCCGCAGCTCTCGCGCATCGGGGCGCAGTGGAACACGAAACTCGTCATGGAGCCTCTTTCCGTTCTCTATCCTTCCGTTCTCGATTCGGAATCGACCCGTGCCCGTCTCGGCGCGGAGCGGCTGCTCGACGACGATCCCCGTGGTCTCGGTGCCGACCCGCATCGACATCGCGGACAACATGGAAGGGGTTGCCCGGAACATCGCGTCCTTGCCGTATTGCGGAAGGCTGAGCGCCACCGTCCCGGTGGCATTCAGCGTCCATCCGGCCCCGAAGTCATGCGTGAAGGCGCGCGAGGTCCACATCGTGCCGGATCGCAGGTCGGTCCCGAACGCGCCCGAAGTCTCGGCGCCCAGGTGCCCGGCATCGTCGAGGCTCAGCCCATACCCCCAGCCGTCATCGAGCGGCCGGCGCGCGAGACTTGCCGAAGTCGGGCCGAACCCCATCGTCCACTGTTGACCGCCCGGGGATCGGGCGCTGCCATCGCCGCCGACTTCCGTCCAGTGCAGGTCGAGGGCGTCGAGGCCGGGGGCGGGTAAAGCCGGCTTCTCCGCATCCTCGAACCGGGGGATCGGGGAACGGCCGGCCGCTCCCTCCGAGATCAGCGCGGACAGGGGCATCCAGAACGGAAACTCCTGCTCGTCGAACGCGGCCAGCTCGATACTGCCGGCGCGCTGGGCGACCGAGCCGAAAGCGGCCGGCGTCTGGAGCGTCGTGCGGCTGAGCGCATGTGCCGATTGTCCCGCGTCGAGCGCGCCGACCGGCGACAGCGCCGCCTCGAGGTCCAGATGTCCCGCGCCATAGGTCTCAAGATGGGCGTACCTCCCGGTCCGATCGGCGGTGTCGATCATGCGCTTGACGATTTGGGTGTTGCCGCGGGTTCCCCGGAAGTGCTCCTTCAGCAAAGCGAGGGAGCCGGAAACCAGGGGGGCGGCAAAGCTGGTTCCGAACAGTCCGTCTCTCGCGTCGCCCCTTCCCGGGCGGTTCCGGTTGGGCACCAGGCCACGGACCGTCCCTGGCGCGGCAAGGCAGTAGTGCGGCCCATGCCGCGCTGCGTTCCAGTCGCGCGGAAGCGGCCCGCAGCGGTTGGAGTAGCCTGCGATGGCGCCCGTTCGCGGGTCCGTCGCGACGACCGACAGGGAGTACCCGCGCAGCTCCGGGACGTAGAAGGGAAGGTCCGCGCCTATCCCCGACCAGGGCTTCCCCTCGTTGCCGGCGGCGTAGACGATGATGGTCTTCCGGCTGTCCGGCGTGCCCACCTGCAAGGCGGCATCCAGGGTCCTGGGCAGGTAGCGCCGATACCACCGGAGTTCGGAGTCGATGTCCGTGGAAATCACGGCGGGATCGAAAATCGGATGCCATAGGACCGATTGATGATGTCGAACTTCGCGTAGTCCTCCCGGTAGGCACCGGCCAACAAATCGTCGAGCCGGCGACGGTCCGCACTGGGCAGCAAAGTGATCGCGGATCGCAGGGCAGCGTCGGCAAAGGCGTTCTCCACTGTTGCCGTCGGAGAAATCCGTGCAACCGGGATGATCGTTGCTTCCGGCGCGACGCCGAAATTGGTCCCGCCGCGACGGATGCGACGATCGTTCCATGATGCCGGACCGACCGTAGGGCGTCGGCACTTCCCGACCATCGGTACAACTGCATCGAGCGGATCGCTGGCGCTGTAATATTCGTCAGCACGAACACGGAATCGTCCCTCGTGGGCCAACCATCTGGCTTACGATTTGCTGTACCCAGCGATTGCGCGCCTCGTCGTCGCCTTGGCTGTTTCCCTGAAAGCCGAGCATGTGCCGGCTCGCCGACATGGTCCATGTCGCTGCCGGGGCATCTCCGAACGGGTGCGGATGGGACAGGACCGCACCGTCCGCATCGCGCAGCCTGACCCGGTTCCCGAATTCCGCGCGCTGCGTGTAGTCGACAATCGTGTCTTCGATCCCGATCCGCACGCCCCGCCCGGTGAGGCCCCGCGCGTAGGCATGGTGCGCCCCGATCTGCTCCAGCACGTCGGGCTGATGCGTCGTGAAACGCGCCGTGCCGAGGTGATGCGCCGGGTCGGAAGTCGTTGGCGGCGGGCGAGAGGGTGGCTGCGTCGGCGACGGATCCGCCGGCGCCGAGCCGGTCGTCCCGCCGCCTCCGCCGCCGCAGGCGGCGAGCAGCAAGGCGGCGAGCGATGCGAACAGGGCGAAGCGGTACATGGTTTCCTCCGTCGTTGGTGGTTACCCGGACTACTCGCCGCCGCCCTCGGGATCGTCTTGGCCTTCCCTGGCGGGCGGGCCGATACCGAGGATGGCGTGACGGCCTCGATCCCCGCGCCGATGGCGCTCCGCATGTCAGCGGACCCGGTTGTAGGGGGGCTCGACGATCTTCGCGCCGTTGACCCACGTCACCACGTCGTCGAACGAGCGCTTGCCCGAGCAGTCGCGGTAGGACATCGAGGTATCGAAGTGCTCCTCGGTGCGCTGCCCGATCTTCGCCCAGTCCGAGAGGAACCCGACCCTGGCGATGATGCAGGACGTTCCCGAAGTTCGGCCGCGCGTCGCGTAGACCCACCCGGCGCGGTCGCCGTAGCTGTAGATTTTCCGCCTGTCCCTGATCGCGAACGGCTCGCTGCGGTGCTGCCACCAGCCTGCGGCGAGGCGGTCCGCGTAATGGCCGCTCTTGAAGCGGTCGGTGATATGGCCGTGGTAGACCTCGCACGGAAAGCGTGTTCGATCTGCCGACATGTCCGCGTCGGAATGGCCGCGCTCACAAAAAGGTGCTCGATCTGCACAAAGCCCTCGCCGCCGTCGAACCAGACGCGCTCGTGAGGTATGCCCTTGTTGCGGACCCGCCGCTGCGCGCGCGTGAATTCCGCGTTGGGCAGATCGACGATGTTCAGCATGAACTCGTGCGTCGGCATGGAATGCCATTTGGACAGGTCCATGACCGCGCCGGAACTGTCGCGCGGGCGGTTGTCCTGGGCGAGCGCGGGCGGGCCGTATGCGGCGATCAGGGCGGCAAGAGCCGAAACTGCGACAACCGTGCTGAGCGGACGCGGGTTCATGGGGAACTTCCTTCTTCCGTTGACCGGGTCGAGTTGCCGGGCGCGGCCGCCGGTCGCCGCGATGCGTACCGGTTGCTCGCCCGGTTGTCCCAAACGCTCCCTCGCCGGACTGTCGATCGGACGCTTGCCGTCCGGGTCTCGTCCGCCCCGGAGGAACGCGTGCCATGCGCCTTCCGGCGGGGTTCACGCTCAACCGCTCGCGGCAGGAGCCGGGCTTGCACTTTCAGCCCTTCGTCGCGCCCTCAGCGCTGCTCCTTGCACGCGAACAGGTGGTTCGCGCTGAAACAGTAATTGTCGAGGCACTGCTTGCTGATCGGGACGGCCATTCGGCCATGCAGGGCGCAGCCTTCCCTAGCCTTCGCGGCGACGTCCTCCGGCTTCGTGCCCAGCCGGCTTTGCACGATCACCTTGTCGGTTTCCAGATCGGAGATCACGGCTTCCGCAGCGCAGCCGCCAAGCACGAACGCAATCGCCAACACTCCGAATTTCTTCATTCTGAAATACCTTTCAGTTATGACTTCATAAAATTAGCTGAGGATTTCTGACGAACCGTGGGTCTGGAGTCAATGCGGCCTCGACCGGGCACGCGATCCGCACGCTCTGGAGCATGTCCGGCCCTCGCCCCGGGGCGGCAATCGGGCGGCGGGCCAGCCGAAATCTTGCTCGCCATGTCGAGGGGGGCCGCGTGGCCTCATTGGGCCCCGGGTCAAGCCGGGGTGACAAGTGTGAGGCGGGAAGGCCCGGGTGAGTGTCGCACCGCCCTCCGCCCCCCATTGTCACCCCGGCCGGAGCGCAGCGGAGGGCCGGGGCCCAGGCCTGCCCCGGACTTGATCCGGGGCGTATCGAAGGGGCGTCCTCAGCCGGCGGCGGCGGCCTCGGCTTCGGGGGCGGGGCGGGTGAAGACGACCTCGTCGATCAGGCCGAACTCCCTGGCGTCCTCGGGCGACAGGAAGCGGTCGCGTTCCATCGCCTCCTCGATGACGCCCATGTCCTGGCCGGTGTGCTCGACATAGATCTGGTTGAGCCGGCCGCGCAAAGTCAGGATCTCGCGGGCGTGGATCTCGATATCCGACGCCTGGCCCTGGAACCCGCCGGAGGGCTGGTGGACCATGATCCGCGAATGCGGCAGCGAGTAGCGCTTGCCCTTGGCGCCGGCGGCCATCAGCAGCGAGCCCATCGATGCCGCCTGGCCGATGCAGACGGTGGAAATTTCCGGGCGGATATACTGCATGGTGTCGTAGACCGCGAGGCCGGAGGTGACCAGCCCGCCGGGCGAGTTGATGTAGAACGAGATGTCCTTGTTCGGGTTCTCGGATTCTAGATAGAGCATCTGGGCGCAGATCAGCGAGGCGACCCCGTCGTCGACGCCGCCGATCAGGAAGATGATGCGCTCCTTCAAGAGGCGCGAGAAGATGTCGTAGGCCCGCTCCCCCCGGTTGGTCTGCTCGACCACCATCGGGACCAGGGCGTTCATGGCGATGTCGTTTCTCATCTCGGTCGGACCCCTTGGGCTAGGCCGGCGCGTCGGCGGCATCGGCGGCGGCGTCGGGGGCGGCGTCCGCGCCCGTCAGCTCGTCGACGCCGACCGTGCGGTCGGTCACCTGCGCCATCTCGACTATGAAGTCAACCACCTTGTCCTCGAAGATCGGCGCCTGCAGGGACTGCATGGCGTCGGGGTTGTCCCGGTAGAACGCGAAGATCTCCGCCTCGCGCTGCGGGAACATGCGCGCCTGTTCCGACATCGCGCGGGTGAGCTCGTCCTCGCTGACGCGGATGTTGTTGGTCCGGCCGACCTCCGACAGCAGCAGCGCGAGCCGCACCCGGCGCTCCGCGATGCCCTGGTAGCGGGCGCGCAGGTCGTCGTCCGAGAGCGCCTTGTCGTCCTCGTCGAGCGTCTCCTTTTCCCTGGCCTCCTGGACCTGGCGCCAGACCGCGTCGAACTCCTGGGTCACCATGCCGGGCGGCAGCTCGAAGGAGTGCGACCCGGCCAGCCGGTCGAGCAAATCGCGCTTGAGCCGGGCGCGCGAGGCGCGCTCGTACTCGCCCTCGATCTGCCCCCGGATCGCCGTCTTCAGCGCATCCAGGTCGTCGAGGCCGAGATGCTTGGCGAGCGCGTCGTCGATCCCGGTCTCGTCCGGGGTGCGGACTTCCTTGACCGCGACGGCGAAGCTCGCCGCCCTGCCCTTCAGCTCCTCGTTCGGATAGTCCTCGGGGAAGTCGATCTCGACGGTCCGGGCGCCGCCGGACACCGCGCCGAGGAGCTGTTCCTCGAAGCCCGGGACGAACTGCCCGGAGCCGAGCCGGAGGACGAAGTCGGTGGCGGCGCCGCCCTCGAAGGGCTCGCCGTCGATACTGCCCTCGAAATCGATCGTGACCTCGTCGCCGTCCTGCGCCGCCGCGCCCTCTTCGGCCGGGCTGAAATGGCGGTGCTGGGCGGCCAGGCGGTCCAGCGCCTCGGCGATTTCGCTGTCCTCGGCCTCGACCGTCAGGCGCTCGAGCTCGAGGGCGGCGAAATCGACCGGCTCGATCTCCGGCATCAATTCGAGCGCGAGGGTATATTCGAGATCCTCGCCGTCCTCGAATTTGAGGTCGTCGATCGCCGGCTGCATCGCCGGGCGGATGCCCTCGCCGTCGATCGTCGAGGTGGTCGCGTCGGCGATCGCCGATTGCAGGATCTCGCCCTTCACCGCGTCGCCGAAGCGATGGCGCAGCACGGCGAGCGGCACCTTGCCGATCCGGAAGCCGGGCACGCGGACCTCGCGGCCGACCTGGTTCAGCCGGGCGACCAGCTTGTCCTCGATGTCGGCGGCGGGGACGCTGATCCGGTATTCGCGTTTGAGCCCTTCGGCGTTGGTCTGGGTGACTTGCATGCGTGTCTCGTCGTTAGAGGCCGGGCGGCGATGGTGCGGGCGGAGGGACTCGAACCCCCACGGCTTGCGCCACCAGATCCTAAATCTGGCGTGTCTGCCAGTTCCACCACGCCCGCTTGTGCGCGGAGCGGTTGCGTCGGCGGCGCCATCATATAGTCGCGGCCTCCGGCGAGGGCAAGCGGCTCAGCCCGGCGCAGCCTGCGCCGAAACCTCGTCCATCAATTGCTGGGCGAATGACAGGCAGCGTCCGCAGCGCGGCTCGCCGCCCAACATCGAATAAGCCTCCTCCGCCGACATCGCGCTGCCCGCCGCGAGATCGCGCAGATCGCATTCCCGATGCCGGTTGCAGATACAGACATACATGTTCCGCGCCGCCGTCCCTGCCTCAACGTCGAGATTGACAATAATTTGCATTGCGAATGAGTGTCAATAGCGAAGTTACACCGGGATCATCGGATGAAGGGGGCGGGTCGGAGGGATTCGGGGCGATTCGACCGATGCGCCGGGGCGTTCCTGTTCGTTGCGGCGGTTCAGGGGGAAGGCGGGCGGTAGCGGCGGATGGCGGCGCGGGCGGCGGCGTCGAGGATCGCGTCGACGTCGATGCGGTAGGCCGCGTGCAGATCGGGGATGTCGCCGGACTGGCCGAAGGAGTCGACGCCGAGCGGGTAGATGCGGTGCCCGGCGACCGAGCCGAGCCAGGACAAAGCCGCCGGGTGGCCGTCGAGCACGGTGATCACGGCGGCGTCGGGGGCGAGCCGGGCGAGCAGGGTCTCGATCGGCGCGCTCTGCCCGGCATCGCCGGCGACGCGGGCCTGGCGGGCGCGGATCCAGTCGCCGTGCAGCCGGTCGGGCGAGGTGACGGCGAGCAGCGCGGCATCGGGGATGTCCTCGCGCAGGGCCTCGATTGCGGCCTCGGCCTCGGGCGCCATCGCCCCCATATAGGCCACCGCCAGCGGCGCCCCGTCGCAAGGCGACCGCCAATAGGCCCCCCGGATGGTGCCGGCGCGCCAGTCTTCCAGGGCGCGCGCCCCCGCCTCGGGCTGGCGGATGGCGCGGGTCGACAGCCGGAGCGCCACCGAGCCGCCGTCGTCCTCCTGCATGCGCCGGAACCCCCAGCTCATGATCTCGGCGAGCTCGTCGACGAAGCCGGGCTCGAAGGCGTCGAGCCCGGCCTGGCCGAGGGTGATCAGCGGGGTCTCCTGCGACTGGTGCGCGCCGCCCTCGGGCGCCAGCGTGATGCCGGACGGCGTCGCCACCAGCATGAACCGCGCGTCCTGGTAGCAGGCATAGTGCAGCGCATCGAGGCCGCGCCGGATGAACGGGTCGTAGAGCGTGCCGATCGGCAGCAGGCGCTGGCCGAAGACCGGCCCGGCGAGGCCGAAGGCGGCGAGCGTCAGGAACAGATTGTTCTCGGCGATGCCGAGCTCGACATGCTGGCCCGAAGGCGACATCGCCCAGCGTTGCGGCGACAGCACCGCCTCCTCGGCATAGGTGTCGGCGGCGGCATCGCGGCTGAAGATGCCGCGCCGGTTCACCCACGGCCCGAGATTGGTCGAGACCGCCACGTCGGGCGAGGTGGTGACGATGCGCTCGGCGAGCGCCCCGCCCTCGCGCGCGATGTCGTTCAGGATCCGCCCGAACCCGTCCTGGGTGGAGATCGTCGCCCGGTCCGGCGGCTCGATGCGTTCCGGCAGCGCGATCCCGGGCGTCGAGTGCCGGCGCGGATAGGCGGCGGCGAAGGGCACCCGGGCGAGAAACCCCTCCAGCTCCCCGGCGGCGATGTCGAGCCCGGCGAAGCGGTCCCACTCCGCCCCCGGGGCAACCCCCATCCCGGCGCGAAAGACCTCCATCTGGTCGGGCGTCATCAGCCCGGCATGGTTGTCCTTGTGCCCGGCGAAGGGCAGCCCGTAGCCCTTGGTGGTGTAGCAGATCAGGCAGGTCGGCCGGTCGTCGTCGATGCCGTGGAAGGCCTCCAGCAGCATGTCGAGGTCGTTGCCCGCGAGGTTGGTCATCAGCGCGTGCAGGGCGGCATCGTCGCGCCGCGCCAGCAGCGCGTGGACCTCATCGCCGATGTCGCCCGTCAGCCGCTCGCGCCACCCCGCCCCGCCCTTGTAGGTGAGCGCGGAGTAGAGCGAGTTGGGGCAGTTGTCGATCCAGGCCTTCAGCGCCGCCCCGCCGGGCTCGGCGAAGGCGGCCTCCAGCAGGCGACCGTATTTGAGCGTCAGCACCCGCCAGCCGACCGAGCGGAAGAGCTCGTCGATGCGTCCGAACAGCCGGTCCGAGACCACCGAATCGAGGCTCTGGCGGTTGTAGTCGACCACCCACCAGAGATTGCGCACGTCGTGCTTCCAGCTCTCCAGCAGGGCCTCGAAGACATTGCCCTCGTCGAGCTCGGCATCGCCCACCAGCGCGATCATCCGCCCGCTGTCGCCCGCGTCGATCAGCCCCTTGCAGGCGAGATAGTCCTGGGCGAGCGCCGCGAACACGGTCTGCGCCGCGCCGAGCCCGACGGATCCCGTCGAGAAATCGACATCGTCGTCGTCCTTGGTGCGCGACGGGTAGGACTGGGCGCCGCCGAGGCCGCGGAAGCGCTCCAGCCGCTCGCGGCTCTCATGGCCGAGCAGATACTGGATCGCGTGGAACACCGGCGCCGCGTGGGGTTTCACCGCCACCCGGTCCTCGGGCCGCAGCACGTCGAAATAGAGCGCCGTCATCATCGCCGTCATCGACGAACACGATGCCTGGTGCCCGCCCACCTTGAGCCCGTCGCGCGCGGGCCTCAGATGGTTGGCGTTGTGGATCGTCCAGGCCGACAGCCACAGCACCTTGCGCTCCAGCGCCGCCAGGATGGCGCGGCGGCCGGCCGAACTCTCTTGCGGACAGGCGATCTCGGCGGTCAGGGTGGACATCGCTCGCTCCCACGGTCGCCGCAGCGCGGCACACCCACAGTATAAGGCGGGCGGGGGCGAATTTTGTTGCGAAGACGCGCGCCAGATGCGCTAATCGCGCAACGAAACGCGCTCCAAAACCGTCCACGAGACAGGATCTGCCAGTCATGGACCTCGACGCGATCGACCGGCGAATCCTGACCGAGCTCCAGCTCAACGCCCGCATCTCCAACGCCGAGCTCGCCGGGGCGGTCGGCCTGTCGGCCTCCCCCTGCCTGCGCCGGGTGCGCGCGCTGGAGCGCGCGGGCGTCATCAAGGGCTACGCCGCGCTGCTCGAAGCGGGGGAAGTGGGCCTGCCGATCTCGGTCTTCGTGCAGGTGACGCTGGAACGCCAGGTCGAACGCGCGCTGGACGCCTTCGAGACCGCGATCCTCGACCGGCCCGAGGTCATGGAGTGCTATCTGATGACCGGCGACGCGGACTATTTGCTGCGCATCGTCGTCGCCGACCTCACCGCCTATGAGCGATTCCTGAAGGAGCACCTGACCCGGGTCAGCGGGGTCGCAAGCATCAAATCGAGCTTCGCCCTCAACCAGGTGAAGTACTCGACGGCGCTGCCGCTGGGGGTGTGAGGGGTTTTTCCTCATCCCGAGTAGGTCCCGAAGGGACCGTATCGAGGGACGCGCGCCTGTGGCGTCCTACCCGCGCTGCCCATCAGTTCGACGGCAACGCCGGAGCGCGAATGCAAGCGATTCCCCCGAGCATGCGCGGCCTCCGCTCCGGTCGACTATCATCGGCGGGAAGGGAGCGCGAACGATGAACGAATGGCGGCATTTCCCGCTTGAAATGGACTGCGGGGTCTGATGGGTCTGTCCTGGAACGAGATGCGCGTCCGCGCCGCGGTTTTCGCCGAGGAGTGGAAGGACGCGTCCTACGAGAAGGGTGAGACGCAGAGCTTCTACGACTCGTTCTTCGAAGTGTTCGGCGTCCGCCGGCGAACCGTCGCGCGCTACGAGGAGCATGTGGAGAAGCTGGACAACCGCCACGGCTTCATCGACCTGTTCTGGCCGGGCAAGCTGCTCGTGGAACAGAAGAGCGCAGGGCGCGACCTCCGCAAGGCATACGGACAGGCCGGTGCGTATTTCGACGCGCTTCCCGAGAACGACCGTCCCCGTTACATCCTCGTCAGCGATTTTCAGACCTTCGAGCTGCACGATCTCGACGAGCGCGAGGAAATCTCCTTCCCGCTCGCCGACCTGCCGAAGCATGTCGAGTCCTTCGGTTTCATTCTCGGGGTGCAGCGCCGGGTCTTCCGTGACCAGGACCCCGCCAACATCAAGGCCGCCGAGCTTGTCGGGAAGCTGCACGATGCGCTCGACGCGACGGGCTACCGGGGCCACGACCTCGAACGCTTGCTGGTGCGGATCGTCTTCTGCCTGTTCGCCGACGATACCGGCATCTTCGCGCCGCGCGACATCTTCCTCGACTTCATCGAGACGCGCACCGGCGAGGACGGCGCCGATCTCGGACCCTGGCTATCTCAACTGTTTCAGGTGCTCGATACGCCAGAGAGCGACCGCTCTGCAACGCTCGACGAAGACCTTGCACGCTTTCCCTATGTCAACGGTTCGCTCTTCGACGGGCCGTTGCGCATCCCCTCCTTCGATTCGGCCATGCGGGAGATCTTGCTGGATGCCTGCCGGTTCGACTGGTCAAACATATCGCCGGCCATCTTCGGCGCTTTGTTCCAGTCGGTCATGGACCCGGCCGAACGCCGCGCGCAGGGCGCGCATTACACGACCGAGAAGAACATCCTGAAGGTCATCGAGCCGCTGTTCCTCGACGATCTCCGCGCCGAGTTCGAACGCCTCAAGGCACGGCGCGATACCCGCCGCCGGGCAGAGCTGCTGCGCTTCCAGGAACGGCTCGGGCGGCTCCGCTTCCTCGACCCCGCCTGCGGCTGCGGCAATTTCCTCATCGTCGCCTACCGGGAATTGCGGGCGCTCGAAATCGAAGTGCTGAAGACGATTCTCTCGGGCAAGCAGTTGGATGCGCTCGCCGAAACGCTCTCCGTCGTCAATGTGGACCAGTTCCACGGGATCGAGATCGGCGAATTCCCCGCCCGCATCGCCGAGACCGCGCTGTGGATGATGGACCACATCATGAACAACCGGCTGAGCCTGGAGTTCGGCCGGACCTACACCCGCATTCCGCTGAAAACCTCGCCGCACATCCTCCACGCCGACGCGCTGGAGACCGACTGGAGCGAGCTGCTCCCGCCGGAGGATTGCTCGTTCGTGCTCGGCAATCCGCCGTTCGTCGGCGCCAAATTCCAGACGGAGGAGCAGCGCGCGCAGGTCCGGCGCATCGCCGCGCTCGGCAAGACCGGCGGCACGCTCGATTATGTGGCGGCGTGGTTCATCAAGGCAGGGGAATATATTCGGTCCAGCGAGGCGCGGATCGGATTCGTCGCCACCAACTCGATCACCCAGGGCGAGCAGGTGGCACAGCTCTGGCCGATCCTGTTCGACCGCTGCGCACTCGAGATCGCCTTCGCCCACCGCACCTTCGCCTGGGGGTCGGACGCGCGCGGCAAGGCCCATGTCCATGTCGTGATTCTGGGACTCGACCGGCGCGAGGCCGCGCGGCCGGACAAGCGCCTATTCGCCTATCCCGACATTAACGGCGAGCCGGAGGAAAGCCGCCACGCCGTGCTCTCGCCATATTTGTTCGATGCGGGCGGGCTATCCGATCCGTATCTGACCGTCCGGGAAGAGAATGCGCCGATCCACAGGATCAAGCCTTTGCGCTACGGTTCGCAGCCAATCGACGGCGGGCATTACATTTTCGACGCGGAAGAACGCGCGGAACTTTTGTCGGTCGAGCCAGACGTCGCGCCTTTTCTGCACCCCTTTGTTGGCGCGCGCGAATATCTGCAAGGCCGTGAGCGCTGGATACTGGCCCTTCGTGACGTCACGCCCAAGGCGTTGGCGCGACTCTCCTTCGTGCGAGAGCGCATTACTGCGGTTCGGGATTACCGGCTGGAGAGCAAGCGGCCCGTTACCCGCGAGCTTGCCTCGTTTCCGACAGAGTTCGCGTTCTCAACGATTCCCACGGGACCGTTTCTTGTCATACCGGAAGTGAGTTCGGAACGGCGGGAGTACGTACCCATCGGTTGGCTCGCGCCGCCCACGATCCCCAGTAACCTTGTACGCGTTCTGGAAAACGCCACCCTGGACGATTTCGCTTTGCTGACATCGGCGATGCATATGGCTTGGCTGCGCCATATCGGAGGTCGGCTGAAAAGCGATTACCGCTATTCGATCGGCCTCGTCTACAACACCTTCCCGACACCGCCCGAAGATGCCGACAATTCCAGACTGGAACCGCTCGCCCAGGCCGTGCTCGACGCCCGCGCAGCGCATCCCGATTCGACGCTGGCCGACCTCTACGACCCCGACCTGATGCCAGTCGAATCTCCGCAGGGCGCATCGGGAACTCGACCGCGCGGTCGACCGGCTCTACCGGCGTAAGCGCTTCGACTCGGAACGGGAGCGCGTCGAACACCTGTTCATGCTCTACGAGAAGATGCGCGCGCCGCTGGAAGCCGCGATGAAACCGAAGACCAGGCGCCGGCGGGCCCGGCGGCGCGCCTGATCGCGGCCGGCTAGGGCGTGTCCGTTTTCTTGGAACCGCCAACGAAGCCGAGGCGCGCCCTTCGATACGCGGCTTCGCCGCTACTCAGGGTGAGGGATGGGTTTTGGGTGGGCAAAAAAATCTCCCTCATCCCGAGTAGGCCCGAAGGGCCGTATCGAGGGACGCACGGCCGCCGCGGTTCTATCTGAAACGGAAACGGCCTAGTCGCGTCTCGCGCCCACACGGCCGGCGGTTACGCCAAACGCTCGCGGTCTTACGCGTGCCGGGGCCGGATCAGTTCACGCACGTCCCGCCACAGCTTGTCGAACGAGGGCGCCGTTCGTGCCGAATCCAGATCGAAGGCGGCGGAAAAGGAGGCTTGATGGAGTGTTTCCCGGTATGGCTGACCGCGCGGCATCCTGGCGCTCAGCCAGCCTTTCGCATCCCTGATCGCCTCGGGGTCGTCGGGCGGCGCGATGGCCTCGTCGATGCCCGATCGCCCTGCGAGCGATGCGGCGGCCGCAAGAAACCAGGCTTCGTACTCCATCTTCGCCACCACCACACGGATGTCCCGGTCCGGTCGAGCCTGGACGGCGCGGTCCAGAAGCCGTGGCGCAAGATTTGCCGGACAATCTTCGTCCGCGTCCAACAGGATGAGTATGCAGCCATCCGCTTCCGCTCGCGCGGCGGCGAGCGCGACGGCACGTTCAAGCTCTCCCGCCCGCACGACCTTGTTACGGTTCACACGTATCGGCTTCGGTAGATCCACGGCGGTCTCCGGCGAAATCCGTTGCGCCATGCGCCGAAGCAGAATCGGGACGGCCTCGACCTCGCCGTGGCCCTCGACGATTGTCACGATTCTTCGCACGTCTAGGGGCTCGGGCCGAACAGACTTATTTGTCTCGAATTCAGGCTCGAGGCCTCGGGATCCGGGTCGAGCTGGTTCATCCTGAGCAACTCCCCGGCGGTGTAGAGGCGCTCTCTGAGCGCCGAGCGCCCGACTTCGTCCAGGGGGCCGATGCGGGTTTCGCCGTGTTCGACAACCACCGCGACGATCGAATCCGCGGAAATCTCGTTGTTGTCCAACAGGTCCGGGCTGTGGCTGGTCACGAGGATTTGCGCATGCTCGGCCGCGTCCCGAAGACTGTCGATGAGAACCCCGGCGGCGGCGGGATGAAGGGCGAGCTCCGGCTCTTCGATACCGACAAGGCTAGGATGCGCGTCGTCGAATGCGAAACCCTGGAAGAGCGCCACCAGCACCCCGAGGGCGCGCAGGGTCCCGTCGGACATGTTGGCGCCCGGGACACGCCAGGGATCCTTCGCACCGCGGACCTTCTGTCGGAACTCCAGGGTTTCTCTCGGCCCGACTGAGCGCCGGTCGACGCCGGCTACACCCGGCACCACCTTGCCGAGATAGGCCTCGATTCTTTGCTTGTGCTTCGGAGAGCGCACGGCGAGGGTGGAAAGGACGCTCGCCAGGTTGCTGCCGTCCCGTTTGAGAAGGATGCCCGGGTCCGGCAGTTGAAGATCCCCGATCGCATCCGGGTTAAGGTTGTAGAACCCCATCGTCGACAGTGCTTCGTATACCGCACGAAAGGCATCGAGCCCGGAGACGGTGACAAGATACAGCCGATCCGAGGCCGCGACGGGTGGCGTAGCGAAGGTGCTTTGTCGAACCTGGCCGCGTTCCACCCTGTAGTAGTGCGATCCGTCGCCGTCATGCGGCACGACGAGGCATTCTTCGCTCTGGATCTCGTACCCCATTTGCGGCATCGCCCCGACCGTGAACGAATAGTGGCCGCGCCATTCCGCCAGGTTGAATTCCAGCCGGATTCCGAAGTGGTTCGGGTGGCCGCCCGAGCGCCTGCGCACTTCGCCGATCCCGCCGCGGTCGCGCAGCGCGTGGTCGATCGAGTAGCTGAGCGAATCGGCGACGAAGCGCAGCGCGTCGAGGAAATTGCTCTTGCCCGACCCGTTCGGCCCGACGAGAAACGAGAGCTGCGCCGGGCGGATATCGCAGGCGCCGATGCTCTTGTAGTTCCGCAACGCGATCCGCGTCAGCAGGCGGCGGTCGGTCATTCCGGTTTCTCCGACGGTCCATGGGCGCCATGCGGCGGCGGGCGCCCATCCCTGTTGCAGTATGGCCTTCCGCCTTGTTCGGGGCCAAGCCGTTCGCACGTTGCCCGTTCCGATCGCAGGGATTCAGGGCGCCCGAGCATCGCAGAGTCCCCGGGGACAGCGCGCCTCGCCGCGCTCACCCCGCCGGATCTTGAGCGTGCGCGGAGAGCGAGCCCCTGCCGTCGAGCGCGGACATCCGTCAGCGCGGGCGCGCGACCGCCGCCGCCGGAGCGCCTTGCGCGCCGCCTCTCCGGGCGCCCCGTCCGGGCGACATTCCGCGTGCGATCGCGTCAGGGTCGACCACCTCCAACCCGGCGAACCATGTGGTGCGCGTCAGCGTGGACTTCACCCATTGGGGCCGGCGACGACGAAGAGCGTCGGCAAGGGGGGAAACGCCGGCCCGCTTGGTCAGGCGGTCTTTCGATCAGGCGGCTCGATGACCCGGTCTCCGTCCCTGGTCCGCGCGAACCAGGTGCCGTCGGGCCGGAAACCGTAGAGCGTTCCGCCGGCTTCGAGCTGGGCCGCGAGGTCGGCCTTGATCTGCTCGCGCCAGTCCTCGGGCCGGCCGGGCTTGTCCGGCGGCGGCGCCGGGGTTTTCCTGTGCTTGCCCATGTCGGGGACTCTATGTCGAGCGGTCGCGGCATTCAATGCGGCATCGCGGGGCGGCCGGGCAGCCGCCCCTCGGCTCCGCTCGGAATAGGCCGGCGTATCGAAGAGCCCGCCCTGAGCTTGTTGAAGGGGCCACCCCCCTCACCCCGAGATGGCGATGCGCCGGGAGACCCCGCCGCCGTCCGGCCGGGGCGGGCCGGTCCAGCTTACGGTGCGGCGGACGGGGCGCGGGCGGACCGGGGCCGCCTCGGCGGCGGGCGCCGGCCAGTCGCCGGGTTTCGCGACCACGTTGAAGTGCGGCGCGGCGGGCGAATCGCCGATCTTCCACACGTCGATCTCGACCCCGAAGAAGCGGGCGGAGCCGGGGCGGTTCAGCCAGTCGAGCGCCGCGCGGTGTTCGTCGCGGAACCGCGCCGCCAGCCAGACCACGGCGGCGGCGTCGAGCCCCGCCGCGTAGGTCAGGATCTGGCCGAGATGGAGATGGTCGGTGCGCCCGAGCTGGGCCTCGATCACCACCGGCGACCGGGTGGCTGCGTCCCGGCACAGGAGATCGGCGCGAAACGGCCCGACCGGTTGTTCCCGCGCCATCGGTTCGAGGTCGAGGCGGAGCGCGTCGCCGAGGCGGCTGAGGTTTTCCGGCGCCGCGAGCCAGGGGGTGAAATCGGACCGCTCGCTTTTCCAGACATTCCCCGGTTCGACCCGTTCGAGGCGGCCGAGCGGGCGGTCGTCCATCGCGGCGGTCCTCCGTCTCGGTCATGCGCGGGCATCGGGGCAACAAAAAGGGGCGCCGGAGGTTCCGGCGCCCACTTTTTTGCCACGGTACGAAATTTACCCCGAAACGCGTCCCGAGTCAAGTAATTTTATCATATAGGGCTAGTTATGTGCTTCGGGAGGGATCTACGGCGTGTCGCCGGCCGATCCGCGGAACCCCACCATCCTGTCGCGGTCCTCGTCCCACAGCACCAGGCGCAGCGCCCGCAGGCCCTCCCGGAAGGACATCGCCGGAACATCGCACAGTCTCGCGACCCGCTCGTGGCATTCCTGGAGCCGGTAATTCGGCACCCGCGTGCTCAGGTGATGGACGTGATGGAAGCCGATATTGCCGGTGAACCATTGCAGCACCGCCGGCAGGCGCAGATAGGTCGTGCCCTGCAACGCCGCCGAGGTCGGAT
This sequence comes from Alphaproteobacteria bacterium, assembly GCA_965205995.1. Lineage (GTDB taxonomy): Bacteria > Pseudomonadota > Alphaproteobacteria > MPNO01 > MPNO01 > MPNO01. The sequence goes on along the minus strand of OZ242200.1, from coordinate 579,292 downwards.
CCCACGCGTCGTGGCGGGCCCAACGCGCCCTTTCGCTGCGGTGCTGCACCGAGAACAGCCAGACGCCGATGATCGCCGCGAGAGCCATCACCGGCAATTGCACGGCGGCCACCGACCCGTAGCCCAGCGCCAGGCCGACGCCGCCGAGGGTCACGGCGATCGCAAGCGTGGTGAGGTGGACCATGCGCCGTTCCCGCCGCCAGGATTTCGGCATGTCGAACGGCAGGCGGTAGAGCAGGGTGAAGACCAGAGGCGGCACCACGATGTTGGCGACCAGCGGATGGCGCAGCGCGCGGTAGCGCCAGCGCGCCCCCGGGGTCAACGCCCGGTATTCGGCCACCGTCAGGCAGGAGGAATAGAAATCGGCGCCGCTGTCGCGACGGTCGAGATCGTTCCAGGCGCCGTGGTGATCCGCGTGCTGGCGGTGCCAGGACGCATAGGGCGTCAAGGTCAGAACGCTGCACGCCAACCCGACGATTTCGTTGGCGCGGCGGGTGCGGAAGAACGACTGATGGCCGCAATCGTGCTGGATGATGAAGATGCGCACCAGGAAGCCGGCGGCCAGCGGCGCGAGCGCGGCCGCCATCCAGTAGGACATCTCCGCGACCGCATACATCGCCGCGCAGGCGGCGAAGAAACCGCCGAACGAGGTCGCGATCTGGGAGAGGCTCTTGCGCAGTATCGGCGCCTGAAACCGCGCCACCTCGCGGCGGAGGTGCGTTTTCCCGATCATGGGCACCTTTCCGTGGTTGAAACGGCGAGGGTCTTGGGCCGGGTTGCCGAACCGCAATCACCCTCCCGACGCCGGGCGGTCCCGACTGCTTTCGTCGCAGCCTGGAAAAAACGAGGACTGCGCGCCACGAATATCCCTGTCGGGCAATGGCGCTGCTTCGCGCGCTTGAGTGTATCACCGCTGCGGGGCAAATCACCCGGAAAATTCGCTTGCCCGCAGGGCGTAGTCCGGCGCGCCTCTTACATCTTGGACCGGCCGTTCCTCCGGGTCTCGCCGGAGCCGGTCGACCGGGATATCCGGTGACCGCGGAAACCGGCGCCCTTTCGCCTTACCGGCGCAGCGACCAGTTCAGCATCAGCGCGTGCGCCGGCGCGCCTTCGTCGTCATTCGCGGGTTCGCGCCGTGTCGCGGCGAGACCGAGCTCGAACGATGCCCGGCCGCGCCGCATTGCGGCGAGCCGCCAGCCGAGGCGGTACTCGCGCTGGGTGGCCGAAAGGCCGAGCCCGAGCTCCGGCGTCGCCGTGAACCGGTCCCCGAACGCCGCGAAGCCGTATGCGAAAGCGAGGTCGAGCCGGTGCCGGCCGAGGCCGTTCCCGTCGTCCTCCGCCGCAAGCCCGGCGAGCGTGCGGCGCCCGAGCAGCGCCGCCATGCCGCCCGAGGCCGGCGCCCCGATTGTCTGGCGCAGGCTCAGCGAGACGCCGCGGTCCGACGACGGCGCCGGATCCCAGGACAGCGTTCCGGCGAAACCGCGCTCGCGGAAGTCGCCGTCCGCGTGGGACAGCAGCCCGCGGCCGCTCACCCGCGCCGCGATTCCGCTCCCCGGATGCGCCCAGGCGAGAGCGCCGCCGACATCGGCTCCGAAGCCGGTCTCGGCGTCGCCGCCGTCATGGCGCAGCCCGATCTCCAGCGTCGGCGTCAGCCTGCCCCCGCCGGGCGTCCCGATGCCGCGCCACGCCGCTTCGAGCCCCAGCCTGACCCGCGTCACCTGGGTCTTGGTTCGCGCCAGCCCGGACGCCGCGTCCGAGCCGGTGCGCACCACCAGCGCATCGGGCTTGGCCGCAACCTCCAGCCCGCCTCGCGCCGGCGCCAGGACGAGAACGCCGCGGCCGCCGACCGCCACCATCGCGAGGTCCATGTCGGCCTCGAGCGCCGCCTTCCCGTCCCGCTTCACCCTCAGCGTCCCCTTGCCGTATCCGGCCGCGCCCCACACCGCGAAACGCTCGCTCGGCGCGTAGCGCGCGTAGGGGTAGAGCCCGATCAGAGTGGTCTCGACCGCGGCTTTGCCCGCGCCCCGGTATTCGCCCTCGCCGCGCGACAGCTTGAGCAGCAGGCCCGCCGTCCCGGCGCCGCGCGTGTAATCCGCCCCGAGCATTCCGCCGGTCACCTCGCCGTCGAGGGCGAGGCCGCCCGCGCGCCCGTCGAAGCCCGATATGGCTCCGCCGCCCCACACCGAGGCGAAGCCAGCCTCGGGCGTTCCGCCGGTCAGCGCGAAGGAGCTGCCGGTGAGAAGCTCGCGCCCGGCGATTCCGTGCGAGCCGCGCCCGGCATCGCCGGTCCGCTCCCATGCGGCGTCCGGCCGCCGCCGCGGCGTCTCGATATGCGCCCCCGATTCCCCGGCGCCCAGCGACCGGCCGGCCAGCGTCGCCGCCGCACGCGAACCCCGCGGCGCGGCCAGACGCCCCTCCACCGCGTCGAGCACTTGCTCCGCCACCGTCCGCCCGAAGCGCGCGATCCAGGCGACGGCCCTCTCGCGGATCGCCTCGGTGACCTCGATCGTGACCGCGATCGTGGCGCTGCCGCCCTTGCCGTCGTTCGCCCGCACCGTCATCGAATGGGTCGCCTTGGTCTCGTAATCGAGCGGCGCCCGGGTCCGGATCTGACCGGTCGACGCGACGATCGCGAACGACCCCCGGTCGGTCCCCTCGAGCGCGTAGCTCAGCGTGTCGCCGTCGGCATCCGTCGCCCGCACCGGGGCGCCCACGTTCCTTCCCGCCGGGGTTCCCTCCACGACGCTGAAAACCACGCTGGCCGCCGCGAAAACGGGCGCGATGTTCGCCGTCGAGACGGTTGCCCCCGCGGACCAGAAGCTCGACAGCTCGGGGGTCAGCGCGCGCAGCCGCACCTGGTATTGCGAGTCCTGCTGGACCCCCGGGATCGTCGTCCTCGTCGCCGTGCCGCCATGGTCATGATCCGACCATGCCCCGCCCGTGCCCTGCCGATACTGCACCTCGTAGCCCGTGACGTCCGGCGCCCCGTTCGGCTCCGGTTTCATCCAGCTTACCTCCAGCATCGTTCTCGATGTCGTCGACCTGACCGTCGGCGCCGCCGGCCTCCCCGGTCTCTCCCGCACATCGGTCACGGCGATCGTCACCGCGATCGAAGCGCTGCCGCCGTTGCCGTCAACGGCCCTCACCGTCACTGAATGCGACGCCTTGGCTTCGTGGTCGAGCGGCCCCCGCGTCTTGATCTGGCCGGACGCGCGACCGATGGCGAACGACCCCGAATCCGCCCCTCTGAGCGAGTAGGTCAGGGCGTCCCCGTCCATGTCGCTCGCCGTCACCGCGGCGCCCACGTCATGGTCCGGCGCGGTGTTCTCCGGGATGCTCCGCGATGCCGTCGTCTCCGAGAACGCCGGCACGGTGTCGCAACGCACCGAAATCGCCAGCGCGTATCCGGTTGCATGGTTTTCCCAGGAATCCGTGTCCGAGTCCCTCAGGCGAAGGACATCGCCGATCGACCAGCCGCTCGCACCGCCCGGGTCCTCGGCGTCGCCCGCGGTCATGTCGACCCGAAAACTCCCGCCGGACGCCGCGGCGAGGCTTTCGACCACGACGAAATAGTCGGTATCCGCATTCAGTGTCGCGTCGCTCGGCGCGGTGAAGGTCAACCGCCCGAAGGGGAAGCTGGCCGGGTTATCCAGCACATACCGAACCGCGCCCGGATCGTTCGTGGCCGCGGTGTAGATGCTCACTCTCGGCATGTCCCCACTGCTCACGCTGCCGAGTTCGAGCGTCACGCCGGTAATCGTATATCCGCCGGCCTGGCTGCCGGTGGTGAATTCCTGCGCGATCGTGACGTCGGTCTGGGTGCTGCCGATGGGCGTAGCGTCTCCCACGACAAGCTGTGCGGCGGTGCTCTGCATCAGGTTGCCGATGAACTCTGCCGCATGCGCCTGGCCGCCGGCCCCCGGCATGGCCGGTGCGACCGGAACGACGAAAGCCAGCAGCATTGGCGTCAGCCGCGTCAGCCATTTCAGCCGAGCGCCGCCGAGCGCCGAATTGCCGATTGCGAAGAGACCGCTCGTCACGTGACATACTCCTGTTGCCGGTCGCCGCGCGACCGGCATCGGGACGCGTCCGGCGGAACCGCGGCCGGAACGCAGTAACTGCCGCGCCAGCCATATCAATATTACATAGATAGATATTAAAACCGTATGTTCGAGTCCCGTTGAACCCGTACTGGACCGGAGGGCGGCCGACCGGCGGTCTTTCGTGCGATCGGCCGAGCGGGACGAAGAGAGGCGGCGCTATCCGCGGCCCTTGAGCGCCCGCAGCACCGGCGGGACCAGGTCGGGCAGATCCTCGGCGATCAGCCCGGGGCCGAAGGCGGTCGCCGCCTCGCCGTGGATCCAGGCCGCCGCGCTTGCCGCCTCGAAGGGCGGCAGGCCCTGGGCGAGCAGGCCGAGCGCCAGCCCGGCGAGCACGTCGCCCGCCCCGGCGGTGGCGAGGTCGGGCGGCGCGTTGGCGTTGATCGCGATGCGCCCGTCCGGGGCGGCGATCACGGTGTCGGCGCCCTTGAGCAGCACCGTGGCGCCGGATCGCTGCGCCGCCGCCCGCGCCCGCGACGGCTTGTCGCCTTCGGATGCGAACAGGCGCGCGAACTCGCCCTCATGCGGGGTCAGGATCGCCGGCGTCCCGCCGATCGCCGCGAACAGGGTGTCGGGGGCGTCGGCGAAAACGGTCAGCGCGTCGGCGTCGAGCACCACCGGCTTGCCGGTGGCCAGCGCGCGGAGCGCGCGTTCCCTGGTGTCCTCCGTCACCCCCGCCCCGGGCCCGACCAGCGCCGCCTTGCGCCGCGGATCCGCCAGATAGTCCGCGAAGGTTTCGGGGTCTTCCGCCGGGACCGCCAGAGAGCCGACAAGGCCGGCCGCGTAGACCGCCCACGCCGCGGGCGGGCAGAGCACGCTCACCATGCCGGCGCCGACGCGCATCGCCGCGCGGGCCGCCAGCCGGGCCGCGCCGGTCATCTCGCCGCCGCCGGCGACAATTGCGTGGCCGCGGCTGTATTTGTGATCCCCCGGTTGCGGCCATCTCAGCGCGCCCGACCAGAGATCCGGTTCGTTGGCGAAGGCGGCGGGGCGGATCCGGTCCAGCACCGTGTCGGGAATCCCGATATCGGCGACATGGAGCTCGCCCATGGAAAAGCGCCCGGGAGCAAGGAGATGACCGGGTTTCCTGCGAAAGAAGGTGACCGTTATGGCGGCCCTCGGCGCGGCCCCCATTATGGCGCCGGTATTGCCGTCGACCCCGCTCGGCATGTCGACGGCGACGCAAAGACGCTCGCCGATGGCCTCGATCGCGGCCCGCGCGGGGCCGTCGATTTCCCGGTCGAGTCCGGCGCCGAAAATCGCATCGACCACCAGCTCGGCATCCGCCACCGCGCCCGCCGACATCGCCTCGACCGGGCCGGTCCAGCGCCCGGCATTGACCGCCGCGTCGCCCCTCAGCCGGTCGCGCCCGCCGAGCAGCGCGACCCGCACCGGCCAGCCGCGCCCCTCCAGCAGGCGGGCGATCACGAACCCGTCGCCGCCATTGTTGCCGGGGCCGCACAGCACCGTCGTCGGCCGGCTCGCCCAGCGGACGCAGATCCGGTCGGCCACCGCGCGCCCCGCCGCCTCCATCAGCTCGATCCCCGGCGTGCCGCCGGCGATGGCGAGCGCATCCGCGCGGGCCATCTCGCTTACGGTCAGGAGCTCGGCGGACATCGGCCTGGTCAGGCCGCCGTTTCGCTCCGTTCTCGCCCGGCGATTTCGCCCAGCACCTCGTCGATCGTCATCACGTCGGCGTATTTGTGGTGCAGGTCGAACAGCGCGATCTTGTGGATCAGCAGGGCGCGGTCGAACACGCATTCCTCGACCACGGTCGCGTGGTAGCCGTTGGAATAGGCATCCACCGTCGATGCCCGCACACAGCCCGACGTCGAATCGCCGCAGATCAGCAGGCTGTCGATGCCGAGCCGGGTCAAATGCGCGACCAGCGGCGTGCCGTAGAACGCGCTCGCCCTCTCCTTCTCGATCAGCAAATCGCCGGGGCGCGGCGCGAACGCCTCGTAGATCTCGTAGTCGTCGCCGGTCCCGGTGCCGACCCGGCGGTTGGTGGCGGCGACGCTGCCGCGCTTGCTCGCCGCGGTGGTGTAGATCACCGGCAGCCCCGCCGCGCGCGCCGCGGCGAACAGCCTCTCGGTGGGCTCGATGGCGTCATGGGCGAACACCCCGCAGGCGCTCGGGTAGCGGTCGATCAGCTCGTTCACCGGCTTCGCCCCGCCGCGAAAGACCAGCTTGTACAGGTCGATCGCCAGCAGCGCCGGGCAGCGCCCGACATGGACCTCGCGCCGGTAGGCGGCGTAGATCTCGAGCACGTCGGGCGGGATGACGTCCTTCCAGCAATGGTCTTCGAAATCGCGGGCCATCAGCCTCCTCCTTTTCCGTTCCGCAGCGCTTCCATGCGCCGGGCCAGCTCGTCGGCGCCGACGATACCCTTTTCCGCCAGCGCGCCGGCCATCGCGGCGATGCGGAGCTGGTGATAGCCGAGCCTGGCGTAGTCTTCCGGGCCGAGCTCCTCGATGCGGCGGCGCTGCTCGTGCAGGCAGTAGCGCCGATCGATCAGCGCGCGCAGCGCCTCGGCGAGCCGCGCCCAGCCCGGCGTCGCCGTCTCCGCCCGGCGGATGGGACCCGCGATCATGCCGCCGATATCGTGATGCGACCGCATGCGGCCAGTCTCCCAAATCCCCTCCCTCCGGTCGATACCCCCGCGCCCCCTCCCGGGCCTGCCTTGCGCGCACCCCGATTTCGCGATAGGGCAACGGAAGGGAGGAAGCGATGACCACCAGGATCGTCCGGATCGAGACCGTGCAGGTATCCCTGCCGACGCGCCGCGAGCACAAATGGACCGGGCTTACCGAGCCCATCGGCGGCTACATCCTGGTCCGAATGGAGGGCGAGAACGGGCTGGTCGGCTGGGGCGAGGCGCCGGCGCTGAAGGACTGGGGCGGCGATTACGGCCGCTATTTCGGCGAATCGCCGGGCACCGCGCGCCTCGTTGTCGAGGCCTATCTGGCGCCCGCCGTCACCGGCCTCGACCCGGCCCAGCCGGTTCTGCTGCACAGCGCGATGGATACGGCGGTGAAGGGCTACCCCTACGCCAAGGGCGCGGTCGAGATGGCGGCCTACGACCTCGCCGGGCGCAGTTTGGGCGTGCCGGTCCACGTTCTCCTCGGCGGCAGACTGCGCGAATCGGTGCCGATCACCCACTCGATCGGGCTGCTCGCCATCGACGAGGCGGTCGAGGAATGCCGGATCGTGGTCGCCGAGGGAATCAAGACGATCAAGATCAAGGTCGGCGTCGATCCCGAGCGCGACGTCGAGATCGTGCGCCGCATCCGCGAGGCGGTCGGGCCGGCGACCGCGCTCTGCGTCGATGCCAATTGCGGCTACCGCACGCCTTACGAGGCGATCAAGATCATTCGGAAAATGGAGCCCGCGGACCTGATCTACGCCGAGCAGCCGGTCGAGGGGATCGACGGTCTCGCCGAGGTCAGGCGCGGCATCGGCGTGCCGCTGATGGCCGACGAGAGCGCGTGGAACGCGCGCGACGTGCTGGAGATCGCCGAGCGCCGCGCCGCCGACATCGTCTCGATCTACACCACCAAGCCCGGCGGGCTGTTCCGCGCCATGCAGGTCGCCGCCGTGGCGCGCGCGGCGGGGCTGATCTGCAACGTCAACGGCTCGGTCGAGACCGGAATCGGCAACCTCGCCAATCTCCAGCTCGCCGCCGCCGCCGAGCCGGTGGTGCTGAGCTGCGTCGTCCCGGTCTCGATGCCGGCGGAGCACCGGGCGGGCCGCATCGGCGGGATCTACTATATCGACGACCTGATCGCCGCCCCGCTCGCCCATGTCGACGGATCCGTGCCGGTGCCGGACGGCCCGGGCATGGGGGTCGACGTCGACGAGGCCAAGATCGCGCGCTACCGGGTGGAGCCGGACGATGCGTGAGCAGGCCACGACCCTCCTGCGGGACGAGATGGCGCGCGCCGGGCTCGACGCGGCGGTCGCGGTCTCGCCGGAGAATTTCGGCTGGGTCGCCGGGTTCATCGTCCCTTCGCAGCCGATCATGCGCTGGCGCCACGCGATGGCGGTCGTCGGGCGCGGCGGCGAGGCCGCCTATGTCTGCGTCGACATGGAGGAGACCACCGTCACCGGGCGGGCGGGCGATATCCCGGTGCGCCCCTGGGGCGAGTTCTCCGACGACGCGATGGCGGTGCTGGCCGACGAGCTCGCCGGCTTCGCCCGCATCGGCATCGAGCTCGACTACCTGCCGGCGGCCGATTTCGCCCGGCTGCAGGCGGCGATGCCGGGCGTCGAGTTCGTCGCCATCGACGCCGCGCTCGACCGCATGCGGCGCATCAAGACGGCGGACGAGATCGAGCTCTTGCGGCGGCTCTCGCGGATTTCGGACAAGGCGATCGGCGATGCCTTCGCCGCGGTCTCGCCCGGCGATACCGAGATGGACCTCGGCGCGGCGCTGACCCGCGGCGTCTATGCCGGGGGCGCCGAGCAGTTCAGGCTGATGATCGTCGCCACCGGCGAGCGCAGCGAGCTCCCCAATGTCGGGCCGACCGAGCGCGTGCTGCGGCCGGGCGATGTCTGCCGGGTCGAGATCTTCTCGATGATCGGCGGCTACCACGCCGGGGTCTGCCGCACCGCGGTGGTCAGCGAGCCGCCGGAGCATGCCGAGCGGATCTGGGCCAACCTGGTCGGCTGCAAGCACATGCTGCTGGAGATGATGCGGCCGGGCGCGGTGGCGCGCGACATCTATGCCGCCTTCCTCGCCGAGTTCGGCAAGCTCGGCCTGCCGCCGATCGCCTTCGTCGGCCACGGAATCGGGCTCAACCTGCACGAGGCGCCCTATCTCGCGGCGCATGACGAAACCGTCCTGGAGCCCGGCATGGTGATGGGGTTCGAGCCGCTGGTCTACCGCACCGGTCATGGCTACGGCATGCAGCTCAAGGACATGGTCGCGGTCTCGGAAGCGGGCGCCGAGCTCCTGTCGGACGCCACCGACAACGACCGGCTGATCGTCATCGGCTGAGCGAATCCCACCCGGGGTGACAGTCTGTGCGCGTGCCGGCCCTTCGATACGCGGCTGCGCCGCTACTCAGGGTGAGGTGTTGTTCCTCATCCCGGGTAGGCGCGCAAGCGCCGTATCGAGGGACGCCCCGTCACCGCGATGCGCCGAGCGCGCGGATCAGGTCGAGCGCCGCCGCCTCGCCGCCGGCGATCAGCAGCACGATTTCGTCGATCCCGGCGGCGCGGTATTCGGCGATCCGCGCTTCGCACTCCTCCGGCGTGCCGCAGGCGCCGAACGCCTCCACCGCCGCATCGGGGATCAGCGCCGCCGCCGCCGCCAGATCGCGCCGCGCGATCGCGGCTTTGACCGCCTCGCGGTCGATTGCGATGCCGGACCCGGCGACGCTGGGCGCGACGAAGTCGTTGCGCATCATGAAGGCGATCTTCGGGCGCAGGATCTCGATTGCCGCCGCCCGGTCGGGATCGACGGCGACATAGAGATAGGCGGCCCGCCCGAGCGCCGCCGGGTCGCGCCCGGCCGCGGCCGCGCCCGCCTCGACCATCGCCAGCGACTCGGCGGAGTATTCGACCGTGAGCCCGGCCGACAGCACCACCCCGTCGGCGAGCTCGCCCGCGAGGCCAAGCATTTTCGGGCCCATCGCCGCGAGGTAGAGCGGGATCGGCTGGGGCGGGCGGAACGCCATCCGCATGCCGTCGAGGCGGAACATCTCGCCCTCATAGGCGCCCGCCTCGCCCGACCAGAGCTGGCGCAGGCAGGCGATGAACTCGCGCATCGCCGTGAGCGGCTTCTCCAGCCTGGCCCCGGCCTCGGCGAGGAACATCGGATTGCCCGAGCCGAGCGCCAGCGCGGCGCGCCCGGGCGCGGCCTCGGCGATGGTCGCCATCGCCATCGCGACCGGGACCGGCGACCAGAGAAAGGGGCTGATCGCGGTCGGCACGACGCGCGCGCGTTCGGTCTTCAGCGCGAAGGCGGTGCAGGAGACCAGCGACTGGCGGTAGCCCAGATGCTCGGCCATCCACAGGCTGTCCGCGCCGGCCTCCTCGGCGCGGCGCGCCAGCGCCAGCGCGTCGCCGAACGGGGCGAAGCCGTCGAAGCTCACCCCGAACCCGGTCATTCGCCCTCCCGCACCAGGCGGTGCAGCGCCGCCGGGTCGAGCCCGGCGATCCCCATGCGCTCCAGCGTCAGCCCCTCGGCCGCGTAGTCGATCCCGGTTGCCGCCGAGAGCAGCGCGACATGGCTGTCGATGGTCGGCGTCGGCACGCCGGCGAGCCGGCCGAACGCGGCGAACGGCACCAGCCCGTATCCCACATCCTCATGCACGTAGCGGTGGTCGAGCGAGGGCGGGCTCTTGAGGGTCGCGTTGGGCGCGCTCTCGCGGCAGGCGCGCGAGATCGAGCCGCTCTCCATCGCCTCGCTCGTGGTCAGCCCGGCATTGCGGAAAATTTCGAGGAAGGGGGTCGCCGGCACGCCGAGGGCGCGGGCGATTGCGAGCCGTTCGGCGTCGATCGCCGCGGTCACCCGGCCGACCGCATCGGTCACCCCCTCGCGGTAGAACAGGAAGTCGCCGCCGGTCGATTCGATCCAGCCCGCGTTGAGCAGCATGCCGGGCGGGTGGAAGACGGCGTTGATGTTGGCGAGCCCGGTTTCCAGCACGCTGGAGGCGGGGCGGATTTCCGGGAACAGCGGCGCGACCGCCGCGTGCAGCCGCTCCGTCGCGGTGCCCGGAAGCGCCGCGAACATCAGCGATTTCGTGTAGCTGTAGATGCCGACGGTCGCCGGCGCCTCGATCCGGCTGATGAAGGTGAGCGTCACCGTCTCGCAGGTTTCCAGCGGCGCCCGATGCCCGGCGCGGCGCATCTCGGCGCGGAAATGGAGCCCGCCGCCGGTATGGCCGGGGTCGAGGAAGACCGGAACCCCCTCGGCCAGAACCCCGGCGAGGCGTTCGGCGTAATACGCATGGGCGACCGAGGGGACGACCAGCATCGCCAGATCGGCGCCGGCGACCGCCTCGGCCACGTCGGCGGTCAGCAGCGCCGGCATCTCGCATCCCTCGAAGATGCCGCGCGCATCGATGCCGCCATTGGCGCGGATCGGCTCCAGGCTGGCAGCGCGGCGCGCATGCAGCCTCACCTCGAACCCCCGCCGGGTCAGGTCGGCGGCCGCCGCGTAGCCGCCATGCCCCGCCCCCATCACCGCTATCGACCGGATTTTCATCCGGTGATCTTGCGGACGGCGGCGACGCCAGGCAAGCGCGCCCCGTATCGAGGGACGCCGGTGGCGGTGGGCGGCGGGTTTGGCTAATCTCGCGGCCGATGTCCGAGGCGCTGGAACCCCGATGAACCACCGGAGCGAAGCCCGCGCGAGGCTGGCCGAGGCCATGGAATACGATCCGGGGCTCGCCGCGCGCTATCGCCGCGAGGGGTTGTGGCGCGACGAGCTGCTGACCGACTGGCTCGACCGGACGGTCGCGGAGGGGGCGGAGCGGACGGCCATCGTGACCGCCGACGGAAGCCTGACCTTCGGTGAGCTCGCCCGGATGAGCGACAGCCTCGCATCCGGGTTCAGGCGGCTCGGCATCGGCCAGGGCGACACCGTCGGCGTCCAGCTTCTCAACGGGCCTCACTGGGTCGCCATGCATCTCGCTTTGGTGCGGATCGGCGCGGCGATGATCGGCATCCACCTCACCTTCCGCGAGGCCGAGTGCGAACGGGCGCTCGCCTTCGGCGGGGCGGTGGCGATCGTCTGCGAGCGGGCCGTAGGCGATTACGCCATCGCCGAGACCATGCTCCGCCTCAAGCAGCGCCTGCCCGCGCTCGAACACGTCATCGTCGCGGGCGGCGGGCCGCAGGGGACGGTCCCGCTCGAATCGCTTGAGGACGAACCGCAGCCCTTCGCGGAGCGGGCGGATGCCTCCGGGCCCTTCATCATGCTCTACACCTCGGGCTCGACCAGCCGGCCCAAGGCGGTGCCGCTCAGCCACAACAATTTGCTGACCAATGCGAGGGGCAGCGCCGGGGTGTTCGGGATCGCCGAGAACGACCGGATCATGGCGGCCGGGCCGTTCGCCCATCTCTACTCGCTGCACAGCCCGCATTTTTCCCTGCTGACCGGCGCGGCCCAGGCGATCCTGCCGTCTTACGAGAAGGCGGCGTTCGTCGACCTGGTGGAGTCCGCGCGGCCGACGGTGCTGTTCGCCGTGCCGGCCCATATCCTCCCCTGCCTCGCCGAGGGGCTGCTGGACAGTCGCGACTGGTCCTCGATCCGCCTGCTGCTGATCGCCGGGGCGGCGGTGTCGGGCGACCTGGTGCGCGCGCTCGACGCCAAGCTCCCGAACGGGCGGGTGATCCAGCTCTGGGGCATGACCGAGATGCAGGCCGGGCTCTATACCCGGCCCGACGATCCGGTCGACTTTCCGGCGACCACCTGCGGGCGGCCGAGCCCGGGCACCGAGATCCGCATCGCCTCGGAGGACGGCAAGGCGCTGCCGCAAGGCGCCGGGGGAGAGCTCCAGGTGCGCGGCGCCTCGGTCTTTCCGGGCTATCTCGGCGACGCGGAAGCCAACGCCGAGGCGTTCACCCATGACCGCTGGTTCCGCACCGGCGACCTCGCGATCGTCGACGGCGACGGCAATATCGTCCTCAAGGGCCGGATCAAGGACACGGTCAACCGCGGCGGGGTAAAATACTCGACCCGCGAGGTCGAGGAGCTGCTGCTCGACCACCCGGAGATCGACCAGGCCGCGGTGGTGCCGGCGCCGCATCCCAGGCTCGGCGAGATCGGCTGCGCCTTCGCCGTCGCCCGCGACGATCGCGCGGTAACGCTGGATCGGCTCTGCGCCTGGCTTCTCGACCGGGGCATTGCCAAGTACAAGCTGCCCGAGCGGCTGGAGCTGGTCGACGAGATGCCGCTCGGGCCGTCGCGCAAGATCGACAAGGAGACGCTGAAGGCGATGGCGGCAGAATCAGCAGAATCAGACGCATCCGGAGCGCGCGCATGAGCCGCCAGGACCTCCGTTCCCATCTGCTCGCGGCGCCGGCGGACGAGCTGGCGGCGGAAGCGGTTCGGCTGCGCGATGCCGGGTTCGGCCACACGGTGTCGTACTCGCGCAAGGTGTTCGTCCCGCTCACCCGGCTGTGCCGCGACGTCTGCCATTACTGCACCTTCGCCGCGCCGCCGCGCCGCGGCATGCCGGCCTATCTGTCGCCGGACGAGGTGCTGGCGATCGCCGAGGCCGGGCGCGCGGCGGGCTGCAAGGAGGCGCTGTTCACCCTCGGCGACAAGCCGGAGCTGCGTTACCGGGCGGCGCGCGAGGCGCTGGCCGCGCTCGGCTTCGAGACCACCATCGACTATCTGGTCCATGCCGCGCGGCTGGTGTTCGAGGAGACCGGGCTGCTGCCGCACGTCAACCCGGGCGTGCTGAGCCGCGCCGATATCGCGGCGCTGCGCGAGGTCTCGGTGTCGCAGGGGATCATGCTCGAAAGCGTTTCGCCCAGGCTCGCCCGGCGCGGCGGCCCGCATTTCGGCTCGCCCGACAAGCGGCCCGAACCGAGGCTCGCGACCTTGCGCGAGGCAGGCGCGCTCGCCGTCCCCTTCACCACCGGCATCCTGATCGGCATCGGCGAGACCCGCGGCGAACGGCTCGACGCGCTGTTCGCGATCGCCGATATCCAGCGCGAGCACGGGCATATCCAGGAAGTCATCGTGCAGAATTTCCGCGCCAAGCCGGGCACGAAAATGGCCGAGGCGCCCGAGCCGGCGCCGGAAGACCTCGCCTGGACCGTCGCCGCCGCGCGCCATGTGCTGGGCCCGGCGATGAGCATCCAGGCGCCGCCCAATCTGAGCGCCGAAACCTATCCCGATCTGATCGCCGCCGGTCTCAACGACTGGGGCGGGGTCTCCCCGGTCACCCCGGACCATGTCAACCCGGAAGCCCCGTGGCCGGAGATCGCGAACCTCGCGGAGCGGAGCGCGGCGGCCGGCAAGATCCTGGTCGAGCGCCTCGCCGTCTATCCGTCCTACGCCCTCGATGTGGACCGCTGGGTCGATCCGGCGCTCGCCGCCGCGGTGCGCCGCGCGATCGACGCGGAGGGTTTCGCGCGCGAGGATGGCTGGTCGACCGGGGTGGCGGAGGACCCGCCCGCCGACCGCGGGGTCCGGGCGCCGGCGATCCGCACCGACGACCTCGCCCCGATCCTCGACCGCGCCGCCGCCGGCGAACGGCTGAACACCGGGGAGATCGTCCAACTGTTCGGCGCGCGCGCAGGGCGTTTCGACGCGGTGGTCGGGGCGGCCGATGCGATCCGCCGCGAAATCTCCGGCGACGTCGTGACCTATGTCGTCAACCGCAACATCAACTACACCAATATCTGCACCTATGCCTGCCGGTTCTGCGCCTTCTCCAAGGGGCGGTCGAGCGCCGGGCTGCGCGGCACCCCCTACGACCTCGATCTGGAGGAGATTTCGCGCCGCGTCAGCGAGGCCTGGGAGCGCGGCGCCACCGAGGTGTGCCTGCAAGGCGGCATCCACCCCGACTATACCGGCGAGACCTACATTTCGATCTCCCGCGCGGTGAAGCGGGCGGCGCCCGACATGCATGTCCACGCCTTCTCGCCGCTCGAAATCAGCCAGGGCGCGGCGACGCTCGGACTCCCTGTGGATGCCTTCCTCGAACGCCTGGTCGATGCCGGGCTGGGATCGCTTCCCGGGACCGCGGCGGAAATCCTCGACCCGCCGATCCGCAGGATCCTGTGCCCCGACAAGGTCACGGTGAGCGAGTGGCTGTCGGTGATCCGCAACGCGCATCTTCTCGGCCTCAACACCACGGCGACCATCATGTTCGGCAGCGTCGAGGGGCCGGCCTCCTGGGCGCGCCACCTCAACGCAATTCGCGATCTGCAAATCGAGACCGGCGGGTTCACCGAATTCGTGCCGCTGCCGTTCGTCCATATGGAGGCGCCGATCTATCTGCGCGGCAAGGCGCGCAAGGGGCCGAGCTGGCGCGAGGCGGTGCTGATGCACGCGGTGGCGCGGCTCGCCCTCAACCCGGTCATTCCCAACATCCAGGTGTCCTGGGTGAAGATGGGGCGCGAGGGCGCCGCGGCCTGCCTCGACGCCGGGGTCAACGATCTCGGCGGCACGCTGATGAACGAGAGCATCTCGCGCGCCGCCGGCACGTCGCACGGCCAGGAGCTGCCGCCCGAGGAGATGGAGGCGCTGATCGAGCGCGCCGGGCGGCTGCCGCAACAGCGCTCGACGGTCTACGGCCCTGTCACCGAGGCGCGGATCGCCGCCGGGCGCGGCGCCCCGCCGCTCGAGCCGATCGCCGCCGCACGGTGAGCGACCTCCCGGTCATCGCCATCGTCGGCGGCACCGGGGCCGAGGGCTCGGGTCTCGCCATCCGCTGGGCGCGCGCGGGCTACCGGGTGATCCTCGGCTCGCGCTCGGCCGGGCGCGCCGCCGGCAAGGCGGCGGAGCTCGCCGGACACGGATCGGTCGAGGGGGCGGCCAACGCGGATGCGGCGGCGGCGGCCGATATCGTCGTCGTCACCGTGCCCTTCGCCGCGCAGCGCCAGACCATCACCGACATCGCCGATGCCGCGCGCGGCAAGACCGTCATCGACGTCACCGTCCCCCTCGTGCCGCCCCGGGTCGCCCGGGTGCAGCTACCGCCGGAAGGATCGGCGGCCGCCATCGCGCAGCAGATCCTGGGCGAAGAGACACGGGTGGTGTCGGCGTTGCAGAACGTGGCGGCGGACCACCTCGCCGATCCCGGATACGAGCTCGACTGCGACGTGCTGGTCTGCGGCGACTCGAAGGATGCGCGCGGCGAGGCGGTGACGCTGATCGAGGCCGCCGGGCTGCGCGGGATCGAGGCCGGGCCGCTCGCCAACGCCGTCGCCGCCGAGGCGCTGACCTCGGTGCTGATCTGGATCAACCGGCGCTACGACTCGCCGGGCTCCGGCATCCGCATCACCGGGCTGCCCGGGGACACCGGTTGACCGCCGCGCCACGGCTCGAAATCGTCGGGCTGGACGGGGTGCCGGACGTCGTCGCCGGCGACGATCTCTGCCGCATCGTGCTCGATGCCTGCGCCGCCAGCGGCTTCTCGCTGGAATCGGCCGACATCCTGGTCATCGCCCAGAAGATCGTCTCCAAGTCGGAGGGGCGGAGGATCGACCTCGACAGTATCTCGCCGTCCCAGCCGGCGCGGCTTCTGGCCGGGGAAACCGGCAAGGACGCGCGGGTGATCGAGCTGATCCTGTCGGAATCGGAGCGGGTGATGCGGGTCCGGCCGGGGCTGATCGTGGTGCGCCACAAGCTCGGCTATGTGCTGGCCAATGCCGGGATCGACGCATCCAATGTCGAGGAGGGCGGGGAGAACCGGGTGCTGCTGTTGCCCAGGGATCCGGACGGCAGCGCGGCGGCGATCCGCGCGGAGATCGGGCGCCGGACCGGCATCGCCCCCGGCGTGATCATCGCCGACAGCCTGGGCCGCGCCTGGCGACTCGGCACCGTGGCGACCGCGCTCGGTTCGGCAGGGGTGACCGCGCTCGCCGATCTGCGCGGCAAGCCGGACATGTTCGGCCGTCCGCTCACGGTGAGCGAAATCGGACTCGCCGACCAGATCGCCTCGGCGGCGGCGCTGGCGATGGGCGAGGCGGACGAGAGAAGGCCCATCGCGCTGGTGCGGGGTCTCGCGGCAACATCGGACGAGGCGCGCGCCGCCGATTTGATCCGGCCCCGCGAGTCCGATCTGTTCTGCTGAGCATGGGCAGGGTGATGGCGCTCGCGGGCGGCGTCGGCGGCGCCCGGATGGCGCGCGGGCTCGCGGGTGTGCTCGATCCGGGAAGCCTCACGATCGTGGTCAACACGGGCGACGATTTCGAGCATCTGGGCCTGCCGGTCTCGCCCGACCTCGACACCGTGATGTACACCCTCGCCGGGCGGGCCAACGACGAGACCGGCTGGGGGGTTGCCGGCGAGACCTGGTCGTTCATGGAAGCGCTCGCCGATCTCGGCGGCGAGACCTGGTTCCGCCTCGGCGACCGGGACCTCGCCACCCACGTCCTGCGGCGGCGGATGCTGGAAGAGGGCAAGACCCTCTCCGAGGCGACCGGGGCGCTGTGCGAGGCGTTCGGGATCGAACATTGCATCGTGCCGATGAGCGACCAGCCGGTGCGCACCGTCGTCGAGACCGACGAGGGCGCCCTTCCCTTCCAGGACTATTTCGTCCGCCGGCGCTGCGAGCCCCGCGTCGGGGCGTTCCGCTTCGAGGGCATCGACAGCGCGCTTCCCTCGCCCGGTTTCGCCGCCGCGCTCGCCGATCCGGCGCTTGAGGCAATCGTGATCTGCCCCTCCAACCCCTATGTCAGCGTGGCGCCGATCCTCGGCATACCCGCCGTGACCGCGTTCATGGCGGCGCGCGAGGTCCCGGTGGTCGCAATCTCCCCCATCGTCGGCGGGGCGGCGGTCAAGGGGCCGGCGGCGAAGATGATGGCGGAACTCGGCGCGGAGATCAGCGCGCTCGGCATCGCCCGGCATTACCGCGCGCGCATCGACGGGATCGTCATCGACGAGGTCGACGCCGCCCTCGCCCCCGCCATCCGGACCCTCGGCATGGCCGTGCATGTGGCGCAGACGGTGATGCGATCGGTGGAGGACTCCCGGGCGCTGGCGCGGGAAACCCTGGAATTCGCCGCCGGGCTCGGCGCCCGATGACCGTCTGCGCCATCGTCCCGGTCCGCTCGCTGACCGACGGCAAGCGCCGCCTGGCAGGCGTCATGGACGATGCGGCGCGCGCCGCGCTCAACGAGGAATTCCTGGTCCACACGCTGGCTCTCGCGGCCGCCCTTCCCGGCCCGACGATCGTGGTGAGTCTGGATGCGGCGGTCGCTTCCCACCCCGCCGCCGCCGGCGCCGTCCATGTCGCCGATCCAGGGCGCGGGCTCAACGCGGCGATCGCGGCCGGGCGCGAAGAGGCGCGCCGGCGCGGTGCGGCGCGATTCGTGGTCCTGCCGAGCGACCTGCCGACGGCGCGGCCCGAGGATGTGCTGGCGCTGGCGGAGGCGGCGAGCCCGGTCGCCATCGCCCCCGACCGCGGGCGCCAGGGGACCAACGCACTCTCGCTCGACACCGGGCTCGACTTCGCCTTCCGCTACGGGCCCGGCAGCTTCGCCGCCCATGTCGCGGAGGCGGAACGTCTCGGAATCGCGCCCGAAGTGATCGACAACCCGCGCCTCGCGCTCGACATCGACACGCCCCGGGACTGGCGCAACTGGCGCGGCTGGCGCCGGAACGCCTGATGCGATATTGCCGCGGCTTGAGCCCATAAGGGAGCCACAGATGCATTACGACTACGTCCCGCTGCCCCAACGCAATCCCCTCCGCTGGCCCAACGGGGCCAGGCTCGCGCTGATCCTCACCTTCAATCTCGAATACTGGGACCTCACCAGGGAAACCGACGGGCCGTATTATGCCGGCGGCCCGGCGATCCTGCCCGACCCGCTGCCGGGCAACGTGCCGGACTATCCCAACTACACCTGGCGCGAATACGGCCAGCGGGTCGGCATCTGGCGGCTGATCGACATCTTCGACCGCGCAAGCGTGCCGGCGAGCTGCACGATGAACGCCAAGATGGGGCTGGAGCGCCGGGCGGTCATCGACGCCGCGAACGAGCGCGGCTGGGAGCTGGTCGCCCACAACTATGTGCAGACCGACCTTCTCACCAACTACTTCGATGACCCGGACGGGGAACGCAAGATCATCCTGGATACGCTGCGGGTGTTCGAGGAGGTGGTCGGACGCCCGGCCCGGGGCTGGCTGTCGTCGTCGCTGCGCTGCAACGCGAGCACGGTCGAGACCATCGCCGCAGAGGGGCTGATCTACACCGCCGATTTCATGAACGACGACCAGCCTTATCTGATGCAGACCGGTAGCGGGCCGATCGTCTCGGTGCCCTATTCCAACGAGATCAACGACTTCACGTTCTATTTGCGCCGCGGCATGACCAACGATCAGGCGTTTGGGGTGCTGAAGGAACAGTTCGACGAGCTCTACCGCGAAGGCGGGGAAAGCGGGCGGCTGATGAATGTCGGCATCCACCCGCATGTCTGGGGCCAGCCCTTCCGGGTCCGCGCGCTGCGCGAATTCATCGACTACGCCAAGGGGTTCGAGGGCGTCTGGTTCGCCAAGCGGGAAGAGATCGCCGAATGGTATCTGGAGAACCACGAGAGCCATATCGCCGCGGGGTAGGACTCTCCGACGCGGCGGCGGCCTAGATCCCAGTCCTTCCGGGTCCGCGCGCTGCGCGAATTCATCGACTACGCCAAGGGGTTCGAGGGCGTCTGGTTCGCCAAGCGGGAAGAGATCGCCGAATGGTATCTGGAGAACCACGAGAGCCATATCGCCGCGGGGACGATGGTCTCGCCGGCGTTGGGGCTCACCACCTGGCCGGTGATCATCTCGGTCTCGTCGGAGGCGAGCCAGGCGACGGCGTAGGAAATGTCCTGCGGCCGGGTGAAGCGGCCGAGCGGCATGCCCTTCTCGCGCTCGGCGATCTGCTCGTCGGTGTTGGAGCCTTGCGTCATCCCGGTGACGACGAAGCCCGGCGCCACCGCGTTGACCGTGATCCGGTGCGGCGCGAGCTCGCGCGCCCAGCACTTGGTGAAGCCCGAGATCGCCGCCTTGGCCGCCGAATAATGCGAGGCCCGCGCACTCCCGCCCATGGCGTAGATCGACGAGATGTTGACGATCCGCCCGTATTTGCGCGCGGCCATGAAGGGGACCACGGCCTGGGTGGCGAAGAACGTGCCGCGCACATGAACCTCGAACATCCGGTCGAAATCCTCGACGCCGATCTCGTCCATCAGGAGGCGCCTGCCGCCGACGCCGGCGTTGTTGACCAGGATGTCGATGGGGCCGAACGCCTCGGCCGCGTCCCGGATGCCGGATTGCAGGGCGGCGACGTCGCGGATATCCACTTTCAGCTTGTGCGCCCGGCGGCCGCGCTCGCGGATCGCCGAAGCGGTCTCCTCGATCCCGTCGACGATGTCGTGGACGATCAAATCGGCGCCCCGCTCGGCGAGAAGGAGGGCATGACTCCGCCCCATCCCGCCCCCCGCGCCGGTGACCAGCGCTATTCGTCCTTCGAGAGAACTATTCGCCATAAAGCGTTCTCCTTGCTCAAATTCCGACGATCGAGACCCCGCCATTCGGCGAGATCACCTGGCCGGTCATGAAATCGGTCTCGGCCGAGGCCAGCCAGGCGACGGCATAGGAAATCTCGACCGGCTCGGCGATGCGCCCGAGCGGCACCTCGGCCGCCATCGCCGCGATTCGTTCGCGCCCGATCGAGCCGATTGTGAGGTTGGTTTCGAGAAGCCCCGGCGCCACCGCGTTGACCGCGATGTTGAACGGCGCGAACTCGCGCGCCCAGCTCTTGGTGAGCCCGGAGATCGCCGACTTCGCCGCCGCGTAGTGCGAGGCGAAGGCGCAGCCGCCCATCGCGAAGTTGGAGCTGATATTGACGATCTTGCCGGCGCGCCTCGCCTTCATGCCGGGCACCACCGCCTGGGTGGCGAAGAACGTGCCCCGGACATGGACTTCGAACATCGCATCGAAGGTGGCGGCGTCGATATCGGCAAGCGCCAGCCCCTGCCCGCCGATCCCGGCATTGTTGACCAGCACGTCGATCGGGCCGTAATCCCGCTCGGCCTCGGCGATGGCGGCCTGGAGCGCGGCGGTGTCGCGCATGTCGACGCAGATCCCGTGCGGCGGGGCGCCCGTATCGCGCACCAGAAGGGCGGTTTCCGCCACCCGGTCGGGATCGATGTCGTGGACCATCGCCCGGGCGCCGCGCCCGGCCATCAGCAGCGCATGGCTGCGGCCCATGCCGCTGCCCGATCCGGTGATCAGCACGATCTTGCCGTCGAGCGGTCGGTCCATCGTTTCCCTAGCCTCGTGTGGACGGCGCGGCGGGCGGGTCGCGCCGGGCCTGCGATACGGCTATTTTCCCCGCTCCGCCCCCGCCCCACAAGACCGGCCCGCATGGTCCACCGCGCTATTCGCTCGATCGCCCTCAACTGCGCCTCGCTCGGGGCGGCGGTGGCGGGCGGGCTGGTATTCTCGGCGCTCGACACCCCGATACCGTGGCTGCTCGGCCCTCTCGTCTTCGTCGCCGGGATCAACCTCGCGGGGGTCCGCATCGGCTGTCCCAACGGGACCCGGCAGGTCGGGCAGATCGTCATCGGCACCGCCATCGGCCTCCGCTTCACCCCGGATGTCGCGACGATCGTCCTCGGCCAGGTGCACTGGATGGCGATCGCCGCGGTGATCGCCGTGCTGCTCGGCGGGGTGGGCGCGCTGATCCAGATCCGCATCGCCCGGCTGGACCCGGCGACCGCGTATTTCGGCAACGTCCCCGGCGGGATGGCGGAGATGCTCACCCTCGGCGACCGGTTCGGGGCGGAGCCGGTGGCGACGGCGCTGTCGCAGACGGTTCGCGTCGGCATAATCGTGCTCACCGTGCCGGTGGGGCTGACCTTTCTCGGCACCGCCGGCGACGAGATTTTCAGCCTTCGCTCGATCCCCGTCGACTGGTCGCTGTTCCCGGCGCTGGTCGGCGGCTGCGCCGCCGCCGCATGGGCGCTCAACCGGCTCGGCATGACCAATGCGTGGATGCTGGGCGCCTGCGGGTTCGCGGGCGTTCTCACCGCCAGCGAGATCGAGCTTTCGGGCATGCCCGATTCGTTCCTGATCCTCGGACAATTGCTGATCGGCGCCGCGCTCGGCGAGCGGTTCGACCGCGAACCGATGCGCCGCGCGCCGCTTGTGATCGTCGGCGCCGTCCTGTCGACGCTCCTGCTGCTGGCGGCGAGCATCGTGCTGGCGGCGGCGATCGCCTCGGTCGCCGGTGTGCCGCTGACCACGATGGTCGCCGCGACCTGCCCCGGCGGGCTCGCCGAGATGAGCATCACGGCGGAAATTCTCGGGCTCGGCGTGCCGCTGGTGACCGCCTATCACCTCACCCGGATCGTGGTGATCACGCTGGTGACGCTGCCGCTGTTCCGGATGATAAACCGGCGGCCGGCGTAGCGCTCAGCCGCCGGCCTGGTTGGCGACCGCGTCCGCCGCGGCCTTCACCGCGTCGGCGTCGGCGAGGTAGCGGCTCGACTTCACGCTGAGGTCCGCTTCGAGGTCGTAGACCAAGGGGAGGCCGGTCGGGATGTTGAGGTCGAGGATGTCGGCCTCGGAAATCCCGTCGAGATATTTGACCAGCGCCCTCAGGCTGTTGCCGTGCGCCGCGACCATCGCCGTCTCGCAGCGCGCGAGCGCGGGCGCGATCGCGCCGTGCCAATAGGGCAGCACTCTTTCCAGCGTCATCGCCAGGCTTTCGGCCGACGGCAGCTCGCCTTCCGCAAGCTCTGCGTAGCGCGGGTCGAAGCGCGGATGGCTCGGATCGTCGGCGTCGAGCGGCGGCGGCGGCGTGGCGTAGCTGCGGCGCCAGATCCTGACCTGCTCGGCGCCGTGCGCGGAAGCGGTTTCGGCCTTGTCGAGCCCCTGGAGCGCGCCGTAATGGCGTTCGTTGAGCCGCCAGGATCGCTCGACCGGCACCCACATCCGGTCCATCTCGTCGAGCACGATCCAGAGCGTCCGGATCGCGCGCTTCAGCACCGAGGTGAAGGCGCGGTCGATCCCGATCCCGGCCTCGGCCAGCGCCCTTCCGGCGGCCAGCGCCTCCTCGGCCCCGGCAGGAGAAAGATCGACATCGACCCATCCGGTGAAGCGGTTCTGCAAATTCCAGTCGCTCTGGCCGTGGCGCAACAGGATCAGCGTGGGCAAGGAAACTTCCTCTGTCTCGAGCCCGGACTGTGTATTCGCCGGGCGGGCCCGCCGCAAGAGCCGTACTCCTCTCCCCTCACCGTCATATCGACCGGCTCGTCGACCGGCGGTTACCCCGTGGCGTCGCAGCGTCTCGTGGGCAGTCCCGGCGCGCCGGCGCGCCCGCTCCGGCGCTCGAACAGCACGACATCGTGCCATGCCCCGTCGAGATGCCCGTAGCGCTCGCGATAGCCGACTTCGCGGAATCCGCACTTCCTGTGAAGGGCGATGCTGGGCAGGTTTTCGGCCATGATCTGCGCCTGCAGCGTCCAGTAGCCCTCCGCTTCGGACGCCTCGACCAGGCCGTTGAGCAGGGCGGTTCCGGCGCCCCGACCCTGCGCGTCTTCGCTGACATAGACGCTGACCTCAGCGACGCCGGCCGCGCCTCAGGTATCCGGCGCCGGCATGAGCGCGGCCCAGCCGACCGCACGGCCGCCATCGCCGCGGGCGACGAGGCGGCCGACGGTCAAATGGCCCTTGTTCCATTCTTTCCAGCCCGGCGGATTTTTCATGAAGGCGGCGATGCCGGTCTTCAGCCCGGCGCGGTAAATGGCCCTGATTTCGGGCCAGTCGCGATCCTGCATCGCCTCGATCGCGATCATCGGCGGCAAGGCCGGGTATCGACGGAGCGCCCTCTGCCGGCCGAAACAGGAGGTATCAAGCCGCTTCGCCCGGGGTGGGCCGCTCCGCCGGCGGCTGGCCGGGCGGGCGCGGCACGCTGTCGTCGGGCCAGGGCTGTTCCTTGCGCTCGTCGTCGTCGTCGTCTTCGTCGCGCCCGTTGCCCTTCCGGCGGTCGTCGATCTCGCTTTGCATGGGCGCCTCGGCTGCGCGAATCGGGGCGAATTCTCGCGCGATCCGCGGAGACTGTCGAGACCTCCGCGATCGCGGCGGAACTGGGGTGGCTGAGGGGATTCGAACCCCCGACCTCCTGGACCACAACCAGGCGCTCTAACCGACTGAGCTACAGCCACCGCAGAGGGGTGCTCTCTAGCCCCCGCCTCGCGCGCCCGTCAAGGCCCGCGGTTCACGCGCCGCCGAAATGCGCGCGCAGCCGCGTGACGGCCTCCTCCAGCGCGGCCTCCTCCTTGCAGAAGGCGAAGCGGGCGAAATGGCGCACCTGGCCGCTCTGGTAGAACGCGCTCACCGGAACCGCGGTGACCCGCGCCTCAGTGGTGATATGGCGGCAGAAATCGACATCGTCGCCGTTGAAGCCGAGCGGGCGGAAATCGGTGGTCAGGAAATAGGTCCCGGCGCAGGGCACGATGCCGAAGCCGATATCGGCGAGCCCGTCGGCCAGCAGGTCCCGCCTGGCCTGCATATCGGCGTTGAGCCCGGCGAAATAGGAATCGTCCTTGGCGAGCCCATAGGCCACCGCGCTCTGCAGATTGGGCGGTGTGGTGAAGGTCAGGAACTGATGCGCCTTGGCGATCGGGGACAACAGGGCGGGCGCCGCGGTGACCATGCCGACCTTCCAGCCGGTGAGGGAAAATATCTTCCCCGCCGAGGCGATCCGCACCGCCCGCTCCCGCATGCCGGGGAGCGTGATCATCGGGATATGCGGCCGGCCGTCGAAGGCGAGATGCTCATAGACCTCGTCGCAGACCGCATAGGCATCGTGCTCGATGCAGAGCCCGGCGATGAGATCGAGCTCTTCCCGCGTGAACACCTTGGCGCAGGGATTCATCGGCGTGTTGAACAGGATCAGCTTGGTCCGGTCCGAGAACGCATCGCGCAGATCGTCCTCCGGCAGGGTCCAGTCCGGGGGTTCGAGGCGGATCGTCTTCGGGACCGCGCCGGCGCGGCGGACGATCGGCAGGTAGGAATCGTAAAGCGGCTCGATCAGCACCGCCTCGTCGCCGGGCTCGATCAACCCGAACAGCGCCGCGCCGAGAGCCTCGGTCCCGCCGGAGGTGACCAGCACCTCGCGGGGCCAGTCGACATCGAGGTCGTAGAACCGCCTGGCGTGCAGGGCGACGGCCTCGCGGAGCGGCGGGATTCCCATCATCGAGGGGTACTGGTTGACGCCGTTTTCCAGATAGTCGGTCGCCGCGGCCACCACGTCGGGCGGCCCGTTGCCGTCCGGGAAGCCCTGACCCAGATTGACCGAATCGTGTTCCTGGGCGAGGCGCGACATGACCTCGAAGATCGTCGTCCCGTAACCCGAAAGGACGCTGTTGGCCGGCTTCACCGAAACCCTCCCGCTGCGGACGCGCGGGCGTCGTCTAGCATGAACGGTATCGAGGGGCAAAACTGGCGCGACGGGATTTCGCCGCCTGTGCCGTGTTTATGGACATCCCAAGCCAAACTGGAGAAGCCCGACATGCCTGACCTGACAAAGACCCTCGGCGCCGCCGCGATCGCCGCGGTAGTCGCATTCGGCGCCACCGCCGCGCTCGCCCAGTCGTCTTCCGGGAACGCCGGACAGGAGATGCGCCAGGCCGGCGAGGACGCGCAAAGGCCGGTCAACCGGCGCGCCGCCCGGTTCATCCGCATTTTCGACACCGATGGCAGCGGCGCGGTGTCGCTCGCCGAAATCGGCGCCGAGCAGAAGCGCGTACTCGCCGCTTCCGATCTCGACGGCGACGGCGCGCTTTCGGTCGAGGAATTTCGCCGCCGCGGCCGGCTGATCCGCAGCCTCGGCGCCACCAGCCTGTTCGACATGCTGGATGCGAACGGCGACCGGAAGGTCACCGCGGACGAGATCGCCGCACCCTCGGCGCGCTGGTTCAAGCGCTACGACGCCAACGCGGACGGCGCGGTCGGCGCCGGGGAATTGCCGCAACGCCGCTGGCATCGGGGCTGGCGGAAAGGTCGAGAGCGCAAATAGCGGCCGCGAATGCAGCCCGCGCCCCGGCAGCCGGACGCGGCCGAATCGGACGACACCCTCGTCCTCCGGCTCGCGGACGGCTGCGACGGCGCGATGGCGGCGCTCTCCGAGCGCCATCTCCAGCCGGTCTTCGCCTGCGCCTGGCGCATCCTCGGCGACGGCGCGGAAGCGGAAGACGTCGCCCAGGAGACTTTCGTCAGATTGCTCCGCAAGGCGCCCGGCTGGCAGCCGGACGGGCCCGCCCTCCGGTCGTGGCTGCTCCGGGTCGCGACCAATCTCTGCATCGACCGCCGCCGCGCCCGGGCGCGCCTCGCCCCGATGCCGGACGACATCGAGGATCTCGGGGAGCGGCAAGGCGCCGCCTTCGACGACGATCTCGCGATCCGGCGCGCGGTCAGGCGGGCGATGGCGGGTCTGCCCGACCGCCAGCGGGCCGCCCTGGCGCTGGTCCATTTCCACGGGCTGAGCGGACGGGAAGCGGCGAGCGCGCTGGGAACCAGCGAAGAGGCGCTCGAATCGCTCCTTGCCCGCGCCCGCCGGCGGCTGCGCCAAATACTCTCTCCGGATGTGAAGAACCTCCTGGAAACCCAACCATGAAAACGGAAAACCGGAATTCGACCGGATCCACCGGAATGTCGTTGGCCCGCTTCGCCGAGCTTGCCGGGGCCTATGGCGCCGATTTCGATCGCTGGCCCGAAGCCGAGCGCTTCCCGGCGATTTCGCTCGCCGGACGTTCCGAAGAGGCGCGGGCGCTGCTCGCCGATGCCCAGGAGCTCGACTCGATCCTCGCGCGCCTCGATCCCGCGCCTTCCCCGTCGGCGGCGCTACGCGGGCGGGTTGCCGCACTCACCCCCGGAGACGCCCCGCCGCGCCTTGCCGGCGTGGCGGCCCTGGTCGGTCGCGGAACCGCGTTCGCCTTGGCCGCCGCCGCCGGGCTCGCGATCGGGGTCTTCCTCGCGCCGCCCGGGACCGGCGACCCCGCCGGTCTGGGCCTGGTGGAAGCGTCGCTGATCGCCGGAGAAGCGCCGTCGATCGTGGTCGGCGAATTGCTGGAGCTGGACTGACATGACCCGTATCCGATCCCTCTTCCCGGCGCGCCCGCGCGCCCTGACGGTCTCGATCGCGCTCAATTTGTTCCTCGCCGGCGCGGTTTTCGGGCTTTGGTTCGGCGCCGGCGGCGCTCCGCCACCGGCCCCGGAGGCCGGGTACAGCTTCGCCGAGTTCGTGCGGGATCTCCCCGACGAGACCCGCATTCGGATCGCGACGGCGCTCGACGAACGGCAAAACGAGGTCTCGCGCAGGATCGGCGCGCTCGCCGGCGCCCGCGCCGAGGTCGTCGGTGCGCTCGGGGCGGAGCCGCACGATCCGGATCGCGTCCGGCGCGCCCTGGTGAGGCTGCGCGAGACCACGCGCGACGTGCAGGCGGTAATGCATGCCGTCGTCGGCGAGGTCACGGACGGGCTGAGCCCGGCCGACCGGGCGCGGCTCGCGCGCAGCATGTTCGCGACCGTCCGCGGATCGCAGAACGGAGAGACGCTGCTCTCCGAGGTGCCGCTGCTTTGACCGGCGGCCGGAATTTCGCGAAGCGTTGATAAAAACGCATCGCAGTGCGTCGAATTAGGAACTTGTATCGACACATTGCGAAACGTATACGCTGACCGCGTTCAGCGTTGGCGCCTCGCCGATATGTCGGGAATTGTGGTGTTTCTCGGGGTTTTCCGGACATGGCGGAGACCGGCGCGCCCGATTTGTGCCGCCAATCCCGAAATCCTCATTCTACCGGGAACCGTCCGATGAAAAAGATCGAAGCGATCATCAAGCCGTTCAAGCTCGACGAGGTTAAGGAGGCGCTCCACGAGGTCGGGGTCAAGGGCCTGACCGTGACGGAGGCCAAGGGTTTCGGACGCCAGAAGGGCCACACCGAGCTCTATCGCGGCGCCGAATATGTCGTCGATTTCCTGCCCAAGGTGAAGATCGAGGTCGTGCTCGACGACCCGCTGGTCGAGCGCGCGGTCGAAGCCATCCAGCAGGCGGCGCAGACCGGCCGGATCGGCGACGGCAAGATATTCGTCACCAATGTGGAAGAAGCGATCCGCATCCGTACCGGCGAGACCGGCGGGGAAGCGCTCTAGACGCCGCCGGTCGCTGGCCCGACACCGCAATCGTTCGAAGGAGCAGAACCATGTCAGACCCCTCCAGGATCCTCGACCTCATCAAGGAGCACGACGTCAAATACGTCGACTTCCGCTTCACCGATCCGCGCGGCAAGTGGCAGCACACCGCGCAGGCGGTGAAGACCGTGGATGAGGACATGCTCGCATCCGGCGTCATGTTCGACGGCTCCTCGATCGCCGGCTGGAAGGACATTTCCGAGTCCGACATGTGCCTGATGCCGGATCCCGCCACCGCGGTGCTGGATCCGTTCTCGGCGCAGACCTCGCTGATCCTGTTCTGCGACGTCCTGGAGCCCACCACCGGCCAGCCCTATACCCGCGACCCGCGCTCGACCGCCAAGCGCGCCGAGTCCTATCTGACGCAGTCGGGGATCGGCGACTGGGCGATGTTCGGGCCCGAGCTCGAGTTCTTCGTCTTCGACGACGTGCGCTTCGAGGTGTCGATGAACCACACCTTCTACTCGATCGACGAGGAGGAGGGCCCCTACAACACCGCGCGCAGCTTCGAGGGCGGCAATATCGGCCACCGCCCGGGCATCAAGGGCGGCTATTTCCCGGTGCCGCCGGTCGATTCGCTCAGCGACCTGCGCGCCGAGATGCTCAGCGTGATGGGCGAGATGGGCGTGGATATCGAGAAGCACCATCACGAGGTGGCGCCCAGCCAGAACGAGCTCGGCATCCGCGGCGACGCTCTCCTGACCGTCGCCGACCAGGTGCAGATCTACAAATATGTCGTGCAGAACGTCGCCCACTCCTACGGCAAGACCGCGACCTTCATGCCCAAGCCGATCGTCGACGACAACGGATCGGGCATGCATGTCCACCAGTCGATCTGGAAGGACGACAAGCCGGTCTTCGCCGGCTCGGGCTATGCCGATCTGTCGGAGAACGCGCTCCACTATATCGGCGGCATCATCCAGCACGCCAAGGCGATCAACGCCTTCTCCAACCCCACCACCAACAGCTACAAGCGCCTGGTGCCGGGCTTCGAGGCGCCGGTCCTGCTCGCCTATTCGGCGCGCAACCGCTCGGCCGCCTGCCGCATCCCCTTCGCCTCCAGCCCCAAGGGCAAGCGCGTCGAGGTCCGCTTCCCCGATCCCGCGGCCAACCCCTATCTCGCCTTCGCGGCGATGCTGATGGCGGGCATTGACGGCATCGAGAACAAGATCCACCCGGGCGACCCGATGGACAAGAACCTCTACGACCTGCCGGCCGAGGAGCTCAAGGGCATCCCGACGGTCTGCCAATCGCTGCGCGAGGCGGTCGATGCGCTGGACGCCGACCGGGCGTTCCTCAAGAAGGGCGACGTGTTCACCGACGACCTGATCGACGGCTATCTCGACCTCAGGCGGGAGGAGATCCTGGCCCTCGATTACACGCCGCACCCGATCGAGTTCGCGCTCTATTACAGCATCTGAGTCCGGTTTTACTGCCAGGTCCGGCCCGCTTTGGGCCGGACCTCTTGCTTCGACGCCGGCGCGGTGCTACACGGTCTTGTCGTCCGGAAGCGACTGAATACCATATCCTGCGTTTCCGGAACCGATGTCCCGGTCCCGTAGCCCGTGCCCTGATGCCGCGCACCGTCGCCAAACCCGCCAGCGCCGAGCGCTACTCGGCCCGCGATATCGAGGTCCTCGAAGGCCTCGAACCGGTGCGCCGCCGTCCCGGCATGTATATCGGCGGCACCGACGAGGCGGCGCTGCACCATTTGCCGGCCGAAGTGCTCGACAATGCGATGGACGAGGTGGTGGCCGGGCATGCGAGCTGGATCGAGCTCGCGCTCGAAGCCGACGGGTCGGTCACGGTGCGCGACAACGGCCGCGGCATCCCGGTCGAGCCGCATCCCAAATTCGCCGACAAATCGGCCCTCGAAGTCGTCATGACGACCCTCCACGCCGGCGGCAAGTTCGGCGGCGAGATCTACAAGACCGCGGGCGGGCTGCACGGCGTCGGGATCTCGGTGGTCAACGCGCTGAGCGACCGGATGACAGTCGAGGTGGCGCGCGACCGGACGCTGTGGGCGCAGAGCTATTCGCGCGGCAAGGCGACCGGCCCGCTCAGCAACCGGGGAAGCGCGAAGAACCGGCGCGGCACCTCGGTGCAATTCCACCCGGACCCGAAGATTTTCGGCGACACCGCGGCTCTCCGCGCCGACCGGCTCTACACCCTCGCCCGCTCGAAGGCCTATCTGTCGAAGGGGGTCGAGATCCGCTGGCGCTGCGCCGAGGAACGCAGGCGCGAGCACCCGCAAATCCCGGCCCAGGAGACGCTGTGCTTCCCGGGCGGGCTTGCCGACGATCTTGCCGACACGCTCTCGGACGCCGCGCTGATCGGCGTCCGCCCGTTTACCGGCGAGGCCGGGCTCAACGGCGGCGGCCGCGCGGAATGGGCGATCGCCTGGCCGGAGAACGGGCCGCGGTTCTTCCGCTCCTACTGCAACACCGTACCGACGCCGCAGGGCGGGACGCATGAAACCGGGCTCCGCGCGGCGCTGGTCAGGGGGCTCAAGGCCTATGGCGAGCTGACCGGCAACAAGCGCGCCGCCCAGATCGCGGGGGACGACGTCCTCGGCGGCGCCTGCGGGCTGCTCTCGGTGTTCATCCCCGACCCGGTGTTCCAGGGCCAGACCAAGGACCGGCTGTCGACCGCATCCACCGCCAGGCAGGTCGACACCGCCGTCAAGGACCATTTCGATCACTTCCTGACCGGCGATCCGGCCAGCGCCAACGCGCTGCTCGAGCATATCGTGGAACGCGCGGAAGACCGGCTGCGCCGCAAGCAGGACCGCGCCTTCGCGCGCAAGACCCCGACGCGGCGGATACGGCTCCCGGGCAAGCTCACCGATTGCAGCCGCGCCTCGGCCCAGGGGACCGAGATCTTTCTCGTCGAGGGCGATTCGGCGGGCGGCTCGGCGAAACAGGCGCGCAACCGGGAGACCCAGGCGATCCTGCCGCTCCGCGGCAAGATCCTCAACGTCGCCAGCGCGTCGATCGAGAAGCTCCGCCAGAACCAGGATCTCGCCGACCTCGTCCAGGCGCTTGGCTGCGGCAGGGGGAGCGACTACGACGACGGCAAGCTGCGCTACGAGCGCGTCATCATCATGACCGACGCCGATGTCGACGGGGCGCATATCGCCGCGCTGCTGATGACCTTCTTCTTCCGCGAGATGCCGGGGCTGATCGCGAACCGCCATCTCTATCTCGCCGCGCCGCCGCTCTACCGGGTCAGCCAGGGCGGGCACACGCTGTATGCGAGGGACGACGGCGATCGCGACCGCCTGATCGCCGAGCATTTCGGCGGCCGCGGCAAGATCGAGGTGAGCCGCTTCAAGGGGCTCGGCGAGATGCCGCCGGGACAGCTCCGCGAGACCACGATGGACCCGGCGCGGCGCGTCCTCTACCGGATCGGCATCGCCAACGGAGAGGCGGGTGCCGGCATCGAAGAGACGGCGGCCCTGGTGGAGCAGTTGATGGGCCGGAAACCGGAGCATCGGCTCGCCTTCATCCGCGACCGCGCCGATGCCGCGGGCGAGCTCGATGTCTGAGGCCACCACGTCTTCTTGCGTCTTCTTGCGCCGGATGTTTGACAAAGCGGGCCGGAAGGACCAAATGATGAGCAGCAATGGGCGACCAGGGACCTGTGTCGCAGTTTTTTCCGAGAATCAATGAGTTTTGATGAACTGGGGCTCAGCCCCGACGTCCTTCGGGCGATTTCGGATGTCGGCTACACAACGCCGACACCGATCCAGCAACAATCGATCCCCGCCGCGCTGACCGGGCGCGACATCCTGGGCTGCGCCCAGACGGGGACGGGCAAGACCGCCTCCTTCGTCCTGCCGATGATCGAGATCCTGTCTTCCGGGCGGGCCCGGGCGCGCATGCCGCGCTCGCTGATCCTGACGCCGACGCGCGAACTGGCGATGCAGATCTCGAAGAACTTCGACGAATACGGCAAGTTTCACAAGCTCAACCAGGCGCTGCTGATCGGCGGCGTCTCGATGGGCGACCAGTCGAAAAAGCTCGGCCGCGGCGTCGACGTGCTGATCGCCACGCCGGGCCGCCTGATCGATCATTTCGAGAGCGGCAGGATCCTGATGAGCGACATCAAGGTTCTGGTGATCGACGAGGCCGACCGGATGCTCGACATGGGGTTCATCCCCGATGTCGAGAAAATCGTCGGGCAATTGCCGAAGATCCGCCAGACCCTGTTCTTCTCGGCGACCATGCCGAAGGAAATCCGCCGCCTTGCCGACGCCTTCCTGATGAACCCGAAGGAAATTCACGTCGCGCCGCCGGCGAGCCCGGCGGAAACGGTGATCCAGCGCCTCGCCGTGGTCGGGACGGGCGACAAGCGGGAGGCGCTGCGCCGCATCATCGAGAGCGAGGACGTGCAGAACGCGCTGGTCTTCTGCAACCGCAAGCGAGATGTCGACACCCTCTACCGCTCGCTCAGGAAACACGGCTTCGCGGTGTCCGCGCTGCACGGCGACATGGCGCAGCCGGTCCGCCTGCAGACCCTGGAGGCGTTCCGCAACAACGAGGTGCGAATCCTCGTCGCCAGCGACGTCGCCGCGCGCGGGCTCGATATCGTCGATCTCTCCCACGTCTTCAATTTCGACGTCCCCTACAACCCCGAGGACTACATCCACCGGATCGGCCGCACCGGCCGGGCCGGCAAGGAAGGCCGCGCCTTCACCATCGCGACGCCGGAGGATGCCGAAGCGGTCGCCGCCATCGCCAAAATGCTCGGCAAGGAGATACCCGGGTTCGAGGTTGCCGGGCTCGAAGCCAACGGGCTCGGGGAACCGGTGGCGAAACGGACCCGCGCGCCGCGTTCGCCGAGGGGCAAGGGCAAGGCGAAGCCCGAAAAGAAGCTCGCAAGCGTCCCCGCGCCGAAACCCGCGCCGCCGAGGCGCCCGAGGCGCCGGCCGGACAAAGAGCCGGCCGAATCCGTGGTCGGCATGGGCGGCCACGTCCCCGCCTTCCTGCTGAGGCCCGGCGGGACCGGCGAGGCAGGCTGATGCAGACCGTTTTCGTCATGGTCAAGTGCGAGCTCGGCCAGGCTTACACGGTCGCGGCCGAGGCGATAGAACAGATCGACCAGGCCTCGGAAATCCATTCTATATCAGGCCAGTTCGACCTTTTGATGAAGTTCTATCTGAACGATGACCAGGACATCGGCCACTTCATCACCCAGCAGGTCCAGCTCCTCCCCGGGGTGAAGGACACGTTTACCCTGATCACCTTCAAGGCGTTCAGCTAGGCCTGTCCGGTTCCGGCGGACTGCTGCCTTTACCCCCGTCGTCCTATCGACAGGAGCCGACCGCGGGGCGCGGAGCGGAGGGTTTTCGCTTGAGGCGGCAACACACTAAAACGTTAATGGATCCTCCGCGCCGGCCATGACCAAATGGAATATGGTCCTTTCGCCAAGTTAGAAGAGCAAGGGACCGGAGACGAAACCTGACCGTCGCGTGGCGGTTACGCAGCCTGTCCTCCCCAGAGCTCTGGTTTTGCGGTAAAAGAGGTTTCGCTCTTCCCAAACGTGTGTAGGCAGTCGCGCCGCCGGACCGGCGGCAATGTGTACGGCGCGGTGTCCGAGGAGAGACGTCGGTGAAGATAGGATCCCCTCTCGCGCTGGCGAAAAACCCCCGCAACGGTGTCAAGGTTTTTCTTGTCCTTCTCGTCCTGGCTGTCGTGGTAACGGTGCTTTTCGACTACGTCTTTTCTCCTTGGCACTACCATCTCCAGGGGGTGGAGGATGCCATGTCTTCCACGATTCCCCGGATCGGCGTGCGTCCCTAGAGCGCGTCCGTTTTTCTTGGAACCGCCAACGACGCCGAGGCGCGCCCTTCGATACGCCCCGGATCAAGCCCGGGGCTACTCAGGGTGAGGGATGGGTTTTGGGCGGCCGAAAATCCCCCTCATCCCGAGTAGGCCCGAAGGGCCGTATCGAGGCCTCATCCCGAGTAGGCCCGAAGGGCCGTATCGAGGGACGCCACGCCGCCGCCGATCAATCGCTGTCTTCGACCAGTCGGTTGGTCATCTTGCCGAGACCCTCGACTTCGGTCTCCATCACGTCGCCCACATTGAGGAAGGTGCCGGTTCCCATGCCGACGCCGCCGCAGGTGCCGCAGACGAAGATGTCGCCGACCTCGACCTCGGCGATGCTGGAGGCGAATTCGATCTGCTCCTCGGGCGTGTAGATGAACTGCGAGGTGTTGCCGTCCTGCTTGATCTCGCCGTTGACCGCGAGGCGGATGAACAGGTTCATGTGATCCCCGACGAAGGCCGTCGGCATCAGCACCGGCCCCATCGGCGCGAAATTGTTGTGGCTCTTGCCGCCGAACCAGTCCGAGCGCAGCCCGGGGCGGTCAGGCCGCATGTTCAGGTCGCGGCACGAGACGTCGTTGGTGGTCATGAACCCGGCGACGTGGTCGAGCGCGTGCTCCGCGCTTATCCGCCCGCCCCGCTTCCAGATCGTGCAGGCGATCTCGGCCTCCCAGTCGATCTTCTCCATGCCGCGCGGGATGGCGATGTCGTCATGGGCGCCGGCGAGCACGCCGGAGGCCTTGAGGAACAGATAGGGCATCGAGGTCGACCGGTCGCCGGTGAAGCGCGGCCCGTCCTTGGGCGAGTTGCCGGCGCGGATCATCTCGTCCACATGTTCCTGAAAATTCTGCGCCGCGTTCAATATCTTTCCGGGGCGCAGCACCGGCGGCATCGCGCGGAGGCCGTCGACCGCGCCCGAGACGGCGGCGAAGCGGTCGCTGTCCGCGCCCTCCTCCTCGATGAAGGCGACGATCTCCTGGAGCACCGGGAAATTGTGGTCCCAGCCTTCCAGCATCTCCTGGATGCCGGCGGTCGCGGTCAGCGGGCCGGCCTTGCCGCGCGCGCTGTCGCGATAGGCGGGGTAGATCCCGGCGATCGAGAAGGCCGTTTCACCGAGGACGATCGCCGCGAACGGCCCCGCGGGTCCGCCGGAAAAGGTGGCAAGCGAAAATTGGCTTCCGTTCATCATTGTCCTCCAGGTTCAGGGGTTCAGATGGCCCGCTCCCGCCCTTCCCAATAGGGCGCGCGGATCAGGTTCTTCTGGATCTTGCCGACGGGGGTCTTGGGCATGCCGTCGACGAATCGGATATGGCGCGGCCGCTTGTGGCGGGCGATGCGGCCGGCGACGAAGGCGATCAGGGTCTCCTCGTCCGCCTGCGCCCCGGCTTCGAGCACCACATGGGCCGCCGGCACCTCGCCCCAGCGCTCGTCCGGGATGCCGAACACGGCGCATTCGTTGACCGCCGGGTGCCGGCTGAGGGCGTCCTCGATCTCGGTCGGAAAGACGTTCTCGCCGCCCGATACGATCTTGTCCCGCGACCGGTCGACGAGGAACAGGAACCCGTCCTCGTCGAGATAGCCGACATCGCCGGTGCGGATCCACCCCTCGGCGGCGGTCACCGCGGCGGTGGCCCCGGGGTCCTTGTAGTAGCCGAGCATGCAGTGGGCGCCGCGGGTGACCAGCTCGCCGATCCCGCGCGGCGGCAGGGGCCGGTCGTCGGCGTCGACTATCGCGATATCGACATCGCGGAAGGCGCGCCCGGCGCTGCCCATCTTGGAGCGGGCGAATTGGGGCGGGCGGACGGTGAGATTCCCGGTCTCGGACTGGCCGTACTGCTCCACCCATTTCACATGGGGGAGCGCCGCCATCATCCGTTCCGGAAGCGCGCCCGGCATCGGCGCGCCGCCGAAATTGCAATACCGCCACCCCTTGAGGCGCTCCGCAGAGAAGCCGGGATGGCCGATCACCGCGTTGATCTGGGTGGGAACCAGGAAGGCCGCCGTGACCCCCTCCTCCGCCACCAGCCTGATGAACTCGCCGGCGTCCCAGCCGGGCATCAGCACTTGCGTGTTGCCGTTGAGGATTCCGGTCTGGAACCAGACCAGCAGGCCGGCGATGTGGAACAGCGGGGTCGAGCAGCAGAACACGTCGTCGTCCTCGAGCGCGAACTCGCGGCGCGCGCGCACCGACCCGATCGCCCGCGATTCGTGGCTCGCCACCACCCCCTTGGGCAGCCCCGTGGTGCCGCCGGTGAAATTGATCAGGCAGGGATCGCCGGGCGCGATCTCGACGGCCGGCGGGGCTTCGGACGCATCGGCAACGAACTCCTCGAAGCCTGCCGCGCCGGCGGCCGCGGCGCCGCCGGCAAGCACGATCCGCTGCAGCCCCGGCAACGATCCGCGGAGCGTCGGCAGCTTCGCCGCCAGGCTTTCATGGACGAACAGCGCCTCGATATCGGTGCCGCCCAGGATGCGCTCGATTTCCCCGTCCGAGACCCGCGTCGACAGATGGGCCAGCACCGCGCCCGAACGCGCCGCGCCGAAATGGATCGCCGGATATTCCGGGCAATTGGGCGAAAGGATTCCGATATTGCGCCCCTTGCCGAACCCGGCGCTGACCAGGGCGTTGCCGACACGGTTGGCGGCGCGGTCGAGCGCAATGAAGCTCTGTTCGAACCCGCCCATCCGGACCGCCGTCTTGTCCGGCAGGCGCGCCGCCGCATCGGACAGGATATCGCCGATCAGCATCGTCTTTTCCGCCTCCCCGGCCCGGCCGGTGGACAATCCGGGCGCCGGGCTCGATATAGGAGAAATGAACTATCGGGTCAGTCTGAACAAGCCCGGCGGGGCGCTCTGGGCGGAGATCGACGTGCCCCCGGGGCGTACGATTCTGGAAACCGCGCTGGCGCGGGAACTCGACTACCCGCATGGCTGCCGGTCGGGCAATTGCGGCGGCTGCAAGTCGCACTTGATCGCCGGCGATGTCGAGATGGCGCCCTATTCCGCTTACGCGCTCGACGAGGAGGAGCGCGAACGTGGGCTGATCCTCGCCTGCCGCTCGGTGCCCTGGTCGGACTGCACGGTCGAGCCCGTAGAGGCGGAGGAGGTTGCGGTGCATGCGAGCCGCCGCCTCGATTGCCGCATCGCCGCGATCGGCCGCGCGACCCACGACATCCGCATCCTCACCCTCGACATCGAGGGCGGCGGGCCGTTCGACTTCACCGCCGGGCAATACGCCGCCCTCGCCTTCGACGGCCTGCCGCCGCGCGATTTCTCGATGGCCTCGGCGCCGGGCGCCGGGCGTCTGGAATTCCATGTCCGCCTGGTTTCCGGCGGCCAGGTCACCCGCCATGTCCTGGAAACGCTGGCGATCGGCGATCCGGTCTCGGTCTCGGGCCCGATGGGAACCGCCCACTACCGCGCGAACCACCGGGGACCGATATTGCTGGTGGCGGGCGGCTCCGGCCTCGCCCCGATCGCGTCGATCGCCGAGAGCGCGCTCGCCGGGGGCGCCCGGCAGGACATGTTTCTCTATTTCGGCGCCCGGGCGGAACGCGACGTCTATCTGGAAGCGCAATTCGCCGCGCTTGCCGCGCGTCACCCCAATCTGCGAATCGTCACGGTGCTGTCCGAGCCCGACGGGCCGACGGCGCGGCGCACCGGCTGGCTCGCCGACGCGCTCGCGGCCGATTTCGCCGACCTCGACGGGTTCAAGGCCTATCTCGCCGGCCCGCCGGTCATGGTGGATTCCTGTACCGAACGCCTGCTCGCCCTCGGCCTTGCGCGCAGGGACTGCCACGCCGATGCGTTCTATACTGAAGCCGAGAAGGCAAGCGGCTGAATGGCGGCATGAGCGAATTTCCCCAGATCGAAAGCGTGGAGGCCTATCGGAGCGCCCCCGAGGAGTACCGGGAGTGCTGCCGCAAGATCGTGATCAGCCACGCGATCAACGAGCTCTATGGATCGCGTGTCTATGACGAGCCGGCGATCGCGCTGGCGCCCACGCCCTACGCCAAATGGCTGACCTGCCGGATCGTGATGGAGGAGTACGGCCACCATTACCGCTTCTTCGAGCTCGGCCGCGAGATGGGAATCCCCGGGGATCGCATGCTGCCGGAGAAGACCGAGAAGAGCCCGCTCTCGATCATGAATTTCGAGCTGAAGACCTGGGAGGAGTTCTGCGTCATCAAGATGCTGGGCGATCTCGCCGAAATCCTCCAGGTCGAGGACCTCGTCCAGTGCTCTTTCCACCCGGTGCGCAGGCTCGCCCGGATGACCATGCCGGAAGAGCATTTCCATGCCGAGTTCGGCGAGAATTTCTGCACCGATATCTGCCAGACCGAGGCGGGCAAGGCGCTGATCCAGAGCCATGTCGAGCGGATCTTTCCCATGGTCCCGCCCTTTTTCGGGCGTTCGGGCTCGCGCAACAACGCGCTCTACCGAAAATGGGGCATCAAGAAGCGCACCAACGAGGCGATGCGCGAGGACTATGTCCGCCGTGCCCGCGCGGTCGTGGAAGGAAAGCTCGGCCTCGCTTTGCCGGAATTCGACGCCGACGACCCGGCGATCGCCGCGATCCATTGACGGCAGGCCCCGCGCCCCGCCTGTTCGATCCCTCGCGCTACGCCGGCGTCCGGCGCCCCCTCCTCGAAGCCGAGACGCTGCCGCCCGCGTGCTACACCGACCCCGCCTTTATCGCGCGCGAGAGGGAGCGCATTTTCCGGGTCCACTGGAACCTGGTCGGCCGCGCCGACGAAGTCCCCGAGGCCGGCGATTACCGCACGGTCGATCTGGCGGGAATGCCGGCGATCCTGCTCCGCGGCGGCGACGGCGTACTCCGCGGCTTCGCCAACACATGCCGGCATCGCGGCTCGCGACTGGTTTCCGGATGCGGCACAGCGCGGGCGATCTCGTGCCCTTATCACGGCTGGTGCTACGCCCTCGACGGCAGGCTGATCTCTGCGAGCGGAATGGAGCGAACGGAGAATTTCGAGCCCGCCGAGTTCGGATTGATCCCCCTCCGCGTGGCCGAATGGGCCGGTTTCGCGTTCCTCAATTTTTCCGCGGACGGCCCCGGGCTCGAACACCATCTGGGCAATCTGCCCGAACACCTCCGGTCGCACGAGGCGGGGCGCATGATTTGCGTCCATCGCCGCGTCTACGATGTCGCCTGCAACTGGAAACTCTGCCTGGAGAACCAGCGCGAGAGCTACCACGTCGCCATCGTCCACCGGGGCACGCTTCACGACCAGCTGCCGGAACAGCTCACCCCTTCCGGGCACTGGTCGGGTTCGTGGTTCGCCCACGCGGGCTCCATCGCGGCCCGTCTGGGAGCCGCGGAGACCCTGCCGCCGATCCCCAGCCTCCGGGGACGGGCGGCGGAGGGCACCTATTTCATCGGCCTCTACCCGGCGTCGTTCCTGGTCTTCACGGTCGATTGCATGTGGTGGATGTCGTTCCGCCCGCTCGCGCCCGACCGCACCAGGATCGTCACCGGGCTCTGCTTCCCGGAGGCGGCAACCGGAATGCCGGATTTCCCGGCGATCCTGCCGGACTACATCGCCCGGATCGACGAGTCGCACCCCGAAGACAACCGCGCCACCGAGATGCAGCAGCGGGGGCTCGCCTCGCCCCACGCGCGCCCCGGCCGGTTCAGCCATCGCGAGGCGGGTGTCCACGCGGTCGACAACTGGATCCTCGACCGGGTTCTCGATACCGGCTGATCCCGGCTCAGCGCGACGAGAGGATCACGGACAGCATGTTTCCCGCGTAGTCCGCGGCCTTGTCGGTCTCCATCAGCCGCGCATTGGCGAGGAACCGCTTGCAGGTGATGAGAGCGTCGCGGCGCCTGGCGGTGAGCGTCGCAAGCAGGGCCTCGGTTTCCGCCTCCAGCGAAGCGGCGGGGACGACGTGGCTGACGAAGCCGAGCGTCTTCGCGGTCGCGGCATCGACCGTTTCGGTCGAATAGACCAGCCAGGCGATCGCCTTCGGCATGGTCCGGTCGATATGCGCGCACATCGCCAGCGTCGGCGGCAAATCATGCGTCATCTCGGGCAGGCTGAACCTCGCATCGTCGGCGGCGACGGTGAGATCGCACACCGCGGCCGTCGCGCAGCCGAACCCCGCCGCCCGGCCCTGGACCGAGGCGATGACGGGGATTTCCGCGCCGCGCACGGCGGCATAGAGGCCGAGGATCGGACCGGTCAGCGACTCGCGCATCTCCAGCGCGGTCCTTCTGGCCCCGCCGGCGCCGGGATCGCGCCCGAGACAGAAATCCTCGCCGGCCCCGGTCAGCACGATCGCCTTGAGCGTGGGATCGCAACCCGCCTCGATCAACAGCCCGGTGAGTTCGGCGATCATCGCGCCCGACATCATGTTCCCGGTCTCGGGCCTGTCGATCCTGACGCGGGCGATTTCGCCGTCCCGGTCCAGAACGATCGCGCTACCGGCCATGTCTATACCTCCTCGGGACGCGGCTCGCTGACGGCCCCCGCCGCCAGCGCCGTTTCGATTTCTTCGCCGCTCAACCCGAGCACCCTGGCGAGCACCTCGCGGGTGTCCTCGCCGAGCAGCGGCGGGAAGGATGCCGGCGGGGGATCGTCATCGGCGAACTTGACCGGATTGCCGGCGACCCGGACCCGGCGGCCGTCGCGCGCGGCGAGTTCGAGCACCATGTCGCGATGCGCGATCTGCGGATTGCCGAGCGCCGCGCCCAGGCTGTTGACCCGGCCGACCGGGATTCCCGCCTCCAGCAGCAGCGGCACCCAGGCATCGGCGTCGCGTTCCTGGAACGCCGCCTCCAGCAACGGCCAGAGCTCGAAGCGGTTGGCGTAGCGGTCGTCATTGGTCGAGAAGCGCGGATCGTCGGCGAGCCCTTCCCGCCCAAGCACGCCGCAAAGCGCCCGCCACATGCGTTCCGTGTTGGCGGTGATCACGAGCTCGGTGCCGTTGCCGGCATCGAAGGACCGGTAGGTCGGGATCGAGGCATGGCCGCGGCCCTGGCGGCCGGGTTCGACGCCGGAATGGAGGAAATAGGCCGCCTGGTAGCACAGCATCGCCACCTGGCAGTCGAGCATGGCGACATCCACCAGCCGGCCCTTGCCGGTGCGGCGCCTCTCCTCGAGCGCGGCAAGCACGCCGATGGTGCCGTACATGCCGGCGCAGAGATCGCCGATCGGGATGCCGGCGCGGACCGCCGGCTCGCCGGGCTCGCCGGTCATGCTCATCCCGCCCGAGAGCGCCTGGACGATCATGTCATAGGCGGGGCGGTCGCGATCCGGGCCGTCCTGGCCGAAGCCGCTGATCGAGCACCAGATGAGCCGTTCGTTCTCCGCCGCGAGCTCCCGGTAGACCAGACCCAGCCGGTCGAGCACGCCGGGGCGGAAGTTCTCCATCACGATATCGGAGGCGCCGGCCAGCCGTTTGACCAAAGCGAGGCCGTCGGCCGATTTCAGATCGGCGACCACGCTTTTCTTGTTCCGGTTGACGCTGAGATAGTAGGCGCTGTCGGGGCCGACGAAATGCGGCGGCAGGCTGCGCGACCAGTCCCCCGACGGCGCTTCGAGCTTGATCACCTCGGCGCCGAGATCGCCGAGGATCTGGGTCGCGAAGGGGCCCGCGAGAAACTGGGTCAGGTCGAGAACACGGATCCCGGCGAGTGGACGCGGCCCGCTCACCCCGCGCGCGCCCTGGCGTCCTCGATCAGCGCCACGAGCCGGCCGGGCATGATCGGCACATCGTCGAGCGCGACGCCGAACGGGCTGAGCGCATCCTCGACCGCGCCGACGATCGCGGCGAGCGCGGGGATCGTTCCGCCCTCGCCCGCCCCCTTGACGCCGAGCGGATTGTTGGGCGTGGGCGATTCGACATGGACGAGGTCGATGCGCGGAACCGACGGCGCGCTGGGAAGCAGGTAGTCGGCGAATGTCGTGGTGACGG
Source organism: Alphaproteobacteria bacterium (assembly GCA_965205995.1). Taxonomy (GTDB): domain Bacteria; phylum Pseudomonadota; class Alphaproteobacteria; order MPNO01; family MPNO01; genus MPNO01. The sequence goes on along the minus strand of OZ242200.1, from coordinate 537,548 downwards.
GCTGGGCGTCGGCGTCGTACCCCATCCATTCGAGCAGGGTGTTGCCGATACCGTGCGCGCAGGCGCCCTGGACCTGGCCGTCGACGATGAAGGGGTTGATCAAATTCCCCGAATCGTGGGCCATCGCGTAGTTCAGTATCTCCACCTGGCCGGTATCGGGGTCGACCTCGACCTCGACGACGGCGGTGCCGTTGCAATAGGCGGCCTGGGGCGGGGAGAAATATTCGGTCGATTCGAGCCCGGGCTCGACCCCGCCCGGCAGCGAGAAACCGGGCATGCCGCGCACCGCCCGCGCGACATCGCGCAAGGTCGTCGAGACCTCCGGCACGCCTTTGACGAAGATCCGGCCGTCCTCGATGTCGAGGTCTTCCTCGGCCGCTTCGAGCAGATGCGAGGCGACCTTGATCGCCTTCTTGCGCACCGCGGTCGCGGCGAGATGCACCGAGTTGCCGGCATTGACCGCGATGCGGCTCGCGAAGGTGCCGATCCCGTTGGCGATCTTGGCGGTATCGCCGACCTCGACGGCGATATCCGACGGATCGACACCGAGCGGCTCGGCGCAGAGCTGGGCGAGGGTCGTCCAGTGCCCCTGGCCGGAATCGCCGCCGCCGGTATAGACCGTGATCTTGCCGTTCGCATGGACCCTGACCGTCGCGCCCTCGAACGGCCCGAGCCCGGTGCCTTCGACGAAGTTGGCGATGCCGATCCCGACATAGCGGCCTTCTTGCCTGGCCTTGTCCCGCCGGGCGCCAAAGCCGTCATAGTCGGCGAGCGCCAGCGCTTCCGCCTGGCAGCGGGGATAGTCGCCGCTGTCATAGGTCATCGGCTTGCCGTCGCGGAAAATCAGCCCGAACGAGTAGGGCATTTGGTCCGCCGGGATGAAGTTGCGGCGGCGGATCTCGGCCCGGTCGATACCGAGCCCCTCGGCCGCGCGGTCCAGCAGGCGCTCCATCGCGAACACCGCCTGCGGCCGCCCGGCGCCGCGCACCGGGGTGACCGCGACCTTGTTGGTCAGCGCGACCCGGGTGGTGAGTTCATAGGCCGGGACGACATAGGGGCCGGGAACCGTGGTCGCCGAGATATAGGGGCTGATGATCCCCCATGGCATGTAGGCGCCGGTGTCGTGGATCATCGTGCCGCGCACCGCGAGAATCCTGCCCTCGTCGTCGCAGGCGAGCGCCATCTCCCAATACTGGTCGCGCTCCTGGTTGGTGGCGACGAAGTTCTCGCGCCGGTCCTCGATCCACTTGATCGGCCGGCCGAACATCAGCGCGCAGAGCGGGATCAGCGCTTCCTCGACGTAGTAGACCGTCTTGGGCCCGAACCCGCCGCCGACCTCGGGCGCGATCACGCGGAGCCGGTCGGCCGGCCAGTCCAGCATGTCGACCACGTTCTGCTTGACCAGGAACGGCGACTGCGTCGCCGACCAGAGGGTCACCAGGTCGCGCAAGCTGTCGGGTTCGGCGACCACCGCCCGGTTCTCGATGGCGAGCCCGGCGCCCCGGTGAGTCCACAGCGAGGCCTCGAAGACGTGCTCGGCATCGGCGAACGCGGCGGCGGTGTCGCCATAGCCGAGCCTGAACTCGGCGCAGAGATTGTTCCCGCTCTCGGCATGGCACAGCCCCGCGCCGGCGGCCAGCGCGTCGCGGCAGTCCGACGCGGCGGGCAGGATTTCGTAGTCGATTTCGACCGCGGCGGCGGCGTCCTCGGCCTGGTAGCGGGTCTCGGCGAGCACCATGGCGATCGACTCGCCGACGAAACAGACTTCCTCGTCCTCCAGCAGACGCTGCTGGAACGGCTGGGTGATCGCCGGGTTGGGCACCTGGAACGGCGCCCGGACGTTGCGCAGCCCGGGCGGCAGATCGGCCGTGGTAACGACCTTGAAGACGCCCGGCATGGCCTCGGCCGCGGCGGTGTCGATACCCCGGATGCGGGCATGCGCCTGGGCCGAGCGGACGAACGCCGCCTCCAGCATGCCCGGCAGCTGGATGTCGTCGGTGAACACCGCGCGGCCGGTCAGGAGCGCCGGGTCCTCCATCCGTTTGACCCGGGCGCCCATCGCCTTGGCACCCATGGGTCTAGGCCTCGGCCTCCGCCCTGAGCCGCCCGGCCGCATCCAGCGCGGCGTCGACGATGCCCTGATACCCGGTGCAGCGGCACAGATTGCCGGAAATCGCGATCCTGACCTCCTTTTCGGTCGGGTCCGGATTGTCGCGCAGGAATTCGAGCAGCGTCGTCAGCATGCCCGGCGTGCAGAAGCCGCATTGCAGGCCGTGATTGTCCATGAAGGCCTGCTGCAGCGGGTGCAGCTCCTCCTCGTTGGGGGCGATGCCCTCGATGGTCAGCAGCTCGTGGCCATCCGCCTGCACCGCGAGCATCAGGCAGCTTCTGGCGGTGATCCCGTCGAGCAGGATCGTGCAGGCGCCGCAGACCCCGTGCTCGCAGCCGACATGGGTCCCGGTGAGCTCGCATTCATGGCGGATGAAGTCGGACAGCAGAAGCCTGGTCTCGACCTCGCGCTCGAAGGTCTCGCCGTTGATGGTGACGCTGATCCGGCGCCGGTCAGCCATTGGAACCTCCCAGACGCGTCTGCGCCTTCTCCAGCGCGCGGCGCGACAGGACGGCCGCCAAATGCTGCCGATAGGAAGACGGGGCGTGGATGTCTTCCATCGCGTCCATCGCGCGCGCCGTTTCCGCCGCCTCGCGGAACAGTTCGAGCCCGGGCGTCTGCCCGGCGATCATCTCCTCGGCCTCGGTGCAGCGCACCGGCGAGGGGCCGACACCGCTGACGGTGATCGAGACCCGGTCAACCTTGCCGGCGCCGTCCGTGGTCATCAGCGCGGCGGCGGAAACGATCGCGAAATCGCCGTGGCGGCGGGCGAACTCGATGAAGGCATAGCCGTGTCCGTCATCCCAAAGCGGGAAGGTCGCGCCGGTGACGATCTCGTCGAGCTCGATCGAGGGCGTCATGTAGCCGGCCGGGAAGTCGGCCATCGCGATGTCGCGCCTGCCGCGCTTGCTCTCGACATGGATCGTGGCGTCGAGCGCCATCGCCACCGCCGGAAGCTCCGCCGAAGGGTCGAGATGGGCGAGGCTGCCGCCCAGCGTTCCGCGGTTGCGGGTCTGGCGGTGGCCGACCTGGAGGATCGCTTCGGTCATGATCGGACAGCGCGCCGAGACCAGTTCGGAAAACTCGATCTCGCGCTGGCGCGTCATGCCGCCGATGCCGAGCGAGCCGTTCGGGGACTCGATCCCGGACAGCCCGTCGACCCGGTTGAGATCGATCACGTCGTCGGGAAGGACGTAGCGCATGTTGAGCATGGGCATCAGCGATTGCCCGCCCGAGAGCAGCCGCGCGTTGTCCTTCTCCGCCAGCAGATCCAGTACTTCCGGGATCGTTCGCGGATCGTGATAGGTGAACGGCGGAGGTTTCATTCCTTCCCTCGCCCTAATTGCAGAAAATATGGATCGAGCAGGCGCCGTGGTCGAAGCCCGAGATGCCGCCGCCCGTGCAATGGGTCAGCCCCATTTTAGCCCCCTCGACCTGGCGGGCGCCGCACTCGCCGCGAAGCTGGCGGACGATCTCGACCATCTGCGCGGCTCCGGTCGCGCCGACCGGGTGCCCCTTGGACAAGAGCCCGCCCGAGGGGTTCACCGGGATGCGGCCGCCGAGCGAGGTCTCGCCATCTTCCAGCAGCCCCGCCGCGTCTCCCTTGTCGCAGAAGCCGAGCGCCTCGTAGTAGAGGAGTTCGGCGATGGTGAAGGCGTCGTGCACCTCGGCGACATCGACGTCCCCGGGGCCGATTCCGGCCATCTCATAGGCTTCCCCGGCGCCGCGCACGGTGATTTCCGGCGTCGTCATGTCGCGGAAGCCGGTCATGTACTTGCCCGAGGCGAGCTCCGAGGCGAGCACGCGGACAGGCTTGCTCGAATATCGCGCGGCGACCGAATCGGCGGCGATCACCAGCGCCGCCGCGCCGTCTCCCGACGGGCAGCAGTGCAGCAGGGTGAACGGATCGGCGATCGGCCGCGCCGCCATCACCTCGTCGACGGTTATCCGGTTGCGGTACTGGGCGTCCTCGTTGAGCGCGCCGTGGTCGTGCGCCTTGACCGCGACCTTCGCCAGCTGCTCTCCCGTCAGCCCGTGATCGTGCATGTAGCGCTTTGCCCGCATGCCGTAGAGCGCCGGCATCACCATGCCGTGGGCGACCTCGAAATCCTCTCGCTCCAGCGGCAGCGTGCCGCCGCCGAACTTGGTGAGCTTTTCGACCCCGATCACCAGCGCGACGTCGTAGAGCCCGCTCGCCACCGCGATCCAGGCCTCGCGGAACGCGCTCGAAGACGACGAGCAGGCGTTCTCGACATTGACGATCGGCAGGCCGGTGAGGCCGATCGCCTTGAGGATACGCTGCCCGGACATCATCCCGCCAAGCGCGGTACCGCAATAGGCGGCCTCGATATCGGCCTTCGCCACGCCCGATTCGTCGATCGCCTGCTTGACCGCGGGCCAGCCGATCTCGGCGAGGGTCTTGTCGCGGAACTTGCCGAACCTGACCATGCCGGCGCCGATCACGGAGACGTCACGCATTCTGTTCCTCCGTCGCACGGGGGCGGAAGGCGTAGCTCGAAAACGCCTCTCCGTCCTCGTCGGTGCCGAGCGCCGCGGTGGTCAGCTCGACCTCCATCTCCATCGCAAGCTGCGCTTCGGATGCGCCGACCACATGGGTGAAGACGCGCACGCCTTCGGGCAGGTCGACATAGCCCGCGATATAGGGGACGGTCCAGCCGCGCGGCGCCACATGGACGGTGGTGTAGCTGTAGAGCCGCCCGCTGCGTGCCAGCGCCAGCGGCGCGACGCCGTCGCCCATGCATTCCGGGCAGAGCGCCACCGGGGGAAAGACCCGGGTGGCGCAATCCGCGCATTCCGAGCCGATCAAGGTGGGCCGGCCGTCATCGCCGATCCTGACCGCTTCGCCCGCGATCAATGGCGGTTCCGCATGAACCGTCTCGGCCAAACTCGCCTCCCTCCCCGACTGGACGCCCGCCAGGAAGCAATCTATTCGGATCGCCGCATTGAGCAAGGACAATCGGAAAACCCGTCTTAGGCCGGTTTCGGCAATTGACAACCGGCGGTTCCGGCTACAAAGCTCGGTGAGCGTGCAGCCACACGCCATTTCGCCGGGAAGCAAGGCATGACGGATCGCTCCCGCAAGCCGCACGGCGCGCTTCGGCGCTCTTGCCGATTGCGGCGCTGCGTCCTCGGTCTGACCATGGCCGCGGCGGGGTTCGTCGTCGCGGCGCCGGCTTTCGCCGCCGGCTCGGCGGTTGTCTTCATGTATCACCGCTTCGGCGAGGCTGCCCACCCGTCGACCAATATCGGCATCGACCAGCTCGAGGCGCATATCGACGCGCTGAAGAAGGGCAGGTTCAACGTCCTGCCGCTGCCGGACATCGTGGCGGCGGTCCGCAAGGGCGACGATCTTCCCGACCGCACGGTCGGGCTGAGCGTGGACGATGCCTTCCTGTCGCTCTACACCGAGGGCTGGCCCAGGCTGCGCAAGGCCGGGCTGCCCTTCACCCTGTTCGTCGCCACCGACGCGATCGACCGCGGCTTCAAGAGCTATATGAGCTGGGCGCAGATCCGCGAGCTTGCGGCGGCCGGCGTGACCATAGGGAGCCAGACCGCGTCGCACCCGCATATGCCGCTGCTCCCGGCCGGCGAGAATGCCGCCGAGCTGGCCCGGTCGAACAAGCGCTTCGAGATGGAGCTCGGCAGGCGGCCCAGCCTGTTCGCCTACCCGTTCGGCGAGAACAGCAGCGCGGTCCAGTCGGAGGTGGAGAAGGCCGGCTTCGCCGCGGCGCTGGGCCAGCACTCGGGCGTCGTCTATCACGGCGCCAATCACTACTACCTGCCGCGGTTCGCGATGAACGAGGCCTATGGCGGCATCGACCGGTTCATCCTTGCGGCCAACGCCCTGCCGATCGAGGCCAGCGATATCGCACCGCCCGATCCCCTGCTCGCCGGACCGGCCAATCCGCCGGAATTCGCGTTCACGGTCACCGGCCCGGCGCGCCGGGCTCTCGATTCCATCGCCTGCTACGCGTCCGGCCAGGGCCGCATCGGTCTCGAACGGCGCGGCGACGGGCGGATCCTCGCGAAAGTGGAGAAGCCCTTCCCTCCCGGCCGCGCCCGAATCAATTGCACGATGCCGGCCCAGGAAGGCCGCTGGCGCTGGTTGGGCACGCAGTTCTACGTGCCGGAGCGATGAACGATTCGCGCCTCAGGCGGGCGAGCGCATCTTGAGCTTGAGGCCGACCACCCGGTAGATGTCGAGCCCCGTCAGGCTCACGATCTCGCGAAGCGGCAGGCTGGTCTCGGACAGCAGCACCTCGGCGAAGCTGTGCGGGCTGCGGCAGCGTCCGTTCGGCTTCGGCGATGCGGTCCGCCCAGGATCGCCGACGCGCACCCGGACGCCGTTATCGAGCCCGCGCTCGACCGCCTCCCTGAGCGCGCGCTCGTAGCGCTCCTTTTCGGCGCGCAGCCGCGCCTCGGAAAATACGATGAAATCCGCGACTTCCCGGGTGCCGGCGCTGCGCGGCATCCGCATCGTCCGGGAAGCGGCGCGCGGTTCGCTCGCGGCCTCCTGCAACGACATGCCGTGGCGACCGGCGAGCCGGCGCGCGGCGTCGAGGGCGTTGCCGCGTTCGCCCGGATACGGGCTCTCGGCGGCGATCTTGAGCAACGCGTCCAACCGCGCGCGCTCCTCGGCGGAGAGCGGCGTCCAGTTTCCAGAACTGTGGGCGACCGATGCCATGGCGAAAGCCTACCATAAATCTTCCGGCGGCAACCCTCCCCGTGGCACGTCGCCACAGCCCGGTTCGCGGACGGGAACGCCAGACCCGGCCGGTTGAAAGGCGGGCGCGTTCCTCCCATTTTTCAACATCGTGAGGTATGGTCGGGACGCGGCCGCGCCCATTTATGCCGAGCCGCCGGGAGGCCGAGCCGCCGATGACGAGCACGACAAGCGAACGGAGCCGGGCCGTCAAACCGGTTACCGAGTACGGCCCCCTGGTGGTCTTCTTCGGTGCCTATGTTCTCTCCGACCTGATCACCGCGACCGCCGCGCTGATGATCGCCACCCTGGCCGCGCTCGTGCTTTCCTACGCCGTCAGCCGGCGGGTGCCGCTGATGCCGCTGATCACCGCCGGCGTGGTCGGCGTCTTCGGCGGCCTCACCATCTGGCTCAACGACGAGACCTTCATCAAGCTCAAGCCGACCATCGTGCAGGGGCTGATCGCGGCCGTATTGCTGGGCGGGCTCGCCTTCGGGCGTTCCCTCCTCAAGCCGGTCCTCGGCTCGGCCTGGCAGATGAACGACGAAGGCTGGCGCCGGCTCACCTTCCGCTTCGGGATTTTCTTCGTCGCGATGGCCCTCCTCAACGAGGCGGTGTGGCGTACCCAAAGCACCGATTTCTGGGTAAGCTTCAAGGTGTTCGGCATCATGGGGCTGACCTTCCTGTTCATTCTGACCCAGCTGCCGATGCTGAACCGCCATCATGCCGGGACCCCCGCGCCCGGGGCCGGCGAAAGCGAGAATTGATCGGCGCGGAATTCGTGCTATTTCACCCCTGCACGCCGCCGCCGAACCGACAACCGGAGCAACCATGTTCATCCAGACCGAGCAGACCCCGAACCCGGCGAGCCTGAAATTCCTCCCGGGGCAAACGATCATGGCCAAGGGGACGGCCCATTTCGCACATCCCGAGACCGCCGCGTCCTCGCCTCTGGCGATGCGGCTGTTCGGCATCGAGGGGGTGACGGCGGTCTTTTTCGGCGCCGATTTCGTCAGCGTCACCAAGGAAGACGCGGTCGAGTGGTATGTGCTCAAGCCGTCGATTCTCGGCGCCCTGATGGAGCACTTTACGGCCGGGCTGCCGATCGTCGAGGAAACCGCCGACGCGGCGCTGCCGGAGACCGATGACGACGAGGTGGTGACCCAGATCAAGGATCTGCTCGATACCCGCGTCCGCCCCGCCGTCGCGATGGACGGCGGCGACATCATCTTCCACGGTTTCGAGGACGGGGTGGTCTATCTCCAGATGCAGGGCGCGTGCTCGGGCTGTCCGAGCTCGACGGCGACCCTCAAGATGGGGGTCGAGAACCTGCTGCGCCACTACGTCCCCGAGGTCGCCCGCGTCGAGGCCGTGCTGTAGGGCTTCTCCCTGCTAATACTGCGGCAGCGAGGGGTCGATCCGTTCGGCCCAGGCATTGATGCCGCCGCCCACATTGGTCGCGCCCGGATAGCCCTGCTGGCGCAGCCACATCGTGACCTTCATGCTTCGGTTGCCGGTGCGGCAGAGGACGGCGATGGTCGCCTCCTCCGGCAACTCGTCGAGACGTTCCGGCACGCTTCCCATCGGGATGTCGAGGCTCCCCGAAAGCGCGCTGATCTGGAGCTCGTGCGCCTCCCGTATGTCGAGCAAAAGATGGGCCTCGCCCGCCTTGCGCATGCGGTCGAGCTCCTCGACCGGGATTTCGAGCGGCACCTCGTCCATGTTCCGTCCCCGCTTGCCGGTCAGATCTTGGAGATTTCGAAGGTCGACGGGGCGAACAGGTCCTCGGCGGTGAGCTTGCGGACCGACAGCCCCTGTTCGTAGCTATAGCGCGTGATCGTCTCGATCTCGTGGGTGCATTCGGCGACGCCGTAGCGCCAGTAATCCTCGCCCATGAACGCCCGCGTCTCCAGCGCCTCCGCCTCCACCCAGGGAAGCGTCACGTTGAGCGCGGCGATCTCGCGCACCTCTTCGAGGGCGATCGCCTTGGCCTTGAGCAACGCCTTGTAGAGGCTGCCCGGGAGCCAGGGATATTGCTCGGCGAGAGATTTCTTGACCCCCATCAGATGCATGATCGGGAACAGCTTGGTCTTTTCCCAATAGGCCCGTTCGACCGCGCGGTAATCGGGGAAGAGGCGGGCGACATTGGGCTTGCCCTGGATGAAGTTCGACGGCGCGCGGGCGGTGAGCAGCGCGTCGAGCTCGCCGGCCTCGAACAGTTCGACCAGGGTCTTGTCCTCGGGGATCGGCTGAAGGTCGACGCCGTTGGTCAGCACCAGCGGCGTCCGTTCGTCCCGCCCGGCCTCCTCCTGCCCGCCCGAGCGCCAGTGGATCTCGTGCGGCGTCACGCCGTACTCGTCCTCCAGCATGCCGCGCATCCAGACCGGCGCGGTCATCTGGTATTCGGGCAGGCCGACCGTCTTGCCGCGCAAATCCTCCGGCTTCTCGATCCCCTTGTCGGTGCGGATATAGATCCCGGAATGGCGGAACACGCGCGAGACGAAGGCCGGAATCCCGACGAACGGGCTCTCGTCGCGCGCGGTCACGATCATGAAGCTTGAAAACGACAGCTCGCAGGCATCGAATTCCTGGTACCGGAAGGCGCGGAAGAACACCTCCTCCGGCTCCATCGGGATGAAGGTGACCTCGCAGCCTTCGACCTCGACGCGGCCGTCCTTGATCGCCGCGACGCGGTCGTAATTGCCGCAAGCGATGGTAAGCGGAACCTTGGCGACCATGGATGCCTCCCTGCCCTTGTCGTCGCCGGGAAACTAGCGTTCCGGCAATCGTCCCGCAATCGGTTCGGGGCGCGCGGTCTCAGACCTTGAATTCCGCCTGGACCTCGGGCGGGAACAAATCCTCGGGCGCGATCTTCCGGTGGCAGACGCCCTGCTCGAAACCGTATTGCAGGAACGCTTCGAGCGTCGTCCGGTTGGGCTCGATGCCGTAGGGAAAGAAATCCTCGCCGAACAGCGCCCTTGCCTCGGCCGCCGCATCGAAGCACCAGGCGAAGGGAAACCGCGTGGCGGTGATTTCCTGGGCCCGGCGCATCGCGTTCCACTTGGCCTCCTCGAACGCCTTCTGAAGGTTCATCGCGATCCAGCGATTGGCCGCGAAGACATCGCCGCGGAGCGCGACGACATGCATGATCGGGAAAATCCCGGTTTCCCGGTAATACGCCTCCTCGATCCCGCGGTAGTTTGGGTAGAGGCGGACGATGTCGCCGCTTCCGTCCTCGGCCGCCGCCGGCGGGTGGGCGCTCATCGCCACGTCGATGTCGCCGGCGAGCAGCATGTCGTTGAGGCTGCGCCCGGGCTCGGGACGATAGCGGATGCCGTCGGGCAGGCGGAGCTCGACCTTCTCCACCCGGCCGGGCTGGTTGACCCCGGCCTGCACCCATTCGATGGCGGTCAGCGGGACACCCACCTGATGGGCGATCCAGCCCCGGGTGTAGATCGAGGCGGTCTGCGCCCATTCCGGGATGCCGACCCGCTTGCCGGCGAGCTCTTCGGCGCCCTTGAGCTGGCTGCCGGCGCGCACATAGAGCGAGGACTGGCGAAACACGCGCGAGGGAAAGACCGGGATCGCGGTGAGCGAATCGTCGCCCTGGGACTTCAGCGAGATGTACTTCCCCATCGACATCTCCGAGACATCCCACTCCCGGAACTTGGTGAAGCGGAAGAACACCTCTTCGATGGTGAGCTTCAGAAAATTGAGCGCGATCCCTTCCGCCCTGACCTCGCCGGAGACCAGGTCATGGAAATGGTCGTACTCGCTGGCCGCGAAGGTGAGCGTCAGAGGTGCCATTCGATCGTCCTCCCCTCAGCCGGCCCGGGTCCGGTCGGCGGCGGCGCAGATGCCGTTCCAGTAATTTTCCCAGACCATCAGATTGACCCGGCACGCCTCGACGACCGCGTCCTCCATGCGAAGCTCGGTCGCGAATCTGGAGACCGCGTTCCAGCCGATCTCGGAATGCTCGACATCGGCCTCGCCGTGGATCTTGAAGAAGCTCAGCTTTTCGTCCTCGATGCCGAGCGTCTCCCGCCAGCGCCGGCGTTCCAGCCCGAGCCAGCCGAGCTCGCGCAACTCGCCCGCGCCGTAACCCGGCAGCGCCGAACGCTCGGCGCAGGTATTGGCGATCAGCCCTTCGAGCCAGTGCCGGTTGGTCATCAGCGCCTCCCAGGCGAGCCAGCTCAGCCGGGTGCTGTCGAGCAGCGGGGCGGAACGGATTTCCTCCCTGCCCAGCCCGAGGCAGGTGCCGAGATCCTCGACGATTTCCCAATGCGGCTGGCCGCCGCCATATTCGTGGTCGGCGATGATCTCCTGCGAACAGGCATGGATGATGTCGAGCTTGATGTCCCATTCGGGGCAGTTGGTGGCCACCCGCAGTTTCAGGACCGAGTTGCGGAAACGGGTGTTCTGGCGGTGCTGCATCACGAAGATGCGCGCACGCTCCATCGTCACCTCTTCGTTGTAGATGCGGACGCGCCTGGCGAATTCGTCGACGACCTCGTCAAGCCGTTCGATGACGCTTTTGCCACTCATGAAGGCAGGCTCCCTGCTGGTTCGAGGAATTGCCGCTCGGAAGACGCGGCGGCGCGTCTAGGGCGCGCGCCAGAAACCGCCGCCGGACAGGATGCGCTCTTCGGCGAGCTTGTCGATTATATCGCAAACCACCAGCGCGGCATTGGTCTGGGCGGAGCGGCTCGACCATGCGAGGTGGAGGGTGCGCGAGATCCGGGGACGGGCGATCCTCACCGCGTGCAGCCGGCCGCTGCGCACCGCATCCTGCACCGCGCCGAGCGGCAGGATCGTCGCGCCGATACCGGCCTCGACCAACTCGCGCACCGTGGCGACGGAATCGACCTCGCAGGAGACCTGGATGACGATGCCCTGCTGTTCGGCTGCCCGCTCGACCAGTATACGCGTGCCGTGCGGCCGGCTCGGCAGGATCAACGGGCGGTTCCTGAGCTTCGCCAGGGCTATCTTCTCCGCCCCGATGTCGTCTTCGGCCGGCGAAATGTAAAACAGGTCCTCGATCAGCAGCGGCTTGCTCTCGATGCCCTTGACCGCGGTCGGGTTGTAGGTGAAGCCGAGGTCGATGCGGCCCTCGTCGAGCCATTGCATGACGTCTTCGCTCAGCCCCTCCACCAGGTTGAGCGCGATGCCCGGAAAGGTCTCGCCGCATTGCTGCACGATACGGGTTGCAAGGAGCGCGCTCGCCGTCGGCGTGACCCCGAGCGCCAGCGGTCCGCGCGGCGGGCCGGCGAGGTCGATGACTTCCTGCTTGGCGAGTTCGATCTGGCGCAGGATCGCGTGCGCGTGCTTGAGCAGCGCATCCCCGGCCTCGGTCGTCTTCACCCCGCGCGAGTGGCGCACCAGCAGCGCCGAGCCGAGCTCGTCCTCGAGCTTGCGCACCTGAAACCCGAGCGCCGGCTGCGCAACGCGGACCCGTTCGGCGGCCTTGGTGAAGCTTTTTGCCTGAACGACTTCCACGAAATAGCGCAGTTGACGCACATCCATCCCGCCAATCCCCGTCGCCGACCCGGTTCAGGATACACCGCTCCGGGCGGATGACCAGACCGCCCCGGCGCGATTTTGCGCCGACCCCGATAACGCATTCGTGAATACCATGCGCCGGGTACCGGCGCCCCCGCCCCGCCCCTATAGTCGGACCTATGAACGGGATCCGCGCAAAGCCCGAACGGCAGCGCATTGCCCGCCGATTCCGCCGGCGGCGCTGAACCGCGATGCGCTATATCGCGGTCGGGCTGGCCTTCGGCTGCGCCTGGGCGGCGCTCCAGTACTTCCGCGGCGAGGTGACGGCGCTGCCGGCGCTCGCCGGGCCGGTGCTGCTATGCGGTCTGTTCGGCGCGCTGCTCTGGGGGGCGAGGGTGGCGCTGATCCGCTTCGCCGGAAGGCGCCGCCGGTCCTGACCCTTCAGATATCGGCGTAGACGTGGGTTTCCGCCGCGGCGCCCGGATGCACCACCGCCCCGTCCACCGCCGGTCCGACGGTCTGGGCGTAGCGCCAGATCGCGCCGCTGTTGTGGTTGGTCGCGCGCGGCTTCCACTTCTTCTTGCGGGCGCTCAGCTCCGACCGGGTCAGCGCGACGTCGAGCCTGCCCTTGACCGCGTCTATCGAGATCGTGTCGCCGTCCTCGAGCAGGCCGATCGGCCCGCCCACGGCGGCCTCGGGTCCGACATGGCCGACACAGAACCCGCGCGTGCCGCCGGAAAAGCGCCCGTCGGTGATCAGCGCAACGCTCTCGCCGAGGCCGAGCCCGTAGAGCGCCGCGGTGGTCGACAGCATCTCGCGCATGCCCGGCCCCCCGCGCGGTCCTTCATAGCGGATGACGATGACCTCACCCTCTTCGATGCGGCGGTTGACCACGGCATCGAACGCGTCCTCTTCGCAGTCGAACACCCGCGCGGGTCCGGTGAATTGCAGCCGGGCGAGGCCGGCGACCTTCACGATCGCGCCCTCGGGCGCCAGATTGCCCTTGAGCCCGACGACGCCGCCGGTCGGCGAGATCGGCTCGGAGACCCGGTAGAACACGTCCTGGTCCGCGGGAAAGCGCACCTTGCGGTAGTTCTCGCGGAGCGTGTTGCCGGTCACCGTCGGGCAATCCCCTTCGAGCAGCCCGGCATCGAGCAGCTCCTTGATCACCACGCCGACGCCGCCGGCCTCGTACATGGCGCGCGCGGTGTGCTTCCCGCCCGGCATCAGGTCGGCGATATAGGGCGTGCGCTTGAAGATCCTGGTGACATCGTCGAGCGTGTAGCGAATCCCGGCCTCGTTGGCGATCGCCGGCAAATGGAGCCCGGCATTGGTCGAGCCGCCGGTCGCCGCCACCACCGTCGCCGCGTTGTCGAGCGCCTCGCGGGTGACCACATCGCGCGGGCGGATACCCGCCTTCAGCGCGTGCATCACCGCGCGGCCCGAGGCCTCGACCATCGAATCGCGGGATTCGTAGACCGCCGGCGCGCCGGAGGAGGCGGGCAAGGCGAGGCCGATCGCCTCGGACACGCAGGCCATCGTGTTGGCGGTGAACTGGCCGCCGCAGGACCCGGCGCAGGGGCAAGCCGCGGCCTCCAGCTCGTCGAGTTCCGCGTTCGACATCTTGCCGGCGGCGTGCTGTCCCACCCCCTCGAAGACGTCGACGATGGTGACGTCGCGGCCCTGGAACCGGCCGGGCAGGATGGTGCCGCCATAGACGAAAATCGACGGCACGTTGAGCCTGACCATCGCCATCATCATCCCGGGCAGCGACTTGTCGCAGCCCGCGAGCCCGACCAGGGCGTCGTAACTATGGCCGCGCATGGTGAGCTCGACCGAGTCGGCGATGATCTCGCGACTCACCAGCGAGGACTTCATCCCGTCATGGCCCATCGCGATCCCGTCGGTGACGGTGATCGTCGTGAACTCCCTGGGCGTGCCGCCGGCGTCGGAGACGCCGCGCTTGGCGGCCTGCGCCTGGCGCGACAGCGAGATATTGCAGGGCGCCGCCTCGTTCCAGCAGGTGGCGACGCCGACCAAGGGCTGGTGCACCTCCTCGTCGGTCAGCCCCATCGCGTAGAGAAACGCGCGGTGCGGCGCCCGCTCGGGCCCCTCGGTCACGTGGCGGCTGGGCAGCTTCGCCTTGTCAAAACCCTTGCGCGTCCTGCGGCGGCGCGCCCGTGTCGTCGAATCCGGCATGTCGTTCCCCGTCCGGTGCGGAAATCCGCCGCACCATAGCCGCGGTATTTTCCGGTGGCTAGGCTGCCGCCAGGCGATCGATGGCTTCGGTGAGCCGATCGCGGGACTGCCGCAGCTCGGCGAGGCGCTCGCGCTGTTCCTCGACCACCACTTCCGGCGCGCGCGAAACGAAATTCGCGTTGGCGAGCTTCGCGTCGATCTTGCCGATTTCGCCGGCGAGCTTGCCGAGCTCCTTCTCCAGCCGCGACTTCTCCCCGGCGATATCGATCACCGCGCCCACCGGCAGCGCGAAGACGGCCTCGTCGACGATCGCCTGGACCGCCCCCTCGGGCAGAGTGGCCTCGGCGGCCAGGGTTATGCCGTCGAGCCTGGCGAGCCGCCGCAGCAGCCCCTCGTGGCGGTCGATCCTGGCAATGGTGCCGGCGTCGGCGCCCCTGACGATCAGCCCCAGCGCGGCGCGGGGCGGGACGTTGATCTCGGCGCGTACGGCCCGGATGGTGGACACCGCGCGGACCACCCAGTCCATCTCGGCCTTGGCGTCCGCCCGCACCAGCGAAGCGGCGAGCTCCGGCCATCGGCCGTCGATCAGCATGCGGTCGCGCGGCGCCGCATCCGGCGCCATCGCATCCCACAACTCTTCCGTGACGAACGGCATGATCGGGTGCAGCAGGTGCAGCAGGGTGTCCAGCGTCCACGCCATGGTGGCGCGGGTTTCGGCCTGTTCCGCCTCGGTGCCGGCGTCGAGGATCGGCTTGGTGAACTCGATATACCAGTCGCAGAACGTGTTCCAGGTGAAGCGGTAGAGCGCCTGGGCTGCATCGTTGAAGCGGTAGGCCGATATCGCCTCCGCCGCCTCCGCCGCGGCGACCGCGGTCTCGCCGGCGATCCAGCGGTTGACCGTCAGTTCGACCGCCTCCGCACCGAACCCCGCGGCCGGCGCGCAGCCGTTGATCTTCGCATAGCGGGCGGCGTTCCAGATCTTGGTGACGAAGTTGCGGTAGCCCGCGATGCGCCCCGGCGCGAGCTTGATGTCCCGCCCCTGGGCGGCGAGCGCCGTCAGCGTGAAGCGCAGCGCATCGGCGCCGTAGGTCTCGATCAGCTCCAGCGGATCGAGCACGTTGCCCTTGCTCTTCGACATCTTCTGGCCGCGCTCGTCGCGGACCAAAGCGTGGATATAGACCGTCTCGAACGGGATTTCGCGCTGGAAGCGGAGCCCCATCATCGCCATCCGCGCGACCCAGAAGAAGATGATGTCGAACCCGGTCACCAGCACGCTGGTCGGGTAGTAGCGGTCGAGCTCCGCGGTCTTCTCCGGCCAGCCCAGAGTCGAGAACGGCCACAGCGCCGAGGAGAACCATGTGTCGAGGACGTCGGTGTCCTGGGCGAGCTCGACATCCTCGCCATAGTGCTCGCGGGCGGCTTCGCGCGCGTCCTCCTCGGTCATTTCGACGAAGAACGTCCCGTCGGGGCCGAACCAGGCCGGGATCCGGTGCCCCCACCAGATCTGCCGCGAGATGCACCAGGGCTGGATCTTCCTCATCCATTCGAAATAGGTGTGCTCCCAATGCCTGGGCACGAAGCGGATGCGGCCGCTCTCGACCGCCTCGATCGCCGGCCCGGCGAGGGTTTCGGCGTCGACGAACCACTGGTCGGTCAGCATCGGCTCGATGACCACGCCCGAACGGTCGCCATGCGGGATCGTCATCGGGTTGTCTTCGACCGATTCGACGAGCCCCGCCGCCTCCAGCTCCTCGAGGACCCTTGCGCGCGCCGCCTCCCGGGTCATCCCCCTGAGACGGTCGGGCACCCGGTCGTTGAGATTGGCGTCCGCGTCGAAGACCGGCACCATTTCGAGGCCGTGGCGGCGCCCGACCTCGAAATCGTTGAAGTCGTGGGCCGGGGTGATCTTGACCGCGCCCGACCCCTTGTCGGGATCGGTGAAGCTGTCGGCGACGATCGGCAGCCGGCGGCCGACGATGGGCAGGATCGCATGCTTGCCCACCAAGTCGCGGTAGCGCTCGTCGTCGGGATGGACCGCGACCGCCGTATCGCCGAGCATGGTCTCGGGCCGTGTCGTCGCCACGGTGATGGTCCGCCCGCCGCCGTCCTCGATCGGATAGGCGATATACCAGAGCTTGCCCTTGACCTCGCGCTGCTCGACTTCGAGGTCGGAAATCGCCGTATGCAGCTTTGGATCCCAGTTGACCAGCCGCTTGTCGCGATAGATCAGCCCGTCCTTGTAGAGCGCCACGAAAACCGTGCGGACCGCTTGCGACAGCCCGTCGTCCATGGTGAAACGCTCACGGCTCCAGTCGCAGGACGCGCCGAGCCGGCGAAGCTGGCCGGTGATGGTGCCGCCCGATTCCGCCTTCCATTCCCAGACCCGCCGGATGAACGCCTCGCGGCCGAGATCGTGGCGGGTCTTTCCTTCCGCCTCGAGCTGGCGTTCGACCACCATCTGGGTGGCGATCCCGGCGTGATCGGTACCCGGCTGCCAGAGCGCGTCGCGCCCCTGCATGCGGGCGAAGCGGATCAGGATGTCCTGCAGCGTGTTGTTGAGGGCATGGCCCATATGCAGGCTGCCGGTGACATTGGGTGGCGGGATGACGATCGAATAGGGCGCGCGCTCCGCCTCCGGCGCGTCCCCGCGACCGCAGGCGAAGGCGCCGGCTTTTTCCCAACGCGCGTAGATGCGGTCTTCCACGTCGGCGGGCCGATAGGTCTTGTCCATTGTCGTCTTGATATTGTTTGGGGAAACGGCGTGCCGCTCAACGGTCGACGGAGGACTCTCCCCGTCGCGACAGGCGGTCGATCTCGCGCCTTACGAGGCGCTCGACGAGCTCGGGAAGGTTTGCGTCGAGCCACTCCTTGATCATCGGCCGCATCACCTCCTTCGCGGCCGATTCGATGGTCTTGCCGGCGGATTCGCTTGAAGAATCCGGTTCGGCGGCGGTCTCGACGATGGCCGCGAAGGCGGCCGACGACGCGGCCGCGGTCTCCGCGTCGAGCAGGCCTTCCTCCGGTGCTTCGCCCTCGGCTTCCACGACCGTCGCGCCGGTCCCGGTGTCGACCACGGAGCCGTCGTCCCTGATTTCCTGGGTCAAGTCCAGAATTCCCGAATCGTCCTGCCCCTGGTCATGCGCCGGGGCCGCCTCCGCCTGCTCGGAAACGACCTTGCGGATCGATTCCAGGATCTCCTCGTTCGAGGGGTCGCCGCGAGAGGTGGGTTCCTTCATGGTCGGTCTTCCTGTGTCCGGCAGCCGTCCGGTCACTTCGCGATATCGACGCCGTACCAGCGCTCGCGGGTCTTGCGGTAATTGTCCCGCGGATCGTAAAGCTCGGCCTCCAGGCTGAGACTGGCGGCGGTGAGCTGCCCCACCGCCGAGCGCAGGGCGTAGGTGGCGACAACCAGATCGCGGCGCGCCCGGACGAGGCCGACCCGCGCATCGAGCAATTCCTGCTCGGCATCGAGCACGTGCAATACGGTGCGGGATCCGACCAAAGCCTCCTGCTCGACCCCTTCGAGGGCGATCTTGGCCGCGCGCACCGCCTCCGAGAATGCGGAGATTACGGCATTGGCGGTCTTGTAGGCTTCCCATCTTTTGGTCGCGGCGGTGACCGCGGCCCGCACCGCGAGGACGAATTCGTTGCGCCTCTGGACGACCGTGTGCTTGGCCGCGCGGATCCGCGAGGATGCCGCGCCCGACTGGTAGAGCGGCACGGTCACCCGCCCCGTCACCTCGAACCTGTCGGTGTCCACGTTCGAGTCGCTGAGATCGAGGGCGCGGTTGAGCCCCCCGGAAAGGCTCACCACCGGCAGCAGCTCGCCCGCGACCTCGCTGACGCGGTGCCTCGCGGCGCGCTCGCCGTGGCGCGCCTGGGCCACCGCGAAGCTGTCCGACCGCGCCAGGTCGACGGCGTCCTTCTCGGTCGCCGGCAGGCTCTTGAGCGGTTCCACCTGCTGCAGCGCGTCCGCCGCGACGCCGACGATATTGGCGAAGCTCGCCCGGGAGTCGGCGAGGTTGCCGCGCGCCCTGATCAGGTCGGCGGTCGCCCGCGACAGCCGGGACCGGGCCAGCGCCACATCGGTGCGCGTGACCTCGCCGACGCGGAAACGGTCGCTTGTGGCTTCGAGCTGGCGCTTGAGCACCTTTTCGTTGTTCACACTGAGCTCGACCACCGCCTGGTCCCGCACGACGTCGACATAGGCGGTAAGCGCCGACAGCAGCACCTCCTGCTCGACCGCGGACAGCCGCGCGCGATCGGCAAGGACGTCTTCCTCGGCCCGCAGGGTCTGCGCCTCGTTGCGGCCGCCGCGATAGATGCTCTGGGTCACCGTGACGCCGGCCTGGTAGGGCCAGTTGGTGTTCCGCGTCCTCTCCCCCCTGTCGGGACCCATGGTCGCCGTCGACCGCGTGTGGCGAGCGGCCGCTGTACCCTCGATGACGACTCTCGGCCGCCAGTTGGCGAGCGCCTGGCTGACCAGCTCATCCCGGCCCCGCACCCGCGCGCGCTCGGCGGCGAGCCGGGGGCTGTTCTGATAGGCCTGGACCAGCGCCTCCTGGATGGTGAGCGCGGCTGCCGGCGGGGCAAAGGCAGCGCCGAGAATCGCGGCCAGCGTCCCGGCCAGGAGCGGCGAGCGCGGAATTCCGGACAATGCCAAATTCATAATACGAACCGTTCCGTTATTTCGAAGCCGGGAAGCGGCAGCGTGTTGGCGTCGAACGCGACCCGCGTCGACACGCTCCCGCCGCCCTCTGTCGCGCATATCGCGCGCCCCGGCGCGGGCCCCTGCGCCACCACCGCCGCCAGCCGGCCGTCGGCAGCCAATTGACCGGTCAGAGCCGTTCCAATCTCCGGCACCGCTCCACCCAGAAGAATCGCGTTATAAGGCGCTTGGTCAGGATAGCCCGCTGCCAGCGCCCCGTCGACGACAATCACGTTGTCGATATCGGCACGCGCCAGGTTCCGCCGCGCCGTCTCGGCCAGGCCGGAATCGCATTCGAGCGCCACCACGGTCGAACAGAGCCGGGAGAGCACCGCGCTCGAATAGCCGGGGCCGCAGCCGATATCGAGCACGATGTCGCTGGGCGAGACGGAGAGCAGTTGCACCAGCCGCGCGAAGATCATCGGCTCCATCAGGAACCGCCCGTCCTCCAGCGGCAGGTCCTCGTCGACATAGGCGACCGGGGCCAGCCGATCGGGGACGAAACGCTCCCTCGGGACCTCCAGCAACGCGGCGATCAGCGCCTCGTCGACCACCTTGTTGGTGCGCAGCTGGCTGTCGACCATGGATCGCCGCTGGACGGCAAACTCGGCCATCGTGCCTCCTCCGGACCCTTGCGCGGTCGGTGGCGATTGCGGTGGCGATTGCGGACCGGCATTCTCGCGGCCGCCTGGGCCCTGCCCATCCTCGACCTATACAAATTCCCCGGCGCAAATACAACGCCTGGACAACGCCCGGTTGGTCCCGGCCGGAGTCGGGATCCGGTCGTTCCCCTGCCCCGCCGAATGGCGTAAAAAGACCCCGGAAACGCTCCGGCCCGGTGGGAGAGTGGCTATCCAGCGGACTGCAAATCCGTTCACGGCGGTTCGAATCCGCCCCGGGCCTCCAATACCTTGAGCGCGCCGTCGCCGGTTCGCAATCGAGCCGGGTCCGCCTTATAGTCCTCCGGTGCGCCATCAACCGACGGAGCCGACGCCATGACCGCCGAATACCGCATTGCCCAGGTGGGATCGCTCGAAGACCTCTACGCCGAGCTCGGCGGTATCGAGATGACCGCGGGGTGGATCGATCGGGACGAGCCGATCCTTCGGCGCGAGCCCCATACCGACTTCCAGCCGCAGCACTGGCGCTATGCGGTTTGCAAGCGCGCGCTGGACGCCGCCGGGCGGCTGATCAACACCGAGCTCGCGGAGCGGCGCAATCTGGTGATGCGCAACCCGGCCGAGCGCGACGGCATCGCGACGACGCGTACCCTGGTCTCCGCCTACCAGATGATCCTGCCCGGCGAGAAGGCGCGGTCGCATCGGCATGCGCCGCACGCGCTGCGCGTCATCCTCGACGCCAAGGGGGCGTATTCGACGGTCGACGGGGTCAAGACGCCGATGGACACCGGCGACATCGTGCTCACGCCGGGCTGGCAATGGCACGGCCACGGCCATGACGGCGACGAGCCGGCCTACTGGTTCGACGGGCTCGACGTGCCGCTGGTGCATCTCCTGGAGCCGATGTTCGTGGAGGACCATCCCGACGGTTTCGAGGAGGTCGAGCTGGTGACCTCGGAGTCGCCGCTCCGCTTCTCCTGGGACGGGTTGCAGAAGGCGCTCGACGAGGCCGAACCCGACCCCGAGGGCATCGAAGGCACGCGGATCCGGCTCGATGCGCCCGACATGCCGACGATGGCGCTCGACGTCCATCGCTTCGAGGCCGGCAGCGAGACGCGGCCGGTGCGCTCGACGACCAACGCGATCTTTTGCGTCATGCAGGGGCGCGGCACCACGACGATCGACGGCGAGACGGTTTCCTGGGAGCGCGGCGACACCTTCGCCGGGCCGATGTGGCAGAGCGTCGCGCACAGAATCGACGAAGACGCGGTCCTCTTCCGGATGAGCGACGAGCCGTTGATGAAATTCGCCAAATACTACCGGCGCGAGCTCGTCTGAGGGGCGCTCAGCCCGGCGTTCCCCGCCGGTCGATAAAGCGGTTCTGCTTGACCGCGCCGGCGAATTCGCGCTCCAGCGTGCCGGGCTCGATCACCTCCACCTCCGGGGTGAGCTCGAAAATTTCCTTCACCGACCGGACGAGTCGGGCGCCGGTGGCGGCGCCGTCGGCGCCCGCCGCCAGCTCGATCGAGATGCGCAGCGCATCGAGGGTTTCGCTCTCCACCGCCTCGATCTTGAAATCCGTGATCGCCGGCTCGCTGTACAGGAAGTCCTCGATATCGCCCTGGTTGATGTTGATGCCGCGCACCTTGAAGAACCCGGCGGTGCGCGCGGCGTGCCGGATCATCGGGAAGACACCGAACGGCCCGTCGGTTTCCCCCCGCTCCACCAGGCGGACATAGTCGCCGGTCTCCCAGCGGAGGAACGGCGTCATCGTGTTGTTCCACAGCGGGGTGACCACGAGAAGCCCCATCTCGCCCTCGGCGACCGGGCGCCCGGTCTCGTCGTCGACCACCTCGACAAAATACTGGTCGGTCCAGATATGCATGCCGTCATGGCGGTCGCTCTCGCTCGCCATCGCCGAGCCCTCGGTGATGCCGAACTGGTCGTAGAGCTCGGCCCCCCAGAGGCGTTCCAGGCGCTCGCGCTTGCCGGGCGAGACCGGCTCGGCGGCGGTGAGGATCTTGGCGACCGAGCCTCCGGCGAGGTCGATGCCGAGGCGTTCGGCGTGCTGGGCGAGCTGGAGCGCATAGCTCGCCATGCCGGCGACCACGGTCGGGCGCAGGGTGCGGATCAGTTCGAGCTGGAGCACGGTCGGCGTGTTGTTGCCGGACCCGCAGGTGACCACGCCCATGCCGAGCTGCTGCGCCGCGCGCGCATAGGCGAGGCCCACCGGGTGGATGCCGAGCGGAAAGCACACATGGACCAGATCGCCCGGCCCGCAGCCGGCGGCGGTCAACAGGCGCCTGAACCCCTCCATCCCATAGCGCATGTCGGCGGCCGAGCGCGGATAGAACAGGGGTTTTCCGGTGACGCCGCCGGAACGCCAGTATTCGATCGCCGCATCGCGGCCGGCGATGCAGAAATCCTCGTGAAACGTCTCGGCCGGCAGTTGCCGCAGTTCGTCCTTGGTCAGCAGCGGGATCTTGTTCCACTCCTCGGGGTCGTCGAGCCGGGCAATTTCGACATGGTCGAGGCGGCCGGCGAAGAACCGAGAACGCTTCGCGCGCTCCACCGCGATCGGCAGGCGCTCGCGCCAGATCGCCGCGATCTCGTCCCGCGACCGCGGCAGCGGCAGGGGGTATTCGCGTTCGCTCACCGCTCTCTCCTATGCATCGCCCAGCGCGCGGGCGTGTTCGCGGAGGACGAATTTCTGCACCTTCCCGGTGGAGGTCTTGGGCAGGTCGCAGAACACCACCGTCTTCGGCGCCTTGAAATGCGCGAGGTTGTCCCGACAGAAGGCGACGATCTCCGCCTCGGTCGCGCTCTCGCCCTCTTTCAGCGTGACGAAGGCGCAGGGCGTCTCGCCCCATTTGTCGTCGGGGCGGGCGGTGACCGCGGCCTCCAGAACCGCGGGATGGCGGTAGAGCACGCTTTCGACCTCGATGCTGGAAATGTTCTCGCCGCCCGAGATGATGATGTCCTTGGACCGGTCCTTCAACTCGACATAGCCGTCCTCGTGCCACACCCCGAGATCGCCCGAATGGAACCAGCCGCCGGCGAACGCCGCTTCCGTCGCCTGCGGGTTCTTGAGATAGCCCTTCATGACGATATTGCCCCGGTGGAACACCTCTCCCATGCTCTCGCCGTCCTTCGGCACCGGTTCAAGCGTCCCGGCATCCGCCACCATGACCTCCTCCTGCACCGGGTAGGCGACGCCCTGCCGCGCCTTGAGTCCCGCCTGGTCGCGCGCCGGCAGGGCATCCCAATCGGTGTGCCAGGCGCATACCACGTCCGGCCCGTAGGTCTCGGTCAGCCCGTAGACATGGGTGATCCGGAAGCCCGCCGATTCCATCGCCTCGATGACCGTGGCGGGCGGCGGCGCGCCCGCCGTCATCGCCTCCACCCGGCGGGGCAGCGGCCGCTTCTCCGCCGCCGGCGCATTGGCCAGCATGTTGAGGACGATCGGCGCGCCGCAGAAATGGGTGACCCCGTCCTCGGCGATCGCCCGGTAGACCGGTTCCGCCTCGACCCGCCGGAGGCAGACATGGGTGCCCGCGAGCGCGGTGACCGTCCACGGGAAACACCATCCGTTGCAGTGGAACATCGGCAGGGTCCAGAGATAGACCGGGTGCGGCGGGATCGCCTGGGCGATCTGGTTGCCGAGCGCGTTGAGATAGGCGCCGCGGTGGTGATAGACGACGCCCTTCGGATCGCCGGTCGTGCCCGAGGTGTAGTTGAGCGAGATCGCATCCCATTCGTCCCCCGGCGGCTGCCAGGCGAAGTCCGGATCGCCCGAGGCGAGAAAGCCCTCGTAGTCGGTGTCGCCGATGCATTCGCCGCCGATCGCCGCCGGATCGTCGATGTCGACCACATAGGGCCGCTTTTCGAGGCGGTTCAGCGCATCGGCGATGACCGGCGAGAACTCGCGGTCGGTCAGCAGCACCCTGGCCTCGCCATGGGCGAGAATGAAGGCGACGGTCTCGGCGTCGAGGCGAATATTGATCGTGTTGAGGACCGCGCCGGTCATGGGCACGCCGAAATGGGCCTCGAAGATCGCCGGCACGTTGGGCGCGAAGACGGCGACCGTGTCGCCCTTGCCGATGCCCAGCCCGGTCAGCGCGGAGGCGAGCGCGCGGCAGCGGCGCTCGGTTTCCCGCCAGGTAAAACGCCGCTCCCCGTGCACCACCGCAAGACGGTCGGGATAGACGGAAGCGGTGCGCTTGAGGAAGCTGAGCGGGGTCAACGGGGCGAAATTGGCCGGAGTCCTGTCGAGGCCGATGTCGTACAGGGTGTCGCGTCGCGCAGCGCGATCGGACATGTCCAACCTCCCGGAGAATGGCGACGGCTGAGAGCATAGGCCGGGCTTCGGGGGAAGCAACCGGCCGCGCGCGGTCCGGGCGTGCTACTCGGGCTTGGCCGGCGTGTCCTCGCCCTCGCCGTCCATCGCCTTCTTGACCAGGGTGCCGACGGCCTCGGCGCCCGAGACCACGGCGGCGCCCACATCGGTCATCGCGCCGCATCCGGCGAGCATCGCGGCCAGCGCCAGCGCCACCCCGCCGCGCAGCCGACGATGTCCTCCGGATTTGCCCAACGCGATTTCCCCCGGCTCGAGCGCGGCCGACTATAGGGCGAATCGGTGGCCCTCCGCATCGACTTGCCGCGGGAGCTCGCTCAACCGCGCGGGTCGAAGGAAAACCGGAACCCCTCGCCCGCGCTGCGCACCCGCCCGCCCGTCGGGGCCGGGAAATGCGCCGGCAGCACCAGAACATCGCCGTCGGCGTGGCGTTCCAGAAAGGCGCGGCGGGTGCGGCGCGACTGCTCGGGATCGACGCAGAAGCAGCTGCTGAGCGCCGGTTCGGCGCATTGCAGCGGGTGATGCATCATGTCGCCGGTCATCACCGCCTCGCCGGCGCCGTCCCGGATCCGCACGCAGACATGGCCGGGGGTGTGGCCGGGCGACGGCTCCAGCCGCACCCACGGGTCGATCTCGTGATCGCCGGATACGAAATCGACCTGGCCGGCGGCGATCACCGGCAGGATGCTGTCCTCGTAGAACGGGTCGTCGGTAAAGCGCTCGGTCTCGTATTCCGCCTGCCAGAAATCCCATTCCCGGCGGTCGAACAAATAGCGGGCGTTGGGAAAGGTCGGCACCCAGCGACCATCGAGGAGACGGGTGTTCCAGCCCACATGGTCGACATGGAGGTGGGTGCAGAGCACGTAGTCGACCGCCTCCGGCGCAACCCCCGCCGTGGCGAGGTTTTCCAGATAGGGCCAGCTCTTCCTGTGATAGCGCGGCTTGCCCGGCCTTTCGCGGTCGTTGCCGCTGCACGTGTCGACGAGGATCAGGCTGCGCGGCGTGCGGATCGCGAAGCTGTGGAACGAGACGACCAGGCACCCGCTGTCGGGGTCGAGCAGGTCGGGTTCGAGCCAGCCGCGGTGGCGCGAGAGAACCGCATCGTCGACCTCCGGCAGCAGAACGGCGGGCGGAATCAGCGGTTGCTCGAACTCCACCACCCGGTCGATGCGAACCCGCCCGACCGGCCAGCTCTGCGTCATCCGCCGACGATCACCAGCCGGCTGTCGCAGGCCTTCTGGCGCATCGGAATCAATTTCCGGTAGGCCGGGCCGTCGTACCAGGCCCTGAGCGCGGCCATGGATTCGAACTCGACCACGACGAGGCGCTGCGGGTCCCAGTCCCCTTCCAGCTTCTCGCCCGGCCCCATCGCCACGATCTTGCCGCCGGCGGCCTCTGAATCGGCGACCGCGAGCTCGACATATTGCTTCAGCAAATCGGGATCTCTGACTTCGCGGGTCTCCGCGATCAGGTAAGCCGCCATCGAATCGTTCTCCTGTCCTGGTCTGGACCTTGACGAGCCAGGGGCTCAGGCCTGGACCGGCGCCTTCCCGGCCATGAATTCCTCCATCGTCCCGCCCTTGGCCGGGCCGTCGAAATAGATATTGGGCGTCTCGAACATCACCAGCATCAACGCGCCGTTGGGCGAGGTCGCGACATGACGGTTGCCGACCGGCCGCCACACATACTGGCCGGGCCCGCAGACGCCGTCATGATCCTCCAGCGTCCCTTCGAGGATATAGCTCTGTTCGAGCCCGGTATGCTCGTGATCGGGTATCGTGGCGCCCGGCTCCATCTTCACCAGCATGGTGCGGACCCCGCCGTTCTCGTCCAGCAGCAGGATCTTGGCCGAAACGCCTTCGAACGGCGATGGCTGCCATTCCAGAGAGTCGACGTCGACATAGCGCGACGCGAGCTCGTCGATACCGGCATGCGCCTCGGTGTTGGGTGTCTGCATGGCCTTTCCTCCCAAGAGTTCTGCCGAAATCCTCGATCGGGCGGCAGTCGATGTCAACGAACGCGCCGCTGCGCTCTGCCCGGCGGGGCGGGCGCCGGCGGGTTTACTTGCCCAGCACGACCTGTCTGATTTCGGCGGTCTGCTCGGGTGTCAGCGACTTCAGAACGGTCGCGATATTCTTTTCGGTCTGCGCCGCATCGACATATTTGATGTAGCGCTTCCGCTTGTCGCCCTCGGCGACGACCTTGGGGTCGCTGAGTATCCGGTGGGTGGCGTCGCGCATGATTTTCGTCAGGTTGTCGGGCGTGCTCGGCGGCAGCATGAAAATCCGGCCGAGGCTCTCGACGGTTGCCCTGTAATCGATCCACCATTGCTGTTTCTCGGTCAGACCGGGCAGCTGTTCGAACACCGTCGGCAAATCCGGAAACAGGATCGAGCGCTTGCGGTTCATCGTCGCGATCGCCCTGGCGTTCTTGCCCTTCACATATTTGAAGGCCGAGGTTTCGGACACATACATCGCGTCCATCTCCCCATTGGCGACGGCGAGCGCGGCCGCGCGGCTGCCCTTGTAGCCGGTAACCAGCTTGCAGTTCAGCCGGAGCACGTGGCAGGTCATCGCGGCGCCGTCCGACATCCCGGAGATCTTCCCGGCTCCGCCCCAATGGACGATTTTTCCGGATTTCATCACATCCTGGAGGGTCTTGTAGGGCGAACCCGGCGAGACCAGGAACTGCCATACCGAATAGTCGGCGGTGCCGATCGCCTTGAACCCGGTCAGATCGAAACGCGCGCCTTTCAGCCCGAGCAGTTGCTGAAGGCTGGCCCCGGTGCCGTTGACGATGGCCATCGACAGGCCGTCCGGCGGCGCGACGTTCAGCTTGTTGAGCGCCACCATCCCGCCGGCGCCCGGGTGGTTCTCGACCACCACGGTCGCGCCCAGAAACCGTTCGTAATGCGGCGCCAGCATCCGGGCATAGGTGTCATAGCCGCCGCCGGCCCCGAACCCGACGACGATCCGCACCGTCTTGCCCTCGTAGTATCCGTCCGCCGCGACGGCCGCGGGCGCCGCCAATCCGGTCACGCAAAACGCGGCCGCCAAAGCCGTTCCGACGGCAAATTTCGCGATCGAGGTCATCGACGGCCTCCTCCTTATGGCTCGGTTTGAAGCAGCATAACATGGACGGCGTATTCCGGGCGAAAGGCGGCTTCGCGGCTGGGGATGCCGCTTCCGGGGGGTGAGGCAACTCGTCGCGTTTCGCCACCCCGGCGCCTTGGAATAGAATGCGCTTGCATCCAGCCGAACGGCCGAGGCAGCGACGATGATCCCGCGGACAGGACATACGATCGAAGGGCTTGCTCCGCGCTTTTTCGGCGGAATGCTCGAAATACCCGTCTATCACGCGCGCGGCGGCACCTCCACGGGCATTGTCCTGCTGGCCGGGCACCTGCCGCCCTCGGTCGCGCTGCGCGAAGAGGTCATCCGCAACGTCATGGGGGTTCCGCTCTCCGGCGAGGTGTCGGGCAACCGCCAGATCACCGGGCTCGGCCGCGGCATCACGACCAGCAACAAGGTTTTCATTCTCGAGGCCTCGAACCGGGACGGGTTCGAGCTGGAGAGCACCCTCGCCCAGCTCGCGGCCGACAAGGCGGCGATCGACTGGAGCGTCAACTGCGGCAACATGTCGGCCGTCCTGCCGCTGGTCGCCTTCGAGACCGGCCTCGCCGCGCCCCGACCGGGGCGCAACAGGATCCGGATCTTCAACACCAATACCGGGATCGGGGTCGACGCCGCGATCGACATGCCCGAGCCGGGCTCACCGCCGGTCCCGGACACGGATATGCCGGGTGTCATGGGCCGCTGGCCGGGGGTGGCGCTCTCCCTGGTCGACCCGGTCGGCTCGAAGACCGGCAGGCTGTTCCCCACCGGCGCGCGGCGCGAGACCATCGACGGGGTGGAAGTGTCCTGCCTCGACTTCGCGATGCCGATGGTGATCGTGCGCGCCGAAGAACTCGGCCGCCGCGCCGACGAAGCGCCCGAAGTCCTTGAACGGGACGCCTCGCTTCGGGAGCGGATGCAGCCGCTCTGGGTCGCGGCCGGCCTCGCCATGGGGCTGGAGCGGGATGGCCGCAAGATGACGGCCGAAGAACTCGCGGTCAGCGAAACGGTGCCGAAAATCTGCCTGATCGCCGCGCCGAGCGCCGCCGAATCCGCCGACGGCGCGCATATCCGCGCGCGCTATTTCACGCCGCAGACCTGCCACCGGACGATGGCGGTGACAGGGGGAGCCTGTCTTGCCGCGGCCGCGCTGATACCGGGCACGATCGCCCATGACGTGGCCGCCGGGCTGCAGGAACTCGGCCCGGAACCCGAGGATCGCGAGGTCGGGATCGGCAACCCGGCCGGCGTGCTCGGGGCGGTCATTCACGGCGCGCGAAACGGCGAGGATGTGAGCATCGAGAGCGCCGCCTATACGCGCAGCGCCCAGATCCTGATCCGGGGCCACACACCGATCTATCACGCCTCGCCCGAGCTTGTCGCGCACTACCGGGAGGGCGGGAAATGCGCTGCGCGCCACGACCCCGAGGCTGACAACCCGATGCTCGATTGATATATAGCGGGGCTGAGCCGAACCTGTGCCGTTCCCCGGTAGCTCAGTTGGTAGAGCGGGTGGCTGTTAACCACCATGTCGCTGGTTCGAGTCCGGCCCGGGGAGCCAGTTTTCAGATCGCCGTCCGCGGCGATCCCGCGATTGACCGAGACCCCGGACGGAAACCCCGTCGGGGTCTCGTCTCCTCCCGATTTTTTTATCCGTTACAGGATTTGGCCGGCATCTTTGCGGTGCCACGGAAGGAGATGCCGCGTGAACGTTCCGCGTATCAGCAACTATATCTGGAGAATCGCCAAGGAGGTGCTGCGCGATCCCGACGGTCCCGGCGGGTATCGCGAAATCATCCTGCCGATGGCCTTCATCTGCCGGCTCGATGCCGCGCTCCAGCCCACGCGGCGGGCGGTACGCGACAGGGACGCAGCGCTGGCGGGAGAGAGCGAGGCCGAACGCGACAAGGCCCTGCGGCTGGTCGCGGGAAAGCCCTACTACAACACATCCCAACTGACCCTCACCGATCTCGGAACCCGCGCCAGGCCGGAACGCCTCGCGGCTGATTTGAACGCCTATCTCGACGGATTTTCGTCCAACATACGCGCGATCCTGGACCAGTTCGGATTCCGCGACCGCGTCCAGCACCTGATCGAGGCGGGCGTCCTGGGCACGCTGATACGGAAATTCACCTCGGCCGGCATCCATCTGGGTCCGGATCCGGTGCGGCATGCCGACGGCACCATCATGCAACCGGGTCTCGACGACCACGGCATGCGCTCGGTCTTCGAGGAATTGGCGCGCCGCTGCAACGAGGAAACCGGCGAGGAGGCCGGCGAGCACTGGACCCCCCGCGACGCGGTCAGGCTCATGGCAAAGCTGGTCTTCCTGCCGGTCGCCAGGGACATCCAGCCGGGCTCTTATTCCCTGTATGACGGGGCCTGCGGCGTCGGCGGCATGCTGAACGTCGCCAACGAGACATTGCGGGAGTTCGCGGCGAAGCAGGGTAAAAAGGTCTCGACGCATCTCTACGGCCAGGACATCAACGCCGACACAGCCGCCATTTGCCGGGCCAACATGCTGCTCAACGGAGCGGGCGGCGACGCCTGCAGCATCGTCGGCGGAGCGGCTCATTCCACCCTGTCCGACGACGCTTTCCCGGCGCACCAGTTCGACTTCATGCTCTCCAACCCGCCTTATGGCCAGGGTTGGAAGGCGGACCTCGAACGCCTGGGCGGCAAGAAGGAGATCCGCGACCCCCGTTTCACCGTCCAGCACGCGGGCGATCGCCAATATTCCCTGGTCACCCGCGCCAGCGACAGCCAGATGATGTTCCTCGTCAACACGCTTTCGAAGATGAAGCGCGACACGCGCCTGGGCAGCCGCATCGCCCAAATCCACAACGGCGGTTCGCTGTTCACCGGTGACGCCGGCCAGGGCGAGAGCAACATCCGCCGCTGGATTATCGAGAACGACTGGCTCGAGGCCATCGTCGCCCTGCCGAATAACATATTATACAATACCGGCATCGCCATCTATGTTTGGGTTCTCACCAACCACAAGCCGGAGCACCGCCGGGGCAAGGTGCAGCTCATCGACGCCACCGGCTGGTTCCGGACGCTGCGCAAGAACCTGGGCAAGAAGACCAGGGAGTTGGGCGACGAGGATATCGCGCACATCTGCAACACGTTCCTTGCCTTCGACGAGACCGAGCACAGCAGGATTCTCGACAACGCGGCGTTCGGTTACTGGAAGGTGACGGTCGAGCGGCCGCTCCGTATCGAGGGCGTCGACCCGAACCGGGTCTACCCGGCCGACGAAATCAGGACCCTGAAGGAATTCGGCAAGCGACGGGAATCCGCGCCGCCGGTCATCAGGAAGATCCACAAGCAGGGCACCGGGGCCGATCCGCTGCGCGGTCTGATCGCGGCCACCGTCGACGGCAGAAGAGCCGTGGTCGAGTACGAACCGGACCCAGAGCTGCGCGACACCGAACGGGTCCCGCTCCACGAGGAGGGCGGGATCGAAGCCTTCCTGGAGCGCGAGGTCCTGCCTTACGCGTCCGATGCGTGGCACCTGCCCGATAGCGCGAAGATCGGCTACCGGATCGATTTCAACCGCTATTTCTACAGGCCGCAGCCAGTCCGGAGATTGGAGGAGATACGGGCCGAAATTCGGGCCCTGGAAAGGGAAACCGAAGGGATGCTCGAAAACATCATGGGCGAGACGACCCGATGAATGCCTGTCTCAAGCCCTATCCGGAGATGAAGGACACCGGCATGGAATGCCTGGGCCCGATACCGAGGCATTGGGAAGTTACATCCCTGGGCCGGTTCGGGTCGTTCTCGACCGGCAGGGGCGGCAGCAAGCTGGACGAGGATTCGACCGGGGTCCCATGCATCCGCTACGGCGATCTGTACACCACCCATCGGCGCTTCGTGGTGGAAAGCAAATCGTTCGTTCCCAGGATCGAAGCCAGGAAATACACCCCTATCAGGTTCGGCGACGTGCTGTTCGCGGCGACCGGCGAGACGGCCGAGGAAGTCGGCGAATCCGCGGTCAATCTGATCCGTTCCGAAGCCTGCTGCGGGCGCGACGTGATCCGCTTTCGTCCGCATCGGAGGATCGACGCACGCTATCTCGGATATGCGACCGGCTGCCTGCCGGCGGCGAGCCAAAAGGCGCTGATGGGTCGGGGGATTACGGTTGCCCATATCTACGCGGACCAGCTCAAGCGCCTGGCGGTGCCCCTGCCGCCGCTTTCGGAACAGGGCGCCATCGTCGGCTTCCTCGAACGCGTCGAACGAAGGATCCAGAAATTCATCCTCGCCAAGAGGAAGATTGTCGCGTTGCTGGAAGAACAAAGGCAGGTCACGATCCACCGCGCCCTTACCGGACAGATCGACGTCCGCACCCGCCGCCCCTACCGCGGCTACAAGAAATCCGGTGTGGCGTGGCTCGGCGACTTGCCCGAACACTGGATCGTCGAACGGCTGAAATCGTCGATGGCCAATATCGAAGAGCCGAGCGCCGAACGCCGGCAGGACGACGCCTATGTGGCTCTGGAACATGTCGAGAGCTGGACCGGCCGGCTCGGCAATGCCGAGCCGGATATCTCGCCCGGAAGCCGGTTGAAGCGTTTCGCGCCGGGGGACGTCCTGTTCGCAAAGCTTCGACCCTATCTGGCACGGGTCGCCTGCCCGCCGACCGGGGGCCTCTGCGTCAGCGAATTCCTGGTTCTGCGTCCCCGAAGATCCGCCTTCGCCACCCGCTATGTGGAGCGGCTGTTGCGCTCCAGACCGTTGGTCGAGGCGGTCGACAACCTGACCCGCGGCGCCAGGGTGCCACGCGCGGAATGGAATTCCATCGGCCACATGAAGATCGTCCGCCCGCCGCTTCCCGAACAGAACGCCATCGTCGGCTATCTCGAAAAGACCGTGGCCGGGATCGACGAGTCCATCGCCCGCGCCAAGCGCCAGATCGCCCTGGTGAGCGAGTACCGCGCGCGTCTGGTCGCCGATGTGGTTACCGGCAAGCACGACGTGCGGGGGACGCCGGTCACCCTGCTGGATTTGGTTCCCTTCGCCGTCGGAGGCGATCTCGACAACGCGCTCGACATCGACGCCGGGCCGGACCGACCGGACCGACCGGACCCTTGCCTCACGGTTACCGGAGGCTGAACGCCGGCACCGCCCCGGGCGCCCGGCTGCGGTCGCGGCCGGCTTGCGCCGGCATGGGTAGGATGGCCGGACCGTCCGGCATATTCTAGGGTGGAAATCGAACCCGGCCCTTTGGCCGCCCGCGACGCCTGACGGGGTCAATTCTGAAATGCCCTCGCGACTTGTCCACCTGGATCTCGCCAGATTCACCGGGCGCGACCTGGAGAAAGTCGAGGCCCTGTCGCACAAGCTGAAGCTGATGCAGCGCTGGTACAGGACCGAGCGCTCGTCGCGCCCGGATGCGGACGAGATCCGGGTGTATTCCGGCGATCGCAGCAATACGCCCTATTCCTGCTACCGGATCGCGCGGCACGGCGACGGCTCCTACCACCTGGTCGATCACCGCTCGGGCCGGGAGATCGCGGCCGCGCGCTCGATCGATCCGGTCATCGAGGCGATCCCGGGCGATTTCTTCTACGCCGGGGCGCGGCGCGGCTAGGCCATTCCTGACGGGAAGGAGACAGATATGGAGCGGGAAGCAATCCACGTCGCGGGGATCTCGGAGGCGTTGAAGGCCGCGGGAGTCCCGCTGAGCCCGGCGATCAAGGCGAACGGGTTCGTGTTCGTCTCGGGCACGCCGCCGATCGACCCGAAGACCGGGAAGGTCTCGAGCGGCGACATCGCCACCCAGACCGAGCTGGTGATGGAGAACCTGAAGGCCGTGCTCGAGGCCGCCGGGTCCGGACTCGACAGGGTGGTGAAGGTCAATATCTTCGTTTCCAACAGCGGCTATTACGACCTCGTGAACCGGATCTATGGCCGCTATTTCGACGACCCCGCCCCGGCCCGCACCTTCGTTGCCGTCGGCTCCTGGCCGTGGCCGTTCGATATCGAGATCGAATGCACGGCGCTCGCCTGAGTCCGCTTTCGTTGTTTCCGCCCCCGTCCTCGGCTAGCATCGCCCGAGGCAAAGCGCCTGCCAGACGTGATGGAGACACCGATGACGCAGATCGCCCCATTCAATCTCCAGAAATGGATCGACGAGCACCGTGACCTGCTGAAGCCGCCGGTCGGCAATGCCCAGATCTGGCAGGACGCCGATTTCATGGTCACCGTCATCGGCGGCCCCAACCAGCGCACCGACTACCACGACGATCCGCTCGAAGAGTTTTTCTACCAGATCGAGGGCGACATCACGCTCCGCGTCATCGAGGACGGAAAGCGGCGGGACGTGGCGCTCAAGCAGGGCGATGTGCTGCTGTTGCCGCCGCATGTCCGACATTCGCCGCAGCGGCCCGCGGGGTCGATCGGGATGGTGATCGAGCGCCAGCGGCCCGAGGGGCTGCGCGACGGCTTCGAATGGTATTGCGAGAACTGCGAGGCGCTGGTCCACCGCAGCGAATTCCAGCTGCACGACATCGTCGAGGACCTGCCGCCCGCCTTCGAAGCCTATTACGGCAGCGAGGAGTCGCGCCGCTGCGAGGAATGCGGGCACGTCAACCCGGGCAAGCCGGGCTAATGCTTCGCCAAAGCCGGGCCGCCCTTGCGCAGCACCGTCATCGCCTCGTCGAGCCCTTCTAAAGTCAGCGGATACATGCGCCCGGACATGATCTGGTAGGTCATCCGCAGCGACGGCGTCGACATCCAGCGGTCCTGCGGCACCGGGTTGAGCCACACCGCATCCGGGTAGAAGGACAGCATCCGGCGCAGCCAGACCTCGCCGGGCTCCTCGTTCCAGTGCTCGATCGAGCCGCCGGTCTCGGTGATCTCGTAGGGGCTCATGGTCGCGTCGCCGACGAAAATCGTCTTGTAGTCGGGCGCATAGGTGTTGAGCACGTCCCAGGTCGCGGTCCACTCGTTATAGCCGCGCCGGTTCTCGCGCCAGACCCGCTCATAGGGGAAGTTGTGGAAATAGAAATATTCGAGATGCTTTAGCTCGCCCCGCGCCGCCGAGAACAGCTCCTCCGAGATCCGGATGTGGCTGTCCATCGAGCCGCCGATATCCAGGAACAGCAGCACCTTCACCCGGTTCTTGCGCTCCGCCACCATCTTGATGTCGAGATAGCCGGCGTTCTCCGCCGTCGCCCGGATGGTGCCGTCGAGGTCGAACTCGTCCTCGGCGCCGTCGCGCACGAACTTGCGCAGCCGGCGCAGGGCCAGCTTGATGTTGCGGGTGCCGATCTCGACATCGTCGGCGAGGCCGCGGAACTCGCGCCGCTCCCAGACCTTGGTCGCGCTCTTGCCGCCCCCTTCCCCGCCGATCCGCACACCGGCCGGGTTCTGCCCGCTATTGCCGAAGGGCGAGGTGCCGCCGGTGCCGATCCAGCGGTTGCCGCCCTGGTGGCGGCCCTGCTGTTCCTGCAGCCGCTTGGCGAGCTCCTCCATCAGCTCGTCGAAGCTCATCTTCTCGAGCTTGGCGAGCTCGTCCGGATCGAACACGCGGCCGGCCAGCGCCTTCAGCCAGTCCTCGGGGATCACCTTGGAGAACAGATCCTCGGTCTGGTGCATGGCGCCGGAAAAGAAGTTGTCGAACACCTTGTCATAGGCGTCGTAGTACTTCTCGTCCTTCACCATCGCAGCGCGGGCGAGGTGGTAGAACCCGTCGACCTCATAGCCGCCGGCGCCCTTCGACAGGGCTTCCAGCATCATCAGATATTCGCGGATGGTGACCGGAACGCTCGCCTGGCGAAGCTGGAGAAAGAAATCGACGAACACGGCGGAACCGCGTCAGTTTTGGCGCCGGGACAGAAAGGCGAGACGCTCGAACATCTGCACGTCCTGCTCGTTCTTGAGCAGCGCGCCGTGAAGCTTCGGGATCGCCTTGCTCGCATCCTCGCGCAGATCCTCGGGCGCCAGATCCTCGGCCAGCAGCAGCTTTATCCAGTCGAGCAGCTCGGAGGTGGAGGGCTTCTTCTTGAGCCCGTTGACCGAGCGGATCGAGAAGAAGCAATCCAGCGCCTCCCTGAGGAGCGCCTTCTTGATGCCGGGGAAATGGACCTCGACGATGCGCTCCATCGTGTCGGGCTCGGGAAAGCGGATGTAGTGGAAGAAGCAGCGCCGGAGAAAGGCGTCCGGCAGCTCCTTCTCGTTGTTCGAGGTGATGATCACCGCCGGCCGGTGCGTGGCGGTTATCGTCTCCTGGGTCTCGTAGACATAGAACTCCATCCGGTCGAGCTCGCGCAGGAGATCGTTGGGAAACTCGATATCCGCCTTGTCGATCTCGTCGATCAGCAGGACCGCCTGGTGTTCCGAGGCGAAGGCCTCCCACAGCATGCCCTGCTTGATGTAGTTGCGGATATCCTGGACCCGCTCATCGCCGAGCTGGGAATCGCGCAGCCGCGACACCGCGTCGTATTCGTAGAGCCCGTGCTGGGCCTTGGTCGTCGACTTGATGTGCCATTCGAAGAACGGGCGGCCGAGCGCGCCGGCGACCTCCTGCGCCAGCAGCGTCTTGCCGGTGCCGGGCTCGCCCTTGACGAGCAGCGGGCGTTCCAGCGTGATGGCGGCGTTGACCGCCGTCATCAGATCTTCGGTCGCGATATAGCTGTCGGTGCCGGTAAACTTCATGGACGCCAAGGTCGCTGTTTTCGGTTTCTGGCGAGGAGCCGGACAAGCGGCGGGCGCACGGTAGTAGAAGGCCATTGGCCGATCAAGCCTCGCCGGGGCGGGGCGGAAACGGCGGACGGGAGGAAAACTTGCTCTCTCTTTCAGTCGCTCTGCACGCGCTCGCGGCCATCATCTGGGTCGGCGGGATGGGGTTCGCGATCATGTCGCTCAGGCCCGCGGCGGGCCCGCTCGACGGCCCGGTCCGGCTCGGCCTGTGGCAGCGCGTGTTCCTCCGCTTCTTCGTCTGGGTGTGGATCGCGGTGATCGTTCTGCCGGTCACCGGCTACGTGATGGTGTGGGGCCAGTGGGGCGGGTTGGGATCCATGCCGCTGCACGCCCATCTGATGCACGGCCTCGGCTGGGTGATGGTGGCGATTTTCCTCTATCTCTGGTTCGGCCCCTATCGCAGCTTCAAGGCGGAGCTCGCCGCCGGCAACCCGCCCGGCGCCGCCGCCGCGCTCAACCGGATCCGCTTGACCGTCATGACCAATCTCGTTCTCGGGCTGATCAACGCCGCGATCGGCGCTTCGGGGCAATACTGGACATACTGATCGGGGACATGCTGAACGGGGACCGTTGGTGAAACTGCTCGAAACGCTCTCCGAACGGATCGATCCGGCCCATACCGCGTTGCCGGTTGTCGACATGCAGAACGTGGGCTTTCTGTTCGGCGACCTGACCGGCGGCGAGGAGATCGCGCGTATCTGGGACCGATCCTAGGCCGGGGCGGCCTGAGCGCGCGCCGTCCGCCACAGGATCAGCGTCATGACGCCCATATTGACGAAATTCCAGGCGATCCCGTTGAGCAGAGCGACCTGGTAGGAAGCCGTGAGGTCGTAGATCCAGCCGGACACCCAGCCGCCGAAGGCCATGCCGCCGATGGTCGCGAAAATCACCACGCCGATCCGGCGTCCCGCCTCCCGCGCCGGCAGGTATTCGCGGATGATGATCGCGTAGGACGGCACGATCCCGCCCTGGAACAGGCCGAAGACGAACGAAATCGCGTAGAGCGAGGCGAGCCCGTCGAACGGCAGATAGAGGGTGAGCGCCACGCATTGCAGCACCGATCCCAGCAGGAGCGTGCGCACCCCGCCGATATAATCGGCAAGGACGCCCGAGGCGAGCCGGCTGACCACCCCGGCCGCCAGCATGAGCGACAGCATCTCCGCCCCGCGCGCGATGCCGTAGCCCAGATCGACGCAATAGGCGACGATATGCACCTGCGGCATCGACATCGCGACGCAGCAGCCGAAGCCCGCGATCGCCAGCAGGGCCTGCATCGTCCGCGGCGTGAAGGCGGCCATGCGGAGCTGTTCGGTGCCGGCGATGCCGGTGATCCGGTCGACATGGTCGCGCTTGGGCCCCTCGCGCCGCAACAGGAACGATAGCGGCACGATCGTCGCCACGCTGAACAGGCCGATCGCGAGATAGATCGGCCGCCAGCCGTCGGTGGTGACCGAATCCTGCAGGATCAGCGGCAGCAGCATGCCGGCGAAGTAGTTGCCGCAGGCAACCGTGGCGACGGCGATGCCGCGGCGGCGCACGAACCAGTGCGAGATATTGGCCATCAGCGGGCCGAACATCGAACCCGTGCCGATGCCGATCAGCACGCCGTGGACGATCGAGAGCTGCCACATCTCCTCGACCATCGAGGAGGCGGCGAAGCCGATGCCGAGCGAGACCCCCGCCGCCAGCGCCGGCAGCATCATCCCGATCCTGTCGATCAGCCGCCCGACCACGATGTTGCCGAGCGCGAAGAAGACCATCGACATCGTGTAGGGGATCGAGGCGGTCGCCCGGTCGACGCCGAACTCGGCCTGAACCGCCGGCATCACGATCACATAGGACCAGAGCCCGATGCTCCCGATCGTAGCCAGGACCACGGTCGCGGCGAGGCGGAACGCGGCATGGCGCGGGTCTATGGCCGCGCCGTCGTGGTCGCGGACATCGGACACGATAAACTCCTTTATTTATAGTATTTTATTAGGGGTTTATATGTTTTTGCATTAATTTATCGGGCGAAGTGTCGTGGTGACCCGCACTTCCCCGTGCAGGGTCCGATGCACCGGGCATTTATCGGCTATTTCCAACAGCTTATCGCGCTGTTCCCGGTCCAGCGGTCCGCTGAGCTCGATCTCGCGCTGGAAGGAATCGATCTTGCCCATTTCGGTCTCGCATTCGGCGCAGTCGGCGGCGTGGATCTTCTCCTGGCGCACCGTCACGGTGGCGCGTTCGAGCGGCCATTTCTTGCGCGCCGCGTACATGCGGAGCGTCATAGTCGTGCAGGCTCCGAGCGCCGAGGAGAGAAGCTGGTAAGGCGTGAGGCCCCGGTCGAGGCCGCCGATGGATGCCGGCTCGTCGGCCGAAAGCCGGTGATCGCCGGCCGCGATATCCTGGCCGAAAGGACCGAGCCCGTTCTCCGCCACCACCACCGCGCCCGCCTCCGCCGCCGCCCTGGAGGATGGTTTCGGCGGCAGGAAGCGGCTGGCCCAGGCAGCCACCACCTCGGCGGCGTAGACCGCATCCTCGCGCCTGGAGAGCAGGTGGTCGGCGCTGTCGAGCGAGATGAAGCTTTTCGGGTGTTTCGCGGCCTGGAAGATTTCCGCCGCGTTGTCGATCCCGACCGTGCGGTCGAGCGGGGCGTGCATCACCAGAAGCGCCTTGCGCAGCCTCGCCACCCGGTCGCGCAGCCGCTGGCCCGCGATGTCGTCGAGAAACTGCTTGCGGATACGGAACGGGCGGCCGGCGATCGTGACTTCCGCTTCGCCGTCGCGCTCGATGGTGGCGATGTCGTTTCCGAACAGATGAGCGACATGACCCGGATCGCTCGGCGCGCCGATGGTCACGACGCCCGCGGCCTCCTCCACCGCGTCGGCCGCCGCCAGCACGGCGGCGCCGCCGAGGCTGTGGCCGATGAGGATGGACGGGGCCGCGTGCTCGGCGCGCAGCCAGTCCGCCGCCGCGACCAGGTCGCCGACATTGGAGCTGAAATCTGTATTGGCGAAATCGCCGCCGCTCGCCCCGAGCCCGGTGAAATCGAAGCGGAGGGTGGCGATCCCGTTCGAGGCGAGCGCCGCGGCGATGCGCGAGGCGGCGAAGATGTCCTTCGAACAGGTGAAGCAATGCGCGAACAGGGCGTAGGCCCGGATCTCCCCCGCCGGGCTTTCGAGCCGCGCCGCGAGCGTATCGCCCCCCGCGCCCGCAAAAGTCGCCTTTTCCGATTTCATCGCCTGCACCTTTCCGACGGAACGGCGGAACTTACCACCCGCCGCCATAGCTCGATATGATCGGATCGCACCGCCGCGCGACAGGAACGGGAGGCACGCCGTGACGCTTGGATCGAGACCGCTGTCCGAACTCGCCGCCGATCTTTCCTCCGGCAGGACGACGAGCCGCGATCTGGTGGAACAGGCGCTGGCGGCGATCGGGGCGCCGGGGGGCGAAGGTGCGCGGGTCTTCGTCTCCTGCAACGCCGGCCGAGCCAGGGCGGAGGCCGATGCGTCCGACGCGCTCCGCAAGGCGGGCGTGGTCCCCTCGCCTCTCGCCGGTCTGCCGGTTTCGATGAAGGATCTGTTCGATGTCGCGGGCGAGGTCACCACCGCGGCCTCGCCGACCCTCGCCGACGAGCCGCCGGCGACCCGCGATTCGCTGGTCGTCGCGCGGCTGCGGGCCGCCGGGACGATCGTTCTCGGGCGCACCAACCTCACCGAGTTCGCCTATTCGGGGATCGGCATCAACCCCCATTTCGGCACCCCGAAGAACCCGTGGGACCGTCCGCGCGGGCGCATCCCGGGGGGATCGTCCTCGGGCGCCGCAGTTTCCGTAGCCGACGGCATGGCGGCCGCCGCCATCGGCTCGGACACCGGCGGCTCGGTGCGGATTCCGGCGGCGTTTTGCGGCGTGACCGGGCTCAAGACGACCACCGGGCGAATTCCGCTCGACGGCGTCTTCCCTTTGTCGGGGACGCTCGATTCCGCCGGCCCGCTGGCGCCCTCAATCGCCTGCTGCGCGCTGCTCGACGCGGCGATGGCCGGTGGCGATGTGTGGGCTTCGCCCTCGCCTTTGCCGGTCAAGGGATTGCGCTTCGGGGTGCCGACGACGATCGTCCAGGACGGGCTGGACGACACTGTGGCCGCCGCCTTCCGGGCGGCGCTCGACCGGCTCTCGGAAGCCGGCGCCCTGCTCCGGGACATCGCTTTCGAGCCGTTCGCCGACATTCTCGAAGTCAGCGCGGCGGGCGGCATCCTCGGCGCCGAGGCCTATGCGCTGCACCGCGAGAGGCTGGCGGCCAAGGGGAACATGGTCGATCCCCGGGTGCGGGCGCGGATCGAGCGCGGAGCAGGGATCTCGGGCGCCGACCTGCTCGACGTGATCGGGGCGCGGGCGCATATCCGGGCGCGGGCGGATTCGATCGGCGCCGATTACGACGCCCTGCTGATGCCGACGGTCGCCATCGTCGCACCGCCGATCGACGATATCGTGGCGAGCGACGCGCTCTATGCGGAGATGAACCCGTTCATCCTGCGCAACACCACGTTCGGCAATTTCCTCGACCGCTGCGCCCTGTCGATCCCGGTCCACGAGCCGGGCGAGGCGCCGGTCGGGCTGATGGTCCTCGACCGTACCGGCGCAGATGCCCATCTGATCCGCGTCGGGCTCGCGGTGGAGAGCGAGGTGAGACGGTTCTGAGGCTCAGAAGATGCGGAAATACTCGCGCTGTTCCCAGTCGGTCACCTCCGACAGATAGCGCGCGATCTCGGCCTCCTTGATCATGCAGATATAGTCGATGAAGGGCTTGCCCAGCGCGCGCTCGAAGGCCTCGTCCGCGCGCAGCGCCGCCACCGCCTCGATC
Organism: Alphaproteobacteria bacterium; assembly: GCA_965205995.1. Taxonomy (GTDB): domain Bacteria; phylum Pseudomonadota; class Alphaproteobacteria; order MPNO01; family MPNO01; genus MPNO01. Next base: position 496,664 of record OZ242200.1, on the reverse strand, counting down.
AGGCTGGCCGGCAAAGCGGGCGCATCGACGTCATAGGGCGTCTCGGTCGCCTCGCCCGGATCGGCCTGCCGGTCGATGCCGTCGAGCCCCGAGACGATCTGCGAGGCGAGATAGAGATAGGGGTTGGCGGCGGGCTCGCCGACGCGGTTCTCGATCCGCGTGCCGGGCTCCCCCGCCCCGCCGACGATGCGCAGCATCGCGCCCCGGTTGTCGCGCGCCCAGCTGGCCCGGTCCGGCGCCAGCGAGAACGCCTTGAAGCGCTTGTAGCCGTTGATCGTCGGCGTGGTGAACACCGAAGCCGCGCGCGCGTGGTCGAGGATGCCGGCTGCGAAGCGGCGGCCGAGCGCCGACAGCAGCGCGTCTCCGCCGTCCTCTTCCTCGGGCATGAAGGCTGGGCGGCCGGTCTCGCGGTCGCGCAAGGACTGGTGCAGATGCCAGCCGCTCGAAAAGACGTTCCTGATCTGCGGCCGGCACATGAAGGTCGCGTGATAGCCGTGGCGCGCGCAGATCTGCTTCACCGCGTTGCGGAACAGGATCATCGTGTCGGCCGCCTCCAGCCCGCTTGCCGGCTGGAAGGTCACCTCGACCTGGCTCGGCCCGAACTCGACCTCCAGCGACCGCAGCGGCAAGCCCAGCGCCGTCAGCTCGCGGCGCAGGATCGTCAGGATCGGATCGAGCTCGTCGAGCCGGATCTCCGTCAGATACTGGTATCCGTGGGTCAGCAGCGAGACTTCCGGCGGCTCGGCGGGCTGGCCGGCGCCTTCCGCCTCCATCCTGCGGTCTTCGAGGCGGAAGATGTGGAACTCGACCTCGATGCCGGTGACGTAGTCGTAACCCCGCTCGGCCAGCCGCAAGAGGGCGGCGCGGCAGACATCGCGGGTCGAGAACGGGATCGCCCGCCCGTCCGGCCAGCGGATGTCGCAGAGCACCCAGCCGGTGGCTTCCGCCCAGGGCAGGACGCGGAAGCTCGCGGGGTCGGCGACCATCAGGAAGTCGGCGGCGCCGGTGAGCTCAGGTGCGCCGATCCCGGCGCCGGGCCGGAACACCGGCGGCACGGTCTTGTGGGCGGTGTCCTTGACCAGCAGCGTCGAGGTCATCGAAACGCCGCCGGCGAGCGCGCCCGCGACCTCGCCGGCCATCACCGCCTTGCCGCGGAGAATCCCGTGCTGGTCGGGGAAGGAAAAGCGGACGACTTCGATTCCGTCGGCCTCGATCCGGCGCAGCATTTCGGCCGCCGCCTCGCTTGCGCCCGCGTCCCAGAGCCCGTGGCGCTCGACGAAACCGGCGCGGCCGCTCGAACCCGTCACGGCGCGGCCCAGCCCGAGCGCGCGCGGCGCGCGGCGTCGTGGCTGCGCCAGGTCTCGTCCCACGCCTCGCGCGGGGCGACCGTATCGACGGCAAGCGGCGCATCGCCCGACCGGTTCGCCAGCATCGGCGCCTCCGCGCCGCCGGCGACCGCCTCGATCGCGGCGATCAACCGCCTGCGATAGTGGATGATCGCCCGGTCGGATGTCCCCAGATGTTCGCCCGTGCGGTCGTGGATCGGCCCCGGCGACTCGACGGCCCATTGATCGTGCACGTTGATGTCGTCGCCCATGCCGGTGAAGGTCTCGCGCTTCTGCTCCGACGCATCGAAGCCGTAGTCGTTGGCCTTGTTCAGCCGCGGCCTGTAGTCGGGCAGCGTGTAGAGCCGGAGCCGCTGGTCGCGCATCGCCTTCTTGTCGAGCGCCTCGCCGTAGCTGGTGAACATGGCGTACCACCAGCAATGGGTGTCGTCGATCGGCACATGCCACTGGCTGATGATCATGTCGTTGCCGAGCGGAATGACGATCGCGTTGGGGAACACGAGGTTGGTGATGCGGACATGCTTGCTGGCCGCGTCGATATCCCGCAGCGCGGTCAGCTGCATGCCGAAGCCGGTATCCTCGATGAGGATCTCCGGGCTGGGAAAATCGCGCATGATCCGGGTCAGCGGGACCGCCGCGCCCTCCACCCGGTCGCGGAACTGGAGGCCGTAGCCTTCGCCCGGGTCCTCGTCCTCGAAGAAGCGGTGCAGGAACGACCCGTGCACCGGATCGATCCCGACCTCGAGCGCCTGGAGCCAGTTGCATTCGAGGTAGCCCTTGAACGCGAAGGTGAACGCGTCGGGCGCGGCGAAGCAGTCGAAATCCGGCACCGGCGGCGGCTCGCCCGGGCCGAGCCAGGCGAACACCACGCCGTTGCGCTCGATGCAGGGATAGCCCGGCACGCGGATCTTGGCGTGAAAATTGCTGCCCGCCGGTTCCGCCGGTTGTTCGAGACAGCGCCCCTTGCCGTCGAACAGCCAGCCATGGAACGGGCAGCGTATGCCGCCGTCCTCGATCCGGCCGAAGCGCAGATCGGCCCCGCGATGCGGGCAGCGCCTGGCGGTCAGGCGCAACCCGCCGTCATCGGCCCGGAACAGGATGAGGTTCTCGCCCATCAGCGTCACCGGCACCAGCGGCCGCTCTCCGGCGAGCTCCTCGACCAGGGCGGCGGGCTGCCAGTAGCGGCGCATCAGCGCGCCGCCCGCCGTCGCCGCCCCCGTTTCGGTCACCAGCGCGTTCTGCTCGGCGCTCAACATGGCCCGGTTTTACCACAGGGCAGCACCCGGGGCAGCACCGGGGGCAGTCTTCTCTCACCGCCCGCCAGAAGCTATACCACGCCCCATTCCAATTGCCGGAACGAGGGAACGGAACATGCGCGCGGTGGTCATCAGCGACACATCCAACCGTACGGTCGGGATCGAGGAGGTCCCGGATCCGTCGGCCAAAGACGACGAGGCGATCGTCGACGTCAGGGTGTGCGGCATCAATTTCACCGACCTGCTGTCGCTCGACGGCAAGTACCAGAACAATCCGCCGCCGCCGTTCACGCCGGGGAAGGACGCGGCCGGCGTGGTCTCGGCGGTCGGCGCCGCCGTCACCGGCCTCAAGATCGGCGACCGGGTGATCGCCCATGTGGTCCATGGCGGGCTCGCCGAGAAGGTCGCCTGCCCCGAGGCCCTCTGCTTTCCCCTGCCCGACGGGGTCGCCTTCGATGCCGCCGCCGCGATGGGGCTCGCCTACCAGACCGCCTACCACGCGCTGACCACGAGGGGCGCCCTGAAGGAGGGCGAGATCGTGCTGATCAACGGCGCCTCGGGCGGCGTCGGGATGGCGGCCGTCAACCTCGCCAAGCCGCTCGGCGCGTCCATGGTGCTGGCCGGGCTCTCCTCTCCCGGCAAGGCCGATGCGGTACGCGCGGCCGGCGCCGACGCTGCGATCGACCTGACGCGCGACAATCTCCGCGAATCGCTCCGCGCCCAGGTCCTGGAGGCGACCGGCGGGCGCCCGGTGGACCTCGCCTTCGACCTCGTCGGCGGCGCGGTGTTCGATGCGGCGCTGCGGGCGATCGGCGACGAGGGCCGCGCGGTGGTCGCCGGTTTCACCTCCGGCACGATTCCCCAGATCCGCACCAACTATCTGCTGCTGAAGAACATCGGCGTGCTGGGCATGACCATCAACAGCTACATCCACCGGCGCTCGCCCAGGCTCGCGGCGGCGCAAACGGCGCTGTTCGACCTCCTGCTCGACGGCAGGATCGATCCCAACATCATGGCGCGCTTCCCCTTCGAGCAATTCATGGACGCGATCGAACTGCTCGAAGACCGGAAAATCGTCGGCAAGGCGGTGCTGACCATCGACGCGTAGCGCGCCTAATGTTTCACGTGAAACATAAGTCAGCAATGTTGACCTATGTTTCACGTGAAACATTGTCCCGAAACGGTACTATTTTCGCGTCCCCCGGGGACAGAACGGCCTTCCGTTAGAGCCCTTTCGGGGGACGTGAAAGCGCTCCCTCATCGGCGTTCCGGGCAGGCAAGCCAAGGCCCTGCCGGCGAATCCTGCCGCAACGCTTCAGGCGAATGTCGGGGTCGGTCCAAGGGCGGGGCGCGATGTGTATGAATTCCCGAATCATGCATATCGGGCGGCGAAGCGCGCCGGCCTTCAGGCGAGCCCCTCCGCCGCCTCGCCGAGGATGCCGGCAGCGTTGAGCTCCCAGACGCTCCGGCACAGCGCGATGAGCCTTTCCGTCCGATCGGTCCCCAGAACCGGGTCGGCGAGCGTGTGCACCTTGGCGTCGAGATCGGCATCGGTCATCGGGTTTTCGAGGCTGCCATAGGCGTGTTCGACGAAGGTCTCGAAAACCCTTCCGTCGTGGCTGTCGATCCTTACCCGGGCCTGGTCCCGTTCCAGCCCGTCATCGGGGCGGGCCTCGACCAGGCCGCGCAGCGAAACCGTGTCGGGATGGCCGATCATCCCTTCCGTGAGTTCCGCCACGCCCGCCGCGTCATGCACCAGCCCGGTGGCGCAGACATGCTGGATCGAGAGCCGCGCTTCGAGCGCCGTCGTCGGCGCCGGGTTGTCGGTCAGCATCAGGGCGATCGGATTGACGGCGATTTCGACGCGGGCGATGTCCCCGGGTGAAAAATCATGCGCCCGGCGCAGCCGGATGCACCCGTCGATCGCCGGATGGGCGACGATGCCGGTGGCGAACGGCTTGTAGGTGTTCTCCAGGGTCTCCCAGCGCTCCCCCAGGCCGTCGGTCATTTCGTCCCAGTCGTGCCGGCGCGACAGCACCTTGGCGAACCCGGCCTCGGCCTCGATCCCGGCATCCGAGCTCACCAGCCCCTCGCGCGCCAGCAGCGCCGCCGACAACCCGTTCTGGGCGGCGCGGCCGGCATGGAGGATGCGCGCCATGCCGCCGAACATCTCGCGCAGCCCCGCCGCCTGGGTCGCCGCCGCGCTCAGCGCCCAGCGCGTCTTCTGGGCGTCGAGGCCGAGGAGTTTCGCGCACGCGGCCGCGGCGCCGATCACCCCGCAGGTGCCGGTGATGTGCCAGCCATGGCGGTAGTGATCCGGCGAGATCCCGTTGCCGATCTTGCAGGCAACCTCAATGCCGATGACCATCGCGTGGAGGAAGGCCGCGCCGGTCACCTTCATGTGCTGCGACAGCGCCAGAACCGCGGGCGCGATCGGGCTCGCCGGGTGGATCACGGTGCGGAGATGGGTGTCGTCGAAATCGAGCACCGCGCCGCTCGCCCCGTTCAGCAACGCGGCGGTCAGCGGATCGGTGCGCCGGGCGCTGCCGAGCACGGTGGCTTCGGGGGCGCCCGAGAACGGTCCGATTGCGCGCCAGATCGCCCCCAGCGCCTCATGCGACGCACCGCCGACGCACCCCCCGACCCAGTTGACCAGGGTGCGCGCCGCTTCCCGCCGCACCGCCGGCGGTAGCTCCTCGAACCGCGCCCCGACGACGAAATCGGCGAGCTTCGCGGTGACCGGCGGGCGCATCATGGACGGCCTCAGACCTTTTCCGGTTCGCTACGGCGCAAGCCGTTGGGACCATCGGGTGCGGTTCGGTCCAACGGTTGGTAGTCCACGGTAGCACGGGACGGGTACCCCGTGACCCCTTCCGCTGCGGCCGATGCCGGGTCAGGCGCCCTTTCGTTTGCCTTGGGCTGGCTTGTTCGGCTTTCCATCGGGTGTGGCTTGTCGCTGCCCCTTGAACTGCGCCGACCGCCTTTGCTCGCGCTTCGACAATCGGACCAGTTTCTTGAGTGCCATGGGTTCATCCATTTCGTTCGGTGTTCGCTTCGCTCACGGGACTTGCGGTCGCGCCAGCGCCCGGGAGCGCCCGTGAGAGGCCAAGCCGGATTGCCGAGTTATACCCATCGGCCGCAAAGGGGCAAACGCGCGGCCGTTGACGGGTGTACGGGCTCTATGGGCCGGATCCTAGAACTTGTGGAACTCGGCCCATTCGGCCGAGCGGTAGTGGTTTTCCCAGCCGTCGATCTGGACGTCGATGACGCTGGTGACGCCGGATGCGGCGGCGCGGCGGAGCGCCGGGACCAGGTCGTCCGGCCGCTCGATTTTCTCGCCCCGCGCGCCATAGGCCTCGGCCAGCTTGACCAGGTCGGTCTGGCCGTAATCGGAGCCGATCTGCCGACCTCCGTATACGTTCTCCTGAAACACGCGGAGCGCGCCGTAGCTGCAATCGTTGTAGACGACGACGATCACCGGCAGGTTCTCGCGCACCGAGGTCTCGATCTCCTGCGCGTTCATGGCGAAATCGCCGTCGCCGATCGGCACCACCACCTGGCGGGCGGGCCGGGCGAGCTTGGCGCCGAGCGCGGCCGGGAACGCCCAGGCCATGGTGCCCGAGCCCGCCGCCCACTGGTACTGCTCGGGGTCGCGGATCGGCACCGCATGGGCGAACTGGGTATGCAGCCCGGCGCCGATCAGGAACATCGCGTCGCGGGCGCAGACCTCCTCCAGCGCCCGGGTGATGAGTTGCGGCTTGATCGGCACCGCGTCGAGGTCGGTGTCGTAGTAGCGCTTGTCCTGGTCGGCTTTGAGCTCGGCGACCCGGGCCTCGCGCGCCTTCCGTGTGGCGTTGCCGGCTTCGATGCCGCGGGCTTCGCAATGCGCCAGCAGATCGTCGAGGAATGCGCCCGAACAGGCGTGGATGCCGAGCGCCACCGCGTATTGCCGGCCGATCTCGACCGGGTCGGTCTCGACCTGGACGATCTTCGCGTCCGCTGAGATCATCTGCCAGTTGATGGTGTTGACGTTGAGGAAGCGCGATCCGAGGCCGAGCACCAGATCGGCCTCGCGCATCAGCGCGTTCGCCGTCGAATGCCCGAAATGACCCGAGATGCCGCCGGCCAGCTTATGGTCCTCGGGGATCGTCCCGCGCCCCAACTCGGTGGTGGCGACCGGGATCGCCAACCGCTCGGCGAGCGCCTGGAGCCGGTCCGAGGCGCCGGCCCATTTGACCCCCCTTCCCGCGAGGAGCAGCGGGTTTCTAGCTTCCTGGAGCAGCGCCGCGGCTTCCTCGACCGCCCAGGCCTCGGGCCGCGGCGCGTTGGCGAGGCGGCGGGAATGGGCGCCGCCGCGGATCGATTGGTCGGACGAATCGACCTCGACGGGCTGCGGCAGCAGATCCTTCGGGAAGTCGAGATGGACCGGCCCCGGCATGCCCGACTTGGCGGCCTGGAAGGCGGTCCTCATCAGGCGGCGCGTGTCCTTCGCCTCGATGAGCTGGTCGTTCCACTTGGTGACCTTGCCCATCACCCCCATGACGTCGAATTCGTGCCACAGATTCCGGTTGAGCCGGAAGGTGTCGAGATTGGCCGACATCACCAGCAGCGGCACCGCGTCCTTCTGCGCCGACCAGACGCCGAGGATTGTGTTCGAGATGCTGGGCCCGACATGGAACAGGCAGCAGCCGATCCTGCCGGTCACCCGCGAATAGCCGTCGGCCATCGCCGTCGCCCCGGTCTCGAAGCGCGCGGTGACGTATTTGATTTCGTTTTCGCGGTGATAGATGGCATCGAGGATCGGCAGCACGGTGTCGCCGGTGACGCCGAACACGTACTCGATTCCCTCGTCGATCAGGGCATCGACGATCGCCTCCGCCGCGGTCTCGGCATTGGGCCGGGCTGCCATCTCCCCCCCTCTTCTCGGCGTTCTTTCGCGCGAAGCATATCGGGCGGGCACGGACGCCGACAGGGGCCGTTGCGCCGTCCGCGCGGCGGCCGATAATCGCTGCGCAACGACAACGGGAGGCGGCGATGGCGGATGTGGCCCTTCTTGACCCCTGGATCGACGGCCGGGAAGACCGCCGCGACGGGCAGGCGCGTTACGAGCTGATCTCGCCGGTGGACGGCAGCATCGCATCCCGGATCGTCGATTCGGATGCCGTTCTGGTCGACGCGGCGGTGGAGAACGCGCTCGCCGCTTTCCGGGCGCATCGCAGCACCCCGGCGGCGACGCGCGCCGCATGGCTGACCAAGGCGGCCGACGAGATCGAGGCGGAGAAGGACGCGATCGTCGCCGCGCTGATCCGCGATATCGGCAAGCCGGTTCGCCCCGCCACATTCGAGGCCGGACGGTCGGCGGCCTTCGTGCGTCTCGTCGCGGCCGAGATCGGCGCGCTCAGGGGCGAGACCCTGCCGCTCGACATCGCCGCCCAGGGGGCGGGCCGTTTCGGATTCACCAGGCGCGTCCCCTATGGCGTGGTGGGCGCGATCACGCCGTTCAACGCACCGGCCAACCTCTTGGTGCAGAAGGTCGCGCCGGCGCTCGCGATGGGGAACGCGGCGGTCGTCAAGCCGGCGCCGCAGGGGGTGGAGACCGCGCTGATCGTCGCGCGCGCCTTCCAGCGCGCCGGGCTGCCGGACGGGCTGTTCAACATCGTTCCGGGCAACCGGGAGACCGCCCGGGCGCTGGCCGCGCACCCCGACGTGGCGGCGGTCACGTTTACCGGCGGCACCGCCGCCGGCGACGCGCTGGCCCGCGCGGCGGGCGCCAAGAAATTCGTCGCCGAGCTCGGCTCGAACGCCGCCAACATCGTCTGCGCCGACGCCGATCTCGACGATGCCGCGACCCGGATCGCCGGCTCCGCCTTCGAGGCGTCCGGGCAGCAATGCATCTCGGCCCAGCGGGTCATCGTCGACCGCGCGGTATTGGACGATTTTCTCGGCAAGTTCGTCGCGGCGGCCAAGGCGCTGGCGGTCGGCGAGGCGGCGGACCCGGCGACCGCGATCGGGCCGATGGTCAGCCTCGCCGCGGCCGACCGGGTCCAGGCGATGATCGACGATGCCGTGGAGCGCGGCGGCGCGCTGGCGCTGGCCCCCACCCGGCGGGCCGCGATCCTCGGTCCCGCGATCGTCGTCGATCCGCCGCGCGCGGCGCGGCTGATGTCGGAAGAGGCGTTCGGCCCGGTCGCCGTGGTGATCCCGGCCGACGGGGTCGACGACGCGCTCGCCATCGCCAACGATTCGGAGTTCGGCCTGCAGGGCGCCTGCTTTACCCGCGATCTCGGGACCGCCTTCCGGGTCGCCGACGCGCTCGACGTGGGCTCGCTCTGGATCAACGAAGGCAGCCGCTTCAGGCTCGACACCTACCCCTTCGGCGGATCCAGGCGCTCAGGCTTCGGCCGCGAGGGCGTCCGCTACGCGATGGAAGAGCTCTCGCAGCTCAAATTCATCGGCATACGCCTGCCGGATTAGCCGTGCTACAATCGAGAAACGCGAATACCGGGAGAGACGAGCGATGACCGAGCGGACAGACGGCGTCAAGGAATTCGGCATCAAGGAATTCGACCGCGCCACATCGACCACCGACGTTCTGGCGCATGCCGAGCGCCAGAAAAAGGAGCGCGGCCTCGACGACGTGCTGGTCATCGACGTCGACGCCCATCACTTCGAAAACAGTTCCTGGGCGCGGATCGTCGAATACATCGAGGACCCGGTCATACGCCACATGGCCGAGGCCTTCGAAAGGCCCGACGGCAGCAACCCGGGCGGGCTGTTGAACGCCCAGCCGGGGCTGAATTTCCAGAACGTCGCCGGCCGGATCCAGCATTCCGGCGGCGCGCGCTACGAAGCGGTCGACGACGACAGGGTCCACCCCGACGTGGTGATGGCCAGGCGGTCGATGGACTCGCTCGGCATCGACTACCAGGTGATGTTCCCGACGCCGATGCTGCAGCTCGGGCTGCACCCCAACCCGCAGATGGAGGTGGAGCTTTCCTTCGCCTACAACCGCTGGCTCACCCAGGAAGTCCTGACCGGCGACGAGCGCGTGACGACGATGATCTATTTGCCGTTCTGCGACGCCGACGCATCGCTGAAGACGGTCGAGGAGTTCGCCGGCAAGCCCGGCGTCGTCGGCTTCAACATCACCTCGGTGCGCCACAAGCCGGTCCACCACAACCAGTTCATGAAGGTCTACGCGGCGATCCAGGAGACCGGCATGCCGCTCGGCTTCCACGCCGGGCCGACCTGGCATGACGAATGGACCAGCCAGATCGACCGGTTCATCGGCGTGCACGCGATCTCGTTCGTGCTCTGCAACATGGTGCATATGACGAACTGGATCCTGGAAGGGCTGAGCGAGCGCTTCCCCAACCTGCCGGTGATGTGGATCGAGAGCGGGCTGGCCTGGGTGCCGTTCATGATGCAGCGGCTCGACAGCGAGTATTTCATGCGTTCGTCGGAGGCGCCGCTGCTCAAGCGCCCGCCCAGCGAATATATCCGCGAGATGTTCTTCACCTGCCAGCCGATGGAGTCCCGCGACCAGAAGCTGCTGCGCTCGACCTTCGAGGCGATCGATGCCGAGACCCAGCTGCTCTACGCTTCCGACTGGCCGCACTGGGATTTCGATTCGCCGAGCGTGATCTGGGACCTCCCCTTCCTCGACGAAACGGCCAAGAAGAACATTCTGGGCGGCAACGCCAACCGGCTGTTCAACCTGGCCCCGCAGATCGGCGCCCGCGCCGCCGCGGAGTAGCCCGCCCAAGTTACCGCACCAACCGGAGGCCGCATGTCGCAACAGGTCAAACCGCTACCGGTGCGCCCGAACCGGGGCTATGAAGACCTGCGCGAGCTGATCTCGATCTTCGAGGAGATGGGCGAGATCGAGCGCGTCGAGGGCGCGGACTGGAAATTCGAGGTCGGCGCGGTCGCCGAGACCACGGCGGCCGCCAAGCCGGGCCGCGCGCCGGCCATCCTGTTCGACAACATCGCCGGCTATCCCGAAGGCTTCCGCATCATGTCCGGCGGCGCCAACGCGTTCCGCCGGCTCGCCGTGGTGCTGGGCCTCGACGAGCCGCGCCACGAGCTCGACCTCGTCAACTCCTATCGCGTCCGCATGCGCGAGGAATTCGAAATGATTCCCCCGGTCGAGGTCGAGACCGGGCCGATTTTCGAGAACGTGTTGCGGGGCGACGACATCGACGTGCTCAAATTCCCGGTTCCCTGGGTGCATGAGCACGATGGCGGGCGCTATATCGGCACCGAAGACCTGGTCGTCATGCGGGACCCCGATACCGGCTGGGTCAACAGCGCCACCTACCGGGTGATGGTGCATGACGCGAACACGGTCGCGATCTGGATGTCGCCGGGCAAGCACGGGCGTTTCATCAGCCAGAAATATTTCGACCGCGGCGAACCCTGCCCGGTGCTGATCTGCTGCGGCCAGGACCCGCTTCTGTTCCTCACCGCCCATCAGGAAATCGACATCGGCACCGACGAGCTCGCCTATGCGGGCGGTCTGCGCGGGCGCGCGATCCCGGTGGTCAGGAGCGAGGTTCACGGCCTGCCGATCCCGGCCCATGCCGAAATGGTGATCGAAGGCGTATTGCTGCCGGACGAAACCCGCGAGGAAGGCCCGTTCGGCGAGTTCATGGGCTATTACGCCTCGAACGCCAGCGAACAGCCGGTCGTGCGGGTCGAGCGCATCTACCACCGCAACGACCCCATCCTGACGCTCGCCGTCCCGTCGCGCCCGCCGGAGAACTTCACCTTCGCGCGCGCGACCGTGAAGTCGGCGATGATCTGGGAGGAGATCGAGAAGGCGGGCCTCCCCGGCGTCCACGGCGTCTGGTGCCACGAGGCCGGCGCGGGGCGGCTGTTCAACGTCGTCTCGATCAAGCAGATGTATCCCGGCCATGCGAGCCAGGCGGCGATGCTCGCCGCCAACTGCCATGCCGGCAACTACGCCGGGCGCTGGGTCGTCGTGGTGGACGAGGACATCGACCCGTCCAACATGTTCGACGTGATCTGGGCGATGTCGACCCGCTGCGACCCGCCTGAGGACATCCAGTACATCAAGCGCGCCTGGTCGACCCCGCTGGACCCGCTGCTGCGCGAACCGCCCTTCCACAACAACCGGGCGATCGTCGATGCCTGCCGGCCGTTCGGCTGGAAGGACGAATTCCCGCGCGTCGCCGAAGCCAGCCCCGAGCTAAAGGATCAGGTGCGCGCGAGGTGGCCGCATCTCTACGACTGAGCGCGGCCGGAGCCCGGGTCAGGAGAACTGCGGCAGCACCTTCTCGCCGAACAGCCGCATCGAGCCTTCGGCCGCGTCCGCCGGGAGATGGCCGAAATTGACCTGCATCGAGGCGACCTCGAACTCGACCTTGTCGCGGTAGGCGCGGATCTGGTCGACCACCTGTTCCGGCGTCCCCACCCAGGCCGCGCCCGATTCGACCTGGGTCTCGAACGATTCCTTGAGCAGCGCCTGGTACATCTTGTCGTAGCCCGGATAGTCCTTGCTCGCCGCGCCCTCGACCCAGGGCCGGGCCGAATCGAGTATCGCCTGGAGGTAGCGGTTGACCGGGTCGCGCGCGATCTCGACCGCCTTGCCGCCGTCCTCGTGGCAGAACATGTGGAAGGCGAGCATCACCTTGCCGTTCCCCGGATGGCCGGCCGCCCGCCAAGCCTCGCGATAGACCCCGAGAAGGTCGATCATCGTCGAGGAGATCAGCGGGATCGCCATGATGTAGTTGCCCAGCTCGCCCGCCTTGACGAAGGACGCGGGAGTCGTCGTCGTCGCCGTCCAGATCGGCGGGCGCGGCTTCTGGGTCGGGCGCGGCAGCGAAGTCACGTTCTCGAAGCTGTGAAAGCGCCCCTCGCAGGTGACGTTTTCCTCTTCGAGCAGGAGGCGGATCTGCGCCGACCCCTCGTCGAAGCGGGCGACGCTTTCATCCAGGCTGATGCCGAACTTCTCGAACTCGTGCGGCAGGAAGGCGCGCGCCATGCCGAGATCGAGCCGGCCGCCGGAGATCGCGTCCAGCATGCCCGCCTCGCCGGCGATCTTGAGCGGGTGGTTGAACACCGGCAGCACCGCGCCGGTGACGATGCGCGCGTTCTTCGTCCGCTGGCAGGCGGCGCTCAGAAACACCATCGGCGCCGGGCTGTAACCGCCATAGTCGAGAAAGTAGTGCTCGACAGTGCGCACATGCGCGTAGCCGTAGACGTCCACCAGATCGCAGAGCGACAGGCACTCCGAAAAATACTGGGCGCCGGACTTGGTGTCCGGGCCGACGGACGGAAAGAACTGGACGCCGAATTCCATAGCCGCTCCCCTCGCTGACCCGCCATGCTACCGTCAGGCGACCCGCCGGATCAATTCGACCCAGTTCGCGCCCTTGCTTATGATCCCGCGGCTTCAATCGGCTTCCCGGACCCCGCGAGACACACCCGATGACCTATACGATCGGCATCGATGTCGGCGGCACGTTCACCGATTTCTACCTGAAGGGCGACGGCGGGGCGGATCGTATCCACAAGACGCTGTCGACCCCGGACGACCCGGCCGAAGCCGCGATGCGGGGGCTCGCCGATCTCGCCCGTGGCGAAGGGCTCGATCTCCGGGCGCTGCTCGGCGCGACGATCCGCATCGTCCACGGGACCACGGTGACCACCAATGCCGTCCTCACCGGACGCTGGGCGAAGACCGGGCTGCTGGCCACCGCCGGTTTCCGCGATGCGCTCGCCATGCGCCGGGGAATCCGCGAACGGCTCTACGACAACAAATACGCGGCTCCGAAGCCCGTCGTGCCGCGCCGCCTGCGCCTGCCGGTGCGCGAGCGGGTCGATCGCGGCGGCAACGTGCTGCGGCCGATCACGCTCGACGATATCGATCGCGCCGCGGAAATCTTCGCCCGCGAGGGCGTCGAGGCGGTCGCGATCTGCTTCCTCCACGCCTATGCCAACGACGCGCACGAGCGCGCCGCGCTGGACCGGCTGCGGCAATGCATGCCGGAGGCCTATATCGCGGCTTCGAGCGATATCCTGCCCGAGCTCCGCTACTACGAACGGACCTCCACCACGGTGCTCGCGGCGGCGGTCGGGCCGATCTTCGGCCGCTACATCGCGCGGCTGAAGGACCGCCTCGGCGGGTCGGGTTTCGCGGGGCCGCTCCTGATCATGCAGTCCAATGGCGGGGTCGCCACGCCGGAGAGGGCGGCGGCCAACGCCGCGACGACGCTGCTGTCGGGCCCGGCGGCGGCGCCCGCGGCAAGCCTCGCCGTGCTCGCCCCGCATGGCGAGGACAGCTTCATCGCGATGGACATGGGCGGGACCAGCTTCGAGGCCTCGCTGGTGCGGGACGGCGCGCCGGCGGTGACCCGCGGCGCCACGGTCAACCGGTTCGCCATGGCGCTTCCCTCGATGGACATCAAGACCATCGGCGCCGGCGGCGGGTCGATCGGCTGGATCGACGGCGGCGGTCTGTTGCGCATGGGGCCCGACAGCGCCGGCGCGATGCCCGGACCGGCCTGCTACGGCTTCGGCGGAACCCGGCCCACCTGCAGCGACGCCAACCTCGTCCTCGGCTATTTGTCGGCGGACGGTTTCGCCGACGGTCGCATGACGCTCGACACGGATGCCGCCAGGGAGGCGATAGAGCGCGAGATCGCCCGCCCTCTGGGGCTCGAACCGATCGCCGCCGCGTCCGGCATGTACCGTGTCATGACCGTGGGCATGGCGTCGGCCATCCGCGAAATCTCGATCGAGCGCGGCCTGGACCCGCGCGAATTCCCGCTGGTCTGCGCCGGCGGCGCGGGCGCCGTCCACGCGGCGATGATCGCGCGCGAGCTCGGCATCGCCCGGATCGTGGTCCCGCGCATCGCCTCGGTGCTTTGCGCGGCGGGCATGCTCGCGACCGATCTGCGCCACGATTTCGTGCGCTCCTTCCCCACCCTTTTCGCGGCGGGAAGAACGGATCTCGACCGGCTCGACGAGCTGGCCGGGGCGATGGCGGCGGAGGCCCACGAGACGCTCGCGGCCGAGAATGTCGGGACGGACCGCCGCAAGCTCGACTTCGCCCTCGACCTCCGCTATGCGGGCCAGTACCACGAGGTCGAGGTGCGCGCCCGGGAGCGTTCCATGCTGAGCGACATCGGCGCGATGACGGAGGCGTTCCATGCCGCGCATGACCGGCTATACGGGTACGCGCTGGCGGACGGGGATACGCCGGTCGAGCTGGTCAATGTCCGCCTCGCCGCCTACGGCGTCACCGACAAGCCGGCACCGAAGCGCATCCCGCGAGGGCGCGCGGCGCCCGGACGCAAATTGCGCAAGATCAGGCTTCCCGACCGCGAGGGTTTCGAGGACGTCGCGGTCTACGATGGCGAGACCCTGCCCGCGGGGTTTCGCGGCGCCGGGCCGATGATCGTCGAAACCGCCCTCACCACCGCGCTGGTGCCGCCCGGTTTCGCTATCGAGGTCGATGGATACGGAGCCCTGATCCTGACGGATACCGGCGCATGAGCACCGCGATCGACCCGATCCTTACCTCGGTCATCCAGCGCCGTCTCAAATCGATCACCGAGGAGATGGGGCTTGCGCTCCTGCGCACCACCCGGTCGCCGATCCTCAACGAGGCCCGCGACTTCGTCACCGGGCTCTATGACGAGGCGGGCGACATGCTGGAGCAGACCGAGTACATCCCCGTCCTCGCCTTCGCGCTCCAGCCAGTGTGCAAGGAGATCATCGCCTTTTTCGGCGGCGATGTGCATTCGGGCGACGTGATCCTGCACAACGACGTGTTCTCGGGCGGCAACCAGAACAACGACGTCGCGGTGTTTCGTCCGGTCTTCGTGGACGGGACGCTCGTCGCCTGGGCCGCCTGCAAGGGCCATCAGGCCGATATCGGGGGAGCGGTCGCCGGCGGCTACAACCCCGACGCCAGGGAGGTCTGGCAGGAGGCGCTGCGCATCCCGCCGCTAAAAATCTTCGACCGGGGCAAGCGGCGGGAGGACGTCTGGCGGATGGTGTTCGCCAACATCCGCTACCCAATCGTCGAGGAAGACATCAAGGCGCAGATCGGCGGCACCGCGGTCGGCGAACGGGGCATCGCCGACCTGATCCGGCGTTACGGGCTGGAGGTCTTCCGCGCCCACAAGGAGGCGTTGTTCGCTTCGACCGAGCGCATGGTGGCGCGCGAAATCGAGGCGATCCCGGACGGGCGGTATCGCGGCGAGAGCACGGTGTTCTATGACGGGGTGACCGACGGCACGGAAATGACGATCCGCCTGGACGTGACGGTCGAGGGCGGGACGATCCGTTTCGACTTCACCGGCTCCTCGCCGCAGACGCCGGGCTTCGTCAACGCGCCCTTTGCCGCGACCGCGTCGGCGACGATGCTCACCTTCCTGATGCTGATCGACCCCGACATCCCCCACAATGCCGGGCTGCACCGGCCCATCCGCATCGTCAATCCCGAGGGCTCGTTTCTCAACGCCGCCTTCCCCGCGGCGACCACCTTCGGCAATTCCATCACCGGGCCGACATCGGACGCGATCATGCGCGCCCTGGCGGCGGCGCTTCCCCGGACGGTAACCGCCGGGTGGAACCGTTTCCTCGGCTTCGCCGTGACCGGCCGCGACCCGCGACAGGACCGCCGCTTCGTCGACATCCTGTTCCTCGCGCTCAAGGGCGGTTCCGGTGCCACCTGGGACGCGGACGGCTACGATCACATCGGACTGATCAACTGCGCCGGCGGCATCCTCGCCCAGGACTACGAGATGTTCGAAATCCAGAACCCTCTTCTGCTGGAACGCCACGAATATCTGGCGGATTCGGCCGGACCCGGCCGCTGGCGCGGCGGGCTCGGGGTGGAGACCGTCATGCGGATCGAAGGCGATGACGTGACCGCAATCGCCTTCGGCGACGGGATCGAGGAGCGCGCCCGGGCGTTCGGCCTGTTCGGCGGCGGCGCGGGCAGCATCAATGAGAGCGCCTTCCGTCTCCCCGACGGAACCGAGAGGGTGGCGAAATCGAAGGAGATCCTTCGCGGCATCCCGGCGGGCACCGTGTTCCATCAGCGCGCGGGCGGCGGCGGCGGGTATGGTTCCCCCATGGAACGCTCCGCGGCGCTGGTGGCCGAGGAGGTGCAGGACGGCATCCTTTCGGCGGAGGCCGCGCGGGATATCTACGGCGTCGCCGTCGACCCCGGGACCCTGGCGCTCGACCCGGAGGCGACCGGAAAGCTGCGGGCATCATGACCTATCGACCGCCGATCGACGACATCCTGTTCCTGCTTCGCGAGGTGATCGACGCCGAGACGATTCTCGCTCGGCCCGAATTCGCCCATGTCGATACCGACAGCCTCGAATCGGTGGTCCGGCAGGCCGGACGCATCGCGGCCGAGATCGTCGCGCCGATCAACCCGGCGGCGGATCGCGTCGGCGCGACGTTTGAGAACGGCGTCGTCCGCCTGCCCCCCGGTTTTCGGGAGGCCTGGGACGCCTTTTGCGCCGGCGGCTGGCCGGGCCTCGCCTTGCCCGAAAAATATGGCGGCCACGCGATGCCGGAGATCGCCCAGGCCGCCTTGTCGGAGACCATCAACGGCGCCTCGCTCGCCTTCTCGATGCTGACGGTGACCGGCCGGGCCGCGGCCCGGGTGCTTCTGGCGCATGCGGATCCGGAAATGCAGGCCCTCTGGGTGCCGAAATTCGCGAGCGGCGAATGGTCGGGCACCATCGTCATGACCGAGCCGCATGCGGGCTCCGATATCGGCCAGGCGCGCACCAAGGCGGTGTCGCAGGCCGATGGCAGCTACGCGCTCACCGGCACCAAGATCTTCATCTCCTTCGGCGACCATGACGCGACGCCGCAAATCGGACATATCGTGCTGGCCCGGATCGAGGGCGCGCCGGAGGGTGTGCGCGGCCTCAGCCTGTTCCTGGTGCCCCGGGCGATGGTTGAAGCGGACGGCACGCTCGGCCCGAGGAACGCCATCGCCGCCTCCCGCATCGAGGAGAAGATGGGCATCCACGGCTCGCCCACCTGCGAGATGCGGCTCGACGGCGCCACCGGCTATCTCCTCGGCGCGCCCGAACGCGGCATCCAGAACATGTTCACGATGATCAACACGATGCGGCTCGAAGTCGCGCTCGAAGGCGTCGGCATCGCCGGCGCCGCGCTCGACAAGGCCGCGCGCTACGCTTCCGAGCGTATCCAGGGCGGCAGCGGCGGGACCGCGACCGCCATTGTGGAGCATGCCGACATCCGCCGCAGCCTGCTCAGGATGAAGGCCCTGACCGGCGGTGCGCGCGCGCTCTGCTACGAGACCGCCGCCCTGCTCGACCGCGGCCGCAACGACGAGGCGGGGTTCCTGCTGCCGATCTGCAAGGCGGTCGCGAGCGATATCGCGGTCGAGGTCGCGAGCCTCGCCATCCAGGTTCACGGCGGTCACGGCTATATCGCCGAGCACGGCGTGGAACAGTTGATGCGCGATGCCCGGATCACGCCGATCTATGAGGGGACCAACGGTATCCAGGCGATCGACCTGCTGCTGCGCAAGATCGGCCGCGACGATGCGAAGACGCTCGCGCTGCTCTGCGCGAGGATCGAGGCGGATCTCGGCGGCGGCGAGATCGGCGATGCGGTCGCGGCGGGGCTCGCCGAATGGCGGCGCGTTTCCGCCCTCTTGCTCGACCGGCTGCGGGAGGACGCGAATAGCGGGTTGTCGGGCGCCACCCCCTATCTCCGCCTCGCCGGCACGGTGCTGATGGGGTGGATGTGGCTGCGCATGGCGGCGGCGGCGAAAGACGACGCATACGGCGCCGAGATCCGGGTGCTGGCGCGATTCTACGCCGCCGACATCATGGCCGAGATCGACGGGCTCGCCCGCCGGGCGCTGATGCCGGCGGACATCCTCTACACCCTCGATGCCGAGACGATCGCCAGGGTCTGATCACCAGTAGCCGATCATCGTGCCGTGCTTGTGGGCGCCGTCGGTGCGCTGGCGGACCCGTTCAGTGGTGATGCCGACGCGGTTCTTTCGCCGGCCGATGCGCTCGAACAGCATGCAATGCAGCGCGTCGCGCCTCCCGGCGTATCCCGGATCTCGCCCCAGATCGACGAACTCGGAGGGGTCGTTGCGGAGGTCGAAGAGCTGCGCCCCGAAGCCGAGCGCGTAGACGTATTTCCATTCCTCCGTGCGGATCATGAAGAGCCGCGCCTCGTGCGGGTCGACGCCGAGCTCGACGCGGGCCTTGTAGAACGCGTAGTCGAGCTCGCTATAGGCGTGGTCGCGGACCTCCCCGGCTCCGCCCCGCAGCCGCCAGAGCGCGGACCGGCCCTCGACGACGTGGGTCGGGATCTCGATCCCGCAGGCTTCGAGGAAGGTGGGGACGAGGTCGATCGCCTCGATGAAGCGGTCGTCGACGGTGCCGCGCGTCGCGTCGGCCGTCGCGTCGGGGTCATAGACGATAAAAGGGATGCGCACGGCCTGCTCGTGGAAGAATTCCTTTTCGCCGAGCCAGTGATCGCCGAGATAGTCGCCGTGATCGGAGGTGAAGACGATCATCGTGTCGTCCATCCGCCCGGTCTCTTCCAGATGGCGGAACACCCGGCCGAGATGATCGTCGATCTGCTTGATCAGCCCCATATAGGCCGGGATCACCGCGGCGCGGACCTCCTCGCGCGAGAACGCCTTGCCGGCGTTGTGGTTCATGAACGCGCCATAGACCGGGTGAGGGTCCTCGCGCTCGCGCTCGTCGCGCATCGCGGGAAGTATTTGGTTGTGGCCGTACATCGCGTGGTAGGGGGCGGGCGCGATATAGGGCCAGTGCGGTTTGATGTAGGAGAGGTGGAGGCACCACGGCGCATCGCCCTGCTCACCGAGGAACTGGATCGCCCGGTCGGTCATGTAGGCGGTCTCGGAATGCTCCTCCGCTACCCGCGCGGCGAGCGGAGCGTTGCGCATGTACCAGCCCTCGCGCAGCTCGCCGTCCGGCCCCTCCCCCGCGTTGGCGTAGTCGTTCCACGGGTTGGGCCCGTCATAGCCCTGCGCGCGCAGATAGCGGTTGTACGCGAGATCGGGATCGGCCTTGGGGTGCGGATGCTCGCCATCGTCCCGCTCATAGGGCTCGAAGCCGCCTTCCGCGATCGTGCGCCCGCGTTCGCTGTCGGGCGCGAGCCCGACCCGGTCCATCCCCGGGAAATCGGGCATCATGTGGGTCTTGCCGACCAGCGCGGTGCGGATCCCGTGCGGGGCCAGGTAGTCGCCGAGCGTGACCTCGCCGACGGGCAGCGGCACGAAGTTCCAGGTCGCCCCGTGGCTGAACGCCGTACGCCCGGTATAGAACGACATGCGCGACGGACCGCAGACCGGCGACTGGACGTAGGCTCGGTCGAACCGGACGCCCTTGCGGGCGAGTGCGTCGAGGTTGGGCGTCTCCAGATGGGGATGGCCGTAGCAGGACAGGTAATCCGCCCGCAGCTGGTCGGCCATGATGAACAGGATGTTGCGAACCTTGCCCATTTCAACTCCCCGGAGATTCGGATTTCACAGATGGCCCTTCTTGCGGGCCTCCAGATAGCGCTCATAGACCGGTTCCATCGAGGTCTGCCAGCCTTCGCGCTTGGCCGGATCGAGCGGGGTCAGGTTCGTCGTCCGCAGAAACCGCCTGCGCGGCTCGCCCGTCGCCTCCTCGATGTCGACGTCGACGATCGAGAGCCCGCCATAATCCTGTTCGAACGCCTTCATGGCGCCGAGATCCACCCCGGCCGCCCAGCAGAGAACGACCCGGTTCACCGCATCGTGCCCGACCAGCAGCAGACGCCGCCAACCGGGCGCCGCGACAAGGCGCCGGAGCACGCCGAGGACCCGGGCTTCGAAATCGGCGAAGCCTTCGCCATGCCCGAACCAGGCGGCGCCCGACGATGCGCCGTCATAGGGGTAGGCGATCGCGCCGATGGCCTCTTCCGGGTCGACATCGGCGAACCGGCCGCCGCGGATTTCCGCAAACTCGGGCTCGTCCTCGATTTCGATTTCGCGACCGCCGAGCACCAGCGCCGCCGTCTCGCGGGTGCGCGGCAGACCGCTCGCCACCGCGCGGTCTATCGGCTCGCCCTCCAACAGCTCCGCGACCGCCCGGGCCTGGCTTGCGCCGCGTTCGGTCAGCCGGACGTCCCGCGGGTTGACCGGCCTGCCGTCGGGATCGAAATACGCGACCTCGCCGTGACGGACGAGGTAGATGCGCCTGCGGGCAAGCCCCGGCTCGACCGGTCCCTTCATCGCTCGCCGAGCGGGGGAGCGCTGCGCACCGCGCCGAGCGCCGCCCTGAACGCCCGGTCGATGGGCAGCGGCAGAGCAGGCATTTCCTCGCCTTGCTCGTTTCCGAGGCGCTCGGCAAACAGGCCGCGATCCCGGAAATGCGGATCGGCCAGCGCCTCTTCCAGCGACCGGACGATCGAGCAGCAGCAATCGACCCCGCGGATCCGCTCTTCCCAATGGGACGCGGGCCTGGCGGCGATGAGCGCCGCGACAGCCGCCGCCGTGCCCGCCGGATCGACGGCATCGTCCCGCCACTTTTCGGGAAGCCCGATCACCTCGACAAAGGCGTTCCAGAACTGCTGCTCCAGCGGCGCGGCCGCCAGCACCTTTCCATCGGATGTCGGGTAGAGCCGGTAGCGCGGCGAGCCCCCGGTCACCAATTCGCCGCCATTGCTCGGCCATTGGCCCGCCGCCTGCGCGTTGCCGATCGCCCAGAACATGAAGGGGAACAAATTGTCCGCCATCGCCACATCGAGCGTCCGTCCCTCCCCCGTCAGATCCCGTTGCCGCAGCGCCAGCAGGATGTTGAGCACCGCGGGATAGGCGCCGGCGGCTATATCCGCCATCAAGACCGGCGGCACGACCGGGCGGTCCTCCGGTCCCATCGACAGGGAAAGCACCCCGGTCTCACCGATATAGTTGAGATCGTGGGCGGCGATGTCGCGCTTGGGGCCGGTCTGTCCGTAGCCCGTGATCGAACAATAGATGAGCCCCGGGTTGAGCTCGCGCACCGCCTCGGCGCCGAGTCCCAGGCGGTCCATCACGCCGGGGCGGAACTGCTCGACCAGGATATCCGCCCGTTCGAGCAGCGGGCGAAGGCGCGCCTGGCCGGATGGTTGCTTGAGATCGAGGACCAGCGACTTCTTGCCGCGATTGAGCATCGCGAAATTGACGCTTTCGGCGCCCCATCTGGGTTGGTAGCGGCGCATCTCCTCGCCGCCCGGGCGTTCGATCTTGATCACCTCCGCGCCCGCCTCGGCGAGCATCAGCGTCGCCATCGGACCCGGCAGAAGGGTGGAGAAATCGAGGACCAGGAGTCCGTCGAGCGGTGCGGTCATCGGGGTTCGGACCGTGTCTTGGCCACGCCGGCGGCGCGCGCCGGCGCATCGCCCGGCTGGCCGCTGGCCGCGAACAGCGCGCTGGCTACGTCGTGGTGAAAAGCGAGCCCGCCGCGCACCACGCGCTCGACCGGTCCGTCGGGATAGCCGAGGCCGAGCCGGCAGGCGAGATCCATGTCGGCCGCCCTCGCCAGCCCGTCGTCGAGAAGGCGGAGCGCCGCGTTGTATTTGGGACGGACCAGGCGGTCGACGATGCGCCCCGCCCGGTCGGCGGAAACCACCACCGTCAGCCCCGCCGCCTCGAACACCGCTCGCGCCGCTTCGAGCGCGCGTGCGTCCGTATTGGGTTGGCGCACCAGCTCGATCAATTGGGAAGGCGGATCGCTCCCGTTCCGGTAGCGCGCGAAGCCGAGGACGTTCGAGCCTTCCTCGCCCGCCGCCTCGCCGGTATGGACGCCGAGGCACTCGGTGCCGAGCTCGACCAGGATCGCGGTCTTCGACGGGTCCGGCTCGTAGGGCACACCGAGCAGAACGACGACCTCCGCATCCGCCGCCGAGGCGGAAAGGAACGCATCGCCGGCGGGGAAGGACCGGCTCTCGCCGTGCTGGCGGATCGCATAGGCCATCGTCATGCCCCGAACATCCGAGTGCTGTCGTAGTCGTGGAAACCGCGGCCGGATTTGCGGCCGAGCCGCCCCGCCGCGACCATCCGGCGAAGCAGCGGCGGCGCCGCGGCGCGGGGATCGAGGGTGATCGGATAGAACGCCTCCGACAGCAGGATCTGGGTGTCCAGCCCGATCAGGTCGATCAGCTCGAGCGGACCCATCCTGTAGCCGAGCGCCGCCTTGATCGCCCGGTCGATATCGGCGGCGCTGGCAACCCCCGCCTCGACCGCGCGGATCGCGTCGTTGTTGAACGGGACCAGGAGCGCGTTGAGGATGAAGCCCGGCCGGTCCTGGGTGCGGACCGGTGTCTGCCCCACCGCCTCGGTCCATGCCCAGGCGGTCTGGAAAGCGTCGTCCGACGTGTTCAGCCCGGGCGACATCTCGATCAGCTTCATGAGCTGGGCGGGCAGGCAGAAATGCATCCCGACCACCCGGTCTTCGCGTCCGCAGCCCGACGCGATTTCGGCGATCGAGAGGGTAGACGTGTTCGACGCCAGAATGCTCCCCTCCTTGCAGACCCGGTCCAATGCCCGGAACAGGGCCTGCTTGGTGGGCAGATCCTCGAACACCGCCTCGATGACGAGATCGCAATCGTCCAGCCCTTCGAGCTCCGTGGCGGGAGTGAGCCTGGCCAGCGCCGCTTCGCGCGCCTCCTCCGTCATCCGGCCGCGCTCGACGGAGCGCGCGAAGAAGGAACCGGTCTGCGACAAGGCGCGCTCGAGCCCGTCCCCGTCAACGTCGTAGCAAACCGTGTCGTGGCCGGCGCGCGCGGCGACGATCGCGATGCCAGCGCCCATCGTGCCCGCGGCGCCGCACACGCCGACCTTCCGGATCGCGGTCATCGCCTGGCGAAGCTCCGGCCGATGAACTGGCGGTGGATCTGGTTGGTTCCCTCCCAGATCTGGGTGATCTTGGCATCGCGCATCAGGCGTTCGACCCGGTAGTCCTTGCAGAAACCGTAGCCGCCGTGCATCTGCACCGCCTCGGTGGTCATCCGCATCGCCAGATCCGAGGCGCGGAGCTTGGCGATCGAAGCCTCGACCCCGTATTCCTTCGCGCCGCTTTCGACCAGCCGCCCGACATAGTCGATCCACTGCTTGACCATGGCGAGTTCGGCGGCGAGATCGGCGAGCATGAACTGGTTGCCCTGGAAATCGACGATGCGCCGTCCGGACTGCCGGCGCTCGTTCATGAAGGCGACCATGTCCTTGAACGCCGCGTCGGCGATTCCAAGCGCGTGGCTCGCGATGCTGGGCCGCGACTTGTTGAGCGACAGGAGAAGCAGGGAAAGCCCCTCCCCGGGTTCGCCCACCAAATTGGCGCGCGGCACGCGGCAATCGTCGAAGGCGAGCACCGCGGTCGAGGAGGCGCGGATCCCCATCTTGTCCTCGGTGCGCTCGACCGTGAAGCCGGGCGCGCCCTTCTCCATCACCAGGGCGGTGATCGAGCCGCGTTCGTCCTCGATCTCGGACCATTTGCCGAACAGCAGGATCAAATCGGCGACATCGCCCGAGGTGATGAAGATCTTGCCGCCGTCGATGACGACCTCGTCGCCGTCGGGGGCGAAGCGGGTCTTCATCCCCGTCGCATCCGATCCGGCGCCGGGCTCGGTGATCGCAAGGGACGCGATGGCGCCTTCGGCGACGCGCGGCATGATGCGCGACTTGAGCTCTTCCGAGCCGAAATCGAGCACCGGCCCCATGGCGTGGAAGTTGGTGCCGTAGATGATCCCGGTCGCCGCGCAGGCCTCCGAGATCAGCTTCATGCATTCGAGATAGGCGCGGTACGACATCGGCGCGCCGCCATAGGCGGCGGGAACGAAGATCGCGTTGAGCCCGAGCGCCCTGATCGCCTCGATATTCTCCCACGGGAAGGCGGCCTCGCGGTCGAAGCGTTCGGCGTTGGGCGCGATCACCTCGTCGGCGAGGCGGCCGACCTGGTCGAGGAGAATGCGTTCCTCCTCGGACCAGGAGCGGGTGTCGTCGAATCTGTCGAACACCTGCATCAGTGGTTCACCCCATGCCCGCCATCGAGATAGACGGTCTCGCCGGTGAGAAAAGGCATGCGCATCGCAAACAGCGCCGCGACCAGGTTCGCGACCTCCTCCGGCGTGCCGGTGCGGCCGACGGGGATGCGCCGTTCCAGCCAGCGCTTCACCGAGTCGCGCTGCATGAAGGCGCGGTTGAAGTCGGTCTCGATATAACCCGGCGCCACATTGACCACCGATATGCCGTCCTCGGCCCATTCGACGGCGAGGCAGCGGGTGATCGCGCCCACCGCGGCCTTGGATGCGCAATAGGCCACGTGTTCCCTGACGCCGAGCTTGTCGAATACCGATCCCATATTGACGATCAGCCCGCCTCCGCCGCGCTTGAGCAGCGCATGCGCCTCGCGCGAGGCGACGACCACGGCGGTCGCGTTCAGGGTCATCACCCGCTCGTAGTCGGCGATCTCGATCTCGGCGCTTACCGACTGTCCGTGCGCGCCCGCGTTGTTGACCAGACCCACCACGGGCGACGGATCGCCCGCCAGCCCGGCGAACGCCGCCCTGACCGCCGCCTCGTCCGTCATGTCGCAGACCATGCCCCGCCCGACCGCGCACTCGCCGCTGCGGGACAGGCCGACGACCTCGTACCCCGCCGCGTCGAGCGCCTTCGCGGTCGCGGCGCCGAGCCCCTTGCTCGCGCCGGTGACGATGACGCGGCCTTTACTCATCCCTGAAGCCGGGCTTGCGCTTTTCCTCGAACGCCGCCATGCCCTCGTCGGCGTCTTCGGTGCGGTAGGCGAGCGTCGACAGATCCGCCTCGATCTTCAGCCCTTCGCCGAGCGGCGTGTCGAGCGCCCGCTGCACCGCCTCCCGGGCGTAGCGGAGGATGGGCAGGCTGTAGCCGGTGAACTGCCGCGCAAAGTCGATCCCGGCCTCGATTATGTCCCCTTCCGCCAGGCGAGTGACCAGGCCGATGCGTTCGGCTTCCTCGGCGTCCACCGTGCGCCCGGTGAGGATCATGTCGAGCGCGCGGGCCTCGCCGATCAGCCGCGGCAGGCGCTGGGTTCCGCCATAGCCCGGGATCAGCCCGAGCTTGACTTCCGGCATGCCGAGCCTCGCGCCGGGACCGGCGATCCGGAACGTCGAGGCGAGCGCGATCTCCAGCCCGCCGCCGAAGGCATAGCCGTTGATCAACGCGACGGAGGGGATCGGCAGCGTATCGAGCTTCGCGAGGGTCCGTTGCCCGAACTCGGTATCGGTCTTTTCCCGGTGGATTGTCCGGTTGCGCAGCTCCTTGATGTCGGCGCCGGCGCAGAAGGCCCGGTCGCCGGCGCCGGTGATCAACAGCACGCGGGCGTCGCCCGACGCCGCCTCGTCGAACGCCTCGCCGAGCTCCCGGATGATCGAGAAGGAAAGCGCGTTGAGGGCTTCGGGGCGGTTGAGGGTGATCAGCGCCGCTTCGTCGCGGCGCGTCAGCTCGACGGTCATTGCGCGGCCTCCCTCGCCGGATCGAAGCGCACCGGGTCCGGCCGGATCGCACCCTGTCTCGCCATCTCCACAAGCTCCCGCTTGAGGATCTTGCCGCTCGCGGTCAGGGGGAACGCATCCATGCGGATGAAATACTCCGGCATGTCATAGCGCGAGAGTCCCTCGGCATGAAGGTGGGAGAGCAGCGCATCCGCCCCTATCCCGCCGATCACCGCGATGCAGCCCTTCTCGCCCAGTCGCTCGTCGGGAACCGGGAAGACGGCGACCCGCTCGACGCTATCATGGCGGATCGCCAGGGCCTCGATCTCGGACGGGTAGATGTTGTGGCCGCCGCGGATGATCAAATCCTTGAGCCGGCCGTCGATCGACAGATTGCCGTCGGAACCGAGGGAGCCGAGATCGCCGGAGAGGAACCAGCCGGATGCATTGAAGCTCTCCTCGGTCGCTTCCTGGTTGCCGAAATAGCCGAGCATCAACGCGCCGCCGCGCCCGGCGATCTGCCCGCTGACCCCGGGCCCGACGGGTTTGTCGGGGTCCGCCATGTCGAAGATCGCGACCTCGTAGGCCTCGCCGCCGCGCCCGCAGGTCCGGGTGACGGTTTCGGTGCCGTCATCGGGATGGGTGAAGTGGTGCGAGGAGTTCTCGGTCATGCCGTAGATGTTTTGCGGCTTGATGCCCTGGGCGACGAAGGCCTCGCAGACGACCGGCGGAATCGGCGCGCCCGCCATGTAGAAGATCTCGACCGACCCGATGCGGTCCAGCCCCCTGGCCCTTTGTTCGGCGAGCACGTCCATCGCGTGCGTGGGCACCCCCATCGCGTAGGTCGCGCCGGTCTCGACGATCCAGTCGATCTTGTCGACCCCGGCGGGCCGGTCGTCGGTGATGAACTCGCAGCCGGAGAGAACCCACTGCGCCGCGCCCACCCAGGCGATGTGGTGGGAAAGCGGGCTCAGGGACAACAGCCTGGTATCGGGACCGATACCCCAGATGTTCACCATGTCGCGCGCATTCGCGAACAGGGTGTTGTCGGAATGCATGACGCATTTGGGCGTGCCGGTGGTGCCTGAGGTAAAGGCGAGATAGGCGATCTTGTCCGGGTCGGTGACGGGGTCGCCGCCCGGCCGCGCGCCGGGGCCGGCGATGCGCCCCCCCAGGTCGAACGCCTTGAGATGGCCGATCCCGGCGAGCAGGGCATCGAGATCGGCCTCGGCGCGGTCCGCGCCCCAGCCGGGTTCGCTGAAGAACGCCGCCGTCTTCAGCCGCTTCAGAAGCGTCGCCACCTCGGCACAGGTATGGGTCCGGTGCAACGTCGGGTTGCAGGCATAGCCCTGGCGCGAGCAGGCGAGCAGCACGATCACGGTTTCCATCGCGTTGCCGCGCCATATGGAAACCCGGTCCCCCTCGACCAGCCCGCGCGTTTCGAGGTCGGCTGCGAGCCCGTCGACCCAGTGCTTGACCTTCTTCCAGCTCAATCGCCGCGTGCCGTCGCGGAGCGCCGGCGCGTCGCCGTTGCGCCCGGCGTGTCGCTCGAGCAGGCCGTAGAACGTCTCGTCGCGCCAGACCCCGGTCTCGTAATAGCGCTTCGCCGCAAGCGGCGTGTGAAGTGTCAGATAGGCCCGCATTCGCCGCCCCGTTCAGTGGCCGAAGCGGTCGGGATCGGGCGGCCGGCGCTCGCGGAAGGCGCTGCCGAGTTCCTTCGACTCCTCGCTGTCGAGATAGCCGGGGAGCAGCAGATCGTGCGCCATGCGGGCAAGCCCCGAAACGCCGCCGTGGCGGGCATTGAACGCCCCCTTTATCGACGCGAGCGCGAAGCTGCCGCGCTCGGCCACCTCCAGGGCGTATTCCCTGGTCCGTTCGGCGAGTTCGGAATCCGGCACGACGCGGTTGATCAGCCCGATTTCGAGCGCCTCTGCGGCGGCGATCCTGCGGTTGGTGTACCAGATTTCCTTGGCCCGCTTCTTGCCCACCAGATCCTCGAGATACCAGGTGCCGTAGCCGGCATCGAACGACCCCATCATCGGCCCGACCTGGCGGAACACCGCGCTCTCCTTGGCGATGGTCAGGTCGCAGACCATCTGCAGCACATTGCCGCCGCCGACCGCGAAGCCGTTGACGCTTGCTATCACCGGCTTCTGCAGCTTGTCGATCGCCTCGTACATTTCGAGCGTCGGCAGCATGCCGGCATAGAGCCGGGTCGGTTCGGCGCCGTCCTTGCGCCCGCCGATGCAGAAAAACCTGTCGCCTGCGCCGGTCAGCACGATCACCCGGGTGCGGGTCTCGCGCCGGATCGCGTCGATGCGCTCGCGCATCTCGTGGCAGGTCTCGATGGTAAACATGTTCCCGTCATCGGGCCGGTTCAGCGTGATGGTCCCGATCGGGCCGTCCTCTTCATAGAGGATCGTCTGGTGGCTCACTCTCGCGCCTCATCCTTCGTGGGGCGCGCATGTTTACGCGAAACTCCGGCGATGTCACAACCCGTCCCGGCCGGGCGCGACGATGCGCTCGGCCAGCCGCCTGCCGGTCGCGACGAGCTCGGGGACCACGAATGTCGCCCCTGCCCTGTCCAGCTCCTCGGCATGAACGTCGTTCGCCGCGCGGGCGAGTATCGGTAGATCGGGCAGCATGCCGCGCAGGAGTCCCACCAGCCGGGTGGCCGCTTCCGAATCGCTGAGCGCGACGACCACCGTGCGCGCGGTCGGAAGATGCAGTTCCTGGAGGATTTCGGGCCGGCTCGCGTCGCCGAAATAGACCCGCTCCCCGCGCGACCGGGCGGTGGAAACGACAAGCGGGTCCCGGTCGAGCGCGATGAACGAGATTCCCTTGCCGGAGAGGTCGCGCGCCACCGTGCGGCCGACCCGGCCATAGCCCGCGATCACCACGTGATCGACCAGCGTGACCGCATCGTCCTCGATCTTCTCGACCCGGGCCGAACCCCTCACGGCGGTCCAGTGCAGGAGACGGGCGCTTGCCCAGGCGAGCAGCGGCGTCGCCATCATCGAGAGCGCCACGGCGATCATGAGCGCCTGCCCCAGCCCCTCCGCGATCAGCCCCCCGCCGATCGCGACGCTGAACAGGACGAATCCGAACTCTCCCCCCTGCGCCAACAACAGGCCGAGCGGCAGGGCGTACAGGCCGGGCAGGCGAAACAGCAACACCAGCGGCACCAGGATCAGCGACTTCAGCGCGATCAGCCCCGCGGTCACCGCAAGCACCAGCGGGAACTGGTCGTAGGCGACACCGAGATCGGTCTGCATTCCGATCGACATGAAGAACAGGCCGAGCAGCAGGGCGCGGAACGGCCGGATCTCGGCCGAGACCTGGTGACGGTATTCGGTCTCGGCGAGGACCATGCCGGCGAGCAGCCCGCCGACGGCGAGCGAGAGGCCGACATACTCGGTGAACGCGGCGATCCCCATGATGACCAGCAGGGTCGCCGCCGCGAAGATCTCGTCGCTCCGCTCCGCCGCGACGATGGCGAAGAGCGGGCGCAGGACGAAGCGTCCCAGCACCACGATCGCCACCAGCGCGGCGGCAGCTTGCAGCCCGGCAAAGCCGAGCGAGGCGCCGAGCCCGCTTTCCCGGCTCGTCAGCGCCAGGGTGATGACCAGGATCGGAGCGACGGCGAGATCCTGCATCAGGAGAATGGTGAATGCCGCGCGGCCGAACCGGGTCGCGATCTGGCGGCGATCGAGCAGGATCTGGATGACGAACACGGTGGACGACAAGGCGAGCGCGGCGCCGATCACCATGGCCGCGTCGGGCGGCACCCCGAAGACGATGGCGACAACCGAGATCGCCGCTCCGGTGACCAGGATCTGCGCCAGGCCGAGGCCGAACAGCAGCGGCGAGAGCACCTTGATCCGCTCCAGCGGCAGCTCGAGACCGATGGTGAACAGCAGGAACACCACGCCGAACTCGGCGAAGGCGCGGATGCTGTCGAAGTCGGCGACGAAGCCGAGCCCGAACGGGCCGATGATCACGCCGGCCGCAAGATAGCCGAGCACGGGAGAAAGCCGCAGGCGCCGGAGCGCGAACAGCGCGACGACGGATGCAGCCAGTATGATGATCACATCGGCGAGTACGATGTGCGGCATTTGCGGCCCCCAACACGCGGAGCGTCCCTAGAGTATCGCCTTCCGGCCGAATCGTGCCGGCCAGTTCGCCAACCGAACCAATTGCTATAGACTCCGGCGTCCCGCTTTCATCGCTCCCGGCACCCATGCTGTTCCGAATGATCCGAGAGAACCCCTACGGATGGCTCGTCGTCGCCGTCCTTTTCCTGGTTCTCAGCCTGGTCATGAACGCGCGTTCGTCGCTCGGGCTGTTGATTCCGGAGTGGGAGAGGGAATTTGCCTGGGACCGGACCTTCATCTCGATAGGCGGTTCGGTGATGCTCACGGTGATGGCGATAGGCTCGCCGATCGCCGGTATTGCCCTCGACCGTTACGGCGGGCGCTCGATCTATGTGATCGCGATTCTGTTTACCGCCGTTGCGGTCTGCCTGACGGCGGGGATGTGGCAGGGCTGGCACTTCATTGTCGCCTTCGGGCTGATCGGCGGGATCGGTTTCTCGGCGATCTCGGCGCCCCTGATCGGCACCACGGTCGCGCTCTATTTCGACGCGCGGCGCGGGCTCGCCACCGGGGTTGCGACGTCCGGCGCGACCGGGGGCCAGCTCGTGCTGATGCCCCTGCTCGCCATCGGTTTCGCCTCGATCGGCTGGCGCCCCAGTTTCCTGATCGTCGGCCTGCTGCTGGTTGCGACCGCCCTTGTCACCTGGATACTGATCCGCCGCGAGGCGCCGGAACGCCGGATGCGCGGCTTCCAGGCGGATGCCGGCAACACGGTCTGGACGAGGTTCGGCTATCTGATGCGCGACCGCACCTTCTGGCTGCTCGGCATCGGCTACATCGTCTGCGGATTCACCACCATCGGCGCGATCAGGATCCACTTCCTGCCCTATGCGGCGGCCTGCGGCTTCCCCCCGATCGAGAGCGCCACCGCGTTCGGCGTGCTGATGACGACCTCGGCGATGGGGATCATCGGCTTCGGCGCGGCCGCCGACAAATTCCACCGCCCGGCGCTG
This sequence comes from Alphaproteobacteria bacterium, assembly GCA_965205995.1. Taxonomy (GTDB): domain Bacteria; phylum Pseudomonadota; class Alphaproteobacteria; order MPNO01; family MPNO01; genus MPNO01. The sequence goes on along the minus strand of OZ242200.1, from coordinate 465,459 downwards.
CTCGCCTCGATCTACTTCCTGCGCGCCCTCTGTTTCATCCTCCTGATGTTCATCCCGGGCGATTCGGTGCTGCTCTTCACCTTCGCGGCGCTTGTTCGGGCTGTTCGACTTCGCCACCTTCCCGGTCGTCGCCAATATCGTCGGCACCCATATGGGGCTCAGGATCATGGGGCTGACGATGGGCCTCCTGTTTTCGCTTCACTCGATCGGCGGAGCGCTCGGCTCTTTCGCCGGTGGCTGGCTGTTCGACCTGTTCGCCCAGTATGACTGGATGTGGATCGGGTCCTTCGGCCTTGCGCTGCTGGGGGCCTTCCTGTCGATCCTGGTGCACGAACCGCATCGGACCGGGTTCATCCGGGTGCCGGCGCCCGCCTGAGGCTTGCGGAGAGCGCTCATGACCGTCATCCAGGGGTCGATCGGACTCGCCGTCCTCGTCGGGCTGGCCTGGCTGGTGAGCGAGAACCGGGCGCGGCTTCCCTGGCGTACCGTACTGGTCGGGATCGCGATCCAGTTCGTGCTCGCGCTGCTCCTGCTGAAATGGTCCGCGGGTTGGCAGCTGCTGCTCGCGCTCAACGGTGTCGTCGAAGCGCTGCAGGCGGCGACCCGCGCCGGCACCTCCTTCGTCTTCGGCTATATCGGCGGCGGCGCCCTCCCGTTCGACGAAAAGACGCCCGGCGGCGCCTTCATCCTCGCCTCCCAGGCCTTGCCGCTGGTGCTGCTGGTGAGCGCGCTGTCGGCGCTGCTCTATCACTGGCGGGTGCTGCCGGCGGTGGTGGGCGCCTTCGCTGGGCGCTCGCGCGCCTCTTGAGGATCGGCGGCGCGGCGAGCTTTTCGACCGCCGCCAACATATTCGTCGGCATGGTCGAATCGCCGCTCCCGGTCCGCCCCTATCTGAGCGCGCTCAGCCGCAGCGAGCTGTTCGTGGTGATGACCGCCGGCATGGCGACGGTCGCCGGCACGGTCCTGGTGCTCTACGCCACCGCGCTTACCGATGTCGTCGCCAACCCGGTCGGCCACCTGCTGACCGCCTCGCTCCTGAGCGCGCCGGCCGCGGTGCTGATCGCCCGGGTGATGGTGCCCGGAGACGTCGAGACCGCGGGCGGGTCGGTGACCCCGGAACGGCTTTACGAATCGAGCGTCGATGCGATTACCCGCGGCACGCTGGACGGGCTCACGCTGCTGCTCAACATCGTCGCCACGCTGATCGTCATCGTCGCGCTGGTCCATCTGGCGAATGCGCTGCTCGCGCTGCTGCCAGATCTCGCCGGCGCGCCGATCACCCTGGAGCGTCTGCTCGGCTACGTCATGGCTCCGATCGCCTGGCTGATGGGGATTCCGTGGAGCGAGGCGGTAGCCGCCGGGTCCCTGCTCGGCGTCAAGATCGTGCTCAACGAGCTGATCGCCTATTTCTCCCTCGCCGGGCTGCCCGAGGGAACGCTGAGCGAGCGCAGCCGGCTGATCATGACCTACGCGCTTTGCGGCTTCGCCAATTTCGCGAGCCTCGGCATCCTGATCGCCGGAATCGGGGCCATGGTGCCGGAGCGCCGGGCGGAGGTCGTCGGTCTCGGGCTGCGGTCGATCATGGCCGGCACTCTCGCCGCCTGCATGACCGGGACGATCGTCGGCCTATTGACGATCTGACAAATAGCGGCTTTCCAGATGCGCCTTGAACGCGGCGGTGCCGAGAGGTGCGCCGGTCGCTTCGCGCAGCAGATCGTCCGTCGTCGCCGGCATCGACGCCTTGCGATGGACGGCGTCGCGGAGCCAGCCGAGCAAGGGGGTGAAATCGCCTTTCGCGATCGCGTCGGGAATGTCCGGGCGCGCCGCCAGCGCCGCCGCGAAGAGCTGCGCCGCGGCAAGCGCGCCCAGCGCATAGGTCGGGAAATAGCCCCAGCTCCCGCTATACCAGTGGATGTCCTGCAGGCAGCCGCTGGCATCGTCCGCCGGCCGGATGCCGAGCAGCGAATCGAGCGCCTCCGCCCAGGCGTCCGGCAGGTCGCCGAGCGACAATGTTCCCTCGATCAGCGCGCGTTCGAGCCGGTAGCGCAGGATCACATGCGCCGGGTAGGTCACCTCGTCGGCGTCGACGCGGATGAAGCTGCGCGCCACCCAGCGGTAGTGGCGGCGCAGATTGTCCGCCGACCATGCGGGGCCGGAACCGCCCAGGGCCTCGCGCACCAGCGGCGCCAGAAAGCCGATGAATTCGCCCGAGCGGCAGGCCTGCATCTCGATAATCAGCGACTGGCTCTCATGCACCGCCATGCCGCGCGCCGCGCCGACCGGCTGACGGCGCCATCCGGCCGGCAGGCCCTTGTTGTAGAGCGCATGCCCGGTCTCGTGCAGGACCGCCATCGCGCTTTGGGTGAAATCCGCCGTGTCGTAGCGGGTGGTGACGCGGACGTCCTCCGGGACGCCGCTGCAAAACGGGTGCAGGCTGACATCGAGCCGTCCGCCGTCGAAGTCGAAGCCGAGCTGCCTCATCAGCCGTTCGCCCAGCGAATGCTGCGCCTCGACCGGGAACGCCCCCTCCAGCGGCAGCGGCGGCGGCTCCGCCGCCTGCGCCTCCAGCACACGGTCGAGAAATCCGGGGAGGAAGGCGGCAAGCTCGGCGAACAGGGCATCGATCCGGCCGATCCGCGCGCCCGGTTCGTAGACATCCATCAGCGCTTCATAGACCGGGCAGCCGAGCGCCTCCCCCGCGCCTCGCCGGCCTGGCGAACCAGACGAAGCACCGTTTCCAGATAGGGTTTTACGGCCGCGTAGTCGGCGTTCGCGCGGGCCTCGCGCCAGACCATTTCGCACGCGCTGTCGGCCTTGGCCATCGCCGCGATCAGATCGGCGTCGAGCGCCGTCGAATGCACCCATCTGCGGCGCATCTCGCGCAGATTGGCCGCGCGCCAGGGATCGCCGGCCACCGCATCGGCCGCTCTGTCGAGCAGATCCGGCACCGCCGGGTCGGTGATCTTCTCATGCACGACCCGCCTGATCGCGGCGAGCTGTTCGGCGCGGGCCGGGGCGCCGTTCGGCGGCATGTTGACCGAGCTGTCCCAGCTCAGCACGCGGGCGGCCTCGCCCAGCGCGCCGATCTGCCCGAACCGTGCCTCAAGATCCTGGTAGCTGCTCTCAGCCCCGGCCATGGTCTTCCTCGCGGCGCCAGCTGAAGATGGCGTAAATCACCGCCAACACGAAAGCGAGCCCGTACCAGGTGAGCGCGTATCCGAGATGGCGGTTGCCAATCTCGACCCCGATCCTGCGTCCGACCGGCAAACCGCCCGGGTTCGCAGCCGCATCGGCGATCAGGAACGCCTCCCGTATCCCGGCGACCGAGGCGGCCGCGCCCATCGCCTTCGTGTCGACATGGTACCAGACGCCCTTGACCGGATCGTTGTCCGGGATCCAGCGATTGCTCTTCCCCGGAAGGCGAAGCACGCCGGTCACCGTCACCTGACCCGGGACCTGACCCTGTCGCCGGGTCAAGGGGTCGGCGCGGTGGTCCGGAATCCAGCCGCGGTTGACGAGGATGTGGTCGCCGGGTCCGAGGCGAAGCGGGGTCACGACGTCGAACCCCGGCCGGCCCCGGCGGATCCGGTTGACGATGAGGAATTCGCGCGCATGGACAAACCGTCCCGTCGCCCACGCCCGGCGGAAAGCGGTATCGATCTCCTCCCCCGCGCCCTCGCCGATGGCGACCGGCGGGGCGGCGAGCCGGGCCACCCGGTAGGCGATGAGGTCCTCCTTCCAGTGCAGCCGGTGAACCTGCCATGTGCCGAGACCGACGAGCACCGCGAACGCGGATGCGGCCGCGACGGTGAACCAGAGCGTCGGACGAAAACGGCGGCGTGCGGGCTCAGTCCCGGTCGTCGTATTCATGCCGCAGGTTCTTGTAATGGAACGCGACCAGAAGCCCCTTGGCCGGGCGCAGCATCGCCACGGCGAGAACGACGATCACCGGCGGCCAGATCGCCATATGGACCCAGATCGGCGGCGCCGCCAGGGTCTCGAGGCAGAACGCCAGCCCGACCACGATCGCGCCCAGGATCAGGGTCACGAACACCGCCGGCCCGTCACCGCTGTCATGCGGGCCGAAATCCAGCCCGCAGGCAGTGCAGTTTTCGGCAACCGCGAGCAGGCCGTCATAGAGCGGCCCGGCGCCGCAGCGGGGGCACCGGCAGCCGAGCCCGGTGGCGAAGGGAGACCGCGGCGGATAGGCGCCGGGCCGGGTCATCCGGGTCTAGTGGCCCCCCGCGTTCGCGCCGGCGCCCCAGACATAGATGCAGCAGAACAGGAACAGCCAGACGACGTCGACGAAGTGCCAGTACCACGCCGCCGCCTCGAAACCGAAGTGATGGTCCGGCTTGAAGTGATCGGCACGCGCCCGGAAGAAGCAGACGATCAGGAAGATCGTGCCGACCAGCACGTGGAACCCGTGGAACCCGGTCGCCATGTAGAAGGTGCTGGGGTAGATGCCGTCCGAGAAGCCGAACGCGGCGTGGCTGTATTCATAGGCCTGCACGCAGGTGAACAGGATGCCGAGCCCGATGGTCAGCGCGAGGCCCTGCAGGACATGCCGGCGGTTGCCTTCCTTGAGGGCGTGATGCGCCCAGGTCACCGTGACGCCCGACATCAGCAGGATCAGCGTGTTCAGGAAGGGCAGGTCCCACGGATCGAAGGTGACGATACCGGGCGGCGGCCACTGGCTCTCGATCGCTGCGGTCGGGAACAGCCCGGCGTTGAAATAGGCCCAGAACCAGGCGACGAAGAACATCACCTCGGAGGCGATGAACAACGCCATGCCGTAGCGCATGCCGAGCTGCACGATCGGCGTGTGGTGCCCCTCGAAAGTGGCCTCGCGGATCACGTCGCGCCACCAGCCCACCATGGTGACGGCGATGCCGAGGAAGCCGAGCGCCATCAGCCACCACGAGCCCTCGTGCATGTACCAGACCGCGCCGATGAAGGCGGCGCCGGCGGCGGTCGCGCCGATCGCCGGCCAGATGCTCGGATCGACCAGGTGATAAGGATGCTTGTTGCCGTGATGGGCGAATTCGGCTGCCGAATCGGCTGGCGCCATGGCTTACCTCTTTCTCAATTGGCGGCGATCCGCGGGCGGTCCCGGGTCTCGGGCTGCCCAGGCGCGGCGAAGAACGTATAGGAGAGCGTGATCGTCGTCACGTCGTCGAGATTGCGGTCCGTCGCCATTTCCGGATCGACATAGAACGAAACCGGCATGTCGACGCTGTGTCCAGCCGCGAGGGTCTGTTCGGTGAAGCAGAAACAGTCGAGCTTGGCGAAATAGGGGCCGGCCTTGGCCGGGGTGACGTTGAAGGTCGCGGTGCCGGTAACCGGAATGTCGGCCAAATTGCTGGCCCGGTAGAAGGCGAGTTTTTCCTCGCCGAGCCTCACCTTGACGCTCCGTTCCACCGGCTGGAACCGCCACGGCAGTTTCGAGTTCACATCGGCGTTGAAGCGGATCGTCACCGACCGGTCGTGCAGCCCGGCGGGCGCCGCGGCAGCGACCTGGGTGGTGCCGCCGTAACCGGTCACCTGGCAGAACCAGCGATAGAGCGGGACCGAGGCGTAGGCGAGCCCGCCCATGACGACGACGATCCCGAGCAGCGCGGCCACCGTCGCCGCGTTCCGCCGGTCCGGCGCGCGCGCCATCTCACCACCCTCCCATGCGGACCATCGACATCACGAAGAACAGCGCCACCAGCCCGAGCAGCACCGTGAACAAGGCGTAGTTGCGGGTCCGGCGGCGCTTGTGCAGTTCGCTCAGTCGCGGCATCGCCTTTGTCCTATGTTGCGCCGGGGATCAGGCGTTCGGCGATCATCGTCGCGAACAGGACGAAGAGGTAAAGGATGGAGAACCCGAACAGGCGCGGCGCGCTCGCCTCGTCCTTCGCCCGCCACAGCCTCCAGGTAAGGATCAGGAATGCGAGGCTCATCGCCGCCGCGACCGCGGCGTAGACGATCCCGGTCACGCCGAGGAAGCTCGGAACCAGCGAAACCGGCACCAGCAGAAGGGCGTAGAGCACGATCTGGCGCTTGGTCTCGCCGGTCCCGGCGACCACGGGGAGCATCGGAATGCCGGCGGCGGCGTAGTCGCCGCTCTTGTAGAGCGAGAGCGCCCAGAAATGCGGCGGGGTCCACATGAAGATCAGGGCGAAGAGCGAGATCGCGCCCAGACCGACATCGCCGGTGACCGCGGCCCAGCCGATCATCGGCGGGAACGCGCCCGCCGCCCCGCCGATGACGATGTTCTGGGGCGTCCGCCGCTTGAGCCAGATCGTGTAGACGAAGACATAGAAGGCGATGGTGAGCGCCAGCAGCGCCGCCGCGGTCCAGTTCACGGCCAGCGCCATCACGCTCACCGAACCGACCGCCAGCACCGCGCCGAAGCCGAGGGCGTCGCCGGGCGTCATGCGCCCGGCCGGAAGCGGACGCGCGCTGGTCCGCGCCATCATTGCGTCGATGTCGCGGTCATACCACATGTTGATCGCGCCCGCGGCCCCGGCCCCCACCGCGATGCAGAGAACCGCGATCGCCGCCAGCACCGGATGCAGCGCGCCCGGCGCGACGACCAGCCCGGCGATCGCGGTGAAGACGACGAGCGACATCACCCGCGGCTTCAGGAGCGCGACGAAATCGCCGATCCGCGGCCCCTCGATGAGGGCCGCGCCGGCGGTCAGATCGATCTGTCTCTCGGCCACGCTTTGTTTCCGCCGCTAACGGATCTGCGGCAGCTCGTCATAGCTGTGGAAGGGCGGCGGCGAGCTCACCGTCCATTCGAGTGTCGTCGCACCCTCGCCCCACGGGTTCTCGCCGACCCGCTCGCCGACGGTGAAGGTCCGGTACAGGATCCACAGGAACAACAGCACGCCGAACGCCGAGATGTAGGAACCGATCGAAGAGACCATGTTCCAGCCCGCGAACGCGTCGGGATAGTCCGGGATCCGCCGCGGCATCCCGGCCAGGCCGAGGAAATGCTGCGGGAAGAAGGTGACATTCACGCCGACGAACATGATCCAGAAATGCGCCCTTCCGAGCATTTCCGGATAGCGCCGTCCGCACATCTTGGGCAGCCAGTAATAGAACCCGCCGAAGATCGCGAAGACCGCGCCCATCGACAGCACGTAGTGGAAATGCGCCACCACGTAATAGGTGTCGTGCAGCGCGTGGTCGACGCCGGCATTGGCGAGCACCACCCCGGTCACCCCGCCGAGGGTGAACAGGAAGATGAAGCCGACCGCCCAAAGCATCGGCGTGTCGAAGCGGATCGACCCGCCCCACATGGTGGCGATCCAGCTGAATATCTTGATGCCCGTGGGCACCGCGATCACCATCGTGGCGGCGGTGAAATACGCCTTGGTGTCGACATCCATGCCGACGGTGTACATGTGATGCGCCCAGACGATGAAGCCGACGAAACCGATCGCCACCATGGCATAGGCCATGCCGAGATAGCCGAAGACCGGCTTGCGCGAGAAGGTCGCCACGATCTGGCTGACGATGCCGAAGCCCGGAAGGATCAGGATGTAGACCTCGGGATGGCCGAAGAACCAGAACAGATGCTGGAACAGGATCGGGTCGCCGCCGCCGGCCGCCTTGAAGAAGGTGGTGCCGAAATTGCGGTCGGTGAGCAGCATCGTGATCGCACCCGCGAGTACCGGCAGCGCCAGCAGCAGCAGGAACGCGGTCACCAGGATCGACCAGACGAATAGCGGCATCTTGTGCAGCGTCATCCCCGGCGCGCGCATGTTGAAGATCGTGGTGATGAAATTGGCCGCCCCCAGAATCGACGACGCGCCGGCCAGATGCAGGGCGAAGATCGCCATGTCGACCGCCGGTTCGGGCTGCCCAATATCCGAGCTCAAGGGCGGGTAGATCGTCCAGCCGCCGCCGACCCCGCCGAAGAAGGGCGAGAACATCAGCAGGATGAAGGAAGGGACCAGCAGCCAGAAGCTGATATTGTTCATCCGCGGGAAGGCCATGTCGGGCGCGCCGATCATCAGCGGCACGATCCAGTTGCCGAACCCGCCGATCATCGCCGGCATCACCATGAAGAAGATCATGATCAGCCCGTGGGCGGTGATCAGGACGTTGAACATGTGGTAGTCGCCGCCGAGGATCTGGTCGCCGGGGCTGTTCAGCTCCATGCGGAAGACGATCGACATGCCGCCGCCGATGAGCCCGGAGATGACGGCGAACACAAGATACATCGTGCCGATGTCCTTGTGGTTGGTCGAATAGACGAAGCGCCGCCAACCCGTCGGATGCGCCTCGTGGTGCTCGTGGGCCGCCGCGGAATCACTCATTCCCTTGCTCCTCCGTCCAACTCAATCCGTGGACTCGAGACCGGCGATTTTCGTTGCCGGCGGTTTGGTGCCGTCTTGTTCCGCGGCAAATTCCTTCTTCGCCCAGGAAACCCAGGCGTTGAACTCCTGATCGCTGACGACGTCGACGCGGATCGGCATGAAGCCGTGATTGACGCCGCAAAGCTCCGAACACTGACCGTAATAGACCCCCGTCCTCTCGGCCTTGAACCAGACTTCGTTCAGCCGTCCCGGCACCGCGTCGACCTTGACGCCGAACGCCGGGATCGCCCAGGCGTGCAGCACGTCGTCCGCCGTGACCTGGACGCGGACGATCTTGTTGACCGGCACCACGATGCGGTTGTCGACCGAGAGCAGGCGCGGCTGGTCGGGCTTCCGCTCGTCGTCCGCCAGCATTGTCGCGTCGAACGTGAAATTGTCGTGGTCGGGGTACTCGTAGCTCCAGTACCACTGGTGGCCGATCGCCTTCACCGTCATGTCGGCCTTGGGAATCGTGTCCGAATAGTAGAGCAGCTTGAAGGACGGGATCGCGATCAGCACCAGGATCGCCACCGGTATCACCGTCCACAGCACCTCCACCACGGTGTTGTGCGTGGTCCGGGTCGGCGTCGGGTTCCTGCTCTCGCGGAACCGCCAGACGACGTAGAGCAGCAGCCCCAGCACGAACAGCGTGATCAGGGTGCAGACAACCAGAAGGATGTCGTGAAGATCGTCGATATTCTGCATCAGCGGGGTCGCCGCCTGCTGCAAACCCATCTGCCAGGGCACCGGTGCGTTGGCCCACGCGCCGGTTCCGGTCAGCGCCGCGGCCAGGGCCGCGGCCGCTGCGAGAATGCGTCCTCCGCTCATCGGCATTCGAATCGAGTCCTTATCGTCCGCGGGAAGTCCGCCCTTGAGCAGCGATACCCTTCAGGCGCGACCCCGACGCGGGAAATCCTGCAAAGGCATGGAGATCGCCGGATTGATACACAGCGCAAGTTGGAAACACAAGATCCCGTGTCATGAGATGATTCTACGCCAATTTCCCTCCCCTGTGGGCGTCCCGGAGCGGATTTCTGCCGTCCCCGGCCCCGCATCGCAATGCCGCGCGCACCGCTCATCGAGGGCTTTGGCCGAGGTCCGGGGTGACAACGGGCGCGGGCGACACCATCATATAGCGGGAAGCCCTGCAATCGGCGGCCCGGCACCAGCCGGACCGCCCCCTGAGGAGGCCGGAGATGGCGGATCTCGCAAAGACGGATGAGCTCTTCTTCAACCGTACCGGGCTCGACCGCGCCAGGGTCGAATCGATCGTGGGCGATGCCCTCGCCGGCACCGACGACGGCGAGCTGTTTCTCGAATACCGCCAGTCCGAGGGGCTGGGTTTCGACGACGGGCGGCTGAAGACGGCGTCCTTCGACACCACCCAGGGTTTCGGGCTTCGCGCCGTCGCCGACGAGGCCACCGGCTATGCCCACGCCGCCGAGCTGTCGGAAGCCGCGATCGAACGCGCGGCGAAGACGATCACCGCCGTCAAGGCGGGATATAGCGGCAGCGCGGGGGCCGGCCCGGCCGCGACCAACACGGCGCTCTATGTCGAGGACAACCCCCTCAACGAGATCCCGTTCGAGCGCAAGGTCAAGCTGCTCCAGGACATCGACGCCTATGCGCGCGGCCGCGATCCCCGGGTGGTCCAGGTCGTCGCCTCCATCATGGGCGAGTGGCAGGCGATCCAGATCGTCCGCGCCGACGGACGCCGGGCGGCGGATATCCGCCCCTTGGTCCGGCTCAACGTTTCCATCGTGGCGGCCGACGGCGAGCGGATGGAGACCGGCAGCCACGGGGTCGGCGGGCGCACCGCCTACGGCGCCTATTTCGCCGAGGATGCCTGGCAGGCCCAGGTCGAGGAGGCGCTTCGCCAGGCGCTGGTCAATCTCGAATCGGTTCCCGCGCCGGCCGGCGAAATGCCCGTCGTGCTGGGCCCCGGCTGGCCCGGCATCCTGCTCCACGAGGCGATCGGCCACGGGCTCGAAGGCGATTTCAACCGCAAGAAGACATCCGCCTTCTCCGGCCTCCTCGGCGAGCGCATCGCCGCGCCCGGCGTGACCGTGGTCGATGACGGCACCATCGCCGACCGCCGCGGCTCGCTCAGCATCGACGACGAGGGAACGCCGACCCAGAACACGGTGCTGATCGAGGACGGCATCCTCACCGGCTACATGCAGGACCGCATGAACGCGCGGCTGATGGGCGCCGCGCCCACCGGCAACGGGCGGCGGGAAAGCTTCGCGCACGCGCCGATGCCGAGGATGACCAACACTTTCATGCTGGCCGGCGACCGGTCGCCGGACGAAATCATCGCAGCGGTGCCGAAGGGCCTCTACGCCGTCAATTTCGGCGGCGGCCAGGTCGACATCACCTCGGGCAAGTTCGTCTTCAGCGCCTCCGAGGCCTATCTGATCGAGGACGGCGCGATCGGCGCGCCGGTCAAGGGGGCGACGCTCATCGGCAACGGCCCCGAGGCGCTGACCCGGGTCAGGATGGTCGGCAACGACATGAGCCTCGACCCCGGCGTCGGGACCTGCGGCAAGGAGGGCCAGGGAGTCCCGGTCGGCGTCGGTCAGCCGACGCTTCTGGTCGACAACCTGACGGTCGGCGGAACCGCCTGAGGCCGGCCCGCCCTCAATAGGCGTACTCGTCGAACACCCGGTCGATATCGCCGTTCCACGCCCCGTGAAAGCGCTCGAGCTTTTGCTCGGCGGGACACGAGCCGCGGCGGACGATGTCGTCGAGGATGCGGAGATATCCCGTCTCGTTGTCGCCCACCCGGTCGAGCCGGGCGCGCGCCCTGAGCCCGTCATGGGCGATCCGCAGGACCTCCCGCGCGACATCGAGCAGGGTGCCGCCGCGGAACGGCGTCTTGAGGGCCTGGATGGAGGTCTCGTGGCGCAGCCGCTGGTGATCCTCGACGGTCCAGTCGCCGATCAGCTCGCAGGCGGCATCGAGCGCGCCCCGGTCGTAGAGCAGCCCGACCCAAAGCGCCGGCAGCGCGCAGAGCCGCCGCCAGGGCCCGCCATCGGCGCCGCGCATCTCGATATAGCGCTTGAGCCGGACTTCCGGGAACAGCGTCGTCAGATGGTCCTCCCAGTCCGACATCATCGGCTTCTCGCCGGGCAAAGCCGGCAGCCGGCCGTCGAGGAAGTCGCGGAACGACTGGCCGCTGGCGTCGATATAGCGGCCGTCGCGGTAGACGAAATACATCGGCACGTCGAGCACGTAGTCGACATAGCGCTCGAACCCCATGCCGTCCTCGAACACGAAGGGGAGGATGCCGCAGCGGTCGGGGTCGGTGTCCTCCCAGATATGGCTGCGGTAGGAGTAGTAGCCGCTGGGCTTGCCCTCGACGAAGGGCGAGTCGGCGAAAAGCGCGGTGGCGACCGGCTGGAGCGCGAGGCCGACCCGCATCTTGCGGATCATGTCGGCTTCGGACTCGAAATCAAGATTGACCTGCACCGTGCAGGTCCGGACCATCATGTCGAGCCCGAGCGTGCCCCTCTTGGGCATGTAGTCGCGCATGATCTTGTAGCGGCCCTTGGGCATCCACGGAATCTCGTCGCGCCTGGCGCGGGGGTGGAAGCCGAGCCCGACCAGCCCGACGCCGAGCTCGCCCGCCACCTCCTTCACCTCGGCGAGATGGGTATGCACCTCGTCGCAGGTCTGGTGGATGGTTTCCAGCGGCGCGCCCGACAATTCGAGCTGCCCGCCGGGCTCCAGCGATATGTTGCAGTCCGACTTGGCGAGCGCGATCGGGTTGCCGTTCTCCAGCACCGGTTCCCAGCCGAAACGCGTCAGCCCTTCGAGCAGCGCGCGGATCCCCCACGCGCCCTCATAGGGCGGGGAGGCGAGGGTTTCGAGATGGAAGACGAATTTTTCGTGCTCGGTGCCGATCCGCCAGTCCCCGGGAGGCTTGCAGCCCGCCTCCAGGAATTCGACCAGCTGGCGGCAGTCCTCGATCTGCGCGCCCTGGCTCGAGGGGGGTGCCGCCATTTCCCTATACCCGCGCGGCCGCTTGGCGCGCCGGCGCGCTGTCGGGACCGCGCCAATCGCCGATCACCGCCTGCCAACAGACCAGGGCGGCGATCGCCGCGGTCTCGGCGCGCAGCAGCCGAGGCCCCAGATCGACCGCATGCACGAAGGACCGGCTGCGCAGCCGGGCGCGTTCTTCCTCGGTAAAACCGCCTTCGGGCCCGATCAGCACCGCCCACGGCCCGCCGGTCGGACCGTCCCGGGCCTCGGTCAGGACATCGACGATCGGCCGGCCATGGCCGCTCTCGTCGCAGAAGACGAGCCGCCGTCCGGCAGGCCAGCGCTCCAGCAAATCCGCGAGCGGCGCCGGCTCCCGAATCCCGGGCACGTCGCAGCGCCCGCATTGTTCGGCGGCCTCGATGGCGAGCAGCTTCATGCGCTCGGACCTGACGCGGGAAGCTGTCGTGTGCGCGGTGGCGACGGGCACCAGGGTCGTCGCGCCGAGCTCGACCGCCTTGGTCACCAGAAGATCGGTCGGTCCCCGCTTCAGCGGCGCGAAGGCGATCCAGAGATCGATGGCCGCCGGCTGAGGCCGAAGGAGGCGTTCGATGCGGAGCGCGAACCGGCGCTTGTCGACGGCTTCGATCCGCCCCAGCCACTCGCCGTCGCGCCCGTTGAACGCGGCGACACCATCGCCCGGCCCGAGCCGCATGACATCCTTCAGATAGTGGGTCCGGTCGCGAGCGAGCACGGCAACCGCGCCGTTTTCCAGCCCCTGGTCGAGGAAGAGCCGGACTCTGGGTGCCGCTGCCTGCATCGGGAATCGCGCCGCCATCGTAACCATGGGCCGGTGCCGATATAGTGGGGCCGGAGCAAAAGCGCAATGTCGGGCATCGACGAGACCGCCGCGAGCGATATCCCCAAGGGCGGATGGGTTGACCGGCTTTTGCCCGCGCCCGCCCGTCCCTTTGCCCGGCTGGCGCGGCTCGACAGGCCGATCGGCACCTGGCTGCTGCTGTTCCCCTGCTGGTGGTCGATCGCCTTCGCCTCGCCGCAGCCGCTGTCGCGCGAAAGCCTGACCCTGTTCGCGCTGTTCGGCATCGGCGCCCTGGCGATGCGGGGCGCCGGCTGCACCTTCAACGACATCTGCGACCGCGACTTCGACGCCCAGGTCGCCCGGACCCGCGACCGGCCGTTGCCGAGCGGCCAGGTCACGGTGCGCGGGGCGCTGGTGTTTCTCGCCATCCTCCTGGCGGCGGGGCTCTGCATCCTTCTCGCGCTCAACCCCTTCGCCATCGCGGTCGGGCTGGCGTCGCTGGTCCTGGTCTTCACCTACCCGCTCAGCAAGCGGGTCACCTATTGGCCGCAATTCGTGCTCGGCCTCGCGTTCAACTGGGGCGCCCTGCTCGGCTGGGCGGCGGTGCGGGGGGAGATCGGCCTGGCGCCGGTCCTGCTCTATGCCGCGGGCATCTTCTGGACGCTCGGCTACGACACCATCTACGCCCACCAGGACCGGCGCGACGACCCCGCGGCAGGGGTCAAGTCGACCGCGCGGCGCCTCGGCCTCGGCAGCAAGCCCTGGCTGTTCGCCTTCTACCTGATCGCCGCCGCCCTGTTCGCCGCGACCGGCCATGTCGTCGGGCTGGGCTGGATTTTCTTCGCGGGCCTCGCCCTGGCAACCATGCAGCTCGTCTGGCAGGTCGCCGATGTCGACCTCGACGCCCCGAAGGACTGTCTCGCCAAGTTCCGCTCGAACCGGCTGGTCGGCTGGCTCATCCTCGCCGCCGCCGTCGCCGCTCAACTCGCTGGGTGAGCCCGGCCGCCGAGCACCGCCTCGGCCTCGGCGATGTCTTCGGGCCGGTTGACGTTGAAGAACGGATCGACCGGCGCGGCGGAAAACCCGGCATGGGCCAGGCGGTAGCGCGCCGTCCAGACATCGACCTTGCGGACCCCCTCCTCCACCACGGCGGCCCTGAGCGCGCCGGCCAGCGCGACCGGCCAGAGCGCGAATACCGGGTGCTCGCGCCCGTCCGAACGCGCCGAGGCGATTTCGCCGCCCTCCTCCTCGATCGCCCGCCACAGCCTCTGCACCAGGTCTTCGGGCAGGAACGGCGCGTCGCAGGCGAAGCTCGCGACGTAGACGCAGCCCGGATCGCGCTCTTGCGCCCATTCGAGCCCCGCGAGCACGCCGCCCAGGGGACCCGGGAAGCCTTCGACCGTATCGGGGACCACCGCGAGACCGGTCGCGGCGAAGCGGGCCGGATCGCCGTTGGCGTTGAGCGCGAGCAAATCCACCTGCGGCGCGGCGCGGGCGATCACATGGTCCAGGATGGTGCGCCCGCCGAGCGTCCGGAGCGCCTTGTCGCCGCCGCCCATCCGGCGCGACAGCCCGCCGGCGAGCACGATCCCGGCGATGCGCGGCCTCACGGACCCGCCCCAACCAGCGCGGGATCGACAGGGATAGGCTCGGCGCCGAGCGCGCGCTCGATCAGGTCCGCGTCTCCCGGTTCCAGCGCCGTCCTGTCCTGGACGATGCTGACGATATCGGCGAACGGGTCCCGCGGGACGCCCTGGACGTTTTCGCAGGCCGCGAGGCCCAGGCCCGAAGCGACCCGTGCTTCAAGCCGCGCCTTCAACGCGCCCTCCACCAGATCGAGATGCTCCGCCGCGAACGCCTCGTCGCAGGGCGCGACATAGAACCGCGTGCGCAGGACCTCTTCCACCGCCGCGCCGGAAGCCGCCGCGAGGTCGTTATAGGCGGCGAGACGCGCCCCGGCATCGCCCGCGAAGACGCCTCGTCCGCGCTCGTCGCGAAGCGGCGTCTGGAGGGCGAGCATCGCCGTCAGATGCTGGTCGATCCGCGTCAGCACGCTCCGGCTCTGGCCGACATAGCTCACCGTGCGGGCGTTCCGGTATCGTTTCATGCGGAGATAGACGCCCGGTGCGCGCAGTTCCTCGAGCGCCGCTTCGTCGTCCGGGAACAGCCCGGCCCCGACCGGGCCGCGCCACCCAAGCGTCAGCTCCACGGCGCCCTCACCCGGCGCGGCCCGCCTTGCGCTGCACCGCCGCCGGCTCCTCGCCCACCGTCCCGGGATCGGCGTCGTAGACGATCCGGCTCTCGCCCGCGAGGGCGATGAAACGACGTCCCCGCGCGCGCCCGATCAGCGTCAGATTGGCCTGACGGGCGAGCTCGACCCCCCAGGCGGTAAAGCCCGACCGCGAGACCAGGATCGGGATGCGCATCTGCACCGCCTTGATCACCATTTCGCTGGTCAGGCGGCCCGTGGTGTAGAACATCTTGCCTTCGGGCGCGATGCGGTGGAGGTGCATGTAGCCGGCGATCTTGTCGACCGCGTTGTGGCGGCCGACGTCTTCCATATAGATCAGCGGCCGGTCCCGTTCGCACAGCACGCAGCCATGGATCGCCCCGGCCTCGAGATAGAGGCTGGGCGTCGTGTTGATCGTCTTGGCGAGGGCGTAGAGCCACGACGTCCTGATCTCGGCGTTCGGATCGAGGGTGACCTCCTCGAAGGTCTCCATCACGTCGCCGAAGGTCGTGCCGAGCGCGCAGCCCGATGTCCGCGTCCGCTTCTTGAGCTTTTCCTCGAAATCGGTCTCGTGGGCGGTGCGCACGACCACGGTCTCGATCTCCTCGTCATAGTCGACGCCGGTCACCGCGTCGTCGCCGCGCAGCATGTTCTGGTTGATCAGGTAACCGACCGCCAGGCAGTCGACATAGTCGCCGATCGTCATCAGGGTGACGATCTCCTGGCTGTTGAGGAAGAGCGTCAGCGGCCGCTCGACGGTGACCGAGGTTTCGATCGCCTTGCCGTCCTGATCGACCCCGGGCACGCGCTCGGTGAGCCTTGCATCGGCCGGGTCCGGCTTCACCAGGTAATCCGTCATGCAGGGAATATGTCCGCCCCGGGCGCGCCGGACAACCGCATCGGGCCCGGAATTCCGTATCCGCCGCTTCGCGGCTGCCGCCGGGTCCTGTAGATTCGCCCCGCGCCATAGCGCGATGGCGCGATGCAACGACAGGACGGGAGATCGAACAGTGCCGGAACCGGGTGCCCTGGTATCGACCGATTGGCTGGATGCTCATCTCGACGACCCCGCTATCCGCGTGGTCGAGACCACCTGGTATTTGCCGGCCGACGGCCGGTCGGGCCGCGCCGAGTACGAAAGCGGGCATATCCGCGGCGCCGCGTTCTGGGACATCGACGGCATCGCCGACCCGGACGACCCGAGACCCCATATGGCGCCCTCGCCGGCCCGGTTCGCCGCCCAGATGGGCGAGCTCGGCATCGGCGATTCGACCCGCGTCGTCGCCTATGACCGGGTCGGCATGATGACCGTCGGCCGGGCGTGGTGGATGCTGCGCTATTTCGGCCACGGTTCGGTGTCGATCCTCGACGGCGGCTTCGCCAAGTGGATCGCGGAAGGCAGATCGACGGATGCCGGGCCGCCGGCGCCCCGCCCCGCCCCGGACGCCTTTACCGCCGGACCCCGCCCGGACCGCATTTCCGACCTGGAGGCGATCGCAGCAAGCCTCGACGGCGCGGCGCTCCAGATCCTCGATGCCCGCGCCCCCGGCCGCTTCGCCGGCACCGAGCCCGAGCCGCGGCCGGGATGCCGGGCGGGCCATATCCCGGGCAGCCGGAACCTGCCCTTCAACCGCCTGGTCGACCCGGAGAGCGGAACGGTCAGGCCGCCGGCGGAGCTCCGCGCGCTGTTCGGCGACGCCGGGATCGACGTCGAGAGGCCGGTCACCACCACCTGCGGATCGGGGGTGACGGCCTCGCTGCTCGCCTTCGGGCTCCATCTGATCGGCCAGGACGAGGTCGCGGTCTATGACGGATCCTGGTCCGAATGGGGCATGCGGACGGACACCCCGGTCGAGACCTGAACTACTGGCGCCGCCCGGTCCCGGCTGGCAGGATGCGCGGCCTTTTCACCACCCCACTCACCATCCCACGGGCCGCGCCATGAAGGAAGACACGATCATCACCACGGCCGGGCGCGATCCCGAGGCCAATTTCGGTATCGTCAACCCGCCCGTCTACCACGCCTCCACGATCACGCACCCGACCGTGGCGGCGATGCGCGAGGCGCGCGAACGGCGGTTCGAGCCCCGGGTCTATACCTATGGCCGGCACGGAACTCCGACCCATTCGGCGCTGGAGGAGGCGGTGGCGGCGGTCGAGGGCGGCGAGCGGGCGGTCTGCCTCGGCTCCGGCCTGGCGGCGATCAACGCCGCCATCCTCGCCTTCGTCGAGACCGGCGATCACATCCTGATGGCGGACAATGTCTACAGCCCGGCGCGGCGCTTCTGCGACGGCTTCCTGGGGCGTTTCGGGGTCGAGACGACCTATTTCGATCCCGCGATCGGCGGCGGTGTGGCCGGGCTGATCCGCGACCGGACCCGCATCGTCTATGTCGAATCGCCGGGCTCGCTCACCTTCGAGATGACCGATATCCCGGCGGTCGCCGCCCCCGCCCACGCGGCCGGCGCGGTGGTGATCATGGACAATACCTGGGCCGCCGGCGTGCTGTTCAAGCCGTTCGAGCACGGCGTCGATGTCTCGGTGCAGGCTGCCACCAAATACATCGTCGGCCATTCCGACGTGATGATGGGCACGATCGCCACCAGCGAGGCGCTGTGGCCCAAAATTCGCCAATCCGCCGCCGATCTCGGCGCCAATTGCGGGCCGGACGATGTCTATCTCGCGCTCCGCGGGCTGCGCACGCTCGGGGTGCGGCTGCGCCAGCACCACGAGAACGGGCTGATCCTCGCCCGCTGGCTGCAGAGCCGCCCCGAAGTCAGCCGGGTGCTGCATCCGGCGCTGCCGGAAGATCCCGGCCACGCGCTGTGGAAGCGGGATTTCACCGGCGCCTGCGGCCTGTTCGGCGTGGTGCTCAACCCGGCGCCGCAAGCGGCCGTGGAGGCGATGCTCGACGGCATGACGCTGTTCTCGATGGGGGCGAGCTGGGGCGGCTTCGAAAGCCTCATCCTGCCGACCAACCCGGCGGCCATCCGGACGGCCACGTCATGGGAGGAAGGCCCGAGCCTGCGCATCCATGCCGGGCTCGAGGACACCGGCGACCTGATCGGCGATCTCGCGCGCGGCCTGGAGCGTCTGAACGCCGCGCGTTGACCGCTCCCGCTTCGTTTCCGCTGTGAACGAGCCTAGAATAGAAAGCATCGATAATACGGGAACCGAAGCCATGGGCGTGTCCGAGGCGGGCATCGCCGCGACCCTCGATGCGATCGCGTGGAACGGCGACGGGCTGGTGCCGGCGATCGCGCAGCAGCACGACAGCGGCGAAGTGTTGATGATGGCCTGGATGAGCCGGGAGGCGGTCGCCGAGACCCTGGCCAGCGGCCGGGTCTGCTATTTCTCGCGCTCGCGAAACGCGCTGTGGCGCAAGGGCGAGAGCTCGGGACAAATTCAGGAACTGGTCGAATTGCGCCTCGACTGCGACGGCGACACGCTGTTGCTGGCGGTCGACCAGACCGGGGTTGCCTGCCATACCGGGCGGCGGAGCTGCTTCTTTCGCGCCGCCAGCGGCGACGGCCTCGCGACAATCGGCGAAATCGAGATCGACCCCGCGGAGCTCTACCCAAAATGACCGAAGCGCACACCCCGCCCGAGCCCGAGGATATCGTCCAGACCTCCCTGCTCACGGGTTTTTTAGGCAGTGGAAAGACGACCCTTATCAATGCCTTGTTGAAGCATCCTGAGATGTCTGATACGGCGGTTCTGGTCAACGAGTTCGGCGAGATCGGGCTCGACCACCATCTGATCGAGCAGATCGACGAGGACACCGTGCTGCTCAACGCGGGCTG
The DNA here is from genome assembly GCA_965205995.1 of Alphaproteobacteria bacterium. Taxonomy (GTDB): domain Bacteria; phylum Pseudomonadota; class Alphaproteobacteria; order MPNO01; family MPNO01; genus MPNO01. The sequence continues at coordinate 446,271 of OZ242200.1, read as the reverse complement.
CCTCTGCTGCACCGTCCGCGACGACCTCGCCCGCGCGCTGCGCGAGCTGTTCATCAAGCGGGTCAAGGGCGAGGTGCCGCCGTTCTCCCGCGTGGTGATCGAGACCACCGGGCTCGCCGACCCGGCGCCGGTCATCCACACGCTGATGACCGACCGGGTGATCGCCAACCGCTACGCGCTCGACGGGGTGGTGACCGCGGTCGACGGGGTCAACGGCGACATCCAGCTCACCCGGCACCGCGAATCGGTCAAGCAGGCGGCGGTGGCCGACCGCATCGTCATCACCAAGGGCGACCTCGCCGAGGACGAGGATATCGATTCGCTCGAATCCAGCCTGCGCGCGCTCAACCCGGGCGCATCCATCGTCCGCGCCGAGCATGGCGCGATCCATCCCGACGCGCTGTTCGATACCGGCCTCTACGACCCGGCGACCAAGAGCCTCGACGTGCAGCGCTGGCTGCGCGACGAAGCCTATGAAGAGGGCGGGCACGGGGACGGCGGGCACCACCACCACGACGTCAACCGCCACGACGACAGCATCCGCGCCTATTGTCTGCGCTACGACGAGCCGCTGGCGTGGGAGCCCTTCGTCGCCTGGATCCGCACCCTGATCGCGACCCATGGGGAAAAGCTGCTGCGCATCAAGGGGATCGTCAACGTCGCCGGCCAGGACAAGCCGATCGCGATCCACGGTGTGCAGCACCTCTTCCACGACCCCGCCCAGCTCCCCGAATGGCCCGACGGCGACACGCGGAGCCGGATCGTCTTCATCACCCAGGATCTGAAGCAGGAAACGGTGGAACGGATCCTCGAGGACATGAAGGCGGCGATGGCCAAGACCTAGAGAACGCCCCGATGCGCCGGCCGGGTTCGATGAGGGCGCTCGAGGAACTCGGCCGGGTGCGGCTGTCGCCCTCGTTCTTCATGCGCGATTTCCTCTATAGCGAGATCGCGGCCATTCACGGGCTCGCCAACATCCCCGACGGCGATCGCCGCCGGCACCCGGCTCTGCGAGACGTTGCTCGAACCCCTCCGCGAGACCTTCGGGACCGTCTCGGTCCGCTCCGGCTACCGCTCCGAGGCGGTCAACGGGTTCGGCAACCGGAACCGCCTCAACTGCGCCTCGAACGAGGCGAGCCGTGCCGGGCATATCTGGGACCGGCGCGACGCCGATGGCTGCATGGGCGCCACCGCCTGCGTCGCGATCCCCTGGTTCGCCGACCGCTACGCCGGGACCGGGGACTGGCGGCCGCTTGCCTGGTTCGTCCACGACCATTTGCCCTATTCGCGGCTCTGCTTCTTTCCCAAGCTCGCCGCCTTCAACATCCAGTGGCACGAACGCCCGGCGCGGCGGATCGACAGCTTCGCGCGGCCCAAGGGCTGCCTCACCCGGCCGGGCATGGCGGGGTTCGACGACGACCACGCGGAGAGCTACGCCGGCTTCCCGCCCTTCCGGGACGGATAAGCGGCCTCAGGCGGCCTTGCGCAGCTTTTCCCGGTCGTGCGGGGCGTTTAGGTGGATATCCGGTCCCAGCGGCACGATCCCGGTCGGGTTGATGTGCTTCATGTCGCCGTAATAGCCGCGCTTGATGCCGGGAATGTCGGTTCGCTCGGCGATCCCGGGGAGCTGATACAGCTCGCGCAGATAGTTCGACAGGTTCGGGTAGTCGTCGATGCGCCGCTTGTTGCACTTGAAATGGCCGTGATAGACGCAGTCGAAGCGGATCAAAGTCGGGTAGAGCCGCCAGTCGGCCTCGGTCAGGCGCTCGCCGCAGAGATAGCGCCGCTCGCCCAGCACGTCGTCGAGATAGTCCAGCGTGTCGAACAGCCGGTTGCAGGCCTCCTCATAGGCCTCCTGCGTCTTCGCGAAGCCGGTCCGGTAGACGCCGTTATTGACGGTCTCGTAGATACGCTCGTTGAAGGCGTCGATCTCGGGGCGCAGATCCTCCGGGTAGAGGTCGAGCCGGGTCGCGCCGAGACCGTCGAACTCGGTGTTCAGCATGCGCACGATCTCGGACGATTCGTTGGAGACGACCGTCCATTCCTGCTTGTCGAACAGGGTCGGCACAGTGACCCGGCCGCTATAGTCCGGATCGGCGGAGACATAGGCCCGGTGCAGCTCGAACACGCCGTCCACCGGCACCAGGTCGCGCCCGATTCCTTGCGAATAGGCCCAGCTCCGCTGGCGCGGAAGGTCCGCCAGGTTGATCGAGATCATGCCCTCCAGCCCCTTGAGATAGCGCACGATCTGGGTCCGGTGGGCCCACGGGCAGTTGGGCGCTAGGAACAAATGGTAGCGGTCGGGCTCGGCCGCGAAGCCGGACGACCCGTCGGCCGTGATCCACGACCTGAAGACAGATTCCGCGCGGACGAAGGCGCCGCCCTCGGGGTTGCGGTATTTCGCGTCGTCGTCGATCCACTCGCCGTCGATCAGCATGCCCATGGCCGGTTCCTCCGTTCGCCTGTCCGCCGCCCGGGAATGTAGTCCGTTCTCCGGCGAAGTCGAGCGGGCCCCGCCTTGACCCGCCGCCGGGGCCGCCGCTTACTGTCGGGCGCCGTCGCGACCAGGGAGACGATCATGGATTTCGAGCTTCCCGAAGAGCTTCGCATGATGAAGGACACGCTCCGGCGCTTCATCGACAACGAGGTGATCCCGATCGAGCGCGAGGCCTATGACGGCCATTTGATGGTCCCCGAAATCCGCGAGAAGCTGGAGGCCCGGGCCCGCGAGCTCGGGATCTGGATGATCGACATCCCCGAGGAATATGGCGGCATGGGGCTCGGCCTGCTGGCCCGCGTGCTGGTCTGGGAGGAGACCGGCCGCACCATCGCCTTCCCGCGGCGCAAGCCCTGGATCTTCGGCCCCGATGTCAGCCCGATCCTGCTCCAGTTCCTGCGCGACGACCAGAAGGACAAATATCTCTGGCCCTGTATCCGGGGCGAGAAATACGCCGCCTTCTGCCAGACCGAGCCCGATGCCGGCGGCGACCCCGCGAGCATGCGCACCACCGCGGTCCGCGACGGCGACCGGTACGTGATCAACGGGATGAAGCGCTTCATCACCGGCGGCGATGAAGCCGATTTCGCCCAGGTGGTCTGCCTCACCGACCGCGAGAAGGGCGCGCGCGGCGGGATCTCCTGCATCCTGGTGGACATGGACACGCCGGGCGTCGAGGTGATCCGCCAGCAGGAGACCATGATGGACGACCGGCCCTGCGAGGTCGGCTTCCAGGACGTCCGGGTCCCGGTCGAGAACCTGATCGGCAACGAGGGCGACGGGTTCCGCATGGCGCAGAGCTGGATCACCTTCGGGCGCATGCGCCACGGCTCGCTCGGCATCGGCACGATGGAACGCTGCCTCGAGCTCGGCGCCTCCTACGCGCAGCAGCGCGTGACCTTCGGCAAGCCGCTGGCCGAGCGCCAGGCGGTGCAGTGGATGCTGGTCGACACCTATGCCGAGCTGCACCAGCTCAGGCTGATGGTCTATGACGCCGCCGCGCGCTACGACCGGGGCGAGGACATCCGCTACCAGTCCTATATGTGCAAATATATCGGCGACCGCGCCGGCTACGAGGCGGCCGACCGCTGCCTGCAGATCCATGGCGGGATCGGGCTCACCACCGACCTGCCGATCGAGAAGCTGTGGCGCGATCTGCGCTCGTTCATGATCACCGAGGGGCCGGAAGAGATTTTGAAAATGGCGCTCGCCCGCCACGTTCTGCGCGAATACGGTTGACCGGCGCGGCCGACGCCCGGGCCGGCAAGCTCCGCGCCATGGCGATGATGCTGATGGCGACCATCGCCTTTACCTCGATGCACGCGATGATCCGCCATACCGCGCAGGGCCTGCACCCGTTCGAGGTCGCCTTCTTCCGCAATCTGTTCGGCCTGGTCTTCCTCGCGCCGCTGCTGTTTCGCTACGGCGTCGCGCCGCTCAGGACCCGGAAGCTCAAGACCCATGCGCTGCGCGGGATCCTCAACCTGGTCTCGATGCTGTGCTTCTTCTATGCGATCACCATCGCGCCTTTCGCCGACGTCACCGCGCTTACCTTCACGGCGCCGATCTTCGCCAGCGCGCTGGCGATCGTGATCCTCGGCGAGCGGGTAAGGCCGGCGCGCTGGGTGGGGATCGGCTTCGGTTTTCTCGGCGCTCTCGTCATCCTGCGCCCGGGATTCGCCGAAATCGGGCTCGGCCCCCTCCTGACCGTCGCCGCGGCGCTGCTGTGGGCCTTCGCGATGCTGGTCATCAAGTCCCTGACCAGGACCGAATCCAGCATCACCATCACCGCCTACATGATGATCATCCTCGCCCCGATGTCGTTCCTGGCCGCGCTGCCGTTCTGGACCTGGCCGGCGCCGGGGCAATATGTCAGCCTGTTCATTCTTGCGGCGCTCGGCACCACCGGGCATCTCTTCCTCAACCAGGCGCTCAAGGAAGGCGACACCAGCCTGGTTTCTCCCGTCGACTATATCCGGCTGGTATGGGCGGCGCTGATCGGCTATTTCGCGTTCGGCGAATCGCCCGATGCGATGACCTGGATAGGCGGGATCATGATTTGCGCGAGCGCCGTCTTCGTCGCCTATTACGAAGGGCGGCGCGCGCCCAAACCCGGGAGGGCCGCGTGATGGAACAATTCGCGATCGGAGACGTGGAAATCGCCAGCATCGTCGAGCGCGACGGCGCCTGGCGCAATCCGCTGGCGATGTACCCTTGCGCCGGCCGCGAACTGGTCGACGAGCATCTCCGCGGCCTGCCGGATTTCGTCTACGACGCGGCCCGGGACCTGCTGGTCATCACCTATCAGACCTTCGTCCTCAGGACCCGCCGCCACACCATCCTGATCGACACCTGCGTCGGCGAGGACAAGCCCAACCGGGGCGACTGGCTCGACTACCCAAAGCAGCCCTGGCTCGACGGGTTCACGGCTCTCGGGCTCAAATTCGAAGACATCGACTATGTCTTCTGCACCCATCTCCATGTCGATCATTGCGGCTGGAACACGCGGCTGGTGGACGGGCGCTGGGTGCCGACCTTCCCGCGCGCCAAATACATCTTCAGCAAGCGCGAATACGATTTCTGGGCGGCGGAGAGCGGCAAGGGGACGGACCCGCCGGGCGAGGTGTGGCGCGATTCCTGCCTGCCGGTGGTCGAGGCCGGGCAGGCCCTGCTGGTCGAGGACGACTTCGCGCTCGACGATTCGATCTGGCTCACCCCGACGCCGGGCCATTCGCCGGGCCATGTCTGCGTCAATTTGGAATCGAACGGCCGCAGGGCGCTGTTCACCGGGGATCTGATGCACCACGCCCTGCAATGCCGCGAGCCCGGCTGGCAATCATGCTTCTGCTGGGACGCGGAGATGTCCAACAAATCGCGCCGGGGAATCCTCGAATCGGTGACCGACACCGACACGCTGGTCGTGCCGTGCCACTTCCCCGGCCCGACGGCGGGCCATGTGGTCTCGGACGGGGACCGTTTCGACTACCGGTTCATGAATACGTGAAGCAACAGGGAGACTTGCGATGAAGAGAACGATCATCACGGCAGCGGCCGTTCTCCTGGCCGCCGCGGGTGCGCAGGCCAAGACCTACGACATGAAATGCGGCTTCGTGACGATAAACGACTCGCAGCACCTCACGGCCAAGCTTTTCAAGGAGAAGGTCGGCAAGCGGACGAACGGCGCGATCGACGTCCGGATCTTCCCGGCAGCCCAGCTCGGCACCATCCCGCGCCAGGTGGAAGGGATCCAGCTCGGCACGCAGGAATGCTTCATCTCGCCGCCGGGCTTCTTCGTCGGCCTCAACCCCGCCTTCCAGGCGCCCGACGCCCCCGCCCTGTTCGATTCGCAACTCCACCAGCACCGCACGCTCAACCACCCGACGGTGCGCGACAAGTTCCTCGCGCTGGCCTCGCATGCCGGCGTGGTCGGCAACTACACCTGGTCGGCCGGCGGGACGGCGGTGGCCTCCAGGCGGCCGATCAAGACGCTCGGCGACTTCAAGGGGATGAAGATCCGGGTGCTGGCGACCAAGATGGAAATCGCCACGCTGAAGACCGTCGCCGCGGCCGGCATCCCGATGCCCTATTCCGAGGTCCTGCCGGCGCTCCAGCGCAACGCCCTCGACGGGGTGCGCAGCGGCATCATCGTCATGGGACCGTCCAAGTTCTACACGGTCGCCAAATACATCTACAACGAGAAGTCGGCTTTCATCCCGAGCGCCATGTGGCTCAACCGGAAATGGCTCGACGGCCTGCCGGCGGCGCACCGCGCGGCGATCTTCGAAGTCGGCAAGGGAATGGGCGACATCACCGGCAAGATCGCCATCGACGTCACCGCCAAATGGGAGAAGCTCTGGGTCGAGAAGGGCGGCGTGCTCACCGAGCCGACCGCCGCTGACCGGGCCGAGCTGTTCCGCCGGACACGTCCGCTCGGCGACGAATTTTTGGGCAAGAACCCGAAGATCGCGCCGATGTACAACCTCATCAAGGCGGCGGCCGCGGCGACGCGGGGCAAGTAGCCCGGGTTCCCGCCCCGGGCCGGCCCTTCGATACGCGGCTTCGCCGCTACTCAGGGTGAGGGTTTTATTGCCCTCACCCCGAGTAGGCCCGAAGGGCCGTATCGAGGGAGGGTGGCGCGCCCGGCAGGATTCGAACCTGCGACCTGCGGATTAGAAGTCCGCTGCTCTATCCGGCTGAGCTACGGGCGCGCGGATTGGCGGCAAGGCGTCCCTTCTCTTACAACAGGGGCGCGCATTTAGCACCCCTCTCCCGCGGGAGCAGCCCCATGCCCGACTCCGCCGACCTCGCCGCGTTCTCGCCCGACTATTGGGCGGCGCGCGACAAATTCCGCGAGGCCGCCCGGGCGGCCGGGGCGGCGCTGGAGGATTTCGTCAACCCGGCCGCCTTGCCGCCGGGCCGTGACGGACCCCTCACCACCGATGTCGCGGTGCTCGGCCCCAGCGATGCAAGGCGCGTGCTGCTGGTCAACGCGGGCACCCACGGGGTCGAGGCCTTCGCCGGCTCGGCGATCCAGATCGGCTTTCTCGCCGGCGGACCCGCGCTTCCCGACGATGTGCGGATCGTCCTGGTGCATGCCATCAACCCGCACGGCTTCGCCTGGCTGCGCCGGGTGACCGAGGACAATGTCGACCTCAACCGCAACTTCCTCGACCACGACGGGACGCACCCGGCGAACGAGGCCTATAGCGAACTCCACCCGCTGCTCTGCCCGGAGCGCTGGGACAAGCCGGCGCTCGCCGAAATGAACCGGACGATCGAGGCCTATGTCGAAGAACGCGGCGCCTTCGCCCTCCAGGCCGTGGTCACCCGCGGCCAGTACGACCATGCGGACGGGCTGTTCTACGGCGGCCGGCGCCCGACATGGTCGAATGCGATTTTCCGCGCCATCCTCGAAAAGCACATGGCGGGGGCGCGTTCCATCGCCTTCATCGACCTCCATACCGGGCTCGGCGCGTATGGCGAGGCGGAGATGATCGGCGGGACGCGCCCGTCCACCCCCAACGGACGCAGGATGCGGGACTGGTACGGCGCCATCGTCACCTCGCCGTCGGCGGGCACGTCGTCCTCGGCGCCGCTCGTCGGCGTCATCGCCCGCGCGGTGCGCGAGGCCGCCAACGGCGCCGAGGTGATCAGCGCGACGCTCGAATTCGGCACCTATCCGGTGCGCCAGGTCCTGCATGCGCTCCAGGCGGATAACTGGCTGCACGCCCACGGCGATGTGGACAGCCCGCTCGGCCGCGAGATCAAGGCGGATATCAGGAAGCGCCTCTTCCCCGACGAGGACGGCTGGAAGCAACGGGTGCTGGACCAGGGCGTGCGGATCGTCGGCCGGACGCTGAACGGTCTCGGCGAGGCATGACCCTCAGTGGGTCCAGTTGCCCTCCCGGTCGGGGCGGAAATTGTCCGCATAGCTCTTCGCCCGCACCCGGCGTTGCCGCGCGGGCTCGACCGCGTAGGTGAGCCCGTTGCGCCTGGCGTAGGCGATCGCCGCGTCCTCGCTGTCGAATTCGAGACGGATTTGTTGCCGCGTGTCGCCGCAACCGGGCCAGCCCATCAGCGAATCCCGCCGCTGCGCGAGCGCGGTGGAAAACTCGAGCACCCATCTGGTGGAACGCGCGCGCCCCGATTGGGTGGCGGTCTTGGCCGGACGGTAGATCCTCACATCGCTCATCTTCCACCTTGCGTCTGCCCGCCGATCGGCGTTGGTCGGGGCGGCAGGATTCGAACCTGCGACCCCCTGCTCCCAAAGCAGGTGCGCTACCAGCCTGCGCCACGCCCCGCCAGAGCTATGTAGGTCGAATGCCGGGGAAGCGCAACACGCCGCGCCGCCCGGACGAGGGTGGTGCCATTTTCCTTTTGTCGTTATTCAGCCGCGGAAAGACCCCGGGGCTTGCGCAGGGAAGCCGCGAGTCCGTCCAGCACCGTCAGCGCGTGCATCCGCGCCTGTTCCTCCACGGCGTGTTGTCCTTTTTCGATGAGGCCGGAGGAAAGCAGAACCGGGATCTCCACGGCGCCGCTGATGGAAGAACCGTTCAAGCGCAAACGATAGAAGATCTGGACCGCCGCGGAATCAGGAGAATTGTCGGCCCTGTCCCCGAGGGTCATGTTTATCCGTACCTTGGTGTCGATAACTGTCAGCGCGGCCATTGCTCTTCTCCTACTCGCCGTTTGCAGGGAGGCCACCGCCCTCAGTCTTGCCGAAAAAACCTTCGCAAATACCTTCGACTCTGGCCATGCGTTGCTCCACCAGACCGATCCGCTTCTCCAGGCGCTCGATGCGGTCGTTGATCCGGTTGGTGGCCGTCCACAACAATCCTCCGAGGGTGAGTGTCGCCGCCAGCAATGCGATGATCTCGGCGCTCATGTATCGGATATATCGAACGCCCGCCTGGATGGCAATTGCAGCAGCCGATTCAATCCATACGCTCAGGCGAAGGCGCGGCGGATATGGGCCGCCGATTCCTTCGCCGCCTCGACCGCGAGGTCGATTCCGCCCAGCATGAACATGAAGCCGTGGATGGTGCCGTCGAGGACGCGACAGCTCGCGGGCACGCCGGCGGCTTTCAGGGCCTCGACGAAGGCCTGGTTGTCGTCGCGCCTGGGATCGAACCCGGCGGTCATCAGCCAGGTCGGCGGCAGGATCGAGAAATCGGCGATCTTCATCGGCGCGACCAGCGGATCGGCGAGATCCGGCGGGCCGTTGAGGTAATGGCCCATCGACCACTTCATCAGCCCGGAATTGAGGAAATAGCCTTCCGAGAGGGTGCGCATCGATTCGGTCTCGGGACCGCCCGCGGTGCCCGGGTACCACAGGAATTGCTGCGCGATGGAAGGCCCGCCGCGGCGATGGGCGAGCTGGCAGACGCCGATCGCCAGCGTGCCGCCCGAGGAGTCGCCGGCGACCGCGAGGCGCGCCGGATCGGCGCCGATATCGCCCGCATGGGCCGCCGCCCAGGCGGTCGCGGCGTAGCAGTCCTCGTGCGCGGCGGGAAATCTGTGCTCCGGCGCGCGGCGATACTCGACCGAGAGGACCAGGCATGCCGCCCCGTCGGCGATGAGCCGGCAGAAACTCTCATGCGTCTCGATGCTGCCGAAGACGTAGCCGCCGGCATGGAAGAAGACGATCAGCGGCAGCGCCCCGCTCGCACCCGACGGCCGGTAGAGCCGGGCCGCGATGGTCTGCCCGGCCTCGGCGCCCGGGATCGTCAGATCCTCCGTCGCGCCGATCCGCGGCCTGGGGTCGAGGTCCCATTTGCGCACGAAGTCCGCGATATGGCGCCTGGCATCGGCCGGTGACATGTCCGCGACCTGGGCGACCCCCGGCCCGTCGAGATCGGCGAGCACCCGCGCCGTCTGGGGATCGAGCTCGCGAACGGACGCCATTAGCCGCCGCGCGCCTGGTATAGCGGCTTCGAGCCCTTGAATTCGAGCCTGGGCCCCTGGCGGTCGAGGCGATGCAGCGCATCGACGCGTTCCATCGTGGCCCATGCGCGCTCGCGCGCGCCGTGGTAATCGGCGTTGGCCTCGGCCATCCACTCCGTCTCTTCGCCGGTGATCTCGCGCAGCACCTTGGCCGGCACGCCGGCGACGATGGTGCGTTCCGGCACCTCGAAATCGGACCGCACGAAAGCGAGCGCGGCGACGATCGCCCGGGCGCCGACAACCGCGCCGTCCATCACCACCGCGTTCATCCCGACCAGCGCCCGGTCGTGGACCGTACAGCCGTGCAGGACGGCGCCGTGGCCGATCGAGACGTCGGCGCCGACAACGGTCTCGCCCCCGGCATAGCAATGAACGGTGCAATTGTCCTGGATGTTGGAGCCTTCGGCGATCCGGATCTGGCCGAAATCGCCCCTCAGGCTCGCCGATGGCGCGATATAGCAGCCGGGCCCGACGATCACGTCGCCGATCAGCACCGCGGTCTCATGGACATAGGCGGTGGGGTGGACGACCGGGGTCACCCCGTCGATGGCGTAGACCTTGGGCATTCAGACGTGGAAGGACTCGCCGCAGCCGCAGCGGCCCTTCTCGTTGGGGTTGTTGAACACGAAGCCGGACTGGAGCTTGTTCTCGACATAGTCCATCTCGGTGCCGATCAGGAACATCAGCGCCCTGCCGTCGATCAGCACGGTGACCCCCTTGTCCTCGACCATCTCGTCGAGCGGGTCCTTCTCCGCCGCGAACTCCATCTGGTAGGCCATGCCCGAGCAGCCGCCGGTGCGCACGCCGATGCGCAGCCCGAGGGCGGGTTCCTCGCGCCTCCCCATCAAATGCCGCACCCGGTCGGCGGCGGCATCGGTCAGGGTCATCGCTTGCTTGTTCATCTGTTCGCTCCCGCCATCACATGAACCCCAGCTCAAGCTTGGCCGCCTCGGTCATCATCTCCGGTGTCCAGGGCGGGTCCCAGGTGAGCTCGACATGGACGTCGTTGACATCGTCGACCCCGCGGACCCGCGATTCGACCTCGATCGGCAGCGACTCGGCGACCGGGCACATCGGCGAGGTGAGCGTCATCACGATGTCGACGTCGCGGGCATCGGACACGCTGACGTCGTAGATCAGGCCGAGCTCGTAGATATTGACCGGTATTTCAGGGTCGTAGACGCTGCTGACGGCCTCGATCACCGCGCACCTGAGCGTCTCCGCCTGGGCCGGTTCGATGCCGATCGTGTTGTCATCCATCGCCGTGCACTCCGAGGTCACTCCGTTGTCACGTCGTTGCCGACGCCGTCGAGCGCCGCCGCCATGGTATGCCAGGGAAGGGTCGCACATTTGATCCGCATCGGGAATTCGCGCACGCCGATCAGGGTCGCGAGCTTGTCGAGGGCTTCGAGCTCGGCGTCCGAGATCTCGCCGTTGCGGGTGACGATATCGTGGAAGCGCTCGAATGTCGCCCGCGCCGCCTCGATCCCGCGTCCCTTGATCAATTCTGTCATCATAGACGCGGAAGCCACTGAAATCGCGCAACCTTTCGCTTCGAAACTTATGTCGTCTATGGTGCCGTTCCCGACCCGCATATAGACCCGGATCCTGTCGCCGCAGAGCGGGTTGTTGCCGTTCGCCTCGTGGCTGTGCGGCTCCAGCGGCCCCGAATTCCGCGGACTCCGCGAATGGTCCAGGATGACATCCTGGTAGAGGCTGCGGAGGTCGATCATCGGCCGAAGATCTCCTGCACCCGGCCGAGCGCGTTCACCAGCGCGTCGACTTCTCCCCTGGTGTTGTAGAGCCCGAACGAGGCGCGGACCGTGGCCGCGACGTCGAACCGGTCCATCACCGGCTGGGCGCAGTGATGCCCGGTCCTGACGGCCACGCCCTCGCGGTCGAGGATGGTGCCGACATCGTGCGGGTGCACCCCTTCGAGGTTGAACGAGACGATCGCCGCCTTCTCGGGCGCGGTGCCGATCAGCCTGACCGAGTTGAGCGCGCCGAGCCGTTCGGTGGCGTAGCCGAGTACGTCCTTCTCATGGGCGCCGATGCGGTCGAGCCCGATCCCGGTGACGTAGTCGATAGCGGCGCCGAGGCCGATCGCGCCGGCGATATGCGGCGTGCCGGCCTCGAACTTGAACGGCAGTGCGGCATAGGTGGTTTTCTCGAAACTCACCGATTCGATCATTTCCCCGCCGCTCTGCCAGGGCGGCATCGCGTTGAGCAGCGCCTGCTTGCCGTAGAGGATGCCGATTCCGCTCGGCCCGTAGAGCTTGTGGCCGGAGAAGACGTAGAAATCGACATCCAGCGCGCGCACGTCGACCGCCATATGGGGCACCGCCTGGCAGCCGTCGAGCAGCACCAGCGCGCCGTGCCGGCGGGCGAGGCGGATCACCTCGTCCACCGCCACCACGGTGCCGAGCGCGTTCGACACATGGGTGATCGCCACCATCTTCGTCCGCTCGCCGATCAGGGCTTCGAGCGCGTCCATGTCGAGCACGCCCTCGTCCGAGATCGGCGCGACCCGGATCGCCGCGCCGGTCTGCTCTGCGACGATCTGCCAGGGGACGATGTTGGAGTGGTGCTCCATCACCGACAGCACGATCTCGTCGCCGGGCGCCAGATTGGCCCGCCCCCAGCTCGAAGCCACCAGGTTGATCCCCTCGGTGGCGCCGCGCACGAAGATCGCCTCATGCGCGTGCTCGGCGTTGATGAAGGCCCGCGCCTTCTCGCGCGCCCCCTCCATCGCCTCGGTCGCCTTCTGGCTCATATAGTGGACGCCGCGATGGACGTTGGCGTATTCGGTCTCGTAGACCCGCGACAGGCTGTCGATCACCGCCCGCGGTTTCTGGGCGCTGGCGCCGTTGTCGAGATAGACCAGCTTCTTGTCGTAGACGGTTTCGCCGAGGATCGGGAAATCCCGGCGGATCGCGTCGACGTCATAGGCGCCGTTGGGTCGCGTCATCTCAACCACCGTTCTTCGCGGCGCGGCGGAGCCAGGCATCGACCGCCTCCTCGACCGCCGGCCGCGCGGCGGCGACCGGCAGCAGCGTCAACAGATCGGCGACGAAGGCGCGGGTCAACAGGGCGCGGGCCTCGGCCTCGTCGATCCCGCGGGCCCGCATGTAGAACAGCGCGTCCCTGTCGAGGTCGCCGACGGTCGCGCCGTGGCTGCATTTGACGTCGTCGGCGAAGATCCGAAGCTCGGGCTTGTTCTGCGCCTCGGCGCCGGCGGACAGCAGCAGGCTGCGGCTCGACTGGCGGGCGTTGGTCTTCTGCGCGTCGCGCTCGACCACGACGCGGCCCTGGAACACGGTTCGCGCGTTGTCGTCGGCGACGTTGCGGAACACCTGGTCGCTCTCGGTATGCGGCGCCGCATGGGTGATCTCGGTGGTGTGGTCGACATGGCGGCGTGCGTCGGCCAGCGCGCCGCCGGACAGGCGGCACTCGGACCCCGGCCCCGACAGCCTGACCACGAACTCGTTCCTGACCACCCTGCCGCCGAGGCTGATCGCCTGCGCCGCGTAGCCCGCGTCGCGCGCCACATCCATCGTCATCCGGCCGGTATGGACCGCGTCCGCTCCGTGGCGGAGCAGCGCGACATGGCGCAGCCGGCCGCCCTCGCCGATGGCGCCTTCGAGCACCGCATTGGTCCAGCCGGCGCCGCCCGGACGACCGATATAGACCTCCGCCAGCTCGGCTTCCGCGCCGGCGCCGAGCCTGACTACATTGCGCGGGTGGACGGCGCCCGCCTCGCCGCTCAGGAGATGGACGAGGAGGATCGGGTTATCGAGCTTCGCGCCGTCCGGCAGGTCGAGCACCACCCCGTCGCGGGTCATCGCGGTGTTGAGCGCGGCGAGCCCCTCCTGCCCCGCCCCGTTCCATTCGGCGAGCCCGGGCCCGAGCAGCGCGGCCGCGTCGTCGCAGCCGTTGCTCAGATGGCTCGAAAGCACGTCCATTCGCGCTCCGTCGGGCAGCGCCCCCTGCGCCGACAGCCCGGCCTCGTAACGGCCGTCGACGAACACCAGGCGATGCGCGTCGAGCGCGGCCAGCGCGTCGGGCAAAGCGGCCGCGGTTTCGCCGTCGATGCGGCCGGTCAGGCCCGCGAGGTCGAGCCGGTCGAGCCGGCGAAGATCGGTATAGCGCCACCCCTCGTCGCGCCGGTTGGGCAGGCCGGCGGCGGCGAAGCGCGTCATCGCCGCTTGCCGCAGCCGCGCGACTTCGGCATTGCCGTGCCCCGGAAGCTCGCCGCTCGCCGCGGCGAAGGCGCGGGCGTAACGGTCGATGTCGGCGGTCCTCATTCGGCGCCCCTCAGACGCCCGCCGTCTCGCCGGCGAACCCGGCATAGCCCTCGGCCTCGAGCTCGTGCGCCAGCGCCGCGCCGCCCGACTTGACGATCCTGCCGCCCGACAGCACGTGAACCCGGTCCGGCACGATGTAGTCGAGCAGGCGCTGGTAGTGGGTGATCACCAGCATCGCCCGGTCGGGCGAGCGCAGCCCGTTGACCCCGTCGGCGACGGTCTTGAGGGCGTCGATGTCGAGCCCCGAATCGGTCTCGTCGAGGATCGCCAGCCGCGGTTCCAGCATCGCCATCTGGAAGATCTCGTTGCGCTTCTTCTCGCCGCCCGAGAACCCCTCATTGACCGCCCGCTGCAACAGCGCGTCGCTCATCTCCAGCGCCGAAGCCCTGGCGCGGGCGAGCTTGAGGAAGTCGAGCGCGTCGAACTCGGCCTCGCCGCGCGCCCTGCGCACCGCGTTGAGCGCCGTCTTGAGGAAGGTGAGGTTGGAAACCCCCGGAATCTCGACCGGATACTGGAACGCGAGGAAGACGCCCGCCGCCGCGCGCTCCTCGACCGCCATCCCGAGCAGGTCGCGTCCGTCATATGTCACCGACCCGCCGGTGACCGCGTAGCCGTCGCGCCCGGCGAGCACGTAGGACAGCGTGCTCTTGCCCGAGCCGTTGGGGCCCATCACCGCATGAATTTCGCCGGCGGCGAGGTCGAGCGAGATCCCCTTGAGGATTTCCTTGCCGTCGACCTCGGCCCGCAGATCCCGGATCGAGAGCATCAGCCGACGCTCCCTTCGAGGCTGACGGCGAGCAGCTTCTGCGCCTCGACGGCGAATTCCATCGGCAGCTCCCGCAGCACCTCCTTGCAGAACCCGTTGACGATCAGCGACACCGCCTCTTCCGGGTCGAGCCCGCGCTGCAGGCAGTAGAAGAGCTGGTCTTCGCTGATCTTGGAGGTCGTCGCCTCGTGCTCGACATTGGCCGACGGGTCGCCGACCTCGATATAGGGCACCGTGTGGGCGCCGCAGGTCTCGCCGATCAGCAGCGAATCGCACTGGGTGAAGTTGCGCGCGCCCTCGGCGCTGCCCAGGACCTTGACCAGCCCGCGATAGGTGTTCTCGCCATGCCCGGCCGAGATCCCCTTGGAGATGATGGTGCTCGACGAGTTGCGCCCGAGATGGATCATCTTGGTGCCGGTATCGGCCTGCTGGTAGTTGTTGGTGATGGCGACCGAATAGAACGCGCCCACGCTGTCGTCGCCCTCGAGCACGCAGCTCGGGTATTTCCAGGTGATCGCCGACCCGGTCTCGACCTGGGTCCAGGAGATCTTGGCCCGGTGGCCGCGGCAGACGCCGCGCTTGGTGACGAAGTTGTAGATCCCGCCCTTGCCCTGCTCGTCACCGGGATACCAGTTCTGGACGGTCGAATACTTGATCTCGGCGTCGTCGAAGGCGACCAGCTCGACCACCGCCGCGTGGAGCTGGTTCTCGTCGCGCATCGGCGCGGTGCAGCCTTCGAGATAGCTGACATAGGAGCCCTCGTCGGCGACGATCAAGGTGCGCTCGAACTGGCCGGTATTGGCGGCGTTGATGCGGAAATAGGTGCTGAGCTCCATCGGGCAGCGCACGCCCTTGGGCACGTAGACGAAGGTGCCGTCGCTGAACACCGCGGAGTTGAGGGTGGCGAAGAAATTGTCGGCCACCGGAACCACGCTGCCGAGATATTTGCGCACCAGGCCGGGGTGGTTCTGCACCGCCTCCGAGATCGGGCAGAAGATGACGCCGGCCTCCTCCAGCTTCGCCTTGAAGGTGGTGGCGACCGAGACGCTGTCGAACACGGCATCGACCGCGACGCCGGCAAGGATGGCGCGCTCATTCAGCGGGATGCCGAGCTTTTCGTAGGTCTCCAGCAGCTTGGGATCGACCTCGTCGAGGCTCTTCGGCGCGTCGTCGGGGTTCTTCGGCGCGGCGTAGTAATAGGCGTCCTGGTAGTCGATCGGCGGGTAGTGGACGAAGGCCCATTCCGGCTCGTCCATCGTCTGCCAGTGCCGGAACGCCGCGAGACGCCATTCGAGCAGCCAGGCGGGCTCGTCCTTCTTGGCCGAGATGAAGCGGACGATATCGTCGTCGAGCCCCTTGGGCGCGAACTCCGATTCGATCTCGGTGACGAAGCCGTATTTGTACGGCGCGTCGGTGACCTCGGCGATTACCGCTGTCGAAGCGCTCGTTTCGGTCATCGTTCGTCCCTCGCCCGCCTATTCCGCCAGCGCCCGGGCGGGCGCCGCGCGGCGCGGCAATTGATTGATGAAATCCACCCGCGGCACCGCCATCTCGGCCAGCGAGACCGAGGACAGCGCCTCGATCATCGCGCGGTTGATGCTCTGCCAGTTGGTGCGGGTCGGGCACAGCGCCTCGATCTCGCAGACCAGCCCGTCGGGACCGACGCAATCGGTCAGCGCGATCGGCCCGTCGACCGCGCCGATCACATCGGCCATGCTGATGCCGCCCGCATCCCGCGCCAGCAGATAGCCGCCCTTGTTGCCGCGATAGGAAACCAGCAGCTCGGCCGTCGCCAGCAGCTTCAGGATCTTGCTCACCGTGGGCTGCGGCAGGCCGCAGGACTGCGACAATTCCCCGGCGGTGCGGAGCGCCTCCGGCTCGCGCGCAAGCTGGGTCATGAGCACCACGGCATAGTCGGCCATCCGGCTGAGCTTGATCATCGAGCTTCCATTGAACCACCGCGGTCTCGCAAATAGGACCGCTCCGGTACGGTTGGGAACATAAGGCGGCGCGTGGCCGTGTCAACGGCCCGCCCGGTCAACTGGGCAAGAATTTTTCGCTGTGGATCGCGCCCGGGTCGATCCCCGCCCCGGCGAGCCAGGCGGTGCCGGCGTCGATCATCGGCGGCGGTCCGCAGAGATAGACGTCGCAATCGCCGGAATTGAGCAGCTCCGGCCGCAGCAGCGTCGTCACATGCCCGGTCGCCCCCGACCACCTTGCGCCCCCCTCGACCGCGCAGAGTTCGACAATGAGGTCGAGGCCGCGCCCGGCATAGGCGCCGAGCGCGTCGAGCGAGAAAAGCTCCGCCGGGGTGTTGGCGCCGTAGAGCAGGTGGATCGGCTGACCCGTCGCGCCGGTCGCCAGCATGTGATCGAACATCGACAGCATGGGAGCGAGCCCGGTGCCGCCGGCGACCATGACGATCGGCCGGCTGGGCGGGCGCAGATAGAACCGCCCGAACGGGCCGGTCACCGGCATTGCGTCGCCGGGCCTGGCGGGTCCGGCGACGTAGTCGCTCATCGCCCCGGTCTCCAGCACCTTGATGAAGAAGACGTAGCGGCCGGTCTCGCCGGGCGGGTTGGCGAAGGAATAGGAGCGTACCGCGTCGGTCCCCGGGATGCCGAGATGGACATACTGCCCGGGCATGAAGACGACCGGGCCGTGATCGCCGTCCTCGGGCTCGACGACCAGCCGGACGACGCTGTCGGCCACGGTCTCGATCCCGGCGACCCGGCCGGTCCGCGTCGCCGGCGGCGCCTTGAGCGAAAACGTCGAGGGGTAGGGGTATTCGATCACGCAATCCGACAGCACATGCATCTGGCAGGTCAGCACCTCGCGCCGCGCCGCCTCCTCGGCGCTCAGCGCATCCTCGCTGTATTCGTCCATGCGATAGTCGCCCGAGGTGCAGAGCCCCTTGCAGGTCGCGCAGGCGCCTTCGAGGCAGTCGGTCTCGATGCGGATCCGGTGCTTGAGCGCCGCGAGATAGATCGTGTCGTCCTCGTCCGCCTGGATTCGCGCGATGCGGCCGTCGTCGAAGACAAGGGTGACGGTATGGCTCGCCATGCCCGGTTCCTAGGGGACGAGGACGGGCTTGAGGGCCTCGCCGTCCCGGATCAGCGCGAAGCCGCGCGGCGCTTCGGAGAGCGGCAGCACATGGCTGCGGACGGGTGCGAGATCGACCGCGCCCGAGGCGAGCAGCTCGGTGGCGCGCTGCCAGGTCTGCCAGATCAGCCGCCCGTGGATGTTGTGCATCGCCGGGCATTTGAGCAGCCAGTAGGTGAAGTCGACGGGGATCGCCGAGGGCGGCGCGCCGACCAGCCGGAAATCGCCGCCCTTGGCGAGCGCCTGGAAGACCGCGTTGAACCCGGCCTCGCTGCCGGAAAACTCGATCCCGACATCCACCCCCGCCCCGCCGGTCATGTCGCCGACGATGCCGGCCAGATCCTCGCTCCCCGCATCCACCGCGCGGTCGGCGCCCATGGTTTCGGCGGCGCGCAGGCGCAGCGGGGCGATGTCGCAGGCGATCACCCGGGTTGCGCCGAGAGCGCGCGCCACCGCGACCGCCATCAGCCCGATCGGACCGCAGCCATTGACCAGCACCGACAGCCCGGAGACCCCTTCCCCCGCGAGGCAGGCATGGACGGCGATGCCGAAGGGCTCCAGCATCGCCGCCGTCTCGTGCGCCAGATCGGGCGGGTTGACCCAGGCGATCGACGCCGGGACGGTCAGCGATTCGGCGAACGCGCCGTCGATGTCGATCCCCGGATAGCGGGTCCGCTCGCAGAGATGGGCGCGCCCGAGCCGGCAGGGCCGGCAGGTTCCGCAGAAGATGTGGCTTTCGAGGCTCACCCGGTCGCCGACCGCGAGCCCCTCGACCCCTTGCCCGGTCGCCTCGACGGTGCCCGAGACCTCGTGGCCGAGGACGCGCGGCAGCGAGATGCGCCGCGCCATCCGGGGCGCCCAGTTGTAGATCTGCATGTCGGTGCCGCAGATCCCCGCCGCGCCGACGCGGATCGAAATCTCGCCCGGCCCGGGGGCGCGCGGCTCGGTCTCGCGGAGCGCGATTCCGCCGACTTCCGGAGCGATTTTCTGCAGGCTCAGCACTGGCTTCTACAACCGGCTTCTACAAATGATAGATGTCGATCGGCCCTTCGAGCCGGTCGTCGATGAAGGTGATCTTCTTGCGCGCGATCTTCAGCCCGTCGCCCGTGCGCCGGAACACGAAGTCGTAGAGGCTGCCCCGCGTCGCCGCCCCCTTCTTGCCGTAGACATGGACGAGGCAGTTGGCGGTGGCCTCGATCCTGTCTCCGGCGGCGCTCTCGACCAGCACGTTGCCGATCAGATGCACCGTGCGGTCGAGCGGCACGGAGGCGTAGGAATCGCGCGATTCGATCCTGAACACCCGGTCCTCCAGCCCGCCCCGGTTCCTGAGATAGATCAAATTGAGCTGGGTCTCGGGATCGGTGGTGGTTTCCTCCTCATTGGCCCAGGCCGGCACCCAGTACACCGCGTCCTCGGTGTAGAGGTCGATCCATTCGTCCCAGCGCCGCCGGTCGAGCAGCATCGCCTCGCGGCCGATCAGCGCCGCGACCTCGCGCTCCAGCCCGGCATCGATGCCCCCGGCGCTCATCCCGCCTTGTTCTCCATGCGCTCGGCCCAGGCGCGGTAGAAGCCGTGGAACAGCCCCTCATGGTCCCAGTCGGGGCAGCACGCCGCCGGCTCGAAGCCGAGATTGCGGGCATCCCGGTCGGCACCGGTGACGAGATCGGAGAGGCCGCGGGTCATGTCGTTCCATTGGCTGAGGCGTCCGAGCGAGCCGTCCTGCACGGATTCGAGCGCCGCGATGTCGTCCGACGTCGCCATGCCGGCGGTGAGGTAGAAATCCTCGAACTTCCTCAGCCGCGCGGCCCGCGCGGTGTCGCTCTCCCCCTTCGGCGCGATGCAGTAGACCGTGATCTCGGCGAGGCCGGGCGCGAGCGGCTTCATCAGGCGGATCTGCGTCGACGGGTTGTCCATCAGCATCACGTTGGGGAACAGATAGAGGTTGCGCCCCCGGTTGAGGATCCAGTCGACATCGACGGGGGCGAGGTTCTCTTCCAGCCAGTCCTTGGATTCGTAGACCGGGCGGACATGCGGGGTGGTGTGCAGCGCCCAGATCGACATATGGCCGTTGCCGAGATCGTAGGCGCCGGTCGGCACGTTGCCCTTGATGCGCCCCGATTCGGTCTGGCGCATGCCCGACGTGGCATCCCGGGACTCGCGGTTCACGATGGTCGAGGCGAACACCCGGTGGACCGTGGTCACGTGGTAGCCGTCGACGCTGTTCTCGGCCTGCAGCTTCCAGTTGCCGCGGATCATGTAGGTCGACGAGCCGGGCACCACCTCCAGCCCGTCCGGCGCCTGGTCGGCGAGCAGGTCGATCCAGCGCGCCGCCGCGCCGAGATGGTCCTCGAGCGCCGGCACCTCGCTCGTCAGGCTGCCGAAGACGAACCCCTTGTAGGAGGCGAGCGCGCCGATCCGGCGCAAATTGAAGCGCTCGCGCGAGAACTCGGGGTCGGAAAACCCCCCTTCCTCGTTCTTGATCCTGATGCAGCGCCCGCCGAGATCGTAGGCCCAGCCGTGGAAGCGGCAGGTGAGCGCCCGCGCGTTGCCCTGCTTGAACGGGGTCAGCAACGCGCCGCGATGCGAACACGCATTGATGAAGCAGCCGAGCGAGCCGTCCTTCTGGCGCATGACGAAAACCGGCTGGCGGCCGATTTCGGTGGCGAAGTAATCGCCCGGGTTCTCCACCTGCCCCTCGTGGCAGAGAAACACCCATCCGCCCTCGAAGATGCGCTCGATCTCGGCCTCGAACACGGCCTGGTCGGTGTAGATCGACCGGTCGACCCTGAACACCCCCTCGTCGACCCTGTCGTCGACCAGATCGCGGAAACTGCTCCAGGCGGTCCCGTCCATCGCGTCCCCCGTCCGTTGGTTCCGCAAACCGGCGCTTGCGGACTGTCTATGTAGCAAACCCTGACGCCCCCGTCATTTCGACTGGAGCGCCGTCAGGCGCGAAGCGGAGAAATCTTCCCGCGCAGGTGCCGCGGAATCGAGGCGGGAAGATATCTCCGCTCCGCCTGCGTCCGCTGCGGCAAACCCTACAGGACCGCCGACGACCGGACACGGGACCCCTGCGCCCTCGCGGATGCGGAGTTCGGCGTCGCCGGGCAAACTATAAGGTGATTACTGTCTCGGAATAGATCGTTGGAACTCATCGCGTACTGATTTCGTGGGCACTGTTCACGGACAACAGGTTCCCTCCGATGCTTCCGGTAAGCCGGGCCGCTGCGGTCTGGATTGAGTCCCGGGCGAGGTGAGCGTGTCGGGCGGTAGCCTGAACCGGCCCAGCAGGTTGCCGGTCATCGAGAGGCTCTCGCCGATCGCCAGCACCGTCGTAGCATATGAGTGCCTGAGGTCATGGATTCGCACGTCCTCCAACTCCGCACGCGCGCGGATGCGGCGCCAGGGCTTCTGCAGATCGGCGATGTGGAAGCCCGGCACCCGATGGAGACGCTTGGTGCGCGACTACGAAAAGCGCATCGACCCGCTAATTCACATCAGTGTACCTTCGGTTGCGCTCCAGAGTGGCTTTCCCGGTACTCATTGTCGCCGGGAAGGCCGGTCTCCGTCTCGTGCCAGTGGTCGAAAGCCTCCTCCAAGCACTCGGCGCGGGCCTTGACCGCGGGCTTCTCGACGGAAGCCTGGGTCAGATGTTTCTGAAACTCGAGCAGGTAGCGGTATGACTCGTCCACGCCAAGGCCACTGGTGAGTTCGGACACTTGCCATCTCAAGCGACCCACGAACTGGGTGGCAAAGCGGGCCACTTGCTCGGCGCCGGCGGTGGTCGAGATGGCCTTCTCGTATGCAAGCAAGACAAGCGACAGGACGATTGCTCGGCTGCGCAGAACGGGGAGGGAGCCAGACTCAGACTGTTCCGCGAGCAAGTTCATCACGAGTGCGATGCGCGCGATCCAAGTCCTTGTTTCCGGGGACACCTGCGTGTTGTCCTTGAAAAGCTTCTGGAGGTCCGTGTGCCGGACTCGGACGAACTCTCGGACGCGGTCCGCCGCTCTCGCCTGCTCGATGGCCATAACCTGGGCCACGACTTGCGCAGCGAGCTGCTCGCGCGCGAACCGTCTTGTCGGAATGTCAATCGACGCGAGGAAGGGGTTCTCCGCCAGCTCGCAAAAGCAGATGTCGCGCAACTCGCCGACCATAGCATGGAGCTTCTCGCCGGAGTTGATGATTGCCCCGAGGTTGAGTCTCGTGAACTGTAGATTGAACTCCTCGGCTCTGGCGCTCTCGAAGAGCTCGACGACGCTCACCTTGTATTCCATGAGAGCTTGAACGAATCCGGTGGCGGTCGCGTCGCGGGCCAACGCGGCGCTGTTGATCTCGTAGAAGCTCCGGCCGTTCAAGGGGGCAAATGCGTAGCTCTGGTCGTCGTCGTAAATCTCGTTCATGACTTTGTAGGGGAAACCGGCGTCCTCGGTGTCGTGGTCGTTCTCGTTAAGGAACGACATGATGGCCGCAATTCGCTGTCGGCCGTCGACGCAATCCCACGTGTCGTCACCGTTGTCGTAGAGGTAGACCGAAGCGATGTCGAACTCGCGGACAATGGAGTCGATGAGCCGTTGCTTGGCGCTGCGGTGCCAGATGGAAGGTTCGCGTTGGTACTCTGGGAAGTTGATTTTATGAATCTTCTGCCGTAGCTCGGAAATCGGCCAGAACGAAGTACGCTTTTGCATCGCCTATATCTCCAACCACCGACGGAAGGCGCCCTTGTCCGTGTCCGTGGACTCCTCGCCCAGGGTCGCCTGCAGGCCCTCGCCCATCTGGACTAGCCACTGGCGGAACCAATTCTCGTTGCCCCTGTGCTCGACAACTTCACGCAATCGCGTGGTGTCGGCGTCGGACAACGCGTCATACCTGCACGGGGAAGTGCCCAGGAACTCGCCGACCAGATTTCGGCCGACGCCGAGGGTATCGATCTCGAACAGCGACTTGACGCCAAGGTAAGGATAGGACTCCTGCAGTCGAACCGCCTGTTCGGGGGAATCGATGATCTCGATCGAGTAGGGCAGGTCCCGGTCTCGGTTAGCATGCCGTGTGCCGAACAGCAACGAAATGAGGTCCCAGTCGCTTGGGCCGAGGCGACATCCGATGACCCTCAGGACGTCGCAATCGAGCACATCACGGGCCAAGCCCCAGAGCAGGTTGAAAGGGTAGCGCTCCTTGCCCTTGCGAATACCGGGCGGGATCCACAAGGGTCTGCTGCTGCTGCCGGTTTCGCGCCGACGTATCGGCCAGGCATCCTCCCACGCAAAGGACCCGTGCAGTTTCAGAAACCACGAGCGCTTGGCTTTGCTCGTGGATGCGCCGAAGTCCAGGTCGATGTTCCAGGTCGGGGCGAATCGTGGATCTCGGCCGCGGCAACTTCAATGTAGTCGTCGTAGTTTAGGGTCAAGACTCCGTGCAGGGTCTCGTCGATACCCTTGACGTTGTACATGTCGAACAGCGCTGCGTACAGGCTCGTCCGGCTGCGCCCGTACTCCAGTTCTATCTGCTGCAGGCGCGCGTCGAGGACATCTTCGAACACCTCGCGCATGCCGTCCGCGAATGCTCTGTGCACTGCGGACGGGGACTCGTCGAAGAACGTGATGAGGTGCTCGAAGTCGGCTTCCTCGCCGACGATCTCGTTGACGACGCCGAGCAGTGGGCGGTACTGGTCGTCGGACTCGACGAGGCGCTTGATGCTGGCGACCAAGTCGGTCGCTAAGTCGCTCATCAGGATGCCGTTCGAACTGCCCAGCGTCTTCACGCAGGCGTGGGAGCCGCCGGCACCGATGAGGTAGGCGACCTTCTTACTGCCCGTGATGTCCGTCATGTCCCCGCCTGACCACGGAACACGAGCACGAGCAGCGATTCGGTGCTCGGGCGCTTGGCTGTGTGCGAATGGTGGTCGCTCTGCCGCTGGCGCCTGGGGTTCGGCGCCGGATAGTCGTGGCGCGCGAGGACCGCGCGGCCGACCGCCTCGAGGGTTTCGGCAACGATGCCCTGCATGTCGATGTGGAGCTCCTTGTAGTAACTGTCCTGAACGACCACACAGATGACACCGTCCGGCCTGACGACGCGGTGCGTTTCGAGGAGGCCCGCCTGCAAGGAGTGCAGGTAGTTCGCCATCCAAGGGCGGTAGTACGACCGCGATCCCTTGGACGGATGTCCCTCGATCGCGGGAAGAAGATAGTTTGCGCTGCGGGACTGAAGCGGTTCGCAAGAGGACGCCACGCCCTTGACCTTGGGGCTGCCGGTGCAGGCTAGCCTCAGCCGCTCAACGTACTCTTCGTCGGCGCCGAGCACCGCGAGTTCGGGCAGACTACCCCGGACATAATCGACTCGGGTTGCATACGGCGGGGATGTGATCGCCGCGTCGAACGAGTGCGGCTGGTAGCCGGTTGCGGCCGCGGTTCCCGTCTGCAAGGGCGAGACAGACCGGTCAGCTTGGGCGTCGGTGAGGGAAAGCCTCGCGGCCAAGCCCGCCGCCTGCTGCAGGAACAGTTCGCGCACGGTATGTCTTTCCGGAGAAATCCGGTCGCGCGCCGTGCTGGGGCTCTTGATCCACATGGGGTTCGTCGTACCGTAGCTGCCGAGCAGGTTGCGCACGACGCCGAAGCAAACGGTGTAGAGGAAGCAGGCGGAATGCGACAGGGATATGGTGCGCAGGGCGTCGCCGCCGCAGGGCCGTTCCGTAGGAAGGGCGAGGTTCTCGCGTATGGATCGCACGAGTGCCCGGATTTCGCTCACGCCATCGCCGACCATCCAGAGGGCGAGCAGGTCGCCGGTGTGGTCACAGGGGTGCGCGGTTTTCGCTCCTTCGACGACCGACCGCGCGGTATCGAGCAGATCCTGGCGGGCAGACCTTGGGTTGAGCCGTGCGCGTGCGATCACCGTGGCGGCGGGGTTGATGTCCACGCCGGATGATTCGATGCCTCGCTTGAGGCACGCAACCGTTGTAGTTCCCGCGCCGCTCCAGGGGTCGACGACGGATAGGACCCTTGGAGGTAGTCGTCGATGACGGCATTGACGAATCGTTCGGTGAAGCCTGCGTAGTATGGGTACCAGTCGCGCATGCGCCTAGCAGATGGCTGCTTCGGAGAGACCGTCGCCACAGTGTTGGTCCTAGGCATCGCATGGCCGGCTTCGGCAGTTCGGAACATTTGATGGCTCTTCAACACGGCTTCTCGTACTGAGGGTGTCAGGATCTTTGTGTCACCGGTCTCTGGGACAGTAGTTTCAGATCTGATCCGCACTCCGCCTGTCCCCGAAGAGGATAGCGAACTGGATGAGTGCGGTCTTCCATCGACATGCACTTGCCTGCGCGATTTAGCCGGCGTTCTCGACGGCCAGGTGACCAGCCCCCATTGGGTGGTACAGATCCTCTTGAGCCGTCTCGCGAGAGCGATGCTACGATGCTGTGGGTGCGGTGTTTGGCCATGGGCGTCAATCTGCGTGCGGCGCCCCGCGCGCGATCATGCGGCGCCCCGCTCCCGGCGCGCCTGCGCAAGCTCGTAGCTCGCCTGCATCCGCATCCAGTGATCGGCGGTGCCCCAGCCGATATCTTCCAGCGCCAGCGCCATGTCCGCGGACAGACCGGCCTTGCCGTTCAGCAGGCGCGACAGCGTTCCGCGCTCGCAGCCCAGACGCTCCGCCGTCCCGGTGACGTTCCAGCCGATTTCTTCCATGTTCTCGCGGATCAGTTCGCCAAGATGCGGCGGGTTCGGCATCGGGCCGACGCGGTCGTTTGCAATGTCGTTCATGGCCCGGCGCTCCCTTGCTATCGGTCCCTCCGTCAGCCCAGCAGGTCGCAGGCGAGCTTCGCCGCCGCGACGTCCATGATCGCGATCCCGACGGTGTCGTAGATCACCGTCGCGCCGGCCGGAACGGTTCTGGTGCCGGCGAGGATCTCGCCGATCTCGGCGAAGATCGCGCAGCCCGAGCCGCGCACGTTGCCCGACTGGTCGCTTGCGGCGTCGCGGGAATCGACGACCACGACATTGGCCATCGCCGCATCGTCGAGCTCGCGCCCGTCGGGCGTGTTCCAGCCGACGGCGGCGACGAACGCGCCGGGCTTGAGCCAATCTCCCTTCAGGATGGGCTCCTTGGCCGATGTCGCGCAGACCACGATATCGGCATCGCGCACCGCGCTCTCGGCGTCGCCGATGAAGACCGCGCCGATCTCCTCGGCGGCGGCGCGGCCGGCGCTCTCCCTTCTCGCCCAGAGCCGGAGCTCGCCGAGCGGCCGCACCGTGGCCAGCGCTGCGGCATGGGCGCGCGCCTGGACGCCGCTCCCCATGATGGTGACGATTTCGGGGTCGGGGACGGCGAGCTTGCGCGCCGCGGCGGCGGAGCCCGCGGCCGTCCGCATCTCGGTGATCAGGCGGCCGTCGAGCACCGCGACCGGCGAGCCGTTCTCCCTGTCGAAGACCAGGATGACCGCCTGGTGGGTCGGGATATCGGTGCCGGCATTGCCGTGAAAGAGGGTGACGATCTTGACCGCCATCGCCTCGCCGATGGCCGGCATCGCGCCCATGAAGGCATCGTGGCCCGGCACCGGCAGCATCTGGCGCACCGGCTGCACGACTTCGCCCGCGGAAAACGCGATCATCGCGCGTTCGAAAGCCTCGATCGCCCCGGGCCAGTCCAGAACCCCGGCGATCGCCGCCTCGTCATGGAACGGCAGCGTCTCGAGGCTCTTAGCCATGCGCTCTTCCTCGACGCCGCGGGCCCGCGGCTATACCTCACCCCGAGTGGAACTGGATGAAGTTTTCGAGCCCCATCCTGTCGATCAGACCGAGCTGGGTTTCCAGCCAGTCGACATGCTCCTCCTCGCCCTCGAGGATCTTTTCGAGCAGTTCGCGGCTGACATAGTCGGTTTCCTCCTCGCAGGCGGCGATCGCCTCGCGCACCAGCGGGATCGCCTCGCGCTCCAGCCGGAGGTCGCATTCGAGGATTTCCCGCGTCGATTCGCCGATCATCAGCTTGCCCAGATCCTGCAGATTGGGCAGCCCCTCGAGAAACAGCATGCGTTCGATCAGCGCGTCGGCATGGCGCATCTCGTCGACGGATTCCTCGTATTCGTGCTTCGCCAGACCCGAAATGCCCCAGTTCTTCAGCATCCGCGAATGCAGGAAATACTGGTTGATCGCCGTGAGCTCGTTCTTGAGCACGTCGTTGAGATAGCCGATGACCTTCGCGCTGCCCTGCAATTCCGCCTCCTTCGCCGATCCGCCGGCGCGCGATTATATCACTTGTGTCCGCCTCACCACCCCGAGCGATCGATGACGAACTGCGCTTGCGGCGCGAGCTCGGCTATTCGGGCGATCGGGATCCGGTCTTCCTTGAAGGTGCCCCAGGACTTCATCTCCGCAGAGGGCTGGACGGAGGGGTTTACGGGGTACTCGAAGTTGACCGAGCCGTAGAGCCTCTGCGCGGCTTCCGAGGTCAGGAATTCGAGGAAGCCGGTCGCCCGATCCCTGTTCCGGGAGTGCTTGGCGACGCCGCCGCCCGAGATGTTGACATGGGTTCCACGGTCGCCCTGGTTGGGGAAGATCAGGCGAACCGCCTTCGCCCATTGCCGGTGTGCCGGCACGTCGGAGAACTTAAGTTTTCCGAAATAGTAGTTGTTGATGATCGAGAGGTCGCAGACGCCTTCGAAGATCGCCTTGACCTGCGCCCGGTCGTTGCCCTGCGGGCGCCGCGCCAGATTTGCGACCACGCCCCGCGCCCAGGCCTCCGCACCCTTCTCGCCGCTGGCCTCGATGAAGGAAGCGATCAGGGCCCGGTTGTAAACGTGGCTCCCCGGCCGCACGCAGATGCGGCCCTTCCATTCGGGCGCGGCCAGATCCTCGTAGCGCGCGATCCGGGACGCGTCCTTCGCGCCGTTCGAGACGACGATCACCCGGGCCCGTTTGGAAAAGGCGAACCAGCGGTTTTGCGGGTCTCGCAGATGGGCCGGGACGTTCTTCCTCAGAACCGCGGAGTCGATGGATGCCAGCAGGTCCTTGTCGGCGTAGACGTACAAACGCGCGATATCGACGGTCAGCACGATGTCGGCCGGGCTTCTTCGGCCTTCGGCCTGCAGGCGCTGCGCGAGTCCCTTCTTGGCATAGACGACGTTGACCTTGACCCCGGTCTGCTTTTCATAGGCGTGGATGAAGGGGTTTATCAGGAATGGCTGGCGATGGGAGTAGATATTGAGTTCCCGCGCGAGAGCGCCGGGCACGGCAAGGAGCGCCGGCAGCGCGGCGAGAGCCGCGATGCCGCCCCGGAAGGCCAGCTTGAAATGTCGCGTCGACATGATCGCGGGTCTCCCAAACAGGGTTTTGTAGAGGATCGCAAGTGCGTCGCGGACGGGCTCCAGATAGACACAATCGAGCCGGTGGCAGGCGGCGCTTGCGCCGGGGATGCCGAAGCGGATCTTCCCTCCCCGTTCGGCGAGGCAGAGGCTGCCGCCGATCCAGTCCCAGACCGCCAGCACGGTCCCGAAATTGCGGTCGCGGTGGCGCGGATCGACCGAGTGGTGGATCTGGTGCTGGGCCGGCGAGATCAGCACCAGCTCGACGATCCTGCCATAAGAAATCCGGACATGGGAATGGCGCAGATTCGATCCGGCGACGTTGAACGCGAAGACGATCGCGTTGGCGCCGTACACCGCCAGGAGTTCCACCCGGTCGCCCAGGAAGAAGAAGAACGCCGCCATCGCAACCGCCTGCACGAGGACCGCCCGGAGCGCGAACAGCACGCCCTCGACCGGATGGGTGCGATAGACCGTGAAGGGCGTCAGCGTCTCCGCGGTGTGGTGGACCCGGTGGAAGCACCAGAGCACCGGCCAGGCATGGAGCCCGCGATGGAGCAGATACCTGGTGAAGTCGTCAAGCAGGAACAGCGAGAGAGTGAACAGCGCGGCGACCGCCCAGCCCGGCGCGTCGGGCAGGAGCAGCGGGCGGCCGTCGAACCAGACATGCATGGATTCGAACAGCAGGGTCGCCACGGCGAGGCTGGAGACCAGCCGGGGCGCCACGCCCATCATGATCGCCTGGTTGAGGATGGCGATCCGGTAGTCGGCCCGCGCCGAGCGCGACCACCAGATTTTTCGGCTGAACAGCCGGGCGAGCGATTCGCCTGGCGCGGCCCGGGCGGCGACCAGCTGGAGCGCGAGCGCGATGGCGAAGGCGCTGGCGAGATAGCCAACGAAGACCCGCTTCCGCGGATCGAGAAGCTGATCGGCGAGGCGGTCGAAGTAGTCGAAGAGCAACGTGTCCATGACCGACCGGTCCCGGAAAAAAGCCGGGGACCGGGCGGCGCGCCCGGTCCCCGGAGGAGAATCAGTCGTTCTCGGCCGAGGCCTTGCCGCCGAGGCGTCCGAGAGCGCCTTCAATTCCCCCGTCACGTCGTTGTTGCGGGCCCGGACGCCGAACTTGTCGATCAGCAGCGTCTGCACCTTCGCCATGTGCAGCATGTACTCGCCCCAGGCGGGGCCCTGGTCGCGGACATAGTTGCCCTTCGAGTCGATGTCGACGACCTGGCTCGCGTTCAGCAGCAGCGGGCCGGCGCCGATCATCCGGTTGAGACGCGTCGCGGTCTCGCCGAGATTGTTCTTGCCCGCCTGGAGCGCGAGCGCGAAGCCCTTGAGCTCGCCCCAGTGCTTGGCGTAGGCGCGGAACGTCTTGGCCGGGTCGCCCTTGGCGTCGACGATGGTCTTGAGCTTGACCATGTCCTTGTAGACCGAGCCCGCGTATTTGAAGGCCGCCTCGGCGAGGACCTTCTCCCAGTTCTCCGAGATCGTCGCCGCGTGGCCCTTGAGTTTCGCGCGCTGGGCATCGGTGAGCTTTTCGCCCTTCGCGGCGACCAGCAGCTTGCGCCCGTCGAGGAACGCCTTGGCGATCGTGTGCAGGTAAGAGGTCTTGTTGCCCTTGTCGTAGACCGAGGCGTCGAACCCGGCGGCGTAGTAGGCCGGGCCGAAGGTCATTTCCGTCTTCAGGTCGATCTTGCCGTCCTTGTTGCATGTCGGCGGCGGCGAAGGCTTCGCCCTTGCGCTTGGCGATTCCGTAGACCTGCTTCGGCGTCAGCATCAGCGTGTGCGCGGGCGTGCCGAAATAGCCGAACGCCTCGTCCCAGGCGTGCTCCTTCCCGGTATAGGGGGCGCCCTTCTTGTAGGGCTTGTCGTTGGGCTTCTTCGCCGCGCTCAGATACTCGTCGAGATAGGAATCGACCGCCTGGTTGTAGAACACCGCGCCCATGACGAACTTGGAGATCAGCTGCGCATAATCGTAGCCGTTGGCCGCATCGAACCCCTTGTTGGCGGACGACGCCTTGTCGATCCAGAAGGCGACCAGCTCCGGCCCGGTCATGCCGTTCGGCATGCCCGCGACCGCGGCCTTGTAGGTCTTGCCCGAAAGGTTCTTGCCCTTGCTGATGGCATCGACCTCGCCCTGCCTGACCGCGAACTTGCCCTTGCTGGCGGGCGCCAGGATCTTCCGCCCGGAATCCTTGCCGGAGAAGTAGGCGGTCATCCTGGCCTTGAGCGCGGGGTTGGGCTTGCCGTTCCCCGAGGTCGCGAGCTTCTTGAGCGAATCGTGCAGCGCATGGCGCGCGACCTGCCCGGTGTAGGAGACCGACGTGGTCTTCTTCCCGGCATAGCCCTTCACCGTCACCGGGAAGTCGGCATAGACCATGCCGTCTGCCGCCGCGGCGCCCGAAAGCAGTACCAGCGGCAACGCCGCTGCCCCCGCGATCATGGTTTTCTTCATCCTGACTCCTCCTCTGGTTGTCGATCCCGATGGATCGGTTTCGGTTATTGGAATTTCAATTGCATGCCGGACCGGCATTGCCCTCTTCGGCCGGGCCCCGGTCGCCGAAAGCGTGGTGCAACCCGGCGGCGAGCGACGACAGGCTTGCGCTGCGGAGCGGCACGAAGGTCTTGGCGGTGCGCTTGCAGAATTTCTTGGCCCGCAGGCAGGCGCTGTGGCTCACGCAGTCGACCGGGCAGAGCACGACATCCGCCTGGTTGAGCACCCGGTCGAGCCGCGCGGCCCCGTCCTCGACGCCGCCGTCGTGATGGGCGAACTGTCCGTTCGACCTTTCGATCAGGGCGCGGAAATGCCGGACAGCCGCCTCGCGCCCGCCGACATAGGCGATCCGGCGGCCGCAGAGGTCGATCGCCGGCGCATCCGCCGCCGCGCGGTCAACCTCGCCGGCGATGCCCGATTGCAGCACGGCCTCCAGCGCCCGGCATTCGGTTTCCGCCTCCCCCAGCCTGGCGGCCGCGTCTTCGTTGGCTTGGCGCAAAGCCGCGAGCTCCCGCTCCAGGGCCTGGCTGCGCCGCGTCTCGGCATCGCGGGAGAGCCTCGCCTCGTCCAGCTCCGCCCCAAGAGCGTCCCTTTCGCTCCGCAGGCCGCGATGGTGCTCGCCGCTCTCGAACGCGCGCAGCCGGGCCTCGGCCAAGGCCAGCGCCGCGGCCCCGGATTCGGCGGTCCGCAGCCGGTGTTGCAGCGCCTCGTTCTCCCGCGCATGACGTTCGAGGCGCCGCGTGGCATCCGCCAGACTGCGCGACAGCCCGTCGCGCTCCGACTCTGCCGCGCGCAGGCGCCGGGAGGCGTCCCGATTGGCGCTGCCCATCCGGTGCGACAGCATGTGCACGTCGCCATAGGCCGCCGAACGCAGATCCTCGGTCGCCGCGGGATGGGTCATCGCCGCCCAGAACGGCCCGGCAATGTCGCCTTTGGCCAGCGCGCGCGTCCAGAACGCCGCCAGCGCCGCCTCGTCCCGCGCCGCCCGGGCGGCGTCGATGGCGGTGCGCCAGCTCCGGTCCAGCCGCTTGTGGAGCAGCCGCGTCAGCGGGCTCGGCTCGCAACACCGCTGCACGAACCAGGCGTGGACTTCGTAGTCGGTGGCGTCGGGCTCGGGCACGATTCCGGCCTTGCGCCCGGTCTTGACGAGATCGGCGAAGCCGAGACATGTGCCGAGGACGGCGCAGTGCAGGCCGGGCGGCAGCTCCCATAGCCGGAGGCGCTTCCGCACCGTCGCCGCCGCCGGCTCAGCGCCGAGGACGCACATGACCTTCCTCCTCGCCGCCCCGCGCCGGAACCGGCTCGCGGTCCGGCCTCCTCGACCCCGCGCGTTGCTCCCGACTGGGGCGCGCCTTGCTGCGCGCTTGCGCCGCCTCGACCAGCAACTCGGCAAGCAGCCTCGGATCGATGTTGCGCAGGATCAGCACGTGGCGCGCGGGGCGGTCGCCCGGTTGGCGGTGTCGCCGCCCCCCTCGAGCCTGGAGATCCGCTTCCCCACCACGACGATCGTCGGGTCCCGCGCCGCCACCTGCCCCCCGATCGATCCCAGCGCCAGGGCGGGTCCATGCCACACGCCGACCGGCGGAAACGCCCAGGCCAGCACACCCCCTCTCATCGCCTGCCCCTTTCTTGCGGCCCCGCCGGAGCGGTTCACGTTTCCCGACGCACGACCGCCGCCCTCACAGCCCCGATCGAGGGCGTTGAAATGCACGATAGTGGATGAGAATGATACGCATTATTGACGCGAACGATAGTCATTATTAACAAAATGCGCAATGCCTGAATCGGGATACTGTCAAAAATGGTTGGAGCGCTTGACGGCTTG
Organism: Alphaproteobacteria bacterium; assembly: GCA_965205995.1. GTDB lineage: Bacteria > Pseudomonadota > Alphaproteobacteria > MPNO01 > MPNO01 > MPNO01. The sequence continues at coordinate 413,546 of OZ242200.1, read as the reverse complement.
CGTGGCTGGGCGCATGCCGGTTCGCGCGGCCGGGGCAGCGTTGGCGGACCGGTCGCCCCGTGCCGTCGAACCGGTCGGGCGAGACCGCCGCCGGATGATCGTGGAAGGGGATGCGATATGACGTCGGCCGCCCCCGCGCCCGGTTTCCTGTCCTACGGCTTCCGGCCCTTTTTCCTTTCCGCCGCGCTGTGGGCGTCGATCTCCATGGCGCTCTGGATACCGATGCTGACGGGGTGGATCGCGCTGCCGACGGCGTTCGACACGGTGTCGTGGCATGCCCATGAGGCGCTGTTCGGCTATCTCGGCGCGGTGCTGGCGGGGTTCCTGCTGACCGCCGTGCCGGGCTGGACCGGCCGGAAGCCGCTCGCCGGATGGCCCTTGCTCGGGCTGCTCGCGCTCTGGGCTCTCGGCCGGGTCGCGGTCGCGGCGTCGGATTCCCTGCCGCCCCCGGCGGTGGCGGCGGCCGACCTCGCCGGTCTCGTCGTCCTCGGCGGGATCGTGCTGCGCGAGATCGCGATCGGCAGAAACTGGCGCAACCTTGTCGTCGTCGCCGCGATCGGCGGGTTCGTCGCCGGCAACGCGCTGTTCCACTGGGAAGCCGCGCGGGGCGATTTCGCGGCGTCGGGCTACGGCCTGCGCATTGGGCTTGCCGCGGCGATCGTGACGATCTCGCTGATCGGCGGGCGCATCGTGCCCGCCTTCACGCGGAACTGGCTGGCCGAACGCGGCGGCCGCCTGCCGGCGGAATTCGGACGGCTCGACAAATTGGCGCTCGCGCTCACCCTCATCGCCTTGCTCGCCTGGGTCGCGGCCCCGGCGAGGGCGGAGACCGGCTACGCCCTCCTCGCCTGCGGCCTCGCGCAGGCCGCGCGGCTGTCGCGCTGGCGCGGGCTCAGCGCCGGCTCCGAACCTTTGGTCTGGGTGCTGCATCTGGGATACGCGTTCGTGCCGCTCGGAATGCTGGGCGTGGGCGCGGCGATCCTCTGGCCCGGCACGCTGCCGCAAGCCTCGGCCCAGCATCTCTGGATGGCCGGGGCGATCGGCGTCATGACCCTCGCCGTCATGACCCGCGCGACGCTGGGCCATACGGGACGGGTCCTGACGGCCGGCGGAGGGACGGCGGCGGTCTATCTGCTGGTCGTCGCATCGGTGCTCGCCCGGCTGCTGGGCGGCGCGCTGCCGGACCAGGCGATGTGGCTGTGGACGCTGTCGGCGGTCCTCTGGTGCTGCGGCTTCGCGGGGTTCGCGGCGCTCTACGGACGGGCGCTGATCGGCCCGGGGAAGCGGGGAAATGCGCCGGCCATGTCATAATCGGCCGGAATTCGCGGCGGGTCTTGCCAGATGCCTGGTGCCCGGGGGATGATGGCCTGTGGCGCAAGATGCCCGGGTCCGTCGCTTTCACTACGGGGAGAAACTCAATGAACGGAATTCGCGCAACCCCCCAAGTCTCGATCGACGGGGTCGGCGCGCTCTCCTGGAGCACCGTCGCGGGCGTCACCGCCGCCATGCTGATCGGCGCCTTCATCGTCCTCGGCGTGGGCTTCGCCGGCGCCGAAGCGATGCATGCCGCGGCGCACGACATGCGGCACGGCCTGTCCTTCCCCTGCCACTGAACGCACCGCCTGTCCTCGGCTAACAGGTGTAGTTCAGCCCGAGCCGGCCGCCATCGACATAGACGGTCTCGCCGGTGATGTAGCTCGCCTTGTCGCTCGCCAGGAAGGCGACGATCTCGGCAACCTCGCGCGGCGTTCCCATGCGCTTGAGCGGGGTGCGCGACATCGCCACCCGCATCGCTTCCGGGTTCTCGTTGACCGCCGCCATCATCGCGGTGTCGATCGACCCCGGGCCGACGGCGTTGACCCGGATGCCGTGCGGCGCGAGCGCCAGCGCGCTCGCCTTGGTGAGCTGCATGACGCCGCCCTTGGAGGCGCAGTAGGCCGCGATGGTGGGGATCGCGACCTGGGCGTTGACCGACGACATGTTGACGATGGAGCCCGCGATTCCGGCCGCGATCATGGATTTCGCCGCAAGCTGGGTGGCGAGAAACGTGCCGGTGAGGTTGACGTCGATCACCGAGGTGAACTGCTCCAGCGGGGTTTCGAGAAAATCGCAGGGAATGGCGATGCCGGCGCAGTTGACCAGCACCGAGAGCGGGCCGATCTCCGCCTCGATCCGGTCGAACATGGCAGCGATCTGCGCCGCGTCCCCCATGTCGCAAACCATCGCCTCGGTGTCCCCGCCGAGCCGTTTCGCGGCCTCCCGAACACCGGTCTCGTTGATGTCGGCAAGGACGATCCGCGCGCCGTTCCCGGCGATCGTCTCGGCGCAGGCATAGCCGATTCCCTGCGCCCCGCCGGTGATCAGGGCGGTGGTTGGTTCGCTCATCGATTCCTCGATCCGTTGTTCAGAACGCCCTCGCGATCTGGTTGGCGGCGAAGACGGCCTTGTAGAAGCGGGTCTTGAGCGGGGCCAGCCGATCCCTCGCCGGTTCGGAGACCGGCAGCGGCAGGTCTTCCTCGCTGCCGCCCGACAACAGCTCGGCCATCGCCTTGCCGAACACCGTGCCCGGCGCGATGCCGCGCCCGTTATAGCCGATCGGGGTGTAGAGGCCGTCCGCCAGGCGATGAATGCGCGGCAGATGGTCGGGGGTAAGCGCGATCTGCCCGTACCACGCCTGCTCGAACCCGACCTCGCCCAGGGCGGGAAACAGCCGCCGCAGACGGCGCGCCGCCCAGCGCCGCGAAACCCCGCCGCCGATCGTCCGGCCCATCGAGCCGGCGATCAAGCGGCCATGCGCATCGCGGCGGACCGAGAACATCACCGGGGCGGTGTCCCACAGCCCCTGCCCTTCCGGCAGGACGAACCGGGCGCGGTCGCCGAGCGGCACGGTCGCGACCTGGAAATAGTGGATGATGGTGAAGCTCCGATTCAGCCCCGGCCAGAGATCGTCGGTATAGGCGTTGGTCCCCAGCACCACCGCCCGCGCCGAAACCCTTCCCCGGTCGGTCTCGACGATCCATCTTTCGCCGTCGCGGCGAAGACCGCGCGCGGTCACGCCGGTCGATATGCGGGCGCCGGCGGCGAGCGCGGCCCGGGCGAGCCCCCGGACATAGCCCATCGGGTTGATGGTGCCGGCGCGGCGGTCCAAGAGCCCGCCGTGATAGGCGTCGCCGCCGATCTTCTCCGCCGCCTCCGCGCGGGTCAGCAGCGTGACCGGCGCGCCGAGACGCTGCCATTCCATGGCGCGTTGCGCCAGATCCTCATAGGCGCGCGGCGAATGGGCGGCATGGATGGTTCCGCTGCGCGTGAGTTCGCAGCGTATCCGGTGGCGTTCGATCAGCGACATCACATAGGCGGGCGCGTCCCCCAGAATTTGCGTCAGCACGGCTCCCCTTTCGTCGCCGAGGCGGGCGCGAACGTCCTGGGGAGGCAGCCAGACGCCCGCATTCAACAGGCCCACATTGCGGCCGGAACCGCCGTGGCCGATCCGCCGGGCTTCCAGCACATGGCAATCGAGCCCGCGCTCGGCCGCGTGCAGCGCCGTCGACAGCCCGGTGAAACCGCCGCCGACGATGGCGATGTCGGTCTCGCAATCGCCCTCCAGCGGCGAGTCCAGATCGGCCTCGCCGGCGGTGTTGTCCCAGAGCGAAATCGCCGTTTCGGCCGCCATGTGGCTCGTCCCCGGCGCCTATACGTGGGCGGCCGGGGAGAACATGTTGGGCTGGTTGTTCCTGGCGATGACGGTTTTGCGCGTCGGCGGCGGGGTGTTGCGGCTGCGCCCGATGAAGCGGGGGATGCCGGAGGTGAAGCAGGCCGCGATCGCCGGAAAATCGCCGTTCTTGATCGATCCCAGCGCATCGTCCTTGGAGCAGCCGAGCGGCGCGTCGAGGACCAGCACATCGGCCTCCAGCCCGGGCTTCAGGAAGCCGGTGTCGAGCCGGTAGATCTTGGCGACGTTGCCGGTGGCCGCGGCGATCAGCATCTCCGCCGGATAGTCGGACAGGCAGGACATCTCGCAGACCGACTTGATCATGCCGAGCGGCATCACCCCGGTCCCGGTCGGCGTGTCGGTGGCGATCAGGAAGCGGTCGTACTGGTCGGCCTCGACCGCGAGGTTGAGGCAGAGGAGAGCCGTCCGGATATTGCCCGCCTGGCAGATCTGCAGCGCGATCTCGGTGTCGTTGACGATGGGCGCGAAATCCTCGTCCGGCATCGCCACCGGCCCGCCATTGACGTGGAAGGACACGTCGGGGCGCATGTCCAGCAGGTGCTTGCCGGTGATCGCCGACGAATCCGGGATCGACGCGCCGCCGGTATGGCAGTTGACGATCATCCCCGCGGCCTGCGCCATCCGCACATAGGGGGTGTATTCGAAGGGCGTCTGGAACTTGCCGAACCCCGCCTTGGCGAGCCAGATGCCCTTGTCGGCCATCTCCTCGAAATCGGCCGCCGTCAGCCCCGGTTCGAGGATCACCGCGCCGGCATGCACCCGCATGCCGCCCGGGCGGAAGTTGTCGAAGCATTTCTTGGCGGCGATGGCGAGCGCCTTCACCCCCTCCGGGTCGCTCGGCCGCCCGGGCACGTGGACCTCGCAGGCGGTGATCGAGGTCGTGGTCCCGCCATGCAGATAGCTTTCCAGGAACCCGACCGTCTTCTGGCGCGGGGTGTAGTCGCCGAAGGTGTTGTGCACCTGGGAATCGATCATCCCCGGCATGGCGGTCATGCCGCCGGCGTCGAGCACGACGTCGCAGGCCTCGACCCGGGAGGCCTCGACGCTGCCGACCTCCTTGATGATCCCGTCCTCCATCAGGATCGAATCGCCGGGCGCGATCGGGTCCCGCCAGTCGCCGGTGACGATGGTGGCCAGGTTGACGATTGCGGTCTTCATTGTTTCCTCCCCGATTGGGCCCTAGACCAGCCCGTCTTCGCCCCTGGCGTCTTCCTTGCGGAGCCCGCCGACGCGATGGTTGAGCCGCCCGCGATTGGCGATGCAGCAGATTACCGCGATCTCGTCCGGCAGCGGCGCGTCGGGCACCGTCACGCTCATCCCGTCGTAATGCGAGCGCACATAGAGCGCATCCTTGTGCGCCAGCGGGATGTCGATCGATTCGCCGGGACAGGCGCGCTTGGTGAAGGAGGAGATCCAGGCCTGGCCGCCGCCCACCGCGTCGCGCATGGCGTTGCCGTAGACCGTGGTCAGCATCGCCACCCCGTGCTCCTGCTCGCCAGCCGTGCCGATCAGCGCCGCCTTGCCGTAGGAATCGGGCGCATAGGGGCCGAGCGCCTCGACCGCCATGGCCGAGATCTTTTCCCCGATCGCGGTCGAGGCGTCGATCAGCGCGCTGAGGTCCTCGACATAGCCCTGCCCGGCGAGCGGGTTCCTGACCACCGCGACGACCGCGACCTTCCTGAGCGGCTCGTTCGCCTCGCGGCCCATCTCGCTCATGGTCTCGTCGACGGCGGTGAACAGCTTCCGGATATGCATGGCATCGCCCCCTGGCGCGGTTTCGGCTGCGATTTTAGGCGCGCTTCGCCGCCCGGGAAACCGCGCCTGTCGTGCGTCCCTCGATACGGCGCTTCGCGCCTACTCGGGATGAGGAAGGGGTGTTGGGCCGGCCATCGCCCTACCCTCATCCTGAGTAGCGGCGAAGCCGCGTATCGAAGGACGGTTGCTGGCGTTTCGGGCCGAACTTGGGCACACTCCACCCTGCGCAGGAGGAACACCGGATGACCGCCCAGCCGACCAACCCGCTGTTCAACGACAACCGGATGAAGCTCGGCATCATCGCGATGAACTGCAGCCACGGCTCGACCATCACCACCGCCGAGAACACCTGGGAGATGACCTGGCCCGACACCAGGGAGGTCGCGATGATGGCCGACCGGGCGGGGCTCGAGGTGCTGCTCCCCGTCGCGCGCTGGAAGGGCTATGGCGGGCCCACCAATTTCAACAACCGGACCTTCGAGACCTATACCTGGGCCTCGGCGGTCGCCGCGGTGACCGATTACAGCTGCGTCTTCTCGACCTCCCACGTGCCGCTGGTCCACCCGGTCGCCGCGGCCAAGCAATGCGCGACCATCGACCACATCTCGGGCGGGCGGTTCGGGCTCAACGTGGTCTGCGGCTGGTTCAAGAACGAATTCGAGATGTTCGGCGCCGAGTGGCGCGAGCACGGCGTGCGCTACGAATACGCCACCGAGTGGCTCGACTTCGCCCGCGAGCTTTGGACCCGCGAGGGCGAGTTCGATTTCCAGGGCCGCTGGTTCGACGCGAAGAACGTCTGGAGCGAGCCCAAGCCGGTGCAGAAGGCGATCCCGGTGATGAACGCCGGCGGCTCCCCCGCGGGCCAGCATTTCGCCGCCACCCAGGCCGACATGAACTTCGTCATCCTCAAGGAGCACGAGGCCGAGGCCGGCAAGGCGCAGATCGGCAAGCTCAAGGCGATGGCGCGCGAGGCCGGGCGCGATATCCAGAGCTGGATCCACGTCTATGTCGTCTGCCGCGACACCGACGCGGAGGCCGAGGACTATCTCGACTACTATGTCCGCCGGAAGGGCGATTACGAGGCGGTGAACAATTTGCTCGAGATCTTCGGCATGCAGTCCAGGACCCTCGACCCCAAGGTGCTCGACGAATTCCGCTTCCACTTCATCGCCGGCCATGGCGGCTACCCGCTGGTCGGCACTCCCGAGACCATCGTCGCCGAGATCGACAAGCTGATCGAAATCGGCATCGACGGCGTGCTGATGTCATGGGTCGATTACAGGACCGAGCTCGCCCAGTGGATCGACCGGGTCATGCCGCTGATGGAACAGGCGGGGCAGCGCAGGCCGCTGCGCAAGGCGGCATGATCCGACACCCCAGGCAAAGGACGCATAGATGCAGGTCTTCTCGTTCCATTTGATGCCCTATGGCGAGCTCGACATGGAAGAGCGGGCGAAGCACAAGGCCGCCTGGGTGGTGCTCCCCAACAGCCTGTTCGACCCCGAGGCGGGACATCGGCTCTACAACCGCTATCTCGACGAGCTCGAATATTGCGAGCAGGCGGGGTTCGACGGGGTCTGCGTCAACGAGCACCACCAGAACGCCTACGGGCTGATGCCGTCGCCGGTGGTGATGGCCGCCGCGCTGGCGCGCCGCACGTCGCGGGCGAAGATCGCCATCCTCGGCAACGCCTTCTGCCTCCGCGAGCACCCGCTGACGCTCGCCGAGGAGCACGCGATGATCGACTGCATCACCGAGGGAAGGCTGATCTCGGGCTTCGTGCGCGGCATCGGCGCCGAGTACTATTCGATGGGCGGCAACCCGACGCAATCGCTGTCGCGCCACCAGGAGGCGCATGAGCTGGTGGTCCGCGCCTGGACCGAGGAGGGTCCCTTCGCCTTCGAGGGCAAGCACTACCACTTCGAATACGTCAATCTCTGGCCCCGCCCCTACCAGCAGCCGCACCCGCCGATCTGGTGCCCGTCCCAGGGCTCGACCGAGACCATCGAATGGGCCTCGCATCCCGACCGGCGCTATGTCTATCTGCAGACCTACAGCCCGTTCACCTCGGTCGCGCGCTACCTCAACATGTATCGCGAAATGGCCGAGCGGAAGCATGGCTACACCGCCGCCTCGAGCCAGATCGGCTGGGCCGCGCCGACCTATGTCGCCGAGACCGACGAGCAGGCGGTCGCCGAGGCAAGGCCGCATATCGAGACCTTCTTCGCCAAGTTCCTCAACATGCCGATGGAGATGCATTTCCCGCCGGGCTATCTCAGCCCGTCCTCGCTCAAGGGCGTGCTCAAGCACAAGCGCCAGCTGCGCGGCGGCGCAGGCCCCACCATCGAGCAGCTCATCGAGGTCGGCACCCTCCTCTGCGGCAGCCCGGAAACGGTGCTGAAGCGCATCGCCGAAGCGCACCGGATGACCGGGTTCCAGAACTTCGTCGCCATGATGCAGTTCGCCACTCTGCCGGCCGATCTGACCCGGAAGAACATCGACCTGTTCGCCGAAAGGGTGATGCCGGGCATCCGGGCGCTGGACGACGCCAACTACACCGGCCTCGAAGCCGCCATCGCCGCGGAGTAGCGGCGCCCTTCGATACGCGGCGGAGCCTGTCCCGAGCGAAGCCGAGGGGCCGCTACTCAGGGTGAGGGATTCCTTTTACCCTCATCCCGAGTAGGCCCGAAGGGCCGTATCGAGGGACGCGCCTCAGGCGAGCGTCTCGGCCCTTCTCAGCGCGGCGATCATCGAGGAGCGCAGCAGGAATTCGCGCGCCTTGACCGGGTCTTCGGCCTGGCGGGCGAGCTCGTCGAGCCGCGCCTCGCGCACCGCCGGGTCCTTCTCCTCCAGGAGCGCCTTGTTGCGCAGCGTCGTCGCCTGGACGTATTCGACGGCGATCGGCCGGCGCTGGGCGTCGTAGAGGTCGAACAGCGCCTCGTCGGCCTCGCCGCGCCAGACGCCGGCGATCTTGGCGCAGAGATTGACCGCGTCGTGGATGCCGCCGTTCATCCCCATCCCGCCGAGCGGGTTGTTGATGTGGGCCGAATCGCCGGCGAGGAAGATGCGCCCTCGGCGATAGGTCTCGGCGACCCGCTGGTGCACGGCATAGGCGGTCCGGTGCCTGGTCTCGTAGGGGCCGTCCTTGGGGCAGACCGCGTGCATCCGCGCCTGCACGATCTCCTCGCTCACCAGCTCCTCGGCCGTGTCGCCGGGCCGGGTCGGCATCAGCAGCCGCCACAGCCCGGGCACGCGCACGAACACGAACCAGGATTCGGGATCGGCGACATAGGCGATCGGCGCCAGGTTCTCGAAATGCGCGGCGAAATCGTATGCCGTGCTGGTGCAGAGCCAGAGCTCGGGGAAGGTGAGCCCGGGGAATTCGATGCCGGCGCCGATGCGGATCGCGCTCGACGCCCCGTCGGCGGCGATCAGATAGCGCCCGCACAGCGTGCCCGCGCCGTCCGGCCCCTCGACCTCGAGCCTCACGAGGTCCGCATCCTGGCTCGCGGCGACGGCGCGGGTGGAAAACCGGATTTCGGCTCCCGGCATCGTCCGCAGGATGTCGACGACGATGGCGTTGAGCTTGTACTGCTCGGCCTGCACCCGATAGGGATGGCCGGTGTCGTTTTTGAGGATGGAGAGATCCCATTCGGCGACGATGCCTCGCCCGGTGTCCCGGTTCTGCCAGACCGGGCAGACGATGCCCTGCGCGATCAGCGCCTCGACGACGCCGAGCTCGTCGAGCATGTCCAGCGTCGGCGGGTGAAAGGTCGATGCGCGCAAATCGAGCGGCAGCGAATCGCAGGCCTCGATCAGGGTCACCGGGATGCCGGCGCGGGCCAGCGCCAGCGCGGCGACGCTGCCGACCGGACCCGCGCCCGCGACGAGAACCCGGTCCCCGGTCAGCGGACCCTCGCAAGGGCCTGGTCGATCTTGCCGCGGAACCCTTCGAGCCGCTGCTCGTCGAGGGCGGCCACGCCGTAGAGGCTCAGCATTTCGAGCCTCGCCTGCGGCGCGCAGCCCTTGAGGATGCCGCCCTTGAGGACGCGCTTGACCGGTTGACGAAGGGCCAGGCGGTCGACCTTCCACGGCGAGTTCAGCGTGGTGATCGCAAGAACATGCTTGAGATTGTCGAGGATCGGCGAGATGCCGCCGGTGGCCGGCACATGGGCGAATGCGACACCCGGCGCCCACACCCGGTCGAACCAGCCCTTGAGCAGCGCGGGCATGCCGAACCACCAGGTGGGAAACACCAGGATCAGCGTCTCCGCCCGCTTCAGCTGGGCCACCTCGTCCTTCATTCCGCTGTCGTCGAACTCGCCCAGATAGCTCCCCCGCTCGCTGGCCGAGAGCGGCGCCTCGAAGCCCCGCCGGTACAGATCGAGATGCTCATGGACGACGCCGTTCGCCTTGAGCCCCGCCTCCACCCGGGAAACCAGATGGTGGCACAGGCTGTCTTGCAGCGGATGGCAGGAGACGACCAAGCAGTTCGCCTCCTCGTTCCGGAGAGCTTCGGTCTCGGCCAAACTCCCCTCCTCCGGTTGTGGGCAGCCACACTCTATGGGGGCGCCGGGGCACGGGCAACGTCGCCGGCGCTTGTCCCGGCGATGCCGGCTTGGCAAGCTGCCCGCCCTTGCGAGAGAGGAAACGCCCGTGTCCCTGGACCGGCTCAGGCCGCATGGCTGGCGCGCCCGTATCGGGGTGATCGTGCCGCCCAGCAACACCGTCAACGAGACCGAGTTCAACCGCCTCAAGCCGGACGGGGTGAGTTTCCACTTCACCCGCTCGCCGCTGCGGCGCGACCCCGCGGCGGACGGCTTCGCGGCGATGATGCGGGATCTCGACCGGGCCTGCGGCGATCTCGCGGCCTGCGCCGTCGACCTGGTGGCCTATGGCTGCACCTCGGGATCGATGGCCTGCCCCGCCGACCGCCTTCTCGGCAAGCTGAACGAGGCTTCCGGGGCGCAAGCGGTCTCGACGGCCGGCGCGATCCTCGCCGCGCTCGACGCGCTCGGCGTCAAGCGGCTGGCGATGGCGACGCCCTATACCGACGAGACCAACGCGCATGAGGCGGAATTCCTCGCGGAGCACGGGATCGAGGTGGTTGCGGCCGCGGGGCTCGGGCTCAACGCCACGATCGAGAAGATCCAGCTGATCTCGCGCGTCGCGCCACAGGCGGTGTTCGACCATGCGCGCGCCGTCGACCGTCCCGAAGCGGAGGCAGTGCTGATCTGCTGCACCGATTTCGGCGCGCTCGACGCCGTCGAGCCGCTCGAAGAGGCGCTCGGCAAGCCGGTCGTCACCAGCAACACGGCGACGCTCTGGGCGGCGCTGCGGGCGCTCGGCATCGACGACAGGATCGCCGGCTGCGGCCGCCTGCTGCGGGAGTTCTAGGTCCGCCCTCCCGGGCGCTACTTGTCGAGCGCGTCGAGGGCTTCCTTGGCGTTGCGGAACGCATCCACGCCCGCCGGCACGCCGGCATAGACGGTGGCGTGCAGCAGCACCTCGCGGATCTCCTCGACGGTGCAGCCGTTGTGGATCGCGCCCCGGACATGGCCCTTGAGCTCGGTCATCTTGCCGAGCGTCGTCAGGATCGCCAGCGTCAGCATCGAGCGGGTCTTGCGGTCGAGCCCCTCGCGGGTCCAGACCAGCCCCCAGCAATGCTCGGTGACGTGCTGCTGGATGGTGTCGATGAAATCGTCCGTCTTCGCCTTCTCGAGCTGCGGGTCGACCCATTGGGCGCCGAGCACGCTGCGGCGAATCTCCAGCCCGTCGTCATAGGCCTTGCTCATTTTTTGTCTTCCTCCGGGGTTTGTTTTTTAAGAAAGCGCCGCCCGCGCTTGCGGTAGACCGCGAAGCGCGGGTTCCACCAGTCTTCGGCGGCAAGCCGGTTGCGCCACCCGGTATCGCGCGCCGCGACGATCTCGGGCGCCTCCAGGATGTCCGGGCGCCGGACATAGTGCAGCATCATATGGGTGAACGGGTCGGGGTCGCGCGCGACGACCTCCATCACCCGGACCATCCGCCAGTCGGGGCAGGCGAGCAGCATGCCCATATGCTCGGTCCGGTACCATTCCTCGAAACCGGGCCGGGCGTCGTCGGGCACGGCGAAGAAGACGGCGAGGATCCAGGCGCTGTCCAGCGCGCCCGCATCGGCGCCGTCGCCGAAGGCGAAGTCGATCTCGCGCCCGACATAGCGGGTGAAGCCGGAGACCGAGGACAGCATCGCCCTGGTGCGGTCGTCCGGGGTGTATTTCCGCGACCGGTATTCCGGGCTCTCCAGCGTCTCCGCGCCGTCGAGATCGTAGACCGCGAGATAGCCCGGGCCGTCGGGCGCGGCGTAGCGATGCGCGCTGACGAAGCCCGGCACCCCGTTCACATGGTTCGGCGTGTGGTGGCCGTCATACCAGTCGTTGAAGCGCGCCTCGTCGCCCGGCGCCGGCGTCATCTCCGAGAAGAGGACCGCGCTCCCCTTGATGCGCGGGCCGGTCACGCGACGCTGCGGCAGGCCGCGTCGAGCGCCTTCAGGGTTTCCTCGAAATCCTCCGGCCCGTGCGCCGCCGAGACGAAGCGCCGCATATTCGGCAGGACATAGATCCCGTTCTTGAGCAGCGCGAGGTCGAGCGCGCGGCTCGCCGCCTTGTCCGAGTCCATCACGCCGGCATGGTTCACCGGATGGCGGTCGGTAAACAGGATCTGCCAGAACGACGCCTTGCCGGTGACGATGGCGGGCAGCCGGTGACGGTCGAGCACGGCCTGGCATCCGGCGCCGAACGCCTCGGCATCGGCGTGGAGCCGGTCGTAGAAACCGGGCACCGAAAGCATGTCGAGCGTCGCCATGCCGGTCGCCGAGCCGATCGGGTTGCCGTGCAGCGTCCCCTTGACGTGGGTGTAGCCCGGGGTGGTCTCGGTGGCCGGGTCGGCCTGGTTGACGATCTCGGCCCGGCCCGCGACCGCCGACAGCGCAGCCCCGCCGCCGATGATCTTGGCATAGGCCGCGAGGTCGGGCTGGACCCCGTAGAACTCCTGCGCCCCGCCGAGGGCGAGCCGGAACCCGGTCACCGATTCGTCGAACACCAGCAGCACGCCGTTCTCGTCGCAGATCTTCCGCAACCCGGGAAGGAACCCGTCGCGCGGGAAGATCACCCGCTGCACCGGCTCGACGATCACGCATGCGAGGTCATCCCGGTTCTCGGCGACGATCCGGCCGACGGTGTCGAGATCGTTATAGGGCGCCACCAGCACGCAGGCGTGCAGCGGCCGCGGAATGCCCGCCGAATCGGGCTGGCCCTGCGGGTAGTTCGAGAGCGCGCGCGGCGCGACGCTGAAATTCGAATAGTCGTGGTTGCCGTGATAGGCGCCCTCGAATTTCAGGATCTTGTCGCGCCCGGTGAATGCGCGGGCGAGGCGCATCGCATAGGCCGTGGCCTCGGATCCGGTGGTCGCGAAGATCACCTTTTCGGCGCAGGGGATGATTTCGACCAGACGGTCGGCATACTGGAGCGCCGGCTCGTTCGGAGCGCCGAAATGATGCAGCCCCCTGACCGCCTGCTCCTGGACGGCGGCGATCACCGTGGGCGGCGCATGGCCGAGGATCAGCGCGCCGGCGCCGCCGACATAGTCGATATACCACGCGCCCTCGGTATCCTGGAGCCGCGCCCCCTCGCCCTTGTGGATCACGAAGCGGACGTCCTCGGGCAGCGAATAACCGCCGAACCCGCCGCCCGGCAATGCGTGGTTGGCGATATCGAAATACGCCTCCTTGTCCATCGCGCCGGGCCGTGGGTTCGCCGTCACCGGCGCAGTCTCAATCAGCGTATCCGCCATCGTCAGATCCTCTAAAATCGCGGGGCTTCTCTGCCCGCAGCGCATAATGCCCGGCTCACCCTTCGGGCGACAACCGGCAATCAAGCGTCCCCGAACCGTGGACGGCGACCCGCCAGCGCGGCGGAATCACCGAAGTTCCGCCCGCCTCCTCGACGATCGCCGGCCCCTCCAGGACATGCCCGGCCGGCAAGGCGGCCCGGTCGAGGACCGGACAATCGACCCATCCGTCGAACCAGACCGGACGCCGCTCGATCAGCGGATCGCCGTCCCGCCCGGGGCCGAAGAAGAGGTTCGGCTTGTCCGTAAGTCCCCGGGAAACAAGGCGAATATTGACGATCTCGGCATCGGACGCGGTGTCGTCGTGGCCGAAAGTCCTGGCATGGCGCGCGCCGAACGCGGCCCGCAATTCCGAAAATTCCACGCTCTCGGGATCGCACGGAACGGCCAGCGTGTAGGACTGTCCGACATAGCGCATGTCGACGCTGAAGTCGTGCGCGTGGCTCTCCGGGGCGTATCCGTCGGCGGCCAGCAAGGTCGCGGCATTTCGCCGCATCGCCTCCGCCTCGCGCCGCAAATCGCCCGAATCGAGCGCCGTAAGCCGCCCGCCCCAGACCCGGACGAAGTCGCGCCGCAGATCCGCGAGAAGCTGTCCCAGCGCCGACAGGTGACCGGGAAAACGCGGGATCAGGACCCGGGGGATCGCCAGCTCCTCGGCGACCAGGAAGACATGCATCGGCCCCGCCCCGCCGAAGCCGAGCAAAGGGAAGTCGCGCGGGTCGAAGCCGCGATGGACCGAGACCTCGCGCACCGCGCCGGCCATCTTGGCGACCGCGATCCTGAGCGCGCCGTCGGCGAGCCCGACGATGTCGTCCGCGTCGAGGGAGGTTGCGAGCCGCCGGAACGCCGTTTCCGCCAGCGTCTTCGAGAGCCGCAGATCGCCCGACAGCGTGCGCTCGGCGGGCAGCCGGCCGAGGATCAGGTTGGCGTCGGAAATCGTCGCCTCCGCGCCGCCGCACCCGTAGCAGGCCGGGCCGGGAACCGCGCCGGCGCTTTGCGGGCCGACTTCGAGCGTGCCGTCTTCCCGGATCCAGGCGATCGACCCGCCGCCGGCGCCGATGGTGTGGATGTCGAGCTGCGGCACCTGGAGCGGATAGGCGTCGATCTGGTTGGCGTGGCTGATCCGGGGGGTGAGCTCGTGGATCAGCGACACGTCCGTCGAGGTGCCGCCCATGTCGAAGGTGATGCAGCCCGAAACGCCGGCCATCTCGCAGATCCGGACCGCTCCGCCCGCCCCGCCGACCGGGCCGGAGAGAAAGGTGCCGGCGGCGAATTCCGCCGCCTTGGCGAGCGTCATCGCCCCGCCATTGGACCCCATGATGCTGACCGGCGCCGCGATCCCCCGGCCTTCGAGCTCGGCGGCGAGGGTTTCGAGATAGTCGCCGATCACCGGCGTGAGATAGGCGTTGAGCACGCAGGTGGAGAAGCGCTCGAACTCCCCCTTCTCGCGGACCACCTCGGCGGATTGCGAGACGGCGACGCCGTCGAGCGCATCGGCGAGGAATTCTCCCGCCCGGCATTCGTTGACGTCGTTGGCGTAGGCGTTGATGAAGCAGACCGCCACCGCTTCGCAGCCGGTCTCCCGGATGCGTTCGGCGAGCCCGGCCAGGCCGGCTGTGTCGAGTTCGGCGAGCACCGCGCCGTCCGCCGCCACCCGTTCGCCGATTTCGAAGCGCCGGTCCCTCGGCACCAGCGGCTTGGGCCGCACGAACTTGATGTCGAACAGCCCGCCGATCAGCCGTCTGGTGCGGCCGATCTCGATGGTGTCGCGGAACCCTTCGGTGGTCACCAGGGCGGTCTTCGCGCCCTTGCGTTCGAGCAGCGTGTTGGTGGCGATGGTGGTCCCGTGCACGAACACCCGGATCGCCGCGCTGTCGATGCCGAGCTCGGCGAGCGCGTTCAGCACGCCGCGCCACTGGCGGCCCGGCAAGGAGGGCACCTTGGCGGAAAGGAGCCTCTCCCCGTCGAGGCAGAGGATGTCCGTGAAGGTCCCGCCCACGTCCACCCCGATGCGGTATCCGGTCTGTGTTTCGGCCATATCCGGTTTTTCCAAGTACGCGTTCGATGCCCGACCGCGCGGCAGGTGCCCCGTTTAGCAGATCGGTCGCAGCGATGTGAGGGGGAACGCTGAACCGGCTCTGGATTTCACCATTCTTGCTCTATCGTGGATTATTTATGTCGAAATACGTCCCGCATCAAGGATAATTTATGTTATCAGGGTATTTAATGCTACAGCTCGGGGACCGAGCGGGCGGAGGCGATCTCGACCGTGTCTCCCGGAGAGGCGCGCACGATCGCCAGGCTCGACGCGCCGGCGAGCAGGGCCGAGCCCTCCTCGGCGACCCGCGCCCAGGCCCTGAGCGGCGCGCCGCGGCCGGTCGAAATCTCGACCAGCGCGCCGTCGGCGATGCCGGCCCCGTCGGCGATCGCGGCGGGGACGATGACCCGGCGCCTGGTCCCGTCGAACATCTCCTCGTTCGCCGCCTCGATGCGCACCGGAAGCCGCGCCGCCCGCAGCGCGTCCCGCTTCGATTCCGTCGCCTCGACATCCACCGCGAGTTCCGGGGTGAGGACGACTCCGTAGCGCCGTTCGGCCTGGCCGGTCGTCAGATAGTCCTCGACCACATCCGCCCGCACCCGTTCCGGGCCCCTGGTCAGCGGATCGCCGTGGCCGCCGCCGCCGGCGGTCTCCTCGCGCACGATGTCGCCGGCCTCCAGCCGGAAGCCCGAAACCTTGCCCGGCATGTCGGACGGCTCCACGTCCTCGCCGTCGCGGATGACGAAGAAGCGGTTGGACGCCCCCGCCCTGCCGCCCTCGACGCCGTAAGGCGGGATGACGTTCTTCTCGGACAGCACCGACAGCATCGCGCCGTCGCCGAGGATGCGGATATCGCGGCGCAGCCCGAACCCGCCGCGAAACGCGCCGTCGCCGCAGCAGCCCTGGCGCAGCTCGCAGCGTTCCACGCGCAGCGGGAACGCGCCCTCGACGGTCTCGACCGACTGGATCGAGTTGAAGTCGCCTTCGTTGTAGCTGCGGCACGCGTTGTTGCCGTCCACCCCGGTCGAGGCGCCGGTGCCGCCGGCCGGCCATTCATAGTGGATATAGGTGCCGTCCCCGGCCGGCGCCGGGCCGGCGATGTGGATGTGGTTGGCCCCGCCCTTGAGGTCGCCGACGCTCATCTCCGGCACCACCTGGCTCATCGCCGCGGCGACGACCGCGTCGATCAGGAACTTGACCTCGGCCATGCCGCCGCAGGGCGAGGTCTCGCGCGCATTGACGATGCTGCGCTCGGGCGCGATCACGGCGATCGGGTTGAACGAGCCGTGGTTGATCGGCGTCGACGGATCGAGGAACGCCTTGACGATGGTGCCGACCCCGTTGAGCGCCATCGCCGGCCCGCAATTTGTCGGCCCGTTGGTCTGCGCCGAGGTGCCGGTGAAATCGGCGGCGATCGTGTCGCCCTCGACGGTGAGCCTGAGGCGGACGACCAGGGGTTCGGGGTTGGTACCGTCGCTCTCGATATAGCCGTCGGAGAAATAGACGCCGTCGGGGCATTCGGCGATCCGCGCGCGCAGCAGCCCCTCCGAGCGCCGCATCAGTTCCTCGATGCCGTCGAGCAGCCCCTGCCCGCCGAAGCGCCTGAACAGGCGGCCGATATGCTCGGCCGCCTTGCGCCCGGTGCCGAGCATCGCGTTGAAGTCGCCGAGGCGCTCGTTGCGCCCCCGCATGTTGTTGAACAGGAGCTCGAGGAACGCATCGTTCATGACGCCTTTGGACCGGATCCGGGTCGGGGTGATCCGCATCCCCTCCTGATAGATCTCGTTCACCCTTCCCGACAGGCTGCCCGGCGTCATCCCGCCGACATCGTTCCAGTGGCAGCGAATGGCGGCGAACATCGCCAGCGCGCCCTCGAAGAACACCGGGTGCAGCAGCAGCACGTCGTTCAGATGGGTGCCGCCGGTATAGGGGTCGTTGTGCAGGAACAGATCGCCCTCATGGATGTCGCCCGCGAAGGCCTCGACCACCTGGCGCGTCGAATAGGGCACGGCGAAGATGTGCAGCGGGTGGTCGGCGAGCCCCTGGGCGATTTGCCGCCCGTCCGCCGACATCAGCGCGCAGGAAAAATCGTGCCCCTCATAGATGATCGGCGCGTAGGACGAATGAATGATGTTCGCCCGCATCTCGTTGACGACGGCGATCAGCGATTCGCGGATCAGTTCGAGGCGGACGAAGGGGTTCATCGGCAGGGTCTCCGGGCGCGGGCGCGGGACCCTAGCACCCGGGCCGCACGGGGCCAATCCGCGGCCGCCCTTCGATACGCCCCCTTCGGGGGCTACTCAGGATGAGGGTGAGGGTGAGGGTACAGTGCGCATGCCCAACACCCCCTGATCCTGAGTAGCCGCCCAAAGGGCGGCGTATCGAAGGACCCTCGATACGGCCCGGGATTCGGCTCAGGCGAAGACCGGCAACCCCTCGGCCGCGGCGGCATCGTTCAGTCGGCGGTCGAGCGTGGCCAGTGGACAATGTTCCTGTATCGCGAGTGCCAGGTAGCTCGAATCGTAGGCGGTAAGACCATGACCACGCGCCAGTGCGAGAATGTGCTGGTCTTCGGACTGGCGCGGAGAGTGGATGGGAAGCCGCCGGATGCGGGCCATGGAAGCGTCGGCATGGTGCCGGTCGATTCGTCCGCGGCGTTCGGCGGAGAGCAGGAGGTTACGAAGCTCGTGCCAGAACAGGTCGGGGACGCAGGCGGTTTCGTCGGCCAGCCGGTCGAGGGCCGTTTCCGCCAGCGCGGCCTCCTCGTCGGGCAGCAGCCAGGCGGCCGCGATCGAGGCGTCGGTCACGAAGGCCATCAGCGGGTGTGTCCCTCGTGGCGCCAGGCGAGGATTTCGGCTGTGGTTACCGGCTGCTGCCTGGCCCTTTCCCGGCGGAGGGTCGCGGAAAGCGCCGCATGGTCGCCAGCGGAGAGGATCCGTGTGACGTGGGCGATCGGCGTGGAGCCGCGGCAAATGACGAGATCTTCGCCGGCCTCGACCTCGGCGAGGAGCGCGGAGAGGTGCGTCTTGGCTTCTCCGATCTTCACGTGGCGTGCCATCTTTGCGGCGTCCCCTGCGATGGTCGAGCACAACGATTTCGACACTACTCTTGGTCAAGTGCTTGGTCAAATGACGGGTGGGGTGCAGGCCTTGGCTTAGCGCGGCGGCCCGACTACTTTCCGCCGATGGTTTCAGCGCATATCGACAGCTTCATCGCCGACAAATTGCCGCCGCGCGCCCTGTGGCCGGAAATGGACTATTCCGTCCTGCCCGAGCTCGCCGCGTATCCGCCCCGGCTGAACGCGGCGGTCGCGGTGCTCGACGACCAGGTTTCGCGGGGCTATGCCGGCAAGCCGATGTTCCATTTCGGCGAGGAGGTCTGGAGTTGGGGCGACGTGCTCGCCATGTCGAACCGCATCGCCAACCTCCTCGTCGAGGAGTGCGGCCTGGTCCCCGGCAACCGGGTGCTGCTGCGCTCGGGCAACCATCCGATGCTGGCGGCCGCCTGGTACGCGATCCTCAAGGCCGGGGGGGTCGCGGTCACCACGATGCCGACGCTGCGCTCCCGCGAGATCGAATACATCGCCGCCAAGGCGCGGATCCAGTACGCGATCTCCCATCATGCGCTCGCCGCCGATATCGAGGCGGCGGCGCCGTCCTGCGCCGAGCTGCGGCAGGTGCTCTATTTCGGCAACCGGGCGGACGGTCTCGAAGCCCGCGCGGCGGCCAAGCCGGCGGAATTCGCCAATGTAGACACCTCGGCCGGGGACGTCGCCATCATCGGCTTCACCTCGGGCTCGACGGGGACGCCGAAGGGGACGATCCATTTCCACCGCGATTTGCTCGCCGCCGCCGATTGCTTCATCGGCCATGTGGTGGACATCCGACCGGGCGACATCGTCTGCGGCTCGCCGCAGATCGCCTTCCTCTACGGGCTCTGCGCCTTCCTGGTGGACGCGCCGCGCTTCGGCGCCTCGACGGTGCTGCTGGAGCGCGCGACGCCCGAATTGCTGCTGGAGACGATCGAGAAGACCCGGGCGACGGTTTGCTTCTCCACCCCGTCGGGCTACAAGCTGATGCTCGACCGGGCGGAGAGCTACGATCTGTCGAGCCTCCGGGTCTGCGTCGGCGGCGGCGAGCCGCTGGCGCCGGCGGTGTTCAACCGCTGGAAGGAGATCACCGGGGTTTCGATGATCAACGGGCTCGGCATTTCGGAGCTCCTCCACATCTTCATCTCGGCCGCCGGCAAGGACATAAAGCCGGGCGCCATCGGCAGGCAGATCCCGGGCTTCCGGGTGCGGGTGGTGAACGACGACTTCGAGGACACGGTTCCGGGCGAGATCGGACAGATGATCGTCAAGGGTCCGAACGGCTGCCGCTATCTCGACGACGCGGAGCGCCAGGCGAAATACGTCCGCGACGGCTGGAACCTGTCGGGCGATCTCTGCCGGGTCGACGGGGACGGCTATATCTATTACGAGGCGCGCACCGACGACATGATCCTGACCAGCGGCTACAACGTGTCCGGGCTCGAGGTCGAGGCGGTGCTGATGGAACACCCCAAGGTGCGCGAATGCGCCGTCGTCGGCTCGCCCGACCCCGACCGCGGCGCGATCGTGAAGGCGTTCGTTGCGCTGGTGGAGGATACCGAGGGCAACGGCGCGGCCGCCGCCGAGTTGCAGGATTTCGTGAAATCGCAGATCTCCGCCTTCAAGTATCCGCGCGCGATCGAGTTCGTCGATGCCCTGCCGCTCACGGCCACGGGCAAGATCCAACGGGGAGCGCTCCGCGCTCTCGAACGGGAGCGCGCACAGGCGCGCTCGCCCGCATGACTTTCCGGAGCGGGTGATGACATCCGGCGAGGCCTGCATTAGGTTGGACCCATGTCGCCCGAGTTGATCGCCATCCTCACAGTCGGGGTCGCCTTGGCCGGGGTGATGCTCACCCTCTTCGGCCGGCTCGACCGCAGGATCGACCGGCTCGATCAACGGTTCGAGCGGCGGTTCGACGGCCTGGAGCGACGGGTCGACGCCCTGGATGAGAGGCTGACAGCCTTGGTCGAGCGGGTCGCCCGGGTCGAAGGGCTGCTCGAAGGCCTCCGCGACGCGGTCGCGGGCCGGCAGGCGGCGGAATAGGACCGCTTA
The DNA here is from genome assembly GCA_965205995.1 of Alphaproteobacteria bacterium. Taxonomy (GTDB): domain Bacteria; phylum Pseudomonadota; class Alphaproteobacteria; order MPNO01; family MPNO01; genus MPNO01. The sequence goes on along the minus strand of OZ242200.1, from coordinate 392,993 downwards.
CGTCCCGGGATCGCTTGTATCGACATGGACCGAGGAAACGGAGGCCGCAAGGGCTGCGCGCCGCTTGCGCCGCCTCGGACGGCTAGGAGGAAACCATGCGCGCCGAAATCATCGACTTCCTCATGACCCGCCGTTCGGTGACCGCCCGCAATCTGGGCGACCCGGGCCCGAGCGACGTCGAGCTCGACACCATCCTCAAGGCCGGCATGCGGGTGCCGGATCACGGCAAGCTCGGCCCGTGGCGGTTCATCCTCATCAAGGGCGCGGCGCGAATTGCCTTCGGCGACGTGCTCGCGGACGCGTTCAGCAAGGAGAACCCGGACGCGTTCGACGAGCTGGTCGAGGTCGAGCGCGAGCGGTTCCAGCGCGCGCCGGTCATCGTCGCCGTGATCTCGCGCGTCACGCCCGGGCACAAGATCCCGGAATGGGAGCAGACGCTGTCGAGCGGGGCGACCTGCATGAACATGCTGAATGCCGCGCACGCGATCGGCTATTCCGCGCAATGGCTGACCGAGTGGCCGGCCTATAACGGCGACGTCGCGGCCGCGCTCGGCTGCGGCGAGAACGAGCGGGTGGCGGGTTTCGTCTATATCGGCACGGCCAAGGAGCCGCCGAGCGAACGCACGCGGGCGGAGTACGAGACCGTGGTTCGCGAGTGGACGCCGCCGGGCGCATCGTGACGGCGACCGTCGAACTCCGTCCCGTCGGCACCGTCCGCGGAGGCCGCAAGGAGCCGTTCAACGACGACTGGGACAGCGTGGTCGCCACCATCGAGCTCGACACCGACTGGCTCGGCGCGGACGCGATCCGGGGCCTGGAGACGTTCTCCCACGCCGTCGTCCTGTTCCGCTTCCACGCCGCCGATCCGGCGACGATCGTCTCCGGCGCGCGCCATCCGCGCAACAACCCCGATCTGCCGCTGACCGGCATCTTCGCCCAGCGCGGGCATTACCGCCCCAACCTCATCGGCTCGACGGTGTGCCGCGTGCTCGGCGTGGAGGGGACGAAGATCCACGTCCAGGGGCTCGACGCGATCGACGGCACGCCGGTGATCGACATCAAGCCCTACATGACCGCCTTCGCCCCGCGCGGCGAGATCGTGGAGCCGGGATGGGTCGAGGATGTCATGAGCAGGTACTGGAAGAAACCGGCCTAACTATATGACATTGCATGATTACGAGGACGACGCGCGACGCGTCTATGACACCCTTGTCGCGGGCGGCATCGGGATCATCCCGACCGATGTGGGCTACGTCATCCTCGGCATTTCAGGCGAGGCCATCTGGAAGATATTCGAGGTCAAGCGGCGCAAGCCCGAGAAGCTCAACGCGATGTGCGGCTGCCTCGAAATGCATCGCGACCTGCATGTGCTGGACGACGATCGCCGCGCCGTCGTCTCGGCGATTATCGAGGACGCGAACCTGCCGATGGGGACCGTCGCGCCCGGCCGGCTGGACCATCCGGCGCTCGCCGCGCTGGAGCGCGACGTGCTCGACCAGACGACCGACGAGGGCACGATCGCGATGCTGCTCAACGCGGGGCCGCTCCTCGACACGCTGGCGCGGATCGCCTTTGCCGACAACCGGCTGGTCATCGGCTCGTCGGCCAATATCTCGCTGCGCGGGGTAAAGTTCCGGGCCGGCGACATCGAACCGGAAATCCGCGCGGCCGCCGACATCGTGATCGATTACGGCCTCGCCCGCTGGAACCGCTACGCCAGGTCCTCGACGATGATCGATGTCGGGCGCATGCGGGTGGTACGCTACGGCTCCTGCTTCGACCTGATCGACGATCTTCTCAGGCGCCGCTTCGACATCTCCCTGCCGCCCGACCCGTCCGTCCGCTAGAGTGACGCGTCCACGACCAGGGAGGACGCCGATGGCGCGCGAACACATCAATCCGGACGGCATCTACAAGCACCCCGCCTTTACCCGGGTGGTCACCGTCACGGGGCCGATGAAGCTGGTCTTCGTCGCCGGGCAGACACCGTCGGACGAGAACTACCGTCCCGTCGCGCCGGGCGATTACCGGGCGCAATACATCGCGGTGATGGAGAATCTCGAAACCCAGCTCAAGGCGGCGGGCGCGGGCTGGGGGGATGTGGTCTACCGGCGCATCTTCGTCCTCGACGTGGACGAATATCTGCGGGTCCAGACCGATCCGACGACGCCCGTCTTCGGCGACCCCGAGAAGCCCGCCCCCTCGACCCTGGTCGGGGTCACCCGGCTCTCCAACCCCCAGTTCCTGATCGAGGTCGATTTGCTCGCGGTGGTCGAGATCTGAGGATGGCCGGCCGGCCGGTCCATCTCGTCGGCAGCATTCCGCTCGCCGACGCCGGCGCGGTGTTTCGCGCGGCGGGGCAACGGCTCGGCCACCGCCTCTCGCGGATCCCCGACGGCGAGACCGGCATCCGCGCCAACTGGATCGCCTGGCAGCAGCCCGTGTTCGCCGCGCAGGCGGCGCTGACCGCATCGCCGGCGCGCGAGCGCGACTACCAGCTCAGACCCCCCTATCGCTTCGCGCCGGGGCGGGGCGCGGCCGATCTCGACATCGGCGAGCTCGGCTTCGCCCGCGAGGCCGCCGCGTCCTGGCGGGCTTTCCGGGAAGCCGTGGCCGACGGCGCGGTTCCTGGACATTGCCGGTTCCAGATCTGCCTGCCGACACCCTTCGCGCCGGTCTATTCGTTCATCGCCTATCGCGACCAGGGGGAGGTCGAGCCGCTCTACGAGGCCCGCATGCTGGCCGAGCTCGCCGCGATCCGCCGGGCGGTGCCCGCCGCCGCGCTCTCGGTGCAGTGGGACGTCGCGACCGAGATGAGCATATTCGAGCGGCTTTACCCGGTTCCGTTTCTCGGCGCGGCGCCGGAGGCCGGGCTCATCGAGCGCCTGGCGCGGCTCGGCGACGCGGTTCCGGCGGGGGTCGAGCTCGGCTACCACCTCTGCTACGGCGACATGAACCACCGCCACTGGAAGGAACCGGAGGACACGGCCGTCCTGGTGCGCATCGCCAATGCGATCGCCGCGTCGGTCTCGCGCCCGGTCGACTGGATCCACATCCCGGTTCCGCGCGACCGCGACGACGAGGCCTATTTCGCGCCGCTCGCCGGTCTCGCGCTCGACCCGCCGACCCGGCTCCATCTCGGGCTGGTCCACCTCACCGACGGGACCGCGGGCGCGAGAAAGCGGATCGCCGCAGCCGAGCGCGTCGTCACCGGCTTCGGAATCGGCACCGAATGCGGCTTCGGACGGCGGGACCCAGCGACCGTCCTCGACCTGCTCGACCTGCATCGCGCCGTCGCCGTTTGATCCCGGAGTCGCCGTTTGATCCCGGAAATGTGACGAGCGCCACCCGGCCAAAATGTTGAAGATATTTGCACGACTGCCTACCGTCCGGTTAATGTCGCCGGAATCGGGATGCGGCCGGCCGCAGGTCCATCCCCAAATTCCATCCAGGAGGAAACTCGATGCAGAAAGCGATCGTCAGCGCCGTCGCCGTCGTAGCGGTGGCAGCCTTCGCCGCACAGGCGTCCGCCAAGTGCGACAAGGGCGAAACGGTCATCAAGTTCAGCCACGTGACCAACACCGACAAGCACCCCAAGGGTATCGCCGCGACGCTTCTCGAGAAGCGGGTGAACGCCGAGATGAACGGCAAGGCGTGCCTCCAGGTGTTTCCCAACTCCACCCTCTATGACGACAACAAGGTGCTGGAGGCGATGCTGCAGGGCGACGTGCAGCTCGCCGCGCCGTCGCTGTCGAAGTTCGAGAAATTCACCAAGAAGTTCCGCATCTTCGACCTGCCCTTCATGTTCAAGGACATCGCCGCGGTCGACCGGTTCCAGAACTCGGAGGGCGGCCAGGCGCTGAAGGATTCGATGAGGCGCCGCGGCCTGCAGGGCCTGCAATTCTGGCACAACGGCATGAAGCAGATGTCGGCGAACAAGCCGCTTCTGCAGCCGGGGGACGCGAAGGGGCTCAAATTCCGCGTGCAGCAGTCCGACGTGCTGGTCGCGCAGTTCAAGCAGCTCGGCTCCAACCCGCAGAAGATGGCCTTCAAGGAGGTCTACGGCGCGCTCCAGACCAAGGTCGTCGACGGTCAGGAGAACACCTGGTCGAACATCTACGGCAAGAAGTTCTTCGAGGTGCAGGACGGCGTGACCGAGACCAATCACGGCATCATCGACTACCTCGTCGTCGCCTCGACCGAATGGTGGGACGGGCTGCCCAAGGACATCCGCAGCCAGTTCGCCAAGATCCTCATGGAGGTCACGGTGCAGCGGAACGGGGAAGCCTATGCCGTGAACCAGGAGAACAAGAAGAAGATCGTCGAGGCCGGCAGCAAGATCCGCACCCTCAATTCGCAGCAGCGCGAAGCCTGGGTCAAGGCGCTGCGCCCGGTGTGGGACAAGTTCGAGAAGGACGTCGGAGCCGATCTGATCAAGGCCGCCCAGGCCGCGAATGTGGGGAGCTGACCCCGCACCGTGACACAGCCTCGCCCGGGGCGGCCGATGCGGCTGCCCCGGGCGAGGGGCCGGCTCCGAGCGCAATGACGCAGCGGCCACCTGGGCACCGGCATGTCGGCACCTGAGGGATCGACCATCGGGCGGATGGCCGACCGGATCGAGGAAACGCTGATCGCGCTGTTCCTCGGGCTGATGACCGTGATCACCTTCGCCAACGTGGTCGCGCGCTATGTCTTCAACGACAACATCCTGTGGGCGCTCGAGGCGACCGTCTTTCTCTTCGCCTGGCTGGTGCTTATCGGCGCCTCATACGCGGTCAAGCGGTCGCTCCATCTCGGCATCGACCTGGTGATCAACGCGCTCGGACCGGTGGCGAGGCGCGCGCTCGGCCTGGTCGCGGTCGCCGCCTGCCTCGCCTTTTCCGTCCTGCTGCTGATCGGGTCCTGGGAATACTGGTATCCCTTCGCCAGCAAGCGCGCGTTCCTCGAAGTCAACGACGTGCCGATGCCGCAGTTTCTCCAGTTCCTCGCCGACTGGTTCAACGAGGGCGAGGCCTACGAGAAGATGCCCCGCTTCATCCCCTACGCCGCCCTGCCGGTCGGCATGGCGCTCCTGACCTGGCGGTTCGTCGAGGCGGGCTGGCGCATCGCGCGCGGCGACCAGGTCACGGTGATCGCCTCGCACGAGGCCGAGGAAAAGCTCCAGGAAGCCCTCCAGCCCGGCGGTCCGGAGGGCTGAGGAATGACGGTCGCCTTCCTGTTCGGCCTGATCATCCTCTTGATGGTCATCGGCGTGCCGGTGGCGGTCTCGCTCGGCCTGTCGAGCATATTGTTCCTGCTGATCTATTCCGACGGGTCGCTCGCCTCGATCGCGCAAACCCTGTTCTCGGCCTTCGACGGGCATTACACGCTGCTCGCGATTCCGTTCTTCATCCTGGCCTCCACCTTCATGTCGACCGGCGGGGTGGCGCGCCGCATCATCCGCTTCGCCATCGCGCTTGTCGGGCATATCAAGGGCGGGCTCGCGATCGCCTCGGTTGTCGCCTGCATGATGTTCGCGGCCCTCTCCGGCTCGTCGCCCGCGACGGTGATCGCCATCGGCTCGATCGTCATCGCCGGCATGCGCGAGGTTGGCTACTCGAAGGAATTCGCGGCCGGGGTGATCTGCAACGCCGGCACGCTCGGGATCCTGATCCCGCCCTCGATCGTCATGGTCGTTTACGCGGCGGCGACCGACGTCTCGGTCGGGCGCATGTTCCTCGCCGGGATTCTGCCCGGCCTTATCGCCGGGCTGATGCTGATGGCGGGGATCTACGTGACCGCGCGGTTCCGCGGCCTGCCCTCGCAGCCCTGGGCCGGGTGGCGCGAGCTGTTCGATTCGGCGCGCGATGCGGTCTGGGGACTGTTGCTGATCTTCATCATCCTGGGCGGCATCTATGGCGGGATATTCACCCCGACCGAGGCCGCCGCGGTCGCCGCGGTCTACGCCTTCCTGATCGCCAATTTCGTCTATTGCGACATGGGGCCGTTCGCGAAAGCAGGACCGCGGGGGCTCGCGGTCCTGCGCCGCTCGGTCGCCGTGTTCTGGCACCCGGACACAAGGAAGACCCTGCTGGAAGGCGGCAAGCTCACCGTCACGCTGATGTTCATCATCGCCAACGCGCTGATCCTCAAGCACGTGCTGACCGAGGAGCGGATCCCGCAGGAAATCGCCGGGGCGATGCTGGCCGCCGGGCTCGGGCCGATCATGTTCCTGGTGGTGGTGAACGTGCTGCTGCTGCTCGGCGGTCAGTTCATGGAGCCGTCGGGGCTGCTGATCATCGTCGCCCCGCTGGTCTTCCCGATCGCCATCGAGCTCGGGATCGACCCGATCCATCTCGGCATCATCATGGTCGTCAACATGGAGATCGGGATGATCACCCCGCCGGTCGGGCTCAACCTGTTCGTGACCGCGGGCGTCGCCTCGATGTCGGTGATGAACGTGGTGCGCGCCGCCCTGCCCTGGGTCAGCATCATGTTCGTGTTCCTGATCCTGGTGACCTACGTTCCCTGGATCTCGACCTGGATCCCGACCGCCCTGATGGGGCCGGAAATCATCACCAGGTAGCCGGCGCCCTACTCGTCCGGCCCCGAATAGTCCTCGCAGCCCCGGGACAGGGCGTAGCAGGCGAGCCGCACGGTCTTCGGGATCTCGACCCGTTCGCCGTTGCGCTCGCCCTTCTCGTAGTACTGCAGGATGCGCCGCTTGAGCCCGAGCGCGACCGCCGCCTCCTTCTGCGACAGTTTGAGCGACTTGCGCCAGCGCTTGAAACGGGCGGGCGACATCGCCGGCGTCCTTCCGCTCTCGCGATCCTTGTCCACGGCCGACACGACTTCTTTCAATGGCTAAACAGACGATCCGATGTTAGGCGCACAAAGTGCGCTTTTCAACTTGCTTTGCGCACGTTGTGCGCCTATCTTCCCATTCAGGCGCACAGAGTGCGCACACGAGAGCGGTACAAACGACGGTACGAGAAGGGGGACGGGCCATGCATATCCTCATGTCCTTTTTCAAACCGATGATCGATCGTCCGGCGCGGCCCCGGATACACACCCAAGAGGTGTACAATTTGCGCGAATACGCGGCCTTCAAGCGTCAGATCAACCGAACGCCGAGACTGTCCTACTCGCCCGCGAGCTTCGGCTGGAAGGCGCGCCGCCGGGCATGAACCGGCCGGGCGCGGTTAGCTGCCCGCGCCCATGTCGAGGATCACCTTGCCGCGCACCTGGCGGTCGCGGATCACGTCGAACGCCTCGACAAAGCCGGTCATCGGCAGGACCGCCTGGACCGGGACGGCGATCCTGCCCTCGCGATAGAGGTCGAAGATCTCGCCCTGGACGCGCCGCACCCATCCCGGGTCGCGGTCGCGATAGGTCGACCAGTTGACGCCGGTCACCGAGATCACCTTCAAGAGCGCATAGTTGGTCCTGAAGGACGGGATCTCGCCGCTCGTGAAGCCGACGACGACGATCCGCCCCTCGAAATCGAGCGCGCGGATGGCGCCCTCGAAGACCTCGCCGCCGACGATCTCGATGACCACGTCGACCGCGCCGCAGGCCTCCTTCACCTGTTTCCGGATCGAGTCGCGCAAGTTTCCGACCGTGAGATCGACGATGTGATCGGCCCCGTTCTCGCGCGCCACCCCCGCCTTCGACATCGTGGTGACGCCGGCGAGCACAATGCAGCCGAACGCCTTGGCGAGCTGCATGGCGGCGATGCCGACACTGCCGGTCGCGGCGGTTACCAGCACCCGGTCGCCCCGCTTGACCCCGGCGCGGGCCACCAGCGCGAAATGCGCCGTCTGGTAGGCGATGCCGATCGCCGCGGCCTCGTCGAAGCCCATCCCGTCCGGCATCGGGAAGCAGTGATCCGCCGCGACGACGAGCTTCTGCGCGTAGGTCCCCCATTCGGCCTGGACCATCACCCGGTCGCCGAGGGACAGCCCGTCGACGCCCTCGCCGATCGCCGCGACCACCCCGGCGCCCTCCTTGCCCGGCACGAAGGGATGCGGCGGGACGATCTGGTACTTGCCCTCGATCACCAGCAGATCGGGGAAGTTGACCGCCGCCGCCCTGATATCGACCAGAACCTCGCCCGGGCCGGGTACCGGGTCGGGCAGCTCCTCGATGATCAAATCTTCCGGCGGTCCGATGTCATTGGCGACGATGGCGCGCATGCTGAAACTCCTTGTGGTCGATCCTGACCCGACCCATTTTTGACAGACCGGCACCGGCCTCGCCCGCGTCACGGGCCGCCCAGCCGGGACTGAAAGGGAGAGTGCCATGTTAGTCGGTGTACCCCGGGAGATTAAGACCGAAGAGCACCGCGTCGGCCTGACGGTCGGCGCGGTGCGCGACCTGGTCCGCGCGGGCCAGGAGGTGATCGTCGAGACCGGCGCCGCCCATCGAATCGGCATGGACGACGCCGACTACATCGCCGCCGGCGCGCGGATCGCCGCCGATGCGGCGGAAGTCTTTGCCCGGGCCGACATGATCGTGAAGGTCAAGGAACCGCAGCCCGGGGAAATCGCCATGCTGCGCGAAGGGCAGATCCTGTTCACCTTCCTGCACCTCGCTCCCGACCCCGCCCAGACCCAGGGGCTGATCGATTCGGGCTGCATTGCGATCGCCTACGAGACCGTGACCGACGCGTTCGGCGGGCTTCCCCTGCTGGCGCCGATGAGCGAGGTCGCGGGCCGCATGGCGGTGCAGGCGGGCGCGCATTGCCTGGAGACCGAGCATGGCGGGCGCGGCATCCTGCTCGGCGGAGTGCCCGGTGTCCGGCCGGGCAAGGTGGTGGTTATCGGCGGCGGCGTAGTGGGGACCAACGCGGTGCTCGTCGCCACCGGGTTCGGCGCCTCGGTCACCGTGCTCGATACGGCGCATCGCCGTCTCGCCGAGCTCGACATGCTGTTCCGCAGCCTGATCGCGACGCGCTATTCGCGGCCCGATTCGGTCGAGCAGGAAATCCTCGAAGCCGATCTCGTGATCGGCGCGGTGCTGGTGCCGGGCGCCGCCGCCCCCAGGCTGGTGACCCGCGACATGGTGCGCGAGATGAAGCGCGGCTCGGTCATCGTCGACGTCGCGATCGACCAGGGCGGGTGCTGCGAGACCAGCCGCCCGACGACGCATTCGGACCCGAGCTTCGTGGTCGACGAGGTGGTGCATTACTGCGTCGCCAACATGCCGGGCGCGGTGGCGCGGACGTCTACCCTCGCGCTCAACAACGCCACCCTCCCCTTCATCCACAAGCTCGCCCTTCAGGGCTGGCGCGACGCGCTTCTCGCCGATCCGCATCTGCTCAACGGGCTCAACGTCCATCGCGGGCGGCTGACCCACGGCGCCGTCGCCGAAGCCCAGGACCGGGACCACATCCCGCCGCGGGACGCGCTCGCCGCCTGATCGTCCGGCCGTTTCGCGGCCCCGTCCGAGGCGATAGGATGCGGCATCCGCGAAAAACCGGCAGGAAGGCCCGCGCGATGGAATTGCGCAACGTCGGCATTATCGGCCTCGGGGCGATGGGCGGCCCGATGGCGGAGCGCGTCGCCAAGGCGGGCTATGCGCTCAGGCTCTACGATATTGCGCCGGCGCGCACCGAAGCCGCGGCGGAAGCCACCGGCGGTCGGAAGGCCAACGGCCCCCAGGCGGTCGCCGCCGCCAGCGATGTCGTGATCACCATGCTGCCGACCGGCGCCGACGTCGCCCGCACCGCGCTGGAGCCGGGCGGGATCGCCGACGGGTTCCCGGAGGGTGGGATCCTGATCGACATGAGCTCCTCCGAGCCGGCCGGCACGGTGGAACTCGCCGCGGCGCTGTCGGAACGCGGGATCGGCACGATCGACGCGCCTGTCTCGGGCGGGCGAAAGGGCGCGGTCGAGGGCACGCTCACCGTGATGGCGGGCGGCGATGCGGCGCTGGTCGAGCGCTGCCGGCCGGTCCTCGAGGCCATCGGCAAGCGCGTCATTCACACCGGCGCCATCGGGTCGGGCCACGCGCTCAAGGCGCTCAACAACACGATCAGCGCGGCCGGCTTCCTGATCGCGGTCGAGGCGTTCCTGGTCGGCAAGCGTTTCGGGCTGGAGCCGGAGACGATGGCCGAGGTGGTCAATTCCTCGACCGGGATGAACCACTCGACGCGCAACAAGCTCGCCCGGTTCGTCTTTTCCCGGAGCTTCGATTCCGGGTTTGCGATGGACCTCATGGTGAAGGACCTCGACATCGCGCTCGACCTGGCGCGGGAGACCGACACCGCCGTTCCGTTCGCCGCGCTCAGCCGACAGATCTGGGCCCAGGCGCAGCAGAACCTCGAGCCCGCGCGGGACCACACCGAAATCGCCCGCTGGCTCGAACGGCTCGCCCGCGAAGAGCTCCGGTAGGGCGGTGACCGACAAGTGGGCGCGGAGTCCGACCGCCTACCGCCCGAAACTCGACAATTTGCGCGGCATCCTCTGGATGCTGCTCGCCGTGACGCTGCTGACCGCGATGTTCGTGCTCATCAAGCAGATGGCGACCGAGCTGCCGTTCTTCGTCGTCGCGCTGATGCGGACCACGGTGGCGCTGGTCATGTTCATCCCCTGGCTCGCCCGGGTGGGCCGCGCGGGCGTCGCGACCCGCCGCCTGAAGACGCATTTCCTGAGGGCGTTCTTCGGCATCGCGTCCTTCGCCTGCATCGTCTACGCGGTCGGGCGGCTGATGCTGTCGGACACGATGGTGCTTTCCTTCACCTCGCCGTTCTGGTCGATCCTGCTGTCGGGCCTCATCCTCGGCGAGGCCATTCGCCGCGACCGGACATTCGCCACGATCGCCGCGTTCGTCGGGGTGGTGATGATCGTCAAGCCGCACGGCGAGATCGACCACGCGATGCTGATCGCGCTCGGCAGCGCGGTGCTCACCAGCGGCGCGATCATTTCCCTGAAGAGCCTGTCGCGGACCGAGCCGCCGGCGCGGATCGTCTTCTATTTCTTCCTCTTCGGCACCCTGTTCCTGCTGCCGCCCGCGATCCTCACCTGGGAGACGCCGGACTGGCGCCAGCTCGGTTGGCTGATCGCCGCGGGCGTGCTCGGCGGCGTCGGTCAGCATTTCCTCGCCCGCGCCTACGATGCGGGCGAGGTGACGATCGTCGCCCCGCTCGACTTCCTTCGCATGCCGCTTGCGGCGCTGTTCGGATTCATCGTCTTCACCGAGATTCCCGACATCTGGTCGGCCGCGGGCACGGCGGTGATAATCGCAGCACTCCTGTTCATCACCCGCCGCGACGCGGTCGAACGGCGGCGGCAGCGGGAAGCAAAATGAACACCGAGGGAGACCGGCCGACGATGGGTAGCGAAACGCTTTCCGAGGCGGCACCTTTTCCGGTGCGCGCCGACCTCGACGAGGCCTACGCGCGGGCCTGGAAGCATCTCGCCCGGCCGGGGACGTGGTGGGACGGCGCTGAACGGCTCGCCATGGTCGCTGCCTGCCGCGAAGCGCCGGGCTGCGCGCTCTGCCGCGAACGCGCCGCCGCGCTTTCCCCCTTCGCGGTGGACGGCGTCCACGATTCGACGAGCGGTCTGCCGGACACTGTCGTCGAGACGATTCACCGGATCCGCACCGATTCCGGGCGGCTGACCGAAGCCTGGTTCCGGCGCACGATCGAGAGCGGGCTGAGCGAGCCGGAATATGTCGAGATCGTCGGCGTGGTCTCCATCGCGACGGCGCTGGACACGCTGGCCAGGGGGCTCGGCGTCCCGCCGCGGGCTTTGCCGGAGCCCGAGCCCGGCATGCCTTCGCGTCACCGCCCGCGGGATGCCAGGCGGGACCTCGCCTGGGTCGCCACCCTCGAACCCGCGGACATCGCGGATGACGACCCCAACCCTTATGGCGACAAGACGCCGGATCTGGTGGCCAACATCCACCGCGGGATGAGCCTCGTCCCGGCCGAGGTGGCGGCGTTCTTCGAGCTCGACGACGTGATCTATTTACCGCAATTCGCGCTCAAGGACTTCGCCAACGAGTACCGCGCGATCAGCCACGCCCAGATGGAGCTCGTGGCCGCGAGGGTGTCGCTGATCAACCGGTGCCGATACTGAACCGCCGGCCATGTGATGCTGCTCCGTGAGAGCGGCAGGCATTACGGCGAGACCTACTCCCTCGACGGCGTCACCGGAGACGGGGACGGCGGCGTGCCGCATGGCCGCCTGTTGCTCGACTTCGCCGAAGCGGCGATCGGCGGCACCGACGCCGAGGTCGACCGCGCCCGGGATGCGTTGATCCCGGCGGTCGGCGAGCAAGGCTTCGTCGATGCCGCCGGCGTCGTCGCGTCGTTCAACGCGGTGGTGCGGATCGCCGACGCGACCGGCATCCCGGTCGAGCCGTTCAAGCTGGAGCAGACGACCGAGGAGCGCGCCGCGCTCGGTATCGACGACTGGCACTGACGGGACGCGCGCGCGTCCCGCCGTCGCTGCGCCTCAGCGCGCGCCGATCGGCACCACCGGGCGCTGGGCCACGCCGCTATAGGCGCTGAGCGGGCGGATCAGCCGGTTGTCGGCGTTCTGTTCGAGATAATGCGCCGTCCAGCCGGTAATCCGGCTCATCACGAAGATCGGCGTGAACATCTCGATGTCGAAGCCCATCATGTAGTACGAGGGACCGGCGGGGAAATCGAGATTGGGATGGATCCCCTTCTCCTCGATCATCACCTTCTGGAGCCCGTCGGACATCCGGACCCAGCTATCGTCGTCCTTCCAGGCGGCGAGGTCCTCGAGGCAGCTGCGCATCGTCGGCACCCGCGAATCGCCCGATTTGTAGACCCGGTGGCCGAACCCCATCACCAGCCGCTTCCCGGCGATCGCATCGCGCATCCATTGCTCGGCGATGCCGGGGTCGCCGATTTCGAGGAACATTTGCATCACCGCCTCGTTGGCGCCGCCATGGAGCGGGCCCTTGAGCGAGCCGATGCCGCCGGTGATCGCGGAATAGATATCCGAGCGGCTGGAGGCGATGGTGCGCACGGTGAAGGTCGAGGCGTTGAAGCTGTGCTCGGCGTAGAGGATCATCGAGGTGTCGAAGGCCTTGATGACCTCCGCCGGCGGCACCTCGCCGAAGCACATGTTGAAGAAGTTCTCGACCATGGGCAGGTCGCCGCTGGGCGCGATGCGCTCCTCGCCGCGGCGGAACCGGTAGTCGGTCGCGATCATCGTCGGGATCTTGGCGAACAGGTCGAGCGAGCGTTCGCGGTCCGCCGCTTCCGGCTCGCCGCCCCAGGCGGTCTCCGTGGTGCCGAGATAGCTCACGGCCGTCCGCAAGGTGTCCATGGGGTGGGCGTCGCGCGGAAACCGCCGGATCACGGCGACATGGTCTTCGGAAATCTCGCGCCGCTTCGTCTCTTCGGCCCGGAACGCGTCGAACTCGGCCGTGTTCGGCAGCTCCCCGTTCCACATCAGAAAGGCGACCTCCTCGAACGAGGCGTCCGCGCAGAGCTCCTGGACCGCGTAGCCGCGATAGGTGAGCGAGTTGGTTTCGAGCACCACATTGGAGATCGCGGTGGTATCCGCCGTCACCCCGGCAAGGCCCTTCTGGATTTCCGGTCCGGCCATCCAATCCTCCCTTGTTCCCGCTTCGCAGGTTCTTCAAATCCTGAAATTAAAAAGACTCTGATCGAACCGATTGTAGTCCTCGTAGCGCACCAGCTCATAGAGCCGCTTGCGCGTCTGCATCCTCGGCACCGCCTCTTCCTGGCTGCCGCGGTTCTTGAGGATGTCGAGCCCCTCCTCGACCCCGAACATCGCCAGGCGAAGCGTCGTCACCGGGTAGATCGCGATGTTGTAGCCGAGCTCGACAAGCCGGTCGCGCGTGAGCAGCGGCGTCTTGCCGAACTCGGTGAGATTGGCCAGCAGCGGCGCCGCGATCGCCGCCCGGAAGGCCTCGTATTCGGGGATCGTGGTGAGCGCCTCGGGAAAGATCGCGTCGGCGCCCGCATCGACATAGGCCTTCGCGCGGTCGATCGCCGCATCCAGCCCCTCGGACGCCTTGGCGTCGGTCCGGGCCATCAAGAGAAAATTGGCATCGCGCTTGGCGTCCGCCGCGGCCCGGATCTTCTGCGCCATGTCCTCGGCCGGGATCAGCACCTTGTTGTCGAGATGCCCGCAGCGCTTGGGGCTGAGCTGATCCTCCAGATGGCATCCGGCAAGCCCGGCATCCTCGATCTCCTGGATCGAGCGCGCCGCGTTCATCGGCTCGCCGAACCCGGTGTCGAGGTCGATCAGCGCCGGCAGATCGGTCGCGCGCGCGATCTGATGGCCCCGCGCGGCCACCTCCGGCAGCGTCGTCAGCCCGATATCGGGAAGCCCGAGATCCGCCGCCAGGGCCGCGCCCGAGATATAGATGCCGTCGAAACCCTTCTCCTGGACCAGGAGCGCGACCAAAGGCGAGAACGCGCCCGGCAATTGCTGCAGCGCGCCGGATGCGATCGCCGCGCGGAACCCAGCCCGCTTCTCCGCCGCCGTCTTTTTCGCGAACAGCATCAGAAAATCCCCCTGTCGTCCCGCTCGGCGTTGACCAGGCCGGCGGGATCGACGGCAATGTTGAGGCCGCCGAGGTCTTCGGGGCCGAGATCGGGCAGGCGCTGGACCAAATCGAGGAACCGGCGCTGCTCCTCCGCCGCGACGATGCCGTCGGCCAGGGTCTCGAACTTGCGGATGTAGTCGGCCCGCGCGAACGGGCGCGCGCCGGCGGAATGGGCGTTGGCGACGGCGAGCTCGTCGACGACGGTCTCGCCCGATTTCAGCACGACCTCGATGCGCCCGCCGAAGGCGCGCTTGTTGGGATCGGGCTCGTGGTAGCGCCCGGTCCATTCGGCGTCCTCGACCGTCGAGACCTTGTGCCACAGGCGGGTCGTGTCCGGGCGCGCGGCGCGTTCGGGGGCGTAGGACCGCACATGGTGCCATTCGCCGTCCTGCAGGGCGACCGCGAGGATGTACATGATGCTGTGGTCGAGGGTCTCGCGGCTCGCCTCGGGGTCCATCTTCTGGGGATCGCCGGCGCCGGTGCCGATCACATAATGGGTGTGGTGGCTGGTGTGGAGGACGATGCGCTCGATCTCCTCGAAATCGGCGATCCTGCCGCGCATGCGGAATGCGAGGTCGATGATCGCCTGGCTCTGATACTCGGCCGAATGCTCCTTGGTGTAGGATTCGAGGATCGCGCGCTTGGCCTCGCCCGGGCCCGGGAGCGGCACGGTGTACGCGGCATCGGGCCCGTCGAGCACCTGGGCGATGACGCTGTCCTCCCCCTCGTAGATCGGCGACGGCGCCCCCTCGCCCCGCATCGCCCGATCGACCGCCTCGATCGCAAGCTTGCCCGCATGCGCAGGCGCGAACGCCTTCCAGCTCGAAATCTCGCCCTTGCGCGACTGCCGCGTACTGACGGTGGTATGCAGCGCCTGCTGCACCGCCTGGTAGACCGTCTCGGTGGAAAGCCCGAGCAGCGTCCCGATACCGGCCGCCGCGGACGGCCCGAGATGAGCGATATGATCGATCTTGTGGGCGTGCAGGCAGATGCCCTTTACCAGGTCGATCTGGATCTCGTAGCCGGTGGCGATGCCGCGCACCAGATCCTCGCCGCCGCGCCCCGTCTGCTGCGCCACGGCGAGGATCGCCGGGATGTTGTCGCCCGGGTGGGAATAATCCGCGGCGAGGAAGGTGTCGTGGAAGTCGAGCTCGCGGACCGCCGTCCCGTTCGCCCAGGCGGCCCATTCGGCGGCGAAGCGGCGTGCGGGCGCGATTCCGAAAACCGCCGCGCCGCCGTCGCGGGGATGGGCGAGCGCCTGCGCCCGCGCGGCGGCCACCGGGGCCCGGTTGAGCGCCGCCACCGCCACCGCGGCATTGTCGACGATCCGGTTGACCGCCATGTCCAGGACCGCCGGCTCGACCGCGACCGGGTCGGTCGCGACGGCCGCGATTTTCCACGCAAGCTGGCCTTCCCTCGCTAATCTCGATTTCGAAGGATAGACTTTAACTGTATGATTCAGCATGGATTTATGCGCTCCTAAGGAGTTTTTAGGGCGCAAGATCATACCCCAGCGCGAAACCCGGTCAACTCGCGGAGCAACCGCATGTTGTGAGCACCCGGACGGTATGTTTAGGTAGTCGCGCCGCCCGGTTTGGCGGGCGCGCTCCATATCGGGATCCCCAATGACGGTTCACGTCCTCCGTCTCTCCAGAGACGACTTCGATGCGAACGCCGCTTTCGACGAGGCGCTGCCCCCGGCGATCCGGGCGATCTACGTGGCGGAGGGGATGGCTTCGATTTCCGCCGGCGGGGCATCGGCGACACTCGCCGCGAACTCCGCATTCTTCTGCACCGGGCCGGTCTCGATCGTCGCCCGCGCGCAAGGGGCGTGCCTGCTGCGCTACGAGCTCGACGCCGGCGCGGGCGCCCCCGCCGGCAAGGGGGTGAGATCGGAACGCAAGCTGGAAGCGCCGCTCCGGCTCGACGATCCGGACGGCTATTTGCTGCGCTGCGACAAGGTCGAGCTGCCGCCGGGCGGGATCGCCTATACCCACACCCACCAGGGCGGCGGCATACGCTGCCTGCTCAAGGGCGGGTTCAACGTGCGGGTGCATGGCGAGACGACGGAGATCGGCGAATACGACGCCTGGTGCGAGGCCGGCCCGGACCCGGTCTATGCCTGGGCGCCGGACGACGCGCCGGGGCATTTCTCGCGGGCGATGATCCTGCCGCGCCGGCTCAAGGGCAAGAGCTCGATCCGCTATGTCGACCCGGAAGATGCAGAAAAGCCCAAGCTTCAGAAATACACCGTATTCGTGGACGAGTTCATCGAAACATGACCAGCAATCTCAGGACCGGCGGCCAGATCCTGGCCGACGCGTTGCTCACCCATGGCGTGGACACGATCTTCTGCGTTCCGGGCGAGAGCTATATCGCGACCCTCGATGCGCTGTACGACGTGCGCGACCGGATCCGCGTCATCGCCTGCCGTCAGGAGGGCGGCGCGGCCTATATGGCGGAAGCCTACGGCAAGCTGACCGGGCGGCCCGGCATCTGCTTCGTCACCCGCGGTCCCGGGGCGACCAATGCGAGCGTCGGCATCCACACCGCGCGCCAGGATTCCTCGCCGGCGATCGTCTTCGTCGGCCAGGTCGCGCGCGGCATGGCCGAACGCGAAGCCTTCCAGGAGATCGATTTCCGCCGGATGATGGGCGAGCTCACCAAATGGACCGGCCAGATCGACGATCCGGCGCGGATCCCCGAATACGTCAACCGCGCCTTCCGCACGGCGACCTCGGGCCGGGCCGGGCCGGTGGTGCTGGCGCTGCCGGAAGACATGCAGACCGACCGCGCCGAGATCGAGGACGGCGCGGCCTATGCGGAGATACAGGCAAGCCCGGCGCCGGACGACATCGCGCGGCTGCGCGAGATGCTGGTGCGGGCCGAGCGTCCGATCGTGCTCGCCGGCGGCAGCGGCTGGACCGAACCCGCCTATGACGATTTGCGGGCCTTCGCCGCGGCCAACGACCTGCCCGTCGCCGTCGGGTTTCGCCGCCAGGATCTGTTCGACAACCGCCACCCGAGCTACGCCGGCGTGGTCGGGCTCGGCGTCAACCCGGCCCTCGCCAATGCGATCAGGGAGTCCGATCTGCTGCTGGTGGCCGGCGCCCAGCTTGGCGAGACCATAACCCAGGGCTATTCGCTCCTCACCCTGCCCAAGCCGCGCCAGCGTCTGATCCACGCGCATCCGGGGATCGACGAGATCGGCAAAATCTATCAGCCCGATTTCGGGATCAATGCCGGCATGCCGCAATTCGCCGCCGCGCTCGCCGCGCTGGAGCCGGTCGCGAACCCAGCCTGGGCCGCGCATCGCGCGGCGATGCGCGCCGCCTACGAGGCGTTCGCGGAGCCGACGGAGATGCCGGGCAGCCTCAACCTCGCTGATGCGGTCCGCTATCTGGAGGATGCGCTACCAGAGGACGCCATCGTCGCCAGCGGCGCCGGGAATTTCTCGCAATGGCTGCACCGCTTCCACCGCTATCGCGGCTTCCGCACCCAGCTCTCGCCGCAGAGCGGTTCGATGGGCTATGGCGTCCCGGCGGGTGTGGCGGCCGCAATTCTGCACCCCGGCCGCGAAATCGTCGCCTGGTGCGGCGACGGCGATTTCCTGATGAACGGCCAGGAGGTCGCCACCGCCGCCGCGCAGGGCCTCCGCAACCTCACCTTCCTGGTGGTCAATAACGGCTGCTACGGCACCATCCGGATGCACCAGGAGCGCGACTACCCCGGCCGGGTGATCGCCACCGACCTCGTCAACCCCGACTTCAACATGCTCGCGAGAGCCTACGGCCTGCACGGCGAGACGGTGACCCGCAGCGAGGATTTCGCCGGGGCTTTCCAACGCGCCCGTGAAGCCGAGGCGCCCGCTTTGCTCGAACTCCAGATCGATCCCGACGCGATCACGCCGAGCGCCACGCTGAGCGGGATACGCGCCCGGAGCCGCTAGGCGGCCGCATCCTTCCGGGCGGTGAAGGTGAGGCCCCTGGCCGCGAACTTCTCCTTCAGCCCCGCCTTGATCGCGTCGAGCTTGTCCGCAGAGGACGGCGCCATGTCGATATCGGTCATGTCGTGCACGCCGCCGGTGATCAGCACCTGCAGGATGCCTTCCTGCTCCCCGATATTGCGGAAGGCACGGTTGACCCTGGGCGGCACCGAGATGGTGTCGAACTGGTCGAGCTCGACCCGCTCGTCGCCGTCGTCGTTCCAGGTCACCTCGAAGCGGCCCTTGAGCACGGTGAAGGTCTCGTAGGTCTGGTGATGGGCGTGCAGCGAAGGGCCCTGGCCCGGCGGGCAGACGGCGAGCGTCATGGTCATGCCGGCTGCGTCCACGATGGGCGCGCCGGTGTTGATCGGCGTCTCCACGTCGCCGCCGAGGCCGATGACCGAGAGCAGCTTGCGCGCATAGACGACGTCGTTCGCCTCCTGCGGTATCTCCGGGTCCTGCTGGATCGGCAGCGGCTCGAGCGCGCCGTAGCGCGAAATCCGGCTCTGCATCTCGTCCGGCGTGATCTCGATCGTCTTCATTTCATCCTCCCTGGCGTGTCGCTTGCGCCGAGCCGGGAATGGTAGAGCGATCGGGGCCGGATTGGAATCGCCCTACTCGCCCGCCATCAGGGCGTTCATCTCGGGGTGCAGGATGACGCCCTCGGCGAAGCCGTAGGTGCCGGGGCCGCCGAGCTCGGCGGCGGCGTTTCGCGCCAGCGTGGCGAAGGCGAGCGAGAGCAGCCCGCCGATGCTGACCCGGGCGACGCCGAGCCGCTTGAGTTCGGATATCGGCGGCGAGACCGCGCTCGACAAGGTATTCACCGGCCCGTCGATCCCCTCGACCAACGCCCCGATGGTGTCCGAGTCGCGCGCGAAGGGGACGAACAGGCAATCCGCGCCGGCCTCGCGAAAGGCGTTGCAGCGGCGGATCGCTTCCGCCAGCGCCTCGGCGCCCTTGCCGCCGCGCAGGAACACGTCGCAGCGCGCGTTGATGACGGCCGGCACGCCGGTCTCGTCGGCGGCGCTCCGCCCGGCGGCGATACGCGCCACCGCGAGATCGAAATCGAGCAGGGGATCGGAAGCGCCGATCGTGCCGTCCTCGATATTGAGCCCGATGGCGCCGGCCTCGATCGTCGCCCGGACGGTGTCGGCCACCGCTTCGGGTTCGATGCCGTAGCCCGCCTCCATATCGGCGGTCACCGGCACGTCGACGCGCTCGGCGATGCGCCGCACCATCCAGAGCATTTCCTCGCGCGGGATGTTCTCGCCGTCGGCATAGCCCAGCAGCCAGGCGATCCCGGCGCTCGACGTGGCGACCGCCGGATAGCCCGCCTCGACGACGATCCGCGCGGTCGCGGCATCGGAGGCGTTGACCAGCACCAGCGGCTCGGGCCCGTCATGCAGCGCCAGGAAGGCTTCCGCTTTCGCGACCTGTGCGGACTCCGCCATCGGCTTTCCCTTCAGATGTCGAGCGCCGGCACCGGCCCGCCGCCGGCCATGCCGAGCACGCTTGCGATCGTTCCCTCGGGATCGGCGACCCCGCCGAAGCGGAGCAATCCGCGCGCCTTTTCCGCCATCTCGCCGCGGTCGAGCGCGGCCTCGGGATCGCCTTTGCACCGGCGGCGGGCGGCGCTCACCCGTCTGCCGCCGGCGAGCACCGCCGTCACCTCGCCGCCCCAGGCGGCGGGATAGTCGGACACGTATGGCTCGCCCGCGCGCACGCTCACCCTGGAGCGCAGGGCGGCGAGGCGCGCGCGCGCCTCGGCCTCGAAGGAGTCGAACCCCACCGCACCGTCGGCGAGCGCCGCGGCGATGCAGTGCTGGAGCGAGAATTTCGCCTCATAGGGCGATGTCGGGTTGGGCCGGTCGCACACATCGACCGCCGCCCGGTAGGTCGACGCCTCGACGCCGACCACCGCTGCCGCGTCGATCGCCGCCGAAACCTCCAGCGCGGCGTCGATCGCGGGATGGGTGTGTCGGCAGGACGGCCAGGGCTTTATCGAGGTCGCATGCACCTGCCAGGGCGCGCCCGGGCGGCGCAGCACCGCATCCGGGTCGGGGTCGGGGCAGGCGCCGGCATAGAACCCCTGCGGTCCCTCCAGGATCGCCGGCGGGCCGGTGAAGCCGGCCGCCGCCAGCTCCGCCGCGACCACCCCCGCCTCGGCCGCGCGCCCGGCATGGAGGTGCTTGCTCATCGCCCCGGTGTTGAGGAATTCCCACAGCCCCGCCGATTGCGTTCCCGCGTTGCCGAGCGCATGGACGGTGGCATCGTCGTCGAGCCCGCAGACCGCCGCGGCCGCCATCGCCGCGCCGAACGGCCCGCAGGTCGCGGTGTTGTGCCAGACCTTGTAGTGCGTCGGGCCGACCGACATGCCGACCCGGCAAACCGCCTCGAAGCCCTGCAGCACCGCGCGCAGGAAGGCTTCGCCATCCGCCCCTTCCCGGCCGGTAAGCGCAAGCGCGGCGGGGATGACGACGCATCCCGGATGGGTGACCGAGCCGCGATGGAGGTCGTCGACCTCGAGGATGTGCATGCAGCCGCCCATCACCAGCGCGCGGCGCCCCGAATCCTGCTTGCCGGCGCCCCAGCGCCGCAGGATCCGCCCCGGCTCGGTGTTGCGCCCGGCCAGCATGTTGGCGATTCCATCGAGCACGATCAGCGCCATCGCATCGAGGTCGGCTTGTCCGATCGGCTTCGACCGGATCAGCGCGACCAGCCCCTCGGTCAGCGTCGGCGGGACCGCCGGCTCGATGGCCGCCGCGCGCGCGGCAGTGCTCACGCGCTTCCGCCGCCGGGCGCTGCGTAGTTGGGGAAGCGCCCCGACACATCGAGGTCGAACAGCCGGCGCGCGTTCTCGCCGAGGATGTTGCGCTTGGCGGTGTCGTCGAGGAAGGGCAGATCGTAGATCACGCTCGGCAGATCCATGTCCCAATGGGGATAGTCGGAGCACCAGAGAAGCTGGGTTTCCGCCTTGATCATCTTGAAGGTCATCTCGAGGATGTCGAGGTCGTTGGGGACCTCCATCGGCTGCGAGGAGTAGTACATGTCCTGCATGTACTCGCTCGGCAGCTTCCTGAGCGACGGCGCCTCGGAGCTCCGCATCCGGTAATCGTTGTCGAGGCGCTGCATCAGCCACGGGACCCAGGCGAGGCCGGATTCGATCCAGATCACCTTGAGCCCCGGGAAACGCTCGGGCAGGCCGTTGATCACCCAGTTGGCGCAGTGCATGGCGTTGTAGATGGTGAAGCCCATCGCGTGGGTGACGAGGAACCGGTTGGTCGCGCCGAGCAGCGGGTCGTTCCAGTTATAGGAGGCGTGGAAGGCGAGCGGCTTGCCCATCTCCTCCATCAGCCGGTAGGTCTTCATATAGGCGTTGTCGTAGACCGGCTTGTAGCGCGTCGACACCACCGAGAAGCCGACCACCCCCGGCCTGTCGCCGAAATCCTGGACCATCTTGTAGCTGGCTTCTGGGTCGTTGAACGGCAGATAGAGCATCGAGGTGATGCGCTCGTTCTGCGGCAGGATCTGTTCCACCAGCCAGCGGTTATAGGCCCGCGACATCGCGACCTCGATCTCGGGCTGCGGGTGCAGGCCGAGCAGCAGCATCGGCGTCGGGAACATCGAGACGTAGTCGACCCCCATCGCATCCATCCATTTGAGCGAGAGGTGGATGTCGCGGTGGGTGCCGTCGGCGGGCGTCTGCTCCAGCTTGCGCAGCGGGTAGCGCATGACCCGGCCGGAGATGTCCTGGTAGCCGACCACGCCCGGAAGCAGCGGCGTCTGCGCCCCGGTGCCGCCGCCGGAATAGAGCAGGCCGGTCTGCTTGATCACCGGGTCTTCGATGTACTGGATGATGTCGCGCAGCGATTCGTTTTCGTAGTGATGGCAGTCGACATCGACGATCAGCACATCCTCCAGCTTGCGCCGGTCGCGCTGGCGCGCGGCGTTCAGCAGGAGCTTCTTGGTGTCGAACTCCTCGACGCTCATCTTGTGGATGTCGCTTGTCGGAATATCCATTGCTCGTCTCCGTCAGGCGCCCGACCAGGCTTGCCACATGCCGAGCTCGAACAGCTCGACATTCACGGCCCGCAGCATCGCCGTGGACATGATCATCACGGCCGTCGCCGGCATCGCGCGGTCGTCGACAAAGGGCGACCAGCGCTCGCCGATCTGGAACTTGACCGTGTACAGCCTGGTCAGCGCGGTGAGTCCTTCCTGGATCAACGCGTCGGGCGGCTCCTCGCCGCCCTCGAGTTCAAGGATCTTCCGGGCGAAGGCCTTGAGCTTGTCCGTTTCCTCGCCGACATCGGCGAGCAGATCGCCGACCTCCTCTTCCGGCGGTTCAGGCGAGGACATAGATGCCGTCCTCTTTCTCGACGACGTCGTATTTCCTCAAGCGGAACGTGTTGTCCGCGACCATCACGCCGGTCTCCAGATCGTACTCCCAGCCATGCCAGGGGCAGACGATGTGCATCTCGTCGTGATTGAAGCGCATCCCCTGATAGGTCTTGTCCTCGGCGATGACCTCCTCGACCTTGGCCATCAGCAGCCCTTCGCAGGCCGGCCCGCCCTGATGGGCGCAGAGATTCTGATAGGCGTAAAGCTGCCCCTTCACCCGATAGACGCCGATCTCCGAACTGCCGTTGGGAACGATCTTGCGCTCGCCGTCTGGCAGATCATCGGATTTGGCGACAAAGATCTCCTTTGCCATACCCCGCTCTCCTCCTGGTCAACTGGTCCCGGCGCCTCAGGTTGTGGCGACCGAGAGGCTGTGCGCCCCGGTCCCGCCCTGATGCCGGTTGGCATGTGTCTGCAGCCGCGTCATGCCCATATTGGCGAGCGCGGCGAGCGCAAAGATGATCAGTATGATCGCGTACATCTCGGCGATCCTGAACTGCTCGTAATAGTTCCCCAGCCGGTAGCCGAGCCCGCCATCGGCGAATTTGAGCTCGGCGACGAGGACGCCGATGACGGTGATCGCCATGCCCAGCCGGAGACCGGTGATGACCGGGTTCACCATCGCCGGGATGTAGATCTTGGTCACCGTGTGCCACTGGCCCAGGTTGAACGACTTGCCGACGCGCAACAGCACGGGGTTGATCAGGATCATGCCGAGCACGGTGGAGAACACCACGGGGAAGAACGCCGACAGCGCGCCCTTGGCCATCTTGGAATCGATGCCGGTGCCGAAGATGAGGAACAGGATCGGCAGGAAAATGATCTTGGGCGTCGACCCGATGGCGTTGAGATAGGGTTCGAGCGCCTTGCGGAGCAGCGGGTTCACCCCCATGGCGATGCCGAGCGCGAGCGCGAGCGCCGAACCGACGATGAAGCCGACGATATGCTCGGCGAAGGTGATGCCGAGATCGCGGTAGAAATCGGCCGCGGTTATCTCGCCCCAGATGGCGGCGGCGATCTTCCAGGACGACGGGATCACGTCGCCGTAGAGGATTTCGAGGCTGCCCAGCGCCGCCAGCCCTTCCCATGCCACGATCAGGCAGATGACGGTGAGCAGGCGGATGCGGGATACCGAGGCCTCGCGGTCGGTCGCGATGGCGGGCGCCGCGGTTTCGACTAAACCGGCCTGAGCCACTTCTCGATCCTTCCGAAGCCCCAGTAGAAGAGCACGCTGACCAGGATCACCGCGACGATGCTGGCATAGGTGCCGGGCGTGTCGAAACGGAAATACATCTCCGAGACGATCCGTCCCAACCCGCCGAAGTCGATCAAATACTCGATCGCGACGATGTTCACCAGAGTATACATCACCCCGATGCGAATGCCCGTGAAGATGGTCGGCACGGCGCTCGGAAGCTGGATCTTCCAGAACATCTCGCGCTCGGAGACGTTGAAGCTCCGCCCGACATTGAGCAGCGTCGTCGGCACGCCGAGCAGGCCCTGCCGCGTCTGGATGATGATGGGGATCGCGCCCGGGATGAACCCCATCATGATCAGCGTCAGATAGGTCCGCCCGAAGATCACCAGGAACAGCGGGTAGAGCAGCACGGTCGGCGCGGCGAAGGCAGCCGCGAGCCACCCCTCATAGGCGATGCCGTAGCGCCGGTTGCGGTAGAGGAAATATCCGAACGGCACCCCGATGGCGAGCGCGATCCCGGTCGAGGCCGCGGTCATCCCCAGGGTGACGAAAAAATTGCCGACCAGGTCCATGTCCTCCTGGACCGGCAAAAACGCAAAAAAGGTGTCGGACGGGCGCGGGACGACGAGCTCCATCACCATCCCGGTGTCGACCGCGATCTCGAGCACGCAGAAGAATACCACGACCCCGAGAGCGCCGACCAGGAGGGGCGACTTCGACAGCCTGAACGAACCCGTCATCCCGCGCCGTCCGTGACCCGCAGCCTAGATCGGCTTGTTGCCCATCGGATGCACCAGCTCCTTGAGCTGTTCCGCGGTGAGCAGTTTCTTGATCTTCTTGCTCTCCAGCGCGATCTTGTTGATCTTCTCAAGCCCGGCGACCGGCAGGAAGGTCGAGGAGTTGAGCGGCGTGTCCATCGGCGCCGACTTTATGTCCTCGTAGTTGAGCTTCCAGCGCTTGGCATAGGTCTTGAGTTGTTCGTCGCTCGAATAGCTGCGCGCCTGGCCCTCCATCAACGCATTCATCAGGCGCCTGGCCGCGTCGCGGTTCTTGTTGAGCCAGTTCACGTTCGCCGCGATCACCCGGATGGTGGTGCCGGTCAGCGCGGCGGCCGCGGCCCCGGTGCCGATGATGCGGATCTTCTTTTTGCGCAACAGATCCTTGTTGAGCGGAAAGACCGACCATCCGGTCGCCACCTGGCCGGACATGAGCTGGGTGCGCGAGCCCGACGGCCCGCCGACCGAGACCGCCTTGGCCGGGATATTGAGCGCCTCCTTGATGAACAGGACGGCGAGGTTGGTCGTCGAACCGGGCCTGGAATAGGCGAACTCGTCGCTCGCCTTGAGGTCCTTGAAGCTCTTGATCTTGCTGTCGGTCTTCACATACCAGTAGAGGTCCGGCACGCCGCGAATGTTGCTGCCGAGCACGCGGATCGGCGCCCCCTTGGCATAAGCCGACACGACGCCGAGAACGCCGTTGCCCCAGACCACGTCCTGGCTCCCGGTGATCACCGCCTGGAGCGATGCCGCACCGCCCGAGCCATGGATGATCGGGACCTCAAGTCCGTATTTCTCGAAGATCCCGTTTTCCTTCGCGGCGTAGGGATGCTCGGTCTCGAACACCACCTTGGTGCTGTTGACCATGCGGACCTTGTCGAGCGCCACCGCGGGCGCGGCGGCGACCGCGGCCGCCATGGCGGCAAGCGCCGCCGTCTTCATATATCCAGCCATTTGATGACCTCCCTCCATGTATTTAGTCGCCGCAGTGTATCCGAAACCCGCCGCGGCTGCGAAACGACCCCTACCCCGCCGCGATCCGGGCTTCCGCGTCGACCATCCCGCGCGACGCCTCCTCGCGCAGCAGCGTCCAGAGCCTGCCGACATATTCGCCGAATTTGGGTGTCGAAATCACCTCGGACGAGCGCGGGCGGGGCAGGTCGACGGAGATCACCTCCTTGATCCTTCCCGGGCGGAAGGACATCACCACCACCCGGTCCGAAAGCTGGACCGCTTCGGTGATGTTGTGGGTGATCAGCAGCATGGTCTGGTTCAGCGCCGTCCAGATCTCCAGCATCTTGTCGCCGAGCAGCATGCGCGTCTGTTCGTCGAGCGCGCCGAACGGCTCGTCGAGCAGCATGATGCGGGGCTCGTAGGCGAGGGTTCTCGCCACCGCCGTGCGCTGCTTCATACCGCCGGAAAGCTGCGCCGGGTAGTGGTGCTCGAACCCTTCCAGCCCGACCAGGCTGACGAACTTCCGCGCCTTCTCGTCGCGCTCCGCCTTGGCCATTCCCTGGACCTCGAGCGGGAAGGCGACATTGTCGAGCGTGGTGCGCCAGGGAAAGGTCGATTCCTCCTGGAACACGACGCCGACATCGCGATGCGCGCCGTCGACCGCGCGGCCGCCGATCCGCACATCGCCCTCGTATTCGCCGATCAGGCCGCCGACGATGTTGAACAGGGTCGACTTGCCGCAGCCGCTCGGGCCGATCACCGAAACGAACTCGCCCTCGGCAACGTCCAGCGTCACCCGGTCGAGCGCCTGCACCGGGTTGTCGCTGTCCAGATCGTAGGTCTTCGAGACCTCGG
The DNA here is from genome assembly GCA_965205995.1 of Alphaproteobacteria bacterium. GTDB lineage: Bacteria > Pseudomonadota > Alphaproteobacteria > MPNO01 > MPNO01 > MPNO01. Next base: position 366,283 of record OZ242200.1, on the reverse strand, counting down.
AAATCTCAAGAATGGTGCTCATCGCTCTCCATACGGCGTCCCCGCGGCGTGCCGCCTCGCGCCCGCCGCTCCGGCGTGGGATCATGTTTCATCGCTGGCGCCATCACTGTCAACGGCTCAACCCGATCGAACGACGGACGCGGAGCGAATTTGCGGAGCACCCCATGACGGAACGATACGAGACCACGCATGAAATCATTCGCGCCGCGCGCGGCACCGTGAGCCAGCCGGTCTGGAACTACATCACCGGCGCCGCCGAAACCGAAACGACGATGCGGCGAAACCGGCACGCGCTCGACCGCATCGCGTTCCGCCCCCGGGTGCTGCGCGACGTCTCGGAGATCGACACCTCCGGCTCGTTGCTGGGTCATCGGCTGCGCATCCCGGTCCTGCTCGCCCCGATCGGGTCGCTCCAGACCATCACCCCCGACGGCGGCATCGCCGTCGCCAGGGCGGCGGCCGCCTTCGGCACGCTGCAGCTGGTCTCCACCGTCACCCAGCCGAGCCTCGAGGAGATCGCGGCCTCGGTCGACCACCCGAAGATCTTCCAGATCTATATCCGGGGCGACGAGGACTGGATCCGCGACCTCGTCGGGCGAGCCAGGGATGCCGGCTATGCGGCGCTCGCGCTGACCGTCGATTCGGCGCATTACGGCCGCCGCGAGCGTCAGCTCCTGAGCCGCTGGCTGCCGCCCAGCGTGCGCACCCAGACCGGGCGCGAATGGCAGACCAGGATCACCTGGGACACCATGGCGACGATGAAGGAGCATGGCGGGCTCCCCTTCATCCTCAAGGGGATCCAGACCGCCGAAGACGCCGAGATCGCGGTCGAGCACGGGATCGAGGTGATCTATGTCTCCAATCACGGCGGCCGCCAGATGGACCACGGCCAGGGCACCGTCGACATTCTCCGCGAGGTGGTGGCGGCCGTCGACGGTCGGGCGCAGATCGTGCTCGATTCCGGGATCACCAGGGGCAGCGACGTCCTGAAGGCGCTCGCGCTCGGGGCCGACGCGGTGGCCATCGGCCGGCTTCAGGCCTGGGCGCTGGCCGTCGGCGGCACCGCCACGCTGATCCGCGCGCTGGAGATCCTGGAGGCCGAGATCCACAACGCGATGGGGCTGATCGGCATCACCGCGCTCGACCAGATCGACCCGCGCTTCGTGACCGAGGCGCCGGCGGTGACCGAGGCGACCGAGCTCGGCGCCTTCCCGCTGCTCGGCGAAGAAACCCGGCTATGATATTCAACCCAAGATAGAAGGTCGCCAAACGAGGTTTAGTGGCCTTCAGCCGAGGGAGCGAGAAATGAAAATGATCGGCGCGGCGAAGTTCAAGGAGCGGTGTCTGGCGCTGCTCGATGACCTCGACCAGGACGGCCTTATCATTACCAAGCGCGGCAAGCCCGTCGCGCGTCTGCTCCCCTTCGAGCATCAGCACGCCGAGTTGATCGGCAGCCTGCGTCACAAGGTCGAAGTCCGGGGCGACATCCTCTCCACTGGCATCGATCGGGACGCCGGCGCGGAGTCTTGACACCCGCATCCTCGTCTTTGCCGTCAGGCGTCCCTCGATACGGCGCTTCGCGCCTACTCGGGATGAGGGATTGTTGTGGATGGCAAACAAACACCCTCATCCTGAGTAGCCCGCCGCAGGCGGGCGTATCGAAGGACGCGCCTACTCGGGATAAGGGTAGTTTTTGGTCGCCTGCAACCCATCCTTCACCTTGAGTAGCCGCCTGCGCCCGCTCAGCTCGCCATGCCGGTCGACGCCTCGCCGCTCGCCCTTGTCACCATCGGCGCGCTGTAGCCCGGCTGAACCACGACGTCGAGCAGGAACGGCTTGCCGCCTTCGACGGCCGCGATCGCCGCATCCAGAGCCGCCGGCAGTTCGCCCAAGGTCTCGACCGGACCCGCCGCATCGACGCCCTGCGCGCGCGCGTAGCCCGCGAGGTCGATCGCCGGGTCGTCTATGCGCTGGCCGATCCAGCGGTTCTCGACCGGGCGGCTCCGCTCCTTGGCCATCGCCTCCTGATGAACCTCGTCGTTGAAGTTCGACCGGTTGTTGGAAACCACGAACAGCACCGGAATGTTGTAATGCGCCGCGGTCCAGAGCGCCGAGCCGCCCTGCATGAAATCGCCGTCGCCGAGGATCGCGACGGGCACCCGTCCCGAGTCCAGCAGCGCCAGCCCGGCCCCGATCGCATTGCCGGTACCGGAGCCCAGCCCGCCGCCGCCGTCATTGCCGAGGTAATCGAGCGGCTCCGAGAAGTGGTAGGAATCGCCCGCCCAGCCGAGCGGCACCCGGGTCAGGGTGATTTTCCTCTCGCCCTTGATCCTGTTGAGCGCCCCGGCGATGTCGCGCGGCGCGATCGGCGAGGACGCATCCTTGGCCTCCGGCTCGACCAGCGGCGCCGGGTCGCCGCCGGTGAATTTCGGCCGGCCGTCCAGCTTCTCCTCGACGACGGGGAGAAGCTGGGCGACAAACGCGTCCGGGTCCGCGAGCAGGCGCTGGTCGCCCACCGCGAGCCCGAAATGATCCATCGACCAGCCGTTATGGACGTAGGAATCGAGAGTGACGTCGATCACCTGGGCATCGACGCCGTAGCCGAGGCCGAGCGCCTTGAAGGTGCCGGCGAGGTCGATCCAGTCGAGCACCAGCAGCGCGTCCGCTTCGCGCACCAGGTCCTCGCCCGGGCCGCGCACCCAGTTGGAAGGCGGGCCGGCATGCAGCGCGTGGCCGGTCGGGAAGGAGGCCGAGGTCTTGAGGTCGGTGACCACCCGCGCGCCCAGCATCTCCGCAAGGCGCACGCGGCGGTCCCAGCCTTCGCGGCTGCGCGAGACCCGGCCGATCAACATCACCGGTCGCTCCGCGCCGATCAGCGTCTCCGCCGCCGCTTCCACCGCGTCGGCCGAGGCGTGCGGCGTCTCCGGCGCCGTGAACCGGGAAGCGTCCGGGATCGTCACCTCGCCGTTGAGCCGGGTCTCCTGGAGCCCGGCGTCGAGGCAGATATAGACCGGGCCGCGCGGCGGCGTCTTCGCCATCATCCCGCCGCGAAGCATGGTCTCGACGATCGCCTCGGCGGAGCGCGGCTCGTCGTCCCATTTGACGAAGTTGCGGAGCATCATGCCCTGGTCCTTGGCGGTATGGATCCAGTCGATCCAGGGCCGCCGCAGCGGCGCATCGACCGGCCCGGTCGCCCCCATCACATAGACCGGCGCGCGGTCGCACCAGGCGTTGAACATCGCCATCAGCCCGTGCATCAGCCCGACATTGGAATGGACGATCGCCCCCATCGGCTCGTCGGTCACCTTGGCATAGCCATGGGCGATCGAGACCGCGTGATCCTCGTGCAGGCAGAGCAGCATCTGCGGGTCTTCGTTGCCTAGATAGTTGACGATCGAATCGTGGAACCCGCGATAGCTGGCGCCGGGGTTCAGCGAGACGTATTTGATCCCGAGCCGGCGCAGCATCTCGGCCGCGACGTCGCTGGTCCATTCCATCTGGCGGTTTCCGCCCAGCGAGGGGCGGTCGAATTGCAGCATGTTCATCGCTCAGTACTCCGGTGACCTGAGTTTGAGAAAGGGAAAGGCGGAGATCGCCGAGGGTTCGCGCACCGGCGCCGCTTCATGCAGGAAACTTCCGTCGAGCCGATCGAGCCGGGTGAGGCCCATCAGCCCCATCGCGATCCGCATCTCGTCCTCCAGCAGTTCCAGGACGCGGACGACTCCCGCCGCGCCGGCGGCGGCGAGGCCGAAGCCCTGAACCTTGCCGATGGCGACCGAATCGGCCCCCCGGGCGATCGCCTTGACGATGTCGGTGCCGCGCATGAAACCGCCGTCGATGACGATCTCGGCCCTGCCGGCGACCGCTTCGACCACCTCGGGAAGCACGTCGATGGTCGCCCTCCCGTGGTCGAGCTGACGCCCGCCATGGTTGGAGACATAGACGGTCTCGACCCCGTGCTCGACGCAGAGCGCGGCGTCCTCGGCCGTTGCGACTCCCTTGATCTGGAGCGGGATGTCGAAGGAATCCTTGAACCACTTGACGAGATCCCAGTCGAGCATCGCCTGGTAGTCCATCCCCTCGTCGGATGAGCGGCGCGCGGTCGGCACGTAGCGCTTGATCAGGTCCCGTTCCCGGCGCGAGTAAAGGGCGACGTCGACGGTAAGGCAGAAGGCAGTGTAGCCATTGGCGATCGCGCGCCGCGCCACATCCGCGACCCACTCCCGGTCGCCGCGTATATAGAGCTGGTAGATTTTCGGGTGGCCGGTGCCTTCGACGATCGCCTCGAGCCCGGGATCCGTCACCGAGCTCAGATAGGAGACGGTGCCGAAAGACTCAGCCGCCTTGGCGACCGCCATCGAGCCGTCCGGGTGCAGGGTTTCCAGCGAGCCCATCGGCGCGAGCGCCACGGGCAGGCGCGTCGCTTGGCCGGCGATCGTCCCGGAGAGGTCGATGGCGCTGACGTCGTTGAGCACGCGCGGCCGGAAGGCGATCGAATCGAGCCCCTGCCGGTTGCGGAGCAGCGACGTCTCCGTCTCGGTGCCGCCGGTCAGGTAGTCCCACGCGCCGTCCGACAGATTGTCCCGGGCGGCGGCAACGATCTCGTGCAGTGTCGCGAATTCAGCCAATCGCTCCTCCCCGTCCCGGGCACTCTTCCGTCAAACTGCAAGGGTCTAGCCGCGCGGCCTCGGCCTTGTCCAGCGCGGCTCCCGCTATTTTTTGCCGTCCTCGTCGTCGACCCGGCGTACCTCGGTGTTCATTTCGACGTCGTTCCGCCGCCTCTGGGCGATGATCCGGCCGGTCTCGAAATAATCGCTTGCGGTGGCCAGCGCCGCCGCGCGCTCGAACTCGTCCGACCATTCGCCGAGGCTGTAGCCGTGCCACGGCGTCTCCGGCTTGAGCGGCGGAAGGCCGAGCTCATCCCAGATCTCCCGCGCGTTCTCCATGAACTCCCGCTTGGGCAGCGAGATCGGCGGGAAATCCTCCTTGAGCGTGGCGTCGATCAGCACGCTCGCGTCCTCGCCGCCATTGCGCAGGCTGCGTGGGCCGTGGCCCTGGTCGCGGTGGCCGAGCAGCTCCAGATCGAGAGCCGGGTTGGCGCGGTAGGCCATGGCCCAGAACAGCGCATCGGCATTGTCGGGGTCGATGTCGCCATCGACCGCGATGACGTATTTGCCGGCCGCGCGATGCAGCGAGGCGGCGCCGTAGAGCGCGCGCCAGATCTCGGTTCGCGGCAGCCCGCGCTCGACCTGGACCACGATCACCTTCCGGATATTGGTCAGCGGCTCGTGCAGACCGACGCGGATCACCCCCTTGATGCCGAGATGGTCCCTGAGATGGGCGAGGAAAAGCGGCTCCATCGCCACCCGCTTGATGGTGCTCGATTCCGACGGCGTCACCTGGCTGATGATCGAGGTGAGCACCGCGTCGTTCCGCCTGGTGACCGCGGTCACGTCCATGAACGCGTTGAACTCCTGCAAATTGACGTGGCCGTGGCTCTCGCCGAACGGCGCCTCGGGCTCCAGATATTCGGTGTCGATATAGCCCTCGACGACGATCTCCGCCTCGGCCGGGACGAGAAGGTCGACGGTCCTGGCCCTGACGACGTTCAACGGGTGGCCGACGAGCCCGCCCGCGATGTCGAACTCGCAAACCGACTCGGGCAGCTTCAGGGTCGAGGTGAAGGTGACGCAGGGCGGCGCGCCGAGGACCACGGCGGCCGGCATGCGCTCGCCCCGCTCCCGGTATTTCTGCCAGTGGACGTAGATGCCGGGCCTGAGCTCCAGCGACGGGTTCATGCCGAGGCGCCTTGGCGCCTTCACCTGCCCGCGATAATTGCCCATGTTCTGGATGCCGGTATCGGGGTCCCGGGTGATGTATTGCGAGAGCGTCGTGTAGGGCGCGTTGTCCCAGCCGGGCGTCGAGATCGGCACCGGGATGCCGTCGAGCGCGTTGCCCTCGACATCCAGCGCCGCGCCGGTGAAGACCAGCTCGTGGCACGGCGCGTCCGCGACCTCGCAAGGCGGGATCGGGTTGGCGATCGCCTCGGCCCAGCGCTCTTCGATCCGGTCGAGCTCGCAGCCGATCCCGCGCCGGTATATCTCCCGGTTCGCCGCCAGCCCGCCGACGATCACCGGGATGTCGTAGCGGCGGCCCTTTGAGTCGACCACGTTGGTGAACAGGAACGCCTTGCGCTCGGCTTCCGGAATGCCGCCGCGAAACTGCCAGCGGACCAGCGGATGCATTTCCGTGTCCTTGTTGATCTCCCGGTCGACACGAACAAGAAGCCCGGCCTCGTCCAGGGTCGCGATATGGTCGTGGAGATCGGGATAACCGCGGGCGCTAGTCATCGTCTTCGACCCAGCGGACCGGCGTTTCGGGCTCGACGGCGCTTCTCTGGCGCTGCGCGGTCAGCCGGCCGTTCTCGAGATAGTCGCCGGCGACGGCGCGTTGGGCGGCCGCTTCCCAGCGGTCTTCCCAATCGCCGAGCGAATACCCCGCCCACGGGCTCTGCGGGATGAGCGGCGGCAAATCGAGGCGTTCCCATATCTCCCTCGCGCGCTCCATATACGCTTCCCGGGGCAGCGCGACCGGCGGCATGTCGCCCTTGAGGGTGGCGTCGATCAGCAGCGTCGAGTCCTCGAAATCCGGGTCTTCGGTCTTCGGCCCGTGGCCGCGGTGGCGATGGTCGAGAACGGCTGAGTCCTCGCGCGGGTTGGCGCGATAGGCGATCGACCACCACACCGCGTCGGCGTTCTCCGGATCGATGTCGTCCGACACCGCGACGACGTATTTGCCGCAGGCCGATTGCAGCGAGGACGCGCCGTAGAGCGCGCGCCACACCTCGGTCCTCGGCACGCCGCGTTCGAACTGCAGAAAGATCACCCGGCGGATGTTGGTCAACGGCTCGTGCATGACCACCCGCTTGACGCCCTTGATGCCGAGATGGTCGGTCAGATGGGTCAGAAACAGGGGTTCGTAGGCAACCCGCTTGATGACACTCGATTCCGACGGCGTCACCTGGCTGATGATCGACGGAAGGATGGCGCCCCGGCGGTGGGTGATCGCGCTCACCCGCATGATCATGTTGTAGTCTTCGAGCGCGACATGGCCGTGGCTCTCGCCGAACGGCGCCTCCGGCTCGACGAGCTCGGTGTCGATCAGCCCCTCGATGACGATCTCCGACTCGGCGGGGACGGTGAGATCGATCGTCCGGCAGCGCACGACGTTGATCGGGGCGCCGGCGATTCCCCCCGCCACCGCCAATTCGTCGAGCCCCATGCGCAGCTTCTGCGGCGCGCAATAGGCGACCGCCGGCGGCGGGCCGAGCACGATCGCGCAGGGCATCGGCTCGCCGCGCTCGCGGTATTGCAGCCAGTGGCGGTAGCCTTCCGCGCCGCCCGACCGCGTCGCCATGCGGACCGCCAGCCGATCCGGCGCCTTCAGCCCGGCCCGGTAGGTCCCCATGTTCTGGACCCCGGTCTCCGGGTTCCGGGTGACGCAGCCGGTGGCGGTAAGATAGGGCGCGGCGTCGAAGCCGGGCGTCGAGATCGGGACGGGGAGCGCGTCCAGCCCCCTGCCCTCGCCGAGCAGTTCGGCGCCGTCGATCGCCACCTCCTGGCAGGGCGCCTCCTCCATTTCCGCGGGGGGAACCGGATTGGCGATCGCTTCGGTCCAGCGCTTGCCGATCCCGTCGACCGGCACGCCCATGCCGATGCTGTAGATCCGGGCGCTGGCGGCGAGCGCGCCGACGACCACCGGCATGTCGTAGCGCCGGCCTCTGGCGTCGGTGACGTCGGTGAACAGGAAGGCCTTGCGCTGGTCTTCCCTCAGCCCGCCACGGAATTGCCAGCGGACCAGCGGATGCATCTCGGCATCCTTGTCGATCGGCTCATCGACGCGGAACAGAAGCCCCGCCCGGTCGAGCGCGTCGAGATGGTCGCGAAGATCCGGATAGGCGCGCGGCGCTCTCGATCCCGAGCAGGGGGGTGCCATCTACCACATGGCCGAGCCGCCATCGACGACGATGGTCTGGCCCGTCACGAAGTCGCTGTCGGCGGAGGCGAGGTAGACGCAGGCGCCGACCAGATCCTCGGGCGTCTCGTCCTGCTTGATCGCCCGGGTCGCGCGCGTGCGCTCCGGCCCGCCGCCCATCCAGTTGGTGCGCTTCAGCACGTTCTCCGACATCGTCGAGCCCGGCGCGATCGCGTTGACGGAGATATTGTCGTCACCGAGCTCGCGGGCGAGCGAGCGGGTGATGCCGAGCACCGCCGCCTTGGACGCGTCGTAGTGCAGGAAGAAGGGCGAGCCCTTGAAAATCCGCCCGGTGCAGATCGAGATGATCTTGCCGTATTTCTTCTTGCGCATTGCGGGCACGGCGGCCTTGCAGCAGAGCCAGACGCCCTTGGTGTTGACCGCCAGCACCCGGTCCCACTCCTCGACCGAGATCTCGTCGAAGGGCTTGCGTTCCATGGTGGTGAAGACGGCGGCGTTGTTGACGATGATGTCGAGACCGCCGAACGCCGCCACGGTGCGCGCGACCATCGCCTTGCAGGAGTCCTCGTCGGAAACGTCGGTCGGCACGTCGATCGCCTCGGCGCCGCCCGCCTGCAATTCCTCGACCACGGCGGCCCCGGAATCGAGATCGGCGATGGCGATCCTCGCGCCCTCGGCCGCCATGGCGCGGGCGAAGGCGGCGCCGATCCCCTGCGCGGCGCCGGTGACTATCGCGACGCGTCCGTCAAGCCGTCCCATGTGAGCTCTCCCTCCTCGCTGCCCGCACCGCTCGCCCCGGGGTTTCCCTCGTTGAGCGTCCGGACCTCGGTGTTCATCGAAACGTCGCCCCGGCGGCGCTGGGCGATGATCCGCCCGGTCTCCCAGTATTCGCTGCGCACCGCGCGGCGCGCCATCAATTCCAGATCCTCGTTCCACTCGCCGAGATCGTAGCCGAACCAGGGCCGCTCGGGCTTGAGCTTCGGCAGGCCGAGCTCGTTCCAGATTTCGGCCGCCGCCTCCATGTACTGGCGCTTGGGCAGCGAGACCGGCGGGAAGGTCTCCTTCAGCGTCGCGTCGACCAGCACCGCGCTGTCCTCTGAGTCGATCAGGCTGCGCGGGCCGTGCCCCTCGTCCTTGTGCTTGAGGATCTCCACGTCGCGATGCGGCTTGGAGCGGTAGGACATCGCCCAGAACACCGCGTTGGTGTCGTCCGGGTCGATATCCTCGTTGACCGCGATCACCCACTTGCCCTCGGCGCGCCGCAGCGAGGCGACGCCGTAGAGCGCGCGCCAGATTTCGGTGCGCGGCGTCTCGCGCTCGACGACGACGACGATCAGCTTGTGGAGCGAGGTGAGCGGCTCGTGGGTGGAGACGTGCTTGACGCCCTTGATGCCGAGATGATCGCGCAGATGCTCGATCTGCGCCGCCTCGTAGGCCGGGCGCTTGATGGCGCTCGATTCGGACGGCGTCACCTGGCTCACCCAGGAGGTGATGACCGCGTCGCGCCGCCGGGTGATCGCGGTCACATCGACATAGCCGTTATATTCCTGAAGGTTGACGTGGCCGTGGCTCTCGCCGAACGGCGCCTCGGGTTCCAGCAGCTCGGTCGAGACGAAGCCCTCGATCACCACCTCCGCCTCGGCCGGGACCAGCAGATCCACTGTCTTCGCCTTCACCACGTTCAGCGGCTTGCCGACCAGCCCGCCGGAAACCCAGAGCTCGTCGAGCCTTTCCGGCATCTTCTGGACGGCGGTGAACGAGACCACCGGCGGACAGCCGAGGACGATGGCGCAGGGCATCGGCTCGCCGCGCTTCTTCCACGCCTCCCAGTGCATGTAGCCGCCGGTCCTGAGCTCGATCGACGGGTTCATGCCGATCCGGTTGGGCGCCTTCAGCATCCCCCGGTAGTTGCCCATGTTCTGGACGCCGGTCTCCGGGTCCTTGGTGATGAAATGCGACGACGTGGTGTAGGGCGCGTTGTCCCATCCGGGCGAGGAGATCGGCACCGGTAGCGCATCGAGCCCGTTTCCGTTGAGCAGCTCGCCGTCCCGGTGGACGATCTCGTGGCACGGCGCGTGCTCGACCAGATTGGGCTCTACGGGCGCGTTCATCGCCCGGATCCAGTTCTCCTTGATCTCCTGCAGCGGCACGCCCATGCCCATCTCGTAGACCCGGGAGTTGGCCGCGAGGCCGCATACCAGGACCGGGATGTCGAAATCCCGCCCCTTGGAATCGGTGACGTTGGTGAACAGGAACGCCTTGCGATCCTCGGCGTCGATCCCGCCGCGGAACTGCCAGCGCACCAGCGGGTGCATCTCGGTGTCCTTGTTGATCCGCCGGTCGACCTCGATCAGCAACCCGGCCTCGCGCAGCGCCGCGATATGTTCGTGGAGATCGCGGTAACCCCGCGCAGGCATCGACATGGACGATGGACTCCCTCCGCCGCGCCCGCCAGGCGCGCGGGAAACGCTTCGTTCGATGCTAAGCAATTCGCAATCTATGCACCCTCCCCGACCGTGACAACCGGCGGATCGGGTTTTGCGCGGGCGCCGGTCGGCGCGTATCCTTGTGTCCCATTCGCACCGATTCGGGACGAGGAATAACAAGGAGCAGGAGATGTCGTTCAAACGCGCGAACCTGGCGCTCGTCGCCGGAGCATTTGCCATCGGGCTGGCGGGGCCGGCCTCGGCGGACGTCGCGGGCTTCTACAAGGGCCGCACGGTGACCGTGGTGGTGCCGGCCGGACTCGGGGCCTCGCTCGGCCTCTATGGCCGGCTGCTGACCGAGCACTGGGGAAATCACATCCCCGGCAACCCGACGGTGATCGTCCAGTCGCGGCCGGGCGGCGGCGGCACCAAGGGCGCGGCTTATGTCTACAACGCCGCGCCCAAGGACGGCACCACGGTCGCCGAGGTGCTGGCGCCCTCGGTCCTCGCGCCGATCCTCCGCAACGTCAAATTCGACGCCACCAAGTTCCAGTGGATCGGCTCGATCACCCAGCGCCCGAGCGTGGTCTCGATCTTCCACACCGCGCCCGCGACGACGCTCGCAGGGGTGAAGGAGAAAGAGGTCGTCATGGGCTCGACCGGTTTCGGCTCGGAGACCTATCTGATGCCGAAGCTGATGAACCACCTGCTCGGCACCAAGTTCAAGATCGTCAAGGGCTACAAGGGCGGCGCCTCGATCAACAAGGCGATGGCCCAGGGCGAGGTCCACGGGCGGATGAATTACTGGACCGGCTGGACCACGATCAAGAACGACTGGCTCAAGACCGGCAAGATCAAGCATTTGATCCAGTACGGCCCGCGCATTCCGGAGCTTCCGAACGTGCCGAGTATCGGCGATCTGGTGAAGTCGGAAGACGGCAAGAAGATGATCGACTTCATCGAGGTCTGCGAGCTGATCGGCATGGGCTTCTGGGTCGCCCCCGAAGTTCCGAAGGACCGGGTCGCGGCGCTCAGGACCTCTTTCATGGCGACGATGAACGATCCCGCCTTCCTCGCCGACGCCAAGAAGCGGCGCGCGCCGGTCGCGCCGATCTCCGGCGAGGAGCTCGTCAAGCTCGTCAATAACGGGCTGAACGTCTCGCCCGAGCTGGTGGCCAAGATGAAGGCCGCGTACGAGTTCAAGTAGAGCGTTCGCGCTACGCGGCGGACGGGGTAACGGCCCCGTCCGCTGCGGCGCGCGTCCTTGTTACGCACCGCGCCGCTGTGGGACTATCGCCCACAATCTCGGGAGAGGGAGGAGAGCCACCATGCTGAAATCCAGGCCCGCCGGAGCGCTTCTGGCCGCCGCCGGAATGGCGGCCGTGCTTGCGGCCGGCGCCCCCGCAGCGTCCGCCAAAATAGAGCTGAATCTGGTCTATCCGTTCCCGGATTTCCTGATCTACACCAAGCAGTGCAAACAGCTGGCCGCCGATATCACCAAGGCGGCGGAGGGCAAGCTCGCGATCAACGTCCTGCCGTTCAACTCGATCAAGATGTTCCAGCAGCCGCCCGCCGTCCGCAAGGGCCGGGTCGACATGGTATGCACGCCATACGCCTTCTTCGCCCGGGCGGTGCCGGAGAACGAGGCGGTCTCGACCTCGGCCTCCAACCCGGAGACCGTCCGCGCCAATGGCGGCCTCGCCATGCTGGATGAACTCCAGCAGAAATATTTCGGCGTGAAGAATCTCGGCTGGACCTCATCGGGCGGCCGCTTCCGCATCTACATGGAGAACGCGCCGAAGTTCAACGACAAGGGCATGCTGGACCTCGCCGGCGTGAAGCTGCGCGACAACCCGATCTATGGCGCGTTTTTCCGCGCCATGAACGCGACGACCCATCCGCTGCCGGCAACGCAGGTCTATTCCGCATTGGAGAAAGGCGTGGTCAACGCCGCCGCCTGGGCCACCATCGGCCTGAAAGGCCTGAAATGGGACAAGTTCCTGCGCCATGCGGTGGAGCCGGAATTCTACCACACCGATATCGGCTGGTTCATAAACCTGAAGAAGTGGAACAGCCTCGACGCCGGGCTCCGCAAGCTGGTTCAGGACATGGTGATCGCCAACGAGAAGGCGGCGCGCAAGGTCCTCCTCGAGGAGTCGAAGACGGAGCGGGCGACGCTGGCCAAAGAGGGTATGAAGTTCCACACCGTTCCGGCGGCCGCGGTCTATTCCAAGCTCGCCATCGATTCGGCATACGACCGCATGGTCGACCGTCTGAAGAAGGCGAAGCGGCCGACCGACCACGTCGCCAAGCTGCGCGAGCTCTGGCAGCAGCAATAGTTCGCGATCCCGGCTTCCCGGCCTCAGGGGAGCCTGCATGACGGGCGGGAGCGGCGGCGAATGAGCGCGCTCCGCGCTCTCGACAGAGCATGGGCCGGCCTGTTATGGGCCATGATGGCGCTGGCCGCGCTCTATATCGGCTTCATCATGCTGGCGATCGTCTACATGACGGTCTTCCGCAGCGCGGGCTGGGCCTACAACCAGTTCGTCTTCACGCTCATCGAATACGGCTTCCTCTACATCCTGTTTCTCGGCTCGCCCTGGCTCGTGCGGACTAGGGGGCATGTCTATATCGAGCTGCTGACCGCGGCCGTGCCCGAACGCAGCCGGAAGGCCCTGTCCCGCTCCATCGCCCTCCTGTGCGCCGCGATCTGCCTGGTCTGGGTCTGGTACACATGGGGCATCTTCGTCGAGCACGCCGAAGATCCGCTGGCCTTCGACGAGCTGCGCGACGACCGCGGCATGCGTCTCTGGACGATCACCATCGCCTATCCCGTCGGGTTCCTGTTCATGGCGGTGGAATTCCTGCGCTACGTCTTCGGCCGGCAGACCATGCATAGCGGCGAGGCCGGAGTCGGCAACGAGCGGGTCGAGCTCGAGGAAACCAGGCGCAGCCTCACGGACACAAGCTAGATGGAGTGGTACTGGATCCTTCTGGCGCTGTTCGGCTCCATCCTGTTCCTGATGTTCGTCGGCCTGCCGGTCGGCATCGCCTTCATCGCGGTCAACACGGTGGCCGCGTTCTTCATTTTCGGCCGGTTCGGCGATTTCGACACGCGCGTCCAGTCGGCCATCGGCCAGCATGTCGACAACGCGTTCGGCAACATGGCGATCTTCGCCATCGTGCCGATCCCGATGTTCCTGTTGATGGGCGAGCTGTTCTTCCATACCGGCCTCGCCAACCGGATGTTCAACGCGGTCGAGAAGCTGATGGGCCGGGTGCCGGCGCGGCTTTCCTATGTGACGGTCGCCGGCGGCACCGCCTTCGCCACGCTCTCCGGCTCGTCGATGGGCTCGACCGCCCTGCTCGGCACGCTGATGGTCCCGGAGATGACCGAGCGCGGCTACAAGAAGAGCATGTCGATCGGCCCGATCCTCGGCACCGGCGGGCTCGCCATGCTGATCCCGCCCTCGGCGCTCGCGGTGCTGCTCGGCACGCTGGCGGAGATCGACATCGGCAAGCTGCTGATCGCCGGGGTCGTGCCCGGGCTGCTGCTGGCGGTCTTCTACGCAATCCTGATCTTCATCCTGGCGACCCTGGATCCGACGGCCGCGCCGTCCTACGACGTCGAAACCGTGAAGGTGAGCCGGCGAATCCAGCTGTTCCTGGCCGATGTGCTGCCGATGATCTCGATCATCGGTTTCGTCATCGGCCTGATCATGGGCGGGGTGGCGACGCCGTCCGAGGCGGCGGCCTACGGATCGGTCGGCGTGATCCTGCTGGCAGTCGCCTATCTGTTCGCGGTGCCGCTGCTGCGCGGCGATCTCCGCCGGGCGATGGCCTTCGGGCCGCTCTTCGCGGTGGCGATGTGGAAGTCCATGTGGGGCGCAGGGCGGGTCACGGTCATCGCGCTGATGATCCTGTTCGGCTCGTCGCTGTTTTCCAACGTGCTCGCCGCCTCGGGCGCGAGCGCGGCGCTGATCGCCTGGGTCGCGGGGTTCGCGGTCTCGCCCTATGTGATGCTGCTGATGATGTTCGGCATCCTCCTGCTGCTCGGCATGTTCATGGACCAGCTCGCGATGATGCTGCTGACGGTGCCGATTTTCTTCCCGATCGTGCAGGGGCTGGATTTCGGCCTGGCGCCGGACATGAAGCTGATCTGGTTCGCGGTCATCATGCTGCTGGCGATGGAGATCAGCTTCACGACGCCGCCCTTCGGCCTGCTGCTGTTCGTCATGCAGGGCGTCGCCCCGCCCGGCACGCGCTTCAGCGAGATCTGCCTCGCCGCGCTCCCCTTCATGGGCTGCGCGCTGCTGCTGACCATGCTGATCGTGATCTTCCCGCCCCTCGCAATCTGGCTGCCCTGGCTCGGCGGATAGGCGGGCGGCAGGGAAACAAGGGCGGGAGCGGTTCCACCCGAACCGGACTTAACAAACTGATCCGCTTGACAATTCGGCATCCGGGGATTACTTAGCGCTCGTAAGCTGGCTCGCGATTGCGCGAAGCGCCGCATGAGACCGGCGCCATATCCCGGGCCCAATCACCGAAAAATTCTCTCGTTCCGGCTCGCGCCTCGGGGCAGAGCAATCCGCCATGGCCGGACTGCGTCAAGCACGCCGCCCGTGCCGTTTGGCGCATAAGGATGTCTTAGTGACCGATAGCAAATTCTCGGACCTCGGCCTGGCCGATCCGATACAGCGTGCGTTGACCGACAGAAACCATGTCGTCCCGACACCGATCCAGGTTCGCGCCATTCCCGAACTTCTTGCCGGCCGCGATCTGATCGGTATCGCCCAGACCGGCACGGGCAAGACGGCGGCCTTCGCCCTGCCCATTCTCGACCGGCTTTCCCGCGATCGCGGCAAAGACGACCGGCGCCGCCCGCGCGCGTTGATCCTGGCGCCAACGCGCGAACTCGCGATCCAGATCGGCGCGGAATTCGGCGCCTACGCCAAATACCTCCATCTGCGCCAAACCGTGATCTTCGGCGGCGTCGGACAGAAGCCCCAGGTCGACGCCCTCCGGCGCGGCGTCGACATCCTGACCGCGACCCCGGGCCGGCTGCTCGATCTCATGAACCAGGGCCGGCTCCGACTCGACGCGGTCGAAATCCTGGTCCTGGACGAAGCCGACCGCATGCTCGACATGGGTTTCGTGCGCGACGTGCGAAAGATCATCAAGGCCATTCCCGCGGACCGCCAGTCGCTGCTGTTTTCAGCCACCATGCCGACCGAGGTCGTCCGTCTGTCGGCCGATATTCTGACCGATCCGGTCCATGTCGAGGTGACACCGCGGGCGACGCCGGTCGAGCGTGTCGAACAGCGCGTCTATCACGTCGGCGCGCGGGAGAAGCAGGCCCTGCTGGCCCACATTCTGGAGGATCCGGCGATGTCGCGGGTGCTGGTGTTTTCGCGCACCAAGCACCGTGCCAACCGGATCTCCGAACAGCTCGGCAAGGCCGGCGTCGACTCCGAGGCGATCCACGGCAACAAATCCCAGGGCGCCCGCCAGCGCGCCTTGCAGCGGTTTCGTGCCGGTCAGCTGCGCGTCCTGGTGGCGACCGATATCGCGGCCCGCGGCATCGACGTCGATGGCGTTACCCATGTCATCAACTTTGAGCTGCCCAACGAGCCGGAAAGTTATGTCCACCGCATCGGCCGGACGGCGAGAGCCGGAGCCGGCGGGTTTGCATTTTCGTTCTGCGACCCGGCGGAGCGGGACCATCTCAACGGCATCGAACGCCTGATCCGCTACCGTCTGGCGGTGGCGGGGGACGCCATGGCGGCCGAGGCGCCGGTCGCCGCGACGAAGGCCGGGAACCGCGGACACCAGCCGCGGCGCGACACCCGCGCCCGCGCCCGCCGCCCGAATCGCGGCGCGGCGCAGAGCAGCGCTAGAACAGGTTGAGCCAGATACTCGATCGGAGCGCCGGGAACATGTCGCCCAGCACCGTCTGCGGCCACGGCACGATCAGGATCTTGTGGAATAGCCAGTAACAGAAGATCCCCATCGGCACGGCGACCGCCAGCGTCGTCGACCAGCTCTCCTTCCCTTCGAAGCGCATGTAGCCGACTAGGAACAGGACCATGGCGGGCAGGATGCCGACCAACGCGGCCGCTCCGAAGAAGAACAGAAGCCAGCCGAAATAGACGCCCGCGCGCATGAAGATGGTGCGGACCGGGAGATCGCCGTAATCGGCCTGGATGTCGAAATGCACGTCCTCCGGACGGGGTTTGCCCGCCTCTCCGGGCGGGCCGCCCGACCGGAACGCCGAGGCCTGAACCGGCGCGGGGCGCACGAACATCGCCCCCAGGATCAGCCACCCCGTGAACAACAGCCCGGCCCAGCCGACCACCTGCGGCACCAGCTGGGCGCCGAACTCCCATTTCGACGAGATAACCAGACACACCGCGAACAGCGCCAGCACCAGGAAAGAGAATCCGAGATCCGGGTTGAGGCTCTCGCGCTGGAACCCGATCGTCGCGCCCCGCCTCTCCCCCGTCCTCGGCCGCGCCATATATCCTTTCAGGATCGGACGCAGGATGCCGTAGAGAGTGATGACGAAAACGATCGCCACCACCGGGAAGGTCATCCACTCCCAGCCGTAGCGCTCGACCGATATGAACAGATAGCGCTCGACGAGGTTGCCGAGCACGAAGCCCAGGATCAGCGGCGGGCGCGGCCATTTCATGCGCTTCATCACCCAGCCCAGGAAACCGAAGATCAACAGGGCGTAGATGTCGCCCCATTGCCTGGAGCCCTGGAAGGCGCCGACGAAGACGACCGCCAGCACGACGGGCGCCAGGATGCCGATCCGCACGAGCGCGACCTTGGCGAGCTGGTTCGCGAACACGAAGCAGATCCCGGCGCCGAGGACATTGGCGAGCGCGACCGACCAGACCAGCGTGTAGGTGACGTCGAGATGCTTGGTCAGCATCTCCGGCCCCGGCGTCAGGCCGTGGATCAGGAACGCCCCCAGAATCAGCGCCATCGACGCGCTGCCGGGCACGCCGAAGGCGATCGTCGGCACCAGCGCCCCGCCTTCCTTGGCGTTGTTCGAGCTTTCGGAGGCGATGACGCCGCGCACATCGCCCTTGCCGAAGGTCGTCGCCGCATCCTTCTCGCTGCGGACGGCGTGGCCGTAGGCGATCCAGTCGATCACCGAGGCGCCGATCCCCGGCACCGCGCCGAGGCTGGAGCCGATGGTCGCGCAGCGCAGCACCAGGAACCAGTTGCGGAAGACGTCCCGGATGCCGGTGAGCTGGCTCATCTCGGACTTGACCTGCCCCTCGGCCGCGATCTTTTGCCGCGTGATCGCCATGTCGGCGATCTCCGGAATCGCGAACAGCCCGAGGGCCAGCGGCACCACCGGCAGCCCGTCCCAGAGATAGAGCGAATCGAATGTCCAGCGCAGCGTCCCGGTCTGCGGGTCGTCGCCGGCGGTCGCCACCATCAGCCCGATACAGGCCGCCGCCAAGCCCTTCAACGGCGTGCCGCCGCTCAGCACCGCGACCAAAGACAGGCCGAACACGCAAAACGACAACAGCTCGGGCGAGCCGATATGGAGCATCACCGGGCGCAGGATCGGCACGCTGATCGCGAGCAGGAACGCGCCGTAGATGCCGCCGATCACGGACGCCGAGAACGCCGCGCCGAAGGCGCGCCCCGCCTCGCCCTTCCGGGCCATCGGATATCCGTCGAGGATCGTCGCCGCCGACCCCACGGTCCCCGGAACCCCGAACAACACCGCCGGTATGGTGTCCGAGGTGACGACCACCGCCTGCAATCCCATCAGGAAGGCGAGCGCGGTATAGGGGTCCATGTCGAAGGTGAAGGGCAGCAGCAGCGACAGCCCGACCAGCCCGCCCAGCCCCGGGATGACGCCGAGCACCAGCCCGATCAGCACGCCGAGGGAGAGGAAACCGAGCCGCTCGGGATCTGCCATGATCGTCGCGGCCTTGATGGCCATGCCGAGCATGTCGGATTCCATAGGCGTCCCTGTTCTCTCGTGTCGTCGGTATACGCTGCGGCCGTTTCCGGCCGGTAATCGCTACTCCGCCGCGGCCGCTTGCGGGTACCGCTCGCTGACGTCGAGCTTGAAGACCTTCTGCGCGTTCCCGCCCAGGATCTTCCGCTTCGCCTTCTCGTCGAGGAACGGCAGGTCCCAGATCACGCCCGGCAGATCCATGTCCCAGTGCGGGTAGTCGGTGGCGAACAGAAGGCTGTTCTCGGCATCCATCGCCCTGAAGGTCGCCTCCAGCAGCCAGTCCTCGTTCGGCCGCTCCATCGGCTGGGTGGAGAAGTACATCTCCTTCATGTACTCGCTCGGCAGCCGCTTGAGCGACGGGCATTCCGAGCTCCGCATCCGGTACTCGTTGTCGAGCCGCATCATCAGCCACGGCACCCAGGCGATTCCGGATTCGATCCAGATCGTCTTGAGGTTGGGGAACCGTTCGGGCAGGCCGTTGACCACCCAGTTCGTGCAATGGACGACGTTGTACCAGGTGAAGCCCAGCGCGTGGACGGCGATGAACCGGTTCGAGGTGCGGAACATCGGGTCGTCCCAGTTGAAACCCGAATGGAAGCCGAGCGGCAGCCCGCGCTCTTCGACGGCGCGGTAGATCTTCATGTAGTCGTTGTCGTGCACCGGCTTGTGCCGCACCGAGGTGACCATGAAGCCGATCACGCCGGGATAGTCGGCGAAGTCCTCGACCATCTTCAGCGCCGCGTTATGGTCGTTGAACGGCAGATACAGCATCGACTTGATGCGCGAGGACCCCGGCAGCACGCGCTCGACCAGCCATCGGTTGTAGGCGCGCGCCAGATGGTTCTCGACCTCGGGCTGGGGATGCATGGCGAGACTCAGCATCGGCGTCGGGAACATGCAGGTGTAGTCCACCCCCATCGCGTCCATCCAGCGATGGCCGAGAT
The DNA here is from genome assembly GCA_965205995.1 of Alphaproteobacteria bacterium. Classification (GTDB taxonomy): domain Bacteria; phylum Pseudomonadota; class Alphaproteobacteria; order MPNO01; family MPNO01; genus MPNO01. Next base: position 346,931 of record OZ242200.1, on the reverse strand, counting down.
GGATGTCCCGGTGAACGCCGTCGGCCGGCGTCTGCTCCATCCGCCGCAACGGGTAGCGCGTCACCCTGCCGCCGATATCCTGGTAGCCGACCCGGCCGAGGCCGAACATGCCGCCGCCCCGCTGGCCGACCTGACCGCCCGAGCGGGCGAGCTGCTGGAGCACCGGGTCTTCCATGTATTCCATGATCTCGGCCATCGATTCGCTTTCGTAGTGATGCGAATCGACATCGACGATCAGCACGTCCTGCAGGCTGCGCCGGTCGCGCTGCTTCGCCGCATTCGCCAACACCTTGTCGGTGTCGAACGAATCCACGCTCATCCGGAAGAATTGCTCGCTGCCGGTCGGGAGTTCCATTTGCTTCCCCTCTGTCGGGTCGCGGTTTCGGATGGGCGGATTAGAGCAGGCCGGGAAGCCATGTTGCAAGGGGCGGGAAGGCGGCGATCACCGCCATGCCGACCAGGAAAATGCAGACGAACGGCCAGGTCGCGTTGAATATGTCCTTCAACGGGACATCGGGCGCCGATCCCTTGAAGGCGAACATCGTATAGCCGAAGGGCGGCGTGATCCCGCCTACCGTGACGTTGAGCAGCATGATCAGCCAGAACCAGATCGGGTCGAAACCCAGCGTCCCGAGAAGCGGCTGATAGATCGGGATCACCACCAGCATGAGCGCGATCTGGTCGATGAACATGCAGAGGATGAAGGGGATCAGCATCATCAAGAACAGCATCACGTAAGGCTCGAAATTGAGCGTCACGATCAGCGAGGTCAGCTCCCGGGTCGAGCCGGTGAAGGCCAGGAGCTGGCTGAACATCTTCGAGCTCGCCATGATCACCAGGATCATCGAGGTGATGAACGCCGCCGAGGCGACCGATTCGGAGATCATCTTCCAGCTGAGCTTGCGGTAATAGACCGCGGTGAGGAGCGCGCCCAGCACGCCCGTCGCGGCCGATTCCGACGGCGTCGCGACGCCCAGCAGGATGAAGCCCATCACGCAGAAGATGATGAGCGCGAACGGCAGCACGCGGAGCACCGCCACCACCATCTCCCAGAGCGAAACCTCCGGCGCGGTGTCGGAATCGCCATAGGGCGCGAGCTCCGGGTTGGCCCGGACGCGGGCGAAGATGTAGATCAGGAACATTCCCGACAGCATCAGCCCCGGAACGATGCCGGCGATGAGCAGCCCGGCGATCGACACGTCGGCGAGCGTTCCGATGATGATGACAAGGACGCTCGGCGGAATGATCGGCGCCAGGCTCGCCCCGGCGAGGATCGCGCCGGTCGACAGGCGCGAATCGTAGTTGCGCTCGATCATGCCGGGGTAGAGCGTGCGCGCCATCATCGCCGCGACGCCCATCGCCGCCCCGGACAGAGCGCCGAAGATGGTCGAGAGCACGATGCACAGCACGTATTGCCGCCCGCGCACCTTGCCGACCAGCTTGTCGACCGAGTCGAACAGGATGTCGATCGAGCCCGAACGGAACAGCAACTCGCCCATCAGGATAAACAGCGGAATCGCCGACAGCGCGGCGATATTGGTGGTCTCGAAGATCGAGTTGGCGACCATGCCGAAGCCGGGCTGGCCGAGCACCAGCAGCACGCCGGCGATGTTGATCACCAGGAACGCGATGAAGATCGGCGCGCCGGTCATGAACGCGGCCAGCAGGAGCGCGAGACCGCCGGAAAGTGTGCCCCACCAGACCATGGTCAGCCGTGCATCCCGCTTGCCGGTTTCTCGACGCCGAGAGTCCTCGGGTCGAGCATGCGGAGGTAATAGATCGCCGAGGAGGCGAAGCCGTAGGTGATCCAGGCGGAGATATAGATTTTGGGAATCGGCTTCACCTTCATCAGGTGCACGTCCTTCACGATTTGGCGGATGTTCTCGTCGAGGCTGATCCAGGTCGCGGCGGCGCAGGCGAGAAACCCGACGAGATAAATGAACCAGTAGAGGAGCCGCGTCTTTTCCCCGGCGAACATGTCCAGGATCACGGTGACCGCGACATGGCCCTTTTCCTTGGTGACGTAGGGCATCATCAGGAAGGCGCCGATGCAGAGCGAATACTGGACCGCCTCGCTCGACCACCAGGTCGGCGCGGCGAAGAAGTAGCGCGCGAAGACCTCGTAGCAATAGGCGAAGACGATGATGCCGAGGCAAAGCTTGGAGAGGTGGAATCCGACCCGCGTGACTCCGTCGTGCAGCCGCGCAAGCGCATTCAGCACGTCACCCATCGCCCTGTCCCCGGCATCCCGTCATGCTTCGTCCAGCCGAGGAAGGGCTAGTCGGTCATGCCCGCGTTCTTGGCGAGCTTGTAGAGATCGTCCGCACCGTCGGCGCAGCACTTGCGCGCGACCGCCCACAGGCTCTCGCTCCAAGCCTTCTTGACCAGGGCGGCCTTCTCCGGCGAAAGGTGGAGCGTCTTCACGCCGAACTCGTTGAGCTTGCCGGTTTCGTCGGCAAGAATCTGGCTGCCGACCCAGGGCATCTCGAGCTCGGTCCGGCGACCGGCCGCCAGCAGAACGCCCTTCTCCTTGTCGTTGAGCTTGTTCCACGAATCGAGGTTGACCAGGACCGGCTCGTTGGAGGACCCGAAAGTCGGGCGGACGCGGTACTTGGCGACCTCGAAGTGCTTCATCGAGAGCATCCCGGCCGCCGGCCAGCAGGCGCCGTCGACCACGCCCTTTTCCAGCGCGGAATAGATCTGCGACCCGGGCAGCACGACCGGCGAGCCGCCGAGCGCGCGGATCACGCCATGGTAGGACAAGGTCCCGCGGATCTTGCGGCCCTTCACGTCGCCGGCGGGGCTGAGCGGCTCCTTGAGGAACATGTGATAGCCCGCAAAGCTCGCCGCCGGCAGCGCCACGAGCTTCAGGTTGTTGTGCTTCTGGTAGTACTTGTCGACGAAGTCCCAGATACCCACCTGGCGGCGCTTGAGCGGGTCCATGTCGATCGTATCGACGACCAGCGCGATGCCCTTCGACCCGGCGTGATAGACGCCATGGGTGAACAGCATGTCGAACACGCCCGAGGCGGCGGGCTGGAGCTGCTCGAAGGGGGGCACGACCTCGGGACCCGAAATGCTGATCTTGACGGTGTCGCCGCCGATCGCCGTCACGTTGTCGAGATATTGCTGAAGGACCGCATAGGTCGGCCAGTTGTTCTTGTTCCAGCTGGTCAGCAGCTTGAGGCTGGCAGCCTCGACGACGCCGGCCGTGGCAACGGCGAGCGCCGCCCCGGCGAGCAGCGAAGTCCACATCCTCTTCATTTCGGGGATCCTCCCTGTTGTTCGCCGGCCGGTGACACGCTGCACCCAAAAGATGCCGGCGGGCAAATCTAGTCGACTGGCCCATACCGGTACAAGGCCGGCCCGGCATGACCCCGACATGACAACGATCGATCGCGGTGCCACGATTGACAAATCGATAGAACCACCGGACACCGCAACAGGGAGACAGCGTTCAAATGAGCAGCCCGACCACGCGCATCGGCAGCGCCACCTCGGATACCTCGCAATTCCGCATGCGCGGCAAGAACGTGCTCTCCGAGATCGTCGGCGAGATGAGCTTCACCGAGGCGTTTTACTTCATCGTCACCGGCCGCGAGCTCACCGGGGAGCAGGCGAGGATCTTCGATTCCTGCGTGATCGTCCTGATGGATCACGGCATCACGCCGCAGGCCCTGGTGACCCGGCTGGTCCACGATGCGGTGCCGACCGATCTGCAGGTTCCGGTCGCCTCCGGCCTGCTGATGGTGGGGAACAAGTTCGCCGGCACCATGGCCGGGTGCGGCCAGATCCTCCAGGACTGCATGGCGCAGGACGGCGACCGCCGAGCCTGGCTCGCCGAGACGGTCGCCTCGTTCCTCGCCCAGAGGCGGTTCATTCCCGGCTTCGGCCATCCCTATTACAAGCCCGAGGATCCGCGCGCGGCCCGGCTGTTCCAGATCGCCGAGGCCAACGGCGCCAAGGGCGACTACATCGCCCTGGTCAAGATGCTGGGCGAGGAGGTCGACAGGGCCGCGGGCCGGCATTTGACCCTGAATGTCACCGGCGCGCTGGGCGCGGTGCTGAGCGAGATCGCCTTCCCGGTGGAGGTGATGCGCGCCTGCTCCGTGGTCGGCCGCGCCGCCGGGCTGGTCGCCCATGTCCTCGAGGAGCAGTCGAACCCGATCGTCCCCGACGTGGTGAATTTCGTGAACGAAATTCCCTATGTCGAGGACTGACCAAGCGCCTCACCACAACCAGGTTGCGGCATTCGGGTGAGGCTCCGAGTTCGCCAGGTATTTAAGCCCCTTGACGCAACGCACGATCCACCAGACCAGGGCCACGAACAGGAGGAAATATCCGACAACGAAGATTACGGTCGCCACACAGACCGTCCCGAAGAGCAGGCCGATCCAGAACGACCGGATCTGGAAACGGTAATGGCTGGCGACCCACTCGGCGGCCTCGTTCCGGTTGACATAGGACATGACGACGCCGACCACCGCGACGGGCCACAAGACAATACCGCAGAGGTAGAGGATGTAGACGATCCTCGCGTTCGCGGCGCCATCCGCATCCGCGTTCCCGGACGGTTGGATATCTGTGTTCGGCATCGGTGTTCTCCCGCCGCAGCCCCTACTCTACCTTTCGGTCCAACAATAATCGAACATACTACCCTGGATAGCAATTCTTCCAGCGCGAGGCGGTTGGCGGGCGGGCCAGAGGGTCAGGGCGCGTCGGCGGTGTCGATATGGATATGCACCGGCTCGGGGCCGTCCTCGATCTCGCGTCCGAGCACCCGGACCGCCTTCTCCGCCTCGGCGATGGTGTAGCTGTGGGTGCAGAGAACGGCGAGCTCGCGCCAGCGCGATTTCAGGATGTCGATCGCCTTCACCGTGTCGCTCCAGTCCGACGACAGCACGCCGAGCAGGGAGATCTCGCGAAAGACCAGCTTGTCGGTGTAGAGGTTGTTGAGCGCGTTGTCGGTCTTGAGCCCGGCAACCACGACATTGCCGCCCTTGCGCACCATGTCGACGGCCTGGAGCAGCGGCTCGGTCGCATGCGCCGACACGTCGACGACGACGTCGGCGCCCTGCCCCCCGGTCAGCGCGAGCACCCGCTCCACGGGGTCTTCCTCGTCGACGTCGATCGTTGCATCGGCGCCGAGCGCGCGGGCGAGTTCGAGGCGTTCGGTGTCGGCCCCGGTGCCGGTGACGATCACCTGTTCGGCGCCGAGCTCGCGCGCGACCACCACGGACAGCAGGCCGCGCTGGCCGGGCCCGGTGATGACCACGCTGTCGCCGGCGCGGGTCTGCGGCCGCTCGCCCGCCCAGCGGACCGCGTTCGACAGCGGGTTGAACAGGCTGAGGGCGTCCGTCGGGATGTCGTCCGGCGCCCTGTGCAGCCGGGTGCGCGGGTGGAGGTAGAGGTGGGACGCGTAGCCGCCCCAGAGATGGGGCGGCGTGTCGAACCCCATGCGCAGCCCGTAGCCCATGTTGTTGTCGCAAAGCACCATCCGGTTGTCCGCGCAATACCGGCATTCGCCGCAGCCGATGGAGGTCTCGACGATCACCCGGTCGCCCTCCTTGACACCCCAGCGCTTGAGCGCCCCGGCGCCCGCGCGGTCGATCCAGCCGAAGATCTCGTGACCGGGGATGATCGGGAACAGGCCGCGCCCGGAGGCGCCGAGCCGCCCGTCATATTGCTCGTAATCGGTGCCGCAGAGCCCCGCCGCCTCCATGCGGAGAACGCCGTCTTCGGCTCCGATTTCGGGCATCGCCACGTCGCGGTAGTCGAATTTCCGCGGTTCGGTCAGCACCGCCGCGAAGGCCCGGTCCGCCATGCACCCCTCCCGCTTGATTATTTGCCCTCGGCAATAAATCATAGCAAACGCCTGATTTGCCCGCGAGGCGGGCGCCCTCGAACCCGGGAAGATCCGCATGACCGCATGCATCGTGGGCTGGTCCCACACGAAATTCGGCAAGCATGAAGACCGCGACATCGAATCGCTGATCTCCGAGGTCGCGCTGGGCGCGCTGGAGGATGCGGGGGTCGCGCCCGCCGACATCGACGAGATCTATATCGGACACTGCAATGGGGGCTTCGTGCGCCAGGAATTTCCGTCCTCGCTGGTCCTCCAGGCGCACGACGATCTGCGCTTCAAGCCGGCGACCCGGGTGGAAAACGCCTGCGCCACCGGATCGGCGGCGATCCACCAGGGGATGAACGCGATCGACGCCCGCAAGGCGCGCCGCGTGCTGGTGGTCGGCGTCGAGAAGATGACCGAGCTCGCCGGCGCGGCGATCGGCGAGGTGCTGGTCAAGGCGAGCTACGTCAAGGAGGAAGGCGGCGAGAACGGCAGCTTCGCCGCGATCTTCGGACGGATCGCCGAGAGCTATTTCCAGCAATATGGCGACCGGACCGATGCGCTGGCGAGGATCGCCGCCAAGAACCACGCCAACGGCGCGGTCAACCCGCTCGCGCATTTCCAGAAGGATCTCGGCTTCGAGTTCTGCCGCACCCCCTCGGACAAGAACCCGATCGTCGCGGGACCGCTGAAGCGGACCGACTGCTCGCCGGTGACCGACGGCGCGGCGGCGGTGGTGCTGACCGACCTCGACACGGCGCTCGCCCACGACAAGGCGGTGGTCTTCCGCGCCGCGCGCCATGTCAACGAGTTCCTGCCGATGAGCCGGCGCGACCCGACGCGCTTCGAAGGCGCCGAGCTCGTCTGGCGGCAGGCCTTCGACGACAGCGGGCTCGCGCTCGACGATCTCGACCTGCTGGAGGTGCATGACTGCTTCACGATCGCCGAGCTGATGATCTACGAGGCGCTCGGCCTGACCCCGCGCGGCGAGGGCGCGATCGCCGTCGAGGAAGGCTGGACCGAGAAGACCGGCAGACTACCGATCAACCCCTCGGGCGGGCTCAAGTCCAAGGGCCATCCGATCGGCGCCACGGGTGTCTCGATGCATGTTATGGCGGCGATGCAGGTGCGCGGCGAAGCCGGTCCGATCCAGGTGCCGGACGCCCGGCTCGCCGGGGTCTTCAACATGGGCGGCAGCGGCGTCGCCAACTACGCGAGCATCCTGGAACCGCTGCGCTGACCGCCCGCCGATCCGGTAAAAAATAGGGTTCAGGCGATGGGTGAGTTCGCGGTCGGCCAGCCGGTGCCGCGTCTGGAAGATCCGGCGCTGCTGACCGGTCGCGGCCTGTTCGCCGACGACGCGGCAGCGGCTGCGCTTCACGGTTACGTTCTGCGCTCGCCGCACGCCAATGCGCGGTTCGCCCCGGTCGACGTTTCGGCCGCTGCCGCGATGCCGGGCGTCGCCGCCGTGCTGACGGCGGAGGACTACATCGCCGACGGTCTCGGCCCGATCCCGCATATCGGGCCGCCGGTGAAGCGCCGCGGCGGCGATGCGCCCGCGAGCCCGCCTTATTTTCCGCTGGCCGCCGGCCATGCTCGCCATGTCGGCGAAGGCGTCGTGTTCATCGTCGCCGACACGATCGACCGGGCGAAGGATGCCGCCGAGCGCATCGCCGTCGACTACCAACCCCTGCCGGCGGTCACCGGGACCGCGGAGCTTCTCACCGACGGCGCGCATGCAGTGTTCGAGGGCTGTCCGGACAATGAATGTTTCGTCCACGAGGTCGGCGACCGCGCGGCGACGGACGAGGCGTTCGCGGCGGCGCATCGCACAATCCGCCGGCGCTTCGTGCTCACCCGGGTGCTCGCCAACGCGATGGAGCCGCGCGGCTGTTTCGCCGCCTACGACACCCGCGCGCGGCGGTTTTTCCTGCGCGCGCCGGTGCAGCACCCCTTCGTGGTTCGCGGCCTGCTCGCCTCCCGCGTGTTCGGGGTCGACGAGCAGGACTTCCACGTCGAGGTGGACGATGTCGGCGGCAGTTTCGGCATCAAGGCCAATGTCTACCCCGAATACCTGCTGGCGCTATGGGCGGCGCGCCGTCTGGGGCGCCCGGTGCGATGGATGAGCGAGCGCTCGGAAGGGCATCTGAGCGACTATCACGGGCGCGACAACGTGACCGACGCCGAGCTCGCGCTCGACGCGGAAGGCCGGTTCACCGGGCTTCGCGTGCGCACCGTGGTCAATCTCGGCGCCTATCTCTCGCCGCTCGGCTCCGGCCCCGCGGTCAACAATCTGGGCTCGCTCGCCGGCGTCTATCGCACGCCGGCGGCCCATGTCGAGGTGCGGGGCGCGCTCAGCAACAGCCAGCCGACGGCGCCGTATCGCGGCGCCGGACGGCCGGAGGCGGCGTTCGTCATCGAGCGGCTGATCGACGCGGCCGCCGAAGACCTCGGCATCGACCGCATCGAGTTGCGCCGGCGCAATCTGATCGGGCGCGGCGCGTTCCCCTTCGCCACCCCGCTCGGCTTCGTCTACGACTCGGGCGATTTCGCGGGAAATATGGACCGGGCGCTGGCGCTCGCCGAAGCGGACGGTTTCGAGGACCGGCGGCGGGACGCGGCGGCGAAGGGCAAGCTGCGCGGGCTCGGCGTCGCCAACGCGATCGAGCGCGCCGCCCCTCCCGGGCTCGAATTCGCGGAAATTCGATTCTCTCCTTCGGGACGCGCGACCGTGCTCTGCGGCGCCACCACCCAGGGCCAGGGCCACGCGACGACCTTCGCCCAGCTCTTGAGCGACCGGCTTGGCCTCGCGCCCGACGAGATCCGCTTCGTGCAGGGCGACACCGACCGCCTTGCCTTCGGCTTCGGCGCCGGCGGTTCGCGCATATCGGCGATGGGATGCGCGGCGCTGCTGATCGCCGCCGACAAGATCGTCGACAAGGGCAAGCGAATCGCCGCCCATATGCTGGAGGCGGCCGAGGACGACATCGAGTTCGCCGGCGGCGCCTTCGCCATCGCCGGGACCGACCGTGACGTGAGCCTCGGCGAAGTCGCCAAGGCCGCCTTCCAGCCGGCGCGGCTTCCGCCCGACATCGAGCCCGGGCTGATCGAGAGCGGGACCTACCGGTCGACGGTGGCGAGCTATCCCAATGGCTGCCATGTCTGCGAGGTCGAGATCGACCGCGAGACCGGCGCGACCCGCATCCTCCGCTATGTGGTGGTCGACGATTTCGGCACCGTCATCAACCCGCTGCTGGTCAAGGGGCAGGTCCATGGCGGCGTCGCCCAGGGCGCCGGCCAGGCGCTGATGGAGCACATGGTCTATGACCCGGATAGCGGGCAGATGCTGGCGGGCTCGCTGATGGACTACACGATGCCGCGGAGCGACGACCTCTGTTCCTTCGAGGTCGAGAGCAACCCGGTGCCGACGACGGCCAATCCGCTGGGCGTCAAGGGCGCCGGCGAGGCCGGCACGGTGGGCGCATTGCCGGCGGTGATCAGCGCGGTCGGCGACGCGCTGGGCCCGCTCGGCATAAGCGATATCGGGATGCCGGCCACCCCCGAACGCCTGTGGCAGGCGATAAGGCGCGCACCCGCATAGGTCAGTAGAGCCGGGTCTTGTAACTCTCTTCGATCCGCGCCTCGATTTCCTCGAGCGGGGTTTCGCTCTCGCGCTGGTCCTTGGTGATCTGGGCGAGAGACGGAAACTGCCGGCGCTCGATCAGGGTCTCGGGTTCCCAGAGCCGCGCGCGCTTGAGCGCCTTGGCGCAGTGGAAGAACACCTCGTCGATTTCGACCAGGATGCCGAGGCTTGGCGCCTTGCCGCGCACCGCCATGTCCGCCAGCGCGTCGGGATCGTCGACGATGCGCGCACGTCCCGAGGCGCGCAAAGTCTCCTCGACGCCGGGCAGGAGGAAGATCAGCGCCACCGAGTGCCCGGGGTTCTCGACGATATTGGACATCGTGTCGGCGCGCCGGTTGCCCGGGCGTTCGGGGATCAGGATCGTCCGGTCGTCGATCACCTTCACGAAGCCCGCCGGGTCGCCGCGCGGGCTGATATCGGCACGACCGTCCACGCCCACGGTCGAAATGAACAGAATCGGCGACAAAGAGAGGAAGTGCCGCGCGTGCTTGTCGAGCACGGGCATCTCCTTCTCGGCGATCGACGCGATCGGCTCGCCGACGGCTTCGCGCAGGTCGTTATAGGCTTCGATCGAGCTCAGCTCGGCGCTTTCGGTCATCGTCCCGCTCCCGGAATTTCCCGGACTTTCGCGCGCGGGGGTCGCAGATGCAAGTGGCGCTTGACGATGCGCGGCGCAATGTGGGACGGAAACGGCATGAACCTCGCCCAGCTCCTCGCCAAGTCCGCCGCCGCCTGGTCCGACCGCCCGGCGGTCGCGGTGGGCGGCGGCACCGTCCTCTCCTATCGCGGTCTCGCCGACAGGGCGGCGCGTATCGCCGCGGGATTGCGCGACATCCACGGACTCGCTCCGGGCGACCGGGTGGCGCTGGCGATGACCAACACGCCGGAATATGTCGAGGCGCTGTTCGCGGCCTGGCATGGCGGTTTCGCGGCGGTCCCGATCAACGCCAAGCTGCATCCGCGCGAATTCGCCTACATCCTCGACGATTCGGGCGCCGGGCTCTGCATCGCGACCGAGGATCTGGCGGACGGGATCGCCGGCATCGCCGACGGGCTTCCTCACCTGCGGGCGGTCGTCGTGCCGGGCGGGCCGGACTATGCGAGGCTCTGCGCCGCCGAGCCGTCCCCGCTGGCGGAAGCGGCGCCGGACGATCTGGCCTGGCTGTTCTACACCTCGGGCACCACGGGACGCCCCAAGGGGGCGATGCTCAGCCACCGCAATTTGCTGACCATGACGCTCGGCTACTACGCCGATGTCGACCAAGTGGGCGCGAACAGCACGATCGTCCACGCCGCGCCGATGTCGCACGGCTCGGGCCTCTATCTCCTGCCGCACATCGCCAAGGGCGCGTGCCAGGTCATCCCCGAAAGCAAGGGGTTCAACAGCGACGAATTCCTCGAATTGCTGCCCTTCCACACCGACGTCACGGCGTTCTTCGCGCCGACCATGGTGACCCGGCTGGTCAACGCGCCCGCGCTCGGCTCCGCCGATATCTCCAACCTGCGGACCATCGTCTATGGCGGGGGGCCGATGTACGCGGAGGACTGCCTGCGGGCGCTCGATGCGCTCGGCCCGCGGCTGGTCCAGATTTACGGCCAGGGCGAGTCGCCGATGACCATCACCGGGCTGTCTCGCGAAGCTCATCTCGACCGCGACCATCCGCGCTACATGGACCGTCTGGCCTCGGTCGGGATCCCGCGGACCGATGTCGAGGTAAGGGTCTGCGACCGCGACGACGCGGATTTGGCGGCGGGTGAGGTCGGCGAGGTGCTGGTGCGCGGCGACGTGGTGATGACCGGCTACTGGCGGAACCCCGGGGCCACGGCCGAGACGCTCCGCGGCGGCTGGCTGCATACCGGCGACATGGGCGCTTTCGACGAGGACGGGTATCTGACGCTCAAGGACAGGTCGAAGGATCTGATCATCTCGGGCGGGTCGAACATCTATCCGCGCGAGGTCGAGGAGGTGCTGCTCAGGCACCCCGGTGTGCTCGAAGTCTCGGTGATCGGCCGTCCGCACCACGACATGGGCGAGGAGGTCGTGGCCTTCGTGGTCCGGCGCCCGGACGAGGCGGTGGACGAGGCCGCGCTGGATTCGCTCTGCATCGAGAACATGGCCCGCTTCAAGCGGCCGCGGGCCTACCGCTTCATCGACGCCCTGCCCAAGAACAATTACGGCAAGGTGCTGAAAACCGAGCTGCGCAAGGCGGAGGCCGGGGGCGAGAGTTAGCTCCCGGCCCTAGTCCCGGGCGCGATCCCGACTTCCCCGGCATAGGCGTCGGCGGCCACCTTGCCGCCGCCTTCGGGGCGGGCGCGGCCGACCGAGACGTGACCGCCGCCGGCCGCGACGACCAGGCGCCCCTCGCCCACCGCGACGATCTCGCCGGGCTCTCCGCCGACCCCCTCGGTCCGCGTCGATTCGAAGAGCTGGACCGCGGTCCCGCCGATCGTGGTCCACGCGCCGGGCGCCGGATCGGCGCCGCGGATCAGGTTGTGGACCTCCTGCGCCGGTCTGGTCCAGTCGATCTCGACATTCGCCTTGCGGCACCAGCTCTCATAGGTCGACTGGCTGTCGTCCTGGACGATCTTCGGCGCGTCGCCGGCGCGCACCAGATCGACGCTCTCGATCATCGCCTCGACGCCGAGCGGGAACAGCTTGTCGAAATAGACCGTCCCGAGGGTGTCGTTCTCCAGTATGTCGACTTCCTTTTGCATCAGGATGGGGCCGGTATCGAGACCGTTATCGGGCCAGAAGATCGACAGCCCGGTCCGCGTCGCGCCCTGGATGATCGGCCAGTTGATGGAGCTCGGCCCGCGATGCCGGGGGAGCAGCGACGGGTGGTACTGGATCGTCCCCCGGGTCGGGATGGAGAGAAAATCCTCGGGCACGAACAGGATGACGAACGCCATCACCCCGAGATCGGGCTGCATTGCCCGGTATGCCTCCCACACCGCCGGCTCCTTGTAGGACGGCGGCTGCAACAGCTCGATGCCCCGCTCCAGCGCGGCTTCCTTGAGGGGGTCTACGCGGCTGCCCTCGCGGTCGGGCGCGCAGTAGACCGCGATCACCTCATCGCCGCGTTCGAGCAGCGCCTCGAGGACCGCTTTCCCGAATGCCTGCTGTCCGATCAAGGCTATGCGCATCGCGGCCATCCTTCTTCCGTCTCCCGGCGGCGAGACCTTAGACCAGCGCCCCGGCGGGTCCAATACCGGCGCGGTTTGGGCTCGCATCGGCCCGCGTTCTGACATACTGTGCCGGCCGCCGCCATAACCGAAAAACAGGGAAAGTCACAGTATGTCGCTCAAGGAGCGGGCGCTCGCGTATCACCGCGCCGATCCACCGGGGAAGCTCAAGATCGTCCCCACCAAACCGATGGCGACGCCGGACGATTTGTCGCTCGCCTATTCCCCGGGCGTCGCCGACGCCTGTCTTGCGATCGTCGAAGACCCGGCGGCGGCGGCCGAGGTCACCGGCCGCGCCAATTGCGTCGGCGTGATCACCAACGGCAGCGCCGTGCTCGGCCTCGGCGATATCGGCGCGCTCGCCTCCAAGCCGGTGATGGAGGGCAAGGCCGTCCTGTTCAAGCACTTCGCCGGCATCGACGTGTTCGATATCGAGATCGCCGAGACCGACATCGACGCGTTCGTCGATACCGTCGCCCGGCTGGAGCCGACCTTCGGCGGCATCAATCTCGAAGACATCAAGGCGCCGGAATGCTTCGAGATCGAGGCGCGGCTGATCGAGCGCATGAACATCCCGGTCTTCCACGACGACCAGCACGGCACCGCCGTGGTGACGGCGACCGCTTTGGTGAACTGGCTCGAACTGACGGGACGGCGGCTCGAGGATGTCCGGCTCGTCTGTTCCGGCGCGGGGGCGGCGGCGATCGCCGGTCTCGACCTGCTGACCGGCATGGGGCTCAGGAAGGACTCCGTCATCGTCGTCGACCGCCGCGGGGTCATATACGAAGGCCGCGACGAATCGATGGAGCCCAACAAGGCGCGTTACGCCGCGAGAACGAATCTTCGCGACATCGGCGAGGCGATGGCCGGCGCCGATGTCTTTCTCGGCGTCTCCGCGGCCGGGCTGATCGACGCCGCCATGGTGCGCTCGATGGCCCGCGACCCGCTGGTGCTCGCCCTCGCCAACCCCGACCCCGAGATCGGCCCGGACGAGGCTCGGGCGGCGCGGCCGGACGTGATGGTCGCGACCGGCCGGTCGGACTATCCGAACCAGGTCAACAACGTGCTCTGCTTTCCCTTCCTGTTCCGCGGCGCGCTGGATGTCGGCGCGAGCACGATCAACCTCGCCATGAAGGCCGCCTGCGTCCGCGCCCTCGCCGAGCTCGCGCGCTCGGAGCCGCCGGAGATCGTCCGCACCACCTATTCGGGCGAGACGCTTGTATTCGGGCCAGCATATCTGGTTCCCAAGCCCTTCGATCCGAGGCTCGCGGTGGAGGTGCCGATCGCCGTCGCCCGCGCGGCGATGGAAAGCGGCGTCGCCGCCCGGCCCATCGACGACATGGCGGCCTACAGGCGGCGGCTCGAAGCCTTCGTCGCCGCACCCGGCTGACCGGCCGGCCTCGTTCGCAATCGCGCTGCGCGCAGCGCTTGCGTAAGATCGTGGAACCGGCCTCCGGGCAACTCTGGAACAGCGTCGACAGGGGTGTAAATCAATGAAGCTCGATGTCTTCAACCATGTCTTTCCCGAAATCTTCATCGAGACGCTGGCGGAGACCATGCCCAAACGCGCGGTGGCGCGCTGGCGCTCCATCGAGACGCTCTGGAACATGGACGCCCGGTTGCGGCTGCTCGACGAGTTTGGCGACTACCAGCAGGTGATCTCGATGTCGCAGCCGCCGATCGACATCCTCGGCGGCCCCGACCGGACGCCCGCCCTCGCCCGGATCGCCAATGACGGCATGGCCGCGATCTGCCGCGCCCACCCGGACCGGTTCCCGAGCTTCCTGTTGAGCCTGCCGATGAACAACCCGGACGAGGCGGTGAAGGAAGTCGACCGGGCGGTGACCGAGCTCGGCGCCTGCGGCGCGCAGATCCATTCCAACGTCAACGGGAGGGCGCTCGACGATCCCGCCTTCTTCCCGGTGTTCGAGCGGATGGAGCGCCTCGGCAAGCCGGTCTTCCTGCATCCGGCGCGGCCGATGTCGCACCCGGACTACCAGGCCGAGGACGAATCGAAATACGAGATCTTCTGGGGCCTCGGCTGGGCCTACGAGACCTCGGCGGCGATGGCGCGCATCGTCTTTTCCGGCATGTTCGACGAGCTCCCCGATCTGAAGATCCTGGCGCATCACTGGGGCGCCTATATCCCCCATGCCGAGGGACGCCTGCCACACTGGGAGGGGCGGTCGTCGCAATCGGACGCCACCGATTACGGCCCGCTCAACGAGAACCTGAAGCGCCCGGCGACCGAATATTTCAAGATGTTCCATGCCGATACCGCCATGTTCGGCGCCCAGGCGGCGAGCCAGTGCGGGCTCGAATTCTTCGGCGCGAGCCAGTCCCTGTTCGCGTCCGACTGCCCGTTCGACCGCGAGGGCGGGCGCATCCTAATGCGCGACACCATCGCGGTGATGGACAGGCTGCGCTGCACCGAGCAGGAGCGCCAGGACATGTATCTCAACAATGGCCGCGCGTTTCTCGGTCTGGGGTAGGCGGCGGTGAGCCCGCCGCGCGACGTCGTCGTCCTCGGCGCCGGGATCGTCGGTCTCTGCTCGGCCCTCTACCTCCAGCGCGACGGACACCGGGTGACGCTGATCGACCGGCTGCCGCCGGGCGAAGGCACGTCCTACGGAAATGCCGGGCTGATCCAGGTCGACGCGGTCCTGCCGATCGCCACGCCCGGCATCCTGCGGCAGGTGCCGGGGATGCTGACCGACCCGGAAGGGCCGCTGGTGATCCGCTGGCGCTATCTCCTCCGCCTCGCCCCCTGGCTGCTGCGTTTCGCCGCGGCGTCGAGCCCGCGGCGCGTGGAGGCGATATCGGCCGCCCTCGCCGCCCTGCTCGAACCGGCCTATGCGAGCTACCGCCCGCTGCTGGCGGATGCGGACGCGGAAGAATTATTCTCGCCGACGGGTGAGCTGTTCATCTATCGCGACATCGCGGCCTACGAGGCGGCGAAGCCCGGCCACGATCATCGCCGCCGCTTCGGCGTGACCCTGGAGGAGCTCGGCCCGTCGGAGATGCGCCAGCTCGAACCCGCGCTATCCGCCGATGTCGCGCGCGGGGTCTTCTCGCCCGATTGCATGCGCGTCGCCAACCCGCTGACGCTCTCGCAGCGCCTGGCGGCCGCCTTCGCGCAGGGCGGCGGCACCGTCCTCTGCGAGACCGTGACGGACATCGATTCCGGACCCGACGGCCCGATTGCGATCGTCACCGACAAGAACCGGCACGACGTGGACCGGCTGGTCCTCGCCATGGGCGCGTTCTCGAAGCGCTGGGCGGCGAAGCTCGGCGCGCGCATACCGCTCGATACCGAGCGCGGCTACCATCTGATGCTGCCCCGGCCCGGGGTCGATCTTCGCATCCCCCTCCTGGTGGGCGACCACCGCTTCGGCATCGTCCCGATGACCGATGGCGTCCGGCTCGCCGGCACCGCCGAGCTCGCAAGCCTCGATGCGCCACCGAACTACCGGCGTTCGCGCATGCTGGGCCGGATGGCGCAGAAGTTCGTCCCCGATCTGAGGCTGGACGACGCCGAGGAATGGATGGGGTTCCGCCCGTCGATGCCGGACAGCCTGCCGGTGATCGGCGCGGCTCCGGGCTCGGACCGCGCCTTCCTCGCCTTCGGCCACGGCCATCTCGGCCTCACGCTCGGCGCGGTGACCGGCCGGATGGTCGCCGACCTCGTCGCCGGCCGCGACAGCGAGATCGACCGCACCCCCTACCGGGCGGACCGTTTTTAGCCTACGCGAAGCTGGCGCCGCCGTTGACGTTCATCACCTCGCCGGTGATGTAGCTCGCCCGGTCGGAGATCAGGAAACGGGCGGCGTCGGCGATTTCCTCGGGCCGGCCCATCCGGCCCAGCGCGGCGACGTTGCCGACGTTGGCGCGGGCTTCCTCGGTGTAGTCCGCCGTCATCGCTGTTTCGGTCGCGCCGGGGGCGATCGCGTTGACCCGGATCCCGTCGGCGCCGAGCGAGCGGGCGAGCGACCGGGTAAGCGCGATGATCGCGGCCTTGGAACTCGCGTAAGCCGGCCCGCCCCTTCCGGCGCCCCCGGCCCCGCCGACATGGACGATCCCGGAGGCGGTGAGCACGATCGACCCGCCGCCTTGCGCGATCATCGGCTTCGCCGCGGCCTGCGACATCAGGAACGAGCCGGTGACGTTGACGGCGAGCACGCGGTTGAACTCATCGGCTTCGAGCTCGGACCACGGCGCCGTGGAATGGATCGCGGCGAAGTGGATCATCGCATCGAGCCCGCCGAAGCGGTCGACGGCGGCCGCCACCGCGGCTTCGCAGTCCGCCGGATTCGAGACATCGGCGGCGAAGGGGATCAGCGCGTTGCCCGCCCCGGGATGCGCGGCGTCGAGCGCGTCGGCGCTGAGATCGAGCGCCAGCACCCGATGACCCTCCGACGCGAGGTCGCGCGCGCAGGCCTGGCCGATACCGCTCGCGGCGCCGGTGACGATCACATTCCTGGCTTCGCTCATCGTATCCCCCGATCGCTATTGAACCAGAAAATCGGCTCGCGCGGCGGCGGCCTCCGCCGCGCCGGTCTCGCCGAGGGCGGAAAGCACCCGAGCGTAGCGCCGCAATGCGATCGGGCTCGCCGGTTTTTCCTCGCATCGCTCGGCGAGCAGCGAGGAGGCCAACCGCTCGCTTCCCGCCTGTTCCGCGGCGTGGATCAACGCCCGGCGGAACATGTCGCGCTGTGCGTGGCTGCCGCCGATCGCGCGGACCCCGCGGCGCCGGGGGTAGAGCAGATCGACGGCCGCGCTCCAATCCTCGGCTTTCGCCGCCGCCGCGGCGCGGCAGAGCGCGAGCCCGTATTCGGCCATCACCCCGGCCTGGGTATCCTCGCAGCACTCGACGAATTCCTCCGCGCCGGCGATCAGCGCGTCGAGCGCCTCTCCTCGTCCGGCCGCCGCGAAGGCCATCGCGTAATGCGCATCGGCGAATACGAGCTGAAGATCCCCGGCGCGCTCGGCGGCCGCATCCGCCACCCGCTCCCATCGGCTGCCGACATCGACGCCCTCCTCCTCGAGCCGCCACAGGATCGAGACCGCGTTGCAGATATCGAGATATTCGAACGCCTGTTCGGGCAGCACCTCGCGGTCGTAGAGATCGAGCACGTCGTCGAACCGGCCGAGCTCGAAATGGAACAGCGCCCGGTGCCACCAGAGATGGTTGGCGAAGGCGTTGCAGCCGGCGAAGTCGCCCGCGCGCCCGTCGATCCAGGCGATACCGTCGCGTTGCCGGCCGGTCATCTCCATGACATGGGCGACGGCGTGGGTGGCCCAGATGTCCGCCCGGTCGATCTCGACCGCGCGGCGGCCGCGGCGTTCGGCCTCCTCATAGGCGCCGCATTCCTCGAATGCGAAGGCCGACATGCCGAGCACCTTGCCGTAATCCGGCACCGAATCGTCCCACCAGGGCGCGACGCGCGCCTGCACCTCGCGCATGCCCGCGCAGTCGCCGAGATAGAAGTTCCAGTATTCCGAGAGCTTGAGCGCGAGCACGTCGCGCGGCCACTCGGTCAGGATCGCGTCCCACAGCGCAAGCGCGTGCTTCTGGTTACCCGACGACCAGGCGCCGAGCGCTTCGATGTGCAATCCCTCGCGCCGGTTGCAACCGCCCTCCCGCGCCGCCTTGCGTGCGGCCTCGAGCGAGGAAAGCGCGCGCCCGACCAGCTTCCGGCTCGCGAACAGCAGCATGAAATAGCCGCGCAGCACATGGGCCATCGCGAAGCCGGGATCGGCTTCGAGGGTCGCCTTCAGATGGTCTCCGGTATCCGCCCTCAGCCCGAGATAGGCGCCGATCGTGCGGTCGAATCCCGCAACCGCCGCCTCGCTCGCCGCCGTGATGTCGAGTCCCCTGCAATCCGTTCCGGTCACCGTCCCGCTCCCCGTGGTCCGGGCAGGCTAGCACGGCGGCGGGTATACAGAAATGCGGCGAAGACCCGCGGCATTCACTATGCTTGCCGGGATCAGGGAAAGGATGGGGCGATGGACGGCGCGTTGAGCCCGGCACAGATCCGCTTGCAGGCCCGTGCGCGGGCGCTCGCCGAAGACCATGTCGCGGCCCGCGCCGCCGAGATCGACGAGACCCGCGAATATCCCTGGGACACGGTGGAACGTCTCCGCGATGCCGGGTTCATGGGGATGACGGTGCCCGAATCCCTCGGCGGGCAGGGGCTCGGCTTCTTCGAGGCCTCGCTGGCGATCGAGGAGTTCGCCAAGGTCTGCGCGGTGACCGGACGCATCGCGGTCGAGTCCAATATGGGCGCGATCTCCGCCGTCATGGCCTATGGAACGGAGGCGCAGAAGAGCGTCTGGGCGGACGGCGTGCTCGGCGGCGACAAGCCGGCGATCTGCATCACCGAACCCGAGGCCGGCAGCGCCGCGTCGGACATGACGACGCGGGCCGACCGGCGGGGCGGCGAATTCGTCGTCAACGGGCGCAAGCACTGGATCACCGGCGGCGGGGTCTCGCGCCTCCACCTCGTCTTCGCCCGGGTCTATGACGAGCGCGGCGAGGAGGAGGGAATCGCCGGCTTCATCGCGACCCGCGACGAAACACCGGGTCTGGTGATCGGCGAGCGCGAGCGGACGATGGGCCTGCGCGGGATTCCCGAAACCGAGATCCGCTTCGAGGACATGGTCGTTCCCGAAGCCGCGATGGTGGTCCCGCCGCGCGGGCTCGGCAAAGGCTTCGCCGATCTGATGAACGCCTATAACAGCCAGCGCGTCGGCGCCGCCACCGTCGCCCTCGGCGTCGCCGCCGGGGCGTTCGCGCACGCGCTCGAATACGCCAAGACGCGGGAACAGTTCGGCCGGCCGATATGCGAGTTCCAAGGCCTGCAATGGATGCTGGCCGACATGTCGATCGACATCGAGGCCGCCCGGGCGATGATCCGCCGCGCGGCGCTGTCGGCGGGGGACGGCTTTCCCGACATGTTGATGGCCGCCCAGGCGAAGGTGCTGGCGAGCGAGATGGCGATCCGCGTGACCAACGACGCGCTGCAGATCTTCGGCGCCGCGGGGTATTCCCAGTCCCGCCCGCTGGAGCGCATGGTGCGCGACGCGCGGATGTTCGCGATCGGCGGAGGCACCGCGCAGATCCTGCGAACCCTGGTCGCCGGCCGGCTGCTCGAACGCAGGCTGCCCCAGACCCGCGACGGCTACGCCGAGGCGGGCGAAGACGCCGGCAAGACCGCCCAGCGCCACGCCAGGGAAGCCGCGGCGCTGCGCCAGAACCTCAAGCGCCGGAAAGCCCAGAGCCGGGGGCGCGGCACCGCCGATGCGAAGGGCAAGCACCCGCGGAACGCACCCGAAACCCGGTAGCGGGTTCTGGAATTGTGCATCGCGGGCGGCTATACATCCGCTGCCCATGCCCGGACTTTTAACCGTTCCCGGCCGATAATCGATGGACGCCATTCGAATTCGCGGCGGCAGGATGCTTTCCGGCGTCATTCCCGTTGCCGGCGCCAAGAACGCGGCCCTGCCCCTGATGGCTGCCAGCCTGTTGACCGACCGGACGCTCCATCTGGTCAATCTTCCACGCCTCGCCGATATTGGGTCGATGCAAAATCTGCTGCGCAACCACGGAGTGGCGATCGAGAACGGCGACGCCTCCGGCGAGGTTTCGTTCGACGCGGCAGGGGTCCGGGACACCACCGCGCCCTATGGCCTGGTGCGCCGGATGCGGGCCTCGGTTCTGGTTCTGGCGCCGCTGGTCGCCCGCTTCGGCCGCGCGCGGGTGTCGCTTCCCGGCGGCTGCGCGATCGGGACACGCCCGATCGACCTCCATCTGGAAGCGCTGCGCCGGCTCGGCGCGGAAATCGACCTCGCCGACGGCTATGTCGACGCCCGGGCGCCGAAAGGGCTGGTCGGCGCCGAGTTCGAATTCCCCTCGGTCTCGGTCGGCGCGACCGAGAACGCCATGATGGGCGCGAGCCTCGCCCGCGGCGAGACGGTCCTCAGGAACGTCGCGCGCGAGCCGGAAATCGTCGATCTCGGGCGCTGCCTGAACGCGATGGGCGCCAGGATAGAGGGTCTCGGGACCGGGACCCTGCATATCCAGGGCGTGGACCGGATGAACGGCGCGCGCCACGCGGTCATCGCCGACCGGATCGAGGCCGGCACCTACGCGATCGCGGCCGCCATGACCGGCGGCGACGTGACGCTCGAGGGCGCCGATCCCGAGACGCTGCGCGCGCTGATCGACACCCTGGCCGAGGCAGGAGTGGCGATCGAGCACAGCGGGAACCGGCTCCGCATCGCCGCCGCGGGCGGCAAGACCGGCGGGATGGAGCTCGTCACCCGGCCCTATCCCGGGTTCCCGACCGATCTGCAGGCGCAGATAATGTCCCTGACCACCATTGCCTCGGGCGCGTCGAGAATCACCGAAACCATCTTCGAGAACCGCTTCATGCATGTTCCGGAGTTGATGAGAATGGGCGCCGATATCAGGGTGCGCGGCGCCACCGCGCTGATCCGCGGCGTCGGCCGCCTGAAAGGCGCCGAGGTGATGGCGACCGATCTGCGCGCTTCGGTGTCGCTTGTCCTCGCCGGTCTGGTCGCCGAAGGCGAGACCACGGTCAACCGGATTTACCATCTCGATCGCGGGTATGAGCGGATCGAGGCGAAGCTTGCCGCATGCGGCGCGGATATCGAACGGATACCGGCCCCCTCATGACCCGAAACCTCGCCCTCATCGCCCGCGATTCGGAAGACCTCAAGGTGATTTCCTCGCTCCTCCAGGACGCCGTCGTGCCGGTGAACGAGATCACCTATCTCCAGGGCGATGGCCGCTTCGTCCTCATCGCCAGCCGTTTCTGCCGGGAACGGGAAGCCGGCGAAGGGGAGGCCGACAGCGTATTCGAGAGGGTCAACTGCGCGCTCCGCTTCGAACGCGTCAGCGCGGTGAAGCGGCGGAACCTGGACCCCGCGCGGCTGTCCGGGGTGCTGTCCCTGCTCGCCATCCGGCGCGAGGCGGGGTATATCGACCTGGTTTTTTCCGGCGGCGGCACGATCCGGCTGATAACGGACGGGATCGCCTGCCGGATCGACGATCTGGATCTGCGGTGGCCGACGCGGTTGAAGCCGGACCACCCGTGAAGCCGGGGCAGGGTTGAAGTGGACTCCGACAAGGCATTGGTGCTGGCGCTGCCGCGCGGGCGGATCCTCAGCGAGGTGATGCCGCTGCTCGCGCGCGTCGGCATCGTTCCCGGCGGCGGGTTCGAGGAGAAGGACGAGCGCGGGCTCCAGTTCCCGACAAATATCGAGAATTTTTCGATCATCCGGGTGCGCAGCTTCGATGTCGCGACCTTCGTCGCCTTCGGCGCGGCGCATTTCGGCATTGCTGGCAACGACGTGCTGATGGAGTTCGACTACCCGGAGATCTATGCGCCGCTCGACCTCGGCGTCGGCAAGTGCAGGATGGCGGTCGCCGCCACGGCGGAGCTGCTGGAGGCCGAGAAGCCCGAACGCTGGAGCCATGTGCGGGTCGCCACCAAATACCCGGCGATCACCAGGCGGCATTTCGCGGCGCGAAACGTTCAGGCCGAATGCATCAAGCTCAACGGGGCGCTGGAGCTCGCGCCCCGGCTGAAGCTGTGCCGCCGGATCGTCGACCTGGTCTCGACCGGTGCGACGCTCAAGGCCAACGGGCTGGTCGAGGTCGAGACCATCGCGCATATCACGTCCCGGCTCGCGGTCAACCGCGCGGCGCTGAAGACCCGGTCGGAAGAGATCAATTACTGGATCGGCCGGTTCCGGGACGCCCTCGATGCCGGCTAGGCTGGACAGCGCGCGCGCCGGCTTCCCGGACGCATTCGAGGCCCTGCTCGCGCGTCCGCGCGAGGCGCAGACCGACGTCGCGCGGGAGACCGCGCGGATCGTCGCCGAGATCCGCGAGGAAGGCGACCGCGCGCTGCTCCGCCGCACCGCCGAGCTGGACGGGTTCCGGGCGGCGAGCGTCGATGCCCTCCTTGTGCCAGAGGATGAGATCGCGGCCGCGCGCGCCGCCTGCCCGGCATCCCTGATCGACGCCCTCGAAGAGGCGGAGCGGCGGATCGCCGGCTTCCACGCCCGCCAGATGCCGGAGGAGTTGTCTTACGTCGATGCGGCCGGCGTCCGCCTTGGGCAGCGCTGGACGCCGCTCGATTCGGCGGGGATCTACGTCCCCGGCGGCACCGCCTCCTATCCGAGCTCGGTGCTGATGAACGCCGTCCCGGCGAGGATCGCCGGCGTCGGCCGGCTGGCGATGGCGGTCCCGGCGCCGGGCGGACGCGTGGCCCCCCTGGTGCTCGCCGCGGCGGCGATCGCCGGGGTCGGGGAAATCTGGCGGATCGGCGGCGCCCAGGCCATCGCGGCCCTGGCCTGGGGCACCGAGACCATCCGCCCGGTCGACAAGATCACCGGGCCCGGCAACGCCTGGGTGGCGGAGGCCAAGCGCCAGGTCTTCGGCAAGGTGGGGATCGATCTGATCGCGGGCCCGTCGGAAATCCTGGTCGTCGCCGATTCCGCCAACGATCCCGCCTGGATCGCCGCCGACCTCTTGTCGCAGGCGGAGCACGACCCGGTCGCGCAGCCGGTCCTGATCACCGACGACGGCGCCTTCGCCGACGCGGTCATCCGCGCCGCCGAAACCCATCTGGCGACGCTGCCGCGCGCCGCTATCGCGCGCGCGAGCTGGGAGGATTGCGGCGCGGTGATCTGCGTCTCCTCGCTCGACGAGGCGCCGGCGCTGATCGACCGCATTGCGCCGGAACATCTCGAGCTCGCGGTCGAGAACCCGGACCGCCTCGCCGGGCGCGTGCGCCATGCCGGGGCGATCTTTCTCGGGCGCTACACGCCGGAGGCGATCGGCGACTATGTGGCCGGCCCCAACCATGTGCTGCCGACGGCGGGCAGCGCGCGCTTCGCCTCGGGCCTCGGCGTGCTGGACTTCATGAAGCGGACCTCCATCGTCGGCTGCGACGAAGCCGCCTTCGCGGCGATCGCCCCGGCCGCGGTCAGCCTCGCCCGCGCCGAAGGGCTCGACGCCCATGCCCTGTCACTGACGATCCGGACCAGCGCGCCAACCGAAGATTGAACGATGGCTTCCGCCCAGTCACGCCAGCTGATCGACGTCGTCCTCGATGACGGGCCGGTCATTCGCCGCAGCGCCGAGGTCGAGCACGAGCGCCGGGTTGCGGTCTTCGACCTCCTGGAAGCCAACGACTTCGCGCTGGTCGACGGACCGCCCGGCCCGTATTCCCTGACCATCGGACTCGAGGAGAACCGCCTGGTCTTCGACGTCCGCGACGGGGCCGACCACCCTCTCGCCAAGATCCGCCTGTCGTTGTCGCCGTTCCGCGGCATCGTCCGCGACTATTTCACCCTGTGCGAGGCCTATTTCGAGGCGATCAAGACTGCGGGGCTGTCGCGAATCGAGGCCATCGACATGGGAAGGCGGGGGCTCCACGACGAGGGCGCGGAGCTGCTCCGCGAACGGCTCGCCGGCTCCGTCGAGATCGACGCCGACACCGCGCGCCGCCTGTTCACCCTGGTCTGCGTGCTCCATGTGAGGGGCTGATCGATGCGCCCGGGACGCCCCGGAACGATCGCCATCGGCAGCGTGCTGTTCGCATGCAGCGAGAACGCGTTGCGCTCCCCGATGGCCGAGGCGATCGCCAAGCATCACTTCGGCACAAGGATCTATGTCGATTCGGTGGGCGTGCGCGAGGGCGCGATCGACCCGTTCGCGGTCGAGGTGCTGGCGGAGATCGGCATCGACGCCTCGCGCCATGTCGCCAAGCGCATGGACGACCTGCTCGATACCTCCTTCGACCTGATCGTCTCGCTGTCGCCCGAGGCCCATCACCGGTCGATCGAGCTCACCAGGACATCCGCCGCCGAGGTCGAGTACTGGAACACCTCCGACCCCTCGCTGGTCGACGGCAACCGGGGCATGCGGCTCGATGCCTATCGCGCGCTCCGGGACTCGCTGACCGCGCGTATCCGGGAGCGTCTCGCGCCGGAGGAAGAGCCGCCGGGCTGATCGCCGTACCCCGCCATTTCACTTGACCGCCGGACGGCGAGCCCGCATGACGGTTGCCGATGGCCGACACCGACCCGAAGCTGATCCTCGCCTCCGCCTCGCCGCGGCGGCTCGCGCTGCTGCGCCAGGCGGGCTACGAGCCGGACCTGGTGGAGGCGGCCGGGATCGACGAAGCGGCGCACCCCCGCGAATTGCCGCGCGCCCTCGCCGCCCGGCTGGCGAGTGAAAAGGCGCGCGAAGTCGCCCGGCGCCGCCCGGATGCATGGATCCTCGCAGCCGACACCGTCGTCGCCTGCGGACGGCGCATCCTGCCGAAGCCGGGGACGGCGGAGGAAGCGCGGGACTGCCTCGCCCTGCTGTCGGGGCGCCGCCACAGGGTGTTCGGCGCGATCCACGTCATCGACCCGGCCGGCAGGGAGCGCGCGCGCAGCGTGGTGACGACGGTCGCCTTCAAGCGGCTGACCGGCGACGAGATCGAGTCCTACACCGCCGGCGGCGAATGGCGGGACAAGGCCGGCGGCTACGCGATCCAGGGACGGGCGGGCGCGTTCGTGCGGTCGCTCGGCGGTTCCTATTTCAATGTCGTCGGCCTACCCTTGTACGAGACGGTGACCCTGCTGGAGGGTCTGGGTCTGCGTCCCGCGGGAGACCGGCGCGTTGGCTGAGTCGCTGCTGATCAATGTCATGCCCGGCGAGACCCGCGCCGCGCTGGTCAGGGACGGGCGCGTGGTCGAGCTGTTCATCGAACGGCGCGGCCGGGAGAGCCTGGTCGGCAACGTCTATCTCGGACGGGTCGAGCGGGTTCTCGACGGGATGGACGCCGCCTTCGTGGATATCGGGCTGGGCCGGTCCGGCTTTCTCGGGCTGGACGGCGCGCGTACCGGCGACAGCGGCGAGGCGGGCGACAGGATCGGCGATCACCTGGTCGAGGGCGAGGCGGTCGAAGTGCAGATCGCCAAGGATGCGGCGGGCCGCAAGGGGGTGCAGCTGAGCCGGCGGATCTCCCTCGCCGGGCGCCATCTGGTCTACACCCCGGCGCGCGACCGGATCGCGGTGTCCCGCCAGATCGCCGATGCGGACGAGCGCGCCCGGCTGGAGGCCCTGGCCGGCGACGCGGCGGAGTCCGGCGACGGTTTCATCGTCCGCACCGCCGCCGAAGGCGCCGGGGCCGAGGAAATCGCCGCCGACATCGCCTTTCTGAAGCGGCTCCGGTCGGAAATCGATGCCAGGCGCGCGGGCGCCTCGCCCCCCGCGCTGCTGCACGGGGAGCCGCCGCCGCTGCTCCGGCTGTTCCGCGACCGGGTGAACCAAGAGATGGAAGCGGTCGTCATCGACACTCCCGGCGGCTTCGCCGCGGCGCGCGACTATTGCCGGCGGCACCTGCCGGCGCTGGAAGCGCGCCTGCGTCTCCAGACCGGCCCGGAGCACGTCTTCGACGCCGCCGAGGTCGATGCGGAAATCGAGCGCGCGCTGGACCCCCGCGTCGCCCTGCTCTCCGGCGGAGAGCTGGTGATCGAGACGACCGAGGCGCTGACCGCGATCGACGTCAACTCGGGGCGTTTCACCGGCGGCGGGCGGCTGGAGGACACCGCGTTCAGGACCAACCTGGAGGCGGCCGAGGAAGCGCCGCGCCAGCTCCGGCTCAGAAATATCGGCGGGCTGATCCTGATCGACTTCATCCACATGCAGGACGAGAAGAACTGGGGCCGGGTCCTCGACACGCTGGGCCGCGCGCTGGCCGGGGACCGCAGCAATGTGCGGCTGATCGGGCGCACCGGGGCGGGGCTGGTCGAGATCACCCGCCGGCGCCAGCGCGAATCGCTGCAACGGATGCTCACCGAGCCCTGCGCGGAGTGCGGCGGCGAGGGATGGGGGATCACGGCCCATTCCGCCGCGCTCGGGATCATGCGCGCGATCAAGCGCGAGGCGCAGAAGGCGCGGCCGGGCGGGCTCCTGGTCACCGCTGCCAGCGAGGTGGTCGACATGCTGGAGAACGAGGCGGCGCCGGCGATGTCCGAGCTCGCGACCATCATCGGCCGGCGGATCACCGTGCAGCGCGCGCCCTCCTACGGGCGCGAGACCTTCGACATCGTGGCCGGCTGATGCCGGGCGGACAGCAACCCTGCCCGATCTGCGGCAAGCCCGGCAGCACCCGGCACCGCCCGTTCTGCTCGCCCCGCTGCCGGGAAATCGACCTCGGCCGCTGGTTCTCCGGCGCCTATGCGGTGCCGGCGGTCGAGCCTCCGGACGACTTCGAAGAGGACGAGTTCGAGGGCTGAGAGCCGTCTGGACAGGCTCCTCGGTTCTCCTCTATAAGCGGGTCGCTTCAGGTGCCCAGGTAGCTCAGTTGGTAGAGCACATGACTGAAAATCATGGTGTCGGTAGTTCGATTCTACCCCTGGGCACCATTCTTATTTTCTCTTAGATCTCACTTCTTCCTGAAAACATATCTAAAACCTTGGTTTTCTGGGCTTTTTTGTTCTTGTTTCGTTCGGTTCCAATAAATTTCCCACATTGAACATGGGGAAACAGGTGGGGACATGGCGAGACTGACGGTCGCTGCGGCAGGCTGCTTACCCACAGCTACCAGAGGCAGCCAGAGCTCCTACACCACGTCCGGGACACGACCGCTCTATGCGGCGGTTCGACTGGCGGTTGTCGACGCGATCCGGGCGACGAAAATTTCCCCGATCGATTCGCGCCGGGCGTCCCCGATCTCGAACCGGTCGTCCTCGAGGATCGAGGATGGGCCGTGCTGCCGGTTGACGCCGCGCCTGGGCGTCCGTGTAGTTGCTTATTGACCGATTGATAAGGGCGCCCAGAGAGGTAAGCATGGCTTACGGTGGAATGAAGACACCCGGCACCGGACCGCGGGCATGAGTGCCGCGCTTCGCATGGTTCACGGCGTGACCCACCACGAACCGGCGCGTGCTCGCGCCGGTTACACCTTGTTCGCCCCGATGTACGGCCGCAACATGTGGCTCATCGACATGTGGGGCACCATCGCCCACCGTTGGCAAACAGAGAACCAGCCGGGCAACTATGGCGAGCTCCTGTCCAACGGCAACCTGCTGTTCGCCGGGCGCACGACGCCGGCCGCGATTCCCGAGTTCGCCGGCAATGGCGGCCAGATCGTCGAACTGGACTGGAACTGCGACACGGTCTGGGAGTACCGGGACCCCTATCTAAGCCACTGTTTCGCACCGCTCCGGAACGGCAATCTGCTGGTGGCCAAATGGCGGGCGGTGCCGCGGGAGATCGCCGCCCGGGTCCGCGGCGGCCAGCCGGGCACCGAACTTCGCGGCGAGATGTACGGCGAGGCGGTCCAGGAGATCGACCGGAACGGCGCGGTCGTCTGGGAGTGGCTCACCTTCGAGCACTTGGATCCGGAACAGGACGTCATCGGCCCTTTCCATCCCCGAGACCGGTGGACAAACCTGAACTCGCTCACCGAATTGCCGGACGGTCGCGTCCTCGTGAGCTTCCGCTGCATCGACACCATCGCCATCGTCGACAGGCAGACGGGCAACATCGACTGGCGCTGGGGCCCGGGCGAGATTGCCGGCCAGCATCACCCCACATGGCTGGAGAACGGCAACATCCTGGTCTTCGACAACGGCGCACACAGGGCTTACACAACCATCGATTTCTCGCGCGTGCTGGAGGTCGATCCCCGCACCGGCGCCGTCGAGTGGGAGTACAAGGAGAACCCGGTCTATGACTTCAACAGCTTCATTTGCTCCGGCGCCCAGCGTTTGGACAACGGCAACACGCTGATCTGCGAATGCACCAAGGGCCGACTGTTCGAGGTAACCCGGGAGGGGGACCTGGTGTGGGAGTTCGTGAGTCCATTTTATTACGAGCACCCCGTCTTCGGGTCCAACAACATGGTCTTCCGCTGCACCCGCTACGACGAAGGCCATCCGGGCATTGCTGGGGCGGACCTGGACCCAGGGCGCTACGAGGATTTGAACGCCCTGATGCCCCGGCGATTCGTGCGCAGCCCGCGCAGCAACCAGGCGCTGGCTGCCAGCTATGCGCCGGGCGAGCTGGTTCGCGGCGGGCACTAGCGCGTGTCCGTTTTACTTGGAACCGCCAACGATGCCGAGGCGCGCCCTTCGATACGCCCCGGATCAAGTCCGGGGCTACTCAGGGTGAGGGATGGGTTGTGGGCGGCCAAAAATCCCCCTCATCCCGAGTAGCCCCGAAGGGCCGAATCGAGGCCTCATCCCGAGTAGGCCCGAAGGGCCGTATCGAGGGACGCCACGCCGCCGCGGTTCCACCCAAGTCGGATACGCTCCAGAGCGCGCGTACGAACGTCGCCTGCGAGGCGACGGCGACCGAGTGGGAAGTAATGGCCTTCCTCGCGCATCGGACCGCCAAAGAGGCGAGCCGCTTTACCGCAGCGGCGAATCGGTCGATGCTGACGATGAGCGGCATGGCGAGACTCAGCACGAAACCCGAACAATTCTTGTCCAACCTTCCGTCGAAATTGGGCAAATAGGGATCTTAAATCATTGATACACAAAGAGGAAAAACAAGGGGTGACTGTCCGTCCTGGAAGGGACGGCATCGATCGTTTGGGAGACCGAGGACGGGCAGCAGGTCGCGCGCAAGCCCAACAAATGGGACATGGCCTACAATCCGCCGGAAATTTTCCACGGCGCGCGCAATGACGGCGACACCGACGCGCTGTCCCGGATCATGCCCGGCAACCCGACGCCAGACCGTCCGGTCGATAAGGACCCCGAGCTACGCGCCTTGCAGGCCGCCGACGATTCGGACAAGGCGAGCCAGCAATAAACATGGCGGTGTGCCGGTCGCCGGGTCGATGATGCGATGGTGAGGCTCGGATTCACCGCCGCCGCGGTCGTCGTAATCCTGGTCTGGCTCTTGTTCCTGCGCACGATCATGTTTCTGGTCGTGCCGGCCCTCATCGTCGCCGCTATCTGGGGGTGGTGGGAGATCCGCGCGCTGCGCCGTGCGATGCGGACACCTCCCGCGCCTTAGCCGGCGGCCGCGCCGTTGGCGATCCGGCGGACGTCGTCGGCCGACGCGGTATGGCCTTCCTTGGCGATGATGTGCAGCGCCCGGGCGGTGACGACCTGTTCGGGCCGGGGATTGATCTCGATCGCGCCGTCCGCGGCTTTTTCGAAGGCGATCGCGGTGCCGATGCCCTTGAGCATCAGGGTCGAGGCAAGCTGACCCCAGGTCACACCACCGACCGAAATCTCATAGCGCCGGCATTCATTTCCGCGTGCGTCGAACAAATCCTCGAGGATAAATTCCGAGCCCGGCGAAACGACCGCGCGCACCATCATCTCAGGATAGCCGCGCATCGGCCGCACCACCGAGGTCGCGCCCGCCTCGCGCAGCCGCGCGCGGTTGCGGTCGTCGCCACATTCGGCGACGATCGAACAGTCGGAATTGATGGCCCGCGCCCGGTGCACCACGTCGAAAGCGATGCTGTCGGCCTGCTGGGCCACATGGTCCTCGGCGAGGACGATGATCGCGGCGGCCGACGCCGCGTCGGCCACGGCGAGCATTCCTTCCTGCGCGCCGCTGCCATGGATATGCACGGCGCCCAGTTCCTGCAGCTCGGCGGGCAGCCCTTCCGGCCAGGCATCGGTGAGGATCAGGATCCGCCGGTCGCGCCCCCAGTCGATTTCCGCGAATTGACGGATCAAGGTGTCGAAATACTGAACGGCGCCGGGGCGTGGCGCGTTCACCAACAAGACATGATCTTCCATGTGCCACCTCCAGCGGCCGCGCAGCATGCGCCGGCGACGCGACGCGCGGTAATCGAAATAATCTCCGGCGCCCTTCGCCAACGCGAAAATGCCGCCGATATAGAGCAGAATGACGGTCGACCATCGGCCCGCCGCGCTGGCCGCCGACACGTCGCCATAGCCCACGGTGGTCACCGTGGTGGCCGTCAGCCACGCGGCGCTGCCCAAAGACAGGTTTTCAAAGGTCATCATCGCGGCGATATGCAGCGCGAAGACGGCGACGAGATAGACGGTCAGTATCAGGATCGATCGCTGCGCCTGGACGTCCTCGAACGCCTGGGGGCCGCGTCGGCGCAACATGCGCCGCAACAAGACAAATTGCATCACCGTCGTCTGTCGTTTCTTGTTGTCAGGCCTGCCACATCTCCTCGACCGTCGAGGTCGACAGGTAGGAGATCAGATAGATGTCGGTGTGGCCGCCGTCGAGCACCATGGCCTCGAAGGCGAATTGCCGCTTGTCACCGACCAGGCGATAGAAATCGAAGGGCTGGGCATCGTCGGTGAGGTCCGATCCGACCTCCGTTTTCGTGGGATCGTGGTCGTGCTGGTAGGCTTCGATCGCGGCCTCCTGGCGGTAGAGCGCGGTGGTCCAACCCGCGAGCCCGGGCGGTTCCGCCCGCCGGTTGAGGGTCGGCAGCGACGAGCCGTCCTGTTCGAACAGGGCGCCGATTTCCTCGATGTCGAAGACCTGTTCGACAACGGGCCGCAGGATCTCGCGGGCGAAGGCGACCTGTCCATCGTCGCTTTTCCAAAGCAGAAACCGCGCACCGTCACCGGTTTCGGCGGTCAGCACCCGGCGGACCGTATGCGGTCCCCCGAGGTCGAGCGCATGGACCGAGACGACCTGCAGTTCCTCCGCCGAAAGACCCTCGGGCGCGGTGAAACCCAGTTTGAGAAAATCGCCGGACTTCAGCTCCCACGGATATTCGGCCGCTGGTGGCGGCGTCTCGCCGCCACCCCCGCCGAACAGCTTGCGGAACATCAGGCGCTGGCTCCCCGCTTGGCGCGGATCCGCGCCAGGACAGCGGATCCGGAGGCATCGCTTGAAACGATGCCCGCCTCCTTGAGCCGACGGTCCAGGTCTCCGCCGTCCTCATCGTTGGCGAGCTGCGTCGCCGCATCCATGCGGTCGGAGCGTTCCTGCTGGCGCTTCTTGATGCGTTCCAGCGAGTCGGTGGCTGACGTGATGGAGGAACTGGAGCCCGAGAACCGGGCATTTGCCGCGGCGCTGGCCTTTTGTACTTTCTCGGTCGCCTTGACCATGCTGACCTGGCGTTTCATCGCCGCGATATTGCGCTCGGTCGCCTTGATGCTGCGCTTGAGCTGGTTTACGCCGGTATCGTATTGAGCATAGGCCTGTTCCTGGAGCTTGAGTTCGTCCTCGAACTGGGCGATGCGTTCGCAGACCTCCTGGGCCAGCGTCTCGTCGCTCTTTTCCAGCGCCTTGGCGGCATATTCCTCATGCTCGGCGACCGACTTCTTGAGCCGATCGACTTCGCGCTCGACACCCTTGCGCTCGGCCATGATCTGGGTCAGTTGCGACTTGGCCTCGATCAGGTTCTTCTCCGCATCGCGCAATTCCTGATCCAGGATCCGCAGCGCCTGATGGTCGATGATGGCCTCGCCGGTCTCCGATGCGGCGCCCCTCATCGCCGTGAAGAGTTTTGCCAAAATAGCCATGATGATCTCCTTCCTTTACTAATACGCGTTTAGTTCAAGAACTGGGCGATCGCTTCGATCGCCTCGAGCGTGTTGTCGCTCAGTGTTTCCAGCTCGGTGATGATGTCCTCGACCGAGGAGTTCGCCGCCAGCGCGCCGAACAGCACGTAACGGTCGCCGATCATGCCGAACGACGACAGCGGCAGCGGCACGTTCATCTGCAACAATGCCGCCAGCATGTCGGTCCGCCCTGCTGGCTTGACCTGGGACTCGTCCCACAAATAGACGACGCAGAGGATCTGCTCGTCGTCGGACGAGACCAGGATGGGAAATTCTTCCCGGTCCTCGACCACCACCTGGACGTTGTCTCCGGATTGGCTGGCGCCGAATCGGAAGCCGTTTTCCGAGGTGAAATCGTTCAGCGTTTCTGTCAACAGGTTGAGGTCCATGTCTTCCTTCCCGATTAGCCCGAATTGCGTCGACTGTCTCAGATTCTGGAGGTTCGGCAGGTCGCCCCGACGTAGCATCTTCTCCACTTGGCGAAGCATGCCCCGATGCTCCGCCGGGATCCACACTTCGACCGGCTTGAAGCCCGCATCCTTTAGCCGCGCCCGTTGCCGCCGCTTGCGCTCGGCCACCGACATCGGCTTATACCAACGCCCATTGATTAGAACCCATGTCTCGATTCCCGCTGTCCGATGGACATGATCTTCCACGATTGCTCGATGAGTTTATTCCAGGCTTCGCAACGCAGGACGACGATATCGTCGTATGACTTGAAAATCCGGTTGGACAATCGACGCAACTCCGACCCATCAAGATCTTCTCGTAACGCAACAGCTCTAACCATGGCGAACCTCCCGACTTGTTCGCCACATTGATTCAGACTTTTAATCGGTTGGGAATCCCTCATATGAGTCTCTTTCAATGCTCGCTGGTATTACGGTCTGATTTTGCCGTCGTTTCCATGCCTTCCATTCGCCCTCACTCGGTTTCAATTTCAACCATAACTGTGACGTGTCACGCGTGACAAGTCACAAAGTAGGGGATACCCGGGCGCTTTTCAAGGGCGCGAACCGAATTTTTTCGGTGGGTGCAGCCCCTGCTCGAATTCCCAGTCTTTCTGGTAATAGCGATAGATGGCGGCGGTCCCGACGCGGTTGATATCGATCGCGTCCAGCCCGGCCCGAAAATCCCTCGGAAAGGCGAATGCCCCCAGCATGACCTCCCTTGTGGTCCAGCCGTCATCGACCGGTAACCGGGGCAGGGCGCGGATGCGGGCGCTGGCGGGCGCGCCGAGGGGCACCGCGACGGTCCAGCCCCATTCGCCGAAACTGGGGACATTCTGGTGATATTGCTCGACATGGGCGAAGCCGGCGGCCTGCACGGTCTTGCCGATGCTGAGAAAGGCGCGGCGCGCGTGATAGGGCGAGGTCGACTGCACCGCCATGGCGCCGTCGCCGGCCAGCACCAGCCGCAGCTTTTCATAGAACCGCCGCGTATAGAGCCGGTTGAGGTCCGGATGGCTGGGATCGGGCAGATCGATGACGATTGCGTCGAAACGACGGCCCGCGTGCAACAATTCGTCGATCCGAAGGAAGGCGTCGCCGAAGACCGTCTTGACCCGCGGGTCGCGGAAGGCGAATTCGTTGAGTTCCAACAGGGCGCTGTTGACGATGCGGCCATCGCCCATCAGCGGCTTGGAAAAGAAATCCACCAGCTTGGAATCGAGGTCGAGCACGACCACCTCGCGCGGGTTCCAGCGCAGGATGTCGCGCACCGCCAGCCCGTCGCCGCCGCCGATCACCAGGATGTGGTCGCGCCGCGCCGCGGCGGCCAGCGGCGGATAGGTCAGCATCGCGTGGTAGATATGCTCGTCGTCGCTGCCGAACTGGGTTCGGCCGTTGATAAAGAAGGTGTAGACCGGCGGGCGGCCGGGGTGGTTGACTCTCTGGGTTACGGTCAGCCGCTGGTGTTCCGTGGCGATGCTATAGACCACTTTATCGCGGTAGAGCAGGTCCTCCATCGCCCGCGCCCAGTCGGTGCCGTGGATGGCGGCGGTCACCAGCACCGCGCCGACCAGCCCGTGCATCGCGACGATCACCCATACGCGGCGCAGCCAGCGGCCATAAAGCACCAGGAACAGCACCCCGACACATAAATTGACGGCGGCCGTCAGCACGGCGGCGCGGCTGGGCTCCATCGCCAGCATGAAGGCGACCCAAGCGGCCGCGCCCAGCCCCGCGCCGATATAATCGGCGCCATAGATGGTTCCAGTATTGTGCACCAGGTGGCGGGCGTGGAATTCCTGGCGGATACGCGCCAACAGGGGGATCTCCATCCCCACCATCACGCCGATGATCGCGCCCAGCAAATATGGGGCGAACGCGGCGACACGCTCGAACGACGCCACCAGGCCACCGCGCGGGATCAGGTCAGGCGGCAGGCCGTAGGTGGCGGCCAGGGTCTGGGGAAGGATGATGGCGACGGCGGTGATCGCGCCCAGCAACAGAACCGACGCGCCACCCGTCAGGGCCAATCCGCCCTCCAGCCACGCGAACCCGGCAAAGGGGTGGCGGACCGACCGGGCCAGAAACGAACCCACACCCATGGCGACGATCATGATCCCGATCATCGTGAAGATTACGGTCTCGACCGCGCCGAGCACGCGGCCCGCGACATGTGCCAGGAGATATTCATAGACCAGCCCACACCCGGCGAGCACGCCGGCCATGGTCATGATTACGGCGTCGTGGATCCACACCGGTATGCGGGTGCCGCTTTCGCGGGTTTGCGATCCGCGCAATCCGGCCGCCAAAGCATCCGCCCCCGCGCCGTCGCGTCAGGCCAGCAGATTGGTGAGAATAAGGCCGATCGCGACATAGACGCCGACTTCCATCAAGGCGACGCCGATATTCTGCTGGCGGTCGACTTCCTCGGCGATGTCGATCTTGGCGAGCACCGACCGTTCCGCGATCAGGGCCAACAGCGCCAGGACGACCGCCATGACGATCGACACGGCGCCCCAGGTCAGGCCCTGGACGATCGGGTCGCCGCCGGCCTGAAAGACCGCGACACCCGAGGCGGCGGTCACGGCCAGCGCCACGCCGACCTGAAAACCGACGAAGCGCATCGCGACCGCCATGTTGCCGGCGCGCACCACGTCCTGGAATCCGGCCCCTTCGCGGTTGCGCATGCGAAAAAGCCTGATCCGATAGACGGTGGTCAAGGTCAGGATGATCTGGGTCGCGACATAGCCGACGGCCACCGCCATCAGGCCGGACGACAATGCGCCCTCGGACCAGTTCATCACGGCGCGAACCATCACGGCCGTCGCCACCATGTTGCCCGCATCGACGATGGCCACCGCGTTATTGCCCCGCGCGATCTCGTCCTTTACCGAAAAGGACGGCAGCGAGACCTTGTCGAAAATCAGACGCGTCAGCCACATCAGAACCAGCCCGACGGCGGCGTAGACCACCATCGACAGGGCCTCGGCCCCGAGGGTGGACGAAAACGTTCCCGTGACGACGCCGCTCAGCATGATACCGATGCCGGCGGTCGCGCCGGCCAGCGAAATGCCGACGGCATGGTTGTTCTTGCCGGCCATTTCCTCGGTCACGTCGATTCCGGCCACGAGCCCGTAAAGCACCCTGGCGCATAGCAGAACGGCAAATACGATCGCGAAGTCGAGGATCAGCATGCCGAGCGCCTGCCCCGTCATGAGGTCGGCTCCAATCACCTGACGATCTCCCTCATTTGAACGTTTATTTGCCGCGGGAACCGCTGGAGCGCGAACTGCCGCGAGATGAGCTTGAATACGCGGAGGCCCGCTTGAGAGAACTGCCGGCGGTGCGCGAAGCGGTGCGGCCATAGGTGCTCAGATTGCGTTGGCTGTTCAGCCGGCCATAGGTCTTTTGCGGCCTGGCGTTGGGATAGGTCTTGGCCGCCTGGTTCCAGCGGCGGCTGTCGCCCTGTGTCCCGTAATAGTGCCGCCCGACATCGCCGTAATAGCTCCACGACCGCCGCGGATACCACTGATTGTAGGAGTAGGGGCCGGGCCGCATGAACAGGGTGCTGAGAAGCGCGTACTGCCCATACCAGGCCCAAAAGCTGTTGCCCGTGCTATCGCTGCGCCAACTGCCGTAGCGGGGATTGCCGACCAGACGGCTGCCCGGGCCGTCGGCCGGTTTCTCCGCGGTTTTGGGAACGTTGAGCCGCGCTAGCTTGCCGTCCGAGATGTCGGCCAGCACGTTGACCACGTCGACCAGAGAATCGTTGTAGACGGTCGGGTTCGCCGCCGCCTCGATGCGTTGAAGCTCGTCCACCACCGTGTCGGCCTCTGTGTCATCCGCCGGCTTTTTCTTGACCTTGGCAAGCCGGTCGAGCAGCGATCTGTAGCCGAGGCCTTGCGTTGTCCCCTCGGTCGCCAATTCCTTGGTGAGGGCCGCGACGTCGGGGCGCGCCTTGCCGACATACTGTGCGTAGCGCTGGATTAGTCTCGCGTTTGGGAGCCGACCCTCGGCGATATACCTGCCGACAAGGTCCGTCATGGCGCGCGTGCGCTGATATTGTTCTTCGACGATCTGCTGGGTGGTGTCGCCGCAGGCGGAAAGACCAACCGCGGCCACGAGGGTCATGAACATCACCGCGAAGCGTCGTCCGCGCGAGGCTCTGATAGCTTCGATGGTTCCGGCGATCATCGATCCGTCGTCATGCGGCAATGGAAGCGGTCAGGGCCAATGTACGGAGGCTCCGTTTCTTGGCCCGCCGCCGACGTCACCAAAAGATGTGGGGCCACCTTCGGACACTGGTTAGCACGACTTCGCGAGTCGTGCCAACCTCGGAAGGGCAAGTTTCTTGTTCCCGCCCTGGTGCGGGTGAACCGATCGCGGGGCTGACGATTTCGTTTTCGATGTGGAGTGTGCCGGTCATGGCGACGCTGCCGGCCGACCTCGTTGCACGGATTGGAGGCGGGGCGGAGTTTGCCCTTTCCCAAGCTGTAGCGTCATGAGATGCGCTCGAACACGGGACGTCGGAGTTCGGTCATTGTGTTCAGGACCGTTTTTTGCCGAGTTTGATCTCCGTGATCTGCCCAGGTGCCGCGCCTCGCTCGGATGCACCGCCCGCTCACCGAACTCGTGATGCGAGTTCCTCACCACCGCCGCAAAACCACAATCCAGAAAACTGGAGGGTGATCGGAGCGATCACGATGGAGACGACCCGCCCGTCCAGCGCGCGGCGGTGTACCGCAATCCAAATCGGGCATCCTCCCGCAAACCGGATGCTCGGTGCAGATTTACGAGCGGTTCTCCCGATTCAAGAGCTGTCCAGGACGGCTCCTGGCCGCCAATTCGGCTATTTCCCGCGCATCAGGTGGTAGCTGAGCTCGCCCGGATCGCGCAGGTCGGGCACCTTCCAGCCGTCGAGGTCGTACTCGGCAAGGCACTGCTCGGCAAATCCCTTCATCCGGTCGGCGTCGCCGCTCGCCTGGGCGCCGAACAGACTGTAGCGGCGGATCTCTTCGGTCGAGCCCGAGTAGTTGATCTCGTATAGCTCGTGCCGTCCGCCGAACTCCGTGCCGATCGCGTCCCACATCAGCTTCATCAGCTTGACCCGTTCCTCGGCGCTGTATCCGTTCGAGCCGCGCAGGAACCGGTCGAGATAGGGCCGGATCTCCGGATTCTGGAAGTCGCGCGCATGGCTGTTGAGGAAGATCAGGCCGGAGGCCGCGGTCTCTTCCATGATGTATTTCACCTTGGAATAGGCGAAGGACATGATGACCTGGCAGGCGCTCGCCGGGCTCATATTGGGCAAGAGATAGCCGTCCATCCACGGCGTCGGGTCGCGCACCATCGCGTCGGTCAGCGCCCAGAACATGTTCCGCCAGGCGATGATTTCGCCGACATTGGCCTGGACGCCGCGAAAATCCTTGGTGCCGGCGGCATCGATCCCCTTCAGCATCAACCCGGCCAGGAAGTCGAGCTTGACCGAAAGCCGCGTGCAGCCATGCAGCAGCGCCCGCGGTAGGAAGCCGGTCTGAGGGAAGAAGTTGTTGGCGGTCTCCACGTCGCCGTAGCAGAAGACGTTCTCCCAGGGCACCAGCACCCTGTCGAGGATGAAGATGGCGTCGTTCTCGTCGAGCCGGCTGGAGAGCGGATAGTCGAACGGGCTGCCCATCGCCGTCGCGGTCATCTCGTAGGAGGTGCGGCAGATGAACTTGGCGCCGGGTGCGTTCGAGGGGATCATGAACACCGCCGCGAAGGCGGCGTCCTGCACCGGGATCAGTCCGTGATGGGCGACGAAAGTATAGTTGGTCAGCGCCGAGCCGGTGGCCACGACCTTGGCGCCCGAGACGACGATGCCGGCGTCGGTCTCATCCTCGACATGGACGCAAATGTCAGCCACCTCGTTCGGCGGCCGGTCGCGGTCGACCGGCGGGTGGATGATCGCGTGGTTCACGAACGGCACCCGCTCCTGCGAGAACTTGTACCAGCGCCGCGCATTCTCCTGGTACGGGCTGTAGAAGTCGGCATTGGCCCCGAGCGTCGCCAGGAACGCCGCCTTGTAGTCCGGCGAACGCCCCGTCCAGCCGTAGCTGAGCCGAGCCCAGGCGGCGATCGCGTCGCGCCCGGCGACCGATTCCTCGACTGTTTTCGGCGCCTTGAAATAGCCCTGGGTGACGCTGTTGTTGCCGGTATCGGTCGGGACGGTCAGGCCCTTCTGCTGCTCGGGATCGTGCAGCGCGTCATAGAGCCGGGCGATCATCCGCGAGGTGTTGCGGAAGGCGGTTTCACGGTCAAGACCTTCATGGACGTGACCAAGGGCAAGCTCCGGAACGGGCGGACGACTTACGACGTTCAGGTCGTCGTCAAGGACAGCCAGTCCAATCCCAACCGGGCCGCCGAGGTCGCCAAGGAGCTGATCGTCCAGGACAAAATCGATCTGATGATCGTGGCCTCGACACCGGAGACGACCAATCCGGTCTCCACCCAATGCGAGATCGAGGGTATCGCCTGCGTCTCGACCATGTGCCCGTGGCAACCCTATTTCATCGGCCGGCAAGGGAATCCGGGCGATCCGGGCACGTGGAAGCCGTTCGATTTCACCTACCACTATTTCTGGGGGCTCGAAGACGTCATCGCCGTGTTCACCAACATGTGGGGCCAGCTCGACACCAGCAAGTCGGTCGGCGCGCTCTTCCCCAACGACGGCGACGGCAACGCTTGGGGCGACAAGCAGGTCGGCTTCCCGCCGGTGCTCGACAAGCTCGGCTACAAGCTGACCGACCCCGGCCGCTACCAGAACCTCACCGACGACTTCACCGCTCAGATCAACGCCTTCAAGAAGGCCGACTGCGACATCGTCACCGGCGTGGTGCTGCCGCCCGATTTCACCACCTTCTGGAACCAGGCGCGGCAGCAAGGCTACCGCCCGAAAGCCGCATCGGTCGGCAAGGCGATCCTGTTTCCCGTCTCGGTTGAGGCGTTCGGCGCCGGCGGTCACAATTTGTCGTCCGAGGTCTGGTGGTCGCCCAATCACCCCTACAAGTCCTCGCTCGACGGCCAGACGGCGTCGCAGGTCTCGCGCGCCTTCGAACAGGCGACCGGCGGGCAGTGGACCCAGCCGATCGGCTTCATCCATTCGCTGTTCGAGGTCGCAAGCGACGTGCTCAAGCGCTCCGAGGACCCGCGCAACAGCGAGGCCAATGCGCGCGCGATCGCGGCGACCGATCTCGCCACGGTTGTCGGCCAGGTGCGCTGGGACGGCAAGAACATGCCGCCATTCGCCAAGACGAACGTTACCAAGACACCGCTCGTCGGCGGTCAGTGGCGGCACAAGGGCAACGGCAAATACGATATCGTCGTCGTCGACAACCAGACCGCGCCCGAGATCCCGCGCACCAGCGAAATGCAGGCGCTCTCCTGAGTATTCTGGACCCCGAAAGCGGACGCCGGCCGTGAGGCCGGCATCCCGCCTCGGTCGGCCGTGCTGCTTCGTATCGAGTCCCTGAGCAAATATTTCGGATCGGTCCCGGCGGCCGATGCGGTCGATCTCGAGGTTGCCGAGGGCGAGGCGCTCGGCATTGTCGGCCCCAATGGCGCCGGCAAGACGACGCTGTTCAACTTGATCGCGGGCGTCGTCCCGCCGGATGCGGGCCGTATCCTGCTCGACGGGCGCGACGTCACCGACGCGCCGCCGCAAAAGCGCTGTATCGCCGGCATCGGCCGCTCGTTCCAGATCCCCGCTCCGTTCGAAGGGTTGAGCGTGTTCGAAAATCTGCTGGTGGCCGCGACGCACGGCCAGCGTCGCCGCGAGGCTGACTGCATCGAGACCTGCGGCTCGATTCTCGAGCGGACCGGTCTGCTCGCCCTCGCCAACCGGCAGTCCGGGTCGCTGACCTTGCTTGAGCGCAAGCGGCTGGAGATGGCGCGCGCGCTCGCGACCGGCCCGAGGCTGCTGCTGCTCGACGAGATCGCGGGCGGGCTGACCGAGGCGGAGTGCGGTGCGCTGGTCGAGACGATCAACGACCTCCGCGCCGACAAGGTGACGATCGTGTGGATCGAGCATGTCGTTCACGCTTTGCTCGCCGTGGTCGACAGGCTGATGGTGCTCGATTTCGGCCGAAAGATCGCCGAAGGCCGGCCGCGCGAGGTGATGGAGTCGCGCGCCGTGCGCGAGATCTATCTCGGCATCGAGACCTAGCGCCCCATGGCCGCTTTGCTCGCAACCCACGAGCTCACCGCCTTCTACGGCGACTTTCAGGCGCTGTTCGGCATCGATTTCGCAGTGAATCCCGGCGAGACTGTCGCGGTGATCGGCGCAAATGGCGCGGGAAAGTCGACCTTCCTGAAAGCGATCGTCGGGTTGATTCCGGGGCCCGGGGGTTCGGTCACCTTCGACGGCGCGCCGATCGGCGATGCGCCCGCGAGCGCCATCGTCCGCCGCGGTATCGCGCTGGTGCCCGAGGGCCGGCGGCTGTTCCCGTCCCTTTCCGTCGAAGAGAACCTTCAGATCGGCGCCTATGCGCGGAGCGGCGCCGATTGGACGCTCGATGCGGTCTATGCGCTGTTCCCCGACCTGGCCGAGCGCAGGCGCGCACCGGCGACCGCGCTCTCGGGCGGTCAGCAACAGATGGTCGCGATCGGCCGGGCGCTGATGTCGAACCCGCGCGTCCTACTCTGCGACGAGATCAGCCTGGGACTCGCGCCGATCGTCATCCGTGACATTTACGCCAGGCTGCCCGAGATCGCGGGTGACGGAACAAGCCTGGTGATCGTCGAACAGGACATTGTGCGCGCACTCGCGGTCTCGGACCGGGTCTATTGCTTCCAGGAGGGCCGCCTCAGCTTGACCGGCCGGCCGGCGGAGCTGACCCGCGAGCAGATCCACGCCGCCTATTTCGGGTTTTAAACGATGAGACCTGAGCGCCCCGGCTTCCGGTTCAACCGCCCGAGCGATTGCACCGGCCAATGGACGGCCGGGCTTGACCGGAACGACCATTGCCACTTGCGAACGGCCGGCCGTATGCCGGCAAGCAGATAAACCGGCGATGCTGCAATGGATCGACACAATCGTCCAAGGCACGCTGCTGGGCGGGCTCTACGCGCTTTATGCCGCCGGACTGTCGCTGATCTTTGGCATCATGCGGCTGGTCAACCTCGCCCATGGCGGTCTGATCGTGCTCGCGGCCTTCATCATCCTTGCCCTGTCGCAGGCGGCCGGGCTCAATCTCCTGCTCGCCTTTGCCATCGCGCTGCCGCTGACCTTCGCGATCGGCTACGCGCTGCAGGCGTTGCTCCTCAATCGGACGATCGGGCGCGATATTCTGCCGCCTTTACTGGTCACGTTCGGCCTTTCGATCATCATTCAAAACGGGTTGCTCGAAACCTTCTCAGCCGATAGCCAGCGCCTGCGCGTGGGCGAGATCGAGGCGGCGTCGCTGCCGCTCGGCGGCGGTATCGCGGTTGGGGTGATGCCGCTCCCGTGCCTGCTGAGCGCGATCGGGCTGATCGTGGCGCTCAACCGGCTCTTCCACCGCACCGCGCTCGGCCGCGCTTTTCGCGCCGTGTCCGACGATCCGGAGATCGCCCAGATCATGGGTATCGACCAGAGGCGGGTATTCGCGATCGCCATGGCGATCGCGCTGGCGGTCTCCGCGGTGGCGGCCTTCTATCTCGGCGCGCGGGCGAATTTCGATCCGACCATCGGCCCGGCGCGGCTGATATACGCGTTCGAGGCGGTTATAATCGGCGGGCTCGGCAGCCTATGGGGGACGCTGGCCGGCGGGGTGATTCTCGGCGTCGCCCAGACGGTCGGCGCGCGCATCGATCCCGAATGGCAGATCCTCGCCGGCCATGTTGCGTTCCTGCTCGTGCTTGTACTGCGCCCGCGCGGCCTGTTCCCGCGCATGGTGGACTGATGGCCCGCTTTTCAGTCCATACCGCGACCCGTGCGTCGACGGCCGGCGGCGTCGCCGCCTCCGTGCTGCTGGTTGCGCTCGTCGCGCTGCCGGCCTTTGCCAGTCGGTCGCTGATCCAGGACCTCTTCTTCGTCCTGACCATGCTGACCCTGGCGCAGTGCTGGAACCTGCTCGCGGGCTATGCCGGGTTGGTCTCGGTTGGCCAACAGGTCTTTGTCGGCCTCGGCGGCTACGCGCTGTTCGCCGCGACGATCTATTTCGGCGTCGATCCGCTGTTGGCGATCCCGATCGGCGGCGTCGTCGCGGCGCTTCTATCGGTGCCGACGGCGTTCGTCGTCTTCCGGCTGCGCGGCGCCTACTTTGCCATCGGCACATGGGTCGCAGCGGAGGTGTACCGCCTTGTCCTCGCCCAGGTGAAAGAGCTTGGCGGCGGCACCGGCACATCGCTCACCGCCTCGATCACCCGCAATATGGCCGGTGTCGCCGAGGCGGCGGATTTTTTCGGCGTGCGCACCTCCGCGGCGCGCGACATCGTGACCTATTGGGCGGCGCTCGCGCTCGCCGCCAGCACTATCGCGCTGATCTACTGGCTGCTGCGGTCGCGCCGCGGGCTCGCCCTGTCGGCGATCCGGGATTCCGAAACCGCGGCAGTCAGCGTCGGCGTCGACGGGTTCCGCGCCAAGCTTTTCGTCTACGTCCTGACCGCGACGCTGACCGGCGCGACCGGGGCGCTGATCTATCTGCAGAAGGCGCGCATCTCCCCCGATGCCGCCTTTTCCGTGCTCGACTGGACGGCGTATGTGATCTTCATCGTCGTCATCGGCGGCATCGGCACCGTCGAGGGACCGATCGTCGGCGTGCTGGTCCTCTATTTGTTGCAGGACTATCTCGCCGACTTCGGCACCTGGTATCTGATCTTGCTCGGCGCGATCGCCATCGCCGTCATGCTGTTCGCGCCACGCGGACTCTGGGGGCTGGTCGTCGACCGGTTCGACCTGCAGCTTTTCCCCGTCCGGCGGCGGTTGGCGAGGCGCGACTGAATCCAGCCGCTCAAGTCGCCTGGATACGGCGGGTTTCCTCTGGCGGGACGAAAATGAGTGGCGCCTGGCCAGAACCCGATGGACGCTCTACTACCTGGGCGTCGAAACAACCGCTCTGAGCGCCGAACCCCCGGTCAAGGCAACAACGATTGGCGTTCGCGGTTTTTCCGACGG
Organism: Alphaproteobacteria bacterium; assembly: GCA_965205995.1. GTDB lineage: Bacteria > Pseudomonadota > Alphaproteobacteria > MPNO01 > MPNO01 > MPNO01. The sequence goes on along the minus strand of OZ242200.1, from coordinate 303,126 downwards.
AATCAGCTTCGTCATATACCGCTGCCCGCACAGGAAACTGAAACGACTGGGCCAATGGCGGCGAAGCTCTATGTCTCACCCTGATCCGAATCCGGGTGGACAATTACGAGGTCGGCGCCTTCGAAAAGGACGTCGAAGGAGCCAGCACGATCCATGAATACGAAGCCGGTATTGCGGCCTTCGAACGCCTGGTCGGTAAACCGGCACTGGAGCTTGAGTTCCCAAAGGGGGGCTGCGGCAAGCACGGCAGCCGAGAAGCGTGCCAAACGCTCACAGCAGGAACGGCCGAACGCGAATTCACCCGCCAGGGATCAGCCCCGGCTCGAGTCCGTAGCAGTAGTCCGCGATCGCGTCTGCATGGGTGAACCAGACCCGGTGTCGATGCTCATGGTTCACGATGTGCTCGAAAGCCCTGCGCAGTGCGGTCAGCCGGAACGGTTGGCCGGCGATGAAACTGTGCAGCGAGATTGCGCAGACCAGCGGCCGGTCGACGCACTGGCGGATCATGGCCTCGAACTGATCGACGATCATGTCGGCAAATTCGCGCGCCGTGTGGTGGCGGAACACCATCTGGCCGATGTCGTTGAGTTCGAACGGATAGGGTACCGACAGGAGCTTGCCCGCGCGCGTCTCGATCCAGATCGGCTGATCGTCGCATGGCCAGTCCAGGCAATAGCGGTAGCCCATCTCGGCGAGCAGGTCCGGCGTGACGGCGGTCTCGACCGAGCCGGGACCGAGCCAGCCCATCGGCGGTTTCCCCTCTTCGCGTTCGATGGCGGCGGTCGCCTCGGCGATCAGCCGCCGTTCATCGTCCTCCCGGAGTCCGCGCTGCAGCTCGGCATTGGTGCGGCCGTGCCCGACGATCGCATCGCCGCGCTTGCGGATGCGCTCGAAGATCCCGGGATAGTCATCGTAGAGCCAGCTGTTGACGATGCACGAGGCAGGCAGCGCGAACTCGTCGAAAAGGTCGAACAGGTTCCAGATACCCACGCGGTTGCCGTAGTCGCGCCACGCATAGTTGCGATGGGTCTGCGGGCCCGCGGGCATGACCGGGTCGGGGCCGAATCCGGAGAGGAAGCCGAACACCTCGATGTTCATGCCGATGTAAAACGCCAGCCGCTTGCCCTCCGGCCAGTCATAGACCGGCCGTGCGGGGATCGCGGACACCTCGTATCGTCCATGCCGTGGCAGCATTCGACCCTCTTGCGAACTCCGCCCTATCCGGTTCAAGACCGCAAATGTCTCGCCCGGTGCCAGTTGGCGATGTCGCCGCCTCGGACCAACTATACCCCGGTCTGGATTGGGGCCCTCGCGTTGGACATTTTCTAGCGGCAGGTGTCAACGGCGGCGGGAATATGTACCGGCGCGGCACGAAGGACGGCTTGGCGCCCCCTACTGCATCTTGCAGCCCAGAAGGTTGGCGATCAGGTTGCGCTGGATCTGCGACGAGCCGGCGGCGATGGTGGCGGCGCGTGAATCGCGGAAGTAGCGCTGCATGTCGAATTCCATGTTGTAACCGTACCCGCCAAGCACCTGCATGCCCATGCCGGCGACCTTGACGTAGGTTTCAGAGCAATAGAGCTTGGCCATGGCGATTTCGCGCAGCGCGTTCTGGCCGCTATCGACCAGCCAGGCGGCGCGCCACATCAGCGAGCGCGCGGCCTCCACCTCCGTCGCCATGTCGGCCAGCATGTGGCCGATGGCCTGGAAGCTGCCGATGGGACGACCAAACTGCTTGCGGTCCTGGGCATACTGCACCGCGAGATCGACGATCGCCTGCGCCGCACCGGTGGCCGACGCGGACGCGACGACGCGTTCGACCTGCAGGCCGGACATCACGCAATCCCAGCCGTTGTTTTCGCCGCCGACGATGCGGTCGGCCGGCACCTTGACGTCGTTGAAATGGATTTCATAGGTGCCGGTGCAGCGCCGGCCCAGCATGTCGAGCTTGCGCATCTCGATGCCGGGCGTGTCGTTGTCGATCAGAAACAGCGACATGCCCTTGCGGTAATGCACTTCGGTGTCGGTCTTGAGATAGACGTTGATGACGTTGTTCCTGGCTGCCGCGCCGGTGGCCCAGAGTTTCTGGCCGTTGACGACATACTGGTTGCCGTCGCGCACCGCCGTCGTGCGCATGGCGCCGATGTCGGACCCGGCATCCGGCTCCGACATCGAGATCGACATCTTGATCTCGCCCGACAGCAGCTTGGGGAGCCAGTATTTCTTCTGTTCCTCGGACGCCTTGCGCACCAGGTTGAGGCCGCAGAACAGGCTGCCGCCAAACGCCATGGTCAGGTCGGCGCTGACCTTGCCCAGCTCCTCCAGGATGATCGCCATGTCCATGACCGATCCGCCGCCGCCGCCGACCGCCTCGGGGAAAGCGTGGGCCAGCAGCCCGGCCTCGATCCAGGCGTCGTACAGCTCGTACGGGTAGGCCTGTTCCTTGTCGAGCCGACGGACATATTCGGGCGGCGCGTGGCGTTCGTGCAGTTTCCGCACCGACTCGCGGAGCATGTTCTGTTCCTCGGTGAATCCGAAATCCATGCGCCTGTTCCTTCTTGGCTCGTTACGCTCTGTTGAGGGTTTTCGTTGTCGTCACGGGGCGGTCGCGATCAACACGTCGAGCACCGTTGCGCCCTGGCCTTCGGCATGCACCACCACCGGGTTGAGATCGATTTCGGCGATTTCCGGCTTCGCCGCCATCAGGGCTGAGACCAGCCCGACCAGGCGCGCCAGTGCCGCAATGTCGGCCGGTGGCGATCCTCGCAACCCGCCCAGCAGCGCAACGCCGCGCAGCCTGCCGATCTCTTCCGCGATTTGGTCTTCGGTCAGGTCGACGGCCAGCAGCCGCACATCCTTGAGCGCCTCGATCCAGACGCTGCCGAGCCCGACCATGGTCACCGGCCCCCAGGCCGGATCGCGCCTGGCGCCGACGACCATCTCGACGCCTGCGGGGGCCATCGCGTCGACCAGCACGCCGTCGAGTGCGAGGTCCGGCCGCGCCGCGGCGACGTTGGCATTGAGTTTGTCCCACGCATCCGCCAAAGCACCTTCGTCCCTGATCCCGACGATGACGCCGCCGACGTCGCTCTTGTGCGCGAGGTCCGCTGCCTGCGCTTTGAGAACGACAGGAAAGCCGATCCGTGCGGCAATCTTCTTGGCGCCGTCGAAGTCGATCGCCAGTTCGCCCGCCGGCACGGTAGCGCCAAGCGACGCCATGATCTCCTTGCCCTTGTATTCGGGCAGCGTGCCGTCCGGCGGCAGTGCAATCGGCGGCAGGTTGCGCGGCTCGGCGCGCGCCTCGAGTCCCTCGAGCGATTGCCCGTATGCGGTGGCGCGGGCCAGTGCGCGCAGGGCCCGCTCGGGCGAGCGGTAAAACGGAATACCGTTGTCGCGGAACCGGGCGGCGAATTCCGGGGGCAACGGCGAGTCATCGCCAAACACCGCCACGACCGACGGCTTGGGGCTTTCGGTCATTGCCGGCAGCAGCGCATCCGCCTTGTCGATGGCGCCCTGCCCCGACCCGCCAACGATGGCGGCCAGCAGCGAACCGATATTCCTTTCCCGCAGCAGCCCATTGGCGGCATGGCCGAGGATGCCGGGGTCCTTGATCGACTGGCCCGTGACGTCGAGCGGGTTTTCGACTGTCGCGAATGGCGGCAAGCCGTCGGCGATCCATGTCGTGCCGTCGGCGGACGGCGCCGGCAGGTCGAGCCCCAGCGAATCCGCGAGGTCGGCAGCGATGCCCTTGAACGCGCCCGAGTTGGTGACGATGCCCGCGCCACCGGTCGGGCGCTGAACGAACCGCACCAGGATCTCGGCGGTGTCGCACAGCTCCTCGATGGTTTCCAGGAGCAGCACGCCTTCGCGCCGCACCAGCGCCGACATCAGCGCGCGCATCGCCCGCCATGGCGCCGGTGTGGGAGCGCGCCGTTTCCTGTGCGCGGGCCGAGCGACCGGGATGTGTCATGCAGATCGGCTTGCCGAGATGGCGCGCCTTGCGCGCCAGCGCCAGGAACTCTGCCGGACGGCGGATCTGTTCGGCGAATACCACCACCGCGCGGGTGCGGTCGTCGTCGAGCATAGGGCCGATGAAGTCCTCGATCCCCAGCATCGCCTCGTTGCCGCAGGAGAAGACATGCGAGATGGCGAGACCCTTGGCGGAAAGCGACAGCCGCAGCGTGGACGCCATGGCGCCGGACTGTGCGGCGATGCCCAGGGCGGGCGCGGTCTTGAACGGCGGCATCTCCAGCGGCTCGTAGCCCAGCGCGGCGCCGCAGGCGAAGTTGACGAAGCCGATGCAGTTGGGCCCGAAGATCGCGACACCGCCTTCTTCCGCCGCCTTGACCAGCGCGTCCTGCGCGGCGCGGCCTTCTTCGCCGGTCTCCGCAAAACCGGCGGCAAAGACCACGGCGCCGGAAATCCCGCGCCGACCGCACGCCGCGACCGCATCTGCGGCGGCAACCTGCGGAACGGCCAGCACAGCCGCATCGATCCCGTCAGGCAGGTCGTCGATGGTCGGCACGCAGGCCAAGCCGCCGATCTCTTTGCTGCGGCGCGTGACGAGATGGATATCGCCTTCGAAGCCGAACTTCCGGAGGTTATGGAGGACCGCGCCCCCCAGCGAGCCGGGCTCCGGCGAGACGCCGACGATCGCGACCGAGTTGGGCCGAATCAGCCGCGCGACGCGGTCTTCCCTTTCCGTCATCGCGAGGGCCTACGCGTCGCGCTTGTAGTTGCCGAGGCCGGGCCGGTTGAGAGTGACCCGGGCGATGCCGCCCTCGATCTCGACAAGAACGGTATCGCCCCCGGGCTGGGCGGTATCGGGCATGGTACTCCCTTCGATCGATGATCTTCGTTGGATCCCGGCGGCTGGCGCGAACGCGGGGACAGGGCGCGACGGTCGGGTGCGCTTGACCGGGCCGAAGGCGAGGAAGGCGACGAACAGCACCAGACCCGGAAAGAGCGCGAGATATTGCTCGCGGAAGAAGGTCTGCCCGAAATAGGAGGGAAGCTCGAACGCGGCCACGACACCGAGCGCGATGATCGGGAACCACACGGTCTCGGCGACCGCGCGGAGCCGCCCCGCCAGCTCGCGCGAGTTGGTCGGTCCCGTATCGCCCGCCACCCGGCCGCCTCAGGAAGACGCGCGGCCGCGCGGCGCCATTTCAGTACTGGCCCCTGGGCTCAAGGCCGAGCGCGTGCTGGCCGTACATGGTGCTGACGGCATCCCAGTTGAGGCTGACATGGTGCGAGACGGCGTGGATGTCGCGCCACGCCCGCTGCACGCGATGGCCGAGATAAAGTCCGCCCCCGCCGGTCGCGCCGTAGAGCGCATCGATGCCCTGAACCGCCAGCCGGACGACGAAGGCTTGCGCGAGGCGAACCTTGATGCGGTAGTCGACGGTGATGGCCTCGCCTTCCCGCGCGAGGCGCTGGGTCTCGTCGAGATCGCTCCGCAGCAGCGCCGAACCGGCGGCGAGCGTCGCCGCGGCCTCGCCGAGCCGGGCCTGGACGGTCGCGAACTCCGCCATCCTGGCGCCGCCGGCGACGACCGCTCCGCGGGTCTCGCGGGCCCCGGTCGCGGCGACGAAATCGCGGATCGCGCCTTCGAGGATACCGAGCGCCGGCGAGACGATCGCCGCGGGTACCGCCGCCAGCAGCGGGATGCGATAGAGCGGGCTGCCGAGCGCGCGGGCGCCCGGGGTGAGGCCGGTGTTGAGTTCGACGAGCGTGACCTTTCGGCGCCCCGGTATGAACTGGTCGTCGCAGACCACCGACTTGCTGCCGGTGCCGGCGAGCCCGACGACGAACCAGTCGTCCTCGATGGCGAATTCGCCTTCTTTGGCGAGCACGAAACCGGGCTGCGGCTGGCTGTCGGCATCGTCGGGCGGAAAGGTGACCCCGATCAGGGCCCAGCTTGCATGGTCGCAGCCGCTGGCGAAGCGCCACTTGCCGGAAATCCGATAGCCGCCACGCTCCGGCCGGGCGACGGCCGAGGATGCGTAGGAGCCGGCAATGATCGCGTCCGGGTCGTCGCCCCACAGCTCTTCCTGGATCTCGATCGGGAACTGCGCGCAGAGCCATTGATGGATCATCATCAGGCCGCCCACCCAGCCGGTCGACCCGCAGGCGGCGGAAAGTTCGCGGACCATCCGGACCAGGGTGTTCAGATCGTCCTCGAAACCCCCGAACCGGGCCGGCAGAAGCACCCGGAACAGCTGGCGGGCGCGCATCGCCTCAATCGCCTCGGGCGAGACGCAGCGCTGACGCTCGGTCTCTTCGGCCCTCTCATACAATAGCGGCGCGAGCGCCCGGGCGCGTTCGACCAACTCGTCTCCCGATGGCCTGGCGGGATCGATGCCATCCATGCACGCATCTCCCAATTCTGCTGCTGTCGCTGCATGGGATCGCTGCCGAGCATGACTCGAATGCCTGGCCCTGACAATTCGCTCCCCGCGCGGCCGGATAGTCGGCCGGCCCGCGGCAAGGGCGTATCGAATGGGTGCAGGCGCCGCTTCAGCCGTGCAAACCGAATAATCCCCTAGATCGACTCCAGCCGGCCGGGCGCCGCCCGGGTGCCGGAGCCTCGCGTCGGCATCATCGGGATGGCGAAGCCCTGCTGGTGGCAGGCGCGGACGATCACGGTGAACTTCCAGAGCGCGCCGCCGGCGATGGCGAGGATGCCGCCGAGCCCGATCGCCCAGCCCGACATCGGACCGGCGATCGCGAGCCCGAGCAGGCAGAGGAGCGCCGGCGCGGCGTGGCCGAAGATCGCGACGACGGGGGCCACCGCATCGAGCTCGGCGCGGGCGAGCGGGCCGATCCCCGCGGCGGCGGCGGTTTTCCGGTAGCGATGCCAGAGGATGCCGGCGGCGACCGACAGCGCGACGATCGCCCAGGCCACGCCGGAGACCGCGCCGGTGCCCATCGCCTTCATCAGGAAGGCGAGCAAGCCGGCGCCTTCGAGCAGGCCGGATACGGCGATCAGCCACGGGAGCAGCGGCGCCCGCCAGGCCGGCACCCCCTTCCCGGCGAACAGGATCCGGGCCTGGCAGTAGAGGAAGGCCGCGCCGGCGAGTGCCACGAGCGCGTGGAGAACCGGGTGCGGCCAGAGGAAATCGGCGGCAAGCGCCGGGTACAGCACCCCCACCGCATAGGTCTCGCGCGTCATCCACGAGCTTTGCGGGCGCAGCAGCACGTAGAGGAAGCGGAGCTTGCGGCCGATCTCGAGAAAGACGAAGAAGAGCCCGAGCGCCATCAACGCGGCGGCGACGACATAGGCCTCGACCAGGGCTGCCGCGCCGACCATGCCGAAAACCGCGGCAAGCCCGGCGACCGCCATCATCCCGCCCGACAGCCCGCCGAGGGTGAAATTCATCGCCGCGCGGGCGTCCCAGAAAGTCTGGCGCTCCCCGACCAGCGGGTTTTCCGGGTCGCTCATCGCCGCATCGGCGGTATCCGCCGCCTCGGCCGCACGCCCGGGGGTGGTATTGGGGACGTCGTAGAGATAGCGGATCTGCGGGTCGGTGCCGAGCTCCGCATGCATCTGGAAGCTCGCATTCTCGCTGGCAAGAAGCGAGACATTGCTCTCGGGGTCGGCGAAATCGCCGAAATGGAGCGCCTGGGCGATGCAGGAGGCGGCGCAGGCCGGAGTGTATTCGAGATCGACGCCGGGGGTGAGCCCGAGCGCCACCGCCTCGTCCACCCGTTCGACGCAAAACGTGCATTTGTTGGCGACGCCCACCCGCTCGTCATGCGCGACATGCGCCTCCTGCGCCGTCGGCTCGCCGTAATACCAGTCGGTGTCGTGGGCGATGGTGCGCGCCTGGTAGGGGCAGGCGACCGCGCAAAAGCCGCAGCCGATGCAGGTGTCGTAGTCCATCGTCACCAGCCCGTCGGCGCGCTGGCGGGTGGCGCCGGTCGGGCAGACCGGGACGCAGGGCGGCTCGGCGCAGTGCTGGCAGCCGGTGACCAGGAACAGCCGCTCGACGTCGGGATAGGTGCCGCGCTCGACGTCGAGCACGCGGCGCCACTGCATGCCGGGCGGGGTGTCGTTGGCGTGCTTGCAGGCGATGGTGCAGGTCTGGCAGCCGACGCAGCGGTTGAGGTCGACCACCATGCCGTAGCGCGGCTGGGATTCGGTCATGGCGCCGCCCTCAGCCGGCATCGCGGCGGAGCCTGACCCGGGCGAGGTCGGCGCCGCTCCCGGTCCCGTCGGTCAGGCTGAGCGAGAGCGCGGTGAGCGAGTTCAGGCTCGGCAGGTTGAGATCCTTGGCGAACGGCGTCGCCCAGTGGTCGAACTGGCCGATCATCAGCACGGTGTCAGGGCGGATCCCCTCGCGCAGCACCGCGCGCCCCCGCGTGATGCCGGTCGGCGACTCGATCGCCACCTTGTCGCCGTCGGCAATGCCGAGCTCGCGCGCGGTGGCGCGGTTGACGATCACCCCCTTGTGGCCGGAAATGTTGTTGGCGACCTCGTTGATCAGCGGGATCCCGACATTGGCGCCCCATGAATACTGCATCGAGCGCGCCGTGAGCGCCCAGAGCGGGTAGGCGTCCGGGTCCTCGCCGACCTCGCTCGCAAAATTGGCCCAGATATCGGGGAACGGCTTGTAGCCCGGCAGCGGCTCGTATTCGTCGAGCTGGCGGTCCCACCAGTTGACGCCGATCTCGTGCAGCCGCTCGGCGAGCTCGGCGCCGTGGCGCATCAGGCGCTCCTGGTAGGGCATCTCGAAGCGGAGCCCCTGCTCCTTGAGCGTCGGATAGAGATACCAGTCGAGCTGCGGGAAGGGCCGCAGCATGAAGCCGTTCTCGCGGAACCAGTCGATGCCGCGCACCTCGGCGCCGTCGGTCAGCTCGTGGCTCGCCGCGCGGGCGACCGCGTCCCAGATCTCCTCCACGGCGTGCGGCTCGGCCACGTCGAGGGCGTAGTCGTAGCCCGCCTTGTCATCGGCGAGCCTCGCGCCGGCGGCGCCGCGGTTGATCGCCGCGTTGTAGCCTTCGAGTATGCCGACGCGCCGGGCGAGCTCGGTGGCGATCTCGGTGATGTCCCGGCAATCGACCACCGGGTCGGCGACCGGCTGGCGCACCGCCCAGCCCTGGTGCTTCCAGAACTGCTCGGTGAACTTGGTCGAGCCGATCTGGATGAGCTGCAGGCTTTCGAGGTCGGTCGCCTCGGGCAGCAGGATGTCGGCCATGTGGTTGGTCTCGTCCCGCGTATAGGCGAAGGAGACGGTGAACGGGAACTCGGCGATGCGCTCGGCGACCTCGGGCGCGTTCCACGACGAGATCGCCGGGTTGGTCCGGTAGTTGATCCACATCGCGGGCTTGGCCTGCTCGGGCCAGTTCTCGGGCAGCTTCTTCTGGAACAGCCAGGGCAGATGCGCCGGGCCGAGCGCCGGCGACCAGGCCGAATCGGCGGCGAGCGGGACCAGCGTCCGGTAGGCGTTGCGGATATGGGGTTTCGCCGACCATTCGTCGCGCGTCGTCGGGTTGAACGGGTAGTCCATGATCCCGTCGCCCGTCGACCGCACGCTGAGGTGGCGGTTATAGGCTGGCCGGTTGAGCTTGACCGCGGTGCCGAGCGTCCCGCCCGGCACTTCGAGCGCGCCGACCAGCGCCGCCAGCAGGGTCCGCGCCCAGCAGGTCTGGTAGCCGCCCCAGCCGTTATTCACCCCCTTGCCCAGCATCACCGCGACCGGGCGGAAGGGGAGCTCCTTGCCCTCGATCTCGATGGTCTCGCCGACCATCGCATGGGCGAGATACTCGTCGGCGACGCGGCGGATGCGCTCCGCCGGCACGTCGCACTGGGCTTCGGCCCATTCCGGCGTGAAGCCGCGCACATGGTCGAGCAGGAGCTGGAAGGCGGGCCGGGCCTCGGCGTCGTCATGGGTCCAGACCGCCCCGTCGGGGCCCTTCTCGATGCCCGCGGCGCGGTGCGTCCCCTCCAGCGCGGGCTCGGCGATATCGGCATCGAACGGTTTCGCCCGGCCGTCCGCGAGGTCGAGGATCAGCGGCTTTCCGGTCTCCGGTTCGCGCAAGTAATATCCATTGAGACCAATGAGGTAGGGAGAAGCCGTGTCATCCGAGATGAACTTGACGTCGCACACCTCGCGCCAGTTCCGTTCGATCAGGATGCGGTGGATCAGGGCGAACAGGAAGGCCGCATCGGTCTTCGGCTTGATCGGCAGCCATTCCGCCGACAGCGCGCCGGTGATCGAGAGATGGGGCTCGACCTGGACCCGCTTGAGGCCGCGCACCCGCGCATCGGCCTGGCGCCAGACGCCGGCCACGCCGCCCGAGGCCTCGACGTTGTTGCCGCAGTTGATGACGTAGTTGGTATAGGGCGTGTCGGGCGAGACGATGAAGGCGCGGTGCCAGAGCTCGCCGTAGAGATGCTCCGAATGGTAGCACTTCACCCCCTGCCCGCCGCCGAAGCCGAGATCGACCGCCCCCCAGGCCGACAGGAAGGCGGGGAAGGTGCCCATATACTGGGTCGGCGTGCCGCCGCCGCCGAAGCTCGCGGCGAGCCTGGGCAGCCCCTGCTCGTCGAGGACTCCCTGCTCGCGGATCTCGCGCATCTTGGCGGCTACGATGTCGAGCGCCTCGTCCCACGAGATCGGCACGAATCCCGGGTCCTCGTCCCGCCCCTTCTTCGGGTTGGTCCGCTTCATCGGCTGGGAGACGCGGTTCGGGTTGTAGGTCTTCTGGATCAGCCCATAGGCCTTGACGCAGACCCGCCCGCCCCCGGGATGCCGGTCGGCGATGTCGTAGTTGGATTCGATGCGGGTCGCGATCCCGTCCTCGATTTCGACCTTGAGCAGATCGGGCCCGGCGACGCATTGGTAGCAATAGACCGGGACTTTCTTCTTCTCCGCGATCTTCGGCGCCGTCTTCGCCATGTCAGACTCCGTTCGCCTTGCCGAGGATGCGCCGCGCCGATTTCGCCAGCGCCTCCTGCTTGGCGCGCAGGCCGCGATAGCGGAGCCTGCCGCCGCGCTTCACGATCCCGCCGCCGATCATCACCGTATCCACGTTCGACGGGTTGGCATGGAATACCACCGATTCGACCGGATCGTGCACCGGAAACAGGTTGATGTGAGAACCGTCGATCAGGATCAGATCGGCCGCCTTGCCGGGAGCCAGGGAGCCGATCCGGTTTTCCAGCCGGAGCGCCCTCGCCCCCTCGATCGTCGCCCATTCGAGCGCCTCGCGCGGCGAGATCGCAACCGCGCCGTTGGCCTTGACCGCCCGCTTGTTGTCGAGCGCGCGCTGGGTCTGCAACGCCATCCGCATCACGGTGAACATGTCGCCCGAGATATTGGATTCGACATCGACCCCGAGCGAGGGCCTGGCGCCGAGCGAGCGCAGCCGGCCGGTGAGAGGGGTGCCGTGGCTCATCTGGAGCTCGACCTCGGGCGTCACGGTGACCGAGACGCCGCGATCGACCAGCAGCTTGAGCTCGGCATCGCCGAGGAAATTGCCATGCACCAGATTGTGGTCGGGGCCGAGCAGCCCCTGCTTCGCCAGCCTGCGATAGCCGTTGCGGTTGAGCCTTGTCGGCGCGCCCCAGGTGTGGGCGCTGACCAGCAGGCCGTATTCCCGGGCGAGGCGGAAATCGTGCTCGGTCACCTCCATGGTCGAAAAGTCGGGGCCGAGAGCCGCCATCGCCAGCGTCACCCGCGCGTCGTCCGACGACAGGCGACCCTTGCGCAGGCGCTCGATCTCGCCCCTCGGATGGGGGATATGGGTGAAGGGCACAGCGCCTTCGCTGGCGTCCGGCTTGGGCGAGCCGTGGCCGAACACGGCGCGGATGCCGGATTCCTCCAGCCCGTCGATCGCCGCGTCGCTATGCGCCGGGGTGGCGTTGTTGTGGCACCAGTCGAAGATCGTCGTCGCCCCGCAGGCGATCTGGTTGAGGGCGCCGACGAGGTTGGCGATATAGGTGTCGTCGGCGGTGTAGCGCGGCGCGATCCGCGCGTGCATGGCCTCCAAATACTGGCGGATCGACCAGTCGCCGGCGATGCCGCGGATGCCGGTCTGCCAGGTATGCAGATGGGCGTTGACGAAGCCCGGCATGGCGATCATGCCGGATGCATCGATAACCTTCGCGCCGGGCGCGCGGAGCCGGCGGCCGATCCGCGAAATCCTGCCGCCCTCGACCACGATATCGCCCTTCGGGATATCCCCGATGGCGGGGTCGAGGCTCAGGATTTGGGCGTTCCTGATATGGACGGCCGCCGCCACATGCGCCTCCTCAGAGGAAGGTGAGCCCGCCGTCGGGCTGCAGGTTCTGGCCGGAGATGTAGCTCGCCTCCTCCGAGCACAAGAACAGCATCGCCTTGGCGAGGTCGTGAATGGTGCCCTGGCGCTTGATCGACTGGCGCTCGGTATATTCCTTGAAACGCTCGCGCGGCACCGACGGGCGCTCGACTTCGGTCTGCATCACGCCCGGCCAGAAGGTGTTGACGGTGATGTTCCACGGGCCCAGCTCGCGCGCCATCGACCGGGTCATGCCGACCACCGCCGACTTGGTGGTGATGTAGTGGAGATAGTTGGGCAGCCCCATCACGAAAGTCGCCGACGACACGTTGACGATGCGGCCCCACTCGGCTTCCTGCATCGCCGGCACCACGGCGCGGGCGCAGAAGAACGAGCCGGTGATGTTGACGTCGACCGCGCTCTTCCACTCGTCGACCGGCAGCTCCCAGAACGGCGCCATGGTGATCCTGGAGAACACCGCGGCATTGTTGATCAGGCAGTCGATGCGGCCGAACTCGGAAAGCGTCTTCTCGGCCATTCGGGTCGCCGAATCGAGATCGGCGACATCGGTCTGGATGGCGAGCGCCCTTCCCTGCTTGGCCCGCACCTCGTCGGCCACCCGCTCGCCGGCCTCGCCGTCGAGCTCGGCGATCACCGGGATCGCGCCCTGCGCGGCGAAGTAATGCGCGTAGCCGCGGCCGATGCCCTGGCCGCCGCCGGTGACGATCACCACCCGGTCCTTCAGGCTGTGATAGGTCGCGCTCTTGTCGACCTCGATTTCGTCGTATTCGATATGCCCGATCTCGGTCATTGGCTCCTCCCGGTCTGGTCCCAGCGACTATCGCGCAAAGGGCGGTGCGGCGCTAGCCGATGGCGCCGGCGGCGCGCAGCTCGCCGATCTCGGCGTCGTCGCAGCCGAGGAGCTCACGCAGCACCTCCTCGGTGTGCTCGCCCAGCACGGGCGGCGCGCGGCGGATCCCGGCCGGCGTCCCCGACAGCCTGAGCGGACTCGCGATCAGCCTGGCGGGCGCGCCGCCGATCGCCTTGTGCGGCACGTCTGCGACCATGCCGCGCGCCTTCACATGCGGGTCCTCGAACACCTGGTCGAGCCGGTTGATCGGACCGCAGCCGATCCCCTCTTGCTCCAGCGCCGACAGCCATTCCGCGCTCGTCCGCGCGGCGAAGACCGGGCGCAGTTCGGCGATGCAGGACTCGCGGTTGCGCACCCTTGCGTCATTGGTCGCGAAACGCGGATCGTCGGCCAGGTCGCCGCGCGCGGCCATGTCGCAGAACCGGCGGAACTGCCCGTCATTGCCGATCGCCACCACGATATGGCCGTCGGCGGTCGCGAACACCTGGTAGGGCACGATGTTCGGGTGAGCGTTGCCGAGCCGCCCGAGGTCGCCGGAATAGAGGTAGTTCATGCCCGCGTTGACCAGCCAGGCGACCTGGGTGTCCAGCATGCCGATATCGATGTATTGGCCCTCGCCGGTCAGCGCGGCGTGGCGCAGCGCGGCGTTGACCGCGACGGCGGCGAACATGCCGGACATGATGTCGGCGATCGGCACGCCCACCTTCTGCGGCTCGCCGTCGGGCTCGCCGGTGATCGACATGATTCCGCCCATCGCCTGGATCAGGAAATCGTAGCCCGGGCGTTCGGCATAGGGACCGGTCTGCCCGAAACCCGTGATCGAGCAATAGACGAGGCGCGGATTCGCCTCTTTCAGATCGTCATAGCCGAGGCCGTAGCGGGCGAGATTGCCGGTCTTGAAGTTCTCGACCAGCGCGTCGGCGTCGGCGGCGAGCCGGCGGACCACCGCCTGGCCTTCCGGCTTCGAGATATCCAGCGCCAGCGAGCGCTTGTTGCGGTTGGCGCTCATGAAATAGGCGCTTTCCGCGGTGTCGTTGCCGTCCGCGTCCTTGAGGAAGGGCGGGGCGAATTTGCGCGTATCGTCGCCCGATCCCGGGCGTTCGATCTTGATCACGTCGGCGCCGAGGTCGCCCAGGATCTGGGTGCAGTAGGGTCCGGCGAGCACGCGCGTCAGATCGACCACGCGCACCCCGGCCAGCGGGCCTTCGTTCTCGTTCATCGGCGCCTCCCGGTTTGGGCGCCTGTCTAGAGCATATGGGGTTCGGGCGGAACCGGCTTCGCCGAGGGACCGCCGATGCGTTCAGTCGGTGTCGAACTCGCTGGCGAAGGTGGCGGCGAGCCGGTCGGCGAAACGGGCGGCGGCGATCGGCAGGACGCGGCCGCGCAGCTGGCCCATATAGAGCAGGCTGGGCGGGATGTCGCGGGGGTCGACCAGCCGGCTCACCAGGTCCGGCCTGGCGGAGGCCTCCGGGATGCCGACCGGGATCTGGAACGAGACCATGTCTCCCGAAGCGGCGTAGTTGAGCAGGAATTCGTAGCTGTCGGACTCGACCGCCGGCGCGAGATGCGATCCGGCCCGCGACGCGACGCCCTCCAGCAAAGAGCGCAGCCCGTCGGGCGCGACCGGCAAGGCGAGCCGGTAGTTGAGGCACTCGCCCAGCCTGACGATTTCGCGCCCGGCCAGCGGATGGTCCCGGGCCATCACGCAATGGACCGGCTGGCGCACGGTCATGATGGTCTGGAAATCGGCGAAACGGGACGGCTCGAAGATTAGCGCGATGTCGGCGGCGTAGCCGGCGAGCGCCTGTTCCGCGGAGTCGCGGTCGCGGACCAGGGCGTTGAAGGTGACCGCCTGGTGCGCGCCGCGATAGGCCTCGATCTGGCGCGGCATGAAATAGGGCATCAGCGCCTGGGCGCAGGCGATCGAGACATGACCCCGCCGCACCCCTGACAGGTCGTCGATCTGCGAGCGCACCCGCGCCATGTCCGAGACCTGGTTGCGGATATGGTGCAGCAGGATCTCGCCCGCGGTGTTCAGCCGGACGCCGCGCGGCAGGCGCTCGAAGATCGGCACGCCCAGCTCCGCCTCCAGCGACAGGATGCGCCGGTTGAGCGCCGAGGCGGTGATCGCCAGCAAATCGGCGGCGCGGCGGATCGACCCCGCCTTGGCGACCTCCTCGACATAGCGCAGCGGAGTCAGGTGCCTCATGCGGCGGCTCCGGATCGTTCTAATTATTGCAGCGGTCCGGTGAAAAACTAACAGCATAACGTGACACTAGGCAAAGCTAGATTGCGCCCGGCCGACGGACCCTCGATCCGAAATACGGAAGGGATTGCGATGAAAATGATCCACGCGGTGATCAAGCCGTTCAAGCTCGACGAGGTGCGCGAAGCGCTCACCGCGATCGGGGTCGAGGGGATGACGGTGATCGAGGCCAGGGGCTTCGGACGCCAGAAGGGGCACACCGAGCTCTATCGCGGCGCCGAATACCGGATCGACTTCCAGCCCAAGGTGCAGATCGAGGTGGCGGTCGAGGAATCCCTCGTCGAGCCCACGGTCGATGCGATCCAGCGCGCCGCGCGGACCGGAAAGATCGGCGACGGCAAGATTTTCGTCATGGAGCTGACCCAGGCGGTCCGGGTGCGGACCGGCGAGGTCGACGCCCACGCCCTTTAGTCGGAGAACCAGGATGACAAGGAAAATTCCTGCCTCGGGCGCCGCCGTGCTGGCGGGCCTGTCCCTCGCCGCCCCGGCCGAGGCCGCGGTGTCGGCCGAGGTGGCCTATGTGTTCAACAGCTTTTCGTTCCTGGTCTGCGGCGCGCTGGTCATGTTCATGGCGGCCGGCTTCGCGATGCTGGAATCGGGGCTGGTGCGGGCCAAGAACACGGCCGCGATCTGCCTCAAGAACATCGCCCTCTACTCGATCGCCGGGCTGATGTTCTACCTGATCGGCTATGACCTGATGTATACCGGCGTCGACGGCGGGGCGATCGGCGGGCTGGTGGCGATCACCGCCGGCCCCGACCTCCAGAACCACCTGCTGGCGATCGTCGTCGGCGGTATCGGCGGCGCGCTGGTGGTGTTCGCCGTCCCCCTGCTCGACAAGCTCAGGATCGACGACGTGGTGGGCGCGATCTCGGCCCATCTGGTCGCCGGGATCTGGGGCACGCTCGCCGTCGGCATCTTCGGCTCGGGCGATTTCGTGGTGCAGCTCATCGGCGTCCTCGCCGTCGGCGCCTTCGTGACGATCGCCTCGGCCATCGTCTGGTTCGCCATCCGCGCGGTCATCGGCTTGCGGATCGACGAGGAGGCCGAGAGGCTCGGGCTCGACCAGGTCGAGCTCGGCATCGAGGCCTATGCCGAGTTCGGCACGGGCTCGCAATCGATCTGAGTTTTCCCGCGTAACCTGGACCGCCCGGCGACTGCCTGAGTACCGGCAGACCCCGGGCGGTTCTTTTTTACGCTTTGTCTTCTCAGGCCGCGGCTTCGAGGAAGCCGGCCGCGATGTCCTGGAACACGCCGACGCCATAAGCGTAGCAGGCGGTGCCGACCTGGACGCCGGCGGCGCCGGCGGCGATGTAGTCGGCAACGTCCTGACCGGCGAACACGCCGCCCACCCCGACGATGGAAATGCGGCCGGGCAGCAGCCCGCGCAGCTGAATCGCGTGGCCCAGCGCCACCGGCTTGAGCGGGCGCCCGCCGAGCCCGGCGAGCCCGTTGCCGCCCATCGCCTGGCGCCCGCCGTCATAGGCGAAGGCGTTGGGCAGGGTGTTGACGACGACGACCTCGGCGATCCTCCCCGACCCGGCGACGATCCCGGCGAGGCGCTTCAGGAGCAGCGGCTCCGACGGGGCGAGCTTCACCGCCAGCGCGATGCGTTCGGGCGCGGCAGCGGCGGCCGCCCGGCAGATCGTCTCGGTGAGCTCGGGATCGAGCGCGAAGACCGGCTTCTGGTCCACCCCGTCCCAGACATTGGGGCAGCTCAGATTGATCTCGATCGTGTCGATGTCGAATTCCGCGAGCCCGGCGACGAGGGTCCGGTAGTCGTCGACCGAGAACCCGGCGACGCTGACCCGGAGCCGCTTGCCCGAGGCATGCACGCGCTCGGCGATCCCCGGCATCTGCGCGCGGTACCAGTCGAGCCCCGGATTCGGCAGGCCGAGCGCGTTGAGCGAGGCGCCGGTCGCGTCGTCGATCCAGAACGTGGTGCCGGAATTGCCCTCGCGCGGCAGCGCCGTGACCGAGCCCAGATTGACCTCGGTGACCGGGGCGGCGCGGAACCGCTCGACGTCGTCGAGCGTCTTGCACATCCCCGCCGCGTTCATGAATTTCAGCTCGTCCACGGCGGAACCTCCGGCCCGGTCTCAGGCATAGGCGCGCTCCTCGCCGCTTTTGCCCGGCGCGGCACCCGGCGAAAGCTCGCCGAACACCCAGAGCAGCACCGCCATGCGGACGAACAGCCCGTTCCGCGCCTGCTCGAAGTAGCGCGCCTGCGGCAGACGGTCGATCGCCTCGGGAAGCTCCGAGTTGCGGGGCAGCGGGTGCAGCACGATGGCGTCGGGGGCGAGCGATCCGGCCAGCTGTTCGGTCAGCGCGTAAGAACCGCCGCCGGCCGCCACATCGTGGCGCTCGCTCTGCGTCCGGGTCATGTAGACCACGTCCGATTCGGCGATCAGCGCCGGGCTCAGGGCATCGTGCTTCTCGCATGACAGGCCGCATTCGCGCACCAGCCCCGCGATCGAGTCCGGGATCTGCATCGTCCCGGGGGCGACGAAGTTCACCTTGCCCGCGAACCCCGCCGGCGTGCCCTCCAGCACCGAGGCGAGATAGGCGAGCGAGTGCACCGTCCGCCCCTTGAGCAGATCGCCGACGAAGGTGACGCGGAGGTCGCGCCGCCCGGGGAACTGCTCGGCGATTGTGAACAGATCGAGCAGCGCCTGGGTCGGGTGCTCGCCGTCGCCGTCGCCCGCGTTGATCACCGGCACGTCGCTCACCGCCGCCGCGCGCGCCGCCGCGCCCTTCTCCTTGTGGCGCAGCACGATCACGTCGCCATAGCCGCTCTCGATGCGGATCGAGTCTTCCAGCGATTCGCCCTTGATGGCGGAGGAAAACTCGGCCGCGTTCTCGGTCGTGACCACCGTGCCGCCGAGCCTGGCCATCGCCGCCTCGAAGGAATGCCGCGTCCGGGTCGAGGCCTCGTAGAACAGCGAGATCATCACATGGTCGCGCAGCGCGTTCCAATGCGGCGACCAGCGCACCCGCGCGCCACGGCCGCGCCCGGCATGCTGGCGCTTGGAAGCGGCGGCGGATTGGAAAACGGAATCGAGAAAGCCCGGGGTGAAGTCGCGTACGGTTACGACGTGGCGCAGCATCTCGATCCGTAGCGGTGCATGGGGTGGCGAACCGAAAGGTAGGGGCGGATCGCCGAATCGCCAAGATGTAGTGCCGAGAATACGAGTGGCCACAACATGTCGACGAACGAAGTGGACAAACCGGGCGCGTGTTTCTGCTAATCTGTCGCTGGACCTGCCACGGGAACACCGATGCTCGTTCCGACGACCTGCTGGGAGTGCAGCACGCGCTGCGGCGCGCTGGTGACACTCGACGATGGCGCGGTCACGCGGGTCGGCCCCAATTTCGACCATCCGGGCTCGAAGGGCGCGTTCTGCGTCAAGGGCATCCGCGGCATGCGCGAGCTCACCGACCATCCCGACCGGCTGGTGCAGCCGATGCGGAGACGCGGCGAGCGCGGCGCCGGCGACTGGGAGCCCGTCGATTGGGACACCGCGCTGGAAACCGTCCTCGACCGCCTGCTGGAGGTCCGCGAGCGGCACGGGCCGCTGTCGCTGATCGGCGCGGTGTCGTCGGCCTTTTTCAGCCGCGGCGCCATGGTGGCGCTGCTGATGCGCGCGCTGGGCTCGCCCAACTGGCTGATGAACCAGGACCTGTGCGGCGGCTGCCGGGCGCTGAGCGACAAGCTGACCGGGCTCGCCGCGATCGGCGGCGAGGACATCGACAACACAAGCTGCGCGCTGATCGTCGGGCGCAACCCGTCGGCCGCCGACGCGGCCCAGTGGCAGGCGCTCAAGCGGGCGAAGGCGAACGGCGCCAGGACCGTGGTCATCGACCCGGCGCGCACCCCGGCGGCGAAGGGCGCCGATCTCTGGCTCCGCCCCCGCCCCGGCACCGACGCGGCGGTGGCGCTCGGCATGCTGCATGTGACGATCGCCGAGGATCTGTACGACGCGGAATTCGTGGCGCGCTGGTGCCACGGCTTCGATGCGCTCAAGGAGCGGGCGGCGCGCTACACCCCCGACGAAGCCTCGCGGCTCTCCGGCGTTCCGGCGGACGACATCGCGGCGGCCGCGCGGATCTATGCCGACGGGCCGTCCACCTTCGTCAGCGGGCATGGGATCGATGCCTTCTCGGGGGGCGTCCAGACTTTTCGCGCGTTCCACGCCTTGGTCGCCATCAGCGGCAATCTCGACCGGGTGGGCGGCAATCTCCGGGTCAAGCGGCCCGCAGGCTTCCGCAACTTTATCGAGCTTCTGCACGACCCCGCCTTCCGCCTCCCCCCGGAAATCGAGTCGGAGACCATCGGGCGGGAGCGCTTCCCGCTCTGGGCCGGGCCGGAGGGCTGGCAGACCGCTTGCCACAACCCGACCGCCATCGAGGCGATACTGACCGGCAAGCCCTACCCGGTGCGCGCGATGTATCTGAGCGGGGTCAATATCGCCGTCACCTACCCCGACACGCGGAAGACCATCGAGGCGCTGCGCTCGCTCGACTTCCTCTGCGTGGTCAGCCACTCGATGACGCCGACGGCGGCGCTCGCCGACATCGTGCTGCCCAAGACCACCGGGCTGGAGGAGGAGGAAATCTCGCTCGACATGGGCGGGCCCTGCATCGGCTATACCCGCCCCGTGGTGCCCGCCCGCGGCGCGGCGAAGTCGGATTTCGAGATCGCCACCGACCTCGCCGGCCGGCTGGAGGCGCGCGGCATCGGCGCGCGCAGATTCCTGCCCTGGCGGACCAAGCGGGAGTTCAACGCCTTCCTGCTCGGCGACAACGACATCTCCTTCGACGAGCTGGAGGAAAAGGGGTTTGCCCGCTTCCCCTACGAGCTCGGCAATTTCGCGGACGCCGGGTTCCGCACCCCGACGGGGAAGATCGAGCTCTATTCGGAGACGCTGGCGCGGCTCGGCCTCGACCCGCTGCCGGATTTCGTGCCGCCCCGGGCCGACAGCGCCGCGCCGGAATTGCGCGCGGAGTACCCGCTGATCCTGCTGACCGGGGCGCGCGAGAAGGCCTATCACCATTCGCGCTACCGCGACCAGGCATGGGCGCGCAAGGTCTCGCCCTACCCGCGCCTCCAGATGCACCCCGAAACCGCGTCGGCCCTCGCGCTGGCGACCGACGACTGGGTCGAGGTCGAGACGCCGGACGCGGACGGCACCTGCGCGCTCCGCGTCTCGGTGACCGAGGACACCGCCCCCGGCGTGGTGCGGACCGGCATGGGCTGGTGGCTGCCCGAGGCGCCGGGGCCGGAGCACGGCGCGCTTTCGGTCAACATCAACGCGGCGATGTCCTATGGCGGGCCGTGGGATCCGGTGACCGGCTCGGCGGATACGCGCGGCCTGCTGTGCCGCATCCGCCCGCTGCCGGACGGCGCGCCGCCGCCGATGGCCTGAGCGATGGCGGGACGGATCGAGGCCAAGCTCGCGGAGATGGGGCTCGAACTCCCCAAACCCTTCGACTACCCGAGCGCCAACCGAACCGGCTGCGTCGAGACCGGCAATTTGCTGTTCGTCTCCGGCCACCCGCCGCCCGAGGGTCTCGGCGCGGCGATGCGGGGCAAGGTCGACGCCGAAGTCCCGGAGGCGGAGGCCTACGACACGGCAAGCAAGACCGCGCTCAACATCCTCGCCTCGGTCGCACGCCATCTGGGATCGCTCGACCGGGTGAAGCGGGTGGTCAAGGTCAACGGCTACGTCAACTCGTCGCCCGGATTCGAGCGCCAGTTCGCGGCGATCGACGGGGCGTCGGACCTGTTCTACGCCCTCTTCCCCGAGCCCCACGCCCGCACCGCGATCGGCGTCGCCGAGCTCCCGCGCGGCTTCCCGATCGAGATCGAGGCGGTGTTCGAGATCGATTAGCCCGCATTTCTCACCAGGGTCACGGCCTGCGTCGCGCCCAGGCGTTCGATCCGCCAGGAGCGGGCCGAAAAGCGTAGCGGGGACTACGGTCGAGGCCCGCGACGCAGCGGGCGGACGCCCGGGCGCGACCCGAAGGGCGGCGCTGTCCGGCCGACAGGGTGCGTCGAGGCGCTTGCCCGATGTCCCCGCATCGCGCTGCGCGCCTCTCCTGCCCTGTCGGCCGGACAACGCCGCGCAGGCCATGACCCTGGTGAGAAATGCGGGCCAGGGCCCATCGGTTTTGGCTGGAACGATTGCCGCGGTGCCGACCGAAGAATCGGCCGTCCCTTCGACAAGCTCAGGGCAGCCAGAACTCCTGCACCGCGTCCGGGGACACGACCCGGGCCCTCCAGGAGAGCATCGGGGGCGGTCACAACGAAGTTGCGGTAGGCACTGGAACGCAACGCCTCGAATTCCCACATTTTAGCTGATTGAACATGCGGCCGGCCGCCCTGAACAAGGGGAACGCTGGCATGTTCGCGAAGCAAAGCGATCTCGTCCGTCGCCTGAAGAGACGAACGGGCACTTCACAGCGGCCAATGGCCTGGCCGGGCGCCGGCCCCCTCTGTTCATGGGGCCCTGCCCCGAGCCGGGCCGCGCCGGGGATCCGGGACACAAGCCGGAGTTCCCGGCTCGACGGACCAGGCGAACGCAGGCGGGCGCTCCGCTTCAAGCCATTGCTCGCGGCGGCGCTGGCGGTACCGGTGCTGGTTCTGCTGGCGACAACGGTCGAGGCCGCCTGTGGCGTCAGAGACAGGGTGAGCCACAGGGACTCAGAATGCCTGCAGGCCTGGTGGGATAACAAAAACGATCAGTATGAGTACAACACGTATCATGTGCGGAACATGTGTTCGGAGCTCGGGAGGGTGGTGGCGAAGGTCGACCTGAGAGAGGCCAGGGACCGGACGCCGCATCTCGACAACGGCCAGTGGCGCTTCGGTTACACCAACAACCGGATCGACTGGATCTATTGCTGCTCGGACCTCAGCACGCTCTGCAACCGTTCCGATCTGGACAGGCGCGCCGGACGCGCGAGCGCCCCCGGCGCCACGGCGAAAGGCAGCGTGCCCGACAACGGCGCGCTTGCCGGGGCGTGGCTGGCGGGCTTCGGGCGTTCGGTTGCCTCGGCGCAGGTGGACCGCCTCGGCGAGCGGCTGGCCGCCGGGGACCGGCAGCCGCATTTGACGCTCGGCGGATACCGCATCGATCTCGCACCGGGCCCGGAAGACGGGGAGCCGGGAGAGGACGCGGACACCGGGACCGGACGCTGGCAGGCCCCGACCGGGCGAAATTTCGCCGGCCCCGTCGATGACCGCCCCGGCCGGCCTGTCGCAACGGCAATGACCGGGCGCGACTTCCTGTCGGGCAGCTCGTTCCTGTTCACTGGCGGGGAGACCGCTTACCGGCGCTGGTCCGGCTGGGCAAGCACGGCGCCGCTGAGTTTCCCGGAGGCGCACGGCACGCACGGAGACGGCCGCCTGGATCTGTTGGGGACCGATTACGCGCGCGGGCGCCTGCTTGCCGGGGTGGCGCTTTCGCACGGGTCGGGCACGGGCGGCCGGGCGCCGGGCGAGTTCCAGCGAATCGGGACTTCGCTCCACGGGGTGCATCCCTATATGCGGCTGGCGCTGGATGACCGGTTCTCGATCTGGAGCGCATTCGGCTTCTGGACCGGCGAAATGACGCTGCGCGACGGCGATGGCGGCGGCCGCGCGGGTGCATCTCGGCCGTGGCGGACAGGGGTGGACATGTCGATGGCTGCCATGGGCGCCGACGGCGCGGTCCTGAAGGCAGGCGAGGCGAACGGCTTCGCACTTGCGGCGAAGGCGGATGCCTATGCGTTGCGCATCTCCTCCGGGGCGATCGGCGCTCCGGGTGAGGGCAAGCTCGCGGGGGAGGAGGTCGAGGCCAGCCGCCTGCGGCTGGCCCTTGACGGCTCGCGCGTCTTCCGGTTTGGACCGCGGCGCAGCCTTGCCGCGTCGCTCGGGGTCGGTTTCATCCGGGACGGCGGTGTGGGGAGGGGCGTCGAGCTCAACGCGTCCATGCGCCACGCATCGCCGGGACATGCGGTATCCGCCGGTCTGGGTCTGTTCGACGGCGGGCGCGAATACACGTTCGGCTGGCGGATGGAGTCGGCACGCCGCGCGGCGCCGGGTTTCCGCCTGAATCTCCAGGCAGGGCGGCGCGAGCATACAGCCGCCTACGAGGAAACGGAGTACGAGATCCGTCTCGGCGCGACCGTTACCCGGTAACCGAAGGATGGCCCAATCCGATGGAAATTATGTAGCATAGTGCCGAAACTCCTGTGAAGTACCGGCACTTTCTTGTATTCTAGAGTAGTAACAAAGGAATACAGCCATGACAGGCAAGGCCCATCGCAAAGGCATTTCGCTGATCGAGATCATGCGGAAATTCCCGGACGATGAAACCGCCGAAGCGTGGTTCGTCGGGCGCCGCTGGCCAGACGGGATCGCCTGCCCGCATTGCGGCTCGCTGAACGTGCAGACCGGCGCCAAGCACAAGACGATGCCCTACCGCTGCCGCGAGAAGGAATGCGCCAAGCGGTTCAGCGCAAAGACCGGCACGGTCATGGAGGGATCGAAGCTCGGCTTCCAGGTGTGGATGGTCGCCACGTTCCAGCTATCCACGAACCTCAAATCGGTCTCGTCGATGAAGCTGCATCGCGACCTCAACATCAACCAGCGGAGTGCCTGGTTTCTCGCCCATCGCCTGAGGACAGCGCTGGCGGAGAAGGGCGGCATGTTCTCGGGACCGGTCGAGGTCGACGAAACCTACTTCGGCGGGCGGCGCAAGAACATGAGCAACGCGAAGCGGAAGGAGCTGGCCGGGACGGGCCGCGGCGCGGTCGGGAAGTCAGCCGTCATCGGAGCGAAGGACCGGGAGACCAATCAGGTCGCGGCGAAGGCAATCCAACGCACCGACGCGCCCACCCTGCAAGGCTTCGTGCGGGACAACACGGAGCCGGGGGCGACGGTGTACACCGACGAGGCGACCGCTTACGCCGGACTGGCGCGGGACTACGACCACGATGCCGTCAACCACTCCGCTGGGGAGTACATCCGGGGGCAGGCAGGCATCAACGGGATGGAGCGGTTCTGGTCCACGATGAAGCGCGCCCACAAGGGCACGTTCCACAAGATGAGCCCCAAACACCTTGATCGGTACGTTCAGGAATTCGCCGCCCGCCATAATCTGCGGGAAGCCGACACCATCGACATCATGAACTCAATCGCAACCGGCAGTGTCGGCAAGCGGCTGCGCTACCGGGAGCTCATCGCAGATAACGGACTGGACTCCGGGACGCGAAGCGCCTGAAAATAGAACGCCCCGCAGGTTTGACGGCCAGGCCAGGCGGGGCGGATCATCGAATCAGGAGAAAACCTCTCGGGCCTGAAAGGCCGGGGCGAGAGGGTTTCGCGATGGATCAAGCTCATCCGCCGCAGCCAGCAACGCCCGAGCGATCCCCCGTGCCTATCTGGGGGAACCGCTACGGATAGTGATGCGGGAGGGATCTCCAGCTCTTCGATGGCTTGAGGAACTGGAAACTGGATCAGCACGAAATCGCTCAGAGGACGGATTGGAGTGGCCCCCTGCATTTCGGTAGCCATGCTTCTTACGATTGCCGTATCGACGAAGTGGACTTTCGTCATCTCGATCTCCTATTCGTGACTCTTGTCGCGTCCCCAGACCCGATGATGGAACACGGCGCCGTGCTCCATCAGATCCCGGCTGTCGATCCAGCCTTCGAAGTCGCGGCTCCGGTCCAGGGTCCGGGGTCTGATCCAGCGGGTCCAGTACCGGGGTCGCCCGTTATGCATGGTCCGCCGGATCACATCGATCGGCGAGCCGCCTGGCAGGATCACGTCTCCCCGGACCCGGCGGAGCTCCCGCGGAGGATACTGCGGCGTCCGGTCCTGGAGGATGTAGACCCTGTCGACCTCCAGGGCGTCGCCGGCGACGCGGCTATCGTCGGCGGAAACCCCGAAGGCAACCAGCAGCAGGGTGAGCAGCAGACCAAGGCCGATCAGGCCGTTGGCTCCCCAGGCGATCAATCCAGCGAAACCACCCAATGGCCCCCGCGGTCCTTGATCGCGTACTGGTAGGCAAACTGGTTGCAGCGCACCTTGAACCCTCGCGAGAAGACGAACGTATGGGCGGCGGATATGGAGTCGCATCTCCACCCCTTTGCACGGATGCGCCGAACCAGATCGTCCAGAACCGCTTTCCGGTTTTTGAACTTTGTGATGGTCGGCCCAAGGATGGCATCCGGCTCGATCACGACCGATGAAGCAGCTGCTGGCGTCGCCTTGCCGCCCAGCTTCGCGATGCACCCCGCCCGAGCGGAGGTATAGAGTTCCATGCGCTTGGCGAGACTTCTTCCCCTGGCGAGGGGAGTCATGGCGTTGCGCACGGTTTCAATGTTCCGTGCGCTGGCTGCTCGCATCAGCTTTAGGGCATCGTCCGCGTTCATCTGGGAGAACACCTCATTGGTCTTGATCCCGACCCGCAGACACGGGTTGATGACGTGCGAGTCGATCTCGGCAATCAAGTTGTCCGGTTGTCCGGCCATGGCAGCGGTTTTCTCAGGAACAGACCAGCCGGGGAACATGGCCAGGCCCTTGCTCCCGGCGCAGCCGCCGTAAGCGTTGAGGCCGAGCGAATGTTCGGTTTCGCGGCAATGCCAAGCTCGGGAAAAGATCTTGTCCTTCCCGGATCGGGCCATCTCGACATAGGGGCTCGGGCACTCGAAGAATTCGGGCGGCGGATGTTCCAGCTTGGCGCAATGCTCAGGCAGATACCCGCCGGCCGCGGCTGGCGCCGCCAAAACCAGCAGCACCGGGATCGAAATCAGGTGTCGCATCGCTTCCTCCCGTCGCCGGGAGAGGGCACACTTGAACTCGGAATTCCCGCTGGATACGCTTCCAACGGCTGCGTGCGGTCCGGTGCGCCCTCTCGCGGTTTCACCGGGCCCTAAAGCCAGGCCGAAGCCGGGTTGCCCCCCGGCTTCGGCCACTACTACAGGGCCGTTTCAGCATGGCCCGCCACCGCTGGCGCCGGGCCGTTGCAACGTCACACGGATTGGTGAAGCCCCGCCTATTTGCCTTGGCGCGGGGAGCTACCCCTCGCCCGGATCAGGCTCTTGCATTGAGCGGGCGACCCGACAGAGCGGGTCCGCGTAACGTTGCAGGGGTAGCCTAGCCCAGACAGTTAGGGTTGCATGAAAAAACTGTCTTATTGGCGCTGAAATGCCTATACTCGGGGTGGCTGCGGGCACAGGAGAGAGCCAGAGATGAGCCCCGAGTTGATCGCCATCATCGCGGCCGCGATCGCTCTCGCCGGCGTGATCCTGCCCGGGCAATGGGCAATGAGGCGCGACATCGGAGGGCTGCGGAACGACATGGCCCAGGTCCGCGAACGGCTCGCCCGTCTCGAAGGTGCTGTGGAGGTCCTGACAAGGAACGTCGACACCCTGACACGGCATATGCTCGACCGCGAGCGCCCCGCCGCAGGAGAATGACAATGTCTCTGGAAGAGCTTGAGCGCGAACTCCTGGAAAGCAAGGAAGCGAGCGGGCATTTCATCCCTGAGGGGATAGCGGCGCTGGCGGCTCTGGTCGAGGTGGAGAAGGTCCGCGAGCTCGCCACCATCCGCGGGCAGTCTTGATGCGCATGAGGGATGCTCTTGAGCAAGCCGCAGGAGCCCGACCATGACCGTCCTCGAATTCGAGAACGCCGTTCGGCGGCTTGAGAAAATCCGCATCGTCATTCGCCTTCCGGAAAAGGTGGCGGTTCCTGCTTACACCTACGAAAGACCCTTCGACCAGCGCCGCACCTTCGCCGATCTCAAGGAAGTCCGCTTCTCGGCTGGCTCGACGGCATGGAGGTTATAGCCATCGACGGTTCGGGGAGCCTGGTCGACGACGATGCCGTCATGTCGGAGATCCGGGCCTCATACCAGACGGACGACGGAGAATGACCATGGCCGCCACAACGAAGCCGAAGGCCCGCACGGTCGAAATCGTCAACTCCGACTACCAGCCGAGCAAGGAGGAACTCGCGGAAGATATGCGGGTGGACGCGACTTTCGAGGAAGCCGTCGACGCGCTCACGCGGCCTGTCAGCATCCGCTATATCGACCGGCCCAAGCGCAGTTAGTAACCGAAGTGACGCCGAACCCTCGGCACTTTCCTACATAATCCCCAATCCGATGGGGGGAGGGTCGGCGGGTTCCCATCGGAGCCACGCTGGACATCGTCGGCTCCAGCGGGGTTGCCCGCCCTTACCCGGCGATCGAGAACCCGACGGCGCCGAGGCGCTGCACGGTGTTGCGGACGTAGTCGCCGACGGCGAGCGCCTCGGCCGCCGTCGCGCCGCCGGCCATGACGATCCAGCCGGCTTGCAGCGGTTCCCCGGCGGCGGTGGACAGCCTCGCGGCGGCGACCAGCGAGCGAGCCGGGTTGCCGAGGATCGCGGCCGAGGAGCCGATCTGGCGCGGCCGGCCGTTGATTTCGAGGATCATCCCGAGATTGGTCAAATCCGCGTCGACCGACTGCCAGGCGCCGACCACGATGCCGGACGACGAGCAGTTGTCGGCGACCACGTCGGCGAGCGAGAACTTGAAGTCGCGAAAGCGCGAATCGATGATCTCGATCGCCGGCGCCACCGCCTCGACCGCGGCCATCGCCTCGGCCGCGGTGACCGGCGCTTCCAGCGGCCTTTTGAGCAGGAACGCGATCTCGGGCTCGGCCCTGGGGTGGACGTAATCGGCCATCGAGATCGAATCGCCGTCCTCGACGATCATGCCGTCGGTGAGCCGTCCCCAGATCATGTCCTCGATGCCCATCTGGACCATCTTGGCGCGGCTGGTGAAGCCCATCTTGACGCCGATCCGCTTCTCGCCGCGCTCCACGCGCCGGAGGATCGAGGCGGCCTGGATGTCGTAGCCCTGCTCGGGGGTGATCGCGGTGGTCTCGGAAATCTGCTGGATCGCCTCCGCCTTAATCGCGGCGGTATCGACGGCCTCGGCGAGCGGGGCGATTGCGGGGTCGGTCATGGTTCAGGCTCCCTTCGCGTCGCGGGCGGCGACGAGGTCGAGCGCGACGTCGACGATCATGTCCTCCTGGCCGCCGACCATGCGCCTGCGGCCGAGCTCCACCAATATGTCGCGGGTATCGATGCCGTAGGTCTCGGACGCGGTCTCGGCGTGGCGCAGGAAGCTCGAATAGGACCCGGTATAGCCGAGCGCGAGCGTCTCGCGGTCGACCCGGACCGGGCGGTCCTGGAGCGGGCGGACCAGCTCCTCGGCCGCGTCCATCAGCGCCCAGAGGTCGCAGCCGTGGTTGAGCCCGGCGCGGTCGGCGACGGCGATGAAGACTTCGAGCGGCGTGTTGCCGGCGCCGGCCCCCATGCCGGCGAGCGAGGCGTCGACCCGGGTGACGCCGTATTCGAGCGCGATGATCGTGTTGGCGACGCCAAGGCTGAGATTGTGGTGGGCGTGGATGCCGAGCTCGGTCTCCGGCTTCAGCCCGTCGCGGAAGGCGGCGAAGCGGTCGGCGGTATCGCCCATCAGCAGCGCGCCGCCCGAATCGGTGACGTAGACGCAATGCGCGCCATAGGATTCCATCAGCTTCGCCTGCTCGACCAGCGCATCGGCCGGGATCATATGCGCCATCATCAGGAAGCCCGCGACATCCATGCCGATCCCGCGCGCGTATTCGATGTGCTGCCTGGCGATGTCGGCCTCGGTGCAGTGGGTGGCGATGCGGACCGACCGGGCGCCGGCATCGAAGGCGTCCTTGAGGTCGGTGACGGTGCCGATGCCGGGGATCAGCAGGGTCGCGATCTTCGCGTGCTTTACCGCGTCCGCCGCCACCTCGATATAGTCGACGTCGGAATGGGCGGCGAAGCCGTAGTTGAACGACATGCCGGCGAGCCCGTCGCCATGGCTCACCTCGATCGCGTCGACTTTGGCGTCGTCGAGCGCCTTGCAGATCGCGGTGACGTGGTGCAACCCGTATTGGTGGCGGATCGCGTGCATCCCGTCGCGCAGGGTCACGTCCTGGATGTAGATCTTCTTTTCCTTGTCGAGAGCCATCGCGGTTCTCCTCAGGCGGCGCGGCGCTCGACCAGTCGTTCGGCGGTCTTGAGCGCGGCCGAGGTCATGATGTCGAGATTGCCGGCATAGGTCGGCAGATAATGCCCCGCCCCCTCGACCTCGAGGAAGATCGAGGACTTGATGCCGGTGAACTCCCCGAGCCCGGGGATGCGGAGCGGGTTGTTGGAGCCGAAACGCTCGAACTGGACGTCCTGCTTGAGCCGGTAGCCCGGCACATAGGCCTGGACCTCGGCCACCATGTCCTCGATCGATTTGACGATCGCGTCGGTGTCGCCGTCCTCGCTCAGCACATAGATCGTGTCGCGCATCAGCAGCGGCGGCTCGGCCGGGTTGAGGACGATGATCGCCTTGCCGCGCGCGGCGCCGCCGACCACCTCGATCCCCTTCGACGTGGTCTCGGTGAACTCGTCGATATTGGCCCGCGTCCCCGGCCCCGCCGATCTGGAGGAGATCGAGGCCACGATCTCGCCGTAATGGACTTTAGCCACCCGGTCGACGGCATGAACGATGGGGATCGTCGCCTGGCCGCCGCAGGACACCATGTTGATGTTGGGCGCATCCAGATGCTCGTCCAGGTTGACCACCGGCACCACATAGGGGCCGATGGCGGCGGGCGTCAGGTCGACGATGGTCTTGCCGTGGTCGAGGCAGATCTTTGCGTTCGCCGCGTGCGCGCCGGCCGAGGTGGCGTCGAAGACGATCTCGATATCGGCCCATTCCGCCATCCGGGTCAGCCCTTCGAGCCCCTCATGGGTGGTGGCGACGCCCCGCGACCGAGCCCGCGCAAGACCGTCCGAGCCGGGGTCGATGCCGACCAGCGCGGCCATCTCAAGGGTGTCCGAGGTCTCGAGGATCTTGATCGTCAAATCGGTGCCGATATTGCCGGAACCGACGATGGCGACCCTGGTTTTCATGCTCTCTCTCCTCAGGCGGCGAAGGCGGCGCGCACCGAGCCGAGGCCTTCGATCCTCGCCTCCACAACGTCGCCGGCGACGACCGGCGCCATCGGGCCGAGCGCGCCGGTCATGATGACATCGCCCTCCTCCAGCGGGGTGCCGATTTCGACCATCTTGCGGGCGAGCCAGAGCGCCGCGTTGAGCGGGTTGCCGAGACAGGCGACGCCAGCGCCGATCGAGACCTGGTCGCCCTTGTTCTCCATCACCATGCCGCATTCGCGCAAATTCAGGTCGTCGAGCATCACCGGCCGGGTGCCGAGCACGAACAGGCCCGACGAGGCGTTGTCGGCGACGGTATCGACGATCTTGATGTTCCAGGAGGCGATGCGCGAGCCCACCACCTCGATCGCCGGCAACGCGTAGGCCACCGAATCGATCAAATCGACCAGGGTCAGCTGCTCCCGGTCGAGCGCGGCGTGGAGGACCAGCGCCACCTCGGCCTCGCAGCGCGGCTGGAGCACGCCGCCGGCGGCGATCTCCTCGCCGTCGGCCACGCACATATCGGCGAACAGCATGCCGTAATCCGGCTGGTCGACGCCGAGCTGCTGCTGCACCGCCTTCGCCGTCAGCCCGATCTTGCGCCCGACGATCCGCCGCCCCCCGGCGACCCAGTGCGCGGTGTTGGTCTGCTGCACCCGGTAGGCGGCATCCACGTCGCCCTCCGGCAGGGCGTCGCGCACCGGCTCGATGGGCACGCCGTCTTCCCAGGCCTTGCGGATATCGGCCGCGGCCTTTTCTATCGCATCGTCGCTCATCCCGGTCCCCCTAAAGCTTGACGCAGATGTTCTTCTGCTCGGAATAGAAGTTCAGCGCGTGCTGGCCGCCCTCGCGGCCGATGCCGCTCAGCCCGATGCCGCCGAACGGCGTGCGCAGATCGCGCAGGAACCAGCAATTGACCCAGTTGATGCCGGCCTCCATCGCCTGGCTCACCCGGTGGCCGCGCGAAAGATCGGTGGTCCACACCACCGAGGCGAGCCCGTATTCGGTGTCGTTGGCCATGGCGATGGCCTCGTCCTCGTCGTCGAACGGGGTTATGTGGCAGACCGGGCCGAAGATCTCCTCCTTCTGGACCCGCGAGTCCTCGGCGAGGCCGGTGAAGATCGTCGGCTCGATATAGGCGCCGTCGTCGCGGGTGTCGCCGAATTCCGGGATCCCGCCGCCGGTGACAATCTCCGCGCCGAGTTGCTTCGCCAGCGCGTAGTACGCGCTCACCTTGTCGCGGTGCTCGTGGCTGATCAGCGGGCCCATCTGGGTTTTCTCGTCCTCCGGCCGGCCGATCGCCAGGGCCTCGCCGCGCGCCTTCAGGGTCTCGACGAAGCGCTCATAGATCGGCCGTTCGACATAGACCCGTTCCGAGCTCAGGCAGACCTGGCCGGTATTGGCGAAGACCGAGCGCGCGGTGCCGTCGATCGCCGCGTCGAAATCGGAATCGGCGAAGACGATGGCCGGGTTCTTGCCGCCGAGCTCGAAGGAGAGCGCCTTGATGTTGACCGACGCCGCTTTCATGATCTCGCGCCCGGTCGCGGTCTCGCCGGTAAAGGTGATCGCGTGGATGCCGGGATGGCGGGTGATGAACTCGCCGGCCGCGCCGGGGCCGAAGCCGTGCACCACGTTGAACGCGCCGTCGGGGATTCCGGCCGACTTCATCACCTCGGCCAGCAGCGTCGCGGTGGTCGGCGTCTCCTCGGACGGCTTGAGGATGACCGCGTTGCCCGACGCCATCGCCGGCGCGAGCTTCCAGGTGGACAGCAGCAGCGGCAGGTTCCAGGGCGAGATCACGCCGACCACGCCGTGCGGCTGGCGGATCGAATAGTTCACCGCGCCCCGCCCGTCCGGGGTTTCCTGCATATAGGCCTCGGTGCCGACCGATTTGACGAGGTCGGCGAAGATCCTGAAATTCGCCGCGCCGCGCGGGATGTCGAGATGGCTCGCGAGCGATTTGGGCTTGCCGGTATCGGCGCATTCGGCATCGACGAACTCGTCGAACCGGGCCTCGATCCCGTCGGCGACCGCGTGCAGCAGGGTGCAGCGCCGCTCGGTCGTCAGCGTCCCCCAGGCGCCGTAATACGCATCCCGCGCCGCCTCGACGGCGCGGTCGACGATCGCCTCGTCGGCCGCATGCACCAACGAGATCAGCGTGCCGTCGACCGGCGTCACGTTCTCGAAGGTCTCGCCGGATGCGACGAACTCGCCGCCCACGAAATTCTTCAACTCGCGCAGATTGCCGTCCGCCACCGCCGCTCTCCCCAATGCCGCCCGCCGCAGAATAGCCATAACCGCCCGGTCCCGAAACACGCCGCGGCAAGCGGCGGTTCACGATATAAGGGCGCCGGCGCCAGGGGTCGGTTCGATCAGCCCGGCGCGGGCCGCAACGCCCTGCGCAGCGGCGCGGCGAGAGGAGCGCGAGCGCCTGGGCGGCGAGCGCCGCCAGCAGGCCGAGCGCGGTCCGGGCCAGATCCGACAGCCGCACCAGCGCCCGCGCGGCCCTGCCCAGCCCGAGAACCTCCATTGTCCTGCGGGTCTTCTTGCCGGCGATCCGGGAGACCCGGGCGAGCGCGGCGGCATCCTTCGCCGTCTCGACGTGTTTGAGGAGGAAGATCGTCTCCGCCGGGCCGGCATGTTTCGCCACGGTGCCGAGATCGTCGGCGATGCGGCCGAGCCTGCGGAAGCGGCGCGCATCGGTCACCGCGTCCAGCCTGCCGGTCCTGGCGAACTCGTCGAACGGCGCCTTCGCGGCGTCCGTCAAGGCGCGCACGATCCCCTTGCCCAGCACGCCCATCCTGCGGGCCACCCGGAGGGTGGTCGCGCCGGCCTTGATCGTCAGGCTGGTGCCGCCGGTGAGCGGGACAAGGGCGGTCGCGCCGATGCCGGCGGCCGCCAGCGCCACGTCGATCCGGTCGACTTGCCTGTCCGCCACGACGTCCGCGCCCGCCTCCGCCAACGCCTTGACGTCGCCGACCACCGTGAGCTCGACCGGGATATTGCAGGCGAACAGCATGGACGGAGTCCGGCAATCGGCGGCATCCATCAGGCAGGCGGAGCATCTTTGCAGCCGGGCGAGCGGTTGGTTCTTGCGGTCCACGAATTCCCGGGCCCCGGCGATAGCGAGCTCCGATACCGCAATCCGGCGGCTCTCGACGAGTCCGAGCAGGAGCTCGGCCCGGTCGAGGTCTTCGCGCTTTACGGCCGTGTCGAGCTCGGCGGCGACCCAGCCCGGCGTCAATCGCTCCCCGAGCGCCCGGTCGAGGGCGAGCCGGGCCCCGGCCGCCGTCCGCTCGATGAAGGGTTGCGCGAACGGGTGCTGCGCGAGGACGGCCAGGTTCGCGGCCGCCACGATCGCGGTCCCGATCCGGAGCGCCCACCACAGCAAGACCCGCAACTTCATGACCACGCCCCGGGAGGAATCGGCCGAGCCGGCCGACCATACAACGCCGGAGGCCGCGCCACATCGGTCTTGACCGCGCACCGGTTGCGGCGAACACTGCCGCAGATCCCGCCCCAGGAGGCCCGACATGGCGACCGCTAAGGAACAGGCCGGCAGCAACCGCGCGCATCAGCTGGAGCTCATCATCAACGAGCTTGAGGAGCTGAACGAGCAGGTGCGCGCCAACGACATCTGGATCCGCACCCGCTGGAACCTGCCCAACCAGAAGGCGTGGCATCTGGGAACCTCGGACCAGCCGGCGCCGTCGGCGCACAGCCTCACGGTCGAGTACCCGTCGCCCAAACCCCATGTCTGGCGCTGGGGCGATATCGAGCCCTATCTGCTCAAGCTCGCCGAGCTCTGCCCGCTGGAGCTGACCGAGCGCCAGTCGGTGCTGCTGACCAACCCGGCCTTCGGGCTGACCGGGGTCAAGGTCACCAACACGATGCGAATCGCGATCTCGATCTACAAGCGGGGCGACGACGCCGGATCGCACCTCCACACGCCGAATGCGAGCCGGACGATCATTTCGGACAGCGGCGGCTACACCATCGTCGAGGGCGAGAAGATGTATCCCAAGCGCGGGGATCTGGTCTTCACCCCCAACGGCACCTGGCACGAGCACGGCAACGACGACGACAGCCCGGTGATCTGGGCCGACACGCTCGACTGGCCGCTGATCGACTTTCTGGGCTGCGCCTGGGCGCGCGACGACACCGAGAACGCGGCGGCGCATGGCGACCCGGAGGACGGGTTTTCCAAGCGGTTCTACGGCCGCGGCGGCATCCGCCCGCTATTCGCCCCGCATCACCGCGGCGGCGGCGAGGGCAACTCGCCGATGTTCCTCTATTCCGGGGGCGATATCCGCGGGGCGCTCGAAGACCTCTCGCATTTCGACGGCGACCCGCATGACGGCATCGCGGTCGAGCTGGTCAACCCGGAGAACGGCGCGCCGGTGTTCACCACGATCTCCTACCGCGCGCAGCTGCTGCGCCCGGGCGAGGAAACCCGGCCCTTCCGCCACACCGCATCGACCATCTACTGGGTCGCCGAGGGCGCCGGCGTGACCGAGGTCGACGGCGAGGAGATGGAATGGGCGCGCAACGACTTCTTCGTGGTGCCCAACCACCGCTGGCGGCGCTTCGTCAACACCGGCAAGACCGACGCGATCCTCTACAGCTATACCGACCAGCCGCTGATCGCCAAGCTAGGCCATTACCGCGCCCAGGGCAGGAGCAAGGACGGGGCGGTCGTCGATCTGGTGTAGCCGGCCCTTCGATACGGCCCCCGGCCGTCACCCCGGCCTTGATCCGGGAACCGGGGGATGCGGACGGGCGACATCTGCTCGGCCGCAGCACCCGGGCAATCAACGGCTTTAGCTCACGCCGGTGCGTCGTTGAGTTCGAGGCGACGCTCGATGCGATCCAAACGATCGCCCTGGCGATCGAGGCGCTCGTGGATGTTGGCAACGTCACGCTGCATGCCGGCCAGGTGCTGCTCGATCGACGACACGGGCTGGCGAAGATCGCCGAGATCGTTGTCGATCTTTTCGACCTTCGCGCGGATCGCCCGCAGCTGATCCAGCACCAGGTTTTCGACGTCGGCGTTCATCCGGTCAGGGTAGCCGGGATGTGCGCGGGCACCAAGCGATCATCGAGCGCGGTTCTTCGCCACTCCCGGGTGTCGCCCGGGCGAGGGCAGGGTCTGGCGGTTTCCCCTCTCACCCCTCGTCGGCGACCGTGTTGCGGAGCGTGCCGATTCCCGAAACCTCGATTTCGACGACGTCGCCCGGCTGGAGCCATTTCGGCGGGTCGAAGCGGGCGCCGGCGCCAATGGGGGTGCCGGTGGAGATCACGTCGCCCGGCTTCAGCGCCGCCCAGGTCGACACATAGCTCACCAGATAGGCGAAATCGAAGATCAGATTCGCCGTCGTGTCGTCCTGGCGAACCTCGCCGTTGACCCGCCCGGTCACCCGAAGGCCGTCATAGCCGGTCTCGGAAAACTCGTCGGCGGTCACCAGCCAGGGGCCGACCGACCCGCAATTGTCGAAATTCTTGCCCTGGGTGACGTTGAACTTGCCGTGGCGCATCCAGTCGCGGACACAGCCCTCGTTGAGGCAGGTGAGCCCGGCGATATGGTCGAGCGCGCGCTCGGGCGGGATGCGCTTCCCCCCTTCCCCGATGACGATGGCGATCTCGGCCTCGTAATCGAGCTGCTCGGATTCGGGCGGCCGGAGGATCGCTTGGCCGTGCCCGACCAGGGTGTCGGGCACCCGCAGGAAGACGCTCGGAAACGGGGGCAGCGACGAATCGTCGTATTCCTCGTTCCGGTGGGCGTAGTTGACGCCGATGCAGACGGTCTTTTCCGGCCACGGGATCGGCCGCCGATAGGCGATCTCGTCGAGGCGGAAATCGGCCGCAGCACCGTTCGCGGCGGCTTCCGCCCGGCGCCTTGCGTCCTCGCCGAGGAGGTCCACCAGCCCGGCCGCTTCCGGCATGCGCGGCCCGAGGTCGATCACCCCGGCGCCGTCGACGATGCCGAAGGACTCCCGCCCCGCGGCCTCGAAGGTCAATAGTTTCACGTGCCCACCCCTTTCAGATGTCCATCAGGTCGCGCCAGCCCTGCCAGAACCCGCGCACCGACACTTCGGTTGCCCGCGAGCCGGGGCTCGGCGCCACGTCGCGCCCGCCCATCTCGACGATGGAGGTCTTGTCGGCGTCGCGCCTGATGCCCTGGCGGACCCAGCTTCCGACGATGCCGTCCTCCATCGAGATCAGCCCGGCCGGGCCGATCAGATTGCTCTGGTGGATCCGCGCCGCGCGCTCGGCCGCGCTGTCGTCGGCGCAGCCGAGGATGCGCCAGGAGAGCTCGCTCGTATCGGGGCCCGTCGGCGCGCAGATCCTGAGCGCGATGGAATTCAGCGTCTGCTGCAGGACGAAGTTGGGAAAGACGCTCTGGATCGCGAGCGTCGTGCCGCATTCGAATTCCGGCCAGCCGCGCACCACGCGCGGATCGGCGATGCTGTAGTCGTCGACGGCGGCGCGCAGCTTGTCGGGATCGTATTCGGGCTCCTCCCGGTCGGTCGCCGCGATCGAGTAGCTGATATGGTGCCAGCCGCGATCCGACAGCTTGATCCCGCCATCCATCGACAGCCGGTTTATCCGCGTCGCGGTGAAGAACAGATGGAGCAGGCTCGCGTGGTAGGAATCGCGAACGTTCTCCATGTAGAGCTTCCAGTTATTCGCCATCGACTGCGTGTAGGTGCCGAGGATCACCATGTCGCGCCCGACGACGCGGTCGATATTGGCGCACATCTCGGGGCCGAGATACTCCTCGAGCGGCGGCGTCGCCTCCGACAGGGTCACGAAGACCAGCCCGCGATAGACCGCGACGCGGAGCGGCGAGAGGCGGTGGGCGGAGAGGTCGAAATCGGCCGGCATGCCGCCCTTGCCGCCGGCGCCCTTCTGGAAGGCGACCGAGGTCAAACGGCCCGAAAAATCGTAGGTCCAGTTGTGGTAGACGCAGGTCAGCCGCCCATCGGCCCGTCCGGCCTCGTCGATGCAGACCAGATTGCCGCGATGGACGCAGCGATTGACCATCGCGTTGATGCCGCCGTCCGCGTCGCGGATGGCGAAGATCGGCGTGTCGCCGATCCGCGCGCGCCGGTAGTCGCCGGGTTCGGGGATTTCCTGCTCCAGCATGACGAAATGCCAGACCGGCCCGCGGAATATCCGGGTCTGTTCCGCCTCGTAGATATCGGCGTCCGAATAGACCCGGTAGGGGACCCGGCTCACCCCCTCCGCGGGCCATTCCAGCATCGCGTCGACCGTCACCTGCCCCTCGCTGTCCCCGCAAGATCGCGGCGCGCACTATATCGGCACGCCCCGGGAGGCGCCATTCGTCGGGGCGAGCGGTCGGGGTCACGGGTCACCACAGCCTGAGCCGGTCTCGAAGGCAACCGTGGTCTTGCCGGCCGCCCCGACACGGAAACCCTTGCGCTTGCCGTCACGCATGTCGTAAGCGGTGTCGCGGGATCCGAGCGCCTTGACGCGAGCCCCGGTAACGGTAATTTGGGGCATGTACCTTCTCCTTGTCCTGATCCCAGCCGGGGGGGGTGGCAGTTGCAGGATCGGTTCCCCGGCGGTCGGTGGTGGGAGAGGAAACCGACACAATGTCAGACAGTTAGCACCGGAAGGTGCGCAATTTGGTGTCCGCGCGCCTTTCCGGCGTGTCCGGGCTAGACGGAGGCGCAGGAGAGAATGAGCGATATCGAGTTTCACGCCGTCGCCAAGACCAGCGATCTCGACGACGGCGAAGCGATCCAGGTGATCGTCGGCAGGAAGGAAATCGCGATCTACAACCTGGAAGGCGAGTACTACGCCACCGACGACATCTGCACCCATGCCTACGCCTCGCTGGCCGATGGCTATGTCGAGGGCGAGTCGATCGAATGCCCGCTGCATGGCGGCTGCTTCAACATCAAGACCGGCAAGGCGCTGACCCCGCCGGTCACCGATGACCTCAAGGTCTATGAGGTCAAGATCGACGGCGACGACATCCTGGTCGGCCTGCCGGGCTAGAATTCCTCCCGGGGAGTCCATTCGATGAGCGGTCCGGGGATCGTCGTTATCGGCGCCGGCCAGGCCGGCGGCTGGGCGGCCAGGACGCTGCGCGACGAGGGATTCGACGGCCCCATCGCCGTCATCGGCGAGGAGCCCTACCCGCCCTATGAGCGCCCGCCTCTGTCGAAAGAGGTGTTGCTGGGCAAGGAGCCGGCCGAATCGAGCTATCTCTGGCCGGAGGGGTCCTTCGATGAGTGGGGGGTGGCGCTCAGGACCGGCATCGCCGCGATTTCGATCGACCGGGCGGCCCGGACCGTCGCGCTCGCCGGAGGCGAAACTCTGGCCTACGACAAGCTGCTGATCGCCACCGGCGGGCGGGTCCGCAAGCTCCCCATCGAGGGCGCGGAGCTGGACGGCGTCCACTATCTCCGCGGCATCGACGACAGCGCGGCGATCCGCGCCGATCTCGGCGAGGGCGCGCGCCTCGTCGTCATCGGCGGCGGCTGGATCGGGCTGGAGGTCGCGGCCGCGGCGCGCATGCTGGGCGCCGAGGTGACGGTGGTCGAGGCGCTGGACCGGCTGTGCGGGCGCGCGTTGACCGCCGATCTCGCCGCCTGGCTGCTCGAGCTCCATCGCGGCCGCGGCGTCGATGTCAGGCTCGGGACCACGGTCGAGGCGCTGACCGGCGAGGGCCGGGTGGACGGCGCCCGGCTCGCCGGGGGCGAGACCCTGGCGGCGACGGCGGCGGTGATCGGCATCGGCATCGTCCCCAATGTCGAACTCGCCGAGGCGGCGGGGCTCGACGTGGATAACGGCATCAGGGTGGACGCCTTCTGCCGCACCTCCGACCCCGACATCTTCGCCGCCGGCGACGTGACCAACCACCCGAACGATCTGCTGGGCCGCAATATCCGCCTCGAATCCTGGGAGAACGCGCAGAACCAGGGCATCGCCGCCGCCAAGGCGATGCTCGGCGGCGAGAAGCCCTATCGCGAGATCCCCTGGTTCTGGTCGGACCAGTACGACGTGAACATCCAACTCGTCGGCCTGCCCGACGGTTTCGACCGAACGGTGACGCGGGGCGAGCGCGCCGACGGCCAGTTCATCGAGTTCTACATGAAGGGCGGCAGGATCGACGGCGCGGCGGCGATCGACAACCCGCGCGACATCCGCTTCGCCAAGCGGCTGATGCAGGCGGAGAAGACGGTCGATCCGGCCGCGCTCGCCGATCCCGCAGTCAAGCTCCAGACGCTGCTCAAAGGCTGACCGCCGGCCGGTGTCGGCAAATACGGATAATGACAAGCGGCAACGATTGACCTAGGTTCACTGTCTAGGGCAACGGCGGACCGTCGCCGGGAACGCCCCGCATAGAGCCGCGCAGGAATATGAGCGATCGGGTTTCTGAGAACGGATCGGTGGACCTGCGCGGGGAAGGCGCCGGGCTGCCGCTGCTAATCGACCCGTTCGACCGCCGGGTTTCCTATCTTCGCGTCTCGGTGACCGACCGCTGCGATTTCCGCTGCGTCTACTGCATGTCGGAATCGATGACGTTCCTGCCCAAGGCGGAAGTCCTGACCCTCGAAGAGCTCGACCGGCTGTGCAGCGCCTTCGTGCGCCGCGGCGTGCGCAAGCTCAGGCTGACCGGCGGCGAGCCGTTGGTGCGCCGCAATATCCTCTGGCTGTTCCAACGCCTCGGCCGCCATCTCGACGACGGCACGCTTGACGAGCTGACGCTGACCACCAATGGCAGCCAGCTCGGCCGCTTCGCGGACGACCTCTACGCCGCCGGGGTGCGGCGGATCAACGTCTCGATCGATACGCTCGACAGCGCGAAATTCGCCGAGATCACCCGCTGGGGCCGGCTGGAACAGGTGATGGACGGGCTCGCCGCGGCGGACGCGGCGGGGCTCCGCGTCAAGATCAACGCGGTGGCGCTGCGCGGCGTCAACGACGACGAACTCACCGACATGGTCGAATGGTGCGGCGGCCGCGGCTACGACCTCACCTTCATCGAGGTGATGCCGCTCGGCGAGATCGGCGGCGACGCGAGGCTCGACCAGTATCTGCCGCTGTCGATGGTGCGCGCCGGGCTCAAGCGCCGCTTCACGCTGGACGAGAGCGACTATTCGACCGGCGGACCGGCGCGCTACACAATCTGCCGGGAGACCGGCGGGCGGGTCGGATTCATCACCCCGATGACCCACAATTTCTGCGAATCCTGCAACCGCGTCCGCCTGACCTGCACCGGCACGCTTTATATGTGCCTCGGCCAGGAGGACGCCGCCGACCTCCGCGCCCCGCTGCGCGGGAGCGATGACGACGACCTCCTGATGGGGGCCATCGACGAGGCCATCGGCCGCAAGCCCAAGGGCCACGACTTCGTCATCGACCGGCGCCGCCGCGGCCCCGCGGTGTCGCGGCATATGAGCGTCACCGGCGGCTGAACGACGTCTCGCCCATGGACACGGCAACCCGATCGAACCTCTACCGGTTCCGCGACGCAGAGGCGCTGCTCCACCCCTATACCGACGCGATCGAGAACGAGCGCGAGGGCGCGCTGGTGATGGCGCGCGGCGACGGCGTCTATGTCTGGGACGAGACCGGAAAGCAGTATATCGAGGGGATGGCGGGTCTCTGGTGCGTCTCGCTGGGCTTCGGCAACGAGCGCCTCGCCGAGGCGGCGAGCCGGCAGATGCGCACCCTGCCCTTCTATCACGGCTTCAACCGCCGCAGCCACGCGCCCCAAATCGAGCTCGCCGAACGCCTCAAGGCGCTGGCCCCGGTGCCGATGGCGCGGACCTTCTTCACCAATTCCGGCTCCGAGGCCATCGATTCGGCGATCAAGCTGATCTGGTTCTACAACAACGCCATCGGCCGCCCGGCGAAGAAGAAGATCGTCGGCCGAAAGCGCGGCTATCACGGGATCACCGCGGCGGCGGCGAGCGTGACCGGGGTTCCGGCGAACCATGCGGGGTTCGACCTGCCCTTCCCCGGATTCCTCCACACCGATTTGCCGCATTACTGGCGCGAAGGCCGCGACGGCGAGAGCGAAGAGGAATTCGCCACGCGCTGCGCCGAGTCGCTGGAGCGCCTGATCCTCGCCGAAGGTCCGGAAACCGTCGCCGCCTTCTTCGCCGAGCCGGTCATGGGCGCGGGCGGGGTGATCCTGCCGCCCGCCACCTATTTCGAGAAGATCCAGCAGGTGCTGCGGCGCCACGACGTGCTGTTCGTGGTCGACGAGGTGATCTGCGGCTTCGGCCGGACCGGCAATCTGTGGGGCTCCCAGACCTACGCGCTGGAGCCCGACCTGATGACCATGGCCAAGGCGCTGTCGTCGGGCTACCTGCCGATCGCCGCGGTCCAGGTGAACGAGAAGGTCTATCGCGGCATCGCCGAAGGATCGCACGCCCGCGGGATACTGGGCCACGGCTTCACCTATTCCGGCCATCCGGTGTCGGCCGCGGTGGCGCTGGAGACGCTGGCGATCTACGACGAGATCGACCTCGTCGGACAGGTCGCGAAGACCGCGCCGCATCTGCAGGACGGCCTCGCCGCCTTCGCCGGCCACAAGCTGGTCGGAGAGGTCGCCGGGGTGGGGCTGGTGGGCGTCGCCGAGCTGGTCGCCGACAAGGCGACCAAGCGGCCCTTCGATCCGGCCGCCAAGGTGGGCGCCTATCTGACCGGGCGGGCCGAGGAGCACGGGCTGATCCTCCGCGCGCTCGGCGACCGGGTCGCGTTCTCGCCGCCGCTGATCATCGACGAGGCAGAGATCGGCGAGATGCTCGCCCGCTTCGGCCGGGCGCTCGACGACACCGAACGCTGGGTGGCGGAGCAGGGTCTTGCCTGACGCGCCCGCGCGTCGCCGGGACGCATTCACAGGCGAATAGCCGGGCGAACAGGCGGGGCGTATGCTCGCGCGCCGGCTCCGCTGAGGGTTTGAGGGCGATGGATTACGACAGGTTTTTTTCCGACCGGATCGCGTCTCTGCGGAACGACGGCCGCTACCGGGTATTCGCCGATCTCGAGCGCCGCGCCGGTGCGTTTCCGATGGCCGCGCGGCATGACGGCGGCACGGTCGAGGAGGTCACCGTCTGGTGCAGCAACGACTATCTCGGCATGGGCCAGCACCCCGAGGTCGTCGCGGCAATGCACGAGGCGCTGGACAAGGTGGGCGCCGGGGCAGGCGGCACGCGCAACATTTCCGGGACCACCCACTACCACGTTTTGCTGGAAGAGGAGCTCGCCCGGCTCCACCGGACCGAGGCGTCGCTCCTGTTCACCTCGGGATATGTCGCCAACGAGGCGACGCTCGGCACGCTGGGGCAGACCATGCCGGGCTGCGTGATCGTGTCGGATGCCGACAACCACGCCTCGATGATCGCCGGCATCCGCTACAGCCGGGCGGAGAAGAAGATCTTCCGCCACAACGATGTCGCGCATCTCGACCGGCTGCTCGCCGAATGCGACGCGGATGCGCCCAAGATCGTCGCCTTCGAGTCGCTCTACTCGATGGACGGCGACTTCGCCCCGATCGCCGATATTTGCGACGTCGCCGAGAAGCACGGCGCGATGACCTATCTCGACGAGGTCCACGCCGTCGGGCTCTACGGCGAGCGCGGCGCGGGCGTCGCCGAGCGGGACGGGACGATGGAGCGGATCGCCATCGTCCAGGGAACCCTCGCCAAGGCGTTCGGCGTCATCGGCGGCTATATCGCGGGCTCCGCCGCGATGGTCGACTTCATCAGGAGCCATGCCGCCGGGTTCATCTTCACCACCTCGCTGCCGCCGGCGATCGCCGCGGGCGCCCGGGCGAGCATCCGCCATGTCAGCGCGGCGGGGGGACTGCGCGAGCGTCACCAGGAGCGCGCGCGGACCCTCAAGGCCAGGTTGCGGGACGCCCGGCTGCCCTCGCCGTCGCATATCGTTCCCGTCTTCGTCGGCGATGCGGCCCGCTGCAAGCAGGTGACGGACGCGCTGATGGAGCGCCATGCGATCTATGTCCAGCCGATCAACTATCCGACGGTGCCGAAGGGCACGGAGCGGCTGAGGCTCACCCCCTCGCCGCTGCACGACGATGCGGCCATGGACCGGCTGGTGGCCGCGCTCAAGGACGTGTGGGGCC
The DNA here is from genome assembly GCA_965205995.1 of Alphaproteobacteria bacterium. Lineage (GTDB taxonomy): Bacteria > Pseudomonadota > Alphaproteobacteria > MPNO01 > MPNO01 > MPNO01. The sequence continues at coordinate 259,595 of OZ242200.1, read as the reverse complement.
GGCTGGACCTCAAATTCGCCGCCTGAATCCGCTGCGGCGGCAATGGTGCGGCCGAAACAATCGCGCTAGGCTCGCGGGATGTTCAACGACAACTCGCTGCTACCCAAGGAGGCGGTCCGGCTCGCCGCTCTCGGCACGGTGTGCGAGAGCCCGAAACGCTATGCCGAGCTCGCCAACTCGGTGCGCCATTTCACCAGCCGCATCGTCGGGCCCTCGCTCGACCTGCTCGGAAGCTCGATCGAGCTGTTGAAGACGGAGGGGCTGATCGCCGGGGAGAGCGGCGCGGCAGACGCCCCCCTCCACGTCACCGAAGCCGGGCGGGAGTATCTTCAGGACTTGCTGCGCAGCGCCGTCCGCGCGCCCAACTGCGATGTCGGCAGGCTCGCCTTCGCGCTCAAGATCCGCTTTCTGCACCAACTCCCGCCGGAAGAGCAGCGGCTGCAGACCGACCGGATGATCGAGACCTGCGATGCGGAAATCGCCCGCCTCGGAGACCTCGATAGCGCCGACCCGGACGACCCCGGCCATTTCTCCGGCTGGCTGCGCCACGACATCGATCTCGTCCGGTCGCGCCGGGACTGGCTGGAGAGGTTGCGCGGATCCCTCGATACGGTCGCTCCGGGACCTGCTCGGGATGAGGACAGAAAATCCCCTCATCCTGGGTAGCCGCCCCTCAGAGCAGATGCTGGCCGCCGGTGACGAAGATTTCGGTCCCCGTCACATAGCCGAATTCTTCGTCGCACATCCGGTGGACGATCGCCGCCACCTCGTCGGCGGTGCCCATGCGGTTGAGCGGGATGCGCGGCAGCAGCGCCTCGTATTCCGGTCCGACCATCTCGGTCTCGATTTCGCCCGGGGCGACCGCGTTGACCCGCACGCCGAGCTCGGCGAATTCTACGGCGAGCTCGCGCGTCAGCGCGGACAGCGCCGCCTTCGAGGTCGCGTAGGCCGAACCCGCGAAGGGGTGCCGGGCGTGCCCGGCTATCGAGGTGATGTTGACGATGCTGCCTTTGCCGCGGCTCAGCGCGCCGGCGAAGCCGCGGGCGAGAAGCAGCGGCGCGAACAGGTTCAGGTTGAAGACGTCGCGCCAGCCGCCGATATCGCCGTTGAGGCAGCCGAGCCGCTCCTGGTAGTCGGTCTTGGGCGACATGGCGGCGTTGTTGACCAGCGCATGCAGGGAGCCGTCGCCGATATGCGCGTTGGCTTCCTCCACGAAATGCCGCAGGCTAACCGGGTCGGCGAGATCGGTCGGGATATGGTGGGACCAGTTGGGATCCCGCTTGCAGGCCTCCGGCACCGCGTCCCGCGAGCAGGTGAGGATGCGCCAGCCGGCCTCGCTGAAACGCTTGACGGTCGCATGGCCGATCCCGCGGCTCGCACCGGTCAATATCATCGAGCGGGGCGGGACGGCGGGCATCTCCCGGGCTCAATGCGACAACAGGACGGGGATCCCTGCATGCGCCAGGATGTGCCGGGTCCTGCCGCCCAGGATGAGCTGGCGCAGCCGGCTCTGCGAATAGGCGCCCTTGATCAGGAGGTCGGCGCCGGCCTCGGCGGACTGTTCGAGGAAGGCCGCGCCAAGCTCGCTGGGCTGCGCCTCGAAGTTCTGGATCGTCACCTCGATCCCGTGCCAGGCAAGACGGCGCCGCAGATCCTCCGCGTCGATCGGCGCCACCTGGGCCGCCTTGGCGGAAAGGACGGTCACCTTCTCCGCCTTCTCCAGCAGGGGGATGGCGTCGGCGATCGCGCGCGCGGCCTCGGGGCTTCCCTCCCAGGCGATGGCGATCGACTTGCCGAGCCCCTCCCCCGCTTCCGGCGGGGCGACGAGGATCGGGCGTCCGGTGTCGAGCAGCGCCGCCTCGAGGGTGATCGGAGAGGGCAAAGGCGCGTCCTTGACCGGGCGCCCCACCGCGATGATGTCGTAGATCCTGCCCCGTGTCGCGACCACCTCGTCCTCGCGCCCGACCGCGGAATTCCACGACATCGAGACGCCGGGGCCTTCGTCCGGCTGGTCGGCGACGCGGATCCCGTTCTCGGCCGCGAAACCGTCGAACATCTCCCGCGTGCGGATTTCGCGCTCCCCGCCCTCGCGCTCGGTGACATCCATGATTTCCTCGATCATGGAGCCGTCCATCCCCTCGCCCGTATAGGGGACGAGGCCGCGCGGGTCGGGGCGGACGTGCAGGACGTCGACATGCGCATCGAAGGCGCGGGCGACCTGGAACGCCGTCGCCAGGATCGAAGCACCGACCTCCGGCGCGCTGATCGGAGCGAGGACCGTCCTGTACCGCATCTGCTACCCCATGAATTCCGGCGACAGGTGCCATCAGACCTTATATCCGAGCCGCCGAGTTCCCGGTAGTTGCAAATTTGCCCGGGCCCGACCGGCGGTCAAGGGAACAGCAGGCTCACCCGCCATTCCCCTCCCCTTTCGCGCCGGTAGAGCCTGCGCTCATGCAGCCGGAACGGGCGGTCGCGCCAGAATTCGATCGCCTCGGGCAACACGCGGTAGCCGGTCCAGTGCGGCGGGCGCGGCACCGCGCCGAGGCCGAACTTGGCGGTGAAGCGGGCGACCCGCTTTTGCAGCTCGAAGGCGTTGCGCATCGGGCGCGACTGGTCGGATGCCCAGGCGCCGATCTGGCTGCCGCGCGCTCGCGTCGCGAAATAGGCATCCGCTTCGTCGTCCGACACGCGCTCGGCGATTCCGTCGATCCGCACCTGGCGGCGCAGCGATTTCCAATGGAACACCAGGGAGGCGCGGCCGGTCTCGTCGAGTTCGACCCCCTTGCGGCTCTCGGTGTTGGTGTAGAACAGGAAACCGGCGGAATCGGCACCCTTCAACAGCACCATCCGCGCCGACGGGGCGCCGTCGGCGGCCACCGTCGCCAGCGTCATCGCCGTCGGCTCGTTGGGCTCGGCCGCCTCGGCCTCTGCCAGCCAGGCGTTGAACCGGACGATCGGATCGTCGACCTCGGCGGGCACGCAAACCCCTCTTGTCGCGGGACCGAAACTAGCCGATATAGGTTCGGCAAGGCAACGGATCGTATGTCCCGGGCGCGGCAATACGGCGCCGGCGAAATGAGGAGCGACGGATGCATAAAGCGAAATCCTTGGTTGCAGTAGTGGCGGTTGTCGCTCTTGCCGGTTGCAGCGGCGGCGAAAAGGAGAAGGTCGGCACCGTGATCGGCGCCGGGATCGGCGCGCTCGCCGGCGCGCATATCGGCAAGGGCAAGGGCAAGCTCGTGGCGGTCGCGGTCGGCACGCTCGCGGGCGCGGCGCTCGGCAGCGAGATCGGCAAGTCGCTCGACCGGGCCGACCGGATCGCGATGCAGCGCTCGACCCAGACCGCGCTCGAGAAGAACCGCACCGGCCGCAAGAGCACCTGGCGCAACCCCGATTCGGGCAACGAAGGGACGATTACGCCGACCCGCACCTACGAGGTCGCGTCGGGCGACGTCTGCCGCGAATACCAGCAGACCGTCACCATCGGCGGCAAGACCGAGACCGCCGTCGGGCAAGCCTGCCGGCAGGCCGACGGGACCTGGCGCATCGTCAACTGAGGCCGAGCGCCCGCCCGTCCGGTAACCGCCCGGAAGTCCCGACCGTATAGGTCCCGGCGAATCGATTCGCCCTGCCGCACCGCCGCCGGACTCACCGACAGCCACTCCACCGCGGCTGCCTGCTGTCCGCCGCGTCCCGGTCCGCAGCCCTGACGCCGGCTTTCCCTGTGCAAATCGATCCCGGGTCCTCCTGAAAGGGAATTTGATTTTTTTCGGGCTGGGCACAGAAGACTAATGACAATTAAGATATAACTGTTTAGTTATCTCTATTGCGCATGGCGCGAGGGAGGCAAGAGCGCCGTCCGTTCCGATGCGCGCATGGGTCACAGAACACGGTGAGGAGTGCCTCGAAACAATGTCTAGATACATGAAAGCAATGACGGTTTGCTGCGCCGCTGTGTTGGCGCTTTCGCTCGCGGGTTGCGGCGGTGGCGGCGGTGGCGGTGGCGGCGACGCCTCAGCCCCAGCCCCAACCCCGTCGACAGGCCCCGAACCGGTCAAGGTCGATGGCGGGCTGATCGCCGAGGCTATCGAAGAGGGAACGCCACAGTCATCGGCAGACGCACCCTTCACGGTGGACGGCGCCAAACTCACTGAGAATCCCGTAACCGCGGACGTGACGACCGACGACTTCGCCAAGTCCGAAAATTCCGTCGCCCCGATCGAGGGGTGGGCCGGGTCGGTGTACAGGCACTCGGAGACGGGCGGCAAGGTGGTAACGACGGTCGTCACCTACACCGACATCGAACCCCCGACGGCCCAAGCCTACTCCGAATATTACTCGGAGTCCGACGCAGGCACCCGTGACGCGGTGGCGTCCGCGGACGCGGACGGTGTGTTGACTTTCAATAATGGCGATCTCGACGGCCATCACATGCTGTTCGGGTTCGATTTCTCCGACCTCACACCGGATGACGACACTTCGTTCGAGGACGACACGACCACTCCGGACGTGGACGAGTCGATGGTTTCGCGTAAGGGTACGTTCCACGGCATTCCCGGCACGTTCGCTTGCACGGCCGGTTGCGAGATCACATTGGACGCGGACGGACATCTCAGCGGAGCCGAAGGCACGTGGACCTTCACGCCGGACGAGGCTCCGGCAGGTTCGCCGCATATGGTGCAAGGCGTGGTTCCGGACCCGGAATACATGAACCTCGCCTACTGAACCTCGCCTACTGGCTCAAGTCGACGGAAGCGGATGACGGGACGATTTCCTACGAGATCGGCACGCTTGCTCAAAGCAACGAGCCCCGTTACGGATCGACCGGCTCACTCACGGGCAAGGCGACCTATGCCGGTCCGGCAACAGGCTTGTACATGAGGAACACCTTCGCCCCGGACGGCAAGACTACCCCCGCCGCGGCCGGTCAGTTTACGGCCAATGCCGAACTCACGGCGTATTTCGGACAGGACGAGAACATCGCGCCGAACTTGGTGGACACCATCAGCGGCACCGTGGATGACTTCAAGGACAGCGCGGGAAATCCGATCGGTACCGACTGGGTCTTGTCCCTGGACAAAGCCGACACCGACAACCCGAGCGACGGCACCTTCGCTGGCGTGTCCACGGGCAAGAGCGCCGCGGGCACGGGCCCTGCGGGTACGTGGAGTGGACAGTTCGAGGGTGACAACACCGAAGGCGCCACCCCCAGCGCCACAACCGGAGTGTTCCACGGTCACTTCATTGACGGACACGTAGCCGGAGCGTTCGCAGCGAAAGAGAAGAAATAGCCAGCCTGACCCAACAGGACTGGATCCCCGCCAGCAGACGCCAGACGCTGCCGATCGGGTCCGCATGAGGGGTGGCGCAGAGTAAAGCGCCACCCTTTTTCTTCGGTCTGATTTTACACTCGGGGTCGGCGATGACGCCCCTCCAGCCGTGCCGCAGCCTCGCGCTGTTCGTTTGCCTGCTCCTCGCCGCACCGGCCTGGGGCGCCGAGGACCGGCCCGGCCAGCCGCCTTCCTCCGGTGTGGCAGAGGCGCGAAGCCTGATTTCAGCCGGCAATTTCGATGAGGCGCTAGCCATTCTTCGGCCGCTTGCCCGGGGCAGCCGGGTCGAATCGCGCGTGATTTTCAACATTGGTCTCGCGGCCGTCGGCGCTGCACAGCAATCGGATGTCGCGCAAGAAAGACGAGACGATCTGCTGGACGAGGCGATCGCCGCCTTCCGCGCCATGCTCATCCGGCGACCCGACCTCGTCCGCGTCCGCCTTGAGCTTGCCCGAGCCTTCTTCCTCAAGGGCGAAGACAGGTTGGCAACGCGCCATTTTGAGCAAGTGCTGGCGGACAACCCGGCGGGGGCGGCGGTGCTCAACGTCAACCGTTTTCTCAAGCTGATGCGGGCGCGCAAGCGCTGGTCCCTGCGCCTCGGCGTGGCGCTCGCGCCGGACAGCAACATCTCCGCCCAGACGGACGAGCAGACGATCGAGCTCAACACCCCTTACGGACGGAAGCAGCACGAATTCCACGCGGCCGACGAGCCCGAATCCGGCGTCGGCATCTCGGTCTGGGCCTCGGGCGAATACCAGTACCCGCTGGGCGACCCCGGAACGGGGTCCGGGGCAAGAAGCTGGCGGCTGCGCGCGGGCGCCGACGTCTCGCGCCGCGAGTACCGCTCGAACGAGTTCGACCGGATGACCGTGGGCGCGCATGTGGGCCCGCGCTGGCTGATCGACCGCGCCAGCGAGGCCAGCCTGCTGGCGAGCGCTCGCCAGAGCTGGCTCGCCGACGAGGTGGACTTTCGCGACCTGGGTATCCGTGTCGAGGGCCGGCACCGGCTCAACCGGCGGACCACGGTGAGCCTCAACGCCTCCCGCTACGAACGGCGTTACGACGTAGCCACCTACCTCGACGGGCCGCTCACCGATATCTCGGCGGGCCTCGGCTGGGTGGCGACGCAGACGGTGCGTATCGACACGGGGCTTGGCTGGGGGGGTCAGAGGACGGAACGCGAGCGCCAGCGCCATACGCGGCGCTGGGTGCGTTTCGGCGTCACGGCGCACCTCCCCTGGGGTTTCACCGTGGGCGGGGCCGGCACGCTGAGCTGGACCGACTACCCGGCCGACTGGCCGCCATTCGTCCTGGGCGGCGGGCCGCGCCACGACCTGACGCGCTCGATCCGGCTCAACGCATACAACCGCGCCTTCACCCTCGAAGGGTTCAGCCCGCAGGTCTCGCTGGTGCAGGAACAGCGCACCTCCAACGCCCAGCTCCACGGCTATCGGCGCATCTCGGCCGAGTTGCGCTTCGTCCGCCTGTTTTGACGGGTAGCGCAATTCCAGGGCCGCAAGATCGGAACGAAAATGGGGCGAGGGTCGTGAAGCAGGCGGCCACGCGTAACGATGTGGCGGGGCTCCAGATGGCGACCCATCCGGCTTCCTTTCCCTAGTGTCCGTCCTCGATCGGCGATCCGAACCCTCGATACCTTGTCCTGAGACTCCCTGGATTGAGGGTATGGCAGAATCCATCCCATCGTGGGTATGTTCGAACCACCGAGTCGAAGGAGGCGGCGCCGTCCGGGGACCGGCGGTGTCGAGAACATTCTGAACTGACCGGTTTATGTACCAGATGAGTTGACCGCTTCGGTTGCGGTTGTTGGGCCTGTGGGGAAGTGGTCAGGCGCGGAGCGGCTGTCCACTTGTCCACAGGGCTTTGGCTGGTCGCGTCGAAGCGGATCACGCGGCCTGCCGGGTTGAGGTGTCGATGGGCTCGCCGCCGGCCTTGTAGCGGGCCAGGCATCGGGGTCCGTGGAAGACGGCGAGCGTGCCGTCGGGATACTCGTGCACCCGGACCGTGGCCTTGACGTAGTGGCGGCGGTGGCGGTCGGCGGGGATCTGAAGTGCCAGGCGCTTGTAGCGCACGGTGTTGTCGTTAGCGACGGTGCGGTCCTCGTGGATGCACAGGATGTCGTCGAGCGCGCCGGCGAAGGGGACGAAGGCGGTGCCCTGGTCCTCGGCCGGGGTGGCGAAGCGGGCATTGTGTTGGGGCAGATAGACCTCCTTGAGGAAGCGGTTGGCCTCGTCGATCCCGGTGATGCCGGCGAGCCGGAGTTCCTGCGGCAGGCGCTTCTGCAAGGTGCCGAACATGCGCTCGGACCGCCCCCTGGCCTCTGGCGAATAGGCTGCGATGAGCTCGATGCCGAGGCGCTGAAGCGCGCGCCCGACCTGGGTCGGGTTGTCCTTGTCCACCTTGCCGCCCGCGTCGGGCGTGTGCCAGTAGTGGCTGGCCCGGTCGGCATAGAGCGAGCAGAACAGCCCGCGCTCCCCGATCACCTCGGAAAGCGCCCGGAAGCTCGACATCGTGCCCTCCTCCTCGACGAAGAAGGCCGAGTAGATCTCGCTCGTGGCGTCGTCCATGGTGACGATCAGGTCGAGCGGCGGCTGGCCGGCGAGCCACCCATGGCGCGAGCCGTCCTGGTGCACCATCATGCCGGGAAGCGCGCGGCGTGGGCGCTTGCGCCGGTGCGCGCCACGGCGCGGTGCCGCCCGCCTGCGGCCATACGCCTGTAAGGTCAGCCGCACCCAGTTGTAGCTGCGCCCACAGCCGTGCTCCGCCACCAGCTTCTCGTGGAAGTGCTTGGCGGTGAAGTCCCAGTAGCGGGTGTCGAACAGCTCAAGCACCCGCGCCACCTCGTCGATCGGCGCGCGGCGCGCCGAGACCCGGCCCAGGCGGCGGTCGTAGAGACCCTCCGCGCCGTCCGCCTCAAAGCGATCCCGCCAGCGCCGGAAGGTGCGCTCCGAGACGCCCAGTATCTCCGCCGCCGCCGCCTGGCCCAGCACACCGCAACAGCTGCGCCCGTAAACCTCTTCGAACTTCATCAGTCTCAGCCCCTGTGCCTGCTCCGTCCGACGCATCCAAACCCTCCATGGCTTGGAAGACTTCTAAAACCGGACAGATCATCTGGTACATGGACCGGACATATCCCGTGTTACCGACACGTCCGGGGACCGGCGGTTGGATGCGCCCACGCCATCGTGTAGGATGCCGCACCGCCGATGGCCTCGGTGGCTTTTTCACATGCAGACATGTCGAGCGAGGGTTGAATGTCCCGGTCCGAGCGTTTGTTGAGCGGCAAGCGGGGGCTGATCATGGGTGTCGCCAACGAGCGTTCGATCGCCTGGGGGATCGCCCGCGCGGCGGCCGAGCACGGCGCGGAGCTCGCCTTCACCTACCAGAACGACGCGCTCGCCAAGCGCGTCGGGCCGCTTGCCGAATCGGCCGGCTCCTCGTTCCTCCTGCGATGCGACGCCGCCGACCCGCGGAGCCTCGACGACGTCTTCTCGGCGCTCGATGAGCGCTGGGGCAATCTCGACTTCGTGGTTCACGCGATCGCCTTCTCGGACAAGGACGAGCTCAAGGGCCGCTATGTCGACACCTCGCCCGAGAATTTCGCGATGACGATGAACGTCTCCTGCTACTCGTTCACCGCGGTGTGCCGGCGCGCCTCGACGCTGATGTCGGACGGCGGGAGCCTGCTCACCCTCACCTATTCGGGGGCCGAGCGGGTGATGCCGCATTACAACGTCATGGGCGTCGCCAAGGCGGCGCTGGAGGCGAGCGTGAGATACCTCGCCGTCGATTTCGGCGGCTCGAATATCCGCGTCAACGCGATCTCCGCCGGGCCGATCAAGACGCTCGCCGCCTCGGGCATCGGCGATTTCCGCTACATCCTCAAATGGAACGAGTTGAACGCCCCGCTCAAGCGCAACGTGACGATCGCCGAGGTCGGCGGGGCCGCCGTCTATTTGCTCTCCGACCTGTCGGGCGGGGTGACGGGCGAGGTGCATCACGTCGATTGCGGCTATCACGTCGTCGGGATGAAGGCGGCGGACGCGCCGGACATCTCGACCGTGATGTAGGGACCGCCCCGCACAAGATCAGAGCGATGACATTCAACACCCAGGGACGGATCTTTCGCTTCACGACCTGGGGCGAGAGCCACGGCCCGGCCATCGGCTGCGTCGTCGACGGAACGCCGCCCGGCATCGCCCTCGCCGAGCCGGACATCCAGCAATGGCTCGACAGGCGCCGGCCGGGGCAGAGCCGCTATGTCACCCAGAGGCGCGAACCCGACACCGTCGAGATCCTTTCCGGCGTGTTCGAGGGGGAGACCACCGGAACCCCGATCTCGCTGCTGATCCGCAACCAGGATGCGCGGTCGAAGGACTATGGCGAGATCAAGGACAAGTTCCGCCCGGGCCATGCCGATTTCACCTATCAGCACAAATACGGAAGGCGCGACTACCGGGGCGGCGGCCGGTCGTCGGCGCGGGAGACCGCCTGCCGGGTCGCCGCCGGGGCGATCGGCCGCGAGGTGCTGGGCCGCGGGGTGCGCATCCGGGGCGCCATGATCCGGATGGGCGAACGTGCGATCGACCGTGCGAAATGGGACTGGACGGCGGTGGACGGCAACCCGTTCTGGTGCCCCGACGCGGATGCGGCCGGGGAATGGTCCGACTATCTCGAAACGGTGCGCGGCGCCGGGTCTTCGGTCGGCGCGGTGATCGAGGTGGTCGCCAGCGGCATCCCCGCCGGGCTGGGCGCGCCGATCTACGGCAAGCTCGATGCCGACCTCGCCGCGGCGATGATGGGGATCAACGCCGTCAAGGGCGTCGAGATCGGCGCCGGGTTCGGGGCGGCGGCGCTGACCGGCGGGGAGAACGCGGACGAAATACGGATGCACGAGGGAAAGCCCGTGTTCCTCTCCAACAATGCCGGCGGAATCCTCGGCGGCATATCGACCGGGCAGGACATCGTGCTCCGCTTCGCGGTCAAGCCGACGAGCTCGATCCTCGCGCCCAGGCGGACGGTGACGACGGATGGGCGCGAAACCGAGATTTCGACCCGCGGCCGGCACGACCCCTGTGTCGGCATCCGCGCGGTGCCGGTCGGCGAGGCGATGATGGCCTGCGTGCTCGCCGACCACCTGCTCCACCACCGCGCGCAATGCGGTTGACCCTTCGATACGCGGCTGCGCCGCTACTCAGGGTGAGGAAAACAACAAGACCACCTCATCCCGAGTAGGCTCGAAGGGCCGTATCGAGGGACCGCCGCGAACCTAGCCCCGCGCACCGGCGATCAGGTATTCGCGGTTGCCGCCGGCGCCCTCGATCGGGCTCTCGACCGGGCTGCGTCATGCCGAGCACCGGCGACAGCGCGGTTGCCGCCGGCGCCCTCGAGCCTCTGCCGAGCACGGCCAGCCCTCGCCGGCAAGCCAGGCGGCGATCCGCTCGCAGGCGGCCGCGCGCGCCGCCTCGTTGCGGACGATGCCGCCCTTCCCCACCGCGCCGCGGCCGACCTCGAATTGCGGCTTGATCAGCGCGACCAGCCGCGCACCCGGCGCGGCGAGGGCGAGCGGCGCGGGCAGCACGGTCTCGAGCCCGATGAAGCTGGCATCGCAGGTGATCGCGTCGACCGGCTCGGGCACCTGTTCGGCGGTGATGTAGCGCGCGTTCAGCCGGTCGAGGACGACCACGCGCGAATCCTGGCGGAGACGCCAGAGAATCTGGCCGCGCCCGACATCCACGGCATATACCCGGGCCGCGCCGCGGCTCAGCAGGACGTCGGTGAAGCCGCCGGTCGACGCACCGATATCGAGCGCGGTTGCGCCCGCCACGTCGATTTCGAAATGGCTGAGCGCATGGTCGAGCTTGGTGCCGGCGCGCGAGGCCCAGCGGCTCTCCGAGCCGCGCAGCTCCAGCGCGGTGTCGGAGGGAACCGTATGTCCCGGCTTGTCGAGCCGCCGGTCGCCGGACCAGATCCGTCCGGCGCGGATCAGCGCCTGGGCCTCGGTGCGGCCGGCGGCGAGGCCGCGCGCCTCGACCAGCGCGTCGAGCCGGCCCTTCTCAGGCGCTTTCGATGTCCGCCGCGACGGTCTCTGCACGTCCCAGCGCCTCGAGAGCGGTCGCCACGACGTGGCGCGCGTTCAGCCCGGCCGCGCCGTATTGAAGCTGCGGCTTGTCGTGGTCGAGGAACGCATCGGGCAGCACCATCGGACGGATCTTGAGCCCGCCGTCGAGCACCTGCTTCAGCGCCAGCATGTGCAGCACCTGCGACGAGAACCCGCCGACCGATCCCTCCTCGATGGTGATCAGCACCTCGTGCTCGCGCGCCAGCCGGAGGATCAGCGCCTCGTCGAGCGGCTTGGCGAAACGCGCATCCGCCACCGTCGTCGAGATTCCCTTGGCGGCCAGGTCGTCGGCCGCCGCCAGCGCCTCGTGCAGCCGGGCGCCGTAGGAGAGCAGCGCGATCGTCGAGCCCTCGCGCATCACCCGGCCCTTGCCGATGGGAAGAACCTCGCCGCATTCCGGCATGGTGACGCCGAACCCGTCGCCGCGCGGATAGCGGAAAGCGCAGGGGCCGTCGTCGATCGCCACCGCCGTGGCGACCATATGGACCAGCTCGGCCTCGTCCGCCGCGGCCATGAGAACCATCCCCGGCAGGCAGCCGAGATAGGCGATGTCGAAGGCGCCGGCATGGGTCTGGCCGTCGGCGCCGACCAGCCCGGCGCGGTCCATCGCGAAGCGTACCGGCAGGCGCTGGATCGCTACATCGTGGACGATCTGGTCGAAGGCGCGCTGCAGGAAGGTCGAATAGATCACAGCGAACGGCTTCATGCCGTCCGCGGCGAGCCCGGCGGCAAAGGTCACGCCGTGCTGTTCGGCAAGCCCGACATCGAAGGCGCGGCCGGGGAACGCCCGGTGGAAGGCATCGACGCCGGTCCCGGACGGCATCGCGGCGGTGATGGCGACGATCTTGTCGTCCTTCTCCGCCTCGGCGATCAGGCTGTCGCCGAACACCTTGGTGAAGGACGGAACGTTGGTCTTGGGCTTGTCCTGGACGCCGGTGACGACCTCGAACTTGGAAACCCCGTGATAGCGGTCCGCCGACTCCTCCGCCGGGGGGTATCCCTTGCCCTTCACCGTGACCACATGGACCAGGATCGGCCCCTCGGCCGCGTCGTCGCGGACGTTGCGCAGCACCGGCAGCAGGTGATCCAGATTGTGCCCGTCCACCGGCCCGACATAGAAGAAGCCGAGCTCCTCGAACAGCGTCCCGCCGGTGACCAGCCCGCGGGCGTATTCCTCGGCCCGCTTGACCCCCCGCTCGACGGCGCGCGGGAAGCGCTCGGCGATGTGGTGGGCAACGTCGCGCAGGCTGCGATAGCTCTTCGACGAGATCAGCCGCGACAGATAGCCGCTCATCGCGCCCACCGGCGGCGCGATCGACATGTCGTTGTCGTTGAGGATGACGATCATCCGGCTGTCCAGCGATCCGGCGTGGTTGAGCCCCTCATAGGCCATCCCGCCGGTGAGCGCCCCGTCGCCGATCACCGCGACCACCCGGTTGTTCCTGCCCTGGAGATCGCGCCCGACGGCAAAGCCGAGGGCGGCCGACACCGATGTCGAGGCATGCGCCGCGCCGAACGGGTCGTATTCGCTTTCGGAGCGCTTGGTGAACCCGGACAGCCCGCCGCCCTGGCGTATGGTGCGGATGCGATCGCGCCGGCCGGTGAGGATCTTGTGCGGGTAGCACTGGTGGCCGACATCCCAGATCAGGATGTCGTCGGGGGTGTCGAACAGGTGATGCAGCGCGACGGTGAGCTCGATCACGCCGAGCCCGGCGCCGAGATGTCCGCCGGTGGTGGACACGGCATCGACCATCTCCGCGCGCAGCTCATCGGCGACCGCGCGCAACTCCCTGGGCGACATGTCGCGCAAATCGCGCGGCCAGTTCACCCGGTCCAGATGGGGGGTATCGACGGCCATGGTGTTTCCCTTTTCCGTCAACTCCGGCGTTGCAGCACATAGGCGCCGAAGGCGCGCAGCGGCTCGGCCTCCCGGCCGAAACCGTCGAGCCGCGCAACCGCGCGATCGACCAGCGAACGCGCTTCGCGCCTGGCGCCGTCCACCCCCAGGGCGGCGACGAATGTCGCCTTGCCGGCCTCCGCGTCCTTGCCGACCTTCTTGCCCAGCACCGCTTCCTCGCCGGTCACGTCGAGCAGGTCGTCGACGATCTGGAAGGCGAGGCCGATCTCGTAACCGTAAGCGCGCAGCAGGTCGCGCACCGATCCCGGGCAGTCGCCGAGTATCGCGCCCGCCTCGCAGCTGAAGGCGAAGAGCGCGCCGGTCTTCATCCGCTCGAGCAGCGCGATCAGGTCGAAATCGACCGCCTCGTGCTGCGCCGAGAGGTCGATCATCTGGCCGCCGACCATGCCTTCCCCGCCGGAGGCCTCGGCGAGCGTGCGGACGAGCTCGACCCGGATCGCGGCCGAGTTGTGGGTCGCCTCCTTGGCGAGAACCTCGAAGGCGCCGGTCAGCAAGGCGTCCCCGGCAAGGATCGCCGTCGCCTCGTCGAATGCGATATGGCAGGACGGCTTGCCGCGGCGCATGTCGTCGTCGTCCATCGCCGGCAGGTCGTCGTGGAGCAGCGAGTAGGCGTGGATCATCTCGACCGCGGCGGCAACCCGCAGCGCGCCCCGGTCATCGGCGCCGACCAGCCCGGCGCCGGTCCGCACCAGGAACGCCCGCAACCGCTTGCCGCCGCCGAGCACGCCATAGCGCATTGCCTCGTAGAGCCGCGCGGCGGGGCCCTCGGGCTCGGGCAGTTCGCGGCGGACGATTTCGTCCACCGCCGCGGCGGTCTCCGCCATCGCGCCGGCGAGGTCGGTATCTGTCAGGACGTCAGTCAATATCCGCGGGCTCCAGCCCTGCCGGCTCCGATCCTTCGAAGGCGATCTTCTCGATCCGCGCCTTGGCCTCGCTCAGCTTGGTCTCGCAATGGGTCTTCAAGGCGATGCCCCGCTCATACGCGCCGATGGCGTCGTCGAGCTTGGCCTCGCCGCCTTCGAGAGTGCGGACGATCGCCTCAAGCTGCTCCAGGGCGTCCTCAAACGAGAGATTCGCCATGTCTTCGTTCTTTTTACTTTCTTCCATTTCAGCATCTCGGTCCAATTATTAAACATAAGTTTCATGGCGGTAGACCGCAACCCGCCACCATTTTCTCGGAATTGTCGCTATTTCTGTTCCGGTCTCGCTCAGGCGGTCATCAGCGCGCGGACATGTACGGCGACGCTCGCCGCCAGGGCGTCGAGGTCGTAGCCGCCTTCGAGCGTCGCCACCAGACGACCGCCGCAGACCTCGTCGGCGATCCCGCAGAGCCGCTCGCTCACCCACGCATAATCGTCCTCGACCAGGCGCAGCGTCGCCAGCGGGTCGCTTTCGTGGGCGTCGAAACCGGCGGAGACGAGGATCAGATCGGGCGAAAACGCCCGCAGCGCCGGGAACACGCCGCGTTCCATCCCGGCGCGGAATTCGGCCGAACCGGATCCGGGGCGCAGCGGCACGTTGACGATGTTGCCGCAGCCCGTCTCGTCGGCGCGGCCGGTTCCGGGGTAGAGGGGAAATTCATGGGTCGAGGCGAAGAACAGCGAGGGGTCGTCTTCGAAGATCGCCTGGGTGCCGTTGCCGTGGTGGACGTCGAAATCGACCACCGCCACCCGGTCGGCGCCGAGCGCCTCGCGCGCATGCAGCGCGCCGACGGCGACATTGTTGAACAGGCAGAAACCCATGCTGCGCTGGGATTCCGCGTGATGGCCCGGCGGGCGGACGGCGCAGAACGCGTTGCTGGCCTCTCCCGCCATCACCGCCTGCACGGCGGCGACCATCGCCCCCGCGGCGCGCAGCGAGGCCTCGCCCGAATCGGCCGAGATCACGGTGTCGGGGTCGACCCGCACCCTTCCCTCTTCCGGCACCGCGTCGAGCAGCGCCTCGACGAAGGCCGACGAATGGGCGCGCGCGAGCTCGCCGGGTGCCGCCTCCGGCGCCTCGCGCCGGTCGAGCCCGGCGAAGGCGTCGCCGGACAGCGCCTGCATCACCGCGCGGATGCGGTCCGGGCGCTCGGGATGGCCGCGCCCGGTGTCGTGCCTTTCCGAGCTGGCGTGGTGAAACAGCAGGGTCGTCATCGCCATCCCCTCGTCTTACAGCACATCGATCGGCACCTTGAGATAGCTGTACCCGTTGTCCTCCGGCGCCGGCATGCGCCCGCCGCGGATATTGACCTGGACCGCGGGCACCATCAGCCGCGGCACCGGGAGTTCGGCATCGCGGGCGGTACGCGCGGCGACGAAGCTCTCGCGGCTGACGCCGTCGCGGCAATGGATATTGCTCCGGCGCTGTTCCGCCACCGTGGTCTCCCAGGCGAACCCGCGCTGTCCGCCGGCGCCGTAGTCATGGCACATGAACAGCCTGGTCTCCGCGGGCAGAGAGAGAATCCGATGCAGCGAGTCATAGAGCGCATCGGCAGAGCCGCCCGGGAAGTCGGCCCGCGCGGTGCCGGAATCCGGCATGAACAGGGTGTCGCCGACGAACGCCGCGTCGCCGAACACGTAGCAGGCGCACGCCGGGGTGTGACCGGGGGTGAACAGCACCCGCCCGGCGATATCGCCGAGCGGCACGGTCTCGCCGTCGTCGAACAGGCGATCGAATTGCGGGCGGTCGGCGGCGAGGTCGCTCTCGATATTGAACAGCGCGCCGAAGGTCTTCTGGACTTCGGCCACGCCAGCGCCGATCCCGGTGCTGCCGCCGATCCTGCCCTGGACATAGGGCGCGGCGCTGATGTGATCGGCATGCACATGGGTCTCCAGAATCCAGTCGACGGCAAACCCGCCGCGCTCGACCGCCGCGATCAGCTTGTCGGCCGATCCGGTGGAGGTCCGGCCCGCCGCGGGATCGAAATCGAGCACCGGATCGACGATCGCCGCGCGCCCGGTCCCGGGATCGGCGACGATGTAGGAAATCGAATTGGTCGTCGGGTCGAAAAACGCATCGACCTTCGGCGTCATGGGGTCTGCCCTTATTGAATTGGCGCGAAATACGGCAAGTCTACAACAATGGCGGCCGGGCTTTGATCCTCCTTCTCGCGGCCTGGCAAATCGACCCTTCCGGTCACGTTGTGCCGTCGTAATAGGCCTGGAGGATGGCGAGCACGCCATCGCGGCTGTATTCGGGAGGGATCGTCTCGCGGTTGGCGAACATCTGGCGCAGCCGGGTGCCCGAGATGCGGAGCTTTCCAGCGTCGTCGTGGCGGCAGGGCCGGCCCCCGTCCTTGCCCATCGCCACCGCCGCGACCATGCGATAGCGCGCCTCCTCGCTCAATCGGTCCTCCCCGCCGTCGGCGGCGAAGCACATGTTGCCCGTCGCCATGCCCCGGCAGTCGGAGCAGTAAAACGTGTCGTCGATCTTCAGGGGCCGGATGGCGAGGCTGTCGTCGCCGATCTCGTCGAATATGCGGTGGGCGTCGTAGGGTCCGTAGTAGTCGCCGAGCCCGGCATGGTCGCGCCCCACCACCAGATGCGAGCACCCGAAATTCTGTCGGAACAGCGCGTGCAACAGCGCCTCCCGGGGGCCGGCGTAGCGCATCTCGATGGGGTAGCCGGCCTGGATCACCCTGCCTTCCGGGAAGTGGTTGGCGACCAGCCAGTCGATGGTGCGGACCCGGATTTCGGCCGGGATGTCGCCTTCCTTGAGCGCCCCGAGGACCTGGTGGATGAGCACCCCGTCGCATACCTCGATGGCGACCTTGGCGAGAAACTCGTGACTGCGGTGCATCGGGTTGCGGGTCTGGAAGGCGGCGACCGTCGACCAGCCCTTTTCGGCGAACAGCGCCCGGGTTTCGGCGGGGCGCAAATAAAGCCCCCGGTAGGTTTCGGGAAAATGGCCCTCGGAGAAGACCGAGACCGGGCCCGCCAGGTTGACCGGGCCCTGCGCCATGACCTTGGCGACGCCGGGGTGGGCCTCGTCCAAGCTGCGGTAGACCTCGCGGCATTCGAGGGCCTTGTCGATGGCGTATTTCTCGGTGACCGCGAGGACACCGAGGATTTCACCCCCCGCATCCGTCAACGCCACCTCGTCGCCGACGGCGAAACCCTCGCCGCAGGAGAGGGTGATGGGGAGCGGCCAGAAGAGCCCGTTCTCCAGGCGCATATCGAGGCATGCGCCGCGCCAGTCGGCCGCGCCCATGAAGCCCGCCAGCGGCGTGTAGGCGCCCATGGCGAACATGAAGAGGTCCGAGACCTCGCGGCTCGACAAAGGCAGCTTCTTCAGGCCGCGCGCCCGCTTCAGCGCCTCCTCCCGATCCGCTTCGGGCAGCAGCAGGGGCTTCAGGGCGGCGGTGCCGTGCGGGGCGATCAGCGTCGACATGAGGCGTCGCCGTGGCAGGAAATCGGGTCTAGTCGATGATGTGATAGACGGGGGCCTTCTCCATGGCCCATTCCCCGGATTCCCGATCGTAGCGGGACAGGGTGAAGCAATGCCAGTCGGCGTCGTCCAGCTTCGGATGATCGGCCCGATAGTAGTAACCAGGCCACCGCGTTTCCGTCCGGAACATCGTGTGATGCGTCACCGACTCCGAGGCCAGGACCCGGTGGTGAAGCTCCCACGCCCGCTGCAGCTGGTGAAGATCTTCGGCCCCGAGACAGTCGAGGTCTTCCTTCAGCATGCCCAGCAATTCCAGCCCGCGTGTGAGCATGGGTTCGTTCGTCGTGTAGTTGGAACCGATACCGCCGACATATTCGTCCATGATCTTCTCGAGACGCTGGAGACCGTGGATCGGCAATATGTAGCTCGGCGAGACCGTGCCCGCGGTGATCTCATTGCGGCCGACCCGATAGGTCTCCAGGGGCTGGAACACGATTTTCCTGAGATCCTCGTACTCTTTTTCGCTGACCTGGGGCCGATCGGTCTTCAAATCGTTGACGTAGTTGACCGCCGCCTTTCCGGCGATCCGGCCTTCGGTGAAGGACCCCGACGAGAACTTGTGGGCGGAGCCGCCGATGGTGTCGCCGGCGCCGAACAGGCCATCGACCGACATCATCCGGTTGTATCCCCACTGGTAGTCCGCCGGTGCGCAGTCTTCCGGTCCGCTCGCCCAGGCGCCCGAGCAGGTGGCGTGCGAGCCCATGACGTAGGGTTCGGACGTGGTCAATTCCGGATTGGTGTGCTTGGGATCGATGTTCTGGGACGCCCAGACGACCGCCTGTCCGATCGTCATGCCGAGGAAGTTTTCCCAGCCGACCTGCTCCATGTGGGGATCGGCGAAGGCCTCCTTCGTCACCATGCGGATGGGGCCCCGGCCGGCCTTCACCTCCTCCAGCAAAGCGTGGTTGCGCAGGCAGGTGGGCACCGGGTGCCGGTCGACGTAATCCCCGACCAGCTCCCTGGTGTGGTCGTACCACTTGGACTCGTACTCCTCGCCATAGGCGTTCTCGGTGTACGTCTTGAGGTGGAGGAAATAGGCGCCGACCGGACCGTAGCCGTCCTTGAACCGGGTGAGGACGACCCGGTTCTCCATCTGGGTCATCTTGGCGCCGACGAGGATCGGCAGCGCATAGGCCGACGCGCTGCTCCAGGGGGCGTACCAGGTGCGCCCCATGCCTTCACCCACCGCGCGGGGCTTGAAGATGTGCGACGCGCCGCCGGCGGACACGATGACGGCCTTGGCGCGGAAGACGTGGAAATCCCCGCTGCGGACGTTGAACCCGACGGCGCCGGCGACGCGGTTGGGGTTGGTGGAGTCCGTCAGCAGGTGGGTCACCATGACCCGGTTGTAGATTTCATCGGCGGCTTTGCGGGCAGCCTCGGCGACGATCGGCTTGTAGCTCTCGCCGTGGATCATGATCTGCCACTTGCCTTCGCGCTGATAGCGCCCGGTTTCCGGGTCCTTCATGATCGGAAGGCCCCACTCCTCGAACTTGTGCACCGTGGAGTCGACGTGGCGGGCGATGTCGTAGCCGAGATCCTCGCGCACCAGTCCCATGAGGTCGTTCCGGGCGTAGCGCACATGGTCCTCGGGCTGGTTCTCGTCCCACTGCATGCCCATGTAGCAGTTGATCGCATACAGGCCCTGGGCGACGGCGCCGCTGCGCTCGATATTCGCCTTCTCGACGCAGACCACCTTCAGGTCGCGCCCCCAGTATCCGGCTTCGTAAGTCGCCCCGCAGCCGGCCATGCCGCCGCCGATGACCAGGATATCGGCGTCCACGAAAACCGTTTTCCGACGCGCGAACAAAGCCACTAGAGGACTCCTTGCTTGAATCGACCCGGCGTCAACACGGGCAGCGCCTGGATGTGGAGCGCGTCCGGTTCGTGCGCGAGTTCCTGGGATTTCATCGCTTCGGGGGCCGGCGCCTCGTAGTCGGCCGGCGGTTTGATCGATCCCCAGGGCGTGGTCCGGATCGGCGAAACGAAATCCTTTTCCTGGCCGTTCCGGAACTTGACCTTCCAGGAAATGGTGCCCTTCGCCTCTTCCCTCAGCACCCGGACGCTGGCGCCCAGGGGAGCGAAGTCGGCGTAGCCGCGGCAGTCGATGGCATTCTGCGGACAGGCCTTCACGCAGGAGTAGCACTCCCAGCACATATTGGGCTCGATGTTGTAGGCCCGCCGATAGGTGCTATCGATGTGCATGATGTCGGACGGGCAGATATCGACGCAATATCCGCAGCCGTCGCAACTGGTCATATAGACGAATGTCGGCATGGGGTTCCGTTAACTCCTCTAGCGAAGACCGACGATGGGCCGATCAGTAGTGGCGGGGCCGTTCGCGGGCGCTGCCGAAGGTTTCGGGTTTGTCGGCGGGGGCCGGCAGGTTTTTCCTCGAACCGGTCGCCTCGGACACCCGTTTCTCGAGCGCCGCCGCGGGCTTGTAGAACATGTGCGAGAACTTGGACCACGGAACGGATCCGAACAGCACGGTCGAGGCGATGAGGTAGAGGCCGAGGAATACGTTCGTCCACGGGCTCTCCATCGCCTGCAGCCCGGCCCAGATCAGCCCCAGCGTCGCGCTGGCGAGAAGCGAGACGATGAACAGGTCGGCGCGCATCAGCCGGAACGGCGTATGGCCCTCGGCCGACACGTCGACCCGGATGAAGAACCAGAACCAGTAACCGCCGGCGCAGACCAGCAGGGCCCCGATGACCCATAGCTGGGGCAGGATGGCGGGCGTCGGAGTGGCCGGCGTCGGGTACCAGAACACCATGATGACGGTGGCGATGGCGTATGCCAGGAAACCGTACATCGTCAGCAGGTGGGCAACCCGGCGGCGCCCGGGGCCGAATTCGGCGGATGTCAGCCCCTCCGCCAAGGCGGTCTGGACCGCGAGCCCCGCCATTTGCCCGCCGCCGATGCGCCGCGCCCCCTTGTCCCTGGACTTCCGCCAGCTGGCGAAGAAATAGACGGCGCTCTTCTTGTGCCAGATGTCGAACAACGTGCCGCCCGCGACCAGGACGATCATGACGACGACGTAGGTCTGCATGACGCCGGGCGGTACGGACGCCGAGAGCGCGGCGAAGGGATTACTGGTGAACACGCGATTCCCCCAATGTCAGCCTGTTCCGGTCAACGCCGGGAGCGACGGTATCCTTCCGCCCCCTGGGGGATACCGCCTTTTTGTGGGATCGGTTGTCAAGACCGGTCCGGCGCGCCGCCCGTCTCGCCGCCCAGCGCCGGGCGGCGGCGGAACGGGTAGGGCCCAGGGTGCTCGACGAGGGGCAGGGTGTGGGTCACCATGCCGACGCCGGGGCCCCACACGTGAAGGAACCCCGCGGACGGCTCGAGCACGAGGCTGAGATCGACGTCGGGACGCAAATCGAGGGGCATGTGGAAGGCGGTCGACGGCGCCACGCAGGCGAGCGTGCCGGCGAAGCGGCGCTGGATGGACCGGTGCAGGTGCCCGCACAACACCCGCTCGACGTTCTGGTGGGCGCCGACGATCCCGGCGAAGGCATCCGCGCCCGCGAAGTCCTGGCCGTCCATGAAGGGGATTCCGGTCTTGAAGGGCGGGTGGTGCATGAGGATCACGGTCGGCCGCCCGGGTGCCTCGGCCAGGCGGTCCGCCAGCCATGACAGGCGCTCCTCGCACATCTCGCCGGTCTTGGCGCCCGCTTTCACCGTGTCGAGGGCGAGAAAGCGCACCGGCAGGTGCTCGACAGCGTAGTGCAGGAACGCGCCGTCCTCGGGCAGGTAGCCGGCATCGGCGAAGGCCGCGCGCAAGCATTCCCGGTCGTCGCGGTTGCCGGGGATCAGGTAGACCGGCGCGGCCAGGGGAGCCAGCAGGCGCCGCAGCTGGGCATAGGCGCCGGCGTCCGGGAAGTCGACGAGATCGCCCGTGATCAACACCGCGTCCGCCGGGGGATCGAGGGCGGCCAGGCGTTCGACGGCGGCGGCCAGACCGCCCGCCGTGTCGGCCACGTCGTGGGCGAGTTCGCCCTCGGGCTGGAGGTGTATGTCGGAGATATGGGCGACGATCACGATGTCGGGAAAGTACCACGGCGCCGCGCCCCGCGCAGCAGCCCGGCGGGGCCGATTTTTCGGCTCGTCATGGCCGCCGCAGGGGCCACGGGTGGCACGGTTCCAACGAAAACGGATACGCTATAGGCTCGATCCCGTGCGTCCCGCCTACTCAGTCGTCTTCTTCACCGCCGCCTCGGGCATCGGGTGCGGCCTCCTGGTCCTGCTCGGCGTCTTCGCGAGCGGCGAGATGATCCCGGACGATCGCCGGTTCGGGCTGGCGGCGCTCGGGATCGCGCTGGGCGCCGTCACCTTCGGCCTGGTCTCGTCGACTTTTCATCCCGGCGACCCCGAACGCGCGCTCCGCGCCTTTTCGCAGTGGCGGTCGAGCTGGCTGTCGCGCGCGGGGGTGCTGGCGACCGCGACCTGCGCGCCGGCCGGGCTGTTCGCGATCGGCTGGGTGGGCTACGGGGAGGTGGACGGCGTCTGGCGGTTCTGCGGCCTCGCCGCCGCCCTGCTGGCGGGGTTCACGGTCTACGCCACCGCCATGATCTACGCGACGCAGCGGCCGGTTCACGCGTGGTGCAACTCCTGGGTGCTGCCGATCCATCTCGCGCTTGCGCTCTTTACCGGCGCGCTCTGGCTCAATGCGCTGCTCGCGCTGTTCGGCCGCGCGAGCCCGGACGCCTCGATGGTCGTCGTGGTGACGCTGTTCCTCTCCTTCTACCTCAAGCGCCGGTACTGGCGGTTCATCGACGCCACCGGCGCCGCAGCGACGCCCCATGCGACGCGGGAGACGGGCTGGCGCATCGCCCGCGAGCAGGTGGCGCGGCTCCGGCGCTATGCCTTCGTCCTCCTGTTCGCGCTGCCGCTGGTGTTCACCATGGCGGCGATGGAAACCGCGTGGATCGCGGCGACGGCCACCTTCGCGGCCGCTCTATCCGGCTCCGTCGGCGTGGGCATCGAACGCTGGCTGTTCCTCGCCGAGGCGGCGTGACGCGGCCGCCGGCCTGAGTTGACGCGCCGGTGGCGCCTGCCAACAATCCGGGCATGGTTGAGCACACACGCGAAACGATCGATGTCGGCGGCTGCGCGATCGAAATCCTGCGCGGCGGGTCGGGGCCCGGGCTCCTGTTCCTCCACGGCGCGGGCGGCGCGAGCGACTGGGCGCCCTATATGGACCGCCTGGCCGAGCGCTTCGCGGTGGCGGTGCCGAGCCATCCCGGTTTCGGCCGGTCCGACACCCCGGCCTGGCTCGACGGCATGTCGGACCTCGCGTTTTTCTACCTCGACGCGATCGAGACGCTCGGGCTCGACGATCTCCATGTCGTCGGCAACTCGCTCGGCGGCTGGCTCGCCTGCGAGATCGCGGTTCGCTCCACGGCGCGGATCCAGAGCCTGACCCTGGTCTCGGCGGCCGGTATTCCGGTCGACGGCGTGCCGATGGGCGATCTGTTCCTGTGGAATCCCGAGGAGCGGGTGCGCAATCTGTTCCACGACCAGTCGATCGCCGACGCCCGACTCGCGCTCGCGCCCGACAAGGAAGAGGCCGACATCGCGCTGAAAAACTTCTTCGCTACCTCGCGGCTCGCCTGGAACCCGCGCTTCTGCAACCCGGATCTCGTCAAGTGGCTGCACCGCATCCGGATCCCGACGATGATTCTCTGGGGCGCCGACGACAGGATCTTCCCGCCGGCCTATGGTGAGGCCTTCCAGGCGCTGATCCCGGGCTCGGAGCTGCGCATCGTCCCGGAATGCGGCCACCTGCCCCACCAGGAAAAGACCGACGCGTTTCTCGACGCCGTCACGGCCATCGCCGAGGAAGCCGCCCGATGAAGTTCTTCTTCTTCCATTTGATGCCCTACGCGCATCTCGATCTCGACTACGACAAGACCTATCCGAGCGCCTATCTCACCCTGCCCAACAGCTATTACGACCCGAAAAAGGGCGCGCCGCTCTACCACCGCTATCTCGACGAGCTGGAGCTCGCCGACCGGCTGGGCTTCGACGGGGTCTGCGTCAACGAGCACCACCAGACCGCCTACGGGATGATGCCGGCGCCCAATCTGCTGGCCGGCGCGCTGACCCGGAGCGTCAAGAACGCCAGGATCTGCGTTCTCGGCCGCGCTCTGCCGATCACCGACAACCCGATCTCCATCGCCGAAGAGTTCGCGATGCTCGACAACCTCTCCGAGGGGCGCTTCATCGCCGGCTTCGTGCGCGGCCTCGGCACCGAATACCACGCCTCGATGGCGAACCCGTCCTTCAGCCACGCGCGCTTCCACGAGGCGCATGATTTGATCGTCAGGGCGTGGACCGAGACCGGCCCCTTCGCCTTCGACGGCAAGCATTACCGCTACCGCTACGTCAATCTCTGGCCCAGGCCCTACCAGACGCCGCACCCGCCGATCTGGATCCCCTCCCAGGGCTCGCGCGAGACCTATGAATGGGCGGCCCACCCGGACCGCAAATACACCTATCTGATCACCTTCAACCCGGCCGAGGCGGTGAAGCGCAACCTCGACGCCTATGCCCGCCAGTGCGAGACCTATGGCTATGAATGCAGCCCCGGCCAGCTCGGCTGGGCGCTGCCGATCTATGTCGCCGAGACCGACGAGATCGCCAACCGCGAGGCCGCCAACCACATCGAGGTGTTCTTCAACAAGTTCGTCAACTCGCCGGCGGAATACAAGCTGCCGCCCGGCTATTCCTCGATGGCGTCCTACAAATACGTCATGGAGACCAAGTTCAAGGTGCGCGAGCAGTTTCTGAGCCACGAGACGCTGACCGGGAACGGCATGTTCATCTGCGGCAGCCCGGAGACGGTGAGCGAAATCCTCGCCCGGCGCTTCGACGAGATGGGCTACGGCAATCTGGTGACCATGCTCCAGTTCGGCACCCTGCCGCGCGAGCTGACCGAGAAGAGCATGCGGCTGTTCGCGGCCGAGGTGATGCCGAAGCTCCGCCATCTCGGCGAGGACGCCCCGCTCGCCGCCGCATCGGCCGCCGTCTAGAGCTTCCCGTACCCGTTCGATGAACCGGCACGCGCTGCTGGGGGCGGCGTTCATCGTCATCGCCATGCTGTTCTGGGGCGGCAACACCACGATCGGCCGCTTCGCGATGACCGCCGACCTGCCGCCGATCGGGGTCAATTTCTGGCGCTGGGCGATCGCTTTCGCGATCCTCGTGCCGCTCACCGGCCGCACGCTCTGGCGTCAGCGCAGGATCCTCGCGCGGCACTGGTTCTACTGCCTCTGCCTCGGGCTGGCCGGGGTGAGCTTATTCAATTCCTTTTATTACATCGGGTTGCAGAGCACGACCGCGGTCCAGGGCTCGCTGATCGCGGCCCTCCTCCCTTTGATGATTCTCATCCTCGGCGCGGTATACGCGGGCACCGGCATCACCGGGCGGCAGATCGGCGGCCTCGTGCTGTCGATCGGGGGCGCGGTGCTGGTGGTCGTCCGTGGCGATATTGCCGTATTGCAGACGCTCCGGTTCAACCCGGGCGATTTCTGGTGCCTCGCCGCAATCCTCTGCTGGGCGGTGCAGACCTTCATGCTGCGCTACAAGCCGCCCGAGTTGGACATCATGGCGCTGGTCACCGCCTCGATCGGATACGGCTTGCTTCCTTTGGTTCCGGCCTATGCGGTCGAAACCGCGCTCGGCGGCGCGATGCGCTTCGATCCCGAAACATTGCTGCTGGTGGGCTATCTCGCGCTGTTCGCGAGCGTCATCGCCTTCAGCCTCTACAATGTCGGCGTGGTCCGCGTGGGCTCGGCGAGCGCGGGGTATTTCGGCAATCTCTTCCCGGTGTTCAGCGCGCTGCTCGCCGTGATCTTCCTCGGCGAGATCATCGCCTGGTACCATGCGCTCGGCGGCTTCCTCGTGCTCGGCGGCATCTATCTCGCAACCGTCCCCGCCGGCGCGCTCCGGCGCCGCCCGGCCGGCTGATGAACAACGCCGTCGCCTATGGCGCGCTTACCCTGACGGCCGCGTTCTTCGCCGGCAACACCATCGTCGGCCGCGCGGTGATCGGGGAATTGCCGCCGCTCGGGCTCGCGTTCTGGCGGTCGTTCGGCGCGTTCCTGATCATCGCGCCGTTCGGTGCGGCCGAGATCTGGCGGCTGCGCCGCGAGGTGATCGCCGCCTGGAAGATCCTGTTCGCGCTCGGCGTGCTCGGGATGACGGCGTTCAGCATCCTCGTCTTCCTCGGCCTGCACCATACAGAAGCGATCAACGGAACCCTGATCCAGGGGACGCTGCCGCTCAACATAATCCTCGCCTCGCTGGCGGTGCTGGGCCAGACGATCTCGCCGCGCCAGGGGCTGGGCCTTGTCGTCGGCGGGCTCGGTTTCGCGGCCATCGTGCTCAGGGGCGAGGCGGGCAATCTCGCCGGCCTGTTCCTCAACCCGGGCGACGCGCTGATCTGGATCGGCGTGTTCTGCTACGCCCTGTTCTCGATATTTCTACCCCGGCGCCCGGCGGCGCTCGGCCTCACCGCCTTGATGACGATCATCTTCTTCGTCGGTTCGGTGACCACGCTCCCCTTCCACCTCTGGGAGATCGCCCGGGGACACCCGATGCCGGCGAGCTGGACCGCGCTCTGGGCCGCCGGCTTCATCGCCATCTTCACCAGCCTGCTGGCGCAGTATTTCTGGACCGGCGCGGTGGAACGGGTGGGCGCCCGGACGGCGGGCTATTTCATCTATCTGACGCCGGTCTTCGGCGCCGCCGCGGCGATCGTCCTGCTCGGCGAGGACCCCGGCTGGTTCCACCTCGCCGGGGCCGCCCTCATCTTCGCCGGGATCTGGCTCGCAACGACAGCCCGATCAGGCGGACGCGTCGGGTAGCGCCACCCCCACCAGGCAGTCGCGGGTGACGATGCCGGCGAGCCGCCCCGCGTCCCACGATTCGGTCCCCGCGGGGCGCATCGGCAGGACGAGGTAGCGCATGTCGGCGTTGCTGTCGTGCACCCGGACGGCGGTGTCCTCGGGAATGCCGGCGCCAAACTCCTCCAGCACCGCGCGCGGCTCGATCACCGCGCGCGAGCGGTAGGATTTCGACTTGTACCAGTCCGGCGGCAGGCCGAGGATGGTCCGCGGATAGCACGAGCACAGCGTGCAGACGATCATGTTGTGCACATCCGGCGTGTTCTCGACCACCACCAGTTCGAGGCCGGCCATCGGGATCCCGAGCTCGGCGACCGCCGCGGTGCCGTCTTCCAGCAGCCGCTGCTTGTAGGCCGGGTCGGTCCAGGCCTTGGCGACGATCTCGGCGCCGAGCACCGGCGAGCGCGAATCCATGAATTCGAGCTGCTCGCGGATCTGCTCCGGCGTGACCACGCCCTTCTCGACAAGCAGTTCGCGGATCGCCGTCGCCATCAGCTCGTAATGGCCGGTCTCGTCGACGTCGCGGTTTTCCGGCGCGACCTCGTGGACGTGGTGATGGGCTTCGGCGTGGCCCCGTTCGTCTTCCGCCATCTCTTCCTCCTAAACCGCTTCCAGCCAGTGCTGGTAGACTTCCAGATCGAGCGTGTCGCGCTCCGGGCCGTCGTAATCGTCCCAGATGTCGTGCTGCCGGAAACGCACCCGGTAGAGGTGCCGCCGGGGCTCGCCGTCGAAGCCGTAGGCGAGCTCCTCGGGGTTGCGGAAGGCGCCGCAATAGCGCTCCACCACCCCGGTCTTGCCGCGGATGTAGAACGGCGTCCGCCGGTGCCCGGGCGGGTGGCTGAGCGCGACCCGCACTTCATCGCCGACCGCGAAGCTGCGTTTCTCCGACGTGCCCGTCACGCCCCGCCCTCCAGACGCCGGCGGATCGCCGCCATCCGGGATTCGATCTCGGCGTGGCTGGCGAGCCCCTTCTCTTCCAGAAGGTCGGTCAGCGCCTCGGCCCAGCGCTCGAAATAGGAGCGGTCGTATTGCTCGCCCGGCAGATCTTCGAGCGCCCGGCGCATCTCGTCGACCGTCATCAGCTTTTCCTCGCGCAGCGCGCCGACCGTCGCCGTGATCAGCTTGGCCCAGGGCTTGGTCGGCGGGCTGTCGGGATCGACCGGGCCGGCCGCCATGCCCCCCATATCGTGTTGCCGCTGCATCGTCCTCCCCTTCCCCGTCATTCCAGCAAGGGCGCCGCCAACCGCCATTCAGCCGCCGATCTCCCGGCGCACGATTTCGGCGCCCGCGACCATCGCCCTCAGCTTGCCGAGCGCAATGGCGCGGTCGAGATATTTCATCCCGCAATCGGGCGCGACGACGATCCGCTCCGGCGGCAGGAATTCGAGCGCCCGGCGGATGCGCGCGGCGACCGTCCCGGCGGTCTCCACCTCGGGGACCCCAAGATTGAGGACGCCGAGTATCACGGTCTTCGACGGCAGCCGCTCGAGGATGCCGAGATCGAGATCGGGCTGCGCCGCCTCGATCGAGACCTGGTCGACCGCCGCGTTTTCCAGCTCCGGCAGGAACGAGTACGCGCTCGACTTCTCGTGCACGATATGCGCGTAGCCGAAACAGAGATGCACCGCCGTCGTCCCCCCGACCCCTTCGAGGGCGCGGTTGATCGCCTTGACCGCATACGTCTTGGCGACCTCGGGCCGGGCCTGCATATAGGGCTCGTCGAGCTGCACCACGTCGACGCCGGCGGCGAACAGCGCCTTGATCTCCTCGTTCATCGCCGCCGCGTAGTCCATCGCCGCCGCCTCGTCGGAATCGTAGTAGTCGTTCTGCGCCTGCTGGGTCATGGTGAACGGCCCGGGCACGGTGATCTTGGTCATCCGGTCGGTGTTGGCGACCAGGAACTCGGCGTCGCGCAGCTCGATCGGCCGGGCGCGGTGGATCGGCCCTGCGATCCGGGGCACCGGGTTGGGGTGGCCGGTGCGGTCGATGGCGGTCCCCGGCCTGTCGATGTCGATGCCGCCGAGCGCGGTGGCAATCCGGTTGGAATAGCTTTCCCGGCGGATCTCGCCATCGGTGATGATGTCGATCCCGGCATGCTCGAAATCGTGGATCGCGGCCAAGGTCGCTGTGTCCTGCGCCTCTTCCAGCGTGTCGTCGGGCAGCTTCCAGATCTCGCGGGCGCGCACCCGCGGCGGCAGCCTGCCCCTGAGGTTGTTCCGATCGACCAGCCAGTCGGGCTGGACATGGCTTCCGACCACGGTGGTCGGCAGGATCCTGGACTCCACGACGCCTCCTCTCTCCGGTTTCGCCGACTATACGACACCGGCGGCGGGCGAGGCCACGAAATGACGCCCGGCCGGGCGGGTCCCTCGATACGGCCCTCCGGGCCTACTCGGGATGAGGCCTCGATACGGCCCTCCGGGCCTACTCGGGATGAGGTGATCCTGCTTGTACCCTCATCCTGAGTAGCGGCGAAGCCGCGTATCGAAGGGCGGACCCAGCCGTCGCCGAATTCGACGATGGTGAAACCGCCGCGGCGACGGCTCCAACCGATCCGGATACGCCCTAATGTTTCACGTGAAACATAAGACAGCAGTGCTGACTTATGTATCGCGTTAAAAAACGTTATATCTGGCAAGATCGGGTCGCGCGAAACATAATGTCGCGAACCGCCCGGTTTCCTGTCCCGCGGGGACGCAAACCGCCGGTTTACCGGCCCGGGCCGCGCCCGTCCGATGCGTCCCGCGATGGCTGGGCACGACGCGCGCGCCGAACCAGCCACGTAATCTTCGCAGAAATTGCGGAGATTACGTGGGCATGTGGCAGCCGGATCCTCGGATAGCGGCCCCTCGGCTTCGCTCGGGACAGGCCGCAATGCTTGTATCGGCGCGGATCGAGACTTAGAAATAGTGAAGAATTTGGCGCCTGTATTCTGCGATTTGTACGATAGATATTTCCCATTACTGGTATTTGCAGAATCCGGGATCGCCCTGAAGTTGTCCCGGGAGCGCAAATTTGAATACCACCGCATTGCGTCGTTTCCTTCTGCCGGCGGCCTTCCTGTGCCTCGCGGCCGCCGGCGCGGCGGCGGACACGCTCACCGTTGCGACCTTCAACGCGGAGTTCCTCGCCCGCCCGAAGGTGCACCTCAAATTCGGCCACAAATTCGATTTGTCGAAGGAAGACCGGAAGACCTGGAACCGGCCGGGTTACCGGGACGGGAAATTCGCCGAGGCGACGGCGCGGGTGGCGCGCTATGTCGCCCAGCACATCCGCGCGGACATCCTGGTCCTGACGGAAGTCGGCGACCGGCGCGATGTCGAGGAAATGAAAAACGAATTGGCGAAACAAGGACGAGATTTCCCGCATATCGAGGTTTGCAAATGCAGGAGCGGCCGGACCGCGCAGCATGTCGCCGTTCTGTCCCGTCATCCCCTGGTGGACGTGCAGCGGAGCCTGCCGGGCCGGGAAGGATATTTCGCCGAGCTCGACGATCCGGGCTCGGAAAACGAGACCGGCATCGGCAAGGGCATCCGGGTCGGCTTCGAGGCGGCGGGCCGGGCCTTCACGCTCTATGCCGTCCACTTCGCCAGCGAACGCGGCGGCCATGAACAGGACGCGCAACGCATCGCGCAGGCGTCGATCCTGCGGCGGCTCACCCTGCCCGCGCTCCAGGCCGGAGCGCATGTCATCGTCGCCGGCGATCTCAACGACCGCAGGGGCGATCCGGCGTTGCGGCGGGTGCGCGGTCTCGACGACATCTGGCCCGACCTGATCCAGACCGGTCACCACCGGTATTTCCGCGACCAGGGCGAACGCTGGACCTATGTGTTCCGTGGGCAGCGCGAGCAGATCGACCACATCCTCCTGTCAGGATCGATCGTCCGGGCGACCGGGAAAAGGGGCATCGGCGCGGCGGCCGGCCCGGTCCCGGACAGGGCGGTCTCCGACCACCGCCCGCTGACGGTGACCCTGACCTTCCGCTAGCCGACGGGATCGCCCCCCTTGTCGTCATATCGACCGGAACCGGCCCGGAGGGGCGGCGGAGCGGAGATATCTTCCCCGGCACACGCGCGAGATTTCTCCGCTTCGCTTCGCTCCGGTCGAAATGTCGAGTGGGAGATTGAGCGCCCGGCCGGGGGCTGCGGCGAGGACCCGGAGAGCTATGGCGGGCACTCCCTGCGCGCCGGCTGGATCACCGAGGCCGCCGGGCTCGGAGGCCGGGGCCGGACGACTTTCGAGTTGACTCCTGTCCTACCTGGGCGCATATAGGCTGGCGTAATCGATTGCTGCTGAACCGTTCTCGAATAGCTCGACTAATCGGATCTCTCTTTTCAATGGAAATACTCATGGTTGGAACAAGCAGACAAAGGCCGTGTAGCCCATGGAGAAGGGATTATGGCTGTGAGAGGGCCGACCAACAGAGACCGGTCGACATTCGACAAATTCTTTCGTGAGTTCCCCGATTACGATGTTCGATATACGAAACACGCGCGCGAGCGGATGGCGGAGCGGGAGATTTCGGCGGCACAGATCGATCGGGTCCTGCAAAGCGGATCGCTCACAGAGGTCGACCGCGATATCCGGTCCGGGCAGGAGAAGTACCGGGTCGAGGGATACGACGTTGACGAGCAAAGGATCGTGGTCGTGGTCCCGCTGGGCCCCGGGCGCCGGGTCACGGTCGTCACCGCCTTCTAGCCCCCCGGGGCCGGACCGGACGCTCGCCGCCATGTGGCTCCGGAACAAGCGATGAAGACGAAGACATACGACGCGACGGCGGTGCTGGGCCTCCCGGTCTGGCTGATCGATACCGTATCGGAGGACGAGGAGGGGACGATCGAGATCCCCCGCCTGAACACGCTGATGGCGAGCGTAGCCGTGGCGCGGGTCCTCGAGCCGGCCCGGCTGGGCGGCCGGGAGATCCGCTTCCTGCGCCATGTCCTCGCCTTCACGGGATCGGAATTCGCCGACGCCCTCGGTCTCAGCGACAAGTCCGTGGTCTCGCGCTGGGAGACCGGCCGGGCACGGCCGGGAGATTTTACCGAAAAGACCATCCGGCAGCTGGTGCTGAACCTGCTCGGCCCGCGCGCGCCGGGCGTCGAGATCGGCGACAACGCCATCCCCGGCATGCGGATCCGCCCGCGCGACGACGCGGCGCCGATGCAATTCGCCTTGCGGCGGCGGCGCGGACCGAAGGGCCGCGTCCTCTGCTACGTGCCGGTCCCGCGCGAGCGGACGGCATCGGAGAGCGCCGTCGCGGCCGCCGTCGAGGCGTAGCCTCCCCTGGTTGGGCTGATCTGCGGATCATCGGCCCCGGAAGCGGCCCTGAGACGCCCGGGGCGTCTCTCCGGGTGGTCCCCGCGCCGCATCGGCGCTCCCCGGGCGTCCTGGCGCCGGCAAACGGCCTCGGCGCCCGCCGGCAATAAATAGGCGGTAACGGAAACTAGGGAGTAGACGACATGAATCAGAAAATCGACGCCCTGCTGGCGGGGCACCGGAAATTCATCTTCGCGCCGACCGCCGGCGGCGGCGGTCCCGAGACCGAGGACATCCGGGCACGGATGGCCCTGGTCGCGGTGACCCGCGCGCCGCCGGGCCAGACGCAACGCACCGCCGCGCGGGTCGAGGAACGGCAGGGGTTTGCCGGCCCGGCCCTGCGGGACTGGAAGGAGCTGGTGCGCGGGCTGTTGCCACTCGGCCGCTGAGGCCTCACCCCGCCCCGGCGATCCGGCTCCTGGCGTAGGAGGCGAGGTCCTCGGGGATCGCCGCGGCGACCGACCCGTCTCCGGGCGAGGGCGTCTCCGACCACCGGCCGCTGATGGTAACCCTGACCTTCCGCTAGCCGGCGGGCATCCAATTTTCGTCCCCGCCTCTTCTGTCACCCCGGACTTGTTCCGGGGCCCAGGGCCACGGGCTCGGACATCGGATCGCTTGCCCCGGGCCCCGGATCTCCGCTGCGCTCCGTCCGGGGTGACAAGCGGCGGAGTGCCCGTTCGCCTTGCCCGGCTAATGTTCTAGGATCGGCCGTCCAGCGGGAGCCGCGATGCGCGATCAATCTATAAGAGGGCATGTCCGAAACCTCGAGCAGCAGGGCGAGCTGGTCCATTTCACCAAGCCGGTCCATCCCCACCGCAACGTCTCGGCGCTGGCGTGGAAGACCTATGACGGGCTCGGCAAGTCGGCGCTGTTCTCGAATATCGAGGGGTTCCCGGGGTGGCGGATCTGCGGCCAGGTGATCGCCGACCGGCGCAAATGGTCGATCGCGCTCGGGGTCGAGCCCGACACTCTGATCCCGACCCTGGTCGAGCGGATCAGGGCGCCCGTCGCGCCGGTCGAGATCGACCCGGGCTCGGCGCCGGTCAGGGAGGTCGTCAGGCAAGGCGACGAAATCGACCTCACCCGACTGCCGGCGGTCTGGCATTCCGAGCGCGACCCCGGCCCCTATATCGCGTCTGGCATGGCGATCATCAAGGATCCCGAGACCGGGATCCGCAACATCTCGATCCACCGGATGCAGATTCTCGGCCCCGACACCACCGGGTTCCTGATCTGCCCGCGCCACGCGCTCCGCATCTACCAGATGTACCAGGCGCGCAATGAGCCGATGCCGGTGGCGATGGTGATCGGCGCCCACCCCGCGCTCTACTATGCGGCCGGCTTCACCTCGTCCTACGGTCTCGACGAGCTGACGGTCGCGGGCGCCCTGCTCGGCGACCCGGTGCGCATGGTGAAATGCGAGACCATCGACCTGGAGGTCCCGGCCGAGGCGGAAATCGTCCTCGAAGGCGAGGTCGCGCCGACCGGGATGACGCCCGAGGGCCCGTTCGGCGAGGCCACCGGCACCTACGCCATGGAGGGCTCGACGGAAATCTTCCGGGTCAAGGCGATCACCCACCGCCGCGAGCCCATGTTCTATTCGATGCAGTGCGGCATCCCGATGACCGATACCCAGTCGATCACCGGCATTTGTATCGAGACCGTGATGACCGACCACCTCAGATCGGTCGAGGGCGGGCTCGATCTGCGCGATGTGCGGCTGCTCGGCATCTCGGGGCTGATGGCGGTGGTGCTGAAACTCCGGCCCCGGGTCGAGGGCCAGACCAAGACGGCGTTGATGGCGGCGCTGTCGAGCCCTTATCTTCACCCCAAGCTCGCGATCGCGGTCGACGAGGACATCGACGCGAGCGATTTGCGCCAGGTGTTCTGGTCGCTGACAACACGGGTGCATGCCGAGCGCGACGTGATCAGGATTCCCAATACCCGCATCTGGTCGCTCGACAACGTATCGGACATCGTGCCGGGGATGAGCCCGATGTACAGGATCGGCACCAAGATGGCGATCGACGCGACCATGCCCGCGGACCCGGGGGCGCGCCGCCGTTTCGAGCCGGCGATGCCGTTCAACCTGGCGGATGTCGATCCGCGGGACTTCATCGACTGAGCCCGGGCCGGTGACCGAACCCATATCGAAAAAACCGAGCGCGCGGGAAGACGATGCGCTCGACATCGCCGATGCGCGAGAACGTCGCCGCCGCCACGGCGCAGGGCGGCGAGGTTCGAGCGTCCCGGTCGGCACGGCGCCGAAGGGCAAACAGAGGGGCTTGGGCGGTGTCTGAGATTTTTTCGAAGCAGTTCGACTACGTGATCCTC
Organism: Alphaproteobacteria bacterium; assembly: GCA_965205995.1. GTDB lineage: Bacteria > Pseudomonadota > Alphaproteobacteria > MPNO01 > MPNO01 > MPNO01. The sequence continues at coordinate 225,212 of OZ242200.1, read as the reverse complement.
GGCGGCGGCTCGGCCGGTTGCACGCTCGCCAGCCGGCTGTCCGCCGACGGGCGCAGCACGGTCGCCGTGATCGAGGCGGGCAAGGACTATCCGCCGGGGGCCGAGCCCAGGGACATCCGCGATTCCTACCCGCTTGGCGCCGCCTTCAACCCAGCCTATCACTGGAGCGACCTCAGGGTGCGGCTCTCCCACAACCCGACCAACGAGCCGGACCGGCGGACGCCCCGCTTCATGGAGCAGGCCCGGGTGGTCGGCGGCGGCTCGTCGATCAACGCCCAGATGGCCAATCGCGGCTCACCGCTCGACTACGACGAGTGGGACGCCCTCGGCGCGCGCGGCTGGGGCTGGGAAAACGTCCTGCCCTATTTCCGCAAGCTGGAGGCCGACCTCGACATCGACGACGATTTCCACGGCAGCGACGGCCCGATCCCGGTGCGCCGGGTGCCGGAGGGCGAGTGGACCGGTTTCTCCCGCGCCGTCTCCCGGGTGCTGACCGAGAACGGCCTCAAGAAGCTGCCCGACCAGAACGGGCATTTCGAGGACGGCTGGTTCGCCTGCACGATCTCCAACAAGGACGAGCAGCGGGCATCGGCGGCGATGGGGTTCCTGGACGCCGAGGCGCGCAAGCGGCCCAACCTCCATATCGTCGCCGAAACCACGGTCGAGCGGCTGATCTTCGAAGGCCGGCGCGTCGTTGGCGCAAGGGTCAGGCATCGCGGCAAGACGCAGGAGATCCGCGGCAGACGCGTGGTCGTTTCCTCCGGCGCGCTGCATACGCCGCCGCTCCTGATGCGGTCCGGCGTGGGTCCGGCCGGCGACCTCCGCGAGCTCGGCATCGAGGTGGTCGCCGACCGTCCGGGGGTCGGCGCCAATCTGAACGAGCATCCGACGCTCGCGATCTCCGCCTATCTCGCGAGCGGCGCCCGGCTCACCGCGCCGGAGCGGCGGCACGCCCATATCGCCTTCCGCTACTCATCCGGGGTGACCGATTGCGGGCCGGGCGACATGTATGTCTCGGTGACCGCCAAATCGGGCTGGCACCCGGTGGGGGTGCGGCTGGGCTCCTTCCTGATGTGGTGCAACAAGCCCTATTCGCGCGGCCGGCTGCGGCTGGCGAGCGCCGATCCCGGGGCCGAGCCCGACGTCGATTTCAACATGCTGTCCGACCGGCGCGATTACGACCGCATGACCCAGGGCATAAGGCGCATGGCGGGCTATTTCGACCAGCCGACGCTGCGGCGGATCGCCCGCGACCCCTTCCCGAGCGCCTATTCGGAACGGGTCAAGAAAATCGGCGCGGTCAACACCAGGAACCGCATCCTGACCACGATACTGGCGGCCATTCTCGACGTCCCCGGCCCGGTGCGGCGGGCGGCGATCAAGAACCTCATCACCATGGGCGACACCCTGCAGGACCTGCTCGGCGACGAGAAGCGGATGGAGGACTATGTGCGCGGCAACGTCACCGGCTGCTGGCATCCGTCGGGCACCTGCCGGATGGGCGCGGCCGACGATCCGATGGCCGTCACCGACCCGTCGGGAGCGGTCTACGGCGTCGACGGGCTCACCGTGTGCGACGCCTCGCTGTTTCCCTGCGTGCCGCGCGCCAACACCAACATCCCGACCATCATGTGCGCGGAAAAGATCGCCGATTCTCTGCTCGCCGACGCGGCGGCGTGACCTAACCCAGCGGGCCCCCGTCTAACCCAACGGGCCCAGGAACGGCTCGCCGGTGAAGGTGTCGGGGAGCGGGTCGAGCGCCTCGGGCCAGTCGCCGCCCGGCTGGCGGCGTTTGGATGCGCTGCGCGGCCGCCCGTCCCAGCCGATCTGCTCCATGTAGTAATAGAGCTGGACCGCGTGGCCGTCGGGGTCGATGGCGAGGGCGGAATAGTCGATCCCCGGCGACAGTTCGGGCGGCAGATAGACGATGTCGACGCCGCGCTCCTCGAGGAAGGCGATGGACGCCCGCAGCTGGGCGTAGTCGCCCAGCTGCACGCCGAAGGACATGCAGGTGGTGCGCGCGCTCAAGCCCAGCTCGGCGCGGAGCGCGATCGGGTAGAGCGCCAGCGAATGGTGCTCGGTGTTGACCCTGAGGAACGCGCAGCGATGGCCGTTCCAGCGGATTTCCTCGGTCACCGTCATGCCCAGCCGGTCGCGGTAGAAGGCGAGCGCCGCGTCGAGCTCGTCGGTGAACAGCCGCACCGGACCCACCCGGACCGCCTTGAACGGCCGGGGCAGCAATATGCCGCCCACGTCGTAGGTCGCTTCGAGCGCGTTTTCGTGGCGGTAGCCGGAGGCGAGGTCGGCACCCTTCTCGCGCGCCCGATCCACCTCCGCGTATTCGGGGATCTGCGGCAGGCCGGGCGCTTCGTGGAATTCCTCCTCGTGCAGCTCGCCCGGCTTGGACCGCCCGTCCCAGCCGATCTGCTCGATGCCGTAATAGAGCTCGTTGATGTGGTCGTCGGGATCGTAGGGATAGACATGCCAGTTCGACCCGGGCTGGTCGCGGCCCGACCGCCGTATTCTTGTGTCGTGCCCGCGCAGCCAGTTGTCGGCCTCGGCGACCTCGCGCAGGCTGCCGACCTGCCAGGTGATCTGGTTGATCGTGACGTCCGGCTTTGTCGGCCGCCCGCCGATATGGTCGAGGATCGGCTTGGGAAACAGCACGAAGGAATGGTGGTCGCTGCCGTGGCGCATGAAAAGGCCGGTCGTCGCCTCGAAATCCTTCAGCGCCGCCTTGTCCTCGACACGGGAGCCGAAATCGAGCGCATCGGAAATCGCGAAGCCGAGCAGGTCGGAATAGAACCGGACGCAGGCGTCGAAGTTCCGCACGTTGAAGCCGAAATGGCCGAGCCTGCGGATCCTGAAGGGCCGGTCCAGCAAGACACCGCCGACATTGAATTTTTGTGCAATGGTTCCGTCCATGACCTCCCCTTCCCTCCATTTCGGGCCGCGCCGCGCGCGGTCCATTCTACAGCGTTTCGCGGTTACGCGGCATCCGAACGCGCGGGCCCATTTGCGTATTGCATCGGCGGGCGTGTCGATGTAACAGGTTGCGCCTTTTTCGACTCGGGAGATCAATGCACGCCATGAGTGAAGTATCGACCTCCACGCCCGCCGCCGAGAAGAGCGCGCCCAAGGCCGCGAGCGAGAGCGCCAAGACTTCGAGCGACAGCGCAGCCGCGTCGACTCCGAGCGAGGCCTCGACCTCGACCGCGCAGAAATCGTCCCGTGAATCGGTCGGCGGCAAGACCGAAGTCCATTACGGCTATTTCAGCAACGTCAAGACGCCCGAATACCGCTCCGGCTGGGACAGCATCTGGGGTGCCAGGACGGAAAACGGGGAACGGAAGAACGGAAGCGCGACGAAACGGGCGCGGCCGAAAACCCCGGTTCGGCTCACCCTCGCCTTCGACGACCTGCCGGAGGCGGTCCGGGACGAGCTTCGCAAGGCCGCCGGCGCGGCCCTCAAGGCGAACGCCCGGCTCGACTTCGCGCGCCGCGACGAGGCGGGCGCGGTGAGCTGGTCGATCGAGTGCGAGGTGCGGCGCTAGCCCGTCCGCTCCCCGGCGCCCAGCCAGGAGACCAGTTCGCGCGCCGATCCCAGGGTCTCGAGGCCGTCGATGGCGGCGATCGTCCGGTCGATCCGCGCGGGGTCGAGCACGGGTTCGGCATAGAACCTGAACTTTTGCCGCACCTGGTCCGACGACAGCGGGTTTTCCGGCGTTCCCAGCGCATGGTCGCAGCGCGCGGATCGGCGTAAACCGTCCGCGGTTTCGATTTCGGCGGTCGCCTGGCCGGATTCGAGGTCCGGATCGTGGCCGACCTCGACCCGCTCGGCGGCGAAGCGCCGGAGCGCAAGGTCGTCGTAGCAGGCGGGCTCGAACTGATCGAGGGTCAGCGCCCGGTCCCGCAGATAGACCGCCGCGACGTAATGCGCCGACAAGAGCGCCTCGAACTTGGCCCGCCAGGTCGAGAACCCGCCATGCATGTCGAACGCGGTCCTGGGCAAGGCGAGCCGCACCCGCGCGATATCGTCGAAGGCGAAATCGTCCCCCTGGGCCAGTTCGGCGAGCGCGGTCAGCACGTCCTGCAACACGGTCGCCGCGGGCCATTGCCTGAGAGCGATTTGCTGCAACTCCCAGCGGCGGCCGAGATCCCGCGTGGCGAGATCGGGGAGCCCGCCTTCCGCGTAGGTCGTGTAAAGCCCGCCATCCGGCGCGGTGAGGAAATTCCGCGTTGCGGCGAAGCCCTGCTCGGCGAGCAGCGCCGCCATCAGCCCGGAAAGGGCGGCGCGGCATTGGTGCCACTTGACCGTCGGCGTGCCCCAGGCGGCGAAGGTGCCGGCGGACTGGCTGCCGGCGAGGCCGAAGGCGCGCGCCATGGTGTCGGCATCGAAGCCCAGCAGGCTTCCGGCGGCGGCGGCCGCGCCGAACGGGCCGGTGACCCCGGGGCCGTGCCAGCCCTTGGCGCGGAAAGCCGGATAGTCGAGCCCGATCCCGACCCGCGTGGTGACTTCGAGCCCGGCGACCAGCGCCGCGAGGAGATCGGCGCCCGAGGCATCGTCGCGTGCGGCGATTGCGAGCGCGGGCGGTACGATTTCGGGCGTCACATGGGTGAGCGTCGCGCGGTGAACGTCGCACATGGTGACGGCGGTGATCAGATAGCCGTTCATCAGCACCGCCCCGGCGAGCGACATCGGCTGCCCGCCGATCACCGCGCTCTCCGCCGAGGGACCGAGCGCGGATGCGAGGGCGCGAATCTGGCCGGTCTCCTCCCCCCGGTGGCCGGCGAACGCGCAGGCGAGCGCATCCAGCAGCAGCGCCTTGGCGGACTCGCGCACGCCGTCGGGGACCGCGTCGAGGCCGAGCGTTGCCGCGAATTCGGCCAGCTCTTCGGTGGTTTCTCGACTCATACCCGACCATAGCGTACATGACCCCGCCACCGAAGGGGAGCTTGTGCTTGCTGCTGACCGGCGAAGAGTATCTGGAGAGCCTGCGCGACGGGCGAACGGTCTATATCGGCAAGGAGCGGGTCGGCGACGTGACCGCCCACCCGGCCTTCCGCAACGCCGCCCGGTCCTTCGCCTCGATCTATGACAGGAAACGGGCGGAAGAGAACCGCGAGCTGATGGTCTGCGAGGAGGACGGGGAGGAATTCTCGACCTATTTCCTGCGCCCGCGCAGCCGCGCCGATCTGGAACGGCGCTACGAGACCCACCGGCAAATCGCGTCGTGGAGCTACGGCCTGCTCGGCCGCTCGCCGGACAATTTCCCGAGCTACCTGTCGGGGCTCGCCACGAGCCCGGAACTGTTCGAGGAGCTGCGCGCGGGCTCGGGCGAGAACTTGATGGGCTATTACCGGCGCGCCCGGCGGGACGATCTGTTCACCACCCACACCGTCACCAACCCGCAGGGGGCGCGGCGCGCCGACGCGGGCACGACCTCGCCGACGCTGCGGGTGACGGGCGAGGACGACCGGGGCGTGACCGTCAGCGGGCTCAAGATGATCGGCACATCCGCGGTCTTCTGCCACGACACGTGGGTCGGCAATCTGCAGCCGGTGCCGCCCGGCAACGAGGCCGAGACGATCACTTGCGCGGTGCCCCTGAACGCCCCCGGGGTCTCGATCTGGGCGCGCAAGCCCTATGAGAAATTCGCCACCTCGGAATTCGACATGCCGCTCACCTGGCGCTTCGACGAGACCGACGCCGCGGTCCTGTTCGAGGACGTCCATGTGCCGTGGGACGCCGTGTTCCTGCATGACAATGTCGCGATGACGCGCGAGATCTATGTGCGCACGCCCGGTCATTCGCTGGCCAACCACCAGGCCAATATCCGCTTCCTCGAAAAGCTCAAGCTCATCGTCGGCGTCGCCCACCGGGTCTGCGTCTCCAACCGGACGATCGGCATTCCGGCGGTCGCGACGACGCTCGGCGACCTCGCGGCGCAGCTCGCGGCGCTGGAAGGGATGCTGATGGGCCAGGTCCAGGGCTGCGAGGAGATGGTGCCGGGCTTCGTGACGGTGAACCGGCGCTACATGTACGCGGCGCTCCACTGGTGCTCGAACAACCACGGCGCCATCTGCGAGACGGTCCGGGAGCTGCTGGGCGGCGGGCCGATCCAGATGCCCGCAGATTCGTCGGTCCTCGAAGACCCCGCGCTCGCCGAAAAATTCGAGACCTACTGGTCGACCCCGGACCAGACGGCGAAGCAGCGGATGAAGCTGCTGCGCCTCGCCTGGGATTTGCTCGGCTCCGAATTCGCCGGCCGCCACGCCCAGTACGAGAAATTCTATGCCGGCCCCGGCTTCGTGATGAGCGGCTACAGCTACGGCGCCTGCGACTGGGATGGGCTGGCCGAAATCGTCGACGGGCTGATGGCCGGCTACGACGCGCCCTGATTGGCCAGCAGGGTCTGCCAGTGCCGGTAGAAGCCGACATATTCGGCCTCGTGGTCCCAGCTCGGCGATGAGGTGACGGGTTTCATTCCCAACCCGTCGGCCATCGCGTCCGGCCCGTCGACCGCCTGGCCGGCGCCGCGCGCATACTCGTTCCAGCCGGCCTCGCTTCCGTGGCAGCCGGCCTGTGCGTTATCCAGCGAGATCACGTCGTCCGAGGTGGCCAGCCCGGTCACCAGGAAAAAGTCCTCGAACTTCCTGAGCCTCGCGAAACGCGCCTCCCTGGGCTCGTTCCTCGGCGCGATGCACCAGATCGTCACCTCGGTCCGTTCCGGCGCCAGCGGCCGGTGGGTCCTGAGATGGGTCGAGGCGAGGTCGTTGAGCACCATGTTGGGGAAGACCAGCACGTTGCGGCCGCGCCGCAGCATCCAGTCCGCGCGGACGTCGGGGTAGTCGCGCTCGATCCGCTGGGTCGCCGGCGCCAGCGGCGCCGCTTCGGGGCTCGCCCGGTCGGCCCAGAGCGCGATATGCCCGCCGCCGAGATAGAACGCGCCGTTGGCGACGTCGCCCTTGATCCGCCCGGTCTCGGTCTTGAGCAGCCCCTCGGTGCGGTCCCGCGCCTCGCGCGCCAGCACGGTGTTGGCGAAATTCCGGTGAACCGTGCCGACATGGTAGCCGTCGGTCACGTTCTCGGCCTGGTATTTCCAGTTATGGTCGCAGACATAGGTCTGCGAACCGGGGAGGATTTCGAGCCCGTCGGGCGACTGGTCGGCGAACATGTCGATGAAAAACCGCGCCTCGCCGAGATGGTCCTCGAGCGGCCCGGCGGAGCGGTCGAGGCAGCCGAACACGAAGCCGCGATAGCTGGCCGCCAGGGGCACGGGTTTGAGGTTGAACCGCGCGCGGTCGAAATCCGGCGCCGGAAAGCCCGAGTCCTGATTCTTGATCTTGACGCAGCGCCCGTCCGAATCGTAGGCCCAGCCGTGGAACCGGCAGGTGATCACCCGGGCATTGCCCTGGCGGTAGGGGGTGAGCAGCGCGCCGCGATGGGCGCAGGCGTTGATATAGCAGCCGATCGAGCCGTCCTTGCGGCGGATCGCGTAGACCGGCTGGCGCCCGATATGGGTCGAAAAATAGTCCCCGTGGTCTGGAATCTGGCTCTCGTGGCAGAGATAGTTCCATTGCCCTTCGAAGATGAACTCCATCTCCGCTTCGTAGATCGCGGCATCGTGGAACGCCCGCCGGTCGATGCGGAAGACCTTCTCGCCGGGGCGGTCGTCGATGAAGCGGGATGCGTCGAAGGCCGGGTGGCTCATGACAAGCTCCGTCTGGGTCGAGCGAGTGTGTCGCAGCCCTCCGGCGATGTCCACATTGGGGCTGAGCGGCTATAACGGGCGCGACGGAGGATGCGATGGACCGAAGCAATCTGCGCTGCGTGCTGCCCTACGGCGATCTCAGGGAGTGGATCGCCGAGGCCGACCGGCTCGGCGAGCTCCGCGTCGTGCGCGGCGCGTCCTGGGAAGAGGATATCGGCCTCGCCGCCGAGGCGGTGATCAAGCAGGACGACGGGCCGGTGGTGCTGTTCGACGACGTGCCGGGCTGCCCGCCGGGCTACCGAGTGATCATGAACGTGTTCGCCGGGAAGCGGCGCAACATGACGCTGGGCTTCCCCGACGAGCTCACCAAGAGCGAGCTTTCGGACGCCTGCTACGAAGGATTCGTCAAGCAGCGCCGGACCATCCCGCACGAGATCGTCGACCACGGCCCGGTGCTGGAGAACGTGCTTGGCGGCGGCGACATCGACCTGATGAAGTTCCCCACCCCGGTCTGGCATGTCGAGGATGGCGGTCGCTATATCGGCACCGGCTGCCTGACCGTGACGCGGGATCCGGACAATGGCTGGCTCAATGTCGGCACCTACCGGGCGATGGTGCACGACAAATCGTCGATCGGCGTGCTGATGGTGCCCGGCAAGCACGGCCACGTGCATCGCGAGAAATACTTCGCCCGCGGCGAGAAATGCCCGATCGTGATGGTGCTCGGCTCGGACCCGATGGCGTTCTATGCCGCCTGCACCGAAGCGCCGTCGGGCATTTGCGAGTTCGACCTGGTGGGCGGCATCCGCGGCGAGCCGGTGCAATGCGTGCGGGGCGAGGTCACCGGCCTCCCCTTCCCGGCCAATTGCGAGATCGCGGTCGAGGGGTATCTCGTCGCCGGCCATGACCGCATGGAAGGCCCGTTCGGCGAGTGGACGGGGTATTACGCGAGCGGCGAGCACCCGGAACCGGTGCTCCAGATCGAGCGCCTCTATCACCGCGACGACCCGATCATCCTCGGCGTGCCGCCGATGGGCGGCGGGTCGGACGAGATGGGCCGCTACCGCGCGGTGCTGCGCTCGGCGATGGTCAAGGAGGCGCTGGCCTCGGCCGGCGTGCCCGACGTGACCGGCGTCTGGTGCTACGAGATCGGCTCGTCGCGGCTGCTGCACGGCGTCGCGATCAAGCAGCGCTATCCCGGCCACTCCAAGCAGGCCGGCCATATCGCCGCGACCTGCCATGCGGCCAACTACGCCAACCGCTATGTCGTGGTGGTGGACGACGATATCGACGTGACCGATCTCGAAGAGCTCTGGTGGGCGCTCCTGACGCGGAGCGATCCGGCGAACTCCATCGACATCATCGAGGGCGCCAGAACCTCCCCCGCCGACCCCCTCCTCCACCCGAGCCGACGCGCTTCCGGCGACCTCTCGATGGGCCGCGCGGTGATCGACGCCTGCCGGCCGTTTCACTGGAAGGACAATTTCCCCAAGGTCAACGCGCCGAGCCCGGCCGAGGCGGAAGCCGCGCGGCGGCGTTTCGGGCATCTCCTCGGCGGCGCGGACGGCGCCGATTGATTCCGGCGGCCGCTTTCCTCCGGTCATGATCGAACAGGTCCCGGACCGCACCCGGTTCCGCCCCGTTTCGGCCCTGCTGCGCCGCCACGCCGAGGCCGATCCGGACAAGGTCTTCCTGCAATCGGTCGATGACGGGAGGAGCCTGACCCATGCCGGGACGCTCGCGCTGTGCGAGCGCTTGGCCGGGTGTTTCTCCGATCGCGGGCTGGCGCCGGGCGACCGCATCCTGATGCTGAGCGAGAACGGGCTGGAGCAGTTGGCGCTCTTCTTCGCCTGCCTGGCGACGGGCATCGCCTATTGCACGATCAATGTCGAGGTCAACGCGACGCATATCGCGGAGATGACCCGGCGCCTCGACCCGCGGCTGGTCGTCCTCGGCGCCGGCGGGGACAGGATAGACCCCGGGCGGGAGGCGATCGCGCTGGGATCGCTGTTCGACGAGGCCTCGGCGCGGGCGCCCGCCACCCTGCCGGAAATCGGCGAGGACGGGGTCGCGGTCATCGGATTCACCTCGGGCACCGCGGCCGCGCCGAAAGGGATGATCCACAACCACGGCAATTATTTCTGGATCGCCGACCAGACGATCGACATGTGGAAACTCGGGCCGTCGGACCGCGTCCTCGAATACCGCTCCTTCAGCTGGCCGTCGACCCACATGCTGACCGTGATGCCGATGCTGGTGGCCGGCGGCACCATTCTCTTCGCCCGCCGGTTCTCGCAAAGCCGGTTCTTCGACTGGATCGCGGCGCATCGGCCGACCATGGCGATCGGCGTGCCGACGGTGGTGAACATGCTGCTCGACGGCGACGGTCCGCCGCCCGGCAATGGCTTCGCCGGGGTGCGCTTCATGAGCTCCTCGACCGCGCCGCTGATGGTCTCCCAGCACGAGCGCTTCGAGCGGACATACGGGATCGAGCTGATGCAGCTCTACGGCATGAGCGAGGGCGGCGTGGTCGCGGGCAACCATGTCGGCGAGCGCCGCATCGGCAGCGTCGGCCCGCCCGGGCTCTATCAGAATGTCCGCATCCTCGACGGGGACGGCGCGGCGGCGCCGGCGGGCGCCATCGGCGAGATCGAGATCGGCGGCGCCCAGAACGCGTCGGCCTATCTGCTGGAGGGCGGCGCCGTGGTGCCGATCCGCGGAACCCGGTTCAAGACCGGCGATGTCGGCTATCTCGATGCGGACGGATTTCTCCACGTCACCGGGCGCGCCAAGGACGTGATCATCCGGGGGGGCGTCAATATCGCCCCGCTGGAGATCGACAACGTGCTGACCCGCCACGCCGACGTCTCCGAGGCGGCGACGATCGGCGTTCCCGACCCGATCTACGGCGAAGCGGTGGTCTCTTTTGTCGTCACCCGGGCGAACGCCGTGCTCGCCTTGCGCGACCTCGACCGCCACTGCGAAGCGCTCCTCCCGGAATTCAAGCGCCCGCGCGAGATATTCCTTCGCGAAGACCTGCCGAAAAACGCCAGCGGCAAGATCGACCGAACCGCGCTCCGCGCGGAATGGGATGGGAGATAGGCTGACGGGACGGGGCAACCAGCGGACACAAGCAAAAGGAGTAGAAGATCCTTATTTATCTATCACAAATGGAACAGGTTGCATCGGCGTTGGTCCCTTACAATATTCCGAGGAGCCGAACGCGCGCGGCCGCGACCGAAACGAACGGCACAATCCGGGGCTCCTCGACATGATCGATCCATTCTCAATCTTCGTAGTCGTCGTCATCGTCCTTGCGGTGGCCCTCGTCTTCATGGGCGTGAAGACGGTGCCGCAGGGGTTCGAATTCACCGTGGAACGGTTCGGCCGCTATACCCGCACCCTGTCACCGGGGCTGCATCTGATCGTGCCTCTGGTCGACCGGGTCGGCCAGCGCCAGAACGTGATGGAGCAGGTCACCGACGTCCCGTCGCAGGAGATCATCACCAAGGACAACGCGATGGTCCGGGTCGACGGGGTGGTGTTCTACCAGGTGATGGATCCGGTCAAGGCGTCATACGAGGTGCGGCGCCTGGAGATTTCCCTCCTCAACCTCACGATGACCAATCTCCGTACCGTCATGGGATCGATGGACCTCGACGAGCTCTTGTCGCAAAGGGACAAGATCAACGCCGACCTGCTGAGGGTCGTCGACGAGGCAACCTCGCCCTGGGGGATCAAGATCACCCGCATCGAGATCAAGGACATCTCGCCGCCGATCGAGCTGGTCGAAGCCATGGGGCGCCAGATGAAGGCCGAACGCGAGAAGCGCGCCGCCATTCTCGAAGCCGAGGGTGTCCGGCAATCGGAGATCCTGCGGGCGGAGGGCGAGAAACAGGCCCAGATCCTCGACGCCGAGGGAAGGCGCGAAGCGGCGTTCCGGGACGCCGAGGCCCGCGAGCGCGAGGCGGAGGCCGAAGCCCGGGCGACGGAGATGGTCTCCAAGGCGATCAGCGAGGGGAACATCCAGGCGCTCAACTACTTCGTCGCGCAGAAATATGTCAGCGCGCTGGAGACCATCGGCAAGGCCCGCAACCAGAAGCTGGTGCTGATGCCGCTCGAGGCTTCCGGCGTTATCGGCGCGGTCGCCGGTCTAACGGAAATCGCCAAACAGGCCTTCGACGACGGACAGACGGGCCGGAGCGGCTCGGTGCCCAGCTCCGGCAACGACTGATCTGCGGGACGAGTGGCCGATGATCGAATTCCCGGAAGTCATTTCCTTCTGGCACTGGATGGCCTTCGGCGTCCTCGTCATGCTGGTCGAGGTGCTGGTGCCGGGCGTGATTTTCCTCTGGCTCGGCATCGCCGCGGTGATCACCGGCCTCCTGCTCGCCGCGATCCCCTCGATGAGCTGGGAGATACAGGCCGTCCTGTTCGCCGTGCTCTCGGTGGTGGCGATCTTCATCGGCCGGCGTGTCGTTTCGGCCCGTCAGGCCCCCACCGACCATCCGACGCTCAACAAGCGCGGACAGACCATGCTCGGCTCGCACCACATTCTGGACACGGCGACCGCGGGCGGGCGCGGGAGGATCCGTGCCGGCGACACCGTGTGGCTGTTCGCGGTACGGCCCGAGGGACAGGAACTCGGCGAGGGAACGCGCGTCACGGTCGTCGATGCGGACGGCACGACCCTCATCGTCGAGGCCGAGGCAGGGAGGTAGCGGCTGCGGGCGGGGAGGTCTCCGGCGTCCGCCGCTTCGTTCTTTCCCTTTCCGACCGGCCCGGCGGATAGACCTATTCCGCTGGCACCAGTTTCAGTTCAATCGACTCGACCCAGCCGGTGCTCAATTCGACGCGCCCCTTGTCCAGCAGATTCCTGTCGAGAACGATCGTCTTTCGTCCCATCAGGTCCCGGTCGAAAGCGTCCCGTTCGACCAGGGAAATCGTCACCCTGTCCCCTTCATAGACTTTCGCTGGAAGCCTTTCATCGGCAAAGTGCATGCGCGTTCCGGAAACGGATAGTTCGTGGGACCTGGCGTACAGGAGGAGATGAAGTTCTCTTGTCCTGCTTCGGACGACATCCAATCGCTGCCGTGTCCTTTCGAGCCGTTCCCGCGATGAGGCCAGGGTCGCCGCTCGCTCGTTCGAATTCTTCCCGTTCGGTTCTCCGGCGGCGGCTCCTCCTTCCTCATGGATACGTCGCGTGTGCTTTTTCAACTCTCGCGCGAGCGTCTTCGCCTCCACCTTCGCCAGTCCGATCTCTTTCTTGACCGCCGGATCGTGCCTCTCCAGGGTGACAACATATTCGGAGCGGCCGAAACCGTCCTCGGGTGATTCCGATTCGAGTACGATCAGACCGACGGCGATCCGGTAGGCCTGTTTCCGGCTGGTTTCGCCCGCGCCCGTGCCTGCCCAGGACAAGACCAGCACAGCAGCCAGGAACCAAGTCTTCAGGGCGCCAAAAAACATGCGAAGTCCTCGGGTATTTCCCTAACAGATATTAGCCGAGCGATCCCGGCGACGCTCCGCCGCCGTGGTTTCGGCGGGCGGCAGGTCGGGTGTGGAAACGATCATGTCCCGGTCCGTGGTGAAAGAGCGTGTATCGTGCTCTCTGGACTGCCCATTCGTCGTTCTGTTCGATCAAACTTCAAAGCCGATTGACAGGTCAAACTTCAAAGCCGATTGACAGTCCGTCTTGCTTGGAACCGCGGACACGGCTGAGGCACGATACGCGGCTTCGCCGCTACTCAGGGTGAGGGTTGGGTTGCAGGAGGCCAACAACATCGCCTCATCCCGAGTAGGCGCGAAGCGCCGTATCGAGGGACGCCCTGTCGCTCCGGTTCCATCCAAGACAGATAGGCTCTGGTGACCGGCGCGCGCGTCGGCGGCGCAGGCAGAGATCAACCCGGCGACACTTTTCCGGACCGCGACCCCGCCCCAGCCGCCATCTCGTATGTGTTCCACGCCGTTTTCACCGCGACCCGGTCGTAGAGCGCGCGGGCGCGGTAGTTGTCGTCGGCGGTGATCCAGCGGACGCAACGCCAGCCGCGCCCGGCGGCGATCTCGCCGAGGCGCGCGAACAGGGCTTCGCCCACCTTCGCGCCCCGCGCCGCGGGATCGACGAACAGGTCGTCGAGAAAGCCGAGCGTCCCGCCGCGGAGCGGGCTTGGCATGGCGCGGTAATGGGCGAGGCCGACCAGCGCGCCTTCGCGCTCCGCGACCAACGCTTCGACGACATGGGCCGGGTCGTGGATCCAGTCCCACACAGTCTCCAGGGTCTCCGCCGTCATGGCGACCCTGTAGAAATCGGCATAGGCCAGAAACAGCGGCTCCCAGCCGGCCCGGTCCCCCGGCGCGGCCGGACGGACGATGAGGTCCGTCATCGGCTGGCGCGCCCGACGAGGAATCTCGCCAGGGCGCCGGGCCGCCGCTCGACCGGCCGGAACGTTCGCCTCGGGATCGCCGAGGCTACCAGCGAGCCGTCGCGTTCGAGGTCGTCCAGCCGCTCATCGAGGGTCATGAGGGCCACCCGCTACCCATACCGGTGCAGCGAGGCGCCGTGGCGTCGCAGCCAGGCGCGCGGGGCCTGGACGTCGTCGCAGAGGCGCGCGACATGGGCCCAGAAACCTTCGCCGTGGTTGTGCTCGACCAGGTGGGCGACCTCGTGGGCGACGACGTAGTCGAGCACCGGCCGGGGGGCCATGACCAGGCGCCAGGAAAAGCTGAGATTCCCCTTGGCCGAGCAGCTTCCCCAGCGCGAAACGGTGTCGCGCAGCGCGATGCGGCCATAGCGGGCGGGGAGCAGGGCGGCTTTCTCGCCGACAAGGGGCGCGATCTCGTGCCGCGCGGCACGGCGGAGCCAGCGCACCACCCGGTCCGGCGCGTCCGCGGCTTCGCCCTGGACCGCGAGGACATCGCCGTCGCGCCATGCGCCAAGGCGGCCCGTGGCGGTGCAGCGGATCGTCAGCCTGTCGCCGAGAAAGGGGAACGCCGCGCCGTCGCAAAACGGCACCCGGGGCAGCGCCTTCGCCGTCCTTGCCGCGATCCAGCCCTCTTTCGCCCTGAGGAAGGCGAGACCCTCGGAGCGCGGCGCGCCCCGCGGCAGCACCAACTCGACCGCGCCGCCGACCGGCGCGACGGTGATCAGGAAGCGGCGCGCGCGGGGGCTGGTGCGGATCGCGACGTCGACCGTGCGACCGTCGGCGAGGCGGAGCGATTCGGTCGTGGCGGGACTCACTCCGCCGCTTCGCGCTTGCGGAGCTCGGCGACGCAGGCGGCGACGGTCTGCTCCATGGTCCTTGCGCGATCCATCGTCTCGCGCGTTTCGCGGCCGTAGGGCGTCGCGTCCAGCAGGCGGAATATCTCGGCCGCCGCCTTGTGGAAGCCGGGCGGCAGCCCGGCGGATGCGTAGGTCCTGGCGATCTCTTCCATCTCGCCAATCCAGCGTCCGGCATCGGCGGGCAGGCGCGGGATGTTCGCCTGCATGCGCTCGAACACGGCGGGTACGCTGTCGCCGATCTCTGCGCGCAGGATCTCGCCGACGCCAAGCGCGTCGGCCACCGTCATCGCGGCGGTATGCAGCGTGTTGGTGCCCTTGGAAATCGAAGCGTAGCACATCTTGACCGCCGAGGCGCGGCCGATCTCGGGCCCGCATTGGTGGATGGCGATGT
Organism: Alphaproteobacteria bacterium; assembly: GCA_965205995.1. Lineage (GTDB taxonomy): Bacteria > Pseudomonadota > Alphaproteobacteria > MPNO01 > MPNO01 > MPNO01. The sequence goes on along the minus strand of OZ242200.1, from coordinate 209,827 downwards.
CCTTGCCGTCGAACGCGTCCATCGCCGGCGCGGCTTCCCCGGAGACGTAGATCCGGGTCGGCTTTCGCCCTTCCGCCGGGGGAAGGCCGATGATCCCGCCGTCGATGAATGGCGCGCCGGCGCCGCGAATCACCGCCCCGATCGCCCTCGCGGTATCCGGCGCTATGGCGTTGAGCTCGGCGAAGGGGGGTGTCCTGCCGCACCGTTTCATCGCCGCCGCCACGTCCTCGGCGGTCGCGCGCGCGACCTCCGGCGGCAGGATCGAGAGCACGATATCGGCCTCTGCCAGCATCGAATCGAGGTCGTCGAATAAACGGAATCCCTGCCGTTCGGCCCGCGCCCTGGTCTCCGCGCTGCGACCGGCGAGGCAGGCGATCGCCGTATGGCCGTGCCGGCTCAGCGCGCCGCCGACGCCGCCGCCCATCTCTCCCGGGCTCAGGATCGCGACCGTTTGAAGCGTCATTCCGCAACTCCGTTCTTCCGTTCCGACGGCGCCGTCTATCCGACGATCTCGCCTTCCTTGATATAGCCTCGCCCGCGCCCCTCGTCCCACACCTTGCGCACCGCCGCGGCGCCGGCGGCGACGATCGCGGCCTCGTCGACCAGGCGATGGCCGCCGTCTTCCACCACCAGCCGGCCGTCGACGATCACCGCCCTGATATCCGCCCGCCCCGCGTGCCAGACCATGGTCTTGAGCGGATCGCTGACCGGGGCGAGATGGGAGGCGCCGAGATCGACCACGACCAGATCGGCGCGGCAGCCGGGCGCGATGCGGCCGATATCGTCGCGTCCGAGCGCCGCGGCGCCGTCCACCGTGGCGGCGGCAACCAGGTCGCGCGCCGCCGCGTCCTCCGAACGGCCCGAGGCGAGCTTGGAGACCAAAGCGGCCGTCCTGAGTTCGCCGATCATGTCCATGGCGTAGCCGTCGAGCCCGATCCCGGTGCGCACGCCGCGCGCAATGGTGCGCTGCCAGACCGCCGGGACCGCGCCGCGGGCGAACGACGCCGGGCAGTTGACCACCGTCGCGCCGGATTCCGCGATCAGCGCGAGGTCGCCGTCCGAGGCATAGACGCAATGCGCGGCCACCAGATCGGGGCCGAGCAGCCCGACATGAGCGAGCTGTTCGGTGGGCGTCCGGCCGTAGCGGGATTGCAGGGTCTCGCTTTCGGTCGCGCTCTGCGAGACATGGATGGTGACCTTGGCGCCGCGCGCCGCCGCGGCATCGCGGATCCCGGCGAGCAGATCGGGATCGCAGCTATCGGTGCCGTGCGGCCCGAAGCCCGCGCGGATGCGCCCGCCCGCCCGCCCGTCATGGGCGTCGAACAGCGCGACCGCCCGGGCGAGGTCGCTCTCGTCCGTCGGGCGCGCGGCGTAGCGCGGCAGCCCGTCCTCGCCGATGCCGAAATCTTCGGTCGAGAACAGATAGGGCATGCCGTAGAACCTGAGCCCCAGAGCCTCGGCCACGTCGAACGAGACATGCTGCGCGTTGCGGAAATTGTCCATCACCGTGGTCGCGCCGCCCTTGACCAGGCCGATGAGGCCGAGCGCGGTCACCGCGCGCAGCTCGTCCTCGTCGAGCACCTCCATGGCCAGGCCCTGCAGCGGCATGATCAGCCCGTAGACGGTATCGGCGGCCCAGGAGGCGGTGGGCCGGTCCTCGACGATGCCGCGGAACAGCAGGGACGAGATGCCGTGATTGTGCAAATTGACGAAGCCCGGCAGGACCAGCGCTTCCGGCGCGTCGATGACGCGGTCGGTCCCCCCCGGACACCCCGCCGTCACCGCCGCGATCCGCCCGTCCTCGACCAGCACCCAGCGGTCGGTCTCGATGCGCTGCCCGTCGCCGTCCGGCAGCAGCGCCCAGCGGGCGCGGATCGCGATGGTTTCGGTCATTCGGCGGTCCTGCCCTGCGACGCGGTCAGTTGCGCCATCGATTCTGCCTTCGGGGGGAGGCTGACATTGCTTGCAACACTATAAACCGGTTGCACCGATCGGGCGACGCGTGCGCTGCGGAACCGGCGTCGCGGCGGCGCGCCCGAGACAGTCGGCCGCCCTTCGATACGCCCCGGATCAAGTCCGGGGCTACTCAGGGTGAGGGTTGGGAGGTGGCCGGAAAATTTTCCTCATCCCGAAGTAGGTCCGGACTTGATCCGGGGCGTATCGAGGGACGCTAAGCGGCTCACGCCGCCTGAGCGTCGAGGAAATCCGCGATCAGGCGGTTGAACGCCTCGGGCTTGTCGAGGTTGGCGATGTGTCCGGCGCCCGGGATGGTCTCCAGCCGCGCGCCGGGGATGGTGTCGGCGATCTGTTGCGAATGCTCCAGCGGTGTCACCTCGTCCTGCTCGCCCCAGATCACCAGCGACGGCACGCCGATGGTCGCGGCTTCCGCGGTGAAGGCGATGCCGTCGAAGATCGCCTTCATCACGTCGATATAGGCGTCCGGCGGGACCCTGGCGATCGCCGCGGCGAGCCCCTGGCGCGCTTCGTCGCTGGCCGACGCGGTCAGCCGCGAGTCGACATAGCGCCGGCCGAACGCCTCCATCGGCATCGAGCGGATGGTCTCCGCCCATTCGGGGATGCGCGCGCCGCCGACCTCGCGCATGTCGACGAAACCGTCCGCGACCACCACCGAGCGGACCGCGCCGGGCCACTGGGCGGCGAAGGAGACCGCGATCGGACCGCCCATCGCGAGGCCTATGAGATGGCAGGACCCGACGCCCAGGGCGTCGAGCCCGGCCTTCAAATCCGCCGCCGCGTCGGCGATCGCGAAACGCGCGTTATAGGTGCTCGCCCCGTGGCCCCGGCAATCGAAGGCGATGCAGCGATAGCGGCCGGAGAGCGCCGCGATCTGGTCGCGCCACATGGTGACGTCGGCGCCCATAGAGTGGATCAGGAGAACGGCGGGCCCGCTTCCGGCCTCTTGGTAGTGAAGCCTCTCGCCATTGGCATCGACATAGGGCATGCGCAGCCTCGCTTTCCATCCCGGGGCGTCTGCGGTTCGGACGGAATTGCGGTCAGCGCCCGGCGCCGGGCGGTCCCTGGAACTCCCAGGTGTGGCCCGCCGGATCGGTGACGAAGAGCTGCGGTTCGCCGAGCAGGCTGGAAATTTCCTCGAAATGGACGTTCAACTCGCGCATCCGGGCGCGGAAGGCCTCGACATCGCCGATCCGCCAGGCGGTGTGCCGGCCGGCCGGCTCGATCCGGGCGCCCTCCTTCGGCCGCAGCGTTCCGTCATTGGCGATCAGGTGGAACTGGACGGTATCGTCCGCGTCGCCGAGCCATGCCCCGGGGCCGAGGTCGTCCAGGGCCTTGGGGCGCGGCAGCAGCTTGAGCCCGAGCACCTCGATGTAGAATTCGATGCAGGCATCGAGGTTCTCGGTGGCGACGGGAACCCCTTCGTGAATGAACCCGAGAAAGGAGAGCGCCGGGACATCCGCCCGATCCGCTATTTTGGTTGCCATTGTTTCGACTCCTTGTTGCTCACAGGTGAGAATGCCCTATACAGCCCGGTCCTCGCGAAACTGCTTCGGGTCGACGTCGTGCAGCATGTCCGGTGCGCCGTAGTCGAGGATGATGCGCTTCGGGTCGCGCTCCGGTTCCGCGTCGCTTCCCTCCGGCGTCTCTTCGCGGTCCTCCAGAAAGGCGCCGAGATAGCGCGAATGGGCAACCAGCCGGCGGCCGAACTCCCGCTGCGTCCGATCGTAGCGCGCGAGCGCGGCGCCGACGTCGTTCTTCGCCCCGACCAGCGAATCGACCAGGCACTCGGCGTCCAGCGCGGCCTTCGAGACGCCGCCGGCGGTATGGGGGCGGGCGACGAAAGCCGCATCGCCCATCACCGCCACCCTGCCGAACGTCAGACGCGGCGATTCCATGTCGGTGACCGCTTGCAGCATGGGCTGCGAGACCGTGTTCACGATCTCGGCGATCGCCGGCGGGAACTTCTCTCTCGCGCGGGCTTTCATGTCGCCGACCAGCTCGTCGCGAATCAGCGGCGGCGGGATCGAGATGCCATGGTTCCTGCCGTCCGCATCGGTGAACAGCCTGGCGAGCGCGTCGGGCGCCGCCGGCCGGTACCAGATGAAATAGATGCGGCGGTGACCCGGGCGCGTGTCCTCCCCCTCGCCCGGCGCCGCCATGGCCAGCAGCATCTCGTTGTCCGGAAAGCAGAACACCAGGCGGTTGGCGAGCGCGTCGATGACCGAACCGGGCACCTCCTGCTCGCCCACCAGGCCGCGCCAGGCGACATAGTTGCTGTAATGCGGCTCGATTTCGGGCAGGAACTGCGCGCGGACCGTGGAGAACACGCCGTCGGCGGCAACCAGCAAATCGGCCGCGAGGCGGGTCCCGTCTGAAAATACCGCGGTGACCGCGCTTGCATCCTGCTCGACGCGTTCGAGCGTCATGCCCTGGCGGTAGCCGTCGTCCGGGATGCTGTCGCGGAGCGGCCGGTAGACCCGCGCCCAGGTGCTGCCGACAGTGCCGCGGTCGTGCTCGAACAGCACCCGGCCGTCCGCGCCCATCCAGACATAACCGTTATGCGCGGCGCCGCCCGAAACCTCCAGCGGCGCACCGATGCGGTCCATCACCTGCAACAGCTCGGCCGAGATGCCGAGCCCCGCCCCGCGCCCGGCGAGGTCGCCGATGGTGCGCTCGAACACGGTCGCGCGCCAGCCGATGGACCGCAGGAGCCCCGCCGCGGCCAGGCCGCCCACCGATCCGCCGATCACGATCGCATGCGGCCGTGTCGAGCCCAAGTTTCACCCCTCGCGCCACCCTGTGCGGTCCAGCCTATGGGGTCACGGTCGCGTTAGCAATCGCGGCTCAGGGCTCCGGTGTGCGCCTTCCAGACGCCGTGCTAAGGTCTTGGCATCGATAGGGGAGTCGGACGACAACGGACTCCGACGACAGGGGGGGCTCGCAATGAATTCCGTAAAGCAGACGATGGCGCTGTGCGCCGCCGGCGCGGTCGTGCTGGCCGGGATGGCCGCGGTTGGACAGGCCAAGACGATAAAGTTGACGGTGGTCGGCGCGCCGCCGCCGATCGTCACCCCGGTCCAGGTGACCAAGGGCTATTTCGTCCCCGAGGTCGACAAGCGGATCGCCGCGTCGGGCAAGGATTTCAAGATCGAGTGGACCCAGGCCTATTCGTTCACGCTGGCGAGCTTCCACGAAGTCCTCGAGGCGGTCGAGGAGGGCATCGCCGATGTGGGCGTCCAGATCCACGTCTTCGAGGAATCGAAGCTGCCGCTCGAAAACATCTCGACCTATGTGCCGTTCGGCACCGCGGACGTCCATGCCCTGACCCGGATCATGCGCGATGTGCGCAAGAAAGTGCCGGAAATGGACGACACCTGGACCCGGCTCGACCAAATCTATCTGGGGACCGGCGTCAACGACACGATCCACATGATGACCAAGTTTCCGGTCAAGCGCTACGAGGACCTCAAGGGCCACAAGCTCGGGGCCAGCGGCACGATGGGGAACTATCTCCTGAACACCGGCGCCACGGTGGTGAACTCGAGCATGAACCAGGCCTATCTGCACATCAAGAACGGCCTCTATGACGGCTATCCGATCTCGTGGGGTCTCGGCTTCGCCTACAAGGTCTATCAATCCGCGCCCTACCTCACCAAGGTCAATATCGGCGCGATCGCCTCCACCGGCCTCAGCGTCAACGTGGAGTCCTGGAAAAAGCTGCCGGGATGGGTCCAGACGATCTTCCGCGAGGTCGCGGTCGGATGGCAGGACCGCCATGCCGCGGTAAGCCTCGGCAAGTCGAACAAGTTCGAAGCCATCATGGCCAAGAGCGGCGCCAAGATCTCCGGATTCTCGATGGATGAGCGCCGGCGCTGGGCCCACGCGCTCCCCAACGTCGCCAAGCAATGGGCGGAGAGGTTGGAAAAGAAGGGCCAGCCGGCGCGCCGCGTGCTCGCCGCCTATATGGACGGGTTGCGCGCCGCCAAGGCGGAAATCGTCCGCGACTGGGACAAGGAATAGCGGCCGACCGCGCCCGCCGCCGCCTTATCCGTAACGCTTGACGGGGGCGGTTCCGGACCCGCCTCCGACGCAGCGCTGCCCGATAGCGCGTCCCGCAGGGAGGACATCCGCGCATGGCGGACACGCCGTCCACCGACCGGCCCCCGCCGCAAACGGCGGGGACGGCGCGCCGCTGGGGTGTCGCCGGGATCGTCGACGGGGCGATCTCCGGCCTGAACGCGATCGGCACCGCGTGGATCTTCGCGATCATGGTGGCGATCAACACCGACGTATTCAGCCGCTTCCTGTTCGACGCGCCGGTGAGCGGCGTGCCGCTGGTCATCGAGCTGTCGATTGTCGTGATCGTGTTCGTCCAGCTCGCGGCCGCTTTGCGGGGCGGGCGGATGACGCGTTCGGACGTGTTGATCGCGCGTTTGCTCACCGCCCGGCCGATGCTGGGGCGCACGCTGCAGGCGGTCTATCATTTCGGCGGCGCGGTGCTGATGGCCGCAATCTTCTATTACGTATTGCCGCTGTTCGAAAAGACCTTGCGGCGCGGCACCTATGCCGGGCTGGAGGCCGACTTCACGCTCCTGGTCTGGCCGTTCAAGCTCCTGGTGCTCATCGGCGCGGGGTTTTGCGCCTTCCAGTTCCTGCGGGCCTGCTGGGCCGATCTCGAATTCCTCGCCGCGCAACGCCGCGCCGGCAACCGGGAGCTGCGCGGCCCGCTGATCGGGCTCGCCGCGACGGCGGCGGTCTGCGGGGTCTTTCTGGCGCTCGGCGGAATACTCGATCTGACCGCTGTCCAGATCGGGCTGATCTCGGTGCTGTTCGTCCTGTTCCTGGTCTATGTCGGGGTGCATGTCGGGGTCGCGCTTGCCCTGTTGTCCTTCGTCTGCGTCTGGATCATCCGCGACAATGTCGAGATCGCCGGCAAGCTGCTGGCGCTGGCCGCGGCGGAGGGACTCCAGCGCTACGAGTTCGGGGTCATCCCGCTCTTCGTCCTGATGGGGTTGCTGGTCAGCGTCTCCGATACGGGGAAGGATATCTACGATGTCGCCAATCATGTGTTCCGGCGCGTCAAGGCGGGGCTCGGCACCGCGACGGTAGGCGCCAACGCCGTGTTCGCCGCCGTCACCGGGACCTCGATCGCGTCGGCGTCGGTGTTCACCAAGGTGGCGGTGCCCGAGATGCTGCGGCTGGGTTACCGCCCCCGCTTCGCGGTCGGCGTGGTCGCGGGCTCGTCGGTGCTCGGCATGCTGATCCCGCCGAGCCTGTTGCTCATCCTGTTCGGCATCCTCGCCGAGACCTCGATCGGCGATTTGTTCATCGCCGGTATCGTCCCTGGCATCCTGTTGTCGCTGGCCTATTGCGCCCTGATCTGGTTCATGGCCCACCGCTTCCCCGACCGGGTGGCATCGCGCGAAACCTTCGAGCGCGAGACCCGGTCGAGCATGTCGAACATGGAAATCCTGGTGAAGACCGCCCCGATCGTCTGCCTGATCGCGATCGTCCTCGGCGGCATCTATGGCGGCGTGTTCACCGCGACCGAGGCGGGCGGCGTCGGCGCGCTGGGCGCCCTGGTCGTGACGATCCTCAAGCGGAAACTCACCTGGCGCTCGTTGTGGCGCGCGCTGTCGGAAACCGGACACGTCACCGCGGCGATCTGTTTCCTGCTGCTCGCGGCGCAATTGTATTCGCGGATGATCGCGATGTCCGGCATTCCCAATGTGATGGAGCACTACATCGTCGCATCGGGGCTCGGTTTCGCCGCGCTGATCGCGATCTATATCGTCGCGGTCATCCTCTTGGGGACGATCCTGGATGCCGGCTCGATCATGCTGATTACCGTGCCGCTCGCCGTGCCGGCGCTCGCCTCGTTCAACGTCGACCTGGTCTGGTTCGGCATCGTCACCATCATCGCCGTCGAGATCGGGTTGCTGACGCCGCCGCTCGGGCTCGCCTGTTTCGTCATCCACAACAACCTTCAGGACGACCGCATCAAGATCGAGGACATTTTTTGGGGCGCCGCACCGTTTGCGCTGACGATGCTGGCCGTCCTGATCCTGGTCACCCTGTTCCCCGGGATCGCCCTTATATTGCTCTAGCCAGGGCTCACGACCGACAGATTGCGATGGCGCCGGAGCCTCATCCGAGCCTGGCCCAGCTCGGCTGGAACTCGTCGACGGTGGTGCGCCGCATGTCGCGCCGGTACTCGGTGGCGCCGTCGAACTTTCCGGCACGGTGCAGCACGGCGCGGTTGTCCCAGATGACGATATCGCCGACCCGCCATTTGTGGCTGTAGACGTATCTCGGCTGGGTCGCGAACCCGGTCAGCCGCTCGAGCAGCGCCTGACCCTCCGGATGCGGCATGCCGTAAACCCGCCCCGCATGAGCGCCGACATAGACCGCTTTCCGTCCGGAACGCGGGATCACGCGCACCAAGGGCTGGATGACCGGCGGCAAGCCCCGGACCAGCTCCTCGGAAATCTCCTCGAGCCCGGCCTTCCTGCGCGACGTCCAAAGGCTGTGCTCGGCGGCGAGTCCCTCGATGGCGGACCTGGTTTCGTCGTCGAGATCGTCATACGCCGCGCGGCAATCGGCGAACTCCGTATTGCCGCCTTCGGGCGGCACGGCGACCGCGCGCAGCATGGACCACTTGGTGGGCATGGGATTGAACGACGAATCCGTGTGCCACAAGGCGTCGCCGGCGCGCGAACCCCGGCTGTCCAGCGAAAGGCCGTGACCGCGGAGAGGGCTGCAAACCGCGGAGACGGATCGGTGGAATGTCGGGAGATTGGAGAAAATCTCGCGGTGCGGTGGTTCGAGCCCGTGCCTTTGCCTTTGGTTCTGGGAGGAACGCAAATGAAACGAATGATGTCCGTCGCGATCGGCGGAATGCTTGCCGCCTGTCTCGTCGCGGGAGCGGCGCAGGCCGCCGACAAGGTCGTCAAGCTCAAGCTCAGCTACTGGGTGCCGCCGGTGCACAAGCTGACCCCCGGCTACAAGGATTGGGCGGCTTCGGTCGAGAAGGCGTCGGGCGGCACGATCAAGACCACGCTGTTCCCGTCGAGCCAGCTCGGCTCCGGGCGGGACCACTACGACATGGTCAAGCGCGGGATCGCGGATTTCGGCCTGATAAACCCCGGCTACACGCCGGGCCGTTTCCCGGTGCTCGGCACCTCCGACCTGCCGTTCACGGTCAGGGACAGCCTGGGCGCCGCGCGGGCGCTCACCCGCTGGTACAAGAAATACGCGGCGAAGGAGATGCCCGAGCACTATGTCTGCCACGTGTTCACGCACGAAAAGGCGACCTTCCATACATCGAAGAAGCTTGTCCGGGTCCCCTCCGACGTGAAGGGGCTCAATATCCGTTCGGCCAACCAGACCATGTCGCGTTTCGTCACCGCGCTCGGCGGCAACCCGGTGCAGGTGCCGATCATGGAGGCCAAGGACACGCTCAAGAAAGGCATCACCGACGGGATCACCGTTCCCATGGGGGCGCTGCTCGGCAGCTTCAAGTTCAAGGACGCGGTCAAGTTCAGCCTCGACGTGCCGCTTTACGTTTCCAGCTTCACCCACGGAATCGCCAAGCGGATCTATGACAAGATGAGCGCCGCGCAGCGGAAGGTGATCGACGATCACTGCACCCCGGAATGGTCGGCCAATACCTACCGGTACTGGTACGACGCCGACCAGAAGGACCAGGTCTCCGCCCGCGCGTTGGCCGGCCACACCTGGACCAAGCCCAACGCGGCCGAGCTCAAGCTGTGGCAGCAGGCCGCGGTCCCGGTCGTCAAGTTGTGGGAAGACTCCGTGCGCAAGGCCGGTTACGACCCGGCCGTCGTCCTGAAGGAAATGCAGGACGAGCTGCGCAAGGAAAGCGCGCAGTTCTGACGAGCCAGTCCCAGCGCCGCCCGCCGGGCCCCGCAGCCCGGCGGGCGGCGCGACTCTCTCGCGGCGGTTCCCGGGATAGCCGACAGTGACGCGGGTCATCACGCTGATCGAAATGATCGCGGGCTATGCGATCGGCTTTCTCGCGCTGATCACCTTCAGCGAAGCGATCCTGCGCTACGGTTTGTCGGCCCACATCCCCGACGGGTTCGTGCTCGGGCAGATGATGCAGGGAATCGCCATCTGCTGGGGGATCGCGACCGCCACTTACGCCGACCGTCACATAACGGTCGACATCCTCTACACATTCGGCAGCGACGCGATGCGGCGGGTATTCGATGTCGTGGGGTACTCCGTCAATCTCGGATTCATGGCGGCGTTCGGCTACGCCATCACCTTCAAGGTCTTCGACATTCTCGAAGCCGGTGAAATCTCCAACGATCTCGCCATCCCGCTCTGGACCGGCTACACCCTGGCGTCGGTGGGGATCGTGGCGGCGGTGATCATGGCCGCCATCCGCTGGTGGGCGGTGATTTTCCAGCCGCGCGCGGAGCGGCCCCAACATGGATGAGCCGACCTTCGTTGCCATCGTCGGATGCCTGATCGTCGTCGTCCTGATGCTGATGCGGGTGCCGATCGCCATCAGCCTCGGCTCGGTCGCGGTGGTCGGTTTCGGATACATGGTCGATTTCGACGCCGCCATGGGCATCCTCATCGATTCGCCGATCCGCACGGTGACCAACTTCAATTTCAGCGTCATCCCCATGTTCATCCTGATGGGGGTGCTGGTCAGCGCCGGCGGCATGTCGCGCGAGCTGTTCCGGGCGTCCAACGCCTGGATCGGACATTTGCCGGGCGGCATGGCGATGGCGACGATCCTGGCATGCGGCGGCTTTGCCGCGATCAACGGCTCGTCCATCGCGACAGCGGCGACCATGACCCACGTGGCGCTGCCGGAAATGCGTCGGGTCGGCTACGACCCGGGCCTCTCGGCGGGGGTCATCGCCTCGGGCGGCACGCTCGGCATCATGATCCCGCCGTCGGTGATGTTCATCCTCTACGCCATCCTGACCGAGCTCGACGTGGCGACGCTGTTCGTCGCCGGGATCCTGCCGGGGCTGTTGTCGATCGTGCTCTATTGCGCCGTGATCCAGATCCTCTACCGCGTCAAGAAGGGCTGGATGCCGAGGGGCGAGCGCGCGTCCTGGCAGGAGCGCCTGGACAGCACCAAGGACGTCTGGGCGACGATAACGCTGTTTGTCCTGGTCATCGGCGGCATCTATGGCGGGTTCGTTACCGTCACCGAGGCCGCGGGGCTCGGCGTTCTCGGCGCCTTGATCATCGGTATCGCGCGCCGCCGCCTCAACCACCGGACGATCGTCGAGGCGCTGATCGAGAGCCTGAGGACGTCGGCCGCCATCTTCTTCATCCTGGTCTCGGCCTTCCTGTTCCAGTACTTCCTCGCGGTCACCCAGGCGCCGCAAAACCTCGGAAACTTCCTCACCGGCCTTCCCTTCGGGGCGACCGGGGTGATCATCCTGATCATGATTTTCTACATCCTCGCCGGGATGTTCGTGGACGGTCTGGCGGTGGTCCTGCTGACCGTCCCGATCTTCTTTCCGGTCGTCCTCCAGCTCGGCCTCGACCCGATCTGGTTCGGGGTGCTGGTGGTGATGACCGTGGAGATCGGCCTGATATCCCCGCCGATAGGGATGATCTGCTTCATCATGAACAACATGGTGAAGGACATCGGGCTGGTGAACATCTACAAGGGCGTGCTCCCGTTCATCGGTGCGGACTTCGTTCGCCTGACCCTGCTGGTCGCTTTTCCCGGTATTTCCCTGTTTCTCATCAACTACATGGGCTTTGCCTCGTGACAGCGGGGTCCGCCGCGATACCCACCGCCACCGTGATCAGGACCCGGCCGGACGCGCGGGCCGAATGGCGTAGCGAGGCGGATATCTGTGTGGCCGGCGCCGGTATCTCCGGTATCTCGGCGGCCCTTGAAGCGGCCCGGCTGGGGCGCCGGGTGGTTCTCGTCGACGGCCTGCCGACGCTTGGCGGACAGGCCGTCAATTCCATCATCGGCACGTTTTGCGGCCTGTTCGCGCACGGCTCCGAGCGCTACCGGTTCACCTATGGAATCGCCGACGAGATCCTCGACGAGCTCGGCGCAAGCGGCGATCTGTTCTTTCGCCGGGGGCCGGGCTGGACGACGGTGCTCTATGACGAGGTGGCGCTCTCCCGCTGGGTCGAAGAGAAGATCCGGACGGCCGGGATCGAGGTGATTCTGGGCGCCGTGATAAGGAGCGTGGTCCGCGAAGGACGGGGCGTCGTCGGCCTCAACATGACCCATGTCGAAACCCCGCTCGAACCGCTGGCCGCGTCGCGCGTCGGGCTGGAGGGCAAGGTCCAGGCCGACAACGCCGTCCGGTTTCTCAAGGGCGAATTTCCCGATGCGTTCGGAAACAGCCGGGTGCGCGCCTATGGCCAGCCGGGGGTGAGGCAGACCCGCTGGATCGCCGGCGCCTATCACCTGACCGCCCGGGATGTCGACAATCTGGTGGCGGCGGGCCGCTGCATCGACGCCGATGTGGCCGCGCTTTCGAGCGTCCGGGTGATGGGCCCGTGCATGGCCATGGGCGCGGCCGCCGCCCATGCCCTCGATCTCGCCGGCGAGGGCAGCGTGCACCGGATCGATCTCGCCGCGCTCCGCGATCGCCTGCGGGACAATCTCGAAGCCACGCGGACACGCCCCGAGGCGTTGCCGTGAACCCGGCCGACGGCCTGGTCGCGATCGTCAAGCGCGATTGCCCGACCTGCCTCCTGGTCGCCCCGGTGCTGCATGCGCTGTGCGACGGCGGAGCGCCGTTGACCGTGTACAGCCAGGACGATCCCGCATTTCCGGAGACCGTGAGCGGCGTTCTCGACGATACCGGGCTCGAAACCTCCTACCGTCTGGGGGTGTCGATCGTCCCCACCCTGATCCGGCTGGAGGCGGGGGCGGAAACCGGCCGCGCGGTCGGCTGGAACCGTGACGAGTGGCGGACGCTGGCCGGGATCCGGGGGCTGGGCGCCGATCTGCCGGAAAACCGGCCGGGCTGCGCCTCCCTCACCGAGGAGGAGGGCGCCGGGTACCGGCTTCGGGCGCGCTACGGAAACACCGGGCTCGCGTCGCGGGAGATCGTCCTCGCTCCCGATGCCGACGCGGCCGAGACCTGCTACGAGCGCGGCTGGACGGATGGCATGCCCGTGGTTCCGCCGACGCCGGAACGGGTCCTCAGGATCCTGGACGGCACGCGGCGCAGGCCGGACGAAGTCGTCGGGCTGATGCCGCCCAACCTGATTTCCTGCACGATCGAGAAAATCGCGGTCAATGCCGTGATGGCCGGCTGCAAGCCGGAATACATGCCGGTCGTTCTCGCCGTCGTCGAGGCGGCGCTGATCCCGCAATTCAACCTGCACGGCATCCTCGCCACGACCAACACGGTCGGGCCCGTGGTCATGGTCAACGGTCCCGTCGCGCGGCATATCGGGATGAACAGCGGCGGCAATGTCTTCGGCCAGGGAAACCGGGCGCACGCCGCCATCGGGCGTGCGCTCCAGCTCCTCGTCCGCAATGTCGGCGGCGGCGTCCCGGGCGAGATCGACCGCGCGGTCTTCGGCAACCCCGGCAAGTACAGCTTCTGCTTCGCCGAGGACGAATCGGACGACCGCTGGACCTCCTATGCGGCGGATCGAGGCTACCCGCCGGAAGCTTCCACCGTGACCCTGTTCCCGGGGGACGGGGTGGCGCCGATCATCGATCACATCTCGCGGACCCCCGAGGATCTGGCCGGGGCCTACGTCGAGTCGCTGCTGGCGCTCTACAACCGGGGGCAGGTGAACGAGGTGTCCGCCTTCCTGGTGGTCGGCGGAGAACACCAGAACGTGTTCCACGAGGCGGGCTGGTCGAAAGAGGACCTCCGGGCCTTTCTCGAAGAGCGGTTGACGATCCGCGTGGGGGATCTGGTGCCCGGGCGCAGCGGCCTCGGCGGGCTGACGGACGAGGAAAGGCGCGATCCCGACCGCCCGATACCGAAATTCCGTACCGGCACCCTCAACATAATCCGCGCCGGCGGGCGCGCCGGAAAATATTCCGCCATCGTTTCCGGCCTCGGCAGCGCCGGGATGATGCCGGTCACCAGGGAGATCGAGACATGAAGGGACGCAACCGGATCCTGCTCGACCCGACGGCGGAAATCTCGCCGGTGCAACGGCCCCGGATCGAACGGCCCGCCGGGCTGGAGGGATTGACCGTCGGGCTTCTCGATATCGCGAAGCCGCGCGGCGACGAATTCCTCGACCGGCTGGAGGAGCTGCTGTCGGTGCGCGTCGGCGCGGTGAGACGCTATCGCAAGGAACGGTTCTCCAGGATCGCCGCGCCCGAGCTCAAGCGGCGGATCGGCGCGGAATGCGACATCGTCGTCGAAGCGCTTGCCGATTGAGGCTCCTGCACGTCGTGCTGTATGCATGACATCAGGGATCTCGAGGGGCTCGGCGTCCCCGCCGTCGGTGTCGCGACGACCGAGTTCATCGACGCCGCAAGGGTACAGAACGCCTATCTCGGCTACGATCCGGCGGTGGTCTTCGTTGCCCATCCGATACAGGACCGCACGCAGGACGAGATCAGGGCGCTCGCCGAGGGCGTGCTGGACGAGATCGTGGCGGCAGTGAGTCGAGGCTGACCGGCCGTCTTCCTTTCCGGAGAACGCGGTGGAATACGACTACATCATCGTCGGGGCCGGCTCGGCCGGCTGCGTGCTCGCCAACCGGTTGAGCGAAGACGGCGACGCCCGGGTGCTGCTGCTGGAGGCCGGCGGACGGGACCGCTACCTGTGGATCCATATGCCCCTCGCCATGCGGCCGGTCTCGCGCCGCCGCCGGCTGAGCTGGAACTACGAGACCGAGCCCGAGCCGCATTGTCATGGCCGCCGCATCCCGTTTCCGCGCGGCAAGGTGCTGGGCGGCACATCGTCGATCAACGCGATGATCTACGCCCGGGGGCATCCGCTCGACTACGATTTGTGGCGGCAGCAGGGCCTGTCGGGATGGGGCTACGAAGACGTGCTGCCCTTCTTCAAACGCTCGGAGCGGAGCTGGCGCGGGGAGACCGAGTTCCACGGCGGGGACGGCCCGCTCAGGACTTCGCCGTCCGGGATCCCGAGCCCGCTTTACGAGCTGTTCGCGGCGGCGGGAGAAAGCCTCGGTTTCGCCCGCATCGACGACTACAACGGCGCCCAGCCCGAAGGCATCGCGCCGCCGGAATTCACCATCGGCGGCGGCCGCCGGTCATCCACGGCGCGGAGCTTCCTGCGCCCGGCGCTCCGACGACCCAACCTGACGGTCGAAACCGGTGCGCAGGCGAGCCGCGTCCCGATCGAGAACGGCCGCGCCGCGGGGGTCGAATACCGCAAGGACGGCGGCCTGCGCAGCGCCCGGGCCGCCCGCGAAGTCGTTCTCTCCGGCGGCACCTACAACTCTCCGCAACTGCTCATGCTCTCGGGGATCGGCCCGGGAGAACAGCTCCGGCAGCACGGCGTGGAGGTCGTCATCGATCGGCCCGCCGTGGGCGAGAACCTGCAGGAACATGTCAACACCTTCGCCAACTTCGCCTGCAGCCGCCCGATCTCGTTCGATCCGGAGATGCGCTTCGACCGCATGACCCGCTCGGTCGCCCGCTGGCTGGCGCTGAAAACCGGACCCGCGGCGAGCCTGCCTTTGCAATGCGCCTGTTTTCTCCGCATCCGGCCCGAGAGCGAGCGGCCCGACATCGAACTCCTGGTCAGCCCGGTCGGGCCGGACGCCCATCTCTGGTTTCCCGGGGTCCGCAAGCCGCTCGGCCACCGGTTCTCGTGCCGCATCGCCGTTCTCCATCCGCGAAGCCGGGGCCGGGTGACGCTGCGGTCGGCCGATCCCGCCGATCCGCCGCGCGTGTTGTGGAACCTGTTCGACCACCCGGCCGACCTCGAGACCCTGCGCGAGGGGGTGAAGACGGTGCGGCGGATTTTCGCCACCGCACCGGTCTCCGACGCGATCGCCGATGAGCTCCGTCCCGGCGCCGATGTCGCGAGCGACTCGGCGATCGAGGAGTTTCTGCGGCACAATTGCGAAACCGCGCACCACCCGGCCGGCACCTGCCGCATGGGGGCGGACGACGCAGCCGTGGTCGATAGCGCGCTCAGGGTCAGGGGGGTGGACGGGCTTCGTGTCGCCGATTGTTCGATCATGCCGGATGTGGTCGGCTCCAACACCAACGCGCCGACCATCATGATCGCCGAAAAAGCCTCGGAGCTGATCCGCACGGCGGCTCGCGGCAACCCGGCCGCGTCATCCTCCCGTTGAGAGGGCAGCGCGGAGATGCCGCGAGGAAGCCCATTCGAAAGGCGAAGACATGCTTGTCCCCAACCTCCGCCATTTCTGCGACATCGACGCCGAGCTGGGACCGATCCGCGAGATGGGCGCCGGACGCGCCGGGCGGCGCAGGATCATTCCCATCGTCGGCGGCAGCGTTTCGGGGCCGGACATCTCCGGCCGCCTCCTCAACCTGGGCGCCGACTGGCAGACGATCTTCGCCGACGGGCTGGCCGAGCTCGACACCCGCTATGCGATGGAGACGAACGACGGCGCCCTGATCGAAATCGTCAACTACGGCTACCGCCACGGGCCGGCGGAGGTCCTCGACCGCCTGGCGGCGGGCGAGGACGTGCCGCCCGACAGCTACTACATGCGCACCCACGCCCGGCTCGAGACCGGCGATGCGAAATACGCCTGGGTCAACCGGAAGCTCTTCGTCGGCACCGGGGTGCGACAAAAGTCATCGGTGCGTATCTCGCTCTTCGTGATCGATTGACCGATGCGCCTCTTCGAGACCGACCGGCTCGCGAAGCCGGCGGGTGCCGAAGGGTAGAAATCAGGTGCCCAAGCGCATCGCGGACGCCGAATTCCGCGACGGCATCGAGGCGGTCGAGACCAACCGCAACGCCGCCGCTTGAATGATCGTCACCCGAATTCGGCTAGGGTTCGTTTTGGTGGCGCTTCGGCTCTAGTTGAACTTGAAGGTCTCGCCGAGCATTTTTGCGCATGCATCCGCGACACTGTTGATGGGCTTCTCGGCGCTCGGAAAAGTCGCCCATCCGGCTTCCATCAGATGCCTGCCGCGTTGCCATGAATCGACTGCTACGAGTTTGCCGACCAAATCTTTATCGGCGCCAGCGGCCTTCTCGAATTTTTCCGCACAGATCGGGGCCAAAGCTTTGATCGTGGCGGCGCGGCTCGCGATTTCCACATTTTCAGCGCCGGTACTGCCGAGCTGCCATCCGCCCCAGGAAAAACCGACGATCAGTGTGCCGACGATTCCGACTGCCAATCCCTGAAATAGTCGCGTCGGGGAGGTTCCCTCAACGTATGGAGATAAGAACGAAGGTGTTTTCACGATTGAACAATTCCTGTCCCAAGGGCGGAAGATTCCACCCTATCGGATCATATGATAACATACTTTGTCATATCGGCGGCTCGAATAATTCTTTTTCTCCCTTCAAGGGTCTGGAACCGGCGCGGCATAACGGCTGAATCGGTGCAGGCTATTGGATAAATGGAATTTTCCGACCGATCCTCCCTCATTGAATTGGCCCACATTCAGGTTTGGGAACGCGAAAGACCGGGGATGCGGGGAAGCGGTGCAGGCTGGAAGAGGCTGTCGGCACGCTATGATCCCGCCCGGCCCGGCCGGTCCACGCCGCAGAGCGGACTGACGCACGCCCCGGCGGCGCCATCGCCCGAGAACCCAGCCTCCGCCACTAGACAGGGTTGGCGTTGACCAGGACTGCGGCAAGCAGGCACGGCTCGTCGGTGCGCACGCTCCAGGAATGGTTGGTGCCCCGCTGGATCATGATGTCACCGGGCTTGAGGCAGACTTCGCCGGTTTCGAGAACGGCCCAGATTTCACCCTTGAGGACGATGAGGTAATCCACCGTCGAGGTTTTGTGCATCATTGGATCGCTGCTCGAAATGTCGTGCGCATGTCCGGCATTGATCGACTCGAAGGCGTCCCTGGCATCGGCGCGGCCGCGCCATGCGCTGTCGGGCGGAAACTCGACGATGCGGAAAACGGTTCCGTCGGGAGCCGGTTCAAGCACCACCGGACCGTCGGCGGCGTCGGCACGACCCGAATTGTCGGCCGGGGCGCCGTTTGTCCGCCACAGCTCGGTGAGCGCGAGGCCCGGCATCGATTCCATCTCCTTGACCGAGATGGCGGCGCCGTCGATGACGAATACCGGCTTACCGTTGTCATCATGCGCGGTAACCACGCGACGGATCTTTTCGACCAATTCCTGGTGCTCCCTGGTGATTCTGCGCCGTTAACGCGGGCAATCATGGTGCAGTCATAGGGGTCTATTTCGTCGGCTGTGACAATGCACGGCCCGATGACGTTCCCGGTGTCGAAATCCTGGCCCTTGCCGGGGCCGAGCCCGCCCGGCATCTCGCGCGCCTGTGCATCACGCGCCGGGATGTCATTGCAAATTGAATACCCGAAGATATGCGCATTTGCGTCCTGCCTGGCGATATTCTTGCCGCCCTTGCCGATGAAAAAGCCGAATTCGAGCTCGTAATCCATCACCTCGGCATAGCGCGGCCACAAAATGTCCTCGTGTGGCCGATGACCGCGAGGCGGTTGGCCTTGTAATAGATCGGCTGGCGGTACCGGATCTCCGGAATCCGGAACATGCCCGCCGGGCCTGGTTTCAGCGCGCTTGCACCGAAGGCGCGTCCGGTCATCGCATTACCAGCCCGCCATCCACATAGAGCGTCTGGCCGGTGACGAAACCGCTCCATTCGGAGGCGAGGAAGAGGACCGGGCCGGCGACGTCCTCGGGCGAGGCGATCCGGCGGAGCGGCGTGTCGGCGACGATCCGTTCCATGGTCGCTTCGGAGGTGTCGCGGCTGCTTTCCGTGGGATAGACCAGGCCGGGGGCGACGCAGTTGACCCGGATCCCCTGCGGTCCGAGCTCGGCGGCGAGGTTGCGGCTGAAGGCGACCAGCGCCGCCTTCGCGGTGGTGTATGCGTGGTAGGGGATGAAGGGGCGCTCCACCAGGTCGGTGGCGATGTTGACGATGCTGCCTTTGGCCCGCTTGTTGAAGGCCGGGATCGCCGCCCGCGAAACATTGAAGCTCGCGCGCAGAGAACCCTCGATCTGGCGGTCGTAGTCGCTCCAGTCGAGGTCCCAGAACGGCGTCCGCGACGCCGGATCGAAGGCGTATCCCGCGAAGGCGTTGTTGACCACCGTGTCGAGCCGGCCGAATTCCTCCTGCACGCGTTCGATCATGGCGCCGACGGCGTCCGGGTCGCGCACGTCGGCCTGCACCGGCCAGCCGTCGCCGCCGAGCTCCCGGCATGCGGCCGCGACGTCTTCGGCCGCCCGGGCGTTGTTGAGATAGTTGACCGCGACCCGGGCCCCTTCGCCGGCGAACGCCCGGGCGATCGCGGCGCCGATCCCCCGGCTCGCCCCGGTCACCAGCACCGCATGATCGCGAAAATCCATAAAGCCCCCGTCGCGGCGTCAGTCGAGATAGTCCGCGAAGTCCTCGGCCGCCGCCTCCGCGCCGTGCTCGATCTCGACGATCCGCACCAGGTCGAGCAGGTTGAACCGCCCGTCATGGTGCCAGCCCGCCTCCGGCGCGGTCATCTGTCCCAGCGCGCAGATGCGCGTGGCGCCGGCCTCGCCGAGCAGCGCGGAGAGGCGGAACAGCGCCTCCGGCGCCGCCGCGACACCCACCGTCTGCAGATAGGGGGCGTGTTTCGCGATCTCCGGGATCGCCGCGTCGAGGCGATCGACGGCGGCGATCTTGACCGTCCGGTTGGAACCGCCGGGCGCCAGCGTCGGATCGTCCTCCGCGAAGACCACGCTCCACGCGCCCTCTCGATCGCCCGCGACCTCGACCGCGTCGGACACCACCGAGTCCAGCTCCGCGCGCTGGCGCCAGGCGGCGAGCTCGGCCGCCTCCGCCGCGCCCAGCGCGCGGCGCGGAAACCGCCGCGAGAGCGCCGCCAGCTCGTTGCCGAGATAGTTGGCGAAGCCGCGCGCATCCACGGTGCCGCCGCGCTCGACATAGAAGACATGCGGCGAGTAGCAGCCGTGCTGGTCGTAGCGGACGATGTCGAACGCCGCCCGCCGCGCGACGCCCGTGGCCTTGTCCGCGTCCAGTGCAGCGGCCGCGATCATCCCGAAGCTCAATTTGTGGCCGAAGGGCAGGAACCGCGCGGCGATCGGGACGCGGGTCCGGATCCGTTCGAGCGTCGCGCTGCCGCCATAGGCGAGGACCAGATCCGCGGCATCGAGCAGAACCTGCTGCCGGGCATCGTCGCCGCCCCGCCACCAGAGAATTCCGATGCATTCGGCGATCCGCGGGTCGATCTCCGCCACCGCCTCGGCGAACCA
Organism: Alphaproteobacteria bacterium; assembly: GCA_965205995.1. Taxonomy (GTDB): domain Bacteria; phylum Pseudomonadota; class Alphaproteobacteria; order MPNO01; family MPNO01; genus MPNO01. The sequence continues at coordinate 189,479 of OZ242200.1, read as the reverse complement.
GCCGGCCAGCAGCGGCTCGGCGCTCGGCAGCTTGCCGATATTGGCGGATTTGACCAGAAGCCCGGAAATCAGGCTCCAGAGCGGCAGACCCGGTACGTTGCCGGCCCAGATATGGGCCATCAGCGCCGGCCCGAAGGCGCGGCCGTAACCGCCCTTGCGAAGCGGCTGGAACCCGTCGAGCAGCCCGGGATTGGCGAAATCCTCGGCGACGAAGGCGGTGAGCTGGGGCGCGCGAAAGGTCTTGAGGTAGGAGGTCAGCCCGAGCCGCACGGTCTCCGGATCGTAGCCCGTGACCACCGGCAGCAACTCTTCCGCCCGGCGGCGGCGCGGGTTGGCGCGGTCGAGCAGGCTGCGGATCGCACGGTCGAGAACCCCGACGATTTCCCCGGTCGTGAGACCGGCGAGACAGCGCTCGCGCGCGCACCTGACATGGGCGGCCAGAGCGGCCGTCTGGTCGTCGTCGAGAGCGGGTACCGCGACCTCGATGCAGCGCCCCCACGCCGAGAAGCGCAGCGTCTCCCTTTCGACGGTCTCGGCCGACAGGCCGGGAAGATGGCCCGCGAGCTCGGCCACTACCCCCTCGCGGCCTCCAGGAATTCGGCGACCGCCATCGAGCATCCCTGGGCGTCGGTGTCCCCGGCGCGGCCGAGGAGCACGAAGCCCCCGTCGCAGGCGATCCCGACATCCTCGGTCATGATCGCCGCGGCCGAGTTGTAGTTGGCGAGATCGCAATGGACGAGTATGCCCGCCTCGCCGGCGGGAAGGTCGGCGCCCGAGAGCGGATTGACGATGCGGGTGCGGATCCAGTGCGGGCCGGATTTGGGGGCGCCCGACCGGTCGTTGCCGTCGTCGTAGAACTGGGTGCTGAGCTCGGTCATGCCGTACATGTTGATGCAGTCGGAAGCGGCTACGCCGAGCAGCGCCTCGATCTGGCCGTAGAACTCGCTCGCCGCGACGTCGCGGGTGCGGCCCTTGAAGCCGCCGGTGTCGAGAACGCGGCTGCCGGGCGGCAGGCGATAGCGCTTGCCGCCGCGCTGCATCTCGTCGAAGGCATGGACGAAGCTGTAGGTCGCCCCGAGAAGCGCGTATGGCTCGCCGGTATCGACGGCCTCGTCCAGCGCGCGGAACAGGCGGTCGTTCTCCAGCCCCTTCTGGTTGAGCAGATACTCGCTGTCCGGCGTGCCGAAAGTCTCCGCCGCCAAAGCGAGGTAATGCGCGAGCGAGGAGTTGGGCATCTCCTCTTCGTTGGGGAACAGGATGCCCATGCGGATCTTCTCGCGGCCGCGCATGAACCGGGCGCGGAAATTGGCGATCATCGAGCGGTCGTATACCGCGAGCGTCGGGTGGTAGCAGCGCCCGCGCGCGCCGCCGGTGGTGCCGCTGGTCATGAACACGCGTTCCGTGCGTTCGGGCGCGACGCAGCTCAGCGTCAGGGTCTTGAAGGCGCTGATCGGCACCGGCGGGATCTCGCGCCAGCTTTGCACCGCGCGCGGCGACCGGCCCTTCTTGAGGCAGAAGCGGCGGAAGCTCTCATTGTTCTCGAACTGGTGTGCGAACAAAGCGAGCGCCATCGCGTCGAACTCGCTTTCGCTCGACGCACCCCGCCCGATGAAGTCGAGCACCTTGTCGCTGAGGGATCGCTCCGCCACTCTCCGGTATCCGCGGCATTTTCAGGTATCCGAAGGTGGCCCTTTCGGCCCGGGATGTCCAGTTGTCCCGCGCGCAAGGAACTTGCGGGCCGCGGGGCGGCGTCCCATGATGGAACCGAGTTTCGACCCAGCGGCGGACCATGGCGACCAAACCGGATCTTGATCCCTATCGGAGCCGGCACGAGCGCGGCTACGCCGATCTTCAGGACCATCTCGCGGCGCTCGACGCGGCCGGTCTGCTCCACCGGATCGACCGCGAGGTGGACAAGGATTCCGTGCTCCACCCGCTGGTCCGCTGGCAGTTCCGCGGCGGGCTGGCGGAAGCCGACCGCAAGGCCTTCCTGTTCACCAACGTGGTCGACGCCGCCGGGCGCGGCTACGACTTCCCGGTCGCGGTCGGAGCGCTGGCTGCGAACGCGGCGATCTACTCGATCGGCATGGGCGTTCCCGTCGACGAGATCGGCAAGACCTGGCAGCGGGCGATGCGGGAGCCGATCCCGCCGCGCAGCGTCGCCGACGCACCCTGCCAGGATGTCGTGCAGACCGGCGATGCGCTGCGCGGCGAGCGCGGCGGGCTCGATGCGATCCCGGTGCCGATCTCGACCCCCGGCTACGACGCGGCGCCCTATCTGACGGCGACCTGCTGCATCTCCGCCGATCCGGAGAGCGGGGTGCAGAACATGGGCACCTACCGGGGCCAGCTCAAGGCGCCCGACCGTATCGGCCTCAAGATGTTCGTCGATCTCGGCCAGGGCGGCTACGACCACTGGCGGAAATGCCGCGAACGCGGAAGCAAGCTGGAGATGGCGATCGTCGTCGGCTGCCCGCCCGCGATCGCCTATTGCGCGCCGCAGAAGATCGCCTTCGGCACCGACGAGCTCGGCGTGGCGGGCGGCATCGTCGGGCGCCCGATCAACGTCGTCCGCGCGAAGACGGTCGACCTCCTGGTCCCCGCCGAAGCCGAGTTCGTGATCGAAGGTCTGATCGACACCGAATACATGGAGCCCGAGGGGCCGTTCGGGGAATCGCACGGCCACGTCAATCTCGAGGAGTACAATTTCATCTTCGAGGTGACCGCGATTACCCACCGGCGCGCGGCGGTCTTCGCCTCGATCATCAGCCAGGTCACGCCGTCCGAATCGAGCGTCATCAAGCGGGTGGCCTACGAGCCGCTGTTTCTCGAGCATCTGCGCGACCATCTCGGCATCAAGGGCGTCAGGCGCGTCTCCATGCACGAGCCGCTGACCAATCTGCGCCGGGTGATCGTCGTCCAGCTCGACGAGGACACGCCGAGGACGGAGGTCTGGCGGGCGCTCTACGGCACCACGTCGTTTCAGCAGCCCTGCGGCAAATACGTCATCGCGGTGAACCCGGATATCGATCCCGAGAACGCGGACGCGGTGTTCTGGGCGATGGCCTATCGCGCCAACCCGGAGCGGGACATGGCGATCCTGCCGCATCGCGACCGCGGCCACGGCCCGAAGGGCACGGAGGAGGACTCCTCCCTCCTGATCGACGCGACGCTGGGCGGCAAGCTGCCGCCGGTGGCGCTGCCGAAGCGCGAATACATGGAGCGCGCGCGGGCGCTGTGGGACGAACTCGGCCTGCCGGCGCTCAGGCCCGAGCCGCCCTGGCACGGCTATTCGCTGGGCGACTGGTCCGACAAATGGGACGAGGATGCGCGCCGCGCCGCTTCCGGCGGATGGCGCGACAACGGGGAACGGTCGAAACAACGGCGCCGGAGCGGGGTGCGGCCCAACGACCTGCTGCGCGCAGGCGAGGGCGATAGCGAATGAGCAGCCACCGGATCGCGGTCATCGCGGGGGACGGGATCGGCACCGAGGTGATGCCCGAAGGCGTCCGCGTGCTGGAGGCGGCGGCGCGGCGCTTCGGCATCGCGCTCGCCTTCACCGAGTTCGACTGGAACTGCTCGACCTACGCCGCGACCGGCCGGATCATGCCGAAGGACGGGCTCGATCTTCTGGCCGGGTTCGATGCGATCTATCTCGGCGCGGTCGGCATGCCCAACGTGCCCGACCATGTCTCGCTCTGGGACATGCTGATCCCGATCCGGCGGCGCTTTCACCAATACGTCAATCTGCGCCCGGTGAAGCTGTTCGAGGGGGTGCGGTCGCCGCTCGCCGACCGCGGCCCGGATGACATCGACATGATGATCGTCCGCGAAAATGTCGAGGGCGAGTACTCGCAGATCGGCGGCCGGCTCTACCCGGGAACCGAGGACGAGCTCGCAATCCAGCAGGCCGTGTTCACCAAGCGCGGCTGCGACCGGATCATGCGTTTCGCCTTCGAGCTCGCCGGCACCCGCCCGGCGAGAAAGGTCACCTCGGCCACCAAGTCGAACGGCATCATCCATTCGATGCCCTTCTGGGACGAGCGCTTCGCCGCGATCGCCGCCGAATATCCCGGGATCGAGACCGACCGCTACCACATCGACATCCTGACGGCGCATTTCGTCGCCCATCCCGACTGGTTCGACGTGGTCGTGGGCTCCAATTTGTTCGGCGACATATTGTCCGACCTCGGCCCCGCCGTCGCCGGGTCCATCGGGCTCGCCGCCTCGGGCAACATCAACCCTGCCAAGGACCACCCCTCGATGTTCGAGCCGGTGCACGGCTCGGCGCCCGACATCGCCGGGCGCGGCATTGCCAACCCGCTCGCCCAGATCTGGTCGGGCGCGATGATGCTCGACCATCTGGATCGTCCCGAAGCCGCACGGGCGATCGTCGAGGCGATAGCGGCGCTGCTTGCCGGGGACGGGCCCCGGACCGCCGATCTCGGCGGAACCGCGACCACGCGGGAGGTCGGCGAGGCGTTGGCGTCGGCGCTTTGATAACGCTTTACGCCTGGCCGACGCCCAACGGCCAGAAGGTCTCGATCATGCTCGAGGAGTGCGGGCTCGATTACGAGGCCGTCGCGGTCGACATCAACCGGGGGGAGCAGTTCGAGCCCGATTTCCTGGCGCTTTCGCCCAATAACCGCATCCCCGCGATCGTCGACGACGAGGGGCCGGATGGCGGGCGCTTGAGCCTGTTCGAATCGGGGGCGATCCTGCAATACCTCGCCGACAAGACCGGAAAGCTCATGCCGGTCTCGGGCGAAGGCCGCTACCGGGCGATCGAGTGGCTGATGTTCCAGATGGCCGGGCTCGGGCCGATGTGCGGGCAGGCGCACCATTTCCGCCAGCGGATGGGCGGCGAGGACGTCCCCTACGGGATCGCGCGCTACACCAGGGAGGTCGGCCGGCTTTACGGCGTGATGGATCGCAGGCTCATCGAGACCGCCTATCTCGCGGGCGCCGAATACTCGATCGCCGACATCGCCTGCTGGCCCTGGATCCGGCCGCACAAGCGCCAGGGCCAGGACCTGGCGGCGTTTCCCGCGCTGAAGCGCTGGTTCGACGAGATCGGCGCGCGCCCCGCGGTCGAGCGCGGCATGATGCTGCTCGAGGAGCATCGCGGCCGCCGCGAACTCACGCCGGAAGCGCGCGACCTGCTGTTCGGCGGCGGGCAGGTTGTACGGGGCGGGGCGTCCCTCGATACGGCCCCTTCGGGGCCTACTCGGGATGAGGATGGAAAAGAATATCCCTCACCCTGAGTAGCCGCGAAGCGGCGTATCGAAGGGCGGGCCTCGGCCGCGTCGGCGCTTCCGACTGAAACGGGCGCCGGCGCTACCGCCGCCTCTCGCGGCGTTCCTGCCACACGGAATAGAAATTCCCGGCGAACATCAGAGCCGCGCCGAGGAAGACGAATATGTTGAGCGGCTCCCTGTATATCGCGTAGGCGACGATCGCGGCCATCGGCAGGCGCAGGAAATCGATCGGCATGACCACCGTGGTATCGGCGAGGAAGAACGCCTTCGCCATCGAATAATGCGCGGCCAGCCCGGTGAAGCCGATCAGGATCAGCCACGGCGCGTCGCTCCAGACCGGATCGGTCCAGCTCCAGATGCAGGCGAAGAAGCCGATCGGGAGCTGGATGATCTGCATCCAGATCACGATGGTGAGCGTGTCCTCCGTGCGGGTGAGCGCCTTCGCGATCACGTTGGAGGTGGCGAAAAAAAATGCCGCGCCGAGGACGACCAATGCGGCGAGCTGCACCGCCTCGACCCCCGGCCGGAGGATGACAAGGACGCCGAGAAATCCGGTGACCACGGCGATTACCCGGTGCCGCGACAGCCGCTCGCCGAGGAACAGCACCGCCAGCAGCGCCACCCACAGGGGCGTCGAGAATTCGAGCGCGGTCACCGCCGCCAGCGGCAGCATCGCCACGCCGTAGGTCCAGGCCGCCTGGGCGACGAAGTTGACGCTGTTGCGGGCGAAATGCATGCCGATCCGCTCGGTGTGGAGCAGCCGCCTTCCGCGCGCGACCAGGAAGGGCAGCATGATGAACAGCGAGATGCAGCTTCGGATAAACAGGATCTGGAACACGCCCAGACTGTCCGACAGCTCCCGGACGGCGATCATTTGCAGCAGGAACGAGGCGATCATCCCGCCCATCCAGCCGGCCGCCCGGATCAGGGTGTCGCCGGGGAGCCGCGCCGTCATGGCGCGCTTCCGGCGCGCTTTCGTTCCTTGAGGCGCGCCTCCCGGCGGGCGACATAGGTGGTCGAGCCGAAGATCACCGCCGCGCCCACCCAGGTCCAGCGATCCGGCACCTCGACGAAGATCAGCCAGGCCGCGAAGGCGGTAAACGGCAGGCGCAGGAAATCGAGCGGCGCGACCACGCTGGCGTCGAGATTGATGAGCGCCCGGGTGAAGCAATAGGGCGCGGCGGTGCCGATCGCGGCCAAGGCGAGAATCAGCGGAACGTCCGAAAGCGCCGGGCCTTGCCACAGGAGGATCGTCGGCACCAGGGCGATCGCCGCCATCAGCAGGTTCGAATAGAACGCGATCGGCAGCGCCGCATCCGTGCGGGTCAGCAGCTTGATCATCACCACCGCGCCGCCATAGAAGGCGGCCGAGGCGAGCACCATCATCGCCGGCGCCGAGATCGGCACCGCGCCCGGTCTGAGCACGATCAGGGCGCCGAGAAACCCGACCGCCGTCGCCGCCCAGCGCCGCCAGCCGACCCGCTCGCGGAGGAACAACGCGGCGAGGATGACGGTGTAGAGGGGCAGGGTGAAGTGGAGCGCCGTCGCCTCCGCGAGCGGCATCGCGACGATCGCCTGGAACCACAGCGTCATGCCGGCGAAGTTGAGCGCCGACCGCCCCATATGGGCCTTGAGCACGCGGGTCCTCAGGCGCGAAATATCGCGCCACAGGAACCAGGCGGCGAGCGCCACCGCGGCGATGGCCGAGCGATGGAAGATGATCTCCACCGCGTGCATTTCGGACGACAGGAAGCGGACGAAGACCGGCGTCAGCGTGAACATCGCCATCGACACGACGGCCCAGGCGACGCCTCTCAGGACGCGCGCGGAGTGGACCGCGGCGGCGGTCTGTTTCGGGGTGCTGTCCACGCGCCAATCTAGAGCGTGTCTGTTTTACTTGGAACCGCCAACGATGCCGATGCGCGCCCTTCGATACGCCCCGGACCGAAGCCGGAGAAACTTTCACGCCCATTCTGTAAGACACTGGAATATATAGATAATCTTTGCTTGTCTGAAAGCAGAAATGCGGACATCTCTCGAACCGTCATCAAACCGAATTCAATATTTTGCAATATCGGGACGGCGATTGGCAGCAGATGGCAATATCCGTTCCGCCAAGCCGTGATGGTCCGTAATCGTTCCGTCAGCCCCATGAACAAACGGTTCGGCATTGCGCGGCACCTCAAACCAGCGGATTCGTCCAGCGCAAGCCGGGAAACCGGGCCATGTCGGCATCGGTCGAGTGGAGCTCGGCCTGGTGCTCGATCGCGAGGGCGGCGAAATGCGCGTCGGTGGTCAGAGTGCCGGCCGATCCCGCCCCCTCGAGGAGGTCGAACAGGATGTCCGCATGACGGTCGCCCGGGTGGATGAGCGCCGTCTGCGGGCGGGCGAGCCAGGACCGGACGCGGCGGCAGGCGCCGCTCACGTGGAGGGGGTTGTCGAGTATCTTCGGATTGGTTGCTATCCGGATGAAACCCAAAATCGCCACCCATGGAAGACCGACCGTGCCGGTCCCGTTCATCAGCGCTTCCCACCACTTCCGCGCCGCCATGTGCCGGCGGGACCGCGAATCGTGGGCGTGCAGCAGGAGATTGACGTCGGGAACGATCACCGGGCGAGCTTGCGGGCGGACTCGTCGGCCTCCATCTCGTCGACGAGCTGGTTGAGCCGGTCGGTGTCGATGCCCGGCTTGAAGCCGAAAGCGTGCGGCTCCACCTCGTAAGGAGGCGCCCGGAGCGGTTTGCCCCGTATCCCGAGACCGACGCGCAACGCATCGTTCACGACGGCTTTCATGCTCCTGCCGGTGCGCCGCATTTCCCGCTGAAGGAGCTGCTCGACATCCGGGTCGATCGTCAGTGTGGTGCGCATGAGAGACATCTTGATGAACAAGTATTTGATGTAAAGATGTCATCTCCGCATTCGCGCCGATCGGTGGATACCGGCGATGCAAGATCCCTACGATGCGTTCTGCCCTCACAGCGAGGCCTATCTCGAAGGGATCGGCGGCGGCCCTCTCGCCGGGCTGAGCTTCGCGGCGAAGGACGTTTTCGATGTCGCCGGGCATGTCACGGGATGCGGCAACCCGGATTGGCTCGCGAGCCATGAGCCGGCGCAAGAGACCGCATGGGCGGTCGATACCCTGGTCCGGTCCGGGGCGACGATGGTCGGCAAGACCCATACCGACGACCTCACGCGCGGCGGTTTCGGCGAGAACGCGCATTACGGCACACCCATCAACCCGCGCGCGCCCGACCGGGTGCCGGGCGGATCGTCGAGCGGATCGGCCGCGGCGGTGGCGGGTGGGCTGGTCGATTTCGCGCTCGGCACCGACACCGGCGGCTCGGTGCGCATCCCGGCGAGCTTCTGCGGGCTTTACGGCATCCGTCCGACCCATGGGCGGCTGTCGATGGCGGGCGTGCTCCCCCAGGCGCCGCAATTCGACACCTTCGGCTGGCTGGCGCGCGACGCCGGGATGCTGGCCCGCGTCGGCGCGGTGCTCTACGGGGCGGAGATCGGCCGGGATCGACCGAACCGGGTGGCGATCGCCGACGATGCCTTCGCCCTGGCCGACCCGCCGGTGGCGCAACGGGCGCGCCGGATCGCGCTCAGGATCGCGGATCTCACCGGCGGCGGTGCCGAGACAATGCGGATCTGTCCGACCGATCTTGCCGAATGGCGGCTCTTCCAGGCAACCCTCCAGCGCAAGGAGGCGTGGGGGAATTTCAGCGACTGGATCGACCGGGCCAACCCGCGCTTCGCATACGATACGGCGGAAATCTTCTTCACCGGCGCCACTGTCGATGAGGCGCTGTGGCGCCGCGCGCGCGACGCCAGGCCCGGCATCGTCGAGATCATAGACGGCCATCTCGCGGGCGGCGCGGTGATCTGCCTGCCGACGATGCCCTCGGTCGCGCCGAGGCGGGGCGAACGGCGCTCGGCGCTCCGCCCCACCCTGCTCGGCATGTCGACCCTGACCTGCATCGCCGGGCTTGCCGGCGCGCCGGCGCTCAGCCTGCCGCTCGGCGAGGTCGACGGATTGCCCTTCGGCATCTCGCTGATCGGCGCCCGCGGCAGCGACGAGGCGCTGCTCGGCTTCGCCCGCGAAATCGGCGACGCCCTGCCGGCGGCCTGATCCCCGGGGGCGGTGAGGTCCCGAGACCGTCTTCGTCCACGGCCCGGCCGCGGCGGCTTGCCTGGCCGCCGGCAGCGCGGCGACCACCGGGGCCGCCGGCAGCGACATCGGCGACATGTTCAAGGCCGCCGCCATCGCCTACGTGTCGGCGGAAGCCTTCCGTTTCGTCGGGCACCGGCTGCCGCTTCCGAAGGACCCGGGGTTGCGCTATCTGGCCAAGGCCGCCGCCCACGGCGTGGTGGGCGGCGTCAGGTCGGTGGCGAGCGGCGGCAAGTTCGGGCCCGGCTTCCTCTCTTCCGCCTTCACCCAGCTCGCCTCGCCGGCGATCGGCAGGATAGAAGGGGACGGTTTCGGGGGCACGTCCGCCCGCGTCATCGCCGCCGCCGTGGTCGGCGGCACCGCCTCGAAGCTCGGCGGCGGAAAGTTCGCCAATGGCGCCCGCACGGCGGCGTATCTGCAGGGCTTCGGCGAGGCCGCCGACTATTACAGGCGAAGGACGGGGTACGAGGCCGATCCCCTGCCGGGAAAAAATCGGACGCCGAACGATTATGATCCGGATGACGTGACCCACCAGCGGCCCGTAGAGTTCGAAGATCAGAACGTCGTCGGCTGGAACGAGCCGTTGAAAGACGGTGAATTCTTCGGCAATTTCTTCAAACAAGGCGGGTTTGGCAGCAGAGTGTTGAACTTGGGGGGAGGAATGAATGCCACGGCGGGTCTGCATGACCCATGGACTGAGAGCTTGACGGTGTCGATGGGAAGCAACTACAACCAGATCGTGAATTTCGGAACCATGCTGCCCGCCGCCGCGATCAGTTACGGCACCATTGTGGGAAGGGTCGTACCAGGGGACTGGATGACGCGGCCAGCGTACCTCGATTACATCAGCCGGCGCAGGAACTGAGGAGCACGAAAGCCATGAAGATCGCCCGGCTTTTGGTCGTGTTTGCGCCGTTGTGTCTGTCGCCCCTGGGATGTAGCTCTACCCATCCTCACGATAATTTCAAGAATCACCACGCACGCAATGTCGGCATGCGAGCGGATGATCCTCGCGGTGATGCTGTGCTGTATGCAAGATGGTTTCGCGGGGAAGCGATATTGGATAACGGGAATATAGAAAAGAGTTATCAATATAGGGGAAGCTGCGTCTACTTCTACGAGATAGACAGGAAAACCAACATCATTGTTGGGTGGCGGTTCGAGGGCAGCAAGGCGGATTGCATAATCGTTCCGTAGCTGAAGTCCTGGTGGCAGCATGTCCATTCCGGCGGGGGTGCCCGCTCACCGAGCGTCTGTGGAGCCGATACCGAGCGCCGTCGGCGCGGGAGGGGTCGGCCCGACGTCGACGAGGCGGCCGCACATCTCGTCCTCGCTGCCGGCGTCGGCGGTGCGTGGAGGGATGCGCCAGCCTGTGCCCGTGTCATCGTTCTTCGGCAGGTACCCACGCACGGGCATGTTTTTGCTGTTGCGGACGGCAGGCCGGTACGTGGGCCGCATATCATCGATCGCGGCGATCTGTGCATGCGCTTCGGCCGGTTGTGTGACATTGCATCGGGGCGACATGACCGTCGTTTCCGTCGAAGCGGTGGATTATCGTGACGTGGCCGAATTGCCGGCGCCGGTCCCGACGGGTTCACCCCCAACGTACGATCCGTATCAGACTTTTCTGGTCAGCCTCGTCGAGAAGGGTAAATCGCCGATCACGCCGGAAGACGTGAAGCCGTATTTCCGACAGCAGGCAACCAACCGATCGTTCAAGAACGCGAAGCCGAGCAGACCGCTCATCAAGGTCACGTTCACCAGCGACGAAAACTTGCTGAAATACGCGGAGCACGGATACTTTGAGTTGCGGTTTAGGCCGTACCTTTGCGACCGTCCCGGTGAAAACCCTGCTTGGGGATGGCCTAACATATTTTGGCGCGGGCTGGATTTGGGCCGGCGCTATCTGAATTATTCTTTCGAGCTGAAAGAAGGCGAGAAGCTGCACTACTACGCCTACTTGGAGCTGTCATACGAATACTTGGAGCGAGGCGTACGCAAACAATTCGACTGGCGGAAAACGCCCGGGGATGTGTGTTTCCGGGTTGGCCGCGGTTGGTTCGGAAACTGGCACTTGCAGAATGTCGCGGTGATACCCAAGGCCGCGATTGCCGAAGCGCTTAACAACTTGCCACCGAGCCTGCGGGCCGCATCGCCCGCGCGATGACCTCCTTCTAGGTACATCCGCGGCGCGGATCTTTCCGAACGATAGCTCGCAGCCTCTCATCTGCCTCGAGGGACCCGCTGGGCGACTCCACGACCTACACCTACAACGCGCTCGGCGAGCTGGTTTGGCAGCGCGACGCCAGGGGGCGGACGGCGAGCATGACCTACGACCTGCTGGGCCGGATGACCGGGCGGGTCGAGGCCGAGGGGGTCGCCTCGTGGAGCCATGACGGCGCGCCTCTGGGCATCGGCAAGCCGCATCGGGTGAGCGGCCCCGGGGGGTATTCGCGGACCCACGCCTACGACGCGCTCGGGCGGCCGGAGAGCGAGACCTTCGTCGTCGCCGGCGAGACCTTCCGGGTGGGGCGGAGCTACGACGCGCTGGGGCGCATCGCGACGCTGGCCTATCCCAGGACCGGGGTTTCGGTCGGGCGGTCCTACACCGAGCGCGGTCATCTGCGGGCGGTCTACGACGCCGAGGCGCCGGCGACGGTGTACTGGCGCGCCGATGCGGTGAATGCCGAGGGCCAGATCGCGGAGGCGGCGCTCGGCAACGGCGTCGGCACCACGCGGACCTACGACCCGGCGACCGGGTTGATCCGCACCATCCAGTCGGGGGTGGGCGACAGCGCCGCGGTGCAGGATCTCGGCTACGCCTTCGACAGCCTGGGCAATCTGACGAGCCGCGAGGACTTCATCCAGGGGGTCTGGGCTTCCCCTTGACCGGCGCCATCCGAACGCCCTTCGGCGCGTTGGTCTCACACCCCGCGCAGCCCGGCCGATCTTCCCTCCGGGCGCCCTGCCTGGCGCCGTCACACCGTCTCCAGCCCCACCGCTTCGAGCGGGTCGAAATCGCGGTTGGCGTGCAGCAGGCGGTGGCCGTGCTCAATGCAGAACGTGGCGACCAGCATGTCGACGGTCCCGGGCACGGTTGCGCCCCTGTCCCTGAGGATGCGGCTGTTGCGCGCGGCGGCGAGCGCGATCGCGCGGCCGGCCATGGGCTCGAAGACCAGGGTGTCGAGCGCCGCGCGCGCCCGCCTTGCGTCTCCCTCGTCCCGCAAGCCGCCGAGGATTTCGGCGAGGATGAGGTCGCCGGTCATCGCCGGCTCGACGCCGAGGATCTTGTCCAGCAGCGCGGTCTCGCGGGTTTCGGCGCCGTCGAACCAGGCAGTCCAGACCGACGAATCGACGACGATCACCCGTCCCGCCGGGTCTCGCCGGGCGCGCCTTCGCTGCGCGACATGCCGCGCAGCGCGCGGATGCGTCCCTGGCTCCGCGTCCGCACCAGCAGGCGCAGCGCTTCCTCGACGGTGGCCCTCTTGGACTTGCCGCTTGCCTTCAGGGCCGCCGCCATCAGCCTGTCGTCGATGTCGATGGTGGTGCGCATTTCCGTCCCGTATGCATGAATCGGCGATTTATGCATATTCCGCGCGGACTTTCGAACCGACGGGTCAGGACTCCTCCGCAAGGCGCTGGCGGGCGGAGATATTCGATCGTTTTCCCGCGCGCCGGACCGCCTCCGAAGGAGGCCCATCGAAGGGTCGCCCCGTCCCCGGGGGACGCGATAATAGTACCGTTTCGGGACAATGTTTCACGTGAAACATAGGTCAATACTGCTGACATATGTTTCACGTGAAACATTAGGGCTTCATCGGGCAGGCCGCTCTAAAGCCCCATCAGGGCCAGCATCGCCGTCAGGATCGGGCTGTTGGGGTCGTTGAAATGGCGCCGCAGCTGGAAATGGTTGACGCCCGGCATGTCGAATTCCTCGACCTCGAGACCGGCTGCGCGCCAGGCGGCGGCGAATGCCCTCGACTGGCGGCGGAACTCCGTCTGCTCGCCGCCGCCATAGCCGACGATCAGCGGGCAGCCGTCTGCGGGGATCTGCCGGATCGCGCTGTTGCGCGCCTCCGCCGCCTCGTCGAGATGGAGATAGTCGTTGCGCGCCGACAGCCGGACCGGGGCGAGGTCGTACATCCCGCTGCACAGCAGCGCGCCCTTGACGAGGGTGCGCGGCAGGTTGTGGGCGGTCCAGTCGGTCACCGCCATCATGCCGCCGACATGGCCGCCCGACGAGTGGCCGGCGATGTAGAGGCGCCCGGGATCGGCGTTGAAGTCTTGGGCGTTCTCGCAGGACCACGCCACCGCTTCGCGCGCCTGGCGGATCATCTCGTCCAGCGTGACCTTGGGGCAGAGGCCGAAATTGACCGCAACGAAGGCGGCGCCGGCCGCGACGAAGGCCTCGGCCATGAAACTCTCATTCGACTTGTCGGACCGGGTCCAGGCGCCGCCATGCATGTAGACGACGACGGGCGATCCCGGCGCCGCGGCCGGGAACAAATCGAGCGTCTCGTCCTCGCCCGGCCCGTAGGCGACGTCGATGCGGCAGTCGAGCTTTTGCCGCACCCGCGCGGACTCGGCGACATCGACGGCGATGTAGTCGTCGGCGTCGGGCACCAGTGAGCGCTGGTTGTACTGCGCGTCGAGGGTTTCCTGGTCGTAGTCGAGAAAGATTTTGGGACTGTCCATCGCCCTACTCCGCCGCCTCGGCCTGCCGCTTCTCGCCGACCGCACCCGACGCCCAGACCGCGTCCAGCGCCTCGCCCCGATAGCCCAGCACGTCGCGCAGGATCTCCTCGGTGTGCTCGCCGAGCAACGGCGAGCGCTCAACCCGTGCCGGGGAGTCCGACAGCTTCACCGGGCAGCCGACCGAGAGATAGGGACCGCGCACCGGGTGGTCGACCTCGACGATGGTGCCGGTCTCGCGCAGGCTCGGCTCGTCCGCGATCTCCTTCATCGACAGGATCGGCCCGACCGGGATGTCGAGCGGGTTGCAGATCTCCATCACATCGAATTTGGACCGTTGCATGGTCCAATTTTCGATGGTGCCGAACACCTCGTCGAGCCGGGGCAGCCGCGCCTTCGGCGTCGCGTAGCCGGGGTCGTCCTTCCATTCGGGCCGCTCGATCAGGTCGCAGATCTTCGGCCACGCCGCCGCCTGGGTGATGAAATAGGTGTAGGCGTTGTCGTCGGTCTCCCAGCCCTTGCACTTCAAGATGCGCCCGGGCTGTCCGCCGCCCGAATCGTTGGCCGCGCGCGGCACCGCGTCCTTGAACGGGATGTCCTGGCCGTGCTGCGAGTACTCGGTGAGCGGGCCGGCATCGAGGCGCTGCTGGTCGCGCAGCTTGACCCGGCAGAGATTGATCACCCCGTCCTGCATCGGTGCGAGGATGCGCTGGCCCCTGCCCGTCCGCTCGCGCTGGAACAGCGCGGCGCAGATGCCGAGCGCGAGATGGAGCCCGGTGCCGCTGTCGCCGATCTGGGCGCCGGTGACCATCGGCACGTTGTCGCGGAACCCGGTGGTGGACGCCGCGCCGCCGGCGCATTGGGCGACGTTCTCGTAGACCTTGCAGTGCTCGTAGGGGCCGGGGCCGAAGCCCTTGACCGAGGCCATGATCATGCGCGCATTCAGCTCCCGCACCCGGTCCCAGCCGAACCCCATGCGGTCGAGCGCGCCGGGCGCGAAGTTCTCGACCAGCACGTCGCAGGTCTTCACCAGGCGCTCAAGCACCTGCTTGCCGGTCTGGTTCTTGGTGTTGAGCTCGATCGAGCGCTTGTTGTGGTTGAGCATGGTGAAATAGAGGCTGTCGGCGCCCGGCTTGTCGACCAGCTGGCCGCGCGTCGGATCGCCGGTGCCGGGCCGTTCCACCTTGATCACGTCCGCCCCGAACCAGGCCAGCAGCTGGGTGCAGGTCGGCCCCGACTGGACA
The DNA here is from genome assembly GCA_965205995.1 of Alphaproteobacteria bacterium. GTDB lineage: Bacteria > Pseudomonadota > Alphaproteobacteria > MPNO01 > MPNO01 > MPNO01. The sequence goes on along the minus strand of OZ242200.1, from coordinate 174,114 downwards.
TGGGTGAAGTCGAGTATCTTGACGCCCTTGAGCGCTTCCATCGCTCAGCCCTCCCGGATCACTTGTACATCGTCTGGGCTTTGGTCCCCGGCGCGTATTCGTTGGGGTCGACCCAGACATTGACGACGGCGCATTTGCCGGTCCTGGCGATCGCCTCGCGGGCGCGCCGGAGCGCCGGCCCGATCTCGGCGGCCTCGCGGACCTCCTCGCCATGGCCGCCGATCATCTTGCCGAATATCGAGAACTCGACGTCGCCGAGCTTGTTGCCGACATTGCCGCGCTGGGCGCCGTATTTGGCCATCTGGCCGTAGCGGATCTGGTTCATCGCCGAGTTGTTGCCGACGACCGCGAGATAGGGCGCGCCGAAGCGCTGCGCGGTCTCCATGTCGAAGGCGGTCATGCCGAACGAGCCGTCGCCGTAGAGGCAGACCACCTCCTTCTGCGGGTGGGCGAGCTTGGCCGCCATGGAGAAGCCGGTGCCGACGCCGAGCGAGCCGAGCGCGCCCGGGTCCATCCACTGGCCGGGCCGGCGCGGGCGCACGGCTTGCGCGGAGATGGTCACGATGTCGCCGCCGTCGCCGATATAGATCGTGTCCTCGCCCAGGAATTCGTTGATCTCCCAGGCCAGGCGGTAGGGGTGGATCGGGCTCGCATCGTTGAGGAACATCGGCATCAGCCGTTCCAGCTTCGCCGCCTCGATCCCGCGCAGCCTGGCCATCCATTCGAGCCGGCGCCCGCGCGCGCCCTTGTCGATGCGCCCCGTGGCGGCTTGCGCGACGGCGGTCAGGATCGCGCCGGGATCGCCGGCCAGCCCAAGCGATATATCCCGGTTCTTGCCGACCGTGGCGTAGCTCTGATCGATCTGGACCAGGGTCGCCGCTTCCGAGATCCGCCGTCCATAGCCCATGCGGAAATCGAACGGGGTGCCGACGATCAGGATCACGTCGGCCTCCTTGAACGCATCCGAGCGGGTGCGGTCGAAATGATGCGCATCGCCCTCGGGCAGCATGCCGCGGCTCGCCCCGTTCATATAGGCCGGGATGTCGAGCGCGCGGACGAAGTCGATCGCCGCCTGGTGGCTGCCGCTCGACCAGACCTGCTGGCCGAACAGCACCGCCGGGCGCTCGGAGGCGACCAGGATGTCGGCGAGCTTCTCGATATCCGCCGGATCGCCGATCGATTTCGTCGAGACCCGGTAGCTGCCCGGCGCCGGAATCCGCGCCTTCTCCAGCGGGATCTCGGCATCGAGGATGTCGCGCGGGATTTCGAGATAGGCCGGCCCATAGGCGCCGTTGAAGCACTCGCGCGCCGCCATCGCGACCATGTCGGCCACGCGCTCGGTGGAGAACACGCCGGATGCGAACTTGGTGATCGGCGTCATCATGTCGACATGCGGCAGATCCTGGAGCGAGCCCATCCGGTGCTGGGCGAGCGAGCTCTGCCCGCCGATATGGAGGATCGGGCTTTCCGAGCGGAACGCCGTCGCCACCCCGGTGACCGCGTTGGTGCAGCCGGGGCCGGCGGTGGTGACGACGCAGCCGAGCTTGCCGGTCTGGCGCGCATAGCCGTCGGCGGCATGCGCGGCGGTCTGTTCGTGGCGCATGTCGACGATGCGGATCCCCTCGTCGAGGCAGCCGTCGTAGATGTCGATGATATGCCCGCCGCAGAGGGTGAAGACGGTGTCCACCCCCTCGTTCCGAGCGCCCTGGCCACCAGATGCCCGCCGGAAACGATGCCCTCGTCGCGGCTCTTCCGGGCCAGCGTGTCATGCGCCGTCGCCGAAATTCCGGTCTTCTCGATAACAGTGCTCACATCTCTCTCCCTGCTGTCAGGCGGACGGCGCCGCCGCTGAAATTCCGGAAAACTCGTCCCAGCGCGCGTGCACGTGGTCGTAGAGCCCCATCGTGTGCTTGAGCACCCGCTCGCCGGCGAGATCGGGGTCGCGCATCGCGATCGCGTCCACGATGTCGCGGTGATCGGCGACCGAGCGCACCGCGCGGTCGGCCTCGTGCATGGCGCGGCTCTTGACCGCGCGGACATGGACCAGCAGCCCGTCGGCGATGTCCTTCAGCATGGCGCAGCGCCCGGCCTCCAGGATCGCCTGGTGGAAGCGGATATTGGCCTCGGCATATTCATCGACATGGGCGCGCGCGTCGTCGGTGTCGTAGGCGGCGGCGAGCCGCTTGAGCGCGTCGATCTCGCGCACCGTCGCGAGCTCGGCCGCGAGCCGAGCCGCCATGCTTTCGAGCGCCGCCCAGACGGTGATGGTCTCCAAAATCTCGTCGCGGGTCTTGCGGACGATGAACACGCCCTTGCGCGCCACCACCTCGACCAGCCCCTCCTGGGCGAGCCGGGCGACGGCCTCGCGGACGGGGGTGCGCGAAATCCCGAGCTGCCCGGCGAGCGAGCGCTCGTCGAGCCGCAGATCGGTCGCCTCGTCATAGATCCGCGCATCGAGGATCGCCTCGCGCAGCTTGGCGTAGACGCGGTCGGTAAGGCTGCTCTGCCCCACCGGCTCGAGCGTCACGGTATTGGAGACGATGGCTGTATCGGCCATTTCGGGTTCCGGCCTCGGTCGTTGTATGTGGTATACCACACACCAGATGCCAGGGGCAAGGGGGTCGGGCGTCCCTCGATACGCCGCTTGCGCGGCTACTCGGGATGAGGCCTCGATACGGCGCGCCGCGCTTGACGCCGCCGGCCAGAGGGAACACATTGGAATTGCGGTCGATGCCAGAGAGAGCCTGTAATGAGAATCCGCGGACCCGGCACCAAGCCTATTTTTTGAGTTTCGGAACCAGCTTCCGGACCGCGACGACCGCTCGCCAGAAGCGGTACCCGAAAGGCAGGCACCACAACAATCTGGGACATGCCTCGTAGGGCCCGAGGGTCTCGATGGCCTCGTGGCCTGCGTCATAGGCTTGGATAACCTGCGCGTTGAACAGCCGCGCGAGGGCAATCTTCCGCTCCTGGCTAAACTGCCGACGGACGAACTCGCTCCTGAAGTCCGCGGCGAGCGCGTGGACCATCGCCTCCGCCTGGATGAAATTCACCACGCTTTCGATCGTCCCGCTGTCCAGGAAGCCGAGGAAATCGCGCACCTCCGCAACGCTGAGATCGTCGTGCGGAGAGAACGCCACGTAGGGCGTAAACGGGTCCAGACCGCTGCCCGCGGGAGGCGGAGTGCCAATGTTGTCGATGACCGAGGACAGGTTGGCAATGCTCCGTTCGTCCCCGCGCTCGCGGTCCATGTCCTCGTGCTCCCACTCCTTGACGGCAAGCCGGATATAGACGGCGACTATCCGCAAGGAGGCGGCCCGACGGCTCTTGTCGGCCACGAAGTCGCGGGCCAGCTTCAGAGCAAAAGCAAGGGCGGCGGCCGCGACCGAGGACGAGGCTGCGAGGGTCGTCAACCGAGCTTCGTCCATCCGGCTCCGCTTCCCCGGTTACGCTGCGGGCGACCGCGCACGGAAACGCCCTATCGCTCGCCTAGCGTGCGATATGATACTCACGACGCTACCATAGGGTAAATGGCGGGGCCATCCCTGAGCTGGCCAGGGATGCGCGATTGCCTCGGGACTCCAGAGCGAACCCGGACGCCGGAGCAGGAAATCGGCAAGCGGCTGCTCGGCAAGATGCTCGCCGACCTTGAGATCGAAAGGGACGATTTCTAGACGCCGCGACACGGAAATGTCCCGGAGGACCGAACCCATGCCCAACACCTGCGCCTATCCCGCCGAGATCGAACGCGACGAAGACGGACGGCACGTCGTCACGTTCCCCGATTTCGGGTGGGGCGCGACGGACGGCGCCAGCCGCGAAGAGGCGCTGGCAGAGGCCAGGGACCTGCTGCGCGAACTGATCGCGACCACGATCCGCGAGGGCAAGGACCTGCCCGAGCCGTCGCGCGCCGGCAAGCGGCGGCCTTTGGTCGACCCGCCGGTGCAGATCGCGCTGAAGGCGGCGCTTTACGAGGCCTGGCGCCAGGCCGGGATTTCGCAACGCCGCCTCGCCCGCGACCTCGACGTCGCCGAGAGCAAGGTGCGGCCCATGCTTAACGCGGAACACAGCACCAAGGCTGCAATGATCGACCACGCGTTACAGCGGTTGGACAAGCACGTGACCGTGACCGTTTGGTAGACAGCCCGAGCAGGCTGCCGAATATCCGAGACTCCGAGGGAACCGTGGACCGGCAAGCGTTCCGGGCGCCGCTGTAAGTGGACGGGAACGGCAACTGACAGGGGATTGCTGTATCTTTACAGTATAGTTTTTAATCAGGCTGCCAAAGTCACAGCTTGCTCCGACATGTCACCCTCGTCTTCCGGCGCATCCTCGCCTTCCTCCTTAATGTCGCCTCGAATAGATCGAGATGCCGGTTGCCTCTTCGATCAGCGTTAACAATCGCTCCTGACGGTCTCTTATGAACGCTTCAAAATCATTCGTTCTAAGAAGCCTAGACTCGATCAAGTGTGTCTCAAGGTGGTGATCAAGAGTGTCAGCTGGCATCGGTGTATGAGTTTCTGAACCTTTCTCGATTTTGCTAAGATACTCTCCCGGTCCATCGCCACCGATCCGGCGATTAGTTCTGTATGACAGCGGCGTTTTGTTTATGATCGAATCGTAAATCTTCCAATCCTTACCGTTCCTCTTGCACCAGGCGCGTGGAAAGACGTGGTGTATGTCCACATTTTCACCAAAAAATACCGTGTGATTAAATTCCTGGCCGGAACCAAAATCCTTTGCACCCCTCCGCATTAGCAACGCGTTCACGCCCTTGTAGGCTGCAGAGAGGCGCATGCGCATACTAAACAAACGGTCGGCCCGGAAGGTGGCATCAGTAATCGTTGACGGCTCTGGCCCACCGGCGATCCAATTGGGTACTTCGATGAAATCCTTTGCGATGCGGCTCTCGACCGTCGACCCATAGAGTTCGCCGAAAACACCGTTCCAATACCAGCGGAGCAGTTTCGCGCGCACCGCAGCGTCATTCCAATCGTTTCCGATTTCCGCTAGGATAGCCGCGAGCGGTACGATCTGAGATTGATAGGGAAGGTCAAACTCGCGATGAATATTCTGAATGTTGAGAAACTTGGCGGCTTCTAAAAAACCTTTTCCACCTGTGCCTGATACTCCAGATATGAGTCCAAAGGCAGCGCCAGAAGGGCACGTCGATTGCCAGAAATTGCTGGCAATTCATTCCCTGTCTTCCCGGCTGCTTCCGCTTTTTTGCGTAAATCGCGAGTGTGGAACAGAGATACCGCCTGCAAAAAGTCCGTATTACCCACATTAGACAGGATACCAAACTCTTGGCCCGGCGCGTGGAAAGCTGTCTGTAGGCGATAGTGCCTTCCTGATGTATCAACCTCACCGCTTGTTCAATCATTGCGCAGACACACCGTACCAATCCTTCCGCAATTCATGACCTTCTGCGGCGTACATCGCCGTCACAAGTTCAAAAGCATCCAAGGGTTTCCCGCCAGTGTTGACCTTTTCGAACACGACGCAAACCGCTTCCTTGCTGGTTTCCTTAGCTAGTGCAATGACAGGCACATGATACTTTGTGAACTGATCAATGACCTTCTCTTTGAAAGCTTTGATGACTTCCCATTTTTCATCGAAGTCGCCAGCCTTCTTCGCATGGTCGATGAACTTCATTTGCCATTCGTCCCAATCGAATATCTGGGAGACAGGGTACATCCAGTTTTCAATTTCCGCTTCGGAAGTAGAGAGGTCGAGTTTTACATCGCGATTAAATGCGCCTCTAATCACACGGTCCTCTGGAACGCCGACGATGGCTTCCTCCCGATCGACCCCTTCGTCCAATGCCGACTCGATGTTGATGTAGAACCAGCGCTTTACTTTTTTTCGTTTCGGCGTGACTGTCTCGACCACTTTGTTACGGATGGTCACTTGATACAGAGAAGTCATGCGCTGCTGACCGTCCAGCAACAACGCTTGCGGTTGGAGACTCTTGGCGTCCAGCGGGGCGCCTTCAACCGGTCGCGGCTTGAATTCAACCTCTCCGCCACGTTCTAACGTCATTAGCGCACCGATTGGGAACCCCCGCGAAACAGAAGCAATTAAACTTTTAATCCTTTCTTCGTCCCATACCCAGCTGCGCTGGAAATCTGGCAATTGTAATTCACCTTTCCGGCACTGAAGAAGAAGGTCTTCGAGGGCGTATGGATTAGTCTTGAACGTTGTTGTCGACATGGGATAGTGGCCTCTTTTTCAAAATTGTAACCTGGTATGGTCTGTTCTATTTCCAAGCGGCTTTAAGTTGTGCTGGCGGGTGCAGCGCAAGTGGTGGTTGTCATCGGGTGGAAATTTGTTGTGGAAGGGTCATTTTTTTCAGGACAACGAGACGGTCGCACCGCGACGACTGAAGATAGCCTGTTCCTGTCCGATCTGCCAGCGGTTCAATGCAAAAAGGTCACCGCCGCTTTCAATAGCTGACGGTACTCGTCGGGCGGCGGCGTGGTTCCGTTGTCCGAGGTGGAACGCTGCATTGGTCTGGCGGAGACGCCGGCAGGCTGAATGCGTGAGTGGCGTGAATTGGCGGTGGCGGTCCACACGCTCTTTGCGATTCTGCGCTTCCGTAGTCTCGCGATCAAATGTGGCTATGAGGATGTCGGCGACTGCGACACCCTGCGCACCGGCCTCTTGTTCGAGCTGGCCGTCGGTTGGGAACCAAAGAGCGACGGCGCGCTATGCTCGCAGACCACAGTGACGGAGTAAAGGGGACGACTGAAACGGTTTCACCCGAACCACCCCCCCTACCTCAACCTTTCCTCCAGAACATGCCGCTGGATCTTCCCCGACGTGCTCCGGGGCAGATCCTCCATCGCGACGAAATGGACTTCCTTCGGCAGCTTGTAGTTGGCGATCCTTCCCCGGCACATGGCGATCACGTCGTCTTCGGTGAGCGCGTCGTCGGTCCGGGCGGCGAACACCACCGGGACTTCGCCCCAGCGGGCGTCGGGCTTGCGCACCACGGCGGCGTCGGCGATGCGGGGGTCGGCGAGGATGTGGCGTTCGATCTCGGCCGGGTAGATGTTTTCCGCGCCCGACTTGATCATGTATTTGACCCGGTCGAGGAAATCGAGGCTGCCGTCGGGGTTGCGGCGGAACACGTCGCCCATGTGGAACCACCCGTTTCGGAAGGCCTCGCGGTTGGCCTCGTCGTTGCCCCAGTAGCCGGAGAACAGGCTGGGCCCGCGGATCGCGAGCTCGCCGGGCTCGCCGTCGGGCACGTCGTTGTCGTCGGCGTCGACCAGGCGGATTTCGCAGAACCCGCTCTGCACCTTCGACAGGCTCTCGGGCGCGGCGCCGATGGGGACGAAATTGGCGGTCGCCGGCGGGATTCCGGTCTCGGTGGAGCCGAAGGTGTTGAGATAGGGCGCGCCCAGCAGCTCGGTGATCTCCTTCAACTGCTGGCGCGGCACCAGGTCCGGCATCGCGCCGACCATGCCGATGGGCCTGAAGTCGCGGCTCGACGCCTTGAGATGGGTCACGAAATCCTCGACCATGCCGGGCACGGCGGCGAGATAGTGGACCGGCCAGGTCTCGATCGCCCGGATCAGCTCCTTGGGCCGGTAGCCGTCCATCACCGCGACCCTTCCGCCGCGCAGCAGCGTCGCCAGCGCGAAATCGTTGGCCCCCATGTGGAACAGCGGCGTCCAGGCAACGAAGGTGTCGTCGGCGGGAACCGCCAGCTCGGCGCCGTAGATCAGGGCGCGGGCGATCATCGCCCGGTGGCTTATCAGCGCGCCCTTGGGGTGCCCGGTGGTGCCGCTGGTGAAGATGATGACCATGCCGTCCTCGGGCTCGACATGGCAGCCGGGATCGCCGTCGTCCGCGCCCGCCATCGCGGCGTCGAGGTCGTCGCCCAGGACGAAATCGGCCGGGTAGCCCGCCGCCTCCAGCACCGCCTCGTAGTCGGCGGAGGCGATGGTGAGCGACGGGCCGGTGAGGTCGAGGCCGTGCGCGGTCTCGTCCGCGGTGAAGCGCCAGTTCATGCCGACCGCGATGGCGCCGATCCGGGCGCAGGCGAGCTCGATTTCGAGATATCCGATGCAGTTGCGCGCCATCAGCGCCACCCGGTCGCCGCGCCCGACCCCGCTTCCGAGCAGGACATGCGCGAGGCGGTTCACCCGCGTATCGAGCTCGGCATAGGTGAGCCCGCGCTCGCCCTCGACCAGGGCGGTGCGCGCGGACCGTGGAGCGAAGCGGTGGCGGCGAACAGGCGCCCGACCGTGGTCGCCGAGGCCGCCGCGACCTCGGGCGGCGGGATATAGCTGCTCATGCCTCGACCAGGGCCAGCGCGCGGACCGGGCTGCCGGAGCCCTGGCGGATTTTTAGCGGCGCCGCGATCACCACCGCGCCCCTCGGCGGCAGCTTGTCGAGATTGGTCAGCGCCGGCAGGCCGAAGCGCCCGTTGCCGTGCATCATGTGGTGGCAGGGAAAGGGCACGGTGGAATGCTGCGCCTGGCCGGCGTCGGTGCCGACCGCCTCGCAGCCGAACCCGACCACGTCGCGCTCCTCGATCAGCCAGGCGACCAGATCGACATCCGGGCCGGGGGTGTGGGAGCCGGTCTCGTCCATGTTGAGATACTGCACGGGATCGCGCTTGAGCGACCAGTCGGTCCGCATCAGCACCCAGGAGCGCGGCGGGATCTCGCCGTGCTCGGTCTCCCACGCCGCGACCCGGTCCAGGGTCAGCAGATAGTCGGGATCGGCGGCGGCATCCGCCGAGCAGTCGATCACGCAGGCATGCGCCACGAACAGCTCGGGCGGGATGGTGTCGGTCGCGTTGTCGGGCAGGTCCTTGCCGGAGATCCAGTGGATCGGCGCGTCGAAATGGGTGCCCGTGTGCTCGCCGCAGGAAAAATTGTTCCAGTAGGTCGCGGGGCCGCGATGGTCGTAGCGCGAGATTTCCTCCATGCGGAACGGCCAGGACTGCCCGAGCTCGGGCGGCAGCACGATGGTCGGCATCTTGCGGTCGAGCGTCATCGTCAGGTCGATCACCCGGATACCGCCGCCGGCGATGCCGGCGAGCAGCCCCGCGAGGAGTCCGGCCTGGTTCGCTGTCTCCATCTTCCGTTTCCCGATCACAGTTCGATCGCGCGCTCGATCTCTTTCGGGTTCTCCGCCCGGCGCGCGAAAATATCCTCGGCCACCGCCCCGATCGGCAGGTCCTCGACGCCCGCCCTGAGCCCGGCGACGATGCGCCTGGCGACGGTGGCGGGGTCGAGCTTGGGCGGCGGCGCGAGCTGGTGCCACTCGTCCTCGATCGGGCCGATGAAGGCGTTGACCACCCGCACCCCGCCCTCGGCGAGCTCGGCGCGCAGGCATTGAGACAGCGAGAGCGCCGCGGCCTGCGAGGCCGAATAGGTGCCGAGGGACGGGTTGTTGACCCAGGCATAGGCCGACAGCACGTTCACCCACGCCGCCGCCCCGTGCGCGCCGTCGGCGCCGCGCGACCGCATGACGGGGCCGAAATGCCCGGCCAGGCGCAGCAGCCCGTGATAGTGGATCTCCATCTCGTCATGGGCGGTATTCACGTCGCAGCGGCCGAGCACCCCGCCCATCCTGAGGTGGTAGGCGTTGTTGACCATGATCTCGACCTTGTCGCCGATCATGGACGCCAGCTCCTCGACCGAATCGGTGTCGGTCACGTCGAGCGGGAACAGGCTCGCCCCGGCGACCTCGCGCGCCGCCTCCAGCTGCGGGCTCTTGCGCCAGGGCTGGGCGTGGCCGACATAGACCGCCCGGGCGCCGGACTCGGAGAAAGCGCGGACCAGGGCTAAGCCCAGCTCGGTCTTGCCGTCGACGACCAGCACCCGCCGGTCCCCGGGATCGAATGCCATCTCGCGCAATTGCCGGTCGTCCTCCGGGTTGGTTGTGGGTCGTTCGGGCCGGGCGGTGACCGCCGCGTTGCCGGCCCGGTCGATGCCGAGCGCGAGCCGCACGCGTGCGCCCGCCACGCAGTCCCCGGCGAGATGGGCGACCATCGACGGCCCGGCATCGGAAGCGACCACGCCGAGCCGCCAGGGCAGGCGGTCGCGGAAGAACAGATCGTTGGAATGGGCGAGCGTGGTCTCGGCCAGCAGGCGGCCGCCCGCGGGCACGTCGCGCCATTCCAGCCGGTCGCCGAGACAGCGCCCGCAGATCTGCCGCGGCGGGTACTGCACCGTCTTGCACTCCGCGCAAGTCTGGAGGGCGAACCTGCCGGCGGCGGCCATGGCCGTGAGCCCATGCGCCTCGCGCGAGCGGTTGCCCGGCGGCCGGGTCGGCATCCGGGTGCGCCGTGTGGGGTCCTTCCGGGCCGGCGGAGGCAGCTTCGTCGTCATGGATCGCTCCGCCCCAGGATCGCCGCCGAGGTGCAGAGGCCGCGGTCGTAGTTGATCATCCCGAAGCACGATACCAGACCGTGGCGGGCGTCTTCGACCCGGTGCCCGTGGGTCTGCCCGGTAAGCTGGCGCAGCGTCTCGACCAGCCCGATGAAGCCGCCGCCGGCGCCCGCCTGCCCGGCCGAGAGCTGCCCGCCCGAGGTGTTGAACGGGAAGTCGCCGCCGGCCGTCAAATCGTGCGCGCGGACGAAGCCCGGCGCCTCGCCCTTGGCGCAGAAGCCGAGATCCTCGATCTGCATGAAGCAGATGACGGGATAGTCGTCATAGGCCTGGACGAGGTCGATGTCTTCGGGCCCGAGCCCGGCCTGGTCGTAGAGCTCGCCCGCGTCGAGCGCCCAGCCGCCGCGATACTGGATCGCATCGTCCGGGAAGGCGTTGTGCCGCTCGATGGTGGCGAGGACGGAGGCGTAGGGGATGCCGAGGGACAGCGCGCGGTCCTCCTCCATCACCAGGCAGGCCTCGGCGCCGGCGCAGGGCATGACGCAGTCGAACAGGCGGAGCGGCTCGGCGATCGCCCGCGCGCCCAGATACTGCTCCATGGTGAGCGGGCGCTTCATCATCGCGTGCGGGACGGGGAGCGCGTTCTCGCGCTGGGCGATGCAGAGCCGGCCGAAATCCTCGCGCCGGGCGCCGAACTCCTTCATGTAGTAGTCGGTCAGGAACGCGAAGCTCGCATTGGGCCCGCCGGCGCCGTAGGGGTAGACCGCGTCGTTGGCGAACTGGCTGAAGCTGGCGACGGTGCGGCGGAATGAGTCGACATGGTTGGTGTCGGCGCCGATCAGGGCGACGATCTCCGCGTCCCCCGCCTGCACCGCCCGCGCCGCCCGTCTCAGCGCCACCGCCCCGGAGGCGCCGCCCATCGGGATATGATCGAGCCAGCGCGGCGAGACGCCGAGATGCTGCATCAGCCCGACCGCCGAATCGGGGTAGAGGGTGAAGCTCGAGACGCAGAACCCGTCGATATCGGCCTTTTGCAGCCCCGCTTCGCCGATCAGGGCGGCGAGCGCGGTACCGCAGAACCAGTGGGCGCTCCTGATCGAATAGCGCGCATAAGGGATTGTCACCGGCGCCGCGACGACGATTCCGTCATAGCCCCGGCGCGCGGCGGCCATTGTCAGAGGCCCTTCGGGTTGGTCATGAACTCCTCGATCACCTCTTGCGGCACCTTCTCGAACTCGTTGGTGCGGCTCACCGAAAGCCCGGTCAGCCGTTTCAGCTTGATCGCCATCTCGGTCATCTTGATCAGGATCGGGATGCCGTTGATGACCGGCGCGCCGCCGATATTGTGGTTGAAGATCCTGGAGAACAGGAGCATCGCGATGCCGCCGCCGGGGATCAGCACGTCGACCCCACCGGCCACCAGCGGCGCGCCCTGCCCGGCGTAGCTCTCCACCACCTCGTCGAACCGGCCGGGATCGTCGAACCCGGCGAGGATGGCGCCGGGCTCGAAACTCATCGCATGCACGCCGGTGACCCGCTCGCGCAGCCCGTATTTGCCGATCTGGTGGTGGAACCACGAGATGTAGCGCGGGTTGATGGTGACGATGCCGATCTGCTGGCCGAGCTGGCAGGCATAGAGCATCGACGCCTCGCCGAGCGACAGCACCGGGATGTCGACCACGGCGCGCGCCTCGTAGAGCCCGGAATCCTGGAAATGCCCCATGGCGAAGGCATCGTAGCCCTCGCGCTCGGCCACGACGGCGTTGCAGATCGCCTCGCGCGCGCAGCGGAACTCGGACAGCGCATGGGCATAGGAATCGGGCGGCGTGATGCCCTTGATGTCGACGGTCGTCCCCTCGTCGACGATCCCGGCGAGATAGGCGCGCAGGTTTTCCCAGTAACTCCCAGCTTGCGCCTCGTCAGTATAGCTCTGATAAGCGATCCGTATAGGTTTCATTGCGGGTTTCCCCCTCTCTCATCGGTAAAATTAATGTGAATTTCGTCGGCCGGGAACAGGGCCGGAACGCGCAGAGTTTTCCCTTGTGAGGGGTGTCGCTGCCATGCAAGGCTTAGACCGCTCCTTAAGCACTCCGGGCGATCCTAACGGGGCTTGCCCGACCATCAACCCGATCGAACCAAGGAGGCTGAGAGATGAAACGCTTCGCGCTCTTGTCCCTGAGCGCGGCAGCCGTGGTGGCCATGACCGCCGGTGCCGCACTCGCCGCGAGCCCAACCCTGGACGCGGTAAAGAAACGCGGCCAGCTGGTATGCGGCGTCAATACCGGTCTCGCCGGATTCGCATCTCCCGACGACAAGGGTGTGTGGAGGGGCTTCGATGTCGATTTCTGCCGCGCCGTCAGCGCCGCCGTCTTCGGCAGCCCCGACAAGGTGACCTACAAGTCGCTCACCGGCAAGACCCGGTTCCCGGCCCTGCAGTCGGGCGAAATCGACCTCCTGTCGCGCAACACCACCTGGACGTTCAAGCGCGACGTCAATCTCGGCTTCGAATTCGTCGGCGTCAACTATTACGACGGCCAGGGCTTCATCGCGCACAAGAGCCTCGGCGTCAAGAGCGCCAAGGAGCTCGACGGCGCGTCGGTGTGCATCCAGACCGGGACGACGACCGAGCTCAACCTCGCCGACTACTTCCGTTCCAACAACATGAAGTTCAAGTCGGTCGTCATCGAGGACGCCGCCGAGGCGCGCCAGAACTATGCCTCCAACCGCTGCGACGTCTATACGACGGACCGCTCGGGTCTCGCGGCGCAGCGCTCGGTCCTCAAGAACCCGAACGACCACGTCATCCTGCCCGAGATCATCTCCAAGGAGCCGCTTGGCCCGGTCGTGCGCCATGGCGACAATGTATGGGGCGACATCGCGCGCTGGACGCTCAACACGCTCATCGTCGCCGAGGAGCTCGGCGTCACCCAGGCCAATGTCGACAAGATGAAGACCTCCAACAATCCCGAGATCAAGCGGCTGCTCGGCGGGGAGGGCGATTTCGGCAGCATGCTCGGCCTGTCCAAGGACTGGGCCTACAACGTGATCAAGGGGGTCGGCAATTACGCCGAGATCTACGACCGCCATATCGGCCCGAAGACGGCGATCGGCCTCGACCGCGGCGTCAACGCTCTTTGGACCAATGGCGGCATCCTGTATTCCCCGCCGTTCCGTTGAGAACCGAATGACAACCGAACCCGCTCCGTCTTGCGGTTAAGGGTAAACCCGGCCCGGGCATGACCCCGGGCCGGGGATCGCTCGGTATGAGAGACGATCGATCCGACCCATTTCGCCACGGCGGCCGATGGCGGTAGGCACCCACGGTCCGGCAGCCGCACCGCAATCGGCGCTGCGGTGGTGGTACGACCCCAAGGTCAGGGTGATCGTGTTCCAGGTCGCCTTCGTCCTGGCCTTGGTCGTCTTCGCCGCCTTCATCGTCCGCAACACCGCCGTCAATCTCGAAGCGCGCAATATCCGGGCGGGTTTCGGTTTTCTCGACGAACCCGCCGGTTTCGAGATCCCGCTCACCCTCGTACCCTATTCGGTGGATGACGGGTCCACCCACGGCAGGGTCTTCGTCGTCGGCCTGATGAACACGCTGCTGATCTCGGTGATGGGTATCGTGCTCGCCACCGTCATCGGCTTCATCCTCGGCGTCCTGCGCCTGTCGAACAACTGGCTGATTTCACGCCTCGTCGGTGTGTATATAGAGGCCGTTCGCAACGTCCCGCTGTTGCTGCAGTTCCTGTTCTGGCACTTCGCCGTGTTCCAGTCCCTGCCCCTGGTCCGACAGCCGATCCAGATTCTGGACACGATCTTTATCCACAACCGCGGCCTTACCGCACCCAAACCGATCCCGGAGCCAGGGTTTTCCTTCGTCCTGATCGCCGTCGCGATCGCCATTGCCGGGATTTTCCTGCTGCGAAGATGGGCGCGCCGGCGCCAGGACGAAACCGGCCAGCAATTCCCGGTTCTGTGGGTCTCGATCGCGCTCCTGATCGGGTTTCCGCTGATCGTCTCGGCGGCGCTGGGTTTCCCGCTGAACTGGGAACACGCCGAGCTCGGCAGGTTCCGCTTCGTCGGCGGGTTGGAGATCCAGATCGAGTTGTTTTCCGCCCTGATGGCGCTGTCGATCTACACCTCGTCCTTCATCGCCGAGATCGTGCGGGCCGGCATCCTCGCGATCTCGCGCGGCCAGAGCGAGGCCGCCCATTCCCTCGGAGTCAAGACGGGTCCGACGCTTCGCCTGGTGATCATTCCGCAGGCCCTGCGGGTGATCGTGCCGCCGCTGACCAGCCAGTATCTCAACCTGACGAAGAACTCCTCCCTCGGCATCGCCATCGGCTATGCGGATCTGTTCAACGTCTTCGGCGGGATTTCCCTCAACCAGACCGGCCAGGCGATCGAGATCATCGCCCTGTGCATGCTGGTCTATCTGACCTTCAGCCTGCTGATTTCGCTCTACATGAACTGGTACAACAAGAAGATCTCGCTGGTGGAACGATAGATGACCGACCCCGCCGGCAATCGAGAGCACGCCTTCGTCCGCCACCAGCCGATCCCCGCGGCGGCGCCGCCGGTGTCGACTTCCGGCGCGTTCGGATGGATGCGCGCGAATCTGTTCTCGTCGCCCTTGAACGCCTTGCTGACGCTTCTCTCGATTTACCTGCTCTATCTCATAGTCCCGCCCTTGATCGACTGGGCCTTTCTCTCTTCGGTCTGGAACGGCGAGTCCAACAAGGACTGCCAAGGCATCGAAGGGGCCTGCTGGGTGGTCGTACACAACCGCTTCGCCCAGTACATTTACGGCTTCTATCCCGAGGACGAGCGCTGGCGGGCCAATCTCACTTTCCTTCTGTTTTGCGTCAACCTGGTCCCGTTGCTCGTTGAGCGGGTGCCGGGCCGGACATTTGCCGCCCTGTTCGTGGTCATCGGCTTTCCGATCGTCGCCTATGTGCTGCTCTACGGTGCGTTCGGCCTCACGCCGGTGCCGACCGACAAATGGGGCGGGCTGATGCTGACCCTGGTGCTGGCCGGGGTGGCGATCCTGTTCTCGTTGCCTATCGGCACCGCCCTTGCTTTGGGGCGGCGATCCGAGATGCCGATCATCCGCACGATATGCATCGCGTTCATCGAGTTGTGGCGAGCGACGCCGCTGATCACGGTCCTGTTCATGGCCTCCTTCCTGCTGCCGCTGTTCACGCCGGAGGGGGTGAATTTCAACGAATTGGTGCGCGCCCTGGTCGGGCTGACGATGTTCGCGTCGGCCTATATGGCCGAGGTCGTCCGCGGCGGGTTGCAGGCCTTGCACAAGGGGCAGACCGAGGCGGCGCAGGCGCTGGGGCTGAGTTACTGGCGAACCACCGGGCTGATCGTCCTGCCACAGGCGCTGAAGATCGTAATACCCGGCATCGTCAACACCTTCATCGGATTGTTCAAGGACACCTCGCTGGTGTCGATCATCGGGCTCTTCGATCTGTTGCTGATCGGAAAGTCTGCGGTGACCGATCCCAAGTGGCTGGGCCTCGAACACGAATCCTATATTTCAGTTGCGCTGATCTATTTCGTGTTTTGCTTCAGCATGTCCCGCTACAGCCTGTGGCTCGAACGCAGGCTGGATACCGGACGCCCCAACTGAGAGAGATAATGAGCGAGAACCCCGACGATACCGGCGCCGGCGGCGAACCCGCAGGATCGGACCGGCCGATCATCGAGATCAGCGGCCTCAACAAGTGGTTCGGACAGTTCCACGTCCTGCGCGACATCGACCTCTCGGTCGACCGCGGCGAGCGGATCGTGATCTGCGGCCCGTCTGGATCGGGGAAGTCGACCCTGCTGCGCTGCGTCAACTACCTGGAGACGCACCAGCGCGGCTCCCTCGTCGTCGACGATATCGAGCTCACCGGGAATTTGAAACAGATCGACAACGTGCGCCGCGAAGTGGGCATGGTGTTCCAGCATTTCAACCTTTTTCCGCATCTGACGGTCCTTGAAAACTGCACCCTCGCGCCGATATGGGTACGCAAGACGCCCAGGGCCGAAGCCGCGGAAATCGCCATGGAATACCTCTCCCGCGTCAAGATCCCCGAACAGGCGGACAAATATCCCGGCCAGCTTTCCGGCGGCCAGCAGCAGCGTGTCGCGATCGCCCGGTCACTCTGCATGCGCCCCAAGATCATGCTCTTCGACGAGCCGACTTCGGCCCTGGACCCGGAGATGATCAAGGAGGTTCTCGACGTCATGGTCGATTTGGCCGGCACCGGCATGACGATGCTCGTCGTCACCCACGAGATGGGGTTCGCCCGTCAGATCGCCCATCGCGTGATCTTCATGGATGAAGGACAGATCGTCGAGCAGAACGAACCCGAGGCGTTCTTCAACTCCCCCCGATCGGATCGAACCAAGCTCTTCCTCAGCCAGATACTTTCGCATTAACCGTCGCTCCGGGGCCCGGGCAGGCGTCTTGCATACGGGCCCGGTCTTGACAACGGAGATGCGGTTCCGTCATCCTTGAATTCCGCGATAAGGTTGAGCCGACAGAGTTCGATTCGCGTGGATAGTGTACCTGATGTGCATGACGGCTTTACGCGGCGCTTGCGGCGCCGTGGGGTGGGGGGTGTTGTTTCAAAAGCAGTCGTCGTGTGCTGTTTCATCGCTCTGATTGCCGCAGCGGCATACATCCTTGAGCCGTTTCCGCATGTCGGGACCCGCGTGGCGACCACGGTCGACCCGGTCGAGACCCCATACACTCCGAGCGATGTAGAGGAATGGGAACGGGAGGCCGAAGCGGCGGTCGAACTGGCCCTGCTGGCGAGCCCCGGTGTCCGCGATGCGAGTCGCCGCCTGGAAGAACACGCACTCGTGGTGGGAAACGGCGATACGCTGATGCACCTGTTCTTGCGCGCCGGCGTGCCCAGGAACCAGGCGGACGCCGCGATCCGCGCGATGCGGCCGGTCCACGACCCGCGCCGTATCCGTCCCGGACAAAAGCTGACCGTCACCTATCTCGCCGGCGACCCGGCGCTCGAGGACCGCGGGATCCAGCTCCGCAAGGTAAAGCTCGCCACGGACCCGACCAGCGCGATCGCCGTCGAGCGCCGGGGAAGCGGGTTCGCGGCCCGCAAGGTCAACCTGCAAACCGAGACCCGGCTTTCCCGCGTCGGCGGGGATATCTCTTCCTCGCTCTACCGCGCGGCGGAGAAGGCCGAATTGCCGTTGCCGGTCCTTCTCCAGCTCGTTCGGGTGTTCAGTTGGGACGTGGACTTTCAGCGCGAGATCCGCGCCGGCGACAGTTTCGATGTGGCCTGGGAAACCCTGTACACGCCCGAAGGCACATTCGTGGACCACGGCGAGATGCTTTACGGCGCACTCACCCTGCGCGGCAAGACTCTGCAGCTCTACCGCTACAAGGCTCGCCACGGCACCGACTATTACGACAGGAACGGGGCCGGGGCGCGTAAGCCGCTGATGCGCACGCCGATCGACGGGGCGCGTCTGTCTTCCAAATTCGGCCGGCGGCGCCACCCCATCCTCGGCTACACCAGAATGCATCGCGGGGTCGATTTCGCGGCGCGGTCGGGCACACCGATCTTTGCCGCGGGTGACGGCCGCGTCGCCTATGCCGGGCGCAATGGCAGCTACGGGATATACGTGAAGATCCGCCACAACAGCCGTTACCAGACGGCTTACGCGCATATGCGGGCCCTCCGGCGCGGCGTTCGCAACGGTGCGCAGGTGCGGCAGGGGCAGGTCATCGGTTATGTCGGCTCGACCGGGCGGTCCACCGGTCCCCATCTTCACTACGAAATCCTGGTCAACGGGCGGCAGGTCAACCCGATGTCGGTTTCCATGCCTGCGCAGGTTCATCTCAAGGGCGAGGATCTCGCCGCCTTCAAGGCTTATCGAGGATCGCTCGAACAGCAGCTCGCCAGGACCGAGAACAAGCGCTTCGCCAAGGCCGGCCAGCCTTAGCCCGGGCTGGCGGTCGGCGCGACCCTTTCGTACATTCCGTTTCCCGGACCTCCCCACAGGCCGCCCGAGAGGAGTGGACATGATCCGTTCGCCGAACGACACCGTCGATACTGCCGTCGCGGACGACGTTTGTACGATCACCCTCGCGCGGCCCCAATCCCTGAATGCGCTCGACGGCGACATGGCGACGGCGCTCGATGCGGTGACCGCGGCCGCGGCGGAGGACAGGGCGGTTCGCTGCGTCGTCATCCGGGGCGCGGGCGATCACTTCATGGCCGGCGGCGATATCGCCGCCTTCCGCTCGTGGCTGGCGGAAATGCCCGACCCGGAAGAGCGGCGCGCCCGCTTCGAAGCCTTCGTCCACCGCGTTCACCCCTCGATCCAGGCCATCCGGGCGATGCCCAAACCGGTCATCGCGGCCGTGCATGGCGCCTGCGCGGGGTTCGGGATGAGCCTGATGTCCGCCTGCGACCTCGCGGTGGCGAACGAGAACGCCTTTTTCACCCTCGCCTATTGCCATATCGGCGTCAGCCCGGACGGATCGTCGACCTATACCCTGCCGCGCACCGTCGGGCTCAAGCGCAGCTTCGAAATGGCCTATCTCGGCGAGCGTTTCGGCGCGGACGAGGCGAAGGAGATCGGGCTGGTCAACCGCGTCGTGCCCGAGGCCGAGTTCGACGCCGCGGTGGATGCGCTTGCGAAATGCCTGGCCGCCGGGCCGACCCGCGCCTATGCCAACGCCAAGGCGCTGCTGCACGCCTCCACCCATCGCTCGCTCGAGGACCAGCTTGCCGCCGAAGCGGCGGCGTTCGCGGATTGCGCCGCGGGCGAGGATTTCGGCGAGGGAATCGCTGCCTTCCTGGACAAGCGGAAACCGTCCTTCACCGGACGCTGACGCCGCGCCCCCGGCTCAGTGGCCGGCCGGCCGGCCGCGGCGAACCGGCCAGGGCTTGTCGGAGACGGCGGCGGGCCGCACGCGCATCTCGTCGCCGATATCCATCACCATCAGGTCGTAGCCGATCTCGACCCTCCCGTCATAGGCCTCCCTCACCTGCGCGAGCGCCGGGCCGATGACGTCCTCGTTGTTGTACATGTGGTAGATCACGCCCAGCCGCGGCCGGGTTTCGGCGAGCACTTCGCCGACCTCGCGCGGCGCGGTGTGGACCTGTTCGGCGATGATGCGGGCGAGCTCGATCGGCCGGCCGGCCTTGTCGGCATAGACCTCGACCGGCGGGAACGCCTCGTGGATCAGGAGATCGACCCCGCTCGCCTGTTCGATCAGCGCGTCGCATTTCTTGGTGTCGCCGGAGAACACCATCGACCGGCCGGCATAGTCGATGCGCAGGCCGAAGGTGTTGTGCGGCGGGGTGTGGACCACCTCGAAGGCGGCCACGCGAATGCCGTCTTCTTCCCAGATCACGCCCTCGCCGTAGTCGACGGCCTCGATCTCCGACCCCTGGAGCGACTCGAACACGCGGCGCCTGGTCTCGATATCCCAGGCGTAGATGCCGCGCAGATGGGCGACGATCTCTTCCGTGCCGGGCGGCCCCCAGACCCGAAGCGTCCGGCGCCGTCCGTAGGTCCAGCCGCCGATCCAGAACTGGTCGAGCCCGCCGATATGGTCGACGTGGTGGTGGGTGAGGAAGATCTTGTCGACGTCGTCGAAGGGGATCTGGAGCGAGGTGAAATTGGCCGGTGTCCCGGGCCCGGCATCGAGCAGCATCTTGTGCCCGCCGGCCTCGACCAGCACGCCGGCCGCCGCCTGGCCGCGGCGCGGGAAGGGCGTGCCGGTGCCGAGCAGGGTGACCCGCATCGCGCCCGCCTCAACGGGTTCGCCGGGGTAGAAGACGTGCTTGCTTTCCATCGATTCCCTCGCCTCGCTTCGCCGACTTGCCGGCACATCATAGGCGGTGAGCGGCGGGCGGGCACGGTGCGAGGCGTCGGCTGGCGCCAATAATCGGCGTCGCGAGACGGGTTACAGCCCGCTGGCCGGCTGGTAGTATGGCGATGTGGAAGCAACGGCTCGCGTCGCGTCGAACGTCTCGGCGGACCGGCAACGCTATGAAAAACCAACAGGGAGCGAGGTATCCGATGAGACTGACCTTTGGATCCTTTGCCGCGGCCGGCGTCGCGGCGATCACGGCGGCGGCGATCGCGCTGCCGGCCAATGCGGCGACCGAGCTTAAGGTCTCCACCGCGCTCGGCCAGAAACACGACCAGTCCACGGCCTTCTTCGAGACCTTCATGGAGAAGATGAAGGAGGACGAGAGCGAGGTTAAGCTGAACTATATCGGCGGACCCGAGGTCACGCCGAACCGCAAGCAGGGCTCGGCGATGAAGCGCGGTCTGATCGACATCATCATGTCGCCGACCACCTACTATTCGAACCTGCAGCCGGAGGCCAGGCTGACCGGCATCTCCAACGTCCCGCCGCAGGAATGGCGCAAGAACGGCGGCTTTGAGATCTTCGCCGATGCCTGGGCCAAGCGGATGAACGCGATCATCCTCGGCTGGGGCAATTTCTACACCACCGAGCAGTTCGCGATCTGGCTGGTCGACAAGCCCAAGCTCAGCAAGGAGACGGGGCTCGACCTCAAGGGCCTGAAGGTGCGCTCGACCGCCCTCTACACGCCGTTCTTCAAGGCGATGGGCGCGATTCCGAAGACGATCTCGCCCGCGGAGGTCTATACCGCGCTCGAGCGGGGTGTGGTGCGCGGCCTTGCCTGGCCGGAGGGCGGGGTCACCTTCCGAGGCTGGCCGCGCTTCATCAAGTACCGGATCTTCCCGGGCTTCTTCCGCTCGACGACCATGGCGACGATGAACAAGGACAAGTTCGAGAGCCTGTCGAAGAAGGCGCAGACGCAGCTTCTCGCCGCCGGGCTGCATTACGAGAACGCATCCGGCGCGATCCTCAAGGAGAAGGCGCGGATCGACAACGAGAAGGCCCGCAAGGAAGGCGTGCAGGATTACCACCTCCCGCCCGAATACGCGAAGGTCTACATCAAGACCATCCTGGGCGCGAAATGGGCCGATGCCGAGAAACGGAAATACACCGTTCCGTTCGAGGTGCTGAAGTCCAAGCTGCTCAAGCAGGCCGGGAGCTGAACCTGCCGCTCGAACGGCGGAAACGCCAAACGCCAGACGCCGCCCTCCGGGGCGGCGTCTTCGTTTATGCGCTCGGTGCCGGCGCGAGGACTTCGTTGCGGGACGGAATCTCGACCACCCGATCGGCGGGATCGCGGGCGATGCCGGGCGGGTCCTCGCCGCGTTCCATCGCCTCGATCGCCTCGCGCAGGCGCCGGCGGAACATGACGACGCCGCGGTCCGAGGTCGCGAGATGTTCGAGCCCGTGCCGCGCGATCGGGCGCTGGCTGACCTGGGCCTCCCAGTCGTCCGGCGCGCGCTGGGTCTCCGCGTAGTCGCGGACGACCGGTGCGTGGGGAGGCTGGAAGATCTTCTTCGCGGGATCTATCCGCTCGACGTGGAAGCCGACGGTGTTCTCGTTGTCGACCGGAACCCACCAGCCGACCATGCGCGCCCGCTCGGTCTCCTCGGGGTCGGTCCCGGTCACCTCGGGCGGCGGCACCGACCGGGCGGTCGGCACGTAGATGGTCGAGATCCGGGTCAGCCTGTGGCCGTTGTCGAGATCGGTGGTACGGATATAGGACACGTGGCGGTCGGAATTCACGTATTCGAAGCGCGGCGGCACCGCCATCACCTCGGTGAACTCGAACAGGCCCGGGTTCCAGCCATGCAGGATCTGGGTGTGGACCGGATCGGCCGCGTTCTCCTGGAGCTGCAGCCAGTTGCACGCCGCCACCTCGCCCCGGCTGTAATTGCGGTAGGCGAGATACTCCGCGGCCTCGTCCTCCAGGATGTCGTAGCGCGGCAATAGCGGCTTCTTGTCCAGCGGACCCATATAGGCGAAGACCAGCCCCTTGTACTCCTCGGCCGGATACCAGGGCTGGCGAATCTCGTCCTTGTAGCGGCTGTGGACGGGCTCGCCCGGCTGGTCGAGACAGCGGCCCTCACGGTCGTAAAGCCAGCCGTGATAGCAGCAGCGAATGCCGTCCTCCTCGATGCGGCCGTATTCGAGCGAGGTGCCGCGATGCGAGCAATGGGCGCCGAGGACGCCGACTTGCCCTGACTTGTCGCGAAAGGCGACCAGCTCCTCGCCGAGGATCCGGAGGAATTTGGGCAGGTCCATGAGCTCGGACGAAAGGCAGACCGGCTGCCAGTAGCGCCGCATCAACTCACCCATCGGCGTGCCGAAAGCCACGTGGGTGAGCCTCTTATCCTCGTCGGGGACGATCGCGTTGCGCCCGTAGCCGGACCCGTCGGAATTGCTCATCCGCCTTTCTCCCTGCCCCGTCTCACATCAGGCTCGGCAGCCAGAGCGCGAGCTCCGGGAAGGCGACCAGAATCAGGATCAGAATCGTGTCGCAGACCAGGAACGGGAAGGCCGCCCCCGCAACCTGGAAAAGGGTCGTGCCCTTGGGCGCGACCCCCAGCATCACATAGAGCAATAATCCAAAGGGCGGCGTGGTTCCCGCCATCTCGATGGTGATGAGCACGAACAGGCCGAACCAGATCAGGTCGAAGCCGAGCGCGTGGGCGAGCGGGAAAAAGATCGGTACGGTGATCAGCATCATCGACGTCGCGTCCATGAACATGCCGAGCAGGATCAGGACGCCGAACATCATCAACAGAATGATCAGCTTGTGGAGCTCGTAGCTCGTCACCCACTCGATCAGCCCCTTGCTCGCACCCGAGTAAGCCAGCATCTGGCTGAACACGGTGGAGTTCATCAGGATCAGGAACACCATCGCGGCGACCTTGATGGTCGCCTCGACGGCGGTCTTGAGAGACTGATAGGACATGGTGCGGAACAGCACCGCCAGGATCATCACGCCCAGCACGCCGCACGCCGCCGCCTCGGTCGGAGTGGCGATGCCAAGGATGATGAAGCCGATCACCATGAAGACGATCAGCCCCATGGGCAGGATATTGGTCGACACCAGCCTGATCTTGATGCCGATGCTCATACGCGGCACGTCGTAGGCCGGCGCCGAGCCGGGGTTGCGGATAAGCTGGAGGGTGATCATCCCGGCATAGAGCCCGGCCAACACGAATCCCGGCAGGAAGCCCGCGACGAGAAGCCGCCCGACATCGATTTCCGCGATCGCGGCCAGCAGGACGCCCAGCGCCGAGGGCGGGATGATCATCGCCAGCCCGCCGGTGCCAAGGATCGGCCCCATCGACATCTTCTGGCTGTAACCGCGCCGGCTCATCTCCGGGACCATCAGCGAGCCCAGCATTGCCGTGTTGGCCATCGACGAGCCGGTCAGCGTCGAAAAGATCGCGCCACCGACGACGGTGAGGTAGCAGAGCCGGCCGGGCAGCCGCCCGAATATCGCATCCAGACCGTCGAATACCTTGATCGCGAGCCCGGTATGGAAGAACAGCGAGCCCATCATGATGAACATCGGCACCGGACCGAGGGTGAACCGGCTGATCAGCTCGGTCGAATTGTCGGCGACCTGGATCAGCCCGCTAGTCCCGGCGAAGATGATGACGGCGATGAGATTGGTGGCGACGAACGCGAAGGCGACGGGAACCCCCATCGCCAGAAAGAAGATCACCATGCCGAGGAGAAGGGCGAAGGCCCAGTACCACTCCATGACCTAGATCCCTTCCCTCACATCCAAGCGGCTGCCGTACATGTCGTCGACCCCGATCAGGAAGCGCAGGAACTCGATTCCCACCAGCCCGAACCCGAAGGGCATCGGGAAATACAGGCTCCACAGCCAGAAATCGGCGCCCCGATCGTCGATCGATTCGTTGGCGATGGCTTCGAACAGGAGCTGGACAGAGTAAAAGGTCATCGCGATGCAGCCGATGATGACCACGCAATAGGCGAATTTGGCGAGGACATAGCGCGCCGAGTTCGGCAGAAGCTGGGTGACGGCGTCGATGAACACATGGCCCTTGATCCGCGCGAGCCACGGCGCGGCCAGCATGGTGAACCAGAGGAGTCCGTATTCGACCAGCCCGTGGGTACGGTCCCAGGGAATTACGGGCAGGCCCCACTTGGCGCAGATGGTCAACCCGACATCGACGACGATGACCACGAACACGGCGAAGATGATCAGCTCCGAGCCCGCCTTCATCGCGTGCAGCAGCCGCAGATGAGCCTTCGCGATGGTGTCCACGAACCCTCCTCTCGGTTCCGCCGCCCCCGTGCCGGGCCGCGGTGAAGGTCGCGCCGGAAGCTGCCCGTTGCGCGTCCGGACACACTTTACCCGCCGGGGCCGGGCGGTCACAACCGAGGACCTGCGGGATCGCAGAGGATGCTTGTCAGCGTTCCGGCGCCGTGGCAGCTTCGCCCCGGGCCCGTAGTTCAGATGGTTAGAACGCGCCGCTCATAACGGCGTTGTCGCAGGTTCAAGTCCTGCCGGGCCCACCACCCTTCGCCGCCTGTCCGGCGCGGTTATTTCGCAGTCCGAAGCCGTTCGAGCAGATCGCGCAGGCGGATCAGGGGCGCGTAGTCACGGATCATCCTGAGCGGGACCGAGAAATGCCCGCGCCGCCAGATGAACCGGTTTTCCGCCGGTACCCGCCAGTCGTCGATCAGCGCCTTGCCGCTGGCATAGGGTGTGACGGTGTCGCGGCTGCCGAGCACGGTGATGATGTTCTCGGGCGCCATCGCGGGCGTTGCGCCCTCAGGATCGAGCAGCGGCAGCCAGCGCAGCGCCTCGTGCTCGGTCCAGCCGCCCGCGGCGATGGCTTCGGCAACCCCCCAGAGCTGGGCCATGCTGCCGCGCAAGGCGGCGTCCTCGTGGCGTCCGCAATGGGTCACCAGGAACAGCGCATCGGGCTGCAACCTGCCTGGCCAGGCGGAAGCCTTGACCGCGAGAAGCTGTGCGAGAAGCGCGCCCAGGCTGCTGCCGCCGACCGCGACCGGGCCGCGGCTCGTCCGCCGGCTCCAGTCGATCAGCACCGGCCATTCGAGGAGCTGGGCGGTAAAGAGATCCAGCGCGCCGCGCGGCGCCCGGGCGATGAACATCTCTCCGCCATAGCGGCCGTCCGGCACCCGCCGGCCGTGCCACGGCGCTTCCGGCCGGATGACGCGAATGCCCATCCGGCACATCGCGAACACCTCGTCGACCAGCCCGTGCCAATGGTCGAACTCGACGCAGACGCCGTGGCCGAAGACCAGGGTCGGCGGATCGACGACGCCGACGGGCTCATAGACCCTGGCGACCACCTCGTCGTTCATGCGCGCGCTGGGCGAGCGAAAACGCAGCCAGTACTCCTCGCCCGCGGGTCCCGGCAGGCGCCTGGACTCGACGATTTCGGGAAACGGATCGGGCGGCGCGAACGCGGCGGACGGATCGGCGAGCATTGCCCCGTAATCGGCCTCGACCTCTTCGGGGCCCGGCACCTCCCATCGAACCGGAGGCACCGGCCGACGCCGGCGAAGATAGGAAAAATGCCTTCTGGTCGCGTTATAGGCGTTGCGCCGGTCCAGCCGCGCCGATTCGATCGCCACCAGACGATACGACTCCGCCTCTTCGTCGCCGAAAAACACCCGGCGCCAGCGGTCTTCGGTGGCGTTCACCGCCTCGCGGGCAGTCTCGAACCGGGCGAGCGTCTTGCGCAATTTTGCGTCGAGCCCGTAGATCGGCTCCATCGGCACTTCTTCGTAGAACCGCTCGATCGAACCGTTGGCCGCCCGCGCCGCCGCCCACAGGCGCGACAGCGGGAAATACCAATGCCCGAGCATCCAGAGGGCGGCATGATCGAACCAGGGTCTGGCCAGCAATGCGCCGAGGGGAGAGCGCAGCCAGCTCTCGGAGAAGTCCTCGGGGGTAAGACGGGGATCCGCACCCTTGGAAAAACTGGACCGGCCGTCAAGATGCGGCTTTCCTCACTGGCAGCAAGTGGTTCACGGGCTTGACGTAGAAATCGAGCAACCTCTGCTCATCGGGGTTTACCTTGTACCTGCCGGGCGGATCTTCAAGCAGGATTCGCCGCTTGAGCAGGAGCTGCAACCCGTCGCTGACGGCGAGGCTTTCCTCGCCGAAGGGAACATACACATGCGCGCCGGTGCTTTCGAAGGCGCCGATGAGTTGGTGCGCGCGGGCCTTCAGCTCAAGCTCGCTGAGCGCCCGGTCGGGGTTCTCGGCAATCGCCGTTGCGATCAGCGACACCGGCAGCACCGGGATCAGCTTCCCGACTTCTCCCATCAGCTCGTTCACCAGCCTGGTCGAAACGCCGTAGCGGGTCTCGCGATCGATCCCCTCGAGTTCGATGTCATTCCCGGCGAGCCACGCCTTGAGCGAGATCGGAGCCCCGAAATTGGCGCAGGCGCGGCCGAACCTCTGGCGCCGCCCGTATACCAGCTCGATCGAGGTTCGAAGGAAGAAGGCGACGGTGGACTTGAGGATGAAGGAGGTCCCGCGCTGGCTGATCAGCGCCTCGTCTCCGTGGCGCAGCAGGGTGCGGTCCTCGACCACGCGCTCGTAATTGATCCCGATGGGGATGAACAGGATATCGGGAGAGGTTTCGGCATCGAAGCCGCGCATCATGTAGTCGATAATCCCGGCCTTGGGCGGGCGCAGCCCGCCATCCTGCGACAGCCCGCCCTCGGGAAACAGCGCCTGAGGCACGCGGCCCTCCACCGCGAGCTGGACGTAGCGTTCGACCACGCGCCGATAGAGCGGATTCCCCGAATTGCGCCGGACGAAATAGGCGCCCATCGCGCGCAGCAGATTTGCCACCGGCCAGAACAGCGTCCACTCGCCCGCCGCATAGGACAGGGCGGCGCGGCGCGAGGCGAGATAGGTGACGAGAAGGTAGTCGAAATTGCTGCGGTGGTTCATCACCAGAACCGCGCAGACATTGTTGCCGATCAGATCGAGCGTCTCATGGTCGACATAGCCGAGACGAACGCGGTAGAAAAAACGGATGAACCGCCGGGCTATCCGGTAGCCGAGGCGGAAATAGAAATACGCGTTGAAGCCCGGCACCACCTCTTCGGCGTAGCCCCTCACCTCTTCGACGACGACCCGCTGCGGGACGTCGCGCTCGGCGGCGGTCTGCGCCGTAGCCTCAATCACCTTTTCGTCGTAGATCAGCTGGTCGATCAGCCGGTCGCGCTTGGTCAGCAGGAACGGCGGCAGGTCGATGCGGAGCCTCGAATTGACGTCCTCGATGACCCGGTAGACCCGGCGCCTGAGAACCCAGCGCGTGCCCGGCATCAAAAAATGCGCGACCGCGGAGAGCGTTGCCAGCGCGCAGACCAGCACCACAAGCCAGATCGGCAAGGCGACGAGCTCGCCCAAGAAGCCCTCCTCGACGGATCGCAGCCTCGCGCGCAACCCGCCTCACGGCACACCGGCGAATCCGCGTCGGCAGGGCGGCGATGTTTTTTGCCCGGACTCAGCCTATATTACCACAGGGTCCTTGTGCTGATCTGGATGGCAATCGCGTGAACAGATATGTGCTTCTCGGCGTGGCCGGAATCGCGATCGTGGCGATCGCGCTCGCTCTGACGCTGTTTGACGAAGGCGGGGAAACCGGCGACGCCGGAACCGCCGCCACCGCGACAATTTCAAGACCCGCCGGGCAAGAGCCGGCGGCCGAACCGGCCGGCAAGACCCCGGAACCGGGGCAGGCAGCGGGTCCAGCAGCCGAATCCGCGAGCGACAGCGCCGCGACAAGGGCCCCGGCGCCCGACAAGGCGAAGCGCCCGGAATCCGGAACCCCACGCGACACCGCCGCAACAGGGGCCCCGGAGCCCGACAAGGCGAAGCGCCTGGAATCCGGAGCCCCACGCGACACCGCCGCGACAGGGGCCCCGGCGCCCGACAGGGCGAAACGCCCGAAACCCGGAGCCCCACGCGACACCACCGCGACAGGGGCCCCGGCGCCCGACAGGGCGAAACGCCCGAAACCCGGAGCCCCACGCGACACCACCGCAACAGGGGCCCCGGCGCCCGACAGGGCGAAACGCCCGAAACCCGGAGCCCCACGCGACACCACCGCAACAGGGGCCCCGGCGCCCGACAGGGCGAAACGCCCGAAATCCGGAGCCCCACGCGACACCGCCGCGACAGGGGCTCCGGCGCCCGACAGGGCGAAACGCCCGAAACCCGGAGCCCCACGCGACACCACCGCGACAAAGAGCCCGGAACAAAAGAAGGCGAACCGTCCGAAGCGCGGGCCCACGCGCGACACCGCCGCGATGAAAACCGGAGCGCCCGATGAGGCGGGAGGTCCAAAGCCCGGGCCGGCGCGGGGGTCTGCCGCCACGAAGACCCAAGCGGACGAAAAAGCCGGGCGCCAGGAGCCCGCACGCGAAACGGCCGCGGCCGGGACCCGCCCGGCCGACCGGGCGGAAAAGAAAGCGGCCCCGAGCTTCGATGTCATCCGCGTGAGCCCCGAGGGCGATACCGTGATCGCGGGACGCGCCCGACCCGGCGCCGAGGTGACGGTTTCGGACAAGGGTCGGGTGATCGGCCGAACCAAGGCGGACAGGCGCGGTGACTGGGTGCTCATTCCGGAGCCGCTCCAGCCGGGCGATCATGAGCTGACGGCGAAGAGCCGCACCGACCCCGGGAAGCCGGAGACCGCAGCGCAATCCGACAGAATGCTCATCATCGTGGTTCCGAAGGCCGGAAAGGATATCGCCGGGCGACCGGCCACGGGCAAGGCCGGCGTGCTCGCACTGGCGGTTCCGCGCAGCGGATCGGCGGGCTCGGTGGTGATGCAGAAGCCGGGCCCTTCCGGGACACCGCCCGCCCCCGTAGCCAGCCGGCCCAAGGCACGGTCTTCGCCCGGCAAGCAGACCTCGGAGACCGGCGCCGCGGTCGGGAAGGATGAGGTCGCGCGTGCGGAGCCGACCGCTCCATCGGCGAAATCGCCGGCGGCACAGGCATCCCCGCAGACCGCCTCGACCGCGGCCGGCGCCGCGCCCCCTGGCGGCCAGGAGCGGACGGAAGAGGCGTCGTCGAAACTCTCTTTGGACACCGTGGACTACGACGACAAGGGCAAGGTTGCCGTCGGAGGCCGCGCGCCGGAGGGAGCGCGTGTCCAGCTATATCTCGACGACAGGCCCGTCGGCGGGGCCGAATCCGGAACATCCGGGGAATGGCGGGTCGAGTTGGGAGACAAGGTGGAGTCCAAGCGCTACACGATGCGGATCGACCAGATCGCCCCCGACGGGAATGTGGTCGCGCGCATCGAATCGCCGTTCTTCCCCGCCGGTCCGATCAGCCAACTGCCGCGCCACGCCGTCGTGTTCGTCCAGCCCGGCAACAGCCTGTGGCGCATCGCGCGCCGGACCTATGGCGGCGGGGTCCAGTACACGCTGATCTACCAGGCGAACCGGGACCAGATCCGCGATCCGCACTTGATCTATCCCGGCCAGGTTTTCGTGCTTCCGAAGTCGCAGCGCAAGGTCAACTGAGCTGCGCGCCGGCGCGATCCCCGAGGGGCGACCCGGCCCTGCCCTAGGCCAGTTCCCGCTCGATGTCGAGGTCGGGCTCCCATAGCGGCGCGGTCAGCCGGCGCTTCCCGTCCGGGGTCATCCGGATGCCCGGCTCGTCACGCTGCTTGCGGTCCCAGAGCTTGCATGTGACCGGTACGTGCTTCTGGTCGAGCGCCTCGCAGTAATTGGTGTACTCGCAGACCACCGCCTCGTCGCCGCGCCCCAGCCGCACCTTGATGAACCAGTCCGGGTCGGCGAGGCTTTGCCGGGCGAAGCCCACGATATCGGCCCTGCCTTCCCGCAACAGCGCTTCGGCCTGCTCGAAGCCGTGGATGCCGCCGGTGACCACCACCGGCGTTCGGTGTCCGGCCTCCCGTATCGCGGCGCGTATCGCGGTGGCGGGTTCGACATTGCGCCCGAACGGGCCACGCTCGTCGGAAACATATTGCGGCATGCACTCGTATCCGCTCGGCCCGGTATAGGGGTAGGCGGCGGTGCCGACCGACGGCTGCTTGGCGTCCTCGAAACGGCCGCCGCGCGACAGCGACAGGAAGTCGAACCCGGCCTCGGCGAAGGCGGCGCCGAAATAGGCCGCATCCTCCGCCGTGTTGCCGCCGTCGACGCAATCCTCGGCCAAATAGCGGCAGCCGACCGGGAAGTCCTCGCCGACCGCTTCGCGGACCCGGTGGAATACCTCCAGCGGGAGGCGCGCGCGGTTCCCGGGCGATCCGCCATAGCCGTCGTCTCGATCGTTCAACCGCGACAGGAACTGCGACATCGTATAGGCGTGGGCGTAGTGGAGCTCGACCCCGTCGAAGCCCGCCTCGCGGGCGCGCCGCGCGGCGTCCGCGAACAAATCGGGGAGAACCTCGGGCAAAGCGCGGATATGCGGAAGATCGAGGTCGGTCACGCGCTCGCGGTAGCCCGTCTGCAGCGCCTCGTATTCGCGGGGCGCGAGGATCGCCTGCAATGCGGTGTCGTCGAGCTCCGCGAGATGGGCGCGAATTCGCTCCTCGGTCCAGCCGCCCGCGTTCAAACGGGTTCGATGATCGCCCGTGATCCGCAGGAACTCCCCGAGGAAGCGGTCGCGGCGGGGACGCCTGCGGATCGCCAGGAAATCGATGATCTGGATCAGCAGACGGGTGTGCCCGCCGCTCGCACGGGCGACGGCATCGACGAGGGACTTGAGGCCGGGGATGAACCGGTCGTCGCCGATGCGCAGCAGCGGACCGCTCGGGATATCGCGGATCCCCGTCGCCTCGACCACGATCGCGCCGGGACGGCCGCGGGCGAAACGCTCATACCAGCCCAGCACCTCGGGCGTGACGATGCCGTCCCCGGTCGCCCGCCACGGCACCATGGCCGGGACCCAGCACCGGGTTTCGAGCGCGAGCGGGCCGATATCGATGGGCTGGAAAAGGCGGGATGCGGCCGCCTCGTCGCGGGTCGGCCAGCGTCCCGGCTGGGGTGTCCACTTGATGCGCTCCGGCGGGCGCCACATTCGGGCGGTCTCCCGACTCTATACGGGGGTCTGGAGCGCCGGGACCTCGTGGATGCCGGGCCGGGTTGGCGCTCAGGTGTCCAGGAAGCTCCGCAGAAGCCTCGACCGGCTCGGGTGCTTGAGCTTGCGAAGCGCCTTGGCTTCGATCTGGCGAATACGTTCGCGGGTAACCGAAAACTGTTGACCGACCTCCTCCAGCGTATGGTCGGTATTCATGCCGATGCCGAAGCGCATGCGCAGCACCCGCTCCTCGCGCGGGGTGAGGCTCGCCAGCACCCGCGTCGTGGTTTCCCGCAGATTGCCGTGGATCGCCGCATCGAGCGGCTGCACGGCGTTCTTGTCCTCGATGAAATCGCCGAGATGGCTGTCTTCCTCGTCGCCGATCGGCGTCTCGAGGCTGATCGGCTCCTTGGCGATCTTGAGGACCTTGCGGACCTTCTCAAGCGGCATGCCGAGGCGTTCGGCGAGCTCTTCCGGGGCGGGTTCGCGGCCGATCTCGTGCAGGATCTGCCGTGACGCCCGGACCAGCTTGTTGATCGTCTCGATCATGTGAACGGGGATGCGGATGGTGCGCGCCTGATCGGCGATCGACCGCGTGATCGCCTGCCGGATCCACCAGGTCGCGTAAGTGGAGAACTTGTAGCCGCGGCGGTACTCGAACTTGTCGACGGCCTTCATCAGGCCGATATTGCCTTCCTGGATCAGGTCGAGGAATTGCAGCCCGCGATTGGTGTATTTCTTGGCGATGGAAATCACCAGGCGGAGATTGGCCTCGACCATTTCCTTCTTCGCCCGCGCCGCGTCGCGCTCGCCGCGCTGGACCTCGTTCACGATCCGGCGGAACTCGGGGATCGGCGTCTCGATTTCCTGTTCCAGCTTGGCGATGTCCTTGCGGATGGGGCGAATCAGGTCCTTCTGGTTGGAGACGAATCTTCTCCAGCCCTTCTCCGAAAGCCGCGACACCCGGTTCAGCCAACGGGGATCGGTCTCGTTGCCGAAATACCGTTCGAAGAACTTGTTGCGCTCCACCCCGGACCGTTCGGCGAGCCGCACGAGCTTGCTCTCCAGCGCGACCAGGCTGCGGTTGTAAACGTAGAGCTCCTGTACCAGCTCGTCGATCCTGGCATTGTGCAGTTGAACGCTCTTGACCTGTCCGACGAGTGAGACGCGCTGCTTCTGGAGGCGTGTTTCCGATCCTTTCGGAAAGTCCTTGCGCTCCGCGGCGGCCTGTCGGCGCTTGTCGAGAAGGCGCTGCACCTTGCCGTGCGTCGATACGATCGTCTTGAAGGTCTCGAGCACCTGCGGCTTGAGCGCCTCCTCCATCGCGGACAACGAGACACTCGACTCTTCGCCGTCGGCGTCGGCGTCGGAAGGGCCGCCAGCGGCGCCATTGGCCGCGCCGTTGAGCCCTTCGCCGCCCGCGCTCTCGTCTTCGTCCCCGCCGACGGCCAGTTCGGTGCTGCTGAACTCGCGTCCGTAGGTCGCATCGAGGTCGATCACGTCGCGCAGCAGCAGCGTCCCGTCGTTGAGCGCGTCATACCAGCCCAGCATCGAGCGCAGCGTCAGCGGGCTCTCGCAGATTGCGCCGATCATGCGCTCGCGTCCCGCCTCGATCCGCTTGGCGATCGCGATTTCGCCCTCGCGCGACAGGAGCTCGACGCTGCCCATTTCACGCAGATACATCCGCACCGGGTCGTCGGTGCGGCCGAGATCCTCGTCCTCGTCGGAACTGCCCGTGAACGTGGCCCCGCTCGCGGCCTTGTCGTCGTCGGACGAAACGTCCTCCGAATCCTCTCCTTCGACGACATTGATGCCGAGCTCGGACAGATTGGTCATCGTGTCTTCGATCTGTTCGGAAGACACCTGATCCGGCGGCAGGGCGGCGTTCAGCTCGTCATAGGTGACGAAGCCGCGCTCCTTGCCGCGCGCGATCAGCTTTTTCACCAGCCCGCCGATCGAGTCGATCAGGGGCGCATCGGAGTTTTCTTCCCTCGCGGGTCCGGTTTCTGTCGCGCTGGTCATTTTCGTCGCCATCGCCGCCCCTGTCGAAAATGCGCCTTACCAAGGCCGCAGGCGCGGCCATCCGGTGGTCAGGGCTATCGCCCCTGTCGCCAGGACTCCGCGCCCACCCCCGGGTCTTCCGCCATCGCCGCGTCTCCGCCGCCAAGCAGTTCGAGTTGGGCCATCTTCAGCTTGTTCAATCGCGCTACGTTCGCCGGGCTGGGGTCGTTTGCCATCGCCATTTCTGCCGCCGCCAACTCCGCCGTCACGCTGGACAACTCGAGCCCGTCGAGCGCGTGGGATACGCCCTGCCGCGCCGCGTCGATTGTAGCGCCGGGACGGGCATAATGCCATTGCGCGTAGGTCTCGGCGCAGAGCAGCGAATCCGCCACCTCCGCGTCCGTCCCGCTCAATTGGTTCTTGAGACCGTCTTCGTCAAGCCCCGGTGCCTCATGAACGAGCAATAGGATCTGTCGCAGAAGTTTGTCAAGCCGCCGATCGTCGGTCTGGAGGGACGCCAGGCGCTCGCAATATTCGTCTACCAGCGGTGGATGGCGCAGGAGCGTCGCCACGATGAAGCGAAGAGCGCTCCTGGGCAGGGTCTCCGGCGACGCCGCCGTCGGAAGACGGATGCCCTCGGTGTCGCCCCGCCCCCGTCGATCCCGCCGGAAACCGAACTGCCGGTAGACCCGCTGCCGGAAGTCATTCCGGTACTGGTACTTGACGTTGCGGTTGTCGATGCTGTCGACAAGGCGCTCCAGCGCCTGTTCGAGACCGGCGATGCGTTCGGGCGTATCGAACCGCTTGCCTTGGGTGCTCATCTCCCATACCAGCTCGACGAGGCCGCGCCTGCCCTCCAGGCAGGCGTCAACGGCCCCACCCCCCCCTTCGGCGACCAGGCTGTCGGGGTCCTGGCCCGCCGGCAGGGATACGAATTGGAGCGACCGCCCGGGCTCGAGCAGCGGCAGCGCCCGCTCGGCTGCCCGGTAGGCCGCGCGCTTTCCGGCGGAATCCCCGTCGAAGCACAGAATCGGCTCGGGCGCCATGCGCCAGAGCGCGTGCAAATGGCTTTCGGTGAGGGCGGTGCCGAGGGGGGCGACGGCCTCCGCATAGCCCGCCCGGTTGAGCGCAATCACATCGGTATAGCCCTCGGTGACGATCACCCGGCGGTTCCGGTGCGCCGCCTCCCGCGCCGTTGCCAAGCCGTAGAGCACACGGCTCTTGTTGAACAGCGGCGTCTCGGGCGAATTCAGGTATTTGGGTGTCCCATCGCCCAGAATCCGGCCGCCGAAAGCGATCACCCGGCCGCGCCCGTCGGAAATCGGAAATATCACCCGGCCGCGAAACCGGTCATAGGGAGTGCCGTCGTCCGGGCGGATGAGAAGCCCGGCCTCGACGAGCAGCGCTTCGGGATGCTCGGCGTCCATGACCGCGTTTCTCAGCGCGGTCCTCGAGTCCGGGGCGTAGCCCAGCCGGAACCGGGCGGCGATGGCTTCGTCGATACCCCGCCCGGCCAGATAGGACCGCGCCGCGGCGCCCCTCGGACTTTGCAGCTCGGCCTCGAAGAAGCGGCAGGCGCGTTCCATCGCGTCGTGCAGGCTTGCCGCCCGCTTCGCCGCCTCGCGCTCCGCCGGCGTCGCCTTGGGCACTTCGAGCCCCGCTTCGGCCGCCAGACGTTCGATCGCCTCCGGGAAGGAGAGCCCCTCCTGGCGCATCACGAAGCCGATCACGTCGCCATGCGCGCCGCAGCCGAAGCAGTGAAAAAAGCCCTTCTCCTCGCTGACGGTGAAGGAGGGCGTCTTCTCGTTGTGAAAGGGGCAGAGGCCGCCGAGCTCGCGCCCGGCGCGCTTGAGCGGCACATGGCGCGCGATGACTTCGCCAAGCCCGACACGGGCACGGATCTCGTCGAGGAAATCC
Source organism: Alphaproteobacteria bacterium (assembly GCA_965205995.1). GTDB lineage: Bacteria > Pseudomonadota > Alphaproteobacteria > MPNO01 > MPNO01 > MPNO01. The sequence continues at coordinate 138,878 of OZ242200.1, read as the reverse complement.
GGCGCTATCGCCATTCCAGCTCCCGTCACCCGTTTCCCGCGGCGAACGCGCCGCCGCGCACGCCGATCAGCGGCCGGTGAGTTCGAACCTGACCACCGCGCCCGCGCGGCCGAAATTCATCCGCCCGGCATAGCGCTGCTTCAACAGCGCCATCGTCCGCCCCATGTCCTTGATGCCGTTGGCTCCGATCTCCGCGATCAGGGCGTGAACCGCGCTGGCGGTCTCGTCATCCGACAACTGCGCGGGAAGAAAGCCCTCGATGACGCGGATTTCCTCGGCCTCCCGGCGCGCGAGTTCATCCCGCCCGCCCCGCTCGTAGAGCACGATCGCTTCCGCGCGCTGGCGGAGCATCGTCTGCAGGACGCCGAGAATATCCTGATCGCCGATCGCCTCGCCTTCGCCCCGGCTCCGCGACGCGATATCGCGGTCCTTGATCGCGGCCAGGATGAGCCGGACCGTAGACACCACGCAGGCGTCCTTTTCCTTCATCCCCTTGTTCAGCCGGTCGGCCAGGCGCTTTCTAAGCATCTCGGCTCCCTGCTCTGTCCCGCGCTCGCCGGACTATAGACGACGAAGGCGTTGTCGGTTCGCCGGTTCGAAACCCCGGCCGCGGCTTCCGATCGGCCGCAACCGGCGAGACCTGTCGAGGGGCGCGGTGCTTGAACTTGGCATCCGCTGACCCTACATTCAAGAGCCTGACAGGTCCCCTCGCATCGGTATCGGGTTTCCGTGGCCGGCGTCGCGTCGGGACGCTTTGTTATGGTGGTCGGAACATGGACAGAGCTCCCATGACCGCGGAAGGGTATTTGCACCTCGAGGCGGAGCTAAAGCGGCTGACATCGGTCGAGCGGCCGGAAATCATTCGCGCCATCGCGGCCGCGCGCGAGCATGGCGACCTTTCCGAGAACGCGGAATACCACGCGGCGCGCGAACGCCAAGCCTTCGTCGAGGGCCGGGTGTCGGATATCGCGGACATGATTCGGCGCGCCGAGGTGATCGACGTCGCCAAGCTGTCGGGCACGGAAATCAAGTTCGGCGCCACCGTCACGCTCACCGACGAGGACACCGAGCAGGAGCGCAGGTTCCAGATCGTGGGCGAACACGAATCGGATGTCGATGCCGGCCGGCTGTCGGTCACCTCGCCGCTGGCGCGTGCCGTGATCGGACGGACCATCGGCGACTCGGTCGAGGTGACAACGCCCAAGGGCACCAAGTCCTACGAGGTTCTGGGCGTCGAGTTCGGCTGACCCCGCGGGCCGCCCGGACCGCGCTCGCTAGAGAGCCGACTTCCCGCCATCCACCATGACGGTGGCCGCGGTGATAAACGAGGCTTCGGACGAGGCGAGCCAGAGGATCGGATAGGCGATCTCGCGCGGCTCGGCCCAGCGCCCCATCAGCGGCACCGATTTCTGTTCCTCTTCGAGCCGCTCGCGGGCGATGCCCTGCGCTGCGTAGCGCTTGAGATGGTACGGGGTCAGCACCCCGCCCGGGCAGACGACATTGGCGCGCACCCCGTGCCCGGCCTCCTCGCACGCCACGGTCTTGGTCATCGAGACGATCGCCGCCTTGGTGGCGTCGTACTGGCCCATCCCGGTGCGCGCGATGACCCCGAAGGTCGATGAGACGTTGACGATATTGCCGTCCGGGGCACGGCGGAGATGCGGCAGCGCGGCCCTGGTGCAGTTGGCCGTCCCGAGCACGTTCACGGCGATGATCCGCTCCCAGGACTCCGCCGGGCGCTCGGCCAGAGGGCCGTATTCGCGAACGCCCGCGTTGTTCACCAGGATGTCGAGGCCGCCGAAGCTCCGGGTTGCCTCGTCGACGGCGCCGAACGCCTCCTCCTCCCGGGTGATGTCGGCGGCAATGGCGACGATTTCGGCGCCGCTAGTCCGCGCGATTTCCTCGCCGGCGCGCCCGAGCGCATCGCGATCGAGATCGACGATCGCGACACGCGCGCCTTCGGCGGAGAACAGCGCCGCGGTCGCCGACCCGATGCCGCCGGCGCCGCCGGTGACGATCGCCGCCCTGCCTTGCAGCCGTCCAGCCACGCTACGCCACCGGCGCGGCTATTCCGCGGCCGCCGGTTCGACGGCCGGCATCAGCAATTCGTCGATGCATTCGTCGACGCCGCGCACGTCGCCGAAGCTCTGCCAGATCGACGTCAGCCCCACCAGGTGATCCTCGTCGTAGCGCGCCGCGTTCGCGTCGGAGACCATCGCCACGCGATAGCCGATCATCATCGCGTCGCGGGCGCTGGTCTCGCAACAGAAATTGGTCGCGGTGCCGGCGATCAGCAAATTCTCGATCCCCCGCGCGCGCAGCCTCTCGTCGAGATCCGACGACCCCTGGATGAAGGTCGAAAACCGCGTCTTGCGGGCGATCAGGTCTTCCTCCTTCACCTCGAGGGTCTCGTAGAGGCGATGGCCGTGGCTGCCTTCCGTCAGCCCGTCCTTGTGCGCCCTCATCCCGGCCTCGGTGAAGAAGTAATCGTGGTAGATCGGCCACAGGCTCGGACCGTTGGTCTCCTCGGCGACGGTTAGCAGCACCCAGGCGACGACACCGCCGCGCGCGCGGACGGCATCGGCCAGGCGGTTGATATTGGGGCAGATGCTCCGCGCCGTTTCGACCTCGGCGACGAAGAAGTTCTGCATATCGATCACCACCAGGGCGGTCTTCGCCGGGTCGAACCGGTCGAAGACATGGAGACGACCGCGCTTGGCCATGATGCGCTCGATCACGTAGTCCGGGATCTTGAGTTCGTGCGGCATCGGTTCCTTCCCTGCGTTCAGGCGCCCAGTTTACGGGCCAGGGCGAGCAATTGCATGTCCGCCCCGCGCGGCCCGACCAGCGAGAGCCCGAGCGGCAGGCCGTCGATCGTCGCCATCGGCAGGCTGACCTGCGGCAGCCCGCCGAGGCCGGCGATGCAGAGCAGGTGCATCGCCTGGTTGCGGAACCGGATTTCGATGTCGTCGAGCGGGGTGTTCTTGAGCGGCGCGGCGCGCGGCGAGGTCGGGATGACCAGGACATCCCCGTCATCGAGGACCGAGTCCAGGCGGTTTCGGATCGCCGCGTGATCCGCCCGGGCGGCGGCAATCGCGCGCGAATCCAGACCGGCCGCCCAGTCGAGCCGCATTTTCGCTCCCGCCCCGAGGCGCGGCCGGGTCTCGGTCACCCAGCCCCCGAGATTGGACCAGATCGATGCGCCCTGCACGACGCGAAAAGTTTCGAACCAGTGACCCAGCCCGCCCTCGGCCAGGGAGACGTCGACCGCCGGCGCGACCGCGTCCTCCACCCGGGCGACCGCGTCTTCGAGCGCGGCGGCGACCCGGTCTTCGACGGCCTGGAAGACATCGACCCCACGCAGCAATCGCCTGGGCGGCGGCGAGGCAGGTTCGCCGAGCAACACCCGGCCGACGGTTTCCAGCAATCCGGCATCGCGTGCGAACCAGCCGGCGACATCGAATGGCGGGCCGAAGGGGATCACGCCGTCGAGCGGAACCCGGTCGACCGTCGGGCGGATCCCGAAAATCCCGCAATAGCTCGCCGGCAGCCTCACCGAGCCGCCGCAATCGGTGCCGAGCGCGAAGTCGACCAGCCCGCCGGCGACGGCCGACGCCGAGCCGTTGGACGACCCGCCGGGCACGCGGTCGGGGGCCGCCGGGTTGACCGGGGTTCCATAGTGGACGTTTTCCCCGGTCAGGCTGTAAGCGAGCTCGTCGGTCAGTGTCTTGCCCACCATCCGGGCGCCCGCGTCGAGGAGGCGCTGGACCGCCGACGCCGTCGCCGTGGCCGGTTCGTGGGTGGCGAGCCATTCCGGGCTGCCGAACCCGGTCTTGTAGCCGGCGATATCGAAGACGTCCTTGACCGCGAAGGCGAGACCCGTGAGCGGCCCCTCCCCGCTTCCCGCCGATACGGGGCGGCTGTGGGTGCAGAACGCGCCGAGCGGATCTTCGAACCGGCTGGCCATGCCGCATGCTCCCCGCGGTGGTAGATTGACCGTTGCATACCGGCACGGCAGGGCCGGATCAATCCGCCGGGGGTGGGCGTGGCCGACCAATCGATTCGCGGCTATCTCGATGCGCTGGAAGCGCGCGGCGAACTCGTCCGGTTCGGGAAGCCCGTCGACCCGCTCGGCAACCTCACCGCCATCGGCTGGAAGACCTATGACCGGCTCGGCAAGGCGAGCCTGTTCACCGACCCGGTGGGCTTCCCCGGCTGGCGGGTGGCGAACCAGATCATCGCCGACCGGCGCAAATGGGGCATCGCCCTCGGCGTCGCGGAGGAGGACGTGGTCGCGAGCTTCAACGACCGCGTGCGCAGCCCGGTGCCGACGGTCGAGGTCGGAAGCGCGGATGCGCCGGTCAAGCAGGTCGTCGCGCTCGGCCGCGAGGTCGACCTTACCCGGATCCCCGCCGTCTGGACCTCCGAGGCCGACCCCGGCCCCTATATCGCCGCCGGCATGGCGATCATCAAGGACCCCGATACGGGGATCCGCAACATGTCGATCCACCGCATGCAGGTGCTCGGCCCCGACCGGACCGGATACCTGATCTGCCCGCGACAGGCGCTCAGGATCTACCAGAAATACCAGGCGCGGAAGCAACCGATGCCGGTGGCGGTGGCGGTGGGCGCGCATCCGGCGATCTATTTCGCTTCGTCCTATACCGCGCCCTTCGGCACCGACGAACTCACCGTGGCGGGCGCGCTGCTGGGCGAGCCGGTCCGCATGGTGCGCTGCGAGACCGTCGACCTGGAAGTGCCGGCGGAAGCCGAGCTCGTCCTGGAAGGCGAGATTCCAGACGACGAGACCACCCCCGAGGGCCCGTTCGGCGAGGGTTCGGGCGGCTATGCGATGGAGGGCCGCACCCAGATCTTCAAGGTGAAGGCGCTGACCCGGCGCGCCGACCCGATCTTCTACGCGATGCAATGCGGCGCGCCGATGACCGACACCCAGGCCCTGGTCGCCAGCGCGATAGACATGCTGCTGTGGCAGCATCTCGAACGCGTCGAGGGCGGGCTCGACCTGCTCGACCTCCGCTGTCTCGGGATCGCCGGGTTGATGGCGGTGGCGATCAAGCTCCGGCCGCGGGTCGAAGGCCAGGCCAAGACCGCCCTGATGGCCGCGCTCTCGGGCCCGCAGATGCACCCCAAGCTTGCCATCGCGGTGGACGAGGACATCGATTGCACCGATCTGCGCCAGATCTTCTGGTCGTTGACCACCCGCGTCGATGCCGGGCGCGACATCGTCAAGATCCCGAACGCGCGCATTTGGTCGCTCGACAACATATCGGACATCGTGCCGGGCCAGAGCCCGATGTACCGGATCGGCACCAAATGGCTGATCGACGCGACGCGCCCGGTGGGCGCGGACCCGGCGGTCCGCGAGCGGTTCGAGCCCGCGATGCCGCTGAACCTCGACCGCATCGACCTGGCCGATTTCCTGCCCTGACCGAGGAGAAGGACCCATGCGCGCGGCGGTGATCGTCGAGAACAACGGGAGACGGCAACTGGAGGTCGTCGACAACCTGCCCGAACCGGCGCCCGGGGACGGCGAGCTGCTGGTCCGCGTGGGGGCGGCGGGGCTCAACCGCGCCGATCTGGTGATGCCGCTCCGGCACCGCCAGGGCACCGATGCCACGGGTCCGGCGATTGCCGGCAACGAGTTCGCGGGCATTGTGGTCGGCCGCGGCGCAAGGGCGGACCGGTTCTCCCCCGGCGACCGGGTGATGGGGTTCGGCGCGTCCACCTTCGCCGAGATGACCACGGTGGACCACCGCCACGTCCTTCCGGTGCCCGACGGCATGGAATGGCGGGACGCCACCGCCTTCCCCGTCGCGGTCGAGACGATGCACGATGCGATCGTCACCAATGGCCGGCTCGCCGCCGGCGAACGCGTCCTGTTTCTCGGCGCCGGGTCGGGCGTCGGCATCCTCGGCATCCAGATCGCCAAGGCGAAGGGGGCATCGATGGTGCTGGGCGCTTCGCGGTCGCAGGACCGCCTAGCGCGCCTCGCCGCCTTCGGCATGGACGACGGCATCGACGTCTCCGATCCCGCCTGGCCCGACCGCGTCAGGACGCTGACCGACGGCGCGGGCGTGGACCTGATCGTCGATATGGTTTCCGGGACGACGGTGAACGCCAGCATGCAGGCGGCGGCGATCCGGGGCGGATCGTCAATGTCGGACGGCTCGGCGGGAAGACGGGGGAGTTCGATTTCGACCTGCACGCGCTCAAGCGGCTCGACTATATCGGGGTGACCTTCCGCACCCGCTCGGACCGGGAGATCGCCGAAATCGTCGACCGCGCCTGGGCCGATCTCGGCCCGCCGATCGAAGCGCGGACGCTCGCGCTCCCGGTACACGCGGCCTTCCCGCTCGATGAGGTCGCCGAGGCCTATGCCGAAATGCGCCGCGACACCCATCTCGGAAAGATCGTGATCGTCCCCTGAACGCGGCACTCCGACCGCCCCTGCACCTGCCGGGCCGGATGGAACGCGATCCGGACGCCCGCGCCTTGCAGGGCGAAGCCGCCGGGATCGCCGCGGTCGCGATCGGCGAATCGGCCGAAGACGCCGAAAACAATGTCGGCCTCGCGCCGACCGTCGAGACCCTGCGCGGCTTCCTGCCCGGCACGCCGGTGGTGCCGCTGCCGCGTATTCGTGCTACCGTGGAGAGGTGGCGGGTAGTTCCACCGTTAATCGGGTCCATCCTGTCCGGGAGATAGAGAATCCGGCACCGGGCCGGGATTTGTCGGCACTTGTCGAAGTTCTCGCAAATACCAAGAAAAAGGCAGGATGACTTCGCGGGCTACCCATCTATGCTTTGACGTCTGAGCGACAAGAAAGCAGGAAGGCAAACATGAAGAAGTTTCTGACGATCCTGGCGGCGGGCGCCGTCTCGTTGACGATATCGCAAGGCGCGCTGGCTGCCTGCGGGTCCGTCGTGATCGCGAGCATGAACTGGGCATCGGCCGAGCTGGTGGCCAATGTGGACAACATCGTCCTGGGGAAGGGCTATGGCTGCGACACCTCCCTGATCCCGGGCGATACCATGCCGACGTTCACGTCGATGAACGAAAAGGGCCGGCCCGATGTCGCGCCCGAACTCTGGATAAACGCGGTTCGGCACCCCCTCGGCAAGGCCATGAAGGAGGGGCGGCTGCATTCGGTGAACGGCGGACCGATCACCGGCCTTGGCGAGGGTTGGTGGATTCCGCCGCACACGGCCAAGAAACACCCCGAGCTGAAGACGGTTCTGGACGTCCTTAAACGCCCCGACCTGTTCCCCTACCAGGAAGACAAGTCGAAGGGTGCGTTTGTCGGCTGTCCGGCCGGCTGGGGATGCCAGCTGACCAACGCCAACCTCTTCCGGGCTTTCGAGATGAAGAAGAAGGGCTGGGTTCTGGTCGATCCCGGTTCCGCCGCCGGTCTGGACGGGTCGCTTGCCAAAGCCGTGGAGCGGGGCCAGAACTGGTTCGGCTATTACTGGTCGCCGACCGCGCTCGTCGGCAAGCTCGGCCTAGTGAAAATTCCGTTCGGGGTGCCGTTTGCCGGTAGCGAGAACTGGGACGGTTGCATCGTCAAGGCGGCACAGGACTGCGCCGCCCCGAAACCGTCGGCCTGGACCGAATCCGAGGTGCATACCGTGGTCAGCGACAAGTTCATGAAGAACGGCGGCGTGGCGCTCGACTATCTCAAGACGCGCGTCTTTCCCGGCGAGATCATGAACGCCATGCTGGCCTATATGCAGGCCAACCAGGCGAGCGGCGCAGACGCCGCAGCGGAGTTCCTGCGCAAACACGAAGGCGTCTGGACGAAGTGGGTTTCGCCGGATGCCAAGGCGAAGGTGAAGTCCTCGCTCTAGGTCGAAACCGCCTGCGAGTGTCGCGGGTCCGCTGATCTTCGTCTACCAGCGGACCCGCGCGTTTCGCGCCAAGGCCATTGATTGTGGAATTTCTCGACGAATTTCCCACTCTCGGGGACCAGGAGCTACGTAACCTCAAGAAGGCCATAGACCGTGGCTTTCGCGACTTCTCCCGCACCCATGGGGAAGCGCTCGAGAATTTCTTCGACCCGCTGCTGCATTTCCTGGTCTGGTTGGAAAGGCTTCTGCAGACCAGCCCGTGGCCGATGGTGATCATCGTCGTCGCGATCCTCGCTTGGCTCGGCGCGCGGAGCTGGCCGGTGGTGGGGGGGACGGTCGCTTCGTTTCTCGCGATCGGCTATCTCGGCATGTGGCAGGACACGATGGCGACGCTCGCCATCATCTCGGTCGCCACGCTGGTCTGTATCGTGGTGGGCATTCCCGTCGGCATCGCGATGGCGCGCTCCGACCGCGTCCAGGCGATGATCACCCCCCTTCTCGACGTGATGCAGACGATCCCGAGCTTCGTCTACCTGATCCCGGTGGTGATGCTGCTCGGCATCGGAAAGGTCCCGGGGCTGATTGCCGTCTGCATCTACGCCCTGCCCCCGATCGTGCGCCTGACCAATCTCGGAATTCGCCTGGTCGACAGGGAGGTGCTGGAAGCCGCCGACGCCTTCGGGGCCAGCTACACCCAGAAGCTCCTGGGCGTGCAGATCCCCCTCGCCCTGCCCAACATCTTCGCCGGGGTGAACCAGACGATCATGATGTCGCTCGCCATGGTGGTGATCGCATCCATGATCGGGGTCAAGGGGCTGGGGGTCCCCGTGCTGCGGGCGATTTCCAACCAGTATCTCGCGCTCGGGCTGATGAACGGCCTCGCGATCGTCGTGCTCGCGATCATCTTCGACCGGATCTCGCAGGGATTCGGAAAGAACCTGCAGAAGCACCGGACAGATGGGCACCAGAGCTGAAATCAAGGTCCTGATAAGGAACCTGTTCAAGGTCTTCGGACCCGACGCGGCCGCCATGACGGAGCATGTCAGGGACGGGATGTCGAAGGAGGACCTGCTCGACAGGCACGGGCATGTGCTCGGCCTGAAAGACATCAACCTCGACGTCACCGCCCGCCACGTTCAAGTGATCATGGGGCTGTCGGGGTCCGGGAAATCCACGCTGATCCGCCACATCAACCGGCTCATCGAACCGACCGTGGGCGAGGTGCGGGTCGACGGGGAGGACGTGCTCGGCATGAATCCGCTGGAACTGCGGGAGTTCCGGCGCTCCAAGGCGTCCATGGTGTTCCAGCGCTTCGCGCTCATGCCCCACCGCTGCGTTGCCGACAATGTGGCCTACGGCCTCCGAATCCAGGGAGTCGACAAGGCGGAGAGCGTGGAACGCAGCCAGCGCTGGATCGACCGGGTCGGGCTCACGGGCTATGAGGACTACTACGCGACGCAGCTTTCCGGCGGGATGCAGCAAAGGGTGGGCCTCGCCCGTGCGCTCGCCACCGACGCCGAAATCCTGCTCATGGACGAGCCGTTCTCGGCGCTCGACCCCCTGATCCGCAACGATATGCAGGACATTCTGCTCGACCTGCAGAGCGAGCTGCACAAGACCATCGTCTTCATCACGCATGACCTCGAAGAGGCGCTCCGGATCGGCAACAACATCGCGATCCTGCGGGACGGCGAGGCGGTACAGACCGGAACCCCGCAGGAAATCGTCATGCACCCGGCGGACGACTACGTCGCCGACTTCATCAAGGACATCAACCGGGGCCGGGTGATCGACGTCGCCTCGATCATGGACGCCGGGTCGGCGAACGGCGGACCGGAAATCGATGCCGACACCTTGCTGGACGACGCCCTGCAATCGCTGATCGGCACCGGGGCGCAGATCGCCGCGGTCACCCGGGACGGCAAGCCTGTCGGTTCCGTCCGCCTCGAGAAAATCGCATCCGCCCTCGCCCGGCCCGGCTGACCGGAGTTGCGCGTACCCGTCTATGCGCAAGTTTTATTGCGCGTAGAGTTGATGATGGCGCGTAAAGCGCTTAATTTGCGTATAGAAGGATACGCGCAAGTTTGAGAGTCAATGTCGTGACGCGCATCCCGGCCGAGGAACTTGAGGCGATCGAAGAGACCGTGCGGCGGCACCCGGACGCCATGACCGTTGGGCAGATCGCCCAGACATTGGAGGCCACACTGCCGCGCCGCACCCTGCAATACCGTCTCAAGTCGCTTGTGGACGACAGGCGACTGGTCATGGAGGGCTCGGGCCGCTGGGCCCGTTACCGCGCGCCGCGAAATGTCGATGTCGCGGTGCAAGTTGCCTCGGGAAAGCCCAGGGTGACAGTACAGGCCGAAGCGCTACCGCCGCTCTCCGAGGCCGGTATCGACATTCGGGAGTACGTCCGCCGGCGTCCGGAAGTCCGAGAACCTGTCGGCTACGACCGGGATTTCCTCGATTCATATCGCCCCAACGAGAGCTTCTATCTCTCGGAGGAGGAGCGAGCACAGCTGCGTAAGATCGGCAGCCCCCAGATCGCCGAACAGCCCGCCGGCACCTATGCCAAACGGATATTGGATCGGTTACTGATCAACCTGTCCTGGAATTCGAGCCGCCTTGAGGGAAATACATACTCCTTGCTCGATACCACCCGCCTGATCGAGGCCGGCAAGGAAACGAAAGGGAAGGACCGGCGCGAAACCCAGATGATCCTCAACCACAAGGACGCCATCGAGTTCCTTGTCGATTCGGCAGCGCAAATCGGCTTCAACCGGTACACCGTTCTCAACCTTCACGCGGCGCTGGCGGACAATCTGCTTCCCGACCCCGACGCAGCAGGCCGCCTCAGACACATCGGCGTTGGCATCGAAGGCTCGGTCTTTCTTCCGCTGGAGGCGCCGCGGGTCATCGAGGAATGCTTCGACCGGATTCTTACCACGGCCGACGCGATCGAAGACCCGTTCGAGCAGGCCTTTTTCGCAATGGTTCAGCTTCCCTATTTGCAGCCCTTCGACGACGTGAACAAGCGGGTGTCCAGGCTCGCCGCGAATATTCCGCTGATCAGGGCGAATCTGGCACCGCTGTCCTTCGACGATGTATCACGCGAACTCTATACGGAAGCGGTGGTCGGTGTGTATGAGCTCAACCGCAACGAACTGCTTCGCGACCTTTTCCTCTGGGCCTACAAGCGTTCCGCTTCCCGCTACGCCGCAGTGCGCCAGTCGCTCGGAGAACCCGATCCCTTCCGCATGCGTCATCGGTCGGCGCTGCGCGAAGTCATCGGCACCGTCGTCCGCGGCCGGATGGACAAGGAACAGACTGCCACCCATGTCGGCGCTTGGACGGAGGCACACATCGACGAGCCTGAACGCGCGGGGTTTCGCGAAATCGCCGAAAGGGAGCTTCTGGGCCTGCACGAGGGCAACTTCGCGCGCTACCGCATCACTCCCTCCGAGTTTGCGACGTGGCAGAAAGTTTGGACCGGGTAAAGCGTCCACACGCTTGCGAATCTCCAATCGACAAGTGCCTGACAGCACGCGAAACCATTTCTAATTTGCCGCGCAAGGCCGCGGAGGGATTCATGAAGAAACTCATTGGTATCGCGGGTGTGTTCATGTTGTTGGCCGGCGGCGCGCAGGCTGCGGAAAAATCGTCTCTGGAGGACATCCATTCGCGGCACATGGTCGCCGAGGCGATGCTTGCCGCCCATTTCGTCGCCGCCGCGATCAAGGCGGGGATGGGCCGCAACGAGATCGACGCCGTGCTGGCGCGCATCGCATCGCGGCAGCGTGGTCACCGAATTCTGGGTCAGCGACGCTAAGGGCCGGGTCGTCTTCACCAACGTCGAGGGGATCGACTTCACCTTCCCGACGGATCCCCGGGCGGGCACCCAGGCCGCCCCGTTCGCCGCGCTCCTCGACGGCTCCAAAACCGTGGTGGTGCAGGAGTCCCACCCGCGCGAACACGACAACGCGATGTTCAAATATGTCGGCGTCGCCGGCGTCGATCGGGCCCGGGCGGTCCAGGTGGGGGTCTCCGGCGTCGAGATGGGCGAGCGGTGATCAGCCGACCATCAGCCCCGGCAAATAAAGCGCGAGGCCGGGGAACAGGATCAGCAGCACCAGCACGATCAGCGCGCATCCGATATAGGGCGCCGCCGCCATCGCGACCTGCCAGAGCGTCGTCCCTTGCGGGGCCACCCCCATCATCACGAACAGCAACAGGCCGAAGGGCGGGGTTGTCAGGCTGATTTCGAGCGCGAGCAGCATCACCAGCCCGAACCAGACCAAGTCGAATTCGAGCGTCGTGGCCAGCGGGAAGAAGATCGGCACGGTGATCAGCATCATCGAGACCTGATCCATGAACATGCCGAGGATCAACAGCACGCCGAACATGATCAGCAGCATCACGATCGGCGCCAGATCCACCGTGGTCGCCCATTCGATCAACCCCGCGCTGGCGCCGGTGAAGGCGAGAAGCTGGCTGAAGGTCGAAGAGGCGAGGATGATCAGCAGGACCATCGCCGTCACCCTGACCGAACCGGCGACCGCCTTGACCACGACGTTCCAGGACAGCACCCGGTAGAGCGCCGCGAGTATGAGGACGCCGAGCGCGCCGAACCCGGCCGATTCGGTCGGCGTGGCGATGCCGAGGATGATCAGCCCGATCACGCAGAACACCACGAAGCCCATCGGCAGGACATTGACCACCAGGGCCCAGAGCATCCTGCCGATGGTCGCCTGTTCCACCACATAGGCCGGCGCCGCGTCCTTGTCGATCTTGACCTGGGCGTAGATCAGGACCGAATAAAGCACCGCCAGCACCAGGCCGGGCAGGACGCCGGCGATCAGCAGCGCCCCGATATCGATCTCGGCGAGGCTTGCGAGCAGCACCGCGAGCGCCGAGGGCGGGATGATCATCGCCAACCCGCCGGTGCCGAGGATCGGGCCCATCGACATGTGCTTCTTGTAGCCGCGGCTGGTCATCTCGGGGACCATCATCGAGCCCATCATCGCGGTATTCGCCATGGTTGAGCCCGAGAGGGTCGCGAAGATCGTGCCGCCGACGACGGTGATATAGGAAAGCCGCCCGGGCAGCCGGCCGAAGCAGAGGTCGAGCGCGTCGAACACCCGTATTGCGAGCCCGGTGTGGAAGAACAGCTCGCCCATGATGATGAACAAGGGCACCGGGATCAGCGCGAATATGGTCACCGATTCGACGGCGTTGACGACGATCTGCGGCATCGCGTCGAGGCCGCCCATGAAGATCATGGCGCCGATGATATTGGCGGTCAGGAAGGCGAAGGCGACCGGGACCCCGAGCAGCATGAAGACGATGACCATGCCGACCAGGAACCCGGCGATGCCGTACCACTCGCTCAGCAATTCCATCAGAGCGACTCCGAGGAGCCGACATGGCCGGTGTAGTAGGATCCGTAGCCAAGCAGATAGCGGCCGAACTCGATCGCGACCAGGGTGAAGCCCAGCGGAAACGGCAGGAACAGGATCCATTTGGGCATGTCGATCGAGCGCAGATCGAGTTCTCCGGCGCCCAATGCCAGCACCAACTCGACGAAGCCGTAATAGACGAAGAGCAGCGAAAGCACGATACACAGCACATAGACCGCCTTGGCCATCGCCCACCGCACCGGCGCGGGCATCGCCATGGTCAGAGATTCGACGACCACATGGCCCTTGAGACGGACCAGCCAGGGTGCTGCCAGCATGGTCGAGAACAGGAGGCAGTATTCCGCGATCGCGCTGTACCACTGGAGCGAGTTGTAGCCGACGGTGCGGATCGCGACGTCGACGATGATGCCGACGAAGATCACCACCAGCATCAACCCGGCCAGTATGGCGAGCCCGACGATCAGCCCGTCATAGGCTTTGGAAAGGAGTTTCATCGAGGCGAAGCCCGGGGAAAGCCGCCGCGCGGCCCGGAAACGGAACCTCCCGGGCCGCGCGGACGGTACTGCGGCCTACTGGCCGTGATAGAGCTTGGAAAGGATATTGGCCTCAGGGGTACCGACCTTCTTCAGGCGCTCGATCGGCACCTTGTTTGCCAGCTCGATATAGCGCTTCGCCGCCTCGCCCGTCATGACGATCGTCTTGTGGCCGAATTCCTTGGCGAGGATTTTTTCCTCCTTCTCCACCAACGGCTTCCAATAGGCGTGCGACTTGTGCTCCCACTCCTGCCCGAGCTTCAGCATCAACGCCTGCCCCTCCTTGCTCAGCTTCTTCAGCGCCTTGTTGGAGATGAAGATGCAGGGCTCGAGCTGGTAGAACCTCGGATAGACGCGGTATTTGACGAATTTCGGCCAGCCCATCGGACGGGTGAACAGCTCCGGGAACGCGAAACCGTCGACCAGCCCGCGCTCGAGTGCGTTGTAGATCTCCGGCACCTGGACGGTGATGGTGGTCGCACCCAGCGCCCTCAGGAAGCCGTCGTAGATCGGCACCGAGCGCATCTTGAACCCTTCGAGCGAAACCATCCCGTCGGCGGCCCGCTTGGGCTCGCGGCGGAGATAGAGCACGAAGGAAACGCTGGTCGCGGTCTGCGCCAGGATGATGCCGTCGAGACGCTTGGTGATCGCGTCGTTGAGCGCTTTCATCGCGCCGATCTTGCGTGCGTCCCATGGCGGGATCATCGTGGCCGACAGGGCGTCGACCTCGGGAGCCACGCCGCGGTGATAGCTGGCGGCGGTGAACATCAGGTCATAGAGCCCCGACTTGAACCCCTTGGACTGCGCCGGCGCCTTGGAAATCTCCGGAACTGCCCCGCCCCCGCCTTGTTCGCGTACTCGATGAAGCGCAGGAAGTCGGGGGTCAGGGGGAAGTTTTTGGGCCATCCGGAGATGCCCTTGAGCGGAACCTCGGCCGCCTGGGCCGCCGGCACCGCCAACAGTGCTCCCGCCAGCGCTGCGGCGACGATCGAAAGCAACGCTTTTCTCATGATCGACCTCCCTTTATTGCAGTCTTCGGTTGGACATGTTGGAGGGACAGGGTTCCGCATTTCCGCTTTTCGCGCAAGCGGCCCGAACCTCCAATCGAGATGCCTATCCGGCGGCCGCCTTGGGTTTCGACCGCGTGCGGCGTGCCGGGGCGCGTTTGGCGCCCGCCGCCTTCGCCTTGGCGGCGGGCTTGCGGGCGCGGCGCCTGGCTTTGATGCCGTGTTTTTCCTTGAGCTTGTCGATGTCGAGCTGGATGTCCCAGGTCAGCGGGTGACCGGGCGGCAGATACTCGTTTTCCACCATCACCGCGCAGCCCGGGCAGTAGAACTCGATGATCCGCATCCAGTCGGGATCGAAGGAGAAGTTGAACTCCTTGCTCGGGCCGATGGGAAAATGGATCTCGCGGGGATCGCGTTCCCGGACCAGGCAGCCGCGCTTGTAGGATTCTCGCGCCTCGCCCAGATCGTGGCCGCAGCGGTTGCAGCACCACCGCTCGGCTTCGAGGTCGATGTCGAGATACTCGGTAATCCTGACCTTCATCGCCCGCCCCGCTGCCGGAACCGATAGCCCAGCGCATCTTTTCGCAGCGCGGCCCCGCGCGGTCAACCGACGCCGTGGGCTGGCGCTATACCACCGCGTCCCGGCGCAGGCGTTCGATGCCGTCGGCGTCGAAGCCGAGCTCTCCAAGCACGTCGTCGGTGTGTTCGCCGAGCTGCGGCGGGGCCCCGGTGGGCTGGTCGTCGCGCGAGCCGTCGAAACGCACGGGCCGGCGCAGCAGCGTCATCGCGCCCTCGGTCGGGTGGGCGGTCTCGAAAAAGGTCTCGAGGTGGCGGACCTGGGGGTCCTCGCGCACCTCGGGCAGGGTCAGGATCGGCGCGAACGGGACGTCCTCGGCTTCCAGCCGAGTCATCCAGTGCGCCCGCGGTTC
Organism: Alphaproteobacteria bacterium; assembly: GCA_965205995.1. Lineage (GTDB taxonomy): Bacteria > Pseudomonadota > Alphaproteobacteria > MPNO01 > MPNO01 > MPNO01. The sequence continues at coordinate 123,130 of OZ242200.1, read as the reverse complement.
GGTTCCCACGGTCTTCTGAAACTCCGCCTTGAGCGCGAAATAGTTTTCGATCCGCGATTCGCGCGTGGAGAATCGCTCATCCGTCCCGAGATCGGGCCGCTCGAACGCGTTCTGCACGCCCTGCCAGAATTTCTGCGGCGACGACAAATGGAGCGCCAGCAGCTTGCCGTCGCCTGAGCGCAGCGAATAGGACTGCGACGCCCTGACCCGGGCATGCGGCCCCTGCGGAAACCCGCCCTGGATCAGGTTCGACCACGGATCGGGCATGAAGGTGATCGTCGATTCCAGCATGTTGACGTCGACCCGGCGCGCATTGCCGGTGCGCTCGCGCTCGAACAGGGCGCCGAGGATGCCGTAGCAGGCGTTGATGCCGGTCATGTTGTCGGCGATCGTCGGGCCCGTGATCTGCGGGTCTTCGGGCTCGATGAACATCGAGGAGACGCCGGCGAAGGACTGGGCCACCGCGTCATAGGCCGGGCGGTCGCGATAGGGCCCGTCCTCGCCGAAGCCGGTGATCGAGCAATAGATCAGCTTCGGGTTGCGCGCCCGCAGCGCGTCCAGCCCGAGGCCGAGCCGGTCCATCACCCCGGGACGGAAATTCTCCAGCAGCACATCGGCGGTCTCGACCAGGCGCAGCAATATCTCCTTCCCCTCATCCGACCTCAGATTGAGGGTCACCGACCGCTTGTTGCGGTTATAGGCGAGGAAATGGGCGCTGTAGGTGCCGCCCCGCCAGCTCCGGAACATGTCCCCGCCATCGGGGTTCTCGATCTTGATCACCTCGGCCCCGAGATCGGCGAGCATCTGCCCGCCGAGCGGGCCGGTGATCATGGTGGTGAGTTCGAGGATGCGAATCCCGTCGAGCGCCGCCATCGCCACCGCCTATTCGGCCGCGATGGAGGCGGGATCGCGTCGTTCCGCCGCGATCAGCTCGCGCAGCAGCCGGCGCAGCTGGAGGCAGGGCGCGTCCGCGTTGATGTCGATCTGCGGCGCATCCGGGTCGCTCGACATCATCGCCTGCTGCGCCTCCAGGATCGCCTTGTCCTCGAGGAAGACCTGGGTGAAGTTGGTGCGGAATTTCTCTTCCACCTCTTCGTCGTCGAGGCCGAAATTGCGCGCGTGAGCGTAGAAATAGAGCGTCGAGGTCTCGGTTTCCGGGGTGATGGCGTTCAACACCTTGAACTCCACCCCGTGGTCGCGGTGTCCCTCGCGCATGTCGGTGCCGGTATCGACGCAGCCCGCGTGGTTGACGATGAAGGACGGCATGTCGATCGTCGTGATCAGCCAGCGGTCGACATTGCCCTTGAACTTGCCGCACCACTGGTAGAACGGCGCCGCGGGACGGTCCTTCACCAGCCGTGTCATCCGGACGGAGCGTTCCAGCCGCTCGGTCCTGCACGGGAAATCGACGATCGCGTCGGTGCCGATGGAGGTCGCGTGCACATAGGACAAATGGGTGATGTCGAACAAATTGTCGGATATGAGCTCGTAGTTGCAGGCCATCGGCAACGGCGCCCCGCCATTGCCCTGCACGGTCGCCCAGCCCTCGGCCCCGACCCAGTGCCAGTCGGGCAGCAGCGCGGGGTCGGCGAGCGCCGGATCGCCCATCCACACCCAGATCCAGTTATAGCGTTCGGTCACCGGGTAGGACCGGACGGCGGCGCCCGGCGGCACCGTCGACTGGCCCGGCACCTCGACGCAGTTGCCGTCGGCCGCGAAGGCAAGGCCGTGATAGCCGCAGCGCAGCCGGTCGCCGATGACGGTCCCCATCGACAGCGGCAGCGCCCGGTGGCAGCACGAATCGGCGAGCGCCGCGACCGCATTGTCGCTCTTGCGGTAAAGCACGATCGGCTCGCCCAGAATTGTCCGCCCGAAGGGCGCCTGCCCGACCTCGTGGTCGAACGCGGCGACATACCAGCAATTGCGCAAGAACATGTCGATCTCCCGGGGCTCGGCGACGGGAGCGGATTTGACCACAGGGTTTCAGGCCGAACAAGGCGGCGGCCATCGTTTGCCAAAGCGTGCCGCATGTGCTGGTGTGCGACCGGGAATCGCCGATGTCCGATATCGACGCGCTGCTCTTCGCCAACGAGGCCTTCTACCGCGCCTTCGCCGACCGGGACGCCGCGGCGATGGACGCGATATGGGCGCAGCGGGAGCCGATCGTCTGCATGCATCCGGGCTGGGACGTGCTGATCGGCCGCGAGGCTGTGCTGCGAAGCTGGGCCGCGATCATCTCCAACCCCAACTCCCCCGATATTTCATGCCATGCCGCCGTGGCTTACGCGAACGGCGAGATCGGGGTGGTGGTGTGCTACGAAGGGCTCGATGGACAATTCCTGCTCGCCACCAATTTGTTCGTGCGCGAGGGCAGTATCTGGAAGATCGCCCATCACCATTCCGGCCCGACCCAGGGTCACCCGCCGCCGGAGGAACCCGGGCCCGAACCCGGCGTCATGAACTGACCGGGTCCGGCCCGGGCCGGTTATTGGCCTCGATCCACATGTCGCGCAGCGCATCGCGCTTGATCTTGCCGCGGTCGGATTTGGGCAGCGATTCGGTGAACAGCACCGCCTTGGGGCGCTTGAACGAGGGCAGGCTTTCAGCGCAATGCGCGTTCACCGCGGTTTCGCCGAGCTCGCTTCCGGGCCTGGCGACGACATAGCACACGACCTCCTCGCCGTAGATCGGATCGGGCACGCCGACGGCGGCGGCCTCCAGGATGTCGTCATGGCGCATCAGGATGTGATCGATTTCGAGCGGGGCGATGTTGACCCCTCCCCGGATGATCAGGTCCTTGGTGCGCCCGGTCACCCGGACGAAGCCGTCCTCGTCCATGACCGCGAGATCGCCGGTCGCAAGACGCAGGCGGCTATGGTCCTCCCATAGCCCCTCGGGCGAGATCGTGGCGCGGCTGGTCTGCGGCCCGCCGACGGTGACCTCGCCTTCCAGGCCGGGCGGGCACGGTGCGCCGTCGCCGTCGACGATGATGAATTCCTGGTGCCTGGCGGGCGGGCCGACCGTTCCCATGCGCCGCCGGTCATGCCGGTTTCCGCAGATCCACCCGGCCTCGGACATGCCGTAGAGCTGGAGCAGGGTGACGCCGTACATCTCTTCGAAATTGCGCCACTGGTCGGGGCTGAGCGGCGCCGTCGAGCAGGTCATCAACCGAAGCGTGGGCACATCCTCGGCGGTGATCCCGGTGGGTTCGTTGAGCAGCATGTTCACCACCGTGGGCACACCGGCAGCGAAGGTGATGCCGTTGTCGCGGATCCAGTCGAAGAAACGCCCATGCGAGAAGCGCCGGGCGATGTGCAGGGTGAGCCCGGTCTGGAGGAAGGGCATCAAGCTCAGGATCTGGGCCGAGTTCCAGCCGAAGGACCGGTATTCCAGCGTGCGGTCGTTGGCCGTGAGTCCCAGCATGTCGAGGGTCGAAAGCCCGCTCAGCCAGTACGCCGTATGGTCGAAGACGATGCATTTGGGCTTCGACGTGGTGCCGGAGGTGCAGAAGATGGCGGCAATGTCGGAGATCCCGTTGGCGGTCTCGACCTCGGGCGTCGCCGGCACTTCACGGAGCTTGGCGAAGAAACCGTCCGACCCGGGAGGATCCCGGTCGCCGAAGATTTCCCGTTCCGGACCGCTTCCGACGCCCATCGCGTCGGCGTCGAGGGCTTCGTGAACGAAGGTGAGGCGGGGCTCGATGTTGGCGAGAATTTCGCCGACATGGGCCGCGTTCATCTCCACGTTGAGGGGGCAGACCACCGCGCCCAGACGCCAGATCCCGAGCCAGACGATCAGCTTTTCAAGGCTTTCCCCGGACAGCAGCGCGACCCTGTCGCCGCGGCCGATGCCGCGCCCGGCCAGGAATTTGGCGACCCGGTTCGCCGCCGCGTGGAGTCCCGCGAAATCGATCCTGCTGCCCCGGTCGAGATCGACGATGGCGGTCTTGTCGGGATGCATGTCCCGGTAACGCGCAAGGAGCATTGCGACGGGTTCGACGGGAAAAGCGAGATCGTGTTCGCGCGTGGCGCGGGCAATCGTCGGCATTCTCCTCCTCTCGGCCTGGGCGTGATCGGGGCGGCGCATTTTCTACCCCCCGAGGGTGGCGAGCGCCACCGCGATCTCGGCGGCGACCGCCGCGTTGTTGATCAGCAGGGCGGCATTGGCCGCGAGGCTCTCGCCGCCGGTGATTTCGGCGATCCGGTCGAGCAGGAACGGGGTGAGTTCCTTGCCGCCGATCCCTTGCTCGCGGGCATCGCGGACCGCATCTGAGATCGCCGCTTCGATGCGGTCCGGCTCCAGCGCGTGGGCTTCCGGCAGCGGGTTGGCAATGACGATCCCGGCGGCGAGCCCGAGCGCGCTCTGAGCCGCGATGAGACGCGCCGCCGCGGCCGCGTCATCGACCCTGTGGGGCACCGGAATACCGCTCTCGCGGACATAGAAGGCGGGCAGCATATCGGTACCGTAGCCGACCACGGGGACGCCCCTCGTTTCGAGATATTCCATCGTCCGCGGCAGGTCGAGGATCGACTTCGCGCCCGCGCAGACGACCGCGACCGGCGTGCGGCCGAGCTCTTCCAGATCGGCGGAGACGTCGAGCGTTTCCTCCACCCCGCGGTGGACGCCGCCGATCCCGCCGGTGGCGAAGACCGGGATGCCGGCGCGCGCCGCCGCGATCATCGTCGCCGCGACCGTCGTCGCCCCGTCCCGCCCGGTCGCAGCGGCGAAGGCGAGGTCGCGCCGGCTTACCTTCATCACGCCCGATGCCGTCGCCAGGCTTTCGACCTCGTCCGATGCGAGCCCGACGGTCAGGGTGCCGGCGATGACCCCGACGAAGGCGGGAAGCGCGCCGCCCTCCCGCACCGCGCGGTCGAGCCCCGCGGCGACCTCCAGCGATCTCGGCCGCGGGAAGCCATGGGCGATCGCCGTGGTCTCCAGCGCGACCACCGGCGCACCCGCGGCAAGCGCGGAGCGGACCTCATCGGAAACCCGGAACAAGCCTTCCATGGGCGGAAGGTAGCAGCAGCGGCCACCCTGCCGCTATCGGGCGCCGCTTGTTGTCGGTGGGCGCGAAAGCCGCCTATGTCGAGCGATGGGGTTCGCCGGCGAGGGCGGCACCGGTTGAACTGCCGGAGTCGCGCCGATAGCATGGCTACGAATTCCGAGACAGAACGACCATCGGCGGAGGAACGCTGTTCCTCAGTCGCCGCGTCGAACAGGGGGGGAAAATGAAGACCTATACCGGAATCGCTTTGTCGCTGGGCGCTGCGAGCCTGTTATTTGCCACCGCACCGGCCCAGGCCGAGACCAAGATCCTTTTCAACTTTTTCGTACCGCCGAAGCATCCCCTGAAGATCGGGATCATGGACCACTGGGCCGAGCGGGTCACAAAGGGCAGCAACGGCCGGATTCAGGTGAGCTTTCCCGCGAAGACGCTGGCGCCGGCGCCGCGCCAGTGGAAGATGGTGACCTCGGGCATCGCGGATGCGACCGTGATGTACAACAATTTCGAACGCAAGCGGCTGTCGCTCGACCAGGTCGGCACGCTCCCCTTCAGCATCACCGACGCGTCCTCGACCGCGACCGCGCTCTGGCGCACCCACAAGAAGTATTTTGAGGCCAAGAACCAGTACAAGGGCGTCAAGTTCCTCGGCTACATAATGCATGGGGGAGGAGAGCTGTTCAGCCTCAAGGACCCCATCCTGTCCGTCGCGGACATGAAGAGGATGAAGCTGCGGTCGCCGCCGGGCGACGTCGCCAAGGCCATCGGCAAGACCGGGGCAGCGGTCGTACCCACGCCGGGCGTCAAGGCGTTCAACGTGGTTTCGAAGGGAATCGTCGATGGAATGGTTTTCCCCATCGGCGATGTCTGGAAGCTCAAGATGACGCCTTACGTCAAGCACCTCACCAAGGTGCCGGGTAAGGTGTATGGTGCGGTCTTCTCGCTCTACATGAACCAGAAGGTCTGGAACAAGCTGTCGAAGGAAGACCAGGCGGTCGTGACCGCGGCGTCCGGCGAGAAGGTAACGATGGACTCCAATAACTGGGGCAACACCGATATCGAGGCGGAGGCGATCTACCGCAAGAAGGGAATCGGCATCCACAACGCCAGCGCCGAGTTCACCGCGAATCTGAGGAAACTCTGGGCGTATCAGGATGACGCCTGGATCGCCACGGCCAACAAGGTGGGCGTGGACGGCCGGGCGGCGCTCGACTTCTACCGCGCGGAGTCGAAGAGGATCTATCAGGCGCGCAAGAAATAGAGCCCTGACCCATGTCCGACGGAGGGAGCGGGCCGGAGACCGACGACATCTGGCCCGACGGCTGGTTCGAAGCCATCCTCATGGCGATCGTCGGCACGACGATCTTCCTCATGATGGCGATCACCTTCGTGGACGTGGTCGGGCGCTACGCTTTCAACACGCCCATTCCCGGCGGCTTCGAGTTGATCGAATTCCTGATGCCGCTGTCGATTTTCGCCGGTCTGCCGATCATCACCCGGCGCCGGACGCATATCGTGGTCAGCATTTTCGACCACTGGTTTCCCGGGCGCATCGGCGAAACGCGCCGGCTGATCGTCGACGCGGCATCGCTCGCGGTGGTGGCGTTCATCGCGGAACGCATGTGGAGCCAGGGCGACGGTCTCGCGGAGGCGCAGATCGAATCGGGTTACCTGGAATGGCCGGTGGCCCCCGCCGCCTATGCGATCAGCGTCCTCAGCGCCGTCACCTGCGTGGTCCTCGGCCTGATGCTGTTGCAGGACCTGAAGACGATGTTCGCCCGAAGCTCGTGACGGGGGTTGCGGCGTGACCGAATCGCTCATCGGCTTCGCCATCCTCCTGCTTCTGGTTTTCCTGGGTTTTCCGCTCGGCTTCGCCATGGTCGCGGTCGGTTTCGTCGGGTTCGGGCTGGTGCGGGGCTGGGAACCGGCGCTGGAGACAGTCGGCCAGCTGATCCTCGATTTTTCGATGAGCTATTCCTTCTCGGTGCTGCCGCTCTTCGTGCTGATGGGCGCCTTCGTCTACCGGGCGGCGCTGTCCGAGGATTTGTACGACGCCTCGAACGCCTGGCTGGGCCACCACAAGGGGGGGCTCGCGATGGCGACCGTCGCGGCCTGCGGCGGTTTCAGCGCGGTCTCGGGAAGCTCGGTCGCGACGGCGGCGACGATGGCCAAGGTCGCGATGCCGTCGATGCGGCGCTACCGCTACAACGAGAACCTGGCCGCCGGCACCATCGCCGCCGGCGGCACGATGGGCATCCTCATCCCGCCCAGCATCGCGCTGGTCATCTACGGCATCATCGTCGAGGAGGATGTCGGCAAGCTGTTCATCGCCGGGATCGTCCCGGGGATCATCACCATCCTCCTCTATATTTTCGTGATCAAGGTGCTGATCACCTTCCGCCCGTCTTTGGGCCCGCGGGGGCCGTGGACACCGTGGAAGGACCGTTTCGTCGCGCTCAAGGGCGTCTGGGGCATGATCGTCCTGTTCGCGCTGGTGCTGGGCGGCATCTATCTCGGGGTGTTCACCCCCACCGAGGCGGGCGGGATCGGCGCCGTCGGGGCGGTCGCCTTCGCGGTCTCGCGCAAGAAGATGGGCTGGCGCGGGTTTTGCAGCGCCCTGATCGAAGCCGGCCAGACCACCGCCATGGTGTTCAGCGTCGCTTTCGGCGCGATCATCCTGTCCAACTTCATGAACATCTCGGGCATGCCCAACCAGATCGTCGATTGGGTCAATTCGCTCGAAATCGCGCCGATCACCGTCGTGCTGGTGATCTGCCTGATCTACATCGCGCTCGGCTGCGTGTTCGAGGGCATCGGCATGATCCTGCTGACCGTGCCGATCTTCTTCCCCGTGGTTCAGAGCCTCGGCTTCGATCTGATCTGGTTCGGCATCGTCGTCATCGTGGTGACCGAGATCAGCCTGATCACGCCGCCCATCGGCATGAACGTCTTTGTGCTCAAGACGATCATGCCGGAGATGTCGCTCTGGGGCATTTTCGCCGGCATCACCCCGTTCTTCATCGCCGACATTTTCCGGCTGCTGCTGATCGTGTTCATACCCGGGCTTACGCTGTACTTGCCCAATTTGATGGGCGGGTAGGGGCGGAGTTCACCGCCCGGTCGCCCGCGCCATCAGCGAGTCCACGTCCCCGGGTGGAGCCTCGCCAGCCCAGGCGACGTAGCCGTCCGGCCGCACGAGAACGAGGCTCGCGCCGTAACGACCCGGAGTCTCCGGCGACGGATCGCGGACGACGGTGAACGGGATGGACCGGCGCGCGGCCGCCCGCTCGAACGGCGCGACCGCATCGTCGCCGACATTCAGCCCGACCAGCGTGAAGCCCCGCCCCAGCTCCTCGAAGACATTGCGCCCGGAGGTCAGCCGCCACGGCGGCAGATAGTGACCCGGCCGGGCCCGCTCGCTCCGCGTGGCTCTCGCGCCGGTAACACCGCCGGGCGGGCCGTCGATCGCCCCCGATCCCTCGTAGTGGGGCGCATAGCTGGTCAAATGCGAATTCGCCACTTGCGCATAGGCCTCCCAGCCCTGCGCGAACTCGTCCGCGTCGCGTTCGGGGTGGATCCGGTCGAAGAGGTCCCGTTCCTCGGAAATGCGGTTGTCGATGAATTCCCCCGCCGTCGACGCGGCCACGGCCTGCCGTTCGTCGCTGTAGGAATCGAGCAGCGCCTCGCCGCCCCATCCCTGCAACACGGCGGCCAGCTTCCACCCCAGATTGGCCGCATCCTCGAACCCGGTATTGAGACCGTACCCGCCATAGGGCGGGTGGCTGTGGGCCGCGTCGCCGGCGATGAACGCGCGTCCCGCGCGAAACCTGTCCGCGATGGAGACGCGAAGGTCCCAGTAGCCGATATGATCGAAGCTGCATTGGAATTCGAAACCCGCGGCCCGGCGAAGCAGCGCCCGGACCCCCTCCTCGCTCCGCTCGCTGTCGCCGGAAAGCGGCGCGTGAAAGAACCAGCGCTCATCCTCGTCGACGCGACCGAAGAACCGCCAGTATCCCTTCAGATCCCGGTGAACCACGCGGTAGATATAGGCCGGCGGAAAACGTTTCAGCCCTTCGTGCAGCGCCGGCGAGCGGAACACCGTAAGCACCATCGTCTGCTCGTAATCGGTGCCGCGCGAAGCCAGGCCGAGGCGTTCCCGGACGATGGACCGGCTTCCGTCGCAGCCGACGACGAATTCCGCCTCGACCGTTTCGCGGCGCGCGCCGTCGTGCTCGGCGATCTCGACCGTGGCGCCGTGTTCCGACTGCCCGATCGCCTCGGCGGACCAACCGGTTCGCACGCTGACGGCGGGAATCTCGTTCAGCCGGTCGCGAAGCACCTGTTCGGTGAGATATTGGGGCAGTCTCTCGCTGCGCTGGAAGTAGTACCGGTCCACCGCATTTCGGTAGACGCCGGAATACCAGTACTCGCCCATCAGATCGCCATAGGCGACGATGGAGCTGCCGGGGAATCCGGGCCGAATCAGACGCCGGGATCGCAATTCGTCGGCGATACCCCACGAGTAGAACAGGTCGAGCGTGCGTTGGGTAAGGTTCTGTCCCTTCGGTATGCAATGCGGTTCGGTGCGCCGCTCGATCACGGTGCAGGGAATGCCGCGCAGACCGAGCTCGACGGCCAGCGCGAGGCCGACCGGACCGCCTCCAATGACGATTACGCCGCTCTCGCCGGTCATCTATCGACCGCGGGGCATCGTCAGGTCCAGCAGACGAAGGCGTTGGCGGTTCCGGTTCCCGCCAGCGACCGGTAGCAGGGCACGTAGTCGATGACGTCGCCGCCGAGCTCGGTGCCGAACAACACGCCGGCCGCGACGATCCAGTTGCGGAGCTCGGAAGAGCCGGATTGCAGCAAAACCTGCTCGATGCCGCAGAGCGCGTCTTCGTTGCGGTCGCAGAATGCCTCGAGGAATCGTTGGTCGAGATCCTCGTCGACACAGAAATGCGACATGCCGCCGGACCCGACGACGGCGACGCGGGCGGGCGAATCCCAATCGCGGATCGCGCGGCCGATCATCGCGCCGAAGTCGAAACAACGCCGCGCGGTCGGCTGGTTCGGCGGATAGAAGGTGTTGGCGATCACCGGCAAGGTGGGCACCGCGCGGTCGCGCATGATCCGGCGCAGGATGAAGCTGAACGCGTGCGGCGTGCCGACATGGCGATGGTTCTCGTGGCGGAGCCACTCACTCGACGCCGCGAGATCGAACCCCTCCTCCATGGCGCGCTCGAAGACGATTTCGGCCAGATCGGGCAGGCCCGGATAGACGGTATGGTGCTTTGGCCGGTAGGCCCACTCCGCATCCGCGACCCCGGGCGCCAACTTGGCCCGCTGCTCGTCGCTGGTAGGCTGGTTGTAGAAGGTTTCGCCGCGATAGACGGTGAAGGTCGGCTGGATGTCCTCAAGGAACAGTTCGCGCTGATCGTTGCCGAGAATGACGCAGGCATCCGGCGCGACCTCCTCCCACTTGTCGGCGAGCGCCTTGATGCCGGTCTGACACGCGTCGTAGCGCCGCTGGCGTTCGTCATCGGTGATCCACGCGGCAATGTCTTCCCCCGCGCGCCGTTCGAGCAGCTCGTCGAAAGTGAAACTCTCCCCCTTGAACCAGTGGTCGTTCACCAGATCGAATTTGACCCGCTCACCCCATTGATCGGGCGTCGTGTTCAGGGTCGGACCGTGCGTTGTCCACATTCCGAGAACGACGTCCGCCATCAGCCCCCTCCACCCTGTTGCAGCATGCGTTCGTAGGACGCACCCATGACCTTGCTCACCGGTTCGCCGCGCCTGACCGCCCCGGTCATCGCCTGTTCCCTGGCGACGATCGCTTCGGCCTTGCCGAGGACCTCCTCCGCGCGGTCGGACGGTATCGCCGCGACCCCGCTGCGGTCGGCGATGATCAGGTCGCCCGGACGCACGGTCAATTCTCCGACGGCGATGTCGATATTGAAACCCTCTTCGTGGATCCGCCCGCGCGCCGTCCGCGCGGTTGTGCCGCGGGCATAGACCGGGAAGCCGAGCTCGGCCGCCTCGTCGATATCCCGCGCCGGCCCCTCCACGATCACCCCTTCGATGCCCGCCGCCTGCGCCGCGTTGGACAGCACGCCGCCCCACCCGGCGGCATCGATACCGGTGCGCTGTTCGATGACCAGGACGTGACCCGACCCGGCCGAATCGACCGCGCCGCTGCACAGATGCCGGATCGCCGCGGTCTCCGGTTTGCGGTCGGTCAGCTTGACCGTGACCGCCCGCCCGGCGATGCGCTTGTTCGTCGTCTGCGCCGCGATGCCGGTGACCGCGCAAGGCAATCCCAGCGCATCCAGCGCATCGGATATTGCGCAGGTGTCGAGCGCTTCCAGGCGTTGGATCAGGCGGCGTTCGTCATTTTTCATGGCTCTGTCCATTGTACAGGCGGCATGCGACGCGGCCCGATGAATCTGTCGGCGTCGCGGGCGGCGGCGCTATCGGGGCAGCGGCTCGCCATAGACGTTGAAGTCGAAATACTTGTCGTTGATCGCCTTGTAGACACCGTTGCGCAGGATCGCCCGGAGCGCCTTGTTCAGCTTCCCGAGCAATTCCGCGTCTTGCTTGCGCACCGCAATTCCGGCGCCGACGCCGAAATACTTGGCGTCGGTGAAGTCGGGGCCCGCGAACTCCCATCCCTTGCCCATTTCGGTCGCGAGGAAGCCGCTCGACAGCACCACCGAGCCGGCGAGCAGCAGGTCCAGCTTGCCGGCGGCGGCATCCCGGAAAGCCGCTTCCTGTGTGCCGTAGCGCATGATGCGGGCGCTCTCGCCGAAGACCTGGGTGACGAAGTCGTCGTGAACGGTGGCGCGTTGCACCCCGATTGTCCTGCCGGCCATGCCCTTGGCGTCGATGGCGATCCCCGAGCCCGTCCTGCGGGCGAATTTGGCCGGGGTGTTGTAGTACCTGTCGGTGAAGGCGACCTTTTTCCTGCGTTCCTCGGTGATCGCCATCGAAGCCAAGATCGCATCGAACTTGCCGGCGAGGAGGGCGGGAATGATCCCGTCCCAGTCCTGGCGAACCAGGGTGCATTCCGCGCCCGTTTCCCGGCACAGGGCGCGCGCGATATCGATGTCGAAGCCGATAAATTTGCCGTCGGGAGAGACCGCGCTGAACGGCGGATAGGCGGCCTCGATACCGATCCTGATCCGTTCCGCGGACGAAGCGGGCGCGGCGAACGCCAACGCAAGCGCCGCCAGCAGCCCGGCCAGGAACGCGCGCGGCCTCTGCGCTCCCTGACCTATGGGTTTCCCGTTGAGCGAGAGGGAGACCCTCTCCCCGCCGGTTCGTCGACGTTCTGGCCGCGTTCGATCATGTAGGTCTGTTGAACGAATTCGATGCGCTTGTCGTCCGATTCGGCCATCAGCACGGTGAGCCCGTCCTGCTGGAGCTGGCGGATGGTCTCGCCGAGCTTGTCCCCCAGCCCGGGCGACAGCCCCTCGAACGGCTCGTCCAGCAGCAAGAGCTTGGTGCCGCTCATCAACGAACGCGCGAGAGCCGCCATCTTCTGCTGCCCGCCGCTCAGCATCGAAGCGCGCCGGTTCACCAGCGGCGAGAGATCGGGCATCCGGTCGTAGATGTAGCGCAGCCGCTCCTCGGCGTTCGCCATCTTGGCCGCCCAGGCGGGCAGCAGGATGTTGTCCTCGACCGTCAGCGAGCCGATCAGGCGGCGGTCCTCGGGCATATAGCCGATGCCCCTCCGGGCCCGGTGATGCCCCGGCACATCGAGCAGGTTCTCGCCGTCGAGATCGATGCTGCCGCCGACCACCGGCACCAGCCCCATGATGCTCTTGAGGGTCGTCGTCTTGCCGGCGCCGTTGCGGCCCACCAGCGCGACCATCCCGCCCTCGGGGATATCGAGGCTTATTCCGCGCAGGATCACGAAGGTCTTGATCGTCACCCTGATATCGCCAAGTTTCAGCATGTCATTCGTGCCCGAGCACAGCGCGCCTGACCTCGGGCTCGGCCAGCACGCTCTCCGGCTCGCCGTCGGCCACCACACGGCCGGTATCGAAGACCAGGACCCGCTTTCCGTAGCGCTGCACTACATCCATGTCGTGCTCGACGAAGATCGTCGTGATGTCGCCTTCCCGCAATACGCCGACCAGCGTGTCCATGACCTGGAACTTGTCCTCGATGCTGACCCCGCTGGTCGGCTCGTCCATCACCAGCAGCGTGGGTTTCAGGGCGAAGGAAAGCGCGATGTCGAGGAGCTTGCGCCCGCCCTCGGGCAGCTCGCTCACCGGCCGGTGGGTATAGAATTCGAGGCCGAACCGCTCGAGAATATCCCGCGCCTCCTGCTGCCAGGGATCGCGGTATAGGGGCCTCCAGAACCCGCTCGATTCGCCCGAGGCGGCGGCAAGCGAGAGCAGCACGCCCTCGAAGACGGTCATGTTTGTGTAGAGCTGCGGGATCTGGAACGAGCGCGCGACGCCGCGCTTGGTGAGTTCGCGCGGGGCGAGATCCGTCGTGTCCTGGCCCATGACCAGGATGCGGCCGCTATCGGGCTTGAGATAGCCGGTGATCAGGTTGAGGAACGTCGTCTTGCCCGATCCGTTGGCGCCGACGATGCCCACCAGCTCGCCGCTGTCGACCGCTATGTTGAGGCCGTCGGCGGCGACGACCGCGCCGAAAGAGCGGTTGATGTCGACGGTCCGCAGGATGGGGGTGGTCTCAGTGATGGTCGCCCCCTCTGTCTTTCCCGGTGAACCGCGCCTCGATCTGCTGATAGATCGCCCACAGCCCGCCCGGTTGGAACAGGATCAACAGCAGCATGATGATCCCCATCATCATCTGCCAGGCGAGCGGGAAATATTTCGACGCGTAGGTCTGGAGGAATTCGAAGACCAGCGCCCCCAGCATCGGCCCGGGCACGCCGGTGAAACCGCCGAGCAGGGCGACGAAGACGAACTCGCCGGACTGGATCCAGAAAGCGTCCTCCGGGACGATGTGGCCGATGGTGAACGCCGCCAGCACGCCCGCCACCCCGCCCAGCGTGCCGGCGAGCAGATAGGTCCGGTAGACCACCTGGCGAACCGCGACGCCGGAATATTCGATGCGGATCTCGTTGTCGTACATCGCCCGAAGGAAATACCCGGCGGGCGAGGCCATGAACCGGTAGACCACGAGCGTGACGATACCCACCATGGTCAGCGAGAAATAATAGTAGCCGTAGCTGTCGCCTGGCAGTGTGATCCCGGCGAGCGTCGCCCTGCCGATCGCGAGCCCGTCGGTGCCGCCGGTGATCCAGTAGAGCTTGAGCAGGGCGCCGAACAGTATCATCGAGAAGGCGAGGTTCAGCATGGCGAAGAAGACCTCGCGGTAGCGCGCCATGACCACCCCGACCAGCGCGGCCATGATGAAACCCGCGAGCGCTCCGAGCGGAATCAGAATGAGCAGCTCCTGGACGCCGAGCCACTTGACGCTGAACCCGACCGCGTAGGCGCCCGTCGCGTAATAGAGCGCGTGGCCGAAGGTGAGGAGCCCGCCGCGCAGCAGGACCGAGACCCCCATCACGGCGATGAACATGAACATCGCCTTGGTCAGGACGAACAGGATCCAGCCGGGCAGCAAGGGCGGCAGCAGGATCAACAGGGCGGCCGCGACCACGCCGGCGCGCGGCAAGGCTCTCCAGTTCATCATATTCTTCGCAGCTCCTCTTCGCCGAAGAGGCCCTGCGGCCGGAACACCAGCACCAGGATCATGATCAGATAGACCATAATGAGCTCGAGCTCGGGCGCCAGGTGGATCGCCAGCGCACGCGCGAGGCTGACGACGACCGCACCGATCGCCGCGCCCTCGATACTGCCCATCCCACCGATGGCGATCACCGCGAAGGCGAGCACGACCACCTCGAGCGCGAATTGGGGCACGACGGCGATCTTGGGCGCGACGAACGCTCCGCCGAGCGCCGCGGCCAGCGCACCGACCGTGAACGCGACCGTGAAGACCAGGTTGACGTTGATGCCGATGGCCTGGCTCACCTCGCGGTCGTTGATCACCGCAATGACGAGCTTGCCGAAGCGGGTGGCGCGCACCATCCACACCAGCGCCCCGCCGAAGGCGACCGATACGCCGACCAGCACGAAGTCGTACCAGGGGTACAGGATTCCGCCGACCCTGAACCGGCCGAGCATCGAGTAAGGTTCGCTGATGAACAGCGGCTCCATCCCCCAGATCAGCTTCATCCCGTCATCGAGGATCAGCAGGATCGAGAAGGTGAGCAGCAGCTGGATATGCATGTCGCTGCCGTAGATGCGGCGCAACAGCAGGCGTTCTATGATCGGCCCGGCGAGGAAACCGATGATCAGCGCGCCAAGTAACAGCATCAAATAGGTAAACGCCGGCGGCAGCCCGATATCGAGCGCCCAGAGCGCGAGCCAGGTGCCCATATAGGCGCCGAGCGCATAGATGCCGCCATGCGAGACGTTGAGGATCCGCATGACGCCGAAGACGACGGTCAACCCGACGGACAGCAGAAACAGCGTCGCCGCGTAGTTGATCGCATCGAAGACGATGATCGTGAGCAGATTCATCTTGAGCCGGAGCCTTCCCGTCGTCCCCTAGTCGGCCGCCCGAACGAGGGCCGCGAGGGGGGGTGCACCCCCCTCGCGCATCGGTTCGGGCGACCGCGAAACGGCCGGCTACTTTATTGCACGGACCCAGTCGAGGGTCTTGGTCCCGAGCGGCGGGGTGATGTCCTCCGCCTTGTGCCGGACGATGTTCTCAAGGATCGCGAATCCGTGCTTCTTCGAGAACTTGGTCGTGCCGACCAGCCCGCCATGGACCGCCTGGTGGTCGGACCGCATGGTGATGGTGCCGCTCGGCGTTTCCCAGCTCAGCCCCTCGAAGGCCTTGATGACCTCTTCGGTGGTCGGCCAGCGCCCAGCCTGCTTGATCGCCTTCTCATAGGCGAACTTCAACCCGGACCATGCCTGGTAGGTGCGGTAGGCGGGATAGTCGGGGTAACGCTTGTTGTGCTTGTAGACCGCGTCGACGAACGCCTTGTGCTCCGCACTTCCCTCGTCGGCGAAATACCCGGCGGTCGCACGCGGCGCCGCGACGACGCCGTCGGGCATCGAACGCCCGACATTCTGCAGCACCTGCTCGCCGGTGCTGAGAAGCACCAGGCTTTGGTCGAACAGCCCGCGGGGCTCCGCCTGCTTGATGAAGGTGATCAGCCCGCCGCCCCAGAAACTGGAGTGGATCGCGTCGGGCCTCGCCGCCAGCAGGCGGGAGATCTCCGCCGAGTATTCGCCGGCCTGGAACTTGGTCCAGAGCTCGCCAACGACCTTTACATCGGGCTTGAGGCGCTGGATCGCGATCTTGAACGCCTCCCAGGAATCGCGGCCCCAGGCATAGTCCTCGTTGGCACCGGCTATGGTCTTGAGGTCCGGCTTCACCGCAAGGACGTACCGGGCCAGCGCGACGCTGTCGGCGGCCTGGTTGGCCGACGTCCTGAATACGTATTTCAGCTTGCGGTCCTCGGTCAGGCGGTGGGTGCCGCAGATATGCACCACCGTCAGCACCTTCAACTCCTCGGCCACCGGCGCGATGGCGAGGCAGTTGCCGCTGGAGGTGTAGCCGACGACGGCGTCCACCTTCTCGTCGAGGACCAGGCGCCGGAGCTCGGAAACCTGCTTCTTCGGGCCGCCGCCCTCGTCGACCAGCACGAGGTCGATCGGAACGCCGCCGATGCCGCCTTCCTTGTTCCACGTGGCGACCAGCAGCTCGGACGTCCCCTTCCCGGACACGCCGAACACGGCCGCGCCGCCCGAGAAGAAGTCGACGAACGCCACCTTGATCGCCTTGGGCGCCCCCGGCGGCGGGGCCGCGGCGGCGCCGAACGCCATGGTCCCGGCCGCGAGCGCGCCGAGGACCCACGCGTGAATCCTGAATTTCGATATAGTCCGCATGGAGGGCCTCCCTTCCCATAGGACTCCGCGAGGCCGATCCTTATCGTCTTTACTTACCGTTTTGCGCGGCCGATCGCGGACGGATTTTCGCAAGTCGCCCAAAACGCTAGCACAAACGCCTGTGGATCGGAAGCGCCGGGAAAGGGCCGCCGGAAGACCGCCCGCCGTTCAGTGCGGGACGATGCTGCCGCGTTCGATGACGAATGTATCGTCGAGCAAAGGCGCGATGTGAACGTCGTTCGATTCCGCGACCAGGACCGACTCGCCCTCTTCCTTGAGGCTCGCCATGATTTCGACCATCCGCCGGGCGAAAACCGGCGCGATTCCCTCGCTCGGCTCGTCGAGCAGCAGCAGCTTGGTGCCGCACATGATGGCGCGGGCGAAGGCGACGAATTTCTGCTGTCCGCCGGAAAGCGTCGTCGCGCCGCGATTTCTGAACGCTTCCACCTCCGGCATCAGACCGTAGATCCATTCGAGGCGCTCTTCCGCGCCTTCGGATTTGGTCGACCACACCGGCAGCATGATGTTCTCTTCCGCCGTGAGCTCGGGCACCAGGCGGCGGTCCTCCGGCATGAAGCCGATGCCGAGATGGGCGCGCCGATAGGCGTGCGAGGCGCCGAGATCGACATCCTCGAACCCGATCGTTCCCTGTTGCAGCTTGAGCGCGCCCATGATCGCGCGCATGACGGTGGTCTTGCCGGCGCCGTTGCGGCCGATCAGCCCGCACATCGAACCCGAGGGGACGGTCAGGCTGACGCCGCGCAGGATCTCGGTGGCGCCGATGCTGACGTCGACATCCTTGACGGTGAGCATCAGCAATCCCCCCCTTCGCCGGTCCCGTTCCCGCCCCCGTTGCCGGAGCGCGCGCGGTGGTATTCCTTGCCGATGACGAATTCCTGCACCAGGGGATCGACCATCGCCTCCTCGGTCGGTGCGTCGCAGATGATCTCGCCCTGCGAGAAGGCGAGCACGCGCGAGACATAGCGCTCGACGATCTCCATGTCGTGCTCGATGAACAGGACCGTCGTCTCCTCCTCCTTCAGCGCCTGCATCAGGATGTCCATGATGCCGAACTTCTCCTCGGCGCTGATGCCGCTGGTCGGCTCGTCGAGCATCAACAGCTTCGGTTTGCGGACGGTCGCCATCGAGATGTCGAGCAGCTTGCGCACGCCCTGCGGCAGGGCCGACCCCGCGACATCGCGATAATCGGCGATCTGGTAGCGGACGAGATGCCGATCGACCCGGTCGGCGCGGTCGTCCCGCATCAGCGCGCCGAGCAGGCCCAACCCGTCATGCTCGGAGATGCCGAAGGCAATCATCAAATTGCTGAACACGGATTCCGACAGGAACACCTGCGGGACCTGGAACGAGCGGCAGAGCCCGAGCCGGGTGATCTGGCGCACCGACCGGCCGCGGATGTCGCGGCCCATGAACTCGATCTTCCCGTCGGTCGGCGGCAGGTAGCCGGTGACCATGTTGACGAAGGTCGTCTTGCCGGCGCCGTTGGCTCCGATCACGCCGACCGTTTCGCCCTCCTCGATGGTCACGTTGATGTTGTGGGCCGCGATGACGGCGCCGAAGCTCTTTTCGAGGCCCTGCACATTGAGTACGACGGACATCGGCCCTACGCCTTCTTGTCTTCCGCTTGGAGCCGGTTGCGCTCCTCGCGCCGATTGTGCCAGCGGTCGACCAGGGACCACAGCCCGTTGGGCAGGAACATGATGATGATCAGCAGCGTCCCGCCCATGATCAACTGCCAGATCCCGGGGAACTGATCGAACGCGTAGGTGCGGATCAGCTCGTAAAGCAGGGCGCCGAGGAACGGCGCGACGACATTCCCGGTACCGCTCAGGATCGCGATGAAAACGAAGTCGCCCGAAATCGGCCAGTAAGCCATCGAATCGGGGTCGACATGGCCGATGGTCATCGCGGCGATGGCGCCGCCGAAACCGCCGACCAGCCCGGAGATCGTGTACTTGACGTGGATCGCCCGTTCGGCCGAATAGCCGAGAAATTCGAGGCGGATCTCGTTCTCGCGCACCGCCGTCGTCATGTAGCCCAGCGTCGAACGCAGATAGTGATGCACCGCCATCGCGACGGCCCAGGTCATGACCGCGGCGAAGAAGAAGAGCGCGGTCTTGTTGGCGACGCCTTCCGGCGCATACCAGAGATAGGTCTGGTGTTCGAGGCTGATGCCGTCGGTCGAGCCCAGGCTCTCGATCTTGGCGAGGACGCCGTAAAGGATCATCGAGAAGGCGAGATTCAGGAGAGCGAAGAAGATGCCCCTGTATCGCCTGAGCAGGAATCCGAGGATCCAGGCGAACCCGCCGGCGACGACGACGCCGCAGGCAACGGTGAAGAATGCGTCGGTGATGCCGAGATATTTGATGATCAGCGCCACCGTATAGGCGCCGAAGCCATAGAACAAAGCGTGCCCGAAGGAGATCAGCCCGCAGCGCCACAGCACCAGCAGCCCGAGCGCGACCGAGCCGCGCGCCAGCGAGAGCAGCAGGATCGCCCGGAACCATTCGGGTATGAAAAAGTTCACGACGATCAGAATGACCAGGCCGATGGTCAGCGCCCAGGCAGTCCGATCCATAAACTTCGTCATATCTTCCTCGCCTTGGCGGGGGCGAACAGACCCTGGGGCCGGACGATCAGGACGACCGCCATGATCATGTAAATGACGAACAGCTCCAGCACCGGTTCGAGATGCACCGCGGAGGCGCGGGCGATGCCGACCACGAGAGAGCCGATCAGCGCGCCCGGTATGGAGCCCATGCCGCCGATCACGACCACGGCGAAGGCGAGCACGATGACCTCCACCCCGATCCCCGGCTGCACCGAGATCGCCGGCGCCTGGTAGGCGCCGCCGAGCGCGCCGAGGGCCGAACCCACCATGAAGGTGAGGAGGAAGACTTTGGTGACGTTGATCCCCATCGACTGGGCCAGCTCGCGATCGTAGATCACCGCCAGCAGCATCTTGCCGAAGGTCGTCCGGTTGAGCCCGTACCACAGGACCGCGCCGACCACCGCGGACAAGAGGATCATCGACAAATTGTAGTTGTCGAACGGAAGCTCCGCGATTTCGGTGTTGCCGAGAAGCGCGAGCGGTTCGGCGGCGATATAGGGGTTGGTCCCCCAGATCAGCAACAGCACGTCTTCGAGCATCAGGAACGCGGCGAAGGTCGCGAGCACGACGATGTGCTCGTCCTCGGCATAGAGAAACCGGAGCAGCCCGCGCTCGATGATGATCCCGAAAACGATGCCGAGGAATATCGCGGTCAGGATCATGATCACGAACGCACCGGCGCCGTGCCAGCCGGTCTCGGCATAGAAGATCAGCATTGTCGCGCACAGATAGGCGCCGAACGCGTAAAGCGATCCGTGGGTGACGTTGAGGATCTTCTGCACGCCGCAGATCACCGTCAGCCCGACGGAGACCATGAACAGGTAGGAGGCGTACACCAGCCCGTCGACCAGGATGATGAGTAGGAGCTCGGTATCCAACGGTCAGATCCTAGCGGAAACGCGGTTCCGGCAAATCGTGTGCGGACAGGCGAACGAAGATCCGGGCGCCGTCAGACAGCGCCCGGATCGTCCGTTGCCGGACTAGAATCGACGCGCGCTCACTTGCACTTCGCGCCCTTCATCCCGCCTTTGAGCCACGGGACAGAATCCACACCGTCGGGCGGCAGCACGCATTCGGGCTGGAAGACGACGATGTCCTTGACCACCATCTCGCCCCGCTTTTCGTCCCAGGCCGTGACGCCCCAGCGGTCTTCGGTGACCGCCTGGTGCCCGTGGCTGAGGGCCATCCTTACCGTGCCGGCCAGCGACGTGTAGGTCGCGCCTTCGAGCGCCTTGATCACCTGGTCCGTGGTCGGGAACTTCCCGCCATTGTCCTTCATCGCCTTGTCATAGGCGTATTTCGCCCCAAGGATGCCCTGCGCGAACTGGTAGGAGGGCTGCGAGGGCGGCAAGCCATAGGTCTTGCGATATTCCTTCTGGAACCATACGTTGAGCGGCGATTTGTCGTCCACCGCGTACATCCCGTACGGCCCCCGTGTGCCGACGATCTGGCCTTCCGGGAATTTCCTGCCGAGCCGGTAGGCGACGGTTTCGCCGACCGTCAGGATGAAGGTCTTGCGCTTGAACAGCCCGCGCGCATTGGCCTGGGCGATGAACGCTTCCAGATCGCCGCCCCAGAAGCTCGAATGAATCACCTTCGGCTTGGCCCGGAGCAGCGCCGAGATCTCGGAGCCGTACTGGCCGGAGAACAGCTTGGGGAATTGCTGCTTCTTGGCGGCCTTGACGTCCGGCGCCACGACTTTCATCGCGAGGTTGAAGTCGCGCCACGAATCCTGTCCCCAGGCATAGTTCTGATTGAGCCCGATATAGCCGTCCTTGAGCAATTCCGGGTGCTTGCTGGAGATGTAGCGCGCCGCGCCCGTGTTGTTGCCCGTGCCGTGGCTCATGGTGCGGAACAGGTATTTCGGCTTCTTCACCAGTTCTTCGAAGACCCGCGGCGTGCCGCAGACCGTCATCAGGGTGAGAACCTTGACCTCCTCGGCGATGCGCGCCACCGCCGCGCAGGTTCCCGACGAGATGTAGCCGACGACCAGGTCGACGCCGTCCTTCTGCACCTTGTTGCGCAGCTCGGTGACCTGCTTGGTGCCGCCGCCGGCCTCGTCGTAGATCAGCGGCTCGATCTTGCGACCGGCAAGCCCCACGCTGTTATAGGGCGCCGGAAGCTCGCCGTTGTTGATCCCGCGGATGATCAGCTCGACGCCCTCTTTCGCCGGGATGCCGAAAGCCGGCGCGCCGGCGCCGGTAAGGAATGTGGGAACCCCCATCTTGACGGTCTGCGCGGTCGCGGCGCCGGCAACGAGTGCCGCGCTCGCCACGCTCGCAAGCAGGACCGCAATACTCCCCTGTGCAAGCTTCATAAGAACCTCCCGCATGTTTATGGAAACGGCCGTATAGGCCGTAAAGTGCCAGCACGGCCGTGTTCGTTGCAAGGTGCGCGGGCGTCACAAAATCGATCCGGGCTCGAAACCGCCTGTGCGGCCCCCTCACGTCCGTTGCCAGAAGATCTCGGCCTTCGAACCCGGCCCGTAGGCGATGCTGGGCTCCGCGGTCAGCGTCATCCTGTCGCCGTCGAGGGTGACCTTGCGGTGCTGGCGGGTACCGCGGAGATCGGCCCGCGAGCTCATCTCGATCGTGTGGACGTTCTCGCCGTCGAGGCATTCGAGACGGCCGCAATAGGTCAGGTGGTCGACCCCGCCGGCGCCGTCCGGCCGCTCGACCGAGCACGACATGTGACCGTCGGCCGCGTAGAAGATAAAGCCTGTGGCGTCCGCCCACGGGCTCGACACCGTGCCGTCCGCGGCGGTCAGGCGGTAATCCGCGAGCCGCCATGTCCCCACCAGTTCCCCGCGCACCATCGATCGTCTCCCCGTTCCGCGCCGCCCAGCTATTTGCCCCAGATTATCCGCTCATCGGCGCCGGCGCTATATTCGCGCCGCCGGAACCGGGAGAAGCCGCCATGCCCAGGATCACGCCGCGCGAGCGCGAGGATGCGCCGGAGCTCGAAGACGTCTTCTCGCGCGCCGAGCGCGCGGCTTTGCGCATGGCGCAATCCGCGGGCTCGGTTCCCAACGCGGTCACCGACGACGACATGGAGGCGCTGAAGGAACATTTCGACGAGGACCAGATCGTCGAGCTGGTCGGCGTCGTCTGCCTGTTCGGCTGGCTCAACCGGTGGAACGACACCATGGCGACGCCGCTGGAGGAGCGTCCCATCGCGTTCGGCGAGCGGCATCTGGCGAAAAGCGGCTGGGACCCGGCCAAGCACGTGGGCGCCTGACAGCCGCCCCGCGTCAGCCGGACGGGCGTTCTTCCCTGATCCCGCCGCCGACCGCCGGGCCGACGCCGTCCTGAACATGCCATTGGGAAAACCGCACGCCCTCGATGGTGCGCGGCTTCCAGGCTTCGGTCGCGTAGTCCGAATCGGCGTAGTACTCGACCGACCCTCCGAGCGGGCTCTCGAAATACCAGAAATAGGCCGACGACACCGGGTGGCGGCCGGGACCGACATCGGTCCGGTAGCCGAGCTGCTTCATCCGCACCCCGCCGCCGAAGACCTCGTGGATGTCGCGCAGCTCGAAGGCGACGTGCTGGAGCTCGGTCTTCGCCCCGTTGGTGTTGAGGAAGAACAGATTGTGGTGCTCGTTCTCCGGCGAGCAGCGGAGGAACACGGCGCGATTCCCCGAATAGCGGTCGGACAGATGGAAGCCCAGCCGGTCGCGGTAGAATTTTTCGGCAGCCTGGATGTCGGCGGCAAGGAAGACGACATGGCCCATGCGGAGGGGGCGCGCGCCCTCGTCATAGAGCGGCCCGGGCGTGTCGATCCGCCGCCGGTCGGCGCCGGTGTTGAACGCGGCCGCCTTGACGGAGAGTTGCTTCCTGTGGCGCCAGACCCGGAAGCCGATCCCGATCCCGTTGGGGTCGGTGGTATGGATCGTCCCGTCAGGGTCGATCTTGAGCTCGCGGTCGGCGCCGAGCTCCTTCGCCAACCGGGCGAGGTCGCGCTTTCCCCTCACCCCCCAGACCACCTCGCGGAACCCGCCGGCGGGGCTGAGCGGCGGGGCGAGGCCCCTGGCGTTCTCCGCCCTGACGACGATACGGCTGCCGATTTCGGTCGCGAATATTTTCTCCCGGCGCCCGTCCTCGACGGTCTGGAGGCCCCAATCGGTGAAGAACTTCCTGGCCTCCCCGAGATCGGATGTCCCGAAGACGACCGAATCGATGCCGACGAACATCGCCCTGCCCTCCTTTTGCGGCGCATCCGGGATGTTGGTCGACGGCGCGGAGCAATACAATAGAAACTGGGATGGCTCCCGCCGGCGGGAAGGACCGAATGGACTCGAGACCCTGGAAGACAATGCGGTGAGCGACGACCGAACCTATCCCGAACGGCCGATCGTCGGCGTCGGGGTCGTGGTCTTCCGCGGCGGCGACGTGCTGCTGATCAAGCGCGCGAAGCCGCCGGTATCGGATCGCTGGAGCATCCCGGGCGGCGCGCAGGAGATCGGCGAGACCGTGCGCGAGGCGGCGCGCCGCGAGGTGGCGGAGGAGACCGGGGTCGAAATCGAGATCGTCGGCCTCGTCGACGTCGTCGACGGCATCACCCGCGATGCGGACGGGCGGGCCAGATATCACTACACCCTGGTCGATTTCGCCGCCCGCTGGCTCTCCGGCGAGGCGCTGGCGGCGAGCGACGCGGCGGCGGTCCGCTGGGTGAGCCGCGACGCGCTTCCCGGGATCGCGCTCTGGGACGAAACCCGGCGGATCATCGCCGGCGCGGCCGAGATGGTCGACGGAAGGCGGTGAAGGACGGGAAATGAAAAAATTCCGAGAAGGGCGGCTCTCGCCGCCCTTCGGCTCAAGCCGCCCTTCGAAGGAGTGTCCGGGGCCGGCGCCCGGTCCCGGAAAAGCGTCGGTCGCTAGAACCCCACCTTGATGCCGGTGATCGAAGCGACGCCCGAGTTCTCGTTGGAGTTCCCGTCCCGTCGACGTGTCGTTCCAGAGCAGGTTCGTGTGAATATTCACACCGGGGCCGAGCGACCGGGCATAGCTGCCCATGATCGCCGTATGCGAGGCGCCACCCTCATCCATCTCGCCAACGCTGCCGACGAGGCTGAACGAGTTTGCGCCCGCCACGTACCGCACGCCGGCATCGGTGAGCTGGCTCTGTTGCGCCTCGTCGTCGTTGGTCACGCGCTTGTGGGCAACCGACACACGGAAACCGCCGCCGAAATCGAGGCTGGCGGCGACAAGCCAGTCGCTCAGGTCACTACCGCCGACGTTGGCGCCTTGGTAGGCCGTCATGCCGGCGCCGACGCCGAAGCCGACATCGCCGAACTTGCCGCCATAGCTGACCGCCCCCTCGAGACCGTCGTGGACACCGCTCCGGCGTCGATCCGGTGTTGTCGTCATTGTTCGTGCGGTTCGGCGAGTAGGTCATGCCGACCTGGAAGCCGCCGAATTTCGGGGAGATGTAGGTGATCTTCTCCGCGTCGCCCGTGTCCAGCCGCGAGTGCTGCAACTGGTAATGCAGCGGGGGCCAGGATGGGCGGTCGGAACCCAGGCATTGTCGAAGTTGAGCGTCTCGCCGACGCCGGTCGCCCAGGATCCGCTGAGCCCGGTCAACATCTTCACCGGCGCACCGCCGGTGCCGCCGAGGACGATCTGGCCGAACGAGCCCGAGACCGACAGGAAGTACTCGTCGATCGGGTCCGCCAAAGGCGCTGTGGTTGAATGCCCTCAAGCTCGACGCGGGCGTGGATCTTCATGCCGCTGTCGAGCGTGGCCCGACCGTTGAAGTGGATCTCGGCGTCGGTCCTTGTGTCGAGCGCGGAGGTGTCCGACGCGCCGCCCGTCCAGGGTCTTCGTCGAGGATGCCGCCGACGACCGCCTCGTAGTAGCCGTTCACGCTGATCGACGGCTTCATCATTTTCTTCTTCATCTTGTCTTGTGCCATCGCGCCGCCCGCGACCAGCATGGCCGCGGCGACAAAGGCCGTACCGGCCAATAGTTGCTTCTTCATTGCCCCTCCATGGAGTTAATTCTTCGCCGCAACCGCGCGGCAAGGCCCGGACACGGGCTGGTGCCCGAGCGTTTGTTTGATAAGGCAATTCGGGTTGCGCCGCAACCGGGGGGGCGAATCCGCCGCGCTAATGCTCCACTACTGTTGCAGTTCTGCAACAGGAGGAGGAGGCCTCCCCGGACGGGCTCAGAAGGGGCAGTCGGAGCGGTCGCAGGGCCGCTCCGCCCCGGCGGCGAAGAAGACGCCGCATCGGGAGCACGCGTCCAGATCCCGCGACGGCGCCGGATCCCGCTCGACCGTGTCGCGCTCGGCCGACCGCTGCAGCTGTTGAAGGCGCTGGATCCAGCGGAAGCCGTACCACACCGCGGCGATGAGCGCGGCCAGGACGAGCAGCTTGGACAGGCTGAACCCCAGCATGGCGCCATTTGGCGCCCGCCGGGGCGGTCAGTCAAGACGCGGCCGCGCGGGCTAGAGCCCGAAGCGCTTCCACATCGCCCATTCGTCGAGCGCGGCCAGCAGCTCGGCGCCCATCGCCCCGGCGTCGATCCCGCCTAAGGCAGCGCCGGTCCCGAGGCCGAGGCGGCGGCGCAGGCCGCGGCGAACCGCAACCGGGCGGATCCGCACCCGTTCGCCGAACCGGTCGCGCAGGATTCCGCGAAGATCGCCGAGCCCGTCGACGAGGCCGAGCGCGATCGCCCGGCGCCCGCTCCAGAACTCGCCGGAGAACAGGACCTCGTCGCCGCCTTTGAGGCGGCGGCCGCGGCGGGCGCGCACATGGGAAATGAAGCTCTCATGCATGTCGCGCTGCACCTCAAGCAGTCTTTCGACCTCCGCGGGGTTTTCGGGACGGAAAGGATCGAGCATCCCCTTGTGCGCGCCGGCGGCATGCACCCGGCGCTCGACGCCGTGGCGCGCGATCAGCTCGACGAAGCCGAACCCGGCCGCGATCACGCCGATCGAACCGACGATTGAGTTCTCGTCGGCGAAGATCTCGTCGCCGGCGCAGGCGAGCCAGTACCCGCCCGACGCCGCGACATCCTCGGCGAAGGCGAGCACGGGGACGCCGCGCTCGTCGGCCCGCGCGCGTATGCGCCCGGCGATCAAGGCGCTCTGGACCGGCGAGCCGCCCGGCGAATTGACCGCAAGCGCCACCGCGGCGAGCCGCTTGGGCGCGAACGCGCGGTCGATCGCCCTTTCCATGTTCGCCAGCGTGAGGTTTCCGGCGCGGACCGGCCCGACCCGCCCGATTATGCCGGCGAGCCGCAGCACCGAGACCACCGGCGCGTCCTTCCGGCGCCGCCAGGGGAGGATCCGCCGCCGCCGCCGGCGCGCGTCCTCCGGTTTCCTTGCGACAGGTTCGGCACCGTTCATGGAGCTATAGATAGAGGCGAACGCGGCGTTCGCCAAGCAACCGCCCGGTCACGGATCGAGGCTTCCGCCGTGCAGGATCCGGTCGGCCTCCGGGGTGAATCCGCCATCGTCCTGGTGCAGGACAAGGCCCTGGGCCAGGCGAAGCGGCGCAGCCGTGCCGCGCCGGGCCCGGACGATGATCCGCTTGGCCGCGCTGCCGTCGCTCCTGGGCCAGAGCGGGAACACCACGACACCGCCCGCCCGGCCGTCGAGCGCCGCGAGCACGTCGGCGAGCCGGTCGGCGCGATGGACCAGGGTCAGCGTCCCCAGGCCGCGCAACATGCTGACCCCGAAGGCGATCCAGTCATCGAGCCCGGAACCTCCCTCGACATGGGACGCGGCGCGGCTTGCGTCGGCGGGCGTGCGGATCCGGTCCGCCGGCTGGAAGGGCGGGTTCATCATCACATGGTCGAAGGCGCCGAGCGCGAGGCGCGATGGCGGGCTGGCCAGATCGCCGACCGCGATTTCCACCCGCTCGCTCATCCCGTTGAGGCGGATGTTCTCGCCCGCGATGCTCACCAGGCTCCGCTGGGCCTCGAACCCGGCGACGCGGCAGCCGGGAACCCGCGCGGCCAGCATCAGCGCCGCCCCGCCGATTCCGGCACCGGGTTCGAGTATCCGCTCGCCGTCCTGGGCCGGCACCGCGGCGGCGAGCAGCACGCTGTCGATGGCCACCCGGAAGCCGTGCTTGGGCTGGCGGACGATCACCCGTCCCCCCAGCAGGCGATCCTCGGTCAGCCGGTTGGAGCGTTCGCCGCTGCTCACCTGTTCAGCCGGGGCTCAACCGGTCACCCTCGCCGGCGTCGGTGACCAGCCGCCGGGCGCGCGCGAAGTCGTCGTCCTCGATCATGATCCGGCGGGGAATCGCCAGGGTCGACCCTTCGAGGACGCTGGTATGGGTATCGAGCAGAATCGGCGCGATCCCCTCGGCCCGCAGCAGCGCGTCGAGCCAGGAAAGAAAGACCAACTCGTTGCTGCGCACCAGCTCCTGCATCGACCCCGCCGGGAAAGATTGTCCTATGCCGGATCGGTGTCTTGACCCAGACCGGCCTCGGACTATGTTCGGCAAGCTGTCTAACACTATTTCTCGGAACGGACAAAGCCGGTGAGCGTGGTCGTTGAGCTTGCGCGGGAGACGAAGCCGCGCCAGCGCCCTACCCTGGAGGGCGTGACGGCACTGACCGCGGCCGACATGGAAGCGGTCAACCGCACCATCGTCGACCGCATGCAGAGCCCGGTGCTGCTGGTCTCGCAGCTCGCGGGCCATATCGTGGCAGCCGGGGGGAAACGGCTGCGGCCGATGATCACCCTCGCCGCGGCGCGGATGTGCGGCTATGCGGGCGAGCGCCATATCGGCCTCGCCGCCTGCGTCGAACTCATCCACACTGCGACGCTGCTCCATGACGACGTGGTCGACGAGAGCGATTTGCGCCGCGGCGCGGCGACCGCCAACGCGGTGTGGGGCAACCAGGCCTCGGTCCTCGTCGGCGATTTCCTGTTCTCGCGCTCCTTCGAGCTGATGGTCGCCGATTCCTCGCTGGAGGTCCTCGCCATCCTGTCGGAGGCGTCCTCGGTGATCGCCGAGGGCGAGGTGCTGCATCTCATGACCGCGAACGACATCGATACCGGCGAAGACGACTATCTCGACGTGGTTCGCGCGAAGACCGCGAAACTGTTCGCCGCCGCAGCCGAGATCGGCGCCGTCGTGGCCGACCGCCCGGACGCCGAGCGCGAGGCGCTGAAGAGTTTCGGCCACAATCTGGGCATGGCGTTCCAGCTCGTCGACGACGTGCTCGACTACTCGGCCCATCAGGCCACCCTCGGCAAGACCGTGGGCGACGATTTCCGCGAGGGCAAGATCACCTTGCCGATCGTCTACGCGGTCCGCGCCGCGGACGAGGACGGCAAGGCGTTCTGGCGCCGGACGCTGGAGGACCAGGCCCAGAAAAAGGGCGACCTCAAGCGGGCGATCGGGCTCCTGGAACGCAGCGGAGCGCTGCACGCCACGCTCGAACGCGCCCGCCGCTACGCCGCGAAGGCGCGCCTTGCGCTGGCCGATTTCCCCGAAAGCGAGGCCCGGCTCGCGCTCGCCGAAAGCGTCGAGTTCGCGGTGGAACGGGCTTACTGAGCGCCTGCCCGGCGCGGTCCTTGCGGGCCGAATCGGCAGAGTTTATAACGGCTTTCCGCTGGAATTCGGAGTGTAGCTCAGCCTGGTAGAGCACTGTCTTCGGGAGGCAGGGGCCGGTGGTTCGAATCCACTCACTCCGACCAGCGTTTTCAAGGGCTTAGCGTAAAACGGCCCTCCCGGATCGCCCAGATAACTGTGCGACCGCACAGTTTCAGCCCGAATCCGCCCCCGAGAGGCGCGGGGGTGTGCGCTCGCCTGAGGCGCTGGAACAAGTGGCAGTTGGCCGAGGCCGTCGCGAGCCGAAGCGAAATTCCGGGCTCTGCTGGCATATCCGCCCCGTGGCCTGGCAGGGCGGCCGGGCAAAGCCAACCGAGTACGCGGTGCGGCCCTGGCGCCGGTTGTCGAGCTCGGCGCGGCCGATCCGGTCGGCGCCCTGGCGGTCCCCGCCCGCTTGCCCGGCGCATCGCCGCTCGCGTAGGCTGCGTCGTCGAAAGGGGAGCCCCCATGGCGGCGGATAGCGGACAACCGACCATTGTCGTGACCGGCGGCGGCAGCGGCATCGGCAATGCGATCGTCCGCCGCGCGCTCGCCGCCGGCTACGCCGTTTCGGCCTGGGATGTGAACGAGGGCGCGCTTGCCGGGATGAACCGGCCCGGATTGTCGTTCCACCGCATCGACGTGCGCGACAGGGCGGCGATGGACAATGCGGTCGCCGGCATCGTGGAGGCCGGCGCGCCGATCGTCGGGCTTGCCGCCTGCGCGGCGGTCTACAGGCCGGTCCCGTTTCTCGAACTCGACGACGAGGCCTGGGACGCCCATCTTGACATCAACCTCAAGGGCACGCTGCTCGCCAGCCAGGCGGTGCTGCCGCAGATGCGCCGCCAGGGAAAGGGCGCGATCGTCATGTTCTCGTCCTCGATCGCGCGCAGCGGCGCCGCCGGCGGCGCGCATTACGCGGCGACCAAGGGCGGGGTGCTCGGCCTCGCCCGGGCGATGGCGCTGGAGACCGCGCGCGACGGCGTCCGGGTCAACGCGATCTCGCCGGGCGTCACCGACACGCCGCAGCCGCGCGGCCACAGAAGTCAGGCCGATCTCGACGCTGCGGCGGCGGCGAACCCGATGGGCCGCATCGGCGCGCCCGAGGACATGGCGGAGGCGGCGCTGTTCCTGTTGGAAGACGATGCGAGCTTCATCACCGGCCAGGACATCCGCGTCAATGGCGGCCGGTTGATGATCTAGGGGCCGGACGATGGCAAATGTTCTGATAACCGGCGCGGCGAGCGGCATCGCCCGCGCGGCCGCGAGGCGCCTCGCCGGCCGCATGACCGTGTACGCCGCCGACCGCAACGCGGACGGGCTGGCCGAGACCGTCGATGAAATCGAAGCCGGGGGCGGCAGCGCGAGGGCGGTCGCGGTCGACGTGGCGGACCGCCAATCGGTCGAGAACATGGTGGCGGCGGTCGAAGGTCCGATCGACGCGGCCTTCTTCGCCGCGGGCATCCATATCAGGGGCACCGCCGAGACCGTCGCCGAGAAAGACTGGGACCGGATGATCGGCGTCCATGTCAAGGGCACCTTCCTCTGCTGCCAGGCGACGCTGCGCCGCATGCGGGACGAGGGTGCGGGCGGGGCCATCGTCACCATGTCGTCCGACTACGCGGTGATGGCGGTCCCGGGCGGCGCCGCCTATTGCGCGGCCAAGGCGGCGATCCATTCGCTCACCAAGTCGATCGCGCAGGAATTCGCGCCGGATGGGATCCGCATCAACGCGCTCGGCCCGGGGCCGATCGACACCCCGATCCTGCGCTCCGGCCGGACGGAGGAGGAATACGAGCAGGCCCGAGGCAGGCTCGCCGAGAGTCTCCCGATCGGCCGGCTGGGCCGGCCGGAAGAGGTCGCCGCGGTGGTCGATTTCCTGCTGAGCGAGCGGTCGTCCTACATCACCGGGCAGATCATCCACCCGAACGGCGGCCAGCTCACCTGGTGACGGGGCCTCAGCCGGGAATCACCCGGTCCTCGCCCTTGATCTGGATGCGGTAGCCGGACCGGGTATGGGGATAGTAGTCCCAGACCGCGTAGTGATGCGTGCAGCGGTTGTCCCAGAACGCGATCGAGTGCGGCGACCAGCGGAACCGCACCTGGAAGTTGGGGTGCTCGCAGTGACGGTAGAGATAGCCGAGGACCGAATCGCTCTCCTCGCGCGACACGCCGCAGATGCGGGTCGTGAAGGTCGGGTTGACGTAGAGCAGCCGCCGCCCGGTCACCGGGTGCCGGGCGACCATCGGCTGTTCGGCGATCGGCAGGTTGTTGGTCACCGTCCGGGCGAACGCGCCGGCGCCGTCATGCAGCGCCGTCATGCCTTCGAGATAGCGCTTCATGGCGGGCGAAAGCGCGTCATAGGCCGCGTACATGCTGGCGAACATGGTATCGCCGCCGCCCGCCGGGGGCACGGTGTGGATATAGAGGATCGTGCCCATCGGCGGGGTTTCCATGCACGACTGGTCGGTGTGCCACATCTCGTTGCCGGACACCGATTTGGAGTTTTGGTCGAAATGGAGCGCCCGGACCTCGGGGTAGTCCTGGAGCTGCTTGGAGTTGGTGGCGTCGCCGCCGACGCTGATATGGAGCCTGCCGAAATGCTCGCCGAGCGCCTTCTGGGTCTCGTGGGTCAGCTCCTGGTCACGGAAGAACAGGACCTGATGCTCCATCAGCGCGTCGTGGAGGTCCTCGACGACCGGCGCGTCCAGCGGCCGGGTCAGGTCGATTCCCTCGACCAGGCCGCCGATATTCGGCGTCACCGGCGTCACCCCGATGGTGTTGTAGGCCATGACCGTTCCCTCCAGCGGACTCGCGGCGGGCGCGTCTTCGCCCGCCCCGGCAGGATCCGAGAATGGCCGCAAATTCCGCGCCGGGCAAGCCGTCCCTAGCGCGGCTCCAGCCGCCAGACGGCGGCGTCGTTCTCGTCGAGCAGCAAATAGATCAGCCCGTCCGGACCGGTGCGGACATCGCGGATCCGGTTGCCGAAATCGGTGAGCAGGCGCTCCTCGTGGACCACGTTTTCGCCGTCGAGCTCGAGCCGGACGAGGAGCTGGGCTCTGAGCGCGCCGACGAAAAGATTGCCGTTCCAGCGGGGAAACTTGTCGCCGCGATAGACCGTCAGGCCGGACGGGGCGATGGAGGGCACCCAATAGGTCCTGGGCCGCTCCATGCCGGGGCGCGCGGTCTCGTCTGTGATCCTGGTGCCGCTATAGTTGCGGCCATAGGTGATCACCGGCCAGCCGTAGTTCCGCCCGCGCTCGACCAGATTGACCTCGTCCCCGCCGAGCGGCCCGTGCTCCTGCGACCACAGCCGGCCGGTCGCCGGATCGAAAGCCAGACCCTGCGGGTTGCGATGGCCGTAGGACCAGATCTCCGGCAGCGCGCCCGGCCGGCCGACGAAGGGGTTGTCGGCGGGCGCGCTGCCGTCGCGGTTTAGCCTCAGGATCGCCCCGGCATGGGTGCCGAGATCCTGCGCGTTCGGCCGGTGGCCGCGGTCGCCGATGGTGGCGTAGAGCTTGCCGTCGGGGCCGAAGCGCAGGCGGGAGCCGAAATGCCGGCCCGCGCCGCTCCCCGGCCGTCCGGTGAAGATGACCTTGAACTCGCGAACCCGGTCTCCCGACGACAACCGGGCGGTGCTGACCGCCGTCATCCTGCCGCCCGGAACCCTCCAGGCATGGCTCAGATAGAGCCGCCGGTTGGTCGCAAAGGCGGGGTCGAGGGCGATATCCAGCAGCCCGCCCTGGCCCCGGGATTCGATCCGGGGAAGACCGGGAAGCGGCTTCGACGGCCGCCCGTCGCGGTCGAGGATGCGGAGATTGCCGTCCTTCTCGGTGACCAGGATGCGCCCGTCGGGGAGGAAGGCCATGCCCCATGCCTGATCGAGCGGCCCGCCGACCGGCACCAGGCGGAAGGCATGCTTTTCCGAGCGGTAATCGCGCGGTTCGGCCGCTTGGGCAGAGCCCGGGAGAACCGCGCCAAGGAGGAAACCGGCGGCGAGCGCGCCGATCAGCCTGCGCCGGGGCCGGATGCCGGTCAGTCCGCCACCTCGATTTCGACGGTCGGATAATCCGCCGGCATCGTGATTTCGATCACTTCCATGTCTTCGCTGTAATCGATCACGTTGTGGACCTCGCCGGGCGGCGAATAGACCGAGGCGCCTGCATGCGCGGTGATCGGCTCCGCGTGCCCCTGCCACCGATAGGTCACCCAGCCCTTGAGGATGTAGACCATCTGGAAGGCGAGGTCGTGGCGGTGAAAGCCGAGATCGCGCGCGCACGGTCCCTTGGCGCGCAGGTGGATGGCGCCCACCTTGCCGCCGGTCGCCTCGGCCATGCCGAGGTCGCGATAGTCGAAGGAGTCCCAGAGCCCGACGGGCTTGAACGCCGCCTCGTCGCATTCGTGGATGGCGAGCGCGCTCAGCGCCTCGGCCAGCTTGAACGCTTCGGACATCGCCCCCTCCCCGCTCATGCCGCGAGCCGCCTTTCCCACTCGGCGAGTGCCGGCCCGCGCTCGTTGTCGCCGAGATGGCCGAGCGCCTGCGCGACGAAGTCCATCCCGACCAGCTCGTTCCAGGCGTGGATCAGCCGCATCGTCACCGGACCCGGCGTCGTGCCGTCGCCGATGGCCGATCCGTTCAGGCTTTTCGCGGGCAGCATCGTGCCGCTGGTCCCCGACAGGAACGCCTCGTCGGCGGTATAGACGTCATAGGGCACGAACGCGTCCTCGACCACCTCGATGCCGATCTCGTGGGCGAGCTCGATCACCGTTTTCCGGGTGATGCCGCCGAGCACGTTGCGCGCCTTCGGCGTGCAGAGCTTGCCGTCGGCGACGAAGAAGAAATTGGCGGTGTTCGATTCCGCGATATTGCCGTCGATGTCGAGCATCAGGGGAAGCGCTTCGGGGTCCGATTGCTGGGCCTCGAACTTGGCCTGCAGCTGGTTCATCCGGTTGGTGAGCTTGGCCTTGGGATCGGCGCATTGCGGCGGGGTCCGCCGCACGCCCGGGGTCACCAGCTTGAGGCCATTGAGATAGGCGTGCGCAAAACCGGCGAACCCGACTTCGAGGCAGTACAGAGTCACCGTCGCCGGCGCGGCATCGCCGAGGCGCCTGTCGCCCCGGCTGATCACGTGCCACAGCGCGTAGTCGCTGCCCTCTTCGAGCAAGGGCAAATTGCGCTCGACCGTTTCCCGCGCGATCGCCTCGATCTCCCCCATGCTCAGCCCGCAATCGATCCTTGTGTAGGCGAGCGAGCGGGAAAGCCGCGCAAGATGGGTCTCCAGCCGGAACAGCTTCCCGTCAAACGTGCGGGCGACCTCGTAGACGCCGTCGCCGCCGGAAAACCCCCAGTCGAGGACCGAGACCTTGGCTTCGCTCTCGGGCACGAACGCACCGTTGAGGTAGATGACTTTCTCGTTCATCGGTAGCTCCCGATCTTCCCTGATGCACCCTACGATTGCCGAATCCAGGCGGGGCGGCAAGGGTGTCATCCGCCGGACGGGTCCAGCGCCGCAAGACGCTCTACCGCCCGCCGGTGAAGAATCCGCTCATAGGCGTCCTTCGCAGGTATCTCGACGGCACGAGCGAGGAGCCTGCGCGCCTTGTCGCGGTAATCGTTTTCGTCCAGGGCCAACAGCCCAGCGCATATTCCAGATACACGGCCTTGCCGTCCGGATCTCGCTTCAGAGCCTTCTCGAAATGGGCGATCGCATCCTTTTCGCGGGCGCCGTAGGTGATGCGCGCGAGGAACGAACCCACGAGAGCGACCAGCTCGGCGTGCCACGCGCCCATGGCCAGATGGGCCGACGCCATTTCGGGATCCAGCCGCAGCGCGTTCCCGGCCGCCTCGCGAATCTTCTCCGCATAGCCCCGGTTCGCCGCTTCGAAGGAGCCGATGGTCCGCGCGTGCCGACCGATGGCGTGGACCAGTTGCATATAGGCCTCCGGGTTGTCGGGGTCGGCCTGGACCGCCTTCCCCGCCAGCGCCGCGGCCTCTTCCAGCAGAGCCTCCTTCTCGTCCTCCGCCGCGAAGAAATGGCCGTGGATCGCCAGCGACCTGGCCGCCAGCGCGTAGCCTTCCGAGGTCCCGACCGCTTTGCCGATCCGGACGGCATCGGCGAACCGCCCCGCGGCCTGGGCCGCCCGCGCCTCGTCGATGGACTGGGCGGCAGCGCTGCCGGCCGGCGGCAGCGCCAGACAGGCGAGGAGCAGGAAGCGGGATACGGAGCCTGCAGGACGCATGGCGTGGCGATCCGTTCGGGGAACGGCCCCCAAGGAGAACCCGGCGAACCTAGCACCGGCGGGCGGCAAGATCATCCGGAACCGGCGATCGTCATGGAACGGGGTTGAAGCCTGCGTTACCCTGAAAGCGCCGGTTCGAACAGATTACCCCGGCTCCCAGATCAAACAAACACGCGAAATCGAAAGACCAACTTCATATCGTGCTCGACGCTGCCTTCGCCGCGCTCGTGGGTGGGTTTCTCGAAAACCATGTTGCCGCGTGAAGACGACGCGCTACTTTGACGAGCAGGTGCTGCGCTCCACAAAGGCGGGCTGATCCGCAGCGATAGGTGCTTTGACGAGGAGAGTTCCATGAAACTGAAAGTCGTCGTCCACGAGGCGGAAGAAGGAGGGTATTGGGCCGAGGTGCCGGCCATCCCCGGATGTGCGACCCAGGGAGAATCCTTCGAGGAGTTGCTGAGCAACCTCTATGAAGCCGTGGAGGGATGCCTGTCGGTAGATGTCAGGGAAGTTACCGTTTCGGGCGCCGGCAGAATCGTCGAGATCGCCGTTTGAAGGCCGTCAGCGGGAGACGCTTTTGCCACGTGCTGGAGGCGCAGGGGTGGAAACTCATGCGCACGCGCGGCAGTCACCATATCTATGCGAAGCTGGGCTCCGACATCCGCATCTCCGTACCGGTCCACGGCAATGCGCCGCTCAAACGCGGCTTGCAGAGACATCTGATGAAACTGGCGAACATCGATGAATCGGAACTGTAGGCCAGAGGCAAAGCGCCGAATTTCGCCGAGATGATCCTTGAAAACCTGGAGACCGCGGGCGTTCCGCATGAGAGTAAGGAGGCCCGCATCGCCGTCACTTTCATCGACCGCCTGGGCGACGAGGCGATGAAGGTGTTTTCGGTGCAACGCCACCCGGACCCGCCTTGACGGCCCGCGCGGCACCGGGAGAAGCTACGGGTCCGGCACCTTTGTAAATCGGCCCGGAATCCAATGGTCCAGTTTGGAAAGGGGAGACGCGTGGAGGATGAGGGTTCGGGCACTCAAGGCGAAACCGCTCGAAGAGTCCTGATCTGGGATCGTCCGACGCGGATTTTTCACTGGGTGCTGGCGATATTGTTCGTGGTCTGTTTCGTGAGCGGAAGCCAAGGCCGCTTCGACATCCACATTCCGGCGGGCCAGGCACTCCTTGTATTGGTTGTCGCGCGAATCATTTGGGGTTTTGTCGGCAGCGAAACGTCGCGGCTCAGCCGGCTTGTCCGCTCTCCCGCGACGGTGCTTGCCTATGTCCGGGAGGTGCCGCGCCGCGTGCCCGACCGCTATGGCGGTCACAACCCGCTCGGCGGCCTTTCCGTTCTCGCCATGCTGCTGATGCTGCTGCTGCACACCGGTCTCGGCCTGTTCGCGGCGGACGTGGATGGGCTCCACGAAGGCCCGCTATCGTTCCTGGTCAGCTATGACCTGGCGCGGCAGGCATCCGAGCTTCATGCGCTGGCCGTCGACATCCTGCTCGGCCTTGTCGGATTGCACCTCGCGGCAATCCTGTTTCACCTGGTCTACAAGCGCGAAAATCTTACCGGCGCCATGGTGGCGGGGCGCGGGCCGGTGCCGGCCGGGCTTCAGGAACCGCGGATCGCTGGCGACAGGCGAGCGGTGCTCGTCCTGGCGATTGCGGTCATGGTCGTCATCGGCGGTATCGAACTGGCCCAGAGAGTGCTCTGAGCCGGCCCGATATCGACGTCGGGCGCGTTCAGTTCCGTTTCTGACGGAATACGCTGTGGCATCCGCCGCAACCGTTCTTGCCGAGATCGCCGAACGCCATCCCAACCTTGTTCCGGTCGCCGGACTCGACTGCGGCGGCGAGAATTGCGGCCTTGTCGCCGAGTGTCTTGGCGGCGGCCCCGAATTCATCCCATTTTTCCCAGATCACCGGCTTGGATTCTGATTTCGGCAGGACACCCATGCCGGTTCCCTTGGGAAACAGAGACGTAATCTTGGGCGCCGTCGACGCAATCACGGAGACCGCCTTGACGACATCGTCCTTCGAACCGCGGCCGCCGGCATAACCCTTGATCACCCGCATTGCCCCGCCCATGGATTTCATGGCCATGCTGCGTTTCTCTGCCACCTGTTTGAGATCCTGGGCGCTGGCCGCCCGATCCTGCGCCACGGTGACGAGGCCTATGAAGGCGGCGAGAAAAATCCCGGCTACAGCGGTCGGCAATCTGATGGCTGACATGATTTCCCCCCGTTTGCGTTCGCGAACGCCGCGACAACATATTCCAACGCCGGGCTTCCAACAATGCTCCCTGGCGTCGCGGGTCCTGCCCTACTCCTTGCCGGCGAATTTGGGGTAGAGGTTGCGGTAGCCGAGCTTCTTGCGGCTTTCGGCGTTCGCCCGCGCCTTCTCGGAGCTCATCGGGGTGAAGCCGTACCCCTGCACCAGCCGGCACATGAAGTTCATCCGCGCGGTGACGGCGATGGCATCGTGCAGCGCCTTCTCGTCCCAGCCGGCGGCGAACACCGCATCGGCGTCCTCCTGTCCGACCTCCGCCAGCGTGATCTGGCTTCCGCGCGTAAGCGAGGAGCGGCTTGAAACGCGCCTCGACGGGGGCGGTCTCCAGGTCATCGAGAGCACTGTCGATGGCGGCGCCGTCCATCCCCCAGGCAACCGCCGCCGCCCGGTGGGCGACCCAGGCATAGCGGCATTTCGCGGTGCCGACGACGAAGGCCGCGATCGTCTCGCGCTCGCCGGGGCTGAGCGGCGACGGGCCGCGCATCAGCGCCTGGCTGGTGTCCGCCCATGGCAGGTAGATATCCGGATACGCCTCGAAGACGTTGCCCGGCCCGGCATCTTCCGGCAGCGATTTGAAGAACGGCACGCTAACCCTCCCGGCGGTTGTCGAAGGCGGCCTGCATCTCGGCCGCGACCGCGCGCGCGACCGAGGCGGGATCGTCGGCGCGGATTATGGGACGTCCCATGACGATATAGTCGGCGCCCGCGCGAATCGCATCCGCCGGCGTTCCGCCGCGCTTGTGGTCGTCCTGGCCGTGACCGGCCGGGCGCACGCCGGGGGTGCCGAGGAGCAGTTTTTCGGGCGGCGCGATGGCGCGGATCCTGGGCGCGTCAAGCGGCGCGGCGATCAGCCCGTCGCAACCGTATTCCATCGCCTTCCTCACCCGGATCTCGATCAGCTCCTCGACCGGGCGGAGATAGCCCATCTCGCGCATGTCGTCGTCGTCGAGGCTGGTCAGCACCGAGATCGCGAACACCTTCAGGCCGGAGCCCCGCTTGGCCTCGTTGGCGGCGAGCAGTATGTCGCGGTTGCCGTGGACGGTCACCAGGCTCACCCCGCGCTCGGCCGCGCGGGCGACCCCTTCGCGCACCGTCTCGCCGATGTCGTACATCTTGCAGTCGAGGAACAGCTCCCTGCCGGAGCCCAGCACCGAGTCGATCAGCCCCTCGATGCCCTTCGCATAGAGCAGCCACGGGCCGATCTTGTAATAGGCGGCCGCATCGCCGAGCGTGGCGATCAGATCGCGCGCCTCGTCGACGGTCCTGACGTCGAGCGCGACGATCAGCCGCCGCCTGGCATCGATCATGCGCCTTCGCCGGCGAGCGCGGCGCGCTTGGCGTCGACCCGCTCGGCCTGCCGGGCGAGGTCGACGACGAAGCGGACATGGCGGCCCTTGCCCACGAGGTCGATGGGATCGCGGACCTCGACATCGAGCGCGACCCGCCTGCCCTCGATTTCGGCGACGGTCCCGGTGACCTCCACCCAGGAGCCTTCGAGCGAGGCGCCGAGATGGTCGACCGCGACCCTCGCGCCGACCGTCGCCTCGTTGCCGTCGAGATGTTCGGCGATCATCTCGAGGCAGGCGATCTCGATATCGCGCACCATCGCCGGCGTCGCGTAGACCCGCCGGTCCTCGCCGAGAACGTCGATGGTGCTCTCGCGCGGGATATCGAACCGGCGCGTGACGGTGAGCCCCGGCTTCAGACTGTCCTTCATGCTGTCTCCCGTTACGCCTCGCCTCCGCCGTAGATGCGGCGAAGCTCGGTCTTGAGGATCTTGCCCATGGCGCTTTTCGGCATCTCGTCGACGAACGCCATGCGGCGGGGAATCTTGTAGCCGCCGATCCGTTCGCGGCAATGGGCGATCATCCCGTCGGCATCGAGCGAGGCGCCGGGCGCGGGGACGATCACCGCGAACAGGGCCTCGCCGTATTTCTCGTCCGGCACGCCGACGACGGCCGCCTCGTTGACGCCGGGATGCTGGTAAAGCACCGCCTCGACCTCGGAGGTGTAGACGTTCTCGCCGCCGGTGATCACCATGTCCTTCTTGCGGTCGAGGAGGTACATGAACCCCTCCTCGTCCATCCGCCCGACATCGCCGGTATGGAACCAGCCGCCGCGGAAGGCGGTCGCCGTCTCCTCCGGGCGGTTGAGATAGCCGGTCGTGACATTGGGGCCGCGCACCACCACCTCGCCGGCATCGCCGAGCGGCATTTCGTCCCCGTTGTCGTCGACGATGCGCATGTCGACACCGGTGACCGGCCGCCCGGCCGCCCTGAGGCGTCCGTAGCGCCCGCTCGCCAGCGCGTCGCGGTGCTCGTCGGCATCGAGCGTCGTCAGGATGGGGGACGTCTCGGTGAGCCCGTAGCCCTGCTGTATCTCGGCCCCGGGCAGCGCCTCCATCGTCCGGCGGATCCACTCCACCGCCATCGGCGAGGAGCCGTAGAAGACCAGCCGGAGCCGGGCGAGGTCGAATTTCTCGAAGGCGGGGTCCTGCAGGATCATGATGACCATGGTGGGCGGCAGGAAGGCGACGGTCACGCCGTGGCGCTCCATCGCCCGGAGCGCCGATTCGGGCGAGAAGGCGGGCAGGAACATATGCGCCGCGCCCTGCAGGGTGAAGGCGGTTCCCAACAAATCGGCGGAGTGGAACATCGGCGCGGCGTGGAGAAATACGTCATCGGTCCTGGCGCCGAGGGCGATCGCGCATTGCTGCCCGTTGGCGAACACGTTGCGATGGCTCAGCGGGACGCCCTTGGAACGCCCCGTGGTCCCGCCGGTATAGAGCAGGACGGCGATATCGTGCTCGCCGGCGTCATGGGCGTCGGCCGGTTCGGTGGCGCCAAGCAGCGCCTCGTATTGCGGCCATGCGACGTCGCGCTTCCCGGGAGCGACGAAGAGGATGCGGTCGCGCCACGGCGCGAGCTCGTCGGCGGCGGCGAGACCGGCCAAAGCCTCGTCGAGGACCAGCAGCTTGCAGCCCGCGTCGTCGAGGATGTGGCGGATCTCGGGGGCGGCGAGCCTGGTATTCACGGGCACAGGGATCCTGCCCGACCAATACCCCGCATGCATCAGCTCGGCGTTGCGAAACGTGTTACGGGACAGGATCGCATAGCGGTCGCCTGCGCCGATCCCGAACCCGTCGAGCACCGAGGCCGCGCGGCGCGACCGGTCGACGAACGCGCCCCAGGTGAAATCCCCCTCGTCATCGACCACCGCCGTCTGCGCTCCGTAGAGCCGGCGGGCCCGATCCATCGCGGAGACCATGGTCAGCATCGCCCTCTTCCCCTCGCTCTGGGCTTCTTCCCCGGGTGCCGCATATTAGAGGGAATCGCCCGATTCCGGAATCGCCCGCTTCGCTTGCGACCCCGCCGGACGCCCCATAGGATGCCGGCGGCCGGGGAGAACGGGATTGCAGGTCGAGGACAGTTTCACCGTCGATGCGCCGCTGGAGCGGGTCTGGTCGATGATCACCGACCCTGAGGTGGTGGGTCCGTGCATCCCGGGCTGCCAGGGAGTCGAGGTGACCGGCCCGACCACCTACAAGGCAGACATCAGGCTCGCCGTCGGGCCGATCAAGACCACGTTTTCCGTGACCGTCGAAAAGACCGAGGAGCGTGCGCCCCATTTCGCGGCCTCGACCACCAGGGGCGAGGAAGGCGGCCGCGCGAGCACGCTCAACGCGACGAGCACGCTTGCGCTGACGGAGGTCGACGGCAAGACGGAAATCGCCTACGCGTCCGACGTCTCGGTCTTCGGCCGGCTCGGCAGGTTCGGGCTCGGCGTGATGAAGAAGAAGGCGCGCGACCTCGGGCGGGATTTCGCGGACAGCTTCCGCGAGAAGGCGGAGGGCCAGTCGTCATGACCGGCGACGCGGTCCCCGAATATGCGCGGCTGTTTGTCGAGGGGCTGAAGGAGGCCGATGTCAGCGTCGTCGCCGCGCTTCCCGAATCGCTGCTCGCGAGCGTCTACCGCCTGTGCGCGGCGGACAACGCGATCCGCTACATCCAGGTGTCGAACGAGGGCGACATGCCGGGGATCTGCGCCGGCACCTATCTGGCCGGCAAGCGGGCGCTGATGATCATGGAGAATTCGGGCATCCGCCAGTGCTGCGAGCCGGTGGCGCGGCTCGCCTTCCAGCACGCCGTGCCGATGGTGATGGCGATGAGCTATCGCGGCGAATGGGGCGAGCAGAACTGGTGGGGCCACAACCACGCGCAGACGATGGCGCCGATCCTCGAATCTCTGCGTATTCCGCACCGCTTCGTCACCGAGCCCGACGAGATCAAGCCGGCGATCAAGCGCGCCTTCAAACACGCCGACGGCAGCAACTGGCCGGTCGCGCTGGTGTTCTCGGGCAACTGCGTGGAGCGCCCCGCCTATGCAGAGGATTGATGCGTTCCGCGCGATCGCGCCGCTGATAACGGCGGACGACCTGGTGACGACCTCGATCGGGGCGACCTGGGACGATTGGTGGAATTTGAAGCCCGCCGACAACACCTTCTTCACCGGTGTGCTCGGATCGGTGACCTCGACCGCGCTCGGGCTCGCGGTGTCGCTGCCGCATCGCCGCATCGTCGCCTTCGAGAGCGACGGCTCGATGCTGATGAACACCGGCATTCTCTGTACCCTGGGCGCCGAGCGTCCGCCCAACCTCACCGTGCTCGTCTTCGACAACGGCATCTACGAGAATATCGGCGGGCCGCCGACCCTGACCTCGAAGAACACCGACCTCGCCCGCATGGCCGACGGCGCGGGCTGCCTCAACTGCGCGACGGTCGGCGACCCGGACACGCTGGCCGCGCGCTTCTCCGCGATGCTCGACGACGGCGAGATGGGCTATCTCGTCGCCAAGATCGAGCCCGGCAAGCATCCCTGGGAGTGGAAGGACCGCAAACCGACCGACGGGATCGAGGACAAGTACCGGTTCCTCCGCTATGTCGAGCGGCTGGAGGGCGTCGTCATCCACCCGGGCGCGCCGCAGAACTGAAGATGCCGGGCGGACTCGGCGAAAAGCGGTATCTCAACCTCACCGGCCCGTTTCGCGCGCTCTATCGCGCCGCCCGCGAGGCGGAACGGAGCCCGGTCGACGAGGCGCCGCCCGCCGGCGGGGAGAGCCGGCCTCCGGATCCCGTTCACGTGGCGGTCCGCCGCCAGGTCGAGGAGTTGCTGGCGGACGCGGATATCTCGCCGGAGCAGCGCCGCGAAATCTTCGACTCGATCTCGTGCCCCTGCTGCGGCGGCACCGGCGCGAGCTTCGCCATCGCGATCAAGCCGGCCTCGCGGGCGGGGTTTTAGGGGGCGCCCTTCGATACGCGCCTTCGCCGCTCAGCCCTTGGGCGATCCCCCGGCCGCGGCGAGCGTCGCCTTGGCGGCGCGGATTCGTTCCGATGCCTCGACATCCACCGCGAGCGTCGCGGCATCGCACACCACGCCGTAATCGCGGAACGCGGCCTCGGGCGAGACATAGCCCTGGCGGATGTCGTGGGCGACATCGTCGATCGGCCTCTCCAGCGGCGGGCCGAAACCGCCGCCGCCGCCCGAGCGCAGCGCAAACGCCTCGCCCGGGCCGAGGCGGGCGGTCAGCATTTTGGCGTTGGGAAGGTCCTCCCGCCAGGCGCCGTCGCGGCGGACCGCCACCGAATTGCCCATCGCATCGCCGCCGCCGGCGAGCCCCCAGGGCGCGCAATGCACGCGGTCGATCTGGGTGTTGACCATGAGGGCTGCGCGCGCCTGAACGACGTTCTCGATCCCGAGCCCGCCGCGCCGCCGTCCGGCGCCGCAGGAATCGGGGCGCAGCGCATGCGCTTCGAACAGCAGCGGGTACTTGGCTTCGAGCTGCTCGACGGGGCTGTTATGGGTGTCGCCATCGTTCATGCAGATGGTCGCTGAGTTGCCGTCCTCCTCCTGCTTCGCCCCCCAGCCGCCGCCGGTCGGGCCGATGAAGGCGATGTAGAATTCGGAGGTCGCGGGGTTGACGCCGTTCAGCATGCCGATGATCAAATCGGCGTGGTGCCCGGCGACGATGCGGTCGGGGATCGCCGGCTCCAGCGCCTTGAACACGGTATCGACGATGGTCATCGGGAAGGTCATCCACCAGCGCATCGGCGCCGGCTTCTCGGCGCTCACGATGCGCCCCATGGGGATGATGACCTCCAGATTGCGGAAGCTGCCGTCGTTTATCGGATAGTCGGTCGGCGATGTCAGGCATTTGAACGCGACCTGGGAACAGGCATACCCCGTTGTCACGCCCGAGTTGTAGAACCCCTTGACCTGCTCGGACACCTCGGAGAGGTCGACCGTCATCCGGTCGCCCTCGACGGTCACACGGACCCGGATCGGCACCGGCCGGGCGATAT
Organism: Alphaproteobacteria bacterium; assembly: GCA_965205995.1. Taxonomy (GTDB): domain Bacteria; phylum Pseudomonadota; class Alphaproteobacteria; order MPNO01; family MPNO01; genus MPNO01. Next base: position 79,104 of record OZ242200.1, on the reverse strand, counting down.
CGACCCCGTCGTCGTCCATGAAGGATTCGGCCTCGTAGACTCCGTCCGGGATCGCGAGTGTGCGGCCGCGGGCGGCCACCTCGGACTGGTCCATGATCGCCGCGATGCCGTCGAGCACCGCGTCCCGGCCGTAGCGGCGGATGAGCTCGAGGAAGCGCCGTTCTCCGCTGGCGATCGCCGTGAGCTGCGCGCGGAGGTCGCCCATCGCCCGCTCCGGCAGGCGGACGTTCATCTTCAGGATGTCGAGGAGATCCTGGTTGACGACCCCGGCCCGCTGGTATTTGAGGATCGGGATCTGCAGACCTTCCGAATAGATATCGGTGGTCATGCCGCCGAGCGTGCCGCCGATATCCGGCCAGTGCGCCATGCAGACGGCGAACCCGACCAGCGTGCCGTCGTCGAAGACCGGCATGCTGAAGGTCAAATGGTTGAGATGGCTGCCGGTGATATAGGCGTCGTTGGTCAGCAGAATGTCGCCCGGCCCGATATCGTCGCCGAAATGGCGCAGCTTCGCCTTCACCGTTTCCGCCATGCCGCGGATGAACATCGGCAGGCCGAGCCCGATCGAGACCGTCTCGCCCTTCGCGGTGAACAGCCCGACGGTGAAGTCGAGCGCCTCGTAGATGATCATGTTGTAGGCGGTGCGGGTGAGGTTGGTCTTCATCTCCTCGGTGATGGCGATGACGCCGTTCCGCACCAGCTCGGTGACCACCGGATCGGGGGAACTGCCGCTCATCGTCCGCCCGACCCGACCCGGATTCGCAGATTGCCGTGCTCGTCGACGCCGAGCCTGTCGCCCGGCAGGAGCAGCGTCGTCGATGCCTCTTCCTCGATCACCGCCGGTCCCTCTATCGCCGCGCCGGCCCCCAGATCCGCCCGCCGATAGACCGGCGTGGCTACAAAATCGCCGGTCTCGGAGAAATAGATCCGCCGCGTCTCCAGCGGCTCGGGATCGGCCGATCCCCGATCCAGGCTCTGCACCATCGGCGGCTTCGGCAGGAGACCCGAAACCGTCGTCCTGAGGCTCACCAGTTCGGCCGGCTCGTCCGGCGCCGAGGTGCCGTAGCGAACCGCGTGCACCTCGTCGAAGCGCCGCTTGATGGTGTCCCGGTCGCCGGCCGCGAACAGCTCCGCGGCCAGGTCGACCGTCACCGCATGCTCCTGGCCGACATAGCGCATGTCGGCGGCGCGGCCGACCACGACGGCCTCGATTTGGGCGCCGGTCGCCGCCACCGCCTCGCGGCCCTGCGCCTCCATCTCTGCATAGAGCCCCTCGATTTCGTCGAGCGGCGCCTCGGCGAGCCGCGCGAACCAGGTCCTGACATAGTCGTAGCGGAGATCGGCGTGCAGCATCCCGATCGCCGAGAAATGTCCGGGGGCCAGCGGCACGACGATCTCCCGCATGCCGATCTCGCGCGCCACCGCGCTGGCGTGCAGCGGCCCGGCGCCGCCGCAGGCGACCAGGGTGAACGCGCCGGCGTCGAGGCCGCGCTCGGTCGACACCCCCTTGACCGCGAACGACATCGCCGTGGCGGCGATCTGGAGGACGCCCGCGGCAGCCTCCACCACGTCCATCCCGAGCGGATCGGCGACCCCGGATTTCATCGCCGCGAAGGCGGCCCCGGCGTCGAGCGTCATCGCGCCGCCGAGAAACCTGTCGGGCGCGATCCGGCCGAGAACCAGATTGGCGTCGGTCACCGTCGGCGCAACGCCGCCGCTGCCGTAGCAGGCCGGCCCGGGGCTCGCGCCTGCGCTTTCCGGCCCGACGCGGAGAGCGCCCCGCGGGTCGGCTCGCGCGATCGACCCGCCGCCGGTGCCGACCTCGAAAATGTCCATCATCGCGATCTGCACCGGCAGGCCCTGTTCGTAGCCGCCGATCATCGCGCTCCCGGTGGTCAGCGCCTCGCCGCCGTAGATCACCCCGGACTTGGCCGTGGTGCCGCCCATGTCGAAGGTGATCGCGTTCTCGATCCCCGCCGCGCGGGCGAGCGCGCGCCCGGCGATGACGCCCGCGGCGGGTCCCGATTCGAGCATGTGGACGCAGTCATGCCGCGCCTGGGCGACGTCGTAGAGCCCGCCGGTCGACTGCACGACGAGGAACGCGCCGGGAAAGGATTGAGCGCGGAGATGGACGCCGATCTCGTCGAGATAGCGGCGCACGCCCGGGCCGATATAGGCGTTGGCGGCAACCGTCGAGCAGCGCTCGAACTCGCGGTATTCCTGCGACAGCTCGTAGGACGCGGTGACGAACGCGCCGGGCAGGCAGGATTCGAGAATCGCCTTGGTCCGCTTCTCGTGGTCGGGGTTGCGATAGCTGTGCAGCAGCAGGATCGCCACCGCCTCGACATCCAGCCCGGCGAGCTTGTCTGCGAGCCCGCGGACCTCGTCCTCGTCGAGCGGGGTCAGCGGCTCGCCCTCGGCCAGCATCCGCTCGTCGAGCTCGAAGCACATCGCCCGCTCGATCAGCGGCCGGTGCCTCTTGAAGAACAGATTGTAGGAATCGGGCCGGTTGATCCGGCCGATCTCGTAGATGTCGCGAAAGCCTTTGGTGATGACCAGCGCGGCGCGGGCGCCGGTCCGCTCCATCATGGTGTTGATGGCGATCGTCGAGCCATGCAGGAACAGGGCCGAATCGGAATACGCGACCCCGGCGCGGTCCACCCCGGCGGCGATCCCGTCCACCAGATGCGACGGCGTCGACGGCGCCTTGCCGAGGCTGAGCGCGCCGGTCGCCGGGTCGAAGGCGGCAATGTCGGTGAAGGTGCCGCCGATGTCGGCGGCGAGCCTGAGCCCACCGGGAAGTTCCGGATCCGTCATGCCTGGTCCGAATGCGTGAAATCCATGCGGGCGCGACTATCGAAACGGCCGCTTGCCGAGTCAACCGGTGGCTGTCCCTCGATACGGCGGGCGCCGGGATCGCCCTAACCGGCTCCCCTCAACATCCGGATGATGCCGGAGAAGTCGGACCCCTCCTCGCCGTCGGCGCAGTACTGCTCGTAGAGGGCAGCGGCGTGGCTGCCGAGCGGGGTGTTGGCGCGGTTCGCCTGGGCCGCGCCGCGCGCGAGCCTGAGATCCTTGAGCATCATCGCCGCGGTGAACCCAGCCCGGTAGTCCCGGTTCGCCGGCGACGACGGCACCGGCCCCGGCACCGGGCAATAGTTGGTGAGCGACCAGCACTGCCCGGACGCGGTCGCGACGATGTCGAACAGGGTCTGGGCGTCGAGCCCCACCCGCTCGGCCAGGGTGAAGGCTTCCGATACCGCGATCATCGAAACGCCGAGGATCATGTTGTTGCACATCTTCGCCGCCTGGCCGTTGCCCGGCCCGCCGGCGTGGACGATGTTGCGGCCCATCGCCGCCATCAGCGGCTCGCCGCGCGCGACCGCGCCCGCTGCCCCGCCGACCATGAAGGTGAGCGTGCCGGCCTCGGCCCCGCCGACCCCGCCGGAAACCGGCGCGTCCAGCATCGCAAAACCCTTCGCGGACGCCTCTTCATGGACGGCGCGCGCGGTCTCGAGATCGATGGTCGAGCAATCGACGAGCAGCGTGCCGGCCCCCGCCGCCGCCAGGAGCCCGCCGGACTCGCAATAGACCGAGCGCACGTCGGCGCCGGCCGGCAGCATGGTGAACACCGCCTCGGCGCCGTCGGCAGCCGCGCCCGGATCCTCGGCCAGCGGGATTCCCGCCGCCGCGGCCGCCTCGCGCGCGGGCGCGGCGGCATCGAATCCGCGGACCGCGTGGCCGGCCGCGACGAGCCGGCTGGCCATCGGCCGGCCCATATTGCCGAGCCCGACGAAACCTATTTCCGCCATGGTTCCTCCTTCAGCGTCAGTCGAAAGAGAGCTCGCGCTCGACCGGCGCGAAATAGCGTGCGATTTCTTCCTCGCCGACGTCTTCGAGCCGCGCCGGGTCCCAGCGCGGTTTGCGGTCCTTGTCGATCACCGCCGCCCTGATCCCCTCGAAGAAATCGTGCCCGGCGAGGAAGGCGCAGGCCATGCGGTATTCCCGGCGCATCGCGGCGTCGAAATCGAGCCCGCCGCCGCCGCGAAGCTGGCGGTGGGTGACCAGCATGCTGGTGGGCGATTTGGTGCGCAGCGTGTCGGCCGCCTCAATGGCGAAATAGCCGTCCTCGGCTTCCAGCGCCTCGATGATCCCGGGCACCGTCGGCGCCGCAAAGCAGCGGTCGATCACCCGGGCATGCTCGCGGAGCTGCACCGGCCCCGGATCCTCGGCGAAGGACGCCAGGACGGCGTCCACCGCCCCGGCGCCTTTCGACAGATCGGCCGCGGCGAGGCGTTCGACGAACGCGGCGAGGTTCGCGCTCGGGATGTAGTGGGTGCCGATGCCGGCATGGATCGCGTCCGCCGCCTTCAGCCTAGCGCCGGTCAAGGCGAGATACATGCCAAGCTCGCCCGGCGCGCGCGGCAGGAACACCGTCCCCCCGACATCGGGGAACAGCCCGATGCCGCATTCCGGCATCGCGAACAGCGTGCGCTCGGTCATCACCCGGTGCGATCCGTGGACCGAGATGCCGACCCCGCCGCCCATGACGATCCCGTCGACCAGCGCCACACAGGGTTTGGGGAATTCGTGGACCGCGTGATCGAGCCGGTATTCGTGCCAGAAAAACGTGTTCGGCGTGCTGTCGCCGGCGCGATGGGCTTCGTAGAGGGCGCGAATATCGCCGCCGGCGCAGAACGCGCGGTCGCCGGCGCCGGACACCACGGCCGCGCCGATCGCGGGGTCGTCCGCCCAGTCGATCAGCCGGTCGCGAAAGGCGATGCACACCTCCCTGGTCAGCGCGTTGAACGTGGCCGGAGAATTGAGCAGGACACGGCCGATGGCGCCGTCTGTGCCGAACTCGATCGGCTCCGGCATCAGCTCTCAGCCAGGAGACGCCGGGCGATGATGACGCGCATGATCTCGTTGGTCCCTTCGAGGATCTGGTGGACGCGCAGATCGCGCAGGTAGCGCTCGATCGCGTGGTCGCGAAGATAGCCGTAACCGCCATGCAGTTGGAGGGCCTCGTTGCAGACCTCGAACCCGGCATCGGTGGCGACCCGCTTGGCCATCGCGCAGCGCAGCGTCGCCTCCGCTTCGCCGGCATCGAGCGCCGCCGCCGCGCGCCAGACCATCAGCCGGGCCGATTCGAGCGCGGTCGCCATGTCGGCCAGCTTGAACTGGGTTGCCTGGAAGTCGGCGATCGCGCGGCCGAACTGCCGCCGCTCCCCGACATAGATTCGCGCCGCCTCGTAGCAGGCCCGGGCGCCGCCGATCGAGCACGCGCCGATATTGATGCGCCCGCCGTCGAGCCCCTGCATGGCGATCCTGAACCCCTCCCCCTCCGCGCCGATACGGTTGGAGGCGGGCACCCGGCAATCGTCGAAATAGACCATCGCGGTGGGCTGCGAATGCCAGCCGAGCTTCTTCTCCTGCTCGCCGAAGGAGAGGCCGGGCGTGCCGGCCTCGACGCCGAAGCAGGAAATGCCCTCGGGCCCCTCGCCGCCGGTGCGCACCATCGTGACATAGAGGTCGGAACTGCCGGCGCCCGAGATGAACGCCTTGGCGCCGTTCAGCACATAGTCGTTTCCGTCACGAACCGCCCTTGCGGTCAGCGAGGCGGCGTCCGATCCGCTGCCGGGCTCGGTGAGGCAGTAGCTCGCGAACCACTCCATCGTGTTGAGCTTCGGCAGCCACGCCCGGCGCCGATCGTCGCCGCCATAGGCGTCGATCATCCAGGCGGCCATGTTGTGGATCGAGATATAGGCCGCTGTCGAGGTGCAGCCGGCCGCGAGCTCTTCCAGCACGATCGCCGCGTCGAGCCGCCGGCACGCCGAGCCGCCGACATCCTCGCCGACATAGAGTCCGGCAAATCCGAGAGCGGCGGCGGCGCGGAGCGCATCCACCGGAAAGATCGAGTCCTCGTCCCACGCGGCCGCATGCGGCGCCAACTCGCCCTCGGCGAAGGCCCGCGCGGCTTCACGGAACTGCGCCTGCTCGTCGGACAGCTCGAAATCCATCGCTCCTCCGGCCGCGGACCCTAGAGCAAATCCGGTTTCGACGGAACCGTCGGCCCCGTTGTCTCTCCGTCATCATGGCGGCGGCCGCGCCCATACCTCCCCTCGCCATTTCGCCCGGGGAGGCGCACCTTCCGGGCGGGCGCTCGATACCCCCGGGGCGGGGTCGTCAGGCCTCGGCGGCTTGCGCGGTGTCGCCCGGCTGGGCGCTTCGCGTCACCATCAGAATGACGAAGACAACCAGGTTGGCGAGGGGAATCGCGCCGACATAGGCGATGCGCTTGCCCTTGCCGGCGTCCCGTGCGCGGCGCACCACACGCTGGTAGAAAATATAGGCGATGCAGAGCCCAACGAGGACCAGCACCCCGTCGACCGCCAGGCTGGGCATGATCTTCGCGACGACGTTTGCAACGACCGGCAGCACGATCAGGTACAGCACGACCCAGAGCACGAAATCTCTTCGGCCCAGCGTCAGGTCGCTTTTCTCGCGGTAGACCGCAACCGCGGGAACCCCGATAAACAGAACCAAGGCGATGAGTACGGTGACAAGGACAACCGCAGTATACGATTCCATCGGCGACATCTCCCAACCGGAACAACAATTATTGATAGCATCAGAAATACTAAATACAATCATAGATTGTAATTCCTTTCCGCGCCGCGTTCTCCAGAAGGGCTGTTTGCCGCGGCGCTTTCCTTGCCCCGCACGGGCCGGTATATGACTGCCCAGAGTTGGCGCGGACCGAATCAGGCCCGCATCGGAACCGGGCGGAAGGGGAGGCGAAACCACATGCGCTATGAAGCGCCGGCGTCGTTGGACGCGGCGACCAGGCTGCTGGCGGATGCCGGCGGCGCGGCCAAGGTGCTGGCGGGCGGCACGGATCTCCTGATCCAGATGCGCGCCGACATGGTCGAGCCCGAAGTCCTGGTCGACATCAAGAACATCGCCGAGATGCGGGAAATCGCCGAAGAGGGCGGCCGCTACCGCCTCGGGGCCGCGGTCACCGGGATGGAGATCATGGAGCATGAGGGCTTCAACGCGGTGTGGCCGGGGATCGTCGACGGCGCCAAGCTGATCGGCTCGATCCAGGTGCGCGGCCGGGCGACGCTCGGCGGAAATCTGTGCAACGCCTCGCCGGCCGCGGACAGCGTGCCGGCGCTGATCGCCGCCGGCGCCCTGGCCTCGGTGATCGGCCCCGGCGGACGCCGGTCGGTGCCGGTCGAGGACATCGCCATAGGCCCGGGCAAGACCTCGCTGGGCGCGGGCGAGATCGTGATCTCCTTCGAGCTGCCGCAACGGTCGCCGCGTTCGGGCGACGCCTATCTGCGGTTTACGCCGAGGACCGAGATGGACATCGCGGTCGTCGGCGTCGGCGTCAACCTGACGATCGACGAGGCCGGGGTCTGCAGCGCGGCGCGAGTCTCGCTGGGCGCGGTCGCGGAACGGCCGCTGCTTGTCGACGAGGCCGCCGCCGCGCTGATCGGCTCAAGGGTCGACGATGCCGCGCTCGCCGAATTGTCGAAGGCCGCCTCGGCGGCCTGCCGGCCGATCGACGACAAGCGGGGCACCAAGGAATTCAGGATCGAGGTCGCCGGCGTGCTCGCCGAACGGGCGGCCCGGATCGCGCTCGAACGGGCGGAGCAAAGCTGATGGCGCGCTATCACGTAACGACGACGATCAATGGCGACGAGGTCGATTTCCTCTGCGAGAGCGACCAGACGCTGCTTTCGGTGCTGCGCGACGAACTCGTGATGACCGGCACCAAGGAGGGTTGCGGCACCGGCGATTGCGGCGCCTGCTCGGTCACCGTGGACGGGCGGGTCGTGTGCTCCTGCCTGATGCTCGGCGTCGAAATCGAGGGCAAGCGGGTCGAGACCATCGAGGGCATGGCGGAAGGCGAGGAGCTGCATCCGTTGCAACGCAAGTTCCTCGAACACGCCGCCCTGCAATGCGGCATCTGCACCCCGGGCCTGCTGGTCGCCTCGCGCGCGCTGCTGGAGCACAACCCCGACCCGACCGAGACCGAAATCCGTTACTGGCTCGCCGGCAATCTGTGCCGCTGCACCGGCTATCACAAGATCGTCGAGGCGGTGGCCGACGCGGCCCGCGAGATGAGGGAGGTTTGACCATGTCGACGACGCTCAAATACGAGGAGAAGGATCTCAAGGTCGTCGGCACACGGCCGATCCGCCCCGACGGGGTCGACAAGGTCACCGGCCGCGCGCGCTACGGCGCGGACATCAACCTGCCGGGCCAGCTCTACGGGCGCGTGGTGCGCAGCCCGCACGCCCATGCGCGGGTCCTCGCCATCCGCACCGAAAAGGCCGAGGCGCTGCCCGGCGTGAAGGCCGTCGTCACCCGCGACGATTTCCCGGAAATGCCGGTGGAATACGCCGCCGCGGGCGAGCTCATCGTCAATTTCCGCGATGTCACCCGCAACATGATGGCGCGCGAGAAGGTGCTCTATGACGGCCATCCGGTCGCCGCCGTCGCCGCCACCTCGGAGGCGATCGCGAGGCGGGCGGTCAAGCTGATCGAGGTCGACTACGAGGTGCTGCCGCATGTGATCGACCCCGTGGCGGCAATGGCCGAGGACGCGCCGCTACTGCACGAGGAGCAGATCACCGAAGGCGTCAAGCCGACGCCGGAGAAGGCGTCCAACCTCGCCAAGGTGTTCAATTTCGCCAAGGGCGATGTGGAAAAGGGCTTCACCGAGGCCGACCTCGTCATCGAGCGCGATTTCAACACCAAGCCGGTGCATCAGGGCTATATCGAGCCCCAGGCCTCGATCGCCAGCTATTCCGAGGACGGCCAGGTCGAGGTCTATACCGCGACCCAGGGCCATTTCGTGATCCGCGCGCAATGCGCCAAGCTGCTGCAGATGGACATCTCGAAGATCCGCGTGATCCCGACCGAACTCGGCGGCGGGTTCGGCGGCAAGAACAACGTCTATCTCGAACCGCCCGCCATCGTCCTTTCGAAGAAATCCAACCGGCCGGTCAAGATGACGATGAGCCGGGAGGACGTGTTCCGCTCGACCGGCCCGACCTCGGGCGCGCATACGCGGATCAAGATCGGCTGCAGCAAGGACGGCCGCATCGTCGCCGCCGAGGCCCAGCTCGACTTCCAGGCCGGCGCCTTCCCGGGCTCCTCGGTGCCGATGGCGGCGATGTGCACGTTCACCCGCTACGACGTCGAGAACGTCAAGGTGATCGGCAACGACATCACCGTGAACCGGCCCAAGGTCGCCGCCTACCGCGCGCCCGGCGCGCCGATTTCGATCTTCGGCGTCGAAAGCATTCTCGACGAGATGTCGATCGAGCTTGGCATCGACCCGATCGAGTTCCGCCTGCTGAACGCCGCCAAGGAAGGGACCCAGACCTATTACGGGCCGACCTTCGGGCCGATCGGCTACGAGGCCACGCTCAGGAAGGCGCAGGAGCATCCGCATCTCAAGGAACCGCTCGGCCCGGACCAGGGCCGCGGCATCGCGACCGGTTTCTGGTTCAACATCGGCAAGGAAACCACCACCACGCTCAACGTCAACGAGGACGGCAGCGTGACCGTGGTCCTCGGCACCATAGACGTCGCCGGCGGGTCGCGCGCCGCGATGGCGATGATCGTGGCCGAGGAGCTCGGCATCGATTTCGACAGGGTGCGCCCGCAGATCGGCGACACCCAGGCGCTCGGCTTCAATTTCGTGACCGCCGGCAGCCGCGGCACCTTCGCGAGCGGCATGGCGGTGACCGTCGCCGCGCGCAAGGCGATCGACGTGATGCGCGAGCGCGCCGCGCAGACCTGGGGCGTGCCGGTCGACGGGGTGGTCTGGGAGGACGGCCACGCGCGTCCGGCGAGTTCCAATGTCGGCGAGTTCGAGCCGCTTTCCATCGGCGAGATCGCGCAGCGGTCGGGCATGACCGGCGGCCCCATCGCGGGTCACGCGGAGATCACCGCAGACGGCGCCGGGCCGGGTTTCGGCACCCATATCGTCGATGTCGAGGTCGACCGGAGGACCGGGCTGGTCAAGATCCTCCGCTACACGGTGATCCAGGATACCGGCAAGGCGATCCACCCGGCCTATGTCGAGGGCCAGTTCCAGGGCGGCGCGGTGCAGGGGATCGGCTGGGCGCTCAACGAGGAATACATCTACGGCGAGGACGGGGTGCTGCAGAACCCGGGCTTCCTCGACTACCGGGTGCCGGTGGCCTCGGACGTTCCCTTCATCGGGACGGAAATCGTCGAGGTGCCCAACCCCAACCACCCTTACGGGGTGCGCGGCATCGGCGAGGTGCCGATCATCCCACCGATCGCGGCGATCTCCAACGCCATCAACGACGCCATCGGAATCCGGCTCCGCGAACAGCCGATGTCGCCGCCGAAGGTGCTCAAGGCGATCGGGGAGGCAGAGAACGGCGCCGCGTGAATCGGGGCGTCAGACTTCAAGACCGGGTTGCTGCCATGTGACCGGGGGCTTCCCCGCGTCTGTCGAAGCCCGACCGGAGCGGCGATGTCGTATCGCGAGCGCCGATTTACCGCCAAGGACGGTCTCAGCCTCTATTTCCGGGACTACGGCGATCCGGGCTCGGCCGCAACGCCGGTACTCTGCCTCGGCGGGCTCTTCCGGAACGCCCGCGACTTCGACCCCATCGCGCGAATTCTCGCCGAAGAACGGCGGGTGCTGTGCCCGGATTTGCGCGGCCGGGGTCGCTCGGACCACGACCCGGACTGGCGCAACTACCGGCCCCGGATCTATCTCGACGACATCGCCAGCTTGCTTGCTTTCGCCGATGTCAGCCGGGTCGTCGCGGTCGGCACCTCGTTCGGCGGCATGCTGGCGATGGCGCTCCCGGCGGTCATGCCGTTCGGCCTGGCGGGGCTGGTCCTCAACGACGCGGGCCCCGAGGTCGACTGGGACAGTCTGGACGCCGCCCTTGCCTATATCGGCGTCGAACGCCCGCAGCCCGATTGGGAGAGAGCGGCGGAAGCGATCGGGACGCTGACGCCCGATGCCGTGTTTCAGACCGAGGCGATGTTCGAGGCGATGGTCCGCAATACATATTGCGAAGGCGAGGACGGGCTGCTCCAGTTCGACTGGGACGTGAATATCGTCAAGCCGATCGTCGAGGCTCAAGGCGCTCCTCCCGACTTCTGGCCTTATTTCCGGGGGCTGCGGCCGATCCCCCTGCTTGCCTTTCGGGGCGAGGTGTCGGATGCGTTTCCCGGGGAATGCTTCCTGCGGATGGGCCGGGAATATCCCGAAGCCCGCCTGGTGACCGTGCCACGGACGGGCCATGCCCCGACCCTGGCGGAGCCGGAATGTGTCGCTGCTCTCGACGGGTTCCTGCGCGGTCTTTGAACCGGCGGCGCAAAAGCCCTTGTGCCGGTCACAACGCCAGCGGCACCAGCACCAGCCCGCGGTGGGTGTTGTCGGTGGTGCCGGTCTCGGGGAAGTAGCGGTTCTGGCTGTAGCCGCCGGGGCGGTCGCTGCGCACCGTGATCGCCACCGAGCGTTCGGACGCGCCCCATTCGGAATGGGGCACCCAGGGTCCGACGATGTCGACATGGCCGGTCGGCGCGTCGTGCCTGTCGATCAGCTCCAGCACCGCCTTGCCGGGCGTGCCGCCGTCATCGGTGCGCGCGTAGACATGGGTGATCTCGGCCCCGTCGAGCACGCCGTAGACGGTCCAGGTATGGGCGTGGTCGTGGATGAACGCGCGGTGGCCCGGCTCGCGCACCAGGGCGCCGACGAAAAACCCGTGATCGGCGTCGTGGTGGAGGATGTATTCGCGGCCCTTCCTGGCGGTCCAGCCGCGCGATGCCCGGCGCATCGCCTCGTCGGCGACCAAGGTCGCGAGCAGGCCCCGCACGCCCTGCCAGTGCTCTTCTTCCGCCAGGCGCTTCCCGAAATGAGCGCGGAGGTCGTCGACGAAGCGCGCGAATGCGGGGACCGTGTGGCCGGCCATTGGGTTGCCTCCCGGTTCTTCAGCGTCGGTTGCGGCGCAACGCTACAATGCGGACGCTGACGGGGGAAGCATGCGCCGGGCGGACGACAAGCGATGAAACTCGACATCTTCAACCACATCCTGCCGCCCGAATATTTCGCGCGGCTGAAGGAGATCGTCCCCGACAAGCGGATGCTCGCACGATACCCGCTGCTGCCGACGCTGACCGATGTGGAGGCGAGGGTCCGCATGATGGACGGGTTCGCGGACTACCGGCAGGTGCTGTCGCTCGCCAACCCGCCGCTGGAAGCCCTCGGCACGCCGGCCGAAAGCGCGGCGCTCGCGCGGATCGCCAATGACGGGATGGCCGAGCTCTGCACCCGCTACCCCGACCGCTTCCCCGCCTTCACCGCCTCGGTCGCGCTGAACGATCCGGACGGCGCGGTGGCCGAAGCGGAGCGCGCGATCGACGAGCTCGGCGCGCGCGGCGTGCAAATCGCGATCGACGAGCTCGGCGCGCGCGGCGTGCAAATCTTCACCAACGTGCTGGGCAGGCCGATCAGCGCGGCCCCGTTCCGCCCCCTGTTCGAGTGCCTCGCGGGCTACGACCTTCCGGTCTGGGTGCATCCGATCCGTGGGCCCAACCACCCCGACTATGTGACCGAGGAGCTGTCGGAGCACGAGATCTGGTTCACCTTCGGCTGGCCCTACGAGACCAGCGCCTGCATGGCGCGGCTGATTTTCTCCGGCCTGTTCGACGCCCTGCCGGACCTCAAGATCGTCACCCACCATATGGGCGGGATGATCCCCTTCTTCGCGGAAAAGATCGCCATCGGCTTCGAGCAGCTCTTCGAGGGCGGGGTCGGCAACAACCCGCTCGCCGCCCGCGCCGGGCTCGCGAAACAGCCGATCGAGTACTACCGGATGCTCTACGGCGACACGGCGTTGAACGGGTCGCGGCCTGCAACCGAATGCGGCTTTGCGTTCTTCGGCGCCGGCCGCAGCCTGTTCGCCACCGACGCGCCGTTCGATCCCGAAGGCGGGGCGCTGTTCATCCGCGGCACCATAGACGCGGTCGACGCGCTCGACATCGATCCCGCGGAGCGCGCGCGCATCTACGAGGGGAATGCCCGCGACCTGCTCAAGCTGGATACGCTCTAGGGCCAGGGCGGGCGTTCGATGCCGAGATTTTCCCTGAGCGTCGCGCCCTCGTATTCGGTGCGGTAGAGCCCGCGCCGCTGGAGTTCGGGGATCACCAGCTCGATGAAATCCTCAAGGCTCGACGGGAACACCGGCGGCATGATGTTGAAGCCGTCGCAGCCGCGCTCGCGCACCCATTGCTCCATCATGTCGGCGATGCTGTCGGGCGTGCCGATGATCTCGTAATGCCCCCGCGCGCCGGCGACGCGGCGGTAGAGGTCGCGTATGGTGAGGTTCTCCCGCCGCCCGATCTCGGCGAAGAGCTGCGCCCTTGTGGATACGACCTTGTTGGGCGGCAGTTCCGGCAGCGGGCCGTCGACGTCATAGCCGGTGAGGTCGAAATCGACCCGCCTGGACAGCAGCTGCATCCCGGCCAGCGGGTCGATCAGGTCCTGCAAGACCTCGTACTTGTCCTCGGCCTCTTGCTGGGTGCGGCCGACGCAGACGGCGAGCCCGGGCATGACTTTGAGCGAATCTGGGTCGCGGCCGATGGCGGTCATGCGGCCCTTCACGTCGGCATAGAACTCCTGCGCCCCCTCGAGGGTCTGCTGCGCGCCGAAGATCACCTCGGCGGTTTCCGCCGCGAGCTGGCGCCCGTCATCGGACGCGCCGGCCTGCACCATCACCGGCTCCCCTTGCGGCGAGGGCGGTACGTTGATCGGCCCGCGCACCCGGAAATGCGCCCCCTTGTGCTCCATCACGGTGAGCTTGCTCTCGTCGAAATAGAGGCCGCTTTCCTTGTCGCGGACGAACACGTCCTCGCCCCAGGAGTTCCACAGCCCGCGCACCACATGGGCGAACTCGCGACCGCGGCGGTAGCGCTCGGTCTTCTCCATGTGCTCGTCGACCCCGAAGCTGTCGGCCTCCAGCTTGTTGGCCGAGGTGATCAGGTTCCACCCCGCCCGGCCGCCGCTGGCGACGTCTAGCGACGCGAACCGCCTGGCGATCAAATAAGGCTGGTCGTAGGTCGTGGTCGACGTGCAGACCAGGCCGATATTGCGCGTGTGCTGGGCGAGCGAGCACATCACGGTGAACGGCTCGATCCAGGCGCCGTGGGAATCCCGGGTCATCGATTTGAGGTCGCCGCGCCAGAACGAGACCGAATCGGCCATAAAGAACAAATCGAACAGGCCGCGCTCGGCGAGCTTCGCAAGCCCGACGATGTGATCGATATTGGCGCCCGAATCGGCGACGCCGTCGGGGTGCCGCCACGCGGCCATGTGGTGGCCGCAGGGCCAGTAGAACATGCCGAGCTTCATGCCCGGATGGTTCCCGCCGTTCCGTCCATCGGCCATCGCGCCTCGACCCCGAAAATGAATCTGCTGTCCGGAAACGCTACCCCAGCCCGCCCGGCCGGGCAAAGGTCCAATGCCGGGTGGGGCCGGCGGGGTGCGTCCCTCGATACGGTCCCTTGGGGACCTACTCGGGATGAGGCGGTTCTTTCACCCCTCATCCTGAGTAGCGGCCCTGTTGGTCGAGCGGGCGCCGCGGCATATCCTGACGCCTAATCCCTCATGAGGAGGCGATCATGGCCGGTGCCGCGCCCGAAGAGCCGCGCGCGTTGACCAACCGGGCTTTGGACCGGGATCTGCGCGGTTATCTGGAGACCAACGCCGATATCCTGACGGTGATCGAGAAACCGGTCTCGATCGACGACATCGGCGCGCTGTCGGCGCAGTCCGAGGGGCCGATCCTGTTCGAGAACATCGCCGAATACCCCGACTTCCGGCTCTGCGACATCCTGGTCAAGCATCGCTGGTCGCAATGCCGCGCGCTCGGCGTGGCGCAGGCCGATTACCTGCCGACGCTGGCGCGGCGCCTGCGCCAGCCGCCGCGCGGCTTCGTCGACGTGCCCACCGGCCCGGTCAAGGAAATCGTCCGGACCGGCGAGGAGGTCGACTGGCTGAAGCTGCCGGTGCCGGTCCACTCGGCCGAGGAGGGCCAGCGCTACATCTCGGCGATGAACATCGTCAGGGACCCGGAGACCGGCTTCTACAACTCCTCGCATGCCGGCACCACGCCGGTCGGCCCGCGCCACGGCTGGATCAGCTTCGCCACCCCGCACACCCACATCGTCATGGACAAGTACCGCGAGCGGGGCCTCACCGAGATGCCGATCGCGCTCGTCTTCGGGGTCCATCCGGCCTACGAGATCATGGCCAACTTCTCCGGCATGCATATGGACCTCTGGGGCGAGCTGGAGATGGTCGGCACGATCATGGACCGGGACGTCGAGATGGTGCCCTGCGAGACCATCGACCTCCGCGTCCCGGCCCATGCGGAGATCGTGGTCGAGGGGGTGGTCGACCTCTCCCGGACGCACGAAGCCGGCGGGGTGAACGCCCCCACCATGTACTTCCTCCCAAAGGAGCAGAAGATCCCGCGCATCGACCTGACCGCGATCACCATGCGCGCCTCCAGGCCGATCTACCGCAACCACCAGACCGTGCCGGAGACCGATCATCAGCCGCTGCCGAGGCTGTGCCACGAGGCGGTGCTCTACAACCGGATCACCGAGATCGGGCTCACCGTGCACGATGTCCGCTTCCCGACCTGGGGCGCCGCGGTATCCTGCATAATCCAGGTGAGCTATCCGCGCGAAGGCTTCGTCAACGACGCGCTGATGCAGGCCATGGGGGCGCCCTGGCTCAACACCAAGATGGTGGTCGCGATCGGCCCCGATACCGATATCGACAGCCCGGGCGCGGTCTACCGCGCGATGGCGACCCGGGTCGATCCGGCGCGGGACATCGTCGTGGTGCCCGGGACGCGGGGCTCGCCCTACGATCCCTCGGCCGCGCCGATCCCGGGCCACGAGCCCTTCCGCCTGGTCGGCAAGATCGGCATCGACGCCACCGCCAAACCCCATCGCGGGGGCGACGATTTCCGCGAAGCCTTTCCCTTCAACTGGGGCAAGGTAAGGCTCGAAGACTATCTGGGCTGAGAACCGTCATGGCCGAGGAAACGGCATCCACGAAAGCCTCGGCGTTCCCATCGAGGCTGCGCTGCTCCGGGAGTATCCCGGCTAGACGAGGGGGCTGGTGGGCTCGACGCCGAGCGCGACCTGTCCAAAGGTCGGCCCGGCGATGTCCCAGCTCGTGATGTGGTGCGCGGCGACCGCGCGGATGTCGTGGAACATCCGGTTGAGGTCGTTGCCGTCGAACAGCCCGCTCGCCCCGGTCACGGTGTAGATCCGGTCGGCGGCGCGGGTGAGCAGGGTCGCGATATAGGCCATGTCGCGGCGGTTGCGCGCGCGCTGGTCGAGCGACAGCTTCCCCGCGCTCCGCATCGCCGCCATCGTCTCCCCGGTCGCGCGGGCCAGCAGGAGCCTCGCGCAGTCCCGCTCGGCGGCGGCCTCGGCGAGGCGGAGCTGGACCGTCGTCAGCTCCGCGTGGCGCACCCCGCGCGTCGCCCGCGCACTCGTCCGCTCGACGAAGGCATCGATCATCGCATCGACCACGCCGAGCGCCGGCGCGACCAGCGAGAACGGCACCGTGGAGATCCGCGGCAGACGGTAGATCGGCGCCGGGTTGACCCGCGCGCCCGGCCCCTCGCCCAGATTCAGCGGAGCGATCGGCTGCACCCGGTGCGGCGGCACGAACGCGTCCTCGATCACGATATCCTTGCTGCCGGTGCCGGTGAGTCCGGAGACGAACCAGGTGTCGTCGATTTCCCAGTCGCTGCGCGGCAGCAGGAGATAGGCCGGCGTCGGCCCCTCGCCGTCCACTTCGGGCGGGATCATGCTTTGCACGAAAACCCAGCCCGCGTGGTCGCAGCCGCTGGAGAACTGCCAGCGCCCGTTGAGGCGAAAGCCGTCGGAGAGGCGTTCGACCTTGCCGGAAGGCGCCAGCCCGGACGAGATGACCGCTTCCGGGTCGTTGCCCCAGACATCGTCCTGGGCCTCGGGCTCGAACATGCCGACGGTGATCGCGTGGTCGCAATAGATGCCGTAGACCCAGGCGGTGGAGCCGCAGCCGCGCCCGAGCCGAACGACGATTTCGAGCACCTCGTCGAGGCCGAGCGCGTAGCCGCCGAAGCGCTCGGCGCGCGCCGCCTTCAGGAGGTCGAGGTCGCGCAGATCGCGAAAGGTCTGGTCCGGCATGCGCCTGAGCGCGGCGGTCTCGGCGGCCCGCGCGGCGAGCGTCGGAACCAATTCCTGCGCACGCTCGATCAGCGCCGCGCCGGTTTCGACTTCCTGCGCCATCGTCGCCATGCGCGCCCTCCCCGATTGCACCGGGATTTTACTCGAACGGGTCGGGTACGTCGTCCCGGGGCGGCACCCGGGAAGACCGGCTTCCTAGAACAGACCCAACCTGCGGCGGCCGCGCTTGGAGAAATATTGCTGGTGGTAGTCCTCGGCCATCCAGAAGTTCGGCGCGGGCTCGATCTGCGTCGCGATATCGCGGCGGTGGCGTCCGCTCGCCTGTTCGTCGTCGAGCGACCTTCGCGCGGCCTCGGCCTGGTGGTCGTCATCGGCGAAGATGACGGTCCGGTACTGGGTGCCCATATCGGGACCCTGGCGGTTCACCTGGGTCGGGTCGTGCACCTGCCAGAACAGTTTCAGCAGCGCTTCGTAGCTCACCTTGCCGGGGTCGTACTCGACCTGGACCACCTCGGCGTGGCCGGTCCGGCCCGAGCACACCATCTCGTAGGTCGGGTCGTCCACTTGCCCGCCGGCATAGCCGACCGCGGTGGCGGTGATGCCCTCGACCTGACGATAGGCCTCCTCGACGCCCCAGAAGCAGCCGGCACCGAATGTTGCTTTCGCCATCGCCATCCTCCTTCTCTGTGCTGCCCATAATCTAGGGTGCCCCGTTGCCTTTGACGAGGTCGGCGAGCGCGAACACATGCGCGTCCTCCACCCCCATGCCGCGCAGCGCCCGGGCGAGTTGCAGCACATAGTCGGTGTTGGCGCCGCTCGGCCCGTGGCTGCGGCGCACCTGGCGGGCGATGTCGGGCAGCGGCGCCGGGCCGAGCCAGTTCGGGTTGCGCCGGTTGGCGAAATAGACGAAACCGGGCACCGACGCCTCTCCGGGCTCGGCGAAGCGGAGATCGAGAACGATGCGGTCGTAGCCGCCCTTCTCCCGATGGGCCAGCCGGCCCAGGATCTCGTCCCCGGTCTCCGGCGCGATGCGATAGGCCCTGCCCCAGCATCTGGCGCCGCCCTCGGGCACCAGGGTGACCACCCGCCCGGGATCGCCCGGCACCCCCCGGTGATCGGTCGAACCCTGCCAGAACCGGCGGGACCAGCCGTCGATCGCCGCCGTCCTTCGTTCCAGATAGGGGAAGTCCGGCCGCCAAATCAGCGAGCCGTAGCCGAAGATCCACGCGCTCAAACCGCCTTACGCTCCCCGCGCCTGTTCTCAGCGCCGATGAACTGTGGTTTTCTGCGCCGTCCCTGAACAACGCCGGGAGCGGAATGTGATCGATCTCTACACCTCGGCAACGCCGAACGGCCAGAAGATCCACATCATGCTGGAAGAGACCGGGCTTGCCTATAACGAGCACTGGGTGGATCTGGAAAAGGGCGACCAGTTCGACCCCGAATTCCTCGCCATAAGCCCGAACAACAAGATCCCCGCTCTGGCAGACGACGACGGGCCGGACGGCGCGCCGATCGCGGTCTTCGAATCGGGCGCGATCCTGCTCTACCTCGCCGACAAGACCGGGCAGTTCATGCCGGCGGAGCCGCGCGCCCGGCTGGAGGCGATGCAGTGGCTGATGTGGCAGATGGCGAGCTTCGGCCCGATGCTCGGCCAGGCCCATCATTTCCGCGCCTACGCGCCGGAAAAGATCGACTACGCCTATGACCGCTACACCAACGAGGCGCGGCGGCTTTACGGGGTCCTCGACCGCCGGCTCGGCGAGGTCCCCTACGTCGCCGGCGACTATTCGATCGCCGACATGGCGATCTTTCCCTGGTGCCGGCTGCACGGACGCCAGGGCCAGCGGCTGGAGGACCACCCCAACGTGCTGCGCTGGTTCGACGACATCTCGGCCCGGCCCGCCGTCGCCAGGGACATGGAGCGGCTCACCGACACCGCCGATGAGTGGGAATGGAACGAGGAAAACTGGTCCAACATGTTCGGCGCCGCGCAGTACAGGAAGCGCTGAGCGGTTGGCCGGTCCGGAAAATCCGGGCTTCGCCGCCAGGCGCCTCCCCGCCGAACCGGACACCCTCGCGCCCGACGGATCGGAGGTGCGGGTGCTGCCGGCGCTCGGCGGCGGAAGCGCGGCGCATTTCCGGCTCGCCCCGGGCGCGGTCTCGCGGGCGGGGTGTCATCGGACGGTGGAGGAGATCTGGTACATCCTGTCCTGGCGGGGCGAGATGTGGCACCGCGACGGCGACCGGGAAGAGGTGGTCGCTCTAAAACCCGATACCTGCCTGACGATCCCGCTCGGAACCTCGTTCCAGTTCCGCACGACCGGGGATCGGCCGCTCTCGGCGTTCGCGGTGACGATTCCGCCCTGGCCCGCCGGGTCGGATGACGAATGGGTCGAGGTCGCGCCTTACTGGCCGGTCAGCCTGCCGGGCTAAAGCGGGATGACGATCATCGTGTCGATGCGCTCGCCGTCGCAGACGACGATCCTCTGGCTGAATTTCAGGGCGCCGTCGGCCTCCACGATCCGCTCGACATATTTGCCGGTGCAGAAGATCTCGGGCGCGCCGGACTGCATGATGCGCCAGACCGCGAAACTCGCCGTTGCCGCGATCGCGCCGTCCGACATGCCGATGCCGGAGGGCGGGTCGATCGGATGGCGGTAGAAATGGGGTTCGTAGATGTTCGCACTCCTCAGCGCGGATACCCGGTCCTGCATCATCGCCCGGCCCTGGCACAGCATCAGCCCGGCCGGCATGGCGCGGTCGTGGTTCCACCGCGTGGTGATCTTGTAGAGCACGTCCTCGACGAAGAAGCCGGGCCGGCGCTCATACTCGCCGTCGTCGATCGCATGGCCGTAGCGGAGGTTGAGCGCATCGATCCGCGCCAGCAGCGCCGATGCCTCGGCGTGCCTCGACGGCGCCGAAGATCCACCAGGTGAGCACGCTTGCGATTGAAGCATCCGATACTACCCCCGGCGGCAGCCGCGTCCAGCCGGGTCAGCTTGCCGGCCGGGCCGCTTCCGTCATCGCGACCGCCGCGTCGCGGACCTCGCCGAAGCTGTCGACGATGCGGTGCGCGCCTGCGCTGCGCAGCTCGTCCGCCTCGTGCACGCCCCAGCTCACCCCGACCGCGCGCGCCCCGGCGCTGACCGCCATTTCGATGTCATAGCTGGTGTCGCCGATCATCATCGTGGTCGCCGGACTCGCCCCGGCGTCGGCCATCGCCGCCCGGAGCAGATAGGGGTCGGGCTTGGCGGGACCCATATCGGCGGTCTTGCAGGCGAGGAAGAGCCGGTCGATGCCGTGGTCCCGCAACAGCTCCGCCAGCCTGTCCCCGGTCCGGCTGGTCACGATGGCGAGCCCGTAGCCGCGCCCGTGCAGGTCTTCGAGCGTCGCGCGGGCGCCGTCGAACAGGGTTTCCGACAGCGGCGGCACGGCGCGCCTTCCCTCGCGGACATCGTCGTAATAGCGGCGGATCTTCTCGAACTCGTCGGGCCCCGCGTCGGGCAGCAGAGCGAGGACGCTCTTCGTCCAGGGCAGGCCGATGATGCGCTTCGCGAGCACCGGGTCCGGCGGAGGGAAGCCGCAGGCCTCCCAGCAGGCGATGACGCGTTCGACGATCTGCCCGGCGCTGTCGAGCAGCGTTCCGTCGAGGTCGAAGGCGGCCAAAGGAGCGGCGTCGCGGCTGTTCACGGTCTGGTTCCGCCATCGATGTCGTCGAACCCCCAGAACGACCATTGCGCCCGCATCTCGGCATCGAGCGGCGCCGTCACCGCGACCGGCGCGGCGCCGGCGCTCGGCAATACCAGCCGGCGGGCGTGCAGCATCAGGCGGTTCGCGGGCGGCGGCCCGTCGATCCTGGGCGCGTCGGCGCCGTATTTCCGGTCGCCCACGATCGGCGCGCCGATCGCCCGGCAGTGGACGCGGATCTGATGGGTCCTGCCGGTCTCCGGCACCAGGGAAAGCCAGGAGACGCGGCGCGCCTCGGCGATGACGGCATAGGCGGTGCGCGCCCGCTTGGCGCCGGGGGCGTTGCCGCTGACGCGTTCGCCGAGGGTCCCGTCGCCCGGCGCCGCCGTCTTGGCGAGCGGCAGGTCGACGACACCGTCCGGCCGCGCCGGCACGCCGGAGACCAGCGCCCAGTACTCCTTCTCCACCCGGGCGTCGCGGAACGCGGCGACGAGGAACGCTGCGGCCTTGCGGCTGCGCGCGACGGCGAGCACGCCGCTGGTGTCCTTGTCGAGCCGGTGGACCAGGCGGGGGCGTTCCTCCGCGTCGAAGCGCAGCGCGTCCAGCATCGCATCGACCGAAGACTTCACCTTGGAGCCGCCCTGCACGGCGAGCCCGGCGGGCTTGTCGATCGCGATCACCGCGTCGTCGCGATAGAGCACGCGGCTTCGGATGAATTCGGCGTCGGCCGGCGAGACGGCGGGGCGGGGCGCCGGCCCCGCGAGATCCTCGGCAAGACCCGGCGGAATCCGCACCGCGCGGCCGGTGGCGACCCGGGTCGAGGCCCTGACCCGCCCGCCATCCACCCGGATCTGGCCGGTGCGCAGCAGCTTCTCCAGCTGTCCGTGGCCGAGCTCGGGGAAATGGCGCCGGAACCAGCGGTCGAGGCGGATGTCGTCGTCGCCCGGGCCGACGGTGAGGATGCGGGCGCGGCTCATCCGAGCGCCAGCCGCGCGAGTTTGAGCCCAACATAGAGCCCGGCGATGGCGAGGATCACCGAGCCTGCGATATAGAGCGCGGCGAGGTCGATGCGGTCGCGCTGGAACAGGAGCGCGACGTCGAGCGAAAAAGTCGAAAACGTGGTGAAGCTGCCGAGCAGGCCGACGATCAGGAACCCGCGCAGGGCGGGGCTCGCGTCGGCGGCGAGGGCGAAGGTCTCGGCGAGCAGGCCGAGCACGAACGAGCCCACGAGGTTCACCGTGAAGGTGCCCCAGGGGAAACCCGCGCCGAGCCACTGCGTCATCTGCTGCGCGACGAAATAGCGGGCGAGCGCGCCCGTCGCGCCGCCGAGCGCGATGGCGACCAGCAGCTTCATCCCGCGCCCTTCCGCCGGGCCCGCAGGGCGTCGATCCGGGCGGCGATTTCGGCCTCCGCGCCGCGGTCGGTCGGCCGGTAGAAAACCTCCGGCTCCATGCCGTCGGGGAAGTAGTTCTGGCCCGAGAACCCGCCTTCCTCGTTGTGGTCGTAGCGATAGCCGGCGCCGTAGCCCAGATCCTTCATCAGCCGCGTCGGCGCGTTGAGAATGTGGCTCGGCGGAATCAGCGACCCGGTGCGCTCGGCCGCCGCCCAGGCCGCGTTGAAGCCCTTGTAGAGCGCGTTCGACTTGGGCGCGTTGGCGAGATAGACCGCCAATTGCGCGATCGCGAGCTCGCCTTCGGGAGAGCCGAGCCGCTCATAGGTCTGCCAGGCGGCGAGCGCCTGAACCAGCGCCTGCGGGTCCGCCAGGCCGACATCCTCGGCCGCCAGGCGGGTCAGCCGGCGGGCCACGTAGCGCGGGTCCTCGCCGCCCTGGAACATGCGCGCGAGCCAGTAGAGCGCGGCGTCGGCGTCCGATCCCCGGATCGATTTGTGCAGCGCGCTGATCAGGTTGTAATGGCCGTCCTGCGACTTGTCGTAGAGCGGCGCGCGGCGCTGCACCGCCTGGCAGAGGCCGGCGACGTCGAGAGCCTCGCCGTCGGGCAGCGCCAGCAGCTCCTCGGCGAGGTTGAGGACATAGCGCCCGTCGCCGTCCGCCATCGCGAGCAGCGCCGCGCGCGCGGCCGCGTCCAAAGGAAGGCGGCGGCCGGTCTCCGCCTCGGCCCGGCGCAGCAGGGCTTCCACCGCCGCGTCGTCGAGCCGGCGCAGCACGAAGACCTGGCAACGCGACAACAGCGCGCCGTTGAGCTCGAAGGACGGGTTTTCCGTGGTGGCGCCGACCAGGATCACCGTCCCGTCCTCGACGACGGGCAGGAAGCTGTCCTGCTGGGCGCGGTTGAAGCGGTGGATCTCGTCGACGAACAGGATGGTCCCCTGGCCGGCGACGCGGCGCCCACGCGCCGCCTCGAACACGCGCTTGAGATCGGCGACCCCGGAAAAGACCGCGGACAATGGCTCGAAATGATGCGCCGTCGCGTTCGCCAGCAACCTGGCGATGGTCGTCTTGCCACTGCCCGGCGGCCCCCACAGGACCATCGAGGTCAGCCGGCCCTCGCCCACCATGCGGCCGATCGGCCCGTCCGCGCCCAGCAGGTGGTCCTGGCCCAGCACGTCCTCCAGCCTCGCCGGGCGCAGCCGGTCGGCTAGCGGGCGCGGCGCGGCGGCCTCGAACAGCCCGGGTTCGCGGTCGCTGTCGGCGCTCACTTGTCAGGCTCCGAACACGAAGGACACCGCCTTGCCGTCGCGCAGCACCGAAACCCGCCAGCGGTCGTCCGGCGAACCGAGAAGCCGCGCGAGCGCGGCGACCGAGCGCGGCTCGCGGCCGTTGATGCGCAGCACCACGTCGCCGCGCCGGAAGCCCAGCCGGCGCGCGATGCTGCCCCGGCGGGCATCCATTACAACGACACCGCGCTCCGGGGATTCGATCCCCAGCTCCTCGGCGAGCGCCGGCGAGAGGTCCGCCATCGCGGCGCCGGAAAACGGGTGGCGGCCATCCAGCTCGGTCACGTTTCGCGGCGGGATCTCGGGCGCGGCGACGACATCGAAACGGAGCCTGCGCTCGCGCCCCTGGCGGAGCACCGTGAACTCCGCCGTGGCGCCGAGGCGAAGCGTGGCGACCCGGAAGAAGAGCCCCGCCCGGTCGTCGATCCGGCGCCCGTTGACGGCGAGGATGACATCGCCGACGCGGAGCTCCGCCCGGTCGGTCGGCCCGCCGGGGTGGATCTCGCGGACGATCACCCCCTCGGGGCGGGGCCGGCCCAGAGAGGCGGCGATCGCCGCGGTGACATCCTGGGTCCGCGCGCCGATCCAGGGCCGGACGACCCGTCCGGTCCGGTCCACCGCGTCGACCACCATCGCCACCATGTTGGACGGGATCGCGAAGCCGATTCCGATCGATCCGCCGCCGCGGGAATAGATCGCCGTGTTGATGCCCACCAGGCGCCCGTCGAGCGAGACCAGCGCGCCGCCGGAATTGCCCGGGTTGATCGCGGCGTCGGTCTGGATGAAGAAGCCGAAATCCGAGATCCCGGCCGCGTTGCGGGCGAGCGCCGACACGATCCCGCTGGTCACCGTCTGCCCCACCCCGAAGGGATTGCCGATGGCGAGCACCAGATCGCCCACCTCCAGATCGTCGGAATCCCTGATCCGCAGCCAGGGCAGCTCCTGCCCGCCGGGATCGATCCGCAGCACCGCGAGGTCGGTCCGTTGGTCGGTGCCGACGAGTCTCGCGTCGAACTCGCGGCGGTCGGCGAACACGACGGTGATCTCGCTCGCGTCCTTGATGACATGATGGTTGGTGACCACCAGCCCGTCGCCGCGCACGACGACGCCGGAGCCCAGCGAATTCTGCACCCGCTCGCGCGGCCGGCCGAAGGAGAAGTCCTCGCCGAAGAACCGCCGGAAGAAGGGGTCGTTGAAGAACGGCGAGACCGGCACGCTTTGCACCACGCGCCTGGCGTAGATGTTGACCACGGCCGGCGCCGCGCGCTTGACCAGCGGCGCAAAGGAAAGCCGCATTTCCTCGCGCCCCGAGGGCAGGCGCTTGTCGGCCCCGGCGGGCGCGGCGCCGGCAACCGCCAGCGCCAGGACGGCGGCAAGCCATAGCGCGCCCCGCATCGGCGTCGTCTTCATGGCGCTCCCCCAAGCTGAGCGCACCATGCCGCGCCGCCCGGCAAATGAAAAGGGACAGCGCCCGGCGCTGTCCCTGGGATTTGCGCGCGCGGCGGGGTCAGGCGGCCGCTTCCTCCGGGACCGTGTCGCGTTCCGGCACCGGCCCGGAATCGAGCCCCTTCGCCTCGGGGTCGCGGTCGACCAGCTCGATCACCGCCATCGGCGCGGAATCGCCGTAGCGGAAGCCGGCCTTCAACACCCTCGTGTAACCGCCCTTGCGCTCGGCATAGCGCTCGGCGAGCGTGGTGAACAGCTTGTCGGCCAGCTTGGCGTCGCCGGCGAGCCTGCGGATCGCCTGGCGGCGGGCGTGCAGGTCGGACGGGCCGCGCTTGCCCAGCGTGATCAGCCGCTCGACGATGGGCCGGAGCTCCTTCGCCTTGGGCAGGGTTGTGGTGATCTGCTCGTGCTTCACCAGAGCCGCCGCCATGTTGCGGAACATGGCGATCCGGTGCGTGCTGGTCCGGTTTAGCTTGCGGCCCTTCAGCCGGTGTCGCATGGCCCGTCTCCCCGCTTGTACCCGGCCGTCCTAATAGGGCTCGTCCAGCCGCCGGGCGAGATCTTCGATGTTCTCGGGCGGCCATTCGAGGATCTCCATGCCGAGCTCGAGCCCCATCTGGGCGAGCACCTCCTTGATCTCGTTCAAGGATTTGCGCCCGAAATTGGGGGTGCGCAGCATCTCCTGCTCGCTCTTCTGCACGAGGTCGCCGATATAGATGATGTTGTCGTTCTTGAGGCAGTTGGCGGAGCGCACGGAGAGTTCCAGCTCGTCGACCTTGCGCAGCAGGTTCTTGTTGAAGGACGGCTCGCTGGGCAGGATCTCCTCGGCCCTGGTCGAGGGCTCCTCGAAGTTGATGAAGAGCTGGAGCTGGTCCTGCAGGATGCGGGCCGCCAGCGCCACGGCGTCCTCCGGCGAGATCACGCCGTTGGTCTCGATGTCGAGCGACAGCTTGTCGTAGTCGGTGATCTGGCCCACCCGGGTGTTCTCCACCTGGAAGGCCACCTTGCGGACCGGGCTGAACACGGCATCCACGGGCACCAGTCCGATCGGGGCGTCGGCGGCGCGGTTCTGGACCGCCGGGACGTAGCCCTTGCCCGCATCGACGGTGAGCTCCATGGAAATCTTGGCGCCCTCGTCGAGGGTGCAGATCGCGATGTCGGGTTCGACGATTTCGATGTCGTGGCCGGCCTCGATCATGCCGGCGGTGATCTCGCCGGGTCCGGTGCCTTCGAGATACATGCGCTTCGGCCCGTCGCCATGCATGCGCAGCGCGAGGCTCTTGACGTTGAGCACGATATCGGTGACGTCCTCCCGCACCCCGGGGATGGAGGAGAATTCGTGCAGCACCCCGTCGATCTGGAGCGCCGTGCATGCCGCGCCCTGCAGCGACGACAGCAGCACGCGCCTCAGCGCGTTGCCGAGGGTGACGCCGAATCCGCGCTCCAGCGGCTCGGCGACGATCCTCGCGAACCGGGCCGGGTCGGTGCCGGGAAGGATCTCGAGCTTGCTCGGCTTGATCAGCTCTTGCCAGTTTCTGTGAATAATCGACATTTTTTCGATCCTTGGCGGCGATTGAAATCCAGCGGCGAGAACGCCGCCGTTCGAGGCGCGGGCTTGCCGCGCCCTGGCGCTGGGTTCAGACCCGGCGGCGCTTGCGCGGGCGGCAGCCGTTATGCGGGATGGGCGTCACGTCGCGAATCGAGGTGATCGAAAAGCCGACCGCCTGAAGCGCGCGCAGCGCCGATTCGCGTCCCGAGCCCGGCCCCTTGACCTGGATTTCGAGCGTCTTCACGCCATGCTCCATGGCCTTCCGCCCGGCATCTTCCCCCGCGATCTGCGCCGCGTAGGGGGTCGATTTGCGCGATCCCTTGAACCCCTGCGATCCCGCCGACGACCACGAGATCGTGTTGCCTTGGGCGTCGGTGATGGTGATCTTGGTGTTGTTGAAGGAGGCATTCACATGCGCGACGCCGGCGGTGATGTTCTTACGCTCGCGGCGGCGGACGCGCGTTGCGGTCTGTCGTGCCATCTTGTCCCTCGGTGTGCGCCGGCTATTTCTTGCCGGCGATCGGGCGGGCGCGGCCCTTGCGTGTCCGCGCGTTGGTATGGGTGCGCTGGCCGCGCACCGGCAGGTTGCGGCGGTGGCGCAGCCCGCGATAGCAGCCGAGATCCATCAGCCGCTTGATGTTCATCGCGGTCTCGCGGCGCAGATCGCCCTCGATCTTGTATTCCCGGTCGATGATCTCGCGGATCCGGACGAGCTCGTCGTCGGCGAGGTCGTTGGCCCGCATCGTGCCCTCGACATTGGCCTTGGTGCAGATCTGCCGCCCTCTGGTGCGCCCGATCGGTGAGCGCGATCTCGACATTGGCCTTGGTGCAGATCTGCCGCCCTCTGGTGCGCCCGATCCCGAAGATATAGGTGAGCGCGATCTCGATCGGCGGCAGGTTAACGCCAGCTATTCGCGCCACGACGCGGCCTTGCGGGATGAAGTCCAGCCGAAAATGGATGTCCCATTCGGGTGGCCGGATTAGGCAGGTTAACGCCAGCTATTCGCGCCACGACGCGGCCTCCTGCATCGGGATGAAGTCCGGGGTTCCGAAAATGGATGTCCCATTCGGGTGGCCGGATTATAGGGACTCGCAAGAGCCAGTCAACCATATGCGATGGCGCGGCGATCCCCGGGCGGCGAGGCTTCGATTCGGCGGGCGTTTCGACTAGTTTCGCACGATGGACCAGACCGCGCGAGACCTCGCCATACCGTTTCGCAGCATCGCCGAGACCCTCGCCCGGCATGACTCGGCGCATCCGCGAAAAACCGCGATCGTCGACCTCGACGGCGGCGGGGAAATCGACTTCCGGGGCCTCCGCGACGCGGTCGAGCGAATCGCCGGCTGGCTGGAGGCGGAGGGCGTCGCGCGCGGCGACAGGGTGGTGGTGCTCGCCGGGGAGCGGATCGAGAAGCTGCTCGTCTTCCTCGCGGTCTGGCGAATCGGGGCGATCGCCTGCCCGTTCCATGTCGAGATGAGCATCCCGCATCTGCGCGCGATCGTGACCTATATCGACCCGCGGCTGGTGCTCTGGCACAGCGAGCTCGACGGCGAGGAGATCATCGGCGGGCTGGGCTACCCCTCGGCGCGGTTCTCCATCTGGCCGGGGGGCGACGACGAACCGGGCGAGCTCTTCGCAGCCGCCGCCGCGCTCGACCGGCGGGCCGCGCCGGGCGCCGCCAACGCGCCCACCGACACCGCCTGCATCTTCTCGACGTCCGGCACCACGGATCGTCCGAAATGCGTCGAATGGGACCATCTCGGGCTCTGGCTCTGCGGGCTTTCGAGCCTCGACTTCACCGGCATGACGGGGGACGACCGGCTGCTCGAATACCGCACCTTCAGCTGGCTCTCGCCGCAGATCCTCGCCTTGATGCCGTTCCTGCAGACCGGGCTCACTTTGCATATCGCGCGGCGGTTCTCGCGCCGGCGCTTCTTCGACTGGATCGACCGCCACCGGATTACGGTGGCGGTCGGGGTGCCGACGGTGATCAACATGCTGCTCAACCGGCCGGTCGAGATCGATCCCGCGCGGATCGCCTCGCTGCGGCTGATGACGTCGAGCTCGGCGCCGCTGTCGCCCGACCGCTGGCGGCGTTTCGAGGAGCGCTACGGCATCACCCTGTTGCAGTTCTACGGCGCCTCCGAAGGCGGCTGGCTCTGCGGCAACCGCCACCACAGGCGCAAGCTCGGCACCGTCGGACAGCCGGCCCGGCATATCGGCTTCGCGATCCTCGATGCCGACGGCGCGCCCTGCCCGCCTGGCGTCGAGGGCGAGATCGCGATCCGCGGCCCGCAGACCGCGACCGCCTCGATCACGCCGGCGGGGGAATACCGGGACATGCGCGCAACCCGGCTCGACGACTGGCTGAGGACCGGCGATATCGGCGTCGCCGATGGGGACGACTTCGTCACCGTCACCGGCCGGGTCAAGGATCTGATCATCCGCGGCGGGGTCAATATCGCGCCGCTCGAGATCGACGCGGTGCTGATGCGCCTGCCCGGGATCGAGGAGGCGGCCGCCATCGGCGTGCCCGACCCGATCTACGGGGAGGAGATCGCCGCCTTCGTCGTCGCCCGCCCCGGCGCGGCGGTGGAACCCGACGCCGTCATCGCCGGCTGCGCCGGGCAGCTGCCCGATTTCAAGCTGCCGAAATCGGTTTTCGTGGTCGACAGCCTGCCCAAATCGCATCGCGGCAAGATCCGCCGCGATGCGCTGAAGGCGCTGTGGCGGGCAGGCGGCGAAGCGGGCGAAAACTGAGCGACGGCGAAAGAACTGGAAACGGCCCGCCTAAATCCCGCAATATGGCGGCCAATCGCGCCAATCGCATATCACCCGGGATACCGACGGAATGAGAAAATATCTTCACATCGACCTCGACGACCGATCGATCGAGACCGAGGAGCTGCATGGCGAGGCGATCGTCCGCGCCGGCCGCCATTTGATCGCCAAGACGCTGCTGGCGAAGGGCGCGGCCGAGGTCGACCCGCTGTCGCCGGAGAACCCGCTGATCTTCTCGGCCGGGCCGTTCGCCGGCTCCAATTTCTCCAACGCCAACCGGCTCTCGATCGGCTGCAAGAGCCCGCTCACCGGCGGCGTCAAGGAGGCCAATTCGGGCGGCACCTTCGCCTTCGCGCTGGGACAGATCGAGATCGCCGGGTTCAACCTCTACGGCGCCTCCGCCGACTGGACGGTGATCTACATCCACAAGGGCGGCGAGATCACCTTCGAGGACGCCGGACCCTATATGGGCAAGGGCAATATCGAGGCGGCGAAGCTGCTCCACGAAAAATACGGCGACAAGGTGAGCCTCGGCCTCTGCGGCCCGGTCGGCGAGTATATGGGGCTGATCGCCGGCATCTCGTTCACCGATCCCGAGGGGCGGCCGGTCCGCATCGCCGCGCGCGGCGGGGTCGGCGCGGTGATGGGCAGCAAGAAGGTCAAGGCGATCGTCGTCGACCGCGACCGGATGCCGAGCTTCCACGACCGCAAGAAGCTGATGGGCTCGGTGCGCGACTACAACAAGATGCTGGACGCCGACGCGGCGATCAACGCGCTGCGCAATCTCGGCACCGCCATGGTCGGCGACTTCACCAACACGATCGGCGGGCTGCCGACCCGCAACTTCTCCTCCGGCCAGCAGGTCGACAAGGAGAAGGAGACCTTCAAGCTCGGCGGCGAGCATATCCGCGAGCGCAACCTGTCGCGCGGCGGCGAGCCGACCCATGCCTGCATGCCGGGCTGCATGATCCGCTGCTCCAACATCTATGTCGGGCCGGAGGGCGAGGAGATCGTCTCGCCGCTCGAATACGAGACCCTCGGGCTGATGGGCACCAATTGCGGGCTGGAGGATCCGGACGACGTCGCCCGGCTCAACCACATCGCCAACGACCTCGGGGTCGATTCGATCGAGATCGGCGCCACCATCGGCGTCCTGATGGAGGCCGGGCTCGGCGAGTTCGGCGATCCCGCCTTCATGGCCGACGTGCTGCAGGACATCCGCGACGGCAACGAGCGCGGCAGGATGTTCGCCCAGGGAACCCGCAGGGTGGGCGAGCACTACCAGGTCGCCCGCGTCCCGGTCATCAAGAGCCAGGGCATCAGCGCCTACGACCCGCGGGTGATCGAGGTCACCGGCATCTCGATGATGGTCACCGCCCAGGGCGCCGACCACACCACGGGCAACATCCCGGCCTTCGTCTGCGACGGCAAGACGACCGAGGAGCTGACCGAGGCGAGCTTCGACGTGCAGACGCTGTGCGCGACCGCCGATTCGCTCGGCCTCTGCGTGTTCGGGCGCACCGTGACCAACGAGAATATCGACTTCATGATCAACGCGCTCAACGACGCGCACGGCACCGAGCTCGACGAATCGTTCTACCGCAGGCTGGGCCACGAGACCCTGCGCGACGAATGGGAGTTCAACCGCCGGGCCGGCTTCACCGAGGAGGACGACGAGCTTCCCGAGTTCTTCCACGCCGAGGGGCTGCACCCGACCGGAAAGAAGGCGCGCCACCGCAGCCGGGACGTCAACGCCCACGTCCGCAAACTGCTCGCCGAAGCGCTCGCCTGAGCCGCGTCAACCGGGCGACGGGGCCGCAGCGTCTCTCCTCACTCCGTCATGGTCGGGCTTGGCCCGACCACCCACGTTTTCTCTTTTCCTCCCTTGCCGTCCCTCGCCGCAGAAAAAACTCGTGGATGGCCGGCCTCCGCCGACCACGACGGGGGGCGGAAGCCACGCATCGAAGAGGGCGCCGCTACCCCAGGAACTTCAACAGATAGAGCGACATCTCCGGCACGTATGTGACGATCCCCAGCGCCAGGATGTTGATTATGATGAACGGCACCAGCCCCGGATAGATGCTCTTCAAGGGCGCCTTGAACAGCGCCTGGGCGACGAAGATGTTGAGCCCGAAGGGCGGGGTGAACATGCCGATCGCCAGGTTCACCGTCATGATGACCCCGAAATGCACCAGGTCGACGCCGATCGCCGTCGCGATGGGGGCGAGCAGCGGGGTCAGCACCAGGATCGCCGATCCCGGATCCAGCAGGCAGCCGACGATCAGCAGGAACACGTTGATGATCATCAGGATGACCCAGGGCGGGACGTCGAGCGCCTGGATCGCGGCAACCGCGGCTTGTGGAATGCCGCTGACGGTAAGCAGCCAGGAGAACACGCCGGCGCCGGCGACGATGATCAGCACCTGGGCGGTCAGATACATCGAGTTGACCGAGACGTCCCAGATCCCGCGCCAGGAGATGTCGCCGTATATGAACTTGGTCACGATGATCGCGTAGACGCAGGCGATTCCCGCCGCCTCGGTGGGCGAGAAGACACCGGCATAGATTCCGCCGAGGATGATGACCGGGGTGCCGAGCGCCCAGACGCCGGACTTGCTCGCGCGCAGGAACCGGCCCCATTCGAAGGGCTGCCCTTCGCGGATATCGCGTCTAGTGGCGTACCAGAATATGTAGCCGCCCATCATCAGCGACATCAGCAGCCCGGGAAAGATGCCGGCGATGAACAGGTGGGATACGGATTGCTCGGCCGAGGCGCCGTAGAGGATCATGCTGATCGAGGGCGGGATGACGATGGCGATCGCGCCCGAGGAGGTCAGCACGCCGGTCGAGAATTTCTCGTTGTAGCCCTTCTCGCGCAGCGGCGGGTACATCAGCCTTCCGACCGCGGCCACGGTCGCCGGGCTGGACCCCGAGATCGCGCCGAAGATCGTGCAGGTGCCGACGGTGGTCAGCGGCAGGCTGCCGCGCAACCCGCCGATCACCGACATCACCCAGGCGATGATGCGCTGGGAGATGCCCCCCATGCCCATCAACTCGCCGGCGAAGATGAAGAACGGGACCGCCATCAGCGCGAACTTGTCGACGCTGCCGAACATCACCTGGTGGACCGCGGTCAGCGGTATGTCCATGAAGAACAGGAGGATGATCGCCGAGGTGGCGAGCAGGATGATGAAGATCGGGAAGCCGAGGATCAGAAGACCGACCGGCATCAGCACCATCACCCACTCCATACCCTGTCTCCCTGAAACCCTGTGCTTTATTTTCCGCTAACGCCGAAAGCGGCGTTCAGCCGGAGGCCCCCCTGTTGAGGGGTATTTCGGGTTGGTGTTCGGTCGCCGCGACCAGGTCCTCGACCTCGCTGGTGAGGTCCCCCCTGACCAGCCGCCTGAAACGCCAGACGATGACCACGAACATCATGATGAATCCCAGCAGGATGGCGAAATGCGGGATCACCATCGGGATCTCCGCCACCACGCTGCGCTGGTCGAGGCGGAACATCAGCTCGGTCACCGTGAAGGTCTGGGGCAGCACGAAGATGGCCACGATGAGGAAGCAGAAGACGCCCGAGAAATTCATGATCTCCTTGAACGGCGACGGCAGCATGATCGAGAAGAAATCCATCTTCAGATGGTGGCCGTCCCAGCTCACCAGCACCGCGCCGATAAACACCATCCAGACCATCGAGTAGATCATGATTTCCTCGGCCCAGACGATCGGCGCGAGGAACAGATAGCGGCCCAGCACGTTGGCGAAGTTGACCGCGATCCCGAACAGGATCAGCCCGCCGATGATCAACCGCGGCAGGGTGACCACCCCGGCCCTTACACCAGGGTCCAAAAAGCCGACAACCCGCTCCAAAGCGCTGAAAACCCGCCCCAAAGCCGAGCCGTTATCCTGGCTGGAATCGCTCATGGCCGTCCCCGTGATCGTTCTGCGTCTTCATTGGCGATCCGCGGCGATCCGCCGCCGCCCGGGGGCCGCAGGCAGACCGCATCGGCATCGCGCGCCATGGTGGCAGAGAATCCTTCGGACTTGCAAGGCCGGGCGGGCCGCAACGGCGGGTGGGGGTCGGTTCGCGCTGCTCCCGGCCCGGCGGCACGCGCCCGTGCCCGTCACGCAGGTTCCGCGGTATCGGCCGCATCGTCCTCGGGCGACGGCCCGGCACTTTCCGTCAGCCCGAAGTCATCGAGGATC
Source organism: Alphaproteobacteria bacterium (assembly GCA_965205995.1). Classification (GTDB taxonomy): domain Bacteria; phylum Pseudomonadota; class Alphaproteobacteria; order MPNO01; family MPNO01; genus MPNO01. Next base: position 45,484 of record OZ242200.1, on the reverse strand, counting down.
GCGTACAGCGCCGGCACCAGGAACAGCACCTGGAAGGTGGCGGCCGCAAGGCCGAACCCGAGGCTGGTGACGAGCGGAATCAGCACCTGGGCCTGGAGGCTGGTTTCCGTCAGCAGGGGCAACACCCCGGCCACCGTGGTGAGAGAGGTAAGCAGAATCGCTCGAAACCGTTGCCGGGCGGCCCGCCGCGCCGCGTCGGGCACGGACTCTCCGCCGCGCCGGTGGTGCTTGATGAACGCCACCAGCACGATCGAGTTGTTGACCACCACGCCGGCCAGGGACGCGAATCCCACCATGCTCGGCATCGACAGGTCGAGACCGAGCGCCCAGTGGCCCCAGATCACCCCCACCAGCCCCGCCGGGATCGCCGCCATCACCACGATCGGCTCGAAGTAGCTGCGGAACTGGAAGCACAGGAGCAGGAAGACGGCGGCGAGGCCGAGGAGGAAGTTCCGCTGCAGGGAAGCCCCGGTGACCGCGGTCTGCTCCGCCTGGCCCTCGAGCTCGAACGTCAATCCCGGGTATCGGGCCAGCAAATCCGGCATGAGCCGCGACCGGGTGTCGGCGATGAGTTCGCCGGCATTGGCGACCCGCGGGTCCAGATCGCCCTGAATGGTGACCGCCCGTCGTCCGTCGATGCGGTGGATACGGGCGTAGCCCCGGCCGAACTCCAGCACCGCCACCGCGTCCAGCGGGACCTGCTCGCCGGCCGGGAGGGTGACGGTGAAATGGGCGAGGTCCGCCAGGCTGTCGCGGTCCCGGCCGGCGAGACGGATGTCGACCTCGTAGTCTTCCGGCCCCACGCGGACCTCCGCCGCAATACGGCCGTGAAACGCGGCCCGCAATTGACCCGCCACCGCGGACGCGCTGACCCCGAGGGCCAGGGCGTCGTCGCGCAAGCGAAGCCGCGCCTCCGGCTTGCCGGGACGCAAGTCGTCGGACAGGTTGAACACTCCGCGATAGCCGCGGAGCCATTCGAGGACCGCGGCCGAAGCGGTCTTGAGCTCTCCCAGATCCTCGCCCAGAAGCCGGATGTCGATGGCTCTCCCGGCCGGCCCGATCAGGGGTTCGGTGAACTTGAGCGAGATGACGTCGGGCATCTCTCCCACTTTGGCCCGCCACCGCTCGATCACCTCGTCCAGGCTTGCCCCGCGCAGCTCGGACTGAAGCAGGTCGACGGTCACGGTCGCGATATGCGCTCCGGATTCGTGGGCGTCCTCGTTGCGGTTGAACTGCACCCCGATATTGCGCACCAGGTTCCGCCCGTCGGGCCGCTCGGCGGAAAGCTCCCCGCCCACCGCCCGGACCGCCTCGACCACGCGGTCGACCGCCGCCTCGGTCCGGATCAGGGGCGTTCCCTGGGGCAGCAGCAGCCGGGCCTCGACCACGTCGCCTTCGATGTCGGGGAAGGCGGTGAACTTGAGTACCCCGCCGGCCAGCATCGCCACGGAGGCGAGCAACAGGCCGAGGATCAGCCCCACCGTCAGATAGCGCCACGAGACCGCCGCATCGACCAGCCGCCCCACATAGGCCTCGGTGAAGCGGCCGAGACCGGCATCGAATCGGGCGCGGAAGCCTTCGCGCCTGGATCGATCGGCGGTTCGCATCGTCCGCATCAAATGGTGGGGCAGGATGAGGAACGCCTCCACCAGGCTGAACGACAGGGTGAGGATCAGGATCACCGGGAGAACTTTGAGAATCGACCCGATGTCTCCCTTGAGGAAGGCGAGCGCGCCGAACACGCTGACGGTGGTGAAGAAGGATGCGAGCACGCCCGGCGCGACCTCCCTCACCCCGACGACCGCTGCGTCCACCGGAGCGAGCCCCTCGTGGCGATGGCGGGCGACGTTGTCCGCGATCACGATCGCGTCGTCCATCAACAGGCCGACCGCGATCAGCAGAGCCACCATGGTGATCATGTCGAAGGAGTAGCCGAGCGCCGCCATGCCGGCGATCGTCCCCATGAACGCCACGGGCAGGCCTGCCGCGACCCAGAACGAGTAGCGCAGCCCGAAGAACAACCACATCACCAGGAACACCAGCCCCAGCCCCTGGAGCCCGTTGTTCAACAGCATGGTGAGCCGATCGCGGACGATGGAGGCCACGTCGCGCGTGATCTCGAAGACCATGCCCGGCGGCGCGCGCCCGCGTTCGCCGTCGAGATAGGAGCCGAGAGCGTCGATGATGTCGAGGATGTCGGCGCCCTTGCTCTTCTCCACGGCGAGGAAGGCGGCGCGTTGGCCGTTGAAGAAGGCCTTGTCCTCTTCATGTTCGAAGCGATCGGCGATGACGGCGATGTCGCCGAGCCGGATCGCCGCCCCGCTCTCCGAGGCCACCACCACGAGCCCGTCGAAGTCCCGGGGCCGCCGACGTTCGTCGTCGAACCGGATCAATACGGTGGAATCGCGTGTCTCGACGGTTCCTACCGGCAGCTTGATGCTCTGCGCCGCGACCGCATCCGCGAGGTCGCGAATACTGAGGCCGAACTGGCGCATCGAGGAGGCCGGAACCTCGATGCGAATCTGGCGTTGCGAGAAGCCTCGAATATTGACCTGGGCCACCCCCGGGATTGCCAGGAGGTCGTCTTTCATGCGTTCGGCATAGGCTTTCAGGCTTTCCGGCCGCAACGGGCCCGCCACGGCGACGAAGGCGACGAAGTCCGAACGTCCCAATTGCCGCACGACAGGGTCCTCCGCCGCGTCGGGAAAGTCGGCGACGGCATCGACCTTTGTCTTGATATCGTCGAGAAAGCGGTCGAGATCGCCCCCCTCGCGCATGACAAGGACGGCGATGGCGACCCCTTCGCGGGCCTCGCAGCGGGTCTCTTCCCGGTTCTCGATGCCCTCGGCGGCGTCCTCGATCCGCCGGCAGATGGCCTCTTCGACGTCCTCCGCCGCCGCTCCCGGGAAGGGAACGCGAATCTCGACCGACCTCGCCGGGATGTCGGGGAACGTCTCGCGCTTGATGGACGACGCGAAGGCGAGGCCCAGCAGGAGGAGAGCTGCCATCAGCAGGTTGGCGGCGGTCGGGTGGGCGGCGAAGAACCGGATCATGGGCCGGTCATTGCACCGGGGTGGCGCCGAGAGCCTGGGAGACAAGAGCCTCCAGCGCAGCCTTGTCCTCGACCGGCGCCAACCGCATGCCTTCGACGGCAAACGGCAGGTCGGAGACGACCACCCGCTCGCCGGCCGCAAGGCCCGAGCCCACGACCGCGAAATCGGTCTGCACGAAGTCCACCCCGATCTCGCGAATGTTCAGCCGGTTGTCGGAGCCGACGGTGCGCACCCGGGTGCCGTGGAGTGCGGCCCGCGGGATGACCACCGCCGCGGGGCGTGGCCGTCCGCGGACCTCCACCTCGACATACATGTTCTTCACCAAAGGCGGTCGCCTGCCCGACTCCGCCTGTCCATACGGGTCGTCGACCGCGACGGTAACGCCCATGGTGCGCGTGCGCGGGTCCACGGTATCGCTGATTCTCGAGAACCGCGCGGTCCACTCGGTGTCGACGCCGCCGGTGCGGAGGCGGACGACGGCCTTGAGCTCCGCCGCCTCGCGAAGCCGCGGCATGATCGCGTGCACGTCGCCCGGGAATTCGATACCGGGTGGGAAAAGCTTGAGCATGCTGCCGACCGGGATCTGGGCGGTGACCTCCGCCACGTCGAGGCTGTCTGCGACCACCAGGACCTGTCCCTGGGTAGCGAACTGCGCTTGTTCGACATTGGCCGCTGCGATGCGGCTGTTGAAGGGAGCGGCGATCCTGGTACGGCTCAGGTTTCGCCGCGCCGCCTCCAGCTGAGCCTCAAGCTGGCCGCGCGTCGCTTCCAGCACCGAGCGTTCGGCGGGCAACAGTTTCATCGCATTGCGCAGGTTCTGTACCGCTTGCTCTCCGGCGAGGAGCGACCGCTCTTCCCGATCCACCGCGGCCTCCGAGATGGTGCTCTTGCGCAAGAGCTGCCGCTTGCGGTCGAGTTCCCTGCGGCCGAGGTCCCAGCTTCACTCTTCTATCGCGAGCAAACGCCCGGTGTTGACGGAACGCACGTCCAGCACCGCGAGCTGGGCCTCCACCGCGCGGATGTTGGCCTCGATCTGGGCAACCGCCAGACGATAGTCCGTGGGATCGATGCGCAGCAGTTCCGTGCCGGACGCGAGAATGGCGCCCTTCTCGAGTTCCGGGTGACGAAAGGTAACGGTCCCGCTCACCTCGGCCACGGCCTGCCAAACCCTTGCTGGCTTCACGCTCCCGTAGCCGAGCGCCCGCGGCATCACATCCACGGCCGGCGCCGTCACGATACGAACCGCGGTCACCCGCTCCTCGGGCACGACGCGCCGGGGTCCCTCGCGGCTGCCGAGCGCGAGCGCCACGGCCAGCGCCCCCAAGGCGAGGGGAAGCAGGATGAGAAGCCTCCGGCCATGTCGACGCATGGGTGACCTCACCGTACCCGGCCAGCATTCGGGACCCGAGTAGCTTTCAACTTGGGCGTTATGTCAACGGCTTAAGGCCGCCCGGGACCGCGCGATTGCCGGCCGGGGACGGCGGTCCTATAGTCGATCCAGCCAACCGGGGAGGCGCCGATGCACCCATTCGAGATGCCCAAGGAATATGTCGACCGGATGGTCGAACGCCAGGGCCGGCCGCATACCTGCGAGACCTTCGACGGCGCGAAGACGGCGCTGGTGGCGGTCGACATGCAGATCTATTTCATGGAGGAGGGCCAGCTCGGCGCGGCGCCGGTCGCGCAGGAGATCGTGCCCAACGTGAACCGCCTCGCCGAAGCGGTGCGGAATGCCGGCGGCAAGGTGATCTGGTTGCAGAACCTGGCGAGCAGGGAGTCGCTCAAGAGCTGGTCGGTCACCCACGAGCGGTTTCTGCCGGAGAAGCGCGAACAACGGCTGAACGCCATGCAGCGCGATTCTCGGGCGTTCCAGCTGTGGCCCACGCTCGACGTGCGCGACGAGGACGAGATCGTCGTCAAGCGGCGGTTCAGCGCCTTCATCCAGGGCTCGTCCAATATCGAGAACGTGCTGCGCGACCACGAGATCGAAACCATCGTCGTCACCGGGGTGGCGACCAACGTGTGCTGCGAATCGACGGCGCGCGACGCGATGATGCTCAACTACCGCTCGCTGATGGTCTCGGACGGCTGCGCGACGATGAGCGATTCGGAGCATGCCGCCGCGCTCGGCAATTTCTACCTCCATTTCGGCGACGTGCAGGAGACCGACGAGCTGATCGCCCGGCTCGAAGCCTCGACGCGCCGCAACGAGGAAGCAGCCGCCGAATAGCGCGCCCCACCCGCGAGACGACACCCGCCGGGCGGTCCGAGGGCCGCCCGTCCCCACATAACGACGAATGGATTGCGATGCCCGACGACAGCGTGCTCAAATTCGGGATCGGCCAGCCGGTCCCGAGATCCGAGGACCCGCGCCTGCTCTCCGGCGGCGGGCGCTACACCGACGACTACAACGCGCCGGGCCAGGCCTATGCCGTGTTCCTGCGCTCGACCGCGGGGCATGGCGAGATCGCCGCGCTCGACGCCGCCGCCGTAGCCGGCGCGCCCGGCGTGCTCGCGGTCTATACCGGCGCCGACCTCGAAGCCGACGGCATCGGCCAGATCCCCTGCCCGGTGCCGATGAAGAACCGCGACGGATCGGCGCCCAACGTGCCGCCGCGCCCGGCGCTCTCGATCGGGCGGGTGCGCCATGTCGGCGATCCGGTGGCGGTGGTGATCGCCGAGACCCTCGCCCAGGCGCGCGACGCGGCGGAGGCCATCCCGTTCGAGGTCTCGCTTTTGCCCGCCGCCGCGACCGTCGAACGGGCGCTCCAGGCCGACGCCCCGCAGCTCTGGGACGCCTCCCCCGGCAATGTCTTCCTCGACTTCCACATGGGCGACGAGGAGGCGGTCGAGGCGGCGCTCGCCGGCGCCCACCACGTAACCCGCATCCGGCTCGACAACACCCGCATGGTGGTCAACGCGATGGAGCCGCGCGCGGCGCTCGCGCAGTACGACGCGGAGGCGGAAAAGTTCACCCTCCATGTCGGCAGCCAGGGCGTCGCCGGCTACCGGGCGACGCTCGCCAACGCGATCTTCGGCGTCGCGCCGGAGAAGATCCGCGTCGTCTCCGACGACATCGGCGGCTCCTTCGGCATGAAGGGCGCGGCCTATTCGGAGGCGATCTGCGCGATGTATGCGGCGCGCAAGCTCGGCCGTCCAGTCAAGTGGTGCGCCGACCGCTCGGAAAGCTTCCTGTCCGACCACCAGGGCAGGGCGATGACGGTCGACCTCGCGCTGGCCATGGACGCGGACGGCAATTTCCTCGCGCTGAAGGTCGACGCGCTCGGCGACATGGGCGCGTACCTCACCGCAATGGGCCCCTGGCCGGTGACCATGGTGGTGAGCCGCAACATCATCAGCGTCTACAAGACGCCGCTATTCTCCTACGGCGCCAAATGCGTCTTCACCAACACCGTCCCGACCGGCCCCTATCGCGGCGCCGGGCGGCCGGAATCGAAATACTTCCTCGAACTGCTGATCGACAAGGCGGCCGCCGAGGCCGGGATCGAACGGATCGAGCTGCGCCGGCGCAACCTGGTCCGGCCCGACCAGATGCCGTTCGAGACTCCGGTCGGCCTGGTTTACGATTCGGGCGATTTCGAAGCCATCATGGACGAGGCGATGGCGCGCGCCGATGTCGCCGGCTTCGCCGAACGACGCCGGGCCAGCGAGGCGGCGGGAAGGCTGCGCGGGCTCGGCATCGCCCCCTATCTGGAGACCACCGCCGCGCCCGGCACGGAGCTCGCCGACATCCGCTTCGAGGCCGACGGGACGGTGACCCTGGTCACCGGCACCTGCGATTTCGGCATGGGCCACGCGACGCCGTTCGCGCAGGTGCTGAGCGACCGGCTCGGCGTGCCGTTCGAGCGGATCCGCCTGATCCAGAACGATTCCGACGAGATGAGCGCGGGCGCCGGCGGATCCGGCGGGTCGCGCTCGGCGATCGCCGCCAGCGGCGCCATCCTGGAGGCGAGCGAGGCGGTGATCGAGCGCGGCAAGGCGATCGCCGGCCATCTGATGGAGGCCGCGACCGAGGATATCGAGTTCGCCGGCGGGGCGTTCCGGGTCGCCGGCACCGACCGGTCGATGGACATCATGACCCTCGCCGCGGCAGCGCGGGAGAACCCGTCTCTGCCCGACGACCTGGCGGGCGGGCCGGGAGCGAAGTGCTCGCACAATACGAGCCCGATCAGCTTTCCCAACGGCTGCCATGTCTGCGAGGTGGAGATCGACCCGGACACCGGCGAGACCGCGATCGGGCGCTACACCGTGGTCGACGATTTCGGCACCGTGCTCAACCCGCCGATCGTCGAGGGGCAGGTGCATGGCGGCATCGCCCAGGGCCTCGGCCAGGTGCTGCTGGAGAACACGGTCTATGACGACGACGGCCAGCTCGTGACCGGATCCTATATGGACTATGCGATGCCGCGGGCGGACCATATGGCGGCGGTCGACTTCGCCACCCACCCGGTGTCCTGCGCGACCAACCCGCTCGGCGTGAAGGGCTGCGGCGAGGCCGGCAACGGGGGCGCCTACCCGGCGGTGATCCTCGCCGTGCTCGATGCGCTCGCGGCAAGCGGGGTGACGGAGCTGCCGCTCCCGGCGAGCCCGCACCGGGTGTGGCGGGCGCTGCGGGCGGCGGCGGGCTGAGGAGGAAAACCATGCCGACAGCATCGGTAAACGGCACCGAGATCTGGTACGAGGCGCAAGGCAGCGGCCATCCGCTGATCCTCTTGCCCGGGCTTGGCATGGACCACCGCTACTACCGGCTCGGCGAGCCTCTGCTGCGCGAGAGCTGCATGACCGTGCTGGTCGATCCGCGCGGCGTCGGGCAATCGCGGAAGGACGACCCGTCGGAGGTGCGCTACGGCTCCGAGCTCTGGGCCGACGACTTCGCCGCGCTCGCGCGCGCGGCGGGGTGGGAGAGCGTCGACGTGCTCGGCTCCTCGCTCGGCGGCTCGACGGCGCAGGCGATGGCGGTCCGCCATCCCGGGCTGGTGCGCTCGATCGTCGTGGTCGGCGGGTTCTCGGAGCTCGACCGGGCGATGGAGCTCAACTTCTCGCTGCGCAAGAAGATCATCGCCAAGATCGGCATGGGCGAGGAGCTCGCCGACTTCATGGGGCTCTCGACCATGACCCGCGAATTCATGGACACCGAGGAAGGGCTCGCCATCATGCGGGCCAACCAGGAGAACGTGCGCGCCAATTCGCCCGACCTCTACACCGCCTTCCTCGATTCGATCCTGGCATGGGGGTGCCGCCTGCCGGGCCAGGAGGACGAGACGCTGTGGACCGAGAAGATCCGCGCCATCGCCTGCCCGACGCTGGTGCTGACCGGCGACAACGACTATTTCATTCCGGCCAGGTTCTCGAAGATCATCGCCGAGGCAATCCCCGGCGCCGCCTATGCCGAGATCCCGGGCGGCGGCCACATCCCGTTCATCGAGAAGCCGGGGGAGACCGCGGCAGCGGTGGCCGCCTTCCTGGCCGGGCTCGGCTGACCGGCGGGTTCCTCGATACGGTCCCTTCGAGACCTACTCGGGATGAGGCCAAAGAAATTCCCTCGCCCTGAGTAGCCCCGGACTTGATCCGGGGCGTATCGAAGGGCCGGCAGGCGCGGAGACCGGCGCCCGGCTACCGTGCCCCGTTCCTGCGGACCCGCCACTCCCGCGCCAGCTGCCGGGCCCGGTCGAGTTCGGCGGCCCGCATATGCTTCTCCACCCGGACCCGCCCTTCCAGGGCGAAACCGCGCATCTCCCGATCCAGGGCATCCGCCCGGGTGAGCGCGAGCGTGTACCATTTGTGCGCCTCGACCAGGTTCCGGCGGACCCCTCTCGCGGTCTCGTACATGAACGCGATCACGATTTGGGCCCTGTGTTCGCCCTGCTCGGCGGCGCGGCGATACCAGTTCGCGGCCTCGGCAAGATCTTCGCCCACCCCCTCGCCGACGCGGTACAAATTGGCGAGGGCGATCTGCGCCTTGGCGTCGCCCCGCTCGGCGCCGAGCCGGTACCACTTGACGGCCTCGGCGGAATCCGGTCGGACGCCATCGCCTTTCCAGTACATGTTGCCAAGATTGAAAGGCGCCTGGGCGTGGCCCTGCCCGGCAGCGCGGCGCAGCCACTTCGCGGCCTCGGCGGGATCGCGCCGGACACCGTCGCCGTGGTCGTACATGACGGCCAGATTGTACTGGGCGTGGACAAAGCCCTGCTCGGCGGCGCGGCGGAACCATCTGGCGGCCTCCGGGAAGTCCCGGGCAGCGCCTCGCCCGGTGAGGTACAGGTTCGCGAGATTGTTCTGGGCGCGGTCGTGGCCCTGCTCGGCGGAGCGGCGCAGCCACTTCACCGCCGCGTCGATATCCTGGCCGACGCCCCTTCCGTCCCGGTGCATGAGCCCGAGATTGTTCTGGGCGTAGGCGTTGCCCCGCTCGGCGGCGCGGCGGAACCATTTGGCGGCCTCGGCGTCGTCCTGGCGAACGCCCCTGCCCGCGTCATACATCACCCCGAGGATGAGCTGGGCGGTGGCGTTGCCGCGCTCGGCAGCGTCCAGGAACCCCCGGCGGGCGGTGTCGTAGTCACCCGCGCGGTAGGCCGCCGCGGCCGCCTCGAAGGTTTGCCCCTGCGCCGGCAGCGCGGCCGCCAGCAGGAGCATCGCCGCCGCGCCGAGTTGCACGGGTATTCGGGTGAGACTCGCCATCGTCCCTCCGCGCGGTTGACCGGGGCGGAGACTAGCGCCGCGCCGTGCGACGGTCGCGCGATGGAGCCGCGGCAAAAGAGCGCAGCCGCGTATCGAAGGGCCGTCGCGGCGCGCTTGGTCAAGCCTTGGTCAAGCACGGTCGCCGTCCCGCGGGCGGAGCCGGACCGCGCGCGCGGCGCGGCGCGGGAACCAGGTCTTGCGCCACATCAGCCAGCGCTGGCCGAGCGGCGCGATGGCGATCTCCTCGCGCCTTCCCATCGTCGCCCGGAGGATTTTGCGGGCGACCGGCGCGGGGTCCATGCCTTCCGCCATCGCCGGGTCCATCCGCCCGTAGCGGCTGCCGTCGCCGCGCAGCGCGTTGACCGAGACCCGGGTCCTGACGCTGCCGAGCACCACCAGCAGCACGGAAATTCCGTCGCGATGCGCTTCCGCCCGGAACGCGTCGAACAGCCCGTGCAGCGCCTTCTTGGAGGCGTTGTAGCCCGACCGGTACGGCGATGAGTAATAGGCGGCGATGCTGGAGATCGCGACGATCCGCCCGCCTCCGGCGAGCGCCGGCAGCACCGCCCTGGTGAGCGCAAGGGGGCCGAAGAAATTGACCTCGAACAGACGCCGGTAGATGTCGATCCCGGCATCGGCGACCAGCGCCCGCTGGGTCTGCCCGGCGTTGTGGACCAGGATGTCGACCCTGCCTTCCCGGCGCGCCACCTCGGCCGCCGCCGCGGCGATCGAATCGGGATCGGCGAGGTCCATCTTCAGCGCCCGCGCGATGCCGCCCGCATCGGCGACCGCACCAGCCACCCGGGCGAGCTCGCCGTCGCGCCGGGCCGACAGGATCAGCCGCGCCCCGGCCGCGCCGAAGGCGTAGGCCAGCGCCTCGCCGAGCCCGCCCGAGGCGCCGGTGATCCAGACCGTCTTGCCGGCAACGCCGCTTTCAGCCGCCATCCCGCGCATCCCCGCCATGCCGCCCGCATGGTAGGGTCCCGGGCCCTCGCCGCAAGACGGAAGACCGATTTGAATTTTGCCGGCCGCGTCGCCTCCTTCCATGGCCTTCCGGGCGCCGTGCGCGCCGCGTTCTGGCTCAGCTCCGCGGGCACGCTTTTCCTGCTGATGATGGCGCTGTCGCGGCTGGTGACCGACGAGCTCCACGTGCTTCTGGTGGTCTTCTGGCGCGCCGCCTTCGGCCTCCTCGCCATGGCCCCCTGGCTCGCGCGGCGCGGCGTGGCGGCGATGGCGACCCGCAAGCTCCACTTCCACGTGCTGCGCACCGCGCTCAGCTATGCCGGGCTGCTCTGCGTCTTCTACGCGGTCACCCTGCTGCCGATCGCCGATATCACGGCGATCACCTTCATCCGGCCGGTGGTGGCGACCCTGCTCGCCATCGTGATCCTCGGCGAGAAGTCGCGGGCCAGGCGCTGGATCGCCATCGCGGTCGGCATCGTCGGCGCAACGATCATCATCCGCCCCGGCTTCACGGAGCTCAATCCGGGCGTCTTCCTGGCCCTCGGGGTGGTGCTGGTGGGGGCAACGCATGCGATCCTGGCGCGCTATATCGTGCGTTACGATTCGCCCGACTCCATGGCGATGTACATGGTGCTGTTCCTGTTGCTGTTCTCCGCCGGGCCGGCGGTCGCGGTCTGGCAATGGCCGCGCCTCGACCACCTTCCCTATCTGGTCGCGATCGGCGTGTTCGGCACCTTCAGCCAGCGCTGCCTTGCCCGCGCCTTCCATGCCGCGGATGCCTCCGTCGTGGTTTCGTTCGACTATATCCGTCTGCCGATCGCCGCCCTGATAGGCTACCTGTTCTTCGCCGAGATCCCGGATGTCTGGGTGTGGGCCGGGGCCGGGGCGATCTGCGTATCCTCGATCCTGCTGGCGCGGGGCGAATCGGCGGCCGAGCGGCGCCGTGACCGGTAAGGCCCTTGCGTTGCGGGATCTGTTCGACCGCATGCCGGGGGCGCTGCGCGGCGCGCTCTGGATGCTGCTCGCCGCCGCCTTCTTCTCCGCCATGACCGCCTGCATCCGCCATCTCGCGGAGATTGGCTTCCACCCGCTGATGACCTCGTTCTACCGCAGCATCATCGGCATGGCGCTGCTCCTCCCCTTCGTCCTCAGGCGCGGCACGGCGGGGTTGCGGACAGAGCGCCACGGGCTGTTCCTCGGCCGTGGCATGGCCTCGGCGGTGGCCCAGGCCGCGTTCTTCCTCGCGGTCGCCTTCCTGCCGCTCGCCGACGCGGTCTCGCTCACCTTCACCGCGCCGCTGTTCGGCGCGATGCTGGCGATGCTGTTCCTCGGCGAGGCGGTCGATCTGCGCCGCGCGGCGGTGCTCGCCGTCGGCTTCCTCGGCGTGCTGGTCATCCTGCGCCCGGGCTTCAAGGACGTTGACTGGCAGTTCTCGATGCCGCTCGCCGCCGCCCTCGGCATGGCGGTGATCTGGGTGCTGGTGAAGCGGCTGTCGGCGACCGAGCCGACCGAGCGCATCGTGTTCTACATGATCGCCTATACCGTGCCGGTCAGCTTCGCGATGGCGCTGTTCGTCTGGCAGACGCCGACGCTCGAACAGCTCGGCTGGCTGGCGGTCACCGCGCTGGTCGCCAATGCCGGCCAGTTCGCGATGACCAACAGCTACCGCGCGGCGGAGGCGATTTCGGTCTTCCCCTTCGACTTCGCGCGGCTGCCGCTGACCGCGCTGCTCGCCTGGTTCGCCTTCGCCGAGGCGCTGGATCTCTGGACCTGGCTCGGCGCGGCGGTGATCTTCGCGGCCTCGGCCCAGCAAATGCGCGCCGAATCGCGGCGCCGCGCGCCGGGCGCCGCATGATCGGGCGGATACTCGCCTTGCCGGGCAACGCGCAGGGCGCGGTGTGGGTCCTCGTGGGCTCGCTGTTCCTGTCGGCCAACGACGCGGTGGTGAAGACGCTCGGCACCGATTTCCACCCGATCCAGATGGCGCTGTTCCGCTACGCCATCGGCATGGTCCTGTTGATGCCCTGGTTCGTGAAGGCGGGGCGCGAGACCTGGCGCACGAGGCGGCTCGGCACCCATTTCGCGCGCGCGATGATCGCCGGGGTCGGCCAGGCGGCGGTCTATTACGGGGTGATCCATCTGTTCCTCGCCGATGCGACCGCGGTCGCCTTCAGCCGCCCGCTCTTCCTCACCTTGCTCGCGGTGCTGATCCTCGGCGAGGCGGTGCGCTGGCAAAGATGGGCGGCGACCGCTTTCGGCTTCGTCGGCGTGCTGGTGATGGTGCGCCCGGGCGGGGTGGCGTTCGATATCGCCTGGGCGGTCGCGCTGGCGGCGGCAGTGCTGTTCGCGCTCGGCATCATCTTCATCCGCCGCCTGTCGACCACCGAGCCCGCGATCCGCATCCTGTTCTACTACCACGTCTTCGGGATCGCGATGTTCGCCGGGCCGAGCATCGCGCTCTGGCAGCCGCCCGATGCCGGGCAGTTCGCGCTGCTGGCACTGATCGGCGCGCTGACCTGCGCCGGGATGGTCTGCTTCGTCCAGGGCTTCTGCGTCGGCGAGGCGAGCTTCGTCGGGCCGTTCGAGTACCTGCGGCTGATCTACGCCGCCCTGATCGGCTTCTACATGTTCGCCGAGATACCGTCGGTCTGGACCGGGGTCGGCGCGGTGACGATCGTCGCCAGCGCGCTCTACATCGCGCGGCGCTGAGGCAAGCGGCGTCCCTCGATACGGCCCTGCGGGCCTACTCGGGATGAGGGGGATTTTTTTGGCCGCCCCACCCTCACCCTGGGTAGCCCCGGACTTGATCCGGGGCGTATCGAAGGGCGCGGCGCGGTCAGAACTTGTAGAGCAGCCCGAGCTCGAAATTGTGGGTGCTGAAGGTCATTTCGCTGACCCGGAAGTCGGCGTCCGCGGTCTCGAAGTAGCGATAGCCCAGCCACATCTCCGCCTGCTCGGAAAGCGGATAGCCGATCCCCGCCATGAGTTGAAAGGCGAACACCGTCGCATTTTCCGAGAAACCGATCGACGCGGCGGGCAGATCGCTGCCGGCTTCGTAGGCTATCGAGTCGATCTTCGCCTGGTGCCGCGCCAATCCCACGCCGCCCCCGACATAGGGGCGGAACCTCCCCAGCTCGGTGCCGTATGTGGCGTTGCCCATGACGCTGAAGGTGGTGAACCGCCCGTCGATGGGAAGAGCCCCGTGGGCCACCACGTTGCGGTCGGGGCCGCGGATTTCGATCTTCCGCACCTTGTCGAATTCGGTGCGGCGAAAGCCCAGCTCGAGCTCGGTCCGCAGCCCGGAGGGCAGGATGTAGCCGCCGGCGACGACGAACGCCATGCCGTTCTTCATGGAATAGCCATGGGTCAGGGCGTGACCGTCGAGCTCCTCTTTCCTTTGGGTATCCCGCGGCAGGGACAACAGCCCCGTCATCGACGCATAGAAACCGCCTTCGCGGTCCTGGGCCATCCCGGTACCGCCGAGGCAGACGATTGCCGCGGCCGTCGCAGCGACGACCGCCCAGCGTCGAATGTCCATCTCCGGTTTCTCCTTGAGGTTGCGATGGATCCGGCGAGAATGCCGATCCGGCCGCCAAGCGCCAACATGTCCTGCCTGTCCCCGGGGACGATCCCGGGAAGACATATATTACCGGCTGTCGGCGGGGCTTGGCGTCACTCTTTGCGGCGACGCGGCGTTATGCCGCGGGGGGTGGCCAGCCGTGCAGGGCACGGCGGAGCGGTCGAAATGCCGGGTGGGGGCCATCCCTCGATACGGCCCCCTCGGCGCCGCTCGGGACAGGCTTCGCCGCGTGTCGAAGGGCGGCGGTCAGAACCGGTAGAGCAGCCCGATCTCGAAGTTGTGGGTGCCGTAGGAGAATTCATCGCCGTTGAAATCGGCCTTTCCGGTCGCGAAGTAGCGGTATCCCAGTCGGACCTCCGCATTGTCGGACAGCGCATAGCCTATTCCCGCCATGGCCTGGTAGGCGAGCACCGTCGAATCTTCTTCCGGGCCACCGGACGGCCCCAAGACTGTCCTGCCGTTTATCTCGTAGGTTATCCGTTCGAGATTCAAGGTGTGCCGCGCCAACCCCACGCCAAGCCCGGCATAGGGGCGGAGCTTGCCCCGCCGGAAGCTGTAGATGCCATTCGCCATCACACTCAACGTACTGAAGTCCCCGTCTACGGGTCCGTCCACCCAGTGCCCCTTGTCTCGAACGGGCACTATGGGCGGGTCGACCTTTACCTTCGCCTTGTCGAATTCGTATCCGCGATAGCCCAGTTCGAGCTCGGCCCGCAATCTGGACGACATCTCGTAACCGGCGGCGGCGAGCACCCCGAAACCGCTTTTTGCCATGAGCTCCACGCTGACGTCGCGCCTGGCGCCGCGCACCTCCCTCTTGCCCGAAGACTCGGAATCCCGCGGGATCACAAGGAGCCCGGTCAGCGACGCATAGAACCCGCCGTCGCGGTTCTGGGCCATCCCGGCGCCGCTGAAGGAAACGATTGCGGCGCTCACCGCGGCGGCCGCTGTCCAACGTCGATAGTTCATCTTGTCCTGCTCCTTCGATTGGACCGGAATGCGGCCATGTCACGGTTGCGCTGTAGCGCATGTCTTCTACTTGAGGGCGGTTTATAATTCAATTTATTCCCGCAGGACGAGCAAGACGAAGCCGCACCCGTCATCGGCGGATCGCAGGACCCGCCCGTGCCCGCGGCACTTCGGTCGAAATGCCGGGTGGGGGCAGTCCCTCGATACGCCCCGGATCAAGTCCGGGGCTACACGGGATGAGGACATTTGATTCCCCTCATCCTGAGTAGCCCGCGCAGCGGGCGTATCGAAGGGCGGGCGGCCGAACCGGCCGGCTAGATCTCCATTGCGGCGGCGCGGCGCAGGATCTCGGCGACCACGCTGTGGGCGGCGAGCGTCGAGGTCTTCGGGTTGTCGGGGAGCGGCTTGCCGCGGATTTCGATGTCGAAGGCGCCGAACGCCCCCTCGGCGCGGACGGTGTGGATATTGCCGCCGGCCGCCGGGTCGGCGACCAGCCGGACCTCGGTGCGGTCGAACCCGGCGCCGGCGAGCGCGATGGTGGCGGCCACGTTGGCGTTCTGCGGGTAGAGCGTGGCCGCCGCATCCGCCGGGCCCTCGAACAGCACGGTCGCCTCGACAAGCGCGTCGAGGTCGTGCGCCGCCTCGGCCGGGGTTCCGCGCCACGCCGCCGGCGGCTTGCGCGAGGTGTAGACGACGCGCTCCAGCCCGCCGATTCGCGCCGCCGCCAGGGCATCGGCGCCGGCGACCGCGCCGGCGGGCAGGATCAGCTTGCCCCCGCCCGCCGCGGCCGCGGCCTCCAGCCGGCGGCGGAGATCCGCATCGGCGAGCGCGCCGATGGAAATCGCCAGAAAGTCGATGCCGCGCCTCAGCGCCTCCTCGCCGTATTCGGCAACCGCCGCGTGCCCGGCGCATTCGGCGATCAGGTCGGGCGCGGTCGCGAGATCGCCGATGGCGCTCGCCACCTCGATCGCCGGCGGCAGGGCGGCACGGGCGTCGGCCACCCGGCCGGGACGGACGATCGCGCCGGTGACGCTCACCCCGGCGCCGGGCCGGATATGTACCAGCACCTCGGTGGCGATCGCGCCGCGGCCGATCAGGACGATTTTCAGCATGGGCTTGTTCCCCGGCGCGTAACGAAGGGTCCGCTCATCCCTTCGCCCGCACCGGCGGGCCGGCGAAGGGGGCCGCGAAGGGGCCGATTGCGGTCATGTCGATCTCGACCATCGCCGGGCCGTCCTCGGCGATCGCCCAGTCGAGCGCCGGCCGCATGCCGTCGGCATCGCCGACGCGGCGGAACGGCAGGCCGAGCCCGCCGGCGAGCGCCGCGAGATCGGGGAGCGCGATGTCGGTATAGAGGTTTCGCCCGCCGAAGCTGCGGTCCTGGATGTTGCGGATCACCCCGTAGCCGCCGTCGTTCATCACGATGAGGGCGACATCGGCGCGCTCCTGCACCAGGGTGGACATCTCGCCGAGCGAAAGCGAGAGCCCGCCGTCGCCGGCGAGCGCCACGGTCTTGCGCCCGGGCGCGGCGAGCGCGGCGCCGATCGCCATCGGCAGCGCCTGGCCGATGCCGCCGCCGAGCGCATGCACCCCGTCGCGCGGCCCCGAAAGGCGCGGCGCGCGGTTGCCCCACATGCTGTTCGAAAGCGTGATGTCGCGCACCCAGACGACATCGTCGGGGACCGCCGCCTGGAGGTCGTCCATCAGCCGTTCGTAGGGCCCGAGGGTCTGGCGAAGCGCCGCCTCGGCGGCCTCGCGGGCGGCGGCGAGATCGGCGCCGAGCGCCGGGTCGACCGCCATCCGCCCGCCGAGCCGGGCGGCGAGCCCGGCCATCGTCCGCGCCGCGTCGCCGCAGACGAAGATATCGTTGGCGAAGGACCGCCCGTCGGCCCGGGGATCGGCGTCGATCCGGTAGAGCGGTTTCGGCAGAGCGAGCCGGTATTTGAGCGTCTCGTTGCCGCGCAGCCGGGAACCGACCACCAGCATCGCGTCGCAGGTCGCGTAGAACGCCTCGACCGGCGGCTGGAAGTTCCAAGCGCCGAGCGACATCGGGCCGCCCTCGGCGACGATGCCCCGCCCCTGGATGCTGGTGACGATGCCGAAGCCGAGACCCGCGAGCGCACGGGCTTCGGCCCCCGCCCGGCGCGCGCCGCCGCCGAGCCACAGCATCGGCCGCCGCGCCGCCGCCAGGGCGTCGGCGAGATCATCGAGCGCCGCCGCGTCGGGTTCGGGATCGGCCGGCGCCAGCGGCGCCAGCGAGGCCGGTCTCGCCAGCGAGGCCTCCTGGATGTCGACCGGGATCTCGACGCTCACCGGGCCGGCGGGCGGGGTCTGCGCGACGCGCGCGGCCTCGCGCAGGGCGCCCGGCAAATCGGCGGCGCTGCGCACCCGCAAGGCGGCCTTCGAGGCGCCGCGCAGCATGGTCAGCTGGTCGCGCGCCTCGTGGATATAGCCGCGGTCCTGGTCGAGATATTCGGTTTCGATCTGGCCGGTCAGATGGAGCAGCGGCGTGCCGGCGGTCTGCGCCTCGACCAGCGCGCCGCAGGCATTGCCGGCGCCGGTCCCGGTGCTGGTGAAGGCGACGCCGAGCCCGCCGGAGACGCGCGCGTGGGCATCGGCCATGTTGACCGCGCCGGCCTCGCCGCGGGCCGGCACGAAGCGGATGCGGTTGCGCCGCCCGATCGCATCGAGCATCGGCATGTTGTGGATCGAGATCACCCCGAAGGCGGCGTCCACCCCGGCGGCTTCGAGAAACGCGGCGACGATTTCGCCCGCCGCAACCCGCTCAGACATGATGCCCCTGCCCCCCCGCGACCTCGATCGTCTCGCCGGTCAGATAGCTCGCCGCGGGAGAGGCGAGAAAGACGATCACCCTGGCCGCCTCGTCGGCCTCGCCGAGCCGGCCGAGCGGAATGCCTCGCTCCGCGGCGAGCGCGGCGAACCACTCTTGCTTGCTCTTCCCGGCGCCCGCGCCCTCTTCGTGGCGGCGGTTCCACTGCCCCGAATCGACCAGCCCGATCAGGACGGAGTTGACGCGGATTCCCTTGGGCGCGAAGTCGCGGCTCATCGACTTGGCGAGGTTCAGCACGCCGGCGCGGGCGGCCGAAGTCGCGATCAGCCACGGCTCGGGTCGGCGCGCGAGCAGGGCGCTGGTGCAGACGATGGCCGACGGCGCGGCCGCTTCGAGCAGCTTCCGGAAGGCGCGCACCGGGTGCAGGACGGAGAAGAATTTGAGGTCGAGCTCGGCGCGCCACTCGTCGTCGGCGAGGTCGTCGAACCCGCCGCGGCGCGCCTGGCCGGCATTGGCGATCAAGATGTCGGAGCGGCCGAAGCGCGCCGCCACGCGGTCGCGGAACGCCGCCACCTGGACCGGATCGGTAACGTCGCAGGCGACCGCCAGCACCCGGTCCGCGCCGTGCGGCCCGGCGAGCGCCCGTTCGGCGCCGGCCAGCCGTTCGCTGGACCGGCCGCAGATCGCCACCCGGCCGCCCTCCTCGAGGAAGATCCGCGCCGCCGCCAGGCCGATCCCCGACGACCCGCCGGTGATCGCCGCCACCTTGTCCGCAAGCCCGAGATCCACCGTTCCTACCCAGCCGGCGCGGCGGCCGGGGACGGGGGGCGGTCGCCGCTCGTTCCGGCCCCGTCCAGGAATCCGGTGAGCGCGGCGTTGAACGCCGCCGGCCCCTCGACATAGCTCGCATGGCCGAGGCCTTCGAGGGTGAGGTAGCGCGCGCCCGGAATCGCGGCGGCGATGTCGCGGCCGATCGCCTCGGGCGTCACCTTGTCCTCGCTGCCATACATCACCAGCACCGGCCCGCGGATCCAGGCGGCGTCGGCGAAGATGTCCGAGCCATGCAGCATCCGCGCGGCCTGGGCGTAGCCTTCGGGGCGAACCCGGCTCTGCACCGCGCGCACCTTCTCGTAAGTTTCGTCGGGCGCGCCGGGGGCGAGCACCTCGCGGGCGCGCCGCTTGGCGACCTCCGCCGGGCCGAGCGTGGTCATCGCCTCGACGCGGGCGTTCAGCCGGCCGACGCGGATTTCCTCGGGGGAATTCAGATACCCCGCCGCCGCGTCCGACAGTGTGAGGCTCGCGAGCCGTTGGGGGTGGCGGGCGGCGAAGGACGCCGCGATCAGCCCGCCGAGGGAATGGCCGACCAGGTTGACGCGCCCGATCCCGAGCCCGTCGAGGAGGTCGGCCACCGCGTCGCCATAGGCGCCCGAAGGCGGGGTGTCGCCGGGCAGCGGGTCCGAGCCGCCATAGCCCGGCGCGTCCCAGGCGATCGCCCGGTAGCGCCCGGCGAGCGCGTCGAGCTGCGCCTCCCAGGAAGCCGAGCCCGAGCCGATACCGTGCAGCAGCAGGACCGGCGGCCCCTCCCCGGCCGCGCGCCAGGCGATCCGCCGGCCGTGCCGTTCGACGGTCTCGAGCGGCGGCAGGGCCACGCTAGCGCTTGATCCTGGCGAGCGGGTGGTCGGGCGGGTAGGTCGGGATGCGCGGCCTGGAGGCGCCCAGCATCACGCACATCAGCGCCTCCTCCTCGCCTTCGTTGACCAGCCCGCGATAGACCCCGGGCGGCACCGAGATCAGATCGCGCTCGCCGAGCTCGGTCTCGAAGCTCTCGCCGTCGCGCTCCAGCGTCAGGCGGATCCTGCCGCGCAGCATGAAGAACACCTCCTCTACGTCGTCATGGACATGCGACGGCCCCTCGCAGCCGGGCGGCAGCACCATGGTCGAGAAGGTGAAATGTTCCGACGGCACGGCGTTGGAATCGTCCGTCACCCCGGTGCCGCCGGTGCCGAGATAGCGCATCTGCGCGCGCCGGTATTTGGGATCGTAATCGGCCTGGAACTTGAGCGCGTCCCAGTCGTAGCGCCGGGTGTCGTAGCGGGCGATGCGGGCCTCCATCCAGTCGGCGAGGCTGCGGCCGGTCGCGGTCTCCATGGCGTCCTCCTATTCGGCCGCCTCGGCGGCGGTGCCGTCGGCCGCCAGCGCGGCGGCCTGGCGTTCGGCTTCGTCCTCGATCAGCCGCCGGACGCGCGCCATCCCGGTGTCGTGCTGGTAGAGGAATTCGTGGTCGCGCGCGTCGCTCGGCATGCCTTCGAGGAGGATGCGGTCCTGCTCCAGCACCTCCCAGTGCAGGGTCTCCAGCTTGTGCTTGTACATGAACCGCCAGACCGAACGCTCCCAGCCCGCCACCTTGCGGGTGCGCCAGAAGAAGACGCGGCAATTGTCGCTGTCGATCGGGGTGACGAAGCCGACGATGCCGAAGGCGCCGCCCGGCCCGGCATTGCGCTGATAGGGGATCGAGAGCCGCATCCACTGCGCCCCGGTATCGGCGAACTCGACCCAGTCGAAATTGACCCCGCGCTGGTTGGTCTTTTCGAACATCAGCCCGTGCTCGGTCTCGCGGATCCGCATCCTCGCGTCCTTGTCGCCGCGCCCCATGGAATGCGATTCGGCGTGCAGATAGGCGCCGTGCATCGGGTCCATCACGTTGTCGATCGCGTAGCGGTAGTTGCAGCGCCAATGCGAGGTGCAGAGGATCGCGCTCCATTCCGGCGAGCGCAGCTCCTCGGGGTATTCGAACGGCACCGGCTCGGGATGCAGCGCGTCGCCGAAATAGGCGAAGATGCCGCCCATATGCTCGAAGGCGGGGTAGGATTTCACCGCCCTCGTGCCGACCAGCGGGCAGTCGCCGATCGCCGGCATCGCGACCACGGTGCCGGTGCCGTCGACCTCCAGCCCGTGATACCAGCAGGCCAGGCGGTCGCCGAGATTCCAGCCCTTCGAGAGCTGCGCGCCGCGATGCGGGCAGCGGTCGGCGAGCACTTGGACCCGGTCTTCGTCGCGCCAGACGACGATGCGCTCGCCGAGCCGCGTCAGCGCGACCGGCCGATCCTCGATCATCCAGCTCGCGGCAATCGCGTACCAGCGGTTGCGCACGCCGAGATCGAACAGCGTCCCGGCATCGGATATCTCCATCCCGATCCTCCCCTTACGGGCCGAGCCGCGTCATCTCGGCCTCGAAGAGTTCCGCGGTCCAGCTCTCCGCGCCTTCCGGGGCCGGCCCGTCCTGGTTGAGCGCCCCGACGATGCCGTCGAGATCGTGGATGCCGCGCCCGAAAATCTCCTCCAGCCGGTCGGTCAGCGCCGCCGCATAATCTCCCGGCGCCGCGTCGACCTGGGTCTGGTGCCGAATATTTCCCGGTTCGTAATCTGTTACGGGCATGGCGCGGTTCCCGCCTGGAGGCATTTCATATGTGAAACGTCGTTGCAGCGTTACGATAGGCTCCGCGGCATCCGGGTCAAGCGGCTCGGTGCCGGCGGGGCGCGGTTTTCCGGCGGCGGTTGCCGCGAGCGGGCTATTGCGAATCGCCGCGCGGGGCAATAGTTGTGATGGATGGATTCCGGAACCGATGGTCGGGCAAAGGCGCATGTCCGCGCCGTCACCGCCGCCTCCGGCACATCGTTCTACTGGGCGATGCGCCTGATGCCGCGGCGGCGCCGCGAGGCGATGTTGGCGATCTACGCGTTCTGCCGCGAGGTCGACGATATCGCCGACGGCGAGGACGCGCCCGACGAGAAGCGCCGCCGCCTCGATTTGTGGCGCAACGAGATCGACGCGCTCTATGCCGGCGCCCCGGCGCAGCTCACCGCCCGCGCCCTGGCCGAGCCGGTGCGCCGGTTCGGGCTGCGCCGCGAGGATTTCCTCGCGGTGATCGAGGGGATGCGGATGGATGCGGGCGACGGGCTCAGGGCGCCGGCTCTGGCGGAGCTGGAGCTTTACTGCCACCGGGTGGCGGGCGCCGTCGGGCTGCTCGCGATCCGCGCCTTCGGCGCCGCGGGGCCGGCGGAACAGTCCTTCGCGCTGTCGCTCGGCACGGCGCTGCAGCTCACCAATATCCTCCGCGACCTGATCGAGGACGCGGAGCGGGACCGGCTCTACCTGCCGCGCGAATTGCTCGACGAGGCGGCAATCGAGATCGCAACGCCGCGCGAGACCCTGCGCCATCCGGCGATCCCCGAGGCTTGCCAGGCGCTCGCCCGGATCGCGCGCGCCCGCTTCGCCGAGGCGGAGACGGCGTTCCGCGCCTGCGACCGCCGGGCGCTTCGCCCCGCCCGGGCGATGATGATGAACTACCGCCGCGTGCTCGGGGAGCTCGAACGCAGGGGCTGGTCGCACCTCGAAACCCCGGTCCGCATCTCCCGGCCGGAGAAAATCCTGATCGCGCTCAGATACGGGGTGTTGGGCTGATTCGCCGGCGATCATGGACAAGACTCAGTGCTACATTTAGGGTTACGCACCAATGGGTTGCGTGATCCGGGCAAGTTGTGGGGCGTTTGGAAGGGGGCCGGGTGGAAGAATACGCGCATGAAGACGTCGCCGCGGGGGCAGCGCGGCCGGCGCCGGCCGCGGCGACCGACCCCGGTCCGAAGGGGCTGGCAGCGCGTATCGACCGGGAAGTCGGACACGCCGCAGCTTCCTTGCGCGCCCGCCAGAAGGCCGACGGTCACTGGGCATTCCCCCTCGAAGCCGATGTGACGATCCCCGCCGAATATGTCCTGCTCGAGCATTTCATCGACGAGATCGACGACGGGGTGGAGGCCCGGATCGCCGCCTATATCCGCAGCCGCCAGGGCGCCGACGGCGGCTGGCCGCTCTATCATGACGGCGAGACCGATGTCAGCGCGTCCGTAAAGGCCTATTTCGCCCTGAAATGCGTCGGCGACGACCCGGACGCGCCGCATATGAGAATGGCGCGGACGGCGATCCTCGAACGGGGCGGCGCCGCGCGGTGCAACGTGTTCACCCGCATCGCGCTGGCGCTGTTCGGGCAGTTGCCGTGGCGCGCGGTGCCGGCGATGCCGCTGGAAATCCTGCTGCTGCCGCGCTGGTTCCCGATCCACCTCGACAAGGTGTCCTACTGGTCGCGCACGACGATCGTGCCCCTCCTGGTGGTGCTCGACCGCCGGCCGCGCGCGGCCAACCCGCGGGAGACCGGCATCGGCGAGCTGTTCGCGGCCGACCCGTGGCGGCACTGCCCGGCGCTGGTCCCGTCCACCAGGGGGCTGCTCGCCAGGTTCTTCCTCGGGGTCGACCGGGCGCTCCGCCTCGCGCTTCCCCTCGTCCCGGCCGCGCTGAAGCGGCGCGCCCTCGACCGGGCGCTGGCGTTCATCGTCGAACGGCGCAACGGCGACCACGGGATCGGCGGCATCTTCCCGGCGATGGCCTATGCGGCGATGGCGTTTCGCGCGCTGGGCCATGCCAGGGACGATCCGCTGTTCGTCGATGCGTTGGCCGCGGTGCGGCGGCTGCTCGCGGTGGAGAACGGGGAGACCATCTGCCAGCCCTGCCTGTCGCCGACCTGGGATACCGCGCTCGCGGCGCACGCCCTGATGGAGACCGGCGGCGAGGACAACGAGACCGCCGCCAGGCGCGCCTCTTCCTGGCTGCTGGACGAACAGATCACCGATACCAGGGGCGATTGGGCGCGCGACCGTCCCGGGCTCGAACCCGGCGGCTGGGCGTTCGAATACCGCAACGAGCACTACCCCGACACCGACGACAGCTCGGTCGTCGTCATGGCGCTCGACCGCGCCCGGCCGGAGGGCGCCGGTGAAGCGATCCGCCGCGGCGCCACCTGGGTCGCCGGCATGCAGAGCTCCAATGGCGGCTGGGGCTCGTTCGACATCGACAACACCAAGGACTATCTCAACCGCATCCCCTTCGCCGACCACGGCGCGATGCTCGACCCGCCGACATCGGACGTGACCGCGCGTTGCATCGGCATGCTCGGGCAACTCGGCCGAACGCGCGACGACCCGGCCGTGGCGCGCGGCATCGACTTCCTGATCCGCGAACAGGAGGAGGACGGCTCCTGGTACGGGCGCTGGGGCATGAACTATGTCTACGGCACCTGGTGCGTTCTCACCGCGCTCAACGCGCTGGAGGAGGATCCCTCGGCGCCCCATATCCGCCGCGCGGTCCGCTGGCTGGAAGGGCGGCAGCGCGCAGACGGCGGCTGGGGCGAGAACGGCGCGGTCTACTGGCCGGGCCGGCGCGCCGAGGCCCATTCCTCGACACCGAGCCAGACGTCCTGGGCGGTGCTCGCCTTGATGGCCGCCGGCGAGGTCGACGGCGCGGCGGCGCGGCGCGGCATCGAATATCTGCTCGACGCGCCGCGGGACGGCTGCACCTGGCGCGACGACCATACCAACGCGGTCGGCTTTCCCCGCGTCTTCTATCTCCGGTATCACGGCTACAGCGCCTATTTCCCGATCCTCGCGCTGGCGCGCTATCGTCGGCTCATCGGCGGCACCGCCAAGACCTCGCCCTTCGGGTTGTGAGCCCGGCGCGGCGTCTGGGGATCGTCACCGGCCTTCCTGGAGAAGCCCGGGCGGCGCGCGGCGGCGACAACATCCGGATCCTCTGCTGCAACGCCTCGCCGGAACGGGCGCGGTCCCACGCGGAGTCCCTGGTCGAGTGGGGCGCCGCCGGGCTGGTGAGCTTCGGCGTCGCCGGCGGGCTAGATCCCGGGCTGCCTCCGGGGACGGTGGTGATCGCCACCGGCATCGTCGCTCCGGACGGCGGCCCGCTCGGCATCGCCGGCGAATGGGCGGACCGGCTCGCCGCCGCGCTGGCGCCCGCGCTGCCCGTCATCCGCGCGCCGATCGCCGGGGCCGACGCGCCGGTCGCGGACGCCGCCGCCAAGGCCGCGCTCGCCGCATCCTCGGGCGCCGCCGCCGTCGACATGGAAAGCCACGCGGTGGCCGGGGCCGGGCTGCCGGCGATCGCCATCCGCGCGATCGCCGACCCGGCGGGGCGAAGCGTCCCGGCATCGGCGCTCGCCTCCCGCGGCAGGCGGCGCGCCCGGGTTCTCGTCGAGCTGTGCAAGCGGCCGGGCGAACTCCCGGCGCTGGCCGCGCTGGCGCTGGATTATCGCCGGGCGCTCGCCGCGCTCCGCCGCGTGGTCGCGGCGGGCGGGCCGGATTTCGCTTTCACCGGTTAGCGCGGATTTGTGGTCGGATTTGAATCCTGATGCCGTCGTGGAAGATCGGTGAATCCATCTGAGGAAGCTCGGCGAAGGAACGATTTTCAAGCCGGAAGCGATGCTTCGGCGCCAATGGACGGGAGGCTCGAATGAAGATGACTTCAGTGCGGCCGGTCACCGTTGTTAGTTTGGTCGCTACCGTCGCCATGGCGACTTGGGCAGGCGGCAGTTTAGCCCAGAGCCTGGACTTGAAAATCGGATTTGGATCGATCAACGGTCCGCAGCACGGATCGTCCAGGTATTTCAAGAAAGAGATCGAAAAGAGGACCGACGGCCGGTTCAAGGTTCGCCTTTTCCCGGCGGCTCAGCTGGGCAAGATCCCGCGTCAGATCGAAGGTATCCAGCTCGGCACGCAAGAAGCGTTCCACACACCGCCCGGGTTCTTCGTCGGGATCAACGCGGCGTTTCAAGTGCTCGACGCACCCGGGCTGTTCGATGACATCGAGCATCTGCATCGAACCGTCAATCATCCCAAAGCGCGCGACAAATTGCTCAAGCTCGCCGAGGCCAAGGGTATCGTCGGTTCCTATCTGTTCGGTTCCGGGGAGGGCGCGATCGCCGCGCGCGTGCCCCTGGCCACGCTGGAAAGCATGAAAGGCAAGAAGATCCGCGTGCTGGCCAGCAAGCTCGAAATCGAGCTGACGAAGGCCATCGGCATGACGGGCATTCCGATGGCGTATTCGGAGGTCTTGCCGGCCATCCAGCGCAAGGTGATCGACGGTGCGCGGAGCGCGATCCTGGTCATGGGGCCGTCCAAGTTCTACAGCGTCGCCAAGCACATCACGCTGACCCATGGCGGGTTCATTCCGACGGGCCTGTTTTTCAGCAAGCTGTGGCTCAACAAGCTGCCGGCGGATCTGCGCAAGTCCCTATTCGATCTCGGGCCGGAGGCCGCCGAGGCAGGCTTGCGGATATCGAAAGGGCTCAACGAGTTCTGGGAAAAGAAGTGGGTGGAAGAAGGCGGCACCGTCCACAGGCTGTCGGCGGAGGACCGGGCTGAGTTCATGCGCCGTGCCAAGCCGATCGGTGAGAGGGTGCTCGGCAACGATCCGAGGACGCGCGAAATGTGGCAGCTCATCAAGTCCGTCGCGGAGGAAACCCGCAAGGGCTAGAACGAATCCGCTTTAGCCGGAACCGCGGCGGCGGGGCGTCCCTCGATACGGCCCCGGCGCGCCTGCCCGGGATGAGGACATAAGAAAAACCCCCGAGCAGCCGCCCCTCGGCTCCGCTCGGGACGGGCTGCGCCGCGTATCGAAGGGCGGGCGCCGCCCTACGCCGCGTCGTCGCGCTCCAGCGCGGCGGTGCGTTCCTCGACCAGGGCGCCGAACGTGAATTGCGCCGGCCGCGCGCCCTCCAGCGGGATCTCGGGGGCCATCTTGCCCTCGGTGCGGATGCCGAACAGGGCGAGGGGGAGCGCCTTCCACGGATGCGCGGCGAGGTCCGCGACCGCGCTCGCCTCGTAGCCGCAATGGGCCATGCAGTCGGCGCATTTCTCGTAATTGCCGGTGCCGTATGAGTCCCAGTCGGTTCCGTCCATCAGCTCGCGGAACGACGGCGCATAGCCCTCGCCCAGCAAATAGCAGGGGCGCTGCCAGCCGAACACGTTGCGCGTCGGGTTGCCCCACGGGGTGCAGCGATAGTCCCGGTTGCCGGCGAGGAAGTCGAGATAGAGGGCGGAGTGGTTGAGCGGCCACTTCCTGACGCGGCCGCGCGCGAAGATGGCGCGGAACAGCTCCTTGGTCTTGCGCCGGTTGAGGAAATGCTGCTGGTCGGGGGCGCGCTCATATGCGTAGCCCGGCGAGACCGTGACGCCGTCGACCCCGAGCCCGGCGAGGCTGTCGAAGAATTCCGCGACCTCGCCGGCGTCCACGCCGTCGAACAGTGTGCAATTGACCGACACCCGGAACCCCTTGGCGCGGGCGGCGGCGATCGCCCGGATTGCCGCGTCGTAGACGCCGTCTTGGCAGACCGAGCGGTCATGCACCGCGCGGGTGCCGTCGAGATGGATCGAGAAGGAGAAGAACGGGCTGGGCTCGAAGAGGTCGAGCTTCTTCTCCAGGAGCAGCGCGTTGGTGCAGAGATAGACATATTTCTTGCGCGCGACGATGGCCGCGACGATGCCGCCGATCTCGCGGTGGATCAGCGGTTCGCCGCCGGCGATCGACACCACCGGCGCGCCGCATTCCTCGACCGCGCCGACGGCGTCGGCGACGCTCATCCGCCGGTCGAGGATCGGATCGGGATAGTCGATCTTGCCGCAGCCGGCGCAGGCGAGGTTGCAGCGGAACAACGGCTCCAGCATCAGGACCAGCGGGTAGCGCCGGTTGCCGCAGAGCCGCTGTTTCAGGATATAGGCGCCGATACGGAGTTGCTGGCCCAGCGCTACACCCATGCACACACCTCCAATCGGCCCCTCGCGGCATCCGGGACGCGCGAAGTCCTCGGCGATTATCGGGCGATCCGGTAGCCATGTCCAATCGCCGCTCGCGGTGGCGGATGACGCGCCCGGGCGCGAGGCGCTACGATGCCGGCCAACCAGGTTGCGGAGGCCCGATTGCCCCGGACGATACGCTCGATAGTCTCGACGCTCGGCGTCGGCGCGCTCCTGTTCGCGCTCGCCGGGCCGGCGGCGGCCGACCGGTCCGACCCGGTCAAGGTGGTCGAGGCGTTTCACGCGACCCTGCTCGAAGTCATGAAGGGCGCCAAGACGCTCGGCTATGCGGGGCGGCACCGCCTGCTCGCGCCGGCGATCGAGGAGGCGTTCCATCTCCGGCTGATGAGCCGGATGGTGGCCGGCGGGCGTCACTGGAAGCGCTTTTCCAAGGCGGAGAAGAAGAGCTTCGCCGCCGCCTTCTCCGGCCTGGTTGCCGCGACCTATGCCCATCGGTTCGACGGGTATTCGGGCCAGAGCTTCAAAATCCTCGGCTCGGCGGCGCTGCGCCCGAAAACCGTTCTGGTCAAGACCAGCATCGTCGGATCGAAGCGGGAGGACACCAAGCTCAACTATCTGCTGAGCCGGTTCGGCGACGGCTGGCGCGTCATCGACGTCTATCTCAAGGGCGCGGTGAGCGAGGTGGCGACCAAGCGTTCGGAGTATTCGGGGATATTGCGCAAGGAGGGGGTGAACGCCCTGGTGAAGCGGATCAGGGACAAGACCGCCGAGCTGGCGGCGAAGGGGAGGCGCTAGCCCGGCCCCCTACCGCCCCAGCAGCAGCCCGCCCAGCGCGCCGCCGATTCCGGCGCGGGAGAAGTCCCAGCGGCTGAGCGCCACCCTTCCGGCGAGCGGGTCGCCGGCGCGCAGCAGGGCCGCGAGCCGGCGGGCGAGGCGGACGATGATCGCCGTCTCCATCGCCAGCCGCCGGTTGCTGACCGCGCCGGGCAGCGCCCGGGCGTCCGCCATCAGCCCGTCGATGCCGTCGAGCATGCGGTCGAGGACCGAGCGCAGCGCGGCGCTCGACCGGCCGGCGTCGAGCGCGTCCGCGCCGATCCCCGCCTCCTCCAGCCAGGGTTCCGGCAGATAGACCCGGTCGAACGCGCGGTAGTCGTCCTGGCAGTCCTGCAGGTGATTGAGCAGCTGGAGCGCGCCGCAGAGCGGGTCCGATGCCCGCCAGGTGGCGCGGTCCTCTCCGTGCAGGTCGAGGACGTAGCGCCCGACCGGCGCGGCGGACAGGTTGCAATACCCCATCAGCTCGTCCCAATCGGCATAGCGCCGCTTGGTCGCGTCCTGCTTGAACGCGGCGATGATGTCGACGACGTGGCGCGGGTCCAGCCCGGTCTCGGCGAGGCTTTGCCGCATCCGGACGGCCTTTTCGAGCCCGGGCCCGGCCGGGACCTCCCCCTTGACCGCGGCCTCGAATGCGTCGAGCCGGCGGAGCTTCTCCTCCGGCGGAAGATCGGGGTTGTCGGCGATGTCGTCGGTGGTTCTGGCGATCGCGTAATAGGTCTTGATGTGCGGGCGCAGCCGGGCCGGCAGGAGCCACGACCCGACGGGAAAATTCTCGTCCCCCGACCACTTGCCGGACGGCGTCGCCAATTGGTCGGACCCGGCGGCGTCAGCCATCTGCGGACCCGGGGGCGTAGACGCGGGATTTCCAGGCCTGCCCGGCGCCCTGCCAGTGGCAGCGCGCGGAATCGACGCACATCGCGACGAACAGCGCCGCCGCGACCGGCAGGGCGAGCCCGGCGATCGCCGGCAGGCCGTAGAGCCGGTTGACCGGCCAGGCCGCGAACGCCATCGCCGCCCAGGCCGCGGCGCCGAGCCCGGCGGCGATCCACCCCCCGTGCAGCGGCAGGCAAAGCAACGCGGCCGGGGGCGCGAGATAGACCAGCGCCATGCCGAGCACGGTGCCGATCAGCGCGAGCGCGGAATAACCGAGCTGGTCGAAGGCGGACCGCGCCACCATCGCCCAGATCTCGCCGAGACCGCTGTAGCGCCGGATGCTGCGCGACCCGTCGGTCAGCGCAAGCCGGATCGGCCCGCCCGGCTTCACCGCGCGCGCGAGCGCGATGTCGTCGATCAGCGCGCCCCGGATCGCTCCGATCCCGCCGATCCGTTCCAGCGCGCTGCGCCTGAGCAGCACGCAGCCGCCCGCCGCCGCGGCGATCCGCCGGCCGGGATCGTTGACCCAGGCGAACGGGTAGAGCTTCCCGAAGAACAGGATGAAGGGCGGGATCAGCAGCCGCTCCCAGAACGAGTCGGCGCGCAACCGCACCATCAGCGAGAGCAGGTCGAGCGCGCGCGCCTCGGCCTCGGAGACCAGCGCGCGCAGCATGTCGGGCGGATGCACGACATCGGCGTCGGTCAGCCACAGATAGCGGGGCCGCCGCCGATCCGCGACATAGGCAAGGCCGCGGGACAGCGCCCAGACCTTGCCCTTCCACCCGGCCGCCAGCGGCCCCGCTTCGATCACCGCGACATCGGCGCCCTCACCCGCCGCACGGGCGATGGCGGCGGTTCCGTCGCCGCTCCCGTCATCGACGACGACGACCGAGAATTCGCCGGGGTAGTCCTGCCCGGCGAGCGCGGCCACCGCGTGGCCTATGGTCTCGCGCTCGTCCCTGGCCGGCACCACCGCGGCGACCGCCGGCCAGTCCTCGGGCGGCGGCGCGGCGCCCGCCCCGTCGAGCCGCGGTCGCGCCCGCCAGAAGCCGCCGCGCCCCGCCAGCAGGCCGAGCCAGGCGGCCAGCGCGGCCGCCGCCAGCCCGGTCCAGACCATCAGAGGGTCCGTTCGTGGTCGATCTGCAGCCGGGTGAGGAAAGGCACCATCGGATGGACGCCGAGCGCGCGCATCCGCTCCATGTCGAGGCTCGCCAGCGCCGCGGTCTCCTCTTCGCCGAGCCCGGAAGCCGCCGCGTAGGCGGCGGGATCGCCGACATAGCGTGCCCGCTCCCGGGCGCTGTTCGAGAGCAGATGCAGGATTCGGGTGAGTTCCACCCGCTCGGCATGGACCGGCGGGTAGTGCGGCACATGGGCGGAGTCCGGCTCGGGGGTGAACCAGCCGAGCGAGCCGTAGATATGGTGCCAGCTCGGGTCGAGCTGGACGATATCGGGCACCCGTTCGCCGAGCGCGCCGGCGCCGATCGCCCAGCATCGGAGCTCGACATTGCCGGTCGCGTCGAGCCGCTTCTCGTCGAGCGACAGCAGCGTCCTCAGCCGGCCGCGGCCGAGCGGCTCCAGCAGCGCCTTGTCGAATTCGAGGTCGGGGTTGGAATAGCGCTCGGTGCCCGGGAAATGGGACATGCCGCCGCTGGCGACCACCACCGCGCGGACGTCGATGGCGGCGAGCGCGCGCGCAAGCGCCTGGCCGAAGCCGTAGCAGCGCTCCATCGACGGCTGCGGCGGCACATAGGCGTTGACGTAGAGCGGGACGATCGGCGCGTTGACCCCGAGATGGGCGAGCGGGATGCCGAAGGCGTAGTCGATCTCGGCGGTCGAGGTGAAGGCGGGATCGAACCCCTCGGCCTGGAGATGGCGGATCATCGCGTGCGCGGTGGCGCTCGCCACCTCGTGGCGGAAGTCGCGCCCGGCGAACGAGCCCCTGACCTCGGCGCCGGTATGCAGCGTGAAGGCCGGCGTGCAGTGCAGGAAGAACTGGTTGACGTGGTCGTTGGCGATGACGATCCAGACATCGGGTTCGAGCGCCGCCAGCGCCCCGCCGATCCGCGCCGCCACCTCGCGCACCCGCGCCACCGTGGCGGGGTCCTCGGTCTCGGGCATGGTGAAGAACTGCGGCGCATGGGGAACGAACGCACCGCCGAGTACATGCGACGTCATGGCTTCGCCTCCCGGCTCTCGCTCAGACGGCGGAGTTTAGCGCGTTTTCCGCGGTGGAAAACATGGCTATGGTGCCGCCCCCGACGAGAAGGAGCCCGGTGTTGCACAGCCATTCGCCGATCGACATCCACGCCCATTTCTACCCGCCGGAATATTTGCAGACGCTCGCGCGGGACGGCCATCGCTATGGCGGCGCGGCGACCTCCGGGGCGGCGGGATTCACCGTCACCGGCGGGCCGATATCGATGGGGCCGCTGCCGCAGAAATTCACCGATATCGACCTCCGCGTCGCCGAGATGGACGAGATCGGGGTGGAGATCCACGCGCTGTCGCTGACCGGCCCGATGATCGATTTCGCCGATGGCGAGGACGCGCTGTCGCTGGCGGCGGCGTTCAACGACGGCTGCGCGGCGGCGCATGAAAAATACCCCGAGCGGCTGGTCGGGCTGGCGACGCTGCCCTGGCACGAGCCCGCGCTGGCGGTGAAGGAGCTCGAACGCGCCGCCGCCCTGCCCGGCATCAGGGGGGTCTATTCGATGACCCGGGTACGCCAAAGCGAGCTCGGCGACGAGGACTACCTGCCCATCTTCGAGGCGATCGACGGGCTCGGCCTGCCGCTGTTCCTGCACCCGGTGCATGTCGTCGACCCGCAGCGGCTCGCGCGCTACTACCTCACCAACCTGCTGGGCAACCCGATGGAATCGGGGATCGCGGCGGCGCATCTGATCTTTTCCGGCACGCTCGACCGTTTCCCCGGTCTCGACGTCTGCCTGCCGCATGCCGGCGGCGTCTTCCCCTATGTCGTCGGCCGCCTCCAGCACGGCCACCACGTGCGGCCGGAGATGGCGCATCGCGACCGGGACAAGGGGCCGATGGAATACATCAGGCGGTTCCACTACGACACCGTCAGCCACTCCGACAAGGCGCTCGCCTATCTCATCGACCTGGTCGGCGCGGACCGGGTGATGCTCGGCAGCGACTACTGCTTCGACATGGGCTACGAGCGCCCGGTCGAGGTGGTGACCGGGCATGACGGCATCGGCGCGGAGGCGCGGGAGCGGATCCTGTCGGGCAACGCCAAGCGGCTTTTAGGCCTAGCCTAGCGTCCCTCTGAACCAGTCGGCGATCTCGGCCCCCGACCAGAACACCACGCCGGGCCGCGCCGCCATCTGCGCCAGCATCGCTTCGAGATGCTTGATGCGGTGCGGCACGCCGCTGATATAGGGGTGGATGCCGAAGCCCATGAACTTGGCCCGCTGGGCGCCCTCCTCGTAGAGCCGCTCGAACTGGTCCATGGTGCGCTCGTAGATCTCGGCCCCGCGATGGTTCTGCAGGATGATCATCGCGATGTCGTTGAGCTCGACCGAATAGGGCACGTTGACCAGATCGCCGGCGCGGGTCTTGACCAGCGTCGGCTCATCGTCCCAGACGAAATCGGCGACGTAATCGAGCCCCGCCTCCTTGAGCAGATCCGAGGTCTCATAGGTCTGGGTGAGGCCGGGGCCGATCCAGCCGCGCGGCCGGGTCCCGGTGAACGCCGCGATCCGCTCGACGGTCTCCTCGATGGTGCGGCGCTCGTCCTCCAGCAAATGCATCGGCCCCTGGTGGTAGGTATGCGGCAGGAATTCCCAGCCGGCTTCGAGCGCCGCCTCGGCGATCCTGGGATAGACGTCGCAGACCGAGGCGTTGAGCGAGAAGGTGGGCTTGATGCCGAGCCGGTCGAAGGCGGCCTTGATGCGCCAGAACCCGACCCGCATGCCGTATTCCTGCCAGCTCCAGTTGGGGATGTCGGGCACGAACAGCGTCTCGCCGGGCGGCGTCAGCACCGCGCGCGGCATCGGCTTGGCGGTGTCCCAGTTCTCGATATTGAAGACCGGCCAGACGACGATACGCGCGCCGTCGGGCAGTTCGAGCGGCGGCCGGTCGACGATGGCGCTGTATTCGATGCGGTCGCGTGGGTCCACGGTCCCTCTCCCTGATTCCGGGCGCATTTATCCCGTCGGCGAAGAACTCACATCAGGCTGGGCAGATAGAGGGCGATCCCCGGCGCCATGACCAGGATGATGATCAGGATGAGGTCGCAGAACAGGAACGGAATCGCATAGGACGCGACCTCGAACAGCGTCGTCCCGCGCACCATCCCCATCATGATGTAGAGCAGCAGCCCGAAGGGCGGGGTGGTGGCGCTCATCTCCAGCGACATCAGCACGATCAGCGAGAACCAGATCAGGTCGTAGCCCAGCGTCTGCGCGATCGGATAGAAGATCGGCACGGTGATCAGCATCATCGAGACCTGGTCCATGAACATGCCGAGCATGATCAGGACCAGGAACATCGCCGTCAGGATCACCAGCGGCGCCACCTCGAATCCGGTCGCCCATTCGGTGAGCCCGCGCCCGGCGCCCGACATCGACAGCAGTTGGCTGAACACGGTCGAGTTCATCAGGATGAAGAACACCATCCCGACCACCCTTATCGCGCCGACCAGCGAGGTCTTGAACGCCTGCCAGGTGAAGACGCGGAAGGCGATGGCGAGGATGCACACCCCGACCACCCCGAACGACGCCGATTCGGACGGCGTCGCCCAGCCCAGCACGATGAAGCCGATCACCATGAAGACGACCAGACTCATCGGCAGGATGTTGACCGCCACCTGGTAGAGCTTCTCCTTCCAGCTGGTCGGCTCGATCTCGTAGCTCGGCGCGGCGTCGGGGTTGATCTTGAGCTGCAGCAGGATCATCGCCGCATAGAGCGCGGCCAGCAGGAACCCCGGCAGCAGGCCGGCGATCAGCAGCGCGCCCACGTCGACCCCGGCGATCGAGGCCAGCAGCACGCCGAGCGAAGACGGCGGGATGATCATCGCGAGCCCGCCGGTGCCGAGGATCGGCCCCATCGACATGCGCTTGTTGTAGCCCCGCCGGGTCATCTCGGGCACCAGAAGCGAGCCCAGCATGG
Source organism: Alphaproteobacteria bacterium (assembly GCA_965205995.1). GTDB lineage: Bacteria > Pseudomonadota > Alphaproteobacteria > MPNO01 > MPNO01 > MPNO01. Next base: position 10,944 of record OZ242200.1, on the reverse strand, counting down.
CGGTGTTGGCCATCGTCGAGCCGGTCAGCGTCGAGAACAGTGAGCCGCCGATCACGGTCAGGAAGCAGAGCCGGCCCGGAACCCGCCCGAGCAGCTTATCGAGTGCGTCGAACACCCGGATCGCGAGCCCGGTATGGAAGAACAGCGCGCCCATCAGGATGAACATCGGGATCGGCGAAAGCGTGAAGGTGGTGATCAGCTGCGGCGCGTTGTCGGCGATCTGGATCAGGTTCGACCAGCCGTTGGCGAACACGAACATGCCCAGCACATTGGCGATCAGGAAGGTGAACGCGACCGGGAAGCCGAGCGCCATCCCGGCGACGACGCACCCCAGAAGAACCGCTCCTGCCTCATACCATTCCATGGCTCAGACGCTGTCCTTCACCTCGCCGAGGTCGTAGGTGTAGTAGTGCCGGAGCCCGAGCAGAAACATCAGGAACTCGAGCGACACAAGCCCGTAGCCGAAGGGCATCGGCAGGAACTGCAGCCAATAGGGCATGTCGATCCCGCGCACGTCGAGATTGCCGGTCTCGATGGCCTCGAAGAACAGCTCGATCGAGAGCCACGTGAAATAGGCCGCGACGAAGGCGCAGACGAAATACACCGCCTTGGCCAGCCCCTCGCGGATCGCCGGCGGCAGCATCGCGACCATCGCCTCGATCGCCACATGGCCCTTCTGGCGCACCAGCCACGGGGCCGAGAACATCGCCACGTAGAGCAGCGCGTACTCGACCACCGTGGAGGTGAAAAGCGGCGGGGTGAACCCGATGGTCCGGATCGACACGTCGATCACGATCATCGTGAAGATGCACGGGATCAGCGCGCAGGCGATCCATACCAGCACGCCGACGACCCGTTCGAGACCCCGGTCGAAGGACTCAAGCGTCACGGCCTCTCCCGCCTCCTTCGCCGGGTTCTGCGATAGTCGGCCCGGAACCTATTGCCTGAGCGCGCGGCCGAGATCGGCCTGGCGGTTGGGCTTGCCCGGAATGTACATCAGCGGCTTCAGCCTGTCGTGGTACTCGGACCGCGTCTTGAGCTCCTTCCAGATCTCCTGATGCGCGATGTCGAGATAGCGCGCCGCGGCGTTGCCCTTGAGGACGATGTCCTTCACGCCCGCGGCCATCACCATCTTGTCCTCCGCCTTGCGCTGGGTCTCGATCCAGTGCACCGAGGTGGTCTCGTACTCCTTCGCGAGGGCGGTCATCGCGTCCCGCTTTTCCTTCGCCAGCTTGTTCCAGCTATCGGCGTGGACCGTCACCACCGTGTTGGTCTGGTAAAAGTTCGGCTGCACCCGGAACTTGATGATCTTGTGCACGCCGAGCGGAACGATCGAGATGTCGGTGAAGCCGAAACCGTCGACCGTGCCGCGCTGCAGCGCGGTGAAGACCTCGGACGACTTGATGTTGATGGTCGTCGCCCCGAGCGCCCGGAACAGCGGCCGGTAGGTGCCGGTCGCGCGCATCTTCAACCCCGTAAAATCGGGCACGCCGTCCTTGTCGAATTTCGGCATCTTGAGGAGATAGGCGTTGTAGGAGGTCATGTTCTCGCCCCAGGCCAGCAGATGCGCGCCGGCCTTCTTGAGATAGATCTCCTGGAGGATCTCCCAGGCGCCGTTGGCGCGCAGCGCCTTCGGACCCTGGTTGGCGGCGAGGATGGCGTAGCCCTCGGGCACGGTACCGATATAGTAGGCGGTCGGGCTGTGCAGCACGTTGAACTGGCCCCGTCTCAGCGCGGTGACGGCCTTGCGCGGCGGCACGATCTCCTGGCCGCCGAGATACTTGATCTCGATCTTGCCCTTGAAGCGTTCATTGGCCGGGTTGAGATAGTTGGTCTTGAAGCTGACCACCAGCACGTTGTTCTGGTCGAGCGAGGTGACCGCGTTGAGCTTGTCGGCCATCGCGGCGGCCGTGCCGATCCCGGCCGTCATGGCGGCCGCTGCGACCAAGCCGGTCAGTGCGAATCGTGTTTTCATTTTCGTCATCTCCAGTTTCGGTTCACGTAACGCGGCCAAGAGCGGCGTGCCGCGTCAACAACTCCCGCATGTCGATAGCGCTATCGGCCAACCGCCGCCGTCCTGCGGCGCCCTATTTCCGGAGCGCGCGGCCGAGATCGGCCTGCCGGTTGGGCTTGCCCGGGATGTACATCAGCGGCCGCAGCCTGTCGTGGTACTCGGACCGCTCCTTGAGCTCTTTCCAGATCTCCCCGTGAGCGATGTCGAGATAGCGCGCCGCCGCCTTGCCCTGGAGCACGAGGTCCTTCACCCCCGCGGCCATCACAACCTTGTCCTCTGCGCTCCGTTCCTTCTCCATCCAGTGCACCGACGTGGTCTCGTATGTCTTGGCGAGGTCGGTGAGCATGTCCTTCTTCTCTCGTGCCAGCTTGTTCCACGTATCGGCGTGGATCGTCAGCACGGTGTTCGATTGGTAGTAGCCCGGCTGGATCCGGAACTTGGCCACCTTGTGCAGTCCGAGCGGCACCAGCGCGACATCGATCCAGCCGAACCCGTCGACAGTGCCGCGCTGTACCGCGGTGAAGATCTCGGACGACTTGATGTTGATGGTGGTCGCGCCGAGCGCCCGGAACAGCGGCCGGTAGGTGCCGGTCGCGCGCATCTTCAACCCCGTCAGATCGGGCACGCCATCCTTGTCGAATTTCGGCATCTTCATGAGAAACGTGTTGTAGGACGTCATGTTCTCGCCCCAGGCCAGCAGATGCGCGCCGGCCTTCTTGAGATAAGCCTCTTGAAGGATCTCCCAGCCGCCGTTGGCGCGCAGCGCCGTCGGACCCTGATTTGCGGCCTGGAGCGCATACCCCTCGGGAACGGTGCCGATATAATACGCGGTCGGGCTGTGCAGCGCGCTGAACTGGCCCCGCCTGAGCGCGGTCACCGCCTTGCGCGGCGGCACGATCTCCTGGCCGCCGAGGAACTTGATCTCGATCTTGCCCTTGAAGCGCTCGTTGGCCGGTTTCATGAAGTTTTCGCGGAAACTGATCTGAATCTGGTTGCCCTGGGTGAGCGTACCGACCGCGGTAAGCGTGTCGACCATTGCCGACGCCGTGCCGATCCCGGCTGTCATGGCAGAGGCTGCCGCCAAGCCGGTCAGTGCGATGCGTGTCTTCATGGCTCCCTCTCCTTTTTGGGTGCTTCGATTGGAGCAAGTCCGGGTTACGCAAGCAATGCCGGAGATTCCGGCCGGCCGCGCCTGCCGCCGCCGTATCGTTTCCCTCGTTTCCGCCGGCGCCCTATTGCCGCAGCGCGCGGCCGATATCGACCTGCCGGTTGGGCTTTCCGGGGATATACATCAGCGGCTTCAGCTTGTCGTGGTAGTCGGAGCGCTCCTTGAGCTGCGTCCAGATCTCCTGGTGGGCGAGATCCAGATACCGCTCGGCGGTCCCGCCGCTCAGCGCGATGTCCTTCACGCCGGCCGCGTGCAGGATCTTCTCCTCCTTCGCACGCTCGCCTTCGAGCCAGTGGATCGATGTGGTCTCGTATTCGAGAGCCTGAGCCTTGAGGAAGCCCTGCTGCGCCTTGGTCAGGGACTTCCAGACCCCCGGGTTGATCGTCAATACCTGGTTGGTCTGGTAGAAGTTCGGGGTAACCCGGTATTTCAGCAGGTTTTGCCACCCCTGCGGCACGAGCCCGACATCGGGCCAGCCGACCCCCTTCACGGTGCCGCGCTGCAACGCCGTGAACACCTCGGAGGATTTGATGTTGATCGTCGAGGCTCCGAGCGCCCGGAACAGCGGCCGGTAGGTGCCGGTCGCGCGCATCTTGATCCCCGACAAATCGGGCAACCCGTCGGCGCGGAACTTGGGCAATACCGCCAGGTACATGTTGTAGGAGGTCATGCTCTCGCCCCAGGCCAGAAGCACGGCACCCGCCTTCTTCATGTAGATTTCTTCGAGAACCTCCCAGGCGCCGTTGGCGCGCAGCGCGCGCGGCCCCTGGTTGGCCGCCAGCAGCGCGTAGCCCTCGGGCACGGTGCCGATATAGTAGGCGGTCGGGCAGCTCAACAAATCGAACTGGCCTCGCTTCAGCGCGTTTGCCGCCTTTCGCGGCGGCACCACTTCCTGGCCGCCGACATACTTGATCTTGACCGGACCCTTGGCCTGGTTGGAGGCCTCGAGGTAGTTGCGGACGAAAGACTTCGCGATCGTGTTGGTGAGCTGCAGCGCGGTCACCGCGCCGAGCTCGTCCTTGGCCGTCGCCGTCGACATCGCCGTTGCCAGCGCGGCGGACGCCGCCGCGAATGCGATCAAGACCTTGTGAGGCTTCATCGTCGTACTCCCTTCCGTGGCCGCGCGGGCGCCTGTCCGGCACTATCGCCGGATCGGCCGCGCCAGTAAACCGCCTCTGGCGCCAGCGCTCCGCGGGTCCGCACTCCCTTGGATATCTATGTATTTTTGTGGCGCCATGCTGGCCATGCGGACCCGCTTCGTCAACACCCAAGCGCCCGGCGATTGCGCCCGATTCGCGGGCTCGCCATAATCGCCGTCGACCCGGCCCGGCCCGGAAATCGACGGAGGAAGCCGCCGATGAGCATCGAGATCCTGCCCGCTTCCGAAACGCTCGGGGCCGAGGTTGCCGGCATCGATCTGAGCGGCCCGATCGATGGCGACGAGGCGGCGCTGCTGCGCCGCGCGTGGCTCGACCATCTGGTCCTGGTGTTCCGCGGCCAGGACATCGACCAGCATCGGCAGCTCGCCTTCGCCCGGCTGTTCGGCCAGCCCGGCGGGGTGTTCTCGCCACGCCCGCAGCGCGGGCTCGACGGCGAGAAGCTGGAGCCCGGCATCATGATGGTCTCCAACATCCGCCGCGACGGCAAGCCGCTCGGCCTCGCCCATGACGGGGAGATGTGGTTCCACTCCGACATGTGCTACGACGAGAATCCGCACCAGGCGACAATGCTTTACGCGCTGGAAATCCCGTCGGAGGGCGGCAACACGCTGTTCGCCAACATGTACGCAGCCTATGACCGCCTGTCCGACGCGACCAGGCAGCGGATCCGCGGGCGCACCGCGCTGCAGATGCACGAATACCGCCGCACCGACCGGCCGCGTGTGCGCGACGACATGTCGGACGTGCGCCACTTCTCCCACCCGATCGCCATTGCCCATGGCGAGACCGGGCGCAAGGCGCTCTACGTCAACCGGCTGATGACGGCGCGGATCGACGGCATGGACGAGGCCGAAAGCGACGCGCTGATCGACGAGCTGCTGGCGGCGAGCGAGGATTCGTCCATCGTCTACGAGCATGTCTGGCAAGTCGGCGATCTGGTGATGTGGGACAACCGCTGCGTCACCCACGCGCGCACCGACTTCCCGGAGGCCGAGCGCCGCCTGCTGCGCCGGACCACGACCGAGGGCAGCCGCCCCTTCGAGACCCTGGAGGAATACGCGGCCGCCTAAAAAGGCCCGCCCGTCTCCGCCAAATCCCAGAACAGCCCGGCCATGATCGCCAGCCCCTCGCGCGCGACCGGTGCGAGGAGGTGCTCGTCGGGGGCGTGCTGCGAGCAGCCGGGATAGGAATGCGGCACCCAGATCGTCGGCAGGCCGAGGATGTCGGCGAACACGTCATTGGGCAGCGAGCCGCCGAGATTGGGCAGCACCACCGGCGGCGCGCCGGCGGTGGCGGCGATCGAGCGCGCAGCCCAGCCCACCCACGGGTTGTCGGGGTCGAGCCTGGTCGCCGGGAACCGGCCATCCGCGCGGGCGCGCAGCTCGACCTGCGAAAAGCCTTCGCGGTCGAGATGGCGCCGGATCGCGGGGGCGATGTCGTCGGCATCGGTGCCGGCGACGAAGCGGAGCTGGCAATGGGCGCGCGCCGAGCCGGGGATCGCGTTGACCACGGCCTCCGGCGTCCCGGCATGCAGCGCCAGCACCTCGAAGCAGTTCCATCCGTAGACCCGCTCCGCCGGGGTCAGGCCGGGCTCGCCCCAGCCCTCGTCCACCGCCGGGCCGTCGGCGCCGCCGGAGACTTCGAGCCCGGCGAGCGCGCGGCGCACCGAATCGGGCAGCGCCGGGCGCAGCTCGGGCACCAGGATCGCGCCGCGCCGGTCGACGATGCTGGCGATGGCGGCGCTCAGAATGGTCGCCGGGTTGGCGAGCGCACCGCCCCAATTGCCCGAATGGTGGGCGCCGGCGCGCAGATCGACGACGAGCTCGACCGGCTCGCCGCCGCGCGAGCCGAGGAAGATCGTCGGCCGGTCGGGGGCGAGGCGCGGCCCGTCCGAGGCGATGAACAGATCGGCGCCGAGGCGCGCGCGCAGCGCGCCTCCGCAGAGCGCGCGCAGCCCGGGCGAGCCCACCTCCTCGCCCGTCTCGAACAGGATCTTCATCGAGAAGCCGAGCCCGCCCCGCGCGGCGATCACCGCGGCGAGCGCGCCGAGATTGACGCTGTGCTGGCCCTTGTTGTCGGCCGTGCCGCGCCCGTAGAGCCGTTCGCCGCGGCGGCTCAGCGTCCACGGGGCGAGCCCGCCGCTCCACCCGCCGTCGAGGCCCCGCACCACATCGCCATGGGCATAGGAGAGCAGGGTGAGCGCCGCCCCGGGCTCGATCCTCTCGGCGAGCAGGAAGGGCGGGCCGCCGGGCTCGGGGTTTTCCACCAGCTCGGCGGAGAAGCCGAGCGCGTCCACGGCAGGCGCGATCTCGTCCGCCAAATAGCGCCTGAGCGCCGGACGGGCGGCGTCTTCCTGGCTGGTCGAGGCGATCGCGACGCGGCGCGCCAGATCTGCCTCGAACCCGCCGTCGTCGAAATAGGCCTCCGCCCGGGCAATCGCCGCCTCGCGCGTCATCGGTCTCTCCCCATCTGTGCATATTCGCGCGGCGGACCGGTCGGGGAAAGCCGCCCGGCGGCATAGTGGCCCAGCCCCTCGAATGCTGGCCGGGCAACGGACCGTCCGATAGAGTATCGGAACGCGACGGACATCGCCGGGACGACCCTCACATGGTGGAGCGGATAAGGGCGAGGAATATCGGGCCGGTCCGTGAAGCGGATATCCGTTTCGGCGACCTGACGATCTTCGTCGGGCCGCAGGCGACGGGTAAAAGCATTTTCCTGCAGCTCCTGAAACTGCTCGTGGACAGGCGTTCGATCCACTGGACGATGCAGCATTACGGCTTGTCTCAGCACGGCGACGCTGACGGTTTTTTCGATCTCTATTTCGGCGAGGGCATGGCGTCGATCTGGCGGAAGGGGGAGAGCCGCCTTGTCCTCGGAAAGAAACGGACGCAGACCGACCTTACTGACTATGCCCGCCCGGGCCGGGCCGAAAGGCCGGAGAAAATGTTCTACATCCCGGCGCAGCGGGTGATGAGCCTGCGCGACGGCATGACCCGCCCGTTCACCGATTACCGGGCCGGCGATCCCTTCGTCCTGCGCGATTTCAGCGACAAGCTGCACTGGATCGTGCAAAACGAAATCGGCCTCGACGAAGATGTCTTTCCGCGTCGGAATCGTTTGGCGGCGGTGCTGCGGGAACCTCTCGAAGAGCATATTTTCGGCGGGTTCGGGCTGCGCACGGATACCTCGGCGCATCAGCGTCGCCTGGTGCTCAAGTCGAATTCCGGCCGACCCCTGCCTTATCTCGTGTGGTCGGCGGGGCAGCGTGAATTCGTGCCGCTGCTGTTGGGGCTGTACTGGCTCTTGCCTCCTTCGGCAATGCCGCGCCGCGACGAACTCGAATGGGTCGTGATCGAGGAACCGGAAACGGGGCTGCATCCGAGCGGGATCGGCGCCGTGCTCAACCTGGTCATGGAATTACGAATGCGCGGATACCGCGTCTGCCTCTCCACCCATTCTCCCCATGTCCTCGACATCGTCTGGGCGCTGCGTTTCTTTAAGGAAAACGCCGGAGACCGAAAGGATGTGTTGAGACTTCTCGGCCTTCGCTCGACGCCGAAGACCAGGCTGCTGGCGGAAAGTGTACTTGAGAGCACTTTCCAGACCTATTATTTCGCGCGGGACGGCAGGGTGCGCGACATATCCGACCTCGATCCTGGCGCGGAGGATATCGCCGAGGGCGGCTGGGGCGGCTTGACGGAGTTTTCCGGCAGGGTGGGCGATATTGTCGCCGAAGTCGCCAATCGCAACGAAGACTCATGACCTTTAAGAGGGCCGTGGAAGCCGCGCCGCATCCGGTGAACGGCAGCTATCGCCCCGGCAAACAGGCGCTGGAAAACAAGCACCGGCACCTTGTCGAGTGCGACGATTCCCGGCGGCTTACGGGGAGCATCGAACTGGACGCGGCGCTCGTTCGACAGCGGCCCAATGACCGTCGCTGGGACTACGGCCTCGGCTACAAGCCGGCGAAGGGACGGGAACGAGCAATCTGGGTTGAGGTCCACTCGGCGAAAACGAGCGAAGTTTCGGCGGTGCTCGGGAAACTGGAATGGCTGAAGATTTGGTTGAACGGTGAAGCCGAACAGCTCAGGCAACTGACCGAACGGGCCGGCAAAGATATCCCCTATGTGTGGATCGCGAGTGGGAAGAACAAAATTCCCCCGAATTCCCCCCAAGCCAGGAGACTCAACCAAAGCGGTCTCCGCTTGAAGAACGGCCTCGCGTTACCGTAACCACACAAGCAAGACCGGGGCCGCCGAAGCGGCCCCGGCTTTGCGCTTGAGCGTGGAAACGTCAGCGTCCGAAACGGCCGCGATGCGAAAGCAGTTCGTCGATCCGGGCGCGCTGCTCGTCATTGAGCTTGCCGTAGAGATCGGCGAAGGCGGGGCGCACCTCCTGCACCACGCCGAGCGCGGTGGTGAGCGCGAGTTCGGCCCGGGCGAGGCGTTGCGGCGCCTGCGACGGGCTGCCCTCGGCGGTCGCGGTCTCGCAGGCCTGGCCGATCCTGGCGCTGCCGCTCCTGACCGCGGTCGTCAGCGCGTTCCACGGCCCGGTCTGTTCCGGGGTGAAGGTGACGAACGCCTCGACGAAGCGGATCCCATCGTCGATCCGCGCGTCGCGCCGGTCGCTGCAGATCCGCGCGGCGTGCCCTCCCGGCGGTCCGCCCCAGCCATGGCCTCCGGCCCATCTTCCGTAGGCGGAGGCGCCGCCGGAGCCGGCGGCGGACACCGCGACGGCGACCAGCGCGGCGGCGCCGAGCGACGATATCGAGACGATCAGGGTCTTGCGTTGCATGCTGTCCATCCTCCATGGGTTTCAACGACAGGACCGATATGGGGACGCTTCATTGCCGGCGTGTTTCGCCGAAGGGGTAGATTTGTAACGCCGCGTTACGGAACCGCAGACGGCAATCCACGGTTACCGATTTCCGCCGCTCACCCGTCGCTCCGGCGCCAACCGAGCCAGCGCGGGACCCGTCGGCGATAGGCGTCGTAGCGGTCGCCGAACTTGCGGCGCATCGCGGCCTCCTCGTGGGCGATGTACCAGAGCCGCATGACGGCCGCGAAGGCCGCGCTGAGGATGAGCGCGGACAGCGTCGCCGAGACCAGGGCGGCTCCCGCCCGGCCACCGCCAGGCCGAGATACATCGGGTTCCGGCTGACCGCGAAAAGCCCTTCGGTGACGAGTTCGCCGGGCTCCTCGAAGGTGTAGACATTGGTCCCGATCCGCTGGAACAGGCTCTGCGGGTTGATGCGCATGGCTTTTCCTCAGAACACCGGCACCTGCCGGTTGCCGTAGAACGGCTTTGCCGGCGGCGGGAAGGCCGCGGTGACTTTGCGGGCGCCGAAATCGAGGTGGATCTCGGCCAGCGGCTTCTTGTTGACGGCGCGCCGGATGATGTCCCGGCCCGTATGCCCGCCCGAATCGCCGAACACCGCCTGGGTGAAGACGATCTTGTACCGGGCCGGGTCGCGGCCGGGCGGAACGCGGTGGGCGAATTTCGCGCCGGGCGGCAGGACCATGGGGATCTCGGAGACATACATCGCGCGCGGCAGGACGTAGGCGATGAGCTGCGTCCTTCCCGATAGCGCCGCCTCCGCCGCCGGCGCCGCGCGGGCGATTTGGGCGATCGCCGCGAGATCCTCATCCGCGATACGGGCGACGGACAGGTAAACCCCTTCCGGGGCCTCGTGGACGTAGAGCGAATCGATCGCGTGGGCCCGGATGCCGGACGCGACCAGGAGGCCGAAGCCGAGCGCCGCCGAATAGGCCAGCCCCCAGAACGCGAGACGCGCCGCCCGTCCCTCGCCCGCCGGCGGGGCGAGGCGGAGGCTGAACCGCGGCGGGAGGAACATGCCCGTGCGCGCCGCGTAGCCCGCGTATCCGGGAAACCGGGCCCGGCACAGCCGTTCCTCGGCCCGCGCCAGCCCGATATAGGCGAAGATCACCGTGACCGTCGCCACCACCACCAGATAGCGCGGCCAGAGCAGCATCATGCCGATGCTGGCGACGATCAGCGCGAGATATTGCGGATGCCGGATATGGCGGTACACCCCGCCGGTAACGGCGCCCCTGCCGCGAAGCTTCGCGCCGTAGACCTGGACCGCGCCGATGGCGAAGCCGGCGAGGCCGCCCAGGAACAGCACCCTCCCCGCCCATTCGTGGGACGTCGACCGGCCAGGAGGTCGTCTCCTCGACCAGATGGGGCATGAAGAACCGGATGAGCCAGCTCGTGGTCTCCGAACCTTCCAGCCAGTCGAGCCCGGGGCCGTAGACGCCGTAGAAATAGGCCGCGAACGGCGACGCCATGTAGAAAAATTCGAACGCGATCAGGGCATAGAACACGCCCGACGCCCACAAGGCGCGGCGCGCCCCGATCGCGTCCTTCTTCGATTCGGTTTCGTGGGTCATCTGTCATCGCCTCCTCAACGCGGTCGGTTGGAACGATGCGACCCGTATGGAGGCGATTCCTTGCCGGCGTGTGTCGCCGCTTCCGGGGATTTGTAACGGCGCGTTGCGGAGCCGTGCGCGGCAATTCCCGGTTACAAATTTCCGCCGCCGCTTCGCGGCGCGTGCCTATAGTCGGACGATGAGCGCCCA